>NZ_BMYU01000001.1 GCF_014652435.1 Cognatundibacterium squillarum
ATGCATCAATGCGGATCACTGCACAGACAGTGCCCCGCCAATACCTCAGAACGGGTACGCCACCCGCAGAACTGCGACATTCGCACCCGGATTCGGACGCTTGATCGCGCCATTGGAAAAATGCTGCACCTTCAGACCAACGTCCAGCCCGTTGTTGAACACATAGCCGACGCCGAGGTGATCACCAAACTGGAAGGCTGTTGAGAATCGACGGCCGTTGTTGTTATAAACGTGGTATGAATATATGCCCGCTAACCCGACAGTCATCAGATACTCCGAAAACACACTTTGCAGTTATATTGTTGAATGGCGCTACGCACTTGCACTGAGACAAATTAATTATGCAGTGCAAATATAGTCAAGATTTCCAGTTTTTTAGATATCCTGTGTTGCACAGTTTTTCACGACAATATGAAGTAAAGGAAACAGATGAAGACAACATATCTTCATATGCATCCCGGATCGTTGACCGACCGGATGTTTATGATTCAGAACAGTTATACCCATGTTTTGGTGATTGCGCTGACGTCTGTATCAGACCACTCAAGGTATGAATTTTGTCGAAAGTTGATCAGCGATCATTTGCGCTATCTGATGTGCTGGGGGGCATTTGCGAAAGCATGGGAGGATTCTGCAAATGATGTGATTTGCGATAGTCCTGAGTCAGGATCAACTAGCGTAGTGACGACCTGTCCTCCTGACGAGATGCTTGAGGAGGTATGTTGGTTTGCAAAGTACGCTGCATTAACGGCCAGCGATGAGCCTCGCAGTTTGTTAATACTGGAGATCTCTGAGGTGTCTGAGTATGCTGGTGTCGCTGAGATCGTCAGTGCTGATCGCAGTACAGTATTTGATGCGTGATTTCCGGATGCGGCATCGAAAGGTTAGAGGGTAGCATCCGGTATCCGTATTGCTGAATTATGCAGTAAAACAAAACCCCGCAGCGTTTCCGGCAGCGGGGTTTAATGTTTCTGAGGGCAGTGTTTAAGCACTGCTTATCAGTTTAGTCAGGGTAGCTGGCTTATTTTGTGCCGAAAATACGGTCGCCTGCGTCACCAAGACCTGGAACGATGTAGCCGTGTTCATTCAGACGCTGATCGATCGAGGCGGTAATGATCGGTACATCAGGATGCGCTTTGCGCATGACTTCGATTCCTTCCGGTGCGGCCAGCAGACAAACGAATTTAATCGTTTTCGCGCCGCCGCGTTTCAGGCGTTCGATCGCGGCTGCAGCGGAGTTGCCGGTTGCCAGCATCGGGTCAACAACGATGACCAGACGCTCAGAGATATCTTCCGGCACTTTGTAGTAATACTCTACCGGCTCCAGTGTTTCCGGATCACGATACAAGCCGATGTGGCCAACGCGGGCATTCGGCAGCAGATCCAGCATGCCGTCGAGAATGCCGTTGCCGGCGCGCAGGACGGAGATCACGCACAGTTTTTTACCGCTGATGACCGGTGCATCGATTTCCTGAATCGGTGTTTCGATACGGGTGAATTCGATCGGCAGGTCGCGGGTGACTTCATACGCGAACATCTGGCTGATTTCGCGCAACAGGCGGCGGAAATTGTCGGTTGGCGTATCTTTGCTGCGCATCAGCGTCAGCTTGTGTTGCACCAGCGGGTGCTTAATTTCAGTCACTAAATCGTTCAACATATTCTCCAGCTAAATTTTTTGCAGGCGCTATTGTACGCCCCTATGCCGTTTTACGGTGTAGTCAAACTAAAAACAAACACTCAGCACGGAAAAAGAGGGGAAATCCTGCCTGTATTCTGGTCTTTGAAACAGTTGCAAATCGGGATAATGACAGCATACGAAAGAAGTTTTTCTTCTGTTGCACGATATTGGCACTCAAAACGGGGTTGAGTATGGACAAGGATCAGACACTTTTACATCGCATGACACGCGGTTCCTTTGATGAGGAATTCGATGACAGCAGTGTATTTATGCATTCTTCCGGCTTGCTGGAATCGAATTCTCGGATTGATGTGAAGGGAATCCGTGAGGCAATTGCCCGTGTCGAGGCACGGGCTGCACAAGCTGTTGCGGATCAGAAAGCTGCATCTCAACCGGCAGCGATAACGCCAGCCATGTCGGAGGTCACCCCGGACCCGGCAATGCTGGCGGCTGCGGAAACGAAGCGTCAGCAATTGAAGCAGCAACAGGAAGACGCACTGCGTCAGAAGCTCAGCCTTGAAGCCCGTGAGCGCGCCGATAAACAATGGCAACACGCTGCACCACTGCCTCCGGTTACCCCGATGCCGGCACCGGTAGTGCAATTGTCGTTGCCTGAAGAAGAGCATGCATCTGTTGCTGCGAACGCTGCGTTATCCCGTTTTACGCTGCAAGCGCAAGCACAGACAGCGCAGTCCCAGCCGGAAGACAGTCCGCTGACGGAAGAGCGACGCAAGATGGTGCAGATTCTGGAGCAGGAACATCTCGCTATTTCTCAGGCGCGCAGCGAATCTGAGCAGCGCGCACTGGAAGCCATCCAGATGCGCGTTCAGGCAGAGCTGGAACTGAAAGATGCCGCAGAAAAACGTGCTCAGGCGGAAGCGCAAGCGGCTGAAGCTGCGCGTGCACGCCGTGATGCCGAAGAGAAAATCCGTCTGATGACGGAAGAGCGCATCCGCACCGAAAAAGCATTGCAGGAAGCGGCAATGCAACAGATTGAATCTGCTGCCATGGCAGATCATCAGATCAAAGCACGCTTGCAGGCAGAACAGCAAGCGCTGGCGGAAGCCGAGGCCCGTCGTCTGGCGGAAGCGGCAGCAACGGCAAATGCGGCTGCGCGTATGGAAGAAGAACAGCGTGCTGCGCGTATCGCACAGGAACGTGCGCAGGTTGAACAATCTGCACTGGAAATCGCTTGTGAGCAAGCCAATGCAGAACAGGAAGCTTTACAAGTCGCGGTACTGACAGCGCAACTGACAGGTCAGGCAAAACAGGCAGCGGAAGACAAACTGCAAATTGCGAAAGAACTGGCGGCGGCAGAAGAGCGCCGTTTGCGTGCGGAGCAAAATGCGGCTGCAGCACTGGCAGAGAAACTGGCGGCAGAACAACGTATTGCGACAGAGCTGGAATGCAAAGCGCAATCAGAGCGTGAACAGGCTGCAATGCTGGCGGAAAAAGAGGCAGCAGAACACGCAGCACGTATCGCGCAGGAAGCAGCGCTGGCGACAGCAAAACGTGAAGCAGAGCAGGCACAGCAACTGGCTGCTGTCAGTCAGCAGCGCGCAGCACTGGCGGCAGAACAGCAGCAAACCCGCGAAGCTTTGCTGGCGGCAGAATTGCAGACTGCACGTGAAGAACAGCAGGCGCTGGATTTACTGCAGGAAGCCGTCGAGACTGAAAAACT
This sequence comes from Cognatundibacterium squillarum, assembly GCF_014652435.1. Classification (GTDB taxonomy): domain Bacteria; phylum Pseudomonadota; class Gammaproteobacteria; order Burkholderiales; family Burkholderiaceae_D; genus Undibacterium; species Undibacterium squillarum. The sequence goes on from NZ_BMYU01000001.1 coordinate 3,360, forward strand.
GAAGGCTGAAGCAGCACAGGATACCGTGCTGGCAGCACGCGAAAAAGCAGAAGCAATCGCGGCAGCGACCGAGGCACAGATTGCTGCGCGTAATACCGAACTGCAGGCCTTAGAGCAGGCGCGTGCACAGCAGGAGGCCGCAGAGCAAGCCCGTCTGGCTGCGGAACTCGAAGCTGCTGCACGTGAAGATGCTTTGCTGCATCAGGCGCAGCAAAAACAACTGGCAGAACAGGCTGCGGCGCTGGCTGCATTGCAGGCTGTGCAATCGGAGCAGGCAAATCAGGCCGAGCAATCGCGTTTGCAGGCAGAGGCACTCGCTGCACAGGCAATGCAGGAAAAGTTGGAACATGAGCAGGCACTGGCCGCAGTTTTGCTGGAAAAAGCAGAGCAGGAAAAAACACAGGCGGCATTGCTGGCACGCCGTCAGCATATTCAGGAAGAAGCGCGTATCGCACGCCGCGCACTGATCGATGCAGAGCAGGCAAGGGTTAGCAAGCTCGAAGAGCATGCCCGTCTGCAGCAAGACTATCTGCAACTGGCGCAGGCCCGTGCACAGGAAACGGAAGCGCTGAATCAGGTGCTGGCGCAAAAAGCAGATACAGAAGCCCGTACCCTGATCACAACGCAGGAAAATCTGCAGACTGAACAGGCATTGCAGGCCGAACTGAATGCCCGCCTCGCGCTGGAACAAGCCAGTCTGGAAGCACGTCAGGCATCACTGGCGGCAGAACAACAGGCGCGTGAATTACTGGATCTGCGTGTGCAGGAAGAACAGTGTCTGCGTGCTGAGCAGGAGCTGATTCAGCAAGCGGAACTGGAGGCACTGGCTTTGTTGCAGCGTCGCAAAGAAGCTGCGCAACAACTGGCTGTGCTGGAGCGTGAAGCACTGCGCACTCAGCAGGAAAATGAACAGCAGTTGCAGGCACAACTGGCGGCGCAACAACAGCGTCTGCAGGCAGAGCTTGAAGAGCGCGAGGCACAGCGTTTGCGCGCGGAAGCAGAGCAGATCGCCAGCGCGGCAGCGGCTGCCCGAGCAGAACGTGAGGCAGAGCTGGCGGCAATGGCGCAGGAACGTGCGCAGGCTGAACAACTGGCAGCGCAACTGGCTGACAGCAAGCTGGCTTCTGAGCAACGTCTGCGTGAACAGGCACGTGTGTTTGTCGCGACGCAGAAAAAAGCACTGGAACTGGTAGAAGAAAAACTGGCGAAAGTCTCGTTGCTGGCAGACACCGAAGCAGAAAAAGTACGTGCTGAAACCGAGGCGCTGGCACACACTGCCCGCGAACAGGCGATGGTGCAACAGGCCTTAGTAGCAGCCGACGCTGCGCGTGCAGAGGCTGCACAGGCTGCCGCGTTTGCCGCCGCCAACGCACACACGGCAGAGCAGATCCGACTGGCAGAGGCAGCGCGCGCAGAAGCTGAGTGCAGCCTGCATCAGGAACTGGCTGCAATTGCAGATCAGGAAGCTTTACTGGTTCGCGTGACAAACGAAAAACTGGCGCTGGCAGAACAATTGCACATCGCAACCGAGCAGCGTATTGCATCGGAAGAAGCCTTAGCAAAGGCTACTTCTGAACGCATGGCGGCCGAACAGGCGGCAAAAGCGGAAACGGATCGTCGCATAGAGGCAGCTTACCGTCAGGCAGCACTGGCACGTCAGAAAGCCAGTGCAGAGCAGGCTCGTCGTCTCGCGCTGGAGCAAGCCAATGCGGCTGCCGATGCAGCAATTCTTGCTGAACAGGCTGAAGCAGAAGCGCAGCAGCAACGTGCGGATGCGACACAGCAAAAGATTCGTTTGCTGCAGGAAAACACCGCGCTGGAACAAGCACGCGCCATAACGGAGCAAGAACTGGCAAAAGAGCTGAGTGCACGTCAGCACAGCGACCAGCAGGCGCTGCAGGCAATGCAGGCATGTGTTGCGCAAGAGGCTGCACTGGCAGCTGCCCAGGCGGAACGTGCCGCTGCAGAACAGCATGCACTGGAAATGACGCAAGCCAAACTGGCCGCAGAAAATGCAATGCTGGAACAGGCAAAACAGCATGCGGAAATGCAGACGGCAGCCCAGCAGGCCGCATTGGAGAATCAGGAAAAAACAGCAGCATTGCTGCAGCTGGAACAGGCGCGCTTGCAGGCAGAACAGGCTGCGGCACAACATCTGGCAGAACGCATTCAGGCAGAACAGCAAGCGGCGTCTGCCGCTGCACAGGCGCAGATCGCTGAACAGCGACTGGCTAAAGCTGCAAGCGAAGCGGCAGCAGCTGCAGAGTTACAGCAACGTGCAGCACAGGAAAAAGCATCTGCACAGGAAGAAGCTGCCCGTTTATTGCAAATGGCAGCCGCGCAGGAACTGGAAGCCGCACAAATGGCGGAAGCCGCAGCACAGGAAGCCAGCCGCGTACTCGCGCTGCAGGCAGACAATGCAGAGCAGGCACGCCGCGCACTGGCACTGGCAACGCAGCAACGTGAAACCGAACAGGAAATTCAGCGTCAACATGCAATGACGGTTGCCGCCGCAGAAGCCCGTCTGGCAGCAGAACATGCCTTGCTGGACAGCACTGAAATGCGCTTGCAGCACGAACAGAATCTGGCCCGTGAAAGTGAGGCGCGTCTGCAGGCAGAAGCACAGGCGAAACTGGCAGAAGACAGTCTGGCGCAGCAGGAACAGGCACTGGCAGCCGCCGCCAAAGCACGTGCAGAAGCCGCTGCCGCAGCAGAAGCACTCATTGCACAACGTATTGCGGAAGAGCAGCGCCTGATGGCGGAAAGTCTGGCGGTCGTTGCGAAGGAACAGGAAAAACTCGCAGCGTTGAAACAGGATCAGGCTGCGATTGCCGAAACAGCAGCCCGTACTGCGGCAATGGATGAAGAACATGCGGCGCTGGCGGATCTGATTCTGCAACGCCGTGAGGAACAGCAAGCTGCAACAGCCGCATTGCAGGCAGCACATCAGCATGTGGCGGAACTGAATCAGGCGGAAGTGGCAATGCAGGAATGGCTGCAGACGCAGGCAGAAAGCATGACCCTGCGTGCAATGCAGTTACAGGCGATGGCAGAGCAGGCCGGTATCGAAGCGGACAGTCTGATTGCAGCACAGGCAATTCAGCGTGCAACACTGGAAAAAACACGCCGTGTTGCTGAACAGCAGGCGGAGGCAATGACCCGCGATGTACTGCGCAAGCTGCAGTACGAAGGTAACCGCGTGAACGGCTGGTCTGATCAGGTTCAGGCATTGCTGCAACAGGCCCCGGTGCAGTTTGACATGCCGGCGATGGCAGCGAACGATGCAAAGCGCAGCTGGCGTCCGGCGCTGGTGGCGGGTGCAGTGCTGACTGCGGGCGTGCTGGGTGTCGGTTTGCTGCATGTTGCCGGTCCGGCACAGGCAGTGGCAGCACCGGCTGTGGCCAAAGTGCAGGTCGTCAATGCACCTGCACAATCCTTGCCTTCACTGAAAATGTCTCTGACACTGAGCGCACCGGCACGCTGAGTTTGTAAAGTTTCACTGAGTCAGAGCGGCGTAAGCCGCTCTTTTTTATATCCGGTCATTGAATGAGGTTGTACTGATGTATGGCGCAGAGTTTTGCCCGACTTCGTGCCGGTTGCTCATCAGGCTGCCAATCGCCGGAAGACCGAAGTCCGGCGTGTGCGGCCGCTGAACTGCACGCTGAGTATGCAAGAATCGTCATTCGTGATTTACGGAGCCCCGGACTTTCTGCCGACGACCGCCGGATCGCTGTGCCAGACTCCGCATTTGAGGCATTTTTGCCCCGAATTTGGCTTGCTGACGGATTTGCTGACGCTGACAGGCCGGAAACCTGTCAGTGAGTATGGATTGCAGATGGAACGGGCGTCAGAGAACTGCTGAATATCTCAGCGCGAACGGTGCTCAGGGATAATCATCACGGCCACAAAGCCACGATGTTCATGATTGTAAATACGTAAGCGACCGCGATGACGTTTGATGATACGGTCCACAATTGCCAGTCCGAGGCCGGAGCCATTGGCCTGACTGCGGGAAGCATCGGCGCGGGTGAAAGGTCGCAGCAAGCGGTTGATGTCATCGTCCGGTGCGCCATCACCATAGTCACGGAAACTGATCAGTACGCCTTGCTTCTTGCCATTTTTTTTCAGGCTGCACTGCACTTCCATCAGCACGGTCTGGCGATCCGGATTTTTGCCGTAACGGCAGGCATTCTCAATCAGGTTAGAAAACAAACGATGCAATTCCGTTTCATTGCCATTGATGATCAGGCCGGGCGTGATATCCGTACGAATCTGCAGGTTAGAAATGCGCGATGCGTAATCCTTGATGACTTGCAATAACAGTTCACTGATTTCTACCGGCTCGAAATCATGGTTATCCAGCGGTTTTGCGTAATCGAGGAACTGATTAATGATCGCATCCATCTGCACCAGATCGGATTGCATACCGGCGCGCGCCTGCGGATCGAGATCCGCCATTTCCACTTCCAGCTGCATACGCGCCAGCGGCGTGCGCAAATCATGCGAAATACCGGCCAGAATGATGGTGCGGTCTGTTTCAATCCGCGCCAGATCTTCCACCATCGAATTAAAACTGGTGTTGGTTTCGCGGATTTCTTTCGGGCCGCGTTCCGGCAAAGGCTGAGGGCGCTTACCTTGTGCGATCTGATATGCCGCCTGACTCAGCTGCGCCAGAGGGTCATTGATCAGTTTGGAAATAATGACCGCGCCGAGTAAGGTCAGCAGCAATGTTGCAGCAGCCCAGCTGATCACCGGGATGGTAATCGGCGGCTCAATACGTTCGGTATCCAGACGCAGCCAGTAAGGCTGATCATTGATGCGGAAGCTGATCCAGAAACCGGTTTCGCCATTCACCTGACGCGCAAAGCGGGTATCGGCACCAAGCGTTTGCGTCAGGGAAGCGCCGAGTTCGGTGTTAAAGGCGTTCTTCTCCAGCGGCGCAGTCACATCTTCACGGTGCAAAGTTGTGATGCGTACCCCTTCGTTACGCGCCATTGTCGTCAGAAAGGCCACGCTGTTTTCCGGCGGAGAGTGTGCAAGTGCAGCGCGACTGACCGTGACAATCGACACGATCTGCGAGCTCAGTTGCTGCGCCCGTGGTGTGCGTTCAAGACTGCGAAAACTGGCGAACCAAAGCAACATGCTTGCCATCACAAGGGCGGCAAGCATGAAGAAGGTGCGCCAGAATAATCCGCTTTTCAGCCATTCCATACTGTTGAGGTAGGAGGCAATCAAAGGTTTACCGGTATTCAGTTTTTCTGTCCGTCAGGAATAAACACATAGCCCAGTCCCCAGACTGTCTGGATGTACAGCGGGTTGGACGGGTCCGGCTCGATCAGTTTGCGCAGGCGGGAAATCTGTACGTCCAGACTGCGGTCAAACACTTCGTATTCGCGGCCGCGTGCCAGTTCCATCAGTTTTTCACGCGACATCGGCTGACGTGCATGACGCGCAAACACTTTCAGTACCGAAAATTCGCCGGTGGTCAGCGAAATGGTCTGTGTACCTTTACGCAATGTGCGGGTACCCAGATCCAGTGTGAAGTCGCCAAAACTGAAGGTTTGCGGACCATCGGATGGTGCGCCCGGCAATTCATCAGGTGCTTTACGGCGTAAGACGGCGTTGATACGTGCCACAAGTTCACGCGGGTTAAATGGCTTCGGCAGATAATCGTCCGCACCCATTTCCAGGCCGATAATACGGTCGACTTCTTCGCCTTTGGCGGTCAGCATAATAATCGGGGTCTGATCGCCACCACCGCGCAGGCGTCGGCAAATGGCCAGCCCGTCTTCACCCGGCAACATCAGATCCAGTACCAGCATGTCGTAACGTTCACGCATCCACAGCTTGTTCATGACCTGTGCGTTCTCTGCGCCGACGACATAAAAGCCTTGCTCTGTCAGATAGCGGCGCAGCAGTTCGCGCAGCCGTAAATCATCATCAACAACCAGGATTTTCGCTTTTGGCGGAGTGCCCGGTTGGCCAGCACTTTGTTCAATCGTGTTTACAGTATTCATAGGCCGTAATGGTACTGAGAACGTTTCATATTGGAAACCGTTTAGGACGGGGGCTTACAAAGAGTTACATACTTTACTGTGATCAAAATCGCCGCGTTTGTCGCGGAATTTCGTCGAATCCGATGCTTTTTTGCACACAGTTGCAAAAAACAGCAACGATGCCGGCTGATTCTCTCACGTATTTCGGGTGGCTGACAGAGCCAGATCAGAGGTCATGCCGAAAGCGCGCTGTTTGCGGCAGAAAGGGGAGCAGGGCGCGGCAGAAAAGCCGCGCCGGAAGGAAAATCAGCGGCGGTGCTGCTTCATGATTTTTTGCTGTTCGCGCTGCCAGTCGCGTTCACGCTCGGTATCACGCTTATCGTGCTGCTTTTTACCTTTCGCAAGGCCAATCTGGCATTTGATGCGGCCTTTGCTGTAGTGCAGATTGATCGGTACCATGGTGTAACCTGCGCGTTCCACTTTACCGATCAGTTTGGAAATTTCCTCAGCGCGTAACAGCAGCTTACGGGTACGGACCGAATCCGGACGGATATGGGTGGATGCGGTTGGTAATGCGCCAATGTGCGCGCCGAACAGGAAAATTTCTCCCGCTTTCACGATCACATAAGCTTCTTTTAATTGCACTTTGCCAGCGCGGATAGCTTTTACTTCCCAGCCTTCCAGCACCATGCCGGCTTCAAACTGTTCTTCAACAAAGTAATCGTGGAAGGCCTTTTTATTGTCTGCGATAGTCATGCGTGTTTTTTCTCTGCTAATGCGTCACGGTCTTTATGCTGACGAGATGTCGTCAATCCGGCGACTCGGGTAAAATGCGAACCTGACATTTTACCAAATGGTTTTATTCAATGGCGGTAGTACATAAGACAGTTTTTGTTGCTTACAGCGCCGAGCAAATGTTTGCTCTGGTGGATAAGGTGGAAGCGTACCCTGAATTCCTGCCCTGGTGTGGCGGTGTTTCCGTTCAGGAGCGCACAAATGCGGCATTGGTCGCAACTTTATCGATTAATTATCACGGTATTCGTCAGAGCTTTACGACGCGAAATCAGAACCAGCCACCACATGCAATGCAAATGCAACTGGTGGAAGGACCATTCCGCCATTTAACCGGTAGCTGGAAGTTTACTCCGCTGCGAGCTGATGCATGCAAGATCGAGTTTGATTTGCATTACGAATTTTCCAGCAAGTTGCTGGAGCATATTATCGGACCGGTATTCAGCAAAATTACGAACAGTTTCGTTGACAGTTTTTGCCAGCGCGCGGAGAAGGTCTATGGCTGAATTGATTCAGGTCGAAGTTTGTTATGCATTGCCGGAACAAGTGTTCCGTATTCCGCTGACGATCGCTTCCGGTGCCGACATCGCCGCAGCAATTCAACAAAGCGGGATTGCAGAAAAAGCCGGTATTCGCGACATCAGTGCCATGCCGGTTGGTGTTTTCGGTAAAAAGAAAACGCCGGATAGTGTGCTGAAAGATGGAGACCGCATCGAAATTTACCGTCCGCTGACCGCCGATCCTATGGAAGCGCGCCGGCGCAGAGCGGCGAAACAAAATCGCAAGCGCGGAACGATGTAAGCCGGTACGCAAATCAGCTCCGGCAATTTCTGCGGTAATAGAGAGAGAAAGAATAAAAAATAAAACGGGCTATCAGAGCCCGTTTTATTTTTGCCGATACCGGAAATAAAAATTACTGACAATTCGCCAGCGCTTTTTTCACCTGATCGATTTCTTTCGATCGCTGAGTATCATCGAGGAAGTAGCGTTCACCTTTGCTGTCTACGTTGGCTACGCGTTCACCGGATTCCAGACTGCGCTGGTAACTGCGAGCGCGTTCGCAATCTGCTTTTTTATCCTGACTGGCTTGCTGCTCTGCCGCGTTTTTTTGCGCAGCTTCAGCCTGCTCAGTACGGCGTTTGTTGTAATCCTCGTTTTTACTCGCTGTGGTCTGTGGTTTGGCCGGTGCCGATGGCGTGGTGGCGGCAGGGGCAGGGGCAGATGTGGTGCCTGCTGCTGCGCCCGGTGCTTTAATAATGCGGCTCTTCGGCACAGAAGCCGGCGGCGCGGTGTCGGAGTATTGTTTGTTTCCTTTTTCGTCAACCCAGATATACTGGGCCATAGCGAGTCCCTGAACACAAATCAGAGACAGTAATGCGATCAGCGTGCGGCTTTTCATAGTTTGATGTGTGAAAGTGTCATAATCAATAACGAGAGTTTTACACGGTACGCGACGCGCTCGCAAGTTTTCTGTATAATTCGCTTTTGCGCCTATAGGAAAGACTATGCGTTTACTTCAAAAAGCACTCACGTTCGATGACGTGCTACTCGTACCAGCCTATTCGAACATCCTCCCGAAAGACACCTCCCTTGCGACCAAACTGTCGCGCAATATCAGTCTGAATATCCCGCTTGTGTCCGCTGCAATGGATACAGTCACGGAAGCGCGACTGGCAATTGCGATGGCTCAGGAAGGTGGTATCGGTATCGTCCACAAAAATCTGACTGCAGCTGAGCAAGCCCGCGAAGTTTCCAAAGTGAAACGTTTTGAATCCGGCGTGTTACGTGATCCGATCACTGTACCGCCGGATATGCGTATCAGGGACGTACTTTCTCTGTCGCATCAGCATGGCATCAGCGGTTTTCCGGTGGTGGAAGGCAAGTACGTGGTTGGTATTATCACCAATCGTGACCTGCGTTTCGAAGAAGATCTGGAAGCGGAAGTACGCGCGAAAATGACACCGCGTGACAAACTGGTGTTCGTCAAAGAAGGTGCTGATCTGGCGGAAGCCAAGCGCCTGATGAACAAACACCGCCTCGAACGCGTACTGGTGATCAACGACGACTTCGAACTGCGTGGTCTGATCACAGTGAAAGATATTCAGAAATCGACAGAGCATCCGTTTGCATCCAAAGATGCACGTGGTCAGCTGCGCGTTGGTGCAGCGGTCGGTGTTGGTCCTGACAATGAAGCCCGTATCGATTTGCTGGTGAAAGCCGGTGTGGACGTGATCGTTGTGGATACTGCACACGGTCACTCGAAAGGTGTTCTGGATCGCGTACGCTGGGTAAAAGATAACTACCCGCACATCGACGTCATCGGCGGCAATATTGCTACTGCTGCTGCAGCGCTGGCGCTGGTTGAGCACGGCGCGGATGCGGTGAAAGTCGGTATCGGGCCTGGTTCTATCTGTACTACACGTATTGTTGCCGGTGTCGGTGTGCCGCAAATCTCTGCAATCGCTAACGTTGCAACCGCGCTGAAAGGTACCGGCGTTCCGTGTATCGCTGACGGTGGTGTGCGTTTCTCCGGCGACGTGGCAAAAGCACTGGCCGCTGGCGCATCGACTGTCATGATGGGCAGTATGTTTGCAGGTACCGAAGAAGCGCCGGGCGAAGTGATTCTGTATCAGGGTCGCAGCTACAAATCGTATCGCGGCATGGGCAGTCTGGGTGCGATGTCTGCAGGTTCTGCTGACCGCTACTTCCAGGAATCCGGCAACAACCAGGACAAACTGGTGCCGGAAGGCATTGAAGGTCGCGTACCTTACAAAGGCAGTGTGCTGGCAATTCTGTATCAACTGGTCGGCGGCGTTCGTTCTTCCATGGGTTACTGTGGTTGCGGATCGATCGACGACATGCACAATAAAGCAGAATTCGTCGAGATCACATCTGCAGGCATGCGCGAATCGCATGTTCACGATGTGCAGATCACCAAAGAAGCACCAAACTACCGGGCTGAATAAAGCTGGCTGACACGAAAACGGGGGCGTGCATGTCATCAGGCGTTAGCAGTTTTCAGCTGACTTCCGGAGCGCCGGCGAATACCGCAATTGAGCGGCTTTCTGCCGAAAAACCGGAAGCCAGAATTGCGCGCTTTGAACGACTGGGCTTGCAACTGTTTTCGGTCGCAAACTGCTTCATCACATTTGGCCGGCTTGCCGGACGCAGTAACAGTAACGGACATCCGATTTCCGAAATGGAAGCGGTGTTCAGCGATTATTTTCCGCTGACGGAAGATGTCGTGCTGATCGACGATCTGACACAGGATGCCGAACTGGCGCAACTGCCTTACGTGGCAGGTGCGCCGTTTATCCGCTTCTATGCTTCCTATCCTGTCCACGATATGCATGGTCAACTGGTGGCATGTATCCGCCTGATTGACTATCAACCGCGAAAACTCGATTCCACCGCACACTTGCTGCTGGCCGACATGGCCGTGCTGATTCAGCATGAACTGGCACTGACTTCTGTCTGCCAGCAACAGCATGAGTTACTCAAACAAAACCGTTATCTGAAACGCGAAGCCATGATTGACCCTTTGCTGGGTACATGGAATAAAGGTGCCATCATCCGTTCACTCGGACTGGAGCTGGAGCGTTGCCGTAAAGCGGAAAAACCGCTGTCACTCATGTTTGTGTTTCCGGATCAGATTGAATTGCTGCGGCGTGATCATGGTGTGTCCGGTGCAGACCAGATACTCATCCGTATGGTCAGCCGCATCCGGTCATGCATACGTCCGTTTGATGCGCTGGGTCGTTTCGGCGAAGATCAGTTTCTGATTGTCTTGCCCGGCGCTTCGCATCTGGTGTCATTTGCTGTTGCCGAACGTATCCGCCTTGCTGTGATGATGCATCCAGAACCAGTAAATCAGGTTCCCACAAAATTAACTGTCTGTACCGGCACTGTTTCGACAGATGCATTTCCGGATGCAGACCCGGAGGCGCTGGTCGGCCTCGCTGAAAGAGCGCTGCTGTCTGCAAAGAGAGCAGGTAATAACAGTGTTGTTCAGGCCGAGCCAGGGCAACCGACATAAATATCTGAATTATGCATTCAAAAATCCTCATTCTTGATTTCGGATCACAGGTCACTCAGCTGATCGCCCGCCGTGTACGCGATGCAGGCGTATTTTCTGAAGTACATCCTTATGACGTTAGCGACGAATTTATTCGTACCTACGGCGCATCCGGCATTATCTTGTCCGGCGGCCCTAGCAGTGTGACAGAAGGCGATACACCGCGTGCACCGATGGCAGTGTTCGATGCTGGTGTTCCGGTGCTGGGCATTTGCTACGGTATGCAAACCATGGCAGCACAGCTGGGTGGCGTTGTGGAAAACGGTCTGGTACGTGAATTCGGTTACGCCGAAGTACGCGCACATGGCCATACCGCGCTGCTGAACGGTATCAATGACTTCGTCACCGACGAAGGCCACGGCATGCTGAAAGTCTGGATGAGCCACGGCGACAAAGTGAACCAAATGCCAGAAGGCTTCAAGTTGATGGCATCCACGCCAAACTGCCCGATCGCCGGCATGGCCGACGAATCCCGCCGTTTCTACGCAGTACAGTTCCACCCTGAAGTAACGCACACCCTGCAGGGCGAAGCAATGCTGAGCCGTTTCGTACATGAAATCTGCGGCTGCAAATCCGACTGGAATATGCCTGACTACATCGAAGAAGCGGTTGCCGCCATTCGTGCGCAAGTCGGCTCCGATGAAGTGATTCTGGGCTTGTCCGGTGGTGTGGACAGTAGCGTTGCTGCTGCGCTGATCCACCGCGCTATTGGCGATCAGCTGACCTGCGTATTCGTTGATCACGGCCTGCTGCGCCTGAACGAAGGCAAAATGGTCATGGACATGTTCGCCAAAAATCTGGGCGTTAAAGTCATCCATGTTGATGCAACTGCACAGTTCATGGGCCATCTGGCAGGCGTGACGGATCCGGAAGCAAAACGCAAAATCATCGGTCGCGAATTTGTTGAAGTATTCCAGGTAGAAGCTGGCAAACTGAGCAACGCAAAATGGCTGGCGCAGGGCACGATTTACCCTGACGTGATTGAAAGTGCGGGCAAAGGCAAAAAAGGCGCGCACACTATCAAGAGCCACCACAATGTCGGCGGTCTGCCGGAAACACTGAACCTGAAACTGCTGGAACCACTGCGCGAACTGTTCAAAGATGAAGTGCGCAAACTGGGCGTGGCACTCGGCCTGCCACACAGCATGGTTTACCGTCATCCTTTCCCGGGTCCGGGTCTGGGCGTGCGTATTCTGGGCGAAGTCAAACACGAATACGCAGAACTGCTGCGCCGCGCAGACGCGATTTTCATCGAAGAACTGCGCAACACTGTAGTAGATCCGCAGGCAGAAAAACAAATCACCTGGTACGACGCCACCAGTCAGGCATTTGCTGTATTCCTGCCAGTGAAATCCGTTGGTGTGATGGGTGACGGCCGTACTTACGACTACGTTGTTGCACTGCGCGCAGTACAGACACAAGACTTCATGACTGCACACTGGGCGCACCTGCCGTACGACCTGCTGGGCCGTGTTTCCAACCGCATCATCAATGAAGTACGCGGCATCAACCGAGTTGTGTACGACATCTCCGGCAAACCACCGGCAACGATTGAGTGGGAATAATTAGCTTGCACTGACATTTAGTCCGAGCCATCAAAAAAAGCCCGCAACGAAGCGGGCTTTTTTGAGGGAGATACAAAATAGAATTGCAAAAGCATTTGCAGTATTTTTATCATTTAAGTTCGTCGTGACCATGGAAAGTGGTTGTGCTTACGACTGATCGAGAATTAATTTCTCAGTGAGTTGTAAATACATTAATTTTTTATTTATATTTGGTGGCGGCAGTAATTCCTATGTCTTGGAGGCTGTTGCTGGTGGGGTATTGTGCCGATCTGGTAAGATTATCTGGCTATAAAGGAGGGTATGGTCAAAATTTGCTCAGATACAATGAACAGCAATTAGTAACGCAAAGTGCTCTCACCTTTTGGCTTGAGACATGGATTAATCCGATGAGCGTTCTTTCGATTGAAATTTTACTCTGCTGTGACTGAATTCCTGAAAGTGTTTGATTGAATCACGAAGGTAACACGGATGCCCTGAGGATTGGGGGGGGGGCTTGAAGTAGTGAGTATGGCCGAGGTGCTTAACGGAGGTTTTATATGTCAGATATTAAAAAGCAGAAGCTTATCTATCACCTGACTAGCCTTGAAAATATGTCTGGAATTCTCGAGCACGGATTATTACCTCGTGCACACCTACAAGACTTTGCAGATGTCGCCGATCAGGAAATCATTGAGGGCAGAAGTGATTATGGCCTCGAAAACTATGTTCCTTTTCATTGGTTTGCTCGTAACCCGTTTGACGGTCGAGTACAGATTGATCGGCCAGATGAAGACTTTGCTATTATCGCTGTCCGGCGAAGTGTGGCACAACGCGAAAATTGGAAAGTAATTCCTCGCCATCCATTGGCTAATGTTGAACCGGAATTGTTGGACTTTCAGCGTGGGTTTGATGTGATAAATTGGGAGACGATGAATACTCGGAACTATCACGATCCTGAGTGCAAGAGTATTTGTATGGCAGAGTGCCTCTCCTTTGGCCCGGTTCCAGTAAGTAAATTTTTCAAAATTTATGCGCCAAATGACGAAGTAGCTGAAGCAATCGGAGAAATGATTGATAACATGGATCTGGAGTTAGAAGTGGATGTAAATCCTGGGATGTTTCTGTAATGCTTTATAACAATCTCAATCCGGAAAAAGCGTTGATCTGGCGGATTGTCCATCGCGACAACCTTCCGTGGATTCTGGATAATGGCCTGTACTGTGGTAATAGTGAGGTGAGGTCTCCAGCTTGGGTGAATATCGGCAATCCGGAGCTTATTGACAAGCGAGCTCGTCATGCTGTGCCGTTGCATCCCAAAGGCTTCCTGAATGATTATGTGCCGTTCTATTTCACACCTTTTTCGCCAATGTTGCGCAACATTCACACGGGATGGGGCGGCATCAAAAAGTGGCCGAACGAAGAAATTGTAATTTTGGTTTCCAGTCTTCGCCACGTTGCCGAGATCGGATTGCCTTTTCTGTTCACGGACAGTCATGCCTATTATCAGTGGGCAGATTACTATTCGGACTTGGCAGACCTCGATAAAATCGACTGGCCTTTGCTGCAGAGAAGGGATTTCAAACGGGACCCGGAAGACCCTGCTAAGTTTGAACGATATCAGGCCGAGGCGCTAATTTACCAGCACGTGCCGGTAGCTGGGCTTCTTGGCATCGTGTGCTATACAGAATCTTTGAAACAATGCATCAAACAGGAAATTCAGGTTCGTCATTTGAATCTTCCAGTTTATGTACGGACAGGGTGGTACTTTTAATGATTACATTTACTCAGGGCAATTTATTGGAGGCTCGTGCTGAGGCGCTGGTCAACACCGTCAACACCGTCGGAGTGATGGGGAAAGGCATCGCGCTGATGTTCAAAGAACGGTTTGATGAGAATTTCCATCGCTACGCTGCCGCCTGTAAAGCCAAGGAAGTGCAGACCGGAAAAATGTTTGTAACGTCGGTACACGAATTGGATGGGCCACGCTGGATCGTCAACTTTCCTACCAAGCAGCACTGGAGGGCGCCATCACGCATGGAGTGGGTAGTGGAGGGCTTGCAAGACCTTCGGCGCTTTTTGGTTGAACAGAAGGTTCAATCCATCGCGATTCCACCGCTGGGAGCTGGAAATGGCGGGCTAGAATGGATGGATGTGCGTAAACAAATTGAGTTGGCACTAGGTGATCTGGATATAGATATCTTGGTGTTTGAGCCGACTAAACAATACCAAAATGTTGCTAAGCGGACTGGCGTAGAAAAGTTGACGCCAGCGCGTGCATTGATCGCCGAACTTGTGCGCCGGTACTGGGTGTTGGGTATGGAATGCAGCCTGTTGGAGATTCAGAAGCTTGCATGGTTTGTGGAGCGCGCTATCGAGCGCTATAACCCTGGCGACAACCCACTGAATTTGCAGTTCACTGCGCATAAATATGGTCCATATGCCAACCGACTTGATCACTTGTTGAATAACTTAGATGGAAGCTATCTGCACTCCGAAAAGCGGATTAGCGATGCTAATCCACTAGACGTGATTTGGTTCGATGATGAACAAAAGGAGTTTGTTCAAGCATATCTCAACAGTGAAGCTCGAGCTTACATTCGAGCCTTGGAATCGGCGACTGCATTGATTGATGGTTTTGAGTCACCCTTCGGAATGGAGTTGTTAGCGACTGTGGATTGGTTGCTTGCTCGCGAAGGTGTGGAGCCGAATATATCTGCTTTACGAGAAGGACTTCGTAATTGGCGAGGAGGAAAGGATGCAGCCATGCGTAAGGTCCGACTCTTCGATGATCGTGCGCTGCGCATTGCACTGGAACGTCTGACACAATCTAAGGTAGCAACGGCTTGAAAGGGTGATTTGAGCTGCAACGTTATATTTTTCCCAGAAATAAGAATTTGTCATTATATTTAGAGCATTGACTCTCCGTTGGTCAAACAAGAGGACCGCAATCAAGCGGGCTTCTTGTTTTGAATGTGAAGGCATCCGGCTACGTCAGCATGTGAAAATTACCCTGAAATCCCGCCAGAGTTGAATTCTTCCAGTCCGTGAATTAGCCTGAGTACTTGCCTGTGGTATCATATGCGGTTACGCCGATTTGTATGTCGGCGTTGTCGTTTTGAATCGAATCAATATCGTGGCATTTCAGGCAACGGTGCGCCGGTTGGTGTGCGTGCTTTGAAAGCGGCCATAGTCCATAGAGTGGGAATCAGGCGTGACTTACAGCGTCAAAGAAATGTTTTATACGCTGCAGGGCGAGGGCAATCATGCCGGACGTCCGGCGGTGTTTTGCCGGTTTTCCGGCTGTAATTTGTGGACCGGGCGCGAGCAGGACAGGGCGACGGCGATTTGTCGTTTCTGCGATACCGATTTTGTCGGTACCAACGGCGAAGGCGGCGGTAAATTTGCGACGGCAGAGCAACTGGCTGAGCGGATTAACAGCCTGTGGCCAGCGTCGTATCCGCAAAGCAAATATGTGGTATTCACCGGTGGTGAGCCGCTGTTGCAGCTGGATACGGTGCTGATTGACGCGATGCATCAGCAGGGCTTTGAGATTGCGATTGAAACCAATGGTACGCTGCCGGTACCCGAGGGGGTGGACTGGGTTTGTGTCAGTCCGAAAATGGGTTCCGAGCTGGTGGTGCGACGCGGTAACGAGATCAAGGTGGTCATACCGCAGGATGGTCAGGATATGGCTTTATATGCCAGCCTTGATTTTGAACATTATTTTGTACAGGCAATGGACGGGCCGGATCAGAAGGATAATATCCGGTTGGCGATTGAGTTTTGTAAGCAGCATCCGCAATGGAAACTCAGTCTGCAAACGCATAAGCTGTTACAAATCCCTTAAAAGAATATCTGAAGTTTCATGTTAACCATTACCCGTAAACTGGAATTCGATGCGGGTCATCGTATTCCTGACCATAGCAGCCAGTGCAGAAACCTGCACGGGCACCGTTACACGCTGCAAATCACGCTGACCGGCGAGGTGGTGGAGCATGACGGTGAATCTGATAACGGCATGATTATGGATTTCGGCGATATCAAATCGCTGGCAAATCAGCATCTGGTGAATCTGTGGGACCATGCATTTATCGTGTATGAAAAAGATTTTCTGGTGCGTAATTTCCTGGAGAAATTGCCGGGCCATAAAACAGTGATTATTGACCGTGTGCCAACCGTGGAAAATCTGGCCAAGATTGCGTTTGATATCCTGAAAGAGGTGTATCACAACCGCTTTGGCCGCGTGCTGGAACTGAAAAAAGTGACGCTGTACGAAACCCCGAACTGCTGGGCTGAGATCGACGGCTGATGGAAGCCGTGCCGTATTTACGTGATGTGCCAGCCCAGCCGCAGGATGCGGAGTGGATGCAGCTGGCCATTGCGGAAGCCAGAAAAGCCGAAGCAATCGGCGAAGTGCCTGTGGGGGCGGTGCTGGTTCACGATGGCAAGCTGATTGCCACCGGCTACAACCAGCCCATTGGCCTGCACGACCCGTCTGCCCATGCCGAAATGATGGCATTGCGCGCCGCCGGGCAAGCGCTGCAAAATTACCGCTTACCGGATTGCGATTTGTATGTGACGCTGGAGCCTTGCGCGATGTGCGCAGGTGCGATCATGCATGCGCGGATTCGTCGTGTGATTTTCGGGGCCAGCGATCATAAAACCGGCGTAGCGGGTTCGGTGACGAACTTATTCGAGCAGGACAAGCTGAATCACCATACGCAGGTAACCCGCGATGTGATGGCGGAAGAGTGCGTGGGTTTGCTGCGCAGTTTTTTCGCGGAACGACGTCGTCTGAATAAACAAAAAAGGGCAGAAGCTGCTGCTTCCTGTACCTGTCATTGCGGCAACGGGGCGCTCTGAGTTAAGCTCCTGCACTGGTCTTTTTACCGGTGCTGCCATGTCTGATTTACCCCGTTTGTCTTCGCCGCAAACTCTTGCGGTGGTTATTCCCAGTAGTGCGCCATTGGCGCGTCAGAACCCTGAGCGGGGCTTAGCCAGCCTGCGTGAGATGGGTTTTGCCGTGCGTTCGTTTTACGATGCCGATGCAAAATTTCAGCGCTTCGCCGGTTCCGATGCGGCGCGCGCTGTATCCATGATGCAAGCTGCGCAGGATGCGGATACTGGTATTTTGCTGGCCTTACGTGGCGGTTACGGTTTATCGCGACTCATGCCTTTGATTGACTGGGATGCGTTTGCGACTGCCGGTAAAACCTGTGTTGGTTACAGCGATTTCACCTTATGTCATCAGCAATTGCTGCGCCGTGGCGTGCCTTCGCTGGCAGGGCCGATGTTGTGTGATGACGCTTTGCGTGATCCTTTGCATCACTGGACCTTGCAGCAGTTTGTGGATGTGCTGGAGCATGACACGCATCGCCTGCAATTCCGTCAGACCGAAGCAATTGACGCCGGAATGCAGGTGGCAGAAGAAGGCCGTTTGTGGGGTGGGAATCTGGCGATGCTGGTGCATACGCTGGGCACGCCTTACTGGCATGAAGAGCAGAACGGGATTCTGTTCCTCGAAGATATCGGTGAGCATCCTTACCGTGTGGAACGCATGCTGCTGCAACTGCATTACGCGGGCGTACTGAACCGTCAGAAGGCGATTGTGCTCGGGGATTTCTCGGGCTACAAGCTGGCGGAACACGATCAGGGCTATGACTTTGCGGCGATGCTGGCATACATCCGTTCACTGGTGACAGTGCCGATCGTGACCGGTTTGCCGTTCGGGCATATTCCCGACCGTGCGACGCTGGTGGTGGGCAGTCAGGCGCAATTGCTGGCGCAGGGCGCAGAAGTCAGCCTGACCATGCATTACCGTTTGCCGCATCTGGCAAGCGCTCCGCGCTGATCCTGTGCGCGTGGATTGTGCAGGTATCCGCATCCGGCATTTCCGGAGAGCCGGACTTTCTGCCGACGACCGCCGGATCGCTGTGCAGAACACCGCATTTGAGCCTGTTTTGGTCAGTTTCGGGCTATTCCGGGCGATCCGGGGCTTAGTCTCAGCTGCTGACTCTGTCTGGCAGCATTAGCGCGTCAGATAGTTTTTCTGGCAAAGTTGTGATGAATGTCGCGATTTGCGCAAACCTGCAAACAGGTCAGTCGTTAAAAACAAAAAGCCCCGCACATTCGGCGGGGTTTTTTGTTGTCTGACTGCCGGGGATCTTGAAAAAGTACCGGCAGGTCAGCAGGGCTTAGTCTTGCGAGTAGATGTCGTTGTCTTTGGTTTCGCGGACAAACAGCACACCAATCACGAAGGTTGCCAGAGCGATGATGATCGGATACCACAGACCGTAGTAGATATCACCTTTGAAGGCCACCAGCGCGAAGGCTGTAGTTGGCAGCAAGCCACCGAACCAGCCGTTACCAATGTGGTAAGGCAGAGACATCGATGTGTAGCGGATACGGGTTGGGAACATTTCTACCAGCATCGCTGCAATCGGGCCGTACACCATGGTGACGTACAGAACCAGAATTACCAGCAGAACCAGAACCATCGGTTTGTTGATTTGTGCAGGATCGGCTTTGGCAGGATAGCCCGCAGCTTTAATCGCAGCAGCAATGGTTTTCTTGAATTCCGCTTCTTTGGCTTTACTGTCAGCATCGAAGTTGCGGCCGTCAGGTGTCAGTTTTGCATCAAACGAGGTGTAAGTTTCGTTACCGATTTTGATGGTAGCCACAGAACCTGCAGGTGCTTCAACGTTAGAGTAGTTCACGGAAGAGGAAGTCAGCACGCCTTTTGCAATATCGCAGGAGGAAGTGAACTTCTTGGTACCGGTCGGGTTGAACTGGAACTGGCAGTTTGCCGGATCAGCTGTTACCACAACAGGAGAGTTTTTCAGTGCGTTTTCCAGTGCAGGGTTTGCATAGTGTGTCAGCGCATTGAAGATCGGGAAGTAAGTCACTGCAGCGATCAGGCAGCCTGCCATGATGATAGGCTTACGGCCGATTTTGTCAGACAGCGAACCGAATACGATGAAGAACGGTGTACCGATCACCAGCGAAGCAGCGATCAGCATATTTGCCGTTGCACCATCGACTTTCAGTGTTTGCTGCAGGAAGAACAGCGCGTAGAACTGACCGGTGTACCAGACTACAGCCTGACCAGCAGTCAGACCAACCAGTGCCAGAATCACGATTTTCAGGTTTTTCCACTGACCGAAGGATTCTGTCAGTGGTGCTTTGGAAGTTTTGCCTTCTGCTTTCATTTTGGCGAAAGCAGGGGATTCATTCATGGACAAACGAATCCAGACAGAAATTGCCAGCAGGAAAATCGACACCAGGAAAGGAATACGCCAGCCCCATGCTGCAAACTCTTCTTCACCGACTGCAGTACGGGTACCCAGAATCACCATCAGGGACAGGAACAGGCCGATCGTTGCCGTGGTCTGAATCCAGGCAGTGTAAGCACCGCGTTTGCCGTTTGGTGCATGTTCAGCCACATAAGTCGCTGCACCGCCGTATTCACCACCCAGTGCCAGACCTTGCAGAACACGCAGCGTGACCAGAATGATCGGTGCTGCGATGCCCCAGGTCGTGAAGTTCGGCAGCAAGCCGACGCCAAAGGTGGCGCCACCCATGATCAGAATCGTGACCAGGAAGGTGTATTTACGACCGATCATGTCACCGAGGCGACCAAACACCAGCGCGCCGAACGGACGAACGATGAAGCCTGCTGCAAACGCCAGCAGCGCAAAAATGAAGCCGGTATTCGGATCGGTACCGGCAAAGAATTGTTTCGCGATAATCGCGGCGAGCGAACCGTACAGATAAAAGTCATACCACTCAAACACTGTACCGAGAGAGGATGCAAAGATCACTTTGCGCTCTTCCGCTGTCATGCCGCTTGACGCTGCTTTTTGTGCTGTCGCCATGCTTGTCTCCTGTTGTGTAATTAAATGTATAGGGCCGCCGCGTCAGGCAAACTGCAACACCTGACTCAGATGCTTACTTTCAGTGTGGGAGACAAACCTTACTAGAGTCTTGCTTGAAACTTACAGAAACTTACACGCAGGCAATTCACCGGCAAAACAGGATTTTTTTCAGGGAAATCCGCTGCCCAAACGCGCATACCCCGAGAGCGTGACAGCAATCTTTGATCTGCTTACTGGCAGGCTTGTTGGAAAAGCACTACATTGAAGTCAATTGCAGCAGCATTGCACCGGAATTTTCAGGGAAGTTTCACTGTTCAGCGGGGAAATGACATGCCTACATCGCTTATTCACCGGCAAACGCTGGAGTTTCTGCTATTTGACTGGCTGAAAGCGGATCAGTATCTGCATCACGGCGCTAAACAAATGCACAATCGTGCCAGTCTCAGTGCGTTGTTGGATCGGGCGGCGAATCTGGCCGGTGACAAACTGGCATCGTGTTACCGGCAGGCTGATGAACACGAACCTGTGCTAGAAAACGGCACAGTCCGCATGACACCGGAAATCAGAAATGCCTTACATGCGATGCGTGATCAGGGATTTTTCGGGCTGACCCAGCCATTTGAAGAGGGCGGGCTGGGATTGCCGGTACTGATCGAGCGGGCCTGTTTTGCACTGTTTGCTGCGGCGAATCCGGCGGTTGCTGCCTATCCGCAAATTTCACTGGCGTGCGCCCGTACTATCCAGAGCTGGGGTACGCCGGCACAGATAACGCAGTACGCCGCCCCGGTTTTCACAGGGAAAATGTTCGGCACAATGTGTCTGGCGGAACAGCAGGCGGGTTCCAGTCTCGGTGATATCGAAACCCGCGCCATTCCTGATGGTCCTGCTGCGTACCGCCTGTTCGGACATAAAATGTGGGTGGCGGGTGGTGCGCACACGATGGCGGACAACATCGTGCATCTGGTGCTGGCAAGAGTACCGGACAACCACGGGAACCTGATTCCGGGTGTCCGCGGATTGTCGCTGTTTCTGGTACCCGCACTGATCCGTCAGGCGAACGGTGAGGCAATTGCGCAGAATGATATTTCAGTGACAGGTATAAACCGCACCATGGGCTATCGCGGTCTGATCAATTGCAGCCTGAGTTTCGGGGAGGGAACACATCGTCCCGGCGGTAAAGCCGGTGCGATCGGGTGGTTAATCGGCCCTTTGCACAGGGGGCTGGCACCATTACTGCAGTTGATGAACGAGGCGCGGGCAGGAACCGGTCTGTTTGCAGCAGCGATTGCAAGCGCAGGGTATCAGTTATCTTTGCGATATGCGCGGGAACGGCGTCAGGGAAGAGCATGGACAGAAAAGTCAGCAGAGGCGCCACAGATCCCGATCATCCGGCACGACGACGTGCGCCGCATGCTGTTGCGCCAGAAGTGTTACAGCGAAGGCGCGCTGGCGCTGAGTCTGTATTGCGCAAGACTCAGTGATGAAGAATCCACCGCACCGGATGCAGATTTACGGCGTCATGCGACCTTGCTGCGCGAATTGCTGACACCGGTAGCGAAGTGCTGGTCTGCACAGTGGGGATTGCAGGCAAACCATCTCGCGATTCAGGTTTTTGGCGGTGTCGGATACACAAAGCAGTGCGCAGCAGAGCAATTATTCCGGGACAATCGCCTGAATGCGATTCAGCAAGGCACCCACGGTGTGCAGGCGCTGGAGTTACTCGGTAAAAAATTGCGCCTTGAGGATGGAACCGCGCTGGAATTGCTGGGCGAAACCATGCACAAAACCTTGCTTAAAGCGGGGCAACACACGGTGCTGGCTGCGCACGGAAAGCATCTTGCGAGAGCAATGCACTTGCTGGCGCGGGTGACCCGGCAGTTGCTGACCGATACGCAGCAGGAACGGGCAATGGCGCAGGCATCGCCGTATCTGGAAGCATTTGGCCATGTGGTTGTTGCATGGATCTGGCTGGATGTGGTTTTGTGCTGTGAGCATGTCGGCGGCAATACAGAACCCCACTTTTTTGCAGGTAAGATGGCGGCACTCGACTACTTCTATTTGTGGGAATTGCCCTCAGCAGAACTGATGCTGAACCAGCTGGCGCAGGCCGGGAAAAACACCATGCATTTCCCCGATCAGTCATTTTGAACTTTCGGGAAATTCAGTTGTGGCCGCTGCTTCGGGTATGATGCGCGTTTTGCTTTATCTATCCGGAGTTCCGCTTGATTACCCCAGATGCAGACCACGCGCATCCTCTTTCAGATTGCGTATTCACACCCGTACAGGCTGATACCCATCCCTATTTACATGCGCTTGGCGTGATGTTTGGCAATTGTTCCGCCGGACAGGGGCGGACTTTACTGCCGCTGACGGACTCACATATGAATAGCTGGGGAATTACCCACGGCGGAGTCCTGATGACTTTGCTTGATGTCACAATGGCGAATGCCGCCCGCAGTCTGGTCAGCGATGAGCGGGGTGTGGTGACTGTGGAAATGAAGACAACTTTTCTGCAACCCGGCGGCGTTGCGGGGATAAAGATTGAGGCGTCCGCCAGCGTGGTATTTCAATCGACGACGATGTGTTTTTGCGAAGCCGAAATCTGCGACGGAGAACGATTAATTGCAAAAGCCAGCGGTACGTTTAAATATTTGAAAATCGCCAATTCTGCGGCGCAGCTGCGCAGAATGTGCAGGTAAATACAGGTTGGGTTATTTTTTACGGAAGAATGATGAATACTTATCGCCGAATTGTGCTGGCGGAGCGGCCGCGCGGGGAGATTACCAGCCAGTGCTTCAGACTGGAGACCGTACCTGTTCCTGATCTGAAACCAGGGCAGATTCTGGTTAAGAATCATTTTCTGTCACTGGACCCCTATATGCGCGGGCGCATGAGTGAGCGTAAAAGCTATGCGAATCCGCAGGCACTGAATGAAACGATGATCGGTGGCACTGTAGGTGAAGTGATTGCCAGCGAAAATCCGCAATGGCAGATTGGCGATCGAGTCGCCGGAATGTTTGGCTGGAGCGAACTGGGAGTCAGTGATGGTCAGGGCTTGCGTCGTATCAGCAAGGATATCCCGATGTCTGCCTATCTTGGCGTTCTCGGGATGCCGGGGATGACGGCATGGTATGGCGTACATCAGATTCTGAAACCGGTCGCCGGAAAGACGGTGGTCATTTCGTCAGCCAGCGGTGCCGTTGGCGGAACAGCGGGGCAACTGGCCAGAAAGCTTGGTCGCCGTGTGGTTGGTATTGCAGGCGGGCCGGAGAAATGTGCTTATGTTGAACAAACTCTTGGGTTTGATGTTTGTATCGATTACAAGCAGATGGACTGGAAAAATGCGCTGGCTAATGCAACGCCGGATGGTATCGATGCTGTGTTTGAAAACGTGGGCGGAGAAATATTTGATGCCAGTCTTGCCCGCATGAATCCGTTTGGACGGATAGCCTTGTGCGGAATGATTTCCGGCTATAACGGTGAGGATATCCCTATCCGAAATTCACGCGCATTGCTGACGATGCGCTTAATGGTGCAGGGTTTCATTGTGACGGAACATCCGGAATGCTGGCCGCAGGGGTTGTCTGAACTGGAAGTGCTGGTCAGAAATCAGGAACTGGCATTCCGTGAATCGGTCTCAGAGGGGCTGGAAAGTGCGCCAGATGCGTTAATCGGGCTGCTGAAAGGCCGTAATTTTGGTAAACAATTGGTTCGTTTTTGACAGGGCAGAGTATGGTAGCGAGTGAATTTATAGTCAGGCTGGGGGACTGGGGAAGCCTGCAGCAAGATGCACAGTTTGTACGCAAGGCAGTGTTCGTCGAGGAACAGGGTATTCCGGCAGAGCTGGAATGGGATGCGAACGATGTAAATTGTCTGCATGCGGTTGCTTACAGTGCCGCTGGTGAACCAGTAGGAACGGGTCGTCTTTTGCCGGATGGACATGTCGGGCGCATGGCTGTACTGTCTTCTGTGCGAGGCCAGGGCGTAGGTGCTGAAATTTTACGCAATCTGATGGCGCAGGCGAAAAGTCGGGGCGATGGCATCGTCATGCTGAATGCACAGCAATCTGCTGAACCTTTTTACCGGAAAGAGGGCTTTGTCCGTGTCGGAGAGATTTTTGAAGAGGCGGGCATACCGCATGTAGCGATGCAAAAAAGTCTGACCTGACCCACATTTTTGCATTTACATGTCAATGTAAAATTTGACATGATTTCTAAGGAAAATTTAAAGTATGTTGAGAAAAAGCCGCTTATAGCGGCTTTTTTTATGCTCAAAAACATATGTTGTCAGTCAGATTAAGACAAATTCGGGATATTGCTGGATTTTACAAAATTTCACACTATGTTGAGTTCTGGGCACGAATATTTTTTACCACAGCCCGGGTGCTAATCGTGCGAGGTTGCCATCTGCAAAATGCATTGAAATGACATTGGCACAAAAAATGATTTTAAAGTCAATTAATGCATATTGGTCCTGTAATGCATCGGTGTGCTAATTAGAATCATTGTAATCAGTGAATATTTAAATATGACGGTGAACTTCCGGAGGCGACTGTGAAAATTGAGAATACAAAGGTTTCGACCCGTCTGGTTGCCGGCTTTGGGATGGTTCTGGTCTTTCTGATGCTGATACTGGGGCTTGGTATCCTCAATATGCAGAAAATTCATGACCGCGCAGAACACATCGTTAAGTTTAATGATGAAGAAATTCGGCTTGCACAAACGATGTATCTGACAGTGACTGAGCGTGCACTGGCTTTGCGTAATCTGATTCTTCTTGAGGAAGAAAAAGAGATCCAGATTGAAGTCGAGCGGATTGCAGCGCAAAACAAAAAATATTTCCAGGCACAGGAGAAGCTTGAAGCACTGGTCAAGAAAGATCCGGAATCCACTGATGCCGAACTGATAATGCTGAAAGCCATCAGCGAACAGGCAAAGCTGAGTGAACCTTTTATTGCAAGAGGGCTGGAACTCGCGATGCAAAAGAAAAAAGAGGAAGCCTATAAGCATC
Source organism: Cognatundibacterium squillarum (assembly GCF_014652435.1). Taxonomy (GTDB): domain Bacteria; phylum Pseudomonadota; class Gammaproteobacteria; order Burkholderiales; family Burkholderiaceae_D; genus Undibacterium; species Undibacterium squillarum. The sequence goes on from NZ_BMYU01000001.1 coordinate 28,651, forward strand.
TTCGCTACGACTATCGTCCGGCTCAGAAAAAATGGTGGGAATTAATTTCGCAATTTATTCAGGCGGAGGAAAAGCAGAATCTGCTGGCTGTGGAAGCTGCGGAACAAGGATATCAGACAGCGAAATCTTTGTTGCTGACGCTCGGTGGATTGGCATGGCTGGCAGGTGTTGCCGCATCCTGGCTGATTGTGAAGAGTCTGCTGAATCAGCTTGGTGGTGAACCAAGCTATGCCGTAAAAATTGCGGAGCGTATTGCTGGTGGTGATCTGAGCATGGAAATTCGTGTAGATGAAAAGCATCCGCACAGCCTGATGCACGCAATGCGGGACATGCGAAACGGCCTCGGAGATATCGTTGGCAGAGTCCGTACAGGAACAGAAACAATCGCTTCTGCTTCACGCCAGATTGCATCCGGAAATATGGATTTGTCTGAGCGCTCGGAACAGCAGGCGGGAGCACTGGAAGAAACAGCCTCTTCAATGGAACAGCTGACTTCCACGGTTCAACAGAATGCGGAAAATGCCCGTCAGGCGAATCAACTGGCGCAGTCGGCGGCAGATGTTGCGACTCGTGGCGGAACTGTGGTGGATGAAGTCGTTCATACCATGGGAGCAATTAACGATTCTTCGCGCAAAATTGTTGAAATTATCAGTGTGATTGACGGAATTGCATTTCAGACCAATATTCTGGCACTGAATGCAGCGGTTGAAGCAGCAAGGGCGGGTGAGCAGGGGCGCGGCTTTGCAGTGGTTGCCAGCGAAGTTCGTAATCTTGCGCAACGCTCTGCTGAAGCGGCCCGCGAAATCAAAAAACTGATCGAAGATTCTGTGAGCAAAGTTGTCGCAGGTACCGAACTCGCAGATCAGGCTGGTAATACAATGGCGGAAATCGTAAGTAGTATTCAGAAAGTGACCGGCATTATGGGGGAAATTATGACGGCCACTCAGGAGCAGCGATCGGGTATCGAACAAATTAATGAAGCAATCGTGCAGTTGGATGATACCACCCAGCAGAATGCCGCTTTGGTGGAAGAGGCTGCCGCAGCGGCAAAGTCATTGCAGGATCAGGCAGATTTACTGAACGATGTTGTCTCAGCATTTGTTATTCAGGGTCAAAAGCCGATAACCGCTGAAGTAACACATGCGGAAGTGCTGACACTGCCGAAACGTGCTGTATCGCAACACATTCCAAAGCGTATGAATGCGTTGAGACAAATACGGCGTTAATTGTCGATACTGAAATGCGGAGGTTGATATGAATTCCCTTGCACCCGCCACGGCGATGAGAAATTTACTGAATGAAATCGCCGATCGCCAGGAAAGCTTCGGACGTTTTTTGCAACGACCGGCACCCGCTCAACGGCAGGTAGTCTGGCATCCTACGAATGTTGTAGAAGGGGAGCGGAATGCACTTTTTCAACAACAACCTGTATGTCTCTGGATGACTGGACTCAGTGCAGCAGGTAAATCGACAATTTCGTATGCGTTGGAGAAAAAACTGCTGCAGGCGGGGCATGCTTGTGTGGTGCTCGACGGCGACAACCTCCGCCATCATTTGTGTAGTGATCTTGGTTTCAGTGAGCAAGACCGTCGTGAAAATTTACGTCGTGCAGCTGAGGTAGCGCATTTGTTCAATGAGGCCGGAATGATTGTGATTACCGCGTTTATCTCTCCGTCTGCCAGCGATCGGGCGATGGCAAGAGCAATTATTGGAGATACACGATTTGTTGAGATATACGTTGATGCAGCTTGTTCCGTTTGTGAAGAACGTGACCCGAAAGGCTTATACCAAAGGGCACGAAATGGTGAAATTCCTCACTTTACCGGCATAAGCGCACCTTACGAAATACCGCTGCATCCGGACATTGTCTTGAAAAGTGACAGGCAGACAGTGGGTGGATCGGTACAGGTATTGTTCGACTACTTATCGGAACACAGTTTTATTGTTCAGCAATCAAAGGACGAATAATGTCACTCAGTGCAAACGGCAGAGATATTGACGTCTTCAACGGTGATGCTGATGGAATTTGTGCTGTTCATCAGTGGCGTTTGGCCTATCCGGCAGACACTGAGCTCGTAACAGGTGCAAAACGTGACATCAGTCTGTTGCAGAACTTAAGTGCTTCATACGGTGACAGCGTAAACGTATTCGACATTAGTTTTGATCAAAACATTCACTCGATCCGTCAGTTATTGGATTCAGGCGTGAAGATGACCTATTTTGACCATCACAGTGCCAATACCCGTTTTGAGCATCCCGGACTAACGATGTACTGGGATGACGACCCAAAGGTTTGCAGCAGTGTTCTTGTGAACAATGCGCTAGGCCGGCAGTATTCTGAATGGGCGATCGTCGGCGCGTTCGGAGATAACCTCAGTAACACGGCCCGAAAACTCGCCACATCATTGGGGTTGTCTGAGTATCAAGTCGGGCAACTTTGCGAGCTGGGAAAACTGTTGAACTATAACGCTTACGGTGAATCGCTGGCAGATCTGCATTTTCATCCGGCTTTATTGTATGCAGAAATGAGCCAGTATAAAGACCCGTTTCAGATGATTACTGAGGCAAGTGCTTTCAGAACGTTGCAAAGAGGGTATCACAGTGACCAGCTGTATTTAAATTCGCTGAATCCGACTGAAACGGGCAAAGATGCAATACTGTATGTTTTGCCGGATCAGTCTTGGGCACGACGAATTTCAGGAGAATTCGCAAACCAGCTCGCAACTGATAATCCATCCAAATCATGTGCGGTTATCGTGCCAAAAACAAATTCAGCATTCGTTGTTAGCATCCGGTCTGCAATGCCGGATCTTCATCCGGCAAATACCTTTTGCGGACGTTTTTTGACTGGTGGAGGCCGGCGCAGCGCTGGAGGAGTCAATATTTTGCCAGCATCTGAACTTGACCATTTTGTAAGGTTGTTTTTTCAGTATTTTTCCGAATGACGATTTCGTCTTGCCGATTCGTGTGCGCAGAGATCAAAAAAGGAGTGTGCCATGGCTACACATGAAAAAAATGCTTCGCGTCCAAAGCCAGTATTGATGATCCCGTTGCGTCGCTGTGGTAGTCATGCTCTGCGATTACGCCTGAATAACAGTCCGGAATTCTATTCGCCATATCCATTGCATATTATCGATTTCATGCCGCTGCTCCCGCAGTATGGTGATTTGCAAAACGACGAAAACTATTTTCGTCTGCTGGTCGATGTGATTGGGTTGCAGTCAGTCAGTATGGTGAAGTGGAAAGATATTGTGTTTGAACCCGCAGAGTTATTTGAAGCCTTGAAGAATGAGCCGCGCTCAGTTCACCGAATTTTGTGGGAATTACTGTTGCGCGCGGGTGAGCAGCATGAGGCCAGGGTGGTGATGGATAAATCGCTGGACAGCGTGCGTTATGCTGATGAGCTGATGACCTTATTCCCCGATATGCTGTTTTTAAATGTTGTACGTGATCCAAGAGCACAGGTCGCTTCGATGAACAGAGCGATTATTCATGATTACGATTCGCGTCTGAATGCACTGACCTGGTGTGAGGCACATCAGCTTGCAAAAAATGTTGTGGAGAAATGGCCGGACCGCGTTTTAACAATACGGTATGAAGATTTTCTGTCAGATCAGGAAACCGTTCTGCGCAGAATTTGTGCGTTTTTCGGGATCGCATTTCTGCCACAAATGCTGGACGTTTCCCATTCAGTCGAGGCGCAACAGATTTCCCGTATGTCAGCGCTGTGGGAGAGCAATTGTTTTGCTCCGATTATGGCAAATAAAGATAAGTTTTTAAGTCAGCTCAGGCTGGATGAAGTTGATGCAATTGAGTCAATTTGTGGTGATTGGATGGACTTATACGGTTATGAGCGGATGACGAAGGCTGTTACGCATCTGAGTCCATCCATGCTGGAAGAAGCAAAGGCGACATCTGCAACGAAGCGTTCTGAGGCATGGATCAGACTGAAAGAGAATAATTTTAAAGACTTCATTCTCAGACGATTTCGTGCGGACTATCTGAACAGTCTGGCTACCCGATTGATATGAACAGATTCTGGGCAGGCATCAGCGAATACGAATCCTACGGTCGGTGAGCTGGCGCCTGCCCATTTCGTGATGATCAGTTGATTACTACCATCAAAGCTGCAAACAAGACCAAAATTCCGGCAATTCGCTCAGTGGCGACAGCATATTTTTCTTTTGTAATCAGGTGTCTTGCGCGACTTGCTGCGATTCCGTAGCCAAGCAGGATGAACCATTCAGGGACCATCGAACAAACTGCAAGAAGAAAGATCTGTAAAGACACTGGCTGAGATGTATCGACAAACTGTGGAAGTATGGCGATAAACATTAATAAGGTTTTCGGATTGGTTAACTGCAGCATTAAGGCTTGCAGATAAACAGTAAGCGGAGGTGGCGACGTATCTTGCAGTTGACTGATCGTTAGTGGAGACGGGCGACCAGTCAGGGCGGATATACCAAGATAAGTCAGATACAGTGCGCCAAGATACTTGATCGTGACGAATAACCCGGGCGCTTGCAAAATCAAGCCGCTGATACCGCTGGCTGATAGCACGAAATAAATTGCATTTCCGCTCAGAATTCCCAACGTTGCATAAACAGATCGGCGCCATCCGCTTGTCAGGGCACAAGTAATGACCATCATCACCGCCGGGCCGGGGGATAGTGAAAGCGCTGCTTCGGTAAGCGTAAATAATGCGAGACTCTGATAATTCATATCCCGCCATTCAGAATTGCAGACAATAACTGCACAGTTTCCTCGCCGGATTCAGTCATCAGTGAGTGCCCTGCATTGGGGATGACATGCAAATGACTATTCTTGAAGTATCCGCTTGCCTTTTTGGCAGCGCTGAGCGGCGTCATTTTGTCGGCTTCGCCAGCGATAATATGTACAGGTACAGAGATTTGTTTCAGAGACTCAAAGTCAGGTTGATAAGCATCGCAGGCGTTCATGTCAGAAAAAAGCGTAAGCGCAGAGTTTTCGTGATGGATACGCTCCATCAGTTGCAGGCTGGCTGCGGTAATTTCACTTGAAGTCGCTATGCCTGAAGGTGTTTTTGCCGGATTGTGTGACCACTTGCAGATCAGTCGTATCGCTTCAAGAGGATTGTCTTTTGTCATTGCCAGTAATTGCGATGAAACAGGCATCGGTAGTGCCGTGCCCAGTAAGATCAGTTTCTGGCAATTGAGCTGATGTTTCATCGCCAATTCAATCGCGATCAGCGATCCCATGCTATGACCAGCAATGACGGGATTGCGTACACCAAAATCGGTGATGAGCATTGCTATCCAGTTCGCCATTTCAGGCACCGACGCCAAAGGCTCACCACCTGATTGTCCATGGCAGGGGAGATCGGGTGAAATGACATTCCATCCCGAGTCCGAAAGGCAGTTTACTTGCTTATCCCATACAGTGTGATCATTCTGTGCTCCATGCAGTAAAACGATCCAGGGCTGCCCTGGCTTCCATGTGTCGCATGTATTTCCTTTGAAAATCGTAACGTCCTGACTAGCCTGTTTTTTCATGTTGTATAACGTCAATGATAAAAAGTTGGATTCAGTGCCCGTGTGTATGGTTTGCAGATTTACACCGGAAAAACTGTGCCGAAGTGATCCCTGAGTGAAATTATGCCTGCTTATGTATGCGCTGAATATTGTGCAGAGTGAAACTGTTGTTTGATGTAGGCCACCTGTGTTTGACTGCGCATCATTTAGTCCATACGGTAATGGTTATGATTTGTATCCAACACGTTCAGGCTGGATTTTTTGCGGCGCATAAGATACATTGATATGCAGTTTATAAAACAAATTCGCGTGGAGGAAAAAATGAAAGTATCTGAAATTCTGCAGGTGAAAGGTAATATCCTCTACACAGTGACGCCTGATACACCGATTATGGATGCTGTCAGTGTCATGGAAGAAAAAGATATTGGTTCTCTGGTGGTGATGGAATACGGCGAGCTGGCGGGGATACTGACTTTTCGCGAAGTGATTCGTGGTATTCACGGCAATAAAGGTACGCTTGCGGAGGCTGGGACCGTGCGTAAATTTATGGATGACCATCCGCTGACGGTTACGCCGGAAACTGAAGTGAATGAAGTGCGCCGGATGATGCTCGAAAAGCATTCCCGCTACTTACCAGTGATGGATGCCAGAACTTTGCTTGGTGTAATTTCGTTTTATGACGTGGCAAAAGCGGTTTTGGAAGCGCAGAGTTTCGAAAATAAAATGCTGAAAGCGTATATTCGTGACTGGCCAGCGCAGGAAGGTGAAGAATAAAGTTGTATGAATGGAAGATTGCCCGCTCTATATAGCGGGCTTTTTTATTGGTAAGAGACAGGAGTATACATGCTGAATATTGCTGTGATCGGAAGCGGTTTGGCCGGGTTGACGGCGGCACGTCAATTGCAACATGCGGGACATCATGTCACAGTCTATGAAAAAGCAATGGGTGTCAGCGGCAGGATGAGCACCCGCCAGACTGAAATCGGTGGTTTTGACCATGGAGCGCAGTACTTTACCGCAAGTACAGCCCGATTCAGAAAAGAGGTTTCAGACTGGATAAAGCAAGGCTGGGTTGCAGAATGGGATGGCCGTATCGTTGCACTGGAACACGGGAAAGTGACGACTGAGAAAAAGCGGACTGTGCGTTATGTTGCTGTACCAGGGATGAATGCCTTGGGGAAACAGTTGCAGCATGGGCTGGATGTGCGAACTGAGCATACGATTACTGCATGTGAACGCTGGAATTCGCAATGGCTGCTACGCTTCCGTAGCCCTGCCACCGCAATTGAGGCGACTGCGGGTCCGTTTGACCGCATCATAATGGCAGTTCCGGCTGAACAGGCTGCGCCTTTGCTGTCTGTTGTGCCTGAACTTGCTGCAGAAGCATCGGCAGTACATATGTCTCCATGCTGGACGATGATGCTGGGTTTTCCGTTTGAACTGAATTTACCGTTTGACGGTGCGTTTGTGCAAAGCCACCGCTTAAACTGGATTGCACGTGACAATGCGAAACCCGGGCGCCGTGCCGGTGAGCGCTGGATTGCACAAGCTGGTCCGGCCTGGAGTGAAGAGCATTTGCGCGATGAGCCTGAACGGGTGCTGGAAAAAATGCTGAAGGCTTTTCATGAAGAAACAGGAAGTCAGATTCAGCCCATGCATGCCGTTGTACACCGCTGGGCATATGCGCAGGCTGAAAAGCCGGTGGCAGCGGACTTTTTATATTCGGAAGAATTTGGCATCGGCGCTTGCGGAGACTGGTTCAGTGCCGGACTGGAGGGCGGAGGGAAAATTGAACATGCTTTCCTGAGCGCTTTGAATCTGAGTAAGAAAATCAGTAACTAATCGTGGTTTGCCGTAAAAAAGGCTGAACCTCTGGCTCTGCCTTTTTTGTTTTGAAGCAGGGGAAATTCATAGTCTGATGTCAAGTTCAGACAGGTGCGAATTTGCGCTCCAGTCTGCCAGCGTCATACAGGGTCCATGTTTTCCGGATATGTTGCGGCACTTTCCAGCGTGCAACTGTGCCTGCACGGAAGAAAGCGCTGTCACCGGCTTTCAGTGAGAATTTTTTACCCAGATACTCCAGTTCAACACCGCCTTCCAGAATATAGATTGCCTCATCGTGCGAGTAATGCCATTCGAAGGTACTCGCATCGCACTCAAAGATGCCTGAGGTGGTTTTACCGTCACTGGATTTGAAAAATTCACTTGCCCGAAAATTCGGTTTACCTTCAATTACCCACGAAGAATTGACTTCCAGTGGTTTTAACTGCGGATGCGCCGCAGAATCACTCGGCGCTGAAACATTATTCCGGTGCTGTGCAATGCTATACAGATGCACGCCTGACAGGGCGATTGCTGCGCCGGCGATACAGTTAAAAAGAATGCGCTTCATGAAAATCTGGCCTTTCAATATTCTCAGAATGTACGTTCGCCTGTTTGCAGCTTCCAAAGTGCAGCATAGATGCCCTGGTCTTGCAGCAAGGTCTGATGAGTACCTGTTTCTGTCATTTTACCGTTTTCCAGTACGCAGATAAGATCTGCATTGCGAATGGTGGATAAACGATGTGCAATGATAATGGTGGTTCTGTTTTTGCTGATCACATCAAGACTGCGCTGAATCGAGGCTTCAGTTTCGTTATCAACAGCGCTGGTTGCTTCATCAAGAATCAGAATGGGCGGGTCCTTGAGAATCGCACGCGCAAGTGCAAGGCGTTGACGCTGTCCGCCTGACAGTTTTTGTCCGCGTTCACCAACTTTGGTGGCGAATCCCAGTGGCAATTTCTCAATAAATTCCAGCGCTTCTGCAGCACGTGCAGCTTCATACACTGCTTCATCGCTGGCATTGTTGATACCGTATGCAATATTTTCCGCGATCGTACCATCAGTCAGAAAGCTATCCTGTGCGACGTACCCAATTACCCGGCGTAAATCCTGTAGATTGATCTGGTCGCTTGCCTGTCCATCCAGCAAAATCTGACCGGATTGCGGACTGTAGAAGCGTAGCAGCAGTTTAACCAGCGTCGACTTACCCGAGCCAGTAGAGCCAACAAATGCCACGGTTTTCCCTGAGGAAATCGTCAGATTAATGTTTTGCAAAGTTGGATGATCAGCGTAGCTGAAGCTGACATTCTCAAAACGGATTTCGCCTTTTACTTCACTTGTAGTAAGTTTTTTGCCGTCGTAGCTGATCTGGATTTTCGTGTCGATCAGATTCATTGCGCGCTCAATGGCAGACATCGATCGCTGGTACATATCTGCGACTTCGGCCAGACCCGTCATCGGCCACAGAAGGCGTTGAGTCAGATAAACAAGTACGGAATATGCACCAACTGCCAGCTCATTATGTAAGGTCAGCCACCCGCCATATACCAGGGTGGCCGTAAACCCGGCCAGAATTGCCATGCGGATGACCGGTGTGATTGCAGAGCTGACAGCAATGGCAGCAGCATTCGCATCTTTGTAGGCCGCACTGGCTTGTGCAATGTGTTGCTTCTCAAATTCTTCGGTCGCAAAAGCCTTAATTGTGGCAAGGCCGAGTAAATTATTATTCAGTCGTGCACTGACATCACCCGCTGCCTCCCGTACCTTTGCGTAGCGTGGGGCGAGTTTTTTCTGAAACCAGAATGCCCCGAACAGAATTGCCGGAACCGGCAGCAGGGCGATGACGGCCAGTTTGGGTTGCAATACAAAGAACACCGTGCTGACCATGATGGATGAGCAAATCACCTGAATGATCTGATTCGCACCACCATTCAGAAAACGCTCCATCTGATTAATATCTTCATTCATGACGGACATCAGATTGCCGGTGCGCTGGTTTTCAAAATACGCCATATCCAGTTTCTGAACATGATCATAGGCATCCAGTCGAAGATCATGCTGCAGGTTTTGTGCGAGCTTACGCCAGCGCAGGCAAAGTAAGTATTCGAACCAGGATTCGCCCATCCATATAACTGCATTCAGTGCACCGAGTAAAATCAGCTGGTGCCATGTCTGGGTGATGCCGAACTGGCCAAGTATTTCTCTTGCGAGAAAACTCTTTTCACCATTGACGACGATATCAACGGCAACGCCGATCAGTACTTCGGGAAGAACATCAAAAAATTTATTGAGAACGGAATAGAGCGTCGCCAGCTGAAAATCGCGTCGGTAATTATTGGCGTAGCGCAACAACCGCTTTAATGGATGCAGTGGGGCGGCAGACATAAATTCATGCAAAAAAGAAAAGGGACTGCAATCATACAGTCCCTCAGTCTTTCCTGCATAAATTCAGGCGGGGTAAATCGCCCGAATGTGTTTTTTAGTCTTCACGACGCAAATGCGGGAACAGAATCACGTCACGAATGTTCGGAGAATCTGTGATCAGCATCATCAGACGGTCAATACCGATACCGCAACCACCGGTTGGCGGCAGACCATATTCGAGTGCACGGATATAGTCAGCATCGTAGTACATCGCTTCATCGTCGCCAGCTTCTTTCGCAGCAACCTGCGCCATAAACCGGGCAGCCTGATCTTCAGAGTCATTCAACTCAGAGAAGCCGTTCGCAATTTCGCGACCCGTCATGAACAGTTCAAAACGTTCAGTGATGCCTGCGACAGTATCGGAAGCACGTGCCAGCGGAGAAACTTCCACCGGATAATCGATGATGTAAGTCGGGTTCCACAGTTGGGATTCAGCTGTTTCTTCAAACAGTGCAAGTTGCAGCGCGCCAAGACCAGCGGTTGCCAGTGGTTTAACGCCGAATTTCGCCAGTTCAGCCTTGAGGAAATCTACATCGTGCAGTTGTTCGTTCGTGTAACCCGGCGCGTACTTATTGATTGCGCCAACGATGGTCAGGCGTTCAAAAGGCTTGCTCAGATCCAGCTCTTTACCCTGATATGTCAGAACTGCTGTGCCGTGTGCATCTTCTGCTGCTTTGCGAATCACTTGCTCAGTGAAATCCATCAGCCATTTGTAATCAACGTAGGCAGCGTAGAATTCCATCATCGTGAATTCCGGATTGTGGCGTGGAGAAACACCTTCGTTACGGAAGTTACGGTTAACTTCAAATACACGCTCAAAGCCACCAACAACCAGACGTTTCAGATACAGTTCCGGTGCGATACGCAGGAACATTTCCATGTCCAGCGCATTGTGGTGAGTAATGAACGGTTTGGCAGCTGCACCGCCAGGGATTGCGTGCAGCATTGGTGTTTCAACTTCCATGAAGTCATGGCTGGCCATGAAGTTGCGGATAGAAGTCATCGCCGCAGTACGTGCTTTGAATGTACGGCGTGTTTCTTCACTGGTGATCAGGTCAACATAACGCTGACGGTATTTCATTTCCTGATTTGACAGGCCATGGAATTTGTCCGGCAGAGGGCGCAGCGATTTGGTCAGCAGACGCAGTTCGGTTACTTTGATGGTCAGTTCGTCGGTCTTGGTTTTGAACAGTACACCACGGATACCCAGGATATCGCCCAGGTCATAGTGACGGAATGCTTCCATTGCTTCGTCACCGGTTTTGTCCTGTGTGACGTAAATCTGAATGCGGCCATCCGCTTTGATACCGGAAGCATCCTGCAGGGTTGCGAATGCTGCTTTTTTACCTGCTTCACGCTTGAGCATCATGCGGCCCGCAACAACCACTTCCACATTCAGGCTTTCCAGTTCTTCGCGGTTTTGTTCCGCGTATTTTGCCTGCAGGTCAGAAGCCTTGTGCTGAGGACGGAAATCATTTGGAAACGCGATGCCCTTCTTGCGGATCGCGTCCAGCTTGGCACGGCGTTCTGCAATAATGGCATTGTCGTCGGCATGCACTTCGCTGCTGACAGTTGCTTGGTTGATTTCTGACATAAGTTTCTCTCAGTAAGACCGGGCCTTCTGGCCCTTGCTGTTGAATTTCTGACGCAGACACACGCCTGCGTCAGGATCGCATGATGTATGCAGGTGGGGATCAGACACCTTGTTTCAGCGATGCTGCGATGAAATCATCGATTTCGCCATCGAGCACTGCTTTGGTATTGCCGGTTTCATGGCCGGTACGCAAGTCTTTAATACGGGACTGATCCAGTACATAAGAACGAATCTGATGACCCCAGCCCACGTCGGTTTTGGAATCTTCCAGATTTTGTTTTTCCGCCATCCGTTTGCGTAATTCCAGCTCAAACAGTTTCGCTTTCAGCATTTCCCACGCTTCGGCACGGTTACGGTGCTGACTGCGGTCGTTCTGACATTGCACAACGATACCGGTTGGTGCGTGGGTTAAACGTACAGCAGAGTCTGTTTTATTGATGTGCTGACCACCGGCACCGGATGCGCGGTAAGTGTCGGTACGAACATCCGCCGGATTGATTTCAATCTCAAACGATTCGTCGACTTCAGGGTAGACAAACAAGCTGGAGAAGGAAGTGTGGCGGCCGTTATTTGAATCAAACGGTGATTTACGTACCAGACGGTGTACACCGGTTTCTGTACGCAGGAAACCGTAAGCGTATTCGCCTTCTACTTTCAGAGTCGCCGTTTTGATACCTGCAACATCGCCGTCCGATTGTTCCAGAATGTCGACCTTGAAGCCTTTGCGTTCGCAATAGCGCAGATACTGACGCAGCAGCATCGATGCCCAGTCTTGTGCCTCGGTACCACCGGCACCAGCCTGAATATCGATAAAGCAATTGTTCGGGTCCATCGGGTTGTTAAACATCCGGCGGAATTCCATGCCTTCGATCAGGCCGCGGATACGCTCTACGTCGGACTCGATGGATGCCAGCGTGTCTTCGTCATTTTCTTCTTTCGCCATTTCAAACAGATCTGAAGCATCGGTCAGACCGTTGTTGGCTTCGATCAGTGTATTGACGATCGCTTCCAGCGATTTTTTTTCTTTACCGAGGTCCTGCGCCCGTTTCGGGTCGTTCCAGACATTCGGATCTTCTAATTCTGCGTTAACTTGTTCGAGTTTCTCTGACTTGATATCGAAGTCAAAGATACCTCCGTAAATCAGCCTCGCGCGCGGTCAGGTCGGCGAGCAGGTTGGACAGACTATTCAGACGTTCGGCTTCCATAATCCTGTATTTTCCAATGCAATTAAAACCTTGCATTATAACCTGAGCTCGCCCGGGATTTCCCGCACAATGCGGTGCGTAATGGAAAAAACCTTACCAGACAGAGGTGGTTTCGGTAGCTTTGCTGCCGCGATGCGATTCAAACCAGCGACTGAGATGATTTTTGAAGCAATCAGGACAGATGTGATACTGCACCAGTCTGGAGCTGCCCCCGCTTGGCATGGACTCTTCTTCTTCCATCGCAATCGTGGTGATGACTTTCTCGTGTTCTTTTTCACTCCAGTTTTCGTCCCAGCGCGATTCTGCACCACAAACGTCGCAGGTCAGTTTATCGAACACTTCCTCAGTATGCTCGAGGATCAGAACGGTTTTCATGTGCTTCATGCTTCCTCCTTCTGTGGGTGATGCAGTTGGACAAGCTCTATCTCCGATTCATTGTATATGCTGGCAGAAAGCGGGGCAGGGTGATGGCGAAAAAAAAGCTGCATTCCGTAGAGGAGTGCAGCTTTTTAATCAGCGTCCTTTGCGAGGCGCGGCAGATTTAAATCCACCCGGTCCGGACCGGCTGGCACCAACTGGCTTCGTTCCGGTGCGTACCGTCGTTGCTGGTTTTGTAATGCCTGTTTTACGCGCAACCGCATTTACCGAATTTTTTCCGAAGGTATTCAGCTTCGGCGCGGCAACCCGGCGGCCATTTTCCTTGCCGATTTCCTGAATCGCGACGCGAACTGCTGGCGGGCGTGGCGGAATCAGATGGTTCGGGCCAGTGCCGATCAGATCGCGACGTCCCATATAGACCAGACCGTCACGTACAATTTCCCAGTTCTCCGGTGCATGGTAACGCAGCAGGGCTTTATGGAATTTACGGGTTTTGCCAGCGCGTGCAGTTTCCACGACTTCAGAGTCTTGCGTGACTTTTTTCAGCGGATTTTTACGCGTGTGGTACATCGTGCTTGCCAGTGCCATCGGCGTTGGCATAAAGGTTTGCACCTGATCCAGCTTGAAGTTATTTTTCTTCAGCCACAAAGCCAGATTCACCATGTCTTCATCTGTGCAACCCGGATGGGCTGCGATGAAGTAAGGAATCAGATACTGTTCTTTACCGGCTTCACGCGAATACTTCTCAAACATGGCCTTGAACTTATCGTAGCTGCCGATGCCCGGTTTCATCATTTTGGACAGCGTGTTTTGCTCGGTATGTTCCGGTGCAATTTTCAGTAATCCGCCGACGTGATGCGTCACCAGTTCCTTCACGTATTCCGGCGATTCCACTGCCAGATCGTAACGCAGCCCTGATGACACCAGAATTTTCTTGATGCCGGGAATCGCACGCGCTTTGCGGTAAATCTGGATCAGTTTGCTGTGATCCGTATTCAGGTTTGAGCAGATGCCCGGATACACGCAAGACAGCTTACGGCAGGACTCTTCGATTTTCTTGTCTTTACATGCGATGCGGTACATGTTGGCGGTCGGGCCGCCGAGGTCGGAAATAATGCCGGTAAAGCCTTTGACTTTATCGCGGATTTCTTCGATTTCACGCAGGATGGAGCGTTCGGAACGGCTTTGAATAATGCGGCCTTCGTGCTCCGTAATCGAGCAGAAAGTACAGCCCCCGAAACAACCGCGCATAATATTGATCGAGAAACGGATCATTTCCCATGCCGGAATGCGGGCATCGCCATAGCTAGGATGCGGCGCACGGGCGTAGGTGCGGTCGTACACGCCATCCATTTCATCCATGCCCAGCGGCAGTGGTGGCGGATTCAGCCATACGTCACGGTTGCCGTGATTTTGTACCAGTGCTTTCGCATTGCCCGGATTCGCTTCCAGATGGAAAACACGTGAAGCATGGGCGTACATCACAGGATCCGCCGAGACTTCATCAAACGATGGCATGCGAATCACGGTTTTGTGCAAACGGTTTTTAATCATTTGCTGGCGTTCTTCGCGGCTCATGATACGCATCGCCTGCGCCTGTACGACATCAGGCTTGGTTTCTGCTGCAGCGGTTTCGCTGCTCGCACCATCTTTGCCTGTGCTGCACTTTGCATCATTTTCCGGCACCATCGCATACGGATTGGTTGGCGGATCAATACGGCCCGGTTTGTCGATGCGAACGGAGTCGATTTCTGTCCATTCTTCATCCGGCAGCCAGCCTTTTGGCACCATAAACGCCGTACCGCGAATGTCGCGGATGGATTTGATAGACTCGCCGGCAGCGATACGGTGCGTCATTTCAATCAGCGCTCGTTCTGCATTGCCGAACAGTAAAATGTCGGCTTTAGAATCCTGTAATACCGAGCGGCGAACTTTGTCAGACCAGTAATCGTAATGCGCAATACGGCGCAGACTGGCTTCAATGCTGCCGACCACAATATTGGTATCGGGAAAGGCTTCACGCGCACGCTGTGCATACACGGTGACAGCGCGATCCGGACGTTTGCCGCGTTCGCCGTTTGGCGTGTAGGCATCTTCAGAACGGATTTTGCGGTCAGCAGTGTATTTGTTGACCATGGAATCCATATTGCCGGCGGTAATGCCGAAATACAGATTCGGTTTGCCAAGCGCACGGAATGCATCCGCATTCTGCCAGTCCGGCTGGCTGATAATGCCGACGCGGAAGCCGTGGTGCTCCAGCAGGCGGCCAATCAGGGCCATGCCGAAACTAGGATGATCGATATACGCGTCACCGGTAATCAGGATGACGTCACAGCTATCCCAGCCAAGCGCATCCATTTCTGCACGTGACATTGGCAGAAACGGGGCGGCATAGTCACCGCCGACTTCGTAGCGGTGCTTAGGATAAGAAAAGAGATTTTTTGGTTGAGCATTCATAGGCGCGATTGTACCGGAAAGTACAAAAGCTTGCGTTTGCTCAATGTGAAATTTTGCTGAAGAATCAAAAACTTGCGTGCATCTGAAGAACTTGCTTAAGCATTAAGCAAATTCAGGCTGGCTGGCGCAGTAACTGATCGGCTTCCTGATTGCGGTGACGGGGTACCCAGTGCAGATGCCAGTCAGGAAATCGTGCCAGTATTGCCTGTGCCTCGGCGCGGTAATGGCTCAGTACCGCAGCCGGACGCGGTGCGGTGCCCAGCACATCCTGAATCACGACCTGACTGTCGCCCTGAATGCGTGCGCTTTGTCCCGGCTGGCAATGCAGGGCCAGCGTTTGCAGTAAGGCGATCAGCGCCTGATACTCCGCATCGCTGCTGTCGCCTTCACCGGCATGCCGTGCCCACTCCACGGTTTTACCACTGGCAGCATGCCGCAAAATGCCCGCGATACGGCATTTGCCCGGATTCGGTGAGCATGAACCGTCAAAAGCAGCATGCCAGTCGGCGGGTGGTTGAACGCGGGATTTTTTCATGCGGAGTCAGTGTATGGCAGGGGCGGGATGCGGGGCGCTATGCTATCCTGTTGCGCGTTTTTTTGCCATCCACGCCGGAGAATTTTCAGTATGCAACCTGTCATTCCTTTTATTGCTGCGCCCGGATATCGCTTTACTACGCAATGGGTCGATGTTCTGCAGCAGGCATTACCGGAATGCACCGTCGTGCCGGTGGAATTTCTGAGCTCCGATCAGCGGACGCAAGTGGAAGTGGCGGTGGTGGCAAATCCGGATCCGCAAACCCTGCGTTTATTGCCGAATCTGAAATGGGTGCACAGCGTCTGGGCCGGTGTGGAACGCTTGCTCAGTGATTTGCAGGACTGGCAATTACCAGTGGTGCGGCTGAAAGACCCGGAACTTGCGCGAACCATGGCGGAAGCGGTACTCGCTTGGACTATGTATCTGCATCGCGATATGCCGGCATACCGTCAGTTGCAAGCGGAACGGCGCTGGCAACCACTGGAATATACGCCGGCGCGGGCGCGCAGAGTCAGTGTGCTGGGTACCGGTGAGTTGGGTGGTACAGCCTTGAAATTACTGCAGCAGACCGGTTTTCAGGTATCTGGCTGGAGTCGGCGTGGTAATGGCCCTGAAGGAGTGCGCTGCTTCTCCGGTGAGCAGGGTTTGCAGGCAATGCTGGCGGAGACAGACATTCTCGTCTTGCTGCTGCCTCTAACACCGCAGACACGCGGACTGGTGAATGCAGCATTGCTGAAAAAATTACCTGCCGGTGCGGCACTGATCAATTTTGCGCGCGGTGATATTGTGGATGATGCAGATTTGCGCACCGCGCTGGATACAAAACACCTGCGTCACGCTGTTCTGGATGTGTTTTCCCAGGAACCATTACCCGCGCAAAGCTGGCACTGGTCTCATCCCTCCGTCACGGTGCTACCGCATATCTCTGCGCCAACCACCCGCGACACCGCCGCGCAGATCGTCGCGCAAAACCTGCGGCGCTGGCTGGCTTCCGGTGAGATCCCGGAATCCGTGGATCTGCAACAGGGCTACTGAATTTGCCTGAAAAACATTGCAATAAACTGTGTAATTCATGTAAATTCGCAAACTTTACTGCGTATTCGCTGTGGAAACTTGCAGCGGCAGTGCACTGTATTTTGTTGCTGCAGTTTTCTTCAGCGCCATCCTCGTTCCGATTTGAAGTATGAGTTATTTGTCCCCTGAGTTTGCGCTGGTATTTCTGGGTTTTCTGATCCTTTACTGGGGGCTGGTACGATGGCCCCGCGCACAAAAGCTGAGTCTGCTGACAGCCAGCTACGCCATTTACGCGTCCATCGACTGGCGCTTCGCCGCAATTCTGGCGGTTTTTTCGACGATACTGACTGGCCTGATGGCCCTGAGCGCGCAGCGGACCGCATGGCGCCGCGGCATTTGCGGCACTGGCGTGGTGCTTGCGGTGGCGAATCTGGCAGTCTTTAAATACTACGACTTTTTCCGCGAAGGGATTCAGCAACTGGCGGCCGGAGCAGGGCTGCACTGGGCTTTCCCTGCGCTGGATATTCTGCTGCCGGTAGGGATTTCGTTTTATACCTTTCAGGCGATTGCCTATCTGGTATCGGTTGCGAAAGGGCAGTGCGAACCGGCACGGGCAGAAGAAAGTGCTTTATATCTGGCATTCTTTCCAACCTTATTCGCCGGGCCGATTTGCCGTGCCGATAATTTGCTGACCCAGATTCGCGATACCGCGCAGAAAACCATCCTCGCGCCGGACCTTGCTGTGTATTTGCTGTTATCGGCGCTGGTGAAAAAAGTCTGGATTGCCACCTGGGTGGCAGAAAACTGGGTCAATCCTTTATTCGCTAATCCGGACAGCTATCAGGGAATCGAATTAATCGTCGGCATGTATGCATTTGCAATTCAGATTTTTCTGGATTTCAGCGGTTATTCCGATCTGGTGATTGCGCTGGCGCTGTTGCTCGGCTACCAGTTGCCGCAAAACTTTGATCAGCCGTATCTGGCGCGTAATCTGCGTGATTTCTGGCGCCGCTGGCATATTTCTCTGTCCAGCTGGATCCGTGATTTTGTTTACATTCCGCTCGGCGGCAACCGCCACGGCTGGCTGCGTTCGCAGGTCAATATCTTTACTGCGATGCTGATCAGTGGTTTGTGGCACGGTGCTAGCCTGAAATACCTGATCTGGGGCGGCATGCATGGCCTCGGAATGGTGGCACAAAATACGCTGGAAAAAGTTACCCGCCGTACGCCGTCCGGCTGGATCAGCGCCGTGCTGAGTTTTCATGCCGTATGTTTTGCGTGGGTGTATTTCCGCGCTGACAGTTTTCAGGATGCGAACCACTTTATTGCCGGCATGCTGCGTACGGATGGTCCGGTGACGCTGAACGTGCTGGCTGCGCTGGTGGCGCTGGGCATGTTTTTTGTGATTTCTGTGTATGCACGCCGTATGCAGGAATTGCTGGTGCGCGGGCTGGCGGCAACGCCATTACTGATCAAGCCGCTTTTGCTGGCGGCTGTGGTACTGGTGCTGCACTTGCTCGGACCTTCCGGCGTACCGGCATTTTTGTATTACTCTTACTGATTTTTTGCGCTGAACTTAACAACAAGATTGTCTGTGCTGGTGAACAACATGTATCTTGGCGAACGCTCTGAAGAAGAAACAAGCTATAACGGATTACCCGGTACGCTGGCTGTGCTGGCGGCAACGGTCGGGCTGGTGTTCTGGTGTCGTGCCGATGCATTTCATGAATACTGGCAGCAAACCCGCCATCAGGATTCCGGCCTCGGTGCGCTGAATGCGCAAAGCTGGTGGGCCAGCGGTGCAAAGCTCAGCCACACGCTGGAAGGCATGCTGACCGTACCTGCCGAATGGCAGAGTGAAACCCGCGACCGCATGATTACGGCGGTCAACGTCCTGATGCTGGGCAAAGATGAAGCGCTGGCCGGTGAAAAATCCCAGCCGGAACCGGTGGCAATGGCAACGGCAGCGCAACTCAAGCTGCATTCTGATGCGATCCATGCGCCGAAATCTGCGCGCAGCAGTAAAGTTGCTGCTTCCGGCGAAACCGCGAAAAAGCTCAGCGCACCGGAAGTCATCGCTGCATCCGGTGTCGCCAGCACGCCTGCAACAGAAACCAGCGCCAGCCAGCCGGCGGTGACGGAAAGCAATGAAGTCCGTCACTTTGTGAAACTGGGCTCGGACGGACGACTGGTGCTGAATGAAAACGACCGCGTATTGCTGGTCGGCGATTCTATGATGCAGGGCGTTGCACCGCATCTGGCCAAAGCCTTGCAGAAAGCCCACGTCAAAGCGATTGACGCCAGCAAGCAGAGTACCGGCTTAACCTATCCGACTTACTTTGACTGGCCGGAAAAAATCCGCGAACTGATTCCGAAAGAAAAAATCAGTGTGCTGGTGGTGATGATGGGTGCAAACGATACCTGGGATATGGTGCTGGCTGGTAAATACGAACGCTTCGGTTCCGAGCGCTGGCGCAGCATTTATGCGCAGCGCGTGGCCAGTATTCTGCAGTTTGCGCATTCGCAGCACGTGCGTGTGATCTGGCTGGGTGCGCCGAACATGGGCAAAGAAAAAGTGAATAACGGCGTCCGGTTGCTGAATCAGTTATATGCATCAGCCATGACGGACGGCATTTCCCGCTTTGTATCCACCCGCGAAGCATTGAGTGATAATGCCGATGTTTACCAGCGGTATATCACCAAAGAAGATGGCACCAGTGTGGTGGTGCGCAGTGAAGACGGTATCCATTTCACCCGCGACGGTCACAAAATCCTGACTCAATTAGTGCTGAAGCAGCTGGTGTTGCCGACGCCGCAACCCCAGTCCTGATATGCGTAGTATGTTGAAACAAACCCTGCCGCTGCTGTTATGCGGCAGTGTGCTCGCTGCCAGCCCCGCGCAGGCAGCGAATGTCGTCGATTACGGCGATCCGAATGCGCCGCGTTTATGGCGGCAACTGGCGGCGCTGGAACGGCACGAGAGCAGGGAAGTGGTACGCATTCTGCAGCTTGGCGATTCGCATACGGCCGGTGATTATTTCACTCAGGCTTACCGCAGCCGTCTGCAACAACGCTTCGGCAACAGCGGCCCGGGCTGGATTACTCCCGGTTACGTCAAAAATCAGCGCTCCGCCCAGTTTCTGATGAAAATGAGCGGCGACTGGAATATGCGCATCAGTCGCGGCAATCCTGAGAACCTGCCCGTCGGCGGCATCGGAAACTTACCGGCACCCGGCGCACAGGCAGAACTGGTGCCGAAATTCCCGCTGAATGGCATGTATAAAATCTCGGTCTGGTCACGTAAAGTGAATGATCAACCGGTATCGCCGTGGAAACTGACACTGCCGAACGGGGACGTACGCGAACTCTCGCCGCCGATCAGCGCAGACTGGCAAATGTCCTATGTGATCGGCAACGGCAATGATCTGAACAGCTTTTATCTGAAAGCGCAGGACAACCCCGCAGAACTGGGTGGCATTGCGATTGATGCGCTGAACCCCGGTGTCACGGTCGATGCGCTCGGCATCGTCGGCGCGATGCAGCGCGTGACACTGCGCTGGCAGCAGGAAGCCGTCAGCGATCAGTTACGCTGGCGTCAGCCGGATTTAATTGTGCTGGCTTACGGCACCAATGAAGCCTTCGATCCGAAGCCGGACTGGGATGCCTATTATCAGGATCTCAAAAACTCGATCCGCCTGCTGCGCCAGAAAGCGCCATCCGCCGCGATTCTGATGATCGGTGCACCGGACTCCGCACGCCGCAACGGCCCCGGTGATTACGTTGGCTGCCGCTTCCGTCAGCCCAGCGGCCTGAACCATGTCAAAACAATACAGCGGCAAGTGGCGATCGAAGAAAAAATCCTGTTCTGGGACTGGATGGCAGCCATGGGCGGCACTTGCGCGATTCAGCGCTATGCCAGCGCCACGCCACCGCTGGCAGGGCAAGACCTGATCCATTTCACGCAGGATGGCTATGAAATGAATGGTGAAGCGTTTTACGAAGCGCTGATTCAGGCCTATCAGCGCGGACGGCAGGGCAAGGGATAAATTTTCCGGGTAACCCTGTGTTGCCGCCGGAATTTGCCGTAAATGCCAGTATCAGTCCCTGTTTGCAGCATGGCAGGCGGGGCGCAGACAAGGAGCAGATATGGCAATTTCCGGAGTGGGCAGCGATTCCCTGAGTTCCTTACTCGGCAACCTCGCTCCCGTCGTCAAATCCACGCAAACCAGCGGCACCGCCAGCACGGTAAATTCTTCAGCATCTTCTGCCAGCACACCGGCCAGTAACACCGGCACGCTGCAGGACAAATCCGTGATGGCGGCGGCGCTGATGCAATCCCTGCAGCAATTCAGCGCGGGCAGCAGTATCAGCAGCCTGTTCTCTGATACCGAAGACAGCCAGAGCAGCGGCAATCAGTTCTTAAGCCAGTTATACGCCGCAATGCCCGAAGTCGAAGGTATGCCATCCGGCAAAACCGGCGGCGCAAACGTCTATGCCAAGCCCGCCCAACTGAATACCAGCAGCCCTACCTATCCGCTGCAGCAAGGCATACAAAAACTGATTTCGCAGTTAGAGCAGGGCAGCGGCGATCAGGCCAACTCCTTGCTGAGCAACCTGCAATCCTCGTTTAACACCCTGATCAAAGCCAGCGGCGGCAACCCGCAGCAAGGTGATTTGCAATCCTTCCTGAAACTGGTCGCCACACAAGTGCAGGGCAGCTTATCCGTCGGCAGCCTGTTCTCCGCCAGCGCCTGAGTTTCACCTAAGCATTTCTGAACGCTGAATCCCGTCAAAACCAAGCCGGTGCCGTAAAAACGCACCGGCTTGGTTTTTTTAAGGGTAGGGACGAGGCCTCTGGTAAGCATCTGCCACAGTTCACAAAGCCGTTGAAACGCCATTTTGAAGACCAAATGCGGACTTCAGCACAGCAATCCGGCGGTCGTCGGCAGAAAGTCTGGCTGTCCGGAAATGCCAGATGCGGAGTTCTGCATAACAGCAGTGCCGGACGACTGAGCGGGCTTACTCCGCCACATGCACATGCTGCTTGATGTGTTTCAGATTCGCGATCAGCGTAAAACTCATGATCACCAGCAGCGACCATGAACTCCATTTGCCCAGATGCACGGTAGACCACGCGCCGATCTGATTCGGATAGCGCCAGATGCCGAACAGCGTGCCGATGTTTTCCGCCAGCCAGATAAAAAAGCCGATCAGAATGAAACTCAGCAGCAAAGGCATGCGCCGGTCAGTATCCAGCGGACGGAAAATGACGGTTGAACGGGCATACAGACCCAGTGCACAGGCCGCCAGATACCAGCGATAGTCACCCAGAAAATGGTGCGTGAAAAAATTCAGATACATCAGCACCGCAATCAGTCCGGCCATCCAGTACGGTGGATGATGGCGTATGCGCAAATCAAACAAACGCCATGCCTGAATAATGTAACTGCCCACCGCAGCGTACATAAAGCCGCTGAACAGTGGAACACCCCAGAGTTTTGTCAGCCCCGGCTCAGGATACGCCCACGACTGAATCTTACCCGACACCTTAAACACTTCCAGTGCAAATCCCAGAACGTGAAACAGGCTGATCGCCTTCAGCTCATCCAGCGTTTCCAGCTTGCTCCACACCATCCCCGCCTGAATCGCCAGCGCCAGTATCAGCAACACATCGTAACGCGCCACACCCAGCACACCGGCGCGCGGCACCAGCAATACCGAGGCGAAAAACAAACCCACAAACAAACAGGAGCGTGCTTCTTTCAAACCAAAAAACCAGAACTCCCGCCAAAACCGCTGCCAGCCTGCCAGTTGACGGGGACGGGAATTCATCAGAAACGCATCAATACGGGCCAGTGACATGCAAAAGACTTTCACAAAACGATGATAGGAAATGCAATCGTTAAATCGCAAGCAAGCGATTCTACGCAGACCATCACCGCAACAGCAATTTAGCGGCACTGGACGGCAGAGGTCGCAGCGGAGCGCAGCCAGCCCGTCAGCAGGCATTTTCAGCCCCAAATGCGGTGTTCAGCACAGCCATCCGGCTGTCGTCGGCAAAAAGTCTGGGGCTTTGGAAATGGCAGATGCTGAGTTCTGCACAATAGGTGTGATTGTTGGCTGGCATGAAAATAGCCTGCTAAAGAGGCGTGGTGCCTCATGAACCATTGAGCATTTTCTTTAGTTTGGAACGAAGCAGGGCACCAGTGGAAAGCTCGTTTGTCGAGAAGAAAAGCAACATAACCGGAAATGTTCTATGCATTTCTTAAGGTGTCAAATGGTATAAAAATGCCATGCACATATGCCATGATATGATTATTGCCATTTCCATTAATAAACTTTCTGACCATTCGTCAAGCGCCGATCATGACCCAGAACAAGCGATACATTCCCATTGATGCTGTTGAAAGTGCTGTATTACCCGATGCCAATACGCTACTGCCAATCAAAGTATATGAGCAGCTGGCACAAAGGATCGGTGAAGCCGTGAAAAAAGCGGAAGCAGCGAAAGGTAAATCGCTGAACCAGTTGCGCGAACACAATGCCATTTCCATTGACGGTGCGCGTGGTACTGGTAAGACGGCGGTACTGGTCAATCTGAAGAGTTATCTGAATACGGATAAGCACAAGGATATTCTGAGCAAAGTCCATATTTTTGATCCGGTAGATCCTACTTTGTTAGAAAACGGCGAATCCTTATTTCTGCATATCATTGTTGCTGCTGTGCTGCATGACAATGAAGTGAAAGAAGCGCAAAGAAAAGACCCCAACAAAGCCCGTCACCTGAACCAGACTCTGGAAAAGCTCGTCCATTCTCTGGAATCGGTCGAGACTCAGCATGAGCGTCACGGCATGGACAAGGTACGTGCCATGTACAGCAATAAGCAACTGGCGGACTGCGTGCAGGATTTTTTCCGCGAAGTGCTGGGATTGTTGGGCAAACAATTGCTGATTCTGCCAATTGACGATGTTGATACCTCGTTAAACCGCGCCTTTGAAAACCTCGAAATCGTACGCCGTTATCTGGCCACGCCTTATGTTTTACCTATCGTTTGCGGTGACCGTTCACTATACGACGAAATTACCTGGCGCGATTTTCATGGGCGACTGACGAAAGATTCCAGTCATAAGTCAGATAATGCTTACGATCGCGCTGTCGAGTTGGCAGAAGAATATCAGCGAAAAATTCTGCCGTTTCCTCGTCGCTTAACCATGCCGGAAGTAAATAGCTATTGGCAACAAAGCGATATTTTTTTACGCGATGGGCAACAAGCGGAATTAATGCCGCTGCGGAATTTCATAGCCTGGCTCGAAATTTTTCTGGTCGGGCCGGTGAATGGGTTGGAAGGAAGTCGTTTGCCACTGCCGATTCCGTCTATTCGCGCTTTAACCCAGCTCTTGCAGCATTGCCGGGAATTCATTCCTCAATTACCAGACACAATCCGTTCTGCGAAAAGCGAACTGGAGGTTCGCAAGCACTGGCCGTGTTTGCTTTCTGATGGTGAAGCTTCGGGCAAAAATGCTACTGCGGAGCAGTTGGCAAAATATTTTTGTTTTGAGCCTAAGGCCGGCGCAGCTTATCTGATACTACTTGCCAAACAGCACTGGCAGGACTGGTCGGATCGGTCTTTGCTGCGGCCTAGTATTCTGGACACACCTTTGTTCGATCCATTTGCACATGCTGAGGCGAGATTTGAGTTATTCGATAGGGAAGATGACCTTTCAGCTTGGCCGATTTTATTAAATGGACGCTTGCCGGAAGAATGGCTGTTTGGTATCCGATCACAAGTAACCATGTTGCCGTATCCGGTGGCGGAAATTGGCGTCAATACAAGCAAGGGTTGGAAGTACACCGATGAAATTCATCGTCTTTCGATTCAAGATCTGACGGAAGATCGTAAAAATAAGGCGAGATTTTTGATTGCGCTGCTGACACAACGCAACTTTTACACCAACGCGAAACAAACCATGCTGCTGAATATTGGTCGCATTTTCGAATTGCTGATGGCCAGTATTGTCGGTCGGATAAGTGAGGATGATATTTATGCGATCATGGGACGTGCACCATTCTTTTCTGCTGCGGCACTGGCGCCGACCAAAACCATCACGATTGATGATAGGGATAAAACTACTAACGCTGCAGATGAAGACTTAGAGCAAAAGTATGAAGCTATTCCGGACTCAGTTATACCTGAAATAGTCCAGACACTGTGTCGTGATATTAATAAGTGGTACGACAGTCATCATGTTAGCGAATTGGAGTTGTCTCCTTGGTTGGTTTACAAGGTATTCAATAAAGTATTTAGCCAGGTAGCAAGTAATAAAATAGACCCGAACGGTATGAAGGATATTGGAACGGCATTGAATACTGCTGCGTATGCGTTCTATTCAACCTGGTTTGCCTTTGGTAGTTTTGAAAAGGGGGAATTGTTTGGCTTAGAAAATGTGGTAGCTACAACCAACATCCATCCTGAAAATCTTAAAAATTATACAGGTAATGACCAGTTTAATATCAATGTCAAACCAATATTGGATGCATTTAATAGAAATAGTTCACTTAGGGCAGTGAGTATCGTGCTGGCAGAGCACCCGCTGAAGAAGTGGATTGATGAAGTAATTAAGTTAAATTGGCCAAAGAAAGATTCTCTTCCAAATAATAAGATTTTAAATAAACCAATCAAAGATACTTCAAAAGTTTGGTTGTGCAAGACATTAAATATTAGCCCGGTTCCAGCAAGATTGTCACAAACACGAATTGAAAAAGCTTTAGAGCATAAAAATTTGGATGAATGCCGCGAATTACTGCATTCAGGAATAAAGATTTATACTGATGGCGATGATGTGATTATTACTCTTAGACATGCAATTCAAAATCACTTGGCTAGGTGATCTGAATGCTTCATCGGACTTTGACTGAACATGCCGCCGAGTGCTTCTTCGGCGATGAAAAGTTGGCAGTATGGCTTTGGAACGAATTGCTAAAGCCAGTTGATGCGCTGGAGTCAGATCGCTGGCATCAGCTGCAAGAGAATTTCTACCATTTGCTGGTGGAAGGCATCGAAGCGCGTTATCCGCGTGAACACCGGCTGACGGATGTTCGGCAATTGATGGGGCGCATGCTTGATGGGGATCTGCTGCTGACACCGGCACTGCCGTGGCTGGACGAGCTGCAGCAACGGCTCATGCAACGCAATGGTGATTTGCTGTGCTACCGCGAAGGGGAAGTACGGGCATATGTGCGCCTGGCGGCGGGGATGGATCCGACGCTACTGGCGGGATGGCATTTCGCAAGCTGGTTAGCGGAAATTTCACACCCTAAAGTCAATGACATTCGTCGCATTGTGTCGGCGCAAACGGCTTTCTTCGCGCCGCCGGGCAACCCGTCATTTCCATTTGCCGAGGGGCATGTGCATTTCTGGGGTGTTACTGCGGATAGTGCGATTCTTGATGAGTTTCTTCTGTCCGATGGCGCCTTGTCTCTTAAAGAAAAGGCGGGTTTGTGGCAGCGCGAACAACATGATGGTCTGCAGATTTTATTGCAACGTGCGCGGCAATTGCTGGTGCTGCTGTTAGAGCCTCGAGAGCAGCACTGTATCTCACATGGTACGCAAAGTGTCTGGCCGTCGCATTCGGCGAGTTGGCCGCAGCATCTTGCGCGTCTTACGCTTGCCACACATGACCCCTGTCGTCACCCAGAGTGGGATTTGCTGGCCAGCCGCCTGTCTGCCGCGAACACTGGCAGCGCTGATTGGCTGCTTGGCGAGTTTGCTCAGGCGATGAGTCGTGGTGACGCCAATCGCTGGCTGTGGCTGTATATCTATCTGTGTGCGTGCTACAGCGATGCAGAGACACATCCGTTGCAACGTGCGGCGATTTTGTGCTTTTGGCAGACAGTCAATCAGCTGCGTCGCAGCCTGATCATGGATGGGCAAGGTCTTACACGCTTTGCGGAGCGGTATTTCGGCTCGGCAATGCATCGTAAGTCAAAACGGCATGATAATTTTCGGCGTCTCTGGTCTTCCAACGCTGATGTAGCAGAAATTAAGTCTGGGCCAGATGCATTTTCCGGAGAATTTACGCGCTCATTTACCAGGGGAATGACAAAAACAGCGGAATTGAGCCAACCAAAACCACCGTACGTTTTTGGCGAGCATGAAATTAAGCTCGACAGTAAAGCGTTGAGCTACTTACAGAATCTGGAGCGATGGCAGTTCTGTGGCCATTTCTCCCGTTCACAACCTCATAAGCAAAACCAACGTCCCAAGGCTGAAAGCAATCAGCTGTGGAAAGATGCTGAAAAACTGATGTGTAACCTGCAAAGTCGGTCTGGCTGGAACACATCAGAATTTCTGGGCGGTAAACTGAACCCGAATTTTCATTTTCAGCCTGCCAGATGGTTTCGCGGGCTGGATGTGGCGGGCGATGAAAATGCACTGAAAATCGAATGGTTTGCGCCGGTACTGCGCTGGTTGCGCTGTGGCTTTAAGTCACGGCCGGATGGTGAGCGCGCCAGTACGGGTTTTCATCTGAGCATTCATGCCGGTGAGGACTACGCGCATCCTGCATCGGGTATGCGCCATATTGACGAGACCGTACGTTTTTGCGAAATGCGCGAAGGTGACCGGCTGGGCCATGCACTGGCGCTGGGTATTGAGCCGAAACAATGGGCAGCAAGGCAGGGGGAGATGGTGCTGCCGCTGGATGAGCATCTGGATAATCTGGTGTGGTTGTGGCATCACGCAGGCGTATTGAGTGGTGTTTTGCCGCTGGCGCAGCAGGTTTTGCCCTTGTTAGAGCGCCGCATTGTGCGCTTCTGGCGGTTGTCACAATGGTGGCAACCAAGCGATTTGATGGCGGGCGTTGCTGCAAATCCGCAGCCAGATTCCAATTTGTCTGAGGGGTTCGAGACTTCGCCCTTGTGCCACGCAAGGCCGGACGATTTGTATCAGGCATGGTGGCTGCGGCGTAATTGTTACTATCGACTGAATCAAGTTCAAGATAGCTGGCAAATCACTGCGCAAGAACAGTGCGCCTTACCTGATCATCAAGAATTAAGCGAGCGCCGTACGCTGGCAAGTAAGCTGTATCAGGCACGTCATACTTGGCTTGCGGCGCTGAAGGAGGCGCCGATGGTTATTGTGCGAATGGGCGATGAAGCAGCAGCGCATGGTGGATTCCATTCAAAGGCTGGCGCCAGAGCAGGCCTCGGAAGTCGCAAAGACATACTGGAAGATGTTGATACACCGGCCGAGCTGGATTTCATGTATGCACTGCAAGACTGGTTACTTACCGAGTACGATAAGCTGGGTCTGATCATTGAGGCGAATCCGACATCCAATGTGTATATTGCCCGACTGAAATCACACGCAGAGCATCCGATTTTTCGCTGGCATCCACCGGATGAATCAATACTCGACACCGGCGCTGCCGCCAATCTTTACGGGCTGCGCCGAGGGCCGGTTCGTGTATTGGTAAATACTGACGATCCCGGAATTATGCCGACCACACTGCTTACGGAGTTCTTGCTGCTACGCGAAGCTGCGCTGGAGCAGAAGGTCGGTCGCACCGTTGCAGAACGCTGGCTGGAGACTTTGCGTCAGTACGGAATCGAGCAGTTTCATCGCAATCATTTGCCGGTGTTTGAACCGGTTTGAGGTGGGAATTCGCTGGGGCTGAATAGGCGGTGTTTTGGAGGCTGTTAATTTGCCTCGCAACGTGCTTTTTTTACCCCAAATGCGCTGTTCAGCATAGCCATCCTGTGGTCGTCGGCAGAAAGTCTGGTTCTCTGGAAATGGCGGATGCGGAGTTCTGCATAACAAGCGTGGATAATAGTGAATGTGGAGCGGTCATAAAAAAGCGCGTCACCTGTGATCAGGGTGACGCGCTTTTTTGTTGATGCCAGCAATGGCGGAAGGCGGGTGTAACTGCGCTCCGTGAACAGAGCGCAGGGTTACAGGGGTTTCACGCAGAGTTTGAAGTCTTCGTCTTCTTCGTATTTCATCACCTGAAATTCGAGGCTGCGCATCAGTTTCAGCATGCTGCTGTTTTTGGTCAGCACCAGTCCTTCGATTTTTTGCAGGCCGCGCTGGCTGGCGACGTCGATGATGGATCGCATCATGCGGGAGCCAAGGCCTTGTCCGCTGAATTCGTCGGCGATCAGCAGAGAAAATTCGCAGGTGGTTTTGTCGGGGTTGGTCACGTAGCGCGAGACGCCGATGATTTTTTCGGTTTCGGTGAAGCCGCCTTCCTGATCCGGTTTGCGTTCGCGGTAGACCGCCACCAGCGCCATTTCGCGGTCGTAGTCGATCAGCGTGAATTTGGCCAGCATGCGGTCAGACAATTCTTTAATCGACGATACAAAGCGGAAATAGCGGCTTTCTTCCGACAGGCCGCGTACCAGCGCCTGCAGCATGTCTGCATCATGCGGATGCAAGGGACGCACCAGATAGTGCGAACCGTCGCGCAGCGGGTATTCCATTTCGCTGCCGGCGGGGTAGGGCGAAATCGCCAGATGTTCGTAATTGCCGGGTTTCAGGGTGACGTTTTCCACCACAATGCGTGCATCCACCACAATCGCGCCTGCGGAATCGACGATGACCGGATTGATATCCATTTCTTTCAGTTGCGGCAGCGCGCACACCATTTCCGACACGCGCAGCAGAATTTGTTCGATGGATTCGCGGTGTACCGGCGCATAACCGCGCCACGCATCGAGTATGTGCGAAGAGCGCACGCGCTGGATCAGACGGTGGGCTAAGAACTGGTTCAGCGGGGGCAGTTCCAGACTGCGGTCCGCGATCAGCTCAATCATGATGCCGCCGATACCGAAGGAAATCACGGGGCCGAATAATTCATCACTAGTGACGCCGATAAACAGTTCGCGGCCTTCGGTTTTGCCGGCCATGTTTTGTATCGTGACGCCATTGATACGCGCATCCGGACGCAGTTTGCTGACACGCGCCATCATGGTTTGCCAGGTTTCGCGCACCGCTGCCGCATTGGCGACATTCAGTGCCACGCCTTGTACATCGGATTTATGGCTGATCTCTGCGGAGTCAATTTTTAACGCGACCGGATAACCAAGCTGATTAGCAACCAGCATTGCTTCATTGTTGCTGCGCGCGAGGATGGTTTTGGTCACCGGAATATGGAAGGCCGACAGCAGTGCTTTGGACTCCATTTCGGTCAGCACTTTGCGGCGTTCAGCCAGCACGCTTTCTATCAGTATCCTTGCGCCTTCAATATCCGGTTCTGCCAGTTGCGATAAGGAAGAGGGCACTTGCCGCAGCAATTGCTGGTTCTGATGGAACAGGGAAATGTGGTGGAAGGCATCGACAGCGGCTTCCGGTGTGCGGAAGCTCGGTACATTGGCTTTGTACAGAATGCGGCGCGCTTCAATCACGCGGTCGTCACCCATCCAGCAACTGATGATGGTTTTGCCGGCCAGCGCCTGTTCTTCTGCCAGTGCCTGCGCCACGGCAGAACTGTCTGCGCCCGGCGTGGGTGCGAGCATGACCAGTATGCCGTCGATCTCGCTGCATTGCGCGCAGGCTTTGATCGCGGCGCGGTAATGTTCTGCATTCGCATCCAGACCCAGATCGAGGATGGAATCAATCTTTGCAAGCGGCGACAATTGCGGTTTTAAGGTCCCAGCAGAGGCCGCTGGCAGACTTGCCAGCGATAAGCGCAATTCATTGACCGCATCTGCCGCCAGCACTGCAGGCCCGCCACCATTGGAAATAATCGCCAGACGACGACCCATCGGCAAATACGGCGAGGACAGACACTTAATCGCCGCAAACATTTGCACCATCGAACCCACACGTACCGCACCGGCACGCTGCAAGGCGGCATCAAAAATCGCATCGCTGCCCGCAATATTGCCGGAATGGGTGAGGGCGGCGCGGGAGCCGTCTTCTTCACGGCCGGATTTCAGTACGATCACCGGCTTCGCATTTGCCGCTGCGCGCAGAGAACTCATAAAGCGCCGCGCATGGCGTATGCTTTCCAGATACACGACAATGCTGCGCGTATCGCGGTCTTCCGCCAGAAAATCCAGCACCTGTGCGATATCGACCGCAGTATTGCTGCCCAGTGTAATCAGTGAAGAAAAACCGATGCCGCTTTTTTCTGCCCAGTCCAGCACGGAACTGGCGAGTGCACCGGATTGCGACACCACGGCGATATGGCCGGGGCGCGCCAGTTTGCCCATCACGCTGGCATTCAGTAAGGCTTTCGGACGCTGGAAACCCATGCTGTCCGGTCCCAGTAAATGAATCTGATGCTGTGCGGCAATCGCATACAAACACGCTGCCAGCGCTGCATCCACACCTTGCGATAACACGACTGCCGCCTTGCACTGTATGCGTCCGGCCACTTCAAGCGCATTCGCAATTTCATCATTCGGCAAGGCAATCAGCGCCAGATCGGCTTTCGATGCCGCCAGATCGCCCAGCGTGCCGGTCATGCTGCTGTCTAAAAAGCTGACCGGCCCCTGAAAGCCACCGCTTTCCAGATCTTTCAGTAACTGAGCCGCCAGATCATTCAGACTGTCCGGCTGCGCAGGATTGCCTGCAAAAACCACCAGCGAACGCGGTGAAAACAGATTAGAAAGATAGTGTTTGTCCATGATGTTCAGTGTTCTCAGTGAAGACTTCAGCAATGTCAGTGTGTTGCAGGCTTCAGGCAGGCAATCAGTCCGCGCCGATCAGCACTTTCACGTGCGCAGCGGCGCTGCGGCCCAGCGGCGATAATTCATAACCGCCTTCCAGACAGGAAACAATCCGGCCTTTTGCATGGCGGTTCGCCACGCCGACCAGTTCCCGCGTTACCCATTCAAAATCAGCTTCGGTTAAACCCAGATTGCCCATGTCATCTTCGCGATGACCGTCGAATCCGGCAGAAATAAACAGCAATTGCGGGCGGAATGCGTCCAGCGCCGGAATCCAGTGCTGGCTGACCGCTTCGCGGAAAGCTTTGCCGCCGGAACGCGAAGGCAGGCCGGTGTTCACCATATTCGCTGCCTTAGGCACGTCGCCGCAAAACGGATAGATGCCGCTTTCAAAACTGGAACACATTAACACGCGGGTATCACCGGCCAGAATATCCTCACTGCCGTTGCCGTGATGTACATCAAAGTCCACCAGCGCCACGCGCTCCAGCCCGTAAGTGTCCAGCGCATGCAGTATCGCCACTGCCACATTATTGAAGAAGCAGAAACCGCCAGCCGCAGCCCGTTCTGCATGGTGGCCGGGCGGTCGGATATTACAGAACGCCACCGGCGCCTTGCCGGTCGCCACCAGATCCGCTGCCATCACCGCCGCACCGGCAGCACGCAGGGCAGCGCGATAAGAATAGGCGTTGATGCGGGTATCAGGATCAATCTGCACATAGCCGTCTTCCGGCACATTCGCACCGGTCTCGGCAAACTGCTGCAGATAGTCTGCACTGTGCGCCCGTGCCAGCTGATCCTGCGTCGCCAGCGGCGGATCAAACGCATGCATATAGTCGAGCAAACCACGCATCAGCAACTGATCACTGACCGCACCCAGCCGCTCAGGACTCTCAGGATGCTGCGCCCCCATCTCATGCTTCAGACAATCCGCATGACTCAGATAAGCAGGTAACATAATTTTTATCAGATATTGGTCTCCGCTGATGATTATAGGGAGACAGGCTTATGGTTTGCTTACAAATTCAGCAAGCGTGACGTGGTGGTTTGCGGTGTGTCAGGGTTTTGTGCGGAACTTTGCCAGCTGCGGTGAGTGCCATGTATCAACCTGAATATTCACCGCAACGGAAGATACTGAGAGCGTTGGAATAAAGGAAACAGATTGTTAATTCGATATTTTTTGCTTCCTATTAATCAACATAATTAATTGGCCAAGACCAAGTAAAAAAAGTGACTGTGGTACAGCTGATAGTGAGAAGTATAACCAGCAGGCAAATCCCTCTCCCATTCGGTTGCCGCACAATTTTAATAGTGTCTCAAGACTTTGCGAGAGCAAAAGCTGAAAACTATCTGGCAAGAATGCGGTCAGAAAAAGAGTGGGCATCAAGACAGGTAAATAGGTCACAAACAAAACAACATCCGCACCGTGTGTCTCAGTCCAGTGCTCAAAGCCCATAGAAGAGGAAAGGAAAAGCAATAAAACAGCGATGTCAATTACGCCCCAAAGTATTAACAGATGAACGAGATTTCGCTGTCGCCGAATGAAAACTGCGCAACAGACCCATAATGCCCATAAAAAAGGCAAATAGAGAAAAAGCCAGGCAAATGTTCCCGGATGCGCTCCCAGATCCAAAATGCTCATCAGCGATAACAGCACGCCTAACAAGCTGAGTGCAAAAGTGGCGCGATACATTTTTGAAATCATTGGCGTCTTTTTAGTTGATTATGCGAATTATTTCGCAAGCAATTTTATTGTTATTCTTGCATAAATTATTGTCTGATAATAATTTATTAAGGCGGCAGTGCAAAATGAAGGGTTTTGAATCATTGCTGAGAACCTGCCAGCAGGGCGCTGATTTTGTATCAGATGCTTCAGGAGTATTTTGAAATTTAGCTGAACGCAGAAATAAAAAAAGACCAACAGCAAACTGTTGGTCTTTTTTTATTTGATGGTCGGGGCGAGAAGATTCGAACTTCCGACCCCCTGCACCCCATGCAGGTACGCTACCAGGCTGCGCTACGCCCCGACTCGAACCTCTGATTATAGACGAAAGGATACTGAATTTCTACTTGCCGCCGGCGGGTGCACCGGGAAATGACAAAAACTGCAGTGCACCATCAAAAAAGTGGAAAAAAATTTCCACACTTCTCTGAAAAGTTCATCAATTGTGCGCAAAAAACTGCAACAATACGCGCCACTATGCGGCGGACGCGGTGTCCTGCCGGGGAATACAGAGAGTGAGACAACATCATGACAATCAAAATCAGTCAGAATTTTGATGCGGGTGCCATCGAGGTGGTAAAAGCAGAGCAGGCGGGTGATATTCAGCTGAATCTGCGCAAGGATTCGAACGCGGATTTCTGCCAGTGGTTCCATTTCCGTCTGCAGGGTGCGCGTGATCAGGAAGTGGTGATGCAATTCCTGAATGCAGGTGAATCGACTTACGCTAAAGGCTGGGAAGATTACCGTGCGGTGGCCAGTTATGACCGCGAAACCTGGTTCCGTGTGGATACGGAGTTTGACGGCAAAGTGATGACTGTGCGCCATACGCCGGAACGCGACAGTGTTTATTACGCTTACTTTGAGCCATACAGCTGGGAGCGTCATCTGTCTTTGCTGGGCGGGGCAGAGCACTCGCCGCTGGCACGTGTGGAAGATCTGGGTAACACCGTGGATGGCCGCGATCTGAATATGGTAGTGGTGGGTGATCCTGAAGCGCCGAAAAAAATCTGGATCATTGCGCGTCAGCATCCGGGTGAAAGCATGGCGGAGTGGCTGGTAGAAGGTACACTGAATGCCTTGCTGGACCCTGCAAATCCGTTTGCGCGTGAAATTCTGCAGCGTGCAGTCGTTTATGTGGTGCCGAACATGAATCCGGATGGTTCTGTGCGCGGCAATCTGCGTACCAATGCAGCCGGTGCGAATCTGAACCGTGAATGGATGACGCCATCGCTGGAAACATCGCCGGAAGTGTATTACGTGAAAAACAAAATTCACGAAACCGGTTGCGATATGTTCCTGGATATTCACGGCGATGAAGCGTTGCCTTACATTTTCGTGGCAGGCAGTGAAATGATCGAAGGTTTCACTGAGAAACAAGCGCGTGAGCAACAGATTTTTGTGGATGCGTTCTGCGCAGCCAGCCCGGACTTCCAGACCAAGTACGGTTACGAAGCGTCTAAGTACAATGCAGATATGCTGAAACTGGCATCCAAATACATCGGCCATACGTTCAAATGCGTATCGCTGACACTGGAATTGCCGTTCAAGGATAATGCGAATCTGCCGGACGAATTCGTCGGCTGGGATGGTGCACGCAGCGCCAAACTGGGCGAAGCGATGTTGCAGCCGATTCTGGCTTCGCTGAAAGCGGCTGAATAAGCGCTTTCCGGTCACGGAATCTGATAAGCGTCTGCTGCGGCAGGCGCTTTTTTTATGAGGAAAATATGGGAAAAGAAATCGAGCGTAAGTTTCTGGTGACGTCGGATGCCTGGCGCAGTGAAGGGCACTCTTCCTTGCTGAGACAAGGCTATATCAGCGCCGAACCGGGCCGTATCGTGCGTGTGCGTATCGACGGCGACCGTGGCTGCATCACGATTAAAGGCATGGCAACGGGTGCAAGCTGCGGCGAATGGGAATATCCGGTGCCTTTGCAGGACGCAGCGGAATTGCTGGATCAGGTATGCGAAAAGCCGCTGATCGAAAAATACCGCCACCGTATCGCGCGCGATGGTGTGCTGTGGGAAGTGGATGAGTTCCTCGGCGATAACGCCGGATTAGTGGTGGCGGAAATCGAGCTGGAATCGGAAGAGCAGCGTTTTGTTCGTCCTGACTGGTTGGGAGAGGAAGTGACGGAAGACCGCCGTTATGCAAATGCGAATCTGATTCGCAAACCGTTCAGCCAGTGGTAGGCGGAGTGCGATATTGTGGTAAATATGCGATTTCGATAAAATTTTGCTATTAATTTAAAAAACTTTATTGAAAATCATAAAATATATGGCGGTGCAGCATTTGTGCCGGACAAGATTTGACGGGCATCGTTTGCAAGCCGGATAATCTGCTGTCTGACCGCCTGTCGGTCGAATGCTGTATGCTGCATTCTTTGTTCCTATGATGGTTTCAGGCTGAATCCGGCCCGGAAATCGTCGCCCGGATGTTTGTCTTCTTATTGTGTTCTCATCCAGAATGATGAGTTTGTTGCTAGAAATAGTGACAAATATCGCTCTCGAGGTTTGTATAAAAGGTCACAAAATGAACAAGAATGAATTAATCCGGGGTGTCGTTCTGAGCAGCGTACTGTTTTCAGCGCTGGCGCAGGCAGATTACAAAGTATTAATCGGTGTTGATCCGGCCGATGTGCAGAGTAAGAATCTTGCGACACTGACTTCGCCTACACCGGCACTGAGCGCAGCACTCAATAGTCAGATCTCTTTACGGCAGACAAATGATCTGACGGATGCAATGCGCGCCACCCGTACGCAGGAAAACGATATTGTGGTTGGCCCGTCTCATGTGGCAGCTTCTGCGATCAGCCATCATTATCAGTTGCTCGCTCGTCAGAAACAAAACGCGGAATACGTGCTGATCGCACGTACGGAAATCAGCAATCCGCAGCAAATGAGCGGATCCCGTTTATATCTGACACAGCAGGATTCAGTGCGTACCTATCTGGCAAAGGCAATGGTGGAAGAGTCCGGCCTTACACTGAAGTCTTTCAAAAACGTGACCTATGGCAAAACCAGCGGCGCGGGTTTGCTGGCGCTGAGCTCGAATATGGCCGATGTTACGGTCGCCAGCAAAGAAGAGGCGGAAGCCTGGATCAAAGCCAATCCTAAGCAGGGAAAAATCATTAAGATCACCAAGCCGGTACCGTCAGGACTGGCTGTGCTGGTCAAAAAGAGTCTCAGCGATGCAGAAAAGAAGAAAGTGTCGCGCTGGATTACTTCTGCGGATGCAGAGTCGGCCGGACTGGGTAAAATGCAGCCAGCTTCGCTGGCGGACGAAAGCCTTTACCGTTACATCGCCAGCCTCGGTATTCTGACGCCGCCAACGATACCGGGTGTGACAACAGTGGATACGCCGATGGTGCAAAGACTGATTGCTGCCGGTATTACAGCGGTCGATACCCGTTCGCAGAAAGAGTTTGAACAGGAGCGTATTCGTGGTGCAATCCACGCGCCCTATATTGAAAAAAGCCTGAAAGACCGCGATTTTGATGCGCGTCTGGACGACTATTCTGCAATCAGCCGTTTACCAAAAGATAAGCCGGTGATTTTCTATTGCAACGGACCTGAATGCTGGAAATCCTATAAGGCGGTAATTGTTGGCAAACAGGCGGGAATTCAGAAAATTTACTGGTACCGCGAAGGCATGCCGGACTGGCGCGAAAACAAAATGCCGGTCGAAGCAAAATAAACCTTCGGCAACGATGTGATGGATCGAATGAAAGATTAAATTCATCGCAGGATGTTCCGGCGCTGCAATGTGCCGGAAACAAAAAACCGTTCAGTTTGCGCTGAACGGTTTTTTTATTGCAGATTCTTAACGCTGATATTCAGAGGTTTCCCGCAAAGTGTTTGCTTCCTGAGGCAATCCAGACCACCAGCGCCAGCACACTGACCGGAAATGAAAATAACAGCGGAACAGCCAATGCCGGATAGCTGTAGCTGATCAGGCTACTCATTGCCGCAATGGCTGCTGGTATCAGCATTAGTTTGCTGACATAGCGGTTAAATGCAGCAGGGTCTTTCAGTGCAGCGTAATCGACCACATTCAGCAAAGGTTTTGTGCCTGCAAAGTAAAATGCGACTGCGCACAGCAACGTGATCAACGCCAGAATTAATTGAATACCGGACATGATTTTCCTTTCACAGAAATTTCGGCTGTGCAGCAATCATAATGTAATTTTGACAAATTTTCACAGTAAACATATTATTGCCATCTTTTTATTAATTTGCGATAAAAACGGATATTCACGACGGTGAGGGAATATTGCTTTTTCCGTTTATTTCCCGAAGCTACCAGCAACCTGAAATCAATAGTCATACATGAAAATTCTGAAGAAAATCGCTGGCCTTTCTGTGCTGGCAGCAAGTCTTTGCTTAACTGTGACAGCACGGGCGGACGAACCGACATTCAGCTTGAGCAGGGAAGGACAAACAATCGTTTTTAAAGGTGGAATTGACAAAGCTTCTTCTGAAGCCCTGATTTCTGCCATTAATGAAGGTGCCAACCGTATCGTCATCACTTCGCAAGGGGGCAGCATGGAACATGCGCTGGATATTGCCGAAGTGATGCATAAGCATAAAATCGTTCTGGAAGTAAAAGATTATTGTGGCTCAGCCTGTGCGAATTTTTTGTTTATCGCAGCTTCAGAGAAAAAATTATTACCGGATGCTATGTTGGGTTTTCATGGTGGTTCAATGAGTTCAAGTGCTAAAAAGGACACTATCCGAAAAGCAAAGGCCAGCAAAAATGAAACCGTGCGGCAGGTGGCGCAAATGCTTGAAAGAACCTGGACTTTTTATGAGTCTGTTGGATTCGATGATGAACTCATCGTTATTTCAGGAAAACTGACACGGAATGTGCCGACGATATATCGTGTTGAGCTTAAAGATAGCAGCGAACAAAAAGTCTTTACAGAAGAAAAGCGTTTTCAAGCTTTTATGAAAGCGCATATAAAGGAAATAAAAAGCTTCTCTTTCGATCCGGATTCTCCGCTGATCTATTTCCCGAATCTGCACATGCTGAAGAAGTACGGTGTCACCGGCATTACAGACTATCCGTATCCGGCAGACCAGCAAGCGATGGATGCGCTGACAAAACGCCTGATTGATCAGGATGATTTAGATATCAAACTGATTGGTGACTATGTACGTCAGTAACGTTCTGCCGGTTTCATTCCGAAATAGCAGAGCCGGATAGCACGCTCTTTGAAGCGTCAGCCGGAAAATAAAAAGCGATACCGTTTTCAGCGGCATCGCTTTTTGTTTTTGGACTTGGAATAAAAAACTATTTCCCTGCGACCGCAGACACGTATTTCGCCACCGTCCGGATTTCATCTTCGCTGAGCAAGCCTTTAAACGCAGGCATTACGCCGATCCCGCCGCGTACGGCTTTTTCGACGCGTGCCGCATCTGGTTTTAACTCATCCAGTACCGGGCCGATATCGCCGCTGCTGTCCGCATCTTTCAGGGTGTGGCACAACGCGCAGGCGGGTGCTGCTTTGGTGGTGAAGATTTTTTTGCCTGCGGCCAGTTCTGCTGCGGTTGGCGGGGTAGCATTTGCGGCTGCAGGTGTGGCTGTCTGGGCGAATGCAGAGCTGCCACTCAGTACCAGCAAGACTGCAAATGCAGCGGACGCTTTGATCGTTGTGTGTAGCATCATGCTGCCACCGTCACGCTGACGGCATGGTCTGCCCAGCTGTTATTGTTGTAGCCATGCGCGTTTTCCAGACGCTGTTCAGGCTGCACATTGCCAGCGGTATCGGTAGCGCGGCTGACCAGTTTGTGTGCACCTGCGGATAAGGGCAGGGTGACGCTGAACTGACGCCATGCGTATTTGCCCATATCCGGACCAAAGAAACGGGCTTTATGCCAGCTTTTGCCGCCATCGGCAGAAACTTCCACCAGCCTTACCGCGTGCACGCCGCCGAATGCCACGCCCTGAATCACGGTTTGACCTGCACTCAGTTCGCCGTTGTCTGCCAGCGGTGCGGTAATCCAGGATTTCACCGGCATTTCCCAGACGGATGGATCATTCGGGCTGCTTTCCTGACCGGCAGCGGTAATGCGGTAGCCATGCTTCTGGATTTTGGCTTCGGTCTGCGTCTGGGTAAATGCCAGACGCTTGATGTATTTGATGTTATTGACGCCGGTGTAACCCGGTACGATCAGGCGCAGCGGGCCGCCGTGCGCCAGCGGCAGCGGAGAGCCGTTCAGTTCCCACGCCAGAATCGCATCTTCAAAGGCTTTCAGCGGCATTGAACGTTCAACGATTAAGGATTTCGGATCCACGCCTTCCGGCAGTTTTTCGCCACCGGTACCGGTCATAAATGCCATGCCATCGGCGACACCGCCGCAGGCTTCGATCAGGGCTTTGACCGGAACGCCGCTCCAGACCACGCAACCGGCAGCGCCGACCTGCCACGGTGTGCCGCTGGGTTTGCTCGGGAAAAATCCGCGTCCGTTGCCGGAACATTGCAGCACCGTAGTCACAGATTCCACACCCATCGCACGCAATTGTTTGAGGCTGAAGCTGGCTGGCTTTTTGACGCCTTCCACCTGCAAAACCCATGCATCACGGTCCGCAACGATGGCGGCATCCGGTGTTGGCAGATTGTTGCGGATGAACAGTTTTTCAGACGGTGTAATCACGCTGCTGCCGAAGGCACTGCGTTTCAGTTCGATGGTGCTGGAAGAATGCACGATCATCGCGTCTGCTGTTTTCCAGCTGGCAAATGGCGGCAGCGGTTTTGGCGCTGCGGCAGTTGCGGCTGCCTGTGCCATTGCAGTTTTGGAAAATCCGCTTAAACCGGCGGCAGACAAAGCCAGACCGGTGCCGGCCAGCCAGTGGCGGCGTGTCAGACTTTGTGGCTGTTTTTCAGAGGAATGTGATGACATGCAAGTCTCCTTATGTGATCGGTGCGGCTATGCTGCCGCTGCAAATCAGAAAAATTTCTTCAGTGAAAATGGGCTGTTCCGGGAGCCGGTGTGTCGTCCGGCGCTTCCGGATGCACCAGTTCGCCGTCTGCATCGGCAAACATCGGCGTACCGCAGTCGTCGCAGAATTCTGCGTCGTAAATTTCGTTCTGCCAGATGATGTCGACAATACCGCATTCACGCAGCAAATCAGAAATCTCACCGCCTAAACGGCCAGCTTCATCGAACTGCACAGCAGTGTTTTTGTCGTCTGGCTGATACAAAGGCCAGACCACGCCGTACAGAATTTCCGGTTTGTCGGCAGCGGCGAAACCGATCCGGTATTCATCCACTTCATCACCGGTTTCCGGTGTGTCCGGATGCCGGAAACCCGCAATTACCGCGCGGATCGAATCCGGATGCAGTTCAAAGGTTTCGCCAAGGTAGTACACCGCTGATTGCAGCGATACCGGACGAATACGCAGATCCGCTTCGCGGCAGGCGCTGAAATAAGATTCCGGCAGCAAAGGCTCGGTATTGCAGCCGGGAATCAGCCGGTGCAACAAGTTCTCAGTTTGTTCGGTCCATTCTTTCAGAACAGCGTCCTTGGCTTTTTCTGTATCGAATGGTGCTGCGCTTAACTGCCAGCGGAACAAAGGGGCACCTTCCGGCACAGCCACCACTGCCATCAGAAAGCGTACGTCTGCCAGAAACGGCACGGTGGGCGGATTTTCCGGTGTTGACTGGCTGGTTTTGCCTTGCATCAGCACGGCGGTTTGTTGTTCCAGCAAAGCAAAGGTTTCGCAGTGCTGGCGCGGTAACTGTTCAATCGAAAATAAATGCGGCAGTAAGCGTAAGCGCGCATCCGGCGCCAGCAGAACATTGCTGAAGCAATGTGCAAACTGCTGTTGCATATCGGCGCTGAGCGGGCCGGAAGCAATTTCAAAACGGGTCCAGGCCAGCACCGGCGCAGCGATCAGTAAGCTGCGCCACGGTTTGCCTTCATGTTCAAACTGCAGCGAGGTGCTGACCGTTTCCATGGTTTCGGCCAGCACTTCATAACCATTCGGAGATTTTTGCAGCAAGTGCTCGGTGGCACCATCCAGAATATCCTGATGGTGCAGATGCAGGCTGCGGATTACTTGTTCGTCCAGCTGCTGTTGCCAGCACTGATCTTCATAACGGCTGGAAGATTGCGCAACAGCCACGGCCAGGTTGACGAGGCGCTGACTTTCAGCGGCCAGTTTTTGTCTGGAATGTTTGATTGGGCGGCGCATAGTCATCTCTTTTCTTGTGTGCGGAAACCTTGCTGCGCCGGAGTCAGCGCAGCGCAGGATTACGCCGTTTTGCGCTGATACTGGCTATTGCCGAACAGCGCATCACGCGCGGTATCCGATGTTAAGGGTTTGCGGTAGTCGGCCAGCACCTGCACAGCACGTTGTACGGCAGGGCGGGCGGCGATTTCATCAAACCAGCGTTTGGCATGGGGGAATTCTTCCCAGTTGATGCCCTGATTCGCGGCAGAGCGTGCCCACGGGAACACGGCAATGTCTGCAATCGTGTATTGCTCACCAGCCAGATACGGTGTGCGCGACAACTGGGTATCGATCACACCGTATAAGCGGCGTGCTTCATTGGTGTAGCGGTCATAGGCGTAGTCGATTTTTTCCGGCGCATAAATGCGGAAATGGTGCGCTTGTCCGAGCATCGGGCCAAAGCCGCCCA
This sequence comes from Cognatundibacterium squillarum, assembly GCF_014652435.1. Lineage (GTDB taxonomy): Bacteria > Pseudomonadota > Gammaproteobacteria > Burkholderiales > Burkholderiaceae_D > Undibacterium > Undibacterium squillarum. Next base: position 70,625 of record NZ_BMYU01000001.1, read on the forward strand.
TCTGGAACATCAGCCATTGCAGCGTCTGATATTTTTCGCGGTCGGTATCACCGAGAAACTGGCCGCTTTTACCGGCCAGATAGACCAGAATCGCACCGGATTCAAACAGAGAAATCGGTTTATTGTCCGGCCCGTCAGAATCCACAATCGCCGGAATTTTATTGTTCGGAGAAATCGCCAGAAATTCTGGTTTGAACTGATCGCCGGCACCGATATCCACCGGAAACACCCGGTAAGGCAGGCCGCATTCTTCCAGCATGATATGCACTTTGTGGCCGTTTGGTGTGGGCCAGGAATAAACATCAATCATGGTTTTCCTTCCGCGTTCAGAGGGTAATGATAACAATGTCAGGGAATGCAGCATGCAAAGCAAACGCTGCATGACGAACAGATTATGAACCTGCGCCGGAATTTTTGCAGACGTTTCCAACTGTGCAAGGTATGCTGTCACGATATGGCAGAAATTTCAATGATTCCTGTCCGGGTTTTATCAAGGAGAAGTACATGCAGGACATCATCAGCCAGCACGCCAGAGAAGAAATCACGCGTCGCTTGCGTGCCGCAGAGCAGGAACACGACGTCAGGATTTTGCTGGCAGTGGAATCCGGCAGCCGCGCCTGGGGCTTTGCATCGCCTGACAGCGATTACGATGCACGTTTTATTTACGTGCATCGTCCGGAATGGTATTTGTCGGTCGGTCTGGAAGAAAAACGCGACGTGATTGAATATCCGATTGTCGATGAGATGGATATCAATGGCTGGGATATTCGCAAAGCGCTGCGTTTGTTCTGGAAATCCAATCCGGCTTTTGTGGAATGGATGCTGTCACCGGTGCAGTACGAGAAAAGCGGATGTTTTCATCAGGAAGCCCTGAATTTAATGCCAACCGTGTATTCGGTTGAAAACGGTATGTATCACTACCGCAGTTCGGCGAAAACCAATTTCCGTACTGAGCTGCAATCAGAACTGGTGCGTTACAAAAAATACTTCTACGTATTGCGCCCGTTGCTGGCGACACGCTGGCTGGAACGCTATCAAACCCCCGCGCCAATTGAATTCGATAAGCTGATGACGCTGATCAGCGATCAGCCGGAGCTGACGTCTGCCATTGCGGATTTGCTGGAAAAGAAAAAACGCGCCAATGAGAGCGAACTTGGTCCGCAAGTGCCGGTAATCCATCAGTTTATTGCGGAAGAACTGGCACGCTTAGATGCTATCGTGCCGCCACGCTTCACCCGCACACCGGTTGAACCCCAGTTATCTGCATTGTTCCGCAAGGTATTGCAGCAGACATGGGGAGAATGATATATAAATAATTAAATTAATAAAATTAACGAAGAATGAGAAAAGATTTAGTCAGAAGCAGTAAGTTTTTAAGTCTGGTATTACGTCATAAGCCGGAAGCCGCCGGCATACAGCTGGATGCGCAGGGCTGGTGCGACATTGACGACTTGCTGCAAGGCGTGGCGCAACACCGCGCACCGCTGAGCAAAGAAACCCTGATGGAAATCGTTGCGACCAATGAGAAAAAGCGTTTTGCCATCAGTGATTGCGGTCAGCGCATCCGCGCCAGCCAGGGGCACAGCATTGAAGTTTCGCTTGACCTGCAAGCAGTCACGCCGCCAGCGACGCTGTATCATGGCACCGCCAGCCGTTTTCTGGACAGCATTCTGCAAAACGGCTTGCAAAAGCAAAGCCGCCAGCACGTGCATTTATCAGCCAGCCTCGATACCGCGATTTCTGTTGGCAGCCGTCACGGAAAACCGGTGGTGCTGATGATTAACTGCCAGGCGATGCTGGCAGCTGGGCATTTGTTTTATTGCAGCGAAAACGGCGTCTGGCTGACAGATTCCGTCCCCGCTGCTTACCTGACGCTGATGGAGTAAGCGCGTCGCATTGTGCAGTAAACCGCATTTGAGTCAGAAACCACCACCCCGGACGCCCACTGTTTTCGCGGGCATCCGGGATTTTGGCTGTTTTTTCTGTGCAGAACACCGCATTTGGGCAATTTTCGGCGGTTTCAAAGGATTCTGCAGATCTTATGCATGCACACTGCGCAGACCAGCTTCGCGCTGTGAGGCTTCCCGCCGTACCGGCAAGCTCTGGGCGATGCCAAAACTCAGTTCAAAGAAAGTGAAAAACAGAATCAGCGTTGAGAAGCCGTGCTGCCACGCGTAGATTTGCCACAGGCAGAATACGTAGCGGGCAACGGCATCTAGCCGACCCGGTAAAACGCCGGGCTGCAGGATACGCAGTAGTGACCAGACCAGCACTACCGCGCCAAGCAGGTTCGCGAACAGATAATGCGCCGCATTCAGGCTGTGCAGTTCGCCGGAAAATTGCCAGTAGTCATGCTGATGTTTCAGGATGCTGTACAAAATATCCAGCGTCCACGGCGTGGTGAACGGCAATATCACCAGCAAGTCATACCACGCACTGATTTTCACGATGTTTTTGTAACGGTTTTCGCTGAGCATGTTTCATCCTCCTGTTGTGGGTAAAATGTCAGCGTAAACCCTGAAGTGCACTTCAGGGTCAAGCCCTGTCCGGAGTGAAATATGCGAATTGGTGAATTAGCACAACAAACCGGTGTCAGTCGCGACACCCTGCGTTTTTACGAGCGCCTGGGTCTGATCCAGGCGCGGCGCAGCAGTAATAGTTATCGCGATTACGACAGCGCCGTGGTGTTACTGGTGAACTTTATCCGCCGTGCGCAGGCACTGGGTTTCAGCCTGCAGGAAATCGGCCAGCGGCTGCCGGAAGTCTGGGAAAGCCCGCATCCGGAAAGCAAAATGCGCGAAATCCTTCAGCAAAAACTCAGTGAAATCGACGTCAGAATTCTCCAGCTGGCGGAATTAAAACAGCAATTGAGTGCGCAACTGATGCAGGAGTGCCCACTCCGAAATTGCTGATGTATGCGCGGAGCAGAAGCGTACTGATTGCTGAGCAATCGGCGGCTTCCTGACCAGCCAGTCCATACAAGCATCGCAAGCACAGCAACTGCTTTGTGCAGACATCGTCATTTGATCCTTTTGACACCACCCCGGAGCGCCACTGTTTTCGCCGACAACCGCAAAAACATGCGATTTTTCTGTGCTGAAAACCGCATTTCGGGTGTTTTGGAGTAATTTTCCTGCTTCGGGTCGCTTGCAGAATGTTCAGGGCAAGCAAGGCAAGCGGCGCAATCTGAAACGGCGGTGGAACTGCTCAGTGATAAAAAAAAGCGGCCAGTCGGCCGCTTTTTTGTCTGGTGTGAAAATTGCGTGAAAGCGCCTGCAATCAGCGCTCAGCTTTGCAGCACATTCAGCACGCCGTCCAGACCGCAGACATTCAGGGCAATGCTGGCTTGCTGGCGTACTACCGGTTTGGCGCGGAAAGCGACGGAGAGGCCGGCGATGCCCATCATTTTGAGGTCGTTGGCACCGTCGCCCATCACGATGGCGGCGCTGGTCGGGATGTTCAGTTGCTGGCAGACGGATTCGACGGTACGGCGTTTTTCTTCCGCATCTACAATCACGCCGGTAACGCGGCCGGTCAGCTTGCCATCTTCAATTTCCAGCACGTTTGAATGATGGAAACTCAGGTTTAGGCGGTCTTTAACGCGCTCGGTGAAGAAAGTGAACCCGCCGGACACCAGCAGCGTGCGCAGACCGGCGGCTTGCGCGGCGGCGATCAGGCGTTCCGCGCCGGGCGAGAGTTGCAGGCGTTCTTCATACACGCGTTGCAGGGCGCTGGCATCTAAGCCTTTCAGTAAGGCGACACGGCGTTTCAGGCTTTCCTGAAAATCCAGTTCACCGCGCATTGCGGCTTCGGTGATTTCCGACACTTGCGGTTTTAAGCCCTGCATGTCGGCGATTTCGTCAATGCACTCAATCGTGATCAGCGTGGAATCCATATCCATCGCCAGCAGGCCGAAATCCTGCAGGCTGCGTTGTTCCGGCAGCGCGGCGAAGTCCAGTTGCTGCGCTTCGGCCATCGCGCGCCATGCAGCAATCTGTTCGTCACTGGCGCTGGTGTGCAGACGTACGGCGGCATCATGCAGGGTGTGCAGGCTGGCACCGGCCTGCGTCGCAATTGCGTTCGCGCAGGCCAGTTGCGCTGCAGTCAGGGCTTGCGGGCTGTGCAGGGTCAGGAACTGAGGGGAATTCATATCAGTGCAATGCTTTCATCGTTTGTTTGATTTGATTCACGCGGCTGGCGAGGTCGGGCATGGTGGCGGTGATGCGCAGTTTGTCCTGACCATTCAGACGGATATGCTTGTTCTTTTGGACCAGCTCGATAATCCGCATTGCATCGACCGGTGGATTCGGCTCGAACTGCAGGGTGATGGCTTCAGCGTGTGCGTCGATTTTCATAATGCCCAGCGGTTTGGCGGCAACCCGCAGGCGGTGGGTTTCTAACAGGGATTTCACCGGCTCCGGCAGCAGGCCGAAGCGGTCGATCAATTCTTCCTGCAAATCATCCAGCTGCCCCGGCTTGCTGCAATTTGCCAGACGTTTGTAGATGGACAGACGTTCATGTACGTCGCCGCAATAGTCATTCGGCAGCAGAGCAGGGATGTGCAGATTGATTTCTGTGGTAGTGGCCAGCGGCGCTGCCAGATCCGGTTCTTTACCGTTTTTCAGGGCGCGCACGGCTTCGTTCAGCATGTCGGAATACATCTGGAAGCCGATTTCATGCATTTCGCCGGACTGGTTATCGCCAAGCACTTCACCGGCACCGCGAATTTCCAGATCGTGCATCGCCAGATAAAAGCCGCTGCCCAGTTCTTCCATTTGCTGAATCGCTTCCAGACGGCGTTCTGCCTGCTTGGTTAAGCCCTGTACATCGTGCACCAGCAGATATGCATAGGCCTGATGGTGAGAACGGCCAACGCGGCCACGCAACTGATGCAGCTGCGCCAGACCGAATTTGTCGGCGCGGTGCATGATGATGGTGTTGGCGGTCGGTACGTCGATACCGGTTTCGATAATTGTGGTACACAGCAGAATGTTGTAGCGCTGACTGACGAAGTCACGCATGACTTTTTCCAGATCGCGCTCATGCATCTGACCATGCGCAATCACGACACGCGCTTCCGGCAGCAGCGCTTCCAGCATCGCCTTGCGGTTGGCAATGGTTTCAACTTCATTGTGCAGGAAATAAACCTGACCGCCGCGCTTCAGTTCGCGCAGACAGGCTTCGCGGATCACGGAATCGTTTTCACCACGGACAAAGGTTTTAATCGCCAGACGTTTTTGCGGCGCAGTCGCAATAATCGAGAAATCGCGCAAGCCTTCCAGCGCCATGCCCAGCGTACGCGGAATCGGCGTTGCGGTCAGCGTCAGCACATCGACTTCAGCGCGCAGATTTTTGAGAGCTTCTTTCTGACGCACGCCGAAACGGTGTTCTTCGTCGATGATGACTAAACCGAGGCGGGTGAATTTCACATCTTCGGATAACAGCTTGTGTGTACCAATCACAATGTCGATGGTGCCATCAGCCAGACCTTTAATCGCTTGCGTGACTTCTTTGCCGGTGCGGAAGCGCGAGAGTTCGGCGATACGCACCGGCCAGTCTGCAAAGCGATCCGCAAACGTCTGTGCATGCTGTTCTGCCAGCAGCGTGGTCGGCGCGAGAATGGCAACCTGTTTACCGCCCATGACAGCAACGAATGCAGCACGCAGCGCAACTTCGGTTTTACCAAAGCCGACATCGCCGCAAATCAGCCTGTCCATCGGGCGGCCGGAGGTCATATCCTGAATCACTGCCTGAATCGCTGCGGCCTGATCCGGTGTTTCTTCAAAACCGAAACTGTCGGCGAAGGCTTCGTAATCACGCGCAGAATATTCAAATGCATGACCTTGCCGCGCGGCACGGCGTGCATACAGATTCAGCAATTCGGCGGCGGTATCGCGGATTTGCTGCGCCGCTTTGCGCTTGGCTTTTTCCCACTGACCGGAACCCAGGCTGTGCAGCGGCGCATCATCCGGCGCAGCACCGGAATAGCGGGAAATCACATGCAGATGCGCAACCGGCACATACAGCTTGGTTTCTTTGGCATATTCCAGATGCAGAAATTCGGTATCGCCTTCGCCCAGATCCATGCTGATCAGACCCATGTAGCGGCCGATGCCGTGCTGGCTGTGCACCACAGGATCGCCGATTTTGAGTTCTGACAGGTCGCGCACCATGTGGTCGACCTGTGTGGTGGCTTCCTGCTTTTTGCGTCCGGCGCGGCGTGGTGTGCCCGCGTACAGTTCCGCTTCGGTGATCAGCGTAATGCCTTGCTGCAGATTGGTATAACCGCGATGCAGCGGCATCACGGTCAGTTGCAATGCTTCGCTGTTGGTCAGGAAATCCTGAAAATTCTCTGCGCCGACTGGCTGAATCTGAAATTCATTGAAATACTGCATCAGCGTTTCGCGGCGACCGGCACTGTCTGCGCAAATCAGTACGCGCTGACCTTTTTTCAGCAGGAAGCTGCGCAGATTCACCAGCGGATCATCGGCACGACGATTCACGCCGACATCCGGCACCGGCGCACTAACATCATTCGCTGGCGTTGCTGCATCTGCGGCCGGTAACACCCAGCGTGCAAACGGTTTCAGCAGCGTATAGAAATCCTCATCACGCAGAAAAACCTGTTCCGGTGCGAGCACTGGCCGTTCGCGGTCGCTCTTTAAAAACTGATAGCGGGAACGGGTATCCGACCAGAAGCGCTGCATGGCTTCATCCACGCCGCCGGATAATGCGAAGTAAGTGTGCTCAGGCACATAATCAAACAGCGTCGCGGTTTCTTCAAAAAACAATGGCAGATAATATTCAATACCGGCGGCAGCGATGCCATTGCCCATGTCTTTGTAAATCGCGCTGCGCGAAGGATCGCCTTCAAAACATTCGCGCCAGCGGCTGCGGAAATAGGCGCGCGCATTGTCATCCATCGGGAATTCACGTCCCGGCAGCAAGCGGATTTCCGGCACCGGAAACAGTGAACGCTGCGTATCGGCATCAAAGGTTTTGATGCTTTCTATGCTGTCATCGAACAAATCCAGACGGTAAGGCAGCGCCGAACCCATAGGGAATAAATCAATCAGCCCGCCGCGTATCGAATATTCGCCCGGCGACATCACTTGCCCGACATGGCTGTAACCGGCCAGCGTTAATTGTGAGCGCAGTTTGGCTTCATCCAGCCGGTCGCCTTTTTTGAAGAAAAACGTGTAGGCCGCTAAAAAGCCGGGCGGCGCCATGCGTACCAGTGCGGTGGTTACCGGTGCGAGCAATACATCGCATTGTCCGCTGCGGATTTCGTGCAGCGTCGCCAGACGTTCAGACACCAGATCCTGATGCGGAGAAAACGCATCGTAGGGCAGGGTTTCCCAGTCCGGCAGCAAATGGCAGCGCAGTTCCGGCGCAAAACACGGGATTTCTTCGAGCAAACGCTGCGCGTCGCCGGGATTGGCTACCAGCACGGTCAGCATGCGCTTGTCAGCTTTTAACTGCGTGGCGCAGTCCGCCAGCACTTGTGCATCAGCAGAACCGTGCAAAGCAGGCAGGGCAAAACGGTGACCGGGTTTGGCGAACGGGAAAAATGGAGAAGATGACATCGCGGCAGAAATTCTGTTTGGGTTCTTACATGCAGGCGGACACAGGCAGGTTCGGGCAGTTTGCTGCGCGGGGTATGCCGGTTTGCTGTCCGCGGTTACAATGTGGCAAGAGAGTTGGCTATTATAGTTCAAGGGCGGCAGCATGGCTTCCGCCCGTTTTTATGTGTTGGTAAGGTGAGTCTTTTGTCTTTCACAAATTCTGAAAATGTGGCAAACCGGTCCGCGCCCGGACCGCGCTATATCGCGCTGATTCCGGCGGCTGGCGTTGGTGCGCGTATGCAGTCGGCTTGCCCGAAACAATATCTGCAACTCGGTCAGCAAAGCATACTGGCGTGGACAGTGCAGGCATTTTTGCAGCATCCGGCCATTGCGCAGGTTGTGGTGGTGGTCAGTGCAGCCGATGCGTATGTGGATGAAGCCCTGAAACCGGATGCGCGTTTGCAGGTATTACGCTGCGGCGGCGAAACCCGTGCCGATTCGGTGCGTAACGGCCTGGAAGCGATCCGTGCGCAGGTGCGCCGTGATGACTGGGTGCTGGTGCATGATGCAGCCCGTCCCGGATTGAATCAGGCGCTGATTGATGAATTGATCGCCGTACTGAAAGACCATGCGGTCGGCGGTTTGCTGGCGCTGCCGGTGGTGGATACGGTCAAGCGTGTGGAAGGCGGTCAGGTTGAAACCATTCCGCGCGATGGTTTGTGGCTGGCGCAAACGCCGCAAATGTTCCGATATGAATTACTGTGTCATGCGCTGGATGCCTGTCCGGACGTGACCGATGAATCCAGCGCAGTAGAAGCGCTGGGGCTGGCACCGTTGTGTGTGCCCGGCCATCCCTGCAATCTGAAAGTGACGCGGCCCGGAGATCTGGCGCTGGCGGCCTTGTATTTAGGAGTTTCTGCTGATGAATAAACCGGTTTTACCTTTCCGCATTGGTCAGGGTTATGACTGTCACGCACTGGTCGCGGAGCGCGATCTGATTATCGGCGGCGTTAAGATCCCGCACCATCTGGGTTTGCTGGGCCACTCCGATGCAGACGTATTGCTGCATGCAATCACCGATGCGTTGTTCGGCGCCGCAGCACTCGGGGATATCGGCCGGCATTTTCCGGATACCGATCCGCAATTCAAAGGCGCAGATTCGCGCGTGTTGCTGCGTGAAGCGGTGCGCCGTTTGCATGCTGCCGGTTACCGCGTCGGCAATCTGGATGCGACTGTCATCGCGCAAAAACCCAAGCTGGCACCGCATATTCCGGGTATGGTGGAAAATATTGCAGCCGACTTGCAGGTTGATCTGAGTCAGGTCAATATCAAAGCCAAGACCAATGAGAAACTCGGTTATCTGGGACGCGAAGAAGGCATTGCTGCTGAAGCCGTAGTTCTGATTCTGGCGAATTGATATTGGCATATTCAACCCGATATACAGTCCGGCCTGTTGTGCTTATTAAGAATGAAGGAGATCGCTATGCCACGTGAACAATTAAAACAATTACTCGGTCAGTTGCAAAACGAACTCGACCAGACCCGTTTCCTCGACGATGAAGCCCGCGCCATGCTGGAAGAGTTGCATGAAGATATCGAGGATGTACTGGATGCGGAAAAACAGCAGGATGATCCGGTCTACGCGACCCTGCGTGAACGTCTGGTGGCGGCATCCGCCCGTTTCTCGGCACAACATCCGACCCTGGATGCGGCGCTGCGTGAAATCGGTACGATGCTGGGCAAAATCGGTATTTAAATACGGCAGGCAACACCCGCAGCCAGTATTTGGTAAGCCGCGAAGTATACAAACCACCGTCAGTGAAAACTGCCGGTGGTTTTTTATTGGCTGCGCTGGGGCGGGTATTAAGGGTATCCGGGGTATCGAGGGTACTGTCGCGATGGCATCACTGTATGCAGGAGCAATTGCAGGCAATATCGGGCGGATTGCTTGCTTCAGTAAGGGGGTGATTATGCAAATATCGTCATTTGTGATTTCCGGAGCGCCAGACTTTCTGCCGACGACCGCCGTATTGCCATGCTGAAATCCGCATTTGAGGCATTTTCGGGCAGATTTCAGGCAAATTCACGCTGTTCGAGCCACTGCCGGCAAGACAGCTCAATACATACTGATCAGAACGAACACGCAAACTGTCCGCTTTCTGCTGCAACTATCCGCTGCCAGCAGGTTTGTTGCAGCTTTGCGACAGCAACTTTGTGATTACCTGTCTTTTGGCAATTTTCTGTGCATTTGGCAGGGTATTTTTCCGGAAAAACTGCCTGTCAACATAGGGATGTCATCTTCATCGGCTAAAAACATCTGATCATCACCCCGTTTTTTGCGGCAAATGTTGCGATGTGAAAAGCTGGTTTCATATCGTGAAATCTTGCGGTGCCGCGCACAAGAAAAATATCTCACAGACAGAAAGGTGATTTCGTATCACGGAATGGAGTGTTTAAGTAATTGATTTTAAACGAATAAAAAAATTAAAGATGTCTTATATAAGACCTTGTTGCTGCGCAAAAATTCTCCTATGATGGTTTCAACGGGTTAGCAAATTTTTCGAATTTCTTCTCACACATTTCATCACTTACCTCAGGAGAACATGATGACGACACGCGAACAACAAGTTGCTGAATTGCAAAAAGACTGGGATACCAATCCACGCTGGAAAGGTGTAAAGCGCAACTACACAGCGGAAGACGTGATCCGTCTGCGTGGCTCTGTTCAGGTTGAGCACACACTGGCGAAAAATGGCGCTCTGAAACTGTGGGATCTGGTCAATAACGAGCCATTCATCAATGCACTGGGCGCGCTGACCGGTAATCAGGCAATGCAGCAGGTTAAAGCTGGTCTGAAAGCGATTTACCTGTCCGGCTGGCAGGTTGCGGGTGACGCCAATCTGGCCGGTGAAATGTATCCTGATCAGTCTCTGTATCCGGCAAACTCGGTACCGCAAGTTGTTAAACGTATCAACAACACACTGACCCGCGCTGACCAGATCCAATGGTCTGAAGGCAAAGACGATATCGACTTCTTCGCGCCTATCGTTGCAGACGCTGAAGCAGGTTTCGGTGGCGTACTGAATGCGTTTGAACTGATGAAAGCCATGATCGAAGCAGGCGCTTCCGGCGTTCACTTTGAAGATCAGCTGGCATCCGTCAAAAAATGCGGCCATATGGGCGGTAAAGTACTGGTTCCTACCCGTGAAGCAGTGGAAAAACTGAATGCAGCACGTCTGGCAGCCGATATCATGGGCGTACCAACCGTGATTCTGGCACGTACCGACGCAGAAGCCGCTGATTTGCTGACTTCCGATGTTGATGAAAACGACCGTCCTTTCTGCACTGGCGAACGTACATTCGAAGGTTTCTACCGTACCAAACCAGGTCTGGAACAGGCGATCTCCCGTGGTCTGGCTTACGCAGAATACGCAGACATGATCTGGTGCGAAACCGGCAAACCGGATCTGGAATTTGCACGTAAATTTGCAGAAGCAATCCATGCGAAATTCCCGGGCAAACTGCTGGCATACAACTGCTCGCCATCGTTTAACTGGAAGAAAAATCTGGACGACGCAACGATTGCAAAATTCCAGAAAGAACTCGGTGCAATGGGCTACAAATTCCAGTTCATCACACTGGCTGGTTTCCACTCCCTGAACTACTCGATGTTCAATCTGGCACACGGTTATGCACGCCGTCAGATGTCTGCCTTCGTTGAGCTGCAGGAAAACGAATTCGCAGCAGCAGAAAAAGGCTTCACCGCGGTTAAACATCAGCGTGAAGTTGGTACAGGCTACTTCGATGCAGTAACACAGACAATTCAGCAAGGTCAGTCTTCCACGACTGCGCTGCACGGTTCTACCGAAGATGAACAATTCTTCGATAGCAAGAAAGTCGCTTAATCTCTCCCTCTGAGCGACAGTGAAAAAGAAAAAACGGTGCTGCGGCACCGTTTTTTTGTTGCTGATAATCAGCGGCAGGTAAGTCTGTCGGTAAATTTACCGGTGGATATTTTTATCAATAAACATATTGAAAAAGCGAAAAACTTACTATTGCGTTTGAGTTTTGATGGAACTTATTGCTGACGCAAAGCCTGCTGGCGCTTACGTTCACGCAATAAAATACCGCCATATTTGCTGCCTTGTACCGTGTAGCGCTGCCACAGGCGGCGTGGTTCCGACAATAAGCGCCACAACCATTCAAAGCCGGTTTTCTGCATCCACAGCGGAGCGCGTTTTTTCTTATTCAATGCAAATTCCATCGCTGCGCCGACGCACATCACGACCGGCGCGTGTACGCCTTCGGGCAATTCTTTGCGTAAGCGAAATGCGAAATGCTCTTGCTTTGGCATACCAAGGCAGATAAAAACGATATGCGGTTGCAATGCGATGATTTGCCGGATTGTTTCGTTGGCTTCATCACCATTCGTACTGAATTGCATGGAGGGGCAGAGCAGCGTGATTTGCAGGCCAGGGTAAAAACGCGCGAAATCCTGCTTTAATTCATTTTCATGGCCAGGCATGCCGCCCAGAATGAAAACGCGCAGTTTTTCTGCGGCAGCGCTCTCGCACAGGCTGACAAATAAATCCGCGCCGGTGACGCGTTCCGGCAAACGTGCACTGCTCATGCGGCTGGCCCAGACCACCGGCATACCATCGGCGTAAATGTAATCTGCAGTTTTGTACAGTTGCTTAAATTCTGCCTGCGCATCCAGCCGCACAATATGATCAACGTTCGGCGTTACCACCACTTTCGGCCGTCCGCTGCCTTGTTTTGCGGCATCAAGCAAACTGTGGTGCGCTTGCGCAAAATTCTCGGTACGGATGGATAATTCGAATAAATCGATCGTCTGTGACGTTGCGGCGGACTGATTCATAATCGGTAGCGTATATAGTTTCTGTGATTATCTCAGAACTGCGTGCTTTTCTGCGCTGAATCAGCGGAGAACAGACTATTTTTCGTGCAGAACAATGGCATTATGCCGTGCTGACGGCTTTAGGATTAAAAGGAATTCATGTGAAACGCACACGTATCAAAATTTGCGGGCTGACCGAAAGAACCAATCTGGATATGGTGATCGCTGCAGGTGCTGACGCCATCGGACTGGTGTTTTATCCACCTAGCCCGCGCTTTGTCAGTGCGACGCAGGCGGCAGAACTGATTGCCCATTTACCGCCGTTTGTCACCGTCACCGGTTTATTCGTCAATCCGACAGAGCAGGAATTGATGGAAGTCGTGCGTCAGGTACAGCTGCAGTTATTGCAGTTTCACGGTGATGAAACACCGGCGCAGTGTGCTGCGCTGGCAGCTGCGGCCGGTTTGCCGTTTGTGAAAGCATTTCGCGTCAGGCCTGACACAAGCCCTGAGGATTTGCTACAATCAGATTCGGCTTTTCACTCGGAAAGCCGTTTATGTCATGGTCTGTTGCTGGATACCCATGTAGAAGGGTACGGTGGCAGTGGAAAGGTATTCGATTGGTCTCTCGTTCCAAAAGAGCTCGCGCCTCGGGTCGTTTTGAGTGGTGGCTTGAGCGTTCAAAATGTCGCTGGTGCTGTTGAGCAACTGCGTCCGTTTGCGGTCGACATCAGCAGTGGTGTTGAGCGCAGCAAAGGAATGAAAGACGAAGAGAAAGTCCGCGCCTTTATCGAACAGGTGCGGATTGCCGATCAGACTGCGACTGCATGAGGCAGATGCCTCGGTCAGCGCATACGACAGACAGGACTATCATGAAAGAACTTTCCCCAGAAGGTGCAGCATCTGCTGCATTCAGTACCGCCGCACCGGCAGCCATGTTTCAGGCTGCAACTTACCAGTTTCCCGATTCACGCGGCCATTTCGGCCCTTACGGCGGCACCTTTGTATCTGAAACCTTATCGCACGCGATATCGGAGCTGAAAGAAGCTTACGCAAAGTATCAGCATGATCCGGAATTTCTGGAAGAATTCCGTCGCGAACTGAAATACTTCGTCGGTCGCCCGTCGCCGGTGTATCACGCACAGCGCTGGTCTGAAATCGCGGGCGGTGCGCAGATTTTCCTGAAGCGTGAAGATCTGAATCATACCGGCGCACACAAAATCAATAATGTGATCGGTCAGGCCTTGCTGGCAAAACGCATGGGCAAGCCGCGTGTGATTGCGGAAACCGGTGCAGGTCAGCATGGCGTGGCAACTGCGACTATCTGCGCGCGTTTTGGTCTGGAATGCGTGGTTTACATGGGTTCGGAAGACGTAAAACGTCAGGCGCAGAACGTGTACCGCATGAAATTGCTCGGTGCGACCGTGGTGCCGGTGGAATCCGGTTCCAAAACTCTGAAAGATGCACTGAACGAAGCGATGCGCGACTGGGTTACCAATGTTGAAAATACTTTCTACATTATCGGAACAGTCGCTGGACCGCATCCTTACCCGATGATGGTGCGCGATTTCCAAAGCGTGATCGGTGAGGAATGCCTGTGGCAAATGCCTGAGCTGACCGGACGTCAGCCGGATGCGGTGGTTGCCTGTGTCGGCGGCGGCTCCAATGCGATGGGGATTTTTTATCCGTATATCGATGAAAAACAAACCCGCTTAATCGGCGTGGAAGCCGGTGGCGACGGCGTTGACACCGGTCGCCATTCCGCTTCGCTGACGCTGGGTTCGCCGGGCGTGCTGCACGGTAACCGTACTTATCTGTTGCAGGATGAAAACGGGCAAGTCATTGAAACCCATTCGGTATCTGCCGGTCTGGATTATCCTGGCGTCGGGCCTGAGCATGCTTGGTTAAAAGATACTGGTCGCGCAGAGTATGTGACGATCACCGATGAAGAAGCGCTGAAAGCTTTCCATGATTGCTGCCGTATTGAAGGCATTATTCCGGCGCTGGAATCCAGTCATGCACTGGCTTATGGTGTGAAACTCGCCGCAACCCTGCCGAAAGATAAAATTATCCTGATTAATTTGTCCGGGCGCGGCGATAAGGATATGCATACCGTAGCGGAACGCGCAGGTCTGCGCTTCTGATGCCGTCAGCCGCCCGAACCTCGTGAAGGTGAGGGCGGTTGTTCATGACTCTTTCCGGAAAATATCATGTCAAGAATTCAAAAAACCTTATCCGATTTGCAAGCGCAGGGTAAAAAAGCCCTGATCCCGTTTATTACTGCCGGTGACCCGTCGCCACAACTGACCGTTCCTTTAATGCATACGCTGGTGGAAAGCGGTGCCGATATTATCGAGCTTGGCGTTCCTTTCTCTGATCCTATGGCAGACGGTCCGGTGATCCAGCGTGCATCAGAGCGTGCGTTGAAATTTGGAGTTGGGCTGCGGGATGTATTACAATGCGTCCGCGAATTTAGAGTAAACAATCGAAACACTCCTGTGGTACTGATGGGCTACGCCAATCCGGTAGAACGCATGGGTGTGGAAACGTTTATCTCTGCTGCTTCGGAAGCGGGTGTGGACGGCGTACTGATCGTCGATTATCCGCCGGAAGAAAGCAGCGAATTTGCTGCTGCCCTGCGTGCAGCTGAGATGGATGCGATTTTCCTGCTGGCACCGACTTCCACTGCGGAAAGAATTGCGCAAGTAGGACAACTTGCATCCGGTTACGTCTATTATGTCTCTCTGAAAGGCGTTACCGGCTCGGGTCATCTGGATCTGAGTGCGGTGGCAGACATGATGCCGCGTATCCGTGAGCATGTCAGTGTGCCGGTCGGTGTCGGCTTTGGTATCCGCGATGCGGAAACAGCCAAAGCCATTGCTTCTGTGTCAGATGGTGTGGTGATCGGTTCCCGTATCATCCAGCTGATGGAAGAAGCAGGTCCCGAAGGCGCGGCAGCTGCGGTAAAATCATTTGTTTCGGGGATACGGCAGGCACTCGACGCCTGACCACTGCGAAACACCCCGGCAGCGCTATGCTGCATAAAGGAGAAAACATGAGCTGGTTAGAAAAACTGTTACCACCACGCATTCAGCGTTCTGAATCCGGTGCGCGTAAATCGATTCCTGAAGGCCTGTGGGTGAAATGCCCGTCTTGCGAATCCGTACTGTACCGTTCGGATCTGGAAGCGAATATTCATGTTTGCCCGAAATGCAGCCACCACATGCGTATCCGTGCGCGTGAACGTATGGATGCTCTGCTGGATGCGGGCGGTCGTTACGAAATCGGCCAGGAAGTGCTGCCGGTCGATTCCCTGAAATTCAAAGACAGCAAAAAATATCCGGATCGTCTGAAAGACGCACTGGAAACCACCGGTGAAACCGATGCGCTGATCGTCATGGGCGGTTCGATTATGTCGGTGCCTGTCGTCGTAGCCTGCTTCGAATTTGAATTCATGGGCGGTTCCATGGGTTCCGTTGTTGGCGAACGTTTTGTACGCGGTGCGCAAACCGCGCTGGAACAAAAAGTGCCGTTTATCTGCTTCACCGCAACCGGTGGTGCGCGGATGCAGGAAGGTTTGTTGTCGCTGATGCAAATGGCGAAAACCACTTCCATGCTGACCAAACTGGCGGAACAAAAACTGCCATTTATCTCTGTGTTGACAGACCCGACCATGGGTGGCGTTTCTGCGTCCTTCGCTTTCATGGGCGATGTGGTGATCGGTGAGCCGAAAGCGCTGATCGGTTTTGCCGGTCCGCGCGTGATTGAAAACACTGTTCGTGAAAAATTGCCTGAAGGCTTCCAGCGTTCAGAATTCCTGTTGCAAAAAGGAGCGATCGATATGATTGTTGACCGTCGCAAAATGCGTGAAGAGCTGGCACGTCTGCTGGCGCTGCTGCAAAATCAGCCTGCCGAAGCGGTTGCCTGATTTTTTAGCGTATCATTCCGAAAGCCCGTGCAGTTTCTGCATGGGCTTTTTTCGTATCCGTAAGTAAAGATTATGTCGCGTACACTACAAGAATGGCTGTCCCTGCTGGAACAGCGTCATCCGAAAGAAATTGATATGGGTCTCGCGCGCGTCAGCGCAGTGCGTGACCGTATGGGTTTGAAATACGATTGCCCTGTCATCCTGGTTGGTGGTACCAATGGCAAAGGCTCGACCTGCGCCATGCTGGAATCGATTTTGTTGCAGGCCGGTTACCGTGTCGGCTTGTACAGTAAGCCGCATTTCCTCGATTTCAACGAGCGTGCCCGTATCAATGGTGAAAATTGCAGCGACGCGCAGCTGGTGGATGCTTTTGAAAAAGTCGAAGCCGCGCGTGGTGAAACCTCACTGACCTATTTTGAATTTACAACGCTGGCGATTTGCCGCCTGCTCGCAGATGCGCAGCTGGATGTTGCGATTCTTGAGGTTGGTCTCGGCGGACGTCTGGATGCCGTGAATGTAGTGGACGCAGATGTGTCGATTGTGACCAGCATCGATATTGATCACGTGGACTATCTGGGTGATACCCGCGAACTGATCGGCTTTGAAAAGGCCGGTATTTTCCGTCCGGGTAAAGTCGCGATCTGCAGCGATCCGTCGCCACCGCAATCGCTGATTGATCATGCAGAAAAAACTGGTGCAGATTTGTGGCTGTTCGGACGTGACTTTAACTACGGTGGTGATAAGCAGCAATGGAATTACGGTGGCCGCAGCCAGCGTCGTAATTCGCTGGGTTACCCTAGCCTGCGCGGTGCGAATCAGTTGCTGAACGCGAGTGCAGCACTGGCCGCGCTGGAATCGCTGAAAGACCGCTTGCCAGTGGGGGCGCAGGAAGTGCGTTCCGGTCTGGTGATGGTGGAGTTGCCTGGTCGTTTTCAGGTATTGCCGGGTCGTCCGTCGGTGATTCTGGATGTTGCGCACAATCCGCATGCAGCAGCAGCGCTGGCGCAAAATCTGGATAACATGGGCTTCCATCCATACACCTATGCAGTGTTTGGTTCCATGCTGGATAAAGATATTGAAGGTGTGCTGGCACACATGGGCGGCAAAGTGGATCACTGGATGGTGACCGATCTGCCATTGCCACGTGCTGCCACCGCGCAACAGCTAGAAGAAAAACTGCGTGCCAGCGGTGCACTGAATGAAGCGGAAAAAACCGTGTCCTGCTTCGCTTCGCCTGAAGAAGCTTACCGTGCGGCGGTGAGTAAAGCGGGTGAAAATGATAGAATAGTGGTCTTTGGCTCATTCCTGACCGTTGCCGGTGCGATGCGTGCGCGTCGCGCACGTTAAGCGTCTGCAGGGTATTCGGCCAACCGGCTTTGTTCGCAGTTTTTATTCGGATAATTCAGCAAATGGGTTTGTTCTCGCGATTCAAAAATAAAGATAATGCGTCTGAACGATCAGATGGCGGCGAATTCCGCTCGCGTGCAGAACTCGACAGTATCGATACCCGTCAGCGCGGGAAGAAAGACCGTGAACAGCCCGCGCGGCGCAGCAGCAGAACGCAGGACGATCCGCTGCTGCCGGAAAAAAAACGTGCGCGCCGTCGCCTGATCGGTGCTGCTGCACTGGCGCTGGCGGCCGCAGTTGTTTTGCCGATGGTGCTGGATACAGAGCCAAAGCCGGTTGCAGATGATGTGCAGATACGCATTCCATCCAAAGACAAAGCCCCCGAACTGGTTGCGGAACCGGTAACACCGTCAAAAGCGCGTCCTTTGCCGGAAACCGATGAGCCGGAAGAAATTATCGAACCCGCACCGCCGCTGAAGTCGGCGGAGAAAAAAACGACAGCACCGCTGGCTGACAATAAACCGGCAACCAGTACGCTGGTTGCACAAAATGATGTGAAGCCGGTAATTGCCGACAAGCCAAAATCTGCGGAACCCGCGACCAGGGCTGAGCCCAAACCTGAGCGTAAGCCAGAGACCAGGCAGGAAACCCGCACAGAACCCAAGCCCGAGCGTAAGCCAGAGCCGAAACCGGAACCGAAGCCGGAAGTAAAGCAGGAAGCAAAAGCCGTGAAAGCGGATCCGGCAAAAGCCGAACGCAAGCCGGATAATCATCCGGAAAAAAAGGATGAAACAAAAGCTGCGCAAAAGCGCGTGAGTGATGATGAAACAGCACGCGCGATGGCAATTCTGGAAGGTAAATCTGCGCCAGCCAAACCGGCCGCCAGTAAAGTAACGATGCAGGTTGCGGCACTCGCCAGTCAGGAAAAAGTCGATGAATTGCAGGCAAAACTGCGCAGTGCCGGCGTTGCATCGTATACGCAGAAAGTGTCGACCAGTCAGGGCGACAAAATCCGTGTGAGGGTAGGACCATTTTCCTCGCAGGAAGAAGCAGACAGGGTGAAGGCAAAATTGTCCGGCCTGGGTCTGAATGCCACTGTGATACCTAACTGACGCGGGGATTGCTGTGACACTCTTTGATTACATCGTTCTGCTGATTATGGTGTGTTCCGTCATCATCAGTTTAATGCGTGGATTGGTCAAAGAAATCCTTTCTCTCACCAGCTGGGTAATCGCCTTTGTCGTCGCGAATGCCTACAGCGATGCGCTGGCCCAGCTGCTTCCTTCGGTCGTTCCCGGACAAATCGTCCGCCTCATTGTTGCTTTCGTCGCCTTATTCATTGCCGTGCGCCTGTTAATGGCGCTGGTGTCTCTTGCCGTCGATGCGGTCATCAAAGCCAGTGGTTTATCGCTGGCAGATCGCGGTCTGGGCGGCTTATTCGGATTTGCCCGTGGTTGTTTATTTGTGATTGCCGCCGTCATGGTGTGCGGCATGACGTCGCTTCCGCAGCAAGCGTTCTGGAAAAACGCGATGTTCAGTCCCTTAGCTGAAGCCGCAGCACAGACGGTCATGCCGTGGCTGCCGCCATCGATTTCCAGCCATGTACAGTTTTGATTTGTTTCTTTTTTAGGAGTCCACCATGTGTGGCATCGTAGGTGTAGTTTCCAATAATCCGGTTAATCAATTGATCTATGACGCGCTGCTGTTGCTGCAGCACCGCGGTCAGGATGCCGCTGGTATCGCGACCAGCTATGGCAATAAGTTTGCTATGTACAAAGCAAATGGTCTGGTCAGAGACGTATTCCGTACCCGCAATATGCGCTCGCTGCCGGGCAATATGGGTATTGGTCAGGTGCGTTATCCGACTGCTGGCAGCTTCAGTGAAGAAGAAGCGCAGCCGTTTTACGTGAATGCGCCTTTCGGTATCGTGCTGGCGCATAACGGTAATCTGACCAATGCACCGGAACTGAAATCCGAACTGTTCAAACGCGACCGCCGCCACCTGAACACAGATTCCGATTCTGAAGTGCTGCTGAACGTACTGGCGCATCAGATTCAGCAGGAAACCTCCGGCTACTCGCTGGATCCGGAAGCATTGTTCCGTGCCGTTGCTGTCGTGCATCAGCGTGTACGCGGTTCCTATGCCGTGGTAGCGCAGATCGCCGGTTACGGTTTGCTGGCATTCCGCGATCCGTTCGGTATTCGTCCGCTGTGTATCGGTTACAACGACAATGAAAAAGGCCGCGAATACATTCTGGCCAGTGAATCTGTTGCGCTCGAAGGTCTGGGCTTCCGATTCATGCGCGACGTTCAGCCGGGCGAAGCGATTTTCATTGATATCGACGGCAACCTGACTGCAAAACAATGCGCAGTGAATCCGGTACTGAATCCTTGCGCGTTTGAATACGTGTATCTGGCGCGTCCGGATTCCGTGATAGATGGTGTATCCGTGTATTTGTCCCGTCTGAAAATGGGCGAATATCTGGCAGAAAAAATGAAATCGCAATTCGGCGCAGGCGACATCGACGTCGTCATGCCGATTCCGGATTCTTCCCGTCCTGCGGCGATGGAACTGGCGATGAATCTGAATCTGGATTACCGCGAAGGCTTCATTAAAAACCGTTACATCGGTCGTACCTTCATCATGCCTGGTCAGGCCTCCCGTAAAAAGTCGGTGCGTCAGAAACTGAATGCGATCGGCTCCGAGTTCAAAGGCAAGAGCGTCTTGCTGGTCGATGATTCCATCGTGCGCGGTACCACCAGCCGCGAAATCGTACAGATGGCACGTGAATCCGGCGCGAAGCGCGTGATTTTCGCGTCCGCAGCGCCACCGGTGAAGTTCCCTAACGTCTACGGTATCGACATGCCAACCCGTGGCGAACTGATCGCTTACGGCCGTACTGAAGAAGAAGTCTGCCGCGAAATCACTGCTGACGCGCTGGTGTATCAGGATGTGGATGCGATGCGCAAATCGATTTTCGATCTGAACCCATCCCTGAAAGGCGTGGAAGCTTCCTGCTTCGACGGCTACTACATCACTGGCGATGTCACCGAAGGTTATCTGGACAAACTGGAAGCCTCCCGCAAAGCACCGCGCGCTGATACAGAAGACACCATCCGTTCGCCACTGAACCTGAACCGCGCGAATCTGGACTGAACCTGAACGCCGGCATGCTCCGGCAATCAGCACAAACAAATGCCGCTCAGCCTGAACACTGAGCGGCATTTTGTTTTGCTGCGCAGACTAAGATCGATGTCGCGCAAAACATCCGTGCGGCGACCAGTCGGCACAATCAAACCTGCCCACAGGAAAATATAGTCCGCAAAGCCTTCCCAACCCTCAAAAACACCCCAAATGCGGATTCCGGCACACCAATCTGCCGGTCGTCGGCGGAAACTGCGGATGTCCGTAATGGCTGAATGCGGATTTCCGCATAGCCTGCGCATGTTGAACGCACAATTTGCCTAACTTTCCGGTGCGGGTTATGGCAAAAAACAGGTAATGCACAAAATGCAATACCCATATTGCTTTTACAATCGCCAATTACAGCTTTCGGGTTACTCTTTGCCATCGCCGTATGAAAGAACCCGGCATCGTTTTGTTGCTGACCTCATTTTTAAAGGACTTCAGAATGCCAAACCAAAGCCTGAACGCCCGCATACCCGCATACAAAAACGCATTTGCCAGCGGCGAACTTCAGCAGACATATCAAGCCCTGGTGGGCATTGTGCAGAATCTCAGAACGGAATTTTCAAAGAAGTACGAAGGTGAATTTGCAGTTGCGAATATTCTGCATGGCTATATCGATTTCACTTATTTTTATCTGCAGAACGATTTTCTGAAAAACAAAAAGCTCAAGCTGGCACTGGTGCTGAATCATCAAAACGCTAACTTTGAGCTGTGGCTACTCGGGCAAACGAAGGATATTCAACGCCTGTACTGGAAAAAACTCAGAGGAACGAAGTGGGTGAATACCGAAGTCATGCCAGCCTATTCAGTTTTTGAAGTTGTACTGCTTGCTGTACCGGACTTTGACGATGCGGCGGCGCTGTCAGCCTCGGTTGATCGTGAGTTCCGGATACTGTGGCGGGAAATTGCAGAAGCGCTGGCATCGTGTGAGTGACGCTGTACCACCATATAGGTTGCGATGGCTGGAGAGAGCTTTTCTAAGCTGACAGCGTGATGCGACACGGCATAACCCGAAGCAGCTAAAACCGCCCCCAAATCCCTCCAAAACACCCAAAATGCGGATTCTGGCACAGCAATCCGGCGGTCGTCGGCAGAAAGTCCGGCTGTCCGGAAATGTGAAATGACGAACATTGCACAGTACACAGATTCGCAGACGGCTCAAAAACGGCAGATAAGTAGCAGCTGAAGCATTTTTTGTTTCATTTCTATACAAAACTCCGGGGCACAAAAGGCGGATGCGGCGGTCAGATTCCCTACAATACGGGCAGCCAGCATCCTTGATGCGTCGCCAGTCTTGCTCTGTTTGCTACACCATCCGGTAGCCACTGTTTATTTTTGAGCCAATCCCATGTTGAATCCACCATTAAACCAGCGCATGTTGCCGCTGATGATTGCAATTTCCGCTGCTTACGGCGCGCTTCCGGCCACGGTGCTGGCGCAGGAAGTGCAGCAAACTGAAAAAACGTCTGAGAAAACACAGGAAAAAACTGCTGAAAAACCGCCAGCGCGTACGCCGGATAAAGCCCGTGCGTTGAGGAAAAATAGTCAGCCTGCTGACGGCGTGCAGAAAGTGACGATTTCCGGCGGCCGTACCGATGTGGAAGAGCGGCGTCAGTCGACTGCCGCAAAAATGATTTTCGGACGAGAAGAGCTGGATCGCAATGGCGACAGCACGATTGGCGAAGTGCTGAAACGCTTGCCGGGTGTAACCACCGGTGGCCGCGCAGGGCGGGGCGGCGATATCCGTATGCGTGGCATGGGCAATGGTTACACCCAGATTCTGATTAACGGCGAACGCGCACCGCGCGGTTTTTCGATGGATTCGCTGTCGCCGGATCAGGTCGAGCGCATCGAAATCGTGCGTGGCGCGGTGGCGGAGTTCAGCACACAGGCCATCGCCGGTACGATCAATATCGTTTTGCGTGAAGAATACAAGCAGAAAAACACGGAAATCAAAGCGGCGCTGGCCAGCGAGCAGGGCAGGCTGGCGCCGAATGTATCGGTCAGTGTGCCGGGTGAAATCGGGAATCTCAGCTATGCGCTGAATATCACGGTATCGCGCAATAAACAGCATGATGAAGTGCAGACCGATTCGGACGAAAAAAATACGGCCGGTGTCGATACGCTGGTGCAGCGCCAGCGCGATGTAACGCATCGTGAAACGAAAAGCATCAATATGAGTCCGCGCTTTAACTATCGTTTCGATAATGGCGACACGCTGATGTTTCAACCGTTTCTGATGATGAGCCGCAGCGAATCCGGCGTGGATTCGGTGGTAGATCAGATTTACCGTGCGCCGGATTATTTCGGTCCAGCCGGATTTGCCACTGCCACCTCCAGCGTCAGCGCTGAGAACCGGTTTATTCGCGGTTTTGGTAACTGGCAGCACCGTTTTGCGGATGGCGCAAAGCTGACGGTGCGCTTCGGAGGTGGTCTGGCGCGTATGGATAGCAACAGTCAGCGTTTTCAGTTTGACCGCGCCGGGAATTTGCTGGATCTGATCACGGATGTTAACAACACCCGTGATAAAAGCCTTAACAACAGCGGTAAATGGCTGCAGCCTTTCGGTGAATCGCACACCATTGCCGCTGGCTGGGAACTGGAAGGCAGTCAGCGTTCTCAGGTCAGAACGTCGCTGGATAACGGCAAACCGCAATACGCGGATTCCGGTGACAACCTGGATGCAGGCACGCGCCGTCTGGCCTTGTATGTGCAGGATGAATTCGATATCACGCCGCAGTTGGGCGCTTACGCCGGTTTGCGCTGGGAAGGCATTAAAACCCACAGCACCAGCAGTGGCCGCGTGGTGGATAACACCAGCAAGGTGTGGAGTCCGGTGCTGCACGGCGTCTGGCGCATTCCTGAGACCAAAGATCAGGTACGTCTGAGTTTTGCTTCGACCTACCGTGCACCTGCGCTGAATGATCTGATTGCGATTCCGAGCATTTCGAATCAGAACAGCGCAACCCGTCCTGACCGCACCGGCAATCCGGCGCTGAAACCGGAATTGTCACGCGGTGTGGATCTGGCGTATGAGCATTATCTGA
Organism: Cognatundibacterium squillarum; assembly: GCF_014652435.1. GTDB lineage: Bacteria > Pseudomonadota > Gammaproteobacteria > Burkholderiales > Burkholderiaceae_D > Undibacterium > Undibacterium squillarum. The sequence goes on from NZ_BMYU01000001.1 coordinate 94,559, forward strand.
GCCGCGCGGGTGTGATGAGCGTGAACGTCTTTATCCGCAGCATTGATGATCTGATACGCCGCCGTACTGTGCTGACGGATACAGCCACTGGCCCGCGCTGGGTCTCGTCGCCGGTGAATATCGGTCATGCAGTCACCAAAGGCATCGAAGCGGATGCGAAATTCCCGCTGCAGGAATATTTCCCCGATGGTCCGGCAATTGATGTGCGTGCCAATTACAGTCGCTACTGGTCTTCGGTGGATGACATTCAGGGGCCGAATAACCGTCTGGATTCGCAGCCATCACAAACAGCAAACTTCGGGCTGGACTACCGCGTCAGTGGCATTCCGCTGACACTGGGCGGCAATTTCAACTGGACACCCGCGTATTACACCCAGAGCAGCAATACGCAACTGCTGTATTCCGGTGTGAAGCGTCAGTTGGATGTGTTTGCCTTGTGGAAGTTTTCACCGACGATGCAGCTGCGTTTATCCGCGAATAACCTGAGCCCGCGTGATGCGATCAGCAGTAATACGGTCACAACCGGTGGCATTTACCGCGAAGATGACACCGTGGCACGCACCTTTACCACCTTCAGTCTGCGCTTTGAAATGAAGATTTAAATGAAGATTTAAGTGCAGCAGAGCAGCAGCGGCGCAAGTATCCGTGCAGGAGTACAATAGCCGCTGTTGTTTCTTTTTCTGACTGGCATCATGTTGTCTTCCCTGAACGCAGATTTGCACAGCCATTCGACCCGCTCGGATGGTGTTTTAACTCCCTCCGCGCTGGCAGAACGCGCCAAACGTAATGGTGTCGAATTATGGGCGCTGACCGATCATGATGAAGTCAGCGGCATCGCGGAGGCGCGCGCTGCTGCCGCAGATCTGAAAATGCCATTTATTGCCGGTGTCGAAATTTCGGTGACCTGGGCCGGTAAAACCGTGCATATCGTTGGCCTTGGTATTGATGAAAACAATGCTGATTTGAAGGAAGGTCTGCGCCAGACCCGTTCAGGCCGTGAGCGCCGTGCGCACGATATCGCCGCTGAACTTGAAAAAGCCGCCGGCATTCGCGGCGCATATGAAGGCGCAATGCAGTATGTCGGCAATCCTGATCTGATTTCACGCTCGCATTTCGCCCGTTTTCTGGTGGAAAAAGGCGTGTGTAAATCGGTTTCAGACGTGTTTCAGCATTATCTGGCAGATGGTAAACCGGGATTTGTCGCGCATCGCTGGGCGAAGCTCAGTGATGCACTGGGCTGGATTCAGCAGGCGGGCGGCGTTGCCGTGATTGCGCATCCGGGCCGCTATGATTTGAGCGATGTTGCGTTAACCGCACTGATGGAAGAGTTCAAGCAGCTCGGCGGCGTCGCAATTGAAACCGTTACCGGCAGCCATACGCCGGATCAGTATGCCGAGTTTCACAATATCGCGCGCCGCATGCAATTCGACAGTTCGCGTGGTTCCGATTTTCATTCGCCCGATGATTGCGAAGTCGACATCGGCTTTCTGCCTGCGCTGAAGCCATCCGCCACGCCGGTCTGGCATCGCTGGCAGCAATTGCTGTAAGCGGCTGCGCAGATTTGTGGCGCAGACTGCTTGCTTTTTCCCTTTACGTACCGATATCTGAAATAATGGCGCCTTTCTGACGGTGCCTCTTAGTCGCGAACCAGCATGAGCCAATTTTTTCAAATTCATCCGGAAAACCCGCAACCCAGACTGATCAAGCAAGCTGCCCAGATTATTCATCAGGGTGGTATCGTCGCTTTACCGACCGATTCTTGCTATGCGCTGGTCTGCCATCTGGATGATAAAGATGCGGTTACCCGCCTGCGCCGCATTCGCGGCGTGGATGAAAAGCATCATCTCACTTTGTTGTGCCGCGATTTATCCGAAATCGCCAATTACGCCAAAGTCGATAATCGCCAGTACCGCGTGCTGAAGGCGGCGACGCCGGGGCCGTTTACCGTGATTCTGGAAGCGACCAAAGAAGTGCCGCGCCGCCTCAGTCATCCCTCGCGCAAAACCATCGGTTTGCGTGTGCCGGAACATAAAATCGCGAATGCCTTACTGGAAGAACTGGGACAGGCTTTACTTGGCACGACGCTGATTCTGCCGGATCACGATGACCCGCTGAATGATGCTGAGGCCATCCGCGACGCCCTTGAAAAGCAAATTGAACTGGTTATCGACGGTGAAGCCTGTACGATGACGCCAACCACTGTGATCGATATGACCTCCGACACGCCTGTACTGGTCCGGCGCGGACGCGGCGATCCGCGTGTATTCGGGATTGATGATCAGGACTGAGTTAGTCCTTTGTTATTTCCTGCCTTGAAATCTGAATTCAGAAAGCATGTATGAATGAGCTTTTTCAGACCGTACTGGTCTACGCACTGCCTGTTATTTTTGCGATTACCGTGCATGAAGGTGCACGTGCTTATGTGGCACGTTATTTCGGTGACACCACACCGGAAGCAGCAGGGCGCTTAACGCTGAACCCGATCAACCATATCGATCCGCTCGGTACAATTATCTTCCCGGCGGTGTTGTATCTGGCTACCGGTGGCGCATTTTTGTTCGGCTATGCGAAACGCTTGCCGCTGAATCCGGGGCAAATGCGTGACCCGAAAAAAAATCTGAAATGGCTTGCTTTGTCCGGCCCGGCAGCGAACTTTTCGATGGCAGTGCTGTGGGCGCTGTTCGGTATTGTCCTGAGTGCGACGCACGTGAATGAGAGCTTTTTCGTCCAGATGGCATCCGCCGGTGTGATGACGAATATTGCGATGTGTGCATTCCATCTGATCCCGATTCTGCCAATGGCGGGTGGTCAGGTGATTTTCAGTCTGCTGCCCTCCCGGCAGGCATATCAGTTCGCCAAAGTGGAGCCGTATGGTTTTCTGATTGTGCTGGGACTGGCAATCCTGCATTTACTGCAATACTGGATGGTTCCGGTCATGGTGATGCAAAGCGTGGTGCTGAATCTGTTGTTGTCGCCTTTGCGTGCGATTTTAGGTTAAGCCTCCTGTGGTAGCGCAAATCAGTACCTGGGTTGAAAGATTTGCCAGTCAGATTCCGCATGGTAAGGTGCTGGATCTGGCGTGTGGGCAGGGACGGCACACTCGTTTTCTGGCAGCATCCGGCAGGCAGGTGGTCGCACTGGATAAAGATATCAGCGCAGTGCGGGCGATTGGTTGTGAACAGTTTCAGGCCGTTCAGTTTGATCTGGAACCGTCGGAAGATCAGGCGGCATGGTGTTTTCCGGAAGCAGAATTTGCCGGTATTGTGGTTTGCAACTATCTGCACCGGCCTTTGTTTCCTTATCTGCTGAATTCGCTGGCGCCGGGTGGTGTATTGATTTATGAAACGTTTGCAGCGGGCAATGCCCGCTTCGGACGTCCTTCCAGCCCGAGGTTTTTGCTGAATGACGGTGAATTACTGTCAGTTTGCACTGCCGAAAACGGCATGGAAGTTGTGGCGTACGAGTGCGGTGAAGTGAAGTTGCCCGCACCCGCTATGATTCAGCGTATTGTGGCGCGCCGCGTCAGCGGTTTATCACAAAATGCGCGGGATCAGAAAGTCTTGCTGTCTGGAGACTAAATTCGAGGGAAGTGTTACCAGAGCACAGGCGCTTCCGTTACAATCAGTGTTTTATTTTCTTATTGCACGAACATGACAAATATTCAGGGTAGCCTGGTTGCAATTGTGACCCCGATGCACGCAGATGGCAGTCTGGATCTGCCTGGATTGCGCAAGCTGATCGACTGGCATATTGAACAAGGTACAGACGGTATCGTGATCGTCGGTACTACCGGTGAGTCTCCGACGGTTTCCGTTGAAGAGCATTGCGAACTGATTCGCGTTGCGGTTGAGCACGTTAATAAACGTGTGCCTGTGATTGCCGGTTCCGGTGGTAATTCCACTGCGGAAGCAATTGCACTGACCCGTTTTGCGCGTGAAGCTGGAGCAGACGCTTCCCTGCAAGTTGTGCCTTATTACAACCGTCCTACTCAGGAAGGTATGTATCAGCATTTCAAAGCCATCGCTGAAGCGGTGGATATTCCTGTCATTCTGTACAACGTGCCGGGTCGTAGTGTTGCTGATCTGTCGAACGATACGATTGTTCGTTTGGCAAAAGTACCAGGCATCGTTGGTATTAAGGATGCAACCGGCAATATTGCCCGTGGTATCGATCTGATTCGTCGAGTACCTGAAGGTTTTGCAGTGTACTCCGGTGACGACGCAACAGCCATGGCGCTGATGTTGGTTGGCGGCAAAGGTAACATTTCTGTTACCGCGAACGTTGCACCGAAAGCGATGCATGAATTATGTGTTGCATCGATGAAAGGTGATATCGCAACAGCACGTGCGATTAACGATAAAGTCTTTAATCTGCACACCAATCTGTTCATTGAACCAAATCCGGTTCCTGTGAAATGGGCGCTGGCTGAAATGGGAATGATCTCTCACAGCCTGCGTCTGCCACTGGTCAATCTGTCTGCGCAATATCATGATGTGGTGAAATCTGCATTGCGTGAAGCAGGTGTATTACAATAACGACCATTTTTCAGGGCCTTTGCCGGCCCTGACTGAAAAAATCTGATTCATCATCATCGTAGGGACTTTCTCATGGCAAAAAGCATTGTTGCGAAACACAGTGTGATTGGCGCGGCAGCGTTGATTGGTCTGACCGGATGCAGTTCGATTAGTAACCTGGTTGAACCAAATAAAATTGATTATAAAAGCGCCAGTAAGGCAACAACAGTGTCCCTGGAAGTTCCTCCTGATCTGACACAAATCCGTCGTGACAGCCGCTTTGCGGTTCCGGATGCCAACAAGAGCACGGCAACGGCATCGGGTTACAACCTTGAAAAATCCGGTCAGAAGGCATCGTCCGGCAACGTCGCGGTTGCGCCATTGCAGCTGAAAGACATGCGTATCATGAAAGATGGCACGCAGCGCTGGCTGGTGGTGAAGCAAAGCCCTGAAGCATTGTGGCCGCAACTGAAGGATTTCTGGCAGGAACTGGGTTTTCTGGTGAATGTTGAAAATCCTGAAGCCGGTGTGATGGAAACGGACTGGGCGGAAAACCGCGCCAAAATCCCGCAAGACATTATCCGTAACACGCTGGGTAAAGTGATTGATTCTCTGTATTCGACCGGTGAACGCGACAAGTTCCGTACCCGTATTGAACGCGGACAAAATGGCGAAGTCGAAATTTACATCAGCCACCGTGGTGCACAGGAAGTGGTCACCGGCGCAAATCGTGATGGCACGGTCTGGCAGGCACGTGCAAATGATGCCAGTCTGGAAGCAGAATTCCTGTCCCGTCTGATGGCGCGTCTGGGTGCTGATCCTGAAACTGCGAAGTCCTCGGTAACTGCGGCAGCGGAAGTGAAAGCCCGTTCGAAAGTGCTGAAAAAAGGCGACATGACTTATGTTGAAGTCGACGAAGCTTTCGACCGTTCATGGCGTCGTGTTGGTCTGGCGCTGGACCGTGGTGGTTTCACCGTGGAAGACCGTGATCGTTCGCAAGGCGTGTACTTCGTGCGTTATGTTGATCAGGATGTTGACGCCAAAACCAAAGGTGCGTCCGAAGGTTTCTTCTCCCGCCTGTTCTCGTTTGGCTCTAAAGACGATGCAAAAACACCGCGCTTCCGTATTCTGGTGAAAAATGCGGGTGACAATGGTGAAGCCAGTCACGTTTCCGTGCATAACGACGACGGAAAGGTTGAAACTTCTCCGGTTGCAACCAAGATCCTGACACTGTTGAATGAGCAGTTGAAGTAATCTCAGGCTCTGACTTGGTGATACAAAAAACGCAGCTTCTGGCTGCGTTTTTTTATGCCTGCGCATTTACTTACCGGCATCCTGATTTCAATCTCCGGTATTGTTCGGGTGAAATACGCGGAAAACCAGTGATAAGATCGGCTGAGTCCGGTAAGGGCGGGAGGGATTCCGGATGGTTAGGCCCCGGATTTGCTGCATCGCCGAAAACAGGTAATAAAAAAGCCGGCTTACGCCGGCTTTTTAGCAAATCAAATAATCAGAGATTATTTGGATGCTGGAGTTGCAGTTGCGGAAGCTGCTGGAGCTGCGCCGGAAGCTGCTGCTGCGTCAGATGCTGCTGCTGGTGCTGGAGCTGCTGCTGGAGCTTCTGCTGGTGCAGATGCTGGAGCTGGAGCTACTGCGGAAGCTGCTGGAGCAGATGCTGCTTCTTCTTTTTTGCCGCAAGCAGCCAGTGCGATTGCCAACATGGAAACGAGCAAGAGAGATTTTTTCATGTTTGTACTTTCTGAAAATATATCAAAAAAACAGATCAAAATTATGCGATGAATAATTACCGGTAATTATCGCTCTGTAGGCTGACCACTCTGTCAGTGCGCAGTAAACTGCGCAGCAACAGAAAAAGTTTCCTAGCCCACGATTATAATGATTTTTCCGGCAATGGAATAGGTATTCGCCGCAAATTAAGGTCAAAAAGAGAAATATTTACACCGAGAAAAGCATCTAATGGTGCTTTGCACAAAAATATGCAGCTTTCGGCATATCAAAATAGCACTTATTTATTCAAAACCAGCCATCCGTCTTCATACCAGATACATAGCGCGTCCAGCACGTCCGGTGTGGCTTTGCAGACTTCTGCACCAGTCAGGGCGCGCTGATCGGCCAGTTTTGCCAGCAGCGTTTTATCTTTCGCCGTCACATTGAAAGCTTCGCCGTTGATAAACACATGCTTGCCCTGATACAGCATGATGGATTTCAGCGCCAACTTCACGCCGTTGTTTTTTGCCAGCTCGGCAAATTTCTTCTGGCTGTGCGGGCGGCGTGGCGGATCAAAAAACACGCTTGGTTTCGGTTCAGTCAGATATTCGCCGAGGAACAGTGTCATATCTTCGCGGGAGAAGCGAATTTTTTCGATTTCTGCCAGTACTTTGTCAATCATGGCATCCTGTAATTCCGCCGGATGCGTGACCGGTTCGAGTTCAGGATCAGCATAACGACCGGGTAATTCCACAGTTTCCGATTTGAAATTCAGAAAGCTTTCAGCCAGTTCCTGATAATGCGGAGTACGGAAACCGATCGAATACGTCATGCATTCGCCTTCGGCAATGCCGTCATGCGCATAGTGTGGCGGCAGATACAGCATATCGCCCGGTTCCAGCACATATTCGACTTCCGGTTTGAAGTTGCGCAGAATTTTCAGCGGCATACCGTCGATCAGGCTCAGGTCTTTCTGTGCGCCGATGCGCCAGCGGCGCTGACCGTGGGCTTGCAGCAGAAATACGTCATATGAATCAAAATGCGGGCCAACGCCGCCACCATCGGCTGCGTAACTGATCATCAGATCATCCAGCCGGGCAGACGGGACGAAATTGAACTGGCGCAGCAGCGCATCAGCTTTTTCATTGTGCAGATTCACGCCCTGAATCAGCACGGTCCATTCTTTCGGCTCTTCAACCGGCAAACGGTCGAACGGGCCTTTCGATAATTCCCAGTGATTGCCAAACGATGAAATCAGGCGCGATTCCACATCATCGCGGCCCGCCAGCGTAAATAAATCTTTTTTGCTTAACAGTGGCTTAAAGCCCGGGATTGCTTGCCGGATCAGTAAAGGTTTTTTGTGCCAGTACTCGCTGAAAAATTGTTCAACGGTCAGACCGCCGAGGAGGGTAAGTGGCAGGGATTTTTTTTTCATAACTTCTGATCAGGAAAAGTCGGCAGACAGGGCTGAAGGTTATAATCCGGCCTGTCCGCATATTCATTTAAAGGAAACGCTATGAAGATTGTCAAAAACTCGGTTGTTACAGTCCGCTACACATTAACGGACGCAGAAGACAATCTGATTGAGGAAGGTCAAGAGCCTATGGTTTATCTTCACGGGGGATACGATAACATTTTCCCTAAAATTGAAGAAGCCCTGGATGGCAAAGAAGCCGGCTTTGAAACCCGCGTACAGCTGGAACCGGAAGATGCGTTCGGCGACTACGATGCCCAGTTGCTGAAAATCGAAGCGCGTGACCGTTTCCCTGAAGGTCTGGAAGTCGGTATGCAGTTTGAAGGCACACCGGAAGATGAAGCAGAAGGCGAAGCGCATATTTTCACCGTAACAGATATCGAAGAAGGTAAAGTCGTGCTGGATGGCAATCATCCGCTGGCCGGTATGGCACTGCGCTTTGCGCTGAAAGTGGAAGCGGTGCGAGCAGCGTCTGACGAAGAAATCGCGCACGGCCACGTGCATGGTGAGCATGGTCACGATCACGGTGATGAAGATCCGGATGGTGACGACCAGTACCGCACCGTGCATCTGCACTGATGCTCTTGCCTGCGGCCTGACACAGGTCGTCAGGACTGGCAGAGCGGGATGATTTCTCCGCATGCCCACAAAAAGCACCGCAAACTTAATGCGGTGCTTTTTGTTTTTCAGCGTGCCGAAACGACTTTTTATGCTGAGATCGTCATCGTTGATTTCCGGAAGCCCGGACTTTCTGCCGACGAGCGCCACACGCCTGTGCTAAACACCGCATTTAGGGATTTTCAGCGAAAAAATCTGCTCTTCAGGCAGGTGAGTTGTAAAAAATAAGGAATTGCATCGTTTGGCCCATGCAGGGCGGGCGCGATGTTTTGTAGTTGGGATTGCAGTGCCTGCCTTGCTGCTCAAGACAGTATCAGCATTCCGGAAGCCGGCATTCAGACGAATTGCAAGTGAATATTTTCGGACTCTGCCTGTAAATGCAAGCGCAAGTGGAAATACATTAATGCTGCGTAAAAACAAAATCAGGTGAATATCCTTGAATGATATTCACCTGATCGAAATTAAATTAATGAGCAGCGCTCAGTAATTTACATTTCAATGATTCCGGATTCAGCAGCCTGAAGGCTTATTTTTGAATCAGCAAATCTTCCAGCGTGCCGCCGGCTGCGATATGGTCCTGAATAAAACGTGGTGTTCTGCCACGGCCGGACCAGGTGTCATCGCCTTTTTGGTATTTAGGAGCAACTTCGCCTTTTACGCTGCCGCGTTTTTTACCGGCTGGTGCCGCAACGTCCAGACCCAGATCTTTTGCAGTGATACCGTAAGATGCGATTTTCTGTTTGATGTCGGCAACAACAGAGTCAAATTCCGCTTTTCTGATTTCTTCCGCCTGAATTTGCAGTGCGGCGATTTGCGCTTGAATATCAGCAAGAGTAGACATGGGTTTTCTTTCGTAAAAAAATAAATCTGAAGTCGCTATTGTTGCACAGTATTTATTTAATTCGCTATCCCTTTATTTGCAAAAAATTGTTGAACATCGATGGAATTGCTCAGAATTTCATCATTATTTCCGTGGCGATCAGTATTAGCGGGATTGAATCGATGAAATATATTGTATTTTCCGATTTACAGATTCTGATCTGAATTAATCGAGGAAAGAGATTGATTTAATCGTTTTTTCACTGCTGAGTCAGGCGTAAGCCGTTGATTTGTAAAGAATCCGATTTCCGAAAGGCGAATAAATCAGCAGTTCCCTGAGGCATTGCAAAGAAATCCGGCAATCTCACCGTATTTTGCAAAAAAAGACCTGCATTTCTGCCGGTTTTTCAGCCAGCGCGGGTCTTTAATGGGATAATCCGCGCTCGGATTTTTTACCGGCAGAAAATTGCTGCATTTGATTTGACCACCGCGCTCCCTTGGCAGCCTGCGATAGCCCCTTTGCTGAATCGTTCAGCCTTAGTTTGTCGGTGCAGCGCTCTGCTCAACACTTTGAAGCTGCTATGCTGTAAGCCGGATGCGGGCATCGTTCATCGTGATGATGACTGCATATGGACTAAAGACTACGCAGTCCGGCATCGCAGCGCAAACGGATTTTGTTTTTACCTGAAGAGTGCCGCAGCACCGGAGTTTTATCTTTTTGTAATTTAAAAAAGATAATTAATTCTGACTAGTATTAAAGCATTCTGCGAGCACTTCTTTTAACGACCAGTTTTTGGAATTATTTTTATGGAAATTAAAGTCAACTTTCTCGATAAGCTTCGCCTCGAAGCCAAATTCGATGATTTCACGGTGATCGCGGATCAGCCTATCCGGTATAAAGGCGATGGTTCCGCGCCGGGGCCGTTTGACTATTTTCTGGCGTCGTCTGCTTTATGTGCGGCTTATTTTGTGAAGTTGTATTGCAATACTCGCAATATCCCAACAGAAAATATCCGTTTATCGCAAAATAATATTGTTGATCCGGAAAACCGTTATCAGCAAATATTTAAAATTCAGGTCGAATTACCACCGGATATTTCAGAAAAAGACCGCGAAGGCATTCTGCGTTCGATTGACCGCTGCACGGTTAAAAAAGTCGTGCAAACCGGCCCGGAATTTGTCATTGAAGAAGTCGCGAATCTGGATGCTGACGCACAAGCCTTGCTGACACTGAATCCGGAAGCCGGCGCCACGACCTATATCCCGGGTAAAGATTTGCCGCTGGAGCAAACCATCGCGAATATGTCTTCCGTGCTGGCGAATCTGGGCATCAAAATTGAAATCGCTTCGTGGCGCAATATCGTACCGAATGTCTGGTCTTTGCATATTCGTGATGCGCATTCACCGATGTGCTTTACGAACGGCAAAGGTGCAACCAAAGAAAGCGCGCTGGCTTCAGCGCTGGGCGAATACATCGAACGGATCAGCAATAACCATTTCTACGCCGGTGCTTTCTGGGGCGAAGAAATCGCCAATGCGGCGTTTGTGCATTATCCGAATGAGCAATGGTTCAAGCCGGGCCGCAAAGATGCGCTGCCGAAAGAAATTCTCGATGATTACACACGCGGCATTTATGATCCGGACGGCGAACTGCGCGGTTCCCATCTGATCGATACCAATTCCGGCAACACGGAACGCGGCATTTGCTCGCTGCCGTTTGTACGTGAATCTGATGGCAAGACCGTGTATTTCCCGTCCAACCTGATTGAAAACCTGTACGCCAGTAACGGTATGAGCGCCGGTAACACGCTGGCGGAAGCGCAGGTGCAGTGCTTGTCTGAAATTTTTGAACGCGCCGTCAAGCGTGAAATTCTGGAGGGCGAAATCGCCTTGCCAGACGTGCCGCAGGACGTGCTGGCGAAATATCCGGGCATCGTGGAAGGCATCAAAGGGCTGGAAGAGCAGGGCTTTCCGGTGCTGGTCAAAGATGCGTCGCTCGGTGGCCAGTATCCGGTGATGTGTGTAACGCTGATGAACCCGCGTACCGGCGGCGTGTTTGCCTCTTTCGGCGCGCACCCTAGTCTGGAAGTCGCGCTGGAACGCAGTCTGACTGAACTGATGCAGGGCCGTAGCTTTGAAGGCCTGAACGATTTACCGCGCCCGACTTTCGCCAGCGAAGCCGTGACCGAGCCGTATAACTTCGTTGAACACTTCATCGATTCCAGCGGCGTGGTGTCATGGCGCTTCTTCAGTGCCAAAGCCGATTATGAATTCGTGGAATGGGATTTCTCCGGTCACGGTGAAAACTCGAATGCCGACGAAGCCGCAACGCTGCTCGGCATCCTCAAAGACATGGGCAAGGAAGTGTACACCGCCGTCTACGACCAGCTCGGCGCAACCGCCTGCCGTATTCTGGTGCCGGGCTATTCGGAAGTCTATCCGGTGGAAGATCTGATCTGGGATAACACCAACAAATCCCTGCTGTTCCGCGAAGATGTGCTGAATATCCATCGCCTTGACGACGAACAGCTGGAAGCACTGCTGGATCGTCTGGAAAACAATGAGCTGGATGATTACGGCGATGTTGCATCCCTGATCGGTATCGAGTTCGATGAAAACACCGTCTGGGGCCAACTGACCGTGCTGGAACTGCGCCTGCTGATCAATCTTGCCCTGCAAGACTTTGAAGAAGCGCAGGAACTGGTAAGCGCCTTCCTGCAATACAACGACAACACCGTCGACCGTGGTCTGTTCTATCAGGCAATGAGCGCCGTGCTGGAAATCATCCTCAGTGACGACATGGAGCTGGATGATTACGTCAACAACTTCCGCCGCATGTTCGGTGATGCCCGCATGGACGCCGTCCTTGGATCGGTAGATGGCAGCGTCCGTTTCTACGGCCTGACGCCAACCAGCATGAAGCTGGAAGGCCTGGACCGCCACCAGCGCCTGCTCGACAGCTACAAAAAACTCCACGCCGCCCGCGCCAAAGCCGCGCAGTAATCCGGCAATCCACACATCAGGCAGACCAGCAGACACGGTCTGCCTGATGTTTTTCGTCCTCACACCTTCCCGAAGCACCTGCTTTTTCACGCGCTTCATTCGCTTCATTCCCCGTTTTGCAGGCAAGGCCCGCATTTGTCTTCCGCAACCACAACACAAGCCGACCCGTTTCCTGTGTTCGTACTTTGCAGGAATCGTCATCTGGCATTCCCGCAAGCCCGGACTTTCTGCCGATGACAGCCGAAGTGCTATGCTGAACACCGCATTTGCGGGATAAAAAGGTTAAATACTGGGTTTCAGGGTATTGATGACGCTGAGTGAGGCATTGGTGGTAAGTGAGAGTCGGGTAGGGAGGTAAACACCTGCTCGCGTAAGCGTTACCGCGCGTAGTAACTGAGGATCTGGCTACAGCGTGTCTAATACGCAGGCATGTTAAATTTTTTATTGATTAATTGATGGAATAAACCGGAGCCGCAGGGGATATTCGGGTTAATTGCGACCATATACTCGAAATTTAACATCGGTATCGCTAACACTAATGTGTATTGTTATTAAAATTTAAGAGTGTAAATTCTGTTGAGTGGCATGCGTGAAGTGATTATATTTGCATATTTCAATATAAATCATTTAAGCACTCCGAAAGAAATGCGCATGTCTAAGTACCTTATTCTGCTGGCTGCACTCATAGCGCCTGTCATTGCATGGTCTCAAGAGCAAACCGCTTCAGTACCAACCGAACCTCGCCCAGCTCGGGCAAGGGAAATAGTGGTGTACCCGGACGATCAGGAATATCCGGCGGAGCTGGTCAAAACAGGCGTCCAGGGCACTGCATTTGTTCTGGTTGCCTTTAACCCTGACGGAACTCCGGTAAGCACGGCTGTCCGAACGACATCTCGCTCTGATCAGCTTGATGAGATCGCGCTCTCCATCGTCAGGAAGCTTTCCCTTCAGCAAACTACGGACTCCGGCACGCCGCGCTACTCGTCAGTCCTTGTGCCGGTCAAGTTCAGCAAGGACGTCGTGACAGATCTTGGCAAAAAGTCGTGTGAAGACTTAAACGTGGACCTTGCCTATTTCAGGTCCGTTTTTCCCGAGAAGAAGTCCGAAGATCTTGAACTGTTTAGCATTGCGACGGGCGCGTTGTTTCTCATCGTCAAAAACGAAAAACGCATGCCTATTGTCGCGGGCAGGAAGACGGTAATTTCCAAAACCATTGCGACATGCGCAGCAGAGCCTGAACGCAAGTTCTTTGAAGTGATGTTGCGAGCCGCTGATGAAGTTTCTGTAAAGTAGTTCTCCGTATTAACCCAACCTGATGGATTTTTCCCGAAGGGTAAGAAATTATCCTTAGTTGTCACACGACACGGTGCATATCGAAAGTTGGATCACATGAACCTCGCATAAGAACTTCAGCAGTTGCAAGTGGCGTCTGATGCATTCTCGCTCGAGCTGAGGTCCGGCTCTTGGTTCGAGTTGATGCACTGGCATCCGGACATTCACGGCATAGGTAATACGAATGCGAATGCGCGTTCCGTGTGCCTCTCGGTTTCCCGGCAATACTTCTAAAAGGTGTTGGCAGAACTATCGGCTTGGGGGCAGCCCAGTCAGTGCTGGTTCATTGCCGATGAAAATGACTCAGGGGAGGATGCGATTTATGTCCACACACCGAATCCAAATCGGGAAAATTTTCCGTATCGGTTCGATGAAATCACCTGGAAAGTTATCCCGCCATCATGGCTGGCATTACACTTTCCTGAACCTCTTTTTGTTCACGGGCTGAGTCAGTTCGATGGTGGTGTACTGCATTGGGTAGTTCCGGGCAATTCACCGGCTACAATCAATGCAGGCCTGTTCTGAGTCTCGCAATGGACTGGTACAGCCGCGTTAGACACAGGTCTGCCATTCAATCGCCTCCCGTCGAATCGTGTAGCACGGGCGGGCTTTTCTGATTTCATTCACCCGTAATCAGAGTTGTGGTGGGTTACAATCTGTCGATTCGCCAACAGGATATCTATGTCAAAACAAGCTCCACCGGTCTGGTCAGCAGCCATTTTTTCCGTGGCCGTGTTATACGGTTTTTGGGCAGCCAGTGCGCAGTATCTGCGTGACCCCGGTTTGCATCAGGGGGCAGGTATCTTAATCAGCCTGGTGTATCTTCCCTTGATCTTTTTGATTGGCATGCTGGTGGCGGGCGGCGTGTTAGGAGTGGTTTTCAAAATGTTCACGGAAACCACGGCGCGCGCCGGCTTGTTACTTGCTGCGCTGCTTGTTTATGTCATTGGTTCGGGAAAACCCTCGCTGACCGGGCTGATTCTGGCCTTACTGGCGTTTCCCTTCGGATATTTCTTCAGTCAGAAAGCAAGCAAAGACCAACAGGATTTAGATAAATTCATGGAGAAGTAAGATGGCTGAACATGTCGAACCTTCCATGAAATATCTGCAAAAATTTACTTCGCCCTTGTGGGATTTGATTGATCTGGAAAATTACAAGCCGGTGTCGATTATTGAAGCGCAAAGAGCCGGTTTTGATGTCGTGATCATCGATATGCAGCACCGCGCTTACGGTTTGATGGCTGATAACGGCCAGACTGCCAATACCACCTTCTTTGTATTGCGCCATCAGTCTGCATTCCGGCAGCCGCAAATTGCCGATATCGGGCGGGTCAGACAATATGACGCACGGTTACAGGTTTCAGTTGATTCCGAAGCTATTTATATGGCTGTCCCGGCTAAACAAATCAGGCCGGGCGAGTGGGAAGCGATATTGCAAATCATGGCAACGCTTGCCGCTGAGCTGAAGGAAACACCCGCGACGGGGCAGCAGCATGTGAAAGGCCGCGTCAGTTATCGTCCGGTCGGTGCTGGCTATGCCGTATATCTGTTCTGGACGATCGTCAGCCTGATCGTCGCTGTGACGATGCTGGGCTTCGGTCTGGGTGGCTTATTCGGACTAACGAAACTGGCTGAAACCTGGCGCGAATCGAACAAACTCAGCGGAGAAATGCTGCTGGCTTCCGTATTTTTCTTTTTCGGCGCGCTTCACTCTTATACAAAGGCGAAAAAAAGACGCTGAACCGTATTTTGATCATCCCGCCTGACAAGTATTTTGTGCAGAAATCATCATCCATGCTTCCCGTAAGCCCGGACTTTCTGCCGACGACAGCGGAGTTGCTATGCTGAACACCGCATTTTGATGTTAAAACGGTAAAATCATCGGGTTCGGCGTGTTACTGGTACGTAAGCGCTCTGTTGTTTGTAATACGATCTTTGCTTATGACGGGTGGCTGAACTTATGTCACAAACACTGCAGAGGTTGACCTCGCTCTTAAATACAAACCGGGTTGGACCGAAGCGCAACGGGCTGAAGCTGCTGCAAAAGCCCAAATCCTGAATGATGCACCAACAGTTGTAACTAATTCGGATCGAGTGGGGACTGATGCAGCAATGAATCGGTATCGTTGAGCCGAGCAAGTTCCATCGGGACGCGACATAGATCATATGGTCGACTTGCAATTAGGTGGCAGGAAAACAGCTGATAATTTGTGGTCGCTTGATTCCAGTGTTAACCGTAGCCTTGGCGCTCAGGTACAACAGCAAATTAAAAATCTACCTCCGGGTACGCGAATCAATCGGGTTACGATTGGAGATTAACAAATGTTTGATATTTTCAAGACCGTATTTTTTCCCGATGCAGGAATTTCCCAAACTGCAGCGGAACCAACTAAGGTTTCGCTTGGAGATAATCAAGTCAGTGAATTATTGATTTGTTATGGGGGCAAATCCTTTAATAAAGGGATTTACCGCATCATTCCTCTGAATAATGTCGCTTATTGGAATGACTTGGTTCTGGATGCTTTCCCTAGCTTCTCGGGTCGCATAACGTGTTTCGCTGTGGATTGGTTAGGGCGTGTTTTTGCTGTTGATTCTGCAAGGCTCGAAGATGGTCATCCAGGAGTTTTAATGCTTGAGCCGGGGACCGCCGAGGCGCTGGAGATTCCCTGTAACATCGAAACTTTCCATGAGAATGAATTGATTCAGTATCGAGAGGAAGCACTGGCGGCGAGTTTTTACCAACAATGGTTGGAATGTGGAGGTCTGCCGCCTGCAGTCAATCAATGTATCGGTTACAAGAAGCCGTTATTTCTTGGTGGCACTGATACCGTAGACAACTTGGAAGTATCGGATTTGGACGTTTACTGGACGATTGCTGGGCAGTTGATTCAACGCGGTAAGGTGTAATGGGTAGGGCGCATTGCAATGCGCCGATTGGGAGTGATACTGAGTTGCGGCTAAAAAAACGTATAACGGCGGTTGGTTCTGACTTATATGCAAATATCGTCATTTCAATTTCCCGCAAGGCCAGACTTTCTGCCGACGACAGCCAGATTGCTGTGCTGAACACCGCATTTGAGGCATTTTTGAGGGTGCTGAGAGTGCCTCGCTGGATATAAGAATATTTATTGGCGCTGATAACAAAAAGCCCCGCATTTCTATGAGAGAAGCGGGGCTTTTTCTTCGTGGTCAGCGATCACGTCAAAGCTGTGCTGACCGACAGAGGACAGCGGAGAAACAGGAAAGACGTTTTACAGGTCTTTTTTCAGTTGATACAGCAAGTCCAGTGCCTGACGCGGTGTGAGGCTGTCGGGGTCGCTGTTTTTCAGTAAGTCCAGTGCCTGTAATTCTTCATCGCTGAGTTGCGGGGCGCTGGTTTGCTCGTCGGGTTCGTCAGCATCGGCTACGGCGGCAGCGGCGAACAGGTCGAACTGGTTGTTGCTGTGGACGGCGTGCGCTTCCAGTTCTGCCAGATGTTTGCGCGCGTTTTTGATCACGCTTTGCGGAATACCGGCAAGCTGGGCGACTTGCAAGCCGTAACTTTGCGATGCGGGGCCGGGTTGCACCGCGTGCAGGAACACGATGCTTTCTTTGTGTTCTACCGCAGCCAGATGCACATTGCTGGCGCTACTGTGGGTGTCCGGCAATTGCGTCAGTTCAAAATAATGCGTCGCAAACAGGGTGAAGCTGCGGGTGTGCTGGATCAGGTGGCGGCTGATTGCCCATGCCAGCGCCAGACCATCAAACGTGGATGTACCACGGCCGACTTCATCCATCAGCACCAGCGAGTGTTCGGTCGCGCCGTTCAGAATCGCGGCGGATTCGGTCATTTCCACCATGAAAGTAGAGCGGCCGCCTGCCAGATCGTCAGCTGCGCCGATACGGGTGTAGATGCGGTCGATCGGGCCGATGGTGGCGCTGTCGGCTGGCACATAGCTGCCGATGTAGGCGAGCAGGGTGATCAGCGCAACCTGACGCATAAAGGTGGATTTACCGCCCATGTTCGGGCCGGTAATCAGCAGGAAGCGTTTTTCCGGGCTGAGTAAGCAATCGTTGGCGATGAAGCGCTCGATCTGTTGTTCCACCACAGGATGACGGCCCTGATGAATTTGCAGCGAAGGCTGCGCCACCAGATGCGGGCGGCTCCACTGATGGCGGGCGGCATGGCTGGCCAGTGCAACCAGTACATCGGTACTGGCGACCGCGCGGGCGATTTCCTGCAGCTGACGGATATGCGGCATCAGTTCCTGCAGCAATTGTTCATACAGGAACTTCTCGCGTGACAGGGCGCGTTCCTGCGCGGACAGCGCTTTGTCTTCAAAGGCTTTCAGTTCCGGCGTGATATAGCGTTCGGCGTTTTTCAGGGTCTGGCGACGGCGGTAGTTTTCCGGGACTTTGTCGGCCTGACCGTTGGTAACTTCGATATAAAAACCATGCACGCGGTTGTATTCCACGCGCAGATTGGCGATACCTGTGCGTTCGCGTTCGCTGGCTTCCAGTTCGGTCAGGAACTGGCCGGCGTTTTCAGACAGGGCGCGTAATTCGTCCAGCTCGCTGTCGTAGCCATTTGCGATCACGCCGCCGTCGCGCACCATTGTTGCCGGTGTTTCCAGTAACGCGCGCTGCAACAGGGTATCGCAGGCTTCCGGCGAGGATAATTCTTTGCTCAGGGCGTCCAGCATCGCAGCGGCAGCAACGGAAGTGCTGATCTGCAGTGCTTCTTTCAACGCCGGTAAATGGCGTAAGCCGTCACGCAGTGCGGATAAATCACGCGGACGGGCAGATTGCAGGGCGATGCGTGTCGTGATGCGTTCCACGTCCGGAATCAGGTTCAGCGCATTGCGGATGGCATCTGCCTGATCGGATTGCATCAGCGATGCAATGGCTTGCTGGCGTTCAGCGGCAATCGCCTGATTACGTAAAGGATGGTGCAGCCAGTGGCGCAGCAGGCGCGAACCCATCGCTGTTTTGCAGTGATCGAGCAGCGAGAATAACGTTGGCGATTCCTGTCCGCGCAGGGTTTCGGTGATTTCCAGATTGCGGCGGGTGGCGCTGTCGATGCCGATGTAGGCATCTTCGGTTTCCACCTGCACCTGATTCACATGGCGCAAGCCTTTGCCCTGGGTGTTTTCTGCGTAACGCAGAATAGCACCGCTCGCGCCCAGCGCTGCCTGCAGGTTTTCAATACCGAAACCGGTCAGGCTGGTGGTGCCGAGCTGGGTTTTTAAGGCGGCCTCGCCTTGCTTGATATCGAAATGCCAGTCCGGTACGTCCGTCAGCTTGCCGGATAACTGCGCATGAAATTCATCGGTGAACAGGGTGCCGGCGGAAACCAGAATTTCTGCCGGAGAAATGCGTTCTAATTCCTGCAGTAACAACTTCTGAATATTTTTTTCATCAGAAGAAATTTCCATCAGGCGCAGATTGCCGCTGGCCAGCGATAACCATGCCAGACCCGCTTGCACGGTTTTGCGGCTTTGCTGCAGACAAATTGCCAGCAGCGGGCGTTCGGATTTTTCCGGTAACAGATCGGAATCGGTCAGCGTGCCGGGTGTCACGATACGCATGACTTTGCGCTCAACCGGGCCTTTGGAAGTGGCCGGATCACCGATCTGTTCGCAAATCGCAGCAGATTCACCAAGTTTGACCAGCTTTGCCAGATAGCCATCCAGCGAATGAAACGGGACACCTGCCATTTTGATCGGCTCGCCACCGGAACTGCCGCGCTGCGTCAGCGTAATGCCAAGCAGGCGTGAGACTTTTTCAGCGTCTTCAAAAAACAGTTCGTAAAAATCTCCCATACGGTAAAACACGAGGGTATGCGGATGGTCGTCTTTGATGCGTAAATACTGCTGCATCATCGGCGTGTGTTTGCTGGTGTCTTTTGTCATCTTCTACAGCGAAAATTGGATTGCGGACTGTGGTGGCAGGGTAATGCGGCTTGCCGGAACTAAAACGCCGGATCAGCGAGGCTAATCCGGCGTTGTGGTGTGCTGAAAACCGGTAGGGAATCAGGCAGATTTGGCGCTGGCGGCAAACGGGCTCAGCAAGTGAACCATCTGGCCGAATACTTTCGGTGTGCCAGCCAGTACATCGCCTTTGTGCAGGTAGTCGGCTTCGCCGGAGAAGTTACCTACGATACCACCGGCTTCCGTGACCAGCAGGGAGCCTGCAGCGATATCCCACGGTGCCAGACCTTTTTCAAAGAAACCGTCGAAACGGCCAACAGCAACGTAGGCCAGATCCAGTGCAGCAGAACCTGCACGGCGCAGACCCTGGCATTTTGGTGTCATGACTTTGAACATGTCCATGTACTGTTCCAGACCGGACAGATCACGGGAAGGGAAGCCGGTACCGATCAGTGCAGCAGAGATTTTGTCGCAACGGGTAACGCGTACGCGTTTTTCGTTCAGGAACGCGCCTGCGCCTTTGCTGGCGGTGAACATTTCATTGCGGGTTGGGTCGTACACCACGGCCTGAGTGATGACGCCTTTGTGTTGCAGGGCGATGGATACGCAGTATTGCGGGAAGCCGTGGATAAAGTTGGTCGTGCCGTCCAGCGGATCGATGATCCAGACGTACTCGTTTTCATCATGCAGATTAGCGGATGCACCCGACTCTTCAGCCAGAATTGCGTGGTCTGGGTAAGCGGTTTTGAGAACTTCGATAATGGCTGCTTCAGCAGATTTATCAACGTCGGTGACGAAGTCGTTGAAGTATTTTTCAGTAACGCCGATGCGATCGAGGTCGAAAGTAGCGCGATTAATGACGGCGGCGCCGCGGCGAGCGGCTTTAATAGCCGTATTGAGCATTGGGTGCATAAATATTCCGATAAAATGACAACACACTGATCCGGTAGTAATCCGGTCAGTATGTGATGATATACAGTGAAAAAGAACATGCGCGCAGGCGCGATTACCCGCTATTTTAAATGAAGTCCGAACAAACTGATACCAGCCCGTACGCAAAAGTCCGATTTATTCTGGTGGAAACCAGTCAGCCCGGCAATGTCGGCGCTGCCGCGCGTGCCATAAAGACTATGGGTTTTCATCAACTGATCATTGTCAATCCGCGTTTTCCCGATGTACTGACGCATCCGGAAGCGATTGCGTTTGCCAGCGGCGCGACCGATGTACTGTCGTCGGCGCGTATTGTCGGTGATATTGCAGAAGCACTGGAGGGGGTGGTGCACATGGCGGCTGTCAGTGCCCGTTTGCGTGAATATTCGCCGCCGGTGGTGACACCGCGCGCATTTGCTGCACATGCTGCTGCATTGAGCGGAGACGTCGCTGTGGTGTTCGGGAATGAACGTTACGGTCTGCCGAATGAGATTGTGATCAACAGTCAGCAACTGATTAATATTCCGGCGAACCCCGATTATTCTTCACTGAATCTCGCGCAGGCCATTCAGGTTGTTGCGTACGAGTTACGTCAGGCGATTTGCGATGATTCCGCGACAAATGTAAAACCTGCTGGTGAGCTTTTGAATTTACCGGCAACCGCGGAGCAGATTGATGGCATGTATGCACATTTACAGCAGGCACTTGTTGCAATCGGCTTTCTGGATCCTGAGAATCCGAAAAAACTGATGCCGAGAATTAAACGTATGTTTGCGCGCAGCGGACTGGAGGCAGAGGAAGTTAATATTGTTCGAGGAATATCAAAAAAAATACTCGATAAATTCAATCGGAATTAGGTATTCTTAGTCGTACTGCATAAGTTGCAAACAAATGATAAATAATGTTGCAACAATGGAAAACATTGCTCGTCTGACATTTTCATGGACGTTGCAACTTTGATATAAATACGGAGTTTTGTAGCGGTAATTTTCCGGCAGGCCGGATGTTTTATAGTAAAGGACCTCATCATTATTCCGTTTCGCAAATCAACGCTGACCTTGCTGTTGTCCGGAATTATCGGGCTGATGGCAGCTGAAGAGGCCGGAGCCGTTGCGCTCAGCGGCTTGCGGACGCAGTCTTATCTCGGCCAGCCGTTCAAAGGCCAGCTGGAAATGACCGGGCCGGATGCCCTGATGCTGGACAGTTCCTGTTTGCAGGCGCAGGTCGAAACGCCGGACGGGATTTTTATTTCTCCGGTCAACATTGCGCTCACGCAACGCACAAATGCAGTCAGTGTTTCTTTTCAAAGCCGCAAGCCTATCCATGAACCAGCGATCAAGCTGGTAATGAAAGTGGCATGTGAAGTCCAGCTCAGCCGTGAATATTTGTTATTGCTGGATCCGGGTGGAAATGCTGTAGAAACTGCAGCGATTGCATCCGCCTCGCCAAATGCCCGTACCCAGGTAGCCGCTGAACGTGCTGCGCCTAAAGTGAAAACACCGGCATCAGAAGGTGGTGCAGCCACAGCATCGGAAATTGTCAGTCAGCGGCATCAGCCCAAAACATCTGAGTCGAAAAAAAGCCGGGCAGAACGTGCGCCAAAACCCGCCGCGGCGCAGGATACGCTGAAGCTGTCGGATCAGGTGGAAATGATTGCGCAAGGGATGAAAATGTCGCAGTCCCTGACACTGGGTGCCGCGAACAACAAGTCCGGAGCGCAGGATGTTGAGGAGCTGCGTCAGGCGCAGGCGCATTTTTCAGCAATGCTGCGTGGCGAAGCCGTTGCGCCTGCAGAAGTGCAAACAGCATCCAAAGCAGACCAAAGCCGTGCTGATACGCTGCAAAAGGAAGCCGGGCAATTGAAAAAACAATTGCAGCTGGAAAAAGCGCAGCTTGAAGAATTGCGTGAAAACTCCGTGTCTGAAAGCTGGATGTGGGCTTTGAGCGGATTGCTGGCGGCAGCGCTGGCGTCGTCGGGGTTGTTGTATGCCTATGTACGTCGATTGCACCGAACGCATCCCGGTAGCTGGTGGGAGCAGACGCCTGCAAAAGTTGAACCGGAACCGCGTAAAAATATTGAAGAACTGGTTAACAGCGTGCAGGCTACGTATGCGACAGAACCGCATTTAAGTGCTGTCGCAGAGTTGCCGGAAATGCCGTCACAAGTCATCACTGCAAAAACTGATTCGCGTTTGCGTACCGTTTCGCAGACCAAAGAGCGGGATCTTGGTAATCTGGAGACGCACTCGGTTTTCGGTCGCACCTACTCACCAAGCCTTGAAGATACCAACAGCAGTACCTTTAACTTCTTCGCGACCCCCAAAGGGAATACGATGAAGGTCGAGGAAATTTCTGATGTGACGCAGGAAGCAGAGTTCTGGATGTCTGTGAATGATCCGGAGCGGGCAATTGAAATTCTTGAGCCGCAACTGGACGTGGACCATCCGGATTCTCCGGTACCCTGGCTGTATCTGCTGGATCTGTACCGGATGGTCGGAAAGAAAGCCGAATATGACGAATTGCGTGATCGTTTCGTAGTCTTCTTTAATGCAAATATTCCGGAGTTTGAAACTGATCCTGGAACGTTGAATCCTCGTCAACTGGATGACTTTGAGCATCTGGTAAAACGGATCTGCGCAATCTGGGATACCAATGAAGCGATTCCTTTCCTCGAAAGTTTGCTTGTTGACGATCGTGATGGTAAGCGCATGGGTTTCGAATTGCCGGTGTACCGCGATATTTTGTTGTTAATTTCAATTGCGCATGAGCTTGAAAAGTCCCGTGCGCATGGTGGTTTGCCTTCCCTGCATGCATCGACATTGCCACCAAGGCAATTGCCCAAAGATCCGATGGCGACGCAAGCTGCCCAGCCGGAACCTGAACCTGAAAACGGCAATCTGATTGATTTTGAGGTTTATGATTTCCGCAAACCGGATGAGCAAAAATAATCAGTAAGGTATTAAAAATAAAAAAAGGAAGCACGGGCTTCCTTTTTTTATGCCTGACTATCGTCAATAAGATTAGATAGAAACAGGCCTGAATCTGGTTTGTTCTGAGTTCGTTCGCTTGTCGTAGACAGAGTGTGCATGATTACTGCAGTGGTCGTTTGCTAGCTGCAGCAATAATCTCATTACAAACAGTTTCCTTAAACAGCGCGCCGGATTTTTTCGACTTTATAGTTTTTGACTTCCGGCGGTGGTTCAATCAGCTTCACAATCGCAAAAGTACAGTTGTCTCCTCTGGGAGCACCACGATCCCTGGCTTTGCGAATCAGGAATTCTGATGCCTGACGCGGTGTGTTTGCTGCCACGGCTGCAGACAATTCGGCATCTTCAAAGTAATGCCATAAACCATCTGAGCACAACAGAAAATAATCACCGGCTTCAAGATTGCTGCGCTCGCCAATGGTGACAAATGGTGGGGTAGTGTGAGAACCGAGAACGTTGGTCAGAATGTTGGATAAGCGATGATGTTTGGCTTCTTCAGGGCGGATTTTGCCTTCGTCCACCAGTCTTTCAACGTAAGAGTGGTCACGGGTTTTTTCGGCGAAATTCGGGCCGCTGAAACGGTACAGACGTGAATCACCTGCATGCGCCCAGACAGCTTCTTTCTGCGGCGTGATGACCAGCGCGACAAAGGTACTGTGCGGTTCTTTTTCTGACGACACGGCGGTCAGCTGGATGACGGTGTGGGCTTCCTGTACGATGTTTTCAAGCAACTGGCGGACATTGCCACCCGGATAGAAGTCATCAAACAAATGTTTTGCGGTACGTACCACCTGTTCGGCAGCGAGAGCGCCACCGCTTTTACCACCCATGCCATCGGCCACCACAGCCATCATGTAGCCGGGCGCGCGCGGAGCCGCGAACAGCGCGACACGGTCTTGCTGTTCCTGGCGGTCACCGATATGTTGCCCGGTGCCTGCTTCGATCTTATATTGGCTCATACGTCTTGGTAGATTAAACTAACGGAAAGTCTGTATTGTGGCTTTCCCAGAATTTACATTATTTTACTTTAAGCTGAAGGCTATGAGCCACCCTGAACAAGTACGCCAGCGCATCATCGAACTGGAAGTGGAGCACCGGGACCTGGATCAGGTGATTGCGACCCTGATTCTGGAATCCGGCTACGACGAATTACAGCTCAGGCGTTTAAAAAAGCGCAAATTGCAGCTGAAAGATCACATAACTCTGTTAAAAATGCAACTCACTCCGGACGTTCCGGCTTGATGGCTGTTGTATCACGAAACGTACCGGGAAGGTTGTAACATTTTGAGTGATCAGGACTCAGTATTTATTAAAGACCGCTATGCCGGTGAAGTGGAACATCTGTTCGGCACGGAAGGTCCGCTGGCGCAGGCTTTGGGTGGTTATAAACCGCGTCGTTCCCAGATTGAAATGGCGAAAGCGGTGGCCGATGCGATTGCCGGACAAACCACGTTGCTGGCAGAGGCCGGTACCGGCACCGGCAAAACCTATGCATATCTGATTCCGGCGCTGCTGTGGGGCGGCAAAGTGATCGTTTCCACCGGAACCAAGAACTTACAGGATCAGCTGTTTCTGCGCGATATTCCAACGATTAAGCGCACCCTCAGAGCCCCGGTATCGGTGGCATTGCTGAAGGGGCGCGCCAATTACGTCTGTCATTACCATCTGGAACGCACGCTGCAAAACGGACGTTTAACCAGCCGTGATGACGTGGTGTACCTGCGCGATATTTCCCGCTTCATCAAAACCACCAACAGCGGTGACAAAGCTGAACTTGCACGTGTGCCGGAAACTGCCGGTATCTGGAATCTGGTGACATCGACCAAAGATAACTGTCTCGGTTCGGATTGCCAGTATCATCAGGACTGCTTTGTGATGAAAGCGCGCAAGGAAGCGCAGCAAGCGGACGTGGTCGTCGTCAACCATCACTTATTTTTTGCAGACGTGGCGCTGAAAGATACCGGTATTGCTGAATTGTTGCCTTCAGCCAACACTGTGATCTTTGACGAGGCGCATCAGTTGCCGGAAACCGCCAGTTTGTTCTTCGGTGATACGGTTTCGACTTCTCAGGTACTGGAGCTGTGCCGCGATGTGCTGGCAGAAGGCTTATCGTTTGCGCGTGATGGTGCAGACTGGGCCAAGCTGGTAGCGCCTGTGGAACGTGCAGCGCGTGATATGCGACTGGCGTTTCCGCAGGATATGGTGCGTCTGGGCGTTGAACAAATTGATGCGGACGGCCCTTTCTTTGAAGCGCTGGATGCACTGATTGCCGCATTCAACGACATGATCGCGGTACTGGAAAAGCAAGCCGTGCGTGCTGAAACGCTGGAGCAATGCCGCGCCCGCGCGATTTTGCTGCAAGAACAGTATGAAAACTGGCTGGAGCCGCCCAAAGACGAGAAAGAGGGCGACTACGTGCTGTGGGTGGAAGCCTTTTCGGTTTCTCTGCAATTGCACCGTACGCCTTTATCGATTGCACCGATTTTCAATAAGCAGCGCGAAGGTACGCCGCGGGCATGGATTTTCACCTCCGCCACGATGGCAGTGAAAAACGATTTCACGCATTACGTCGCGCAAATGGGCTTGTGGAATGAACCGGCGCATACCTGGCCGAGTCCGTTCAATTATCAGGAGCAAGGCTATCTGTACGTGCCTTCCGGTATGCCAGACCCGAATTCCCGCGATTACACCGATGCGGTACTGGAAAAAGCCTTACCGGTGATTGGCGCGGCGGGTGGCAAGACCTTCTTCCTGTGCACGACCTTGCGTGCTGTGAAGCATGTTGCAGAGCGGCTGCGTACAGAATTTGAAGACCGTGGCTGGCCGTTTCCTTTGTTTGTGCAAGGTGAAGCCGGACGTACCGAATTGCTGGACAGATTCCGCGCTGCCGGTAATGGTGTGCTGATCGGCAGTCAGAGTTTCTGGGAAGGCGTGGACGTGCGCGGCGACGCGTTATCGCTGGTGATTATCGACAAACTGCCATTCTCGCCGCCGGATGATCCGGTGCTCGCAGCCCGTATCGCGGCAATGGAAAAGAAAGGTATGAATGGCTTTGTCCATCATCAGCTGCCATCCGCCATCATTAACCTGAAGCAGGGGGCAGGGCGTCTGATTCGTGATGAAAACGATCGCGGTGTGCTGATGATTTGTGACCCGCGTCTGATTGATAAACCTTACGGTCGCCGTATCTGGCAAAGTCTGCCCGGATTTGCGCGTACCCGTCTGGAGCCGGATGTGCTGCGCTTTTTCAAGCAGTTACAGGCAGAGCGAAAAGCTGCAGCGGCGACAGCTTCTGCACCTGCATCCGCACCGGTGAGCAATACAGCTTCCCCGTCCGCTGATACCGCAGACACTGCCGAAGAATGACCGATTTGCAGTGTCATTTCAGCGATGGTGCAGACCGCGCCGTCTGGCAGCCTTGCTGGCTGGCATGGGAAAACCTGCAGCAAGCTATTCTGCAAGCGCAGGGTGAACCAGCCTATTTGCAAGCCAAAACCGGCAATCTGAGCTTGCTGGCGCAGGCAGTGGCGATTGCCGGTGGCTGTGCCGTGCAGGATTTTCAGACGCTGAATTCGTCTGTACGCGGTAAAAGTGCCGATGGCTGGCAGGGCAGGCTGGACCTGTGGTTGTCCGTGGGCAGACAGATCCACGCCGTGCAAGCCAGTCAGCAATGGCTGGACTGGCGGCGGCAGGATAAGCAGCACATCATCCGCCACGAGTTACAAAATCTGCAGCAGACTTTGCAAAAGATGTCGTTGCCGCCGCGCTGGCAACCTGCCGGATTACTGATCATTCCATGGTTCAGCCGCCGTAAAGAAGGCGATGCCGCGCTGACAGATGAACAATGCCGGCAATTGCACGAAGAACTCTGTCAAGTGGCGGCGGTCAGCGTCGTCAGCTATTTTCCGGCAGCAACGCGCAGGCTTAGCAGTTCCGAAGGCGAACGCTGGCTGCCCGGCTGCAGCCTGATCTGGCAGAACCTGCCGCCGGCACCACAACCCTTGAGTTAGTCTGATTCAGCCCCACGTTCTGCCAATCCCACCCGTGCATGCGGTGGATTGAACAGGAGAAACCATGCTGGCGCAGTTTGCAGTGTTACTGGGTATCGCAGGATTACTGATCGTTGGCATGTTTGTTTATCCGCGCTGGCGGGTGCGGCGTGCGGTGCATAAAGCCTTTCCGCTCGCTTATTCCGCCATTTTGCGGCGCGATCTGCCGCAATACCGGCACTTAGCACCGGATCTGCAATGGCAGCTCAAAAAGCGCATTCAGCAATTTCTGTTTGAAAAAACCTTTGTCGGCTGCGCAGGGCTGGAAGTGACCGACCAGATGCGGGTACTGATCGCCGCCCGCGCTTGTATGTTATTGCTGAACCGCGAAACCGAAGTCTATCCCGGCCTCAGCCACATCCTGATTTATCCCAGTGTATTCGTGGTGCCACGGGAATTCCGCACCGAAGATGGTTTGACGGTGGAATCGCGTCAGGTGCTCAGCGGTGAATCCTGGAGCGATGGCAGGGTGCTGTTGGCGTGGGATCAGGTCATGCCACCGGAAGGGCAGATACCCGGGCATGATGTCGTGATGCACGAATTTGCGCACCAGTTAGACGGCGAAGACGGTGTAGTGGATGGCGCGCCGGATCTCGGTTCGCAGCAGCGCTATCAGGTGTGGTCGCGCGTCATGCGTGACTGCTACCGCCGTCATGCGCAGATGCTGGCACACGGCGAACACAGCACCATTGATGCATACGGACAAACCAATGCCGCTGAATTTTTTGCCGTCAGCACCGAAACCTTCTTCACCAACCCGCATGGTCTGAGCATGGAATTTCCCGATTTATTCCGGTTACTGCGCCAGTTTTACCATGTCGATCCCCGCGAATGGGCGGGGTCTTAAGGCTGTTTTACCGGCAGTATCGTCGCCCGAAATCCATAATTTTTCATCCGCCACGCCGCAGAATATGTACCGGAATACACCTGATTGCATGCATAAATTAAACTAACGGACGTTTTTGTATTTAACAGCTGGTTACAATTTTCCGGCATTTTCACTAGATTCAGCACAACTGAGCAAGCCGTCAGAGTAGAAGAGGGTAGCCGCGTAACTGCAGGCAAGTACCCAATCGAAAATCCCGAAAACGCAACTGCCAGACAAGCTGCGCCAGATGCCGGAGCCGTCAGCGACAGAAAAGACACGCATCACTATCCGATTCCCAACCGCATTACATCCAGCCAAACCCGCCGTGTGCAACCTGAAAGGATCGCACAAAAATCCGGAGAATTATGCAGAAAGCCGCATTTGATCAAAAAACAGGCAGTCCGCTCGCCCAGTGTTTCTGCCGACAAGCGCCAAAATCGCTCAAAAATTTGTGCTGAACACCGCATTTTGGTGTTTTAATGGCAATTTGGCGGCGCTGGCCTTGCAAACCAGCAATAACAGACATTATTCGCCATCATCACCAGCCACGCATCCGGAAATCAATACATCAGCGCAAACGCTGACGAACACTCAAACGCCAGAACAGGAAAAACATGAAATTCGGCTACACCATCATTTACGTCGCAGACGTTGCCGCATCACTGACATTCTTTGAAACCGCATTCGGCCTGCAGCGCCGCTTTCTGCATGAATCCGGCGAATACGGCGAACTGGAAACCGGCGCAACCACGCTGGCGTTTGCCTCGCTGAATCTGGGGAAAATGCATTTCGCAGACGGCGTACTCGCCGCCGCCGACAGCCCGCGCCCGCTGGGCATGGAAATCGCACTGGTCACACCGGAAGTCGAAGCCGCCCACGCCAAAGCCATTGCCGCCGGTGCAACGTCCCTCAGCGCCCCCGCCGCCAAACCCTGGGGCCAGACCGTATCCTATGTGCGCTGCCCGGATGGCACACTGGTGGAATTGTGTACGCCGATGGGGGAGTGAGGCGTGTTTTCCCTAAATCGTTTATCAAACTCGGGTCAGCTACCAACCAGAGTTTGATGCGAATATTCTATTGTTGATCCACTAGTGAGTGCAGATCATTGCAAGAACAGAGAATAGCTTACTGAAGGCAATTAGGTCATCCTCATTAGGTTTGATTTTTTGAGTTGAAATGAGTTCTGCAAATGCTGCTTTCGAAAGAGCAACAGGCTTTCCGGTTTCATCAATTATTTTCTCGACCGGTTGATCAAATACTTTCTTTCCAAACTCTTCAGCCTCGTCATACAAATTGCATGTTGTTGTTCGATAAACTTTTTTACCTGTTCCCGGGCTCATTACTATTTCAATCTCATTTGAGAACCATAGCCGCCGACTTGTGTCTGGATCAGGTGATCGAAGAGTAGCATCTGAAAAGTACAGTTCTATACTTAGATTTCTATATTTTTCTCGATGGTTTGGTATTGGCAAACATAAAGAGTATACATTATTTCCATGATTTTTAAATTCTGAAGGTCCTCCTGACATTGATTTTATGATTATTGGATTGTCTCGATCAAAGATAAATATCATTTTTCTTTTTTGAGGTATTGCTGAAAAATGCTCGCACATTTGACTCAGTTTGATATCTCCCATTTCTAGCTCGTTTCCATATTCATGAAATGAGAGGTTGAGATCTAAAAAAAGGCCTTGATTTTTGGCTGTGTCGAGCATGGATTTAATATATTTCCAATCAGTTTTTCCCTCGGTGATTATTAATGGATTTTCGTTTCTTTGGGATTCATTTTTAATAGCATCAAGTTCAACGCGAAATCTCTCGTTTCTTTCCATGAAAATATCATAGGTTGATTTAAACTCTATGAATTCTTCGGGGATTATTTTGTTTCCAAGTGGTAAGTTGTATATATCAATATCTCCACTCTCTGTCATTCCAAGTAAAAAGAATGGTGAATGAGTGGTAAATATGAACTGAACTTTTGGAAATTTTCTAAGTATCTTGGGAAGTACTGTCTTTTGAAAGTTGATGTGTAAATGAAGGTCGATTTCATCTATTAAAACTATGCCATTAACTTCTTCAAGTGTTTTTGGTGGATAGCCTTTGACTAATTCATACGTGCGAATTATTTCAGTGGCTAGACCAAGTGTCATTAATTCACCTGATGACAATTGGGAAATTTCTGGAGCAACTATTTCCTCTATGCCATCGTTGTTAGTGGAGAAAATAGCAATTTCTCTATTTGCTTTGGGACTTATTCCTACGCGCGCTGAGACGATATTTGGATTCTTAGCCATCAGCATGGTAGATATAATCTCATTAACAAGATTAAATAGCAAAGTATTGGGGCCTTCGTAGCCAAGAAATGTTTTATGACCTCCTATAAAAACTGGCTCCCCAAGCTTGAGTTCGTATATTTCCCTATCTAATAAAACATTTAAAATCCATCTTTTTGTTTCTTCGATAATGTTTGTTCTGATGGGGTTAAATTTTGATTGCCCAAAATAATGCTTTTCATTGGCGAAGTTCACATTCGCTTTTTCATTCATCCAATATGCTGTTTCATATCTGAAGTATGGAAAATATAAGAAAAGAGAATTTTTAATTAATTCCTTCTGGTCTTCATTGATTGTTATGTTCTTGTAAAACCCTGAGTTTTTGAAATCACTTTGAATTAGCTCGTTTTGGAGATTTGGGGCTAAATTTCTTGACATGAATTCGGCGCCATTTAATTTTGTGACTAATTCATTGAATTCAATGTTACCACTTGGTGTTTTTAATTTTATATTCAAATAACTATAGTCTTCAGGGTTTTTTATGTATTTTCTTGTTGATAATTTAATGTATTGATTTCCTGGTACTTCTTGAAGCTCTGAGAATGACTGTCGTCTTGCTTCTGTCACAGCATCAAGAATTGAAGATAGTGTTAACGACTTTCCAGCACCATTTTGCCCAACGATTGCGATGGGGATTTGATGCTCATTTTCTAACGTTCGCGGTGTAATTTCGACTTCTGAAATTGGTCCAAAATTTTTAACTTTGATTTTTTCAATTCTCATAATTTTTAAAAAATTCGTTGACTTTGGCTTTCAGGGTTAATTAGTTTTTGTAATTTTATCATGAGTATTTATTTTGTGTATGTTGTAATTAGAGTTATGATTAGGTCAGTGTGATGCTAATGGGTTATGATGAATTTCAGGGTAATTAAATCGGGTTTTGCTTGAATTGATCGAGTTTTGGTTAATTCAATAGACTCAGCATTCGTATATCATCTTAGTTGTACTTTTCCTCAATTGCTTGCCTCAAATATAATTATTTGCAGCGTTGGCCTGTCTTGTCATGTCTTCATCTTCTTCCAAACTCCGTTCCGTACCTGACCGGATTCGTCAGGTCGCCATGTTTGAAACCGGCGGTTTATTGCTGATTACGCCGCCGTTTATCTGGCTCAGCGGGGTGGCGGTGGTGGATTCGTTTGTGTTGCTGGCGATGGTGGCGCTGATCGCGGCAGTCTGGAATGCGGCGTACAACACCGGATTTGACTGGCTGGAGCACCGATTGACCGGACGGGCGGCGGATCAGCGGCCGCTGAAGTTACGGATTCTGCACGCTACCGGCTTTGAAACTGGCTTGCTGCTGGTCAGCCTGCCGATTATCGCGGTGTGGACTGGCATGGGCTGGTGGGAAGTGCTGATCGCAGATATCGGGCTGGCGGTGGCGTACACGATCTACGCATTCTTCTTCAATATCGCTTACGACAAGTGGTTTCCGATTACGACGCAATCGTGAGGCGCTGGGACGTCCGGTGCGTTCAGCGCGCGTCTGTCGGTTCTCAGCGGCCTGATCCACGCGTTCTGCCAGCATCAGGGATTGTCAGTCTGCTTTTCACCGTATTGTGCAAATATCGTCATTTGTGATTTCCGGAGAGCCGGACTTTCTGCCGACGACCGCCGGATCGCTGTGCAGGAGTCCGCATTTGAGGTGTTTTCGGGCGGTTTTGAGCAGTTTCCGGCAGTCAGGGATGGTTCTCAGAGCTTTCGTCGTTTGCCCGTCTGAAAACGGTGTTGCTGTCTTGCCGTGTTTGGCTCGATTAGGGCACTCTGTCGCGGTCGCCAAGACATCAGAAAAAGAAAACGGCCCGCAGTGCAGGCCGTTTGTTCAGGTGACGCGGTCTGACAAAGATGCTCAGATAATTGCTTCCAGCGCTTCCTGTTGTTCCAGCCAGTCGCCTTCCAGTTGTTCCAGTTCTTTTGTCAGCTTTGCCTGATCCAGCAGCAGGGCTTTCAGTTTTTCTTTGTTGGCATCGCTGTAAATGTCGCTGTCTTCCAGCTGGCGGTCGATGTCGGCTTTCAGTTTGCCGGCTTTGTCCATCTGGTCTTCCAGTTTGCGGATACGGTTTTCTATCGGTTTGCGCAGGCCGGACAGGCGCTGGCGTTCTTCCGCATCTTTACGGCGCTGTTCTTTCTGATCGACTTTAGAGACAAACGCGACGCCATTGTCGGCATTTGCTGCAGCAGATGCTGAAGGGGCGGCAGCAGCGGCGGCTTTGGTTTCCAGCAGCCATTGTTTGTAATCATCCAGATCGCCGTCAAACGGGCGCAACTGGCCGTGGCTGACGATCAGGAACTGGTCGGTGGTGGCGCGCAGCAGGTGGCGGTCATGCGATACCACCAGCAGCGTGCCTTCAAACTGCGCCAGCGCTTCGGTCAGTGCCTCGCGGGTTTCCAGATCCAGATGGTTGGTCGGTTCATCGAGCAGCAGCAGGTTAGGGCGTTGCCAGACGATCATCGCCAGCGCCAGACGGGCTTTTTCACCGCCGGAGAACGGGCCGACCGGTGATGTGACCATGGTGCCAGGGAAGTTGAAGCTACCGAGGAAGTTGCGCAAATCCTGTTCACGCACATCCGGTGCGATACGGCTTAAATGCCACAGCGGCGATTCTTCGTGGCGCAGCATTTCGATCTGATGCTGAGCGAAGTAACCGATGCTCAGGCCTTTACCGCTGAGAATTTTGCCGTTCAGCGGCGCCAGATCGCCCACCAGCGTTTTGATCAGGGTGGATTTACCCGCACCGTTTTCACCGAGCAGGCCGATACGCTGGCCGATCTGCAGCGAAAAATCGATGCCGCCGACAATGCGTTTCGGCAAGCCATCTTCCACCGGATAGCCGCAGTCCACGCTGTCCAGCACCAGCATGGGATTCGGTGCGCTGGCCGGTTCGCGGAATTCAAAACTGAACTCAGCGGCAGCGCGCAATGGTGCGATTTCTTCCATACGCGCCAGTGCTTTCATCCGGCTTTGTGCCTGACGGGCTTTGGTGGCTTTGGCTTTAAAGCGGTCGATGAAGGATTGCAAATGCGCGCGCTGGCGGGCTTGCTTCTCGATCATGGCTTGTGCCAGCACGATCTGCGCGGCGCGCTGACGTTCAAAGCCGGAATAGTTGCCGCTGTAACGGCGCAGCTTTTTATCGTCGATATGTACGATTACATTGACGATGCCATCCAGAAAATCGCGGTCATGCGAAATGATGATCAGCGTGCCCGGATAGCGGCGCAGCCAGTCTTCCAGCCAGATAATCGCGTCCAGATCCAGATGGTTGGTCGGTTCATCGAGCAGCAGTAAATCAGAGCGGCACATCAGCGCCTGCGCCAGATTCAGACGCATACGCCAGCCACCGGAAAAACTGGCCACCGGCAGCATGAATTGTTCAGGACGGAAACCCAGACCGGTCAGTAATTGTTCGGCGCGGGAGCGGGCAGTGTAAGCATCAGCATCCGCCAGTGCAGCATGTACTTCTGCCATTGCCAGACCGGTTTGCTCATCGTGCTCGTGGTTTTCCAGCTCTGCCAGACGCGCTTCCAGACCACGCAGACGGGTGTCGCCATCCAGCGCGTAATCAATGGCAGGGCGGTCGAGCGCCGGGGTTTCCTGCGCGACCGACGCCATTTGCCAGCTGGCCGGAATGTCGATATTGCCCTGATCCGGATGCAGCTCTTGCCGCAGCATTGCAAACAGGGTGGATTTGCCGGTGCCGTTGGAGCCGATCAGACCGATGCGTTCACCGGGATTTAAGGTGACATCGGCCTGTTCAAACAAGCTCTTGTTGCCGCGTAACAGCGAAATTTGCTGCAAACGAATCATAAAACTTCCGTATTCTTTATCAGACTCACTGCGGGACACTTGCTGACAGGCAGCGCTGTCCCGGAAAAAACAAAAAGCCCGTCAAGCACAGGCTGACGGGCTGGCAGGGCGTGCAGCTTAGTTCAGCCAGTCACGCAGATCTTGCGCCTGCACCAGGAAAACCATGTCGTCACCGGCGCTGGTTGATACCCAGGTCATTGGCAAGCCGTCAAATGCCACTTCAGCAAAGGCACGTTCATTACCGATTTCCACCATCAGAATACCGTCTTCGGTCAGGCGGTCTGCAGCTTCACGCACGATAGTGCGAACCAGATCCATGCCATCATCACCACCGGCCAGCGCAATTTGCGGCTCGTGCAGATATTCTTTTGGCAAAGTCGCCATTGAACCAGAGTTCACATACGGCGGGTTGGTGATGATCAGATCATACTGACCAGCCGGTACGTTCTGGTACAGATCAGACTGAATCAGATTCACGCGGTCCTGCAATTCGTAAGTGGCAACATTACGTGCAGCCACAGCCAGTGCATCCGCAGAAATATCCACGGCATCCACCTGCGCATTCTCAAACGCATCGGCCATCATGATCGCGAGGCAGCCGGAACCGGTGCACAGTTCAAGAATACGGGTGACGGAATCCGCATCGCCAACCCACGGCGAGAAGCGTTCCGGAATCAGTTCTGCGATGAAAGAACGCGGCACGATGACGCGCTCATCCACATAGAAATTGTAGGTGCCCAGCCATGCTTCATTGGTCAGATACGATGCCGGTACGCGGTCGGTCACACGGCGTTCAATCATCGCCAGCACGGCTTCGATTTCTTCCGGCAGCAGACGTGCATCCAGAAACGGATCGATTTTATCCAGTGGCAGATGCAGCGTGTGCAGAATCAGGTAGGCTGCTTCGTCCAGCGCATTGGCGCTGCCGTGGCCGAAGAAAACTTTCTCGCGCTGGAAGCGGGAAACCGCATAACGCAGCAGGTCGCGGAAAGTCTGAAAAGTGCTTGCAGGTGTACTCATGGTCTTGGTTGCCGTCCGGATCACAGTAAAAGGTTTTCCAGGGCGCGGCGATAGATGTTTTTGAGAGGCTCGATGTCATCCAGAGCAATATGCTCGTCGATCTTATGGATGCTCGCGTTCGGAGGGCCGAACTCTACCACCTGCGGGCAGATTCTGGCAATAAAACGGCCATCGGAAGTGCCACCCGTGGTCGATAATTCCGTCGTCACACCGGTTTCATCCTGAATGGCTTTTGCCAGCGCATCGCTGAGCGTGCCTTTCGGTGTCAGGAACGGATGGCCGCCGACGGTCCATTTCAGGTCGTAATTCAGGCCGTGTTTATCCAGAATCGCGTGTACGCGCTGCTGTAAACCTTCGGCGGTGCTTGCGGTAGAGAAACGGAAATTGAAATCCACCACGCATTCACCCGGAATCACATTCGATGCACCGGTGCCGGCGTGGATGTTCGATACCTGCCATGAGGTCGGCAGATAGTATTCATTGCCTTCATCCCAGACTTCCTGTGTCAGTTCACTCAGCGCCGGTGCCAGCACATGTACAGGATTCAGCGCCAGATGCGGATAGGCGATATGGCCCTGAACACCTTTGACGGTCAGACGGCCGGACATCGTGCCGCGACGACCGTTTTTGATGGTGTCGCCGAGTTTTGCGGTGGAAGTCGGTTCGCCGACGATGCAGTAATCCAGTTGTTCGCCGCGTTCTTTGAGGCGGTTGCAAACGATCACAGTACCATCGGTGGCAGGGCCTTCTTCATCGCTGGTGATCAGAAAGCCGATCGAGCCTTTGTGGTCAGGGTTGGCTGCGACGAATTCTTCAGTGGCAACGACAAACGCGGCAATCGAGGTTTTCATATCTGCAGCGCCACGGCCATACAGCTTGCCGTCACGGTGCGTTGGCGCAAACGGCGCGGACTGCCATTGGGCAACCGGGCCGGTTGGCACCACATCGGTGTGCCCTGCAAAGACCAGCAGCGGTTGTTCGGTGCCGCGACGTGCCCACAAATTGGTGACGTCGCCGGAAGGCATGCTTTCGCAGCGGAAACCGAGCGGTTCCAGCAAAGAAATCAGGGTTTGCTGGCAGCCTTTGTCTTCAGGCGTGACGGAATCGAGCGCAATCAGCTGCTCGGTCAGGGCAAGGGTTTTACTCATGGTGTGTCGGAGAAAATGCCCGCGTACAAATCCGGCTGAAAACCGGTTTGCAGGCGTGTGATGTGGTTGTCTTGTTGGATTTGCAAAACCGGACGCTTGATCAGCGACGGGTTTTGCACCATCAGCGCAATCGCCTCCGACACATTTTCTGCAGACTGTTTTTGTGCATCGCTGAGTGCGCGCCAGGTTGTACCTTTGCGGTTAATCAGCGTGGCCAGATCGGTGTGTTCCAGCCACAGTGCGATTTGCTCTGCTGTCAGTCCTTGTTTTTTGAAATCGTGAAAATCAAAGCTGATTTGCTGATCCGCCAGCCATGTACGGGCTTTTTTGACGGTGTCGCAGTTAGGGATACCAAAAACAGTGATGTGTGTCATGAGGTGTTGCTTATAAATTCAGGGTAAATTCCGTGAAGGACGCTTCTTCACGTTTTTCTTCCGGTTCGGGTTCCGGCGCAGGTGCAGCAGCAGGGCTGATTTCATTATTCAGCAGCCACAGCAGGTTATTTGCCGAGTCAGCATTTGCCAGACCTTCTTCTTTAGAAATCAGGCCTTCGGTAATCAGATGGAAAAGTGCTTTTTCGAAAGTCTGCGAGCCGGGCGACAGCGATTTTTCAATTGCCTCGCGAATTGCAAAAATGTCGCCTTTTTCAATCAGTTCAGACACATAGCGGGTATTCAGCATGACTTCCACCGCCGGGCAACGGCCACCGTTGACGGCTTTAATCAGACGCTGCGAAATGACGGCGCGAATCGATGAAGCCAGATCCAGCAGCAATGCTGTACGGTTTTCCATCGGGAAGAAGCTGATAATCCGGTTCAGCGCCTGATAACTGTTATTCGCGTGCAGGGTTGCCAGCACC
Source organism: Cognatundibacterium squillarum (assembly GCF_014652435.1). Classification (GTDB taxonomy): domain Bacteria; phylum Pseudomonadota; class Gammaproteobacteria; order Burkholderiales; family Burkholderiaceae_D; genus Undibacterium; species Undibacterium squillarum. Next base: position 131,952 of record NZ_BMYU01000001.1, read on the forward strand.
AGATGGCCGGACTGTGCATAGGCGATTGCAGCCATCATGGTTTCCAGATCGCGGATTTCGCCGATCAGAATGCAGTCAGGAGCCTGACGCAGCGAATTTTTCAGAGCGGTTTTCAGGCTTTCAGAATCAGTACCGATCTCACGCTGGTTCACGATAGAACGCTTACTGCGGAACAGAAATTCTATCGGGTCTTCCAGTGTCAGGATATGACCGGTTTTAGTTTCGTTACGGTGATCCAGCATGGAAGCGATGGTGGTGGATTTACCGGAACCGGTAGAACCCACGACCAGAATCAGGCCACGCTTTTCCATAATCAGCTCACTGAGCACCGGTGGCAGGTTCAGTGTGTTGATATTCGGAATATCGCCCGGCACATAGCGGAATACCGCTGAGATTGTGCCGCGCTGTCGGAAAGCAGATAAACGGAAGCGGCCCAGCCCGGGTACGCCAATACCGATGTTCAGTTCATTCTCACGCTCCAGACGCTCAAGATCTTCCTGCTCGACGACTTCTGCCAGCATTGCCATGATGTTTGCATGGTCCATGCGTTGCTGATTCACAGGAATCAGATTGCCATTGATCTTGATGTGTACCGGAGAGTTAATTGCAAAGAACATGTCTGACGCATGTTTGTCTTTCATGAGCTGAAACAGCCGCTCCATTGCTCCCATATGGATTCCCTTTAAAAACGATCGTTATACGCAGATTCAGGCGCCGCGCAGCAGTTCGTTAATGCTTGTTTTTGAACGTGTCTGCGCGTCTACACGCTTCACGATAACAGCACAGTACAGGCTGTGGGAACCATCAGCAGACGGGAGGCTGCCGGAAACAACAACAGAACCCGCCGGAACGCGACCGTAGCTGACTTCGCCGGTAGCGCGATCGTAGATTTTTGTCGACTGACCGATGTAGACGCCCATCGAAATCACGGAGTTTTCTTCCACGATTACGCCTTCAACGATTTCAGAACGTGCACCGATGAAGCAGTTGTCTTCAATGATGGTCGGGTTCGCTTGCATAGGCTCCAGAACACCACCGATACCAACGCCGCCGGATAAATGAACATTTTTACCGATCTGCGCGCAGGAGCCGACGGTTGCCCATGTGTCAACCATCGCGCCTTCGTCCACATAGGCACCGATATTCACATAAGAAGGCATCAGCACCACATTCTTGCCAATGAAGCTGCCGCGACGTGCAACGGCAGGTGGTACAACGCGGAAACCACCACGTGCGAAATCTTCCGCAGTGTAGTTTGCGAATTTGGTCGGCACTTTGTCAAAGAATTGCATGTGCTCGCCGGATGGCATAGTGATGTTGTCTTCCAGACGGAAAGACAGCAACACAGCTTTCTTTACCCACTGGTTAACATGCCAGCTGCCATCGATTTTTTGTGCAACACGCAGGGTGCCTGCATCCAGTTCTGCCAGCACATGGCTGACAGCATCGCGGAGTTCTGCAGGAGCCGATTTCGGAGAAAACTCGGTACGTTTTTCCCACGCCTGATCAATGATTTGTTGCAGTTGCTGAGTCATGATTGTTCACTTAATCAAATTAACAAAAAGGCATTCCTGTCTTCAGGATTGCAGTTCTTTACAGAATGCGACGATGCGTTGTGCCGCTTCGAGACATTCCTCCACTTCGGCCACCAGTGCCATCCGGATACGGTTGGCGCCCGGGTTAATGCCGTGGGCATCGCGGGCAAGATAGCTGCCCGGCAAAACAGTGACGTGATAGCGTTCGTATAGGGCACGTGCAAATTCTGTGTCAGAAATGCCGCCCAGATGATTGACTTTCGCCCATAAATAAAATGCAGCATCCGGTAGCTGAACATCCAGCACTTCGGCCAGCAGTGGCGTGATTTTTTCGAATTTACTGCGATACTGCGCGCGGTTTTCCAGTACGTGCTGTTCGTCCTGCCAGGCCACAACAGAAGCGGCCTGCACCATAGGATTCATCGCGCTGCCGTGGTATGTACGATACAACAGGAACTGGCGAATAATCTCTGCATCACCGGCAACAAAACCCGAACGTAATCCGGGAACATTGGAGCGTTTGGACAGGCTGGACAGCATAATCAGCCGGCTGTAATCGCGGCCCAGCAAGCGTGCTGCCTGCAAGCCACCTAGCGGCGCTTCGTCTTTAAAGTAAATTTCGGAATAGCATTCGTCTGATGCAATCACAAAGCCGTAGCGATCAGACAGTGCAAATAATTCTTCCCAGTCTTTCAGTGTCAGTACTGCACCGGTCGGATTGCCGGGAGAGCAAACAAACAGCAATTGCACGCGCTGCCAGACGGATTCCGGAACCTGACTGTAATCCGGCGCATAGTTGCGGGCCGGATCAGCATTCACAAAGTACGGCTCCGCACCGGATAAATACGCTGCACCTTCGTAAATCTGGTAAAACGGGTTCGGACACATCACCAGTGGTGGACCGTTTTCAGCAACTTGCGGATTGATAATTGTCTGCGCCAGCGAAAACAGTGCTTCGCGTGAGCCGTTGACCGGCAGGATTTCTGTCGCGAAATCAGGTGCAGGTATGCTGTAGCGGTTTGCCATCCAGCCGGCGATACTTTTGCGCAACGCTTCCGATCCTGCTGTCAGAGGATAGGCGGATAAGGTCTGCAGGCTGTTGCACAGCGCATCTTTAATCAGTTGCGGAGCAGGGTGACGCGGCTCACCAATGCCCAGGCTGATCGGGGTATATGCAGGATTCGGCGTGACACCGGCAAACAATCGTTTCAGTTTTTCAAACGGATAGGGCTGTAATTTGGACAGATATGGGTGAAAAGTCATATGGGCATGCGCGTTCAAAGGCGCTGTAACATTGAAGCCGTATAGTTTCCGCCGGTCGGAGCAATGTGTCCGAAAGACAGGTTTTACTCAGGAGCGGACATATTATATCCTTTGCCTCATTCTGCGTAGACTGGGGTTGTCGCGTAATTCGGAGAATAAATGCGTGAAAAACCGGCAAAAATCCTGAATGTTGGTGAAATTCTAAGCGTTCCGGATCAACAAGCTGCGTTCTGAATGGTATGATGCGACCCTGACCGGTGACTGTCAGCAACATTGCCGGAGATGGCGTCAATCAGCGCTGGATGTAACCTCTAACGATAATAAAGTACTAAGTGCGATTAACCTCAATTAAATTGTCGGGATTTAAATCGTTTGTCGATCCCACACATTTTCAAGTTCCCGGACAGCTGGTGGGGGTGGTCGGGCCGAACGGCTGCGGCAAATCCAATATCATCGATGCTGTTCGCTGGGTGCTGGGTGAGTCAAAAGCTTCCGAACTGCGTGGTGAATCCATGCAGGACGTTATTTTTAACGGATCCACGCACCGCAAACCTGCCGGTCGCGCGTCCGTCGAACTGGTATTTGATAACAGCCTCGGTAAGGCTGCCGGGCAATGGGGCCAGTACGCAGAGATTGCCGTGAAACGTACGCTGACACGTGACGGCACTTCGAGTTACTTTATTAACGGTCAGGCAGTTCGCCGCCGCGATATTCAGGATATTTTCCTTGGTACAGGTCTTGGTCCGCGTGCTTACGCGATTATTGGTCAGGGCATGATTTCGCGCATTATTGAAGCACGTCCGGAAGAGTTACGTATTTTCCTGGAAGAAGCTGCCGGCGTGTCACGCTATAAAGAACGTCGCCGTGAAACTGAAAACCGTATTCATGACACCACAGAAAATCTGGTGCGTGTCGAAGATATTCTGCGTGAACTGAACAATAATCTTGAGAAGCTGGAAGCGCAGGCTGTGGTCGCTACCAAGTACCACGAGCTGATGGCAGATCAGGAAGAAAAACAAAAATTATTGTGGCTGCTGCGCCGTAATGAGGCTGCAGCTGAACAGAAAAAACATTTCGCTGAAATCGAGAAAACCCAGCTGGAACTGGAGGCGCAAACTGCACAGCTGCGCCACATCGAGCTGGAACTGGAGCAAATGCGCCAGACCCATTATGCGGTCGGCGATCGTATGCATCAGGCCCAAGGACATTTGTATCAGACCAATGCGGAAATCGGTAGTCTTGAGGCACAGATCCGGTTTGTGATCGAATCCCGTACCCGTTTGCAAAATCAGATTCAGACCTTAAAAGCGCAGCGTGAACAATGGCTGAGCCAGCAACGTGATTTGCAGGATGCACTGCGTGATGCAGAAGCTGAAGTGGAAGAGCTGGCAATGCGGACCGAACAGGCCGCAGAAATGACGCAGCAACATCAGGATGAAATCCCGGACCTTGAAAAAGCCTGGCGTGATGCGCAGTCACAATCGACAGAGTCACGCGCGCGGATTATGCAATTGCAACAGCAGATTGAGCTGGAATCCGCTCAGCAACGCAATGCGAATCAGATTCTGAACAGCCTTGCTGCGCGTAAAGAGCGCTTGCAACAGGAAAAACACGGACTGAGTAAGCCGGATTCGGCACATCTGGATAACCTGAATTTTCAGCTGGAAGAGAAAAAGCAAATTCTTGAAGAGCTGCAATTTCAGTCTGAAGACGCTGCAGCAAAACTGCCGGAGATGGAAGTGCAGCGCCGTCAGGCACAAGAGCAAGTCAGTAAAGATACCGCGGAGCTTGCACAGCTGGAAGCGCGTTTGCAGACGCTGAAGCAACTGCAGGAAAAGGTCGCGTCTCAGGGTAAGGTGCAGCCCTGGTTGGCAAAACACGAGTTATCCGGTTTGCCTAAGCTCTGGCAGAAAATTCAGATTGAATCTGGTTGGGAATCTGCGCTGGAATCCGTGCTGCGTGAACGTACATCCGCACTGGAAATGTCCAATCTGGACTGGGCAAAAGCATTTTTTCAGGATGCTCCGCCAGCAAAGCTGGCCATTTACAGCCCGCAGATCTTCTCCGAACAAACACAGTCAGTTGGGGGATTTAAACCGTTTTTATCTTTGCTGCAAGTCAATGAAGCAGGTGTCCGCAGCTTGTTGCAGGACTGGCTGCACAATGTCTTTATTGCGGAAGATTTACATACGGCATTTGTTGACCGTACACAGTTACCACCGGGGGCGATGCTGATTACCCGGCAGGGTCATATGATCACCCGTTCCGGCGTGCGCTTTTATGCAGCGGATTCCGAGCAGGAAGGAATGCTGGGGCGTCAGCAGGAAATCGACAATCTGGGTAAGCAGCTGCGTGCAAAGCAAATGCTGGCTGAGGAAACGCGTGCAGCAGCGGTACGGCTGGATGCTGCATGTACGCAACTGAATCAGCAACTGCAGGAGTTAAGGCAAAAAACATCTTCGCTGACGCAGGCTTGTCATCAGTTGCAAATTGAAACGATGAAGCTGGCAGAGGTGCAGGAACGCTATAACCAGCGCAGTCAGCAAATCGGAACAGATCTCAGCGAGATTGCAGCGCAGGAAGCAGAGCAGCAACAGGCGCTGGCTGAATCGGAACAGCGCTTTGAAATGCTTGATATCGAACTGGCTGAATTGCAGGAAGCGCACGAAGCAGGGCAGACGACGTATCTGGAGCGCGAGGCACGTTTGAATCAGGCGAGACAGCAATTGCGTGAGCTGGAATTGTCTGCGCAGGAAGCGGCGTTTGCGGAAAAATCGCACCGCGCACGGATGGAAGAAATCCGTCGTAATATTCAGACAGCGGAAGAGCAGGCAGAGCAATTGTTCCACAGTGTTGAACAAGGACAGCTGGAACTGGAAACCATGACGGACGAAACGGCGCAGGATGGATTGCAGGATTTGCTCGATCGCCGTACCGAACAGGAAAAAGCGCTGGCCAATGCACGTCACGAACTCGATCAGATTTCGCTTTCTTTGCGCCATTGTGAAGATTCAAAAAATCAGATTGAGCGTAACCTGCAGCCTCAGCGTGACCGGATTATGGAATTGCAGCTGAAAGAGCAGGCAGCGCGTCTCTCGCAGGAACAATATGACGAGCAGCTGCGTAATTTCCAGGTGGATGAGTCGCAACTCGTTGAAAAACTGCATGCTGATCTGAAACCTTCTTACCTGCAAGGCGAAGTGACTCGTCTGGGCAATGCGATTGCAGCACTTGGCGCAGTCAATCTGGCCGCGCTGGATGAACTGGCACAGGCAAAAGAACGTAAGACTTTCCTCGATGCGCAGCATGCGGATCTGACTGCGGCGATTACGACGCTACAGGATGCGATTCAGAAAATTGATATGGAAACGCGCGAATTGTTGCAGGCGACCTTTGATAAAGTGAACCAGCAATTCGGCGAATTGTTCCCGACTTTATTTGGTGGTGGTCAGGCAAAACTGACCATGACCGGTGATGAAATTCTGGATGCCGGTGTGCAAGTGATGGCACAGCCTCCGGGTAAGAAAAATGCAACGATTCATTTGTTGTCAGGTGGTGAAAAAGCGCTGACAGCAACCGCACTGGTATTTGCGATGTTCCAGCTGAATCCCGCACCTTTCTGCTTGCTGGATGAGGTGGATGCACCGTTGGATGATGCAAACACGGAGCGCTTCTGCCGTATGGTGCAGCGCATGTCGTCAAATACTCAGTTTTTATTTATCTCCCACAATAAGATTGCAATGGAAATGGCGCAGCAACTGATCGGCGTGACCATGCAAGAGCAGGGGGTTTCCCGTATTGTGGCGGTGGACATGGAAGCCGCCGCGAATTTTGCGACAGAGGTTCAAGCAGCATGACTGACTTACAGTTAAGTTTATTTGGTATCGGTGGCACACTGGTTGTAGGTTTGTTCGCCTATAACCGCTGGCAGGAATATAAAGCCAGAAAGACTGTTGATACAGCATTTGGTGATGGCGATGATGATGTTTTGCTCAAGTCAGATCAGACAGAGGTAAGGCAGGAGCCGTCTTTGGATGAACCCGCGGATCAGCAACCGACCCGGCAAAAAAAGGCAGAAGCTGTATCTGCCTCGGAAGTGAGTGCGCCAGTAGCTACAGACGGCGATTCAGACATCCCAGAAGACGGTAATGGTGATGCGGAGGAAATTGCCGCTCCCGCCGTTCAGCCCGCAGTGAAGAAGGATTTGCCGGTTGATGAATTAATCGACTGTGTTGTGCCGCTGGAATTCGATCATCCCGTTAAAGGTGAAAAAATTCTGCAGGAATTGCATGATTTACGTTACGTTGGCAAAAAGCCGGTTCACTTTATCGGTATTACGGCTGACGGTGATAAAGATCTGATTTCTGTTGCGCATGCTTACACCACCGTACTGGCAGGTATTCGTACGGTCAGCCGCAGCGGCCCGTTGAATGAACTGGAATATTCAGAGTTCGTGATGAAGCTGCGTGCAGCAGCTGACAATCTTGGCGCACATCCTGATGTGCCGGATATGAGTCGCGTGATTAACAACGCCAGAGAGTTGCAACAGTTTGTGGCCGAACACGATGCGCAGCTCAGCGTGAATGTGATCACAACTGGCGCGCCATGGGCATTGCATACCTTACTTGCAGCGCTGGAAAAAATGGGTTTCGACCAGCGTCCTGATGGTCGACTGATGATGCCTGACGGCGATGGTGGCTCTTTGTTTACCTTGTCGCTGAATACTGAGGTCAGTGATACACAGACTGTGAAACTGACGCTGTTGCTGGATGTGCCGTGCGTTACACCGGCACGCGATGCATTCGGTGCAATGACGGCATGCGCAAAATCGCTGGCTGCCCGCCTGAACGGCGTGGTGGTTGATGATGGTCATCACCGCATTCCTGACACATCACTGGAAGAAATCGCACAGCAGGTGCAGGAATTTTACGCAGCGATGGAAGAAGCGCAGATTCCAGCCGGTTCGCCGCGTGCCTTGCGTCTGTTCAGCTGATTTTTTATGCAAGAAGATTTGTTTAGTAATGCAGCAGTGCAGGAAGATGCTGTAAAAGTCCGCGCAGAAGAATTGCGCGGCTTATTGCATCGTTACGGGCATGCCTATTATGTGCTGGACGCACCTTTGGTGCCGGATAGTGAATACGACCGGTTGTTCCGTGAGTTGCAGGACATTGAACAGCAGTTTCCGGATCTGAAAACAGCCGATTCGCCGACGCATCGTGTTGGTGGTGCGCCTTTGCCGGAATTCTCTCAGGTAGAGCACGGTATTCCGATGTTGTCGCTGAATAATGCGTTTGAGGCTGAAGAAGTTCAGGCATTTGATCAGCGGATTCGCGAAGGTCTGGAGCTAAGCCACGATGTACAGTATTCCGTTGATCTGAAGTTCGACGGTCTTGCGATGAATCTTCGTTATATCAACGGAGTCCTGACGCAGGCTGCGACGCGCGGTGATGGTTATACCGGTGAAGATGTCACGGAAAATATCCGGACGATACGCTGTATTCCGTTGCGTTTGCGTACGAACACGCCGCCTGCAGTGCTGGATGTACGTGGCGAAGTCCTGATGTATAAAGCGGATTTTCAGAAGCTGAACCAGCGCCAGCGTGATCTTGGTGCGAAAGAATTTGCCAATCCGCGCAATGCTGCTGCAGGCAGCTTACGTCAGCTGGATCCTAAAATTGCTGCTCAGCGAAATTTACGTTTTTTTGCGTATGGTCTGGGCGTGCTGGAAGGTGCAGAAAAACCGGAAGGGCATCAGGCCCTGATGTCCTGGTTTAAATCACTTGGTTTGCCTGTTTGCGATGAAGGGGCACTGGTCTCCGGTGCTGAAGGCTTGCTGGCCCGCTATGAGTCCGTTGCAGCGAAACGCGATGCATTGCCTTATGAAATTGACGGCATCGTTTATAAAGTTGATCGCTTCGCATTTCAGGATCAGCTGGGTTTTGTTTCGCGTGCGCCGCGCTTTGCGATTGCACACAAATTTCCGGCACAGGAAGCCTTAACCAAAGTTCTTGCAATTGACGTACAGGTCGGCCGGACCGGCGCGATAACGCCGGTTGCCCGACTGGAGCCTGTATTTGTCGGCGGTGTCACCGTGACCAATGCAACGCTGCACAATGAAGAAGAAGTGCAACGCAAAGATGTCCGGATCGGTGATACGGTGATTGTGCGCCGCGCCGGTGATGTGATTCCCGAAGTGGTCGGCAGCGTCGCAGAGCGCAGACCGGCAGATGCGCAGGTATTCGTGATGCCGCAATCCTGTCCCGTTTGCGGTTCTGCGATTTCGAAGCCTGAGGGTGAAGCGGTGGCGCGTTGTAGCGGTGGTGCGATCAAATGTAAGGCGCAACGCAAAGGTGCGCTGAACCATTTCGTGTCCCGCAAAGCAATGAATGTTGAGGGACTGGGCGAACAACTGATCGAACAGCTGGTTGAAAAACAAATCATTACCACGCCGGCAGATTTGTACAAGCTGGGTCTGAGTTCTCTGGTAGCGCTGGATCGTATGGCAGAAAAGTCGGCTGGCAATATCCTGACGGCGCTGGAGCAATCAAAGCAAACGACATTCGCACGTTTCATTTACTCGCTTGGTATCCGTCACGTTGGTGAATCCACCGCAAAAGATCTTGCGCAATCATTTGGCAATATTGATTCCCTGATGGCTGCCACTGAAGAAGCGTTGCTGCAGGTGAATGATGTCGGTCCGGTCGTTGCAAAATCCGTTCGCGAATATTTTGCGGATACGCTGAACTGTGAAATGGTCAGCCAATTGATTGCGGCAGGGATACAGTTGCCGGCACAGGCTGAACGCAGCGCGGCAGATTTGCCGCTGGCAGGGCTGACTTTTGTGCTGACTGGAACCCTGCCGACGATGGGGCGCGATCAGGCGAAAGAACTGATTGAGTCAAAAGGTGGAAAAGTTTCGGGATCTGTATCAAAGAAGACGCATTACCTGGTTGCAGGTGAGGATGCGGGTAGTAAATTAACGAAGGCGAAAGAATTAGCTGTCAATATTTTGGATGAAGTTGGATTGTTGAATTTATGCTCAAGGAATTGAAATGAGAAAAATTAGAAAAGCTGTATTTCCTGTTGCTGGCTTAGGCAGCCGCTTTTTACCGGCGACCAAAGCGCAACCGAAGGAAATGTTACCTATCGTTGATAAGCCATTGATTCAGTATGCCGTAGAAGAAGCGGTAGAAGCTGGTATCACGGAAATGGTATTCATTACCGGGCGCAATAAACGTGCGATTGAAGATCACTTCGATAAAGCTTATGAGTTAGAAAGCGAACTTGAAGCGGCAGGCAAAGAAGCACTGCTGGACATGGTCAGGAACGTGATTCCTAAAAATGTTAACTGTATTTATATTCGTCAGCCAGCGGCGCTGGGTCTGGGGCATGCGGTGCTGTGCGCCCGTCCGGTGATTGGTGATGATCCGTTTGCAGTATTGTTGGCGGATGATCTGATGGATGCAGACACTGGCTATAAATCGGTGATTGCGCAAATGGCAGATGTCTACGAACGTGAAGGCGGCAGCATCGTAGCGGTGCAGGATGTCCCGCGTGAATTCACCAAGCAGTACGGTATTGTCAGCGGTGCACCATATCAGGATCGACTGGAAAAAGTGCGCGGCATTATTGAGAAACCGAAACCGGAAGATGCGCCATCTACGCTGGCAGTTGTCGGACGTTACATTCTGTCAGGTCGTATTTTCTCCTATCTGGAAAATCTCGGTAAAGGTTCCGGTGGCGAAATTCAGCTGACTGACGGAATTGCCGCAATGCTGCAGGATTTCCCGGTCTACGCCTACCGTGCAGCGGCAACGCGTTACGATTGCGGTTCCAAGCTGGGCTACCTGAAAGCCAGTGTGGCACTGGGTCTGAAGCATAAAGAAACCAGCGAAGAGTTCGCTGAGTACTTGCGCTCTGTGAAGCTGTAATCTGGCTTGCCCCTGATGTAGCCTGGCTGATCGCCGGGCCGGTTTAATTCTGAAATGCGCTGTTTTCCATTATGGAAACAGCGCATTTTTTATGCGTGCGAAACGGCGTAGTAAGGTTCGCAGACCAGTACCTGTCAGAACCGCTCGGATGGCAAAACGATTTGCGATGCCAACGGACAGTAAGTCGAAGTTCAGGGCAATAACGTGACGGTCAAAACTTACTGGCCAGCGAATCTGGGGGTAGAAATTGATCGTGTGGCAGGCGGAACAGAACTGAACTGGACACACACAGACCGGCTGGACAGCGTTATTGGGATCACGGACAGCTGGGGCAAGCGACGTACGCTGAATGGTGCGCCGGTGAACGGTACGCCGACGCCGGACAATCTGGACGGCGTGACGGATAACAAAGGCTTCACGGGTCATGAGATGCTGGATCAGCTGGATCTGGTGCATATGAACGGAAGGATATACGATCCGCTGGTAGCGAGGATGATGAGTGCAGACCCATACATACAGGATCCGCTGAGCAGTAAGAGTTACAACCGTTACACGTATGTGTGGAACAATCCGACTAATCTCACGGATCCTACCGGCTGCTCGGCGATGGCGGCTTCGACTTCACAGTATGCTGACAAGGACGGCAATTGTGATAAGCGCTGTCAACAACTGGAAGATGATCTCGAACGTGAGAGTCTTAGAATAAATCCATTTGGGAAAGGAGTGCAGTCGAATAGTCGTAGTGCAGACAACACAGGTGGAGCAGGTGCGGCAAACAGTGTAGGTGGAAAAGTAGTAAGAAGTCCGGACTATCTTCGTGCGCTCGTTCCTGGTGAAATTCAATGGGATGATGCTCGTACTGATTTTGTAAATGGTCATTATGGCGGAGCGGCTCTGCATACAGGCTTGATGGTTGGTGAGCAGGTATTAACCGTCCTGACGTTTGGCAAATATCAAGGAGCAAGGGCGGCTGCACAAACTACGACCGTCTTTGCGGAAAATGTTTTAGCACAAGGGGCGAAAAAACTACCGGCTTTAAGGCGAGCCTATGTGAATGAAGTACGGGCGCTTGAAGACGTCGCATTTGAATGCAAGAGCAGCGGGCGCTACTCCAGAATCTGTTGCTCGGATGGTTCATCAACTGCGTCGGGAATTGGGTGAACGATACAAAAATTTAACGCCAGCGGATAAACTGAAGGGAATCTACACAAGAAATCTTGAAAGATATGGCGATAAACTCGGACCATCTGTTGATTGGTTGCGAGCTCGTGGTAAAAGTTGGGAACAGATTATTGAGTCTGCTTCTCGCCCTGGTGGCAAAGATTTAGGGTTCTAAAAATGAGTAAAGAACAGAAGACGATTAACCTTGGTGACGAGTTTGATGATGCTCTTAGAGAAATGCTTCGGATAGTTCTTCTAAAGAATCAGGCTGTCGGTGTTGATAAATTATGGGGAGTTGGTGGTTCTCAGGAAATCGAAGTGCTACAGGTTAGATTGGGAGATGAGTTGGTTACGATAGAATCGGAAACATATATTGGACTCACCATCTCCGGAGAAAAATCTCTTGTGGAGAAAATAGCGAAAGAGGTAAATATAGAACGAGGCTCTTCTCACTAACGCCGTATGGAATGGTTCAGAAGCGGTAAAACCCAATCACCGCCAAGACCATCAAACCGCATGTCACACGCCTTGCGATCCGTGCAGAATAATTGACCAGGCGCACGGGGCAAGACGTGCGCCAAGCTAGCGCTAATCGTTCTCGATGCTCGCGGCTTCGATGAGCAACACGACCTAAATGGAGAGAACGAAAGCGCGCTCATTCTTCGCTTGCACCCGCACGGTGTCGGCAGTCAGAAAAGAGCAACGAAAGAGCACAGCCCTTACGGGATAAATCTCGGTGGAACTGCGCTACGCCGTTAGTCAGATGGTACGCAAGAGCAGCAACACCACGATAAAAAGCCATCGTCGCCATGCTCAAAACCCTGCGTTCGCATTCTGCCAGCGCAAAACAAAAACAAACAAGAGCAGAAGTTGATTACGGCGCGTGCTCCTTTGTCGCATGCCGCTGCGCTTCGCCAGTAGTCAAGCGCAGTAAGGCGTATCCCCGGCCTCGTAAGGCGCATTGCAATACGCCGAATGGGAATGACCGAGTTGCTGCAAAAAAAACGTAAAACGGCGGTTGGTTCTGACATATGTGCAAATATCGTCATTTCCATTTTCCGCGAACCGAGACTTTCCGCCGACGACAGCGGGGTTGCTGTGCTGAACACTGCATTTTGATATTAAAATAATAAAATACCAAGGTTCGGCGTATTGCAATACGCCTTACGGGCTTGTTCTTGCTGGTGGGCTACTACAGCCAGCTCAGGCCGTATCACCATAACGGTGGTTTGGCACGGCAATACCCAACATCTTCACTCAGATGCCATGGCGAACGTTTGGATCGGATGGCGCTGTCGTTGCACAAACACCAACCCCACCAGGTAGATAATCATGCTAAAGAAAACGATCGTCTTATCATTGCTGCTTTTGATCGTAGCTGTCCTCGCCGGGTACTATTTTGGGACAGAAAGATGTCAAGATCAATCGGAGTACGATTACAGTCCTTACTGCGTCAAATGTTATAAGCAAAGCGCTGAAAATGGCGACGCAGGTTCAGCGTACAACTTAGCTCTGTATTTTGAAGGGCGCGACGCAGCAACGTCTAATAACTGGGTACGCATCGCGGCTGAACGTGGCGAGATGAGGGCCGTATCGCGAGTATTGGCAGAATGCGGTGACGGAAAGCAGTTTTCATCTCAATACGCAGAAAAAATTCAATCCAATGCAGTCAATAAAGACTCGCGTGCCAACGCACTTGATGCGATGTATTTTTATCTTGGCGGCTCTTGTGGTCCTGTGAATATAGAGCAAGCAAGAAGCTTCTATATTGAGAATGCTGATGACGATTTGAAATTATGTCCTGTAGCGTTGAAATATGGGGAAGTTGTTCAATTGGAAAAAACAAAAGATGCTGATAAAAAAAATGCGTTAGAACTACTACAGAAATGCTTGCATAAGGCAGATCCCGATAGCGTTACATTTCAGGAGGCATCGAAACTCTTGAGTTCTATACGTACGACGACATCTTCAAATAAATGACGTAGTTGCGGCAAACAGTGGAACCACTGGCGCAGCAAACGGTAATGGAGGGCAAAAGGCTGAAGCGGGTGGATGCAATCCTGGAATTCAGTGCGTTACGATAACCGGGTCTCTTCCTCCTGCTTCAGACCCGACGCAGGTGTTTCTTGTCTATACACCGACCGCTGGAGGGAGTACAACCTTTGGCTACCATATGTTCGTTAAGGTAGTTGGAGCAGATAGGGCTCCCTTTTTAATTCGCGCTGGACCATCGCCAAGGCGCCATGATGAGCCGTCAATGAGTAGAGTTAGCGGCGATGCAACTGGAACTGTTGATAGAACTAAGCAAGCTGGCTACGGAAATATTAGGGTCGACTTCGGAGAAACTGCTCGGCGATCAGACGCAAGTGATCGGCTCTTTCAGCAATACGTGGGCAATGTAGATATGACAGTTAGTCAAGCTGCAGCTGCTTTGACTAGCTTTGGAACCGCAGTTAATAATGCGTAGATTCCGTATATTCCAACAAGCCAAAAAGCAATGCGTTTGCTACTCAATCCGTGCAATCGCTGGGCTTGCCCCGTCCCATTCCGGCGGAAACGGCCGTTGGACACGATACGGTTTTGCCAGTTCCTAGACAGCACAAAAAATGAAAATTAAATATATTTTAATTGCAGGCTTGATCGTTACCTTCCTATTTCTTGGGGTGGTTTTTATGGGAAAGTCCGACTCGCAAAAAGGTGAAGTTACACAGTGTAGTCCCCAAGCGATCGGGGTGATGAACCTCATCGATCTTGGGGCGGACTACCACTTTGTTCTGGCTCGCCTAAATGAACTGCGCCTTACTTATTCTGTTTGGAAGGACGGACTTGAAGTGTTCCCATTGCCAAATTCCCAAGCTCCAGCTGGGCCGCTTGAAATCCTCATCACCATGGACGATAAGAAGACCTTCGGTTTTTTTGTTGGAAAGCGAAACCATATTGTTCTTGATGTAGATGTATCGAAAAAGGTTATTGGACGACGTTGCAATATCGTTCTCACCGGGCCGTGAATTTCGGCATGCGGAGGGGATTTCGGTACGACGTCATAGGCAACAGACGCGGCAAATACTGCAGGAGCATCGAAGGACGAACAAACGGGGCAGACCGGCGCTTGAAACACCAGCACGATGCATAGGCTCCCGATCTTGAAAAAGAGAAAGCCGCTAGGGCGGTAATCATCCCCTTCTTAATGGATGGCAGAAGTAGAAGACAGGGTTTTTAAAATGCAGGCCTGTTTCGCATGGAAACAGTCATCAATAATTACAATTCGCTTGCTTGGCTACGCAACAGAAGGCAGCAGTGAGAAGCCGGAATCAAAGTCGGCTTATGATGTCGTCGCAATTGTTGCCTTCACCAGATGTTTAAACGGGTTTGCGGGACGGGGGTGCTTCTACAGATCCGTAACTGGTGCTATTTCAGGCAGAAAAGCCCGTAAATGCGGATTTTTGCATAGCAGTTCGCTTGTCGTCGGCAGAAAGTCCGGGCCTTGGAAAGTGCATGATGACGATCTTTGCACAATGCTTGCGCTGGTCAAAATAAAAAGCACTGCTTTCCGACCGGAAAAACAGTGCTTTTGTAAATTGCCTTGTACGGGACGATTGCTGTGACTGACTCCCTAATCCGTTCAGGCAGCATTAATGTGCATTTGCAAGAATGAGAGCGTCAGAATTGCTCATCATCGCGCAGATAGCGCCATTGACCTTCGGGTAAATTGCCCAGGCGGACATTGCCGATTCTGACCCGTTTCAGGCCAGTGACTTTCAAACCGACCATGTCGCACATGCGGCGAATCTGGCGCTTTCTGCCTTCTTTCAGAATGAAGCGGAGCTGATCATCGTTTTGCCACGTTACTTTTGCTGGCAACAGTTTTTTGCCGTCCATCATCAGACCGTGATTTAAGCGTTGCAGATCTGCGTCCGGCAGTTTGCCCGCTTTGGTGTAGCGGACGCGAACCAGATATTCTTTCTCGATTTCCGTTGTTTCACCGATCAGTTTTTTGGCGACACGGCCATCCTGTGTCAGCACCAGCAGTCCCACGGAATCAATATCCAGGCGTCCGGCCGGTACCAGGCTTTTTAACTGATCACGATGAAATTTCATCGGTGATTTGTCTTCTTCCCAGCGGTTTTCCGGCTTGATCAGTACGACTGCAGGCTGGTAGCCATCTTCAGCCTGTCCGCTGACGTAACCGACCGGTTTGTTAATCAGAATCGTGGCTTTGCGCGATTGTTCTGCCGAGGCTTGTTTTTCAATCGTGATTTTCTGGCTGGGCAATACTTTGCTGCCAAGTTCGGAAACGACCTTGCCATCTACTTTTACCCAGCCTTTGGCGATCCACTCATCGGCTTCTCTGCGTGAGCTTAAACCCAGTTCAGACATGCGTTTTGAGAGTCGGACTAATTCATTCATATTTGTTTAATTAATTTTAAGTGCTTCAAGTAATTCAGTTTCAAACTGGATTTGTGTCTTTGGTGCCTGCAATGCTGCGCCATCAATAATAAATACGTCCTCAACACGCTCGCCCAGTGTCATCACTTTTGCGGTGTGCAGGTTGATTTTGTATTTCGCCAGCAGATTGGCGACCGCATACAGTAAGCCGTTTCTGTCATTTGCAGTAATCGATAACAGGAAATAGCGACCACGCTCATCGGGGCGCAGATCCACACTCGGGGTAACCGGGAAGTGACGCGATAAACGCGAGAGCCTGCCGGGGTTCGGTGCTGACAGGGGAGCCTGACGAATCAGTGCATCGGTTAATTCATGCTCAATCAAGGTGATGATGTCGCGGTATTGCTGAGCAAAATTCGGCTCGATAATCAGGAAAGAGTCCAGCGCGTAGCCGTTTTTGCAGGTGTGAATTTTGGCGTCAAGAATGCTGAAATTTTTTCCGTCAAAATAATTGCAGATACGTGCAAACAAATCCGGCTGATCTTTCAGGTATGCAGTCACCTGCAAGCCTTCGCCGATCGGTGCCAGACGACATTTAACGACCGGTGTTTCAGACCGTGTTTTATCGTGCAGCACACGGGTTTGCCACGCGATGTCGTTTGCATCGTGGCGCAGGAAGTAAGCGACATCGAGCTGCTTCCAGAATTCCTGATGGGCATCGTGCGGCAATCCGGCCAGACGCAGTGCTTTCAGGGCATCTTCCTGACGGTTACGCAGTTCGCGGTCTTTGGTCGGCATTTCTCCGCCCAGTGCGCGCAGCGTCATCTTGTATAAGTCTTCGAGCAGTTTGCCTTTCCATGCATTCCAGACCTTCGGGCTGGTGCCACGAATATCGCAGACTGTCAGTAAATACAATGCTGTCAGATGGCGTTCGTCTTTGACCCGTTCCGCAAATGCCTGAATCACATCAGGATCAGATAAATCCTGTTTCTGGGCAACTTGCGACATGGTCAGATGATTTTGCACCAGGAAAATCACCAGTTCAGTATTTTTGCGGTTCAGCCCGTGGTCGTAACAGAATTTACGTGCATCGGCCATACCGAGCTCTGAGTGGTCGCCGCCGCGACCTTTGGCGATATCGTGAAACAGTGCTGCGACATATAAAACCCATGGCTCATCAAAATCTGCCATCAGCTGGCTGCAGAACGGATATTCATGCGCATGTTCTGCCAGCGTAAAGCGGCGCAAATTCCGCACGACCATCAGGATATGCTGATCGACCGTATAAGCATGAAACAGATCGTGCTGCATTTGTCCGACAATCCGGCGGAAATTAGGCAGGTAGCGTCCCAGAATGCTCATCTGATTCATGCGTCGCAACGCATGTGTGATGCCACGCGGCGACTGAATCAGTTTTAAGAATAAAGCACGGTGAAAAATATTATGGCGGTACTCTGCATCAATTTTTACGCGGGCATGCCAGAGTGCACGCAGGGTGCGCGCTGTCATGCCTTTTAATTCGCTGTGCTGCGCCATCACCAGAAAGACTTCGAGCAGCGTTTCGGGATGCTGTTCAAACGTATCATCTTCCACGATGTCGATTAAGCCGTTCACTTCATTGAAATGCGGATGAATCGAACGGGGCGTGGTATCGCGCGGGAACAGTACCGCCTCGATATTTTGCAAGAGAATCTGATTCAGCTGCGTAACGGATTTTGCAGCCCAGTAATAGCGCTGCATCAGATATTCACTGGCGCGACGCGACTCTGTTGTATGAAAACCGAGTGACTCTGCAATGGGTGTCTGGACATCAAATACCAGACGGTCTTCGCGCCGTTTTGTGTGCGTATGCAGACGGATACGGATATCTTTAAAGGCACGTTCGTTGCGCTTCAACTGGCGGGCTTCGGTATCGGTGATCAGGCCACGAACTGCCAGTTCATGCCATGAATTACCAAGGTTGGCGGCTTTTGCTACCCATAAAATGACTTGCAAATCCCGCAGTCCGCCCGGGCTTTCTTTGCAGTTCGGTTCCAGACTGTAAGGTGTGTCCTCATATTTAACATGCCGCTGCTGCATTTCCAGAAGCTTTTCCTCGAAAAACTTTTGCGGATTCATGGCGTCGGCGTAGCGCTGTTGCAGATCACGGAACAGTTTGCGGCTGCCGCAGATATAGCGCGCTTCCAGCATGCTGGTCTGAATCGTGATATCCGTCGCTGCTTCGCTCAGGCATTCTTCGATTGTCCGTACACTGTGTCCGATGTCGAGCCCGATATCCCACAGTGACTGGATCAGATTTTCCAGTTTGCCGGCAGTGGTTTTGTCCGGACTGGCTGGCAGTAAAATCAGAACGTCAACGTCTGAATGCGGAAACAGCTCACCACGGCCATAACCGCCGACGGCGATCAGAGCGATATCCGAGGGGAATTCGCTCTGTTTCCAGATTTGCTGCAAAGTTTGATCAACATTTTTGCAGAGCTTTTCCAGTAGTGCATCCGGACGCGACCGCAGCGTATATCCGCTAATGGCTTCCTGTTGCGCGCGCCGGAGATTATCTCTGAGCAAAATAATATTGTTGACCATGGTAGCTTTCGTAACTTATTTCAGTGTGATGAAATCCGGCAGAGCAGGGTAGCCATCTGACATCGTCAGTACTTCGAAACCATCTTCTGTGACGACGATGGTATGTTCCCATTGTGCCGACAGGCTGCGGTCTTTGGTTTTTACTGTCCAGCCATCCGGCATGGTTTTGATGTCGCGCTTACCGGCATTGATCATCGGTTCAATGGTGAAGATCATGCCAGCTTCCAGTTTTTCCATGGTGCCGGGTTTGCCGTAATGCATCACTTGCGGCGCCTCGTGGAAAATCTTGCCGATGCCATGACCGCAGAATTCACGCACAACGCTGTATCCGGCTTTTTCAGCGTGTTGCTGAATGGCGAAGCCGATATCACCAAGATGTACGCCGGGCTTCACTTTGGCGATCCCGATCCACAGACATTCATAAGTAATTTGAGAAAGCCGTTTCGCCAGAATGGATGTATTGCCAACATGGAACATGCGGCTGGTATCGCCGTGATAACCGTCTTTGATGACAGTGACGTCAATATTGACGACGTCGCCGTCTTTCAGTGCTTTGTCATTCGGAATGCCATGGCAAATGACATCATTCACCGAAGTGCAGACGGATTTCGGATACGGCGTATAGCCCGGCGGACAGTAATTTAACGGTGCAGGTACCGTACCCTGAACATTCACCATGTAGTCATGGCACAGTTTGTCGAGTTCGGCTGTTGTGATGCCGGGTTTGACGAAAGGGGTGATGTAATCGAGAACTTCTGAGGCGAGACGACCGGCGACGCGCATGCCTGCGATGTCTTCGGCGGTTTTAATGGTGATTGATTCCATGCTGATAACAATTGATCCGACCACGCTGGTACGGGTTTTTAAAAGTATCATTATAGACGAGCCGGTGCCAACCACCTATGCGAAGCGATTACAATGCTTGAGTATTACTCTGTTTTCGTAGTAGAATCGATGGTTAGCTTGAATTGTGATTGTCATTCTCGCGAAACAAATTTTCTGTTTAATCATCGAATCTGGTCAAAAAGGGTGTCCGTCAGCGGATAACTGACCGGGTTCAAGACCTAACCCTGGAGATATTAAATGTCCGTAACAATGCGTGAAATGCTGGAAGCAGGCGTCCACTTTGGTCACCAAACCCGTTTCTGGAACCCGAAAATGGCACCGTTCATTTTTGGTCACCGCAACAAGATTCACATCATCAACCTGGAAAAAACTCTGGGTATGTATCAGGAAGCGATGAAGTTCATTCGTCAGCTCTCCGCTAACCGTGGCACAGTTCTGCTGGTTGGTACTAAGCGTCAATCCCGTGACATCATCTCCGGTGAAGCTCAGCGTGCAGGCATGCCTTTCGTTGATCAGCGCTGGTTGGGTGGTATGCTGACTAACTTCAAAACTGTGAAATCTTCTATCAAACGCCTGAAAGATATGGAAGTGGCGATGGAAGACGGTACAGTTGAAAAAATGTCCAAAAAAGAAGCGCTGATGTTCCAGCGTGAAATGGAAAAACTGCAAAAATCCATCGGCGGTATCAAGGATATGGGCGGTATTCCTGACGCAATTTTCGTTGTTGACGTTGGCTACCACAAAGGTGCTGTTACTGAAGCAGCGAAACTGGGCATCCCTGTGATTGGTGTTGTTGATACCAACCACTCTCCTGAAGGTGTTGCATACGTTATCCCTGGTAACGATGACTCTTCTAAAGCAATCGCTCTGTACGCACGTGGTGTTGCTGATGCGATTCTGGAAGGCCGTGCTAATGCAGTTAACGAAGTTCTGGAAGCTGTAAAACCAGACGCAGAAGAATTCGTTGAAGTAGAACAGGCTTAATTGTTTTTGTAATCCGTCCGGCGTCAGCCGGATAAAAATCGGGGCTACTTAAGGTCGCCCCTTTTTTTAACCAAAATTTGATTCTGGCACGGTTTGTGTCACTAGATTAGGAGAAAAACATGGCAGCAATTACAGCAGCGATGGTAGCGGAACTGCGCGCAAAAACTGATGCGCCGATGATGGAATGTAAAAAAGCGCTGACAGAAGCTGAAGGCAACATGGATCGTGCAGAAGAAATTCTGCGTGTAAAGCTGGGTAGCAAAGCTTCTAAAGCAGCTTCCCGTATTACTGCAGAAGGCGTTGTTGCAGCTTATGTCTCCGGCAACGTAGGCGCGCTGATCGAAGTTAACTGCGAAACCGACTTCGTTACTAAAAATGACGACTTCATCGCTCTGGCTAACACTTGCGCGAAACTGGTTGCAGAACACAATCCTGCAGACGTAGCAGCGCTGAACGCACTGCCACTGGATGGCAAAACTGTTGACGAAGTACGTGCAGCACTGGTTGGTAAAATCGGTGAAAACATGTCCATCCGTCGTTTCAAACGTTTTGAAACAACTGCTAAACTGGCTTCTTACCTGCACGGTTCCCGTATCGGTGTAATGGTTGAATTTGATGGTGCTGATGATCAGGTTGGTAAAGATCTGGCAATGCACATCGCTGCGATGAAACCAGTTGCTGTTTCCGGCGCAGACGTTCCTGCAGATCTGATCGAGAAAGAGCGCTCTGTTGCAGAACAGAAAGCGGCTGAATCCGGCAAGCCAGCAGATATCGTTGCAAAAATGGTTGAAGGTTCTGTTCAGAAATTCCTGAAAGAAGTTTCTCTGCTGAACCAGTCTTTCGTTAAAAACGATAAGCAAACTGTTGAGCAAATGCTGAAAGCTGCTGATTCCAGCGTGAAGTCTTTCGTAATGTTTGTAGTTGGTGAAGGCATCGAGAAGAAAGTTGATGACTTCGCAGCTGAAGTTGCAGCGCAGGTTGCTGCAGCAAAACAAGCGAACTAAGGCGAATAAAAAAACGGGCCCCAAAGGCCCGTTTTTTTAAGGGTAAGCCTGCGTTGCAGGATGATTCGGATTGCAGTTTGTCTGGCAGTCAGCATTCCAAATCATTTCAATCAACTAATTTCCAGAAGGAGTCTGTGATGACGAAACCAGCTTATAAGCGTGTACTCTTAAAACTTTCTGGTGAAGCGCTGATGGGCGATGACCCTTTTGGCATCAATCGCGCTACTATCGAACGTATGGTTGCTGACGTGGCAGAAGTATCCCGCATGGGCGTGGAACTGGCTATCGTTATCGGCGGCGGTAATATTTTCCGTGGCGTAGCACCTGGTGCTCAGGGCATGGATCGTGCAACGGCAGACTATATGGGTATGCTGGCAACTGTCATGAATTCTCTGGCGCTTGCCGATGCAATGCGTCAGGTAGGCATTACAGCCCGCGTGATGTCAGCGATCGCAATTGATCAGGTCGTTGAGCCTTACGTTCGCCCTAAAGCATTGCAGTATCTTGAAGAAGGTAAAGTTGTGGTGTTCGCAGCAGGTACAGGCAATCCATTCTTTACGACAGACACCGCTGCAGCTTTGCGCGGTTCTGAAATTGGTGCGGAAATTGTTCTGAAAGCGATGAAAGTGGATGGTGTTTATACTGCGGATCCTAAAAAAGATCCGACAGCAACACGCTTTTCTACAATTTCATTTGACGAAGCTATTTCCCGTCACTTGCAAGTCATGGATGCGACTGCATTTGCATTGTGCCGCGACCAGAAGCTGCCAATCAAAGTTTTCTCCATTGTGAAGCCGGGTGCGTTGAAAAACCTGATTCTGGGTGAAGACGAAGGCACACTTGTGCACGTATAATTGCATGTTTGTTAGTTCATAGTAATGAATGCCACTGCGGTGCGGTGGCAGATGTATGGAGGGCGGTATGACCGTTGCAGATATTAAGAAAAGCAGTGAACAGAAGATGCAGAAGTCGATTGAGACCCTGAAGGCGGACCTCGCAAAAGTGCGTACTGGTCGTGCCCATACAGGTATTCTCGATCACGTGATGGTAGATTACTACGGCAGCCCGACCGCAATCGGTCAGGTGGCTAATCTGACCCTGATCGACGCACGTACGATCGGTGTTCAGCCTTGGGAAAAGAAGATGCTGTCCGCAATCGAAAAAGCGATTCGTGATTCAGATCTGGGTCTGAACCCGTCTTCTCAGGGTGATATGATTCGTGTTCCTACGCCGGCTCTGACCGAAGAGCGTCGTAAAGAGCTGGTGAAGCTGGTTAAGTCTGAGGGCGAAGGCGCGAAAATTGCGGTCCGCAATATTCGTCGTGATGCAAACGAAGGCTTGAAAAAACTGCTGAAAGACAAAGCCTGTTCCGAAGATGATGAGCGTCGTGCACAGGATGACGTACAAAAGCTGACGGACAAATTTGTCGCTGAAATCGACAAGATTCTTGCCGAAAAAGAAAAAGACGTGATGACAGTCTGATCGCGGCTGTTGTTTGAACCATTAACGAGCTCGAAGCAATTCCTGACGAAGCGGAACTGTTTTGCAGCTCGTTTTTATTTTGTACTTTTCAGCTTATCCATGCTCATACCTCGTGTAATCACAGCACTCGCATTGCTTGCTTTGCTACTGCCGACTTTGTTTCTGGGAAACCAGATCCTCTTTACCGTTGTTATTTCTGTCTTTTTTGGCGCAGCCATTTGGGAGACTCAGCGGCTTTTTAAGAAGCGATTCGCCCTTCCGGTGGGTATTAGCTGGGGATTGTTAATGGCATATTTAGCCTGGCATTTTCAGGCGTTTATGGGTGACACAGCGAATAAAGTCCCGCAGGTACTGTTTGCAATGAGTGCTGCTTTCTGGGTTGTGCGTATCCTTCCTTTGCTGAAAAAAGGCATGCCGGAGCAGGGTAGTTATGCATACAGCGCGATTTCTACTATGTACACACTGACAGTGTTTACATGCTTTATGGCTATCGCAATGTTTTATTTTAAGCATTCTGCTGTATACCTGTTATCTGTTATGGCACTGGTCTGGATTGCTGATATCGGCGCCTATTTCTCGGGAAAAGCTTTCGGGAAACGCAAACTCGCACCGACAATTTCTCCGGGTAAATCCTGGGAGGGCGCAATCGGTGGCGGGATTGCAGTGCTGTTGATCGCCGCTGCATCGGTGCATGTTCCTGTGCTTGCGGATAGTTTCACAGTCCATTTGGTAGCGCGGTTTGGTTGGTGGGCGACTGTTGCTTTACTGATTTTGCTGGTTGCGACTAGCATCACTGGCGATTTGTTTGAGTCCATGCTGAAGCGTCGTGCCGGAATGAAGGATAGTAGTCAGCTGTTACCGGGACATGGCGGTGTGCTTGATCGTGTAGATGCATTAGTACCTGTTCTCCCGTTAGCAATGTTAATAGATTTGTTGTGAAGAATTCTGAAATGCAGAACGTAACGATACTAGGCTCTACCGGTTCAATAGGTGTTTCTACGCTGGATGTGATCGGGCGTCACACTGAAAAATATGCTGTTTTTGCGCTGACTGCCCATCAGCAAGTGGAAAAGCTGTTCGAACAATGCGTGCAATTTAAGCCGAAGTTCGCTGTGCTGGGTAAAGCTGAAGCCGCGAATCAACTGAAACAGAAACTGGATGCCGCTGGTGTCAGCGGTACCGCAGTGTTGTACGGTGAGCTTGCACTGTCCGAGGTGGCGTCCGATCCGGAATGCCATATCGTGATGGCTGCGATTGTTGGCGCTGCCGGATTGAAGCCAACACTGGCGGCTGCGCGGGCTGGCAAAAAGGTGCTGCTCGCCAATAAAGAAGCACTGGTCATGTCAGGGCAGATTTTTATGGATGCAATTGCTGCCAGTGGTGCAGCTTTGTTGCCGATTGACAGTGAGCATAATGCCGTGTTTCAGTGCCTTCCTGCAGAAAAGCGTGCTTATGATACAAATCTTGGCGTGACTAAAGTACTGCTGACCGCTTCCGGTGGGCCTTTCCTGAAACGGGATGTGTCAACCTTAGATGCGGTTACGCCTGAAGAGGCAGTTGCACATCCGAACTGGGTTATGGGGAGAAAGATCTCGGTGGACTCTGCAACGATGATGAATAAGGGGCTGGAAGTCATCGAGGCTCACTGGCTGTTTGGTGCACCTGCAGATCAGATCGAAGTTGTGATTCATCCGCAGAGCGTAATCCATTCTATGGTTTCTTATTCAGACGGCTCGGTGCTGGCGCAATTAGGTAATCCTGATATGCGCACACCAATTGCCTACGGTCTTGCTTACCCTGAACGAATCGCTTCCGGTGTTGCACCTTTAGATTTGGTGAAAGTCGGGCAGTTGCAATTTTATGACGCGGATTTCGTCCGCTTCCCGTGCCTTGATCTCGCATATACGGCACTGAGAACCGGTGGCACCGCGCCAGCGATTCTGAATGCGGCGAATGAAGTTGCGGTAGAAGCGTTTTTGCAGCGGAAAATCGGTTTCCGCGATATTGATAAGCTGATCGCACATGCTTTGGATAGTGTTGAATCCGGGGCTGCAGATACACTGGATGGTATTCTGGATGCGGATCGTCGTGCGCGTGAATTTACTGTGAGCCGGATCAGCTGATATGTTTTTGTACAGTGTTTTTCACTTTCTGATCGCGATCAGTATTCTGGTGTCTATCCACGAGCTGGGACATTATCTTGCAGCTCGCTGGTGCGGTGTGAAGGTGATCCGTTTCTCGCTTGGAATGGGTAAAGTGCTCTGGTCCAGGAAATTCGGTAAAGACCAGACAGAGTGGGCGATTTCAATGCTGCCGATCGGCGGCTATGTATCCATGCTGGACGGCCGCTCGATGAGCGACGAAGAGCTTGCCGGTCATGATTTAAATCGTGAATTCACCAGACAATCTGTGTGGAAGCGGATGCTGATTGTTGCTGCCGGTCCTGTCGCTAATTTTTTGCTTGCAATCCTGTTATTTGCCGGACTGTTTTTTACAGGCACCACCGAGCCGCTACCAAGAATTGCACTGACTTCTGAGGCGGGTGTTGCAGCAAGAGCAGGGTTTAAGACGGGCGATATCATCCGCAGTGTCGATGGCACTGAATTGCATGGCTGGTCTCAGCTGGCGGATGCAATTGTAGGTGCCGCACTGGAACATCGTGCTATTCGCTTCGAGGTAGAGCGCGACACACAGGCACGTTCCAGTGTGTTTATTCCCGAGGGAGCGTTCAGACTGGAAGATCTCGAAAAAGATTTTGCTCAGGCAACCGGTATGACGCTGGCTAAACCTGCGGCTGTTATTCATGAAGTGATGCCGGATGGGCCTGCTGCGAAGAGCGGATTTCAGACAGGTGACCGTGTTCAGTTGATTGATGGTAAGGCAGTGCCGGATGTGACTGTATTTGTCGATATTATCGGACGCTCTGCGGGGCAGAAACTGGAATTCGGTATTGTGCGCAATGGTCAGTCCATAACTCTTTTTGCTACACCTGCCGAAGAAGAGCGAAACGGCAAGCTGGTTGGCAAGCTGCATGTTGCGCTAGAACCGCCGGAAACGACAGTCGTGCGTTTTGGTGCACTGGATTCCATCACGCGCGGTATCAGCAAGACCTGGGATGGCAGCGTTTTAAACCTGAAGTTACTCTGGAAAATCGTAACGGGCGAAGCATCGATCAAGAATGTGACGGGGCCTGTAACGATTGCCGAATATGCCGGCAAAGCTGCAAAAGTCGGCATCGAAAGTTTCATTTCGCTGCTCGCCGCAATCAGTATTGGCCTCGGTGTTATGAATTTACTGCCTGTGCCGGTTTTGGACGGGGGGTATTTGTTGTATTATTCGCTGGAAATTTTGCGCGGAAAGGCATTATCCGATCTGACAACACAACGTTTACAACAGGTTGGAATCGCACTTCTGGTGATGTTGATGGCATTAGCATTTTTTAATGACATTGTGCGTCAATATGTCAAAATAACAGGCTTGATATAAAAATCTGTTCCAGATCGCAAAATAAGCTCAATTAAAGATCCATACACCCAATGAAATTATCTATCGAGCACTTCTCTTTGCCACAATTTCGCCGTCATGCTTTTTCACTTGCTGCGATGGCATTATGTTCCGGCAGTGCCTGGGCAATTCAGCCATTCACCGTCAAAGATATTCGTGTAGAAGGATTGCAGCGTACCGAAGCGGGTACAGTCTTCAGTTATCTGCCTGTGAAAGTCGGCGAGGTCTTTGATGATGCAAAAAGTACTGCAGCGATCAAATCCTTGTACGGAACAGGGTTTTTCAAAGATATTCAAATTGAAGAGCAGGATGGCGTACTGGTTGTCATTCTGGAAGAGCGCCCGACAATCGCAGGCGTCGAATTTACCGGAACCAAAGAATTCGAAAAAGATGCGCTGGTAAAAGCGCTCAAAGACATTGGTATCGGTGAATCCCGCATTCTGGACAAAGCGACGGTAGACCGCGCTGAGCAGGAGCTGAAGCGTCAGTACCTCTCCAAGGGTTTGTATGGGATGCAAATCACCACCACCATTACGCCGCTTGAGCGTAACCGGGTACGCGTCACATTTGCTGTGGAAGAGGGAGAAATTGCCCGTATTGCTGAGATTAAAATTACCGGCAATAAAGCATTTTCCGATGGAGAGCTGCGTGACCTGATGGCACTGAATACCTCGACATGGTTTTCGTGGTACACGAAAGCAGATCAGTATTCCAAGCAAAAATTATCCGGCGATCTCGAGTCCGTACGTTCTTTTTATCAGAACCGCGGTTATCTGACGATGCAAATTTTGTCATCGCAGATTTCGATCAGTCCGGATAAGAAAAATATCTATATCGCCATCAATATTTCCGAAGGCGAAAAATACAAAATCGGCGACATTAAACTGGATGGCGATTTGTTCGGTCGTGATGCTGAACTTGCTTCTCTGATGTTGCTGAAAAAAGGTGATACTTACAATGCTGCCCGCCTGACAGAAAGTACAAAACGTATTTCTGAGCGTATGGGTAACTTTGGTTATGCGTTTGCCAACGTGAACGCTGTTCCGCAGATTAATGAAGAAACCCGCGAAGCATCGTTTACGATTCAGGTCGATGCCGGTAAGCGTGTGTATGTGCGCCGTATCAATCTCGCCGGAAACACCCGTTCCCGTGATGAAGTGATTCGCCGTGAGTTCCGCCAGTTTGAAAGTTCCTGGTACGACGGTGAGAAAATTAAAGCATCGAAGGACCGTGTAGAACGTCTTGGATTCTTTGAAGACGTTAAACTCGAAACGCCGGAAGTCGCCACCAGCGCTGATCAGGTCGATATCAATCTGTCTGTGAAAGAAAAACCAACCGGTAGTCTGATGTTCGGTGCCGGTTACTCCAGTGCAGAGCGCCTGACATTGTCCGGTGCGATCTCGCAGGCGAATGCATTCGGTAGTGGTGATACGATGGCACTGGAGCTGAATACCAGCCGCCAGAACCGAACAATCGTACTTGCACACACTGATCCTTATTTCACAGATGAGGGTGTGAGCCGCAGTATCGATGGATTCCTCCGTACACAGCGACCATTTGCCGGCTTTACTCAGGACTATAAAGTACAGTCTATGGGGGGCAACCTGCGTTTCGGCATCCCTTTCTCTGAGGTCGATACAGTGTTCTTTGGTATGGGGGTAGAGCGTACACATGTATTTACGAAGGAGCTCAGCCCTCGTGCATATCTGAACTTTGTAGCAACCAACGGAAGCGGTGTTGAAAAAGATCCGACTTCGCCAAACTATGGTCTCGGTGAGGCAACAACCAATTCCTTCCCGCTGACAGTTGCGTGGCAGCGTGACAGCCGTGACAGTGTGATGACGCCGACAATTGGCCGCTATCAGCGTGCCAACCTGGAAGTGGCAGCTGCCGGTAACTCCCGCTATTACCGTGCGATTTACCAGGCGCAGTTATATCAGCCGATTTACCGTTCCGTCGTTTTGGCGCTGAATGGCGAGTTTGACTATGGTCACGGGCTGTCTGGTCAGAAATATCCGGTGTTTAAAAACTTCTATGCGGGTGGTATCGGATCTGTTCGTGGTTACGAGCCGGGTTCTCTCGGTACCAAAGATGCGTTCGGCGAGTCGCAAGGGGGTGCTAAACGGATTATCGGTAATGTAGAATTACAGATCCCGTTCCCGGGTGCAGATAAATCGCTGCGCTGGTTTGCCTTCCTGGATGGCGGTCAGGTTTTTGATGAAGGTCAGAAGATGCGTCCGAAGGACTTCCGTTTTGGTGCCGGTATCGGTATCAGTTGGATTTCTCCTGTCGGCCCGCTGAAACTGAGCTTTGGTAAAGCGCTGAATGCGAAGCCGGAAGACAAGAAGCAAGGCTTCCAGTTCCAGATGGGTACCGGTTTCTGATCCGGTGGGCGGTGAAGATGTATTTGACTGTATTTTGATTGAGTCAGGCTATGAACGTATCCAGATTTCTCCGTAATGTCGTATTTTGCGTAGGCGGTTTATCCAGCGCTGGTTTTGCAAGCGCTCAGGATATTCGTGTTGCTTTCTTTAACTCTGACCGTGTGATGAAAGAGTCCGGGGCACTGAAAGTAGCGGAAGCGAAGATCGATAATGAGTTCGCGAAGCAAAAAAAGGAATTGCAGGACATCTCGGTGAAAATCAAGACGCTGGCGGATAAGCTGGATCGCGAATCTGCCTCTCTGTCGGACGCAGAACGTCTGCGTCGTCAGCGTGAACTGACGGATCTTGATCAGGACTTCAAACGTAAGCAGCGTATTTACAATGAAGACTTCAACCTGCGTCGCAATGAAGAGGTTGATGCTTTTATTGAAAAAGCCAGAAAAACGATTCGTCAGATTGCTGAGCAGGAAAAATACGACATCGTGGTGCAGGATGCGGTGTACTACAACGCCCGCGTTGACATCACTGACAAAGTTCTCAAAGCACTCACAAAATAATTTATGACCACGACGAGTATTCGTCTGGGTGAGCTGGCAGATCGCCTGGGAGGGCGGCTGACCGGCTCGCCGGACATTGCAGTCTCTGGTATTGCACCGGTCAGCGAAGCTGGCTCCGGTCATATTACCTTTCTTTCTAATTCCAAACTCCGCCATGTTGCTGCTGCCTCTCAGGCTGCAGCGCTGATGCTGACCGAAGCAGATTACGAACAAATCGGCACTGACTTTCAGGGCGTTTGTCTGATTGTCCCGAATCCGTACGTCTGTTTTGCGCGTGTCGCGCAATGGTTTGTTGCGCTGAATACACCTGCGCCGGCAGCTGGCGTGCATCCGAATGCCTCGGTGGCCGCGACTGCCGTGATTGCGGCGACTGCGACGATCGGTGCGAATGCCGTCATTGGTGAAGAAGTGGTCATTGGCGAACATACGGTGATTGAGCCCGGTGTGGTGCTGGCGCGCGGCGTCAGTATTGGTGCGGACAGCCGTATTTATCCCAACGTATCCGTATATGAAGACTGTGTCATCGGTGACCGCTGCATTATCCATTCCGGTGCTGTGATTGGAGCGGATGGCTTTGGCTTTGCGAACGATAAAGGCGCATGGATCAAGATACCGCAGACGGGCCGCGTTGTGATCGGCAACGATGTGGAAATCGGGGCAAATACCAGTATCGATCGCGGGGCGCTGGCTGATACAGTTATTGAAGATGGTGTCAAACTTGATAATCAGATTCAGATAGGTCACAACTGCCATATAGGAGCGCATACAGCGATGGCAGGCTGTGTAGGTGTTGCCGGTAGTGCAAAGATCGGCAAGCACTGTACATTCGGCGGGGCTGCGATGATCCTCGGACATCTGACCATCGCCGACAATGTACATATTTCATCCGGTAGTCTGGTGTCGAGATCCATCTCTGAACCCGGGCAGTACACAGGATTTTATCCGCTGGCAAAAAATGCAGATTGGGAAAAGACCGCCGCCATCGTGCGCAATCTCGGAACCATGCGTGAAAAACTGCGCCAGCTGGAAAAAATAACGAAAAACAAGGAATAGCAATTTATGACGACGAAGTCCCTCGACATTACCCAGATTAAAGAATATCTGCCGCACCGTTACCCGTTTTTGCTGGTCGACCGTGTGCTCGACTGGGAAAGCGGTAAGCGTATTACTGCCATCAAAAATGTGACTGTTAACGAAGAATTCTTTAACGGCCATTTCCCGAACAAACCAGTCATGCCAGGTGTGATGATGATTGAAGCGCTGGCACAAACTGCCGCGATTCTGTCCTTCCTGACCATGGATGTGAAACCGGATGAAAAAACTGTCGTGTTTTTCCTCGGCATTGACGGCGCACGTTTCAAGCGTCCGGTAGGTCCCGGCGATCAACTGAAAATGGATGTGGAAATCATCAAAGTTGCACGCGGCATCTGGAAATATGCGGCAAAAGGTACCGTAGACGGCCAGCTGGTTGTTGAAGGTGAACTGATGTGTACGATGCGTACTACTGACGAATTAGCGGAGAAATAATGCTGATCCACTCCACCGCCATCATTGATCCTAAGGCACAACTGGATTCGACTGTCGAAGTCGGGCCGTATGCGATTATCGGCCCTGATGTCAGCATCGGCGCCGGTACCAAAGTAGGTCCGCATGTTGTGATCAGCGGGCACACTACCATCGGAAAAGAGAACCATTTTCATGCATTCTCGTCGATCGGTGGTCCGCCACAGGATAAAAAATACGGCGGTGAAGTGACGTATCTGGAAATCGGCGACCGCAATCTGGTGCGCGAATTCTGTACCTTTAACTGCGGCACAACGCAGGACAAGGGCATTACCCGTATCGGCAGCGATAACTGGTTTCTGGCCTATGTGCATATCGCGCATGATTGCGTGGTGGGCAGCCATACCGTTTTTTCGAATAATGCTGCACTGGCGGGCCATGTGCACGTTGGTGACTGGGTGATTATGAGCGGCTTTTCCGCCGTCCATCAGTTCTGCCACATTGGCGAACATGCGTTTGTCGGCATGAACACCAGTCTCACGCAGGACGTGCCGCCGTATGTGCTGGTGTCCGGCAATCCTGCCGAAGCACACGGTGCAAATCTCGAAGGTTTGAAACGCCGTGGCTTCAGCCGCGATCAGATTCATGCAATTCGCCATGCGTACAAAGCCTTGTACAAATCCGGCCTGACTTTGGAAGAGGCAAAAGCCGCGCTGGAACAGCAAATTGCGGAATTGCCAGCGGACGCAGCAGACTCCGTGCAGCGCATGCGCAGTTTCCTCGATGTGTCGCAACGCGGTATCGTTCGCTGAGATGAGCACAAATCGTCAGCATCCGGTCATCAGCATGGTGGCCGGCGAAACTTCCGGCGACATGCTTGCCGCCCGTTTATTGTCCGGCCTGCGCCCGCGCTTGCCGGAATCCCTGATGCACGGCATCGGCGGTCCGCGTATGGCCGAATACGGCTTCGTGAACGACTGGCCGATGGAAAAACTGTCTGTACGCGGCCTGTTCGAAGTACTGGCGCATTACCGCGAAATCAGCGGTATCCGCAATCAGTTACGTGAACGCTTGCTGGCAGAGCGTCCGGATGTGTTTATCGGTGTCGATGCGCCGGATTTCAATCTGGGGCTGGAAACCGATCTGCGCGAAGCCGGTATTCCGACCATGCATTACATCAGCCCGTCGATCTGGGCCTGGCGTGGCGGACGCATCAAAAAGATTAAAAAAGCCGTATCTCATATGCTGGTGGTGTTTCCTTTTGAGGAAGCGATTTACCAGCAAGCCGGTATTCCGGCGACCTATGTCGGTCATCCTCTGGCGCAGGTGATTCCTGAACAAGTCGATGTGCAGGCGGCTCGTCAGGAGCTCGGGCTGGATACCCGTTTCCCGGTAATTGCGATGCTGCCCGGCAGTCGCATGTCGGAAATCAAATACAACACCGCCGCGTTTATCGGCGCAGCCCGTTTGCTGATGCAGCGCGAACCGAATCTGCAGATTCTGGTACCGATGGCAGGGCAAAAACAGCGCGAATACTTTATCCGTCTGCTGGTTGAAAACAAACTCGACGACGTGCCGCTGATCGTGACCGATGGCAAATCGCACAGCTGCATTGCCGCCGCAGACGCGGTGCTGGTGGCGTCCGGTACGGCCACGCTGGAAGTGGCGCTGTACAAAAAGCCAATGGTGATTGCCTATAAGATGATGGAAGCCTCATGGCAGATTCTGCGTCATATGGGCTACCAGTCGTGGGTAGGTTTGCCGAATATTCTGGAACAGCGTTTTATCGTGCCGGAATTACTGCAATCCGCCGCGACACCGCAGGCGCTGGCGGATGCGCTGTGGAAGCAATTGACGGATGATGCAAACCGCGCGCATCTGACAGAACGTTTCAGCGCAATGCATGCCAGCCTGCTGCGTGACAGCGCCAATGTCACCGCAGAAGCCGTGATGAAGGTGATTGCGCAGTCACGCTGATCGTCGCAGATTGCTGCCGGTTTTTCAGCGTTTTTCGCCCGTTCCGTATTTCAAGTATGATTCCGGTCTTCGTACCGGAATTTCTTTTTTTGTCGTCTGTCATGTATATCGATTCCCATTGCCATATTAATTTCCCTGAACTGGCGGCACGCCTTCCTGAAATGCTGGAAAAAATGCGGCAAAATCAGGTCAGTCATGCACTCTGCGTGTCGGTGAATCTGCCGGATTTCCCGCAGGTGCTGGCACTGGCAGAAGCGCATGACAATATCTACGCCTCGGTTGGTGTGCATCCGGATTACGAAGATACGCCGGAACCCAGCGCAGAAATGCTGGCTGAGACTGCAAAGCATCCGAAAATCGTCGCGATCGGCGAAACCGGCCTCGATTATTTCCGTTTAACCGGCGATCTGGAATGGCAGCGCGAACGCTTTCGTCAGCATATCCGCGCTTCCCGCCTGAGCCGCAAACCACTGATTATCCATACCCGCTCTGCATCCGAAGATACGCTGCGGATTCTGAAAGAAGAGGGCGCAGCAGTGCAGGATGGCGGCGTGGCCGGTGTGATGCACTGCTTTACCGAATCGATGGAAGTGGCGCTGGCAGCAATGGAAATGGGCTTTTATATTTCCTTCTCCGGCATCGTCACCTTCAAAAGCGCCAAAGATTTGCAGGAAGTCGCGCGCGCCGTGCCGCTGGACCGTATGCTGATCGAAACCGATTCGCCGTATCTGGCACCGGTACCTTTCCGTGGCAAAACCAATGAACCTGCGTTCGTCAAACACGTTGGCGATTTCATCGCTGACCTGAAAGGCGTGCCCAGCACCGAAGTACAACGCGCCACCACCGAAAACTTCTTCCGTCTGTTCCAGATTCCGGGATAAACCATGCTGACCCTGCGCCGTCTGTTGCTGAGTTTTGTACTCTCGCTGTTTGCCGTTGCTGCCATGGCGCAGGAGACCGTCGATGATTTACTGTTCGCGGTGCGCTTCAATGATCCGGGAACGATAGAAACCATGCTGAAAGCGGGTTTTGATGTGAATACCCGCGAGAAAGCACGTGGCGAAACCCTGCTGATGATCGCTGCCCGCGAAAAATCCCTGAAAGCACTCAGCTATCTGGCCAAATTTCCGAAAACCGATAAAGAAGCCCGCGCCAATAATGGCGATACTGCGCTGATGCTGGCCGCGTTCGGCGGCTCTTTGCCAGCGGTAACGATACTGGTGGAAGCAGAAGCCGAAGTGAATCAGCCGGGCTGGACAGCGCTGCATTATGGCGCTGCCAGCGGCAGTACCGAAGTGGTTGCCTATCTGCTGGAAAATCACGCCTATATTGACGCCGAAGCGCCAAACGGCCTGACACCGTTGATGATGGCTGTGGTGTTCGGTAAAAAAGCGGTTGTGCAATTATTGCTGGAGCAGGGCGCAGACGCCGCGCTGCGTAACCAGAAAGGCCAGACCGCGATGGATCTGGCAAAACAAAATGCCCGCGAAGACTTAATCGAAGTATTAAGCACCGCCGTCAAACGCTGACCACCGCTTACCTTACCAGCCCGTCTGGTACACACAAGACACCGGCCTCTGAACACAGACGCCGGTGTTTTTATTTCGGTTCGCAGTCGTCCAAAGCCGGTAAAAAGAGCCTGAGATTGCCTGAAAATGCCCCAAATGCGGATTCCGGCATAGCAACCCCGCTGTCGTCGGCAGAAAGTCCGGGCTTGCGGATTTGGCGGATGACGATAGTTGCACAAGTCAACGGGTCATGTGATGCGTTTGAATGCATGCCGGAGCAGGGCGGAACGGTTAGCGGCAGCGCCGATGTTTTGCGCAGAAACAGACGTTTTCGCAGTGCAATATGCAGGGTTTGATGCCGTAAGCGATGATGCTGATACAAAACGAATTAAATTTTTGCGGCGCAACATCTTGGCTGTGATGCAGCTTGCATGTTACAGTTTTGGTCTCGATTCATTAAGGATATTTCCATGGACAGTCACAGTTGCCCCCGACCGTATCGTCAATAAAGGCAAGCTGTCAGCACTGTCGCTGCTTCTTGCTGTAAGCAAGAGCAGTTTCCGTTTTCTTCTGCTCACAAATCACGTTTTTCCTGTGTTCCTCCGCTGAGAGGTGATTCCGTCCGTGCGTGGCGGTAAGGAGTGTTTGTGTTTTCTGTTTTTCAAAATCCGTCGTCCGCGACATCCGTATC
Source organism: Cognatundibacterium squillarum (assembly GCF_014652435.1). Lineage (GTDB taxonomy): Bacteria > Pseudomonadota > Gammaproteobacteria > Burkholderiales > Burkholderiaceae_D > Undibacterium > Undibacterium squillarum. The sequence goes on from NZ_BMYU01000001.1 coordinate 167,251, forward strand.
CGCGAAACCGAACTGCTGGGACTGGGCTTTGTTGCCGGTGGTGCTGGCGGTGCTCAGTCTGTTTGCGTATGCGGCGATGCAAATGAGCCGGCCGTTTGCGGTGGGCGAAACGCTGGCGGTGTCGCTGGACCCTGCGGTGCTGCCGTATTACCTGCTGCGCACGATATTGCGCATGTTCACCGCGCTGTTTTTGTCGCTGGTGTTCAGTCTGGTGTTTGCCGCAATTGCCGCGCGTTTCCGGCTGGCGGAACGCATCATGATTCCTTTGCTGGATATTCTGCAATCGGTGCCGATTCTCGGTTTTCAGGCGATTGCGATTGCGCCGTTTATTGCCTTATTCCCCGGCAATCTGCTGGGTGTGGAATGTGCCGCCGTGTTTGCGATTTTTACCTCGCAAGCCTGGAATATGGCGTTCTCTGTGTATCAGTCGATACGCACTGTGCCATCGGAATTGCAGGAAGCGGCGCGCGTATTTCGCCTATCGGCGTGGCAGCGCTTCTGGCGGCTGGAATTGCCGTTTGCGATGCCCGGTTTGCTGTGGAATATGATGATGTCGATGTCCGGCGGCTGGTTCTTTCTGGTGGCGGCCGAAGCGATTGCTGTGGCGGGGCAGGACATCAAGCTGCCCGGCATCGGTTCGTATATTGCGGTGGCGATTGAACAGCGCCAGATCGCCGCAATTCTGTGGGCGATCTTTGCGATGCTGAGCGGCATTCTGCTGTACGACCAGCTGTTCTTCCGGCCTTTGCTGGCATGGGCCGATAAATTCCGTTTTGAAGAAACCCAGAGCGAAACCGCGCAGAAATCGTGGTTACTGGACTGGATGCGCAACAGCCACTGGTTCCGCCGCGCGGGCAGCCGTTTCTGGCGCTGGCTGGGGCGCAGCCTGAGCTGGTTTGCTTTGCCGCTGGAAAACCAGCGCAGTACCAAGCCTGCGTTCTGGGCGCGCTGGCAAATTTCCGGCTTCTGGATTGAGTTGCTGATCGGGCTGATGATGCTGGCGGGGCTGGTTCGCTTAACCATCTTCATTCACAGCGAAGTCGGCTGGGCAGAAGTCGGGCATGTGGCGGTGCTGGGCAGTATTACGCTGGTGCGGGTGATGGTGCTGATTGCGATTGCTTCGCTGGTGTGGGTGCCGGTGGCGGTGTGGATTGGTTTGCGGCCTGCGTATTCGCAAAAAGTGCAGGCGGTGGCGCAGTTTCTGGCCGCGTTTCCGGTCAATTTTTTATTTCCGGGCGTGGTGCTGGTGATGGTCACGCTGGATTTGTCGCCGAATATCTGGCTCAGCCCGCTGATGGTGTTCGGTACGCAGTGGTACATCCTGTTTAACGTGGTGGCCGGTGCGGCAACCATTCCGAATGAATTGCGGCTGGCGGCAGACAATCTGGGACTGAAGGGTTGGCTGAAATGGAAGCGCGTGTATCTTCCGGCGATTTTTCCGAGCTACATTACCGGCGCAATTACCGCCAGCGGCGGTTCGTGGAATGCCAGCATCGTTGCGGAATATGTGACCTGGGGCAAAACCACGCTGGTGGCAGATGGCCTCGGCAGCTATATCAAACAAATGACCGAAGCCGGTGATTTTCAGCGCATCGCACTGGGCATCGGCATGATGTGTATTTTTGTGATGCTGCTGAACCGCTTTTTCTGGCGTCGCTTATACGATCTGGCGGAGCGCCATCTGCGCTGATGAGTGAAATTTTTTATCACATCAGACAAACACCATTTGCAGACCGGCTGCACAGCGAACAATCACAGGCTGCGCCGGTCTGCCACCGAAACATGCGATTGACCGCATCTGCGCCGCACAGCGGCAATACGGAGGACTTATGACCCGTCAGGCATTACTAGCATTAACACAGGTAGCAAAATCATTTAAAGCGGCAGACGGCCAGTCCCGTCTGATTCTGGATAAGGTGGATTTCAGTCTGCAGGATGGCGAAATCGTCGCTTTGCTCGGCAAATCCGGTTCCGGCAAATCCACGCTGTTGCGTGTGATGGCGGGCTTGATCAGCGCGGATAAAGGCAGTGCGGTGTATCGCGGTCAGGAAATCCGTGGCCCTGTGCCCGGCATTGCGATGGTGTTTCAGTCATTTGCTTTATTCCCGTGGCTGACCGTACAGCAAAACGTGGAACTGGGGCTGGAAGCGCAGGGCGTGGGTGCGGCAGAGCGTGCGCAGCGTGCCGATGCGGTGCTGGAACTGATCGGCCTTGCCGGTTTCGGAGGTGCGTTGCCGCGTGAATTGTCCGGCGGGATGAAACAGCGTGTCGGTATTGCGCGGGCGCTGGTGATGAATCCCGATATTCTGCTGATGGATGAAGCATTTTCCGCGCTGGATGTGCTGACCGGCGAAACCCTGCGCGACGATATGCTGGAACTCTGGCAGGAGCGCCGCATTTCCACTAAGGGCATTCTGGTGGTGTCGCACAATATCGAAGAAGCGGTGATGATGGCAGACCGCATCATTCTGTTATCCAGCGATCCCGGTCGTGTGCGTTGCGAAATTCCGGTGAACCTGCCGCGTCCGCGTGATCCGGATTCTGCTGAAGTCCGTGCGCTGATTGATGAAGTGTATGGTCTGATGACGATGCGTTCTTCCGGTGATCTGCATTCGGAAACCGGATCAGTACGCCATATCGGCTACCGCTTGCCGGATACCGATGTCACGCGCATTGAAGGCGTGCTGGAAATGCTGATGGATGCGCCATTCGAAGGCCGTGCCGACTTGCCGCAACTGACAGAAGAAGCGGAATTGCCGGACGAAGAATTGTTCCCTGTCTATGAAGCGATGAGCCTGCTCGGTCTGGCGATACTGGAAAAAGGCGACATTCTGCTGACCGCGTTGGGCAAGGAATACGCGGTCGCAGATCAGGCGCGCAAACAGGAATTGTTTGGTCAGCAATTACTGATGCATGTGCCGCTGGCGGCGCATATCCGTCGGGTGCTGGAGGCCGAAACCAGCGGCAGTATTTCAGAACAGCCGCTGCTGGAAATGCTGGAGGATTTCCTGAAGCCGGAAGAAGCGCAACGGGTGCTGGCGGTGGCGATTGAATGGGGACGCTATGGCGAAGTATACGAATACGATTACCATACCGGCCGCCTGACCTTGCCAGCTTAAAAGTCGTCATACAAAGCGGACGCACCAATGCGCCGCTGATCTGACTAACTGTGGCATTTATCCGCCTGCATGATGCGCAGGCTTGTGACATCATCATGCTTTCAGGCAAACTGGCAGTTTTTGCAGTTTGTGTCTTCGTTTTTTGGGGAAGGTCAATTTATGCAGTTGAAACGCCGTTCTGTACTGGGTCTGGCTGCCGGCATGCTGGCAGCGCCGTGGTCTGTTGCATCGCCCGCCAAACCGCTGGCAGGTGTGGAATATATCCAGTTACCGGCACCGATGCCGGTGCGCGCTGCCGCTGGCAAAATCGAAGTGATCGAATTTTTTATGTATCACTGCCCGGCCTGTAATGCACTGGAAGCAGAGCTGATGGCGTGGGTCAAAAAAATGGGCGACAAAATCGAATTCCGTCGCTTCCATCTGCCGTATCACGGTGTGAATGATCCGGAAGCGCATTTGTTCGTCACGCTGGAAGCCATGGGGCTGGACAGAAAACTGCATCAGAAAATTCTGGATGCGTGGCATGTCGAACGCAAACGCCTGCGTACCGATGACGATAATGTCGCGTTTGTTGTCGCAAACGGTATCGACCGCCAGAAATTCCTCGATGTGTACAACAGCTTCTCGGTACAGGCTACCATGCGCCGCCTGCCGCGCACGCTGGATCAGTACGCAGTGCAATACACACCAAGTTTTGTGATTGATGGCCGTTTCCTGACATCGCCAAGCATGATTGCGCAGGCGAATCTGAATCTGGCAAAAGACGATGTGCATCCTGCGTCGTTCACTGCGATGGAAGCGCTGATTGATCTGGCGATCCGCAGCAAAAAAGCCGGCTGAAAGGAAATCTCATGAAAATCGGCGTTGTCGGAACCGGATTTGTCGGCAGTACCGCGGCTTACACGCTGGCGATGCAGGCCGTGGGCAGCGAACTGGTGCTGGTCGATCATCAGCCCGCACTGGCGCAGGCGCACGGCATGGATATTCTGCATGCCGTCCCGTTTTCGCATCCGGTGCAAATCCGCTCCGGTGACATCGCCGATTTACACGGCGCGCAGTTAGTCGTGGTGGCGGCCGGCGTCAATCAGCAACCGGGCGAAACCCGTCTGGCACTGCTGCAACGGAACGCTGCGATTTTCAGTGCGCTGATTCCGCAAATCGTGCAAGCCGCGCCGGATGCCGTGCTGATCATCGCCACCAATCCGCTCGACATCATGACCCACATTGCCACCCGTATTGCGGTGGCAGCCGGTTTGCCTGCCAGCCGTGTGATTGGCACCGGCACCATGCTGGATACCGCACGCTTCCGCGCCTTGCTCGGAGAAAAACTCGGCATTGCATCAGAATCGGTACACGCTTATGTGCTCGGTGAACACGGTGATTCCGAAGTGCTGGTCTGGTCCAGCGTGCATATCGGCGGTATTCCACTGGCGGATTTTGCCGCTGCACGCGGCATTGCGCTGGATGACACACTGCGCGCCGCAGTCGATCATGGTGTGCGTCGTGCGGCGTATCAGATCATTCAGGGCAAAGGTGCAACGTACTTTGGTATTGCTTCCGCCATCACCGCCTTAAGCCGCGCCGTACTGTTTGATGAACGCTGCGTGTACACTGTCAGCGCCATGCACAGCGAAGTGGAAGGCATACCGTCGGTTTCGCTGTCCTTGCCCGGTATCATCGGTCGCAACGGGCTGACCGGCACGCTCAAACCAGTACTGAACGCCGCCGAACACGCCGCCCTGCAAACCAGCGCCAGCGTTATTCTGCAACACATACAGGCAATGGATGCCGCTGCCTGAGTGCTGCTGGTCTGCTTCAGAAACAAAAACGCCTGCAATTGTATGCAGGCGTTTTTGCTTTCAACGTAAAGCGCGGAATACGGTTTAATCACTCAGCGCAATATTCGCAGCTTCTTCAGGCGTCAAACCGTCATAAAACTGGTCGGTCAGATTTTCGATATCTTCTTCGATAAACTCTTGCGCCTGTGCCTGCGTGGCACCGCCCTTGACCAGAAAACCCTCAACCTCGATGCACCAGTGGATCAGCGCCAGCGTCTCTTCGTCCAGTTCTTCTTTTTTCTTTGCCATGATATTTCCTTGATTGAATCGCAATGTTGTGACGTAAGACCAGCCAGTCAGCGTGGCAGACGCGGTGTTACTTCGTAAGAGCGCCTATTATCCTATGTTTTCAGCGCCGGCTTATGTCCCGTCTTGAACAGAGCGTCACACAATGCTTTCCGAACCCGCCGGAGAACGCCGGAAGGCGTGCCCAAAAGTGCGCTGAAAACGCTTAAATGCGGTGTTCAGCACAGCAATCCGGCGGTCGTCGGCAGAAAGTCCGGCTCTGCAAAACGGGCAGATGACGATAGCTGCACAGAGCAGGGGGGGCTGAACGTCCGGATACACTCAGCAACCGCAACCGTAGCCAAACTGATCCGCATCCAGAATTTTCCATTGGCCGTTGATATTTGCCAGCATCAGGCGGTACCAGCGATCATCGTTCGGGCTGGCAAAACCCAGATGGCCGGGGCCTTTGCCTGTGCCTTCCCATACCGCAATATCCGGAATGCCATCGCCGTTCAGGTCGTAGTACAAATGGGTACCTCGGACGAAGCCGGTTTTTTTCCTGTCCATCGCCACTTTGCTTTCGCTGACACTGGCTTTTTGTGCAGGCAGCGCAGCCGTTGTGTAGAACAGATACAGCGCTCCTGCTTCTATGCTTTGCCGGCTTTCTTTCTGCATTTTCTTCGCTTCGCCACTGCCTTCTGCCGTACCGTAGTCAAAATAACGCCAGATGCCGTCATCCGCATCGCCAAACGTGAAGCCCGGTGTCCAGCCGCTGCACATCGGTTCATCGAACTCACGCCACAGCTCTTCCTCGACTTTCAAATACGTGCTCTGGGTTTTCAGGCGGCCATCGCGGAATAAACGATATTCCTGCACCGGTTTTGCCAGTATCGCAATGCGCGATTTCATATCGTACAAACCCGGGCCGTAAGGATCGTCCGGATTGGCCGGTTTGCGCGGGCGCGGCGTAGTCAGCTGGCGATAGACAATCCCGAAACGGCCGCTGGCATTCACAATGCCGGCCCCACCGGGGCCGATATCCGCTTCGCTTAAAAACAGAGAAGGCTGCACGGTTTGAAACTCCAGCGCCTGTATCAGTTGCCTTACGCGTCCGGCACCACCGCGATCCTGACTGGAAATTACTTCGTGCAGATCGCCCCAGATGCGGATTTTATTGCGTATCTCCTCCATATCATCATCACGGGCTTTTGCGGCTTTTTGCTTCAGTGCAGCCCAGTCTGTCAGCGCCGGTGGTTTCGGTGCCTGCAAACCCAGCGCCAGATGCGCCTTCATTTTTTCCAGCGCGGCATCTTTGGGCCAGGGGCCACCGGCAGGTAAATCCGGATGCTTTTCTTTCAGATAGCCAACGTACTGCTCCAGCGCCACCCAGTCCGGATTCAGCCAGAATACTTTTTCCGGATTGTAATCCGCAGTCACCGGCTGACCCGCCTGCCGGTCGCCGCGTATATGCGCCAGCACCACCTGTTTGTTGCTCAGATACTGGCAGGCGGTATAGCCTTTTATGCCTTCGGCGGTACTCACCTCGCAGTAACCGTTATCGGCCTGCTCGTTACTGACTTTGACCACACGGTTCAGACTCAGACGCGCCAGCACCTCGGCCTCGCGGTTCGGCGCGGCACGCAACACGACGCCATTCCCATTCACCCAGCGCTGCGCCGCATCCACACCATCCACCCCCGCCGCCGGACGCAGAATTTTCTGCTCACTCAGAAAGCGGCAAGCCACATAACCGTAATAACCTTCGCCCTCAATCAGGCAAAAATCACCATAAGGCGGCGCTTTCAGAATCAGCTCAGTTCCGCGCGACATCCGGCCAATCACGTCCTTATCCGCCGACGGCCCGCTGCGCACCCGCACATCATCCGCATTCACCCAGCGCGGCGGCTGCTTCGGCACCTCCGCCTTCGCCAGCAAAGGCAAGACCATCAACACAGTGCTGATCAGCACAGAACAGGATTTACGCATCGTCATCTACCAGTCAGGATGAAAAGAAGCAGGGCAAGCACAGCGCCGCCCCCGCAGACAAACTCCGAAAATCATAACAAAACCAGCCTGAAAATTAGCATGCCGCGCCGCAGAGCACAGCAATACTGCGCTTGGCGGTGGGTTTTGCGGTTATTGGGGAGCATCGCAGGAATGCGGTATTTGTTTGCTTGAAATGGCAAGCTTGTCTTGTTGCAATCAATGCTTACTGTGTAAAAACTTAAAGTGTTTTCTCTAAATTTAATTAAACGTATAAAAAACAAAGAATTAGCAGCATTTTTTCATGTGAATTATATTTTTCGATGGAAATGCTTGTGTTGGTCTATATGCAATTTAGCTATTGATGAGTAAGATACGCGCCAATTGTTAAAAAATGTAAAGTCTGATGTCTATCTGTTTTTCTTGTGATGTTTCTGAAGCTGTTCTGCAGATGCAAGTAGTGAAGTTGTTTGCCTTGACGTCCTCAAACCCTTCTGTACGGTTTTTCTAAACGCTTTTCTCTCCCATTGATCCCGTTACCGCGCCGCTGATCCCCCTTGCGGAAACGGGATTTCTTTTCTGTTTCGCGTTTTATTTCAGACTGCGCTTAAACGTATTCGCGCAATTTCCATTGTTAACTATGCAAAAGACTGAGATTTCTTCTTCCTCACGAATTCCGTTTCTGTATTCGTTCGACTGGCCAAACCGTTTGGCTGAAATGACTGGCAAGTGGGTATTTTTTACTGTCTTCCGTTTTTACTGGCTATTGCTGTGGTTTGCATTTGCGCCAGCAATCGCCGGTTATGCCTTGCCGCTGGAGTTTGATACTGACTGGACGGACTGGGCTTTCTACGCCTACTTGCTGCCATATCCGGTGATCGAAGCTGTGATCGTGCTCGTATCTGCACGTGTTGCCAGCAGACTTCCGGTAAGACAAGGGCTTCAGCACGCGCTGACCGGAGTGCTGTTGGGGAGTGCTTATGTTTATTACTTTGGTGAATTGACCGCACTGATCGAAGTGCCGTTCATGGTATTACTCGCAACGATTGTAAGCAGGGAAAAGCAGAACATGTCCGCATTGCGCGATGTTCTGGTGATTTTATGGCTGACCCGTGCAATTCAGTTACTGGCGCTGCTAGCGATGTACAGAATGCTTTACCTTCCTGATGCTACTTTTTCCTGAAAATATTTATGAATGTCGCTTTACCGGTCTTTGTGCCTGCCTTTTTAAAGGCATTTCATCGTATTTTTATCTTTTGCTTCTTGACTCCCGGGAAAACCTGGCAGCAGGAATTCGTAATTAAATATTGTGCTTTTTTTGTCGCGCGGGGAGTCTTGTATTGTATTTCCGTGTTTAGTGGTGTGGCTGGCTATATTTGGTATTCTTCCTCTGAAGAAAAAAATGTAATTTTTTTTGTTAGTGAGTTTGTAAATCCTTTTGTATTTGGTGCTTTTTCCGAAAATGTGCTGTTGATGTTGATATGTCGTATTGCTGTTCGATTTCATATTTCAGACTTCTGGACGGTATTTTTTTTGGGGTTGCTGTTCGGTGGGCTTCACATTTTTGTTAATGATGACATTTCTTATGTCAATGCAATTTTTTATTTTTGGATAATGACGGGAATGTATCTTAATTGGCATCGATCAAAAAATGCTTTTTTAATTATTCTTTTATTCCATGGGTTGTGGAATTTTAATGCGACTATATTATTTTTAATTTTTGGAAAATTTTTTGAATATTGGCTTGGTTAGTGAGTGCGTGAATTTTAAAGGAATCCGTGCCAATTTCCGTATTTTGCGATGTTCTGGTGATTTTATGGCTGACCCGTGCAATTCAGTTACTGACACTGCTAGCGATGTACAGAATACTGTACGGTCCGGATATCGTCTGATTTTTATTTTCTGAATGCATTTATGAATATAAGTTTGCCGGTTTTTGTGTTCGATTTTTTTAAAAAATTTCAGCATATTTTTATTTTTTGTTTTTTAACGCCGGGGAAAAGCTGGCAGCAGGAATTCATTCTTAAGTTCTGCGTGCTTGGTGTAATTGAGGGAATTTTTCAATTCTTTTTTATTTTGGGAGATGTTCCGAATAGTCTGGGAAATTTGGCATTCAAAGTGATGGACATTTATTTCTTCTTTAAAAAATTCGTTAATCCTTTTGTTTTTGGTGCCTTGTTGGAAAATGTGTTACTGATGTGGATATGTCGCCTTGCTATAAAATTCCATGTTCCGGATTTCTGGACTGTTTTTATTTGGGGTTTGTTCTTTGGTGGATTGCATGTTTTGGTTAAAGATGTCGATTCTATTAATGCCATTCCATTTTTTTGGGTAATTACAGGGATGTATCTTAGCTGGTACCGTTCAAAAAATTCTTTTTTAATTATTCTTTTATTTCACGGGTTATGGAATTTTAATGCATCTATCTTTCTTATGTTGTTCGGACGTTTTTTTGAGTATTGGTTTAGTTAGTCGGGGGATTTGTGGATATTGCTCTTCCGGGTTTTTTGTTCGATTTTTTAAAAAAATTTTATCGTGTTTTTATTTTTTGCCTTTTAACTCCAGGTCAGCGTTGGTACACAGAATTAATCATTAAATTCAGCATTTTGTTTGTTCTTACTTATGGCATTGGTTTTTCATTTTTTATACTTGGTGATTTTTCTGATCCAAATATTTTAAGTGATACCAATGAAGCCGGAGGAGAAACCAGAAGCACAAATTTGCTCGGTTTTGTAATGCTTGTAGTGATTTCGCCGCTGATTGAAAATGCTTTGATGGTGCTGTATTGTCGGTTATGTAAATTTTTTCGACTACATGAGTTATTGATTTGCCTTAGTTTCGGTTTTTTGTTTGGCGGACTCCATATTCTGTTATTTGGATGGTTGGGAGTGCATGCAATTTTTTCTTTTGCTCTTCAGGCGGGAATTTATCTGAACTGGTATCAGTCAGTAAACGCCTATCTCCGGACAGTTTGTTTTCATGCTCTTTGGAATGGCACAATTTTTTTGATTGCGATTTGCATAGAGCGAATGCCTAAAGGAATCTTGATTTGAGGTTTTTGTTTTGATGAAGTATTTCAGCGGTATATCAGTTTTTTTAGCTTTTCTGATACGAAAATTTCGTATTATTTTTCCATCGCTAAACTGGCCCAATCCGACTTTGGAGGTAATGGCGAAGTGGGCTGTTTTTACATATGTGCGGCTTATATGGTTTGTTCTTTGTGTATTAATTAATCCTGAGGAGTCCATCACTTCACTTGAAAAAGTGCCAGCTGTTGTGATGAACAAATATTTCTCGTTGCTGCCAGATTGGAGTGAAAATTTATTTTTATATGCATTTCCTTTGTTTGAGTTTTTCGTCGTATTTGCGATGCTGAAATTTTTTACGCGTTCCAGATTACCGGCATTTTTACAGTGCTTACTGATTGGTATTGCGGGGTCTTCTGCTTATTTTTTCTGTTATGGACATTGGAATGCTTTGATAGAACTGCCATTCTTCTTTGTTTTGGCCAGTCTGGTGCTCAAGCATCAACTCACTACGAGAGGGTTTTGTTACGGGCTACTGTTTGATTTTCTGAACCGGAGTGTTCTTTTGTTGATGTTGTCGCTGATGTCAGTTGTACCTGAGTAATAGTAAAAAATGCAATTTGTTATGCCAATCTCCGCATCACACATTTTCTGAGGCCCGGACTTTCTGCCGACGACCGCCGGGTTGCTGTGCTGGAATCCGCATTTGGGGGTGTTTTGGCGGGGTTTTCAGCAGAAATCGCGGCTGTGGGTGGTCAGGGATTGCAGCCAGTGGCTGAGGTCTTCGAGGCGGCCGGCGATCAGGTGGCGGACGCCGTTCTGGTATTGCCATACGCCGTGCACGGCGAGCAGGCTGGCGTGCAGGGCTTCGCGGCGCTGGCGTTCAAATACGGCGGGCCAGACGATGATGTTGACGGTACCGCTTTCATCTTCCAGTGTCATAAACAATACGCCTTTTGCCGTGCCGGGGCGCTGGCGCACGGTGACCAGTCCGCAGGCTTTGGCGACTTGTCCGTGGCGGTAATCCTGTAATACGGCGGCAGCCTGAAAACCCTGTTCGCGCAGGGCTTTGCGCAGCAGCGCCAGCGGGTGGCTGCGCAGGCTGAAACCTTGTGTGGCGTAGTCTTGCCGGATTTGCTCTGCCAGTCCGGGGGCGCGCAGTTGCAGTGCGGTTTCGGGGACGGGGCTTTGTTGCAGCAAATCTTTGCTGGCGACGGCGGCGCTGGCTTGCCACAGTGCCTGCCGCCGGTGTCCGGACAGACTGTGCAGCGCATCGGCATGGGCCAGACATTGCAGTTCGTGGCGGTTTAAGCGGGCGCGCTGCGCCAGATCCGCGACATCGGCAAACGGGGCTTGTGCGCGTGCCTGGCTGATGCGGCGGGCGCAATCGGCAGACAGGCCGCTGATCAGCGATAAGCCCAGCCGCACAGAGGGTTGCGAGGGATTGTCAGGGTGCGGTGTGCGCAGGCTGCTGTCCCATTCGCTGTCGCTGACATCGGCGGGTAGCACGTGTACGCGGTGGCGGCGCGCATCCTGCACCAGTTGCGATGGGCTGTAAAAACCCATGGGTTGCGAGTTCAGCAGCGCGCATAAAAAAATTGCCGGTTCATGGCATTTAATCCAGCTGCTTAAATACGCCAGAATCGCAAAGCTGGCGGCGTGGCTTTCGGGAAAGCCGTAATCGCCGAAGCCTTTCATTTGTTCAAAAATGCGTTCGGCAAAGGCGGCGTCATAGCCGTTGTGCACCATGCGGCTGACGATGCGGTCATGAAATCCTTCCAGTCCGCCTTTGCGTTTCCATGCTGCCATGGCGCGGCGCAGCTGATCGGCTTCGCCGGGCGTGAAGTCGGCGGCGGCCATGGCAATCTGCATGACTTGTTCCTGAAAAATCGGTACGCCCAGTGTTCGTTCCAGCGCAGCCTGCATGCCGGGATTGGGGTAATGTTCGATTTCTTCCAGCCCCTGACGGCGGCGCAGGTAAGGATGCACCATGCCCCCCTGTATCGGGCCGGGGCGCACAATCGCCACCTGCACCACCAGATCGTAAAACGTTTGCGGTTGCAGGCGCGGCAGCATACTCATCTGGGCGCGGGATTCGATCTGGAACACGCCGATGGTGTCGGCGCGGCAAATCATGGCGTAAGTGGCGGGATCTTCGCGCGGAATGTCCTGTAGTCTGGCGGGTTTGCCGGGGAAACAGGCCATCATATCGAGGGCGCGGCGGATCATGCTGAGCATGCCCAGCGCCAGCACATCGACCTTGAGCAAACCCAGCGCTTCCAGATCATCTTTGTCCCACTGAATAACGGAGCGTTCCGGCATGGCGGCGTTTTCTACCGGCACCAGCCGCGATAAGCGATCGCGCGCAATCACAAAGCCGCCGGTGTGTTGCGATAAATGGCGCGGAAAGCCCATCAGTTGCCAGGTCAGTGCAATCCAGCGTTGCGCCACCGGGCTGTTGGCCTGTAAGCCGCATTCCGCCAGCCGCAGCGCGAAGTCGTCACGGCTGTCAAACCAGCGCTGGGAACGGGCGACCTGATCGATCAGATCGGGATCAATCCCCAGCGCCTTGCCGGTTTCACGCAGCGCACCACGCGCGCGGAAGGTGTGTACCGCAGCGGCCAGCGCGGCACGGCGGCGGCCGTATTTGCGGTAAATATACTGAATCACTTCTTCGCGCCGCTGGTGTTCAAAATCCACGTCAATATCGGGCGGTTCGCCGCGTTCGCGCGAGATAAAGCGTTCAAACAGCAGGGTATTCACTTCAGGGTTCACTTCGGTCACATGCAGGCAGTAGCACACAACCGAGTTCGCTGCCGAACCGCGTCCCTGACACAAAATGCCTTGCTCCCGCGCAAAACGCACGATGTCGTACACCGTCAGAAAATACGCTTCATACGAGAGTTCGTGAATCAGCGCCAGTTCGTATTCGATACGGTGAATCAGATGCGCACTGATTCCTTGCGGGTAACGCTGATGCGCACCGGCATACACTTCGCTGCGCAGATAGGTTTCGGGTGTGAATCCGGCTGGTACCAGTTCATCCGGATATTCATAGCGCAGACTATCCAGACTGAAATGGCAGCTTTCTGCAAGATCGACGGTAGCAGCCAGCGCATCGGCGCTGTAGATACGGCTCAGACGAAAACGTGAGCGCAGATGCTGTTCAGCATTCGGTTGCAGCAAGTGGCCGCATTCCTGCAATGGCAGGTTGTGGCGGATAGCGCTTAAGGTGTCCTGCAGGGGTTTGCGTGAGCGCACATGCATCAGCACATGGCCAACCGCCACCACGCGCAAGCCGTTTTCCTGCGCGATATGCTGTACATGCTGCTGCTGGTAATCGTCCGCCTGTTGCAGCGGCAAATGCAGGCCCATCCAGCCGCGATTGCCGAAAAGGTTTTTCAGCCAGACTGCTTGCTGTGCCAGTTGCGCGGGTTCTGCCGGATAGGCGGGAATCAGAATTACATGGCAGCCCGGCAGGGCGCGTAAATGGCTGAGATCTTCCGGCGGCGCAGAAAAATCGCTGCTGTGCAGGCGGTAACTGCCCTTGCTGCAGCGGCTGCGGCCCAGCGTAATTAGTTCGCACAAATGGCCGTAAGCGATGCGGTCTTGCGCAATCACCACCAGCGTCATACCGGACAGCGCGGGGTTGTCATCCTCCAGCCGGAAATAACTGCCGATCAGCAATTGCGGCGGCGGAAAAGCGGCGTCCGGCGTGCCGTCTTCGCTGCGGCTTTGCGGATTCAGCAAACCACGGTGATATTGCTGGCTGTAACTGCGCAAAGCATCATGCGCCCGCACCACACCGGCCACCGAGCATTCATCGGTGATGGCCAGTGCGCGATAGCCGAGTTCGGCGGCGCGCTGCACCAGTTCGGATGCATGCGATGCGCCTTCCAGAAAACTGAAATTGCTGAGGCAGAACAGTTCTGCGTAATCCGGCAATAGCGGGCGTTCGCGGTTCATCCGAATACTCCGTGTAAATACCAGCGGCTGACATCACCGGCATGCAAAGGCCGCTCCCGGAAAATCCAGTACTGCACATGGTTGCTGCCAACGGCGATGAAGTAGTCGCGCAGACCGGCGTGTTCGCTCCACCAGCCGGTTTCCACCCGTTCTGCGGCAGAGATAATCTGCAAAGGCCCGTGCCACCAGGGTTTTTCATCGCGCAGGCTTAAGGCTTGCGGTTGTGCCAGCAGCCATGCGGGGCGGTACAGTGCGCTGGTGTGGTCGCTGATCTGGCGGCGCTGACGGGCAGACACCGGCTGCATCACGGAAACCCACTGATTCGCCCGTTCCGGCAAGTGTTCATCGGAATGTGCCGGACGGCATACCTGATCCGCACCGAGGCGCGTGGCCAGCAAGGCTAATAAGCGTTGATGATCCGCCGTCTGCATACCGGCATCCGGAAATAAATCGCCGTTGCCTGCTGGCAGCGCCTGCGTTTGCGGCACTTGCAGATGCAGAGCAATCACGGGATGGCTGAGACTGAGCAGCGCGAGTTTTTCTTTGAGCAGCGGCCAGAAATCCGCCATTTGCCAGCCAGCGGAAGTCAGTTCCAGTGTCAGCACTGCCGGCGCTATCGCCTGACGACCACGTTCATACGGCAAACGAATCGTCAGCGCAGCGGTGGCAAGCTGGCGGCGCTGCAGCCAGCTGCATAAACGGGTCAGCAAGCGTTGCAGATAAGGCTGTAACTGATCGCTGCGTTCCATACGGTCGGGCAATTCCTGTGTGAATTCGCAGTGTTCGGCTTCCACATGCCAGACCAGCGGCGCTGGCCGTTCGCCGTATAACTGATCGGTTTCCTGCAGCAACGCCGCGCTGGTACGGCGCTGCAAACCGGCGCGCGGCAAGCGGCGTAAGTCACCGAGTTTGTGACAGGCGATGCCTTCCAGCAGCGATAAATACGGCGCGGCCTGCAATAAAAAATGCACCGGTATGCGGTTCAACCGCGCTGCCAGCCTTGGCATTGGCAAGCACAACGCATAGGTTTTGCCAATGGCAGCGGCATGACGCGCCAGCAAAGCGGCAGCCATGGCAACCGGTGCAACGGCGGTACAGGCGCTGACATCCAGCGCAGCCAGCACATGCCGTATGCGCTTACGTAACAGGCGTATACCGCCGAACAAGCGCAGGCTGGCGGTCACATCCATCAGCACGGTGGCTGGTGCCAGCATGCACACCGAAGGCGTGAACTGCAGCAACACTTCCGCGCATTGCTGCAGCAGGGCTTGCTCGCGCTGCGTATCGCGTTGCTGAAAACGGGCATCGTGACATAAGAGTTCTATACCCGCGCGGCGCATACCGCTGCGTACACCGGCCTGAACTGCCGCCGGATTCATCAGCCAGCTGCGCTGTTGTTCCATGATCACGATGGCTTGTGAGCCGGATTGCCACTGGCTGCGCGGGAAAAAAGCTTCCATGCCCAGCTGAGGTAAAACCACGGCAATCCAGACCGGTGGCCGGATGATCACAGCCGCAGCACCAGCTGCTGCACCGGCATCAGCGCCTTTGCCGCTGGCGGTGCTGTCTTGCTGCGTGGCGTGTGTAATGGCAGACATCGCGCGCTTACTGCAGCAAACGGGAAACACGCTGCGCTGGCTGCGCCACGGCAGGCTGACGATCGTGCTGCAAATCCGACAGATACGGATGCGCAGGCAGATACAGCGGCAAATGCTGATCCATGGCCTGACCACGTCGCTTCAGAATGCGTACCTGCATGCCGTATGAAGCGGGCAGGGCGGCAATACGTAAAGCGGCTGGCGAAGGTGTTTGCGCCACGCTCATCGGGCGGATTAAACACAGCAGGCTTTCGGTTTGCTGCGCCAGCAAATGCAGGCGGCGTAACTGATCATTACGTAACTGATCTGCCCACAATAAAACGGCTGCACTGCTGCGGTGGCGCAATATCTGTTCCGTGGCCCACAAACGGTCTTTCAGCAATGCCGGATTAACCCAGACCAGCCGCTGGCGGAAGCTGTCGTCATGGCTGAAACCATGAATTTGCGGCACATACGGCGGCGCCACCAGCATCAGCGCACCCTGCGTTAACTGACGTAAAGCGGGAAGCAACAGACGGCATTCCAGCGTACCCGGTTCATCAATCAGTAATTCCATCAACTGCCCCAGCGGCCAGCCCTGACCGGGCAATTCGCGGTTCAGCATACGAAAACCGGAATCCAGCGTTCGCCCGTGGGCATGACCCAGTTGCGAGGCGCGCCAGAGGGCGGGGTGAATCTGTTCAGGGGAATTCATGATATGCTCGGCATAAATACTGTATGTATGTACAGTATAAAATCAGTTGCCGGTATTTTCAAATGCAGTGATTTTTCAGGGGCGGGCAGGTGGTTTTCCCTCTGAGGTGCTGTCAGCGGACGTCAGAAATATGCGACACTGATAAAAATACTGATTGGATATACAGTAGTTTGTGCTAAAGTACTGTTCATGGACGAACAACACCGGTCACGCAGCAAACGATCTTTTCAAAGGCATGTTCATCCCTGATCTCAATGCATCCTTACTGGAGTTTGAAAAATGGCATACCTCGAACAATCTCTGAATACCCGCTTCAGCCTGCAACTGTCTCCTAACGCATTTGTGATGCGTCTGGGCCGCCGCGAATTATTTGTCTGCCGCGATTTCCGTCAGCGTCCGTATGCGGTGAATCCGCTGGTGGATTGCAGCACAGGCGTGCAGCCCGGCCATCTGGAAATTCTGCTGGCGCGCAAATGGCTGGTGATTTTGTCCTGCGCGAAATGGTGATTTGCCGCCAGACGGCATGAGGCTGGCTTCAGTGCCGGTCTCACAGAACCCTTCATTTGTTTGTATCTGCTCGGCAAAGGGACGCGCTAATACGCTGAGTTGCATTGAAAAATGCACTCGGAACAGCATCCGGAAACGCATCCGGCAAGGACACAGAGCGTAGCAAAAAGGAAGCGGACAGGAGTCTGACAGGGACTGAACAGAAGCTGTGCAAGGGCCGAAAAATCTTGAAGCACATCGCAGCGTTCTGTTTTTTCTTCGAAAACGATTTTGTCCTGCATTCCGCAGGCCAGCCAGTGCCCGCGTACATGACGTGGACAAGCTTTGTAACGGGGGGAAGCAGCGTGTTGCTTAACCCTTCACTGAAAAAGAGTAGCGTACTTCAGGATGGTCGCTTTTTCTGCGACCGCCGCTGTGTCTGCGGCCCTGCGCTTTTCTTGTGTTCAGTAAAATCGATACCTGTTGCATGCGACGATCCTGCTGTCTGCGATCCGCGATGCGCGAGCGGCGGTCTGT
This sequence comes from Cognatundibacterium squillarum, assembly GCF_014652435.1. Classification (GTDB taxonomy): domain Bacteria; phylum Pseudomonadota; class Gammaproteobacteria; order Burkholderiales; family Burkholderiaceae_D; genus Undibacterium; species Undibacterium squillarum. The sequence continues at coordinate 184,726 of NZ_BMYU01000001.1, forward strand.
TTCCGGCCAGCCTGCATCTGTGATCGCAGCAGCCTCGGATTTATCTGCGGAAACGTGTTTAACAGCCGTCGCTGCCTGATTGTCATAACCCTGAAAGAGTTTTAAAACTTTGATGGGAAACATGATGCGGTTTGCAAAATCGGTCTTTCCTGAGACAACGACAAACAGCACGCAGACTTTAAGCAAAAGCGTGCAGCAAAGCCGTGGAACCGGCACAAAAACGCAAAATTTTGTGACATTCATGCTGTGCAGAAATGTTCATTTCCGTGTGGCATCCAAACTGTGTCAGATTCTTCCGCAACCGGCGTAAAGCTCATCATGGCGCATGTCACGCCGGAAATAAAAAACAGCACGCAAAGGTGCTGTTTTTTATGGAAGTGGCAAAACCGCTAATGTGTCGGTCTTGCTTTATTGCACCTCGGCGGGACAACCATGCCAGCGGGTTTGCGCCGGAATGAATTCGCCTTTCATGACCAGCGTCAGCGGCCCCAGTGTGACATTTTCACCGACCTGTGCGCTGTACAGCACGCAACTGCGCGGCCCCATATACACACCGGAACCGATTTCCACCTGATCAATTTTCATGATGCGGTCTTCAAACAAATGCGTTTGCGGGCAGCATAAAGCATTGATTTCGCTGTGGTCACCGATGTGTACGCAGTCAAACTCGGTAATGTCGGTGGTATCCATATACACGCCTTTACCGATCCGCGCACCAAGCAGATTAAATGCCATTGGCAGCCACGGTGTACCGCGCAGATAACGCATGAAGTTCGGAACGGCAATGCCTTCATACAGATTGGTAATCGCTTCGGACAGCCAGACAAACGGCGTCCACATCGGTACGGCAGACTGACGATAACGACCGATCAGCAACCATTTGAGCACCAGTACAAACACAAAGCAACCGAAGCCATAGGCCAGACCGGCCAGCACCAGATACACAATCACTTCCGTCCAGCGTTCATCACCCGCCATCGGCATCAGATCCAGCACCACCGTGTAACCCACTGCGGTGACCAAAGCATGCGGAGAGATAATCCGGAAGGCTTCTACCAGACCACGCCCGATACGGCGGAAAACGGAAGGCGCAAACGTCAGCGATTCCGGGAAACCTTTGACTTCTTCACGTGCCGGCAAATGCATGGCAGGAGAACCCAGCCAGGTATCGCCGGGACGCATTTTGTCGTTATCCGGCGCTGCAGTATGGACACCGATCAGCACTTCTTCCGGCAGAATCGTGCCATCCGGAATGTAAGCACCGTTACCGACAAAGCTACGGCGCGATACGACCGTTGGTTTTACTTCCATCCAGCCGCAATCGATTTGTTCATCACCCAGCAACACTGCGTCGGCGATAAAAGTATCTTCGCCCAGCGTCAGCATGTCCGGCACTACGCCCAGCGCCGTGGAAATTTCCGCACCTTTACCGACTTTGGCACCGAGCAGGCGATACCAGAACGGGGCATACACCGTCGCATAAACACCGTGCAGCACATGCAGGCTGGATTCCTGAATCTGATTCACCAGCCATTTTGCGCAATACGTCACACTGTGAACCGGATATAAACCACTGCGCAGACGCGGTAAAAATGCCCAGCGGATAAAGGCAGACAACAAGGCTGTGCCGATAATCAGGACGCCGGTGGCAGGGAAGGCCAGCAGGAAATATTTCAGCAATTGCAGTAACACTACATTGCCATTCAGCGGGGTCAGAATGTCCAGACTGTCGAACCAGTCGATCATCACAAACACCGGAAACACCGGCATAAAGAACAAAGCCGCGACCAGCAGCGCACCCGCTGCAAAATACAGCGCTTCCAGCGTATGACGCAGATTGCTGACCGGTGGACGTGGCGGATACACGCTGCGATCAAACACACCTGCATCGCGTGCCGGTGAACCTTTCCAGACTCTGCCGGCAGGCACGGTTTGCCCGTCTGCCAGCGCAGATTGTCCATCCAGGTGTGCCGCTGTCTCCAGACGGGTGTTTCCCTCTAAAACAGAATACGAACCGACGTAAGCGTCATCCGCCAGAACGATTTCGCCCAGTACCAGTTCACCGTTTTCGACACGCGCATTTTCAAAGTTACAGGCATTACCAACCGAAGCGCCATCGCCGATACGCAGTAAGCCGGGAGCACGGATCGTCATCGAACCGATGATCACATCACGACCGATTTTCGCGCCCAGCGCACGCAGCCACCAGCGGTACAGCGATGAACCGGAAAGCATGTATGCCGGTGCAGCTTCGACCAGACGGTCCGCCAGCCACCAGCGGAAATACGTCAGTCCCCATAAAGGATAACGACCCGGACGCAGATTACCGGCAATCAGCCATTTACCGATGATGGCGACAAAAAACTCCGCCACCGTCAGCCCCAGAAATACCAGAACCGATAAGGCCATAGCCCGCGCAATTGAATCCCCCGGATCGCCGGTGAAATAGTGGTACGCAAAAAACGGTGCCAGCCACTGAATCATACGAATCGCCACCAGCACCGGCGTTGCCATCGCTTGCGCAGCACCACAGGCCAACCGTTGCCAGACCGGTGCGATACGGCGCGGCTTTACGCTCGCATTCACAATGGAACGCTGTTGTGCTGCCAGCGCAGCAGCAATCGCGCCTACCTGACGGTGCTGATAAATATCCGCGATTTTTAAACCGGCAAAACGCACATCCTGACGGACTGCCGACACCAGTTTCGCCGCCAGCAAAGAATGTCCGCCCAGATCACGGAAAAAATCCGCGCTGCGCACTATGGGTTGCCCCGGAAACAGTGTCGCCAGCGCAGGGAATAACACGCTTTCCGCATCATTTTCTGCGATATCCGATTCGCCTGAAGCCGCCTGTGCGGCCAGCGGTAAGGCTTTCAGGGTATTACGGTCAATTTTGCCGGACGTTAAGCGCGGAACTTCTTCCATCCACTCAAACCGAGACGGCACCATGTAAGGCGGCAAACGCTGCGCCAGATGCTGACGCAGTTGCGCAGCCAGTTCCGCATTATTCAGTAGCAGGACGGAGGCATCTGCGTTGATATCCCGCGCTAAAAACGCCACGATCTGATCGATGCCGCCATCTTTGCGCAACACCACCGCCACAGTACCGACACCGACTTCGGCAGCGAGTAAGCTTTCGATTTCACCGAGTTCTACGCGGAAACCACGGATTTTGACCTGATCATCAGCGCGGCCCAGACACTGCACAGAGCCATCTTCCTGAATCACCGCCAGATCACCGGTACGGTATAAACGCGCTTCCTGTGCAGAACGCGCCCACGGATTCGGCAGGAATTTCTGTTCCGTCAGATCCGGACGACCGAGATAACCCACCGCCACACCGGGGCCGGAAATACATAATTCACCGGTTTCACCCGGTTTCAGTAAACGCAGTTCCCCTTCGGTGGCGACCACCATCAGCACATAATTCGGCAAAGCCGAACCAATGGTGACCGGCTTACCGGCTTCCAGCGCCGCCAGACTGGCGGAAACACTGGCTTCGGTCGGGCCATAGGTGTTGAACATCTGGCGGCCAGCGCAAGACCAGCGGCTGACCAGACTTTCGGGACACATTTCACCGCCCAGATTAATCAGCCGCAGCCCCGGAATATCGCGGGTGAACAACGCCAGCAGGGTAGGCACTGCGTGTAAAACCGTGATGTTTTCTGCATCCAGCGCAGCGGGCAGGGCGTCCGGATCGGCGGTAATCTCGCGCGGTGCAATCCATAACGTGGCGCCGACCAGATACGAAATCCAGATTTCCTCAAACGACATATCAAAGGCCACAGAAAAGCCCTGATACACCTTGTCATCACTGTGTATGCCCAGCACCGCATTTTCACTGCGCAGGAAATGGCAAATTGAGGCCTGACTGACCAGAATGCCTTTCGGCTTACCGGTAGAGCCTGAGGTATAAATCACATAGGCCGGATCGCTGCCTTGTACGGCGGGGCGGGTGCGTAATTCGGTGGTCTGTGCCAGCGCTTCCACCGTCCAGACCGTTTGCTGTATCGGCGCGGTCTGCGCTGAAAACGTTGCAGAACTCAGTAAGCCGCAGGCATTTGCATCATCCAGACACACCTGTACCCGTTCTGCCGGCACGTCCGCATCCATCGGCAGCCATGCCGCACCGGTTTTGGCGATAGCCGCTTGCGCCACCAGCAAATCGATTCCGCGTGGCATCCATAAACCGACAATCTTGCCGGGGCCTGCACCTGCCGCCAGCAAACCGGCAGCAATCACACCGGTTTTTTCATTCAGCTGCGCATAGGTCAGCGAACGTGCGCCATCGATCAGCGCGGTTTTATCCGGACTACGGGCGGCGGTAGCTTCAAGTAAATCAGCGAGACATTCCTGCTGTAAGAAATCCGGACGATCCGGTCCGTACAAAATAGCGTGTTCAGAGGGCGATAAACTGCGCAGAGACATAAAAAATTTTTTGCCTGGATTGGAATTATTATAAAAACATCAGCAAAAGATCCGGTGCACAGCACCGAGACAAACATTTCGCCACAACGGGCTGAGTTTATCATTGTCAAACAGCAAAAATAGCAACAGCTTGTACGGGAATGTAAAAAAAGCGGCTTCAATCCCGATTGCAACAAAACCTGATTTGCAGGGTTGATATAAAACCTTCTGATGTCAGTTCGTAATGTGGCGATTTGCTGAAATTTTCAGCAAACAATATCCGGCCACATTCAATGAGATCCAATCACATTGGTCTGGGCTGCATTACTTCGCAAGTCGTTTGCGTCACAAAACAAAACCGGCTGCGACATGGCATCTGACCATGTGGCAGCCGGTGACTCTTTACCCGTAATTTGCCGCGATCGTACTCAGCTTCGCGACTGACAGCAGAATGCTGATAAAACGCCGGTAACTTACTTTGCCTTCAGCACCGCATTCCCGAAATGCACTTTCACATCATGCATCATGTGCAGATACGCTTCGTAATACGGCTTGTGCGATGCGCCGACAATGGCCAGCGTGCGCTTGCCCGGCGCGATACCCATCACATCGCGGATGTTCGATACCATGCGCAGATTGCGGGTTTCCCAGTAGCCCAGATACATGCGGCCATAATGCTTTGCGGATGGCTCATTCATATTCGCACCGAAATCGCCTTTAAAAATCAGCTCTGCTGCAGACGGCTCGTTATACGCCAGATACATATCCAGCACACCTTCGCTGCTATCCAGCTTCGCATACAAGGCTTTATCCTGCTCTTTACGTGCGGCGCTGGCCGGATTATTCCACGCACCCTGAATTGCTTCACCGGCTGATTTTTCTTCTGCCGCATCAAACGCCAGATCAGCTGTGTGATCATCCACCGCATACACACGCTGCAAACCCATTTTTACGGCCAGTGGTACAGCAATCTGAAAGCTTTCATCCCGGCGCTGGGTAATCCGGTTCAGCATATCCACCAGTTTCTGATTCAGAATTCCGTCTTCTTTTCGTTCTGCTTCCGGCAGATGCAGCCACTGCACCAGCGCTGAAGCCGGCTCACCGGCGGCTAACATCATGGCAGCCAGTTGCCGGCGTTGTGTTGCAGACGGCTGCGCAGGCAATGCAGCCAGCAGACTTTCCATTTCTGCCGTTGCTGCAGGCACATCGCGGCCGGTAGCGGCTTTGGCAGTTTCAGTCGAAGGGCAAAAGCTTTTCACGGTATCCGCATAACGGGCAGGGTAGTGCCGCATGTAATCACACTGCGCACCGGACAAAGCTTCAATCGCAATCACCTGCGGCTTCCACGCCGCCAGTTTATCCAGCACCAGATTCAGAGACTTGTTCTGAAATGTCGCAGGCAGACCGGACAAATGCGCCGTTCCCAGCACAAACACTTCATTCGCCGGACCTTGCGCAGGTCCTTTCAAACCACTGGGATCAAACTGACCCGCCGGAAAATTCCCCGCAGCCATTGCCAGCGCACTGCAAGACAAACCACCCGCAACCACCAGACCCGCAACCGCCATCACACTTTTTTTCATCGCATCCCCGCTGTGTTTTATTGAATTGATTTTTTCAGACCGCAGCGAACAAAACCCGCCCGCCGCCAACAGCTGCGCAGTCTACGCAGATGAAAAACAGCAAGAAAGACGAACAGTGATGAACAGCAGATTTGCGGGATTAAACGGGCGAGGGCGGGGATGAGTGGATTCAGAAAATACGTTATTCTTTGAAATTTAATAATGAGCTTCCCTCGGTATTAAGTTCACCATCAGGTGAATGTTATGCAGCGAGATTCTCTTGATTTTGTCCCTTCATCCATTCTTCCAGATATATTGGAATACTGCCATTTAGGAAGGTATCGTGGAAAATAAAATTGATCTTGAATTGCGAGCGTGGCCGCGCGCTAGAGCAGGATTTGAGGCAGATCCGCTATTTCATCGTGATCTGTCTGCTCAAAAAAGCATAGACATGTCTAATGCCTTGCATGCAGTAGCAAACCGGATTCAACAGGAATATTCTTACGCCTTGCGTATGTATTGTGCAGGCCAATCCGATTACGCAAAAGGATATTTGGTGAGGGCCGAATATGTCTATCAGGTTTACGGTACAGAAGAGAATTACAATCGAGTGCCAGCACATTCACCCGAGGCTGCAATTTACAATCGAGGAACAGCGAAAACGTATTATGCTGCAGTGCAATTGGCTTTGTATGGGCATTGGGATCTGCACATACTCAAGGATGGATTACAGGATTTGCACGAATATTTGCTGGTGCAAACGTATGATTCGACTAGTGCCTATTCGCATGAAGATGAAGACCGGTTGCTAACGGTGCTATGTCAAATGGCGATTGGGGAATTTGATACCGCAATTGCCTGGTTCGATGCTTATATCAAATATCGAAAGATTAAGAAGTTTAAAGAAAATTTCCCCGAATTACTTGCAGGAATACAGGCACAGCTCAAGCAAGGTAAGAATGAGGTTGCGGCACCGCTTAAAGCTTACTTTGACCAAAATCGACTTGGCAATTATCAGTTTCGGGAACCACAATCGTTTTGGTTATGCGTGCCGATAGCAATAATCGCGGAACGTATCGCCAGTGATTGGCGTGGCACACCTGCCTGGGATCAAGTGCTGGAGCAGTTGCTGTATTAAAAAAATCATTGGATAGCCATCCCAAAAAGCAATAAATAAGGGGGTGCTGATTAGTTTTATTTTCGATCAGGCCTACATGTATTTGATTTTAATGAAACGGTCTAATCCATGAGCTACATTCCGCATAATTTATGTTATGTAAAATAAAGAATAGATTCAGTAATCCCCGCACCATTCTTTCACTTTCTCCAAACTTCCCGAAAATTGCCTGCATTTGACATAAAACAGGTTAAATAACCCTAAAATAACGATTGTGAGCAATAAAACTTACTTTATGTCAAATAAAATGGGTGTTTTTTGCGTATTTCTGGTCGTTTTTAGTCAATTGTTGCGCTGAATTTCAGGTCTGAGCACGCTTGCTGCTGGATTGCGGATGATTTTGCTGCGTTCGCTGCAAAGCTTTCGGGTTTTGGATTTTTTGAGTTTCTGAGCTTATGAGCCTTCCGGCTGCCACCAGCTTCAGTGCTTTTCAGAATCTTCCTGTCATCAGGCACAAACATTTGCCAAATGCATTTGCTGTTTGCTTTCGGATGTTGTGTCGCCGGCGGTATTTCCTGTTGTTCCGGCGCTTAATTTGTGCAGCTATCCGCATAGCCGTTTTCCGGAAGCCCGGACTTTCTGCCGACGACCGCCGGATCGCTGTGCTGTAGTCCGCATTCAGGCTGTTTTTGGGCTGTTATTGGGCTTTATTCCGGATTTGCGGAAAATTTTCCGGCGTTCTGAAAAATCCAATCGGAAAAATCTGACTTTGCTGACTTGCCGGTGTTGGCGTACTCGCAGTCTGTATCGCTGGCTGGCTTGTTGCTGCGGTCATGGGTTTGGTCAAATTCGGCAGGAATCTTGCTTACAGGAACCATTGCTGCCGCAGCCTGTCCGAATACGGGTGCGTCGTTCGTTCAAATGAAGGATGGCGCATCGGTTTAAACGAAGGCCTGTACCTGCTGATACGTCGGCATGGTCTTGAGTCAGCGGCAACGACAGTAATAGCAATTTAAAAATACAACAATCATCAACGCTTCCGGAAAATACAAGGAACACCAGGGAAATCTATGGAAACACACGCTTTTGCATTGCAGATTCGCGCTGCCAGCACCGCTGATGCCGCCGCCATTGTCGCGATTTACAACCATTATGTACTGAATACCACCATCAGTTTTGAAGAGCAGCCGGTGACGGAATCACAAATGGCGGGCCGTATCAGTGCCTGTCTGGAAGCGGGTTTTCCGTGGCTGGTGGCGGAGGCGGAAGACGGGATAGCCGGCTATGCCTATGCCACAAAATGGCGTGAGCGCCCTGCTTACCGGCATTCGGTGGAAACGTCGGTGTATCTGGATCCGGCCAAAACCGGTCGCGGTGCAGGCCGTCAGTTGTACACCGCCCTGCTCCGTCAGTTACGCGACAGCGGCCGCCGCACTGTGATTGCCGGTATCGCCCAGCCGAATCCCGCCAGCGTCGGTTTGCACGAAGCACTGGGTTTTGTGCCTGCTGCGATGTTTAAGGAAGTCGGTTTCAAGCAGAATCAGTGGCTGGATGTCGGTTACTGGCAATTGCCGCTGCACGCTTTTCAGGCATGAATCTGCACTGAGATTGTGCAGATATCCGCATTCATCATTTGCGGACAGCCAGACTTTCTGCCGACGACCGCCAGGTTGCTGTGCTGAACACCGCATTTGAGGCAAAAAAACGGTATTTCTGGCGATTTTCAGACCATTTTCAGGTCATTTTCAGGCAATAAAAAAGGACAGTCTCCGTGCGGAGCTGTCCATTTTTTCCGGCGTCTGGCGTGCGCCGGACTGCAATCAGCGGCGGGAACCGGCTGGTGCGGCAGGTTTTGGCGGCGTGCCGGAACCGCTTTCCAGCGTGAAGCGCGCACCGCCGTCCTGATCGAGCGCGGCGGTCAGGTAAGGCATGACGTCGCGCAGGGTGTTTTCCAGTGTCCACGGCGGGTTCAGGATGAACATGCCGCTGCTGTGGAAGCCGCCAACGCCATCCGGTGTCGGGGTTTTGACGGTCAGCGTCACATGCAGCCAGTCTTTGCAGGCGATGCGTTTCAGTTTGTCCGGGAACTGACGCGATTCCAGACGTTGCAGCACCGGATACCAGACCGCATACACGCCGCCCGGGAAGCGTTTGATCGCTTCATCCAGTGTGACTTTGACTTTGCGGTAATCATCTTTGACTTCATACGGCGGATCGATCAGCACGAAGGCGCGGCGTGACGGTGGCGGCAGCAGCGATTTCAGGCTGTCAAAACCGTCGGTATCGCCGATGATCACACGCTTACCGCGTACACCGCGACGCAAACCGGCAGCGCGGTTTTGCTCTTCCAGCGCGCCGCAGTTCTGCACCAGCACTTTGACTTCGTTCGGGTGCATTTCAAACAAACGCAGACGGTCTTCATCACGCGAGAGTTTTTCTGCGCAGAATGGCGAACCCGGATAATGCTGCAGTTTGCCTTCGGGATTGAAGCTGCGGATCATGTCCACATAGTCCGCCAGCGGCGCTGGCAGATCATCTTTATTCCACAGTTTCGCGATACCGGTTTCGTATTCCGCAGTTTTAGCGGCATAACCGGTATTGAGCTGGTACACGCCGGCGCCGGCATGGGTGTCTACGTAGGTGTATGGCGTTTCTTTCTGATTCAGATACGCCATGATCTGCGCCATCACAAAATGCTTGAGCACATCGGCATGATTGCCAGCATGAAAACCGTGACGATAACTGAACATAACAAAACTCCTTAAAAACAAAAGGCAACCTGCAATGCAGATTGCCGTCAACATCAGCCGCTGCTGAGTCGCTGAAAAATCAGTCGCTCAGACGTTTACCCAGAATCAGCAGATCGCGCTCAACGCCATCCAGATTCGCCACCCGTGGCATGTTTGCCCAGGTATCAAAACCAAAACGACGGAACAGCGCCAGACTCGGGGCATTGTGGCCGAAAATAAATCCCAGCAAAGTATGCACGCCGACTTTGGGTGCATGGGCAATCGCCAGCTCCAGAAACTGCCGGCCCAGACCGTGGCCGCGTGCATTTTCGTGGATGTAAATCGACAATTCTGCGGTACCGGAATACGCCGGACGGCCGTAAAAGTCAGAAAACGACAACCAACCCGTGATTGTATCATCGTCTGCAAGGCTCACCCACAACGGACGTTTTTCCGGTGTGTGATCGGCAAACCATTTTTCGCGGGAAGCGACGCTGACCGGTTCGGTATCCGCAGTCACCATGCGCGAAGCAATGGTGGAGTTGTAGATGGCGACAATCGCCGGTAAATCGTCAGCAGTTGCCAGACGGGTACGCAATGTCATGGCAGCAGCCCTTAAATCGTGTGGGTTGCGCGGCTGGAGCGAATCGCCGCGCCCAGTGCTTCTTCAATGCGGATGCGAACACGCTTGCCGGTTTCATCGCCGGGAAAATGCACGCCGATTCCCTGCGTTTTGTTGTTGCCAGCACCCTGCGGCGTAATCCAGACTACTTTACCTGCTACCGGATATTTCTGCGGATCGTCCAGCAAGGTCAGAATCAGATAAATCTCTTCGCCTAAGCGATAGGTTTTGTTGGTTGGCACAAAGATGCCGCCGTTTTCCAGAAACGGCATGTACGCTGCAAACAGTGCAGCTTTTTCACGAATACCCAGTGACAGCACCGAAGGACGGTGCTGCGAACCGGAACCACTGTCATTGCTGATATCAGACATACGTCAATTTCTCAGGATGAAAATGCAGAGGCGTATTCCAGGAATACATCCTCCAGAAAAAGTTTGGGCGATAAAGGGTGGCTGGCGATGGCCTGACGCTCACCCAGTGATTTGGATAAACGCATCAGATCATGCAGGTTACAGCGGCTTGCCAGCGAACGGATTTCTTTATCGTAACGCGGATAATACCGGATTATGCCCGTTTGTTTCACGGAAAACACGTCGTACACCCAGCGTTGCAGCCACGATACGACAAGCGGTAAATCAGTTTTCTGTAATTTGTCCGCGAGCTTTAAGCTCAGATCTGCCGAGGGTTGCGCCAGCATGCCCAGCATAGTTTCCAGTTCCGCTTTTTGTTCGGAAGCCGCAATCTCCATCGCCGCCAGCGGCGCCCCGCCCTGCAATGCCAGCCAGTTTGCTGCATCTGCCACGCCCTGTTGCTGCAGCCACGCCAGCGCTGCGTCACGGGTTGGCATGCCGAGCGCTAACTGATGACAGCGCGATACGATGGTCGGCAGCAGTTTATCCAGACTGTCTGATACCAGAATAAACACCGTGTTCGGATGCGGTTCTTCCAGCGATTTCAGCAAGGCATTTGCTGCCGGAATATTCATCGCTTCCGCCGGATACAGCACGATCACGCGCTTACCGTTACGGTGCGTGGAAATATTCATCATTTCGGCCAGCGCACGAATCTGATGAATCACGATTTCTTTTGATGGCGCTTTGCTGCGGCTGGATTTTGCGGTGGAGGCTTCTGCTTCCGCATCCCCACTGCCCTCGTCTTCATCCAGCACTTCGGGGCGAATCCGGCGGTAATCCGGATGGCTGTATTGTTCAAACCAGCCACAGGAACCGCAATGCCCGCAAGCCTGCCCTTCCGCATCCGGCGTTTCGCACAGCAAGGCTTTTGCCATGCGTTCTGCAAAATGTCGCTTACCGGTGCCTGCCGGTCCGTGCAGCAAAAACGCATGCGGCAAGCGGCTTTGCAGGCCGGTGAAATAGCGCCATGCATCCTGCTGCCACTGATAAACCTGCAATGTGCTCATAGGCCGCTTTGCGTAAAGAGCGTTGTCAGAATCTGATCAATTTGCGCCTGAATGGCGGCAATGCTTTGCGATGAATCAATAATGCGGAAACGTTGTGGAAATTCCGCCGCGCGGCGCAGATATTCCTTGCGTGTGTCTGCAAAAAAGTCTGCTTTTTCCTGCTCGAATTTATCCAGTTCGCGGGTAGCATCCAGACGCGCACGCGCCACTTCCAGTGGCACGTCAAACAGCAGCGTCAGATCCGGTTGCAAATGCGGATGCACCCATTGTTCCAGCGCATTCAGTTTATCCAGCGATAAATGACGACCACCGCCCTGATACGCAAAACTGGCATCAGAAAAACGATCAGAAATCACCCAGTCGCCGCGTGCCAGTGCCGGTTCTATCACTTGCACCAGATGTTCTTTACGCACTGCAAACATCAGCAAGGCTTCGGTTTCCAGATGCATTTTCTGGTTCAGCAGAATCTCGCGCAATTGCTCGCCCAGCGGCGTGCCGCCCGGTTCACGCGATACCACCACTTCGCGTCCGCTGGCCGCGAGGCGCTCTGCCACTTTCGCTTTGACATACGCGAGATGGGTTGATTTACCGGCACCATCGATGCCTTCAAAAGTAATGAATTTTCCTGTCATGGCTTCTCAGCGCTGGTATTTGTTCACAGCGCGGTTGTGATCGGTAAGATTAGTTGAAAACTGACTGCTGCCGTCGCCGCGTGCCACAAAATACAGCACATCGCTGCTGGCCGGATGCAGGGCTGCAGTCAGCGATTCCAGTCCCGGCAAAGCAATCGGCCCCGGTGGCAAGCCGCCACGGGTATAAGTGTTATATGGTGTATCGGTCAGCAAATCTTTTTTATAAATTTTGCCGTTGTATTTGTCACCCAGACCGTAAATCACGGTCGGATCGGTTTGCAGCAGCATACCGGAGCGCAGACGGTTCACAAACACGGCGGCAATCAGCGGACGTTCGGAGCGTTTGCCGGTTTCTTTTTCAATGATCGACGCCATGATCAGCGCTTCATAGGCATTTTTATACGGCAGATTCGCGGAGCGGCTCTCCCACGCATCATTCAGTTTTTTCAGCAGCGCCTGATGTGCCTGTTTGTAAATATCGAGATCGCTGCTGCCACGGGCAAAGCGATAAGTGTCCGGGTAAAACAAACCTTCGCCACGGTTGTAATCTGCGCTGATTTCTTTCATCAGCTTGTCTTCGTTCCAGTCTGCAGTGTCGTGTTTAATGTAAGGATGCGCGTTGACCGCTTTACGCATTTGCGCAAATGTCCAGCCTTCAATCACCGGCAGGCTGACATAGGCAAAATCACCGTCCACCAGCTTCGCCATCAGTTGCAGCGGCGTTTTGCCAGCTTCCAGTTCATATGCACCGGCTTTCAGACGTGCACCGGTGCCGCTGATTCTGACCAGCATTTCAAACCACAGCGCCGGAACCGGCACACCGGCTTGCTCGATCTGACGCGACACGGCGCGTACTGAGCTGCCTGCTTTCACTTCAAACGGTAACGGTTTGCCTTCGGTGAATACCGGCTGTTGCGACCAGTGCCAGCCGTAGCCCAGCGCGCCGCCAGCGGCAATCAGCGTTACCAGAATCAGAAATTTCAAAAGTTTCATGCTGCGTTATCAGGTCTGCAAACAACAAGGCGCGTAGTGTAGCAGACCGCATGGGGGTTCAGAACGGGATGCCTGTCTGTGCAACAAGATTTTGCGCCGGGCTTGAATTCCGCCGCCCTGAGCAAAAGATAAGGGTTTCAGGTATAGTGAATTGGTTTAGTTGATTTCGCAGGAAGACGCATGAACTGGCAGGATATCTCCGCAATAACAGAATTTGATTTCACCTCAGGCCGGATTACCCATCTGGCACCGCAATCGGATAACGCAGACTGGGCGCAAGGCTTTTACACCGTGCTCGGCGATATGGCGGTGTTCAGCGCAAGCGGCGAGGATGCTGCAAGCTTTTTACACGGACAACTGAGTAACGACGTTGAACGCCTGCCGCAAGGCCCTGTGCGCCGCGCCGCTTACTGCACGGCAAAAGGCCGCATGATTACCAGTTTCAGTTACTGGAAAAACAGCGACACCATTTATCTGCAATGCGATGCAAACCAGCAGCCAGCAGTACAAAAACGTTTGCAAATGTTTGTGCTGCGCTCAAAAGTCAAACTGGCATCGTTGGCAGAAAGTCTGATTCCGCTGGGTCTTGGTGGCGCAAAAGCTGAAGCTTTGCTGACCACTTATTTTGCGGCGTTGCCAGCCATCGGTGAGCATGTCCATGATGCTGCTAACGGCATGTTGCTGCGTCATGAAGATGCCGGCGCAGTGGCGCGTTATCAGTGGCTGGTACCGGCGGAACAGTTCGCCGCAGTCTGGCAGGCGCTGAAAAATACACTGGTGCTGAGCAATTCTTCTGACTGGTATCTGGGCGATATTCTGTCCGGTGTATCGCGCGTGGTGGCAGCAACGCAGGAAGTGTTTGTGCCGCAAATGATTAACTTTGAGCTGACCGGTGGCGTAAATTTCCGCAAGGGTTGCTATCCGGGTCAGGAAATCGTTGCGCGCAGCCAGTATCTGGGCAAACTCAAACGCCGCAGCTTCCTCGCCAGCGTTGCAGAGACCGGCCTGAATGCCGGTCAGGAATTATTCAATCCGGCCAGTCCGGAACAGCCTTGCGGTCACATCGTTAACGTTGAATTGCTGAATGCTGGTGAAAGTCTGTTACTGGCAGAAATGACCATGGCCGATGCAGAACAGGGCGATATCCGTGTGGGAGCCGCCGACGGCCCTGCCCTGCAATTCCGCGAATTGCCGTATGTGATTCACGACATCACCCGCACACCAGAATGACATCCGGTCAGCATCAGCCGGTCTCGCCGGACAGCATGGATTGCTACGTTTATTTCAAAACGCCGCAAGCGCAGTCCGCGCAGGTTTTGCAGGAACAAGCGCTGTGGCAGCAGGCAATCGCGGCGCAACTCGGCTGTCGGGGCAAGCTGCAACGCCGTCCGGAAATCCGCGACGGTTTGCAGACATGGATGGAAGTCTACCGCGATGTCCCGCCGGACTTCCCTGCCCGTCTGAGCGCCCTGCTCGCCAGCCAGTCTTTGCCTTTACTGAACAGCGTTCCTCGTCATCAGGAACTTTTTGTGGATTGCTGATATGTGTCTGATTGTTCTGGCCTGGCGCCTGGTTCCGGGCATGCCATTACTGGTGGCAGCAAACCGCGACGAGTTCTACGAGCGCCCTGCGCAGGCAGCACACTGGTGGCCGGACGCGCCGCAGATTCTGGCAGGACGCGACTTACGTTCCGGCGGCACATGGATGGGCTTGCAGGCGGATCCGCAGCAGAATACCCCCGCCCGGAAATTTGCCGCTGTCACCAATGTACGCGCACCGTCCGAGTTCCGCGCCGATGCACACAGCCGTGGTGATCTGGTCAGCGAATTTTTGCGTAACGATATGTCGGCCGAAGTCTATCTGCAAAGCCTGAAAAGCAAAGGCGACTTGTACAATGGTTTTAATCTGCTGCTGTACGACGGACAGGATCTGATCTGGCATTCCAACCGCTATCAGGATGATGCGCGTAACGGCAAGCCATTAGCGCCGGGCATTTACGGCGTTTCCAATGCTGCGCTGGATTCCTGCTGGCATAAAGTGGTGCGCACCAAAGCAGAATTTTGCAGCCTGCTGTGCCAGCTGGCGCCGGAAGATGCGTTTTTTGAGATGCTGGGCAATACCAACCCCGCGCCGGATTGCCGTTTGCCGGATACCGGCATTCCTTTTGACCGCGAACGCTTGTTATCTTCGCCCTGCATCGTTTCAGAAGATTACGGCACTCGGGTTTCCTCACTGGTGCGTATTTTCGACGACCGTGCGCCGCAACTGATTGAAAAAGTGTTGCGCTGAGCGTTTTCGGGCGCAAGCCGCACTGTATTTCAGTCATCCTCAAAAAGGACAGTTCCCGTAAAGGCGACTGTCCTTTTTGTTTGTCTTAGCTGTTAATATGATGAAGCTGAAGACATTATTTTAGAAATTAATCGCGCCTTAATGAGAGCCTCGGGCACATGGGATAAGATGGTTAAACGCTTTCCGCCCAAAGAAAGCGATTAATAAGTGATGTGGATTTATTTCGTAAGCGAATAGCGCGTCCTGCAATACATCCAACAAGCGTATTTGATTTATCTGTTATTTTTTATTGGAAATAAAAAAGTCCCGCCAACCCCATTTGCAGCCTAAAAACTGCCCGAAACACCGGTTTTTGCCGCAAATGGATATAAGGCATAAACCTTACTCCGCAGGGCGCATTGCAAATCAAGGTCTTGATAGTTTCCGAACCGTGTGCTCAATTTTCAAAAATATGCGGAATGTGATTGAATGAATGAACATGAAATACCTTTTCTATTCTGAAGAACTTGGGTGGGACTATCGAGCGTACGAAAAATACCTCGATATAGCCCGTAATCAGATGCCTGATGATCTTGTTGATTTGCTTTCTGATACCCGACTTGGCTTTGGCGAGGGATCGTTACATGACAGCTATATACATCGCTGCGCTGTTTGCTTTAGTCCTCTGACCAGATCCTGCACTGAGTCCTTACGTGAAATGAATATTGAGTTGGACTTGATAGGCCGATTTGACGATAGGCTTTTTCAGCTCCAATATTTAGATGTAACTTTTGTTTCCTGTGAACGTCCATGGACTGAGCTCCACAATCTGGACGTTCATGAGTTGACCCTTATGGACGATGGCACTTATCGCCATGTAATGGCGTATCGGAATAGCACGTTTACCATTGTCAGCAGGCAGGTGCATTTTGTTGAGCGTCTTTTAATATCATCTTAACGTGGCATCTATGGACTGAGTTTCCCTCGATATTTAGCCCACTGGGCGCATTGCAATGCGCCCTACATATGATTGCGCCTTACGGCCTTGACCACGAACCCTTGCTTCAAGACAGCCTATGAATCGAATCGAACTTCCCCTTGTAGCCCAGCGCTTGCAACTGCGCGATTTCAAACTGTCCGATTTGGAGGCCGTGCATGCGTATGCATCCAGTCCCTACGTCGTGGAGCATCAAGCATGGGGGCCAAACACACTGGAGCAGACCCGCGAATTTGTCGAGCAATGTGTGGCGGAGACAGCCCATCCACAGCGCCGCTCCTTCAACCTTGCCGTTGTGCTGAACAATGGGCGCCTCGCTGGCGGTTGCATGGCTGCCTTATCCGCAGATGGCCACGAGGCGGAAATTGGCTATTCCTTCGAGCCCTCTTACTGGGGGAAAGGCTATGCCACAGAGGCGGTGACCATCCTGGTGACGGAGTTGTTTGCACGAACCAGTATTCAGCGCATTTTCGCCACCTGTGGTCCATTGAATGCCGCTTCAATCCGGTTGCTGAGGCGTACTGGCTTTGTGTTGGAGGGGTGCTTGCGGGCGCACAAAGTGGTACGAGGCCAGGTGCGGGATTCGCTGATCTGGAGCCGTTTGCGGGATGACGCTTCCATGGCGCCCGGACTGCATGCGCTGGCTGGTGCGCTGGAGCAAAAGCCGTAAGGCGTATCCCTTACCCCGTAGGGAGCATTGTAATGCGCCGGTTGGGAATGACCGAGTTGTGGCAAAAAACGTAAAACGGGATGAATGCTTGCCAGAGAGTGATCTGTCAGCTTATGGCTAGGTATCCCTCGGAACACGATTAACGGGAATTCAACTATCTCTCACACTATTAACCCATCCATGCGGCGCATTACATTGCGCCCTACAATGATTACACCTTACGGCCTTATAGACCGTAATCTGAGCGGGAGAGCAGAATGAAAGAAAAGCTTAACAAGGACCAATTGCTTTTGCTTTTGGATAGGATTATGCAACCGAAAGCCCATGGGCTAACGGAGAAGGAGGGGGACGACACACTTCTCGCCTTTTGTGCTGGATGTCCTGATCCTGTGAAGGCTAGATGGTTGGTTGTTGAATGCCTTGATCCAATGACTGATGTCGAGCTTGTGGAGCGCGCATTGGCTATGCCACTGCGCAAGATGACCGACATTCCGACATCTGAACTTCCGCAGGGTCATCCTTTGAGAACAATGGCTGCCTGAAACAGATTGACGCGACAACTACGTTGACAAATGCCGCGGTTGGGAATGACCGAGTTGCGGCAAGAAACGTAAAACGGGATGAATGCTTGCCAGAGAATGATCTATGGGCTTATGGCTAGGTGTCCCTCGGAACACGATTAACGGGAATTCAACTATCTCTCATACGACCAAGCCATCCATGCGGCGCATTACAATGCGCCCTACATATGATTGCGTCTTACGGCCTTAAGGGGCTTGGGTGAGGTTTTTTGTTTTGTAAAAACAGAAGAAATGCTGGAATGTTAGAACAGACCCCGTACTCTGTTAAAAAAGAAGAAAGTCAACGTGAATTGTATTCCCTCTTTGCAAGTTTATACATCCAGTTCAATAAAAAATTCCTCCTCACTGACCGCCTCGTTCTCAAGAAATGCTACCCACTTTTTAAGCACTTCGATAAACGTTGTCAACGGCAGCGAGAACTCACCGCACGCTTCGATCACGTGATCCAGGATCACCGTATCCTTGTCAAAGCATACGCCCACCGAGTCATAAAACCCCCAGTCTTCTACGCGAGGAGATTGGGAAATATCTGTGGCAAGACTAAGTAATTCGTGGACATCGGAAGCAAGGTAAACATTCCCCCACAACAGTTGGCCCAATAAATGCTCTCCTTTTGCATTCACTCTCACCATCAAACTACGTGCCTTATCTCGGCTCATGTAGATACTAGTGTTCATTTTTTACTTACCTCCAAAAATTGGATAAACAGTATCAATTTTCCCGTTATGGAAGTGTCCCGTTATTTCAACTCCAGCATTACTCATCCCTTTCCATGATCGAGGCATGCCAGGCACTGTAGGATCAACCCATGTTTTATTCTCAAACGCCGAATTCACTTCAGCGTTAAGTCTTTCAAGGCCGTAAGACGTATCCCTTGCCCCTTAGGGCGCATTGTAATGCGCCGATTGGGAATGATACCGAGCCGCTACGCCGTTTTCCGGCTGCAAAATGCCTGTTTTAGCCC
This sequence comes from Cognatundibacterium squillarum, assembly GCF_014652435.1. Classification (GTDB taxonomy): domain Bacteria; phylum Pseudomonadota; class Gammaproteobacteria; order Burkholderiales; family Burkholderiaceae_D; genus Undibacterium; species Undibacterium squillarum. The sequence goes on from NZ_BMYU01000001.1 coordinate 203,688, forward strand.
CAAATGCGGACTTCAGCACAGCGATCCGGCGGTCGTCGGCAGAAAGTCCGGGCCTTCAGAAATCATCCATGCGGAATTCTGCATAAACGCGTGTTCGTACAGCGTTAATTAACAGCTGTTTTCAGAGGCTGGGTAGGCTTTGGCTTCGCTTACCTGTTTGTCTGGAGAATGGTGTTTTTCGGGAAATTGCTACCTTACACCGTTGTCAGTGAAGACCGGTATAAGCGCAGCCACGCCAGCAGTTTTAAGGCGCAAGGCAGCACGGCGTACGCCAGTATCAGCGCGCTGACGGCCTGTGCATCCTGCCTGCCCGGCGCGTAACCAGCCAGACTCAGCAATGGCATGGCCAAACCCGCTGCCAGCGCCAGATTCATTTTGCTGAGCCAGTTCCATAAACCGAAATACCAGCCCTCCTGCCCGCTGTCCTGCTGTTGCCGAATCACGCCCGCCAGTAAGGCGGATGGCAAGGCCAGATCCGCGCCCAGAGCAAAGCCGGAACCGGCGCACACCAGTGCGAACAACAGCAAGTCGCCAGCACCGAGAATACACACCGTGCTGAACGATGCGATGGCCAGCCACATACCGGCCTGCCATGCCCTCGCCTCATGCCAGCGGCGTCCTAGCCAGTTCCATACCGGAACAGACAGCGCAGCGCAGACAAAATACAGCAGCAACAATAAGCCAGCCTGATCGGGACGCTGCAGTACGTCGGCGGCGTAAAACAAAAACAGCGTGGCGGGAATGGCGGATGCGATGCCGTTCAGGGCGAAGCTTTGATACAAATGGCGCGTGGTATCTGCCTGAAAAATCGCGAGCGAGCGCGGCGGACTGGCGGTCTGGCTGCTTGCGTGATACGTTTCTGCCGGATGTGATCTGTACAAACGCCAGATTGCGAAAACAGATAACACGCACGAAATAATCAGAACCTGAAACACCGCCGCTGCGGAAAACCAGTATGTCCACAACGAGGCGATAATCACGCCGCACAAACCTGCAAATTCGCGTGCAGATGTCAGTTGCAAGCGGGTTTGTGGCGAATTGCCCAGAATCGCGCCCCAGCTTTGCAGTGCAATCGTTGCGCTGCTGAATCCCAGATACACCAGCAGTAAGCCAGCGCACAGGCTGATTGCCGGAACGTTCTGTAAAGGGTGAAACAGCAGCCAGAAACCAAGATTGACCGGCAGCGTCGCCAGCGCGAACGTGAGCGCAAAGCGCGCCGGATGCTGCTGTTTATCCAGCCATGCGCCAAACCAGGGGTCAAAAAAAGCATCAGCTACACGCGATGCCAGCAAAATCAGGCCGATTGCTGTCAGCGACCAGCCGTAACTGGCGGTGTACAGTTGTGGCACATAGACATACACCGGCAAGGACAGCAAAGCCAGCGGAAATCCGGGTAATCCGTACTGCAGCAGGTATTTGAGCGGCATAGTGGCGTCTGAATATAAAAACGCCCTCATTATTTCATGAGGGCGTTTTTTATGCCGGAACCGGCGCTTCACTGCTGCCGTGCAGTTTTGAGAGGCTCAGATCAGCTTAGTTCAGCTCTTCAAGGCGCAGCTTGGTGACTTTGCCGCTGACGGTTGCCAGCTGTTCGATTTTTTCAATCGCGGCGATGATGTGCTTTTCTTTGGTCTGATGGGTCAGAATGATGATGTCGGTGCGGGTTGCGCCATCGCCCGGTTCTTTTTGCAGCATTGCATCAATCGAAATCGTCAGGTCCGCCAGAATACGTGTGACATCGGCCAGTACGCCCGGACGGTCTTCCACATGCATACGCAGATAGTAGCTGGTGGTGACTTCTTCAATCGGCAGAATCGGCAGATTGCTGATCGCATCCGGCTGGAATGCCAGATGCGGAACACGGTGTTCAGGATCTGCCGTTGCCAGACGGGTTACGTCGACCAGATCTGCAATCACAGAAGATGCTGTTGGTTCTGAACCCGCGCCTTTGCCGTAATACAGCGTGGTACCAACCGCATCCGATTGCACCAGCACCGCATTCATCGCACCTTCCACATTGGCAATCAGGCGTTTGGCCGGTACCAGTGTCGGATGTACACGCAATTCCACGCCTTCAGCAACGCGCTTGGCGATGCCGAGCAGCTTGATGCGGTAACCAAGCTCTTCTGCAAACTGAATATCAATGGCTTCCAGTTGCGTAATGCCTTCAACATAGGCCTTATCGAACTGCATAGGAATGCCGTAAGCAATCGACGCCATGATGGTGGCTTTATGGGCCGCATCCACACCTTCGATATCGAAAGTCGGGTCCGCTTCTGCATAGCCGAGTTCCTGCGCCTGCTTCAGTACCTCCTGAAAACTCAGGCCTTTGTCACGCATTTCAGACAAAATGAAGTTGGTGGTGCCGTTGATGATGCCGGCGATCCATTCGATACGGTTCGCTGTCAAACCTTCACGCAGGGCTTTGATAATCGGGATGCCGCCGGCTACTGCGGCCTCAAACGCGACCATCACGCCTTTTTCTTGTGCGGCTTTGAAAATTTCATTGCCGTGAATCGCCAGCAAGGCTTTGTTGGCGGTGACTACATGCTTGCCGTTCGCTATGGCCTGAAGCACCAGCTCACGTGCGGTTTCGTAGCCGCCGATCAGTTCAACAACGATATCAATTTCAGGATTGTTGACGACGTCGGATGCCTGCGCGACCACCTGAATCGTATCGCCGCAAATCTTACGAGCCCGTTCCGTATTCCGTGCGGCAATCATGGTAATTTCAATTCCACGGCCTGCGCGACGCATAATTTCCTGCTGATTGCGCTGTAATACGTGAAATACTCCGGAACCGACAGTTCCTATACCTAACAGACCGACTTTGATGGGTTTCATAAGATTTTCGACAATATAAAAGTTAATTAGTACCGTGACGCTTTCGGTAAGCTTCGAGGAAATGCGAAATACGACCGAAAGCTTCCGTTAAATCATCCGTATTAGGCAGGAACACCACACGGAAATGGTCAGGCTTGATCCAGTTAAAGCCTGTTCCCTGCACTAACAATACGCGCTGCTCGATCAACAGTTCGCGTATGAATTCCTGATCATCGGCAATCGGGTAGATTTCCGGATCCAGTTTCGGAAACATATACAGAGCCGCTTTGGGTTTAACGCAGCTGACTCCGGGAATTTCTGTTAACAACTTATGCGCAAGATCGCGCTGCTTCAGCAGGCGGCCGCCGGGGCCAACCAGATCCTGAATACTCTGATAACCGCCCAGCGCAGTCTGAATCGCAAACTGCCCCGGCGCATTGGCGCACAGGCGCATGGACGCGAGCATGTTCAGACCTTCAATGTAATCTTTTGCGTGGCGCTTTTCGCCGGAAACAATCATCCAGCCGGCGCGATAGCCGCAGGAACGGTAATTTTTAGAGAGACCATTCAAGGTCACAAACAATACATCATCTGCCAGCGAGGCGATAGAAATATGCTGTTCGCCGTCATACAAGGTTTTGTCGTAGATTTCATCGGCAAACACCACCAGCTGATGCTGACGCGCAATTTCCACCAACTGCTCCAGCACTTCACGCGGATACAGTGCGCCGGTAGGATTATTCGGATTGATGATGACAATGGCTTTGGTATTCGGCGTGATCTTGGCGCGGATATCATCCATATCCGGCATCCAGCCTGCACTTTCATCGCAGACATAGTGCACCGGTTTGCCGCCGGAAAGGCTGACCGCCGCAGTCCATAATGGATAATCCGGTGCAGGCACCAGCACTTCATCGCCACTGTTCAGTAAGGCATTCATGCCCATGACGATCAGTTCAGATGCACCGTTGCCGATATAAATATCTTCAATCGTCACACCGTGGATATGTTTTTCCTGGCTGTAATGCATGATGGCTTTACGCGGTGCAAACATGCCTTTGGAATCGGTATAGCCCGCAGCGCCCTGCATATTGCGTATCATGTCCTGCACGATTTCATCCGGCGGATCGAAGTTAAAGACTGCCAGATTGCCGATATTCAGCTTAATGATTTTGTGGCCTTCGTCTTCCATCTGCTTGGCCTTTTCCAGCACCGGACCACGGATGTCGTAACACACATCGGCTAACTTCTGAGATTTCTGAATCGGGCGCACGCGAAAATTCCTTTTTAATCAAGATACTGGGCAGGACGAATGAAGGCCTGTGCTGCAGAATGCTGCACTGCCGTACAAGCCATTTTGCACAAGGAATGCATCGAAAGCAATCACAGCGTTGCCCTTGTTTCCTTAAATTTCCGGAAAGTCCTCAAGTTTCGCCGAAAACCCGCGATCCGCCCATAGCTGAGATGCTGCAACTCCATATTCTGTTGCAATATGCTTATGCGGATTTCGCATATATTGTGCTTGCAAACGGTTTTGCCGCATTTTTAAGCAGCTGCCGGACGGCAATCGCTCGCAAGCTTCAAACCAGACAGCAAAAACAGGAAAAACAGTTACAATGCCGCACGTTTTTTCTGTTCGTCTTACCGGGATTCACGCATGAAACTGCACTCTACTCAAACTCAGCAATATCAGACTATTACCGCCTATGAAAAAGATGCGGTGGAGATCAATGCCATCTGGTACCGGCACAGTCTGATCGTTTTGCCGGAAGTGAAACCGGTGGTATGGGAGCCAGTCAGTTTTGAGCAATTGAGTAATGCCCATTTTGAACAGATCGAAGCATTCAAGCCTGATGTCGTGATTCTCGGTACAGGCCAGAAACAGCGCTTCGCACATCCGCGCCTGATGCAATCACTGATGCAGCGTCATATCGGTGTTGAATGCATGGACAACCACTCTGCATGCCGCACCTACAACATTCTGATGGCCGAGGGACGCAAAGTTGCACTGGCGCTGATCGTGGAGCCTGCATGATGCGTTCGCCATTTGATTCCAAACTGATTATCCGCAGCCTGACAGCGGGATTTCTGCTGTTCTGGTTTTACATGCTGGGCGCGCGCGTGCTTGTACCTACGGACGAAGGCCGTTACGCGGAAATGGCGCGTGAAATGCTGGCGACCGGTGACTGGATTACCTTGCGCTTAAACGGCATTAAATATTTTGAAAAGCCACCGCTGCAAAACTGGATGAATGCGCTGACCTTCGCCGTGTTCGGTCTGGGTGAATGGCAGGCGCGTTTCTGGACTGGCCTGACTGCCTTGCTGGGAATTGTTTCTGTTGGCTTTACCGCAGCGAAATTATATGACCGCCGTACCGGCTGGATTGCAGCACTGATGCTGGCAACTGGGTTTTACTGGGCTGGTATGGGCCACGTTAACAGCCTGGATATGGGAATTTCCGGCTTTTTTGCAGTGTCACTGTGTGCCCTGATACTTGGTCAGCGTGATGGCGTGTCAGCCAGTGAGCAAAGAAATTATATGTTGTTGTGCTGGGCAGCAATGGCACTGGCAACGCTGTCAAAAGGTCTGATCGGCATTGTTTTACCCGGCGCAGTGCTGACCTTATATACGATCATTACCCGCGACTGGCGCATGTGGCTGAGGCTGCATCTGGGCAAAGGTATCCTGCTGTTTTTAGCGATTACCGCACCGTGGTTTATCCAGATCGCACTGCGTAATCCGGAACATCCTCACTTCTTTTTCATTCACGAACATTTCGACCGCTTTACCAGTGGTGTGCACAAACGCGGCGGCCCGTGGTATTACTTTATTCCGCTGATGGTGCTGGGTATTTTGCCGTGGCTGGGATATTTATTCAGCAGTGTTGCAGCTGGCTGGAAAAAAGAAACCAGTCGCTTTCAGCCTCTGCTGATGGCGTGGATCTGGGCGATCTTTTTCTTTGTGTTTTTCAGTGTTTCCGGCTCTAAACTGCCGGGCTACATTGTTCCGATTTTCCCTGCACTGGCCTTGATTGGTGCGCGTCAGGCGGCGCAAGGCGGCGAAATCTGGCAGAAATTGTCGCTGGCAACAGCAGGCCTGCTGGGTGTTGCACTGATCGCCGGCGTGCAATGGAAGCTGCCATCGCTGATCGCAGGCAAACCGGATTATGAAGTGCCACTGTATCAGGGCTATGCGGTATGGTTGCAGTCTGCCGGTGTGCTCTTTCTGGCAGGCGCCATTGGTGGCTGGATTTTACTGAAGCAACAGCAAAAAGACTGGAGCTTGCTGGCACTGGGTCTGAGCGGCTTTATCGCAGGTCAGGTCGCCTTCCTCGGACATAATGATTTCGGTAAATACATCGCCGGAACCGCACATCTGCCGGCAATGCGCGAAGTTTTAAAAACTCCCGGATCCCATTTCTACGGTGTCGGACGCTATGAACAAGCCATGCCGTTCTATCTGGAACGCACAATGACACTGGTGGAATTTCCCGACGAAATGCAGTTTGGCCTGAGTATTGAACCGCAATTGTGGATACCGGAACTTGAAGAATTTGTACGTCGCTGGCAAGCCCACGTACATAACAAAGAAGCTGCGGTTGCTGTTGTGCGTCGTGATATTTACGATGAATTTCAGAAACGCGGCTTGCCGATGCGCGTCATTGGTGACGACCCGAAACGCATTATCATCAGCGCGCAATAATCTTTTTTAGACAGAACACAGACAAAAAGAATACGGATCAATGAATATTTCCACTTTTGGCTTTATTATCAGCGGCATTTTACTGAATGCGCTGGCGCAGCTTTTACTGAAAAAAGGAACCAATGCCATCGGCGCAATCCATCTGACTGCAGATAACTGGTTTGCAACCGGCCTTCAGGTCGCAACGCAGCTGCCGATTATCGGTGGTCTGAGCTGCTATGTGATTTCGGTAGTTGTCTGGATTATCGGGCTGTCGCGGGTGGATGTTTCGATTGCCTATCCTATGCTGTCGATCGGCTATATTGTGAATGCGATCGGTGCATGGTACTTCCTCGGCGAGGTCATGTCGGTACAGCGTTTGCTTGCGATCGGCGTGATTATTATTGGTGTCGCCTTGCTCGTCAAAAGCTGACAGGCATCAATTTGCCGCTTTTTTCCGTTTTTCAGGTGTGCAGACCCGCTTAATCTGACACCTTCTATGATGAATACCGGTTTTCCGGATGGGATATTTCCATGACTACAGAACTGAATTTTTTGCCTTTTACCAAGCCAACCATCGATGAGGACATGATTGCCGCTGTCGCGGATGTGATGCGTTCCGGTTGGCTGACCAGCGGTCCGAAAGTACAGGAATTTGAGGCAAAACTTTCCGAGTTTTTCGGCGGTCGTCCGGTGCGTACATTTAATTCCGGTACCTGCACCATGGAAATCGCGCTGCGTATCGCTGGCATAGGTCCGGGCGACGAAGTGATTACAACACCGAATTCCTGGGTTGCTACGGCAAACGTCATTATTGAAACCGGCGCAACACCGGTATTTGCCGACATTGATCCGCAAACCCACAACATTGATCTCGATAAAGTGGAAGCCGTTATCACGCCACGTACCAAAGCCATTATTCCGGTACACATGTGCGGCCTGCCATGTGATATGGATAAGTTGTACGCAATTGCAGAAAAATACAAACTGCGCGTGATCGAAGATGCCGCACAGGCAATTGGCTCGACCTGGAAAGGCAAGCGTATCGGCGCGTTCGGTGACTTTGTGTCTTTCAGTTTTCAGGTGAATAAAAACATCATGACCGGTGAAGGTGGTTGCCTGGTACTGAATACGCCGGAAGAAGCGAAACTGGCTGAGCGCTACCGCCTGCAAGGCGTCAGCCGCAGTGGTCTGGATGGTATCGATGTGGATGTGCTTGGTGGCAAATACAATATGACCGATATGGCCGCAGCGATTGGTCTGGGACAGTTACGCCGCCTTGAAGAATTTAACGCAAAGCGTAAAGCCCTGGCTGCAAAATATTTTGAATTATTTGGTGCGGACTTCACGACACAAACTGGTGCGGAATTGCCGGTCGCGGATTTTGAAAATTCCAACTGGCATATGTTCCATATTGTATTGCCTGAGCGCATTAACCGTGCTGAATTCATGCAGAAAATGCTGGATGTAAAAATCGGCCTCGGCTATCACTATCGCCCGATTCATTTGTTCACCTTGTACCGTCAGCGTGGCTTCACTGATGGCATGTTCCCGGTGGCGGAACGCGTTGGTAAGCAGATTGTGACACTGCCGTTATTCCCGGCAATGACAGATGCTGATGCAGAACGCGTGGTGTCTGCTGTAAAATCCTGCCTCTTTTAATATCCGGTACGCATCAGAATGAAACCAGAATTATCCGTCGTTATCCCTGTTTACAATGAAGAAGCAGGTTTGGCCAAGTTATTCGCCCGTCTCTACCCTGCTCTGGATAAACTTGCTGAGCGCGGTGTCAGCTATGAAGTCGTCTTTGTGAATGACGGCAGCCGTGACAACACACCGTTGATTCTGGCGGATCAGTTCCGCGCGCGTCCGGACGTGACGCGTGTTGTGCTGTTCAACGGTAATTACGGTCAGCATATGGCGATCCTCGCCGGTTTCAAGGCAACACGTGGTGATATCGTTGTCACACTGGATGCGGATTTGCAAAATCCTCCGGAAGAAATCGGCGCGCTGGTCGATAAAATGCGTGAAGGTTATGACTACGTCGGTTCGATTCGTCGCAAACGTCAGGATTCTGCATGGCGTACCTATGCGTCAAAGGCGATGAACCAGTTCCGCGAAAAGATTACCCGCATCAAAATTACGGATCAGGGCAATATGCTGCGCGCTTATGGCCGCAACGTGATTGATCTGATCAACCAGTGCAGCGAAGTAAATACCTTTGTACCAGCGCTGGCTTATACGTTCTCACGTAAACCGACGGAAATTACCGTTGAGCACGAAGAGCGTGCTGCCGGCGAATCCAAATACTCGCTGTACAGTCTGATTCGTCTGAATTTTGATCTGATGACTGGCTTTTCCATCATGCCTTTGCAATGGTTCTCCATGCTGGGCATGGTGCTGTCACTGTTATCGGGCGGACTGGTTGCCTTGCTGCTGATCCGGCGCTTTGCATTCGGCGCAGAAGCGGAAGGTTTGTTCACCCTGTTCGCAATTGCTTTCTTCCTGATGGGCGTGATTCTGTTCGGTATCGGCTTGCTCGGTGAGTATGTCGGACGTATTTACCAGCAGGTACGTGGTCGTCCGCGTTTTGTCGTGCAAACAATACTTGAGAGCGATGAACTGACTGAAAAGGAAGGCGTGTAATGACCAAGCCTGTTGCGGTTGTATTTGCTTATCACAATGTTGGTGTGCGCGGCCTGCGCACCTTGCTGGCGCGCGGCATCGATGTCGCTCTGGTCGTCAGTCATCAGGATAATCCTTCTGAGAATATCTGGTTTGAGTCCGTTGCAGCGCTGTGCGCAGAAAAAGGGATTCGCTGCATTACGCCGGACGATCCGGCAACGGATGATTTATATCAGACGGTCGCTGCATGCAATCCAGAGTTTATTTTCAGTTTTTACTATCGCCATATGCTGCCGGTCAGGTTGCTGGCACTTGCAAAGCGTGGCGCCTACAACCTTCACGGGTCCTTATTGCCAAAATACCGTGGACGCGTCCCTGTGAACTGGGCGGTTTTGCACGGCGAAACAGAAACCGGCGCAACCCTGCATGAAATGGCGGAGAAGCCTGACGCGGGCGCAATTATTGCGCAAACTGCGGTACCGATTTTACCGGACGACACAGCGTTTGAAGTATTCGGAAAACTCACCGTTGCTGCTGAGCAAACTCTGTGGAATGCGTTGCCCGGTCTGATTGCCGGAACTACAACCCGTTTGCCGAATAATCTGGCAGAAGGCAGCTATTTCGGTGGTCGTAAACCAGAAGATGGACGTGTGGACTGGTCTCAGTCTGCGCAGAACGTCTACAATTTACACCGTGCAGTCGCGCCGCCGTATCCGGGCGCGTTCTTTGATCAGAACGGTCAGCGCTTTGTTATTGGTAAGGCAAGAATAACTGACCGGGAAGTTAGAAATTTGCCGATTGGCTTGCAAGTGATAGATAATACGGTATTCGGTGTGTGCGGCGATGGTCGTGCAATCTGTATTTCCGAATTACTGCTGGATGGGAAGCCGGTTTCTGCGGATCAGCTCACAAAGCTGCTCTGAACCGTGTTTTACCCAAATCCCTGAGTAATCATTTTTTAAGAAGAACATACTATGAAAAAAGTCCTCATCCTCGGCGTGAACGGTTTTATCGGTCACCACCTGTCCAAACGCATTCTCGAAACAACCGACTGGGAAGTGTATGGCATGGACATGCAAACCGAGCGTCTGGGCGACCTGATTAATCACCCGCGCATGCACTTCTTTGAAGGTGACATCACCATCAATAAAGAATGGGTTGAATATCATGTCAAAAAATGTGATGTGATTCTGCCGCTGGTCGCGATCGCAACACCGTCTACTTACGTAAAACAGCCACTGCGCGTGTTTGAACTGGATTTTGAAGCGAATCTGCCTATCGTCCGTTCCGCTGCAAAATATGGCAAACATCTGGTATTCCCGTCCACTTCCGAAGTGTACGGTATGTGCCACGATGAAGAGTTTGACCCGGACCAGTCTGAACTGATCTGCGGCCCGATCAACAAACCACGCTGGATTTACTCCTGCGCGAAACAGCTGATGGATCGCGTGATCTGGGGTTACGGCATGGAAGGTCTGAACTTCACACTGTTCCGTCCGTTTAACTGGATCGGCGCAGGTCTGGACAGCATTCACACACCAAAAGAAGGCAGCTCCCGTGTTGTGACGCAGTTCTTCGGTCACATCGTTCGCGGTGAGAATATTTCTCTGGTTGACGGTGGTGCGCAGAAACGTGCTTTCACTTACATCGACGACGGTATCGATGCGCTGATGCGTATTATCGACAATAAAAACGGCGTTGCTTCCGGCAAAATCTACAACATCGGTAATCCGACCAATAACTACTCTATCCGTGAACTGGCACACATGATGCTGGATCTGGCTGCTGAGTATCCTGAATACGCAGAAAACGCGAAAAAAGTTCAGCTGATTGAAACGACTTCCGACGCCTACTACGGTAACGGTTATCAGGACGTGAAAAACCGCGTTCCGAAAATCACCAATACCTGCGAAGAACTGGGCTGGAATCCTAGCACCACGATGAAAGACACCATGCGCAATATTTTCGACGCTTACCGTTCTCAGGTAGCCGAAGCACGCGCACTGATGGATTAATCCACTGATGCCGGTTATTGCATTAAAAATTGATGTTGATACCTATCGCGGAACCAGAGAAGGCGTGCCGAATCTGGTCCGGATACTGAAAAAACATCAGGCCGGAGCAACATTCCTGTTCTCGCTGGGAAAAGACCACACCGGATGGGCGCTGAAACGCGCCTTCCGGCCGGGTTTTTTTCAAAAAGTTTCCCGTACCTCTGTCGTTGAACATTATGGTCTCAAAACCCTGATGTACGGCGTGTTTCTGCCCGGGCCGGATATTGGTCAGTGCCGCGAAGAAATGCATCTGGTACGCGATCAGGGATTTGAGTGCGGCATCCACACCTGGGATCACGTATTGTGGCAGGACGCAGTCCGCTACAAAGATGCAGCATGGACTCAGCGCCAGATGCAGCAGGCTGAGCGACGTTTCCGCGATATTTTCGGCTATGCCGCACCGACACACGGTGCTGCGGGCTGGCAAATGAACGGTGATGCATTCCGCCAACTGGACAGTGCTGAAATGCAGTATGCATCCGATGGCCGCGCGCTTTTGAATGACGATGGCTCACTGCGAAACCCCGCAACAGGTCCTTATCGCCTGAGCGTGGATGGCAAGACTATGCAATGTCTGCAAATGCCGACCACACTGCCGACGCTGGATGAGTTACTCGGTCGCGATATCGGTGACAAACAAATCACGACCGCCAATATCGCCGCGCACATTCTGAGCCTGACGGCAACGCCGCGTGACCACGTATTTACTTTGCATGCGGAACTTGAAGGTCAGAAACTTGCCCCCATCTTCGAGCAGCTTTTGTCAGGATGGAAAGCGCAGGGCTATGACTGCGTTTCGATGGAGCACTACTTTAAACAAATTGCAGATCAGGATTTTCCAACCAAACCGCTACTGTGGGACAGTGTGCCCGGGCGTTCAGGTGAACTGATTGCAGTGAACTGATTGGCGGGAAGTTTGTCAGCAATACACTTCCCCCCTCAGTTTCAACAAGGAGAAAACAGTGGCTGACAATACAATCGCGGTGAATTGCCCGATTCCCTCTTTTTCCGCACAAATGACCAGTGAAAAAGAATTTCATTTGTCTGAATTTGCCGGAAAAAATCTGGTGTTGTATTTTTACCCAAAAGATAATACCCCCGGCTGCACAACGGAAAGCATTGCTTTCCGCGATGCGCAAGCTCAGTTTGATGCGTATAACACCGTCATCGTCGGCATCAGCCGTGACAGTCTTCGCTCCCATGAAGGCTTTAAGAAAAAACTCGATTTACCGTTTGAGCTGATCAGTGATCCGGATGAAGCTTTATGCCAGACCTTTCAGGTGATAAAACTGAAAAATATGTATGGCAAGCAAGTTCGTGGCATTGAACGCAGCACTTTTGTCATTGACGCAAAAGGCGTGTTGGTGAAAGAATGGAGAGGCGTGAAGGTTGCAAATCACGTCGAAGAAGTTCTGCAATTCGTTAGCACACTGCCAACAGCTTGATTACAGACAATATCTTACTGCCGCCGCACTATCACAGCCAGCCGGAAACTCCGGCGCTGTCAGTGCGGTTTTTTATTTTCTGTCTCCTCACATTTTTCCGAGGTCCGTATGCCATTACCCAAGATGCCAACAAAACCGGCAGCCCTGCTGGCGCAAAAAGATTACAACGTGCCAGAGGCATCTGACACGAAGCCGGCCAAGGTGAAAGCGAAAGATACGCCGGAAAGCGCGCCCGCTAAATCCAGCGCTAAAAAAGCAGTCACACCGAAAGCAACACCGGAAGTGGTGGCTGCTCCGGTTGCAACACCGAATGCGGCGCAGGCCGTGGCGAAGAAAGCCAAGAAAACTATTGCTGAGCGCCCTGCCCCAGCTGCACCGGCGAAAGCAGAATCCGGTAACAAACCGAAATCGCAAATCAGCCGCGCGGCGGATAAATCCGGTCAGGCAAAAATGTTTGTACTGGATACAAATGTGCTGATGCACGATCCGACTTCTCTGTTCCGCTTTGAGGAGCATGATGTTTATTTGCCGATGATCACACTCGAAGAACTGGATGATCATAAAAAAGGCATGTCGGAAGTCGCGCGGAATGCGCGTCAGGTGTCCCGTTCGCTGGATGCGCTGGTTGCGGATATCGATCACCAGTCCATCGAAAAAGGGATTCCGCTGTCCAAACTGGGCAACCGCGATGCCGGCGGCAAACTGTATTTCCAGACCAAGTTATCTGAAATCACGCAGCCGGCAGGCTTACCGAAAGGCAAAGCCGACAACCAGATTCTGGGCGTGGTGCAGGCGCTGGAAGCGGAATATCCGGGTCGTCCTATCGTGCTGGTTTCCAAAGACATCAACATGCGTATCAAAGCGCGTGCGCTGGGTCTGGCTGCAGAAGATTACTTCAATGACCATGTGCTGGAAGACTCAGATTTGCTGTATTCCGGCGTTGTGCAGTTACCGGACGATTTCTGGAATAAGCATGGCAAAGGCATCGAAACCTGGCAGGAAAACAAAAACGGTATCAGTACCACCTTCTACCGCATTACCGGCCCTGTGATTCCCAGCCTGCTGGTGAACCAGTTTGTGTATCTGGAACCGAAAAACGGCGAAGCCGCGTTTTATGGTCAGGTGCGTCAGATCAATGGCAAAACTGCCGTTCTGCAAACCCTGCGCGATTACAGCCACGTCAAGCATAGCATCTGGGGCATTTCCGCCCGTAACCGCGAACAGAATTTCGCACTGAATCTGCTAATGGATCCGGAATGCGATTTCGTGACCCTGCTTGGTCAGGCTGGTACCGGTAAAACCCTGCTGGCACTGGCTTCCGGTCTGGCGCAGGTACTCGAAAGCAAAACCTATAACGAGATTATCGTTACCCGTGTGACCGTACCGGTCGGCGAAGACATTGGCTTCCTGCCGGGTACTGAGGAAGAAAAAATGTCGCCCTGGATGGGCGCGTTTGACGACAATCTGGAAGTGCTGAACAAATCCGACAACGATGCCGGTGACTGGGGACGTGCAGCGACACAGGATCTGATCCGTTCCAAGATCAAGATCAAATCGCTGAACTTTATGCGCGGACGTACCTTCGTGAATAAATTCCTGATTATCGACGAAGCGCAGAACTTGACGCCGAAGCAAATGAAAACGCTGGTCACCCGTGCAGGTCCGGGCACCAAAATCGTTTGTCTGGGTAACATCGCGCAGATCGATACGCCATATCTGACCGAAGGCTCCAGCGGCCTGACCTATGTGGTGGATCGCTTCAAAGGTTGGGCACACAGCGGTCATGTCACTCTGGCACGCGGCGAACGTTCACGTCTGGCAGATCACGCCAGCGAGATTCTGTAAGCTTTTTGTTTCCCGCTTAAAAACGCTGCTGCGGCAGCGTTTTTTTTCGTCCGTCAGTTTGCAAAGTACCGGCCGTGACCGCGAAAACGTCAGCGTCTAAACATCCGACCTTCCCTCCTCTTCGTAACGAATGCCGGAGCAGATCGTCTGTTACTTCCAGCCGGCAGCAAATTCAGATTTTTGAGCCAGAAAATGCCTTAAATGCGGACTTTGGCACAGCACCCCGGCTGTCGTCGGCAGAAAGTCTCGGTTTGCGGAAAATAGAGGTGACGATATTTGCATATATGTCAGAACTAACCGCCGATTTACGTTTTTTTTGCAGCAACTCGGTCATTCCCCTTTTGGCGTATTGCAATGCGCCCTGAAAGTCAACTGATGAGTCTCGCGGACACTGTGAACGGATAACAGAGCACTTTCACTCGTCCCGTCTAACTATTCCAGCTTCATGTTTGATTGATAAAAATTCAATTTTCCCAAAGTTCCGAAAAGAATCAATGTTTCTAAGCAATCCAAAATTTTTACTTTCAACTGTACTGCCATCTGCAATCGGAGTTAGCATTAAATAATCACTTTCAAATTTTAGCTTCACACCAAATGGTTTCTCATTTGAAGTGCCAATAAATTCAATATCTAAAATATTATGGTCAACAATCTCACGAAATGTTTTGCTTTTTGTGAAATCATAATATTCGTTATCAATTACTTCTTCCAACTCACAATTCCTCCATTTTACCCAGACGTACATGAAATTCCAAATGTGAGTATGGAAATTTAGGTTCTTCTTCAATTGTTACTTTAGGACTCCAATTATCTGCTTTATCCGTTGAAATAACATACATTTCCAATCTGCCATAAAAGCAAATGCCGATAGCTATACTCGTAGCAGCGTCATGATCTTCACCAAAGGGTGGCCACATAATCAAAAATAAATTTCGAATTCTCTCATTCAATAGCGCATTAAATTTCATATAAATTACCTAATTAAGTTCGGAGCCTTTTCATACCACCTATTTGATGTCTTTCCAATAACTGTAATAAACGTTCCATTAGCTTCGGTAACCACCGTTTTTCCGTTACTCACATACATCAACACGTTCTCATGTTGATGCCATTGCCTGTTGAAGCTCGGGCACCATTTTCTGCAACTGTTGAGCAGAATGTTCGCCAAAGCCTAAAACATCAGCGTGTTTAATTAAATGTCCTTTAGCATTTTTTCCAAATAACAAATCACAATTTGAATTATGCACCCAAGCCCCACCCAATCCAGCAAAGTAAGTATGGAACCCCTCTACCTCAAAGTTAAAGGTATGCTGCTAGGCAGGTCTGTGTCCAGCCCGTAGGGCGCGCTGCAATACGTCTAATCCCCCGTTATTTTGCTGTTTTAACATCAAAATGCGGTGTTCAGCGCAGCAACCCGGTGGTCGTCGGCAGAAAGTCCGGGCTTCCGAAAATACGTGATGACGATAATTGCACAATCGTGACTTCAGGAAGGCCGCTTTCTGACATGGGAGCGCAAGAATGTCATTCGTATTCGTCTCCAGAGTTTTCCTGAGAGGCCAACACCACAGGCCGGTAGCGCGCGAATTTGAAGTGCTTTTCTAAAGATGGCTGGGGCAGCGGCTGATAACTGCCGGCTCCTGTTCTGCTCCGCAAGTCAGCAAATCCGAGAAATAAACGAAATAAGTAAAAGATAGGCGTAATTAATCGAAAAAGCAGTGCATTTCAGGTCGGCGCTCGCGCATGTATGCAGAAATTACTGAAAAATCGCCGCTCTCTGCACAAAAAATAAAACTGATGTAGACTATTGCCTAGTCAATGAATTTCCGGAGGGAATGATATGCAGCAAGCACCCAAGCCGCTGGAGTTTGATGTCACACAGGTGGAAAACAGTGTCGGTTATCTGCTGGCACGCTCGCGCACCATGCTGTCGCGTTCTGTGGATCAGGCACTCAGTCGCGCAGGTATTACCCATGCGCAGGGCAGCATCATGATTTCGCTGTCGATGAATACCAATGTCACGGCGGCCACGATGGCGCGTGAACTGTTTATCGATCCTGCAGCGCTGAAGCGCTCGCTCGATAAGCTGGAAGAAAAAGGTCTGGTACGCCGTGTGGCAGATCCTGCTGACCGCCGCACGCTGAAGCTGGAACTCACGGAAACAGGCCATGAAGTGGCGGTCAGCCTGCCGCCTTTGTACCGCGAAGTACTGGATGTGGCGCTGGATGGCTTTACACAGGAGGAACTGGGTTTCCTGAAATGCCTGTTACGTAAGCTGCTGGCAAACCGTCCGTTACTGGATGCCAGAGATTTTAGTTGTCAAGGCAACGAAAAACCAAGCAATGAATGAGTGATTTATGAATCCGAACAAACCAGTCAAATTGAAACCCGCACTCAGCGTTCTGGCCGTGGCCAGCGTCTTGCTGCTGAACGGTTGCGCAAACTTTCAGGGAATTTCCCCGCAAGCGAAGCTGATGCAGGTTCCTGAAACCACTGCGCAGAACGATGCTGCATGGGATGCAGTGCAATGGCCGCAGCGCATCGGCGGTGAGTCTCTCGCGCAACTGATTGCAACCGGCCTGAAAGACAACCCGGGCATCGATATGGCACGCACCCGTATCAGCGCCGCTGCAACTTCAGAAGCGCTGGCACGCGCCAGCACCCTGCCTTCCGCAGGTTTGCAGGCAGAAAGCACTTATCAGCGCTTTACGGAAACCGGCATGATCCCGCCGCCGCTGGGTGGCACCTGGGATACCAATAATCAGGTAACGGTTGGCGTCAAATACGATCTGGATTTCTGGGGCAAGCATCAGGCTGCGTTGAAATCGGCCGTCAGCCAGAAAGCCGCCACCGAAGCAGAATTAGCCGCTGCCCGTATGAGTCTGGCGGCAGCGATTGCATCGCAATGGGTGCAACTGAATCACCATGCGCAGGCACTGGAACTGACAACGACACAGCTAAAACTGCGTCAGCGTATCAGTGAATTATCGAAAGCACGCGCCAAAGCCGGTCTGGAAAACCAGACGGAAATCCGCCAGAACGAACTGAGCGAATCTGCGCTGCTGCAAGAAATTCAGCAATGGAAAGACGGTATCGACAGCGCAAAGCTGCAACTGGCTTTATTGCTGGGTAAAACACCGGATTACGCCGCCAGCATTGCGGTACCGGCTGCATCGGTACAGGGTCTGACGCTGCCACCGGAAAATCTGCCGCTGCATCTGATTGCCCGCAAACCGGAAATCGTTGCTGCGCGCTGGCGCGTTGAGGCGGCAGATGCCGGTATCGCGCAGGCAAAAGCGAATTTTTATCCGGATATCAATATCAGTGCATTTGCCGGTCTGAGCAGTCTGGGACTGGATCATTTGCTGAAATCCGGTAGTGCGATTGCCGGTGCTGGTCCGGTGCTGTCTTTGCCAATTTTTGATGGTGGTCGTCTGCGTGCCAGCCTGAGCCGTAACGTGGCCGAGTATGACACGGCGGTCTACAGCTATAACCAGTCCTTGCAAAGCGCCTTCAAAGATGCTGCAGAGCAAGTCCAAAGCCTGCAAAAACTGAATGAGCAGCGCAAGATCGCAGAATCTGCGCGGCAATCCGCAAATCAGCTGCAGCAACTGGCAACGCTGCGTCAGCGCGCCGGTACCGGCACTGCCCTGCCCGTCCTGCAAGCGGAAATCAATGAAGTCGGCCAAAAGAAAAACCTGAACGACATCCAAAGCAAGATGACGCTTTCTCAGATCGCCCTGATCCGCGCTATTGGCGGTGATGTACCGGCCGCAAACTGAGCCAGCAGCAAGAACACTGATATCAATTAAGAAAAAATACGGGAATACAGATGAATACCATGCAAGAAAACGAACAGCCAGTTCCATCCAACGGTCGCAAAACCCGCCTGCTCTTCGTGACTGCCGTTCTGGCGGTTGCCGGTATCGGTTACGGCGCTTACTGGAAAACCGTGCTCAGCAAATATGAGCAAACCGAAGATGCGTATGCGGCAGGCAATGTGGTGCAAGTCACACCGCAAATCGCCGGTACTGTACTGGCGGTCAATGGCGACGATACCGAATACATCGAAGCAGGCAAACCGCTGATCGCGCTGGACAAGACCGACAGTAAAGTCGCGATTGAACAAGCCGAAGCGCAACTGGCACAGGCGGTGCGCGAAGTGCGCGTGCTGTTTGCCAATAACGCCGGTTTGCAGGCGATGGCAGATGCCCGCGCGGTGGATGTTGAACGTGCCAAAGCAGATTTGTCGCGCCGTCAAGGTCTGGCGAATACCGGCGCGATCTCTGCGGAAGAAATCGAACATGCAAAAACCAGTCTGAAAGCAGCGGAAGCGGCACTGACTGCGGCGAAAGATCAGCTCGCTTCCAATAAAGTAATGACCGACAACACCAGCGTGGCTCAGCATCCGAATGTATTGCGTGCTGCAGCGCGTCTGCGCGAACTGCTGGTGCAGGAAAGCCGCACGGTGATTCCGGCACCGGTTTCCGGTTACATCGCTAAACGCGCGGTACAGGTTGGCCAGCGCGTGGCACCGGGTACGCCGTTGCTGTCTGTCGTTCCGCTGAATTCGCTTTGGGTGGATGCAAACTTTAAAGAAGGTCAGATCACCAAAATGCGTATCGGTCAGCCAGTCACGCTGCATGCAGATCTGTACGGCGACGACATTACTTACCACGGCAAAATTGCCGGTATGTCGGCCGGTACCGGTTCTGCGTTTTCTCTGTTGCCAGCGCAAAACGCCACTGGTAACTGGATTAAAGTCGTGCAGCGTATTCCGGTGCGTATCGCTTTAGATCCGAAAGAACTGGAGAAAAACCCGCTGCGCGTTGGCTTGTCCATGCACGTACAGGTTGATATTTCTGACCAGTCTGGCAAACCAGTTGCGGTGACTGCTGCGGATAACAAAACAACGGTGTATCAGACTGCCGTGTTTGATCACGCAGTGGCCGATGCTGACAGCCGTATTCAGAAAATCATTCGCGAACATTCCGGCGCAGGTAAATCATGAGCCAGCAAGCACACATCCATCACCCGCCCCTGAAAGGGGGCGAGCTGGCGATGGGAACGCTGGCCTTGTCGCTGGCGGTCTTTATGAACGTGCTGGATTCGTCGATTGCCAACGTATCGATTCCGGCCATCTCCGGTAATCTGGGTGTGTCGCCGCAGCAGGGAACCTGGGTGATTACCTCGTTCGCGGTGGCGAATGCGATTTCGGTGCCGCTGACCGGCTGGCTGACCATGCAGTTTGGTCAGGTGCGTTTATTCATGACTTCGGTATTGCTGTTCGTCTTGTCTTCATGGCTGTGCGGTATGGCACCGAATATCGAAACCCTGATCGTGGCGCGGATTATTCAGGGCGCCGTGGCTGGCCCGATGATTCCCTTGTCGCAATCCCTGTTGCTGGCCAGTTATCCGCCCGCGAAAAGTTCGATGGCACTTGCATTATGGGGGATGACCACGCTGGTCGCGCCGATTGTCGGGCCTTTGCTCGGCGGCTGGATTTCTGACAATTACAGCTGGCCGTGGATTTTCTATATCAACGTGCCGGTGGGCTTATTCACTGCATGGGCAACCTGGTCGATTTATCACAAACGGGAATCGGCGGTGCGTAAAATTCCGGTCGATAAAATCGGACTGGCGCTGCTGGTCATCTGGGTCGGTGCATTGCAGCTGATGCTGGATAAAGGCAAAGAACTGGACTGGTTCAATTCCGGTGAAATCGTGTTGCTGACCGTGATTGCGGTAGTTGGTTTGGTGTACTTCATCATCTGGGAAAACGGCCAGGACCATCCTGTTGTGGATCTGAGTCTGTTCAAAGGACGCAATTTTGCCTCCGGCGTGCTGGCGATTTCCGTCGCCTACGGCTTGTTCTTCGGTAGTCTGGTGATTATGCCGCTGTGGTTGCAAACCCAGCTCGGTTACACCGCCACCGAAGCCGGTAAAGTGATGGCGCCGGTCGGGATTTTTGCGATTCTGCTGTCACCGGTCATTGGTAAATTGCTGCCGAAACTGGATGCGCGCTGGGTTGCGACCACCGCCTTCCTCGGTTTCGCACTGGTGTTTTTCCTGCGGGCCCGCTTCAATACCGAAGTGGATACCTATAACCTAATGGTGCCGACGCTGATTCAGGGCGCGGCGATGTCGATGTTCTTTATCCCGCTGACCTCGATTATTTTGTCCGGCCAGCGTCCGGAAAAAATTCCGGCGGCCTCGGGTTTATCGAACTTCGTCCGGATTATGTGCGGCGGTATGGGTGCATCGATCATGACCACGCTGTGGGATAACCGCTCTACCCTGCACCACGCAAGGCTGACCGAATCCACCGGCTATGCGTCCAGCCAGTTTGTACTGCAGGCAGACAACCTGCACCGCGCCGGTATCGGTGAGCAAGCGGCCTACGGCATGATAGACCGCACAGTGTCGGTACAAGCCAGCACAATGGCTGCCACCGATATCTTCTGGATGGCGGCGTGGATGTTCCTCGGTCTGATCTTCTTCGTCTGGATGACCAAACCTAAGCGCAGTGGTGCTCCGGTGGATGCAGGCGGCGCTCACTGATAGTCTGTTACCGCAAACGAAAAAGCCAGCAAGCCTGAATACGGTTTGCTGGCTTTTTTATGACCAATGCAGCTTGGCGCCTCGCGATATGTAAGCCGTTGGTGACGGCAAAAATTGGCCAAAAATAGCGCAAATGCGGTGTTCAGCACAGCGATCCGGCGGTCGTCGGCAGAAAGTCCGGGCCTTCGGAAAAGTAAAATGACGAAGTTTGCACAATGCAGCGTACTCTCCGCTGGCCTTACTTCACAGCTTGCGGGCGTTGCGCCCCTTTCTTTGGTGTCAGTACCGCGCCGCGCACTTCAAATGCTACCTGATCTAACAATTCGCCTTTTTCATTCAGTAAAGACAGTTTGTGTTTGCCCGGTGCAGGAAACCACAAGGCGCTCTGTTCCGCTTCGGATTTACCTTTGGTTTTAACAGGGGTGCTGATGATCTCGCCATCCATGACCAGAAAGCCGGTGTCGACAGAAGCCCGCAATTTCACGCGCTGATTCGCAGGCGGAATATCAGGGTCCAGCGCCATGACTTCACCGGCAAACGGATACAGAATTTTTGGTGCGCCCCAAGCATGATTGCCGACGGCGATACGGGTTTGCGTCGTGCCGGTCATAAACCATTCTTTACGGGCGGCTTCCCGCTGATTGCTGTAGCTGATCTGAGCCTGTTCGACACCCGCAGGTGCCGCTGGCCGGTAGCGTTTTTGTGCCGGCGTGTCGTTGCGATGCAGATAGCGGACGATGTCTTGCCAGACCGGCGCGGCACCGGTTACGCCCGACACATCCCACATCGGGGCACCGGACGCATTACCGACCCATACGCCAACCGTATAGCGGCTGGTGTAACCGATACACCAGTTATCACGCATGTCCTTTGAGGTACCGGTTTTCACCGCTGCCCAGACCTTGGCTGCCAGCGCATTTTCCATACCAAAAGTGACGGCACGCGCCTGCCGGTCGCTCAGCATATCGCCGACAATGAACGCTGCCGGCGGCTGTAATACTTTGCTGACCGGTGACGGTGGTTTATCCAGCCGGGTACGTACACCGCTGTAGCTTCCGAGATTCGCCAGCGTACGGTATGCGTTGGTAAGGTTGAGCAGACTGACATCCGCACCACCCAGCGCAAGACTGTATCCGTAAAATCCGCCGGTTTCCTTCAGGCCCAGCCCCAGTGCCTGCAAACGCTGAAAAAACGGTTCCGGCTGCACATCGACCAGCAATTTCACTGCAGGTATGTTCAGCGATGACGCCAGTGCAGTACGTGCACTGACAACACCTTTAAAGTGTTTGTCGTAATTCTGCGGGATATATAAACCGTAACCGGTATTGATACTGAGCGGACTATCGTCGATCAGCGATGCGGCGGTGATCAGTTTTTTTTCTAAGGCCAGCTCATACAAAAATGGTTTCAGGGTGGAACCGGCCTGACGCAAAGCAGTAACGCCATCCACTTCACGCGCATCGGATAACGCTCCGCTGGAACCAATCCACGCCAGCACATCACCGCTGGCGTTATCCAGCACCACCACCGCACCATCTTCGACATTGCGGTCTTTTAACGCTGCCAGCTGGTGCACCAGCGTATCGCGCGCATACCTTTGCAGCGCCGCCGATAAGGTGCTGCGAACACTGCGTTCCTTTTCCGATAGTAACTGCCGCGCAAGATGCAGCGCCGCGCCGGGCTGGCGGTCTGAGCGGGATAAACCGGATTGGTAAGACGCGCTGTTGCGCGAAAACGCGATGCGGATCTGCCCTTCCAGATTCAGGCAGTATTGCGGTAATTTCTGTTCCTGCAGCAAACGGCATGCACGTTCCGCAACAACGGCTGGCGCGGCATTCGGGGCGCGGATCAGCGAAACGGCGATTGCTGCTTCGACCTGATCGAGTCCGCTGGGATGTTTTTCAAACAGGGTGCGCGACATCGCGTGAATGCCGCTGAGTTCGCCGCGAAACGGCACCATGTTCAGATAAGCTTCGAGAATCTGGTCTTTGCGCCATTCCCGCTCCAGCGCCTGCGCAATCACGGTCTGATTCAGCTTTTGCCACAGATTACGGCGTGCGCCGTCGCGCTTCAGGTCGGCTTCCAGCAATCCCGCCAGTTGCATGGTTAAGGTGGATGCGCCACGGGTTTTGGTATTCCACAAGTTAGCCCACGCAGCAGCCGCAACTGCACTCCAGTCCACGCCGCTGTGTTCGTAAAAGCGTTTATCCTCGGTCAGAATCAGCGCCGTTTGCATGGCGGGGGAAATGTCAGCAAGTCTGACCCACTCGCCTTTACGCTCTTTGAAATCGACACGCAGGGTTTGCAGTAAAACGCCCTGACGGTCCAGTAACTGCGCATCCGAAGAGATATACCGGTTTTTAACTTGCTGAAAATTTTCCATTGCACTGCTGCTGACCGGCATTGCAGCCAGCAGCAGGCAACTCAGCACGACATGAGATCGCTGCATTACTTCACTATCATGCTGGCATTCGGCAATTCCGCAAAAATCTCCGGCGAATACATCACTTCGGCACGCGTAGACGGCAAGCGGAAGTCACCCGGCTGATTCAGACGAATCACATAACTGGCCGTGATTTTTCCTTTCGGCAGCCACTGATAATACGCACGATAGGCATCAAAACTGCGCTCTTCATACACTGGCGCATCTTTGTTATCCGCTACCTGATCTGCAGCGATCGCAGAATCCCGCCCAAGGCCGGAACCCATGATGCTGGCACCCGCAGGCACAGGATCATTCAGTACCACCCATACCAGCTCTGCATTGGTTTCGATCTGAACATCAATGCGCAGCACATCGCCTTTACTGTACTGCCCCGGCGTTTTCTGTTCTACCGGGATGATTTTACGGGTCAGACGCAGACCGCTGAAGTTAGGATTTTTCAGCGGGATCGCAGCCAGACTCTGCAGCGTCACCCACGGTTTTCCTTTTCCTTCATGGTTCAGTTGCAACACCTGCTCACCGGCGCGTAACTGTGCGGCCGGCAGCAGGACTTTGCCATCATTCGCCGTCCAGCTGAATGCCAGTGGTTTGTCCATTGCAGCCAATGCCGCCGTAGTTACGCCGCTGACTTTTTCGGTTTCAAATGTGCGGGCAAATTTTTCCAGAGCCAGCGTTCCCCAGGCATTGGCTGTCGTCGTGCCCCAGTGACCGGAATTCTGACGTTGCAGCGCCCCGTTCAGCAAGCGCGGCATATCTTCTTTCCATTCCGGTTTATCCGCCATCGTCAGCAACAAGCGCACAGCATTGCTGTTGCTGTTACTCATCAGCCACCACAGATTATCGTTTTGCTCGGTATTGAAGATCATTTTTGTGCCCTGATAACTGAGACGGGCACGCAATATCTGGTCAGCTTCTTTGAGCAACTGATCCCGTTTCGGAATGGCAGCGCTGCGGCTCAGAATCGCGTACCAGTCCAGTACAGCACTGGTTGGCCACAGATTCGGCGTGACAGAGATCGATCCCAGCATACGCGGTTGCACTGCCTGATAACGGGACAATGCTTCCAGCGCAGCCAGCTTACGGAAATCCAGATCAGCCGATGGCGACCAGTACTTACGGGTGATTTTACCTTCCACAAAATCACTCAGGCCTTGCAGCATTTTTTTGCGGAACTCGTCAGGAATCGGATAGCCACCCTCCTGGGTGATTGCCAGCAGATAGGCTGTCAGCGCATCGCTGCCCTGCTGAGCGCCGCTTTGCAGCGGGAAATAAAACGCCAGCCCGTTTTCATCCAGATAGGAAGGCAGATCATTCACCACTTTTTGCCACATCTGTTTATCACGCAGACCGATCGCTTTGGATGTGCGCTGTTCCAGACAGCTGTAAGGATAGCGTTCAAAGTAGCGACGCAATCCTTCTGTACCATTCAGCAGGCTGGCACTGTAATTCAGTGCAATACCACCGCGATCTGGCAGTGCATCCTGTGGACGGATCAGATTCATACTGAGTGTTTTATCAATCTGCACCAGTGTTGCCTGTTGCACGGTGACAGGCACTGCGGTCACACGTTTTTGTGAGAATTTCAGGCTGTCAGATGCATGGCTGGCTGAACCGGTTTCCTTTGCAGCAAATTCCCATTGCAGCATATCGGATTCCGCATTGCCTTTGATCGCCGGAACCGTAAGCTGCCAGCTGACTTCTGCTGCTGCACCTGCGGCCACTTTCACACGCTGTTCAGGCAGATTTTCCTGATCATTTTTTGCAGTCACACTCAGCTGCATATCGCGCGCCGTGGTGTTGCGCAGTGTCAGTTGCGCTGTGTAGGTATCCCCTTCACGCACCATCGGCGGCAGGCCGGTGATGATCTGCAAATCCTGTTTGACGATAAAAGAAGTCGAACCGGTTCCGAATACATTGCTGCCGTGAGTACCGATAGCGACAACTCGGAAACTGGTCAGCGCATCGTTAATCGGCACTTCAATTTCCGCGTGACCATTTGCATCCAGCACCACATCCGGCTTCCACAACAACAAAGTATCGATCAGTTCCCGCGTTGGTGATTTACCACCGCCACCACCGGCCGCAACCGCTTTGCGTCCGAAGTGACGCTTACCGATCACCTGCATTTGTGCCGTCGCGGTTTCCACGCCATAGCTGCGGCGCTGATACATCGCACTGAGCAATTTCCAGCTCTCGTTTGGCTGTAATTCCAGCAAAGCTTCGTCTACGACAGCAATTGCGAGTTCTGCGCCTGCTGCTGGTTTGCCATCCGCCAGTTTTGCATCGATTTTTACCCGGGCTTTACCGCGTACAGCGTAGGATGCCTGATCGGTTTGCACACCAATCTTCATTTCATTGCCCTGATGGCTGACGAAAATTTCTGCCACACCGTATTTAAACGCAGGTTTTGCCAGATCCACAGTTGCGGTTGGTGCCTGATATTCGCGGAATTCGTGCCACCAGTTAACCGGTTCTTTCCAGCCCCATGTGAAGAAGGAATACCACGGCACTTCACGCATACGTCCGCGCACCGCCAGTACAGACACATACACATTCGGCCCGTATTCCGCTTTGATCGGTACGGAAATACTCGGGTCTTTGCCAGAAATTTCGACGGTAAAAGTTTCGATAATACCTTCACGCTCGACTGCCACCAGTGCGGTCGCAGCGCGGAAAGGCATGCGTACCTGGAATTTTGCAGTTTCACCGGGCTGATAATGTTTACGTTCCGGCAGAATATCAATGCGGTCCTGATTCTCACCATCGAACCAGTTTTCCGCACCGGACACCCAGATGCTGGATTGTGTCAGAAATGCTTTGCCATCTTTATCCAGTGCCTGCGCTTCCAGGTTGATATTGCCGGATACTTTCAGATCAACTTCGCACAGGAAATAGCCGCGTTCGTCGGCTTTACCGCTGCACAGCTCGCCGAGATCTTTGGATTCATCCTGATTTTCATACGCATAAAAACCACCGACGATCTTCTTACGATGTGAAATCGTCAGTTCCTGACGGCCTTTGACACTGACTTTCGTTCCCGGCGCCGGTTTGCCATCCGGTGTCAGTGCAACCAGTCTGATTCTTGCTTTATCGCGCAGTGAAATCCAGCCTTCGGTTTTGATACCGAGCACAACAGCGGCGGGCCATACCGGAAACGTCTGACTGATTGTCTGAATTTCGCCGTTCGGATCGGTGTAATTCATTTCGGCTTGCAGCAGTTTCGGGCTGGTGATTTCAGGTACGGAATTGACCAGTGTCTTACCGGCACCTGCTTTGTCCAGACTGACAGCCTGTTTATTTGCGACGACCACACGGTCTTCACCGTCACTCCAGCGACCGAACTGAAAATCTTCAAACTGACGGTATTGCAGCGTGCGTCCCGACAATACCGCACTGACGTCAACTGAACGGCCTGCAGCAGCACCGCCGTTCAGATAATTCAATTGCAACTGTAAAGGAATCTGCTTAGGCTGAACCAGCAAACCCGCAGACTGGGTAATTTGCCCTGTCATCGTCGGCAGTACAAATTCTTCGACACGGAAACTGCCAGTCAGATACGTGCCGCTCGGCAAGCCCCATTCTTCATATTCCGGGCGTTTCTCCGTTGGGGGTGTGCTTTCCAGATACACTTCATACGTGCCGAGTTTTGCCTGCTGCGGAATCGCAAATTGCGTCAGCGCGGACTGATTACCGCGCCACTGCAACGGAAACACATATTCCTGCCCGCTACCCTGATGCACAATGCGCACTTTCACCGGCAAGTCTTTCGGATTCACATTTCCAAATCCGTTACGGGATTCAGAGCGGAAAACGTGTTTCATTGAAACCGTCTGACCCGCACGGAACAGCGGGCGGTCAAAAATCGTATGCGCCCGTTTGGTGCTGACCGGACTGAAATCTGTCGGGAAATTGAAGCGGAAACTTTCTATCCCCTGATTCCAGCTGGACAAGACAAAAGACATGTCTTCCACACCGTTAGCATCTGTCAGGCGTGCGCTGGCGAACAATCCCTGAATTTTGGCTTCAGCGCCCTGCACTGACGGACAAGCCTGGTCGGATGTAACGTTTGCCAGCACCGTTCCCTGCGCGCCGGTTTTACCGTTCCAGATTTGTTTGCCGTGGCAATCAGAAATACGTATCTCGGCACCTGCAACCGGTTTTCCGTTATCCAAACGCGTAACCCAGACCAGACTGTTTTCACGACCCGTTTTCAGATGTACTGCAAGATTGGTCGTGAGCGCACTGGTGCGTACATACATTGGTGCGTCGCGGTCCAGCAGCGCTTTGCCGAGTAAACGGGATTCCACTTCAAACACATAAAAACCCGGCTTGCGCATTGGAATACCAACCACTTCGAACGGGCGCTTATTATCGTTAGCTGCGCTTGGTAAACTGATTTTTTCTGTCCCTTTTTGCTGATTCAGTAAAGACAGGGTGCGCGACTGCACATCTTCCTTACCGATACGCAGTATGGATTCATGGTACTTATTCAGTTGCGCGATCCAGCCTATGATGGCAGCATCTTCCGTTGCCCGTAATTGCGTCAGCTGACCTGCCGGCTTTTTGCCATCTGCCTGCTTTACGCCAATATCCAATTCAACCTGACGTAAGGTCAGTGGCATTGCTGCATCCGGCGTCCATTCAACAATCCCGAATGGCGCGGTCGCAAATTTTGCCAGCGGTGGAAAATCTGCGGTACGGATTTTCATCGGGAAAGCAGATGCATTCTCCAATTTGCGACCGGACTCATCCGTCAGGGAAGATGGCAATTCAAGGCTCAGCTCAGCATTTTCCGTATAAGGAGCAGGAAAACTGACATAGCTCAGCGTCTGCGCTTTCTTGTCGTCTGCAGACAAAACCGGTTTCAGCGTTGCCTTTGGCGTTTTCAGAGTGATTTTTTCAATCAGTTCACGCTTAACCGGTGTGTTGAATGTCAGTGTCAGCGGGAGTATCGGCGTACAGGCAGCGCGGGCATTTTCGCGTGTGCAATTCATCTCTGCAGTAAATGCCGGTCTGACTTTGTAACGGAAAGATTGTGGCTTAGAGTTTGCCGGTCCACCTTCGGTACTGACGATACCTTTCTCCCACACAACCCTTACTTCAGCGGCGTTCGGAAAGGTTTGCTGGCACTGAATAACAGAGACGCGGTCATCAGTGACTTTGATTTGCAGATTATCCAGTATCGCTTTCCGATCTTTGCCTGACACCAGCTTCACAGGGATGCGCTCTTCCACCCCTTTACGTTCGCAATAAACTTTTTCACGCAATACAGATTCCGCCACCGGAGCAGAATGCTGTAATACAAATGCCTGATCTTCTTCGATCTGTGCGCTTGCATATGGCTGAATGCGGCTGACAAAAGGTCCGCCAGTGGTAAAGGTAAATGTACTTTGTCCTTGAACCGGGCTGCCCGACAAGGCATTCAGTCCGGCGATCAGCTTAAACTGGCAATTCAGGCCGGAACCCAGTGGCTCTGTAAATTCATATACCCAGTTTTTTTCATTGGTCCAGCGCCCGTTTCCTCTGGCTTTACATTGCACCGTGAAAGGATCTTTAATTTTCGGATCACCGAATGCGATCATCGGCTCTGAAAACTGTGCCCTGACCTGACTGATCTGAGTGACTTCACCCTGCGGTGAAAAACTGGCGACCGTTGCCGCCTGAGAACCTGCTGCTAACGCATAAAGTGCAACCAGTGGCAGCGCTGAACGCCAGTAATTTGTCATGTCTTATCTCCAGTTTCCACGCAACGCAGTCACGCGCTCTTGCAATATTTCAGGTGTCACTGCGGTAGGCAGCATAGGCTCACCGACAACCAGCTCCAGTCTGGAGAATGGCCCGCGACGGAATGCGCGTTCAAACGGATTCGTTTTATCGCGCGAGAAAATACTGCCCCACAAACCACGCAACGCCATCGGAATCACCGGTACAGGTGTGCGCTCGATAATTTTCATCACGCCGCCTTTGAACTGATTAATGTCACCGTTACCGGTAAGCCGGCCTTCCGGGAAAATACAGACCAGTTCGCCCTCTTCCAGCGCCTGTGCAATATCGATGAAAGATTTTTCCATCAGCCATTTGTCTTCTTTTGCCGGTGCAATCGGAATGGTTTTGGCGGTGCGGAAAATCCAGGAAATCAGCGGGATTTTAAAAATATTGTGATCCATTACAAAACGTACAGGACGCGGGCTGCATGCCATCAGCACGACTGCATCCAGATAACTGACGTGATTACAAACCAGTACCGCCGGGCCTTGTTCCGGAATATGTTCAGTGCCGATACCCCGCACTTTATGAATAGTATGAATCAGTATCCATGCGAGGAAGCGCATCAGGAATTCCGGTACCAGACTGAAAATGTAAGCGGCAACGAATACATTCAGAATGGCGGTTGCGAGAAATATCTGGGGAATCGTAAAGCCTTTTACCAGCATCGCACTTGCTGCGAGTGATGCAACTACCATGAACAGCGCGTTCAGGATATTCATCCCAGCAATCGTGCGTGACAAATGTCCCGGTTCGCAGCGAGTCTGAATCAGCGCGAATAAAGGCACGATGTAAAAGCCACCGAATACACCAAGCAGTACGATGTCTGCCAGCAAGCGGATTGCGCCCGGTTGCATCACAAACTGCATTGCGGTGACATTCTGTGCTGCGACATACGCCTGACTTGCCAGCGCTAAATCAATGCCGAACAGGCTCAGACCAATCGAACCGAATGGCACGAGACCGATTTCCACCTTGTGACCGGATAATTTTTCACACAGCAGAGAGCCGGCGCCGATACCGAAAGAGAAAACTGTCAGCAACAGCACGAACACCGAGTGGTCGCCGCGCAGGAAATCTTTCGCAAATAGAGGAAACTGGGCAAGAATAATCGCGCCGTAAAACCAGAACCACGAGTTGCCGAGTAAGGATAAAAAAACCGGCCGGTTCTGCTTACTGAAAGCGATATTGCGGATGGTTTCCGTTACCGGATTCCAGTTCATCTTCAGGTCGGGATCCGCTGCCGGGGATTCAGGAATCCCAAGACTCGCAATATATCCGAGTACTGCGATGCCGATGGTGATACCAGCGACCAGCATCACACCGCCATCACCATGTGAAACCAGCATTGCGCCGAGGATTTCACCGAGCAAAATGCCGACGAAGGTGCCCATTTCGATCAGACCGTTACCACCGATCAACTCATCGGTATGCAAATGTTGCGGCAGGTACGCGTACTTGACGGGGCCGAATAAGGTTGAGTGTATCCCCATGCCCGCCACACCGCCGATCAGCACCCATACATTGTGTTGCAGCCAGCCGTAAGCGCAGACCAGCATAATCACGATCTCAAGCAGTTTCACTCTGCGGGCCAGCCAGCCTTTTTCTTTTTTATCTGCCAGTTGTCCGGCAGATGCCGACAAGATGACAAAAGGCAGAATAAACAAACCCGGAATTAACTGATTCAGCAGACTTACCGGCATGTTTGTCCAGTGCAAAGCGTCAAATGTCAGCACTGTTAACAATGCAGTTTTAAATACATTGTCATTAAACGCGCCCAGAAACTGGGTCCAGAAAAACGGCGCAAAGCGCTTTTGCCGCATCAGGGAGAACTGGCTATTTGAGCTCATGGTAGATTCATTTTTTGCAAAAACCCGTTTATTCTAACGAAGCTCAGCATGAATCCGGCAAAAATTTACATCATGAAACCAGCAATAAACACAGAGGCTGTATTTGCATTTCCTGACGGAAATGCAAAGCGCCGATGATGGCACCGGCAGGTGCTCAGGATGGCGGGAAAATAGCTGCAAGCGCGGCTTTAGCTGCGTCGCGCCTGTTCGAAATACAAAATGGCATCACGGATTGTTTTCACTTCGCAGCCTGCGCTGATTGCTTCTGCAATACAAAAACCCAGCAACTCCGGTGTCGCACCCCATTGTCCGGGTTGATGGGTTACTTCGTGCGTGTAGAAGATCAGCCAGCCTTTTCGCTTCGCAACATCCTGAATCAGTGCCTGTAATGTTTGTGGCGTCATTCGGCCTTCATACAAGGCCATCGCAGGTAGAGCGTAGACATCAGCACCATCGAACATGGTGCGGTTTCCGGTAATACGGGCATAGCCAAAGTGCGCTTTCGCTAGCAATTTCGAGGCAAAGCTGTATGCGCCGAACGGAAAAGCAAATCCGGATAAAGGTAATTGCAGGCGCTTAAAAAAATCCTGATTACGCAGCAAATCTGCCTGAATCTGATCCCTGTCAGCGCGCTCGCAATGTGTGTGTGAAAACGTATGGCAGCCTAGTTCGTGGCCGGCGAGGTGCAATTGCCGGAGAATGTCTTCAGAGTGGCATTGCTGCCCTTGCTCGGTCTGATCAGTCAAACCACCGCACACAAAAAATGTTCCGCGAACACCGTGCTTTTCCAGTATTGCGGCACCCTGCTCACAAGCACTCAGCGGTACATCGTCAAAACTGAAACTTACCACGCCGCGCGGCGCATGAAACGGCAACCAGCTTTTTGCAAAGTGACGGGCAGCAAAACGGCTTATCCTGCGTATCAGCGATTGCATTTTATTGTCCTTCAACAGCACTGTAATGCTGTTGATAGCGGCGCAGGCGCAGTTTATCCGCGCTGCCAGTCTGGTTCTCAAAAGTATATTCAAGTGCAAGGCTGATAATCCGCTGTGACTGGCGCAAACCGTCCTCATCGCGATTCGAGCGTTCTGCGATACCATCCAGCATCAGACGCCAGCGCGGATCAAACTGCCATACAGCACCTGCACCGAAACGCTGCAGCTTTTCATTACGGGTTGCATAGCCGCGCGTGCGGACTATGCGCTCAATAAGTTGCTGTTCACTGTTCTGATGCAAATAAGACAGATTCATTTTCCATTTCGGAGAGTAATTCCAGCTCAGATCCAGTCTTTGTCCTGTTGCGGTGACATACTGAATCGCCGGATCAATCAGCGAATACGGACGATTAAACAGCTGCAAATCAAAGCGCAGTGACGGTGAAAAATGATAAGTGCCGCGCAGTACAAGATTCGTCAGATAAGTATCCCGACTGTCATCGAAATGATATTCACGGCGGATTTTTCCCAGATGACCACTGAAAACAGTCTTTGGGCTGTACAACCATTCGATGTCTGCAGCCAGTTCGCGTTCTTTATATCCCTGATCCAGATCTGCAATTTGCCGGAAATCGCGATCGGTAAATTGTGCTTCACCCTGACGCACGCCAGCCTGCACACTTGAGCCGGTTGGCGATGTATAACGCAGAAAAAACTGTCCGCCTTTTTCATGATTGTTATACAGCTGATTCACTGCTAATTCATAATTGGTTTGATTGCGGTACAAACCGGCATTGAACTGAAAATCATTCATCAGCTTCCAGTAAGCATTCAAATCGGTCTGCCGTGATGTCACCAGATCACGGTCGGTCAGACTGCCATTGATATACTGAAACAGTTTTTTTCCGGTGCCCGCATGCGCCTGCAGCAATACATTATTAGCGATGCTGACATCCAGCGTGGCGTCACCGGCGCTTTCACGGTGATTCAGCTGACTGTAATCTTTGTAGTGAACCGAGCCCAGTGAGCCCGTCAGAATCAGCCGTGTCTGATCCGAAGCCAGCGGAATCAGCACGCCGGCACGGAGATTAGCGCCGGTAACTGTATCACCACCGCGTTGTTCCTGTTGCACGGGGCCAGGTCCGGGGCCGCCGGGCGCGGGATTATCATAAAACTTCAGCGGGTTACTGTCACTGCGCAGCGAAGTTTCCATTTGCAATGCCAGTTCCGCTGCCATGGCAGAACCCGAAAATGCGCTGATCAGCGCAATCGCGACCGATGAATTTTTCAGCGCACGGTATTTCATGCCAGTTCCTTTAAACCTTCAGACGTCAGCCGCAATCTGCGGTCGCAACGTGCGGCGAGTTGCTGGTCGTGGGTCACAATAACGAATGCCGTTGCGAGGGTTTGTGACAGCTCCAGCATCAGGTCGAATACCTGTTGTGCCGTATCCGTATCCAGATTGCCGGTTGGCTCATCTGCCAGCACGCACGCCGGATCAGTGACCAGTGCACGTGCAAGCGCAACACGCTGACGTTCGCCACCGGACAGTTCACCCGGTACATGGGTGATCCGCGCCTCCAGTCCGACTTTGATCAGCATTTCTTTTGCCTTTTGTTGTGCCTGTTCGCGATTGCAGCGACGGATCAGTAAAGGCATGGCGACGTTATCAAGCGCAGTAAATTCCGCCAGCAAATGATGGAACTGGTACACAAAACCCAGCGCATGATTACGTAAATCGCCGCGTTTCTTTTCGCTGATATCGTTCAGACATTGCCCGAGCAAATGCACGGTTCCGTTGCTCGGTGTGTCCAGCCCACCAAGCAAATGCAGCAAGGTGGATTTACCTGAACCGGATGCGCCAACAATTGCCAGCCTTTCACCTGCATGAACATTGATACTGACTTTGTCCAGCACACGCACAATAGAATTACCTTCGGTAAAACTCTTACTGAGATTCTGACCAGCAAGCACCAGATCACCGTGTTGAATACGGGAATTATTCATAACGTAAAGCCTCCGCCGGTTTAACTCTGGAAGCTTTCCAGCTCGGATATAGGGTTGCGACAAATGCGAGAGATACCGCAATCACACTGATCTGCCAGACATCAGGCCAGCGCAGATCAGAAGGCAGGCTGGAAACGAAATACAGTTCACGCGGCAGGAAAGCGACGCCCAGCATGCGTTCGATC
Organism: Cognatundibacterium squillarum; assembly: GCF_014652435.1. Classification (GTDB taxonomy): domain Bacteria; phylum Pseudomonadota; class Gammaproteobacteria; order Burkholderiales; family Burkholderiaceae_D; genus Undibacterium; species Undibacterium squillarum. The sequence goes on from NZ_BMYU01000001.1 coordinate 237,905, forward strand.
GCCGGAACAATGACATCGATATTCAGTGCAACTGCAACGCCCAGCAGTACGCCGCCCAGCGTACCGACGATACCGGTAATGCCGCCCTGAATCATGAAAATCTTCGTGATCGACCATTGTGATGCACCGAGTGTACGCATGATCGCGATATCGGCTTGCTTGTCCGTCACCGTCATGACTAGCGTCGATACCAGATTAAACGCTGCCACCGCCACAATCAGGGTCAGGATAATGAACATCATGGTTTTTTCTGTTTTGACTGCCGCAAAATAATTGCGGTTTTGCTGAGACCAGTCGCGGATCAGCAAATCACCGCTCAGACTGCGCGACAATTCCAGCGCAATTTGCGGTGCTTTCAGCATGTCATTGACTTTTAAACGGATACCGGTCGGTGCGGACAGGCGGAAAAACTTTTGCGCATCATCCAGCTGCATGAATGCCATGCCGGAATCGTATTCGTAATGGCCTGCTTCAAAAATGCCGACGACACGAAACGCTTTCAGTCGCGGCATAACGCCCGCTGGCGTCATTTGTCCTTCCGGTGCCGCCAGCGTGACTTTGTCACCCACACCGACATGCAGACCTTCCGCCAGTGCGGCACCGAGAATGATATTGAACTCACCGGCACGCAAATCGTCCCAACTGCCGACCTTGATTTTGTCTGCAACTTCGGAAACCTTCCGCTCTTCTTCCGGCAGCACACCACGCAAAATAACGCCGCGCATGGTTTCATCGTGCAGAATCATCGACTGCCCGTCGACATACGGTGCGGCACCTTTTACTGCCGGATTGCGTAATGCTTCCGTTGCCGTGGTTTTCCAAGCAGGCGCAGAGCCGCTCGGATCAAAAACTTCAATATGTGCGACGACCGATAACATGCGGTCGCGGACTTCTTTCTGGAATCCGTTCATGACGGATAAGACAATGATCAGGGCAGCCACGCCAAGCCCGATGCCTAACATCGAGATAGTCGAGATGAAAGAAATGAAACGATTCCGGCCACTGCGTTTGCCTGCACGGGTATAACGCAGACCGACCAGCCATTCATAAGGCAAATTTTTCACTATGTGTTGAACCACAAAATTCAGGTAGGCGAGAGTTTGCCATACAATCACGCCTATGAAAAATCTGACACTCATTTTGCCGTTTGCAATTCCGCCTGCGGAATTTCTGACGGACTTTCGCAAATCGCTGAAAATGCCCGCGCTCAGCCAACTGTTTGCCGGGCTTGAACAAACCAGTACCCATTCAATCGACGACTTTTCGCCGGCGCTGCCACACGAATACTGGCAGGCAGGAATGCACTTGCAAGCACCGGTCAACAGTCCGCCGGTTGCCTGGCATCTGATGCAGTCTGCCGGTATTCCGGTGACGGAAGGTTTCTGGTTTTTGCTGCAGCCAATTCATATTCACGTCGCCCGCGATCATCTGGTACTGACCGATACCGAGCGCTTAGAAATCAGTCAGGCGGAAGCTGAAGCTTTTTTTGCGATCGCTGCGGAAGTTGCTGCTGAATATGGTCTGACTCTGCAATACGGGAATCCGCAACAATGGTTTGTACGCGCAGATAAATGGTGTGAATTGCGCACCAGTACCACTGCGGCTGCATCCGGCCACAACATCGATATCTGGATGCCGCGTGGTGAGGGAGAACGTCAGTGGCGTCAGTTCCAGAATGAAATACAAATGCGCTGGCATGATCACCCGCTGAATCAGGAGCGGGAAATGCGCGGCCTGCGTACTGTCAATTCGGTCTGGATTTCCTGCGGCGCAGGCCAGCATTTACCTTCGTTTCAGAATTCCGTCATCTGGAGCGGAAAATACCATGCAGACCAGCATCCGGTCTTGCAGGTGAATACGCTCAGTTCACACGCACTGAACAGTGACTGGGGCATGTGGCTGGATCAGATGCAAACGCTGGATCAAACGCTGTTCGCACCGGTGCTGGCGGAATTGCAATCCGGAAAATGGCATTCCGTGACGGTGCTGATCAGCGATTCCCGCAAGCTGTGCACGCTTACTTGTAAAAAAGTGCCTGGCTGGAAATTCTGGCAGCGCGGATCACTGGAACCTTTATTCGGAGCCGCAGCATGACGACGATCGCCAGCCGGCCTTATTCTGAAGCCATTGCCCAGCGCTTAAAAAGCGAAGGCATCCACCCTGTACTCGCACGCATTTTTGCTGCCCGAGGCATACAAAGCAGTGCCGAGCTGAATATGGAGCTGGGCGCCCTGCTCCCGCCATCCGGTTTGAAAGGCATACAGGAAGCCGCTGTATTTCTGGCAGATTGCATCGCAGCCGGGAAACGAATGACCGTGATTGCAGATTATGACTGCGATGGCGCGACTGCCTGTGCTGTGGCGATACGCGGCTTGCGTATGTTCGGCGCGCAAATGACGTATATCGTTCCCAACCGGTTTGAATATGGTTACGGGCTGACACCGGAAATCGTGGAACTTGCAATACAGACCCACGCACCCGATGTGCTGATCACGGTCGATAACGGCATTGCCAGTGTCGATGGTGTAAAAACAGCGCGCGATAAAGGTTTATCGGTACTGATTACCGATCACCATTTACCGGGCGACACCCTGCCTGACGCCAATGTGATTGTGAATCCGAACCAGCCGGATTGTGGCTTTGACAGCAAATCGCTGGCCGGTGTCGGGGTTATGTTTTATGTGTTACTGGCATTGCGCGCTGAATTACGTCAGCGTGGCATGTTCGATCAGCGCAGCCAGCCGCGCCTCGATACTTTATTAGACCTGGTAGCACTGGGAACCGTAGCAGACGTGGTCAGTCTGGACAGCAACAATCGGGTGCTGGTGGCGCAGGGCTTAAAGCGTATTCGTCAGGGTCAGTTTTGTCCGGGCGTAGCCGCTCTGTTTCGTGTTGCGGGTCGCGATTTTCCTCAGGCTACGCCGTTCGACATGGGATTTGCGCTCGGCCCGCGTCTGAACGCTGCCGGACGTCTGGCCGATATGTCACTGGGTATTGAATGCCTGCTGACTGACAGCATGGAACGCGCATGGGAAATCGCGCAGATGCTGAACAGCATGAATGCAGAGCGCAAACAAATCGAGCAGGACATGCAGGAAGTTGCGCTGATTCAACTGGAATTGTATGGCTCCGATGCGCAGCATGCGATTGTGGCGTTCGATGAAAACTGGCATCAGGGCGTGATCGGTATTCTCGCATCGCGTCTGAAAGACAAGTTTTATCGCCCCGTGATTGCATTTGCACCGGGCGATGCCGGATTGCTGAAAGGCTCTGGCCGCTCTATTCCCGGTTTTCACATGCGCGATGCATTGGATCTGGTGTCCAAACGTTATCCGGATCTGATCAGCAAATTTGGCGGACATGCAATGGCAGCCGGTCTGACCATTGCGCAGGATGATTTACCGCGCTTCGCCAAAGCGTTTGAAACCGTGGCGCAGGAATGGCTGCAAAAAGAAGATTTACAGAAAGTTGTTGCCACCGATGGCGCGCTGAGCGCCGACGCGTTCAGTCTGGATTTTGTGTATCTGATGGATCAGTACGTGTGGGGGCAATCTTTCCCGCCGCCAACTTTCAGCGGTGAATTCCGTGTGATACAACAGCGTGTTCTGAAAGAACGGCATCTGAAACTGGTGCTGGAGCGCGAAGACGGCACGCGCTACGACGGTATCTGGTTCGGCCATAATACCTATGTACCGGATGTCGCGCATGTAGCTTTCCGTCTGGATATCAATGAATACAACGGCACAACAAGGTTGCAGTTACTGGTAGAACATATCGAGGAATAGCGTTTTTCTGTGACTGCGGGAACCAAGTTTCCGGTCCGTGGTCACAAACCTGCTGCACGGGCAAAGTCATATTGTCCGGCATTCATATAACTCACGACGAGGGGAATTCAGTATGAAAACCAAAATCGCACAGGCCGCAGCAATCCTGCTGGCAGGTCTGGCAAGTTCCGGTCTGGCACAAGCAGGCATGGACAAAGCCGGTATCGAAACCAGCTTCCGCGACACTACAGTGCGTCCGCAGGATGACTTTTACCGCCATGTAAATGGTAAATGGCTGAAAACAGCAGAAATTCCTGCTGATCGTTCCAGCGCCGGCGCCTTCATGGATTTGCGCGAAGCGGTTGTTCCGCGCCTGCACACGCTGATCGAAAATCTGCAAAAGAAACCGGGCGCAGCAGGCAGCGATGCACAGAAAATCGGTGATTTGTACGCCAGTTTCATGGATACCCGCCAGATTGAAGCAGCAGGTCTGAAACCATTGCACGCTGAATTCGCAAAAGTGGATGCCATTAAAGACAAGGCCGAACTGCCTGCGCTGTTTGCCTGGCTGAACCGCATGTCCGTACTGGCGCCGCTGGATATTTCTGTGCATCAGGACAATAAAGATTCCACCAAATACGTACTGGACGTTGGTCAGTCCGGCACTGCGCTGCCAGACCGTGATTATTACCTGAAAGACGATGATGCCAAACTGAAAGGCACACGTGAAAAGTATCAGGCACATATCGCCAAAATGCTGAAAATGTCCGGCGATAAAGAAGCTGAAGCCCATGCAGCTGCGATTCTGGCACTGGAAACCGAATTTGCCCGCGCCCAATGGACCAAAGTTGAACTGCGCGATCCGGTAAAAGCCTACAACAAAGTAGAACTGGCGAAACTGGGCGAAGTGACCACAGGCTTTGACTGGAATGCTTACCTGAAAGCTCTGGGCGTGACAGGTAAAGTGGATTACCTGATTCTGGCGCAGCCAAGCTACCTGAAAGGCATGAGCGAAGTTCTGGCAAAAACACCGCTGGACACCATCAAGGTTTACCTGAAATGGAATCTGCTGGCATCTGCCGCATCTCAGTTGCCGAAAGAATACGCGGACGAAAGCTTTGCTTTCTTTGCACAAACCCTGCGCGGCGTACCGCAACAGGAAGTTCGCTGGAAACGCGGCGTGCGTCTGGTGGATTCCGGCATGGGTGAAAGCCTCGGCAAGCTGTACGTCGAAAAATACTTCCCTGCCAGCAGCAAAGCCCGCATGGAAGAACTGGTCGGCAATCTGCTGCAAGCTTACAAAGACAGCGTCGGTACGCTGGACTGGATGAGCGACGCGACTAAAAAAGAAGCGCTGGGCAAACTGGCGACCTTCATGCCGAAAATCGGTTATCCGAACAAATGGAAAGATTACTCTGCGCTGCAAATCAAAAAAGGCGATGCGCTGGGTAACCTGCGCGCCATTCGCCAGTTTGCTGCAGATGCTGAACTGGCAAAGCTGGGCAAACCGGTAGACCGCGATGAATGGGGCATGACACCACAAACCGTCAATGCTTACTACAACCCGGAAATGAATGAAATCGTATTCCCGGCAGCAATTCTGCAGGCACCGTTCTTCAATCCGAAAGCAGACGACGCAGTGAACTACGGCGCAATCGGCGCGGTCATCGGTCATGAAATCAGCCACGGTTTCGATGATCAGGGCGCACAGTACGATGGTCAGGGTAATCTGCGTGACTGGTGGACAAAAGAAGACCACGAAAAATTCGCCGCGAAAACCGCTGCACTGGTGAAACAGTACAACGGCTACAGCCCGATTCCGGGTTACAACGTCAACGGCGAACTGACACTGGGCGAAAACATTGCGGATAACTCCGGTCTGGCCATTGCCTACAAAGCGTACAAACTGTCCCTGAAAGGCAAACCGGCACCAGTCATCAACGGCATGACCGGCGAACAACGCTTCTTCATGGGCTTTGCGCAGGTTTGGCGCGGCAAAATCCGTGAACAGGAAGCGATCATCCGCATCAAAACCGATCCGCACTCCCCTGGCGAATTCCGCGCCAACGGCACACTGCGTAACATGCCATCGTTCTACGATGCATTCGGCGTCAAACCAGGCGACAAGCTGTATCTGGCACCAACCGAGCGCGTATCGATCTGGTAATTGTTTGCGCTTAGCTGTATTTGTTCAGGCAAATGCAGCTAAGCTGCGCAGAAACAAAAAACCGTCTGTTGTAATGACAGACGGTTTTTTTATGCCCGTTTCATTTCAAGTGTTCAATCGTCAGACGTATGGCGCTGAAGCCTCATCATCGGCGCCACGGATGCCCGGAATTGCTCCAAAATGCCAATAAACACCCCAAATGCGGACTTTGGCACAGCGATCCGGCGGTCGTCGGTAGAAAGTCTGGCTGTCCAAAATGTTCAAATGACGAACTTTGCATAACATTCAACAAATGCGCCACTGGAAATCTTTTGTGAAATCTGAATTGCAAACTTGCTTTGAAAAATAAAATTATCGATAGACTAACTTACTCAATTTTTTTCTGCCGCAACTTAGTCCAATGCCTAGAATTTCCTGTTTTCTTCATAAGATTACCATCAATATATTCAATTAAATTTTTATAGGCCTTTTTGATTTCCTCAAGTGATAATTGCTTAATTAAATGCGGCTGAATAAAATTGCAAATCTGATCAAGTTGATGATTTGTGCACTCAATACTTCCCTTAAATCCATTGTACAAAAAAGGCAACAATAAATAATTGCAATTAAGTCCTATTGAATGAGGATATAACATTTCTACTCGCAACGCCGTCTCAGGTTTTAAGTAAAGCTCTTCCCAATATTCACCTCTACAGGGCAATAGATACCTGCTACAATTCATTGGATCCAAACCTTCGATCAATGCCCGAGCTAAAGCCCTGTCCGTATATAAATTTTTCTCACTTTTTGAGAATTTATAAAATAAATTAATCGAAAAATGCAAGTTAAATTCTCTAATTGAAATATATTCATCCACCTCATTCAATCCAATATCCTTGCGATCAACTATTGATATATTGTTGCACGATTCTTTTCCCCAAGCTCTCCACAAAATCTGAATAAAATCTTTATCTTCAATCTCGATTAAACTTGATGAAAAATTTTTCGAATAATCATAACGATAACTATGAAAACAAGCAAAAAATTCATTTTTCTCAAAATATTCTCTAAAAGTATTTCCCCCCCAAATTTCAACCAAATCTAACCATGCATCATTTGATTTGATTGCAAAGTCTCTCCAGTGGCTTTCGTACTTGATTGCCATTTTACTCAAAAATAGAGAAAATAGGGGGTCTTTGAAAATGGCTTCATTTTTTTCGATATCGCGCTCAACCGCTATTTTCAATACCTCTAAAATAAGCTCCCCCAATTTTTCTTTTGCATCTGAAGCTATCGAATCTCTACTTGCATTTAGCCATTCACTGGCTTTTCCTGACATTAAATCTAATTCAATGTTAATATTTGGTATTTTGATAGCATTAAACTTAAAGGGCTGCCCCTTAAAGGATATATGAAAATTTGGCGGCCCAAAACTCGACCGATTCAATTCATAATAAAAAATTATATTATGGCCATTCAATTCAATATAATTCAAGCTTTGATCGCGACTTGCATCAAATAGCTTGCTTTTACCAAAATGATAATTACATTCATAACCATCTATCAACACTCCTTCAATAGGAAGAATGGATTTTTGTGAAAAATTTATAATCCGATCCGCCAATTCAGCTGCATCCTTCGGGAAATAATCATTCAAAACCGGATCAAATTGACTAATAAAATGCATTTGTGTTGCTTTTCGTCTATCAAGGGACCAGTTTTTTGACGAATTTTCGATTTCTACTTCAAATTTAATTTCTGTTCCATAGTCGAAAGACACGTCAAAAGGAATGGTTTTGATCGTAACCATACCTTCGTTTACTCCCGTTGGGCTGTGCATCGTTATTTTCAGCTGTTCGTTCGTAAAAATGCTCTTGGTAATTATTGTAATTTTATCAGTTACCATAAAAACACTTTGCAGTCCGATACCGAATGCACCGGAAGGTTTTATCCATTCAGGCATAGACTTAATCAAACTTTGTCTTTCAGTATTGCGCTGAGAGCCGCCGACCCTCGACATATGTGCTAAGTCTGTACGACTAATACCGGTACCTTTATCTTTAATATGTATTCGCCAAAATGATTTTCCTGCATCATCTGAAGCTGGCACCCCGGTTTCCACAAGGTTAACTTTCACTCCCCAGTCAGCAAACTCTTTTTGAAAAGATTCATAATTTTCCTGATTAAATGCCCAGCTTGGTAATACATCCCTTTTTGTCAGCCAAATTCGTAGCAGTGTTGCATCGATGGCATTTTGTAAAAGCTCTCTGATGCAAGCAAATTTCGTGTTGTACAGATTACTACCCTGCAATAATTCAAATGCTTTCGCTGTATCAACCGTGAATTGAGGACGTTCACCCGCTTTGAGTAACTGATATTCCCCCGCAAGCCGAACCGATATTTCTCCGAGCGTAGGAAGCAAGCCAAGCTCCCTGCTGGGAACAATGTCCTGCCAGTGCGACATTTGGTCTTGCATTTCTTGCTTCAGCCAGTCGAACCACTTGAATGTCTCGATATACCCATCAATGTTTTCACATTCAGCAGACACTTCAATCCGTTCGCGATCCATCCGCAAATGTCGAATGGCGGCATGTTTATGCTCATGCGCTTTGCTGAGATGTGGTCTGTTTTCTCCGGCAATGCGCTGCATGACCGGACAGAAACGGTTATCGTCCATGTCCAGCAAATCGCCCATACGCAAAAGACAGGCAACAAATCGCGGATGGCAATCTTCCTGCGCCATACCTGCTTCGCGAAACGGCAACCCTTTGGTGTTTGAAATAAGATCTGAAAATGGCACGCCATGCATTTGGCAGATATTGCCGAGCAAACGAAAGAGCCTTGCAGGAATCAGCTCGGTTCTTGGCGAACTGATGCCAACAGTTGCCCACGGGTCTTGTACGATTGCATTGGATCGCGTCGCGTGACTCTGGCGAAACCACTCTGCCATCAATTGCCGGAATTTATCTAATGCATCAAGCGGCGTATCTGCACCACTAAAACATTTCGTCAGATCTTTTGCGTCAAAAGTAAGTGCAAACCGGTGCAGTTCATGGTTGGGTGAATTGCGGATGCTGTCGAGATACGTTTCGAATGCCGGGTTATTTAAAGCATCTTTAAGAGCATCGGCAGGAACGACCATGCCGATGTCGTGCCAGTACGCCGCCTCCAGTAACAGCCAAGTATCTGTCGCAGTTAGCAACTTGATGTTGTCGCCCAGAAGGCGCTCGATATTGATAAGGATTTGCTTGCAGTGCGATTCATCATGGCGACTGTAGTGCGGAAAAAGATTTCCAACAGTTTGCAGGGCTTTCGGAATTATTTTTTCGTCATAGCCCCATTGATTCAGCAATGTTGCTAATGCGGAATGCTCTTCTGCTTTTGCTTTGAGATGCTTGATAAGAATGTCAGCCATGTTGTCATTTTTCAGGTTGGATCCATCCGTCAGTGTGTTGCGCTCAGTTTTGTCAGTGTTGGTTCAAAGCCATTCACTGAAGTTTTCTGATACGCATTACTTGGATAGAAAAAATCGGCGCTGCTCGCAATGTCGCCACTATTTCGGATTTTTATGCAGATGAAATCGTCAGGCAACGAATTAGCAATATTAAATCTTATTTTTCATTTTGATTTGAATATTGAACAATTTTTGTCACAAATGCATCTGTATACACGACGCGCTACGATTTGAAGAGATGAGGTTGGTGAAAAAACACCTTTTCAGGTCAATTTACACACCAAATGCGGACTTTGGCACAGCGATCTGGCGGTTGTCGGCAGAAAGTCCGGCTGTCCAAAATGTTCAAATGACGATATTTGCATAATGGCCGACCGTAAAACTGTGTGCGTCTACGGCTTGCGTTTCGCGATCTGCGTGACCACGCTTTCCTCAAACAGATCAGCATCGGCAATATAACGGTGCACGGTGGTGTCTGAACGCCAGCCGCCCTGACGTTTAATGGCGCGGAAACTTGCGCCGGCATGGTAAGCCTCCGTCGCCATGCCACGGCGCAGGCTGTGGCTGGAAATGGCTTGCGAAGGACCGGCGACATCCTGCAAATGTTTTTTGATGACGAGATTGATGCCATGTCCGGTCATGGCGTTTGCGCTGAGTTGCCCCCACTGATTGATGGCGCGGAAAACCGGCCCTTGCGTGATGTCTGCTGCCGCAAGCCAGCGTTTCAGCAGCGTGGCAGCGCAGCTGGCTTCATTGGTATAAGGAACGGCTTTCTGCAAGCCTTCACCGGTCTGATCCGTTTTTGAGCGTGGCAACAGTATGACAACGCCGCGCTTTTCCCACTGCAAATCTTCTGCTTTTAAGGCTGCCAGTTCAGAGCGGCGAAAGCCACCGGAAAACCCTAAACACAATAAAGCCATATCGCGCTGTGCTGCCAGATCACCCTGTTTGCTCATTCGCTCACAAACCGCGCTCAGCATGGCGCTGTCAGCCGGCGCAGCCTTCTTTTGCGGACTGCCGTGGGTGCGGCGTATGCCGGTCAGCAATTTGCGGATATCCGGTTTTGCCGTCGGGTCATCGAATCCCTGCAGTGTATGCCAGCTCGACAGCGCAGCAATACGCAGGCTGAGTGTGCTGCTTTTCAGGCTGGCGGCATGGGTCAGCAGATAGTCGCGCAGCATTTGTTCCGTCGCAGGTAAGACAAACCCTGCCCTCAGAAACTGCCGGATGGCCGTCTGATACGCGCGCCGTGTATTCGGGCTGGTGGCGGCTGCCAGAAATTGCTGGTGCAGCCTGGTCAATTCCTCGGTATTCGCCAGTGCATTCGCATCGTTTTTTACGGCAATTTTGGTTTTTTCTGAGGAAACACCGGCAAATGCACTATTTTGAGTTTTGCGTAACGACATGGGCAATCAGCATTATTGAGCTTTACTAACTTTCGATAATATACATTAGCGTAAGTTATTTCGTGAATTTTTTCTGAAATTTTAATCGTAATTTGCTACACTATTACGTATTACGTTATTTATTACTTTATTTGCAGATATGGCCAGATCAGGAATCCTCTATTCGGACGTTGCCAAAGCCGCGAGCCAGCTAACTGAACTCGGGCATCCGGTAACGGTTGATAATGTGCGCAAAATGCTCGGAGATACCGGCAGTAAAAGTACGATTGCACCGTATCTGCGCCAGTGGCGCGAAAATCATGCACTGGAGAGCGAATCCTCCCGCCTGAAGCTGCCACCTTCCCTGCTGTCTGCTGTTCAGTCTTTATATGAAGGAATGCAGCAGGAGGCGGAAATCCGTTTCACGGAAGCAGAAAAGCAGCATGAAGAAGCCGTTGCAACGCTGCAGGCCGAATTGCACACGCTGAAAAAGCGATTAGACGAAAGTGCACAAGCCCATCAGGAAGCGTTGATGGAATTGCGCTTAAGTCAGAAAGAACATCGCAAAACGCTGGAAACACTGGAGCGCGAACGCTTACAAAGTCTGGCGCAGCAACAGCAAATCACCCTGCTGAATCAGCGCCTGACCGACAAACTGCAGCACCTGCAAATGCAGGAAGAGCAATTGCAGCAGGCGCATCAGCAGTTTGAGCATTTTCAGGCGGCCAGCATGCGCCAGCGACAAGAAGAAACAGCAATGCATGAAGGTCGCCTGCAACTGGCAGAGCAGCAATTGCGCAAAACGCAGGCGCAATTGAGTGAAACGCAGGCGCAAGCCAAAGCCCATGAATCGGATCTGCATAATCTGAGCCGTCTTTATGAGGCGGCACTGACATCACAGGCACAACTGAAGCAGCAACTGGAGTCTGAAAAATCGCAGTCTCTGACGCTGAAACTGCAATTACAAAGCAGCGAAGAACAACAAAAACTCGTGCGTCTGCAGGCAGAAGATCATGAGCAGCGTCAGTTTGTGCTGGCAACCGAAAAAGCAAGGCTGGAAGAACGCCTGCATCTGCTGGAGCAGGAAATGCGCCGGATGCAGGAAAATCTGGGGACGCGTGAGCAGGAGCATCAGACTTTGCTCAGCACCGTCGCCGATCTCAGCGCAGCACTGGTGCATCCGGAAGCGGAAACCAAAGAAAAGCCCGTCGCCGCGCCACGCAAGCGCCGCAAACCAGCCGCAGACTAATCATCTTGGTCGCCAGATTCAGCGCACATCACGTCGCTGACTCTGGCGACGATCAGGATACATCTGCATGCTTCTGTTCGGAAAAGGCCGGCATCCCGCCCGCCTTTTCTTGCGTCATCACAAGAAACATCCGGATACCCGCCCTGCCCTCATGGATTCAAACTAGAATGATTGCAGCACAGGAGTTATTGAGATATATTCTCATTATCATTTCGAATTAACCCTTTCCCGCCGCTGCCATGAGAAATTCCACCCGCACTGATGGCGTCCAGTCCACACTGGATCAATTGAAAGTTGGAGAATCTGCCATCGTTTCCGGCATTTGCGACCATGCACAGCATGGTCCTGAGACACAAATGCGCGAAATTTCGCGCCGCCTGAAAGAACTGGGCTTTGTTGCCGGCGAATCGATTCGTGTGCTGCATCGCGGCTACTTCGGCGGCGAGCCGGTTGCAGTCAGGGTTGGTCACTCTACTTTTGCTCTGCGCAATTTTGAAGCAGCCCTGATCGGCGTCACTAAATAAAGCTCACGTGGTATTCATGCATGGCAACACTTCCGAAGGCAACACCTCGGATTGCGCTGGTTGGCAATCCTAACTGCGGCAAAACTGCTCTCTTCAATCGCCTGACCGGCGCCCGACAAAAAGTCGCCAATTACGCCGGTGTCACCATAGAACGCAAAGAAGGACGCTTCGTTGCCCCTGATGGCAAAGAGTGGCGCATTCTCGATTTGCCCGGCACTTACAGTCTGCGCGCTGTTACACCGGATGAAAAAATCACAGAACAAGTGCTGACCGGTCATCAGAAAGATGAGTCTGTTCCTGATCTGATCCTGTGCGTAGTCGATGCATCGAATCTGCAGCGTGGCTTACGGCTGGCGCTGGAGCTGAAAGCGCTCGGCCATCCGATGATGCTGGCGCTGAATATGATGGATATTGCAGCGAAAAAAGGTCTGGAAGTCGATGTGGCTAAGTTATCGGCAATGCTCGGGATGCCGGTTGTCGAAACGATCGCGGTATCACCACAAGGCATACGCGCACTCTGCGGCGAACTGGAAAGCTTCGCAAAAACCCTGCCTGATCAGCCGCCATCTGCACTGGAGCTGCAAACAACTGCACCGGAAGTAATTCATGCAGAAGTCAATCGCATTCTGAAAGACGTGATGCACGCTGCCAGTGAACGGCTTGATCACTTCCGCAGTCTCAGCTATCAGGCTGACCGCTGGGTGCTGAATCCGGTTACCGGACCGCTGATTTTCGCAATACTGATGTTTCTGGTATTTCAGGCGGTTTTTGCATGGGCGCAGATTCCGATGGAATTTATCAAAGGCAGCATGGAAGATCTGGGATCGCTGGTGGAAACCCATATGGCGCCTGGCGTCCTTCAGGGTTTGCTGGTCAAAGGTGTGATAGGCGGCGCTGGCAGCGTGCTGGTGTTCCTGCCGCAGATTCTGATTCTGTTCTTCTTCATTCTGGTGATGGAAGATTCCGGCTACCTGCCGCGCGCCGCCTTCCTGCTGGATCGCTTGATGGGGAAAGTCGGTTTGTCCGGCCGCGCATTCATTCCGCTGTTATCAAGTTTTGCCTGCGCGGTACCCGGCATTATGGCAACCCGCACCATTCAGAATCCGCGCGACCGGCTGATCACCATCATGATTGCGCCGCTGATGACTTGCTCTGCCCGCTTGCCGGTTTACGCACTGATCATTGCCGCATTTATTCCAGACCGCGAAGTGCTGGGTATCATGAATCTGCAAGGTCTGGTGCTGTTTGGCTTGTACATAGGCGGTATCGTTTCGGCCATGCTGGTTGCGCTGTTCTTTAAACATCGCTGGGGCAATGCAGCACCGAATCCCTTAATGCTGGAATTGCCGGATTACCGCCTGCCGAATGGCCGCAATCTGGCGCTGGGATTGTGGGAACGTGCAAAAGTTTTCGTCACCCGTGTCGGTACGATTATTTTGTCGCTCATGGTAATTTTGTGGTTCCTCAGCAGCTTTCCGGGCGCACCGGAAGGCGCAGACAAGCCGGAGATTTATTACAGCATCGCCGGTTATCTTGGTCGCGCACTGGAAGTGGTATTTGCACCGATCGGCTTTAACTGGCAGATTTGTATCGCACTGGTGCCGGGTCTTGCCGCACGCGAAGTGGCTGTGGCTGCACTGGGTACGGTCTATGCGTTGTCTCAGAGCGGCGAGCAGTTAAATCAGGCGCTGGAACCGCTGATTGCGCAATCCTGGTCTTTGCCAACTGCACTGTCACTGCTGGCCTGGTATGTGTTTGCACCGCAGTGTATTGCGACGCTGAGTATCGTGCGTCGCGAAACAAACTCAGTACGCTATCCGCTGATGATGGCAGGCTATTTGTTCGGTCTGGCATACGCTGCATCGTTCCTCGTGTATCAGATTTCGCGTCTTCTGTTAGCCTGATATGCAAACTTTCCTGACTGCGCTGATTGTTCTGATTTGCGTCTGGCATCTGGCAATGCGCTGGATGCCGGCAAAAATACTGGCCTCCCTACGCAAGAAAGCCAGTCATTCGGTGTTCCGGTTCCTGCTTCCTAAGGTGCCGGTGGCTTCCTGCGGTAGTGGCTGCAACTCCTGCAGTGATTGTCCTGATGACAACCCGCAAAACGGTCAGCAGCAATTCAAATCCATTCCGGTCCGCGTACAAAAATCTGACTGACGGTATTTCTGCTGTTTTTAGAGGCAACATTCGTACCCAAATACAACATTGCCCACAAGTACAATAGCGTAAAGCCGGCATGTCAGATATGCTGATTTCCCCCGATAGTGTCACAAGCACGGCAAAGAAATCAGTGTATGCTGGATATCATCTACGATAAAACCGACAAAGGCCGCGAAGAAATTGCTTCGCGTAAATTTGGCTTATCTGTCAAAACCCGATCATTGTTGCTGTTAATTGATGGTAAAACAGCTGCCAGTGACTTGCTGGCAAAACTGTCTTCCGTTGGTCTGGATATCAGCCGGCTTGATGAACTGATCGAAGGCGATTTTATTGGCCCGCGCGCAATTGCGGAACCGGAATCGCAGGCTGCACAGGAGGCTGCCGCCGCGTCCCAACCCGCGCCAGGTCTTGCGTCAACCGCAACAGAACAAGCCAGCAGCTTCCGTGAGGGTATGAGTGATGCAGACCGTTTTCAGGCGGTCTATCGTTTTTACAATGAATCTATCAAAGCCAATCTTGGCTTCCGTGGTTTTACACTGCAACTGAAAGTGGAAAAAGCTGCCGATATGGCAGATTTTGAACAACTGCGCGTTCCGTTTCTGAAAGCAGTGATGAAAGTCTGCGACCGTGACACCGCCCGCAAACTGCGCGACCGCCTCGACCCCCTGCTCTATCTCGGCGACATCCATCTGGACAGTTTTATCGAAGTGAAAAAGAACGGGACGGAATAAGTTCTGAACCCCGGCTTCCTTCTTTCTCAGTAAAAGGCATCGTTTTGCCAGTCGGCAACGGTGCTTTTTTATTTTCTGCAATCCGGTGTGGAGGGTTGCAAATCCTCCTTCATTTCTTACTTGCCCCACTGCAATCCTGACAGGTAAGCAATGCTAAGGCGGGGATTGCATCTGAACGGGCAATTTCGTTCGATTTACGGCCTAAATGCGGACTCCTGCACAGGCATCCGGCGCTCGTCGGCAGAAAGTCCGGACCTCCAGAAACACCGGATGACGATTCCTGCACAGCCAGTGATACTGCTGATCCCCAATTCAGCAATAAAAAAGGCTGAGCGTATGCTCAGCCTTTTTTAACACCGGATACCGGACAGGCAATAATTACTGAATGCCCTGACTGGTCAGATACTCTTCGTAAGTGCCTTTGAAATCGATTACCTGACCATCTTTGATTTCCAGAATACGGTTTGCCAGCGACGAAACAAATTCGCGGTCATGCGAAACGAAAATCAGTGTACCGGCATATTTTTCCAGCGCGATATTCAGAGATTCGATCGATTCCATATCCATATGGTTGGTCGGCTCATCCAGCAGCAGCACGTTGTGACGGCCAAGCATCAGCTTGCCGTACAGCATGCGGCCTTTTTCACCACCTGATAAAACTTTGACCGATTTACGGACATCATCACCACCGAACAGCAGACGGCCGAGGATGGAACGGACAGCCTGATCATCATCGCCTTCTTTGGTCCATTGCCCCATCCAGTCTGTCAGATTCAGATCACGTGCAAATTCTTCGGCCGGATCTTGCGGCATGTAGCCAACCGATGCGTTTTCCGCCCATTTCACCAGGCCATGGTCGCCGGACAATTGTGCAATGTCAGCGCCACCGATACAGCGCAGCAATGTGGTTTTACCCGCGCCGTTGGCACCGATAATCGCGATTTTTTCACCGGCTTCCACCATGATGTCGAAACTGGTAAAGATCTGGCGATCGTATTTCTTTGCCAGGCCCTGCACTTCAACCGCCAGACGGTGCAGTTTTTTCTCACCTTCAAAACGCACAAACGGGTTCTGACGGCTGGAAGGCTTGAATTCTTCAACTTTGATCTTATCGATCTGTTTCGCACGTGATGTCGCCTGACGTGCCTTAGATTTGTTTGCAGAGAAGCGGCGAACGAAGTCTTGCAGTTCAGCAATTTTTTCTTTTGCTTTGGCATTATTCGCCAGTGCCTGAGCGCGCGCCTGCGATGCTGCCAGCATGTAGTCGTCGTAGTTGCCCGGATAGACCTTCAGCGTGCCGTAATCCATATCCGCCATGTGCGTACAAACCTGATTCAGGAAGTGGCGATCATGGGAAATGATGATCATGGTGGAGTTGCGCTCATTCAGCACATCTTCCAGCCAGCGAATGGTGTTGATATCCAGGTTATTGGTCGGTTCGTCGAGCAGCAATACGTCCGGATTCGAAAACAGTGCCTGAGCCAGCAATACACGCAGTTTCCAGCCCGGTGCAATTGCACTCATCGGCCCCTGATGCAGGTCAATCGCAATGCCAACGCCCAGCAGCAGTTCACCAGCACGGGATTCCGCAGTATAACCATCGAATTCAGCGAAGCGCGCTTCCAGATCAGCTGCGCGCATGTAGTCTTCGTCAGTCGCTTCCGGATTCGCGTAAATGGCATCACGTTCAGACATTGCCGCCCACATTTCTGTGTGGCCCATCATCACGACGTCCAGTACGCGCATGTCTTCGTACGCAAACTGATCCTGTTTCAGCTTACCAAGACGGATATTCGGGTCCAGAATCACAGAACCTGAGCTTGGTTCCAGATCGCCGCCAAGAATTTTCATGAAGGTCGATTTACCACAACCGTTCGCCCCGATCAGACCATAACGGTTACCTTCACCGAATTTGACGGAGATATTTTCGAACAGGGGCTTTGGCCCGAACTGCATTGTAATATTGGCGGTAGAAAGCACTGCTTTATCCTTTTATAGAAATCTGAAACAACCCGCAATTATACCATCCGCGACTGCATGGAATTTACAGAATACTGCTCAACGCAACGCAAACTGCGAGCAGCAAAGCCAGCTCATCATTCTGGTAAAGATTCTGGCGGAAGGTTTCCGCATCAATAATCCCAAGTACCTTGCCATCGGTTGTCAGCACTGGTAAGCAAGCTTCGGCATTCACCTTTGGATCACAAGTATAGTACTCGCCGCCTCTGGCAACATAAGCTTGCACATCGTGAATGATACGCCCACGCCCGGACAAACCAACCGAACTGTTGTTGCTGATCGCAGCAAATTCCGGTGTTAGCGGAAATTCTGCACGCGAAGGGGCGCCGAAATACGCAAGCTTTACCAGCGCACGATGCGCGTCAAGTTGTCGGGCCTGATAAATACCAAACCAGTCTGACTGACTATGCTGCCGGTAAAAGGCGGTAATTTGTGTTACAGCTTTGAGTAAAGGTTTAGCGACAAGCGCATCGCCACCCAGCGTTTTTAACAAGTCGTAAGGTTCGGACGCCAGTTGACCGAACAGAGAACATGAGCCACCCTCTCCCAGCTCGGGGACAGCATATTGCCATGCGATATCTATTTCTTCAGATGTGGCTAACGCGGACTTCAATGCGTCCAGATATTGCTGTGCTTTCTCGAGAACTGCAGAACCAATATCCTGCAATCCAACCTGCCCTGCGTATGCGGAAACATCCATTCCTGAATCACTCCTTGAAATGAAAAAAGCCCGGAATATCCGGGCTTTGAAATCTGGCCTGCCCAGTAGGAATCGAACCTACGACCCCGGGCTTAGAAGGCCCGTGCTCTATCCAACTGAGCTATGGACAGCAAATTTTTCTGTCAGAAAAATTTCTGAAGGCAGAATAGTACATGATGGCACCCCTACTTTCAATAAGGACACCAAAAATTCCTTATCCGCGCAAATGTGCCGCTAAACGGTGTGCACATGCATGTGCAAGATCAGCGTTGTCCGCCTCAACCATCACGCGGATCAACGGTTCCGTGCCAGAAGCGCGAATCAGAACGCGGCCACGATCACCGAGCTCTTCTTCCACTGCTGCTTTGTCTGCGACCATTGCTGCATTCGCTCTCCAGTCGGTTCCTGCCGCAACACGTACATTGACCAGCGACTGCGGATACAGATTCAGATCCTTCACCGCCTCGTCCAGAGATACTTTTTTACGTTGCAGCGCAGACAGAACCTGCAGAGCGGACACAATACCGTCACCAGTAGAGTGTTTATCCAGACACAGCAAATGACCCGAGCCTTCACCACCAAGCAACCAGCCGTGCTCAGCCAGTTGTTCCAGTACGTAGCGATCCCCAACCTTCGCGCGCACAAAGCCAATACCTTTTTGCTTCAACGCGACTTCGACCGCCATATTCGTCATCAGCGTACCGACAACACCTGCAACCGGCCCGGTAGATAAACGATCCGTTGCCATCAGATACAACAACTGATCACCATTGTAGATTTGACCATGTTTATCAACCATGATCAGGCGATCTGCATCACCATCGAGGGCGATACCAAGATCGGCATGATTTGCGCGGACAGCTACGGCAAGCGTTTCAGGGTGAGTTGCGCCAACTTTATCGTTAATGTTTAAACCATTCGGTGTATTGCCAATTGCAATAACTTCTGCACCGAGCTCATGGAATACATTCGGGGCGATATCATAGGCGGCGCCATGCGCGCAATCGACGACAATTTTCAAGCCACGTAAATCGAGTTCCGATGGAAAAGTACTCTTGCAGAACTCAATATAACGACCATTGGCATCGCGTAAACGGTGTGCTTTCCCGAGTGCGTCGGACGAAACGCATTGCATACCTTTTTCCAATTCCGCTTCGATTGCCAATTCAATTTCATCTGGCAACTTGTTACCTGAGGCAGAGAAAAATTTGATACCGTTATCGTCGAACGGATTGTGCGAAGCGGAAATAACAACACCAGCTTGCAAACGGAGGGCGCGCGTGAGATATGCAACAGCTGGTGTCGGCATTGGCCCCGCCAGCATGACATCGACGCCCGCAGCAGAGAATCCTGCTTCAAGGCTGGCTTCAAGCATATAGCCGGAAATACGGGTATCTTTACCGATTAAAATTGTTGGTTTGACACCGGGGGCAGCATTACCCTGCGCAAGGACTTTACCCGCAGCATAACCCAGACGCATTACAAAGTCTGGTGTAATCGGACTTACACCAACTTTGCCACGAATACCGTCTGTCCCAAAGAATTTTCTTGTCATTTTAATTTTCTCAATCTCAGATTAAATTCCGCATTACTTTCAAAGCATCGACTGTTTCTGGTACATCGTGTACGCGAACGATTGCAGCCCCAAGTTGTACGCCGGCCAGAGCACCGGCAAGACTGCCAGCGAGCCTCTGGTCTGTTGATTTTCCTGTTAAGCCGCCAATCATAGACTTACGTGAAATACCAATCAATAGAGGCAAGCCAAATTCATCTGAAAAATATGGTATTTTTTTAAACAAATCTACATTGTGCTGCAAAGATTTACCGAATCCGAACCCGGGATCCAGAGAAATTCTGGCACGCTCAATGCCACTCGATTCAAATTCCTGCAATCTTTCCCGAAAGTAGGCATGAACCTCTGATACCACATCCTCATATGCTGGTGCAGTCTGCATGGTTTCAGGCGTTTTTTGCATATGCATGATGCATAGTCCAACATTGCTGTCAGCCACAGCAGATACCGACTCCCGGCTTTGAAAGCCTTTGATATCGTTAACCATGTCCGCTCCCGCAGCAATTACCTCCCGCATCACTTCTGGCTTATAGGTATCGACCGATATTGCAACACCACTATCCCTTAACGCATAAACTGCAGGCATCACACGATCCAACTCTTCCTGCAAAGATAAAGGCTTTGAGCCGGGACGCGTAGACTCACCACCGATATCAATAATATCTACTCCTGCTTCAATCATTAATTGCGCATGATCCAGTGCGAGATCCAGATTGCGAAACTTACCGCCATCTGAAAACGAATCCGGTGTGACATTTAAGATCCCCATCACCAGCGGACAATAAGGTTCCGGGGAGATCGCGAATTCAAAGCGACCACATTGAAAAACTGGGTTCATAATAAAAAAAGGTGAGTCAGACTCACCTTGAAAGAGATTACAAATCGGATCAGGCGTGAGCCGCAGCGCCTGGGGTTAATCCACCGTCACTGCTGCCGGATGGTTTTACCGTTGCCGAGCTAACCTTAGGAGGACGCGGTTCCATTCCCGCCATAATGTCATTGATCTGATCAGCGTCGATGGTTTCCCAGTCGAGCAATGCTTTTGTCATAGCCTCAACTTTGTCGCGGTTCTCTTCGAGCAATCGACGCGCAAGTGCGTACTGTTCATCAAGAATGCGCTTAATTTCCGAATCGACTTTTTGTTGGGTTGCTTCGGAAATTGTTTTTGATGATCCGCCAAAGTAGCCATCCTGACTGTCTTCATAAACCATTACGCCCATCTCAGACATACCGAATTTAGTCACCATTGCTCTTGCAAGTTTGGTCGCACGGGCAAAGTCATTGGAAGCACCGGTGGACATCTGGTTGACAAAAACCTCCTCAGCAATACGTCCGCCAAACAAAATAGCAATTTCTTCCAGCATTTTGTCTTTGTAGCCGCTGATCTGATCATGCTCTGGCAATTGCCACGTCAGTCCTAAAGCGTACCCGCGCGGCATAATCGTTACTTTATGTACCGGGTCTGCCTTAGGCAATAATTTTGCGACAACTGCGTGACCGGATTCGTGGTAAGCCGTATTTCTGCGCTCTTCTTCACGCATTACCATGGATTTGCGCTCCGGACCCATGAAAATCTTATCCTTCGCATCTTCAAAGTCCTGCATCTCGACGAAGCGTTTGTTACGGCGTGCAGCAAACAGGGCGGCTTCATTGACAAGATTTGCCAGTTCAGCACCCGAAAAACCCGGTGTTCCACGAGCCAGAATGTCTGCTTTTACATCCGAACTTACCGGAACCTTGCGCATGTGTACGTTCAGAATCTGCTCGCGGCCACGAATATCCGGCAACCCTACATTCACCTGACGATCAAAACGACCAGGGCGCAACAAGGCTTTATCAAGTACATCCGCACGGTTGGTTGCTGCAATCACAATTACGCCGGAATTTGGTTCAAAACCATCCATCTCGACAAGCATCTGATTCAGTGTTTGCTCGCGCTCGTCATTTCCACCACCCATCCCAGCTCCGCGATGGCGACCAACAGCGTCAATTTCGTCAATGAAAATGATGCACGGAGAGTGTTTTTTCGCAGTTTCGAACATGTCGCGCACACGAGATGCACCAACACCAACGAACATTTCAACGAAATCCGAACCGGAAATAGTAAAGAAAGGAACTTTCGCTTCGCCGGCGATGGCACGCGCCAACAGGGTTTTACCCGTTCCTGGCGGCCCAACCATCAGAATGCCACGGGGAATGCGCCCGCCGAGCTTTTGAAATTTACTTGGATCGCGCAGAAAGTCGACAACTTCAGTCACTTCTTCTTTTGCCTCGTCACAACCGGCAACATCAGCAAAAGTAACATTATTGTTTGTATCATCCAGCATTCTTGCTTTTGATTTACCAAATGAGAATGCCCCGCCTTTGCCGCCGCCTTGCATTTGGCGCATAAAAAACACCCAGACACCTATCAACAAAAGCATCGGGAACCATGAGATAAATATCTGCGACAGGAAGGATTGCTCTTCAGGTGCTTTAACGTCAAATTTAACGTTGTTGCTGACCAGATCACTTACTAAACCGCGATCAAGAATCGTGATTTGGGACTTAATCTTTGTGCCTTCTGTGGTGACGGCAGTGACAGTCCGTGCCGCCTCGTCAATAGTTGCTTCTTTAATGCGGTTATTTTTTACCCGTTCCAAAAACTCCGAGTATGGAACAGATGCGCCGATATTGGCACTCTTGCTCTCGAATTGTTTAAATAAAGTAAACAGCACCAGAGCCACGACGACCCAGATTGCTGCTTTTGAGAACATATTATTCACGAAAACTCCTTAAAAACAGGACGAGGCTTTTCAATCAGGCGATTCTACCTTTATTACAAAAAGCCTGCTAAGTGGCATATGCAGGCCACCTTGCGAATTATCAACCCCAAATTCATTGAGAATTTTTCAAACCTTTTCCCAGCAAGAATATCTCGGACGATTTATCCCTGCTCGCCTTTGGTTTCTTATTGGAAACAAGTTTAAATTCACTTTTGAACATTGTCACAATATTATTGTAAGCAGGACCATGAAAACACTTTACCAGCAATGCACCATTGGGCTTGAGATGTGCTTTTGCAAAATCTACGGCGAGCTCCATGATGTATTCTATTCTTGCCGCATCGACCGTTGGGTGCCCAGACAGATTTGGCGCCATATCTGACAAAACCAAATCCAGCTTTCTACCTTTCAGGCGTTCCTCCAGTTGATCCAAAACTGCCTCTTCGGTGAAGTCCCCCTGAATAAAGTCGACATCAGCAACCGGGGCCATAGGAAGTAAGTCCAATGCAAAGATTTCCCCGTGGATTCCTCCCCCCTCTTTTCCGGAAAGCTTATTGCGCACATATTGCGACCAGCTACCCGGCGCCGCACCAAGATCGACGATCAGTTGTCCGGGACGGATGAGTTTTTCTGATTCATCGATCTCTTTTAACTTGTAAACTGCACGGGCCCGATAGCCCTCTTTTTGCGCCAGTTTCACGTAAGGATCATTAATATGATCGTGAATCCAATTTTGATTGAATTTATTCTTTGCCATTCGCGTAAAATACAGCCTTGAAAGGAAATTTTATGTTGAAACTTACACCTGCTGAGCGCAGTGATTTGCGCTCACAAGCACATGGACTGAAACCCGTTGTTCTGATCGGCGAAGCCGGTCTCAGCGAGACAGTTGTTAAAGAAATTGATGCTGCACTGAATGCACACGGCCTGATCAAAGTTCGTGTCTTTGGCGACGATCGTGAAGCACGCATTGAAATATTCGACACAATTTGTGCTGACTTGAAAGCTGCACCGATTCAACACATCGGAAAACTGCTGGTGCTATACCGCCAGCAAAAAGAGAACTCAAAGACAAGCAATTCAGCCCCTAAAGGGAAAGGATTGCGTGAAGTAACGATTGTCAAACCGAGCGCCAGTGGCACAAAAAAACCAACGGTTAAAAAAGTTCTGGTTAAAGGCAATGAGCGGGTAACCCAGGGCGGCAACATTAAGCGCGCTAAGCAACGCCAGTCCAGCGCAAAGAAAACAGTACTTCGCTGATACTAAAAACAAACCGGCGCCGTGCGCCGGTTTGTTTTGTCGCTTACAGATACTTTACATCGAGAATTTCATATTCACGAACGCCTGCCGGCGCCTGAACGCCAACAACATCACCAGCATATTTACCAATTAATGCCCGTGCGATCGGGGACGTAATCGACACTTTACTTACTTTAATGTCTGCTTCGTCTTCACCAACAATCTGGTAACTGACTTTTTGCCCGTTTTCCAGATCTTCCAGCGCGACTGTCGCGCCAAAAACCACACGCCCCTCTGCATCGAGTTCAGACGGATCGATTACCTGTGCAGAGCTTAATTTTCCCTCAAGCTCTGCGATACGACCTTCGATAAAAGCCTGACGCTCTTTAGCAGCATCATATTCCGCATTTTCCGAAAGATCACCCTGAGCCCGCGCCTCTGCGATTGCATTAATCACCGCCGGACGCTCTTTTGTTTTCAGCGTGTGCAATTCTTGCTTCAGTAATTCCGCGCCAAATTTGGTAATAGGTACTGTACTCATTTACTTACCAGAAAAATGAAAAAGAAAAAATACAGAGGCCACAGCCAACATCTTTACAGATGTTCAGTGCGGCCTCTGTATTCAGGATTGTGACGGCTACCCGTCACTTAATTGCTCGTCAGTTTAAAGACTTATGCAAGCCTTGTAAATCATAAACATGCAACTGGTTCAAGTGACGCATCCCCTCAACAGCTGCTTCTGCTCCGGCAATTGTAGTGAACGTCGTCGCACGTGCCGCCAATGCGGATGTACGAATTGCGCGAGAGTCCAGAATTGCATTGCGACGCTCTTCTACGGTATTAATTACCATTGCAATATCGTTATTTTTGATCATATCAACAACGTGCGGACGTCCTTCAACCACTTTGTTGACGACAGAAACAGGAACGCCTTCAGCTGCAATCGCTGCTGCCGTGCCACGGGTTGCAACGATTGAAAAGCCCAGCTCGACCAGATCTTTCGCCACTTTCACGGCACGTGGCTTGTCACTGTTTTTGATGCTCAGGAAAACCTTACCGCCTGTTGGCAGTTTCACACCGGCACCGAGCTGAGACTTAACAAACGCTTCGCCGAATGTCTTGCCAACACCCATCACTTCGCCCGTCGATTTCATTTCAGGACCCAGAATAGTATCTACGCCAGGGAATTTAACGAACGGGAAAACAGCTTCTTTCACGCTGTAGTAAGGCGGGACGACTTCCTCGCCGATACCCTGTGAGTCCAGAGACTGACCAACCATGCAGCGTGCCGCAATCTTAGCCAGTTGCAAGCCTGTCGCCTTGGATACGTAAGGCACTGTCCGTGAAGCACGCGGATTCACTTCCAGAACGTAGACCACATCCTGACCTTCAGACTGCTGAATCGCAAACTGTACGTTCATCAGACCAACGACGTTCAGACCTTTGGCCATCAATGCGGTTTGGCGCTTCAGTTCGTTAATCGTTTCCTGTTTCAGGGAATATGGCGGCAACGAGCAAGCTGAGTCACCTGAGTGAACACCAGCTTGTTCAATATGCTCCATGACACCACCGATAAAGGTGCGCTCTCCGTCAGACAAGCAGTCAACGTCAACTTCAATCGCATCATTCAGGAAGCGATCCAGCAATACCGGAGAATCATTGGAAACTTTCACCGCTTCACGCATATAGCGCTCAAGATCACGTTGCTCGTGAACGATTTCCATCGCACGACCACCCAGAACATAAGACGGACGAACCACCAGTGGGTAACCGATTTCCTGTGCCAGAGCCAGTGCTTCAGACTCAGTACGTGCCGTACGATTAGGCGGTTGACGCAGGCCCAGATCCTGCAACAGTTTCTGGAAGCGTTCACGGTCTTCCGCTGCATCGATCATGTCAGGAGATGTACCTACGATAGGCACACCGTTAGCTTCCAGATCCAGAGCAAGCTTCAGCGGCGTCTGGCCACCGTATTGGACAATCACGCCGACAGGCTTTTCTTTGTCGACAATTTCCAGTACATCTTCCAGTGTCAGCGGTTCGAAATACAAACGATCAGATGTATCGTAGTCAGTCGAAACTGTCTCAGGATTACAGTTCACCATAATGGTTTCGTAACCATCTTCGCGCATCGCGAATGCCGCATGAACACAGCAATAATCGAACTCAATACCCTGACCGATACGGTTAGGACCTCCACCCAGCACCATGATTTTTTTCTTATCAGTAGGCTGAGATTCGCACTCCTCTTCATATGTGGAGTACATGTACGCTGTGTTAGTTGCAAACTCACCTGCACAGGTATCCACGCGCTTATATACCGGACGAACATTCAGTGCACGGCGTTTTTCACGCACGGCAGCATCAGTAGTTTTCAGCAGTTTCGCAAGTCGGCGGTCAGAGAAGCCTTTTTTCTTCAGCGTCAGCATCAGATCGCGGTCGATGTTTTCCAGTTGCTGCTCATCCAGCCAGAGCTCGATATCTACGATATCTTTGATCTGAACGAGGAACCATGGATCGATGTGTGTCAGCTGATGCACTTCCTCAAGACTGAAACCCTGCGCGAACGCATCACCAACGTACCAGATACGATCAGGGCCCGGCTCACCCAGTTCTTTTTCCAGAATCTCGCGATCCTGGGTTTTTTCATTCATACCATCCACGCCAACTTCCAGACCACGCAGTGCTTTCTGGAATGACTCCTGGAAGGTGCGGCCGATTGCCATGACTTCGCCGACCGATTTCATTTGCGTTGTCAGGCGATTATCAGCCTGTGGGAATTTCTCAAACGCGAAACGCGGAATCTTGGTAACAACGTAGTCAATCGAAGGCTCAAATGATGCTGGTGTTGCGCCACCAGTGATTTCATTGCGCAGTTCATCCAGTGTGAAGCCTACGGCCAGTTTTGCCGCAATTTTTGCAATCGGGAAACCAGTTGCTTTCGATGCCAGCGCGGAAGAGCGGGAAACGCGCGGATTCATCTCAATTACGATCATACGGCCATCTGCCGGATTAACCGAGAACTGCACGTTGGAGCCGCCAGTGTCCACACCGATTTCACGCAGAACTGCCAGCGAGGCGTTACGCATGATCTGATACTCTTTATCAGTCAGCGTTTGAGCAGGTGCTACAGTGATCGAGTCACCGGTGTGTACACCCATCGGATCCAGATTTTCGATCGAGCAAACGATAATGCAGTTATCTGCTTTATCGCGCACGACTTCCATTTCATACTCTTTCCAGCCAATCAGCGACTCTTCAATCAGCAACTCATTGGTAGGGGAAGCTTCCAGGCCACGCTTACAGATTGTCTCGAACTCTTCAGGATTGTAAGCAATACCACCACCTGTACCACCCATCGTGAATGAAGGGCGGATAATGACAGGGAAGCCTACATCTTTCTGCACTGCCCATGCTTCATCCATGGAATGCGCGATACCGGAACGGGCTGAACCCAGACCGATGCGCGTCATCGCTTCTTTGAATTTCTGACGGTCTTCTGCTTTGTCAATCGCTTCAGGTGTCGCGCCGATCAGCTCCACTTTGTACTTGTGCAGTACGCCGTTACGCCACAGATCCAGCGCGCAATTCAGTGCGGTCTGACCGCCCATCGTTGGCAGAATCGCGTCCGGACGTTCTTTGTCGATGATGCGCTCAACGACTTGCCATGTGATTGGCTCGATGTAAGTCACATCGGCCATTTCAGGGTCGGTCATAATGGTCGCAGGATTGCTGTTGACCAGAATGACGCGATAGCCCTCTTCGCGCAATGCCTTACATGCCTGAGCACCGGAATAATCGAACTCACAAGCCTGACCGATGATGATCGGACCAGCGCCAATAATCAGAATACTTTTTATATCGTTACGTTTTGGCATCTTATTACTCTCCTGTATTCGCCTTGGACTTCGCTTCTGTCATCAGACCGGTAAAGCGGTCAAACAGGTAAGCAATATCATGCGGACCCGGCGATGCTTCAGGATGGCCCTGGAAGCAGAATGCTGGTTTATCCGTACGGGCAAAGCCCTGCAGGGAGCCGTCGAACAGAGACACATGCGTAACGCGGCAATTTGCCGGCAGAGATTCAGCATCAACGGCAAAACCGTGATTCTGAGAAGTGATCAGCACCTGACGGGTATCCAGATCCTGTACAGGGTGGTTACCACCGTGGTGACCGAATTTCATCTTCAGTGTTTTTGCACCGGATGCCAGCGCCATAATCTGATGGCCTAAGCAGATACCAAAGGTCGGGATACCTTTTTCAATCAGCTCGCGCGCTGCATTGATCGCATAATCGCAAGGCTCAGGATCGCCTGGGCCGTTCGACAGGAATACACCGTCCGGATTCAGTGCCAGCACATCTGCTGCACTGGATTGCGCAGGCAGCACCGTTACTTTGCAACCGCGCTCAGCCAGCATACGCAAAATATTGCGTTTTACGCCGAAATCAAAAGCAACCACATGGAATTTTGGCGCAGTCTGCTGACCATAACCTTCACCCAGTTTCCATTCGGATTCGGCCCAGACATAGGAAGATGTCGAGGAAACGACTTTCGCCAGATCCATGCCCGCCAGACCCGGAAAGCCTTTTGCCAGTGCGACTGCTTTTTCAGCATCGGTACCGACATAAATCGTACCCGCCTGAGCACCTTTTTCACGCAGAATACGGGTCAGCTTGCGGGTATCAATACCTGCAATAGCAACGATGTTCTGGGATTTGAGATAGTCAGAAAGGGAGGATTCAGAGCGGAAGTTCGAATGCAGCAGAGGAAGGTCACGAATAATTAAACCAGCTGCATGAATCTTTTCAGATTCGACGTCTTCAGAATTGACGCCGGTATTACCAATATGCGGATAAGTCAGTGTAACGATTTGGGAACTGTAACTCGGATCAGTCAGAATTTCCTGATAACCCGTCATGGAAGTATTAAAAACAACTTCACCAACGGTATGTCCGGAAGCACCAATCGAATATCCGGTGAACACGGTACCATCTGCGAGAGCGAGTATTGCGGGTTCACGGCCTGAATGAAGAAGGGACTGCGGAATGGGCAGCAAGGGCAACTCCTGTATTGTTACCGCCGCTGCGTCACCCCAATTTGACTTTGTTCAGCCTCTTCCAATCCGAAGCAGCCTGAATGTGAAATATAACTGGAGCAAATGTTAATTTGGGTAGGCGCTACGGCGAATTTTTGGATTAGATAAACCCTCAGATTATAGCTCAGCAGCGCCTTTTTGGCAATCCTGAATACTGAAAAAACAAGAACTTAGCGATAAGTCATGTGAATCGGGATTGCCTTTTGGTGCTGCATTTTTTCAGTTCGGATCGAGACCAAGTGCAACGATGCCCGCTTTGGCAATTTGCGCATCCTGACTGGATTTGACACCGGACACACCAATCGCGCCGACACATACGCCGTCAGCAAATACCGGAACACCCCCCTCCAGCATTCCTTCCAGCCCCGGAGCACTGAGGAAGGAATAACGACCGTTATTAATCATTTCTTCATAAATACGGGATTCACGTTTTCCCAGTGCTGCAGCGACGGCTTTTGCCGGTGCAATTTGCGCAGAAACCGGCGCTACACCATCCATACGCTGCAGATATAACAGGTGACCGCCATCATCAACAATTGCGATTACGACAGGCCATTGATTTGCCAGCGCTTCGGCCTCTGCCGCCGCAGCCATTTTCTTTGCATCTTCCAGACTCAGCACGGGTTTCGTGTACATCGTTACTCCATTCCTGTTTTCAAAATATTCACCGCAGCGGCGATTGTTATCGCTCGCGAGGAAACCGGATTGTAGAGGATTTACTCCAGCCCAAACCGCGCTGCGATTTCTTTCATCTGTTCGTGCGCCAGAAATGGCCAAATCGCTTTGCTGGGGCGCAAACAAATGAAAACGAGTTTTCATGTCAATCGCCAAACCGTTTACATTGTTTCAAACTTCGCTTAGAGTAGAACGGTTTTTGTTTTTCAGGTGCTAAGATGCTAACAAACGTTTCCAGATTAAAAAGAAATGTCGCGTACGCCGTCGTTGCACTCAGCCTGCAGGCAGGTTTCGCGATCAACGCCAGCGCTGATGAGAAAAACCCCTTCCCAGAATCTTCTACCGCGTACACCAAACTGCAGGAATTGCGCCAGCGCGCTTCCGATCTGACACTGAAAGCCATGGATTTTGTCGGCATTCATTACAAACGCGGTGGCTCCACTCCTGAAAACGGCCTCGATTGCAGTGGTTTTGTACGTTTAGTCTTCAAAGATGCGGTTGGCGCTGAATTACCGCGCACTTCTGCTGAAATCAGTAAAGTCGGTGAAAAGATTGAAGTAAAAGATTTGCAACCAGGCGATCTGGTGTTTTACAACACATTACGTCGCGGCTTTTCCCACGTTGGCATTTATCTGGGCGACAACAAATTTATTCACTCACCTTCCGCCGGTGGTCAGGTGCGTATAGAAAGCATGGATCTCAGCTACTGGAAGCAGCGTTTTAATGGTGCGCGACGCATCAATGAACAGGAAGCTGGTAAGTAAGCTTGACGGACAGCGGTAAACTAAAAAACGGAGGCATTGCCTCCGTTTTTTAGTTTACCGCATCGGCTCAGGCACGACGCGGAATGTCTGATCATCTTTCCAGCAACTGACGGATCTTATGCTTCAGTTCCGGCATCAGTGCCATTGCCGCTTTTTCACCTGCCAGAATTGCATGATTACGGCTGGTAAAGTCACTGCTCTTCATGTTTGGCAGATCAGGGCGAATCACGATGTCAGCCTGCTTCAGTTCAAACTGATTAATGCTCTGCCCCATAATGGAAACGGTTTGCATCAGAATATCAATCGTACCGGAACTGCTCTGCCCTTCCACCGCTTGCGAAATATTGACGGCAATCACCAGATCCGCACCCATTTCGCGTGCAAAGCGTACCGGCACCGGCGAAACCAGTCCGCCATCCACATACTGACGATCATTGATCTTCACGGGCTGAAACACAGCCGGAACGGCAGAAGATGCACGCACTGCCGCACCGGTATTGCCGCGCTGAAATAAAATCGGCTGACCAGTTGCCAGATCGGTCGCCACTGCGCCGAATGGCTTCTTCAGACGCTCAATCGGCACATTGCCAACCATACGATTCACATAAGCCTGCAGCGCATCGCCTTTCAGGACACCGCTGGATTTGGCAAACAAAGGCAATGACCAGTCAGAAATGGTTGCCTCATCCATTTCCAGCGCCATTTTTTGCAAAGTAAAACCGTTATTGCCTGCCGCATACATCGCACCAACCACACTGCCCGCACTGGTGCCGACGATAATATCCGGAACGATGCCCTGCGATTCCAGCGCCTTAATCACGCCGATATGCGCAAAACCACGTGCCGCACCGCCGCCGAGTGCCAGACCGATACGTACAGGTTTCGGTGTTTTCGGTACAGCCACCGGAGCCGGTGTCGCTACTGCCGGTGCTGGCGGTGGCGCACTCCCTGTCACACAGGCCGATAAACCGGTGCTCAGTACCGCCATTCCAAACAAGCGCTTGAGCGCTGCCCTTTTGCCTGTATCACCTGCAACCATTTTCAATTTGCCTCGCAGCATGCTAATCCTTTTATTCTGCTTCAGAAAACCCCGCATTATATAAGACGAATGCTGTGCAAATGCAGCAGAACGACCGAAGGCATCGCGCATCTGCACATGTTCCTTTGATGAATTTAATTCATGCGAAACTTACGTCATGCCAATGACATATTTGCATCCGATAATTCGCCGGCCTTGCCACTGAACGTTGTCGGCAAGAAATTCAAAATAAAAGCAAACGATTGCTACAATGCGCAATCGTTTGCACTACATGACAAGGGAATATGATGAAAGCGCCGTTTCGTTTAACGCCTGTTCTGGCTTTACTACTTTCTGCCTGTGCAAACAACTCTTCCGACAGTCCTGCACCATCCACGGCAAATAGCATTCCGGAAGGCACCATCGTTAAGCTTGCTTTACTGGAAACCACCGATTTGCATCAGAACATACTGAGCTATGACTACTACGGCCTGAAAGCCGACACCAGTCTTGGTCTGGAGCGCACCGCCGCCCTGATTGCTTCTGCGCGCGCGGAAAACCCGAACAATGTCTTACTCGACGATGGCGATACGATTCAGGGCACGCTGCTCGGTGATTTTCAGGCTGTCGCCTCCCCTGTGACCTGCGGCAATACGCTGGCGATCCATAAAGTGATGAATGCCCTGCGTTACGACGGCGCGGGCGTCGGCAATCATGAATTCAACTATGGTCTGAATTTCCTGAGTCAGATTACCAATACCGATTTCAGCGTCACCGGCATTGCAGCGCCAACTAATTGCGGCGCACCGAAGTTTCCCGTGGTATTGGCGAACGTTGTGAACGCCAGCTCCAAAAAACCGATCTTCAGCCCGTATTCGATTTTGCCGAAACGTTTCACTGCAACCCGTCCTGATGGCACCAGCATGGATGTCAATGTGAATGTCGGTATTATCGGCTTTGCGCCTCCGCAGATTATGGAATGGGATCAGAAGCATCTGGATGGCAAAGTCATGGTCAACGGTCTGGTGGAATCTGCAAACCAGTATGTGCCGGAAATGCGCACCAAAGGTGCAGATCTGGTCGTGGCCTTGTCGCACGGCGGTCTGGACACATCCGCGTATAGTCCGAAAATGGAAAACGGCAGTTACCACCTGACGACTACCGGTATCGATGCACTGATGCTGGGTCACTCACATCTGATTTTCCCGCAAGCGAAAGAAGCCGGCGGCCCGAAAATTGATTCATCGCTGGCCGCACTGCCAGCCGATAAAGTCGATGTCGTTAAAGGTCTGGTCAATGGCGTGCCAGCCGTGATGGCGCAAAGCTGGGGACGTCGCCTCGGTATCATTCAGATGACGCTGAAATACCAAGGCGGCAAATGGGTCGTGCAGAAAGATCAGACCAATGTTGAAGCTCGCGGCTTTAAATACAAAGATGGCACAACGATCGTTGACGCTGACGCTTCCGTCGCGCCGCTGGTCGATACCGAACACAAAGCTGCGGTGGCTTACGCCAGCCAGCCTATCGGCACCACCACAGACTTTGAAATGTCCGCCTATTTTGCGCTTGCCGGCGATGTGACTGCGATTCAGATCGTGAATCAGGCACAAATTGATTACGTCAAAAATCTGCTGTTAACGACAACTGATCCTGTGCTCAGCACTTACAAGTCGATTCCGGTAATTTCTTGCAGTGCGCCGTTCAAAGCCGGTCGTAACGGTCCTACTGACTTTACCGATGTTGCGCCGGGTGCGAACGCCGCAGCACCGTTTGCCCTGCAGGTACGCAATCCGGGAGACTTGTATTTGTACGGCAATAACAATCTGCAAGCCGTCAAAATCAAAGGCAGCGATCTGAAAGCATGGCTGGAAACGGCAGCCAAGCAATTTGCGCAAATTAATCCGGCGCTGACCACAGAGCAGGATCTGGTTCCATCCTACGGCACCATCTACAACTATGATGTGTTCTACGCTGACAACAACGCGCTGCAGTATCAGATCGATGTGACCAAACCTGCCGGCAGCCGTATTGTGAATCTGAGCTATCAGGGCAAAGCGATTGCTGATACAGACGACTTTATCGTTGCAACCAACGATTATCGCGCTGGTGGCGGTGGCAGTGTGCCGGGGATTGATGGCAGCAAAACCATCATAAAATCACCGGATGCAAATCAGGCCGTGGTTGCCACTTATCTGAAAAAAGCCGGTAAGCTGACGCTCGCGAATAACGGCAGCGGACAAAGCTGGTCTTTCGTCAAAGTCGCAACGCAGGGTCCGGTGATTCTGCGCTCCACGCCGGGCAAACTGGCGGTAGCACAAGCACTGGGACTGGCCCGGGTACGTGCAGAAGGTTCCGTTGATGCAAGCGGCTATGCCAAATACCAGATCGACCTTTCTAAATAAACCAATGTAAATCAGGCGCCTGTTTCTGTTTCAGAAGCAGGCGCTGTCTGACACAGAGCTTATTGAAATGTTGAAACGATACCCATTCCTGCTGGTGCTGGCGACTACCTGCGCACTGTCTGCATGCTCACTTGGCAGAACACCGGTTCCTGGCAACGCCTATCTGGAATCGCTGGGCATACGCGCACGTCAGGCCAGTGATCTCGCCGCCATCAGCGAACTTCAGCGCTGGTCGCAGCAACATCTGGTGACCGCGCAGCGTGAGCTGGGCTTGTCGCTGGCGCGCACCGAAGACAAATATCCTGATGCCGTTTTCTGGTTACTGGAAGCAGCCCGTCAGGGTGACGCAGAAGCGCAGTTCCAGATTGCCGAAGCGTTCTTTCATGCGCGCCTCGGTCTGCAAAAACAAAGCACACAAGCCTACCGCTGGTATCAGGCGGCGGCTGCACAGAATGATCACAAAGCAGCACTGATGCTGGCACGCATGGCCAAGTACGGCGATGGCACAGTCGCCAGCACGGCAAGTTCGCTGCAATGGCTGCGACGTGCCGCAGACCTGGGCAATGCGCAAGCCATGTTCCTGTTATCCAATGCATATGAACACGGCGAAGGCGTGAATGCCGATCCGGCACTCGCCCGTGAATGGCTGGAAAAAGCGGCGGATGGTGAATATCCCCCAGCCGTGCATCAGCTCGCCCTGTTGCTGGAAACCGATCAGAAGCCGGAAGAGCGTGAACGCGCCCGCTTACTGCGCAAAGAAGCCACCGACGAACGCCATCTGCGCTGGAAAAACTACCAGTAACACCACCACCCTGCCTGTCATGCGTGGCAGAACGCAGGAGTGCATTGCATGCTTAAACGTCGCTGATTGTGCACTTTCCCGCATCAGCGACTTTTCAGACCACCCCGGAGCGCCAGCATTCATGCCGGCATCCGGGAAAACAGGCTGTTTTTCTGTGCTGAAATGCGCAAACAGGGGCGCTGGCGGCAAAATGGCCGGCCTCTGTTGCAGTCATAAAAACAAACGCTTACTTACTGAATTTATCCAGATGTATTGCCAGCAGTTTGCAAGAGGATTTCGGCTCGGACGATGCCTGCAACTGGAATCGCTGACCAGTCTTTGTCACGATCACGGCCCAACTGCCATCAAATGCATAGCTTGCGGGTAGCCCCTCAATCGCAACGCTCTGACGGGCGGATTCGCCGGCTGAAGCATGCTTCGCCGGCAGTACTTTTTTTACCGGACCAATCTCCGCCGCGATTCGCTCCAGAGACTGAGAAACCGCATCACCCGGCTTCGCGAACATCTTTGCCAAATCGCTCACCTTCCCTTGCGATAACAATCTGGCTGACTGTACTGCACATGAATCCGCCGCATTGGCAGCAATTGAAATCAACAACCCCAAAGATAAAACGATACAACGCTTCATTTATTTGCCCTTTAAAAAACGCCTTCGTAAGACAGAAAATTTACTGAAAATACAATAAATTATCCATATTGCATATTATTTCGATATTGCTTCGAATGCAATAACAGCTACCTGACTTCGCATTTTTTCTTCATCCTTACAAAGATGTTTCAGCGTCATTTCTTCCGGCTTTCCAGCACTGATCCTGAGAAAGAAAAATGGGAAGCCGGATTTGTCGTCCGATTGGATGATCCACAACGAACCGGAATTTGGCTTCAAACAGGCCTGAATGCGGTGTTCTGCATAGCGATCCGGCGGTCGTCGGCAGAAAGTCCGAGCCTCAGAAAATGGTCGATGACGATCCTTGCACAGTCGTAGAAGTAAACACAGAAGACTGACCTGAAATTACAGATCAAAGAGAAGGACATTTCTTCTCGAAGGAGTAGCAGAGATATGAGCAATTTATTGCGCTTAAGCTGAGAGGAAATCAGACAGCAAAAACAAAAACGCCCTTGAAAATCAAGGGCGTTTTTGATGAAACTGGCGGAAGGTGTGAGATTCGAACTCACGGAGAGCTTTCGCCCTCGTCGGTTTTCAAGACCGGTGCATTAAACCAGCTCTGCCAACCTTCCGAAGCCATAAAGTATAGAGCATCGTTGATAGCAACGCAAGAGCATGAAGGCATTTTCAGGCGCCTGATACCGCTTGCCGGCGCAGAATTGTCAGGTATTCGTCGCCGGACATCGGCTTCGCCAGCAAGTAACCCTGCACCTCAGCGCATTCAGCATCCCGCAAGAAGGCCAGTTGCTCCTCGGTTTCCACGCCCTCTGCCACCACATTCAGCTGCAGGCGCTTCGCCATACTGATAATGGCGCTGGCAATCGCGCAGTCACTGACATCTGCAGGAATGCCGCGCACGAATGACTGGTCGATTTTGATGCAGGCAATCGGGAAGCGCTTCAGATAGGTCAGACTCGAATATCCCGTACCGAAATCATCCAGTGTCAGCGTCAGGCCAAGTGCGACCAGGCCTTTCATAATGGTGATCACTTCTTCTTCGCTGTGCATCAGCGTGCTTTCAGTGATTTCCAGCTCCAGCCAGTCCGGCGCAATACGATAGCGCTGCAGTAAGCCGGCAATATGCTGAGGCAATTGCGCAGTAAAGCTTTTTGCAGACAAATTCACAGCAATCCGCGTCGGATGAATGCCCAGCGCACTCCATTGCGCAGCCTGCTGGCATGCTTTGTCCAGCACCCATGCATCCAGCTCCTGAATCAGATCACTTTTTTCTGCGGCGGGAATAAATGCAGCCGGAGATTGTATGCCACGCTCCGGATCGCGCCAGCGCACCAGCGCCTCAGATCCCGCCAGCTGACTGGTTTGCGCATGGTATTTCGGTTGAAATACCAGATAAAACTCATTGCACTGCAAAGCGCGGCGCAATGCGGATTCCATTGCCAGCTGATTGCTGACTTGCGCATCCAGACTCTGGCTGTAGTACGCATAAGCACCGCTCGCGCCCTGACGATTCAGCTTAGCTTTACCCATCGCGATATCGGCACGGTGCAGCAAGACATCGGCATTTTCACCATCGGCCGGTGCGATACTGATGCCGATACTGGCACCTACCTGCAGTGGAAATTCGCCGATCTGCAATGGCACGAATAAGGCTTCCAGAATCTTGTTTGCCACAACGCTGGCATGATATTCCTCGGCGATGTCTGTCAGCATGACAGCAAATTCATCGCCATTCAGATGCGCGACGATATCTTCTTCACGCAGCGTGGCCTTCAGGCGCTTACCGACTTCAATCAGCAGAGAATTACCATACTGATGACCCAGCGTGTCATTAATCAGCTTAAACCGGTTCAGATCCACATACAGCACCGCACAGCGTTGCTGCTTACGCGCCCCCGTCTGCAATTGCTGATCGGCCAGCTTTAAAAATAACTGGCGGTTCGGCAGGCTGGTCAGCGCATCAAAGTAGGATAAATAATCCAGCTTCTCTTCAAATTGCTTGCGGTCACTGATGTCGGTCAGATAGCCAGCCATTGCCACCGGCTGCCCTGCTTCGTTTTTCAGGATAGACAGCGTCAGGCTTGCCCAGAAAACTTCGCCGTTTTTGCGCTTGCGTCGCACTTCCATCGTGCGTCCGCCATGGGTCAGAAAATAATCTGACTGCGGATCATCTTCTTCATTTTCATAAAGAAATATGACATTTTGTCCGATCGCTTCTTCAGCGGTGTAACCAAATAAACGCTCAGCTCCCGCGTTCCAGCTCAGAATGAAGCCAGCCAGATCCATCGTAATGACCGACTCATGGATCTGATCCAGAATTTGCAGCTGCTGAATGTATCGATCGCGCTCCGGATCAGAAAAACGCCGTACTGAAGCGCGCACCGCCATCAGTTCTGAGCAAATTGCAGACAGAGATTGCAAGTGCTGCCAGTCATCCGCATCGGGCAAGCGCCCTTCTAAATGCATGCGCAGGAAGTGATCTGCGGTGATCGCCTGCGAAGGGATATCCGTGGTCTGCAAGAGATTCTGCGCAGACGAGCTCAGATGAAATTCACCAAATCCCGCATCGTTCAGCTCCTGGTTCAAATTTGCCAGAAACTGCGAGTCAGAATCATTCACCATTGCTTTGGCGAAACGCAATCCATGCTCGAAAAAACGCCACGAAGATTTGCCGGCCAAATCAGAGCTCCTTACAAACCTGATTGACCCACTGGAATGCGCTCTGCACTGACTCGTAGTATGCCGTGCTATCAAGTTCACGCTGCTGCAGCAGTTGCGCTATTTGCGGATTCCAGCGTCTGTCTGCATGCGCCGCGATTTGCAGGCATTCACCCAGCAAGCCTTCTCTGTGCATCAGTGCGTTCAGCACGTCATCTTCCAGATGCAGAGGCGTCAGCACTTTTTCCAGTTCTGTACCAAACAAGACATCAAGCAGCGAAAACATTCCGGTCATAAACGCGCTGTCTCCGGCATCTCTGCTCCCGCCGGAACGCAGTACCAGTGCCTCCATCATTGCCGCCCTGAACGCAGCGCGTGGCATCAGCGGATGCAGACTGCCGGGCTGATTCGCCTGGCTTGCGTATAACAGCAATTGCAGCCAGCGCTGCAATTGCCGCCTGCCGATCAGAGCAATTGCCTGATTTAAAGAGCTTACTTTGGTCATCTGCGCGAATGCAGCAGAACTGACCAGTTTAAATAATAAAAATGATAAATTCGGATCCTGCCTGAACAACTCTTCCAGTTCACGGGTATCCGCATCACGCGCCACCAGCCCTAACAGCTTCAGCAAGCGCGTGCGGGCAGACTGATCTGCCTGACTTTGTACGGACACCGGCACATAAGGATAGCTACCCTCAAACCATTGAAAGCCACAAGCTTTCATTTGTTCGAATACAGCGGAATCTGCGATCCCGCTGGCAAGATGGATTCCGCGATGCAAACCACTGACACGTATTCTCGCGCCAGTCGGTAACACTTCTTGCAATGAGTAACACAGATTCTGCGCGCCATCCCATTCCGCCTGCGCATCTGAAGGCATTACCATGAAGCTCAAGCCTTCGCTGCGCAGATGACGCAGACGTGCCTGATGATCTGCTTGCAGACACTGCTGCTCATCGAACAACAGATGCAGTTTAGATGCGGGCAAGCGTTGCCCGAGGTCAGCGGGAATTTCAGCGATATCGCCAACCGGAACAATCAGCTTTAATCCGGCAAGCTGATCAAACCAGCCTGACTCCTGCATTCCTTGAAGGGTTTGAATAATCTGAAATTGCGCTGCGTTTCCGAAATCGGGAAATAAGGCAACAATTTGCTGCCGGGCATTCGAAACGGGCCTGAAAGTCGCAATCGGAAATTGAAAAGTCATACGTGGTAAATGCATTTACCCATTGTTACGGGCATTATTTTTATGTTTCAGACTGTAAATGATGCGCCCTGCGAAAGCAATCGCTTACAGCCATCTTCACCCGATAAACCACAGGGAAACCGGAAAAATATTTCCGAAAACGTTTTGAAAGCAATCTGCACATTTAGATATGCGAAGATTGCGCAAGAAATACTGGTCGCGGCACAGAACAGCCAAGCCCGGTATGGGATTTTTTTGGATTCCAAAAAAAGAAAGGCCACGGATCTGCGGCCTTTCTTTTACTTAATATTTACTGATGCATTACTGCAAAGATTGCAAATACCAAAGTACTCGCTACTTCAAAAACATTTCCTGCAAATTATTCAGAAAATCTCTGCCTGCTTCAGTCGGCGCAATCCTCTGATAGTCGCGGAACAGTAAGCCTTTTTGCTCTGCCAGCTGCAATTCTTTTTCTATGGTGTTCAGCGTCAGGCCGGTTCGCTCCTGAAACAAAGCAACCGGAAAACCATCACGCAAACGCAAAGCGTTCAGCATGAATTCGAATGGCAGATCCTCCGTTGCCACTTCAGAAGATTCCTGCACCGCGTTCCCTTCAGCAACAGCCTGCATATAGGCTTTTGGCTGTTTGTGACGCATTTGCCTTACGATGCGGTGCGGAAATGATATTTTGGAATGCGCACCGGCACCGATACCAAGGTAATCACCGAACTGCCAGTAATTCAGGTTATGCCGGGACATTCGTCCCGGTTTGGCATAAGCAGACACTTCATAATTGATATAACCACCACCTGAAAGCCGTTCACGCAGCATCTGATGCATATCTGCACTCAGATCATCGTCAGGAATCACAGGTGGAAACTTTGCAAAATAAGTGTTCGGCTCTATCGTCAGATGATACAAAGATAAATGCGACGTACCGAAAGAGAGTGCTGTCTGAACATCCAGCTCACATTGCTCCAGAGTCTGCCCGGGCAATGCAAACATCAAGTCCAGATTGATGTTGTCAAAATGCGTAGCCGCAAATTCCGCCGCACGCTGGGCTTCGTCCCCCTGATGAATACGCCCGAGTTTTTGCAAAAACTCGTCGTTGAAGCTTTGCACTCCGATCGATAGGCGATTGATCCCGCTGTCTCTGTAGGCACGGAATTTCTCCACTTCAAACGTCCCCGGATTGGCTTCCATCGTAATTTCAGCGTCCAGTTCCAGCGGTAGTAGTGTACGGATATCGGATAATAGTCTGTCCATGCCCTGCGCACTCAGCAGACTGGGTGTGCCGCCCCCGATAAATACGGTCTGGATGCGACGCCCCCAGATCAGGGGCAAAGCCGCTTCCAGATCACCGCGCAAGGCATCGAGA
The DNA here is from genome assembly GCF_014652435.1 of Cognatundibacterium squillarum. Lineage (GTDB taxonomy): Bacteria > Pseudomonadota > Gammaproteobacteria > Burkholderiales > Burkholderiaceae_D > Undibacterium > Undibacterium squillarum. The sequence goes on from NZ_BMYU01000001.1 coordinate 278,222, forward strand.
TACGCAGCCTCATCGCTGTCTGGCTTATGTTCGTGCGAATTAAAATCGCAATAAGGACATTTTCTGACACACCACGGAAAATGCACGTACAGGGACAGCGGTGGGAGCGCAGAAAGATTCAGCGAACCGGGAGATAAATATTGCGCCAGAACCGTTTGAGGAACGGCGGACAAATCCTGACGCACCGTTTTTGCAGCCTGCGCTGCCGTTTTAATCGGAATCATTACTTCAGTTTTTCAAGCAAAGTCTGCAGTGCTTTACCACGGTGAGAAATACGGTTTTTATGCGCAGGATCCAGCTCTGCCACAGTGCAGCCGGATTCCGGCAGCCAGAAGTGCGGATCATATCCGAATCCGTTCTCACCACGCGGCTCAGCAACAATCTGTCCTCGCAAAATGCCATCAGCGATCACGGGCTGCGGATCATTGGCATGTCTTACAAAAACCAGAACGCAATAGTAATAAGCTGACCAGTCCTCATGCTGCTGCAGATCTGCCATCAGCTTCGCATTATTCCGTGCATCTGATTTTGGTTCACCTGCAAATCGCGCAGACAAAACACCCGGCGCTCCGCCAAGAGCGTTAACACAAATACCTGAGTCATCCGCCAGTGCAGGCAAACCAGTAATGGCTGCGGCGTGACGCGCTTTACGCAGTGCATTTTCCACAAACGTATTAAATGGTTCGTCCGTATCACTGACATTCAGCTGCTGTTGCGACAGTACTTCAAAACCCAGCGGGGCCAGAATTTCACCAAACTCTTTCAGCTTTCCGGCGTTACCGGAGGCCAGAACTAATTGCTGGCTCATGCACTCAGCCCCAGCGCCTGTTTTTGTAATGCAATCAGATCAGCAATACCGTCTTCGGCCAGATCCAGTAACCGATTCATTGTTGCACGGCTGAAAGCAACACCTTCCGCTGTACCCTGCACTTCGATAAACTCGCCACTCTCTGTCATCACAACATTCATGTCGGTATCACACTGCGAGTCCTCGTCATAATCCAGATCCAGAACGGGCAAACCCTCGTAGACGCCAACAGAGATCGCTGCAACAAACTGACGCACCGGTGTCCGGGTAATCAAGCCCTTATCAAGCAAACCCTGAATCGCGTCATATGCAGCAACCATTGCGCCAGTAATTGATGCTGTGCGTGTGCCGCCATCGGCCTGAATTACATCGCAGTCCAGATGAATTGTGCGCTCACCAAGCAGACTCAGATCAAATGCTGCTCGCAGCGAGCGTCCTATCAGGCGCTGAATTTCCTGGGTACGACCGCTTTGTTTACCTTTAGCAGCTTCGCGATCCATACGCGAATGCGTGGAACGCGGCAGCATGCCGTATTCAGCCGTCAACCAGCCCTGCCCTTTCCCTTTAAGAAAAGACGGTACTTTTTCGTCCACACTTGCCGTACAGATAACACGGGTACCGCCAAACTCAATCAGTACAGAGCCTTCGGCATGTTTGGTAAAGTGACGGCTGATTGTTACCGGACGTAAGGCATCAGCGGAACGACCGCCAGGACGCGAAGTAGTTGTCATATCAAAATTTACCTGTCAGTTTCGATGACTTATGAATAGCATTACGAATTTCCGCAATCGCTTTCTCAATTTCAGCATCGTTGAAAACATCTTGCTCTCCTTGCTCGCCTAAAACGTCGGGATCAAGAGGGGCCTGAATTGTGGTGGTGATCGACCCGATTGGCAAGGTGTTTGTTGTGATCACAGAGGACTCGTCGAGCCTGTCATCACCCTCCCACATCATTGCAAGAGCAGTCGTATTGTCACCATTTTTTCCGGCAATACTGACTGCCGTGCGAATCAGCTCAGGAATTGCACGGACAATCGTGTGCTCTTGCAAGCGTTGTGCCACTAGATGATCAGGCAAAGTCGACCACAATCCGTCGGAACAGAGCAAAATCAGATCGCCCGGCTGCAAAGCCGCACGGCGGGATAACTCAACAATCGGTGAATTTGGCGCTCCCAGACAGTTGAACAATTTATTCCGGTCGGGATGAGTATGCCTTTCTGACGGATCAACTTTGCCTTGCGCGATGAGGGTCTCAAGTCTGGAGTGATCCTTTGTACGCAGCAGGATTTGTCCCTGACGAATCCAGTAAAGTCGCGAATCACCGCAATGGGCCCAGTAGGCGTGACCATGCTGAATAATGCAGGCAACGATTGTTGTACGCGGTGTTTCAGGTAGATTATTCATCGTTCTGTAACGATGGATCTCCTGATGCGCGGCAAGGAAACTATCCTCTAAGAAGCGCTCCGGCCTCGCAATCGTTGGCTGCGCCTGTTGCTGAAACAGGCTACCCACGGTTTGCATCGCAATTGCTGCTGCCATTTCGCCCATAATATGGCCACCCATACCATCAGCCAGCAACAGCAAAATTGCATCGCGGGTAAAACTGTAGCCCATACGGTCCTGATTGACTTTACGTCCGCCGATATGGCTTTCTTGATAAACTGAAAATCGCATGAATGAGTTCGATCGTTAACGCATCACTATTAAATATTAATTAAGCGTACTTTCCTGAATAGTGGTGTTATCCCCATCTTTGTCAGATCGTTTTTTTCGCTCAAATAATGTCGATATCTTATGCTTCATTTTTTCCAGCATAGTCGGCTCAGCCTGAGGCTCGACCTTCGCTGCTAGCGCTTTTTGCAGTGCGAATACGCTTTGCGGACGCTCCAGCGGATCTAATTTCAGACACCAGCGCACTACCTCAATCAACTCTTCGGAATAAACCCCTTCCAACTTCCGGTAATGGGATTCCATTTTGTCATTGGTTTTGCGCTGATCAGCGGGTTGCGGTGGGGCACCAATCATACAGGCAAACATCGATGCGCCAATGCTGTAGATATCTGTCCATGGCCCCAGATTTCCATTTTTCTGGTAGAGCTCAGGAGCAGCAAAACCCGGAGTGTACATTGGGTACAGTTTAGGAATATCTGTCTTCAGCGTCTGGCGTGCAGCACCAAAGTCCAGCAAAATCGGCGTCCCGTCAAGGCGGAGATAAATGTTCGCGGGTTTTAAATCCAGATGCAGCAATTTATTAGTATGTACTTCGCGCAAACCATTCATCACCTGATTAAACATGCGGCGGATAAAACGCTCAGATACCAGCGGTTTCTCACCCTTATCGCGCCGGCGCAGGATGTGTTCCTGCAATGAGCGACCCGACTCATACGCCATTACCATGTAAACGGTTTCATTGGCACGGAAAAAATTGATAACACTGACAACGTTCGGATGAGAAATACGCGCCAGTGCGCGCCCTTCTTCAAAAAAGCATTTCAGTCCGATTCGGTAAACCGGCAAGTTCTCAGCGGAAATCGCAGGTACCAGTTCACCTTGCTGACGTAAGGCCAGTGAGCTTGGCAAATATTCTTTAATTGCTACCGCATTGCCATCTTCATCTGACGCGAGGTATACAATACTAAAGCCACCGGACGCGATTTTCTTTACAATGCGATATCCGGCAATTTCAAGCCCGTCCGGCAAAGGGGCATTATTTTGTGCAGCCATTGCTTATCCAATCCTGTTGACAGCAGCGATTGTGTGGACTCTGCAGGGTTTTGTAAACATCTGCCTTACCAACAACCAATATTGCGCATAAATCTGTGCAATGTTACCAAAAAGGAACAAATTTGAGCATCCAAAGTATGACCGGGTTTGCGACCAGCTCCCTTGAAACCGAAGCAGGTACCATTACCGTCGAACTCAAAAGCGTTAACTCCCGCTTCCTTGACCTTCAATTTCGCATCAACGATGATTTTCGGGCGGTAGAAAGCATATTCCGCGAACTGATTTCACGTCAGATTTCACGCGGCAAAGTTGAATGCCGCTTCAGCTTCGGTAAGAAAATCGCGTCCGGTCAACAAAAAAATCTGAATCAGGAAGCTTTAAAACAGCTGCAAACACTGGAGCAGCAGGTAGCCGCACTCTTCCCTAATGCGCAACCACTGACCACGCACGACATTCTTCGCTGGCCTGGCGTGATGGAGGAACAGGAAATTTCAGGCGAAGCACTGCAGCCAGCAATCCTGCAAACCATTCAGCAAGCGCTGGAGCAATTCAGAATATCACGCGAACGCGAAGGTGAAGCACTGACAGCGGTACTCCTGAGCAAAATCACCGCCATGGAAGAAATCGTCGAACGCATTACGCCATTAATGCCACAAGTACTGCAGCAATTCCAGCAAAAAGCGACAACTCGCCTCGAAGAAGCGCTCGGTTTTGCCGGTTCGGAAAGCACGCAGACAACGACAACGATCACCCGCGACGAAGCCCTGGATCGCATTCGCCAGGAAGTGACGCTTTACGGCGTGAAGATTGATGTTGCCGAAGAACTAGCACGACTTGGCGCTCATTTGAAAGAAACCCGGCACATTCTGAAAAAAGGCGGCCCGGTCGGCAAACGTCTCGATTTCATGATGCAGGAACTGAATCGCGAAGCAAATACGCTGGGATCCAAAGCAGCAATCAAAGATCTGGCGGACGCATCAATGGAGTTAAAACTACTGATAGAACAAATGCGCGAACAAGTTCAGAACCTTGAATAAGCCGGCTGGTTTGCTTATACTCTCGGTCAACAAGGGCGGGTTTATCCCGCCCTCATTTATTTGTTCGTCTAATCCGGAATAGAAAATATGATCCCTAGCGCTGAACTGGCTGGCAGCCTGTTTATCGTGGCAGCCCCGTCGGGTGCCGGAAAATCGACGCTGGTGAACGCTTTACTGGCGCAAGAGCCAAATATTCGCCTGTCGATTTCATTTACCACGCGCCAGCCGCGCCCAGGCGAAGAAAATGGCCGCGAGTACCACTTCACTACCGTAGAAGATTTCATTGAGCGCCGTGCAAACGGAGAATTTCTCGAATCAGCTGAGGTGCACGGAAATTATTACGGCACTTCCCGTATTTTGATTGAGAATGCGATGCGTCAGGGAACGGACGTATTACTTGAGATTGACTGGCAAGGTGCGCAGCAGGTGCGTAAACAATTTCCCGGCGCGATTGGCATTTTCATTCTTCCACCATCTATTCAGGCACTGGAAGAGCGCCTCAACAAGCGCGGCACCGATGAACCGCACGTAATCACGCGACGACTGCTGGCTGCTGGCGGAGAAATCGCGCACTCGCCGGAGTTTGAGTATGTTATTATTAACGAAGACTTTGGAACTGCGCTGTCTGAGTTGTCTGCAATTGTCAAATCAGCACGATGCCGATTCCGGCAACAAACAGCACGCAACACGGACTTATTTGCGCAACTTGGCATTCATGCCAGCCCGAACTGAACTTACCCAGGATTAAACATGGCACGTATTACTGTTGAAGATTCTCTGAAAACTATCCCTAACCGTTTTGAACTGACTCTGTGTGCGACTTACCGTGCACGTCAGCTGCTGCAAGGTCATTCGCCAAAAGTAGAGGCGAAAAACAAACCAGCAGTTATGGCATTGCGTGAAATCGCTGCAGGCAAAGTCGGAACAGAAATGCTGAAAAAAGTACCGGTCTGATAACACCGTACTTTCCTCACTGAGCGGCCGGGAGTTCCAGAATGCATATATCGGAAGATATGTCATCTCTGTCAACTAACCCGGCTGTTCGTTTTTCTGACACCCATCAGGATAAATCAGGCATCTTGGATCTGCGCGACTCTTCAGCACCCTCCGGAAATCTTCAGGTTGGCGTTGCTTCAATTACTACACTGACTGAAAAACTTTCCACCTATTTGTCGGCCCAGGACTTAAAACTGGTCCGCGACGCATATCGTTTTTCTGACGAAATGCATTTGGGTCAGGTCAGGAAATCCGGCGAACCTTACATATCCCACCCGATTGCTGTTGCGGAAATCTGCGCGGAATGGAAGCTGGATGTTCAGGCTATCATGGCAGCGCTGTTGCATGATGTGATGGAAGATCAGGGTGTCAAAAAAGAAGAGCTGATTGAACGTTTCGGTGCGCCGGTCGCCGCGATGGTTGACGGTCTTTCGAAACTCGAAAAAATCGAGTTTCAAAGTCAGATTGAAGCGCAGGCAGAAAACTTCCGGAAGATGTTGCTCGCCATGGCGAGGGACGTACGTGTGATTCTGGTGAAACTGGCTGACCGCCTGCACAACATGCGTACGCTGGGCGTAATGCTTCCGGCAAAAAAAAGACGCATCTCCCGTGAAACCATGGATGTTTATGTGCCGATCGCGCATCGTCTTGGTTTGAATAATCTGTACCGTGAGTTACAGGATCTGGCATTCTCACACCTGTTTCCGATGCGTTACCGGACCTTATCGAAAGCAGTGCGTGCTGCCAGGGGTAACCGGCGCGAGGTCGTTAACAAAATACTCAGCTCAGTGAAAGAGTCACTGAGCGCTGCCGGCATTGAGGCGGAAGTATACGGGCGCGAAAAAACGCTGTACGGCATTTACCGCAAGATGCTCGATAAACACTTGTCGTTCTCACAAGTGCTGGATGTATATGGTTTCCGCGTAGTTGTTGAGAATTTCCGCGAGAGCTATTACGCACTCGGTACCCTGCATGCATTGTTCAAACCAATGCCGGGCAAATTCAAGGATTACATTGCCATTCCAAAAACCAATGGCTACCAGTCTTTGCACACAACGCTGATCGGCCCTTACGGCACACCGGTTGAATTTCAGATTCGTACCCGTGAGATGCACCGCGTTGCGGAATCTGGTGTTGCAGCGCACTGGCTGTACAAAAATGAAGGATCAAATCTGACGGATTTGCAGCAGCGGACCCATGCATGGCTGCAGTCCCTGCTCGATATTCAAAAGCAAACCGGCGATTCTGCCGAGTTTCTTGAGCATGTCAAAGTCGACTTATTCCCCGGCTCGGTTTACGTCTTTACACCGAAATCTAAAATTGTGGCATTGCCGCGTGGCGCTACCGCGCTGGATTTCGCATACAACATTCATACAGATATCGGTGATCAGGCAATTGCGACGCGCATTAACAACGAGCCTGTTCCACTACGTTCCGAATTAAAAAACGGAGATATCGTCGAAATTATTACATCCCCGAATTCCCGACCGACTGCGAACTGGTTGTCTTACGTCCGCACAGGGAAAGCTCGTTCTGCGATACGCCATTTCCTGCGCACAGCCAATCTGAATGAGTCGACTGAGCTCGGAAAACAATTGCTGGCACAGGCACTTGTTGCGCTTCAGTTAAATCCGGAATTGCCTGATTTTCTCGTGGACAAACTCCTCAACGAGTCCACGGCAAAATCTATGGATGAGTTGTATACCGATATCGGTATCGGTAAACGCATGGCTGCACTGGTCGCGCGCCACATACTGGATCTGGTACAGGATGATTCGCCGACGATTCCATTCCAGCAATACGGCGACCGCCAGGTACACCGCCCTGCTCCGGTTATCATCTATGGCAGCGAAGGCGTTTCTGTACAACTTGCGGCTTGCTGTATGCCAATTCCAGGCGACGGGATTATAGGGCAGTTAAAGCGCGATCAGGGTCTTGTCGTCCATACTGACGATTGCAAACACGCAAAACGTTTGCTGACCAAAGAACCGGATCGCTGGATTGATGTGACCTGGGGCGACGATCTGAACCGCCGGTTCGACACGCGAATTTCGGTTGTCATCACCAATGAACGCGGTGCGCTGGCGAGGATTGCAGCAGAAATCGGCGAAGCAGATATCAATATTTCTCATGTCAATATGGAAGATGGCGATTCGAATGACATGACTCACATCCATTTCACCATACAAGTCGAAAGCCGTAACCATCTGGCGAAACTGATGCGCAGCATTCGTCATCTGAACGGCGTATCGCGGGTTACACGCGAGCGGGGCTGAGCAGTTTCCGACAATTCCCGCTGATCAACGTATGAACCAGAAAATGATTCCTGTAGTTCCGTCCAGACCGGCTGCGAAGCCGGTTCCGCCGGCACAAATGAGCAGTGGTGACGTACTTGATCAGTACGGAAGACGCTTCACAGACTTGCGCATATCGGTCACAGATCGCTGCAATTTCCGTTGCGGCTACTGCATGCCGAAAGAAGTTTTCACACCGGATTATCCGTATCTGCCACGCAGCAGCATCCTGAGTTTTGAAGAAATCACCCGCGTCGCCGGAGCGGCGGCTGTGATGGGCGTGACAAAATTCCGGCTGACCGGCGGCGAACCCTTGCTGCGTAAGGACATTAGTTCGCTGATACGCATGCTGTCCGGCCTGAAGACGACAAATGGCTCGAAACCGGACATAACCCTGACAACAAACGGCGTTTTGCTGACCCGCAAAGCGATGGAGCTGCGCGATGCGGGGCTCGACCGCGTCACCGTTTCACTGGACGCAATGTCTGATACCAACTTTCAACGTATGAGTGATTCAGATTTTTCTGTCCGGGATGTGCTGGCTGGGATTCACCATGCGCTGGAATGCGGCTTCCGAAAAGTCAAAGTCAATATGGTCGTGCGCAAGGGCTGGAATGAGAATGAGGTCATTGCGATGGTGGACTATTTCCGCCAGTTGCCAGTCGCACTGCGCTTTATTGAATATATGGACGTCGGAGCAAGTAACAGTTGGAGTTTACAGGAAGTCGTTTCCAGCAACAGTTTGCTGGAGAACATCCGACAGGCCGGCAATACCCTGGTTGCGCTACCTGCTGAAACCGGCTCGGATACCGCAAGCCGCTGGCAGCATCATGATGCACCGGGGGAAATCGGTTTTATTTCCAGCATCAGCCAGCCTTTCTGTCATAGTTGCAGCCGTTTAAGGCTGTCTACAGACGGCAAAATCTATACCTGCTTATTTGCCAGTGAAGGCTTTGATTTACGGCCATTATTGCTCGCAAACGCCGATCAGCAGACACTGCAAAATGCACTGACCGGCATCTGGCAGCAGCGTGATGATCGCTACTCAGTGACGCGCACACAGGCAACTGCTCAGCGCCGCGAACGCATCGAAATGTCGTACATCGGTGGCTGACAATGCCGCTACAGACGCTTTCCACCCTGACTTGCAACGATATTACCGGCTTAATTCTGGCCGGCGGCCGGAGCAGTCGCATGGGCGGACAGGATAAGGGCCTGATACAGCTACACGGCTTACCACAGGCGCAATGGCTTGCGCAGCAACTGCGCCTGCAAACTGCCGGGGTTCTGATCAGCGCAAACCGCCATATCAACATCTATCAGCGCTTTGGATTTCCGGTAATTCAGGACGATGACGATAGTTTCGCAGGACCGCTGGCTGGCATACTGGCAGCACTCAGACACTGCCCTACCTCCCTGCTACTGGTCACCCCATGCGATACGCCAGCAGTACACCCAGAGCTCGCACTGCTGCTGCTACGCCGTCTTCAGCAGGATGAACGCCCACTGGCATATATACAAACAATCAGTACTACCGGCGAATCGCGCGATCATCCGGGATTTGCGCTGATACATCGCGACCTTTCAGGCCAGCTGGAGGCATATCTGGCAAGTGGTCAGCGTCGCGTTTTGCAGTGGTTTCGGGAACAGAAAGCCAGCGTCTGTGTGGTACCGGATCACATCAGTTTTCACAACCTGAATACGCCGGAAGCCGTCAGTGCTTACCAGAGCGTAGCTGGCTCCCGCTAGCCCGATCCACTTCTAAAGTCACTCAGTTGTGCAAATATCGTCATCCATCAATTTCTGAGAGCCGGACTTTCTGCCGACGACCGCCAGATTGCTGTGCTGAACTCCGCATTCTGGCCTTTTTTACACGATTTCCGGCATCTCGAAGCCTCCTCACAGAATTGCATTTCAAAGTCCGCTCCCCCTGCCCCCGGAGTATTGCAGCACGCGCTTTCTTTCAGTTGCGCAATTTGATACAGAAAAGCGCACGCAAACCAGCGGCGGCACAGTAAAATATTTATTTATTTGACTGGAGATCAGATTGAAAGCATCAGTTTGGATTCTGAGCGGACTCGCAGCGGCAGCTTTGCTCAGCGCCTGCGGTGGCAACAAAAGCGATACACCGACCGTCACCGCAACGGTCAGCAGCGTCAGTATTGACCCTCTGAGCTATCGCAAACTGACCACCATCACCATCAATGGTCAGAATCTGGATAAAGGTATCAATATACTGAGCATGCTTCCGAACCAGAGTACAGCTTGCCTGAATTTGACAGAAGTTGCAGGCGGCACTGCCACTAAACGCACTTTCACTTGCAAAGTCGTTGGCTTAGGCAATGTGGTGACAACAATTACGGATACATTAACAAAAGTACTGTATCAGGCAACGCAAACATCTTCTCTTGCCTTACCTCCGCAGGTGACTATGGTGACCGATAAGGGAACAGTCGTCATCGAATTAAATCCTTATAAAGCACCAGTCACCGTAGATAACTTCCTGAATTATGTAGAGAGCGGATTTTATCCAAGCAAAATTTTCCACCGCGTAGAGGCAGGACTGGTGATTCAGGGCGGTGGCTATACCAAGGATCTGGTTGCAGCAGCAACAAATAATCCGATCAAACTGGAAACTGCGGTTGGACTCAGCAATACTCGCGGCACAATCGGACTGGCACGGACATCAGACCCGAATTCCGGTACTTCTCAGTTCTACTTCAATCTCAAAGATAACAGCGCCGCATTTGACTATCAAAGCGCAGCATCTCCCGGCTATGCAGTGTTTGGTCAGATTGTTTCCGGACTGGATGTGATGGATGCGATCGCCGGCGTACCGGTTTCCACGCAAAATGGCATGTCCAATGTACCGGTGACGCCGGTGCTGATTCAGTCTGTCAAACAGACCCAGTAAGCCCTTAATCAGGAAAAGCGCCGGAGTATCCGGCGCGTATGCCATACAAAACCGCGCTGTCGTTTGCCGACAACGCGGCTTTTTATTTAACGATAATTTCGTACCAGGGACTCTCTGCCCTGATTCTCAGCGTCAGCACCCCGTTATTCAGAATAACATTATCTGACTGCAGATTAGCGGATCTCTGCCCACGCTCATCAAGCTGATACACAGTGACTTTTTGCCCGGACACTGGCAAACCAATGCTGATGTCCAGTTTCTCCATCCATACCGGCCCCTGCGTACTTCGTGAACCTGAGGGGTGCGTGCTTCCACTCTGGTCCGGTTCCAGCGTCTGCCACATTGCATCACCTTTATACGGCACCAAATGTTTAGGACGGAAACCGGTTCCGGTTTTCTGCGAACCGGTGCTTGCACCCGCCACAGTCAGCAACAAGCGACGAGACTTGTCCAGCGGCATGCCATCACGTGTGGTCAGGCTGACCACCGCGAAACCGCGGCTACCCGGCGCGTGCTGAACGGACCATCCGTTGGTTGCGTTTGCATCACCAAACCCCGCATATACCGCTGCGAAGCGATCGGCCCAGATCAATTGCCCAGGCTGCGCATTCCACACCGGAACTGCGGCCTGAGTACTGGTCGCAATGGCTTTCTGACGCAGCACAGCTTGCGACGAAGCTGCAGTCTGCACACTGATTCTGTATTGCAAAGTGTCGGTTGCGACTAATCCAAAACGTCGGCGGACAAAGTCGTCCATGACCGCCGGATCAATACTTTCTCCACTCAGTGCCAGACTGATCATTTCCGGCTCAGAGACGGGCAGAACCTGCTGCTCTGGTAAAGCATTCATCTGAAATTGCCTGAATACAGAGGCCAGTGTGCCAAAACTGACCAACTGACTACTGTGATTATTCAGATTAAATGCGCTCATCCATGTATCGTCATCCGGCATTTGCCCATACTGAAAAAAGAATAAACCATCCCAGTCCTGCAAACTCGCGAGCGTCACCATTGCGGGAACAATCTCCGCCGATTGCCGGTTCGGGTAGGCCTGATTAAATTCGCTGACCACAAATGGCTTTTGACGGTCACGGTAAAAACTGCGCTTCAGCAGCGCTCCCGTCGTATCCCGCAGACTGGATGCATTCCTTATCCGCCAATCCTGATCTGACCAGCCTCCACCGGGAAAATCATAGTGATCCGTATAAAAATGCTCATCTGCATAATCCATATTCCGCTGACTCAGCTGATTCGCAAGACCACCAAAATAACGCTGCGTACCAGTCACAGCAACCTGCTCGCCCGCTTCCTGCCTGATCACCTGCCGCAAATTTTCGAAGTATTGCTGATCAGTTTCGATCAAAAAGCGGACAAAATCCGCAGCGCGCAGACCCAGTCCCTCTGCAGCGGGCTGATAACGGATTTCCAGAAATCCGGGCAAGGGCAAGCCTAGTTTATGAAACAGTTTGCGCCCCAGCCTGCGAATGCGCTCTATCCATCCAGTGCCTGTCTCGGGCGCAATCGCCTCGTCTTTTTTGAGGTAAACCGCTCCCTGCGCCGGTAATTCGCAAGTCTTCCAGCGCTGGCATGCGACTTCTGTGCTGCCGTATTCCCGTGCGATCCACTTGCGCCAGAGGGCAGTCCATGTGCGCTCATATTCGCCATTCAGTTTATCCAGCTCACCACGCTGCCAGGCGCCCACCAGAGAAGATTCGTTATTAATCTCCACCATGGCCAGCGCCGGATCATTTTTCAGCTCCAGCTGCCGTAACAACTGCCGGGCAAGTTCCGCCTGCAATGCAATCATCCTCGGATCAATCAGATGCAAGGGATGACTGTTAACGGGCATTTGTGCGCCATCGAGCAGTGGATTCACCTGATCGACAGCAGGCCTGAACCGGTAGTTAACATGCAGATTCAGATTGGCATAGATGCCCTCTTCTCTGAGAACACTGATGAAGTGACGCAAACGCCTGATCGCTTCCGGATGAAAACTGGGGAATGCGCTGTTTGTCAGCAAGCCAGTGGGTGGTGAACTTTCATCTGACAGTGCAGCGTCCATCTGATGCAAGCGGACGGCGTTCAGCCCCAGTCTTTTAAAGCGCAGCGCCAGTATGCGTGCCTGCTCTTCATCCGGAAAACAGGCAGGTCCGGACAAATTTATTCCGAATATACGAATGCGCTGATCATCCGCGGTTCCGGGACGCCGGTCGCGGCCTACCTTAAAAAAATGCCCGTCATGTGCAACGATTTTGTCTTCTTCGCCAATACGCCTGTTCAGACCGGAAAAATCCACCACTGGTGCAAGCCGGTCAGGATCGGGACGAAATCCATACCAGTTCAGGGTTTCAGCCTGTGCAGAATTGCCCAAAGCCATCATCACTGCCAAGACGCTGGCGAGGCGATAGAAATAATTGTGCGTTTTTTTCATTGTTGCCGAAATTGAATAGCGTGCTAACCGTTAAAATAGCGCATCCTGAAGCAAAGCACACTGATTCTCATGCAACTGCCGTTGAAATCTCCGACATCTGTCTTAAGCCCTTTGGCAGAAGCATGGCTGCTGCGCCTGATCGTCATTTTATTTGTGGTCTTTGCCTTGCTTCCCTATGGCATCTCATGGGACTACACCGGCACGTCCTCGTTAACAATGGAAGGTTCGCTTGCTGTAAAACTGGAATGGGGTAGCCTGTTTGCAGTGTCAGGGTTTCTGCTTTATCAGTATCCGGCGCTGGCTATACGAAACCTGAAAGCGCTGAATCCTTTTCTGATTCTGATCTTATTGTGGTGTCTCGGTTCTTTTATCTGGTCACCAATGCCCGGCGTTACTTTCAAACGGGCAATCCAGTTGTATGGGTTTGTTGCGATCGGACTGGCATTACAGATCTCTGATCACCCCGTCCGGTTAATCGTCTCGAGCATGCTCTATACACTGATGGTGATGCTGGCTGCTTCGTTTGTGATGGGTATAGTTAATCCCACAATCGGTGTTGATTATGAGCTTGGCGGCGCATGGCGTGGCATATTGTCGCAAAAGAATGAGCTCGGACAAGTCGCAGCAATGTCCATTTTGCTGTGGCAGGTACTCGCCTGCATTTCAAAGGTGAACATGCGGATCATGGCCGTTTCACTGATCTTTGCGTTTCTGATGCTGGTATTAAGTAAAAGCTCGACCAGTATGATCGTCACAATCACAACCAGCAGCATTTTTCACTTGCTGCGAAAACCCCGTATTGATTCGGAATACGCCGTAACGCGGGTATTGCTGAGTTTACTTTGCCTGATCCTGGTCGCACTATTTATATTTTTTATGCAAGAGTCGCGTCTTCCGACATCTGCTGAAGTAACCGCCCCCATTGCAGGCTTGTTCGGAAAAGCGTCGGACCTCACGGGGCGAACAGATATCTGGGAACTCGTCTGGCTGGAAATTCGCCGGCACTGGGTGATGGGGCTGGGCTACGGCGCTTTCTGGCTCGGGCCAGACAGTCTTTCACAATATGTCATCGACGCTTTGCACTGGATTCCACTGCAATCGCACAATGGCTATCTGGATATTCTGAATGAGCAAGGTTTAGTCGGATTGACGCTGACCGTTCTGGTCATTCTGTATCATGCTTACAGCTTGTTGCTGATGCGCAGAACAGATCAGACGCAGGCAGCGTTCTGGACAGCGATGTTACTGATCATTGTTGTCACTAATTTCACGGAAAGCAGTTTGTTTCGTGGCTTTGGATTTCTGAATGTCTTTTTCTTCATTGCGATGTGCACAGTGACTTCACACAATCGCGCGCAACGCGATAAGGCAATTCAGGATTTCAGGAATTTACGTCCCGCGCGTAAACCAGGATTCTCTACACAACGATAAGACAAATCCGCCATTACAAAAGATAGCAGCGTCATCGCAAGAATTCGCCAGATCAACGCCGCGTTCCCCATCCAGAACACAACAATGCCAAATGCCAGCCAGTGATACAGGTAAAGCGAATAGCTGATTTTCCCTACATACAGAAAAAAACGATTCGATAACAATTGGCTGATAGCTGAATTACTCAGAACTGCGTAGGGAAACAACAAAAACAACGCGAGCCCTTGCAAACTGTAGCGTAAAGATTCGCGAAATTCTTCCGAACGTATCAGCAAAGTTGCCAGAATAATTGCTGTTCCGGCAACAAAGCAATGCATATTATTTAAACGCTCCCACAGCGCTTGTTTTCGCGCCAACAAAACAGCAAGTAGTGTGCCGTACAAAATAGAATCAACACGGGTATCAGTTGCTTTGTAAATGCGGTAATGCGGTAATTGTTCCAGCCCGACGCCAAAGGCCAGCCAGCATCGCCAGCACAGCACAATGACCAGCACGCCAACAATCAGCGAAACAAAACGCTTCCAGCTGACGATCAGTCCGACGAACAAGCTCGGGAAAATCAGATAAAAGTGTTCCTCAACAGCGAGCGACCAGGTAATTGCAAGCGGTGGCGGAAATGTGTCTCCGGAAAATCCGATGAAAATTCCGTAGTAATTCGCGGTGTACAGAAACACTGCCAGAATTTCCTTCCAGCCAACTCCCTGTCCGGCAAGCTGTAACGTCAGGACAGATAAAAAAATGAACACTGTCAGTGCGGGCATCAGCCTGAAAAAACGCCTGATATAAAAATGCGAAATTCGCATGCTTCCAGTCGTATCCCACTCACTGATCATCAGGCGGGTAATAATAAAACCACTGATAAAAAAGAAGATGGTGACACCCAGCCCGCCAGGAACAATATGTCCCAACCATGCATGGGAAATCAGTACCAGTAAGATTGATACCGCCCGCAAACCATCAAGAGCGGCGATACGTGAAGATCCGTGCGACATTATTTCTTTTCACTTTCCGCGCCGTAAGCCTGCGCAGGCGCGTGTGTGAACACCGATAACTTCCCGAACTGAGAAGCAGCAATTCGCGCCCAGTGGAATGCCTTCAGTGGCTTAATGGGACAGAGAAAAATTGTCAGTCCAATGGCAATCGCCGCTTGTAAAATCGCTCTGAAACCCAGCTCAAGGCCTACCAGAAACCGTTTTTCCGCAGGCGCCATTTTCATCTCAGTTTTCAAGAACAAACCACCTGTCCGAAAAGATCGTTTCAGTAGCCAAGCTGCGTTTGCACGATCTGCAGGCACAACTTCGGATACAGGCGCATCATCACACCAAACCATGCTGGCTGCGGCAAGCTCAAGCTGACGGAATAGGAGAGAGTCTTCACCGCCAGTGCGACCGAACTCAGGATCGAATACAAAACCCTGTGTTGATCCCAGCTTAAATAGCAATTCTTTCCGAATCAGCACGTTGCCGCTGCGGGCATTTTTATGATTAATCATGGTTCCGGACGCCATACGCGGACGCTCAAAATAACCGCCTTTAATCAGCCAGTCTGGCGTATCCGGCAAATATCGCGGTACAACCGGCGCAAAAACCACATCAGCAGAATATTGTTGCTGAACTTTTAAAAGTTGAGATAACCAGTCTTCCTTTGGCAGCTCGTCATCATCCACCATTGCAAGCCACTCGCCCCGGGCCACGGAAATCGCTTCATTACGCGCAAGAGAAATATTGGATGCGCTGATATGCCGGCATACCAAGCGCTCTCCCCAATACTGTTTTTGTGCCTCAAGAACCTGCGTCGCGGATGCGGCAGGGTCATTATCAATGACAACCACCTCAAAGGAATCAGCGCATTGCTGAAAACGCAAAACGTGAAGCAATTCGTCTAATAATGCTGGCCGTCGGAACGTGCAGATGCAGATACTGATCAGCATACTGTCAGCCCCTGCGGCGACCAAATCTGAAAAAGCTTCGTAAGCGGCTCAACAGAGTGCTTTTCTGATCAGCATGCGGCGCATGGTTAAATACCGTTCCGAGCACTTCGACGCCCGCAATCTGCATCGACTCTCTCAGAGTGCGCAAGTCATCTATTTCTGTCTGATCTTTTCTTGCGATGAGTAAAGCGTGTCCGGTCTGATGTGCAATCATTTGTGCATCAGACGCCAGCGAGGCCGGAAAAGTATCCAGAATAAACGCATCAAAACGCTCTGTATGACTCTCCAGTAACCGCCGGATTTCTGGTAAGCGAATCAGTTCAAGCGGGTTGGGCGGAAGTGGTCCTGCAGGAAGAAAATGCAGATTCGGCATCAGTGGCAAAGCAACTTCGTCCAGCGTACGACGCTGCGCCAGAACGGACGATAGTCCATCGGGGTTTTCGAAACCAAATAAGTGATGCAAATCACCTTGCCGTAAATCCGCATCAATCAGCAAAGTTCTGCGGCCTGCCTGTGCGACTGCAACGGCGAGACTCGCAGCCATGTATGACTTTCCATCCCCGGTACCTGCACTGACGACGGCAATGCGTATCTGATCCTGATTCGCGAATTTCAGCAACAGTTCGCTGCGTAATCGCCTGATTTCCTCAGACTCTCTTGAAAATGGCTGGCGCAGAAATGTCAGTTTTTCGCCCGCAATTCCGGAATACTGTAACTGATATGAGTGACCGAACTGTTCACCAAGCGCAGCGTCAATCTGACTCTGTGTTAAGAACCCGAGATATAACGCTGCGTCACCGAACCGCATCTTCCGCTCGCGCTGAGTCTGTCCAATCTGCTCGATTTGTTGCGCGTCAAGCAAGCCTTGCTCAAGGAACAAATCACCAAGCCGGGCAACTTTTTGTTTGGCTGCGCTCAATTCAAAACTCCTGTGATCTGCCTTCATGACTGCGTGAAATAACGTACTTTCTCGTTGAAGCCAACCTGTGCCATCACAGGAACGTCAAACTCTTTTTCAAGATCTTCAACACAACGTACTTTGCGGCGGCGCAGCTCTAACAAAAACGACAAACTCAGACTGAACATCAGACCCGCGATAGCACCGAATATCAAATTGTTTTTTAACAATGGTTTCGATGCCTTCTCTGGCAATTCAGCCCAGCGCATCACAGACGCATTTGCAATAGCGACATTACTGGTCATCAGCAACTCATCAAATTTCTGGATCGCGGCGTTGTAAACTTTTTGTACTGAATCAAGCTGACGCTGATAGGAATTTATAACGTTGCGGTGTTTTTTATTTTCAAAGGTCTTTTTTTGATATGCAGCGAGTTCGTTCTCGATTTCTTTTTCCTGCTGGCGCAAGCGACTTTCCGAAGAATTCAGGGATGCAATTGCCGTGGCCGATTCCCGTTGCAGTTTATCAACCAGATTCTGACGTTCATCCTGTAATGCGATAAATTTCGGGTGCCTTGGGCCCAGTGTCGTCTTTGCATTTGCAATTTGTGCATCCAGTGCGGTTAATGCCGCCTTAACGCCTGAAATATGTCCGACACCCGCAACTTCCGGCAAATCAGAGCCGGGGTTTCCTTGTCTGATCAGCTGGTCAAAAGTTTGTCTTTTAGATTGTGCCTCTACCCGCGCCATTTGCAATTCAATCAGACGGGCACTGAGCGCAGCCATTTGCTTGGACTCGAGATCTGCACGCTCGTCAACATCCACAATCTGAAATTCTTCCTGATAGGCAGTCAGCTTTTTCTGAATATCGTCTATTTGTTTAGAGAGTGTTTCTAACTGCGCGTTGTACTGATCTTTCCTTGCACGTGCCGGAGCATTCATCATTTCCAGCGACAAATCAATGTAAGCACGGATTGCAGAATTCACGACATCGCGTGCAGTTTGCGGATTGCCGGACGAATACAAAATCTCAATAACGCGACTGTTTTTTCTTGGTGCGACTTCGATATTTTTTGCGACTGACTCCGCCAGATCACGTATCGCGCGCTGGCTGCCATATTTCTCAGACAGCTTTCGCGCTTCCATTGTATCCATCAGACCGAGATCACGGATCACCCGTTCAGCCACTTGCACACTCTTGATCACGTCAAACTGCGTTTGCAGATAGCTTTCATCCTGCATAGGATGAAATTGCTTTCCAGCAATCGGATCGTTGACCCGATAGTCGATAAAAATATCAGCACTGGCCTGATAAGTTTTTGGCAGCAACACAGTCACACCGCCGGCGACCAGTACAGATGCAGTTGTAACCGCAGCAATCAGCTTCCGGCGTGCTTTCAGCATCGCGCCTATCTGTACAAAAGACAGCACGAAATCAGCTGGAGATCTTTGCATGCCTGTCCTCAGAAAATACGCTCATTGACGAACACAACATCTCCGGGCAAAACGACATCGCGGATACTTGCGGAAATTTCCTGTATCTCACCTTTGTCATTTTTTCTTAATATACGGATACGGGAAGATGAGCCACGTTCACTGACACCACCACCAATCGCAAGAACACGCATCACATTCAGATCATCTTCGACCGGGTACATACCGGGTTTGCGAACTTCGCCGTATACATAAAAACTCTTTTGCTGTCCAACGATAATGACATCGTTCGGACGAATTCGCTGCATCAGGCGCTCCGCATTTTTATTGTCATCAAAATTCAGAGTCAGCGTCTCGGTGTTGCCATCACTTTCAGCATCCTGATGTTTGCGCAGAATACGAATCTGTTTATCCGCACGCTGGGTCAGTCCTCCTGCAATACTGATGGCATCCAGAATTGAAATTTGTCCCTGGATCGGGAACTTTCCTGGCCGGCTGACTTCGCCCATGACAGAAAATGCCCTGCTGACCTGCTGCCCGATTCTTGCAGATACTTTGGGATTCAATAAATACTGCCCTTGCTCAAGTTTGCGTGCAAACATCTGCGCAATTTCGATTGCCGATTTACCCTTCACCTCCAGCGTTCCGATCAGCGGCAGTGTAATCAGCCCCGAACTGCCGACGACAACATCTGCACTCAGATCAGGCTGACCGAATACCGTTATCAGAATCTGATCGCCCTCTCCTGCCAGGTCCGTACTGACTTCCGAAGGCTCTTCATTGCTGAGATTTTGCAATGCCGTTCTCATCGGGCTCTCAACGGCAACCGGTATGGTGGCGACAACAGGAAAATCTGCCTGCACTGGCGCAGTAAGCCAGTAGTCGAGTTTTAAGCGCAGAGGCTCAGACTCCTGTGCATATGTGTTACCTGACAGGCCAAACACCGCTCCGGCAGCCATACCCAGCCCCAGAAAGCGTCGCCATGAAGATGCAGACTTTTGTAACACAGAATTCATTGAAGAAGGCAAAGGCAAGTAGAACAAATATTTTATCGTGCCGCACAAGCGCAGAGCCAGCATTTTGTCATAAAAACAAAGCAAATCTGCAAATTTCAAAGACGATATCCGCATTGGGCTAACAATAATTAACTGTTTGCAATTGTTACATATCCTAAGCTGGGATAACATTGTAAAAAAGAAAAATCCTAAGCCCTGCCACTATTTATCTCTGTTCAACCCGCTCATGCAAAATTCCTCTGTAACAGTCGTCCCGCTTGCAATTGTGGCTCCGGTACGCGATGAAGCGAAACTCATTCGTCTGACTCTGGATTCGCTGATACGCCAAACTGTTCAGCCAGTGGAGTGCTTATTCGTCGATGACGGCTCAACCGATGACACCTTTGACATCATTCAGTCGTATTCCGCACAGTTTCCGTTTATCCGCGTCATCAAACGCGGTGATCGCGGTTTCAGGAAAGTTGGCGGCGGCGTGGTCGCTGCATTTAAATTCGGCGTTAGCCAGATTCAACATCAAGAATATCAGTTTGTAGCAAAACTCGACGGTGATATGTCATTCGGGCCGGAATATCTGGAAAAGATGTTCGCACAGTTTGCTGCACATCCGAAACTGGCCTGCGTTTCGGGAAAAGTATTTCGCCCGGAAGGCGATTTACTGATTGAAGAGCAGATTATCGATGAGCATGTAGCTGGTCAGTTCAAGTTATACCGTCGTGAGGCTTTCGAAGAAATCGGCGGATTCGTTGAGGAAGTCATGTGGGACGGGATTGACGTTCACATGTCGCGTATGAAAGGCTGGGAAACTAAAAGCTTTTATGACAAAGATGCGATCTTGTATCACCACCGCCTGATGGGGTCTTCCGACAAAAACGTTTACAAAGGCAGATTGCGCTGGGGGCGTGGCATCTGGTTTATGGGCTACCACCCGCTTTACGCTGTGGCTTCCGGATGTTTTCGTATGCGGGAAAAGCCTTTTGTGATCGGTGGCTTACTTATTATTGCCGGATATCTGGGCGCCGCATTACGGTCTGCTCCACGCTATAACTACCCTGGTTTCCGCACTTACCTGCAAAGCTGGCAGTTAGGTCAGTTAAAAAAAATGCTGTTGCGGCACTGATTCCGCATTTCAACTGATACTGAATTAACAATGATAGGTTCCAGCCAATCTCACCAATCTTTAGCCGGACAGATTTTCTCTGTCCTGGTTGGCATTTCCCTCAGTGCTGTTGTTTGTGGAAATTTATTTTTCATCATTCATTTTGTAGACAACACTGAAACGCGCATCTTTGCAGCAAGCTTCCTGATTTCTGCGCTTACAAGCCTGATTGTTTTTTCCAGTCACAGCCTGTTAAATGCACTGCAAAGTCGTCGTGCGTTTACCTTATTTCCGCGTCTGACCTGGCGTTGGCTAACTGTTTTCATGGTTGTCTTACTGACAGCTTATGCAGATAAAGCAACAGAACAACTGTCACGAAAGGTGATGCTGATCTGGCTTGGCAGCACGCCGTTTATCTTATTCTCGTGCGCACTGGCGATTCGGTACGCGGCAAAGGTTTATTATTCCAATGCTGAAAACCGCCGTAAAGCGGTGATGATATGGTCAAATTCTGCGACGGCTGATCTGACAACAGCGCTGCGAAACTCGCCCCTTGCAGCGATTGATTTGATCGGTTTTTTTGATAATCGCACCGAAACCCGTCCTCACGCCGATTTAAAATGGATGGGTACACTGGAAGATGCCATTGAGTGGCTAATCGACCCTGAAACTGGCAAGATGCGTGTAGATGTCGTTTTTGTCGGTTTAAATAACAACGAACCTCCTGAACTCGGTGAAGTGATCGAAGTGTTGTTCGACAGTACAGTCACCACATACTTCGTTCCGGAAGCACTGATCTTCGGAATGCCGGGCATTCAGTTGCGCGAACTGGCTGGAAAACCGGTGCTCGCCTCAGTAGAACCGCCGTTCTTTGGTATTGCAGCATTACCCAAACGCTTACTGGATTTTTTCGGTGCGCTGACAGGTATTCTGTTGCTTTCACCGGTGATGGTCGCCGTTGCGATTGGCGTCAAACTCAGCTCGCCTGGCCCGGTACTGTTCAGACAAGTACGTTATGGTATTGCCGGAAAACCGATCAATGTTTACAAATTCCGCTCTATGCGTGCCGCGAACCGGGATGCTCCTGTTATTCAGGCAACGGTAAACGATCCCCGCGTCACCGCATTCGGTAGTTTCATCCGGCGCACTTCTCTTGATGAATTACCGCAACTGTTCAATGTATTGTCCGGCGATATGAGTCTGGTCGGCCCGCGCCCGCATGCTGTTTCCCACAATGAACTGTATCGCAAATTAGTTAGTGGCTATATGTTCCGCCACAAAGTAAAACCGGGCATTACAGGCTGGGCACAGGTGAATGGCTTACGAGGTGAGACGGAGACGCTGGAAAAAATGCAAAAGCGTGTGGATTACGATTTGTATTATGTTCAGCACTGGTCTTTCTGGCTGGACATTGTGATTATCTGGCGCACAATTAAAGTGCTGTTCGGCGATAAAAACGCTTACTAAAAATCATAATAAGCATCAAAAAAGCGTCGGGAACCAATGATACCCGACGCGTTTTTGGCTTGGTTTTACGACGGATTCTTCCTTCAACTTGCCATTTGCCCCCGTGCAAATTTATCTTAGCCTGTTCTTGAGGTTTCTTAATTGCTGCCCGAACACCGAAGACTTCATTTGCTCACGTGCCAGCCAGAATTTTCGTAAGAAGAACCCCTTCCAGGCAGGTACCGTAATCACTCCCTCACTCAGCGCTATACTGCCGGTCGCAAATCTTTGCTTGTAAGCCTGCTCACCACGTCCGAGATCAACCATCGTTAAGCCGTGTTCAGCTGCCGCTTCGGCGCAGCGTGCCAGCAAAATCAATCCGGGTGAATATTCTGCGTAGCGGGTCTCATACCATGGAAACCAGTAATGCAGCGTTTTACCGGAACGTATGCCAAAGTGTGCAGCAATCAGCACGTCGCCCGCGTAAAGCCCAGACAATACACCGGCAAACAAAGGGGCCTGTGCAGAATGCAGCATTTCAACGGATTCACGTATCCATGTCGTCCGGAAAATGTCAGCTTGTTCACCAAGAGTGCGTACAAACTGGTCTGATTTGCCTGCCAGCAATGCATTCAGATCACGTTGTTCTGCACTGTGCCAGACGAAATTTACCGGACCAACTTTGTTTCCGAGCTTTCTGACATTGGTATCAATTTTCTTAAACAGGCTGGCTTCCCTGCCCGTCTGCAGCTTTTGCTGGTAAGCCCCGTAGCCTCCGCTCAGATCCATCGTCAGACTGCGCGATCCTTTCCATACGTAATCTTGAAATTCTGTAAACGTCGCCGGTACGTGGTTGAAATCCAGCCGATGTATGCCTGTCTGCCGGAAAGCACCGGCGCAATCAGGCAGTTCTGTTTGCTCTCTGATCCAGCCCTGATAATCCGTCAGCCCCTCCCCAATCACCGTGGTACGTTGTGGCGTATGATGCAAGGGCAGGATTCCGCATAGACGGTTATTTTGCTCAGCGAGCAAAAGATATACGTCGTCGCGAGTCCGCGCTATTGCCTGCGTGTATGCCGGATGAAAATACGGACTGTGATACAAAGGTTCGGTTGCCAACATAGCCAGCCACCGGCTGACCACAGACTCATCAAGCTCTTTACTGTGGATGCGGGTATATTTCATTGGCGTCCTGCGGTTTAACAAAATAATCGTGCAAGCTGATCAGCAAACCCGTCTCAATACGTTTTTCTATGAACGCGGAAAAATGGCTGCCATGCATGGGTTCATACACAAACAAGCGATAGACATCCGCCATAGTCAGCTCTTTCGGATTCAGCGTCAGCATCCAGAATTCCTGCGGTCCTTCGGATAACTTCAGCCATGCTGCGGCACTTGCTGCAGAAACTTCGGGGACGACACGTGCTACCCATTTTTTTTCTGCCATCCGTTCCAGCAGATTTTCAATTTCATCCAGACCAAACCGCGTTGCTGAACGCAATTGCGTCAGACTCAGCATGGCCTGATGATCCTGCTCACGGGCTTTCACCAGCAGCCCAAGCAGTTGCATCGCATCGTCAAAAGCGCTGCCCGGCGCGGGCACGTGCCACCAGCGTTCAAAGCGTACAACGGGTAAAGACGCAGCAATTACAGCGCCGATCAGCGTAATCATCCAGGACAAATAAATCCAGACCAGAAAGATCGGAATAGCAGCTAACGCACCGTAGACCATGGTGTACGTCGGGAAATGCGTAACAAACAAAGCGAATCCACGCTTGGCAATTTCAAATGCGCACGATGCGACAAAACCGCCCCATGCTGCATCACGCCAGTCCACGCTGCGGTTCGGGACTGTCGTATACAGCAAGGTATAAGCACCCATCGTGAACAAAATCGAAATCGCGGTATACGCAACACCGCCGATAAAAGGAAGTGTCCCAACCACACCACTGGTTGCAGTAAACAAATAAGAAGTGACTGATATCGAAGCACCGATCAGCAACGGCCCCAGCGTCACAATGGCCCAGTACACCAGCAAACTTTGAAAAAACGGGCGCGGCCGTTTTACCTGCCATATCTGATTGAATGCTTTATCAATCATGGCCATGGTAGCGATGGCAGTAAACATCAGCATCACACCGCTGACTGCAGACAGGCGCGTTGCCTTCGTTGCGAACTGGGTTAAATAACCGAGAATCGTATTCGCAAACGCTTTCGGCATCAGATTCTGGACGAAATATGCTTCGAGCGACGTGCGGAAAGTATTGAATAACGGAAAGGCGGTAAAGATAGCCAGTGCCACCGTAATAATCGGCACGATGGCCAGCACAGAAGTCATGGTAAGACTGCCTGCCACCTGCGTCAGTCTGCCTTCACGCAAACGGCGCAATCCGAATTTCAGCAGGTTTTGAGTTTGTCGCCAGCTAATCAAGCGCATCATATTCTTTTTCAGTCATACACTGCGCTATTTTAATAAGTTTCGTTGCTAAAGGCTCATATAATACGCGCCATGAACACGATCTCTATCCTCATTCTTTACTATTCCCGCCACGGCGCAACACATGCACTCGCCGAACTGATCGCACAGGGCGTGGAAAGCGTGGCCGGATGCGAGGCCCGTATCCGCACGGTACCGCCGGTTTCCGCCAATTGCGAAGCGACCGCACCGGCAATCCCCGATACCGGGCCACCGTACGTTGAGCTGGAAGATTTGCGCGAATGTGCTGCACTGGCACTCGGTTCACCGACCCGTTTCGGCAACATGGCTGCGCCGCTGAAATATTTTCTGGACTCCACCAGTACCGAATGGCTGGCAGGATCGCTGAGTGGCAAACCGGCGTGCGTATTTACCTCTACCGGCAGCATGCACGGTGGTCAGGAATCCACACTACTTAGCATGATGCTGCCGCTGCTCCATCACGGCATGATGATTGTTGGCATTCCCTACGCCGAACCCGATCTGATGCTCACGGCCAGCGGCGGTTCACCTTACGGAGCAACCCACTGGTCTGGCCTGGACGGCAAACAAAAAATTACAGATGAAACCCGAAAGCTGACAATTGCGCTCGGGAAACGCCTTGCCACCACCGCGATGACGCTGCAACGGGGCCGTGCATGACACTGACACCAAAACAAGTTCTCGGGCATAAGCTCGCAGGTATCAGTTGGGCACTGTTGATCTTGTTGTGTCTCAGTTGGGAAATATGGCTCGCACCATTACGTAGTGGCGGTTCCTGGCTGGCGCTGAAAGCGCTGCCACTGCTGTTTCTCGCCAAGGGAATGATCAAAAGAGACAATTACACGCTGCAATGGGGATCGATGCTGGTCTGGCTGTACTTTACCGAAGGGATTGTGCGCGGATTCAGTGATACAAATCAGGTATCCGCGTGGCTGGCAATCGGCGAACTGGTGTTGTCACTGCTGCTGTTTGCCGGTATTGCGCTGTATCTGTATCCGATGAAAAAGGCGGCCAAGCGCTTAAAAAAAGCAGCGGAGCCTCGTACGGAGTGAACAATGACGCAAGGCTCACTGCTTTACACAGATTTTCTGGCCGCATGCCGCGCGGTATGCGGAGAACAATTCGTCATCACCGATACTGCAGAGAAACAGATTTTTGAATCCGAATGGCGCGGACGTCAGAAAGGCGATGCACTTGCCGTTGTCTTGCCCGCTTCAACGCGTGAAGTCGCCGACATTGTCCGACTATGCCGCGATGCAAATGTCGCCATTGTTCCGCAAGGCGGCAATACAGGTTTAGTGCTTGGTAGCATCCCCACTGCGCCGCAAACTGCAATTATCCTCTCAACCCGCCGCCTGAACCGGGTTCGTCAGCTTGATTCTGATGGAAATACCCTGATTGCCGAAGCGGGCTGCACGCTCGCAGCCATTCAGCAAGCGGCTGCAGAGGTCAATCGACTATTTCCGCTGTCACTGGCATCAGAGGGAAGCTGCACCATCGGTGGCAATTTATCGACGAATGCTGGCGGCACCGCCGTACTGCGTTATGGAAATACACGCGATCTCTGTCTGGGGCTGGAAGTGGTCACGGCTAACGGGGAAATCCTGACCCAGTTACATGGCTTACGCAAAGACAATACCGGCTATGACCTGAAACAGTGGTTCATCGGTGCAGAAGGAACACTGGGCATCATTACCGCCGCCGTTCTGAAACTGTATCCGCAACCGCGCAGCCGCTGCACAGCATTGCTGGCGGTGCAGTCGGCGGAAGATGCCTTACACATTTTGCGGCTTGCGGGAGATCAGTTCGGCCCAGCGCTGACGACATTTGAACTCATTTCCCGCGTTTGCACGGATCTGGTTCTGCAGCATATTCCCGGTACCCGCGCAGTATTTGCACAGCCTTATCCGTACCAGATTTTGCTGGAAATTTCTGATTTTCACCCTTCTGCACATACTGCGGCGGTCTGGGAAGACTTTCAGCAAAACCTGATTCAGGCAAATTTGCTGGCAGACGGTGTACTTGCCACATCGGTAGCGCAGGCAGATGCCTTCTGGAAGTTGCGTGAATCCATTTCAGAAGCGCAGGCAAAAGCCGGACGGAATCTCAAGCATGATATCGCCGTACCGGTCAGCCGCATCCCTGAATTTATTAAACAAACAGAACACCTGCTGTCCAGCCGATGCCCGGGTGCGCAAGTCGTGTGCTTCGGTCATATGGGGGACGGTAATCTGCATTTTAATGTCAGTACCCAAGCCGTAGACCGCCAACTGACGCCGGATGCGCTGAATGATGAAGGAGTCAGTCGTCTGATTCATGATCAGGTTCATGTGTTTGGTGGTTCATTTTCTGCAGAACACGGAATCGGTGCGATGAAGCGCGACGACATGCTGCGTTATAAGTCAGAAACCGCACTTTCCCTGATGCGTGCCGTCAAGCAGGCGCTGGACCCTGCTGGTATGATGAATCCGGGCAAAATTTTGTAATATATTTAAATTTCCATGAAAGTAAGATCCCTGTTATTGCATAGCGTGGCACTCAGCCTCATGTTTGTGCTGCCGCCACTGTCAGCGCAGGCAGATATCATGCGCTGCGAAAAAAACGGACAAGTCATTTACCAGCATGATGCCTGCCCGAAAGGTACCAACTCACTCGGTCAGCTGAAGCCCTTACCTGCGCCCTCCGAAAAACAGAAAAAGGAAGCGCGCAGACAAGCCGATCAGGACAAAAAACAAACCGAGCAAATGCGGAATCAGCGTCTGAAACGTGAAGAAAAAACAGATCGCGAGATCCGGCGTGCTGTCGCCAGCTCAGAAAAAGCCCGAGTGTTATGTGACAAAGCAAAATTGCGGGTGAAATGGGCGGAAGAAGATTTGCGCGGCGCGGGACCAAAACAGGAAAACAAGGCGCGTCAGAAATTACGTCGGGAAAAAGAAAAAGCCGAACTGAGCTGTAAAAACCCGCGCTGACAAGCTCACTTCTTCGGCATTCATCCCCGCCGTTAAGTCATTTTTTGTATCTCTGAAATATATTGCCAGCTGGCGCATAATGATTCTGTCTTTTTCAAGAATGGAAATTTTATGCAAAGCCAGCTGTTCACGCCGTTTCAACTGGGCAAACTCACCTTACCTAACCGCATCATCATCGCGCCGATGTGCCAGTACTCAGCGCAAGATGGTTTTCCGTCTGACTGGCATTTAATGCATCTCGGCGCAATGTCGCATTCCGGCGCGGGTTTGCTGATTCTGGAAGCAACGGCCGTTGAAGCGCGCGGCCGTATTTCACCACTCGATCTGGGTATCTGGTCTGACGCGCATGCTGAATCACTGAAAGATCTGGTAACCCGCTTGCGCCAGTATTCTGCGATGCCACTGGCAATTCAGCTTGCACATGCAGGACGCAAGGCTTCCAGCGCTGCCCCCTGGAATGGCGGACAACTACTGAATACCGATCAGGGTGGCTGGCAAACTGTTGCGCCATCGGCGATTCCACACTATGCCCATGATGCTGCTCCACATGCACTGACGCTGGGTGATATCCAGGAAGTTCGTCAGGCATTTACGGACGCTGCGCGTCGTGCTGTCGCAGCGGGATTCGACAGCATAGAACTGCATGCGGCGCACGGGTACCTGCTGCATCAGTTCATGTCTCCCCTGTCCAATCAGCGTACGGATCAGTATGGCGGCAGCCTGGAAAACCGTCTGCGCCTGACGCTGGAAATTTTTGACGACATGAAACGCGTCATTCCGGCTGACTACCCTCTGGGCATTCGCATTTCAGCAAGCGACTGGGCTGATGGCGGCTGGGATCTGGAAGGCAGCCTGATTCTGACGAAAGAACTGGAAAAACGCGGCTGCGCGTTTATTCATGTATCCAGTGGTGGCCTTTCCGCGCAACAGAAAATCCCGTTAGAACCGGGTTATCAGGTACCGTTTGCTAAAGCGATCAAAGCCGTCACCAGCATGCCGGTGATTGCCGTCGGTCTGATTACAGAGGCTAAACAAGCCGAACAAATCTTGCAGGAGCAGGAAGCAGACCTGATCGGCGTTGCCCGCGTCATGCTTTATAACCCGCACTGGCCATGGCACGCAGCGGCGGAGCTTGGCGCTGGCATTCATGCACCACGTCAGTACTGGCGCTCGCAGCCACGCGAAGTAAAAGATTTGTTTATCGGGATGTAAGCTTAAAAACACTGAGCCTGACCCGACTATGAAGTCAGGCTCAGAACCGCCCTCAGTGTTGGAAACAGTCTGAAACTGTCTGAAATCACCCAAAAATGCCTGAAATGCGCAGTTCTGCATAGCGATCTGGCGGTCGTCGGCAGAAAGTCCGGCTCTCCGAAAATCGCAAATGCGGATTTTTGCACAATGCTTGTCCGTCATCCGCGATAACCGGTACACCTTCCCTGCCCGTCTGCTTTCGCCATGCTGCAATAAAGAAAAACGGCCATCATTGCAGATGGCCGTTTTCTGTTTGTCGATACTACGGGTAACTAACGAGCTTTCCTGTGTCGCTGACAGCCTTACTGCGCTTTGCCGTTCTGCTTCAGCACCTGCATCGCGCTGGCTAACAAACTACTCATATCCCCGAAGTTTCCGGGAACAATCAGGCTATTGTTAGTTTTTGCCAGTTTGCCGAAGGCTTCCACATATTGCTCGGCGACTTTCAGATTCATCGCATCGCTGCCACCCGGCTGTTGAATTGCCGAAGCGGTAACACGCAAAGCTTCTGCACTGGCTTGTGCAATTGCCAGAATCGCGGCGGCCTCACCTTCAGCACGGTTAATCGCTGCTTGTTTTTCACCTTCAGACTTTGCAATCGCCGCCTCACGTTCGCCGCTGGCCAGATTGATTTGCTCCTGCTTACGACCTTCAGAAGCGGCAATCAAAGCCCGCTTTTCACGTTCAGCAGTGATCTGTGCCTGCATTGCATGCAAAATCTCTTTCGGCGGTGTTAAATCCTTGATTTCATAGCGCAACACCTTCACACCCCAGTTCGCCGCTGACTCATCAATCGCATTCACCACGGTGGTGTTGATGTGATCACGTTCTTCAAACGTTTTATCCAGCTCCATCCGGCCAACGACAGAACGCAGGGTTGTCTGCGCCAGTTGCGTGATCGCAGCGATATAGTTGGATGAACCGTAAGAAGCGCGCATCGGATCTGTGACCTGAAAATACAGAATACCGTCAACCTGAAGCTGCGTATTGTCTTTGGTGATACAGACCTGTGGCGGCACATCCAGCGGGATTTCTTTCAGCACGTGCTTATATGCAATACGGTCAATAAACGGCATCACGATATTCAGACCCGGCCCCAGCGTGGAATGGTATTTCCCCAGCCGCTCCACCACCCAGGCATGCTGCTGCGGAACGACGTTGACGGTTTTCATCGCGAACACAATCACGACAAATAAAATGATCAGCGCAACAACACCAAAACCTTCCATGAAAACCTCCGTATAACGATTTATAGGCCCTGATTACGAACGGACGACCAGGGTATTACCACGCACTTCTTCAATCAGAAAATTGCCTGCTACCGGATGCCCTGCCAGAAGTTCCACATCCCACTGACATCCGCGATGGCAGGCTCGGGTGACAAAGCGTCCATTGCCGATATCCCGCCATTCATCGACACGGATTACCTGACCAATATCCAGAGAATTTTCCGTATCTGACGATTTTGCTGTGCTTTGCGGCCGGATCTTGTTTAGCATGGTCACTGCAGAAGCCGCCACAAATGCGGCAACAATGATTTGTGGCGCCAGTCCGGCACCCGCATACGCTGCAATTCCGCCGGCAACAAAACCAATCGCCACCATCAGCAAGTAAAAGGTTCCGGTCAGTATTTCTGCAATCAGCAGAATGCCGGTCAGTACGCCCCACCACATCCAGTCAGCCATGATTTTCTCCTTGTCGAAGTCTTGCCATTCTTGGTTATTGTGTACATTTCTGCACCGGTAATTTTGATCCTATTTCACCTGCTTTGCTTACGCGCATAAAAAAAGAGGCTCTTACGAGCCTCTTTTCTGTTCAGATTTACAACAAATCACTTCGCTGCCAGTTTTTTCCATGTTTCAACAACGGAATCCGGATTCAGAGAAATCGATTCGATGCCTTCCTGCATCAGCCACTCGGCAAAATCAGGATGATCCGAAGGACCCTGACCGCAAATACCGACGTATTTACCGGCTGCGCGGCAAGCAGCGATCGCTTTCGACAGCAGCGCACGTACCGCCGGATCACGTTCATCAAAATCAGCTGCCAGCAATTCCATACCGGAATCACGGTCCAGACCCAGTGTCAGCTGTGTCAGGTCGTTAGAACCGATAGAGAAACCGTCGAAGTACTCAAGGAATTGTTCCGCCAGAATCGCGTTTGATGGCACTTCGCACATCATGATGACGCGCAAGCCATTTTCGCCACGTTTCAGGCCATTTTTTGCCAGCAGATCAATGACGCGTGCAGCCTGTGGCAAAGTACGCACGAATGGCACCATCAGTTCCACGTTGGTCAGACCCATTTCATCACGGACGCGGCGCATTGCCAGACATTCCATTTCAAATGCGGCACCGAAATCTTGTGCAATGTAGCGCGCTGCGCCACGGAAGCCCAGCATCGGATTTTCTTCATCCGGTTCGTAGCGGGAACCACCAATCAGTTTTTTGTACTCATTGGATTTAAAGTCAGACAAACGCACGATGACTTTTTTCGGCCAGAACGCAGCAGCAATCGTTGCAACGCCCTCTGCCAGTTTGTCGACATAAAACGCTTTCGGCGAAGCATGACCACGCGCCACAGATTCCACCGCTTTTTTGAGCGAAGGATCAATATTCGGGTATTCCAGAATGGCTTTCGGATGGACGCCGATATTGTTATTAATGATGAATTCCAGGCGCGCCAGGCCAACACCTTCGTTTGGTACGGACTGGAAATCGAAAGCCAGTTGCGGGTTACCGACGTTCAGCATGATTTTTACCGGCAGCTCAGGCAGCTCACCGCGGACTTCCTCAGTGATTTCTGTTTCCAGCAAACCGTCGTAAATCTTACCTTCATCGCCTTCGGCACAGGATACGGTGACCAGCGTGCCGTCTTTCAGCATTTCTGTCGCATCGCCACAGCCAACCACTGCCGGCACACCCAGTTCGCGCGCAATAATCGCTGCATGGCAGGTACGGCCGCCACGGTTAGTGACGATCGCGGATGCACGTTTCATGACCGGTTCCCAGTTCGGGTCTGTCATGTCAGCAACCAGAACATCACCTGGCTGTACACGTTCCATCTCAGACGGATCATTGATCACGCGCACCGGACCGGCACCGATTTTCTGACCGATCGCACGGCCTGAAGCCAGCACAGTACCACTGCCTTTCAGACGGAATTTTTGCTGCGCGTCATGGGCTTTTTCCTGAGACTTCACAGTTTCAGGACGTGCCTGCAGGATGTACAGTTTGCCGTCACGGCCATCTTTACCCCATTCGATATCCATCGGACGGCCATAGTGTTTCTCGATGATCACGGCATATTTTGCCAGTTCAACGATTTCACGGTCTTCCAGCGAATAGCGGTTACGCAGTTCGATTGGTACATCCACGGTTTTCACCGAGCGGCCAGCTTTGGCTTCGCCGGTGAATTCCATTTTGATCAGTTTGGAACCGATGTTTTTACGGATTACCGGCAGTTTGCCCAGTTCCAGCATCGGTTTGTGAACGTAGAATTCGTCAGGGTTAACCGCACCCTGCACCACGGTTTCACCCAGACCATAGCTCGAAGTGATGAATACCACATCTTTGAAACCGGATTCCGTATCGATGGTGAACATCACACCGGCAGCGCCAGTATCAGAGCGCACCATACGCTGAATACCGGCGGACAGTGCAACTTCGGAGTGCGTGAAGCCTTTGTGAACGCGGTAAGAAATCGCACGGTCGTTATACAGCGACGCGAATACGTGTTTGATTGCTTCCAGCACGTTATCGATACCGACCACATTCAGGAAAGTTTCCTGCTGGCCTGCAAAGGATGCGTCAGGCAAATCTTCCGCTGTCGCAGAAGAACGCACCGCAAACGACACTTCACTTTCGGAGTCAGCTACCAGACGGTGATAAAAAGATTCGATTTCCGCCAGCAAACGTGGCTGGAACGGTGTTTCAACGATCCACTCACGGATTTCCGCACCGGCTTTCGCCAATTCTTTCACGTCATCGATATCCAGCGATGCCAGACGTTGTTCGATTTTTTTTGCCAGAGAGCTTTCGCCGTCTTTGCTGTATTCGAGAAAATCACGGAAAGCTTGCGCTGTGGTGGCGAAACCACCCGGCACACGGACGCCGGCAGTTGCCAGCTGGCTGATCATTTCACCCAGCGAAGCATTTTTACCGCCAACCGACTCCACATCGGTCATCCTTAATTCTTCAAACGAAGCAACGTACACGGCTTCTTTTACTGCGTCAGACATAACAACCCCATTTTGATGATAAGAAATCTGTCTTAGCGCGATTTACATCATGCACCCGGAATATTTTTATTCTTGTTCGCACGGGGAACGATAAAATGCACTACTGTTGCTCCATTTTACATGCTGTACTGCAAAATTGATCTAGCCTAGAAAATATATTCGAGTAATTGTTTTCACCGAACACTTTCATTCTTTTTGACCTGATTCTGTATGAACTCATCCGCTAACAGCACAATGCCCATCGCCAACCGTACCGTCTTTTTTGTTTCAGACGGTACCGGTATCACTGCGGAAACTTTCGGACATTCGGTCCTGACCCAGTTTGACATGAAATTCAAACAGGTGCGCCTGCCTTTTATCGATACGCTGGATAAGGCGCATGAGGCGGTACGTAAGATCAATGATGCTTTTGATCGCGAAGGTGCACGCCCGATTGTTTTCTCGACTCTGGTGAAGTCTGACCTGGCTAAAGTAATATTTTCCTCCAGAGGTATGCATATGGATCTGATCCAGACCTTTGTATCACCGCTGGAGCAGGAACTGGGTGTCAAATCCACCCACACCATCGGGCGCAGCCATAATGTCGCAGATACAGAAGAGTATAAAAACCGGATTGAAGCGATTAATTTCTCGCTGGCGCATGATGATGGTCAGTCAGATAAAAATCTGTCGACTGCCGATGTGATTCTGGTTGGGGTGTCGCGCAGTGGCAAAACACCAACCAGTCTGTATCTGGCAATGCAATATGGCATCAAAGCCGCCAATTACCCGCTGATTCCGGAAGATTTTGAACGCGGCAAGCTGCCTTCCTGCCTTCCTGCATATAAACATAAATTGTTCGGTCTGAGTATCATGCCTGAGCGTTTATCAGAAATCCGTAACGAACGCCGTCCGGGCAGCAAATATGCATCACTGGAAAACTGCCGCTATGAAGTCAACGAAGCAGAGGCACTGATGCGTAAAGAAGGCATACGCTGGTTATCTTCCACCACCAAATCGATTGAAGAAATTTCGACCACGATACTGCAGGAAATTAAGGCTGACGTTCGTATTTACTAATGCGCTGACACAGGCAAGTGTCGCCTGTACAAAGAACTGAGTAAGAAAAAGCACCGGCTTCCAGACAGGAACCGGTGCTTTTTGTTTTGCCGGAGAGGAAACCTCCCTTGAATGAAGTCGTCAGCCGGATAGGCCGGCTAAATCAGCCGAAACCGCGTTTCAGGAGCCCCAAAATGCCTCAAATGCGGATTCAGGCACAGCGATCCGGCGGTCGTCGGCAGAAAGTCCGGCTCTCACAAAATACCAAATGACGATATTTGCATAGTCTGCTACTCAACACTCAGGAAAATTCCCCGCCTGAGCCAATGGGCCGCTGAACTGCGATACCCGTTCAGCGCAGCCGAGCCGAGCGCTCAGGCCAGCAATTGCCGCCTTTGCTCAAAGAAACAAACGGCTGCGCTGGCGGCGACGTTCATCGATTCAATTTTCGGGGATTGCGGGATAGTGACGGTCAGGTCAGCACGCTGCATCAGCTCCGCAGACACACCGCTGCCTTCGTGACCAAACAGCCATGCAACCGGACGCGCCAGATTGGCTGCATAAATCGTGGTTTCGGTATGAGAACTGGTCGCGCACAAAGGCATCTGCAGCTTATCTGTGATTGCAGACAATTCCAGCCCTTCGTAAATATTCAGTGCAAAATGCGCGCCCATGCCCGCACGCAACACCTTTGGCGACCATGCCGCTACCGTGCCTTGCCCGCAAATCACATGCTGAATTTCCGCCGCTGCCGCACTGCGCAATATTGAGCCAAGATTGCCGGGGTCCTGTACGCCATCCAGCAAGACCACAGTCTCGTGCAGGCGGTCAGGCATAGGGCAAACCGGTGTATCGATCAGTAAGGCAACCGGCACGCCGTTTTCCACCTGACTCAGGGCGGCATACAAGGCATCCGGCAGGCAAATCACTTCGGTGCCGCGGTCTTCGGCGCGGGCAACCAGCGGCACCACTTCGGACATCCGCATACCGGTTTCCGACACAATCATGGTGGCCTTTGCAGCGATATGATCAAAATATGCATCACACAAATGGACGCCGTCGAGTATCGTTTTTCCGGCTTTTTTGCGGGCTTGCGCGCTGGATGCAAGCTGACGCATTTCCTTATAACGCGGGTTATCGCGCGAACTGATGATCTTCATATCAACCTAATAATTTTTTAACTGGCCCGAAAGATTTACGATGCACCGGCGTTACGCCATGCTGTGCCAGACGTGCCAGATGCAGTGCAGTTGGATAGCCTTTGTGCTGATCAAATGCATAATCCGGATATTGCTGATGCAACACCATCAGTTGTGCGTCCCGGGCGGTTTTTGCCAGAATCGACGCGGCTGAGATTTCTGCGACTTTATCGTCGCCTTTTACAATCGCCTCAGATCGTACCTTCATCACAGGACAGCGATTACCATCGATCAGCGCCAGTTCCGGAACGATTGCCAATCCTTCGACCGCTCTGCGCATGGCCAGCATCGTCGCCTGCAGAATATTCAGTTCATCAATTTCCTCAACACTGGCCTCAGCAATATGCCAGGCCAGTGCTTTTTCTTTGATTTCTTCGGCCAGTGCATCACGCTGCGCTTCGCTTAGCTTTTTGGAGTCCCGTAAACCGTTGATTGGCTTTTCAGGGTTCAGAATGACTGCCGCAGCAACTACGGAACCGGCCAGCGGACCACGCCCTGCCTCATCCACGCCACAGCGCAGAATATCTTCCTCGATGGCGAATAAATCCATGGTTTCCGTCATGATTGTTCCTGTACAAATGCAGTGACTGCCTTCGCGTCCAGATGATAGTGGCATAATTGCTGCCAGCCATTGCTAACCGAATAGCCTGTCAGCACCGGAACCAGTTCATCATATTTCTCAACAAGTGCCGGATCTGCATCGACATCCGTGATCTCCAGATCGTATGGCAGGTCACCGAGCAAGGCTTTCAGTGCGAGGGCCATATCCTCACATAAATGACAGTAACTGCGGGAGTACAGGGTAAATTTCAGCATAAGCAGTTTTATCCGGATAAAAAAAGAGCCAGCCCGCACGGGCTGGCTCCCAACAGAGTGATTTTATGCTTATTGCTGCGGTTTAAGCAATACGAACTGAGAAACACGGTCGCGACGCACCAGCACAACGGCTGCTTTCTTCGGATCCAGTTTTGCCACAATCGCAGCAAACTGTTTAGCGTCTTTCACTTCCAGCTGATTCAGCGACAGAATATAGTCGCCCGGCATAATGCCAGCCGCAGCTGCAGCGCCGTCAACCGCTTCCACCACTACACCACCGGACTGCAAATCACGTTTTTGCGCTTCGCTCAGATCAGTTACCGTTAAGCCCAGCGAATTAGCAATTTCTTTCTTGGACTTTTTATCGGCTTTTTGCGCAGTTTTGTCGGTTTCTGCCTCACCGATCACCAGCGCGACTTCACGTTGTGCACCATTACGCCAGACGGAAATATTCGCTTTTGTATCAGGCTTCAGGGCACCAACTGCGCGTGTCAGATCGACTGGCTTCTCGATAACTTGTCCGTTGAATTTCAGGACTACGTCACCGTCACGCAAGCCTGCTTTCTCTGCCGGAGAGCCCGGTTCGACTTGCGCAATCACCACGCCCTGCACTTTCGGCAAACCGATTTGTTCGGCGATGTCTTTTGACAGCTCAGCAATCCGAACACCCAGACGGCCACGTGATACCTTGCCACCAGCTTTGATTTGTTCGGAGACGCGGATTGCCTCATCAATCGGAATCGCAAACGAAATGCCCATATAGCCGCCGGAACGGCTGTAAATCTGTGAATTAATACCAATGACTTCGCCCCGCATATTAATCAGCGGACCACCGGAATTACCGGGGTTGACGGCAACGTCCGTCTGGATCAGAGGAACAAAATCACCGGTGTCACGGGCTTTTGCTGAGACGATACCCGCCGTTACCGTATTCTCAAGATCGAATGGTGAACCGATAGCAATCACCCATTCACCGGCACGCACTTTCGAAGAATCGCCGACATTTACTTTCGGCAGATTTTTTGCCTCAATCTTCAGGACCGCGACATCAGTCTTCGCGTCACGACCAACTACTTTCGCCTTGAATTCGCGCTTATCTGTCAGCTTCACATACACTTCGGAAGCGCCTTCGATAACGTGTGCATTGGTCAGCACGTAACCATCAGCAGAAACAATGAAGCCGGAACCGACTCCGCGCGGAATTTCTTCCTCGTGTTGTGGGGTTGAACGTTTTTTCGGTGCTGCCTTCGGAACCGGCATACCCCAGAAACGACGGAAAAATTCCAGTGCCGGATCTTCTTCAGCAAAGCCATTTCCTGCCTGAATTTTTTCCGTTGTACGGATATTCACGACAGCAGGTCCGACTTTATCCACCAGTTCGGTGAAATCCGGCAGTCCGGCGACTGCAGCGCTGGCTGCATGGGTTTGCGGCATCAGATGACTGGCTAACGGAAAGGCGCCAGCCAGTCCACTCAGCACGGCAAATGCGACAATTGTTTTTTTCAAAGGAAAAAGTTTATTTTCTTTCATAGACTCGTTCTCGATGATTACTTAACTGGCCGGAATTCCAGTGAGCTGACCACCTGACGTACCACGGAGGCAGGCACCTCACCGACTACTGTTATCCATGCATCGCCGACCCTGCGTGCAGTGATATTCATTGCTCCCTGCTGGATACTGCCTTCTGTACGCCCTTCGGAATCCGGCTCAACGAAGACAGAAAACGCACCCAGACCGTCAGAGAAGGTCATTTGTATGACCGGATGGGTTTTTCCGCCCGTACCACCGGCAATCAGACGTTTAATTTCTTTCGTCTTTTTATATCCGGCTGGCAATTGCTTCACGATCCATCCCGAACTTATATTGGATTGCACCGTCAGATTTTCAATACGCCAGTTTGCAGCGCCGCTAAAGCCGGGTTTCAGTTTTGAACGGTCGATATCTCCGACCTGCAATTGGGTAAACGCAATCTGTTCAATCACTTCATTCCGTGTATTAACGGTTTGCGCACGCAACAGCAGGTTGCTGTTTTTATCCGCGCACAACTTATAGCCGTAACGGAAGCCATCTTTCGGATCCAGTAAATATGTCTGGCAATCAAGACCCGCTACCCGGGCGGACTCGCCTTTGCGTATATGGTAAATCTCGGACAGTGCTTGTGCGTTCTGTGTCAGAAGCGCGGGAAATGATTCCGGATTAACATCTTTCTCGACCTGAACGAGTTTTTGTTCCGGCAAATAGCATGAGACTTCGTCATTACGGCGAATGTATTCTCTCGGCTTCCCGTCGAGGATCTCCAGCTTTTCGATCTCATTACCGCCGTCATTGACATGCGTAATCCGCGATGTTCGTATCTGGTTCGCCTGCTGATACACAAAGGTGCCCGAATAGCTGAGCTTTTGCGCAGCAAGCTGGATGCTTTTCAGCACTTTCTGAGGATCATTTTTTTCCCCGGAACCCGCCGCAAATGCAAAAGCACTTCCGGCCAGCAACAACATTCCGAGGTAAATTTTTTTATACAACATCTTTACGTGTTCACTTTTCCTGAGCAGGCTGAGTAACTACCGCTGCCTTGCTGATTGTCGGAGAAAACCGCTGGTGTGCAACCAGATAGCTGTCGATTCGCGGGTCTCGCAGCATATCAAGCTGATTCGGCTTAACGACCGCCACCTCATCACTGGCAGATGCTTGTGCAGAACGCACTTCAGGTTTAGCTGATGCCAGCTGGAATCCACTTTTCGCGGCAGCCATTTCAGCCGGCTGAGCAGGCGCTCTGCCGGTTCCGGCAATTTGCGGCATCAGTACAAATGCCATCAGACCGGCAGCAATTGCACCGGCAAAACCCCACTTGTATGGTGCATATTTTCTTTCCTGTGAGCCCTGAGGATTGTTTGCAGGCAGCGGAGCCGAAAGGATGACAGGCTCAGACGCAAATCGCTCAGCAAATTTCTCGTTAAAAGACGAGCTCATTGGCATATTCAGATCATCAGAACGCAACGCATCACCAATCTGATGATAAAGATCCCATTCATCTTTCAGGCCGGACTGTTCAAGCTGGCGAATCAATGCGTCCAGTTCTGCATGATCAGCTTCGCCATCCATGAGGGACGACACAGCTTCTTTTTCGCGATCAATATGGTTCATAGTTTTCCTGCACTTCTTTCTTAACAACGCTTACCAGCGCTGATCAATATTGGTTCCAAGCAAGGGCCGCAGCTTTTCTGCAATCGCTTCACGGGCTCTGAAAATACGGCTGCGAACAGTTCCGATCGGGCAAAGCATGACTTCTGCAATTTCGTCGTAACTCAAACCTTCAATTTCACGCAAGGTGATGGCGTTTCTTAACTCTTCCGGCAGCGCATGCATCGCAGCATTCACCGTCTGAGCAATTTGCTTACTAAGCAACAGCGATTCAGGCGTATTAATGTCTTTCAACCCATCCGCATCGACAAAACCTTCCGCCTCCTCTACATCTGCTTCAGTAGAAGTCGGCGCCTTTCTGCCCTGCGTGACAAGATGGTTCTTTGCCGTATTGATGCCAATTCGGTACAGCCAGGTATAAAACGCTGACTCACCTCGAAAATTTGGCAACGCCCGGTACGCCTTAATAAATGCCTCCTGCACAACATCTTCAGCCTCAGCCTGATCGTAGACGAGCCGCGACACGAGCCGCATCAGTTTCCGCTGATATTTGGAAACCAGAAGCTCGAAGGCTTTTTTATCACCACGCTGGACGCGTTCAACCAGTATCTGGTCTATCTCGCGTTCTGTTGTCACTCAATTATCCTTATTATTTTCCGGCTCAACTCCGGCAAGCGTTTCTATGCTCACGTTATATAGAACAACAGTAATCCCGGTAAGTTCCCGGATAAAACGTAAAATTTCGTTTCAATATTGATTTTCATTATGTAAACGGCGCACGGCAATCTGAAATTTACGCCAGTCCTCCTGACACATCATATCAATTGCTACCCAATACGTACGATAACCGATCTCAGATGTGTGCCTACCAAGGGATACCATCCAGGGCAAAGCGACATCAGCATGCATACATGGCAGCTCCTTCACATCGTTGCCAGTTCCCATCAAAAGCGTGATACAGCCGTCCGGTTTTAAGAAAATCGTTTTAACGCATTCAAATTTTGCACGCCAATAATGCAACCCGAAAGTCAGCGCAATGATTGCTGTGGGCAGGACCAGAAATCTAGACTAGAACGAAACAAATATTGAAATGCCGCATGCGCACAACAAGATCTGCATAGCGCCAACAAGAGACAACAGACTGGAATTTTTCACAACAATCAAAATCAATTTCCCATAAAAAAAGCGCCTTATTCAAACGAATAAGGCGCTCCGATTGCAATTGACTGAAATCAGACTTTTCCGAATATCAACGTACCGTTAGTACCGCCGAAACCAAAAGAGTTTTTCATTGCATAATCAATTTTCATCTCACGTGCAACATTCGGAACATAGTCCAGATCGCACTCAGGATCAGGAGTGTGCAGATTAATGGTTGGCGGTGCAATCTGATGATGCACAGCCAGTACTGTGAACACAGATTCCAGTCCACCTGCACCACCGAGCAAGTGACCAGTCATCGACTTCGTCGAACTGATCGCCAGCTTTGCTGCATGATCACCAAACGCTGCTTTAATCGCTTCCGTTTCGTTTTTATCACCCAGCGGAGTGGAAGTACCATGTGCATTCAGGTACTGAATATCTGAAGCGCTCAGACCTGCATCCTTCAATGCATTGACCATACTGCGGCGAGGTCCATCCATACTTGGTGAAGTGATATGGTACGCATCACCGCTCATACCAAATCCCAGCACTTCCGCATAAATTTTGGCACCACGTGCTTTTGCGTGCTCATATTCTTCCAGCACCATCACACCTGCACCCTCACCCAGAACAAATCCATCCCGGTCTTTATCCCACGGACGGGATGCTGTTGCAGGATCATCATTGCGTGAAGATAATGCACGCGCTGCGGCGAAACCACCAACACCCAGTGGTGAAATGGTCGATTCAGCACCGCCCGCCACAACGACATCCGCATCACCATATTCAATCATACGTGCAGCAGAACCAATGCAGTGCAAACCTGTTGTACATGCTGTCACCAGCGACAGGTTTGGCCCCTTGAGACCGTATCTGATCGACAAATGCCCGGAAATCATATTGATGATCGAAGCAGGCACGAAGAAAGGGCTGATGCGGCGCGGGCCGCGTTCAGTCAGCACTTCTTTTGTCTCTTCAATCATCGGCAAGCCCCCGATACCGGACCCTACGATGACGCCGATACGATCGGCATTTTCTTCGGTGACAACCAGACCTGAATCCTGAAACGCCTGCACGCCCGCTGCGATACCAAAATGAATAAAGGTATCCATCGAACGTGCTTCTTTCGCAGGAATGTACTCTTCAACGTTGAAGCCCTTCACCTCTCCGGCAAAATGCGTGGAAAATGGTGTGGCATCAAATTTAGTGATCGTAGCGATACCGGACTGACCCGCTTTAGCGGCATCCCATGCACTGGCAATCGAGTTACCAATCGGGGAAATACAACCCAGGCCGGTGACGACAACACGACGTTTATGCGTACGACTCAAGCGCTTCTCCTGAATGTTGATAATCGTGCTGATTACGCGCCAACGTGTTTTGTTGCGTAGTCGATAGCTTGTTGCACGGTAGTGATTTTTTCAGCTTCTTCGTCAGGAATTTCCATTTCGAATTCGTCTTCCAGCGCCATTACCAGTTCAACTGTGTCCAGAGAGTCTGCACCCAGATCGTCAACGAAAGAGGATTCAGTTTTGATGTCAGCTTCTGCGACGCCCAGTTGTTCTGCGACGATTTTCTTAACGCGTTGTTCGATATCGGACATGTGTATCTCCAGTGAAAAAATCAAAAATAAGGGGCCTGTTTAAGGTGCGCGCATTTTATCAGGTTTATACGCCAAAAAAGCAAGTCCCGGGTTAATTAGCGACATTTGCCGTTATTTTCGGCAAAATCACCACTAAAATCCATCTATTAAGCCAGATACATACCGCCGTTTACATGCAGTGTCGTACCTGTAATATAACCAGCGTCACGCGAAGCCAGGAAAACCGTTGCAGCAGCAACATCTTCCGGACGACCAAGCTTCGCCATCGGAATTTGCGACAGGATCGCGGCCTTCTGATCATCCGTCAGCGCCTGCGTCATATCAGTATCGATAAAACCCGGCGCAATACAATTTACGGTGATATTACGGCTGCCGATTTCACGCGCAAGCGCGCGACTCATACCAGCAACGCCCGCTTTTGCAGCTGCGTAGTTCATTTGCCCCGGGTTGCCGGAAGAACCAACCACAGAAGTGATATTAATAATGCGGCCATGTTTGGCTTTCATCATTCCGCGCAGCACAGCACGCGACAATCGCGCAACAGCTGATAGATTTGTGGAAATAACGTTATCCCACTCTTCTTCTTTCATACGCATTGCCAGCTGATCCTGTGTGATCCCCGCATTATTGACGAGTACTGACAATGCGCCATATTCCTTCTGAATTTCATCGACCAGCGAGGATGTGCGCTCTATATCGTTGACATTGAACACAACGCCCTTACCATTCACACCAGCTTCAGCAAAATATGCTGTGATCGCTGCTGCACCAGCCTCTGAGGTTGCTGTTCCTACGACTTTCGCACCAGACTTTGCCAGCGCAAGCGCAATCGCTTTACCAATACCGCGTGATGCACCGGTAACCAGTGCTACTTCATTATCCAAAGTCATGTTCATTTCAGTGTTTCCAGTACTTTTTCAAGGGTTGCCTGATCATAAATCGCATCACCGATCAAATCAGCGTGAATACGCTTAGTCAGACCCGCAAGTACTTTACCGGGACCGCATTCGATAATATGCGTGATACCGCTCTGCCGCATAGACTGCACACTTTCAACCCAGCGAACAGGACTTGCAGCCTGACGAACCAGCGCATCTTTAATGGACTGAGGGTCTGTCACGATTGCTACGTCCACATTGTTGATAACAGGTATAGACGGCGCGGAAAAACTTACATCCGCAAGATATTCGCGCAAACGATCCGAGGCAGGCTTCAGTAAAGACGAATGAAATGGCGCAGAAACCGGTAGAGGAAGCGCGCGTTTTGCGCCCTTTGCTTTCGCAATTTCGCAAGCCCGCTCAACGGCGGCTTTTGTGCCGGCGATGACTACCTGTGCAGGCGCATTAAAATTGACAGCCTCAACAACCTCTCCCTGAGAAGCTTCCTGGCATGCTGCACGCACATCATCGTCTGACAATCCGAGAATAGCAGCCATACCACCCTGCCCTACCGGGACAGCTTCCTGCATAACTTTTGCGCGAAAACGCACCAGCGGAACAGCATCCTTAAATGCGATAACACCTGCAGCAACGAGTGCGGAATACTCACCCAGACTATGTCCGGCTACCAATCGCGGTAATTTACCGCTAGCTGCAATCCATGCACGATAAGCCGCCACTGCGGCGGTCAGCATAACCGGTTGCGTATTGGTTGTGAGATCCAGTTCTTCTTTCGGACCTTCAGCGATCAGTTTTGCGAGATCCATCCCAATTGCTTCAGAAGCCTCTGCAACGGTCTGCGCCACAACGGGATTTTCACCAAATCCGTTCAGCATTCCAATCGCCTGCGACCCCTGTCCGGGAAAGACGAATGCAAATTGCGTCATAGTAATTTTCTTCCTCGTGTAAAAATATCGTCAGATCTGAACGATCGCGGCACCCCAGGTAAATCCGCCTCCCACACCTTCCAGCAGTACTTTGTGTCCTGACTGAATTCGTCCATCACGCACAGCAAGATCAAGTGCTAACGGAATAGAAGCGGCAGATGTATTGCCATGCTGGTCGACAGTTACGATCAGCTTCTCCAGAGGGAGCTGCATTTTCTTCGCTGTACCGTGCATGATGCGGATGTTAGCCTGATGCGGAACAAGCCAGTCGATATCGGCAGCTTTCAAGCCAGACATTTCAAGCACTTCGTTCGCAACTTTATCAAGTGCAGTAACAGCGAGCTTAAATACGGCCTGACCATCCATATGCAGATAAGCACTGCCATCGACAACACCCTGACCGACCCGTCCTGGGACACATAAAATATCGGTGTAATTGCCATCAGCGTGCAATTTGGTTGCCAGCACACCCGGCGTTTCCGAGCGCGACAATACAACCGCGCCGGCACCATCACCAAACAGAACGCACGTTGTGCGGTCTTCAAAATTGAGGATACGGGAAAAAACTTCAGCACCGATAATCAGCGCATTTTTATGCGCACCGGTTTTGATCAGGCTGTCAGCCAGCGTCAGTGCATAAACAAAGCCTGTGCATACCGCCTGCACATCCATTGCTGCCGCACCGTTCTGTATACCCAGCTTTCGCTGAACAACACATGCAGTTGAAGGGAATCCGCCG
The DNA here is from genome assembly GCF_014652435.1 of Cognatundibacterium squillarum. Lineage (GTDB taxonomy): Bacteria > Pseudomonadota > Gammaproteobacteria > Burkholderiales > Burkholderiaceae_D > Undibacterium > Undibacterium squillarum. The sequence continues at coordinate 323,098 of NZ_BMYU01000001.1, forward strand.
ATAAAATCCGGCGTCGATGTCGCCAGAATAATCAGATCAATGTCGCTTGACTGCATTTTTGCAGCCTCGAGCGCGTTCTGTGCGGCGATCACAGCCATATCACTGGCCAGCGCACCCTTCTCTGCATAATGCCGTGCTTCGATGCCGCTGCGGCTGACTATCCAGTCATGTGAAGTTTCAATTCCCTTTGCAGCGAGCTCTTCGGCGAGCTCGTGATTTGTCACCCTGCGGGGCGGCAAATAGCTTCCCGTTCCAACAATTTTGCTGAAAAATGTCATGCGGTCTTTTGGTTAAGTGGTTCTTGATCTGCAGGCAAAGGCTGATCCTGCGCAGGCATCAGTTTTGCCATCGAACTCGAAATCCGGCTCAGCACGTCATTTTTTGCCGCATCAAACGCACGCTGAATCGCCCATTCGTAACTGTATTTATCAGCACTGCCATGGCTTTTAAAGACCAGGCCACGCAATCCAAGCAGACTGCCGCCGTTATAATTAGATGGGTTCATCGTACGGGAAATGGACTTCAGTGCACCACGGGCAATCACAGCACCGAGCATATTCAGAATACTGCTCTTAAATGAACTGGTCAGCGTGGTTTTCACAAATCTGCCTAAACCTTCAACAGCCTTCAGTGTGACATTTCCGACAAAGCCGTCGCAGACAACAATGTCTGTCGTGCCTTTGAAAATGTCATTACCTTCAACATTGCCGTAGAAATTCAGCAATCCGCGTTCATGGTCAGCACGCAGTAACAACGCTGTCTTCTTAACAACATCATTGCCTTTGATATCTTCTTCACCAACGTTGAGCAAGCCAACGCTCGGACGCTCCTTGCCTTCCAGAGCGGATACCAGTGCGGAACCCATAATCGCAAACTGATGCAAATGTTGCGGTTCGCAATCGACGTTTGCGCCGAGATCGAGCATATAAGTCGGACGGTTAGTCTGATTCGGCAGCATACTGCAAATCGCCGGACGGTCTACGCCTTGCATCGTCTTTAAGACGTATCGCGAAACTGCCATCAGTGCTCCGGTGTTGCCGGCTGACACACATGCATGCGCCAGACCATCTTTCACCTGAGTAACCGCCACACGCATTGATGAATCTTTTTTGCGACGTAATGCCACTTCCACCGGATCATCCATCGCCACCACTTCGGAGGCATGAACGATTTTCAGACGCGGATGTTGCTGTGCATTCAGCTTTTTCAGCTCCATCTGAATATCCGATTCCAGTCCAACCAGCAGGAATTCGACGTCAGGCTCACGGTTTGCAAAAGCGACTGCTGCTGCAACTGTTACCGCTGGCCCATGGTCTCCCCCCATGCAGTCAATGGAAATTTTTATTGTCATGTAGTGTTACAGAACTTCAATGCGAAACAGCTAGTGTATCAAATTAGAGGACTATTTCAGTTATTTTGATTACCTCAAAGATAACAAAAACATAGTTTTTTTCAAAAACCGCCCGCCCTGATGCACCAAACTGGGTTAAAAAATGCGAATCCATCCCCGAATTCGCGCCATAAAAACCAAATAAAAAAGCGGCGTCAAGTGCGAGACTTGAACCGCCGCTTTTTCAGATCCAAAAATCAATTATTCGTCGTTTTTGGTTTTCAATACTTTACGACCACGGTAGAAGCCGTTAGGGCTGATGTGGTGACGCAGGTGAGTTTCACCGGTTGTTGGTTCGATTGCCAACTGTGGTGCAGTCAGAAAATCGTGAGAACGGTGCATACCACGTTTGGATGGGGATTTTTTATTTTGCTGAACTGCCATGATAACTCCTAATACTTCAAAAAAGGTTTCTAAAAATTTACACACCTGGTTGAAGAGCAGACACGTCGCCAACCAAGAATACTTAAACAATACTTCAACCTAAGTGCTTTTTCAGAATAATGCCACTAGGTACGCCCATTCCAGTTTTTCAATACAGCAAACGGCGATTCTTTTTTGCTGCCGTCAGCAGGAGTAGTCTCCGCCTTCGGAACTGAATTACCGGAAGTGTCCGGGCATACTGCATGTCTGGGCGATTGGGGTATTGCCAGCAACGCTTCATCTTCAATCAGATCCCTGACATTCAATGATTTGCTGCCCACTACAACATCGACCTCGTCGTCTTCGAGCAATGCTTCAATTTCATCCGCATCCTCTTCAGACTTCGCGAGGACCAATACAGATTCTGAATCTATTTCGTATGCAAACGGTGTCAGACAACGCTGACACACCAGATTCACTGCACCGCTTACGGTGAGCGTCAGTTCGGGATGTCCGTACTGATTCTGGCCACCTGTCAGCGACCATTCCAGTACACCCTCAGAATTGGCACAGTCTTCTGACAAACGCAGTAACTCTGCGACTTGCAGACTTCCGCTTGACTGTTCATTGTTACGGCAGAAAGCGAAAGCATCAATCACAAAATCTTGCATAGGATTATTTGAACCCAGAAAACCTGCGATAATAACAGCATTCAGCCTACCTAGTCAAAGGCTTCGCTGACTTTTTTACCAGAGCGCGGCAAAGCCCGTATTGTACCAATATGCTTTCTTCAGATACACCTTTTTCTTCTTCTGCCAGACTGATTCTGGCCTCCGGATCGGTTTACCGGCAAGAATTATTGCAGCGATTGCAAATTCCTTTTTCTTGCGTCAGCCCGAATATCGACGAAACACCGCTACCCGGAGAATTACCTCAGGAAACCGCCCTGCGTCTCGCACAGCAAAAAGCACAGCATGTCGCTCGTCAGCACGCGGGAAGCATTGTGATTGGCTCGGATCAGGTGGCAGCGCTGGATCAATTGCAGATCGGCAAGCCGGGAAATCATCAGCGCGCGCTGGAACAACTAATGCTGATGCGCGGACGCGAAGTGATTTTCCACACGGCGTTGTGCGTTACCGACAGCAGGGAGCACGCTGAGCACCCGGTGCAACTGGTGAATGTGCAAACACGCGTCACAATGCGCAACTTACCGGAACATGAACTGGACGCCTATTTACGCATAGAACAACCTTACGATTGCGCAGGATCAGCAAAAAATGAAGGCCTCGGTATCGCGCTGCTGGAATCAGTTGTCAGTGACGACCCCACGGCACTGACTGGCCTGCCGATGATTGCACTGACAGGCATGCTGCGCCGCTGCGGCGTGCCTTTCTTTTCCACAGCACAACCCCTCTCCCGATAAAAACATCCCGGTTATGAAGCAAACAGGAACACTTTTTTTACTCCCGAACACGCTGGGAAACAACAACGACACTGCAGATATTCTGCAACACATTATTCCTGATGCGGTACAGCACCGCACCACTGGTCTGCGCTATCTCATCGCTGAAAATGCAAAAACTGCACGCGCACATCTGAAGCTGGTTGCCAACCGTCATCCGCTGCAAACCACACTGCAGGAAATCCGGATCAGCGAGCTGAATATCAATACACCGGCAAATGCGCTGGATGCCTTACTGGAACCATTGCTGAATGGCGAAGATGCAGGCCTGATATCCGAAGCAGGTGTTCCTGCAGTGGCTGATCCGGGTGCTGCGCTGGTTCGGCTTGCACATCAGCGCGGCATCAAGGTGCGTCCGCTGGTCGGGCCGTCCTCGCTACTGCTGGCAGTAATGGGGAGCGGTCTGAACGGACAAAGCTTTGCTTTTCACGGTTATTTGCCAACGGATGCGGCGCAGCGGGCAAAACGCATCAAAGAACTTGAGGAGCGCTCCCGCAAGGAGAAACAAACGCAGCTGTTTATCGAAACACCTTATCGTAATGCTGCTTTTCTGGAGGCCTTGTTGCAGCATTGCCACCCGTCTACCTCGGCCTGTATTGCTACTGATCTGACACTCGATAGCGAAAGCCTGCAGACGCGCACCGTCGCAGAATGGAAAAAGCACATCAGCCAGTGCGGTCAGCCTGATTTCCATAAGAAACCGACTGTTTTTCTGTTTCTTGCAGTGTAAAAATCCTGAGCAACCCCGCCAGAAAAGCCGGTCACCGACCGGCTTTTCTTTTTTCCGCTACCATTAGCAGCTTTCTTGCACAGCGGAGTCATTATGCTGAATTTCGATTTCTACAATCCAACCCACATCGCTTTCGGCGAAGGCAAAATTGCTGATCTGAATACTTTGGTACCGGAAAAAGCACGGGTTCTGATGCTGTACGGCGGCGGCAGTATTCACAAAAACGGTGTTTACGATGAAGTCAAACACGCACTGGGAAGCCGCTTAATTGCCGAGTTTTCCGGCATCGAGCCAAACCCGACCTATGAAACCCTGATGAAGGCGGTTGCCGACGTTAAGACACATCAGATTGATTTTCTGCTCGCTGTTGGCGGTGGCTCTGTCATCGATGGAACGAAATTCGTCGCAGCTGCCGCTGTCTTTGAGGGCGAAGATCCGTGGGAAATTCTGGAAAAACGCGGCAATAACGTCAGCAGCGCCCTGCCATTCGGCAGCGTGCTGACACTGCCTGCCACCGGCTCAGAAATGAATTCCGGCGCTGTGATTACACGCACTTCCATTCACGCCAAACTCGCTTTCGGCAGCCGCCACTGCTTCCCGCAATTCTCGGTGCTTGATCCGGTAAAAACCTACACGCTGCCAGTTCGCCAGGTCGGCAACGGCGTTGTGGATGCTTTCGTGCATGTGATGGAACAGTATCTGACCTACCCCGTGAATTCCCCGGTGCAGGATCGCTTTGCCGAAGGTTTGCTGCTGACGCTGATCGAAGAAGGCCCGAAAGCCCTGGAAACGCCTGAGAACTACGAAGTACGCGCCAATCTGATGTGGGCTGCAACGATGGCGCTGAATGGCGTTATTTCTACCGGTGTGCCGCAAGACTGGGCAACCCATATGATTGGCCACGAACTCACTGCCCTGCACGGACTTGATCACGCGCAGACGCTGGCAATTGTTTTACCTGCGATGCTGCGGGTACGCAAAGATGCGAAACGCGAAAAATTACTGCAGTTTGCAGCCCGTGTATGGCAAATTCAGGAAGGTGATGAAGATGCCCGCATCGAAGCCGCGATCAGTCGTATGCAGGCATTCTTTGAACAAATGGGTGTCAAAACCCGGCTGCGGGATTATGGCCTGAGCGCAGAGCAAATTCCTGCCATCATGACTTCCCTTGAAGCCCACCGCATGACCAAACTCGGTGAACACCGCGATGTCACGCCAGACGTCAGCCGTCAGGTGCTGGAGCTGGCTGTGTAATCAACGCACTGTGACTTTTGTAACCGGATATGGCCCCATTTTCACCAGGCGGGCAAATTCCGGTTGCAGGTGACGATGCAGGATCTGATCCAGCGTACCATCATCTTTGATGGCCTGCAGCGCCTGCCGCAAACGCTCGATATCTTTAGTCGCCATACGCTGGCGCGACAACACCAGCGAGCCGGTAACATCATCCGTCATCGACCAGTCTGCTATCTGACCCGGTGACAGGCTTTTGCTGCCGGTGATTATCGGGGCAAGACTAGTTGGCAAACCAAGTATTGCGCTGACCCGTTTCGCCTGAAAAATCCGAACCAGTGTCGGATAATCGGACGCTTCTACGATACGCCCCTGCTTTCGCAAGGTTTCAACCACTTCATCGTAATATTTTCCGTGGCGGAAGCTTTTGACGACGCCCAGCATCAGGGTACTGTCCCTTAAGAAGGCTTCCTGCGTTGCGATCAGTGCCGCCACTTCCGGTTGCATCAGTACATAATTGCGGGTGGTAATGTAAGGCAAAAAGACGGCGAATTTTTCCCGTTCCGGCGTTGCAATACCGGAAACCGTCATATCCAACGTGGCAGCTTCCATACGACTCCAGATTCTGACCCGGGAATCAACACTGGTTTGTAATTTGCAACCACTACGCTTCACCAGTTCATCAATCAAATCTTTATCGATACCCGCCCCGCCGTTTTCCGCCTGGTAATACAAGGTACCAAATTCGTAAAACGCAAGCTGGTAGGGACCACAAGCTGCCGCCTGCGTCCCCCATTGCATAACTCCGAAACAAATCGTCAGCTGAAAAACAACTGATAAGCGTGTTTTGCGCAGCTGCGTCGATACGATATTTTCACCCATTAATACATCGCCCCACTTATGCCTTTATCGATTTCACAATGAACTACGCAATATCGACCCCCATCGTTAGCATGTTCAGTCTTACCAGGAACATCGCGAATTTCCAATAATTTATCAGTAAACATAGGCACTTTTCACTATTTTTCACATTGAGTACTGCACACTGCGCAAAAAAATGCCCAACATCATCGACTGAACAACTACATCATTTTGCGTGACCGCAGACAAATCCCGTACCAACGCCAGCAGAGCGGGGGCACAGATTTCTTCCTACCTGATTACGGTTACTGCAAAAACTCTTGTGGCAAAACCGGTGACCAAGGCAGGAAAAATACAGATTTCAGCCTAGCAGTCCGGCGGTAACCGGCGAATACGCTGACTTTGCGAAATGCATGAATGCGGATAACTGTACAATCCATGCCCCTTGCAGACATATGGCGTTCGAGAGCGTACATTCCTTGCGCATCGATTTGTTTGCGACCCTTATCGCAAAGCAGAACCGAAAATGATATGAGCCAGATTTGAATCGGATGCTCAATCACGCCAAGAACGCTGAGAACACCGTTAACCAGTTAAAATGCGGTGTTCTGCACAGGTCCCGGCTTGTCGTCGGCAGAAACACCGGGCTTACGAAATGCACCCATGCAGATTGCTGCATCATGGCGTGTCCGAATCGGCACTGAGATTGTCATCTGCCAAAGGAAAAGACCATAAAAAAGCCCCCGATCACAGGCGGGGGCTTTCTCGTTTTGAGTCAGGTTCGGATTGTGTCAAGCGACATTCCGGCCAGATACCGGAAGAGATCAGCGATTTTGCTGGATATGACAATGCATCGCTAAGAAACGCAAAGCGCCTGTGTAAGTGTCATCCCATTCGTCCATCATGTAATTCTCCGCCTCTTCCACGAATATCTGCCAGTCTTCCAGCAAACCTTCCTGTTTTTCATGCGGGGCATGCTGACGAATCCAGGTAACGGCTTTTTCGTGCGCAAAACCCTGCTCACGGAACTGCTTCACCAGTGCTTTCGCATTTTTCACCGGCAGTTCTGTTTTCGGCGTCACACCGGCTGCGATACACAGGAACAAGGTCATGAGCGAATCGACATCGGTTTTACCCTGCGTGATCCGTGTCCACTCTTTCGAGACCAGTGCATCGTAAGCCGAGGTATCTTCGATCTCGATATCGCGCAGGAAGTAACGGTCTTTCAGGGTGAACACCAGACGGTCCAGCGATTGCTTTTTATCTGCAAACACCGGTACATCCTGGGCAATAATCTCTGCGCGCACACGTTCAGCCACAGGCAGCCAATGTTCCGGCACTTCCGATAAATCGATCTGTTCCAGTGCCTGCAGGCGCTTCGCCGCACTCAGCTTACGTACCGATTCAGCCATCCGTGCGAAGTCGACCTGATTCTGCAATTCAGTTTCGTTGTCGCCAAACGCAATCAGCAACAACGCTGTCCGTACCACACTGGCAGCCTCGATATGCTCTTCTTTCAGATCCGCTGCACCCAGCCCCAGATAACCGGCAAACCAGACCGCCGCATCCAACTCTTCCTGATTCTGCTTCCGGTAAGCCAGCGCTTTCAGGTAGGCGTCGTAATCTTCTTTCAAAGACCAGGCATCAAGAAAGTCTTCGACTTTGCCTTTTGCCACTTCACCGAACATCGGAAATTCCGGCATGGCGAATAAGGCTTTCAGCAAGCCGGAGCCGCCGCGTGACAAGGTCAGAAAAGTATTGTCGCGTATCATGCGGGCAGCGACATCGACATCACCTTCCGACACATCACGCAAATACAAACTGACCAGATTCACGATGCGTTTACGCGCCAGCTCCAGCTCCGGACGCAGGTATTTACTGCCGAAAGCATCGGCAATCTGCACAATGCCCTTCGCCGCTTCAGTGCCCAGCGTTTCCATACGGGCAGAAGTCAGAATGGCACGCTGCAGACCGTGCCGCAGCGCGGTTTCAAAAAACGGCCGGTTATCGACCACTGCAATATGTAATCCGGTTCCTGTCATGGAATACCTTTAGCAAAAAGAGAAGTAATGAAGAAACGAATATCAGTCAGCGCAATGCATCAGAGCGCGGACTCTTCATCATCGTCGTCTTTATCTTCTTCTTTGCGCAGTGGCTCGTGGCCATCATCTTCCGCAACACCGCCGCTCTCTTCCAGCTCTTCCTGCTGCATCTTCGCCAGATAGGCACGATAACGGGCGCGCAGCTTCATCAGCACTTCGCGGAAAATTTCCGGCAATTCATTGCGCAGAATATGGGTGACCTGCATCCAGTCATGATCTTCCAGATTCGCCATATCCAGCGGTGATGCCAGCCCTTCCGTATCGCGGTCCAGATTCATCAGATCATCTTCACGCGCTTCGGTGCGGCTGTCGCCGTATTCATGCAGATCAAAGGTGGCGTATTTGTAAAAATGCTCAACCATCGGCGCACGGTCCAGCAGATAATCTGCCAGCGCATCATAGCCACCATCGACTTCACCGATTTCATACAGAAATTCGGCAGGATCCGCGCCTTCGCGGAAAATCACCGAATTAATCATGCCGCGCAGCTGTTCATGCGTCTGATCGCCGTAGCGGCGCTCCAGCACAACCGCCTGTGCAAACTGTTCAGGCGTCACCAGCAGGTTGATCACGGATTCACGCGAAGCATCGTATTCACGAATCACTGCCAGCAAATCTTTCGATGGCAGATCATCGAGCGCGCGTACCAGAGCACGGTCGCCCTGCGTATCCGCAATCGACACCAGTGCATGTTCAGCACCGGCAATGTCACCGGCCATAATCAGATTCTGTGCTTCAATAATTGCAGGCAAAGTCATTTATCGCTCACTCCTTACGGTCAAAGCCTTGTTCTACCAGCCAGTCAGCACCGGCCTCGTCCAGATCACGGTCATCACCATCATCGCCGTCATCGCGGTCGTAACGGCCTACATTGCCATCATCACCATCGTAATCATCATCGCTGCTGTCGTCGTCTTCATCCTGATCGTTCTGAGGCGCCGCCGTTTGTGCACCGCGATGACCGCGCAGCAAATATTCCAGTGCAGCAGCGATCACCAGAAAGCGATCACCGCCCTCTTCTTTCAGCACCAGCTTCGCCAGTGCCTCCGCCCAGGGTTCCAGACGCACAGATTTCGTCAGCGCAGACCATGCCGGCAACTGATGCGCTTCTTTGCTGATGACGCCTTCCAGAGCCAGCGGATTCAGGAAAATAAATGCCTGATGAAATGCCGGTGCCAGCATTTCAGGATTGCTTTCCATCATCGGTAACAACAAAGGTAATTGCTGCGCTTTTTCGCGCAGACGTGCTTTCAGTACGTTTTTACCTTCTGAATCTGACTTCAGATCTTCAATTTCCGCCTGATAAACCGCCATCAGGTCATCAAAAAAACGTGACAACTTCACTGTGTTACTCCTGCAATATAGTTTTGCCAGATCTCGCCTGCTGTTTCCAGCGGCGAATCCAGCAAATTACGGCGCCGGTTATCATCATAAGCGGCCCGTTTTTCATCATCTGACAAAACGTCATACGCTTCTTTCACCTCATGAAATTTCTGAGGTGCCAGTTCCGAGCTGTTACGGTCAGGATGGAACTCCGCCGCTTTCACCCGGAACGCTTTTTTAATGTCCGCCAGCGTCGCTGTTGGTGCGAGACCAAGAATGATGTAATAGTCTTTCATCTGTCTGTTAAGCGTGATTTCTGACAAACTGTCCCGATCCGGCGCTGCTCAGGCATCAATGATGATGGCCGCCTTCGCCGTGTACGTGGCCGTGTGCCACTTCTTCATCGGTAGCAGCACGTACTTCCAGTACTTCGGTTTCAAAACGGATATGCATGCCTGCCAGAGGATGATTGCCATCCAGAGTTACTTTGCCGTCTTCAATCGCACGCACGGTGAACAGCAAATGTTCACCGGTGGTTTCATCCAGTGTTTCAAACTGCATACCGATTTCGATGTCCGGCGGGAATGCGCTGACTTCTTCTTCGCGCATATACTCGGCATCGTATTCGCCGAAACCATCTTCCGGTGACAGCTCAACCACCACCTGATCACCGGCTTTTTTGTTTTCCAGCGCGGCTTCCACTGCAGGCAGGATATTGTCGTAGCCACCATGCAAATACACGATCGGCGCTGCGTTCTGATCGATCAGCTGACCATCCGCGTTAAACATTTTGTAGTTCAGAGTGACAACTGAGTTTTGTTGGATTTGCATGATTTTTAATTGAATTGATTGCGGGAGAATGATTTCCGGTGGTGCAGATGTCTTTGATGCCACCGGGACAAGGGGCGGTATTGTAGCAGATAAAGCCCCCCTGACCTGCCGGAAAATGCTGACCGGAAGCCTGACGCAGCTTAACCGAATCTGCACCGGACCGGCTTGAAAGATAGGCATTCAAGCCGCGAATTCAATAGCAGTCAGATCAAAACCACATCAGATAGTCAAAAATCTTGAAAACGGTGGTGTTGTTATAGCAGCAGCAAAGTTTCTGCCTATACTGCAACCATACTGACAGCACAAAAACAGCGACAATGCGAACCCTCATTCCAATTAGACATGCAAACCGCTGTGACCGAAAGCCAGGAGAACTTTTCCTGCTATCGGGCATTTTGTTTTTTTTGGCAGTAAGCAGCACAGCCAGATCACAAGCGGAAGAATTACCCGGCGTCGAACTGACCGGTTTCGGCACTTTCGGTGCCGCTTACAACACCACGAACAAAGTTGACTTACTACGCGATCTGTCACAAACCAATGGCGTTGGTTACAGCCGAAAATTAGATTTCGGACTTGATTCGAATGTAGGCCTGCAGCTGGATATGCACTCAGCTGTCAGAACAATCAGTGGTGCAATACAGGTCGTCGCAAAACGCGATCATGCTGGGATTACACCTAATCTGACCCTTGCATTCGTCCGCTATGCCGAAGATGATTGGTCACTCCGCACAGGTCGTGTCGGCTTTGATGTCTACCCCAATGCAGATTCGCGCCTGATCGGTTACTCCTATGTCTGGCAACGTCCTCCGGTTGAATTTTTCGGCCCTTTAATTTTCTCTCATTTCGATGGTGCAGATCTTCAGTTTCGGTATCGTCGCGATAACCAGGAATGGCGGTTGAAGCTGTATTCCGGCATTACGAATGAAAAGGTTGAAGTCACGCCGGCCAGCACTTATTTCTTGCTGAACCATTCGCGCCTGCACGGCGGTCATCTTGAGTATCGCCAGGATCCCTGGTCTTTCCGTGCGTCGTATGCAGAACTGCATATTGCGAATGAGAATCCCGCTCTACAAAGTTCACTGGATCAGTTGCGCTCTCCGGGCATCAGCTTTTTTGTCCCGAATGCGAATCCTGTGGCCGATAAGCTTCAGATGAAGGGCAAGGTATTCCGATTCAGCGCACTCAGCCTGACCTACGACAACGGACCATGGCTGTGGGAAGCTATGGCAGGTCGCACCCTGACCGGCAATACTTTTATTCCGGACTATAAGGCAGGCTTTATCAGTGGTAGTTACCGGCGCGGAAAATTCACGCATTACGGCGTACTTTCTGCCATTCGCCCGCTGACAGATCCAGAAAAAGCCATTGTGCTGCCCGGTGCGCCACCTGAGCTGATTGCTGGTGCAAATGCACTGAATACCCAAATGATAAATCAGCGCGGCTGGCAAACTTCGTTGTCGGCAGGCTTGCGTTATGACCTTACGCCACAATCAAATCTTAAGTTTCAGATCGATTTTGTACGCAGTCACGATAATCTGCTGCTCCGACGAGTACAACCCGACTGGAATCGTGAGGCAGTTTTACTGAGTGCTACCTATAACTTTATTTTCTGAACTTATGCGCCGCTTCTGTCTGTTATGGCTATTCACACTCTTACTGACGGTGACTCAAACCGCCAGTGCTGAGCTCGTGGTTGTCGTCAGTGCCGCATCCGGAATCGAAAAAATGAGCCGTGACGAAGTGGTCGATCTGTTTATGGGGCGCACCAGGAAATTACCGAACGGCACGCTGGCCATTCCGGTCGATTTATCAAATACCAACCCGGAAAAAGCACTTTTTTATCAGCAACTGATAGGACGGGAACTGGCCGAAGTCAATTCTTACTGGGCTCGCCTGCGATTTTCCGGACAGGGAATGCCGCCAATACAGGCGGAAAATGCGGATGAGCTAGTACGCTTAATTGCTGACAATAAAAGTGCAATCGGATACATTGACCGGAAAAAACTGGATCGTCGCCTGAAACCGGTTTATATATTTAGCCAGACTACTCCCTGAATGAAAAATTTTCTGACCAACAGTTTACTCGCCCGCACAACGGTGCTCGTGCTTGGCATCAGTTTTCTAGTGGGTAGTCTGTTTTCAGGTCTTGCGTATATTTACTTTTTACAGGCAGAACAAGAACGTGCTGTCAGCTACACAGCTGGTTTGCTGGACACTGTCGAGGACACAATGCAAATCGCCTGCTACCTCTCTGATCGTAATCTGGCAAAAGATGTGGTAGACGGTATTGGCAAGCGCAAGGAAGTCAAAAGCATACGAATCAGTAACAGTAAAGCCGTTCTGGCTGAATTCCACCGAAAGAACAGTGGAGCAGTCACTGCGCTGCCAGACTGGCTGGTACCCGGGACGGGCCAAATTAATAAAACAATTTATTCTCCATTTAACTTGCGCGAACCAGTTTGCCAGGCATCGATTGAGCTGAGTCAGCCTGAAATCAGAAATCATAGTAACCGTAACGCAGGATTTATTGCGGCATTGCTATTAATTGAAATGATAGTTCTGTCTGTGGTCGCAGGGGGACTGATTTTGCTAATGGTTGTCAGACCGATTCAGAAAATCTCACGCGGTCTGCACAGACTGAACGCCGAGCAAGGCCAACAGTTACCGGCGCTGTCCAGTCACCGTTACGATGAATTGGGTACGCTGATCGACGACATTAATTTGCTGATTATCAAACTAGTGGCACTTATCAGCAAGGAACGTGCATTAAAAACGGAGCACGAAAAAGGTGAACTGAAACTGAGAACGATTTTTGAAAAAGCCGAAACCGGCATTTTTCAGTTGAATGACTCCGGCGAAATTCTGGCATCTAATCCGGCATTCAGACGTATGCTGGCCTTGCCTGAACATTTATCTCACGCCCCCGATGCTTTATTGCGTCTAATGGAAGGTCAGGAACTACGGTTGCATCTGATGATCTATCAGGCAACTCATCAACAACAAACCATGGCAGAGGACTTCTGCATTGAACCAGAACAGAGCGGTGGCCAGAAAAAATGGATACACCTAGTCGTACACTCCGCCAGCGAAGGTGTCCTGCAAGGATTGATTAATGATGTAACCGAACGTAAACGTCAGGAAGAACAAGCGCAACGGCTAGCAGTTACTGATCATTTGACCGGATTGAACAACAGACTTGGCTTCGAACGGGAAATTCAGCGCCTGCATAAAGAACACCTGGCAAATAACGGGCAGCCATTTGTATTGATGATGATAGACCTGGACCAGTTTAAGCAAGTGAACGATACGCTGGGACACCACGCTGGTGATCAGGTATTACGCCATTTCGCGACTTTACTTAACTCTGTTCTGCGGAAAACCGATTTCACGGCGCGCTTAGGGGGAGACGAATTTGTTGCGCTGCTAAAAGATGTGCATGAATATGCGACTGCACAAAAAGTTGCAGAAAAAATCCTGTCACTAGTGGCAGAGCCTGTCATGATAGAAGATAGCAGCGAGGCGCGTATTGGAGCAAGTATCGGCATTTGTTTTGCAGACCAAAGCGCATTTGATATTCAGGAGTTAATGAATGCTGCCGACGATGCCATGTACACAGTAAAGCAATCCGGTAGAAATGGTTTTCACCTCCGAATACTGAATCCACCTGAAAGCGTCCCTAAATGACGAATGGTGCACAAATGAAATTTTGATCAGGCTGATCCTGTTATCAAAGAAATCTAACCCGCACAGTAGTATACAAAGGCAATAAATCAAATATATTATTGCCTCTTTTCCCTCTGGAGGTCAGCAGATGCAACTCGCAAAGAATTTACGAAAATTCTGTTGCACTGCACTTGTAATCTCTGGTTTTACGTCTGCAGCCACGAACGCACGTCAGTTGGAACATCTGGGGATGGAAGTCTTTTCACCATTTGAGACTGAAATGGATCAACTGGCAAATCGCTATGGCGACAAGCCGGAACTTGCCCTCAAGTACCTCGCAGAGCTAAAAGCAAAAACAACTATTCCGGTCGAAATCGCTACTGCACAAGCATACCGTTGCGGCTTACTGTCGGGATTACGCAAGTTAAAAGATATCCCTGCAGTTATTTCTGAACTGGAATCGGTACCTGCTGATGGAGGTCAGCGTCAGGCAAAACTGGCTGCTGTAGAACTCTGTAAATTGTACGCGCTAGATGAAACTGAGCGCGGTAAGTATGACAGCCTGGTAGCAGCAGCGTTTCACTTTATCAAATCCGCGCAAGCACCGACTTTGCGGTACTGGATCAGTACCATGTATGTCGATATGACATCACGTCAGGGACGTGCGCGCGATGCAATGGAAGCAGCAAAAATTGCTCTGAACGTCGCACGTTCGAATAATGACACTCGCCGCCAAAGCACCGCTCTGCGGGATCTTGCGCTAATCGAGGTTGACTTCGGCAGCAAGGAGGATGCGCTTACCCATATTGATGAAGCTATCCGTATGGCACAGACCGGAAATGTCCCCGCTTCTGAACTCGAATACATGCTGAACCGCGGTTTTATCTTAACTGCACTACAACAGATAAAGGACGCAAAGAAATGTTATCAGCAAGCTGAAACACTGGCCGCTCAGCTCAACCGTGATGATATTCCCGGAATCATTTGGAGCAACCTCAGTGACATTGCTTATCAGGAAGGTAAATTTCAGGATTCGAAAGTTTTATCCGAGAAACTATTGCAATGGGCGAATAGCAGAAAAGATGTAAGGATGGCCGCCTATGCGCGTGTTTCTCTCGGTATCGTACTCATACGGCTTGGTCAGCCTGATCTGGCTGACAATTACTTTCATGATGGCATTCGCTATTTTGAGTCGGAAAAACAGCTGGTTGACATGAGAGAGTATTACGGAATCCGCGCTGTGGCATTGGCCGCTGCAGGTGACTTCAAACGTGCCTATTATTCTCTCGAAAAAAAACTGGATTACAGTACAGAAATCGATCAGAACAGCCGTGGTCATGATGCTGCCGAATTGCGTGAATTATTAAAAACTGAACAACGTGAAAAAGAAAATCTGGAACTGCGTCAGCAAGCACAACAAAGCCGGGTCGCGGTAAAAGAAGCCCAACTGAGGATACAGCGCTGGTGGCTGCTGGCCGGCCTGCTCGGCGTATTTTTACTTGCCGCAATTCAGGTTATCTGGTTTTCACGTCGTAAAAACCAGTTATTAGAAAGAGAGAATCAGCATCTTGACCGTGAACGCTATCTTGATGCGTTGACAGGGCTACATAACTGGCGCTATCTGATGGACAGAAAAGCACAAATGTGGGCACATGCCTTACAAGAACATCAGCGCGGTCGCTGCGCCGCCATCATGATTATTGACGCTGACTTCTTTAAAAAAGTTAACGACACCTTCGGCCATGCAGCGGGCGATGCCGCGCTGATTGAGATTGCGAACCGTTTGAAACGCAATATACGCGAGACGGATTTGCTGGTACGCTGGGGCGGTGAAGAGTTTGTCATCTTTACTGATGCACCGAACCAGGAAGGACTGATTAATCAGATCGACCGGCTGCTAAAGGATTTCAAACCATTCCCATTGAATTTTGAGGAGCAGCAAATCACGCTGAGTGTCTCAATCGGCTATGCACTGATGCCTCTGAGCTGGGCTGATCAGAGTCATGCAGATATTGATCAGTCGCTGATTATGGCGGATTCCGCATTGTATATGGCAAAATCCCGTGGACGTAACCGAGCAATCGGTGTTCATTTACTGCGTCAGCAAAAACTTGACCGGCAACAGATACTGCAGGATCTGAGCCTCACAGAGGGGGCAGGCGAGGCAATACTGGTGGAATCTGTCGGCCCGAAATAAAACTCAGATAATCAGTTCACATCTTCTGCTGACGAATCCAGCAGGCTTTGTGTTTTCTCGTCGGGCAATGCTTCTACTTGCTTCAGCTTGCGGCTCATCTGACGTGTTCTGACTTCTGCCTGATCAATATTCCGTGCAGCTTTTTCTAAGGCAGTGCGGGTTGCCGCGAGCACATCACCGAACTTGGTAAATTCGGTTTTCACAGCCCCCAGCACTTCCCAGACTTCAGACGAACGTTTTTCCAGCGTCAGTGTACGGAAACCCATTTGCAGACTGTTCAGCAATGCCGATAAAGTTGACGGGCCGGCAATAGTAACGCGGCTGACGCGCTGAATTTCATCTGCCAGTCCCGGACGACGCATGACTTCCGCGTATAAACCTTCAGTTGGCAGAAACAGAATGGCAAAATCCGTAGAAAATGGCGGAACGATATACTTTTCAGCGATTGTTCTGGCCTCGCTTCTGACAGCACGTTCCAGTTCACGACCCGCAGTCAGCACTGCGTCTGCATCCGCGCGGTCTGCCGCTTCCTGCAGCCGTTCATATTGTTCTTTCGGGAATTTCGCATCAACCGGCAACCAGACTGCTTCAGCGTCATCACTGCGCCCAGGCAGACGAATCGCGAACTCAACCCTCTCCCCGCTTCCCCGCCGGACCTCAACATTTTTGGCGTATTGTGCCGGCGTCAGCATCTGTTCCAGAATCATCTCAAGCTGCACTTCGCCCCATGTGCCGCGCGTTTTCACATTGGTCAGGACTTTTTTCAGATCGCCAACGCCAGTTGCCAGTTGCTGCATTTCACCAAGTCCCTGATGGACTTTTTCCAGTCTGTCAGACACCAGCCGGAACGATTCACCCAGCCTTTGCTCCAGCGTTGCATGCAGTTTCTCATCAACCGTCTTACGCATTTCTTCCAGCTTCTGCGTATTGTCGGTCTGTAACTGAGCGATTTTCTGCTCCAGTGTCTGTCGTATTTCCTGCAAGCGGCTGGCGTTACCTTCGCTCAGTGCCAGAACCGATTGCTGCAATGAATCCGATAGCTGGCGCAGCGCTGCGCCCTGCTCTTCGCGCAATTGCTGACTGAGCTGCGTCTGTGTCTGGCGGAACATTTCCAGCTGTTGCGCAAAGCTGTCAAGCTGCGCTTTTGCAGACAAATGATGTTGCTGCTGTTGCGCAATCAACAGTTGCTGCAAGCGAGTTTGCCCGGCTGCAGCCTCCTGCCTGCCGGATGACGCTTGTTGCTGAATCTGATCACCCAGCGCACGCACGGTGCGCTCCTGCTCTGCCACAATCTGTGCGTTCAAATGCTGCAGCATTTGCTGCAATTGCGCATCTGCTTCCTGCCCTGTTGCGCCTGCATTCTTTCTGATCTGCCAGATTTGCAGACCCAGTACCGCGATCACCAGCCCTGGCAGCAGCCAATCCAGTCCGCTCATCAGCGGCCCGCCTGATTCCGCATCCAGTCGGCGGTCTGATAAAACGACATCATTAAATGCTCCTGCATTTCCTGATCAAGTCCGACATCCTGCATCGCCCATGCCATGCAGCGCAACCACTGATCCCGTTCACTGACACCGATTGCGTAAGGTAAGTGCCGCGCACGTAAGCGCGGGTGTCCGAACTGACTGATATACAGATCCGGACCACCCATCCAGCCACTGAGAAACCAGAACAATTTATCGCGCGAACTGTCCATCGGCGTCGGGTGCATCGCACGAATTCCGGCAAACTCCGGTTCCAGCTCCATCAGGTCATAAAACCGGTCTACCAGTTCGCGAACCACCGTTTCTCCGCCAATGCGTTCGTAAAGCGTTTGCTCACGGTCGTTTGTCTGTTCTGTCGTTTCCTGAGAATCTTGCTTTGAACCTTGCTCTGTCACTGCCAATACCTTTTAATTAAAATATTAATTTAGAACGTCAGCTGGCTTCGCGCAGACTGGCGACCGGTGGCCGCGTCAGAATACGCTGCAGACCAACGCCGGCAGCCAGCAAAGAGCATGAAATGCCGGCGATGATGCCTGCAATCCATGGCAACAGCGAGAACTGCCACGTAAATTCGAAAAACTGTGTCGCCAGCATCCATCCTATTGCGCTGGCTGTCAGTGCTGCGAGGACACCGGACATCATGCCCAGTAAGCTGAATTCCAGCCACTGTGCACGCTGTAATTGCTTTTTAGTCGCGCCCAGTGCCCGCAACAGTGCCGACTCTTGCTGGCGCACATCCAGCGACCCTGCTAATGCAGCGTAAAGCACCAGCATGCCGGATACCAGCGCAAACAGGAACAGGAATTCGACCGCTGCAATCACCTGATTCAGCACATCCTGCACTTGTTTCACCATCGCCCCGCTGTCAACCACGGTCAGATTCGGAAAATCTGCGCTGAGCTGGCTGACACGCTGCATCTGTTCCGGTTTGACATGAAATGCAGAAATCCAGCTTTGCGGTAAATTTTCAGCAACGTCCGGCGTCAGCAATACAAAAAAGTTCACGCGCATCGAAGCCCAGTCCACTTTACGCAGACTGGTGATTTTGACTTCGAATTTCTGACCGGCCACATCAAACTGCAGTTTATCGTACAGTTTCAGCCCCAGTGTTTTTGCCAGGCCTTCCTCTACCGACGCACCCGATGTTTCGTAAGGTTCAAACCAGCTACCGGCAGTCAGCTGATTAGCAGCAGGCAAGCGATCACTGGTTGATAAATTAAATTCGCGATCCACCAGACGTTTTGCCTGATCCGCCGCATAATCATCCACGCTGACAGCTTTTCCGTTCACTGCGGTCAGCCTGCCGCGTATCATCGGATACATCGGTGGCTGCTGAAATTCGCTGAGCCTGTTTGCGATATCGGCTTTTTGTTCCGGCTGTACATTCAGGACAAAATGATTCGGCGCATCCGGCGGCGATGCCTGACGCCAGGCGGCCAGTAAATCCTGACGCACAACCGTCAGTAACAGCAATGCTGTCAGACCAAGAGCCAGCGAAACCATTTGCACCACTGTCACCATCCGGCGGCGCAACAGATTATTCACGGCAAAACGCCAGCTCTGAAATGGCAGACGGTGGCGCAGCAATCCCAGCACGGACAATAATCCCCTTCCCGCCAGAGCAAACACCCCGCCCGCAACCACAAACCCGACCGCCAGCAAGATACTCATTTTGATCTGGCCGGTATGCCAGATCATCAGACCCAGCATCGCAAGCAGTCCGGTCAGATACGCGCCCCATAACCACTGGCGTCCGCTATCTAACTGACGGCGAATCACATGGGTGTGCGGCACTTTACGTAAACGCAGCACTTGCGGCATCGCAAAACCGGCAAGCAAAACCACACCTGTAAGCAAACCTTTTCCTGCCGTCGCAACACTCGCCGGTGGCAAATCGGTGGTCAGCAGATCGCCGAGCCAGCGTATCAGTGCCAGATGGCCTGCATAACCCAGCAAGACACCCGCAACACTGCCGGCAATCGCCAGCATCAGAAATTCCAGCGCAAACACGGTTGTTGCCTGCGTCTGCGTTAAACCCAGACAACGCAACATAGCGACCGCATCCAGATGACGCTGCATATAGCGATTTGCTGCCATCGCAATCGCCAGTGCTGCCAGTAAGGCCGCGAGTAAGCTGACCAGAGACAGGAATTGCTCTGCGCGATCCAGTGTGCTGCGCATTTCCGGTCTGCCACTTTCCCAGCTTTCCATCCGGACGCCGCGATACTGTCCCTTGTCCAGCATGGTTTGCCACTGCTTTTGCAAACCGGCTATGGCATTCTTTTCGCCGGCAACCAGCAAACGGTAGGTCACACGGGAACCATCCTGTATCAGTCCGGTTGCTGACAGATCAGACATCGCAATCATCGCGCGCGGCGCAAAGTTCATAAAGCCTGCGCCACGATCCGGCTCGTTTTCAATCACAGCGGCGATACGTAAAGTCAGATCACCGAGACGCAAAGCCTGTCCGGTTTTCAGATTCAGCGCATACAGCAGGCTCTGATCGACCCAGACCGTGCCTGCTGCCGGTGCACTGGCAGATTGCAACTGGTTTTGTGCATCACGGATTTTCAGCGTGCCGCGCAGGGGGTAAGCAGTTGAGACCGCTTTCAGTGAAACCAGTTTTGCAGACGGCTGTTCGTTATCCGTACTAAAAGCCATACTGGGAAACACGACGGTTTCGGCGCTTTGCACGCCACTGGCAGCAATTTTTTCTTTCCACTCAGGAGCCAGTGGCTGATCACCGCTGACCAGTAAATCGGATGCGAGTAACTGGTGGGCATTCTGCTCCAGTCCGGCGCGCATACGGTCACTGAGAAAACCCACGGAGGCCAGCGAAGCCACCGCGATCATCAGTGCAATCAAGAGAAAATTCAGTTCCCCTGCGCGCCAGTCACGCAAAGTCATTCGTCCGGCCAGCGATGCAATCATGCCCAGCTCCTGTCAGTATTGGCAGATCAGGCTTGCAGCGCCTGCGTAAAATCGTGAACGATGTCGGCGGTATCTTCGATACCGACGGAGACACGGATCAGTGAATCCGCAATCCCCATTTCCGCACGGCGTGCAGCGCCCATTTCGAAGAAGATGGTGTGCGCAACCGGAATCACAAGCGTGCGGGTATCACCCAGATGCGTGGCATTGATCGCCAGTTGCATACGGTTCAGATAATCAAAACAATCAATTTCCGGTTTCAGTTCAAAACTGAACAGGCCGCCATAATGGCGGAACAATTCTGTCGCCAGCGCATGCTGCGGATGCGATGCCAGACCCGGATAATGCACCACGGCGACGCGCTCGTCGGCTGCCAGCGCTTCTGCAATGGTTTTGGCATTGTGGCAGGCACGCTCCATGCGCAACGCCAGCGTTTCTGCGCCAATCGCAATCTGATGTGCCGCATCAGGCGACAGGCTGGCGCCGAAATCGCGCAATGCTTTGGCACGAATCTGCGATAAGCCCTGCATCGCTGCAGGCTGTTTGCGGAAGTTATCTGCAATATTCGGATAAGCAGACCAGTCAAATAAACCAGTATCGGTAATAGCGCCACCCAGCACATTGCCGTGGCCGGCAATCGACTTCGTCAGCGAATTCACGACCAGACCTGCACCGACGGCTACCGGACGGAACAGATAAGGCGAAGTCATGGTGTTATCCACCACAAACAGAATGCCGCGTTCAGCACACAATGCACCGATGCGCTTCAGATCAGCAATCTGGGTACGCGGATTCGCGATGGTTTCCACAAACACCATGCGGGTTTCCGGTTTCAGTGCTGCCCGCACATGCTCCACATCCGTCGCATCCACCATCGATACCTGCACGCCCTGTGTTGCAACGGTTTGCCACACACTGTTGGTGTTACCGAACAGAAAAGACGATGAAACGATGTGATCACCCTGACGCAGCAAGGCCTGAAAAACAGCGCCAATGGCCGCCATGCCGGTTGAAAAACAAATGCTTCCTTTGCCGCCTTCCATCGAAGTCAGCTTTTCCTCAAGCGCACTGACAGTCGGATTGCCCTGACGGCCGTAACGATAACCGCTGGCTTTCCCCTGAAACACATCAGCCAGTTCCCGGGCATCTTTATAGCCATACATCACCGCCGTATGTACCGGCTTGTGAACCGAACCGTGTTCAATGGATTTCTGGCGGTCGTGATGCAGGATCGTGGTGGTAAAGCCTTTGTTTGCGGAAGTCATATGCAAATTACGTCAGTGGTTGAACGGAAACTGCGAGTGTAACGCAGAAGCCCGCACACTGCGCATCTTCACCAGCGTCAGACCGCCTTCGGCAGTGACGCAATGGTTTGCATCCCGCGCTGATAACCGTATTCCCATTGCAGGCGGTTCATCGCAAGGAATTGTTCATATTTTTCCGGCAGGCTCAGGTGAATACGGTTCTGCCGCCAG
Source organism: Cognatundibacterium squillarum (assembly GCF_014652435.1). Taxonomy (GTDB): domain Bacteria; phylum Pseudomonadota; class Gammaproteobacteria; order Burkholderiales; family Burkholderiaceae_D; genus Undibacterium; species Undibacterium squillarum. The sequence continues at coordinate 345,143 of NZ_BMYU01000001.1, forward strand.
TCCGCTTTCATTCTGATCTGATGATCCACCAGTGCGGTTTCCATATCGCTGGTATCAATCCACGCTGCAGCAGGGCTTTGCATCATTTTGCGCAGCCGGTAATTTCCGTTAAAACCAAGCACACGGCGTACCGCAGGCAGGCTTTTAAACCAGTCGTATTCCGCTTTTCTTTCCATCCAGACTTCCGTCGCCAGCGCACTGGCAATTTCCATCGGAAATAAATCGGTCACGCCCCCCAGAAAATCACCGTGTGGCGAACGATGGCAGGGAAAATAAAACATATCAGATACCGAAGCACGTGCGGCGTCAGCCATATCGGTGGTCTGAATCACGCTCAGCTGCGGTGCAACCCGTGAATGCGGCAAAAACGCAGCACTGACCGGAGACAACTGCCCATGTAAATGCTGCAGTTGCGGGCTGTTTGTGAAAATCGTTTCTTCAAACCACGGTGCGCTGCGCCACTGTCCGGTGGCATGTTGCGGATACAGAATTTTGCCGGCGATCACAGCAACATCGCTGCCTGCCTGCTCAGGCAAGGGCGGCAAGGGTAATTCGCCGGGAACCGAAAACAGAAAATCCTGATACAGATCGGGAATGCGTTTGTACTGCGGCGGAGTCGCCCAGCGCTTCAGCAGGGATCTGGACACCGTAATCATGGACTGGCGCGGATTCCAGCGCAGGCTTTGCCAGAACGCGAACATCGCTTCAGAATCCAGCCAGGCACGGCGCTGCGCATCAGTTTCCAGACCGGCAATCACATTCGCCGCAATCGCTGCACCACAGGTGGCCAGCAGCAGATCCGGCTTGTGGCCATGCTCTTCCATCGCGGCATACACGCCGAGATAATAACCAAACCGAAAACCGCCGCCGCACATTACCAGACAACGCTGATAAGGCTTAGGCCCTGCCTGCTCCAGAAAACTTGTCATACCTGCCGCACGTGATACAAAAGACCGGCATTCTGGCACGGATTAGCGGATGCCGCTGCGCAGATCAGGCAAAGCTGAATCTGACGCAAACCCGAAAACAACGGTTTATCCCGTTTACACCGTATCAGCGCAATAAAAAGGCTTCGATCAGCGATGCGAGCAAGGCTGGCTGATCATGATGCAGCATGTGTCCGGCATCGGTCAGGAAATGTTTTTCCAGATCTTTGAACGCGCTGAGACGGCGTTCGATTTCTGGTCTGGCCTGCTCTTTTGCGCCCATCCATTCCCAGACATTGGTGTCTTCCGCTTCCGCCCACATCACTGGTGCGGTGACAGCCTGCCAGCAAGCCAGCATTTCATCGGTGTGGAACAAAATAGGACTCACACGCTTGTGCGCCGGATCGCCCAGAATCGCCCATTGTCCGTCTGCACCCTGCTCTGCCCAGTGCTGCGCCAGAAATGCAGCTTTGTCATCGCTGAGGCGCGGATTGGTTTTCTGCAGGCGCTGCGCGACTTCCTGCAGCGTGGCATAGGTTTTCATGCCCATCGGGGTACGGATTTCGTCCATCCAGCGGCGATAACGCTTCGGCGCCTGTTCCGGCGTGGTGGAAGGCAAACCAAAGCCCTCCAGATCAATCAGCTTGCGCACCCGTTCCGGACGTGAGCCTGCATACATTGTGACCACGTTTGCGCCCATGCTGTGACCGAGCAGATTTACCGGTTCGTCCGGACTGTAGTGCTGCAGTATCGCATCCAGATCCGCCAGATAATCCGGGAACCAGTAGCAATCAGTCGCTGGTGCTTTGGTCAGTCCGAAACCACGCCAGTCGGCGGCAATCACATGCCAGTCATGCTGCAAATGATCGACCACAAACTGAAACGACGCCGATACATCCATCCAGCCATGCATCATAAACAGCTTAGGCGCACCCTCATGCCCCCAGTGACGCAGGTGGTAACGGATACCGCGGATCTCGAGAAATTCGGAACGGGATGGCTGATGTTCTGTTGCGATAGACATGCGAAAGCTTTCCAGTAGATGACGATGAAGTGGCTGTGGTCAGCACAAAATAAAACGAACGTTCGCTTATTATAGCCACTTTTCAGGCAATGCACTTTCCGCTCAGAAAGATGGCATAAGCCGCACACCCGCAACCCGTAACATCGTTTGCTTTGAGAGTTTTCCGGTCCAGACGGTTGGATCGGCTGCCGGATGACAGTCCGGCGCGTCAGCAAACCGTAGTCACATCATGCAGAAATCGTCATTTGTATTTTCCGGACAGCCAGAGTTTCTGCCGACGATCGCCGGATTGGTATGCCAGAATCCGCATTTGAGCCAATTTTTGGCATTTTCCGGCACTTTTGCGTGTGCAGAACAGGAGGCTCAGCGCCCTGCCAGTGACTCCAGCACCGATTTCGCCGCCTGATCCGCCACTTCCAGCACGACTTTGCCGTAAGGATGGGCAGCGAAGCCCTGTCCGCCGAACACTTGCTGTTTGCCGATGGGCGCATCACCCTCCACTTCTGCGCTGAAACGATGGCGGGCAACCAGTTGCCCTTCGGTGGTGTCGTAAATATCGAGATCCAGCTCGATTGCACGATGATGCTTCGTCCACAGGCCGAACAACAGGCTGGTCTGGCGCATGCCGGTATTGCGAATTTCTCCGGCAATCACATAGCGCACACCATAGGCTTTGGCGACTTGCGCCAGTAAAGCCGGCGTCGGTGTTTTCGCGGGCCATTCGGTGGATAAAAAATCCGGTGTGATACGCAGCGAAACTTGCTGGCTTTGCTCCAGCCGCCGCGCCAGTTCGCGCGGGAAGCCCTGTGCAATATCATCCAGATCGGCGCTTTGCGCCGGTTTATTCACGATAAATCCGGTCATCAGTATCGCTTTTCCGGCTTCACGCACCGGCGTCACAGATTGCACTTGCACACCGGCATTGGCAGGCGAAATCACTGCAGCGCATAAACTCAGCAATACAAGCAGATTGCGGGTAGCGGATAACAGCGTATGGCGAACGGGATTTTTCATCATCATCCTCAGAATCAATATCAGATAAGCATCGCACAGGACGCAACAACTGCATTTGATTTCTTTACGGCAGGAAACCCGCGTTCTGTAACGGTTTCCCGATGCACTCCGCGCTTGTCGCCCGGAATCCACATTTCCGGGAAAAAACACGGCATCTGTTCACAGTCTGTGCTGTTATCTGCCATACAATGCCAGATCTTACCTGCAAGACACTTTTTTCTATGTCCGAACTGAAGCTGACACCAGCCCGCGCGGAAGATGCCGCAGCGGTACTGGCCTTTGAGCGCGAAAACCGCGCGCATTTTGAACGCTGGATTGCCAGCCGCGGCGATGCCTACTACCACCTTGCGCAAGTGGAAAAAAGTCTGCAAGAAGCCCAATGGATGTGGGCTGCCGGACGCGAATACCACGTACTGGCATGGCATCAGGAAACGCTGGTCGGCCGTCTGACCATACGGAATATTGAACGCACCTACTATCAGAAAGGCGAAATCGGTTACCGCTTCGCAGAAGCTTCCGGCGGACGCGGCTTCGCCAGTGCCGCGGTGAATCTGCTTGCGCAAAAAGCCTTTGCAGAATTTGGTCTGCACCGAATTGAATCCAAAATTATCGTCGACAACCTGCCCTCGGTCGGCGTGATGCGCAAAAGCGGATTCCGGCAGTACGGACATGCCAGATCCGCTGTGTTACGCCATGATCAGTGGCACGATTTACTACTGTTTGAACGCCTGCATCCGGACTTCGTAACAGCGGAGCCGCCAACTGAGCCGGCGCAGAAACTCTGAAATAAGAAGCTGAAACCTGATGCCGGTTTCGTCACGCGGTGACGAAGTCATTCTCCGGCTGATAGTGAAAAAACACAATTCAACCCGCGGATTTGTCAGTCTGTCGCAATCCGCTGGTTCTTGCCCGACGGACAAAACATAATCCACCCACGTTTTGAAGACAACAACGCTGCAACACAGCGTGAAACACCAACCATCAGGAGATTCTTTATGCGCACCGCTCTCGTTCTTGCCAGTTTGCTGATTTCTCAGGTCGCTTTTGCCGGTGAATCTGTCCGCACCGTCACCAATTTCACAACGATCAAAGCAAAAGGCGCATTTAACATGGTGGTCGAAGTCGGCAAGAATCCTTCTGTGGTGGTCAAAGGCAGTAACCAGTTCGCAGACCGCATCAGCACCGAAGTCGTTGGTGATGAACTGCGCATTATGAACAAAGATCACAAAAACAATACCGTCAACAGCGACGATCAGGTCATCATCACCGTGCCGGCGCTGAACAGAATTAAAGTGGAAGGTGTCGGTGCAACGACGGTTTCCAATCTGAACAATAAAGAATTTGAAATTGAATACGAAGGCGTTGGCAAACTGGTCGCCAGCGGCAAATCCACCAATCTGCGTCTGAGCGCCAAAGGTGTTGGCATGGTCGATGCAAAACAACTGGTGGCAGAACAGGTTTCCGCTACGCTGGATGGCGTGGGCTCGGTCGATGTCCATGCGAAAAACCAGCTCAGCGCTTCTGTACACGGCATCGGTTCGCTGACTTACTACGGCAAACCAAAAACCGTCAGCAAAACGGCTGACGGCATCGGCAGCATCCGCGCCGGTGACTGATCACCCCGAATACCGGTAGTCTCTCTGTGCGTCCCTCTCCCCAGGTTACGGACGCTTACTCCCCGGGAAATGCTTCCTCCCGGGGATTTTTTACTGGCCCTGCAGCCAGACTAATTCTGACTCGGTAAATCCGGCCTGACGCCTTCCCTCCAGATTAAACGGTCCGCGCAGACGCGGCGCCTTATATCGTTCTGACAACACCGGATAGTAAGCAAGCGCATCATGCCCTTCTTTCCGGCATTGATAGTTGTACCAGCGGTTCCCGATCTCCACATGCCCGATTTCTTCATCGTAAATCGTTTGCATGATTTCACCGGCGCGCAAATCGCCCGCCTGTACCAGCTTTTGCATCAGCCCCGGTGTCACATCCAGCCCGCGTGCTTCCATGGTGCGCGGCACCAGTGCCAGACGTGCGGTCAGATCAGCTTTGGTTTTTTCCGCCATTTCCCACAGACTGTTATGGGCGGAAAAACTGCCATACGGAAATCCGAGGTCACGTAAATGCGCGTTCAGCAAACTGAAGTGCTTAGCTTCTTCGCGTGCGACTTTCATCCAGTCGGTATAAAACGCCGGTGGCATATCTGCAAAACGCCAGATGATATCGAGCGCCAGATTGATCGCATTCATTTCGATATGTGCCAGTGCATGCAGCAGAACAGCGCGGCCTTCGACCGTATGCATAGCACGCCGCCCGACTTTTCCCGGTGCTACCAGTTCCGGCTTAGCGGGACGGCCGGGAATGCCTTCCGGGCAGGCAAATTGCTGCGCCGTATCGCAAGGCATATTTTCAGGCAGGTTCAGCACAAAGCGGGATTTATCATCCGCATCGCAGATCAGCAAAGCTTGCAGCGCTGCAGCCCGCAATTCAGCAGGCGTTTCAGGTAGATAATTTGTCATTCGGCGTAGAAAAACGATTTTGGCGGGCAGTAAAGTGGCGGCAGATGTAAAATACCGGTCTTTCGCAGCATTGCCCCGTTCAGTGCGCCACACCAGTCCGGTGAGACGCGACGCAAAACCCGCTATTTTACGGAAATTCCTATGCCAATCTACCAGTTGGGTCCGCATATCCCGCAAATTGATGACACTGCGTACATCACCGATACCGCCAAACTGATCGGTAAAGTGCAGATTGATGCACGTGCCAGTATCTGGTTTGACGTGACGATTCGTGGTGACAATGAGTTAATTCATATCGGGGAAAATTCCAACGTCCAGGAATCCTGCGTATTGCATACCGATCCGGGTTATCCGCTGACGGTGGGGCCAAACGTCACTATCGGCCATCAGGCCATGCTGCACGGTTGCACGATTGGCGAAGGTTCGCTGATCGGCATTCAGGCCGTCATTCTGAACGGTGCGAAAATCGGAAAAAACTGTCTGGTCGGTGCCGGTGCGCTGGTGACTGAAGGCAAAGAATTTCCGGACAATTCCCTGATCATCGGTGCACCGGCCAAAGCCGTGCGCACCCTGACCGAAGCCGATCTGGCCGGTATGCAGCGCAATACCGCCAATTACGCAGAACGTGGTCAGTTGTATAAAACTGAACTGAAACGCATAGATTAAGCCTGTGCCTCAGCCTTACCAACCCGGTTCCGGCTGTACGAACCGGGTTTTGTCGTTATGCGCCATGCAAACGGCAATTTTTAGCAAGAAGAGATTATGAGCGATACATTACAAAAATTCATGTTTGAACACGCCGGTGTGCGTGGTGAGCTGGTGGAATTGCAAGCCTCCTGGCAACAAATTCAGGAACACCAGCAATATCCAGCGCCGGTGCGCAACCTGCTGGGTGAAATGATGGCAGCCGCCGCGCTGCTGTCCGCCAATCTGAAATTCAACGGCTCCATGATTCTGCAAGTGCATGGCGATGGCCCGGTCAAACTGCTGGTAGTGGAATGCGATTCCCAGCTGCGTCTGCGCGGCACTGCTAAGCTGCGTGAAGATGCGCCGATTGCCGATGACGCCAGCCTGCACGATCTGATCCACTCGCACGGCAATGGCCGCTGCGTGATCACGCTTGATCCGGCAGACAAAGTCCCCGGCCAGCAAGCGTATCAGGGCATTGTGCCGCTGGATGGTGATGATATCGCGACCATTCTGGAAAACTACATGCTGCGTTCGGAACAGCTGGACACCAAACTATGGCTGGCGGCTGATCATCAGAATGCACGCGGCATGCTGCTGCAAAAACTGCCGCGTCACGGCGGCACGCAGGCGCAGGTGGAAGATGAGCAACAGGCATGGAACCACGCTGTTATGCTGGGTGACACGCTGCGTCGTGAAGAGATGCTGGAACATGACATCCAGACCCTGATGCACCGTTTATTCTGGGAAGAAACCCTGCGCGTCTTCGATCCGCTGCACCCTTCTTTCCATTGCACCTGCAGCCGCGAAAAAGTCGGCAATATGCTGAAGATGCTGGGCGCACAGGAAGTGGAATCTGCGCTGGCGGATATGGGCAGCATTGAAGTGAAATGCGACTTCTGCGGCCAGAAACAGCAATTTGATGCCGTGGACTGCGCACAGTTGTTTATCGCAGATGCAACGACAGAAACCACTGTCAGCGACACCGCAACACGCCACTGATCCCGCTGACCGGCGAATCACGTGGCGTTTCAGCTGAATGGCTGAAAGCTGAAAAAACGGGCTGCAATCGACGCAGCCCGTTTTGCTTTCCGGCCTGGATTTGGTGTTGGCTTCGGCTTTGGCTTTGGCTTTGGCTTTGGCTTTGGCTTTGGCTTTGGCTTTCAGCAGCTTAGCGAATCGCTGGCATCTGTAGGAAAAATTGCAGAAGCAATAGCGTTTCACCCTTCACCAGCAGCCTGCCTCCTGTGCTCTGCAAACCACGCAGCGCCACCCGTTTTTTGCGGGAGCGACGCTACTATCATGCAGAAATCGTCATTCACACTTTCCGGAGAGCCAGACTTTCTGCCGACGACAGCCGGATCGCCATGCTGAAATCCGCATTTGGGGTATTTTCGGGCTGCCAGAGGGCATTGTCAGCGCATACAGTGTCGTCATTACGGCAAGCCTTAAGCAGACCCTCAGCCTCGCAGCATTGCACACGCACAGGCTGCGCCGTACACAAAGCAGCCGAATAGCCCTCAGCCGCCGGAATTTCCTGAATACACCAGTCGGTACCGAGCTGATATTCCCATGCAGGCGCGACTTCTGCCGACTGAAAATCTTCGCGGATAAAAATCGCTTGCGGCGGCAATTGCAGCCCCAGACCGGTGTGCTTCATCAGGGCTTCTTTGGCGACCCAGTGGCGGTAAAACTGTTTGATTTTGTCTGTGTCAGACATACTATGCAGCCGCGTTTGCTCTGCCGTCTGCATGACATATGGTACTAATTGCTGCATGACTTCCGCTGTGGCCTGATGCGCTTCCAGATCCAGTCCGACCGGACATGCAGCAACCGCCAGCATGATGTGCTGCCCCGCGTGGCTCAGACTGAAATGCAGAGGCTCGGGTGTTTCTGATAGCAGCGAAGGTTTGCCAAGTGCGGAGTAGGAAAACCGCAAATCCGCAGCATCCCTGCCCGTGGCATCCGCCAGTGCAATGCGCAGGCCGTAATGCGCCTGATCAAACCGTTCTGTTAAGGTGGAAAAACGCAGACGGCTGCGACGCCGCTGCTCATGCTGATCAAACTGCAGTCCGGCAGCATACGCTCGCCGGACTGCATGCCAGCGATACAAACGCACCGTCGGCATGCGGACTCAGAACCCCGTGCGCAGTTGCAGATACAGCAGATTGTTATCTTTCAGCTGGCCGAAAAAATGGCTGCGCGGCCCGAAATAACGCTCTGCACCGGCTTGTACATGCCATTGATCATTCAGTGCGTAATCCACTTTGACACGCCATAATCCGGCACGTTCCGGTGCCAGCATCAGACCGCTGACTTCTGCCACTAAGCTGTCATTCAGTTTGCGGGTTGCCAGTCGCCATGTCAGCCCGTACTGGGATGCAAGTGTCTGATTCTGAAAACTGGCTTGCTGCATTGCCAGTGTTCTTTGCAAAGGATCTGCCAGACTCTGCGGATCACGCCAGCCGGATACGCGCTGCAACAGCACTTGTACGCCCAGCGTGGTATTGCCACCCAGTTCGGCTTCCGGCCCGGCAACCAGCATCCACTGGTGACGTTTAGGCTGCAGCAAGGCGGCACTGTCTGCTTCCACGCTGTCGGTAAAACGGGAATACGCTGCTTCAGCACGCCAGATCAGACCGCCATAGCTGGCGCTGAAATCTGCACCCAGCACGGTTGCCTGCGCCGGACGCATATGCAATTGCAAACCCTGTGCATTCATGCTGACATGTGCCAGTCCCGGCATCACGTCCGGCCCGCGCAGCAATGACAGCGAGGCGTCCACACCTTCTCCGCTGTAATCCCATTTCAGTGCCATGGCTTGCTGCTGCACTGCCTCAGACGCATGCCATTGCACACCCGGCATTGCCGGTAAGGGAATACGGTGACTCTGCAGCGCCGGTATCGCGATCAGACTGAATTGCCCGATACCGGTGCTGTAAATGAATTGCACGGCATCGCTGCCGTTGCGCTGATCAGCATCTTCCGGTGTCAGCAGCCGAAAATCTTTCGGGCTCAGATTATCGGTGGGATTCACACCATCAGCCCGTCCCCAGACCAGCAACTGCCGCCCGGCGCGGATCTGCACATCACCGAACTGCTGCCGCCAGTACAATTCGCGTAATGCACCGCGCCGCAGCGCTGGCGCATTTTCCGGTGTCTGCGCACGCAGCCAGCCTTTGGCAAGCACCTGACCCGCAGCCCCCGCATCCAGTCTGAACTGACTCCACAGAGATGCCTGCGCGAGATTGCCATGCGCACTCAGCTGACGGTCACCGCTCCATAACTCGGCGCGGGCAGAATGCTGATGATCCATCGCAATTCCTGCATGTTCGTCGTCCGCACTTGCTGGCAGCGGCAATAATGCCGCCGCCAGTAAGGCCGGAGACCAGGCTCGCGGCAGCTTCATCATTTCTCCAGCTCGCGGGGCGAAAACAAAGATTCCGCTACATTCTGATCTGCCTTGAATTCCTGCAGACGGATACTGGTTTTGTGACCGGTCTGTACGTTTTCAGCTTCAGACAGCATCGCTTGCCATTTGCCCTGATTGCCGGCTGCACGGATATCACTCTGCACAAACTTTTTCAGCAACTGACCACCCGCATCGTAAGCTTCCGCTTTGCTGGCAACGAAATTATCTTTACGCACCCAGCTGATACGGCGCGAATAGCCTGTCTGAGCGGTAATTTGCGCGCTTTCCGGCAGTGATTCGATGACGTAATGCCCGATGCCGTCGACATTTTCCTCACGCAGCAACTTATGCTTCCATTCATCGACTTTGTAGCCAATCACATCGGCGTAGCTGAAGTCGGTACCGACGAAAGCATCTTTTTTGTTGGATGCAGATAAGCGGCGCACCTTACCCAGCGCTGGCAGATAAATCCACATATCGTCATCGGCACCTGTGCGTTCGATCAGCAGACTGGCCGTGCCTTTAATGTCTGCCGGTGAACTGAATCGCACCAGACGCATATTGTCATTCCCGTTGGCTTGCAGACGGGTATAACCGCTGGTTTTACGTACACGGGTCGAACCGTCTTTCGCTGTCAGGGTGAATGTCGCTTCTGCAACCGAGTCCTTAAGTTTGGTTGCTGCCAGATTTTTGCGCATGATATCGCTGGCTGACAGCGTTTCAGCATGCGCCATGCGTGCAACAGACAACAACAGTGCCGAACCCAGTCCCAGTGCGACCAGCAATTGCCACCACGGACGCTGACGATGCGATTCGAAAATAAAGCGCGGTTTCATCATCAGCAGCGTACCCGGCACCAGTGTCAGCGACGCCCATGCACTGACCACCATCGCCAGAACAATGAACAGAGACAGCCATTTGTGCACGTTATAGCCGAACGATAATGCCAGCACGCCATAACCACCCGCTACCGCCGTTGCCACAAACAACGCCGCTTTACCGGCAGTTGCCAGTGTTTCACGGGTTGCAGTGGCCTCATCCTGACCGGAAGCCACTTGCTCACGCATACGGTACAGCAGATAAATCGCGTAATCGGCACCGATACCGACGGCCATCGCGGAGATCAGGGAATTCGGAATATTCAGCGGAATACCGAACATCCCCATCACACCAAACACCGCCGCCACCGCCATAACCAGCGGCAACAAGACGATAAAACCTGCGGTGAATGAACGGAATGCCAGTGCAGACACCACGAAAATCGCGAGTGCAATCTGAACGATGTTCAGGATTTTGCCCTTCACCATCGTATCCGTCAGTGCAATGGTCTGCGCCACATCGCCGCCGAAACTGACGGTAATATCCGGACCAAATGCTTTCTGTGTATGTGCCTGCAAGTTGTTAACTAACTGCTTGATATACGCATTAGAACCGGTTTTCAGCAAAATCGTGATCTTGCCTGCTTTGTACTGAGTGTCGACCACAGAATCAAAATCGCCAGGTTCACCGGAAATGGAATACAACAACAGGTATTGCGAAATCAGTTCACGCGAATCGGGTAAATGATCGAACTGTGCCTGATCTGCGTGCATCGCACGGTTCATGCGCTTCAGGTAATCAACGATAGATAAGGTTTTGCCGACGTGATCCAGACTTTCTGCGTAACGCTGAGTACTTTCAATCGCTTTCAGAACAGCCGGATCTTTCAGTGTATCTTCGGTCTTCCCTTCCACCATGATGTACAGACTGTTCGTGCCACCCAGTTGCTGATTCAGGAAATCATCATCCTTCTGTACAGTCAGATCTTCAGCAAAAAAGTTTTTGGTCGCGTTATCAATCACCACCTTATTCATACCGAAACCAAACACCACCAGCAAGGCTGCCAGACTGGCAAACACCGCTTTACGGCGTACCGGCGAAATCACTTGCTCTGCGATCCAGCGCGGAATACGGTCCCAGATACGCATTTTCTTTTCGGTAGCACGATCTGCATCGCTAGGCGGCTTCAGCATGGAACGCACGGCCGGGATGAAAGTCATTTCAAGCACAACAGCGCTCAGTACACCGCTACCGGTGAAAATACCGAAAGCGCGGATCGATTCAATCTCGAAGACCAGCAGCGAGAAAAACCCGAGTGCCGCCACGCCACCCGCAATCATCATGACCGGTCCGACGCCGGACAAAGAACGTATCACTGCCTCGCGGTTTGCTTCTACCGGCGACATATTTTCAATTTTGCGCAGCAATTCGTATTCTTCGTAAAAGCGCTTCAGCAGCTGTACCGCATGCCCTGCCGCGATAGCGAGAATCAGAATCGGTGTCGGCGAATTGAAGATATCCATTTGCTGACCGGACATACCCATCATGCCCGTGGACCACATCACGGCCATCAGTGCAGTCACCAGCGGCAAAATCAATCCCTGCTTGGTGCGGAATGCTTCGAAGTGCAGTAAGCCAATCACCAGCAATGCGATCGGGAACAGAATATTAATCCGTTCCGCAAATTTTTCGGTCTGATCCAGATACACCGGATTGCCACCAAAGGTAACGAGCACATCTTTACCCGCTTCCGCTTCGACAACAGCTTTCACCGGTTCTACCATCTTCTGAAAACCGTCTGAACGCTCTTTCAGCTCGACCATAATGGCAGCTGTTTTATAGTCTGCAGAAACCACTGTTTGCAGATACACAGGATTTGCCGCGAGTGCCGTTTTCACCTGAGTAATTTCATCAGGACTCAGATGTGTTTTTTCCAGCAAAGGCTTCACTTCCAGACCATCGTCCACGCCACGAATTGCTTTTGCAGGCCGTGCTGCCAGACTCAGAAGCGTGCTTTTATTCACCCCTTCCAGTGTTTCCAGCTTACGTGTAATGCGTTCCACACTTTCCAGCACCGCCGGCTGAAATACATCACCTTCGCGTGCGGAAATACCGATCAGCATCAGGTATTTTGATCCGAAGACTTTATCAACATGATTAGTGGCCTGAATATAGGGGTGCCCCTGTGGTGCCAGCGTTGCCGGGTCGATAATGACCTTGAGCCCGGCGCCGAAAAATCCCAGCACGCCGGTCACCACCAGCGTGACAGCGATGACCGCAATGCGGTATCGCAACAGCCATTGAGCGTAGCGAGTCATGATTTCCTTTTTCTGAAGAAATTCGTTGATATTGAATAGTGATCACCGGGCCAGAGAGCCGGTGAATCGGGTTCCGCCAATTAATGACTTAAAAGTCATTAATTGGCGGTGGAAGTATAAACAGGGGCTTCCATGTGCGGATAGACGAACTGTGACCGCGAATTGTGCAGATGTGGCACAGTAATTTTTACTCTGCAGTTTCAGATAAACATCCGATCGCAGTCGTACTCCACACGCGTCTGCTTACGCTGCAAGCTGGCGCTCCAGCGTGACGAAGTCTTTTTCGATCTGACTGACAAGCACTTTTCGTAAGATTGATGCGGGCAGAATGCCGAAAAATTTGCCCGGTTCTGCGGCGAAATGCCAGTGAATGCGTGTGTGCCGCCCGTCTTCCTCAAAGCGATACTGCCCTTTGTAATAAAACGGCCCGTCGATGACTTCAAACGCGTAATCGCTGTCGGGGCGCACATCCAGAATACGGGCACGAAAATCCATTTTGCGCCCCAGAAAGCTGAACTTGATGCTGTATTCGGCACCGCTTGCAGGTGCAGATGCATGCAACTGTGCGTCCACGCACGAGCCCTGCCAGATTTTGTCATTGACCGGATTCGATAAATAGGCGAATACTTTGCTGCGCGGTGCTTTCAGCACATATTCGGTTTCCGCTTCGATCAGCTGACGCTGCACTTCTTTTACAGTACTACTCATACTAAAAAACCTTCCATTGCTGCATTCGGATAAAAACGCTCGATTTCGGCTGCCACCGCTTTTGCCTGCGGCGCGTACATAATGGAGTTGTGATCGCCGGGCAAATCTATCTGTGTCAGTGCCGTTGTAATCAGTTCAGACCAGCCCAGATCCGGGCCAAAATCTTCTTTTTCATCCTGCGCTTTAATCAGTAATGCAGGAATTTCCTCCCCTTCCGGGAAATACGTCTGCAGTGCGATACCGTTGCCAATATAGACTTCAAAATAGCGTTGCAACTGTTCCGCGTCAGCGTCAACCGGCAATACCGCAATTTCTTTCGCGCGGTCCAGCACATAGGCAAACATTTGATCTGCTTCCAGCTGACGCAATGTTTCCGGTGCGATTGTCAGTGTCTTGTTGAATGGTGCAGCGAGATCCCTCGCAAACCACGATAACAAGGTCGCGTCGTCCGCATCGGATGGCACATTGGCCGGCACCGGTGCGCGGGAGTCAATCAGGAAAATGCCGCGAATCTGTTCGCCCGCAGCCCTCAACTGGCGTGCAGCCTCATAGGCAATCACGCCACCGAAGCACCAGCCACCGAGCAGGTAAGGTCCGTGAGGCTGCGCAACGCGCAAATCCTGTAAATACCGGGCTGCCATGTCTTCTACCGTGACATCGGCTTCACCGGTTTGTTCAAGACCAGGCGACTGAAATGCCAGTACAGGTCGGGACGCATTGAAATGACGATTCAGTTCAAGATAGCAAAATACATTGCCACCGATAGGATGGAACATCCAGACGGGCTGCACCTGCTCACCGGGACGCAGGGTGATCAGGCTGCCTTTAGTCGCACTGTTTTCACCACGGATGTAGGCAGCCAGCGTCGCCACTGTCGAAAACTGAATCAGATTACCAACGGCGATTTCGGCACCGAATACTTCTTTGATACTCGCAACCAGCCGCACGGCTAACAACGAGTGTCCGCCCATCGCAAAAAAATCATCATGAATACCGACCTCCGGCAAATCCAGACATTCCGCAAAGATGCGGGCTAACTGAATTTCCGTGGCATCGCGCGGTTCTGCAAAGTTACTTGCGGAAACCGTGACTTGGGGCGCAGGCAGTGCGTGCCGGTTGATTTTTCCGCTAACGGTGAGCGGAAACGCCGGCATGAATACATAAGCAGACGGAATCATGTAGCCGGGCAACACCGAGCGCAGTGCAGCGCTGATACTTTCCGCCGGTAATGGTTCTCCGGTGAGATAAGCGACTAAGCGCAAATCACGGGGTTTGTCTTCACGAACAATGACGAATGCAGTGCGTTCCGGATACTGCCTGCTGAGCACATTTTCAATTTCTCCGGTTTCTATCCGGTAGCCTCGCAGTTTGACCTGAAAGTCCAGACGGCCCAGATGTTCTGGCTGACCATCGAAACGCAGACGTGCACGGTCACCGGTTTTGTACAGACGTCCTTCAGATTCCAGTCCAGGCAACACCCGGAAACGATCTGCTGTCAGATCTGGCATGTTGTAATAGCCTTTGGCCAGTCCTTCTCCGCCAATCCACAGTTCGCCGGGAACGCCGCGAGGAACCGGTCTGCCATCCTGATCCAGTATCAGCATCACGGTATTCAGTACTGGCTGGCCTATCGTTACATTGCCCTTGCCCACACGTGCGGCGGAAGACCAGACCGTTGTTTCTGTCGGGCCATACAAATTCCAGACTTCTTTACCTTTGCTCAGCAGCAAAGCTGCAAGAGAGGTATCCAGTACGTCGCCGCCGCTGAGTATTCGTAAATCAGGTGTTCCCTGCCAGCCGGCATCCGTCAGCATGCGCCAGGTCGCCGGCGTTGCCTGCATCAACGTCACCGGTTCGCGCTGAAGAATGTCGATTAACAGCGCGGGTTGTGTCGCACTGTCACGATCTGCAATCCGGACGCTGGCACCCTGCGTCAGTGGCAGAAATAACTCCAGCAGAGAAATATCGAATGCCGTTGTGGTCACTGCCAGCAGACGATCTTCTTCTGACATCGGAAACAATGCCTGCATGCCGAGCATAAAGTTCATCAAAGAACGGTGACCAACTTCGACACCTTTCGGCTTTCCGGTGGAACCTGAGGTAAATAAGATGTATGCGGTCTGCAGCTGACTAACCGGGAAAACATCCGTTTCCGGCATGCTTATACCGGACTCCGCATTCAGGATATCGCTGAGCAGATACATCGGGCGTTTTGCTGCAGATACCAGATCCTGCCAGATATCCGTGATCACGATGGCAAGGTCTGCTTCTTCAGCAATTGCCGATAACCGTTCTTCAGGAAATGACGGATCCATTGGTACATAAGCGCAACCAGCCATCCAGCAGCCAAGTATGCTGGTGACCGTCTCCACACTGCGCTGCAGGCACAAACCAACCGTAGCACCCTCTGCAATTCCTGCTGTTTTGATGGCGTCACGGAACAACTTTGCCTGTTGCCACATTGCCGCGTAACTGATGGACTTTGACTGATCGCACAGCGCAACACGCTCAGGGAACTGGGAACAATTTTCTGCAATCAACTGCAAAATCCCTGAATGCGGCAATGTTCGTTCCGGCCCGCGTAATAGCGAGAGGCTGTTGATATCCGGTTGTGCAGTTGTCTGACCTGAAGTCAGCGTGTCATCTGCGGCAACTGCTGCGGCAATCTCTTGTAAGCGCATGACGAATTGCGCGGCAAAATCCGGGCTGAATAACTGATCGTTATATTTCAACACACCGGCAAAACAGTGGTCTTTTTCACCGCCCATTTCGAGCAGGATCTCTTGCTGGCCTTCCTGTTGCGGAACATAAAATGGGCGCAAACGGAAATCACCGCAATCAATGCACGTATCTGCGGGCTCAGCGAGGAAGAAATCTGCGAAATCCGCCAGCAGTGGCAAACGCTCCCAGGAAAATCCTATCTGTGCCAGCGGCGTATAACTCGAATCCCTCGGTGGTGCAAGTTCTTCGACCAGCCAGTTAAACGGGCATTGCTGATAACGCAGTCCGTCAATAACATGTTTTCTGACCTGTGCCAGTAAGTCGGAAAAAGCTGTTCCTGCGGAAAAACTGGCCCTTAACGGCAGCGTATTGACGAATTGTCCCAGCATTGTTCGTTGTGCACGTTCGGTACGACCGGCAACCGGCGATGCAACGACAAAGTCTTCACTGCCGGAGAAACGCTGCAGTGCAAAGAAGAAAACCGACAACATCACCATAAACGGCGTAGCCGCGTGTTTTTGCGCTAACTGGCGAATGCCGTCACTGACATCCCGTCGCATCTGAAATGGCAGTGACTTGCCACGATGCACCTGTACCGCAGGGCGCGGAAAATCTGTCACCAGTTCATGCACTGGTGGTGCGCCATTCAGTTGTGCGTGCCAGTATTTAATCCATGACGATTGCTTTTCGGGCGATGCGATCAGTCTTTCCTGTGCCTTCGCATAATCAAGATAACCCGAACCATCGGGCGATAACCCGCCGGATGCAGTGATGTCCAGCCGGGATGCAACTTCCTGCAATAACAATCCTAATGACCAGAAGTCAAGCAAGGCGTGATGTACTGCCAGAACCAGCAGGCAGGATTCGGAATGGCGACGCAACAGATGTACACGCCACAACGGTGCATGCGTCAGATCGAACGGCGCGGAAGACAAAGCGCGCGCGTGTTCGCGCAGAGTTGCTTCATCCATATGCTCTGCATCATGTTCAAGCACAAGAGGCCGAACACTGTCATACAGTTGCATGCAAGGAGCATCCTGATCTGCAGGCATCGCGCAACGCAGCACCGGATAATCCGCAGCGATCTGATGTAAAAATGCCGTTACATCATCAACAGACAGAGGCTTCCCGTCAATCTGCACGCTGAAAACCAGATTATATGCACCACAATCAGGTGCAAGATTCTGAATGAACCACAGACCACGCTGCTCGTAAGCCAGCGGCACTCTTTTCACAGGCGCACGCTCAGCTTCCCCGATCTGGCCGCTGGTGTACTGTTTTGTACTATCCGTCATGCAGTTACGCCTTCACCCTGTGCTTTACCAGTGAGCATCCCTTCCAGATGTGCAGCAAGTGCATCTATGGTTGGGCAATCCCACAGCAGAGTCGATGGCAACTCAATGTGAAATGCTTCCTCCAGTTCCCCGGCAATCGTCAGTGCGGCGATGGAATCGAGGCCGTAAGAAGTCAGCGCTTCATCCGCACGAATGTCCGTAATATTCAGTCGCAGCTCTTTAGCGAGCAAATTGCTGATTAACTCTGTCAGTGCCTGTTTATCTGTTCCAGCTTGCATAGCATCATTCCCGAAAAAAATTGATTAACTGTTTTGTTCCGCTTGCCCGGCTACTGCCAATTGCCATGGAATCAATGAAAACATTTGTGATTCCCGGTACTGTCTGAACAATTGATCAAGCAGCTGCCCCACCTGATTATGTTGCAGACTGCCGGTATGAAAATCTGCTGAGCCACCGCGCTCAAGTACTGCAGAAAGCCATACCCCCTGCCTGCAAAACTCATCCAGACCTTCGCGGTTAAACACCCAGAATCCCAGCGCACAAATACAGGCATGAATCGCACAATAGCGTTCAGCAAAGGCAAATTGTTGCGGCGTATTGCGCTCGCCCCGCACAACTTCTGAATTCTGAATTTCAGATTCCAGCTGTTCCAACCGCTGTAATAATTTTTCTGATTGCGCACTGATAGCTGCTGTCCGGGCACACTCAGGCTGATCAGCAGAAATTTTGCTGAGAATATTGATCAGATGGGGCAGGCTCTCTGCCACAGCATCTCTTCCGCGTCCGTGCAATTCAAAACTTTCAAACGGAAAAGCTGGTAAATCAGCCCGTAAATCAAACAGAGGGCGTATCTCTTCGGGCGTTAATTTCCTGCTGTTTGACGCACGATTTTTCGCGATTCCCGGCAACAGCGTTGCAAGGCTGTCAAGGCAGACAATACTGCTGCCATCAAATACCGAAACAATGGCGCCATCGCGCAGGAACTTCTGAAAAATGCCTTCGCAATACTCTTCACGCATGAAGTAGCGGGCCCCCAGTAAGGAAGCCAATTTCTGACAGGAAAAGTCGATCAGATAGGTGTTCTGAACTTTTGCAACACTTGACCAGGAAGAAAAATGCTTAGGAAATAAATGCAGACCACGTGCCGAAATGACCGAAACAGTCTCCGCCATTAACTGCGATATATAAGCGTTTGCCAGCGTTTCGCGCGTGTGCGGCAAATCTGCCATGCGGCCGTTGTACAACTGACGCTCAAGTGCAAACTGTGTTACCAGCCTGAGTGCAGAATCGCCGACACCCAGCGACAGCGCGGTACAGAAAGTTCTCGTGACCTGAAACCCTTTTAAGGCAAGTTCCAGTCCGTGACCTTCTTGTCCGATGCGTGCTGATGCGGGCATCAGTGCGTCGCGAAAACCGACACCACTGATATCGCAACCGCGCAGACCGTGTGTTTTTACCCGTGGTAAATGGTAATACTGGCGGCAATCCAGTTCCCGTTTATTCACGATAAACAAAGAGTGATTGCGCAGACTTGTGTCGTCCCTGACCTTTGCCAGCAACACTAGAAATCCGGAGCGTGTCGCACGATTAATCGGCCATTTTTCGCCACTTAGCCGGTAAGAACCATCTTCCTGAACTTCCGCCGTCAGTTCATTCGCAATCAGATCAGCACCGTGTGTTTTTTCCGAATATGCTAAACACGGGAATTCCCCGTTGTTCAGTACCCACCGGGCGATTTTCTGTTTCTGATCACTGTGTCCGCCAATCCACGCCAGCATTGTCCACAGCATAGTGCTGTAACTGACCGCCGCAGACATGTTGCGGCGTGCGAGAACTCTGCCAAGTGCCACAAAGGATTCCGCCGACTCAAATTGCCCGCCCAGCTGCACCGGCACATATACCTGATGCAATCCCAAATTGTGCAGACGTGTCACTTCCGCTTCGGGAAATGCATCTGCTTCGTCCAGTGCCATTGCTTTAGCATAGGAAAAAAGATTGCTACTCAATGCGGGGTCACCAAATCGCTGATCTGTTTCTGCCGCAAACCGGTACTGATCAGGCGTCATCACTTACTCCCGGCTGCACCTGCGCATCGTTCTCAGGCAACAGCGTCAATTCTCCGGCCTGCCAGCGTTTTCTCGTCTGCAGACGCTGAATTTTCCCACTGGACGTTTTTGATACTTCGCCCGCTGTGACCAGCACAAGGTGATCAATCTGTAATTGATGATGTTTAGAAACCGCATCTCGAATAATCGCCCGAAGGAAATCTTGCCCCTCACGGTATTTACGGTCGATCTCAACAACAATGACTAATTGTTCAGCGTCGGCATGATCGACTGAAAATGCGGCGACACCCTGAGCACGAATGGCGGGATGAAGACCATTGACTGTTTTCTCAAGATCATGCGGATAATGATTCTGTCCCCTCAGAATAATGAGGTCTTTTATGCGGCCAGTGACGTATACATGCTGCTCCCTCATCACACCAAGATCACCGCTGCGTAACCACTGCGCATCATCACCTTTAAGCTGGTTATGAAACGCATATTGCGTTTCTTCCGGCCTCTCCCAGTAGCCTGCAGCAACCGTTGCACCGGAAATCCATATTTCGCCAACCTGACCATCCGACAGGACTTGCATGGTTTCAGGATGCACAATGGCAACTTTGACTTCAGAATCGGCTCTGCCGCTGCTAACCAGTTCGGTGCTGTCGTCCGGACTATGCGGCTCACAGATACGACCGTGTGTCAGCCCTGTTCTCGAGACTGAAATACTGTGCACGCCTTCCTGAAATGCCATTCCGGTGACGAATAACGTGGTCTCTGCCATCCCATAGCAAGGCATAAATGCCGCGGGCCGGAAACCCGCCGGTGCAAATGTTTCCGAAAATGCCCTCAGTGTTTCCGCACGAATAGGTTCGGCACCATTACCGGCAACCTGCCATGCACTCAGATCCAGTGTTTCCACGATCTCAGGCCGTGCACGTCTGACACAATGCTCATAACCAAAATTTGGTCCGGCACTGTGCGTAGCCTTAAACTTTGTCATTGCTTCCAGCCAGCGCATTGGCCTCTGAAGAAATGTTGCCGGTGACATCAGATGCACAGGAAAGCCCGTGTACATTGGCTGCAGTATGCCGCCAATCAGGCCCATATCATGGTAAGGCGGCAACCAGATCACCCCAACTGAGCTTCGATCACAACTCATATTCCTGGCGATCATACGGGAATTCGTGATCAGGTGATCATGTGTCAGCATGACACCTTTAGGTATACCTGTGGAACCAGATGTATATTGCAGAACTGCCAGTGAATCCGGACGCAATGCGGGCTCGCGCCATTCAGATACATCAGGCAATTGCGCTTCATCACTTGCCAGCGTTTTGAGCCCGGACTGTATCAATGCCTGCCATGCTGTGTCCTGCAACTGCGAAACAACCTGACGGGTAGAGATCAGTACAGAGGCTCGGGCACTTTGTGTTACCTGTAATACGCGCTCATAAGATGCATTCATTCTCGGCGCGTACACCGGCACGGCTATCATCCCGGCGTAAAAGCAGGCCATCATTGCGCAGATATAATCAGCCCCTGGCTGAAATAACAGAACGACGCGATCGCCGGCGCTGGCCATTTGCTGCAGCATCGCTGCAATACGCTGAGCCTTCACATCCAGCTCTGCGTAAGTCATCAGCACTTCATCGTCCAGTGTATTACCGATAAAGCCAAATGCTGTCTGATCTGGCGTGTCTTCAGCTCGGTAGCGCAGTAGCTCCAGCCAGTGTTTAAAAGGAGATTTTTCTGTTTGCCGCATATTAGGTGCATCCCTGTCGGACAGTATTCAGGGCAAGCGCCGCAAATCTGTCTTAATTAGTTTTTTAACTTTTTCATTTTTTAGTATATCAACTCTAATTTTGCCGACGATAGACGATTCACATTCAAATCACATAATCAAATTGCATAGTTCTCCAACGGCAATAACGTGCAATCACTTACGCTTACATCTGCTTACATTTTTTATTAACTAAACAGCTTAACAATAAAATCCTCGGTAAAGCACTCCATTCGGAGCTGAGCACAATTCACTGTTTACGCCCTGAAGCAAGCATTAAAAAACTCTCGGCGGGCATGCAATTACCCCTTAAACGAATTCAACAAACAAAAAAAAACGGCAGGAAAACCCTGCCGTTTTTTTCATTCTTATGCTCAGCAAATCAGAATGCAGCGATACCTGTCTGCGCACGTCCGAGTATCAGTGCATGAATATCATGCGTGCCTTCATAGGTATTAACCACTTCCAGATTGACCATGTGACGTGCAATGCCGAACTCATCGGAAATGCCGTTGCCGCCAAGCATATCGCGGGCAACACGGGCGATATCCAGCGATTTACCGCAGGAATTACGCTTCATAATCGACGTGATTTCTACCGCTGCCGTGCCTTCATCTTTCATGCGGCCCAGACGCAGACAGCCTTGCAGTGCCAGCGTGATTTCGGTTTGCATATCCGCCAGTTTTTTCTGTACCAGCTGATTTGCAGCAAGTGGTTTGCCAAACTGCTTACGGTCGATGGTGTACTGACGTGCCATATGCCAGCAATATTCCGCTGCACCCAGTGCGCCCCAGGCGATACCGTAACGCGCTGAATTCAGGCATGTGAACGGGCCTTTCAGACCTTCCACACCCGGCATCAGATTTTCTTCCGGTACAAACACTTCATCCATCACGATTTCACCGGTAATCGATGCGCGCAGGCCGACTTTGCCGTGAATTGCCGGCGCGGACAAACCTTTCCAGCCTTTTTCCAGAATGAAACCACGGATTTTGCCGTCATCGGTTTTCGCCCAGACGACAAATACGTCGGCGATCGGGCTGTTGGTAATCCACATTTTAGAACCGGTCAGCGCGTAACCGCCCGGTACGGATTTGGCACGGGTAACCATGCTGGCCGGATCAGAGCCGTGGTTAGGTTCGGTCAGGCCAAAGCAGCCTATCCATTCACCGGTTGCCAGTTTCGGCAGGTATTTTTGCTTTTGCGCTTCCGTACCGAATTCGAAAATCGGTACCATTACCAGCGAGCTTTGTACACTCATCATGGAGCGGTAGCCGGAATCAACGCGTTCGACTTCACGTGCAATCAGACCATAGCTGACGTAATTCAGGCCGGCGCCACCGTATTCTGCAGGAATGGTCGGACCCAGCAGACCCAGCTCACCCATTTCACGGAAAATGGCCGGATCAGTTTTTTCGTGACGGAAAGCCTCCAGTACGCGTGGCATCAGACGCTCTTCGCAATACGCACGCGCAGCATCCTGCACCATACGTTCTTCCTCGGTCAGCTGCGAGGACAGTAACAGAGGGTCTTCCCATTGAAACACCGGCTTAGCCATCAATATCTCCTGATTTATTTGTTCTTAAACGATTTTACGAAGCGGTTACTTCGTTTTGCGCCGGATCGGGAATCACTAATTCCGCGCTCCGGCCTGATCCCGCCAACTGGTATGCTTGCGGCAGGCGCTAGTATACGCAAGCTGAACCGCGCTGAGTAAACATTCCTGATCAGACGTTGCGGGACGGAATCACTGCAGTTGCTTCGATTTCCACCTTCGCACCGTCTTCCATCAGTGCTGCCACCTGTACCGCTGTCATTGCCGGAAAATGCCGTCCGAAAATCTCGCGGTAGACTGCGCCGAGTGCCTTGCGTTGTGCCAGATACTCTGCTTTGTCAGTCACATACCAGGTCAGACGCACGACATGCGCAGGTTCTGCACCGCCACTCGCCAGCACATCAACAATGTTTTGCAATGCCTGGCGTGCCTGCAAAACAAAATCATCACTGACCAGTTGCTGGTGCTGATCCCAGCCTATCATGCCACTGACAAATACCATGGTGCCGCTGGCAGCGATGCCATTGGCGTAGCCTGAAGGGCGCGGCCAGCCATCCGGCTGTAAAACTTTCTGACTCATACATTTCCACCCTGCCGCGCATTTTTCAGCGTTTCTCTGGCAATAATGATCTGCTGCACTTCACTGGCACCTTCATAGATGCGTAAAGCCCGGATTTCGCGGTACAAACGCTCCGTTAATGCGCCGCTGACGACACCGGCACCGCCATGTAATTGCAGCGCAGTGTCGATGATTTTCTGTGCTTCTTCGGTAGCACGCCACTTCGCCATGGCAGCTTCTTTTGTGACTGGTATGCCCTGATCCCGTCGCCACGCGGCACGGTAAATCAGCAAAGCACTGCTATCGGCAGCGGTGACCATGTCTGCCAGTTGCGCTTGTGCCAGCTGGAAATCCGCCAGATAACCCTGAAACATTTTGCGGCTGAGCATGCGCTGTGTTGCCGCGTCCAGTGCGGCCCGCGCAAACCCCAGTGCGGCCGCCGCCACCGATGTACGGAACACATCCAGCGTTGCCATCGCCAGCTTGAATCCCTGCCCCGCCGCGCCGATACGCTGACTGGCCGGAATACGGCACTGGTGAAAACGCAGGCGTGCCAGCGGATGCGGCGCCATCACATCGATCCGTTCGGCGATTTCGAATCCCGGCGTATCCGCATCCACGATAAATGCGGAAATGCCGCGCGCCCCCGGCGCTTCTCCGGTGCGTGCAAACACAACATAAAAGTCTGCGATGCCGCCGTTTGAAATCCAGGTTTTCTCGCCGTTCAGTACATATCCGTCACCGTCAGCAGTTGCACTGCATTGCATCGCCGCCACATCAGAACCTGCATCCGGTTCGGACAATGCAAAGGCGGCGATTGCCGTGCCGTTTACTACCCGCGGTAAGTAGCGTGCTTTTTGGGCTTCGGTACCGAACAGGGAGATCGCGCCGGAACCCAGCCCCTGCATTGCCAGTGCAAAATCCGCCAGCCCGTGATAGCGCGCCAGCGTTTCTCGCAGCAGACACAAAATTCGGGTATCAATCTGCTCGCTGGCGCCGCCGTATTCTGTACCCGCAACCACGTAACGCAGCCAGCCACCATCCGCCAGCCGGCGCACCAGTTCACGGCATATTGCATCAGCGTCGTCGTGTCCCAGTTGCAGATGCTGCTGCGCCCACTGATCCAGTTCAGGCAGAAACTTGCGATGGAAATCATCGAAAAACGGCCATTCCATTTGCTCGGATACGGCTTGCGGTAATGCTGCACTCATTTCAGTTTCCTTCGAATTCCGGCTTGCTGCGTGCAACAAACGCATGGTAAGCACGATGAAAATCATTGGTCATCATGCAGATTGCCTGCGCCTGCGCTTCTGCTTCAATCGCTTCATCAATGCCCATATTCCATTCCTGATGCAGCATTTTTTTGGTCATACTGTTCGCAAAGGTCGGGCCCGAGGCCAGTTGCGCTGCAAATTGCTGCGCAGTTGCCAGCACCTGATCGCTTTCCGTCAGACGATTGTAAAAGCCCCAGCGTTCGCCCTCGTCCGCCGTCATTACCCGTCCGCTGAACAATAATTCTGAGGCGCGGCCCTGACCAATCAGGCGCGGCAACATCGCACACGCCCCCATATCACAACCGGCCAGTCCGACTTTGTTGAACAGGAAGGCGGTCTTTGTCTGCGGCGTGGCAAAACGGATATCCGAGGCCATCGCCAGAATCGCACCGGCACCGACGCAAACACCGTCGATTGCAGCAATCACAGGCTGCGGGCAATGGCGTATCGCCTTCACCAGATCGCCGGTCAGGCGGGTAAATGCCAGCAAAGATGGCATATCCATCGTTGTCAGCGGGCCAATAATTTCGTGCACATCACCACCGGAACAAAAATTTCCGCCAGCGCCGGTCAGCACGACAGCATGCACTGCTTTACTGTCTGAAAGCGCACGGAAAAAATCACGCAATTCGGTGTAAGAATCAAAACTCAGTGGATTTTTACGGTCGGGACGGTTCAGCGTCACCGTTGCCACGCCATCGCTGATCTGCAATGCAGAATGTTGCAAACGCAGATGGGCAGTACCGGTTTGCTGGCCTGGTAAGTTTGCGGATGTACCGGGTAAATAATTCATGCCATTCACTTTCTCAGCGCCAGTGCGCCGCTGCTTAATCCCGCGAAGCGTCGGTCAGATGATTTTTAAGGCGGGTCAGAATAGTCTGCATCTGATCTTTTTCATCAGCAGGCAAACCCGACATCAGTTCTTTCACCCAACCCTCATGGACTTTTGCCATACGGTGAAAACTCTGACGTCCCTGTTCGGTCAGGCGCACGGTATAAACGCGGCGATCCAGATGATCAGCTTCACGGATTACAAGACCTTCCGCTTCCAGCTGATCGGTGATGCCGGTCACGTTTCCGCCGGTCACCATCATGCGGCGTGACAACTCGCCCATGCGCAAGCCTTCCGGATAGCGCTCCAGTTGCGCCATCAGATCGAAGCGGGGCAGGGTTATGCTGAATTGCTCACGCAAACGGCTGCGGATTTCACGTTCTATCATCATGCTGCATGACAACATCCGCAGCCACAATCGCAGCGACTGGTGATGATCATCGGTCAGGCGACTTTCCAGATCCCTGATTTCGGGCTCTTGAGCATTCATTTTGTGTTCCAGATACTCCCGGGGGTATATTTCAACCACCGC
This sequence comes from Cognatundibacterium squillarum, assembly GCF_014652435.1. Lineage (GTDB taxonomy): Bacteria > Pseudomonadota > Gammaproteobacteria > Burkholderiales > Burkholderiaceae_D > Undibacterium > Undibacterium squillarum. The sequence continues at coordinate 371,160 of NZ_BMYU01000001.1, forward strand.
ATGTTTATTCGGACAATCGTGCCATTTTATCGGATACTCCCCTCTCTTGCAGGGGGGCGTCAGCCTGTCCACTCTGCGCCGCACACCGGAAACACTTGTCCGGAATACGCTTGCTGAGATGGCTGACAAAGCCAGCGCACCATCTCCGCGACCTCTTCAGGCTGTATCAGTCTGCCCTGCGGATTGGCAGCAGCCAGTACAGCCTGTGCCTGATTCCGCGTCAGTTGCTTTGCCTGCATCAGATTTTCCAGCGCTTGCTCTGCGATGCCGGTTTCGGTGTAACCGGGGCAAACTGCATTGACCGTGATGCCCGTAGCGGCATATTCCAGCGCGACCGTTCTGGTCAGGCCCAGCAATGCATGCTTGGCAGCGCTGTAAGCAGAGATCGTTTTGTAAGGTTTGATGGCGGCTGTACTGCAGATATTGATAATGCGGCCTTGCGGTAGTTTCTGCATGTCGGGCAGAACCGCCTGCATCGTCTGTACCGCGCCGAGCACATGAACCGCGTACATTTCTGTGAATTTCGCTGCTGTGGTATCTGCAAATTTTGCGCTGTGCGCACTGCCCGCATTGTTGACCAGAATACTGACAGGCCCGAAACGTGCCTTTGCGCTTTGCGCAGCCAGCTGCACCTGAGCGAGATCGGCCACGTCCATCGTCTCACAGGCTATACCGCCCGGATTCAGTGCGTTGAGTCTCTGCGCTGCCGACGCCAGCACATCGCTGCGACGACCGCTGATCGTAAGCTTCGCACCATCGCGCAGCAAAGCGGCTGCGATTGCGTAGCCGATACCGGAGCCACCGCCGGTAATCCATGCATGCTGTCCTTGCAGGCTGCCGGAATTTGCCATTACGGATTCTCCTTGCTGGTCTGTAATTGTTGTCTCAGTTGCCGCTCCCCCGCTTGCCATGACAAGGGCCACTGCCCTGCAATACCCGCCTGCGCCAACTGATGCAGGGTCCAGTTCGGATTCATCAGATGCGGCCTGCCAATTGCACATAAATCCGCACGTCCGGCCGCAATGATGGTATTCACCTGATCCAGCGAAGTAATCGCACCGACCGCCATCGTGGCAATGCCAGCCTCCTGACGAATCTGATCTGCAAACGGGGTCTGATACATGCGTCCGTACACCGGCTGCTGATCGCAATGGACTTGACCGGATGAGCAATCGATCAGATCAGCGCCTGCCTCACGGAAGCGTAATGCAATCTCGGTTGCCATTTCCGGCGTCATACCGCCCTCCAGCCAGTCGTGCGCAGAAATTCTGACCGAGACCGGCAAATGCGCCGGCCAGACCGCGCGCACTGCAGCGAAGACTTCCAACGGATAACGGCAGCGCGCTTCTGTACTGCCACCATAGGCATCAACTCTGTTATTCGTCAGCGGCGATAAAAAACCCGATAACAGATAACCGTGAGCGCAGTGCAACTCCAGCCAATCAAATCCTGCACAGGCTGCACGATGCGCGGCTTCCACAAACGCTTGTTTTACCAGCTGCATCTGACTGAGTGTGATTTGTTCTGCCTTGACTGAAACACCTTTACGCCAGACCGTTTCACTGGCAGCGATCAAAGGCCAGCCATCTTCACCTAATGGCAGGTCTTCACCTTCCCATGGCACATGACACGCACCTTTAGCGCCGGCATGTCCAAGCTGAATCCCGATACGTGCATCGCTATGGCGATGTACCGCATCGGTGATACGCCGCCATGCCACCAGTTGCTCATCGTTGTACAAACCGGTACAGGCAGGTGTAATGCGGGCATCTGCACTGACAGCTGTCATTTCCGTCATCACCAGCCCTGCGCCACCCATTGCCCTGCTCAGGTAATGCATTAAGTGATAATCACCGGCGATACCATCCTTTGCCTGATACTGCGCCATTGGTGAAACAACGATTCGGTTTTTCAGATGCAGTTCACGCAGGCGGAACGGTGTCATCGCTGGTGAGATACGCGAAACTCCCGAACATTCGATTCCTGACTGCGATGCAATCTGCTGCTCAACTGTCGTCACCAGCGCAGGATCGCGCAGCGCCAGATTGTCGTGCAGAATTCGCTGACTACGTGTGAGCAATGAGTAAGCCATCTGCCACATTGGCAGTCGCTGGTACCTGCCCGCATGTTCAAACCAGTTCATCGAATTGCGTGCTGCGCTCTGATAGCGCAAGAAGCCGGTTTGCCGGATTTGTTCGTATTGCTGCAATGCAGACGACAAATTCCGGGGATCACTGGCACAAAGCTGCGATACCAGCTCCGCCATATCATCCATTGCCAGACGGGTGCCGGAACCGATAGAAAAATGCGCAGTATGCGCTGCATCACCGGCCAGAACGACTGAAAGCTGCCGGCCATCCGCCTGCACTTTCGTCTGCCAGCGCTGACAAAACAATTGCGGAAACTGCATCCACTGCACAGAGCCGCGCTGCTGCTGATGTTGTGCGTACAGGCTATGCCCCTGCAAATCCCTGGCAAACAATGTTTCCAGCCGGTTCAGGGATTCCTCAGTCTGCATCGACGCCCACCCACCCTGCTCCCAGACCGCTTCGGGCATCTCCACAATCCAGGTGGCACAAACGCCATCACTATTTTTGTGATGGCGATACGCATGTGCCTGTATCCAGCCATGTTCTGTTTCAACAAAGGAAAACAGGAAACTATCCAGCGGCAAGCTTGTTCCCAGCCAGACGAAACGGGTCTTACCCTGCGTTTGCCGTGGCTGAAACGTAGACTGCAATTGCTGACGCACCGCGCTGTACAAGCCATCGGCGCCGATCAGTAAGTCTGCCTGCATACTGATTGCCATTTGCACCGGATCCGTTACCGCTCGCTGCCAATGAAAAATCACACCGGCGGATTCACACAAATCCTGTAATTGCTGCAGTAACTGATAGCGACTGATTGCATAAAAATCGTGACCTGAACTGCGTACGACTTCCGTATTGCGCCGTATTTCTATGGTGTCCCAGTGATGCAATGAGGGGGCGAGTGCTGCAGCAAGATCAGCATCCTGAACACCGATGGCTTCCAGTGCATCTTCCGACAACACCACACCCCAGCCGAAGGTATCTTGCGCTGCATGGCGCTCTGTCAGATGAATTTCCCAGCCTGGACAGCGTTTTTTCAGCAATAACGCACCGAACAATCCTGCTGGCCCGCCGCCGTTAATCAGAATTTTCATTGCACCTCCTCTGCACTTTGTTGCAACCCGGATTGACGCAATGCATAGCGTTGCAGCTTGCCGCTGTCAGTACGCGGCAGTGAAGAAACAAATTCAATTAAACGCGGATATTTATACGGCGCGATCCGCTGTTTGACCCAGTGCTGCAGGATTTCTGTGATGGCTGCATCAGCCATTTGCGGATCACGTAACACGACAAAGGCTTTGACCAGTTGTCCGCGCATTTTATCCGGCACACCAATCACAGCACATTCAGCGACCTGTTCGTGCGCCAGCAAAGCATCTTCCACTTCGCTGGCAGCGATGTTGTAACCTGCACTGACGATCATGTCATCAATACGGCCGTGATAATAAAAATAGCCATCCTGATCCATCGCATATGCATCGCCGGTCAGATTCCAGCCGTTCTGTACATAGGTTTGCTGACGGATATCGTTCAGGTAGCGACAACCTGTCGGCCCTTTCACAGCAAGTTTGCCAACAACGCCTGGTGCACATAACTGGCCGTTTGCATCCAGCACACAGGCCTGATAGCCGGGAATCACTTTTCCAGTCGCACCGGCCCTGACTTCATCGCCCGCCGCCGCAATAAAAATATGCAGCATTTCCGTCGAGCCTATGCCATCAATCATGGTTAAACCTGTGGCAGATTCAAATGCTGTACGTGTTGCGACAGGCAGTACTTCTCCTGCAGAAACCACCGTGCGCAATGAGCGCAAGTCCGCTTGCGGCAGTAAAGGCAGCATTTGCCGGTAACAAGTCGGTGCGGTATAGCACACCGTGATCTGATGTTCTGCGATCGTGCTCAGCAAACTCTCCGGCGTGTAGCGCTCCAGCAAGATACTTGCTGCGCCATAACGCAGAGGAAACAGCAGCAACCCGCCGAGCCCGAAAGTGAAAGCCAGCGGTGGTGTACCGGTAAATACATCGTGCTGCGTGATCCTGAGTACCGAGCGCGGAAACAAGTCACAGATCGCCAGCAGATCTTCATGAAAATGCACCGTTGCTTTGGGCTTGCCGGTGGTACCGGAGGTAAATGCAATCAGACAAGGATCATCTCTGGCGGTATCTGCCACCTGAAATTCCGCAGCATTTGCTTGCTGCACTGTTTGCAGAAATACAGAATCAGCTTCGCGAAAACGGATAACACAGAGATTTTTTAAAATGCCATCGTCCATCTGCGCGACCTGGGTAAATACCTGCTCATCGCACAAAATATGACTGACACGGGCATACATTGCCATTGCGCTCAGTTCTTTTGCCCGCAGCATCGGCATAGCGGGAACAGCAATTGCACCGGCACGTATCACCGCCAGCAAACAAGCAGCCAGCCAGGGATGATTTGTTCCGCTGATCAGCACGCGTTGTCCGGCTTTTAAACCGTATGTTCTCTGCAGGGTTAAAGCGATGCGGGCAGAAACAGATGACAGCTCGGCATACGTCCAGCGCACACCGCTGCCAGCCAGTGCAAGACGTTCTGCGAACTGCTTATCCTGCGCTTTTTCAAGTAATACTTCCGCACAATTCAGTCGGTCGGGGTACTGTAATTCAGGAAGAGAAAAAGGCCGTTCGGGCCAGAGATTTTTTGACGGGAGATGCTGACGCACAAATGCGGCATCATCTGCACCAGAGACCTGCATGGTCATCCGTTACTCCGGTTGCGACAATGCACGATACTTTAAACCTAAAATAATTTCAGGTAAATACTATTCAGCAGGATCAGACTGCGCGAAGTATTATTCCTTGTCCGCTGACAAGAATAATTTCAGAGGAGAGACAACGGGAAAACTGCATCAGCGCTTACGCTTTTCCGCAGGAGGTGCCGGCTCTTTCGGTGCCGGTGGTGGTGGCAGACTGGCATTCGCATCCAGAATCTGCACAAAAATCTCATCCTTGCGCAGCATGCCAAGTTCAAGGCGTGCACGTTCTTCAACAGACTCTGTTGAGTTTTTCAGATTATCGATTTCGGAAGCCAGCTTCGCATTACGCTCACGCAATTGCTCATTTTTACCATGCACCTGTCCGAGCTGACGTTCCAGTTCCCAGACACGCAGCCAGCCACCTTTCCCCAGCCACAGCGGGTACTGAATCAGGATCAATAAACATGCAAAAGCAAGCGCAATAAGACGCACAATAAACACCTTGCCGACACAAAGGGCTTATGCCCTTCGTGTCAGTCACAACAATTACTTCAGATTGTAGAACGCGTCGCGACCAGGGTAAGTAGCGATTTCACCCAGATCTTCTTCGATGCGCAGCAGCTGATTGTATTTCGCCATACGATCAGAACGGGACATAGAGCCAGTTTTGATCTGCAGTGCGTTAGTACCAACAGCGATATCTGCAATTGTGCTGTCTTCTGTTTCACCGGAACGGTGAGAAATTACTGCAGTGTAACCTGCGCGTTTTGCCATTTCGATGGCTGCGAAAGTTTCTGTCAGTGTACCGATCTGATTGATTTTGATCAGAATAGAGTTAGCGATATTTTTCTGAATACCTTCCTTCAGAATTTTCGTATTGGTCACGAACAGATCGTCACCAACCAGCTGAACTTTTTTGCCCAGTTTTTCTGTCAGAATTGCCCAGCCTTCCCAGTCGCCTTCTGCCATACCGTCTTCGATGGAGATGATAGGATATTTATCAACCCAGGTCGCCAGCAGGTTAGCGAAATCGGTAGAAGACAGTATCAGGCCTTCGCCTTCCAGATGGTATTTGCCGTCTTTGTGGAATTCCGAAGCAGCGCAATCCAGACCCAGCGCGATTTGTGTACCTGGCTCATAGCCAGCAGTTTCAATCGCCTGAATAATCAGCTTGATCGCTTCTTCATGATTTTCAACGGAAGGAGCGAAACCACCTTCATCACCAACAGCAGTTGTCAGGCCTTTGTCGTGCAGGATTTTTTTCAGTGTGTGGAATACTTCAGCACCGTAACGGATCGCTTCACGGAAAGATGGTGCGCCAACCGGAATAATCATGAATTCCTGCAGATCCAGATTGTTATCTGCGTGCGCGCCACCGTTGATCACGTTCATCATCGGTACCGGCAATTGCATTGCACCGGAACCGCCGAAATAACGGTACAGTGGCAGACCAGCTTCTTCTGCCGCAGCTTTTGCAACTGCCATCGAGACTGCCAGCATTGCATTCGCGCCCAGACGGCTCTTGTTTTCTGTGCCGTCCAGATCGATCATTGTACGATCCAGGAAAGCCTGTTCGTTTGCGTCCAGACCGATAATCGCTTCTGCGATTTCAGTATTGATATGCTCAACCGCTTTCAGTACACCTTTACCGAAGTAACGGGATTTGTCGCCGTCACGCAGTTCGATCGCTTCACGCGAACCGGTGGATGCGCCGGACGGAACGGCAGCACGGCCCATTACGCCGGATTCCAGCAGTACATCGCATTCCACGGTTGGATTACCACGGGAATCGATCACTTCGCGGCCAATAATATCTACGATAGCGCTCATACAAAGCTCCTAAGTTGAATAAGAAAACACAAACCTTACGGAAATCAGTCTGACCGACAAAGAAAAGCGCATAAAAAACGCGGCGGACAGACTGAATGCTGCTGTCGCCGCGTTTTTCGCAGCCACAGCGGCTACAAATGCGGATCAGAAATCAGCTTCGAGAAAGCCTGTTTTCTTAACGACGCGGTCAAGATCCGCCATCGTTTCCAGAAGTTCTTTCATGCGACCCAGCGGCACCGCGTTCGGGCCATCGCATAAAGCTTCTGCAGGATTCGGATGCGTTTCCATGAATACACCGGAAACACCTGCGGCGATTGCCGCGCGTGCCAGCACAGGCACAAATTGACGTTCACCACCGGAAGAAACGCCCTGCCCGCCCGGCAATTGCACGGAGTGGGTGGCATCAAATACAACCGGGCAACCGGTTTCGCGCATGATTGCGAGCGAACGCATATCGGAAACCAGATTGTTATAGCCGAACGAAACACCACGTTCGCAGGCCATGAAATTATCTTCATTCAGACCGGCAGCACGTGCTGCTGCACGTGCTTTACCAATCACATTGACCATATCGCGCGGTGCGAGGAACTGGCCTTTTTTAATATTCACCGGCTTACCGGAACGCCCGCAGGCTTCAATGAAGTCTGTCTGACGGCACAGGAAAGCCGGTGTCTGCAACACATCAACTACCGCTGCAACAGGCGTAATTTCTTCTGTGGAGTGAATATCGGTCAGTACCGGTACGCCAATCTCACGTTTGACTTTTGCCAGAATTTCCAGCCCGCGCTCCATACCAAGGCCGCGGAAAGAATTACCGGAAGAACGATTAGCTTTATCAAACGAGGATTTGTAAATAAACGGAATACCGAGTTCTGTCGTGATCTCTTTCAGATAACCCGCTGTATCCAGCGCCATTTGTTCTGTTTCAATCACACACGGACCAGCAATCAGAAAGAAAGGCTGGTTCAGACCGACTTCAAATCCACATAATTTCATACTGTTTTCCTTTTACAGCGCAAATATCAGGACTGCTTCTGAGCGAGTGCTGCTTTGACAAACGCGATAAACAGCGGATGGCCGTCGCGTGGTGTCGATTTGAACTCAGGGTGATATTGCACGCCGATATAGAACGGATGCACGTCACGTGGCAATTCCATGATTTCACACAGATCTTCTGTCGCAGTACGGGAAGAAACCACCAGACCAGCCTGCTCAATACGCGTCAGGTAATGGTTGTTTGCTTCGTAACGGTGACGGTGACGTTCAGTCACAACGTTGCCGTAGATTTCTGATGCCAGTGTGTTTGGTTTGATTGCGCAGGTCTGTGCACCCAGACGCATGGTGCCGCCGAGATCGGAATTTTCATCACGTTTCTCAACTTTACCGTCAGCGTTTTGCCATTCATCGATCAGCGCGACAACCGGTTGCGGTGTTTCAGGATCAAACTCAGTCGAGTTAGCCTGACCCAGACCTGCCATATTACGTGCGTATTCGATCAGCGCTACTTGCATACCGAGGCAGATACCGAGGTAAGGCACTTTGTTTTCACGGGCAAAACGGGCAGCTTTGATTTTGCCTTCCACGCCGCGTTTGCCGAAACCACCCGGCACCAGAATCGCATCGAATTTTTTCAGGGAATCTGTACCTTGCGCTTCGATTTCTTCGGAGTCTACGTACTCGATGTTCACACGGCTTTCGGTGTGGATACCGGCATGACGCAGCGCTTCTGTCAGCGATTTGTACGATTCAGTCAGATCGACATACTTACCAACCATGCCGATGGTGATTTCTTCTTTCGGGTTTTCCAGCGCGTACACCAGTTTGTCCCACATAGACAAATCAGCTGGTTTAGGATTGATGCCGAGTGCTTCACAAACGATGGTATCCAGACCCTGAGCACGCAGCATTTGCGGAATCTTGTAGATGGTGTCTGCGTCCCAGACGGAAATCACGCCTTCTTCGCGAATGTTTGCGAACAGGGAGATTTTTGCGCGCTCATCGTCAGGAATACGACGATCAGAACGGCACAGCAGCGCGTCAGGGAAAATACCGATTTCGCGCAGCTTCTGAACGCTGTGCTGTGTCGGTTTGGTTTTCAGTTCGCCTGCAGCAGCAACGTAAGGAACCAGTGTCAGATGCACGAAAGACGCATTATTGCGGCCAGCGCGCAGACTCAGCTGACGTGCTGCTTCCAGGAATGGCAGGGACTCGATATCGCCAACGGTACCACCGATTTCAACGATCGCGATTTCTGCGCCTGCTGCGCCGCGATGGATGAATTCCTGGATTTCATTGGTGATGTGCGGGATAACCTGAACGGTTTTACCCAGATATTCGCCACGACGTTCTTTACGGATCACGGATTCGTAAATCTGACCGGTCGTGAAGTTATTCACTTTCTTCATCTTGCTGCTGATGAAGCGCTCATAGTGTCCCAGATCCAGATCGGTTTCCGCGCCGTCATCGGTAACGAAAACTTCACCATGCTGGAATGGGCTCATTGTGCCCGGATCAACGTTAATATACGGATCCAGTTTGAGCATTGTGACTTTGAGGCCGCGCGATTCGAGGATCGCGGCGAGAGAGGCAGCGGCAATACCTTTGCCCAGAGAGGAGACTACGCCCCCGGTAACGAAAACGAATTTTGTCATTGCAGAAGGTGCCCTACGGCACAAGCGGGAAATCGGAATTATACATCAGCTTTGGCTGAGTACACGAGTACCCGCGAATTCTGCCATATTTCCGGCTCAGTTTTGATATGCAAATTGCAATCTGACGAAATTCTGATTTCCGGTTGCATCGGTGATTTCCCGGATCTCATTCATACGCCGCACCACGGAAGCATTGATGCCCCACTGCGCACCCTGCCAGCGATATCCGAGTTCAACTTCACCGCCGCGGTGACGAATATGGACAGGCAACGTCTGGTTGCGGAAGTAACCGCCCTGCACGGTCGCGTTATAGCCCACCCATTTAAGTTCCGTGCGCAAAAAGGCATAGGAAGCTTGCTGTCCTGGCAATAAATTCAGATTGCCTGCGCGCAATTCAGCCTCGACGCCGGCATCGGTAAAAATATTTCCAAAGCGGCCTTTGACCAGCGGGCGAAACTCAACGCCAGTCCACGGCAGCATTTTCCCCGGAGAATAACTGCCGGACAACACCACGCCCGCCTCGTTTTTCAGCTGCGTGCTCCAGCCCTGCGCTTGCGGCTGACGTAAAATTTTATGCAGAACTTCCTGAGACTTTTCGCCTGCGGCGCACGGACCAAGGCAGCCAATGTCCAGTCCGATTTTCCATGAGCGTCCGGTTGCATCGGTTTGCTCACGCCAGACACCGCCATACAACCATGCCGCATACGGGTGATCAATCACCGGCATTTGCGCTGGTGGCAACTTGATATCCGAACCCGTGTATAAATCCTGACCGAGTCGCCAGCCGTATTCCACCACCTGTGTACCGGATTGCAGCATGAAGCGACGACTTAAATGGTCGCCAGCTGTGTAAAAGCGGTCATCACGCTTCAGCAACAGGCTGTCATTTTCAACTTCCACCATCCATTCCGATTTCCCCTGACTGCTGACTTTCTGCCACTCCTGCCAGTCAGGCAAGACCTGCGCAAAAGTTAAGCCGGAAGCGCTGATCAGCATGAAGGCAAAAACTGTATGAACGGTATTTTTGGAAATCATCATCGGTATCCGGAAAGTACAAGGATCTGATTTTAACGTGTGGCAGCCGACTGGCTGATGACTTTCTGCAACATTTTCAGCACAGTTTCTGCGGTTTCTTTCGGCTTCTCCATGGGTATCAGGTGCCCGCCGGAAATCAGCGTGTAATGCTCTTTCATTAAACGTCTGGTATGGCGATCACCCGCCATGCCACATTCTTTTGATTCCGTTCCGCCGACAAATCCCAGCGGCACATCCGGCCATTCATGAATCAGCTTACCCATATGGTGCGGCATGGTGCGGTAGATCCGCGTCTCAATGTCACGCAGAAAGCGCAAAGTTACGCCATCAGCATTCACTTCAGTTCCTGCATGGACGTAATCCCACAGCACTTCAGGCTCCCATGCCTGAAACACTTCTTTGACAGCGAAATGCTGATGCACTGCCTGATGGTTTTCCCACTGCTGTTTGCGAACTTCAGAAAAGCGCGCCGGTGAGAGGTATTTATCGACACCCAGCTTTTTGATTGTCCAGAGCACACCGGCACGCCAACCCGCCACAATCGGTGCATCAATCACCACCACGGCTTTCACCAGCTCCGGATGCTGATGCGCAACCAGCATGGACAGCAAACCACCCAGCGAATGGCCGAGCAATATCACCGGTTCCTGATAACGCTGGCGCAAATCAGTAGCGATTTCCTGAATCAGCCATGGCCAGCAATCCGTCACCGGATAATCCGGATGATGTCCGATGCGTTCTGTGCTTTGTATCTCGTAATGCGGTTCCAGATACGATAAAAACCGGCGGTAAGTGCCTGCCGGAAAACCGTTACCGTGCAAAAAATGTAATCGGGGTTTATTCATGGTCTCCACTCCCGTCTGCGCGGGTTTGCCAGTAGCGTGGCCGGTCGCGCCGGTAGCTGCTGACTTCAGTTGTTTCTGAAAAAACAAACTGTATCGCACCTTCCGAGTCACTACGTAGACGTTTTACTCCAAAATCCGCATAGCGCTGCCACACGTCGGCGCGCGGATGCCGGTAACGATTTCTGTAGCCAAGCTGAAACACCGCCCATTCCGCTTGCACCGCTCGCAGAAATGCGGGCGTTGACGACGTGCCGCTGCCGTGGTGCGGCACAAGTAAGACATTGGCGCGTAACTTGTCCGGCAGCATTTGCAGCATTTCATCTTCCTGCACCGCTTCGATATCGCCTGCCAGTAAGATCACCTGATCACGATAAGCGATACGCAGCACACAACTGCGCGCATTCGGCTTCCATTTATCACTGGTATAACTGACCGCAGCCGGTTGTAAAAACTCAAAATCCACACTATCCCAATGCCAGCGCATTCCGGCTTCGCAGCGCTGATGCGGACGCATACGAGCTTGCAACGCATACTGTTCGGGCAAAGAACTGTACCACTGCGCCGTGGCAATATTTTTTGCGATACTCGCCGCACCGCCGGAATGATCAGTGTCCTGATGTGAAACAATCACCGCATCCAGCTTTGAAATTCCCCGGCTTTGCAAATACGGCAGCACAATCCGCGCACCTGCATCTGCACCGGCATTCCATGCAGGACCAGTGTCGTACAGCAAGCGATGATGCGGCGTTTCCACCAGCACCGCCATCCCCTGCCCTACATCCAGAAACCGGACAACCAATCCGGCTTCCTGCAATGGCACCGGCAACAGCAATGGCAGCCAGCCGCACAAACCCAGCCAGCGTAAAGGCCAGCGTCGCGGTAAAAGCAGAATCAGACTACCCGCCGTTGCCAGCAGCAAATACGGCCATTCCGGCACGGGACGCTGCCACACTGCCCACGCAGGTGCCGCCATCCATTCCATCAATGGCATTAACCACGATAACAACAGATGCGCCAGTTGCCACACCAGCTTTGCCAGTGCGTCCGGTAGCAGACAGCCAAACAGCGCAAGCGGCGTAACCAGCCAGCCGATCACCGGAATCGCGATTGCATTGGTGAATGGACTCACCAGACTGAACTGACCAAACCAGAACAGACACGCCGGCAACATGGCCGCCATCAGCGCCCACTGACTTTGCAGTGCCTGCATCAGCTTCTGCCGCCAGTGCATTTTCTTTGCTGGTTTCTCCGGATCCGGTTGTACTACCGCCATCAAAGCCGCAACCGCGCCGAACGATAACCAGAATCCCGGCCACATCGCCGCCCACGGATCACACATCAGAACAAGCGCCAACGCCATCGCCAGTATTTGTGAGGAACGCCACGGAATACCGCCGAATGCAGCCAGCGCCGCAACCGTCAGCATAATTGCGGTACGTTGTGCTGGCACGCCGAAACCCGCCAGCGCCACATACAGCCAGGCCGTGATCACACCGGAAATCAGCATGATGTGTTGCGTCGGGCAGCGCAAAGGCAATGCCGGTTGCAGCGGCAACCATGCAGAACGTCGCCAGATCTGTCCGCACAGCCATGCCACCAGTGCCGCAATCATGGTGATATGCGATCCGCTGATCGAAATCAGATGCCCGATGCCGCTGCGCATCAGCATGCTCCAGTCATCCTGCGAAATGCCGCGCTGCTCGCCGATCACCAGTGCTACCACCACGGCGGCGTAACGCTGCTCCGGCAACGCGGCATATATCCGGTCGCGCAAACTTGCCCGCCAGCGTGCTATTTGTGCTGTCGCAGACCAGCCTGTATCGCTGCATGGTCGCAGGCTGGCAACGCGAACAGACGCCGCACCATCCAGCCCCTGTTCCAGCGCCCACAGTTCGCTGTCAAAACCACCGGGATTCGCGGTACCGTGAATCTGCTTCAGCCGCAGTTGCATTTGCCAGCACTGGCCGGAAATCAGTTCCGGCAAGGCTTCGCGTTGGGGAAACCAGTTTGCACCGAGTTTTTGCGGGGAATGGAATGTGTCGATATTCGCAGGCCAGTCCGCCTGCAGCAACTTCGCTGTGAAGTGCCAGCCAGTATCATTGCGGTAAGGCAAACCCTCGATTTGTATCAGCGCCTGAATTTCCTGCCCGTCAAACGCCTGTGGCAATCGGGTTTGCAGCGCGTCACAGGCTTGCCAGTGCGCCCAGCTCAGTCCCGCCAGCAAGCCAAGCATTGGCGAAACCAGCAAACACCACCAGTGATGGCGGCGCTGAACCGTACTGGTATCGGATTTAAACCTTGTATGACGCCGCAGCCACCACCACAGCCCATGCAAAAATAAAACCGCGATCAGTATCTGATTTGCATATGTGTTGATCAGTGTCGCTTGTTGCTGCAGGATCAGCGTACCAGCCAGAAATCCCGCAGCCCAGCGCCTCATCGCAGTAAAGCCTCCAGCCGTGGCATGGCCGCGATCGCATTCTGTGTTGTGATACGGGCGGTTTCTTCCGGCGTCCAGCCACGCAATTCCGCCAGCACCTGCGCAATCTGCGGCAATTCTGCCGGACTATTACGCTGACCGTGCAACCAAGCTGGCGGAATATCCGGCGCATCGGTTTCGAGCACGATGGATTCCGGCGGCAGTTCGGCCGCCAGTCTGCGAATCTGGCGCGAACCGGAAAACGTCATGGTGCCGCCGAAGCCCAGCTTAAAACCGAGCTTAATAAATTCCATCGCCTGATGATGGCTGCCATTGAATGCGTGCGCGATGCCGCCGTGCACCGGAATCCGGCGTAAATGTTTCAGAATCTGATCTTGCGATCTGCGCACATGCAACAGCACCGGCAAATCAAAATCACGTGCGATTTTTAACTGCTCGCGGTAAAACCATTCCTGCTTCTCTGCCAGCGGCGCTTCACGCAATGCCGGCACAAAATAATCCAGCCCGATTTCACCAACCGCCACCAGCCGCGCATCCTGCGGCAGCCGCTGCGCAATCTGCTCGCGCAACAGCGCAATATCGCTCTCGTCGGATACCGGCACATACATGGGGTGAATCCCCAGCGCATAACTGCAACCAGGCAAACGCGCTGCCATTTCCGCCGCCTGCGCAAAGGTATTGCGATGCACCGCCGGAATCACCACCTGCGCCACACCACACTGCTGCGCCTGCGCACGGATGTGTGCCGCTTCATCACCAAACTCAGAAGCGTCCAGATGGCAGTGGGTATCAATCAACATCGCTGGCGTCAGCATTTCCGGCATCACAAACAAAGAAAATCAGAAAAAAAAGCAGTGTAGCGCGGATGAAGAACACTGTCTCTGCAGCAACCTATTTCAATCATGCACTGACAACAAAAACAAACAGCCGGACATGCCGGCTGCGTAACATCAAAAACAAAATACTTCAGCTATGCAAAGGCTGACTGGAAACAATCACACCGTCCTCGTCTGCATACAGCCATTCTCCCGGCGCGACGCGCACACCGTCGATTTGTACCACCGCATCCTGCAAACCACCGCCGCGCTTGATACTACGAACAGGAATAGTGCCGAGCGCTTTGACGCCGACTTCACAAGCTGCCAGTTCCGCGCTGTCACGTACGCAACCGTGGACCACAATGCCGGACCAGCCATTCTGCTCCGCCAGCTTGCCCAGATTGCCACCCACCAGCGCGCAACGCAGGCTGGCGCCGCCATCGATCAGCAACACGCGGCCATGTCCCGGCGTTTCCAGCAAAGTACGCACCAGCCCGTTATCTTCAAACAAACGCAAAGTCACCACCTGCCCCGCAAAACGCAGCACGCCACCGTAATCACGAAATACCGGCGGCAACGCACGCACGATACCGCGCGCAATCAGGTCTTCATTGGCATCACACAAATCACAGGTCTGAAAATCCATGGCTACTCCTAGCGGTTGAGTTAACGATTCCGCATCAGTTTGCCATGGTTTACCGAAAGTTGGCGCATCCGCCGCCAGAGCATCAACTCAAATTTGCGCTGCCGCAGACGCCGACCATGTTGCAGAAATCGTCATCAGCCCATTCCGGACAACCAGACTTTCTGCCGACGACCGCCAGATTGGTGTGCGGGAATCCGCATTTTGGGTGGAAAATAGTGATGTTGCGCTGATCTAAACCTGATATTTTTTCATAAAGATGAGGACGGGCATCAAATAAATTGAGATATCAAAATAACAGAAGCATGATGAACAAGCCGCAAAATTAAAATCAATAAATCAACCCAGAACCATTTTGCAATACCGCGATTTTGAGCAAAAATATATCTTATATCAAAAAAAACAAAAAATTTAAATAAAAAATCCTTAAAAATAAATTAAAATTAACTTTACTTACGAATTCCCCATTAAAATTTAATCTAATCTAATCTAATCTAATCTAATCTAATCTAATCTAATCTAATCTAATCCAATCAAATTAAATAAAATTGTTGCATTTTAATAATTAAAACATCAAACTTATATCAATATACTTCAACTTTTCCTATTTCGCACAACCAACGACAAAAGGAATTGGCGCTGAAATATTGATAGACAGCAATGCTATTTTTTGCAAAACATGATATCCTAACCATTGTTTTTTTAACAAACCCTACCAGTAGCTGAGTTACTTAAACTTTTCAACATCCTGCTTCCGATCAATAGACTCTATCTCGCAGCGTACTTCGAAAATGAAATCTCATGGATATCTATCTCAAGCAAAAATTAACTGAAGTCTACAAATCATACGGCTTCACCCTCGCCAAATCTTACGAGACAGATGAAGTGTTAGTTTTCACTTTAAAGACTGGCTACTTTGACAATGCCGACATCGTTCCTACGAATCAAAAATCAAACTCGGATCAAGCATTTAAAGAATTCTCCGATTCGGGATTTGCGTGCACGATACGACCATACATGTCTCCACTGCAAGCAGAACAACAACTTTTCAATGGATTTTTCTCTGTTGAATCAGTTTTAGCTCGTTTATCTAACGATTATCATCGATTCACAAATGCAATAGTTTCGGTATTCTCTTCTGAGGCCAAATATGAATATATAAATGCTCCCTATTTGATAAATGGACGAATGGGAATGCAGTCACCGGCTGACGAAGTAATATCACGAATCGAAATAAAAAAACCTACACTCTTCTTAATTGAAGCAGCTGCTGGCTTCGGAAAAACCTGCGCAGCTTACGAATTAGTAAATAAGTTAACGAAAAAAGGCGGTGTTTTACCGTTATTTTCGGAGCTTGCTCGAAATCGACAAGCTGTCATTTTTCGGCATATTTTACTCGATGAAATTGATCATACGTTTCCTATGCTCAGTTCCCGTCTCGTTCAAAATGAAATGCGCAATGGACGTGTCATTACAATACTTGATGGATTTGACGAGCTGCTACGAAAAAACGAAGATGGCAGTGAATTTGAGAATCATGAGCCAATGCTAGAGACTATTGGTGAATTCCTGACTGGCAATGCGAAAATTGTTCTAACAACACGTCGAACAATACTGTTCGAAGGTGACGCCTTCCACAACTGGGTTGACAAACATACTGACGATTTTGATTTAATACGAATCAAAATAAGTGAACCTCGTGTCGCTGACTGGCTGCCAGAATCTAGATTATCCGCATTAAGTGATACGGGATTAAAAGTTGAACATATCGCCAATCCGGTACTTTTATCTTATTTAAGATGTATTTCAGACGATAAATTTTCGGAAGTCGCCTCAAAACCGCATGAACTTGTTGAAAGGTATTTTGAGTTCATGCTAGACAGGGAAACCATTCGACAAGATCTCCGAATAAGTCAGGCTCGTCAGCAAAGAATTTTAAAGTCAATTGCCGAAGACATGATGAATTTCGGCTACACATCAGAATCACGTGATTACATAGTTGATCAAATTGCTCGTGATAATTCTAGATTAATTGAAGATGCAATAGCTTCATATCCACCAGGACAACGTCCTACGAAAGATGAGGTTGCAAACAAACTCGCAAGTCATGCACTATTAGATCGAAATATTAGAGAGCCCGACAAGATAGGATTTGTTAATGAATTTGTATTTGGGCACTTTGTAGCGCAAGTTATTACTAAAGATCGTGAATGGATAAGCGATGACCTTCGGTTTATTGAACCCGCTGTAATTTCTTATCAACCTCGATCTTTTCAAGCAAAAGAGAAGTTGTGGCATAGCCTTGAATCATCACTCGAATTCCTCTCTGCTTCAGACAAAGTAGATTTTTCCGCAAAGTTACTCGGATCGGTTACTTTTGATTTAAAAAATGATGAGGCTCAAGGTATTGACTTTACAGATATTCAAATTGGTGCGGGAAAGATCGACAGTTTTCAATTTAATGAATGTGTCTTTAGACGATGCTCTTTTGATCTTAGAAATCTAAGCAATGTCACTTTTTTAAACTGTAAGTATTACGACTGCAGCATCCTTGAATCAAATGCCGGCGGCCCAATTCATGAGCTAGGAGGTACCGGTGATGATGCGATTATAGAAATGCTAACCAAATCAACTATAGCCACTGCAATTTCCATAACTCCTGATAGACAGCAGCTAATTGAGCGCGCCGTTTTAGAGAGGTTCTGGCCAGTGGGTAGGGACACGGTAACACACAAACATCGACCAATTAAGGGCATTTGCGCAGGCTTGGGTGAATTTAAGAATGGCGAAGTATTGGACACGATCACAGTATTAAAGCGCAAAGATATATTACGAGTACCTCATCAATCATCTTTTGTAGAAATTAATTTCGAGAAAATCCTCGAAATCAGAGATATCCTCGGTAGAACTGGGAGCGTAAATGGCAACTAATTTCAAGCACACAGCAGAAAAGCTCCGCAGAAATGTAGAAAGTATTTTGCAGCGAGTTGGAATTCTATGCCGCGTATTCGCGAGAGGCAAAGATGATAAATCCTTAGAGAAGAAACTATCCAAAGAAAAAGGGAAATATTCAATTGGCGGAAAGTTAATACAAGATGCGATTGGCATCAGGGTTGCCGTTTATTTTTCCGAAGACGTTGAAATTGTAGCCGCACTTTTACATAAAGAATTCACTCACAAAGAAGCATCCTCAACTGTTGACTTGCCAAGGAATGATCAGTTTGCAGTTACTAGACACAATTTAGTTTTTCAAGTTCCTTCAGAAGACATGGCTGATATGCAAAGAGATATTGGAAAATTACCAATTGACTGCACTTTCGAAGTCCAACTTAGAAGCATTCTTTCCGAAGGTTGGCATGAGGTAGAGCATGATCTTCGCTATAAGTCGAAGGAAAACTGGGTAGGTCAAGATGACTTAAGTCGTGCACTAAATGGAATAATAGCAACCATCGAAACATCCGAATGGACTATGCGGAAAATATTTGATGACTTAGCCTACAGAAACTATAAATCTAAGAAATGGGCTGAAATGTTACATAATCGAATTCGGATGAGAACTGCGCCTAACTTGTCGGAGGAACTCTGTTTACTATTTAATTCTGACCCAGATATAGCAAAATCATTATTTCGACTTAATCGGAAAGAATTAATTTTCTTCCTAAATCAATTAAGGCCGACTTTACCGCTTACATTAGATAATGTTGTGTATGTTTGGAATCACCTAAAAATCTCAGACGAAAGGATAAAAAAACTAACCCCTGATTATATTGCCAATACAATTGGCATTAATTCTTAGTAGATTAATAAAATAAATTAGTTTAAACTTTGATCACTTAATTTTGAACTTTTGCAAAAAAAGTGCCGCATTTCACACAACCAGATTTTCTGCCGACGACAGCCGAATCGAAACGCCGGAATCCGCATTTGGGGCGAATTCCGGCTGAAAAGGTGGTGAAGAGGTGCTGCTGAGGGGGGGTAGCAGCGGTTCAGAGGTCATCAGGCTTGTGCAGCCAGTTGGCGGGCGCGGGTGTTGTTGCCGACGTTGACGGCGGTGGCGATGGCCAGTATCTGAAAAATGGCGACGCCGATGAACAGCGATGCGACCATGTGCTGGTCCATGAAAACACCGAACAGCACCGGTGCGATGGCCAGTCCGCTGTCCAGACCGGAGTACACGATGCCGTAGACGCGGCCAGTTGCGTTGGCGGGTGCGGCGGCACGAATCATCAGGTCACGCGATGGTCCGGCGATGCCGGTACAGAAGCCGGTCGCTGCCATCAGCGCCAGTGCCAGTGCGCCGTTGCCTGCGCCTGTGGCGAGTATCAGTGCGAACACAGCAGAGCCGACGAAAGCGATTGCAATGGTGCGGTCGTGTTTGCCGCCACGCGCTGCCAGTACGCCACCGGCGAACATACCGAAAGCGGAAGCCAGCATAAAGGCGGAATACGCGGAGGTAGCCGCGTTCAGCGACATGCCGTACAGCTCGCGCAGTGCGGTTGCTGCAAAACTGTGTACGCCGCCCAGTGCCATTGCGGTCAGGAAGAAGAAGGCAAAGCACATCCAGACGGTAGGCAGTTTCAGAAAATCCAGCCCGCCGCCTTTCGCGCCTTGCACTGCTTTTTGCGACGGTTTGGTTTGCAGCACTTCGCGGTAAGCAAACAGTAGGCACAGTACCAATGCCGGTAATGCGGCGGCAGACAACAAAGCGCTACGCCAGCCTGCAATTTGCGCAATGCCGACCAGAAACACCGGTGCGCAGGCCCAGCCCAGATTGCCGGTTAAGCCGTGTACAGAAAAAGCGTACGCTAAACGCGGATGCGAGACTTTCTGGTTCAGCAGCGAGTAATCTGCCGGATGGAAGACGCTGTTACCGACACCGGCGATGACCGCACCGGCAGCCAGCATCCAGACGCCGTTTGCCATCGATAACACTATGGCAGACAGCATCAGGCAGAACACGCCGAAAAACAGTACGGTGCGTGCGCCGAGTTTATCCACCACAAAACCGGAAGAGGCCTGACCAATGCCGGAGACCACAAAAAACGCGGTCATCAGCATGCCTAGCTCGGCGTAGCTGAGGCCAAATTCCGCCTTAATCCACGGGAACAAAGGCGCGAGTATCAAATGAAAAAAATGGGAAATACTGTGTGCCAGCCCCACCAGTGCAATCACCAGTGCATCCTGCCGGACCGGCACGGCAGGCATCGCCTGTGCTGTTGTCATTCCAGACTCCTTATTCTGTCTGCTATCTCTTACGGATAGCGTTTGTGCCGTTTCCGGCAAAATAAACCCAGTGTTGCGCAACATCATCAGTGTAAAGAAAAGCGGTTTGGCGCATTTCAGTTAAACTGACATCTTTTAGTGATTTCACGCCAACCCGCACTGCACGGATTTACTGGCTGAAGTGAGCCGGGTTTTGCCGTTGAAACCCTGTTCAGTCTGCCACCGGCATCACCATCGCTTGCAGATCAACTTTCAGGAAAAATCCGCCATGCCTGTACCGGTACTCACCGACACCAGCACCTCGCCCTACCAGCCGGATCAGCAGCATCCGGTGCGGCTGATTGCGCGCAATCTGAATCAGGGTGAAAAACTGGCACCGCACAGCCATCCGTGGGCGCAGTTAACCTATTCGCCGCAGGGCATGCTGAAAGTCACTGCCGACGCGCAGGTCTGGTTTGTGCCACCGCAACGTGCAATCTGGATACCGCCCGGCATTCCGCATGAAGTCACCACCCTCAGCACTGCCCGCTTGCGGGTATTGCACATTGATGCGTCGCATAATCCGCGCCCTGCCACTAACTGTGAAGTCTTAGAAATTTGTCCGTTAGTTAAAGAATTGATTGCACGTATGGAGCAACTGGACCCGTCCGTTGCCTGCGAGCGTGAATTACGTCTGAGTGCGGTGTTGTGCGATGAAATTCAGGCGGCGCCATCAATTCCTGTGCATTTACCAATGCCGTCTGAAAAACGCTTGCGTGCCGCCTGCGACTGGCTGATTGCCCATCCGGCGGATGCGGATTCACTGGAGATCGTTGCCCGTCATGCTGGTGCTTCTGCGCGTACGCTGAACCGCTTGTTTGAAAAAGAATTGCATATGAGTTTTGTGCAATGGCGGCAGCAAATGCGCCTGAGTCTGGCTGTGCCGCTGGTAGCGCAAGGACTGCCCTTGTCGCGGGTGGCAGCGGAACTCGGTTATGCCAGCCAGTCCGCATTCAGCGCCATGTTCCGCAAGGCGCTGGGCGTGCCGCCGGGAATGTTTTTCAGCGGTCATCAATCCAGTTCATCCGAGGCGAATAGTCTGCAGGTGGAATCCGCGTCTTCTTCGTAACGATCGGCAGCATCGTAACAACCTCGCAGCCGATATATCAAACCTATTTTAATTTCCATCTTTACAATGAAAGCTATCAATTTACTCTGATTGCCTTTCACTATGTCCAGTATCGCCCTCTCCGTAACCTTTACCTGTTTGCCAGAACACCTCGCCGCAATTGTGAGCGCACTGGTGCAGCACCGTGTGCGCAGCCTGCAAACCGAACCGGGAACGCTGCAGTTTGAAATCATGACGCCGGATGACAAGGCCGACAGCATCATCCTGTTTGAACTGTATGCCAGCCAGCAAGCGATGGAAACGCATATGGAAGGCAGCAGCCTTGCGCAATTCCGTGCCGAAACCGAGGGACAGATTCTGACCATCAACGTGGAGACATGCAGCCACCATCGCTGACAGGCTTTGGCGGTTTCGCTGGCGAATCATCAGCGTTTCTTTGCCTGCTCACCAGACATCACCGTAAGCCTCCAAAAAGCCTGATTTGGGGCTAAATGCGGATTTCTGCACACCAATCCGGCGGTCGTCGGCAGAAAGTCCGGCGCTCCGAAAAATGAAAATGCTGATTTCTGCATAATATCGTCTGACTCCAAGCAATTTTTATCT
The DNA here is from genome assembly GCF_014652435.1 of Cognatundibacterium squillarum. Taxonomy (GTDB): domain Bacteria; phylum Pseudomonadota; class Gammaproteobacteria; order Burkholderiales; family Burkholderiaceae_D; genus Undibacterium; species Undibacterium squillarum. Next base: position 393,180 of record NZ_BMYU01000001.1, read on the forward strand.
GCCATCCGGTGCTGCCTGAGCAGCGCACCACTCTGCCCTTCTGCGTTCCTGCAGACAAAAAAAGGGCGACAATTGCTTGCCGCCCCAACTTGCTTTCTTTCCGGCCTGATGTCAGGCCACGCGTGCATTGTATGCCGCGAAACTTACGCCTTGCTGAAATGCAGTGCACCGTCCTGTACGTCGATACGGATTGTATCTTTTGCTGCAAATTCGCCTTTCAGCAAACTGCGCGACAGCACGTTTTCGATTTCCTGCTGAATCGCCCGTTTCAGCGGACGCGCACCGTACACCGGATCGAAACCGGCTTCGGCGATTTTCAGCAGCGCGGCATCGCTGACCTGCAAACCGATTTCCAGCTGCGCCAGACGTTTTTCCAGGGTTTTCAGCTGGATTTTTGCAATCGAGCCGATGTGTTTTGCATCCAGTCCGTGGAACACCACAATTTCATCGATACGGTTGATGAATTCCGGACGGAAATGGGTTTTCACCTCGGCCATCACCGCCGTTTTTACCAGCGCCGGCTCACTGCCTTCCATCGCCTGAATCTGATGTGAACCCAGATTCGACGTCATCACAATCACCGTATTTTTGAAATCCACGGTACGGCCTTGTCCGTCGGTCATGCGGCCATCGTCCAGTGCCTGTAACAGGATATTAAAGACGTCGTGATGCGCTTTTTCAACCTCGTCCAGCAAAATCACACTGTACGGTTTGCGACGCACTGCTTCGGTCAGATAACCGCCTTCTTCGTAACCGACATAGCCCGGGGGCGCACCGATCAGACGGGCGACCGAATGTTTCTCCATGAATTCGCTCATGTCGATGCGGATCAGCGCTTCTTCACTGTCGAACAGGAAAGTCGCCAGCGCTTTACACAACTCGGTTTTACCGACACCGGTCGGGCCTAAGAACATGAACGAACCGTACGGACGTCCCGGATCGCCAAGCCCCGCACGGGAACGGCGAATCGCATCCGACACGGCAACAATCGCTTCATGCTGCCCCACAACACGCTCATGCAGCACATCTTCCATGCGCAGCAGCTTATCGCGCTCGCCCTGCATCATTTTCGAGACCGGAATACCGGTTGCACGCGATACGATTTCTGCGATTTCTTCCGCACCAACTTGTGTACGCAGCAGACGGTTTTTCGCAGGCTGACCATCGGCTGCGCCTTCTGCGGCATCGGCTTGTTTCAGTTGCGCTTCCAGCTCAGGCAGCTTGCCGTACTGCAGTTCCGACATGGTTTGCCAGTCACCTTTGCGACGCGCTTCTTCCATTTTCTGACGGATGCGCTCAATCTCTTCCTTGATATGCGCACTGCCCTGCACCGAGGCTTTTTCGGCTTTCCAGATTTCTTCCAGATCCGCGTATTCGCGCGACAAACGGGAAATTTCTTCCTCAATCAGCGCCAGCCGTTTATGCGAAGCTTCATCTTTTTCACGCTTCACTGCTTCGCGTTCGATTTTTAACTGAATCAGACGGCGGTCCAGCTTATCCATCACTTCCGGTTTGGAATCGATTTCGATTTTGATTTTCGATGCTGCTTCATCGATCAGATCAATCGCTTTATCCGGTAAGAAGCGGTCGGTGATATAGCGGTGCGACAATTCTGCCGCTGCCACAATCGCCGGATCGGTGATGTCCACGCCATGATGGACTTCGTATTTTTCTTGCAGGCCGCGCAGAATCGCAATCGTCGCTTCGACGCTTGGTTCATCCACCAGAATTTTCTGGAAACGGCGTTCCAGCGCAGCATCTTTTTCAATGTATTTGCGGTATTCGTCCAGCGTGGTCGCGCCAACGCAATGCAGTTCACCACGCGCCAGCGCAGGTTTCAGCATGTTACCGGCATCAATCGCGCCTTCGGCTTTACCGGCACCGACCATGGTATGAATTTCATCAATAAACACAATGGTCTGGCCTTCATCCATCGCGATTTCTTTGAGCACAGCTTTCAGGCGCTCTTCAAATTCACCACGGTATTTGGCACCGGCCAGCAAGGCCGCCATATCCAGACTCAGCACCCGTTTATTGCGCAGACTGTCCGGCACTTCGCCATTTACGATACGCTGCGCCAGCCCTTCCACAATCGCGGTTTTACCCACGCCCGGTTCACCGATCAGCACGGGATTATTTTTACTGCGGCGTTGCAGAACCTGAATTGCGCGACGAATTTCATCGTCGCGGCCAATCACCGGATCCAGCTTGCCCTGGCGGGCGCGTTCTGTCAGATCCAGTGTGTATTTTTTCAGGGCTTCGCGCTGGCCTTCTGCTTCCGGACTATCAACCTGTGCACTGCCGCGCACTGCATTAATCGCGGCTTCGATAGCGCTGCGGGTCAGACCGTTTTCTTTGGCGATGCGGCCTGTATCGGACTTATCTTCTGTCAGCGCCAGCAATACCATTTCCGAGGCCAGAAACTGATCCTGACGTTTTTGCGCTTCTTTATCGGCCAGATTCAGCAGACCACCCAGTTCGCGACCCAACTGAACTTGTCCGCCATTTCCTGACACTTTCGGCAGACGCTCGAGAGATTGTTTTAAGGCATTCTGTAAACCATTTACATTCACACCGGCGCGTTGCAACAGCGAACGGCTGCTGCCGTCACTTTGCTGCAGCATCGCCAGAATCAAATGCTGGGTTTCAATGTAAGGATGATCGTTACCGACAGCCATGCTTTGCGCATCTGCCAGTGCTTCCTGCAATTTGGTCGTAAATTTATCGAGACGCATGATTGTGCTCCTGATTTTGAATTAACTCCCAATTTGGGGCTGAGAAATGCTTTTCAAGCAGTTTAGAAAACGCCTGCGCATAAAAATTTGTTTTAGCGCAAACCTGTTCCCTTGCGGATTTAAGTACGAATTATTCTGACAAGCATTCCTGAAAATCTGAGGCAGCCAACCGCGTTCTGATAGTCGCTCAGGTAATATTGTGTTGTAATAAACTTTTTTGTCTCCGGCCCTCTGATTATGTCGTTCGATTTCAATACCAAAGATCAGTTATTCAGTCGTTATCCGAACCCCTATAAAACCGAAAACTGGTTTCTGCTCGGTGTCAGCCTGCTGAATTTAGCGGGCGTAATCGTGTTATTTCTGAATGCCCGTGCTTATCTGCGTAATGGCGAACACATGCTGTTTGGTATGTGTATGGTCTTGACCGTGCTGTTTTTATTCGTGCTGGGCCGCACCGCAATCCGTTTGCTGACACAGCTGCGTTTTGTCTTTGGTCGCGGTTATCCCGCAGGTCTGGCACCGGAGCTGAATGCAGGTGTGATTGGTCACAGCAAACAGGCAGATCAGCTGATCGAACTGATGCGGCATCAGACCATTCCGTTCAGCGAACCGCAAGGGCCGGTGGAGGGCTTACTGTTTGCGCTGTTCCGCAGTCTGCTGGTTGCGCCGGGCGCGGTGCGTGAACAGGCAAAACAGCATTTTGAATCGTTGCTGATACACGGCGCTTTATTACTGTCCTTGCTGAGTTCCTGGTTATTGTTCAGCGGCAGTGATCAGGAAGGTGTGGTGTCTGTGCTGTATCTGCCATTAACCGGTTTGTCGCTGCTGACAGTTTTACAGCGCCGCTACGCCGCACAACAACAGACTTCTGCTTTCCCGTTTATGCTGCGCCTGATCGGCCTGATCGGTTTTGCGATTCTGGGGCCGGTGCTGGTACCGCGTGTGCTGCCGCATGCAGACCTGACACCGATGTGGACGCCGCCGCTGATTTTGCTGACAGGCACATTGCTGAATGCGGGTCTGGCTTTATATGCGCTGGTGGCGCAGCTGGATATTCCGACTTCCACTTCCGTCGCCTGCGAAGAAACCCGCCTGACCATGAATGCCGCGCCGGGCCAGCTCTGGACGGAAATCAATCAGTTGTTCAAAGAAAACTGGTTTGAAGGCATTCCTAACCGCGCTTACGCCAATATCACACCGGAAATTGCCGGTGAAATCCGCGGCCGTTTTCAGGGTTACATTCTGGAAGAAACCCAGCCGGAACCGGTACATCCCAGCGGCAATGGTGAGCCGGGACGATTGCTGCAAACCCGCTTCGGCCCTGCGCTGCTGGCATTGAACGGTCTTGCAGTACTGGCAGCATTTTCAGCATTTCTGAGTGCGGCGATTTTGTCGTCATCGCTTTCTGATTTTAAACCAGCCGGCGTGTACAACTTCGTATTGTGCCTGCTGGCCTTGCAAATGCTGACCTTACACGCGCTGCGTTCCGGTCATTTGCTGTGGTCGCGTATGTATTTCCGTTCCACGCTGATCTGGATAGAAACGCAGGGTACGTATCAGACTGCGGATTTTCAGGTTGGTAATCAGATGAACAGCCATTTCTCATCCCGTTCATCCGTCACCCGTACAGAGGACGCAATTCTGCGCGTATGGATGGCAGATTTGTACACCGTGTGCTTTGGTAAAGAAAATCAGCGCTATCTGGTATCGCTGGCGCCTTCGCTGGTGAAACCAGCCTGGTATTTGCGCCGTCTGGAAGAGTTTGCACGCAATCAGTCTTCCGTTGCCGCGCCGGTGTCTACGCGTGATCTGGAACATACCCGCACCATGAGTGGCTTTGAAGCGCTGGCGAAACAAACGCCGGATCAGCAAAGCCTGCAACAGAATCAGATCGCACAACCGGAACAATGCCCGTTGCCAACCATAGGCCATGGTCGCATCAAATTAATTCAGCAGGATCGCGGCTTTGGCTTTATTCAGCAGCAAGGCGGGCCGGATATGTATTTCCGTGTTCAGCATCTGGAAACCCAGGATTTACAAGCCGGTGCCGAAGTGCGTTTCGAAATCATCAGCACGCAGCGCGGTTCGGAAGCACGTAAGATTCGTGCGCTGAACGAGCAATGATCCGCTAATCTGAACACACACAAAAAAGGCCGCACACAGCGGCCTTTTTCATGACAACAGATGCCGTCAGCTGAATGCGCGACGCAAGCGGAAATCTTCGGTCGCCTGCACCAGCGCCTTGGCAATACCCGGCTCCATCGCGGCGTGTCCGGCATTCTGGATCACGTGGTAGGCAGCTTCCGGCCATGCATTATGCAAGCGCCATGCGGAAACCGGAGGACAGATTACATCGTAACGGCCTTGCACGATCACAGCAGGCAGATGGCGGATACGCGCGATATTGGTGATCAGCGCATCGTCTTCCATAAACGCGCCGTTCAGCATGTAATGCGCTTCGAGACGACCAATGCCGAGGCTGACGGCATCGGATTCAAAACTGGCAATCGCATCGGCCTGCGGTTCCAGGAACAGGCAGGAACCTTCGTAGCGGCTCCAGTTGCGTGCGGCTTCGGTGTAAATCGCCGGATCATCGCAGAACAGGCGTTTGACATAGGCTTGCAGCAAATCGCCGCGTTCGTCTTCCGGTACGCCTTCGGCAAAGCGCTGATGGATTTCCGGATAAAACCAGCGCATACCATTAACGAACCAGTCGACTTCTTTACGGGTGCACATGAAAATGCCGCGCAGAATAAAGCCAAGACAGCGTTCCGGATGCGTTTCGCCGTAAGCCAGCGCCAGCGTGGAACCCCAGGAACCGCCGAACACCAGCCACTGATCGATGCCGAGCATAGCTCGCAATTGTTCGATATCGCTGATCAGCAATTGCGTCGTATTTTGACGGTATTCACCGAGCGGCAATGATTTCCCTGCGCCGCGCTGATCAAACAGCACAATACGGTAATGCTCCGGATGAAAAAAACGGCGGTGTGTCGGAGATGTACCCGCACCCGGGCCGCCGTGCAGGAACAGCACAGGAATGCCGTTTGGATTGCCGCACTCTTCCCAGTAAATCGTATGCAGATCATCGACCGGCAGCATGCCGTGGCGGTGCGGCTCAGTGGCCGGAAACAGAATATCGTCGCTCATGAATTGTCCTCGCTTCAGGTCTGGAATGCGGGGATTATAGGCGGCAGCACCGGCGCTGTGCACGCTGATGACAGCAGCGGCTGCACAAATCGATAAAATTCGGTGCAGCCGCCGGAATGCAGCAAACCTGTTCGGCAAGCGCCCCTCGCCGCCTTACATTTTGATTTGCCAGACCAGCTTCACTGTGCGTGCTTTGCCAACCCGCATATTTTCTTCCAGCTCCAAACCCTGATACCGGTAGCGGTCTGTACTGTCATGGCTGCGTGCGAGCAAATCTGTGACACTGAGTTTGAATTGCTGACTGCCCTGCTGCCAGTGCAGATACCAGTCCAGTTGCAGCGGATGGTGATTTTCTGCCTGCAACACGCTGGTTTCGTTATAGGTTTCGGTTCCCTGCCATTGCAGACTGAGGCCGCTTTTCCATGCGCCGTTCTGCAAATCGAGCTGCCACTGTGCGCCGTAAGGTAATTGTTCCGGCAGGCGCGAATTGACGCCGTTCAGCTTCAGCTGTGACCAGTTGGCATAGGCATGCCAGCGCATCTGATAACGCAGGTCGCCGAATTTGCCGTCACGCTTCAGTTCAGCCTCGGCACCTATCCAGCGTGCGCTGCCCTGATTCACGGGACGACTATTCCAGATGCCATTCGTCTGCGTCAGATCGTAACCGATACGGTCGCGCATCTGACGTGCGAATAATCCCAGTTCCAGCGCACTGCTTTCATCCAGTTTGCGCTGGTGATTGAATTCAATACCGGTAATCGCTTCCGGTTTCAGCGCCGGATTACCGGTCTGATCCGGATTAAATGGTGAATTGTGATCATCCACCCGATAGCGGCGCGGAATCAGCTGAAAACTAGTCGGCAGCTTCCAGTTCTGGCTTATACCTAGACGCCATTCCTGCCCTTCCGCTGTTTTCCAGACTTGCTGCCATACCGGGCTGATCAGCCAGCGGCTTTGCTCCACAGGCGAGGTCTGATTATCACGCAACCGGTTTTGCCAGTATTCCAGCCGTATGCCCGCCTGCTGATGCCAGCCGGTTTGCTGGAACCAGTTACGCTCCAGCCACAAGGTGCTGCGACTGCTGTCGGCGATAAAGCGGCGCTGATCGCTGTCAGGCATGCCGCCATTCAGTGGCTGGTCGGTTTCATCACGGGTTTCCGTGCGTGAAGCCGGTTGCCAGCTGATACCGCCTTTCCAGCCCTGCTCATCGGCATTGATTTGCTGCCAGTTCAGCGCAAGCCGGAATTCATTGTCGTGCACGCTGCCGGTAACCAGCCGCTGTTCCAGCGCCTTCCCTTGCAGATCGCTGCCACTGAAATCGTAACGGGTATGACGTAACTGCTGATTCCAGCCTGCAATCAGACTGAGTTTGCCCCAGTCTGCCTCGCGCTGATCCCATTGCATTTCCTGCCGCCAGCTGCGGTTCAGCGCGGCAAACTGGCTTTGATTGAACGGAAAAGGTACCGCATCGCCGCTGATCACTGTTTCCTGTCTTTGTTTATCCTGTGCCGGACGACTCCATTGCAGCCAGCTTTGCCAGCCCAGTTGTCCGCCGGAAGGAATCCGCCATTGCAACCGCTGCTGGCTGCTGAGCACGGTTTTGCGCTGCTGGCTGGTTTCCGTCATGCTTTGCTGCACGGGATGCTGCAAATCGTTATTGCGCCGGTCTGCCTGCAATAAACCATCTTCGGTTTGCTGTTCCGCCTGCAGATTCCAGAAGCCCGACCAGTCGCCATGCTGACCTGACTGACGCAGCGCGAACACCGGACTCCAGCGTCCCTGACGTAAAGACTGCGTCAGTTCGGCTTCACTCTGCCCTGCACGAAAACGCGGCTTCAGAATCAGGTTAATGCTGCCCGCTGCCGCTTGCTGGCTTTGCCCTGCTCCCGGTGTGCGTTCGATCTCGATGCGCTCAATCTGGCTGGCCGGAATACTGTCCACGGAAAATCCGCGCGGCATCAGTTGCCCGTCGACCAGTATCTGCACATAGCCATTGCCCATGCCGCGCAGACGCACTTCGCTGGCTTTCGCACCCTGCTGCACGATCTGCACGCCCGGTAACTGGCGCAGTAATTCGCTGGCATCGGTCGCGCCAAACTGGCTTAAATCGCTGCGCTGGAAGCTTTGCTTGTTGCTGAATTCGTCAGACCGCCCCTCCGGAGCGCCAGAGTTGACGCGGACAACCTGAATTTCCTGTGCTAAAACCCGCATTTGAGGACAAAACAGACCAAAACAGCCTGCCAGCAGACAAACTGCAGGGCGCAGCCGGAAACCCGAAAACAAAACAGCGTGAGACATAGACGTTCAGCCTTTCAAAGTGTGATGGATGCACCCCACCCTGCCGGTACGCAAACGCGAAAACCGGCAAATGCAGAGTGCAGTTCACCCGCACTGCAGCGCCAGGCTGCAATGCAGATCAGTTCAGAAAATCAGAGAAAATTAGGAACCGGTTGCCACAAGCCAGAACCTTGCAGCAGCCGGAACGGGCTTATGAAGCTGGCCGCTGCATAGTGCGGTTTGCCAGTGGCGGGCTGGTGTTGGCGGATGGCGTGGCCTGACGTAATTGCTGCAGAATCTGACGCGCATCTTCCGTGCGCTGTTCCGGACTGGCGGCGTGCATTAACACGATCAGAACACGGCGTCCGTTCAGATTGGTCAGCATGGTCAGGCAACGTCCGGCTTTGCGCGAATAACCGGTTTTGGTGACGCTCATTTGCCAGTCCGTATCACCGACCAGTTGATTCGAGTGCCAGAAACGCTGGCTTTTGCCATGCAGGTTCAGAGTAAGCTCCGGCATGGTGCTCAGTCTGCGGATTTCCGGATAGCTGGCTGCGGCCTGCAGTAAGCGTGCAATATCCCGCGCACTGGCTGCATTTGCTTCATCCACACCGGACGGGCTGACAAACTGCATGGTCTGCATGCCCAGCGCCTGCATTTTGCGCTTCGCCGCTGCATAAAACGCCGCTTCGCCACCGGGAAAATGTCTTGCCAGCACATTCGCCGCCTGATTGCTGGAAGGGATCAGCATCAGCGCCAGCCAGTCAGCACGGCGCAGGGACATACCGGCCTTCATTTTCAACGGCAAGACATTCGGATCACGCAGATCAGCGGCCTCAGCAGACAATTGCTCGTCGAGCGCTGCACCACTGTCCAGCACCAGCATCGCGGTCATCAGCTTGGAAATCGATGCCATCGGTACCACCGTATCCGCTGCTTTTTCCAGCAATACACGTCCACTGGCTTCATCCATCACCAGCGCATGGCTGGAATGGGTATCGACATAGATTTTCTGCTGAAATGCTGCCAGCGTTGCACCGGATGGTTCAGGTAACACACGTTCCAGCGGTGCAGGCTCCGTACCGCGTTCTGCCACTGCAGGGCTCCACAGGCCACCGCCCGCCAGCGCCAGCAATACTGAGACCAGTGCCGGTGCCAGCGTACGCCAGCGCAATCGTTGCTGCTCCGGACGTACCAGACGGCGGATACGGCTCAGCAAATCGCCACCATGCGCAGCCAGCCCCTGCTGATGCGTATGCAGTTGCCACTGATCGAGTTGCTGTAAGGCCAGCGCGAGCTGACGGCCATCACCGGTCAGCTGTCGTGCAATATCATCGGCGATCAGTTCGCGCTCTCTATCGATCTGACGACACAGCCACCAGACACCCGGATGAAAAAACAGACAGGTTTGCACGCCTTGCTGCAGCATCAGGAAGAAATAATCCCAGCGTGAAATATGCGCCGCTTCATGTGCCAGCAAAGCTTGCAGCGATGGCAGATCCATCCCCGTCAGTAAAGATGCCGGTACCAGAATCACCGGCTTTATCAAACCCGTAGTCAGCATCGCTGTCACTTGCGGATGCGCGAGTACGCGTACTGCACGGCGCTCGCCCAGTTTTTGCAGTTGCGTACCGACATACGCAGACAGTTCGCCCTGCAAAGCGGAAGATTGCCGGATCAGACGGCGCAGCCACCATAAACCCAGCGCCACGCGGCTGCCCATCAACAGGACACCCGCCAGCCAGCCACATACCAGCACCGGCATCGCCGCACGCAGGCTTTTCATCCAGCCCGGCTCCGCCACGGCTGCCAGCGGACTACCCATCGCTGTCCAGGCATCCATACTCAGCACTTGCGGTACGCCCCAGCCACTGAGCACCGTAGCGACCGGCATCAGCCAGCAAGCCAGCAGCGCCGTCAGTGCCAGCGCATAACGCTGACGCGGATGGCGGTTACGCATGGCTGCCAGCAACACCGCCGCCCCGCCGCTGATCAGCGCCACCTGCCAGACTGCATGCAGCAGCATCCAGCCCAGTGTTTCAGTCCAGACCATCAGTACCGGTTTCATGATTTGTCGTCTTTGAGGAATTTGGCGATTTCTTCGCGTTCAGAATTGCTGACATGTCCACGCAGTGCTGCCAGCACCAGAGACTTGGCTGAACCGGCAAATACTTTCTGGATCATGTCTTTCAGCAGACTGGTTTGCAGCGAATCCTGTGCCACCACCGGTGCATATACATGCGAACGCTGACTCTCATCGCGACTCAGCATGCCTTTGCCATGCATGATTTGTAACTGACGCAGCACATTCGCGTAAGTCAGGTCCGCACGTTCGCGCAGCATGAATTCGTGTAATTGTTTTGCAGTGGCAGGGCCGGTCTGAAACAAGGCTTGCAGAAAACTCAGTTCCGCTGCGGTGGGTTTCACTGGTTGGGCGGAATCGGGGCTGAGGTCTTTATCGGTCTGGGTCATTACCTGTCCTTCACGGAATATCGGAATAGCACAATGGTTGCAGAATAACTTTTCTAGAAAAGTTTGTCTACAACTTTCTGGCGATATTCATGACAGGTTTGATGGCGATCCGAAATCCGGTTTCAGCACCATGCAGGAAAACGGATGCCTTGCAGAAAACACGGAAATGGATAAGAAATAAAAAAAGACGCCCGTTGCAGGCGTCTTGGTTCCCTCAATACCTTAAATGCTTCCGCTGTTCTTTTCAGCCTGCGCTGCCAAAGCACGCAGCTTGTCTTTTTTACTCGGGCGTTTTCCTTTGACGCCGCCGTTAGGATCGCTGACTTTGGCCTGAGCAACCTGCTCCAGCGTTTCAGGGCTAATTTCGAAACCCGGCACTTGTTCACGTTCAATTCTGACACCGTGACGTTTTTCAATCAGCCGGAAATGTGCTTCATTGGCGGCATCAGCACAGATAAAGCTGACCGCCATCCCCGCTTCACCGGCGCGTCCGGTGCGACCTATGCGGTGGGTGTAATCTTCGCTGGAACGCGGCAAATCAAAATTCACCACCACCGGCAACTGACTGATATCGATACCGCGGGCTGCCACATCCGTCGCAATCACAATTTTGACGCGGGCATCTTTAAAGTCACTCAGCACCTGCATACGCTTACCCTGCGTTTGCTCACCATGTAAGGCTTCGGCACTGATATGCAGGCGGCGTAATTTGGTTGCGATCAGATCAGCACTGTACTTGGTTGCCACAAACACCAGCACGCGCGACCATTTCTCCGTTTTGAATAAATGTTTCAGCAACTGAGTGCGCCGTTTTGCATCGACCAGAATCGCGCGCTGGAGAATATCCGGCTTGCCTTCTTCTGTAGTCGGAATGTTGACCTTCACCGCATCACGCAACAAAGTATGCGCCAGTTCTCGGATGCTGTCGGAAAACGTCGCAGAGAAAAAGCAATGCTGGCGTTGCGCCGGCAATAATTTCAGCACCGCATTCAATTCTTCCGCAAAACCCAGCGCCAGCATGCGGTCTGCTTCATCCAGCACCAGTCGCTCCACCTGATCCAGGCGCAACGCATTCTGCTGCACCAGATCCAGCAAGCGCCCGGGCGTCGCCACCACAATATCGGCACCGCCACGTAAATGCAGCATTTGCGGATTAATCGAAATCCCGCCGAATAAGACTGCCAACTTCGGATAATGCGTAAAACTTTTACTCAGCGTGCGTAAGGTATCGCCGACCTGCACCGCCAGCTCACGGGTTGGCACCAGAATCAGCGTGTGCACTGTCTTCCGCGTAGTCGCTTTGCGCTGCAGATGCCATTCCAGCACCGGCAAACAATAGGCCGCTGTTTTCCCCGAACCGGTTTGCGCACTCGCCAGCACATCTTTGCCTGCCAGAATGGAAGGAATGACTTCGCTTTGTACCGGCGTAGGCTGGGTAAAACCTTGCTGCTGCGCCGCGTTTCGCAAAGGAGTGGAAAGACCGAGTTGAGAAAATGACATTGAGTACTTTGGAGGAATGAAAGAGGTAAAACTGCGTAACCGTGATTTTAAGGGAATTATGCGGTGACTTGTTACAATGCAGGCCAGCCAGCCACTTTTCTTTACATACCGCCATGAATCCATATCAAACCCTGACCTCTTCCATCCTGAATCAGGCGGGCTTGAATTGTCATGCGGTTTTCCGGATATCCGATTTACCGGAAGCGATGCTTAACTGCCTGCGCGATGCAAATCCTGACTATATGCATTACCGGCAACTGATTTTAATCGGACACGGTGGCAGGGATTTCTGGGCAGCCTTGACAGCACAAGCAGCCGCGCAGAATAAACCAATGACAAGGCAGGAAGATGAACATCCGGTGGACGATTTTACGGTGAGTAAAGTGCAGGAATATATGCAGACCGAACATCCGCAGGCTGCATATACCCTGCTGTATCCGGGCGCTTATCTGCTGAATCTGCAGGAACTCGGACAACTGGCCGGATGGCATCATGCGTCGCCGTTTATGGTCGGGATCAACAGCAGCTTCGGCCCGTGGTTCGCGTATCGCGCGGTAGTCTTAGCGAATACAGATTTACCGATCACGGCGCAGCATCAGAGCGCGCCGCCATGTCAGCGTTGTGATGAAAAAATCTGCATCCGCACCTGCCCCGCTGCCGCATTAACGGTTGACAGCTACGACTTAGCAAAATGCCTGCACTACCGAAAGCAGGGAAATTCACTGTGTGAAATGAACTGCATCGCTCGCTGGTCTTGTCCGGAAGCGCCGGAACACCGCTATACCAAAGAACAAATGCAGTATCACTATGGTTGTTCGATCAGGATGATCAAACACAGCACCTAATTTCAGTGCAGCCACTTCCACAACTGATAACCGGCGAAGCAACAGGCAACCGAGCCCATCAAATGCACAGCGCTGTGCGCTAAGGCCCAGCCGGGTTCGCCTTTTTGCAGTAAAGCCATTGCTTCGGCAGAAAAGGTGGAAAACGTCGTCAGACCGCCAAGGAAGCCGGTCACAATGAATAAGCGCCATTCCGGCGCAATGGCTGTGGCTTCGTTGAAGAACGCCACCGCCATGCCAATCATCAGTCCGCCACCCAGATTGGCCGCCAGCGTACCGAGCGGCAGTGTCGCCAGAATGCCGTTAAAACTCAGCGATAACCACCAGCGCAGCCACGCACCAAGTGCAGCACCGACGCCGACTGCAACAAATCCGGCCGGATTCATATCGCACAATCCTGCGGCACACCTGCTGCAATCCATTTTTCCAGTGCAACCTGATCGGTTTCACGCGCATCAACCCAGCGCTCACCTTCGGGTGTTTGTTCTTTCTTCCAGAACGGCGCTTCGGTTTTCAGATAATCCATGATGAATTCACAGGCGGCGAAGGCATTCCCGCGATGACGGCTGGCAACGGCAACCAGCACAATCTGATCGGTGGGCAGTAAAGGGCCGACGCGGTGAATGACTGTTACATCGATCAGTTCCCAGCGCTGCTGCGCCTGCTCAGTAATCTGCTGCAGGGCTTTCTCTGTCATGCCCGGATAGTGCTCCAACTCCATGCCAGCCACGCTTTTACCTTCGTTGATATCGCGCACCAGTCCGATAAAACTGACGATTGCACCGGTGTCGGGACGTCCGGCGCGCATCGCATTTAACTCGGTCTGCAAATCAAAGTCAGCGGTTTGCACCTGAATTTTCATATCAACCTCCGGTCACCGGCGGGAAAAATGCGACTTCACAACCGGCATGAATTTCTGCTTCCGGCTCGCACATTTCGTGATCCAGCGCCATACGCAGAGCGCGGCCTTCGGCCAGCACTTCCGACCACGGTTCGCCACGGCTGCACAGCCACGCACGCACATCACCGACCGTTCTGACGCTGTCAGGTACGTCGGCTTTTTCTTCACTGATACCGAGCTTTTCACGCACGCTGGCAAAAAAACGTAATTCAATCAGGGTTGCCATCTCAGACTGCTCCTAAAAATTCAAACGGCAGATAGTTCACCATCTCGCCTCTTTGTATGGTTTGTCCCGGCGGAATGCTGACCAGTCCATCGCCCCACACCGCCGATGTCAGCACGCCCGAACCCTGATTCACAAAACGGTCTACACCGCCGCTTGCATTGCAACGTACGCGGATAAATTCGTGACGACGGTCCGCTTTCGGCCAGTCAAAATCAGCACGCATGGCAATGCTGCGCGGCGCTTGCTGCGGCATGCCTTGCAGCGCCAGCAGGAAAGGCCGCACAAACAGCAGGAAGGTCACAAAACTGGAGACCGGATTGCCCGGCAAACCGACAAAAAAGCTTTGCCCGACTTGTCCGAAGGCCAGTGGTTTGCCCGGCTTCATTGCAATCTGCCACAGATGCAAATGCCCTTCCGCCTGTACTGCAGGCCGCACATGGTCTTCTTCACCAACGGAAACACCACCGGAAGTAATGATCAGGTCATTCCCTTTTGCCGCCTCACGCAAAGCGGCGCGTGTTGCTTCGAGCTTGTCCGGCACAATGCCCAGATCGGTGATGTCGCAGCCGTGCTGCTCCAGCAAGCCGCGAAGCATGAAACGGTTAGAGTTATAAATCGCACCCGGTTTTAAAGGCTGACCCGGCATAGTCAGTTCGTCACCTGTAAAAAACACGGCAACGCGCAAACGGCGCAACACTGGCAGTGTTGCCAGTCCGACCGAGGCTGCCAGTCCCAGATGCGCTGCACCGAGACGGGTTCCGGCTGGCAAAATCACCGCACCGGCTTGTACATCTTCACCACGACGACGCACCCACTCACCGGCTGCGGGTTGATGCAGAATGCGCACACTATCGCCCTGCACTTCGGTTTGTTCCTGCATGACTACGGCATCAGCACCGGCCGGTATCATTGCGCCGGTAAAAATTCGCGCAGCCGTGCCTGCTTGCAAAGGCGCACCGACCACACCAGCAGGAATACGCTGACTGACCGGCAGCAGCGCATCACCGGAAGCGCAATCCGCTGCACGCACTGCGTAACCATCCATCTGCGTATTATCCGCCGGTGGCACATCCAGTTGCGACAACTGATCGCTGGCCAGTACGCGGTTCCAGCATTGCTCAGTCGGCAATATTTCACTTTCCGCGACTGGGCGGACAGCTTGCATCAAATAGTCCAGTGCTTCCTGCACACTCAACATCGGGGCTTTAGGTTTCATTCCGCTCACAAATCGGCTCTTCAGAAATAAATGACTGCCAGCATTGTAACGGCTTCGACTGCCAACTTGCAGCAGCACGCTATGTCTGCATGGTTTTTCGCGTCAATTCCTTGATCCTGCGCGGGTTTTCCGGACACAAAAAAACCGGTCAGCCTTGCGACTGCCGGTTTCTTCGCAATTCGGATTCCGAATGCCGGAATGATCCGCTTAATTGACTGCGATGATTTGTCCGTTCTGAATTGTGACACGTACACGGTCACCGACACGGTAATAGCCACGCTGATCCAGCACCATCACACGGCGTTCTCCGTTCGGGAACTGGAAGGTGAATTCATATTTCACCTGATCAGGTGTACGGTTTCTTTCCATTTCGTTGCCAGCAATCGCACCGGCAATTGCACCGCCCACTGTTGCCAGATCACGTCCGGTTCCTTTGCCGACCTGATGACCGAGCACACCGCCTACCAGCGCCCCGACAGCCGCACCACCGCCGGATGTTTTACCCTGTACATTCATAGGCCGTAAATCCACGATAGTCACGGTTTCGGTGTAAGTAGAGCTGTATTGCTGAGGATAGCTATGGCGATAATTCTGCGGATAATCGCGGTAGCCCGGCTGGCTGTTGTGATAGTGATTCGTGCTGGAACAACCCGCAAGCACAGCGAGCAAAGGGAAAACAAGGTAAATAGGTTTCATAACAACTCCTGTAAATGCGGTGTGATCTGCATGAAACGCCTGAACAGCCGGATTTGTTGACTTCAGCGCTTATTCTGATTTTTTCAGCTTTCGCGTCACGCTGATTTTCTTCAGAACAACAGATTGCAAAATTTCATGGCAGAGCCAGTTTCAGAATAGCAACTTCCTGTTTTTCGGCCATAATGCAGTGAATTCCTGCAGTCTCGTTGCGTTTTTCTTTTTGAGCCAGTCCGGGCCACGGTGGCACCGGCGTTTAATACGTTACGGAGAACATGATGCGCCGCTTTTTCAAACCCTTCGCTGTCCTCGGTCTGAGCCTGCTGACTCAGCTTCCGTCTCAGGCTGTTGCTGAAGAAACGGTGTACCGTTTCTCACCGGTGAATCAGTACGATATCAATCTGACAGCGGCGTACTGGAATCCGATCATCAACTATGTTTCCGAAAAAAGCGGCGTGAAGCTGAGCCTGAAAATAGGCCGCACCAGTGCTGACACCACCAGCTATGTACTGGCAAAAGAAGTGGAATTTGTGTTCAGCAATCACTTATTTTCACCGGAACGCGAAAAACTGGGATGGCGGGTATTCGGCAGACGGAATACACCTCCGATTCAGGGGCAAATCGTCGTGCCATCAGATTCTCCGGTACAAACGATCCGTGATTTGCAAAGCACGTCCGTTGCATTCCCGGGGCCGGAAGCCTTCATTGCCTACAAAGTGCCCTACGCACACTTATTGAATCAGGGTGTGAACGTCAATGTTGTTTTCGGTGGCAATATGAACGGTGCAATTGCGCAACTTTTTGCAGGTAAGGTTCAGGCAGTCGGCGGCAACTCTCAATTACTGGAATCGTATGCGAACCGGGAGAAAAAATCTTTCCGCATTTTGTGGACCTCAGAACCTTACTATGATCTCGCATTGATGGCATCCAGCAAAGTCAGTGACACCACGCTGAAAGCCGTTGCCAACGCATTTATGCAGATGAAAAATGACCCGCGCGGCCGCGAAATTCTGCACGAGAGTGCTGCGAAAGTCGGACTTGATAAAGACGCTTATTTTATTCCATCCGATGGCAGCGAGTATGCAAGTTACCGGCGCTTTTATCAAACTGCGCCTTCGACGCTGCGTTAATGGTGTCAATACGAGAAACATATGAATTACCTGTGGCGCCAGATACAAAGGATATTGCCGCAATCACTGGTTGCGCGGGTGTTCGCATTGTATATGGCCACCTGGCTGCTGATAATGGGAACCGGCTTAGGTATTTATTATGAAACCCGCTTCACCCAGGTCATTCGCGATGCCCAGGAGTCGGCCGCCTCATTACTGGAAGTATCCGCACATATTGTTTCGGACAGCGCTGTAATTGGTGACTATGACACCATACAGCGCACTCTGAATAAAATGGTGGTCAGCCCCAGTTTTCTGTCAGCACAATTTATCCCGATCGACGCCGGCAAAATGAGCAGCCATCCGAAATCCCGCGCCAAATCAGACTCAGCGCCTGTCTGGATAGTGGATCAGGTCAGTGCCCGCTTATACGACGATAACCGTGTGCTGCGGGTGGGTGGACAGGATTACGGCGTGCTGCGCCTCAGTTTTGATGACATTCAAATTGCACAGGATATGTGGCAGGTTGCCCGTGCCGCGCTGTATATGATGCTCATCAGTTTTGCCAGCGGTCTGTTGCTGATCTGGTATCCGCTGCGGCGCTGGCTGGGTACACTGCAGGAGGTACATGCACGCAGTCTGGAGACCGGTGGTAACAGCGATGAAGATAATCTGGCGCTGATTGAACAGGCTCCGGCCGAGATGCGGCAAACTTTGGTAAGTTTGCAGTCTACCGCTGCTCGTTTACGCAGCGAGTTGCAGGAGAGAGAAAACAACCTGAATTCGCTGCGTAGTATTCTGATCAGTATGCTGACGCAACCTTCGGGTGAATTACCGACCGATGTAACGACCAGCGATATCATTCAGCAAATTTCAGCACTGATACAGGAACGTGAACAGACCAGGCAGGCACTGACTCAGGCGAAAGAACAGGCAGAAGCAGCCAACCGGGCAAAAAGTGATTTTCTTGCAAACATGAGTCATGAAATCCGCACGCCGATGAATGGCATGATAGGTATGCTGGATCTCTGTCTGGACACGCAACTGACCGGCGAGCAGCGCGAATATCTCAGTGTGGCACAGCGCTCGGCAGAAAATTTGCAAGTCATCATCCGCGACATCCTCGATTTCAGCAAAATCGAAGCCAATAAAGTCGACATTGAAAAGCTGCCGGTTCAGTTGCATCAGTTACTGAAAGATCTGATTCCTGCGCACCAGACAACTGCAGGCGGTAAAAATCTTGCGCTGTCTTTACAGATCAATGAGCTGGTGCCGCAGCACATACTCAGTGACCCGGTCCGTATCAATCAGATTCTGAATAATCTGATTAGTAATGCACTGAAATTTACCGAATACGGCGCGGTCAATATCGAATGCACATATACGCCAGACAGCGAACTTCCCTTGTCTATTGCCGTCAGCGACAGCGGTATCGGTATTCCCTTGCAGGATCAGGAAAGGGTGTTCGATGCGTTCGCACAACAGGACATTTCAACGACACGCCGCTTTGGCGGAACGGGATTAGGACTCAGCATCAGCCAGCGCCTGGCCAGGCTGCTCGGCGGAAAAATCAGCCTGAGCAGCAGACCGGGGCTGGGCAGTTGCTTCACACTGCATCTTCCTGTCATTACAGTTGCCGCCAATCCGGCCCGTCAATCTGCAAACACTGGTCTGTTATTACCGCAACAGCATCCGGTGACGCTGCAGATTCTGATTGTCGAAGACAATGAAATTAACCAGACCCTGATTACGACACTGATTCAGAAGCAAGGACATCAGAGCAAGCTGGCATGCAACGGACAAGAAGCTGTTGCACTATGCGAATGTCAGCGATTTGATCTGATCCTGATGGATTTGCAAATGCCGGTCATGGGTGGACTGGAGGCGACGCGCCTGATACGCCAGCTGGAGCAACAGGAGCAACAAACGCCCACACCGATTTACGCCCTGTCCGCCTCTGCACTGGCCAGTGAGCAGGAAGAAGCCATGGCAGCAGGGCTGGATGGCTACATGACCAAACCGATCAATCGTCAATTACTGAATCAGTTATTGCAGGCTATTGCCACGAGCAAAAGTCTTAAGGCACCACCGCCATCTGCTATTCCCGGTTCAGGTCTGCTCAATCCTGCTGCACATCCATGAGCGATACCATTTATTACCAAACCGGAGATATCCGGCAGGAAGATTTTGTACTGCATCTCCATTTACTGAATGACAGTGAACGCCTGCGTGCAATGCGTTACCAGCATCTTTCCGATAAACTCCGTTTCGCCTGCACCCGTATTGCGCTGAAGCGCTTGCTGGCACAGCTAACAAAAAGCAATGCTGAGCATATCGCGATTCAGTTGACGCCTGAAGGCCAGCCATATTGCGTACAAGAAGGCAATCGCTGGCAAATCAGTGTCAGTCACTGCGAACAGCATTATCTGATTGCGGCGACCAGGGCGGAACTGGCGATTGGCACGGATCTGGAAGTTTGTCACCGGCATGCTGCATGTCACAGCGATATGCAGACAAGCTTTTGCCATCCACAGGAAATCACTCTGCTGAAGTCACTGCCCCCCTCACAGCAAAACCATGCAGCACAAAGCATCTGGAGCGTCAAAGAAGCATTGCTGAAAGCACGCGGCACAGGCTTACGAAGTGATCCCTGTGCTATTCGGCTGCCAGTGCCATTTCCGGCGCAATACGATCTGAAGATCTGGGGAGCGCATTTTCGGCTGATCCAACAGACCCTGTTGCATCCAGTGAATCCGCTGCTGCTGCTGACTTTCTGTGCAAATAATCCGAGAGCAGACTGGCTGCCCGTCAGCACGCCGATGTAGCGTCAGTCTGCGCATCAATGTTCTTACGACTACCCCAGTCGACCTGCATTTGCCTGAAAACTGCCTAAATGCGGAATTTGGCACAGTAACCGGGCTGTCGTCGGGAGGAAATCCGGGCTTCTACAAAATACAAATGCGGATTTCTGCACATTCAGCAGCCTGTTAAATCCTCCGGCGCTTTGCTTTGCCGGATCAGATAAGTCTTTTTGATCAACGCCAGGCGGTGACAAACTGTACCAAACAACGCACCAGGCTCTGTGCAGGTGGTCAGAGCGTTCAGGCATTCGCAGCGTTAGACTTGACTGGTGCAATTTTCGGAATAATCAGGTGAAAACGGGTACCATGACCGGGCTCACTTTCCAGCGTCACCCTTCCCCCGAGCACGTCCGTCACCAGGTTGTACACAATATGCAGCCCTAATCCGGAACCACCCTGACCAAATTTGGTGGTAAAAAAAGGATCGAATACACGCTTAATATGATCCTGTGGTATGCCAATGCCATCGTCACTGAATCTGATTTCAACCTGCGTCTCATTCAGCAAGCGCGCCTGCAATTGCATCGTTCCCTGCGTACGCCCTTCAAATCCGTGAATAATCGCATTATTGATAATGTTACTCAGGATCTGAGAAATGGCTCCCGGAAAACTGTCCATGCAAATACCGTCGTCCAGATCCGTCTGAATCTGATATCCGGTTCGCTTATATACCGGCTCCAGTGTCAGCAACACTTCCTCGATGGTTTCCCTGAGTTGAAAGACACGACGCTGATCACTCGACTGATCCACCGCAACCCGCTTAAAACTGACTATCAGTTGCGCTGCGCGCTGAAGATTGCGCAGCAGAATATCCGCCCCTTTCCCGGTATCTTCCACCAATTGCAGCAAGCGGCTTTTTCGTAATTGTCCGGTTTGAATTTCATCCACCAGTCTGCTGGTATTTTCATGGATCGTGCTGGCAACCAGCAGGCTGTTACCAATCGGCGTATTTAATTCATGTGAAATGCCGGCCACAAGACAACCCAGTGCCGCCATTTTTTCAGAGCGGAACATCTCCTCCTGCATCACTTTCATCGTGTTCAGTGCGTGCTCTAATTCAAGGTTAGTAGCAGCAAGGCTGCGTGTACGCTCAGTGACTTTCTCTTCTAACTGAATATTCAAAAGCCGTATCTGCAACTCAACTTCCCGTAAGCGGGAAATATCGATAGGCGAAAAAATCAGTAATTGTTCCGTGTCCGACGTAAAACTTTTCGACGAAATCTGACAAATGCTGACATTGCCATGATGATCACGCAATTTGACTTCGAACTGCCGGACAACGCCACTTTCAAGCAAGCGTTGATGATGAAAGCAGGCATCCTTAGGGTTATCCCAGATATTCAGATCGTCCAGTGATCTGTTGAGCACCTGATCCAGGGAATAACCCCATTGTTGCAGCAAATTTGTATTAATCGCGAGGATACGTCTTTCATGCAGGCTCAGCAGCGCCAGCGGTACCGGGGAGTTTTCAAACAAGTGCGTGAATTTCCGTTCACTCTGCATTAAATGCGCCTGCGAAGCCAGCAATGAACGTTCAGATTCATGTAACTGACGGAATTTTCGCCACAATAAAAATGCCAGCGTAACAACCAGTAAAATCATCAGGCCCGCAAACAAAATCCGGTTCTGACTTCGCTCCCGCCACGGACTCATAATGACATCAATATCTCGTGCGAAGATAGAAATGACCGGATAATCGGCAAACTTCCGGTAAATATAGAGACTGGTTTTCGTATCTTTGTCACCGAGAAAATCCTGCAGCTCCAGCATTCCTTCCTGCGGCGCGTCTTTCAGCCTGAGAACCACCGGCGACTTCGACAGATCCTGTCCGACTTCCTGCGGATTAAAAGGAATGCGGACAATCACAACACCTTCATTGGTAAACAAGGAAACTTTGGCTTTGCTGTCCCGGGCGACACGCTGATAAACATGATTAAAAAACGAAACGCTGATATCGGTACTGATAATCCCCAGATAACGGCCATCGTCCAGAAACACATTGCGTGCCACCGGTACGACCAGCTCTGCATCGTAAAATCGCTGAAACGGACGTCCGAGTATGGTTTTCTTTTCCTCTCTGTGTTTCAGCAGATACGGGATATATACCCGGTCATCCGCATCAGTCTGGTACGCGGGGTAATCAATCGAACTGACCCACGCCTGACCGTCCGGATTGACAAACTGCAGCGCTTTGAAGGTACTGTTGAAGGGTTGCGCTTTGGTAAGGATTTGCCGGATCAGATTGTCATCAATTTTATTGCGTTTGCCTTCATTCACAATTGCATTGACGACGCTGTCCAGGTTGCGGTCGGCGTCACGCATGGTTTGCAGCGCATGCTCTTCCAGCAAACGCACTGCAATCAGGCCATGCTGAAACTCAGAATCGACAGTGAGCTTACGGTCCTGCTCAATTGCCCACCAGGATTGAAAAACGATGCCAATAATGATCAGGCTCGCAAAAAGCAGCAACAATGAGGCCGTTGTCTTTAAAGAAAGCGCCGCTTTTTTCATGTAAATCAGAAAATTTGTCCGTTATTGATAAATGCCGGTGCCGATACAAAAATCTGTTCCGGGCACACGCTCAACATAGCCCTGTTTTGGCTCAACCTCTTTCGTTACCGGATTAGGCCAGCGATAGCGGGTCCAGCCTTTGCCATCCTTACTCTCGAAACAGGCTTTAACCAGATCCCTGATAATAAACACACCGTCAATATCACGCATATCCAGCATCACTTTTCCGCGAATTTTGGGATTTTTACCATGCACAGATTGAAACCCGTTTCTGTCTAAGGTGTAGACATAGAGATCCCCGTGGGGATTGATTGCACTTTTACTATTAAACGGACTATCAAGCCGGTTGAATTCAATGATCGCTTTATCCACCCCGTTTTCCTGAATATAGCTTTGCGCTTTTGCAATCAGTTGTGTCGCCATTCGGGCATCGCTGCGTTCCAGCGCCCGCGCAGAGATAAAAGGCGTGAAAGAGATAAGGAACGCCATTAAATAACGTTGTGAACGCAACATATATCACCCCGAAAAGAGAAAACACCCGGATTTCATTGTAATAGAAAAAACTCCGGAATCATGGCGAATACACCTTGCTGCAGATAAAACCACCAGCTTTTTCCCGTTTTGCCACCACAGTGCAACATACCCAGGCCCGCCTCCCCGGACGCATACAATTTCCATGCGAAAAAACCGCCAAACAGTCACCCACCCTGCCACTGCATACACCGCCCCCCCCCAACCGCGCCCCTTACTCCGAAAACAGCCTGAATGCGGACTTCAGCATAGCAATCCCGCTCTCGCCGGCAGAATGCGCGGCTTTACAATTCGAGTTTATGCAGATCACTGCACAATCATCCGCAATACAAGCGCCGTCATGCCCGAAAACACCACCTCACAGCCGCGCCGCTACATCATCGATCTGTTTAACACGCCACTACCGCCATCAATGCAAAAACGCCCGGTCGGGCGTTTGTCATTTACAGCTTGCTTAAAACGCCGGCCCACCAGTAAACAAGCGGGCCTGCACAGTTTATTAACGTAAATCCAGCACGATACGTCCGTCTATCTTACCTTGTTCCATGCGCTCAAAAATCGCATTGATATTGTCCAGCTTGTCCCAGGTAAAATGCGCCGCTACTTTGCCTTCAGCAGCAAACACCAGCGATTCTTCCAGATCCTGACGGGTACCGACAATCGAACCGCGCACGGTAATGCGTTTTAACACCGTGTTAAACACCGGCAGAGAAATATCGCCCGGCGGCAAACCAACCAGCGCCATCGTACCTTTGGCACGCAGGAAACCGAAAGCCTGCTCCATCGCTTTCGGCGACACCGCCGTGACCAGCGCGCCGTGTGCACCACCGGTAATGCGCTGTACATCCGCCACGGCATTGATACTGCGACCGTCCACCACCATATCTGCACCCAGCTTTTTCGCCAGCACCAGCTTTTCTTCATGGATGTCTGCAGCGATCACGTGCATCCCCATCGCTTTCGCGTACTGCACCGCCATATGACCCAGACCGCCGATACCGGAAATCACCACCCATTCACCGGGGCTCACTTCGGTTTCTTTCAGGCCTTTATAGACCGTCACACCGGCGCATAACACCGGCGCTGCAGGGCCGAATTCCAGACCATCCGGCAGCAAGCCCACAAAATTCGGATCTGCCAGACCATACTGCGCAAAACTGCCATTCACCGAGTAACCGGTATTCTGCTGCTCACCACACAGCGTTTCCCAGCCGGTGCGGCAAGGCGTGCAGCAACCGCAAGCCGTATGCAGCCACGGCACGCCAACGCGGTCACCCTCTTTCAGACGCTTCACACCCGCACCCAGCGCCGCCACATAGCCAACACCTTCATGCCCCGGAATAAAAGGCGGCGTCGGTTTCACCGGCCAGTCACCATTGGCCGCATGCAAATCCGTATGACAAACCCCGCTCGCTTCATATTTCACCAGAATCTGCCCCGGCCCCGGCGTTGGCACCGGTACTTCCTCAATCGACAGTGGCTTACCAAATTCACGTACTACCGCAGCTTTCATCATCGTCGCCATTTGAACTTCCTCCGCAAAACAAGTGAATAAATGACCTGCCGGTCATATGGGACTTAGTATGCGTATAAAGTGCGAAGGGGTATTGATGGAGGTCTAATGATTGAATCAATACAAAGTGCAACTTTAATTACCTAAAAGTATTAATACTGCACAAGTATGGATATACTGACTAGTTTTCAAAAACACAATTCCAATAACCAGTGCCGTCATTTTAATAGATGCCCGTCCTTGAACGTTTGACCGATAGTGCACATCCGGAATACGGTGAGATTCATCAATCCTGCAAAACTCAATGAATATTTAAACAGGAGAAATATGCGTATTTTGTCTATTGTCGTTTTCTCATTCTGGCTGATCGGTAATCAATGTGCATGGAGCTCGGTTACTCAGCAAGAGATGCTCACCTATGTCGGCGAGTCACATGGTATCCGTGAATACAAGCTCAACAATCAATTACAGATTCTGCTGAAACCGGATACAAGTAGCACCGAACTAGCTGTCAACATGATTTACCACCACGGCAGAAAAAATGAACAATTAGGACTAACAGAGTTAAACCATGTCCTGGAACACTATCTCGTGCAAAGAAGCGAGGAAACGCATAAGAACAATCACCCTGATTTGAAATTCAGAGGTACAGGAATTACTTCCAGCGACTTTACCTACTATCGCTCAGTTCTGAAAAATGAGACAGATCTGGCTCCTTTCATCGAAATGGAAAGAGAACGCATGAGCCAATTCAAAGATCATTTGCCTTACCTGAGGCAATCTGTCGATGAAGTAGACGAAGAGCTCACGGCAGCACATCAAAATAAAACTTACACGGAATATTGCCTGATGCTGAAAGATCTCTTCAGAAACGAAGCCTATGGCGTTAATCCAGTCGGCGAAAAACAAGACTTACGACGCATCACTCTGCAAGATCTCAAACAATACTGGTCTGAACACTATCGTCCGGACCGCGCCACCCTGTTGATTGCCGGCAATTTTGACTTACCAAGTACATTAGCACTGATTACAGAAAAATTTTCCAGCGTTCCACTACCGCAGCAAGTGTCAAAAAAGTTCGAATATCAACAATTGCCACAGTTTGGTGAAAGGGAATTCATCATCCGTAAACACGATGCCAAACCCGTGGTGTGGGTCGGATACCGTGTACCACAACTAAATTCATCGGAATACGCTGCGGTATTGATGGCAGGTACATTCATTTCTCCGACGACGGATACCAGCATTTGGCAAAAGTCCTTGCTGGATGCAAAAAAAGCTGAATCCGTCGACGCGTACACTTTCCCATTCGTACACGGCAGCGCTTTCATGTTGAGGATACGCTTGAGTACAGAACAGCAACTCGCGGAACTAAGAAAATTTCTGACACAGCAAGAAAAAAATCTGGCTTTGCAGGTGACGGATAAGATGATCAACGCACAAAAAGCAGAGCTATTGGATGATTTGAACAAAAAGGACATATCGCCAAAACAATTTGTGGAAAGTATTGCACCGCATGTTGTCAGTGGGGACTGGCAAAGCTATTACCGCTTACGTGACGAAATTGAGAATATGAATGCGGTGAAATATCGTCAAAGTTTGCAACGCTGGTTTAGACCAGAAAACCGAACTCTCGGCATTTTCCTTGATCCGCGTGACAGCCAGCCTTTGACTACGCCGAAACCAAAAAGGAACGGTTAGGCAAGGCGTGAAAATACAGCGCCGCCGAATTGAAGCATCAGATGGCGCAATGACAGCAAACAAAAAAGCCCGTCGTTTTCACGACGGGCTTTTTATGAGGGGGGGGTGAAGTCGAATAATCTACTGAAAACCGCATGAATAAAAGGTTTACGTGTTTTGAGATTGACTCATGGATGCAACCATGGATGCAAAAAGAATTTCTCAATTACTTTCCTGCCTCCATGCTTGGTTTGGTACTTCGAGGTATCGCACAAATTACTTGGCAAACAACCTAGTTGATCAATCAAACATGCGCATTAGGCGTCTGCTTCCTTTCTCCATCGTTTTACGACATCGTTAAAATCAATTACACGCCAATTGGAATTCCATTCAGTATAAGTGTCAATGCTTGCCGATTTTGGTTCCGGACAAGGTGGAGGAAGTTGAACCAAACTTGGCATAAGAACTGCATCACCAACAATGAAAGCCTCACCCTGCCTTAGCGTTGGCAACAATTCAACTAGCTCGCTAGAGCTGTCGGGCAGCAATGCCTTTATATAGTTTTGGTCTGCTTTATTGGTTAATCTAAGTGATAAAAAATTATTGCATTGGGAAAAAATGGTATCGGAAACTTCCGATGGACGCTGACTAACAACCATGAGACTTAACCCATATTTCCGACCTTCTTTAGCAATTCGTTCGATCGATTTTTTTGCCGCTTTGTAGTCAGCTCCTCCGGTCTGAGGGATGTAATTATGAGCCTCTTCGCAAACGATCAAAAAGGGGATGTCATTTTTAAGATTCTGAGAGTGCCTAATTTTAGAGTAGTGAAAAGCAAAATCAAAAATCAGCCGCGAAATTAGACTTACAGTAATGCTCAACACCTCAAAAGGAATGCCACTTAGATCGACAATCGTCACATTCGATTTGTTTAAGTACCCTAGAAATTGTTGTAGTACTTTTTCAAAATCGTCTGTTTTTAATTCTGCGCCGGATGCGTCCGTGGGATTAAGCAAGAAGCCAAGTCTTTTATCATTGATACGCGTCTCCAAACGTGAAACGAAACGGTCGAATTCACCGTTAAATCCTCCCTCTTTTGACACCTTCGAACCCAGAATTTTATGAGAAGAATTTCCAGTTGAGGCTTCGAATTGAATGGGATCCCACAACTTGTTTTCGGAATATTCAATGTCTTTGATAGGGATAGAGGCAAAATAATTTTTTGAATCTTTCTCGTACACCGTTAAGTTGTTTTTATTTTCAATATAGTTGAATACTTCTTTTATCGAAAAGTAAACGGGAGTGTCATACGTTATTTTTTCTATTTTCGGATTATGTCGTTCTTTGTTAGCTATAACTGCTCTCTTAAATTGAGAAATTTGGTTATGCTTGTTTTGTTCGCCGCTCTCAATAAAAAGCGCTTCCAACTCCTCTGAGTTCATCAGCCAATAAGGGATTCGCAACTTATCAACATCGAGAACGTTCAGATTGAATTTCTCCGAATCGCTAATAGTGAATGCAGAAGCGTACTCCGAGTGGATATCGAATATTAAAATATGCGAATTCTTTTGGGTTTCTGAATACTCGTTTTTGAAATTACTAATTCCGACTGCACCTTGCAACAAACTCGCCACAGTACAAGACTTACCTGATCCAGTGGACCCCACAACGCCAATATGTTTACCAAAAAATTTGTCACCGTCGACGTAAAATGGCACGTTCTCGTTACCCGATAGCATTCCAATTTTAAAATTGAAATCGGCTGTGTTTGAGAAAATTACTGCAAGATCGGACTGACCAAAAACATATACTGACTCCGTTGGTACCGGCAATACTTGACTACCTCGCACAAACGTAAATTCTGTGCCCTTCTTTATCAAAGCCCCGAGGGGATTAGCATCCAAAACAAATCGCCACACCGCAGTGCTACCTTCATCCTTAACTATCTGGGTACTGGTAATATTTTTAATTGATGCGACGGCGAAGTTATGATTTCCATCTTCAATTTTCAAGAATTTCCCAACTTGCAATTGCGATTTATTTCCTTCGAAGTACTCCAGCCCCTCAATCTCAATTGAGATCTTGTCCGGCGCACTGGAAGTTACATATCCAATTTTATTCATGGGTTCCTCTTAGTTGCATAACATATTCAAGCTCCTTGAAACTTGATATACCTAAATGAATTACATTAACATCCGAGACATCAAGGTCAGTAGGAATTGAGTCACATACACAAAAAAGGTCTTGGCTCCTCCTATAATTCAATGGGGCAATAGTCGGGCGAGTATGCAGGAGGCGAAGGTCGAACTCACGCTCCCTTATTTTTCCGCGAGCTTGCTTTGTAATCGGTTCTCTAAATAATTCCGTAATTTCAAAGTTTGAGCCAACCATGCCCGTTGTAACCTTTACTTCCTTTCGAAATAAGCGAGATTGAATGTCATTTATCCCCGATATGTCTTTCTCGATGGCTATCAAAGGCGTCTTATCGTGCGACGGTTTTGTATGGTATTTTTTCAGATAGTTGCAAACAAAAATGACAATTTCGTCGTCAAAGTTATCTATTGCATCTGGCTGAAAATAAAAAAACCGTTCACGACTATTCTGTGAGAGACCTTCGGAAAGTTGTTTTCTCACAGCTTCCAAAATTTTCTTCTTGTTTCTCGATGCGAGTACCCATTTCGATACGGCTGTTGCATTAGCTGCTGACAGATAATCATAGAAAATTCTTCGAGTTATCTTTCGATCCGACTCTTGCTTCAAACTCGAAAGTTTTGCGACGCGATGTATTGCGTTCGGATAAAGTACGCAATCCACATCAGCGTCGTTTAATCCGAGCGTGCGAAGGGCGTTCATTGCCTCTTGTTCTAGTTCATCAATAGACGGCCCAAAATCCAGAATCACATTATCTAGAAAAGTATTTTTATCGAACGGACTAATAATCCGAGCGACAATTTTTTTTAGCTCTTGATCACCTGTCGCCAAAGCGTTTTCCAATGTTTGCGCCGTGATTTTGCGCTCACCTTGTGCCTCTCCCGGTACATGTACGAATATCCGATAACTAATCGTTTTTGCAGTTGACTTTGAGAATGTTTCAGCCATCTGGAGTAGCGGCTTGAAGATCAAACTTTCAGAAAATGTCGAAGCAGCTTCATGATATTTGCATTGGACAGCTTTCAATGTGCCATCCAGAGCTTCAATATCAATGTCTTCTACCAAACCTTCCACGGTAATTATTTCCCCTGCAGTGGCACCAACAACCGAAATTATTGTTTTATTAAATTGATACAAAAAACCTTTAATCGTGCTGTCAGCCGTTCGCTTCATATCTCTCCTCGCCTCATTAAAGTATCAATCGCGTACAAAAACGAGAATAACTTATTTAGCAATATTTTGTGAATGCATTTTTAATATCAATAGGCGCTGTTGCACAAATCCTGAACAGGTCGGGACTCACTTTTCCCCAAACCGATTTACGCCACCGCCGCCGTGCATGGACGACCCAGCATGCTGAAGCGATTCAAGATGGCAGCACGCGCTTGCAGCTCTGCCACTTGTCCATCGAAGCACAGAACCATCATCCTTTCACCCAACCGTTTGAACCAATACATCTTGGTTTCCACCAAACTGCGGCGATGATAGCCGCTCCAGCGCTTCCAAATCGCCCGGCCCAGTCGTTTGGTTGCCCGTAGAATCTCGTTCCGAGCCAGCACACCCAGCGATCTTCCTTTCCACGATCTTGCATTCTTGCGAGTCGGAAAGCATCCACTTGCACCCCGCGCGGCAATCGCTTCATGACAGGCCTGAGTATCGAAAGCCCCATCACCGCTCACGCAGCTTATCGGCTCATCGGCCGGGATCTGCGCCAATAGCGAAGGCAGCATTTGCGCATCGCCCTGTCGGTTGTCAGTCACCTCAATGGCGCGAATCTGCAGGGTTTGCGCATCGATGCCCAGATGCACTTTGCGCCATTGCCGGCGATATTCTGCGCCGTGCTTCTTGGTTTTCCACTCACCTTCGCCCAGCATCTTGATGCCTGTGCTATCCACCAGCAGATGCAGCGCACCTGAGCTTTTCTGGTAGGGAATCTTGACCTGCAGCGTCTGCTGCCGCCTGGATAGCGTGCTGAAATCTGGGACACTCCAGACCCGCCAGCTTGAGCAGGCTTTGGATGAAGCCGATGGTCTGCCTCAACGCCAGTCCAAACAGGTTTTTGATGGGCAGGCAGAATTGAATGGCGGCATCGCTATAGGTCTGCGTCCGTCCGCGCGTACCGCGTGGAGTGGCCTGCCATGACATGTTTGTGTCCAGCCAGACGGACAGAGAGCCGCGTTGGATCAGAGCTTGGGTGTGGGCTTGCCAGTTGGTAGTGCGGTAACGTTTCGGAGCGGGCTTGGTCATGCCACTATCTTACCAAGCCTCGCTAGGGAAGGATTTGTGCAACAGCGCCGGTTGCCGCTCGCCAGTTCAATATCTGGAAAATTGGATGAAGAAACAAAATCAAGAGAATTTGGCTGCATGACATTCACTTGATGGCTTACTAAATATCAAGAGACGCGCAACTGACACGGTGGAGGATAAAAACTCACAAAGAGCATTGCCTATGACAGGCAAAGTAAGTGATCTTTGCTCTCACCGTTAATGGCATACTAAGTGGCATACCGATTGACTTAAAAAACAAAAAAGCCCTTGAAAATCAAGGGCTTATTGCACTAACTTGGCGGAGAGGGGGGGATTCGAACCCCCGATAGGTGTTACCCTACGCCTGATTTCGAGTCAGGTACATTCAACCACTCTGCCACCTCTCCGGCTTGGGTTGTTCGCTTTTGCGAAGCCTCGCATTATAGCAAGACATTGCCCGCAATTCAATCACGCCTGTCTTTTTCCGTTTGACTGTGCAGAAACCACTGCTGAAATATTGCGGTCATAAAATTTACATATAGTTTTACCTCAGAGAAACAAGTTTCGGATGGGGTTGGTTATGGAGAGCACATTGTATGCACAAGACCGTGGTGTGCTTCAGGATTTACTGAATTCGGCGGCGATCAGCAGTGCGGCTGCGCAGCCGTCTTTGCATCAGCATCTGAAAGATATCGTTCGCAACCGCCAGCTTACCGCCCGCTTCCAGCCGATTATCGAAATGAGCGATGGCTCCATTCTGGGGTATGAGGGGTTGATTCGCGGCCCGTCGGATTCGCCTTTGCATTCGCCGATCAATTTATTCAAAACCGCGGCTGATTTTCAGATGACGGTGACGGTGGAGCATTTGTGCCGTCAGATTGTGATGGAGCAGTTTGCGGCGCAAAAGCTGCCGGGCAAGCTGTTCTTAAATGTAAGCCCGGAAACGCTGATGCAGCGCGATGCGCGTTACGGCGAAACGCTGGAATACATTCATCATCTGGGTATTGCGCCGGATTCTGTGATTATTGAGCTGACAGAAAATCAGCCTACGCATGATTACGCGCTGCTGGCGGATGCGGTCATGCATTACCGCGACATGGGTTTTGAGATTGCGATTGATGATCTGGGTGAGGGTTTTTCCAGCCTGCGCCTGTGGTCTGAGCTGAAGCCGGATTACGTCAAAATTGACATGCACTTTATTCAGGGCATACATCAGGATCAGGTCAAAGCACAGTTTGTGCGTTCGATTCAGTCAATTGCAGAAAAATCCGGTACCCGTGTGATTGCGGAAGGCATAGAAACACATCAGGAATTGCTGGCACTGCGCGATATTGGTGTGGCTTGCGGTCAGGGCTATCACATCGCCCGCCCTCACCCGCGCCCGACGCATTCGGTGTCTGCGGAGGTGGCAAAAGTGCTGTCAGCGAATCAGTGGGCGCAGCGTAAAAGCACGCCGAAGGTGCAACATACCTTAATCGAACGCATTCTGCGCGATGTTCCGTCGATTCCATCCACCATGCGCAACCGCGATGTTGAGACGATGTTTCTGGAAAACCCGAAACTGCAACTGATTCCGGTGGTGGATGACGGTGTTCCGGTCGGCATTATCAACCGCTATCGCTTAATCGACAGTTTTGCGCGGCCGTTTCAGCGTGAGGTTCAGGGGAAAAAAGCCTGCAAAATCTTTATGGATGAAAATCCGGTGATTGTGGATCGCGGTACGACGATGCAGGAAGTCAGCCAGATCATTGTTGAAGCGAATCCGGATCATCTGATTAACGGCATTATCATCACCGAAAACGGTCAGTACGCCGGCATTTGCACCGGCCCGGATCTGATGCGTGAGATTACGCAATTGCAGATCAATGCAGCGCGTTACGCGAATCCGCTGACGGAATTGCCGGGCAATGTACCGATCAATGAGCATATCGACGAGTTGCTGGAAAAAGAAATCGCGTTCTGCGCCTGCTACTGCGATCTGGATCATTTCAAACCATTCAACGATGTGTACGGTTATCGTCGCGGTGATGACATCATTCAAATGACCAGCGCCCTGTTAAAGCGCCATTGCGATCCGAAGCGGGATTTTATCGGGCATATCGGCGGCGATGACTTCATTATTCTGTTTCAGAGCGACGACTGGCATCAGCGCTGCGAACAGATTCTGACGGAGTTCGCAGAAGATATTCAAAACTATTACAGCCATGAAGATCTGGAGCGCGGCGGTTATCTGAGCGAAGACCGGCAAGGCACGCGGGTGTTCTGCCCGCTGATCAGTTTGTCGATTGGCGCGGTAAAAGCCAGACCGGGTCAGTTCTACACCCATCATCAGATTTCGATTGCGGCAGCGGATGCGAAGAAGCAGGCCAAGAAAGTGCGTGGCAATAGTTTGTTTGTAGACCGCCGGCAGGATGGCGCGCCTAACTGAGCGAGGATCGTCGTCTGCGGGTGTGCGCAACTACAGGTACTCGCAGTTTCGCGGACACAATTTGCCAGTCATAGTCGAACCGGACGGGCTTTCTGATACCCGCAATTGTGCACAGATCGTCATTTGCCATTTACGGAGAGCCGGACTTTCTGCCGACGACCGCCGGATCGCTATGCAAAACTCCGCATTTGAGGCATTTTTGGCCTGAAAATGGCTGTTCGGGGACTGCCCGGCAGCTGCCCTGCTCCCTCCCCAGTCTGACTAGCTGACACGGAAAACAAAAAGCACCGTTTTGCCTATTGCAGAAACGGTGCTTTTTTGGGGTTACTGCGCCGGAAAAAGCGCAGTTCAGCCGGAATACGTCAGCAATTAAGCTGCCGGTGTCAGTTTTTCCAGACCGCCCATGTAAGGACGCAGTACTTCCGGAATAATCACAGAGCCATCGGCTTGCTGGTAGTTTTCCAGCACGGCAACCAGTGTACGACCCACTGCCAGACCGGAGCCGTTCAGTGTGTGTACCGCTTCCGGTTTACCAGCCGCGTTGCGGTAACGGGCTTGCATACGGCGCGCCTGGAAGGCTTCCATGTTCGATACGGAAGAGATTTCACGGTAAGCATTTTGCGCTGGCAGCCACACTTCCAGATCGAAAGTTTTGGTGGAACCAAAACCCATGTCGCCGGTACACAGCAACAGTACGCGGTATGGCAGACCCAGTTTTTGCAGAACGGCTTCCGCGTGCTGCACCATTTCATCCAGCGCTTGCATGGATGTTTCCGGTTGCACGATTTGCACCATTTCTACTTTGTCGAACTGATGCTGACGGATCATGCCGCGGGTATCGCGGCCATAGCTGCCGGCTTCGGAACGGAAGCATGGTGTATGCGCAGTCAGTTTTACCGGCAATGCATCAGCTGGCAGAATTTCATCGCGTACGGTGTTGGTCAGCGATACTTCGGCAGTCGGAATCAGGTACAGGTTTTCACCTTCGCCTTCCTGGCCGCCTTTTTTCACCGCGAACAGGTCTTCTTCAAATTTCGGCAACTGGCCGGTACCGCGCATGGAATCGGCGTTCACAATGTACGGTGTGTAGACTTCGGTGTAGCCGTGTTCGCTGGTTTGCAGATCCAGCATGAACTGCGCGAGCGCGCGGTGCAGACGGGCGATGCCGCCTTTCATCACCGCAAAACGGGAACCGGTCAGCTTGGTCGCGGTATCAAAATCCAGACCCAGACCAGCGCCGACATCGACGTGATCTTTGACTTCAAAATCAAAGGTCGGCACGGTACCGAAACGGCGTACTTCCACGTTGCCGGTTTCATCCTGACCAACCGGTACGGATTCATGCGGCAGGTTCGGGATATTCAGCAGGAAAGCCTGCATTTTTTCCTGTACTTCCGCCAGACGCACTTCAGACGCTTTCAGCTCATCACCAATACCGTCCACTTCGGCCATGACAGCGCTGACATCTTCGCCCTTGCCTTTGAGAACGCCAATCTGTTTGGACAGATTTTTACGTTTGCCCTGCAATTCTTCGGTGCGGGACTGAATCTGCTTACGCTCAGACTCCAGCGCATTGAATGCTTCGGTATCCAGTTTGAACTTACGGGTTGCCAGACGCGCGGCAACATTGTCTATATCTTTGCGTAACAGTTGAATGTCTATCATGATGATCTGATATCAGCGACTAAAAATTCGAATCCGGTATTGTAGCAAGGCCACCACCAAATCCCTAGTGTTGCGTTGCAATACCGCGGTCGGCTACGCCGGCGAAAGCCGCCCTCAGCTTTGCGCACCGGCTGGCGAATTTGCAAGAAATTTCAGCAAAGCACGGGCATTCAGCCAGTCGCCGATTTTCAGCTTGGTCGGCTTCAGCGTGATTTTCGTCTGAATGATTTCGGCTTCGCTCGGCTGAATCGCGAGATATACCGGTTTCAGACGCGAATAGACTTCGCGCCGCATGAAGCGGTTGCGGTTATAACTGATCGACAGATAAAGCAAACCCAGTATGCTGACTGCTGTAATACCAACTACCCAGAGCGGATGATCTATCAGCGGGCCGAGCAAACTACCGATCAAAGCACCAAGCACAAACGCCGCCATACCCGTCAAAAGTCCGGTCAGCGTGACGTTTGAGCCTTGCTTTTCTGCCAGATACGATAAATGGTACAAAGGCTGAAGCAGCAAATGCTGGCGCTCTGCCGGGGAAAGCTCTTGCGGACGCTGGCGCATTTTTTCGCTGAGCGCCACATCTTCCTGCCAGATTTCCATACAGTTCGGGTTGGTTTCTTCAATCAGTAAATCCAGTGGTTTTAATTCGCTGGCTGTATGAAAGGCCTGATCAAGATTTCTGTAATGTTCCGCACCACAATGCTGGCAGGTAAATGTATGTCCGACCGGATCGCCTTTGGAAAAGCTGATGTAATACACGTGGCTGGCGAGATGAATTCGTGTCACTTTGAACTCACGCATGTCGTGGCAGACAGCGCACCAGTTTGCGATAAAACCTTCCGGAAAGCGCTTTTGCTTCTTACCCCAGATGATGAACATTTGTATCCCCCGATACTGAAAATCGAAACTTTATTTTTTCTTAATTTTCTGCTTAATATGCTGGCAAAAATTCTCTTTTGAATTCAGATTTCATTACCTTGTTCAATTGCAGCTAAAGCCACAAAAATACTGTTCTGCATTACAGAATTACTCACTCTCCTGATCCAGCTTGCGTAAAAAAGCCAGCTTATCAGCGATCTTCAGCTCCAGACCGCGCGGTACTGGTTGGTACCAGTCTGGCTTCTCGATACCGTCAGGAAAATAGTTTTCTCCTGCCGCGTAAGCGTGTGGCTCATCATGTGCGTAGCGATAAGCCTTGCCATAGCCAAGCTCGCTCATCAGTTTGGTCGGTGCATTGCGCAAATGAATCGGCACTTCCCGGCTTCTATCCTGCTTCACAAAAGCGCGTGCCTGTTTGTACGCCATATACCCCGCATTACTTTTTGCAGCAACCGCCAGATAAATCACCGCCTGTGCCAGCGCCAGCTCACCTTCCGGGCTGCCAAGCCGTTCAAACGTGGTCGCCGCATCATTGGCGATTTGCATCGCGCGCGGATCAGCAAGGCCGATATCTTCCCATGCCATGCGCACGATGCGGCGCGACAGATACTGCGCATCCGCGCCGCCGTCCAGCATACGACACAGCCAGTACAGTGCTGCATCCGGATCAGAGCCACGCACTGACTTATGCAATGCCGAAATCTGGTCGTAAAAATTGTCACCGCCCTTATCGAAACGGCGGCTGTTGAGGCTGAGCGCATTTTGTAAAAACTCAGCATTAATCTGTGTTTTTCCGGCGGCAGATGCTGCGGAAGCGATTTGCTCCAGCAAATTCAGAAATCGTCTGGCGTCGCCGTCTGCGTAACCAATCAGAATCTGGATTGCTGGCTCATCAAACGCTAAATCGTGAATCACTTCTGCGCGGGCACGTTCCAGCAACTGGCGTAATTCGTCATCCGTCAGCGATTTCAGAACGTAGACCTGCGCACGGCTCAGCAACGCAGAATTGACTTCAAATGAAGGGTTTTCGGTGGTTGCACCAATGAAGGTAATCAGTCCGCTTTCCGCGTAAGGCAGCAACGCATCCTGTTGCGACTTATTAAAGCGATGAATCTCATCGACAAACAGAATCGTGCGTCGGCCGCGCTGCAGATATTGCTCAGCCTGCTCCATCGCGGCGCGAATATCTTTGACGCCGGAAAATACCGCCGACAACGCAATAAATTCGCAATCGAAAGAATGGGCAGTTAAGCGGGCCAGCGTGGTTTTACCCACGCCGGGTGGTCCCCAGAAAATCATGGAATGTGGCTTGCCGGACTGAAAAGCCAGCCGCAGCGGCTTGCCTTCGCCCAGCAAATGACTCTGCCCGACCACATCTGACAATTTTTTCGGGCGCAGGCTTTCCGCTAACGGTGCCTGCTGTTCCTGCGAAAACAAATCATTCATACCGCTTACGGACGCAGTACGTCGGCACCGGCTGGCACCACAAATTTAAACTGATCCGGCTTCAGCGCAGGGTTTCTCTCCATGTTTTTCAGCGTGACCAGAGAAACTTGCCCGAAGCTGTCGCGCAATTCCAGCGCATACGGCAAGCCATCTTTCATTCCCACGCCGATGTGCTCAAATTGGGAATCTTTGGCTTTGGGAATCGCATCCAGCCATTCCATACCCTGCTTCTGACCGGCTTCTTTCAGTGTGAAATTCTTGTCCAGTTCAGCCGTACCGGAAACACCGAACAATATCGCTGCCGGACTGGAGCCAAGTGAGTTGCCGAGATCCCGTATCGTGACCTGATTCAAATCTTTATCGTACAAAAAAAGTTTGTCGCCATCAGCCTGCAGCACTTGCTCGTAAGGCTTTTGATAAATCCAGATAAATTTACCCGGACGCGCAAAAACAAAATTACCGCTGAGCGTTTTTGTCACTTTCGGCGCGCCATTCGTCATGCGCACCTGCTGCTGCACAAACTCGCCTTTAGCACTTTTTGTTTGTGCAGCAAACTGGCGAAATTGCTCAACGGCAGAAGCAAATGCCGCTTGCGAAAACAATAAACCCGATGCGGTTGCCATCAGCAAACCGGCTTTCATCAACATACGACGCAAAAGAATTCCTTTCGAATTGACTTACTTTGCCTGCTTATTTATTCCTGCTTACTTATTCCTGATTATTCCCTGCAGGAACCAGAATTTCGCGATTGCCATTTGACTGCATAGAAGAGACCACGCCGGAGGCTTCCATTTGCTCCAGCAAACGGGCAGCGCGGTTGTAACCAATCCGCAAATGGCGCTGCACCAGAGAAATCGAAGCGCGGCGGTTCTTCAGAACAATCGCCACCGCCTGGTCGTACAGAGCATCTGACTCCGTACCGCCTTCTGCACCACCGCCTGCTGCTGCACCGCCTTCTTCGGACAGCGTACCGCCTTCCAGAATACCTTCGATGTAATTCGGCTCGCCCTGCTCTTTCAGATGCTCCACCACGCGATGTACTTCGTCATCCGACACAAAAGCGCCATGAACGCGAATCGGCAATGCAGTGCCCGGCGGCATGTACAGCATGTCACCCATACCAAGCAGGGTTTCCGCGCCCATCTGGTCAAGAATCGTACGGGAATCGATCTTACTGCTGACCTGAAACGCAATACGGGTTGGAATATTCGCTTTAATCAGACCGGTAATCACATCCACCGACGGACGCTGCGTTGCCAGAATTAAGTGAATACCGGCTGCACGGGCTTTTTGAGCGATACGCGCAATCAGCTCTTCCACCTTTTTACCGACCACCATCATCAGATCTGCCAGCTCATCAATAATGATGACAATGGTTGGCAACTTATCCAGCGGCTCCGGCGCATCCGGTGTCAGGCTGAACGGGTTAGGAATTTTTTCTTCCTTGCGATTAGCTTCGGCGATCTTTGCGTTGTATCCGGCCAGATTACGCACGCCAAGCTTAGACATCAGCTTATAGCGACGTTCCATTTCCGACACCGCCCAGTTCAGCGCGTGGCCTGCTTGCCGCATGTCCGTGACAACCGGCGCCAGCAAATGCGGAATCCCTTCATACACCGACATTTCCAGCATTTTCGGATCGATCAGAATCATCCGCACATCGTTCGGATCCGACTTATACAGCAGCGACAAAATCGTCGCATTAATACCGACCGACTTACCGGAGCCGGTCGTACCAGCAATCAGCAAATGCGGCATTTTAGCGAGGTCCGCGACAATCGGATTACCGGCAATATCCTTACCCAGTGCCACAGTCAGTGCGGACTGGCTGTCGTTGTAAACTTTCGAGCCGAGAATTTCAGTCAGACGCACAATCTGACGCTTAGGATTCGGCAATTCGAGGCCCATGAAATTTTTGCCCGGAATTGTCTCCACCACGCGAATCGACGTCAGTGCAAGTGAACGCGCGAGATCGCGCGCCAGATTCACAATCTGGCTGCCTTTGACTCCGGTGGCAGGCTCAATCTCATAACGGGTAATAACAGGCCCCGGATAGGCCGCAACGACTTTGGCCTCGACGCCAAAATCGGAAAGTTTTTTCTCAATCAGGCGACTGGTGAATTCCAGTGTCTGAACACTGACCGTTTCCTGCGCAGGCGGCGCTTCATCCAGCAAACCCAGCGGCGGCAGGTTGGTGTCCGGCAGTTCATTGAACAGCGACACCTGCTTCTCTTTCTCAACCCGTTCGGATTTTTGTACCGCAACCACCTGTGGTTCTATGCGTACCGGTGCAGCCTCGGTAATCTTAGCGCGCTCCTGAACAATGGCTTCTTCACGTTTTACTGCTGCGGTTTGTCCCATTCGGCGGTCTTCTGCTGCCGCAATCTGATCCTGTACCGATACAAATAACCACTCAACGCCCGCGCCTATTTTCTCTGCAATGGTCAGCCACGACATTTGAAAATACAAACTGAGGCCCAGCGCCAGCATTAGCAACAACAGCAGTGTCGCACCGGTGAAGCCGAGTACTCCTTGCAGTAAATTGCCAACGATATTTCCGAGTACTCCGCCCGGTTCCAGCGGCAATGGCAGCTTGTGCGAATACAAACGCAGATACTCAATCCCCATCGATCCGGTAAGGATCATGGCGAAACCCAGTTTACGACCGATGATGTGCAGAAGGTTTTCCTTGTCCTCATCCAGTTCCGGCTTTAATGCAAGCCGGCCTGATAAAGTCCTGTACGAAACCATCACTTGCCTGACACCACCGACAATCCACCACCAGGCGGAAGCGCCGAAGACGTAAAACAAAACATCTGACAGCCAGGCACCGAACTTGCCACCCAGATTATGGACGTGCAGCACATCACGCGCCTGAGACCAGCCCGGATCAAGCTTTGAATAGCTGCCAAGAATCAGCACCAGACAAATGGTCAGCGCGGCGAAGATAATCCAGCGCGCCTCCATCAGCAGAACAAACATCCTGCCAGGCAACGGCGGCAATGCTGTTGTCTTCTCTGTACGTTTATAAGCTTCGTTTCCTGATGTCATAAAAACCTGAAATGCATGCTGCAACAGCAAAATGACAAGATAGCATGTAAGCCTGTGCTGCAGCAAACCCGCTCAGCGGTTTGCCGCCGCTTGGTCTATAATTCGGCCTGCTGAGCGCCGCCCGATCGGGTGCAGTGCTTTATGCCCCCTGACACTGAAGCTGCAGCGGGCTTTTTTACACTTCCATTTTTGACAGGTTTATCCATGGCGACAACGAAACATGCACGTGTCCTGATTTTAGGTTCTGGCCCGGCGGGCTACTCGGCCGCTATTTACGCTGCCAGGGCAAATCTGAATCCGGTTCTGATTACCGGTGTTGAGCAAGGCGGTCAGTTGATGACTACCACTGACGTTGAAAACTGGCCTGCAGACCCGAACGGTGTTCAGGGCCCGGAACTGATGCAACGATTCCTGCAGCATGCCGAGCGTTTCAATACCGAAATGATTTTCGATTACATCCACACCGCAAAACTGACAGAAAAACCAATCCGTCTGATCGGTGACGCAGGTGAATATACATGTGACTCGCTGATCATCGCCACAGGTGCATCTGCGCAATATCTCGGTTTGCCTTCTGAAGAAGCATTCATGGGTAAAGGTGTGTCTGCATGTGCAACTTGCGACGGTTTCTTCTACCGCGGTAAAGAAGTCGCCGTAGTTGGCGGTGGCAATACAGCGGTTGAAGAAGCACTGTATTTGTCGAATATTGCAAGCAAAGTGACTGTTATTCACCGTCGCGACAAATTCCGCGCCGAAGCCATCCTGATCGACCGTCTGATGGCAAAAGTCGCCGAAGGCAAAGTTGAAGTTAAATGGAACCACACACTGGATGAAGTAAAAGGTGATAACAGCGGCGTTACCTCAGTAGATATCCGCTCTGCAGAAGGTACCGTCACCAATGTGCCTGTGCATGGCGTATTTATCGCAATCGGCCACAAACCAAATACCGGTATTTTTGATGGTCAGCTGGACATGCAGAATGGCTACATCAAGACCCGCATGGGCAACGAAGGTATGGCAACGGCAACCAATATTCCGGGCGTATTTGCAGCTGGCGATGTGCAGGATCATATTTATCGTCAGGCGATTACCAGCGCAGGCACAGGCTGTATGGCTGCACTGGATGCGCAACGTTATCTGGAAGAACACTGATATCGCTCACGGACGGCTATGGCAAATCTGAAAAATTTCGCTGATCTCAAGTCACTTTCCGCTCAGTTAAAAGCAGAAAGTGAGAAAAAAGCGCGCGAAAGAGCCTTACGTGAAGAAGAAATGCGTAAGGCAGCTGCAGAAGCTAACATTTTCAGAACTGCAGTGGCCGGCGTCACACCGGTACGTACAGTGCAACGTCACGTACCGGAAACTCAACGCCCTGCTCCACTGCCGTTTCAGCATATCGCTGATGAGCAGGCGGCGTTAATGGAGTCCCTTTCTGATGAATTTGACGCTGAGTCCTTGCTGGAAACGGATGAAGCACTGAGCTATGCCCGCCCGGGGGTAGGCCCTGATGTCGTCAGAAAATTACGTAAAGGCAACTGGGTTATTCAGGCGCAACTGGATTTGCATGGGAAGCGTCGCGATCAGGCCAGAGAAAGTCTCGGAGAGTTTCTGAGAAAATGCTGCAAAAACGGGACACGCTGCGTACGCATTATTCATGGCAAAGGAAATGGCTCGATGAATAAAGAACCAGTTCTGAAGCACAAAGTCAGAACATGGCTGGTACAGAAAGAGGAAGTTCTGGCATTTTCGCAGGCAACAGCCGCAGACGGCGGATCTGGCGCCCTGATCGTTTTACTGCAATCATAGAGATAATTGCCAAACAGGCCGTAGGCATACATTTTGGCGAAGGTGGTACAAAATTCAGTTTTTGAACTTGCCGTCTGCCCCGATTACCGTCATTTCAACAAACCTGGAACCATTATGACTGGTTCGAGAAAACTGAATATCAAAGCCGCTAAGGGCGTAAGTCCGCGTATTGATGGTCTCAAGTGCTGAAATGAATTTCTCACGCGTCAGTTCAGGGCCTGCCCTCCTCAGCCCCTCGACAAACACTTTTGCCGCGATATAGCCCTCAAAGCTGGAAAAATTCAACTGTTCATAGCCAGCTTTTCGCATTACGGCTGCGTACTCATTCACCAGAGGATTTGCCGTTGTCCATGGAAACGGAACAACCTGAGATATCACGACGCCATGCGCATCTTTACCAAGCAAATCCATCAAGGCCTGACCACCGACAAATGAAACGTTGTAGAACTGTCCGGCAAATCCACGATCACGCATTTGTCGTATCAACGCTGCAGAGGAACTGTACGCACTGATCTGAACAACGACTTCTGGCTTCTTCAGCATCAGCCGCTGAACGGCTGCACCCACATCCGTACTGTTACGCTCGACTGTCGCCGTTTCGACCAGACTCAGATTACGTTTTCTGAGTGCATTTTCGATGCCGGCTAAACCAGCAAGACCGTAGGCATCATTCTGATAAAAAACGGCAATCTTCCGAATTCCCATTCTTACAGAACGGTCAATCAGAAATTCCGTTTCATCGTTATATCCTGCACGGATATTAAAAACAAACCGGTTGAATGGCTCACGCATCGAGGACGCACCAGTCAACGGTGCAAAAAACGGAATCCGGACCGCATTCACGATCGGAATTGCCGCATTGCTGGTAGGTGTACCGACATAGCCAAACAATGCAAATACATTCTCTTTTGCAATCAGTATTCTTGTGTTCGCAGCGGCGTGATCCGCCTCATACTGATCGTCTCGGGTCAGCAGACGAATCTGACGTTTATGAACGCCCCCGATTGTATTGACGTAATCAAAATAGGCCAGAGCTCCTGCCCGATATTGCGTACCAAGTTCTGCTGCCGGTCCGGAGAACGCGGCAGATTGCCCGATCACAATCTGCGCCGGCGTCACCCCCGGAACATCCGCAGACATACTTATTCCGGGAGTTAATACCGCGAATAATGTTACAACCCGGATAATCTGACGCCGGACTGAAGACATATCTTATCAGACAGCGTCCGGACCGGTCTCGCCAGTCCGGATACGAATGACCTGCTCAACATTTTGCACAAAAATTTTGCCGTCACCAATCTTACCAGTGTGTGCTGCCTTGATGATCGCATCAACCGCATGATCGGCGATCTTGTCATCCACTACAATTTCGACCTTTATTTTTGGCAGAAAGTCGACGACATACTCTGCACCACGATAAAGTTCTGTATGGCCCTTCTGACGACCAAAACCTTTTACTTCGGTCACAGTCAAACCGGTAACCCCTACTTCAGCCAGACTTTCGCGCACTTCATCCAGCTTAAATGGTTTGATAATTGCGGTAATTTGTTTCAT
This sequence comes from Cognatundibacterium squillarum, assembly GCF_014652435.1. Lineage (GTDB taxonomy): Bacteria > Pseudomonadota > Gammaproteobacteria > Burkholderiales > Burkholderiaceae_D > Undibacterium > Undibacterium squillarum. Next base: position 436,627 of record NZ_BMYU01000001.1, read on the forward strand.
GTTGCACTCCTATGCTACTTAGTCTCTGAATTTAGATGTAATCGGATGACGCCAGTCACGACCGAATGCACGATGCGTTATACGTATCCCCACTGGTGCCTGACGTCGTTTATATTCGTTCAGCTTAATCAGACGCGTCACTTTCTCAACGTCTTCGGCAGCAAATCCTGTCGCAATAATTGCCTCGCGCGACTGATTTTCTTCCATATACATACGCATGATAGCGTCGAGAATTTCGTATTCCGGCAAAGAATCCTGGTCCTTCTGATCCGGACGCAACTCTGCTGACGGCGGGCGCGTGATAATACGTTCAGGAATCACCTCGGATAAACTATTTCTGTAATGACATAACTTATACACGAGTGTCTTTGCAATATCTTTAATTACCGCAAAGCCACCAGCCATATCGCCGTACAAGGTACAGTAACCCACGGCCATCTCGCTTTTATTACCAGTCGTCAGCACAATTGAGCCATACTTGTTCGACATTGCCATCAGGATCGTTCCCCTGATTCGCGCCTGAATATTTTCCTCGGTAGTATCTACAGGCAAACCCGAAAATTCTTGCGCAAGCGTTGCATTAAAAGCATCAAAACATGGATTAATCGATATTTCGTCGTAACGCACACCGAGACGCCGAACCATGTCCCGAGAGTCAGTCAGCGAAATGTCCGCTGTATATGGAGATGGCATCATCACCGCCCGGACTTTCTCAGCACCAAGCGCATCACACGCAATTGCCAACGTCAAAGCTGAATCAACACCACCGGACAGGCCAAGAAGCACGCCCGGGAAACCATTTTTACTGACGTAATCCCTCACCCCCAGAACAAGCGCTTGGTATACATCTGCTTCCTGCGACTGCACCGGATTCAGTGACTTATTACTGGAAAATGCTTTTCCATTCCATTCAACTAGACCAAAGTCTTCCGCACAGTGCAAAAGGGTAGTAACGATTGCACCGTCCGAATTCAAAACAAACGAGCTACCGTCAAAAACCAACTCGTCCTGCCCGCCAACAAGATTGCAATAGACTAACGCAAGCCCCTGTTCACAGACGTTTTTACGCATCACATCCAGGCGTTGCGCCTGCTTACCCATGTGATAAGGAGAACCATTTGGAACTAACAGAATTTCAGCACCAGCGGCCTTGGCCATTGCCGGAGCATCAGGGAACCAGGTATCCTCACAGATATTGATACCGACTCTCGTACCTTTTACATCAAATACACAAGCGGAATTGCCCGCAGAGAAATAGCGGACTTCATCAAACACCATATTATTCGGCAAATTGTGCTTGAGATAAGTGCATTTTATCGCGCCATTCGCCAGCACAGAAACTGCATTAAAGTAATCGTGACCGGCAACAGCCGGATGTCCTACCAGGACATGGAGACCGGGAAAAACCGCGAGCCTTTCAGCTAGTTTATAAAGTTCTTGTTCACATTGCCTGTAAAATCCCGGCCGCAGCAATAAATCTTCAGGTGGATAGCCCGCAATACTAAGCTCTGGAGTAACAACAATATCCGAGCTATCGGTTGAAGCCCGAGATGCTGCCTGAAAAATTTTTTCTGCATTTCCGGCCAGATCACCAACAAGGCTGTTTATTTGTGCAACTGCTATCTTTAAATTCATATCTAATTCAAAAAACCGGTCAGCAAAGAAGCTACCATTATCGCATGCTCACTCCGGGCATACAAAAACAGCCTGAAAAGGAGATTTTTTCGAATCAGCAACCAGTGCCGGAAGATGGCATCCGTAGTTGTATTCAGGTTAAATTTCGATGAAATTCGGAGTATGTGTGCATACCTTGTGTCATTGAATTAACAATTTGCGTATTCACTGACCTGCAGACTTGAAATTTTGTAAGGTTCAGTGCATCCTCCGTACATGCAATCAGAATCAAACTTCGAAAAAGACCCGAATTCGCTCACACCGTTGAACAAACGGGCAGGACGTTTTTTGCTTACCGAAAAACTGGGGAGTGGCACAGACGGCACTGTCTACAAAGGGCATGATCCTGTCATTGATCGTGACGTTGCGATCAAAATTTTAACTCCGCCGGCAAATCCAGCCGAAAGGAAGTCTCGGGAACAACAGTTTATTAATGAAGCCCGCGCGGCTGGTCGCTTATCACACCCGAACATAGTTACCATTTTCGACACATCTGTTGAGAATGGCACCACTTTTATTGCAATGGAGTTTCTTCCGGGACGCGATTTAAGGGGTGAGCTGAACTCTGGCAGAAAATTCGATATTATTGAAGCTGCTAATATCGTTCAGAAAATTGCTGAAGCTCTGCACTTTGCACACCAGAACGGTGTAATTCACCGAGATATTAAACCAGGCAATATTTTTGTCTTACCCAACGGGCAACCCAAAGTGGTCGATTTTGGGATTGCACGTGCACCTAATAGAGTCCACACCCCGGGGAATACCAGTGGAGCTACCCTTTTCCACAATAATGTGATGGGTACACCAAACTATATGTCGCCCGAACAGGCAATGGGTCGAAATGTTGATGAAAAAACAGACATTTACTCCCTTGGAGCGGTCTTGTACGAATTAATTGCTGGCGTGAAACCATTTCCAAGTCAGGATATGGATAAACTACTTCAGCAAATCATTCACAAGTCACCAAAACCAATCGCAAATTATGCACCAAATGTGCCAGAGCAATTAGTCAGAGTTATTGTGAAGGCAATGCAAAAAGACCCGAAACAGCGATATCAGACAGCAGGTGAAATGTCGGCTGCGTTGATACAATTTCTCGAGCGTGACAGAAAGCTTAAACGGAAAAGAAAAAACGGCGACGCAGGGGCGACACCGGAAACAGGGAATGCATTGCCCTGGGTTAGCATTGTCGCCATTGTCATAGCGATTGCGTGTATCGGTTTATATTATTTTTTACGTTAAAATTTAACGAACAATTTAAAGCACAATAAAAAAAGAGCGATGAATATTCATCGCGCTTTTTTTATTGTACTTTGAGAACTTATTTGTCAGCGTCTGCAAAATTTTTCACGCCATCCAGGATTTCCTGTTTAGCTTCTTCGGCGCCAGTCCATCCTTCAACTTTGACCCATTTGCCTTTTTCCAGATCTTTGTAGTGCTCAAAGAAATGCTGTATCTGACGCAAAGTTAATTCATTCAGATCTTCAGGCTTTTGAATATTGCTATAAATCGGCAGCAATTTATCAACCGGAACAGCAAGAACTTTTGCATCCGAACCGCCTTCGTCGGTCATACGCAGCATACCAACCGCGCGGCATCGCACTACTACGCCTGGCAACAGCGGGAATGGAGTAATAACCAATACATCCACAGGATCGCCATCACCAGCGATAGTTTGCGGAACATACCCATAATTGCACGGATAATGCATCGCAGTGCCCATGAAACGATCAACAAAAATTGCGCCAGACTCTTTATCCACTTCGTATTTGATCGGATCAGAGTTCATCGGAATTTCAATGATGACGTTAAAGTCATTTGGCACATCACGCCCTGCAGGCACATTATTCAGGCTCATTGCTTTCTTTCTGATAGAAAATTTAGTCAATAAAACAGACGATTAGCGATTATATCGGGATTTAACTGAGTTTGGCGCGTTGCAACAAAAAAGCTTAAAGACTGGTCGCCAGCGCACAGCGTTTGTAGCAACGCGCAGCATCCTCTTCCTGACCGAGCGATTCAAACAGTTGAGCAAGTTTAAGATTAGCTTCACGAACAGTTTCGCCAGCAATTGCATCATCAATTGCCTGCTCAAAATGTCGTTGTGCTTTTCCCCAAAGTTTTTGCCGGTTGCAAAGAGTACCCAGCGTCAACGCCAGTTCTGCATCGGAAGGATGCTCTGCTACCCAGCGTTCGCAATTTTCGATCTGGCTCAACAAGGCTGCGGATCCTTCTGGTGCAGCAGCATCACGATACGGTTTCAGTAAGCGCTCATCCCACTTCTCTTCCATCGCTTTTTCCACAACCAGACGGGACTCATCAAACAGTCCGCGGTCATTAAATGCCACAGCCGCATGAAGTGCAATAGAGGCGCGCTTTCTCTCGGCAGAAGGAATCTCAAACCAGACACGCTTCAATGACTCCCCGTCATGCCCATGATCTTTCAGTAAATCTTCATATGACAAATCTTTTAAGCGTGCCGCAAGTGCCGGGTGAATTGCATGATGCTTCTCCAGCGTCTTTACTAGCTTTAAAACATCTTGCCAGCGACGAGCCTGCTGGTTTGCTTTCAGCGCCCAACGCAAAACCTGAATGTGGCGACTGCCGTTTGCTTGCAATTCCCTCACTGACTCAAGTGCTTTTTCAGAATCATGCTGATCAACATGCAATTCCGTAGACGTCACCAGTCGTGCAACTTTGTGACTGGCATCTGATGCTGCGTTCTCCAGCCATTCGTCACGCCGCCCGAACTGTCCCATGTGATGTGCAGCACGCGCTCCGATAAGCGCAGCAATACTACTGTTCTCCGGCAACTCCGCAGCTCGACTCGCAGCTTTTTCCGCATAGCCAAAACGACCTTCAAACAAGGTACGTATAGACTCACGAAGTGCTTTATTTGCATCACGCTCTTTCTTACCCTGACGATACTCCGCAACCCTCGCAGGCATTTTACGAGCCGATTCAAGAGCATTTAATGCAATATGCAAAGCGACAAATAAAAACAGGATAGCAATGATTGCGAGATTCAGTGACAGGTCTATTCTGTAAGGTGGAAAGAAAACCACTATATTGCCCGGGTTGTACCTTGCGCCAATTGCCAACCCCACGGCAAAAGTGAATAAGACCAGTAGGCGAATAAAAATACGCATAATCAGGGCTTCACTTTGTAATTACGGACTGCTGTCAGACTTTCAGATAAATTCGGCATTTCAATTGACAAATTACTACCCTGAATTTGTCTTAACAAAGTTTGTACTGTTTGGGTTTGTTTGGCCCTGCTGTCGAAATACTTACCGAGCACATCCTGAGCAAGGATAATGTCATTGCGAAAAACACCTTCATTTCGTGACAGCAGCGCCAGCCTTGCATTCAGCAATCGCAGCTTCAGATTCTCGCGAGCGAAATAGGCTTGCTCAGGAGCCAGCAGCAATGCATCCGGATGCTCAACATTTCGCACACGAATCAACTGCCTCAATTCAGACCACATTTCAGTAGAGAAGCTCTGCCATCCATCCTGAAGCCGCGCAGAGAAAGTCAGCTCATCGGCTACGGGTTGCTCGTTTTTACCCAATTTAGCATTGTTCGATTTTGGTAAAACCCGCAGTGGCGCTTTTGGAGCCGTAGCAGCAGGTACTGTTTTTTCTGCAGACCAGAGCGGGATATGATCAACCTGTGCGATCACGCTATCCAGACGCAATGCAATGCCAGGCAAATCAAGTGCAGGCAAAGACTTGAGTCGCTCAATGTCTTTAGCGATCGCTCTCCGAATCGCAATAAACTGCGGCTTATCCGACTTTGCAAGGCGATTATCCGCGTTTTGCAGTGCAATCAACGCCCCTGGTACATTGCCAGCGAGTTGAAGCTGCTGACTTGCCGTCGAAAGCACTTGCTCAATTTCTGCAAGTGCCCATTCATCTCGATTCCGAGACAAATCCTGATACACCTGCTCCAGAGCCAGTTGCTGACTTTGCGCCTCTGACTGCTTACCTTCAAGCAAAATAATTTTTGCCTGCATTTCTTTTACGGTTTCCTGAGCGCTCTTTGCAACTACTCTGGTTTCGTTACCGCTCAGATCAGAAGTCTGCAAACGACGGGCAACTTCCTCTCGTAACGAAGAAATCTGATTTTGAGAAGTCCACCAATTCGCTGCAAGCAGAATCGCCAGCACACCAGACATAACATATGCCGGATGAACCCATCCCCCCTGCGGAGAATGGACGATCGCAGGCGCGACAACCGGAGACACGGTAGTCGGAGCTGACGCTCCGTTTGGATTTTCCTGTTCGTTCATACTTTGTTTGAAAGTGCGATCATTAAATTCTGATCACCAGAACCTGTCAGCTCAATACGGGAAAACCCGAGTTGCCTGGCAGTTTCTGCAATTCTGACATGCGGGACAAAAAGCCGCTGCGATTGCAATTTTGCCACGAATGCGCGATCTTCACCGAGTCTTTCTGCGAAGCTTATCAGGAAACGCAGTGATTCCGAGCTGGTAATTATCCAATCGTTTTGTTCTGACAACAAAGAAACCAGCAATTTCGCGCGCTCAGCATCGAATACCGGTGGCAAGCGGCGATAGGCAACCAGCGTTTCCAATTCCATACCCCGCGCCGTCAATTGTTCAGGTAACAGCTCACGACCCGATTGACCTCTTACGAGCAATACCTTTCTGCCCTTGAACCGCGCTACATCAATTAACGCAAGCAAAGCTTCTGAATCCATCCTGTCCGAAGGACCAGGGGCAAGGATTTCAACACTTTGCCCGTTCAGGTATTGCCGGATCGCTTTGGCACCTGAAAAACCAACAGCCGACGCAACAGTGTCTTGCGGCCATACTCTTGATTGTTTGTCAAAAAAAGCGTCCACTGCGTTTGGACTAACAAACACAACCAGCGAAAATCTTTGTAAATTACGCCAGACTTTCTCAATTTCTGCTCGGTCTTCCAGCGCAACAATTTCCAGCATTGGAAATGCAACTGCCGTAAATCCATCCGCGCACAAAGCATCACATAAAATCTGCGCCTGCCTGTCCGGTCTGGTTACAATGACTTTCGGATTAGCCATAACAGAGATAGCTCACGCAATCACTATGCAACCGAGCGACAAGCAGCGAGAATTGCTGCTGCATCCTGATCCTCTAAAGACTGAATAATCGCTTTTGTCAGTTGATCCAGGTCCTGAACACTCGCTGACATATCAGCTTTGGCAACATTGACGCCGTCAACAGATGCAATCATCGCTCTGAAACGCGCTTGCCCGTCAGCAATTTCCACATGCGCGGCTAATGGTACCTGGCAACTACCGCCAAATGCCCGAGACACGACGCGTTCAGCATGAACACTCAACGCTGTATCTGTATGATTCAGTGGAGCCAAAATCGCTGCAATTTCCGGCCGCCCGGCTGGAATTTCAATCGCCATGGCACCCTGCCCCGCAGCGGGCAGACTATCTTCCGGATCCAGAATTGCACGAATTCGCTCTGGCATACCAAGCCGCTTCAAGCCTGCTGCTGCCAGAATAATGGCTGCATACTCGCCTTCATCCAGCTTACGCAAACGGGTACCGAGATTCCCCCTTAATGGACGAATTTCAAGGTGCGGATAGCGTTGAGCAATCATTGCCTGACGACGAAGACTGCTGGTGCCAACAATACTGCCGGCGGGCAATTCCGATAAATTTGCATACACGGAAGACACAAACGCATCGCGCGGATCTTCACGCTCCAGAATGGCAGCCAGATCGAATCCATCCGGTAGCTCCATTGGAACATCTTTCAGGGAATGCACCGCCAGATCTGCACGCCCCTCGCTCATTGCCACTTCCAGCTCTTTGACGAACAACCCTTTACCACCAACTTTAGACAAGGCGCGATCGAGGATCTGGTCGCCACGCGTTGTCATTCCCAATATCTGGACATCACATGCCGGATATAAAGCTTTCAGGCGATCTCTGACATGCTCAGCTTGCCACATTGCAAGCGGACTCTCACGCGACGCGATCACGAGTTTCTCAGGTACGGAAAAATTCAAGATAGGCTTCCTAAATCAAAACGAATGTCGGATAAAACCGGATGCGGCGCATTCTAACACTGGCCGCATTGACAATCCCCCGTTTTCGTCAATGTTTCAGGTTAAAATTAGGACAGGATCTGCAATTTGCAGATCAAAAGCCAGCGTCGGTGTGCATTCTGATCGCAATCAGCGTACACATCAGTGGTCAATTTACTTACGAGACTGAGCTTATTCGCTCACACAAATTCTTATGCAAGAAACAATACAAACAGAAAAAAAAGAGCACCTTATTCTGACCGGTGACCGCCCTACCGGCCCGTTACACATCGGCCACTACGTTGGCAGTTTGCGCAACCGCGTTAGTTACCAGCATCAGTATAAGCAATACATCATGATTGCCGATGCGCAGGCGCTGACCGACAACATGGACAACCCTGTTAAAGTTCACAACAATGTGATCGAGGTTGCTCTGGATTATCTGGCTGTTGGTATTGATCCATCGAAAACAACGATTTTTATTCAGTCTCAGATTCCCGAACTGACTGAGCTGACTTTTTATTACATGAATCTGGTCACTGTTTCACGCCTGGAACGTAACCCGACCATCAAGCAGGAAATCGTTATGCGTAATTTTGAGCGTGATATTCCTGCCGGTTTTCTGACCTATCCGGTAAGTCAGGCTGCTGACATTACCGCATTTAAAGCATCACTTGTTCCGGTTGGCGAAGATCAGATCCCGATGATTGAGCAAACCAACGAAATTGTGCGCCGCTTCAATCGTCTGGTGAATAAAGATGTTCTGGTTGAATGCGAAGCGTTCGTTCCGGAAATTGGCCGCTTGCCTGGCATTGACGGCAAAGCGAAAATGAGTAAATCACTGGGCAACGCGATTAATCTCTGCTCCAGTGCACAAGAAATCACCGCAGCAGTTCGCAACATTTACACAGACCCGCTGCACCTGAAAGTCAGTGATCCCGGTCACCTTGAGGGCAATGTCGCGTTCATGTATCTGGATGCGTTTGACCCCGACAAAGAAGGTCTGCAAGCAATGAAAGATCATTACGTTCGCGGTGGTCTCGGTGATTCGGTCGTTAAAAAGCGGCTGGAAGGGATTCTGCAAGAATTACTCGGTCCAATTCGTGAACGACGCGAAGAATTTGCTAAAGATAAAGCTCAGGTACTGGAAATTCTGCGTCAGGGCACGATTCGTGCGCGTGAGGTTGCTGCGCAAACGACGGACGAGGTCAAATCCGCAATTGGCCTGAAGCATTTCTGATGACGATCGTGCAGGAAATTTCGCAACGGCATGCGCGCTTCCTGCACCTGAACGCACAAGGACTGCTGCGCTATCCGCAAGGAACGCCTCAGAAAGAGCATGTACTTTCATGCATACAAAAAATGGGCGTACTTCAGATTGACACAATCAATGTGGTAGCGCGCAGCCCGTATCTGGTACTCTGGTCCAGACTTGGGCAATACCAACCGGAGTTTTTGCGCGACCTTCTGGTTGAAACCAGGCTGTTTGAATTCTGGGCACACGAAGCAAGCTTCCTTCCTATCGAAGATTTCGCCCATTTCCGGCATCAAATGTTAGATCCGGCTCACCTTGGCTGGCGCTTTAATCACCGATGGCTGAATGAGCAATCAGAGAACATTCGCAAGGTTCTCAAAAAAATCTCAGAATCAGGGCCAATGCGCTCAAAAGATTTTGAACGTCGCAACGACGGCAACAGCGGCTGGTGGGACTGGAAGCCGGAAAAAAAGTCGCTTGAAGTTTTACTTACAACTGGTCAATTAATGGTTCGGGATCGCGATCAGTTTCAGCGCGTTTACGACCTGACATCCCGTGTTCTGCCCGAGTGGTCAGACGAAAACAATCCTTATTCACCAAAAGACAGCGAAGCTTATTTGCTAAGCAAATCTGTAGCAGCACTTGGTATTTGTTGTGCAGACTGGGTGCCTGACTATTTCAGAATGCGCCTTAAACATATAAATCTGCAGGCATTTCTGAAAGCGCAAGCAGACGCGGGTAATTTTATTCCCGTCAGAATTGAGGGCGATCATCGCCAGTTTTATGTGCATCAGGAATTTTCTGAACTCCTGCACAATCCTCCTCCCCTTTCCAACGCACTGAAAGCAACCAGAATTCTGTCGCCATTTGACCCCGCAGTTTGGGACAGGCGCAGAGCAAAAGAACTATTTGAATTTGATTACAAACTGGAGTGTTATACACCAGAGAATAAGCGACGTTACGGCTACTTCTGCTTACCGATACTGCGAGACGGACAAATGATTGCACGTATGGACGCGAAAGCACACCGACAACACAAAATATTTGAAGTGAAGTCCCTGCACCTTGAGTCGGGCATCAGACAGTCTGCTGCTATGTTCAGTGACGTGAATAAAAAAATACAGGAAATGGCTTCATGGCATGACTGCAACAGCATCCGGTATGGCGCTGATGTTCCGTCCGGATTTCAACTCGCTGATATTTCGTGTTAATCCGCAACGGATTACTGAGCTTACTTTTCCATCACCGATTGATGAATATCTTTCCAGTCAGAAAACTTTTTAACTTCTTATAAACCCGATACAATGCACGTCTGACTTGTTTTACTCCGTACTTTGTACAACGCCTGACTATGATCCGAATTCTGATTGCCGACGACCACACCATAATGCGCGAAGGACTTAAGCGTATTCTGGATGGTATTGATGACATTCGGGTAATCGGGGAAGCAGTAGACGGGTTTGATACACTGGATAAAGTCCGGCACAATGAATTTGATGTCCTGCTGATGGATCTTTCAATGCCAGGACGCAGTGGTGTTGACCTGATCCGGCAAATCAAAGATGAATTTCCCAAGCTGCCAATTCTGATTCTGACTATGCACGAAGAGGAACAGTACGCAGTCCGCGCCATTCGTGCGGGTGCGCGTGGATATCTAACGAAAGAAAGTGCGGGTACCCAGCTGGTAACTGCTCTTCGTAAAGTTGCTTCCGGTCGCCCTTACATCAGCATTGAAGTTGCTGAGCAACTAGCAATGAATGCGATGCCGGCAAGTGACGATATGCCGCATACCGCCTTATCCGACCGAGAATTCGAAGTCTTTTGCCATCTGGTGAAAGGCAAGTCGATTACCGAAATTGGCGACTTACTGCATCTGAGCGTTAAAACCGTCAGCACTCACAAAATGCGTATTATGCAGAAGATGAACATGAGTAATCTCTCTGACATGGTCCAGTACGCTATCACCCACAATCTGCTGCAATCCTGATTTCGTGCTTGTAGGAATATTCCTATAACAGCGACGCGGAATCTGACATTTCAATTCAGCATCCCCCTGATTTAAATCAAGTACTTATTTCCTGATAATACTCATACGCAACAAGCGGTGATGTGTATCAAGAAATCATGAATTTATTTATCGTTGAAGACTCCATTCTGATTCAGAACAGGCTTGTCAGATTTATCGAAGAAATCCCTGGCATGCATGTTGTTGGCGTTAGCGCTGACATCCGTTCTGCGTATGAAGGTGTTATGCGTCACAACACTGACGCGATGATTCTTGATCTGCAACTTGGTGAAGAAAGTGGTCTGACTCTGCTGCGGGAAATCAAAAAAACCCGCCCTGAAATTAAAGTTGTCGTACTGACCAATCATTCGACTGAGGATTACCGCACACAGGCATTACGTGCCGGCGCTGATGGTTTTTTAGATAAATCCCGGGATTTCGCCGAAATCCCTGCTTATCTGATGCGCTGGCAAGGACCAGATTTCAATTCTCAGATTAACTAACTTTTTCGTGCGGAGACTTAAAATGACTACTGCAGCATTCCAAACCCAGGGCAGCACAACTAAACGTATGGTCAGCATGGGCGGATCAAATGAAGCCGGCTGGCGCTGCCATGGCAACCTCTGGTCAAATCTGCGCGAAATTTGCGATCTGTTGCACATTCAGGCACCGGTTGCCTGCCAGGATGACGAAGTTCTGTTTCAGCACGTTCGCTTCAAAGCAGGTCAGCGCGTTCATACTATCGGCCAGACATTCGACACGCTGTATCTGGTGAATTCCGGATTCCTGAAAACGGTGCTGATCGATGAATACGGCAATGAGCAAGTGTTGAGTTTCCCGATGAAAGGTGACTTGCTGGGTATTGATGGTATTCATTCGCAACATCATGCATCAGAAGCAGTTGCATTATCTGATTGTGACATTATCCTGATTCCATACAAAGTGTTTGCAGCACTGGGTCGCAGCCATGCTGAGCTGGAACATGCGATGTTCTCTGTACTGAGCCGTGAACTGGTACGCGAACAGATTATGATTGGTATGCTGAGCGCGCTGAGTGCAGAAGCGAAAGTTGCGCGCTTCCTGACCAACCTCGGTGAACGCTTCAGTATGCTGGGTTATTCCGGCAAATCATTTAACCTGCGTATGACCCGTCATGAAATCGGCAGCTATCTGGGGCTGACACTGGAAACAGTCAGCCGTACACTGTCTGCGTTTAATGAAATGGGGCTGATCCAGGTTGATCAGCGCGAAATCACCCTGCTGGACACGAATGCATTGAAAACACTGCGTCGCCTGCCACCTGCAAAAGCACGCGCAAAAGTAACAGATAAAGTGCAGGCGCTGGTTGGCAAAAAACTGCTGCCTCAATGGAGTGGCGACGCTGTTGCAGCCTGATTAAGGCTCAGAACAGAACTAAGCGTACATTTCAGTAATCTGCATTTCACCGGGAGAACACAATGGCTTACAAAACCATCCTTGTCCATGTTGATGAATCCGAGCGCTGCCAGTTACGTGTTGACGTTGCGGCCGAAATCGCAAGAAAATCAGATTCACACCTGATTGGAGCGGCAATTACCGGCGTGTCACGCTTCATTTATCAGGATGGCAATCTGGGTGCTGCCGATCCGAATCTGGCTTTACATCTGAACTATCTGAAAGAGCGGGCTGAGGCTGCAGCAGCGAAATTTCGTGTACGCACCGATGCATTAGGTGTACGTTCGTCCGAACTGGCAGTAGTGAATGATGAGGCGGGTGGCGGTATGGGCTTACTGGCGCGTTACAGCGACCTGCTGGTCATCGGACAAACCAACCGTGACGAACCGTCGCCAAGTGTTTTGCCGGATTTCCCGGAATATCTGGTTCTGAATACCGGTCGTCCAGTGCTGATTATTCCGTATGCCGGCAGCTTCCCGACGATTGGGAAACGTCCAATGATTGCCTGGGATGCCAGCCGTGCTGCAACCCGCGCAGTGACCGACGCCCTGCCTTTGCTTAAGGAAGCAGATCTGGTGCAGGTCGCAATCTTTAATGTTAAAGCTGATCCGGATGCACACGGTGACCAGCCTGGCGCAGACATCGCGACATATCTTGCGCGCCATGGTGTTCGTGTCGCGGTCTCCGTACACAAAACGAAAACAGATATCGGAAATGCAATCCTGTCTTTGGCACACGATCTCGACAGCGACTTACTTGTCATGGGCGGATACGGACACTCGCGGTTCCGCGAAATGATTATGGGCGGTGCCACTCGCACTATCCTTGAAAGCATGACAATTCCGGTGCTGATGTCACACTGATTGACAGCACAAACTGTCAGCAACACCGACGAAGCCGTTCACTGATTTTCAGTGAACGGATTTTTGTTTTTAAGCCCCACTGCACATGGGATTTCCGCAGCACCCTTTATCTTTAAATGTGCAGAAATCTGCATTTGTATTTTCTGGACGGCCAGACTCTCTGCCGACGAGCGGGATATTGATATGCAGAAATCCGCAAATCAGCCAGAAACCGGCACTTTCAGCGCGCCAGACAAATCTCCGAATAACCCTGCGCCAGGTAGGCGCTTTGACAATAAATTTTTCGCTACAATGCAGACTTTTGATTTTCGGAATATCGCTATGACCAGCACTCCCCGGTCGACCGCCCCCGCATTGAAACAGGCAATTGCCGCTGCAGTCTTCGCATTGATAGCATCGCTGATCCTCTGGACTAACCAGCAGCATGTTTCGCGCTTTTTCATGCTCTCGCCGTTGCTGGTGCATACGCTTCTTGAAACCATCACGATTACCATTTTCGTATCCGTTTTCATCGTCTGCTGGAATGCTTTTGGCGGATACCGCAGTCGCAGCAGCGTCGTACTGGCCGTCACATTTTTAAGCGCTGCGATTCTGGGATTTGTACATGCGATCAGTTTTCAGGGGATGCCGGAATTTACCGGTCCGTCTGACATGCACAAGTCTTTCTCAGCATGGATCGCCAGCAGAGCCATCATCGCCCTGACACTGCTGGGCTTATCGATGAATCCGAAAGACCCGAACCTGTCTCAAAAGCAGTCAGATGCTTTTCTGATGACCGGACTTGTTCTGACTGCGGTTATTTGCGGGATTATTTTTCTGTTTCCCCATGCTGTGCCGCTGATGTATTCCGAACAGCATGGACAGACGAATTTCAAGATCGCATGTGAGATCGTTCTGATCCTCATCAATCTGATTTCCGCAGCACTTTTTCTGAAACACAGCCTGAAAGGGCCTGATCAACAGGTAGAAGACCGGCTTGAGATTGCACGCGTACCCCTGTTTCTCGCCAGCTGGCTGATGGGTATTTCTGAAGTTTATTTTTCACTCTATGCTGAACGCAGTGACGTGAATGTTGCGATTGGTCACTTTCTCCAGCTCGCTGCAGCAATTGCAATTTACCGCAGCATGGTTGCGATCAACATTCATAAACCCTACACCCGCCTCGCCACGCAAACCATCGAAATCGCACGTTCTGCCAGTGAGCTTGCTGCTCAGCGCGAACGTCTGCACCGCATGATCGACACTGCAATTGACGGCATCATTACCGTTGATGAACATCAGACTATCCTCATGATCAACCCGGCAGCGGCGGCTATTTTCGGATATGACGCAGAATATCTGATGGGAAAAAGCCTGACGCTTCTGCTCCCTGAGCGCCATCGTGCCGGACATGGCGGCCATTTAAAAAAATTCGGAGAAACAGGTTCAACCCGACGCAAAATGGGAAGTCACTACGAAGATTTCTACATTACAGGTCGCCGCGCTGATGGTACAGAGTTCCCGATGGAAGCTTCTATCGCTCATCAGCTGGAAAATGGTGCCCGTATTTATACTGTGATCTTCCGCGATATCACGGACCGTAAAATCGCCAAAGAAAAGATGGCGCAATACCATGAAGAACTGAGCCAGCTGTCTGCAGCGTTGCAGTCTATCCGTGAAGAAGAGCGCAAGCATATCGCACGTGAGCTGCACGATGATCTGGGGCAGTTGCTGGCAGCCTTGCGGATGGATCTGACGCTGGTGCAACGGGCGCCGGAACTTGCTGCAAAGAGTCAGTCCGCGATTCAGAGTATGGACCAGTTAATTCTGACCGCGATCACCACCCTGAGACGAATCGCCACAGATTTGCGCCCGCGTGCGCTGGATGAGGGTGGGCTCTACTTTGCACTACAAACTTTGCAACGTGAATTTTCGCATCGGCACATGATTGACTGTGAGCTGATCGCAGACGAAGACCAACTGACGCTGGATGATGCACGCAGTACAGCAATTTTCCGTATCGTTCAGGAGTCGCTGACTAATGTTGCCCGGCACGCAGAAGCAAGTGCTGTCACCATTGAGTTCGAACATTTCCCCGACAAAATCGTCTTCAGTATCTGTGACAACGGTAAAGGGATCGATGAAGAAGATATGCGCAAATCGCGTTCGTTCGGGCTGGTTGGTATGCGTGAACGCGTCAAAGCGATGCATGGCCATTTTCATGTTTCCGGCAATGCAGGTGAAGGCACTTGCCTGCATGTTGAGTTACCGTTTTCCCGTTAAAGTTCCGGGCAAACTGCGTAACCAGGTGCTACACTGAAACGTCAGACAGGAGAATATGATGAGTATCGGTGCAATTTCCAGCGGACTTTCGGGCTTACGTTCAGCACAGATGGCGCTGGATGTCAGCGCACATAACATCGCAAACGCCAATACTGCCGGCTTTAAACCACAAACGATTCAGCATCAGGAATCACCGACGGGAGGTGTGAGTTCTTCTGTTTCAGCACCGCAAGCCGCCGGCCAGGCAGCAGAATCGGGGACCGATCTTGCCACTGAAACAGTCAACTCACTGGTCTACAAGCATCAGTTTGGCATCAATGCAAAAGTAATTCAGACGGCTGACCAGAATCTCGGCACGCTGGTAAACATAAAAGCCTGAAAAAACACCCCTGATTCACTTAGGTGGCACAACACACAGCCAGTCAGGCATATGACCTGACTGAATTCCTGCGATCCCGGCAACAGCCAACCCGATCAGTAACAGCCCCGCACCCAGCGAGAACCATTTGCGCTTCTCCTGCAATCCAATCACCGTCAGCAATTTTTGTGATACCAGCAAATGGGGCAATGCACACAAGCCAAACACTGCCATCAGAAGCGCTCCGGACAGCATGTCTCCCGAAAAAATCGCGAGCGGAACTACTGCATACAGCAAGCCACAAGGCAGTGTCCCCCATAACAGCCCGGCAATATAAGGTTGTCGTTGAATAATCCTTTGCGCAGCATCCAGGCTGCGCTCTTGCCAGGTAGCGAAGCCTGAGGGCAAACGGAAATTTGGTATCGATACACCGGTCAGACGGAGACCGAGAATCGCCAGCGCCAGATATCCGGCAATCATTACCGCAATATGGGTTTTCCCACCGAAAAAGAATAAACCCTTCTGCCCTGCCAATCCCAGAACACCGCCCGCCGACATATAGACACTGAGACGCCCTGTGTGTAACCAGAATTTTGTCGCACCAGAATACGCTTGCTTTGCATTTACAATTGCAATGACTTTTTGAGATGTTGTCTGAGGACGCATGAGTAAGCTGGTCAGGCTACCGCACATAGCAGCGCAGTGGATACCTCCCAGCAGTCCGGCAGATGCCGCCGCGGTCAGCAACGGTATCGTCAGCATGTCAGATTAATTTCGAATAACGCGCTGTCGTTTGTTGCTGCAGGAATGCATCAAAAACCATTCCGAAAGCGCGGACAAAGAAGCGACCTTTCGGCAAAACGGATATCCGGTCATCCGTTACTTGCAGCAAACCATGCTCTTCGTACTGTCGTAAAGTTGCAATTTCATCGGCAAAATGCGCAGAAAGATCGCGCCCGGTTTCACGTCCGAGTTCGGCAAAATCAATCCCGTTACTGCACATCAGATCAAGAATAATTTGTCTGCGTAACACATCCTCATCACTCAAATGTATGCCTTTCTCAACCGGCAACTGATGCTCGTCAATCGCTGCATAATACTCATCGAGTGTACGAAGATTCTGAACATAGGATTTACCAAGCTTGCCAATTGCTGACAAACCCAATGCAATCAGATCACACTCAGCACGGGTTGTATATCCCTGAAAATTCCGGTGCAAACTGCCATCATCCATTGCTTTCGCCAGGCCATCATCCGGCTTCGCAAAATGGTCCAGACCAATGTAGACATAACCGGCCTCGATCAGACGACGAAGGGACATGAAAAAAATCTCCAGTCTTTGCTCAGCAGTCGGCAAGTCTGCCTCTGCAATCCGTCTCTGAGGCTTAAAACGCTCAGGTAAATGCGCGTAATTGTATAAAGCAATACGATCCGGACTGAGTTCAATCACCTGATCAAGCGTGCGTGTAAAACTGGCAAGATTTTGTTTTGGTAAACCGTAAATCAGATCGAAGTTAATTGAACTGAATCCGTGTGCACGTGACTGTTCAATGGTTCGCTTAACCATTTCAAAATCCTGAATCCGGTGCACTGCTTTCTGCACTTCCGGATCAAAATCCTGAACTCCGAGGCTGGTACGGTTAAATCCAACTTCCTGCAACAGTGCCAGCGTCGATTCATCTACGGTACGCGGATCGATTTCAATGGAAATTTCAGCATCTGGCGCAAAATCAAAATGCGTCCTTAATAAATTCATCAGGCGACGAATTTCATCATGACTGAGAAATGTAGGCGTACCACCACCCAGGTGAAGCTGGCTCAGTGTCTCACGCGCTCCCAGGTGCGCTAATACCAGATTCAGTTCTTTCTCAAGATAATCCAGATACTTAGCTGACCGTCCGTGATCCTTCGTAATGACTTTATTACACGCACAGTAATAGCAAAGCGACGCACAAAACGGAATGTGTATGTACAGAGAAAGTGGTTTCTTCTCGGTTTGTGACGCGCGCTCCTGCAAATAGGCGATATAGTCTTCAGCCTTAAAATCTGCATGAAAACGATCAGCGGTCGGATATGAAGTATAACGAGGACCGAGTTTATCAAAGCGGCGAATGAGTTGTTCCGGGATATCCAGAACAGAATTAGTCAACATCGAAGTCATTTTATTTTTGCTTAACGGGCCTTCTGAACCAGCAATACAGTGAGGCCACTGGAGAGAATACCGAGCAACCAGAAAGCAAAAAAACCAATCGTATATACGCCGGTAATATGCATCTGCAGTCGCTCGTCGAATATGATCAGCTCCATCGGGTCGACCAGACTGAATACCAGCCCGGTAGCAGCACATGCCATCAAAAATGCTGGCCACAACACAATCATCATTGCCGGACCAAAGAAAAAACGTCCTGATTTTCGGGTTTCCATGCTATCTCCCCCTCTGTTATTGAAGCTGATGTCAATCGCCAGGGAAGCGCTGACTATTTTAAAGTGCAGATAGCTGCGCCACCTTCACTTCGGGGTTATACCAGTCCCCCGTCAGTCGCCAATCTGTAGTCTCTAATTTGATATGAAACAATTTAACAGAACCTGATGAAAGTTTCGATATGAAATTCAGATCACCTTCATAGCTGCCATCTGCGTTGCGGTTAAGTGGCAAACGATGTATTACTTCGTTAACACTCGAGGCGTTATCCGAAGCACGCGCCAGACTCAACTGGACTTTTTCAGGCAGCACAGTGTCCGGAGCGGCACTGTTTAGTTGCATACGGATTTTCGATGTTTTCAGATCGATATACAGGCTGGCATTCAGTCCCAGAGCCTTTGCTTTGGCATCGCGCTGAATATCTTTGTTGATCATTAAACCCTGTTTGTAGTAGTCGTCCGCCACAACCTTATCAGATCCTTTTATCGCGATGTATCCTGTAATGACACTGGCAACGACGACAAACGCAGGCCCACCTGCCACGAGCAACAGCCACGGCTCTTTGTACCAGACATCACGTTTCTTAGGCTTCAGGTTCAGTGTTGCTTCCATTTAGTTCTCCTGATGTTCCGCCAGATTATCGCGGAACGATAAATACGGCCTTTTCACTTACTTTTATTGCTGGCTCGTCGGTATTCTGAATTTCAAACCGGATACGGTTTGAACCTGTTTGAACCGACGAAGCTGGAATTCGTACGCGAACAGGGAAAGCTTTGGTTGTTGCTGCATTTACTTCAATCTGTTCATTCATCAGCAACTCTGCACCTGCAGCACCCGTCACTTTAACGGTGTAGTGCTGCTTCTGCTCCTTCGTATTCATTACCTGCAGTCGATACACATTTTCTATTGCACCCGTCTCGGTAATTTTTGGCATGCCACGATCTCTCAGCACATCGACCTTTAACGGGATATGCAGGTAAAGAGAAATCCCGGACAAAATAATTATCAACAGTAAAATGCCCGAATAAATCAGGGTACGAAGCCGGAATACACGTTGCCACATCGCTTTCTTATCCAGTTTACGATCGAGTGCGTGCTCGGTGGTATAACGGATTAAGCCCCGCTCATATCCCATTTTATCCATCACCTGATTGCAACTGTCTGCGCATAATCCGCATGCGATGCACTCATATTGCAATCCATTGCGGATATCAATTCCCATCGGGCAGACCTGAACACAAATACCGCAGTCAACACAAGAACCAAGACCCTGGGCTTTGTAGTCAACTTTTTTATTTCGAGAACCACGTGGGTCACCGCGCTCTTTGTCGTACGTAACGATCAGCGTATCCTTGTCAAACATGGCACTTTGAAAGCGCGCATATGGACACATGTATTTGCACACCTGTTCACGCATCCAGCCTGCGTTACCATAGGTAGCAAAACCGTAAAACAGCAGCCAGAAAATTTCCCATGGGCCGAGCGTAAAATTCAAGATCTCGACTGACAGGTCACGGATCGGAGTGAAATAGCCGACAAAGGTAAATCCCGTCCACAAACTCAGTACAAGCCAGATAAAGTGCTTAAGGAATTTCAGCGAAAATTTACGGGCGGTCAGTGGCGATGCATCCAGTTTCAGACGGGCATTGCGATCACCTTCGACTTTATATTCAATCCACAGAAATATTTGCGTATACACCGACTGCGGACATGCATATCCGCAAAACAAGCGGCCAGCAATAGCTGTAAATAAGAATAGTGATAAAGCGGAGATCACCAACAAAACGGCGAGATAAATAAAATCCTGTGGCCAGAAGACAAAGCCGAAAATATAAAATTTCCGAGTGACCAGATCAAACAAAACAGCCTGGCGCTCGTTCCAGTTGAGCCAGGCTGTTCCGTAAAATAGTAACTGAGTAAACGCGACCAGTACCCAGCGCCAGGAGGCAAACCAACCAGTCTGATGGCGGGGATAGATTTTCTTCCGTTCTTCGAAAAGAGCTATTTCCTTTTCTTCGGGCTCAATGGGTATGATCGGGATTTGCTTCATAAATCGCTTCTCAAAAAAAATGAGTTACAGTCTTCCTCATATACAGGAGCGACTGTAACCCAATTTTGTCTTACTTAGATTGTGCTACATCAGTACCAGCTGCGATTTGTTTTACGGAGTCCATCTCGGCTGCAGAAACTTTTGCACCATTGCTCGACAGGCCCCAAACATATGCCGCTAACAAGTGAATCTTACCTTTTGTCAGAATGTCTTTATGGGCAGGCATCTGATTGGTTCGACCTTTATTAATCGTTTCCATAATGGTATCGATACTGCCGCCATACAACCAAGTTTTATCAGTCAAATTCGGCGCGCCGATTGCCTGATTACCTTTACCGTCAGCCCCGTGACATGCCGCACAAGCTGCAAATTTAGGTTTGCCGAGTGCTGCTTTGATCGGATCATGTGCACCACCAGACAGACTAAGGACGTAGTTAGCGACATTTTTAACATCTTCGTCGCCACCAATTGCAGCTCCCATCGGAGGCATTACGCCATGACGGCCTTCAGTAATTGTCGTTTTAATTACCTCCGGATCACCACCATACAACCAGTCTGTATCAGTCAGATTTGGATAGCCTTTTCCGCCTTGCGCGTCAGAACCATGACACTGAGCGCAAGTATTCAGAAATAAACGCTGACCGATTTCTTTCGCTGCAGGATCTTTCGAAACATCCTTCAGATCCATCGCCAGATATTTATCAAAAATTTTGGCGTATTGCTCTTCACCCGCCTTCATTTCTTTTTCATAGGCACCTACCTGACTCCAGCCGAAGGTTCCCTGGCGATCACCAAAACCCGGATAAACAACCAGATATCCAATACTGAAAATGATGGTCAGATAGAACAACCATTGCCACCATTTAGGCAAGGGATTATTTTCTTCCATCAAGTCGGCATCCCAAACGTGACCGGTTGTTTCAGCTGGTAAAGGCTTGCCGTCCGCACCAACTTTAACCTTTACGTGCGACTGAGACCATAACAGCAACGCACAGGCGACGATACTGATGGTGACAACAATAGCAATACCGATGCCCCACCATTCACTAAAAAAATCTGCCATGACTATTTTCCATTCTCATTATCAATTGGCAAACGTGCCAGTTTCTCGAAGCGCTCTTTGTTATCCGAACTGAATGCCCAGTAAACAATACCCAAAAAAACAAGCAGGCTGATCACTGTGACAACACTACTGATAATTGTAAAATTCATAATTATTCCTTCCGGCAACAAAAAGCGTTTTCAATCAGTTCTTATTTTTGATCGCAGTACCCAGAACCTGCAGATAAGCAATCAGCGCATCGAGCTCTGTCTTATTTTCAAGTTCAGCAGGACCTGCCTGAATTTCCGCATCGGAATAAGGTACACCCAGCGTTTTCATCGCAGACATTTTCGGTGCGATACTCTTTGGGTCCAGTGCATTTTTTGCGAGCCATGGGTAAGCAGGCATATTGGACTCAACGACAACAGAGCGCGGGTCATTCAAATGATCACGATGCCAGTTATCGCTGTAACGGCCACCTACACGAGCCAGATCCGGGCCTGTACGCTTACTACCCCATTGGAACGGATGATCATAAACAGACTCACCTGCAACCGAGTAGTGACCATAACGTTCGGTTTCAGCACGGAACGGACGAATCATCTGAGAATGACAACCGTAGCAACCCTCGCGAAGATAAATATCCCGACCAGCCAGTTGAAGCGCGGTGTATGGCTTCAGACCAGCAACAGGTTGCGTGGTTGATTTTTGAAAGAACAACGGAACAATCTCAACCAGTCCGCCAACACTGATCGTCAGAATCACCAGCACAAGCAACAGGCCAACATTACGTTCAATCAGGTCATGTGTAAATTTACTCATTCTATTTCTCCTTCCGGTTAAGCGTGTGCAGACACAGCAGGAATTGCATTGTTTGCAGGCTTCGCTGTCATCAGGGTACGCACAACGTTGTAACCCATGACCACCATACCGGACAGATACATCAGGCCACCGGTCAGACGAATCAGATAGTACGGATAGGTTGCTTTCACAGATTCAACAAAGGTGTATGTCAAGGTACCGTCTTCGTTAACTGCACGCCACATCAGACCCTGCATCACACCTGCAATCCACATTGCGGCGATATACAGAACCACACCGATCGTTGCAACCCAGAAGTGCACTTCAATCAGGCGCTTGCTGTACATTTGTGTCTGACCAAACAAGCGAGGCACCAGGTAGTACAAACTGCCGATAGAAATAAAGCCAACCCAGCCCAGCGCACCAGAGTGAACGTGACCAACCGTCCAGTCTGTGTAATGCGACAGCGCATTGACTGTTTTGATCGCCATCATCGGGCCTTCAAAGGTGGACATACCGTAGAAAGACAGCGAAACAATCAGGAAGCGCAGGATAGGATCTGAGCGGAGTTTACTCCATGCACCGGACAAGGTCATGATACCGTTGACCATACCACCCCAGGATGGTGCCAGCAAAATCAGGGAGAACAGCATACCCAGCGATTGCGCCCAGTCAGGCAGTGCTGTGTAGTGCAGATGGTGAGGACCCGCCCACATATATGTGAAGATCAGCGCCCAGAAGTGAACGATAGAAAGGCGATAAGAATAAACCGGACGTTCGATTTGCTTAGGAATGAAATAGTACATCATGCCAAGGAAACCGGCAGTCAGGAAGAAACCAACCGCATTATGGCCGTACCACCACTGAACCATTGCGTCCTGTACGCCAGCGTATGCAGAGTAAGACTTTGTCAGGCCAACTGGCAATGCTGCACTATTAACGATATGCAAAACCGCAACCGCAACGATAAATGCACCGTAGAACCAGTTCGCCACATAAATGTGTTCAACTTTACGTTTTACCAGCGTACCGAAGAAAACAACTGCGTAGGCAACCCAAACCACAGCGATCAGCAGATCGATTGGCCATTCCAGTTCAGCATATTCTTTACCCTGAGAAATACCCAGCGGCAAACTCACCACTGCGCCCAGCAAAACAAGTTGCCAGCCCCAGAACGTGAACTCAGGCAACCAGCCACCGAACAGGCGCGCATTGGTTGTACGCTGAACGACATAGTAGGAAGTTGCAAACAAGGCACAGCCACCGAATGCAAAAATAACCGCATTCGTGTGTAACGGTCGTAACCGCCCATAGCTAAGCCATGGTATGCCACCCAGGAATTCGGGCCATGCCAGCTGGGTTGCAATAACGACACCAACCAGCATGCCGATAATGCCCCAGATAACAGCCATGACCGCAAATTGACGCACAACTCGATAGTTGTATGTGTTTTCTTTAGTTATCGTCATGATCTCACTCTGTTGTAACACTCTGTTGTAAAAATCCACAGCTAGAATAACAATCGCACTGTGTAAACATCTTGATACAAGTCAAACGTCACCGGAATCCAAATCAGGATGGAATACCGAACAACAAAAGCAAGCATAGTCCTGCAAATGCATGACGAAAATAGAAACGGCGCCACAGGGGCGCCGTTTTTTTGATCTGAGACAAGTCAGCTTAATTTGCTGGCTTAGGTACTGTCAGAGCACTTTTATTTACCGTTGTTTTCGCTTTCTTTTTCAAAGCTTCCACATAAGCAGCTAACTCCTGCTCAGCATAAATAGAGGCCAGCTGTTGCTGCTCCTGAGCGCGTCGCGCCTGGTCTGGCGTACCGTCAGAAACTTTATTAACACGGATCACCGCATAACCCAGCCCAGGGATTTCAACACCCGTCATTGCCGGCAATTGACGTGTATCAGCCTTCATGATTTGAGGAACCGCAATTGCAGGCACACCTTCAGGTTTCGTACGCGAGATAGTGACAGGCGCTGCAAATCCTTCTGCAGAAGGTGCCTTTTGCAGAGCTGCGAGCTTTGCCTTGCCTTCGGATGCCGCCAGTTTCGCTGACTCCTCTTCTGTCAGTCGCGTCACAATCAATTGACGTACCTGATCCAGTGGACGGCGCGACGCCGCTTTGTACTCGGTAACATGCGCTGCAATGATATTGCCGCCACCGATGTCAACCGCTTCTGTGTTGTGATTTTTCTTAATCACATCATCAGCAAACAAGGCCTTCAGGAATTTCTGATTGTTCAAAGGCAATGTAGCCGGTGCTGCAGGAATACCTTTTCGGGTAATACCTTCCGCGGTTTCAATTTTCAGTTTCCACTTGTCTGCCACGCCTTTCAGGCTGTCAGGCTGCTGATACACAGCATCGGTAAATGCTTCTACTGCTTCACCATATGCTTTACCTGCTTTTTGCTTCTTAATATCTGCAACAATCTGATCTTTCACTTCTGCCAGAGGTTTTACGCTTCCCGCACTCAATGAAGTCAGCTGAATAATGTGGTAGCCGTACTGGGTTTGCACCAGATCACTGATCTCGTCTTTTTTCAAACGGAATACAGCGTCTTCGAATGGCTTAACCATTGCATTTTTGGCGACAACACCCAGATCGCCGCCCGCTTCTTTCGAACCAGGATCGTCAGAGTTTTCTTTTGCCAGCTTTGCAAACAAATCCGGATTTTTGCGGATCTGTTCCAGCAAAGCCTGCGCTTTTGCGCGTGCTTTTTCTTTATCCGCCGGCGCTGCTTTTTCAGATGCTGCGATCAGGATATGTCGCGCAGAACGCTGTTCTTCGGTAGTGAATTGCTTCGCATTTGCTTTGTAGAATTCATTGATTTCGGTGTCATTGACACTTACCTGCGCTGCCAGTGCTTCCGCATTCAGAATCACATATTCAGCTTTGACAGCTTCCGGTACTTCGAAGTTTGCTGCGTTCTTCTCGTAATACGCCTTCACCATCTCATCCGTGATGTTTACCTTGGATGCAAAATCAGCGTTTTTCAGAATCATCAACTGCACTTCACGTTCCTGCTCACTCAGCAAAGCAATACGCTGTGCGACAGATTTCGGAACGATGGCGGTATTTTGCACTGCGCCGATCAGCTGCTGGAAAGCCAGTGTCTGGCGACGCTCATATTCATAACCTGCTTTGGTATAACCGCTGCGGGCGAGCAATTGTTCGAATTTATCTTTATCGAGTTTGCCGTCAGCACCGATCAGCGCCGGGTTGTTCATATAGTCATTCGCCAGAACACGGTCAGGAATGACGATGCGCTCTTCCTGCACTTCAGCGGTGATTGCGCGCTGGGCAAGAATTTCATCCAGAATGGCCTCACGTGCTTCCGGTGTATTCAGCATTTTCGGATCGAACTGCGGACCGTATGCCTGACGTAAAGAGTCCGCTTTATTACGAACGGCAATTTCAAGCTCTTGCTGGGTGATCGACTGACCAGCAACGCTTGCAACCTCAGCACCAGCCTCCGCTTTAGAGCGGGTGTAGCTTTCAATGCCAAACAAAGCAAAAGACGGGAAAATAATCAGCAACAGCAAAAACTGCATTAAACGCTGATGGGTACGGATGTATTCAAACATGTTCAACCAATCAAATGACTGAAAAAATAAACACGGAAAACAGATATAAAAAAAGGCGAACATATGTTCGCCTTTTCGGAATCTGGCGGAGCGGACGGGGCTCGAACCCGCGACCCCCGGCGTGACAGGCCGGTATTCTAACCAACTGAACTACCGCTCCGAATATCTGTGTACGCTGGTGGGTGCTGAGAGGGTCGAACTCCCGACCTACGCCTTGTAAGGGCGCCGCTCTACCAACTGAGCTAAGCACCCAGCGCTTTGCAGATGCGCCGCATTATAACATAACGCGGCAACAAAGGCATTAGTTTACTGCATCTTTTAACGCTTTACCAGGTTTAAATTTAGGCACCTTGGCTGCCTTGATCTTAATTGCTGCGCCGGTTTGCGGATTGCGGCCGGTTCTGGCAGCGCGTTTGCCGACAGAAAACGTGCCGAAACCCACCAGCGTTACCGTTCCGTTTTTCTTCAGCGTCGTTTTGATTGCGCCGACCAATGCGTCCAGCGCACGTGCAGATGCTGCTTTAGAAATATCTGCCGTCTTCGCAATATGGTCGATCAACTCAGTCTTATTCACGTAAAGCCCCCTCACAAAATTTAGTATCACGCAATTGTTTTGTATGCCAGATCTTGTTGCCGGCGAATCCTCAGGGAGCCGCCGCGACTGCGCACAGTATTAGAACAAGTGCCAAACTGCCATGTCAAGCAAATTACCTGAGCATGCAATCAGGCTGTAGGTTTGTCACATAAATAGTCGCTATAATCGCAGATTCGCGCCGGTTTGCCGCAACACAGAGGCAAGTGCCGCGCGGAAACACCGGAGACTCTGAAAAGCAACGTGTTATGAAAACCTATGATGTCGTGATTGTTGGCAGCGGACTGGCCGGATTATCGGTGGCCCTGCATCTGGCAAAAACCCGCAAAGTGGCGGTGATTACAAAACGAAAACTGCTGGATGGTGCCAGCGACTGGGCACAAGGCGGCATTGCTGCCGTTCTGGATTCTCATGACAGTCATGAAGAACATGTCAGCGATACTCTGATTGCCGGTGCTGGCTTGTGCGATGAAGGCGCCACCCGCTACATCATTGAGCATGGCCGTGAAGCCATTGAGTGGCTGATTGAACAAGGCGTGCCATTTACTCGCGATGATGAAGCTGAACTGGGTTTTCATCTGACCCGCGAAGGTGGTCACAGCCAGCGCCGCATTATTCATGCCGCTGACGCCACCGGCCACGCCGTTCAGGTAACACTGGAACAGAAAGTCCGTGCGCATCCGAACATCGCTCTGTACGAACATCATTACGCAATTGATCTGATCACCAGCGCCAAGCTAGGCGACAGCTCGCCGACACCACGCTGTCTCGGTTTGTATGCACAGGATATTAAGACCGGCGAAGTACATACCTTCTCCGCTCAGCATACGATTATGGCGACCGGCGGTGCCGGTAAAGTGTATTTATATACGACAAATCCTGACACTGCGACAGGTGACGGCATTGCGATGGCGTGGCGCGCAGGATGCCGCGTCGGGAATATGGAATTTATTCAGTTCCATCCAACCTGCCTGTATCACCCTTACGCCAAATCTTTCCTGATCACGGAAGCTGTGCGTGGCGAAGGCGGCGTACTGAAATTACCGGCAGAAGCCGGCGCCGCGGCAGGCAAGCGCTTCATGCTGGATCATGACGAGCGCGCCGAACTCGCGCCGCGCGATGTCGTTGCACGCGCGATCGACTTCGAAATGAAAAAACGTGGTCTGGATTATGTGGAACTGGATATTTCCCACCAGCCGCCGGAATTCCTGAAAGAGCACTTCCCGACCATTTATGCGCGCTGTCTGGAACTGGGAATCGACATGACGAAACAAGCGATTCCGGTGGTTCCGGCAGTCCATTTCACCTGCGGTGGCGTGGTGACGGACACCAATGGCCGCACTGATATTCCGGGCCTGTATGCAATCGGTGAAACTGCATACACCGGCCTGCACGGTGCGAATCGTCTGGCCTCCAATTCGCTGCTGGAATGTCTGGTGATTGGCAAAGCGGCTGCTGGTTTTATTGAAGCTCAGCAACGCGTGAATCCGATTGCCCTGCCCGACTGGGATGAAAGCCGCGTGTCGGATGCTGACGAAGAAGTGGTGATCGCCCATAACTGGGATGAGCTGCGTCGCTTCATGTGGAATTACGTGGGCATTGTGCGTACGACCAAACGGCTGGAACGTGCCAAACACCGCATTCGCCTGCTGAAAGAAGAAATCGATGAATACTATTCGCACTTCCGCATCTCCAGCGATTTGCTGGAATTGCGGAATCTGGTGGAAGTTGCATCACTGATCGTCAATTCTGCGCTGTCGCGCCGTGAAAGCCGTGGCCTGCATTTCAGCCGCGATTATCCGGATACCCTGCCGAAAGCACTGCCGACGGTGTTATCACCGAAACGCAAACGCTGACGCCCTTCCGGTGCACATCGTGTCGGCCGGAACTCAGCAGAAACACCCATACAGCCCGGCACTGCGCCGGGCTTTTGTTTTGCGTCACTGGCCAGCTTCCGTCCGCAACGGTTACAAACCGTCAAAAAAAGGCTCAAATGCGGTGTTCAGCACAGCTACCGGCTGGTTGTCGGCAGAAAGTCCGGGGCTTGGCAAACGTGCAATGACGATTCCTGCATCATATAATTGTTGCCTGCCCTTTTATTTCAGAGAGTGAGCGAGGTTATGGATCAAAGCGCACAGGATATGCAAACCTATTACAGTGCCCGCGCCTCGTATTACGACGCTGTGTATCTGAAGCCGGAGCGGCAGGCGGATATCCAATTTCTGAGCGCCTATTTACCGGCGCAATTTGCAGGCAGGAATGTGCTTGAAATCGCTTGCGGCACGGGTTACTGGACGCAGCACATTGCGCCGGTGACGCGCAGCATGCTGGCGACTGACGGCAATGCCGATCCGCTCTCCTTTGCCCGTCAGCGTCCCGGCACTGCACACATTGCATTTCAGGTTGCAGATGCGTTTGCGCTGGAAAATATCAGCAGTGAGTTTGACGCCGCCTTTGCCGGACTGTGGTTTTCACACGTTCTGAAGCAGGATCAGCAAAGATTTCTGAATGGCTTATATTCACGGTTGCAGCCCGGAGCCAGAGTCATCATGATCGACAACAATGCATCGCAGTTGCTGGATTTTCCGATCACGGAAACCGATGCAGACGGCAATACCTTCCAGCACCGCGATTTACGCGATGGTTCGGTGCACCGCATACTGAAAAATTTTCCGGCCGAAGCAGAACTGCGCGCACTGGTGGACGGTTGCGCAACGGACATTTCCTATCAGAACCTCGGTCATTTCTGGCTGTTCAGTTACACCCTGAAGTAAAGCCTCTGCACGAACCAACGGAAGACACTTAACAAAACCGGAAGTCCGGATGCGTAAAAGCACTGAAAATGCCTGAAATGCGGTTTATGGCACAACCATCTGCCGCTTGCCCGCGAAAACAGTGCGTCTCTGTATTTGGCTCTTGCCGATTTTTGCACAATCAAACCACCATTCCGCCGCTCTCAAAGGCGAATTCTCACAACTTCTTACACAAATATTGACTTTTAGTCTTTTCATAGTCACATTGTCGGCTCTTTCTTTTCAGAACTGTTTTTTGTACCTAACAGCAAAAAGCATTCTCAGATACTCCGCGGTGACTCAGGCATGATTCAGCTAGACAATATACAGCGCCACTACAAACAGGGCGGCGGCACGATACAGGCATTACGCGGACTCAGTTTACGCATCGCGCCCGGTGAATTTGTCGCGATTATGGGCTCTTCCGGTTCCGGCAAATCCACTTTACTGAATATTCTTGGCGCACTGGATAAACCCAGCGCCGGCAGTTACCGGCTGAACGGTACGGAAGTCGGCGCAATGGATGACGATGCAGCATCTGCCCTGCGCAGCCGGCAAATCGGCTTTGTATTTCAGTCATTCCACTTGCTGCCACGCTTAACCGTACTGGAAAACGTGCTGCTGCCGCAGCGCTACTTGCCGGAACAAGACCCGGAAGCACCGCAGCGTGCACGCGCACTGCTGGAACGCATGGGTCTCGGTCATCGCATTGATCACCGCCCCGGAGAACTGTCCGGTGGTCAGCTGCAGCGTGCCGCAATTGCGCGCGCCTTGCTGAATCAGCCTTCCCTGTTACTGGCGGATGAACCCACCGGCAATCTGGACAGCAAAAGTGCGACCGACGTACTGCAGTTATTTTCTGAATTACACAGTCTGGGTCAGACCATCGTACTGGTTACACATGATCCGAATGTCGCAGCAAAAGCGCAACGCACTATCCTCTTAAACGACGGCAATCTGGTTTCCGCATGACATCCCCTCAGTTTCTTATGACGCGGCTGGCCAGCGCCACCGCAATCGCCCTGCTCTGCCTGCAGGCTCACGCTGACACAAGCAATGCGACTACGCCAGCGAAACCCGCAGCAGCAAGCCAAAGACTGGTTATTCTGAATGGCAGTGTGGATTCGCTGAACAGTCAGTCACTGTTTATTCCCGTCTCTGACATTAATCCGGTTACTTTGAAATTTTTTGTACCGGAAGGCGGCAAAGTCAAAAAAGGCGATGTGGTGTTATCGATAGGCACTTCGGGCAACAACACGCAGGAAATGCAAACCCGTCAGGAACAGCAGCAAGTGAAAATGGCGCTGGAACTGGCAAAGCTGGAAGTGGTGGCGATTGAGGCAGAACGGGCACTGCATACGGCCCAGATCGCGCTGGCGAAAGCACGACTGGACGCCAGCCTGCCGCAAGGTCAGATCAGTGCGCTGGATTACGACAAATACCAGACCGATAAAGAAAAAGCGCTCAAAGAACTGGAAATCCGTAAAACTGCGGTCGAGATCGCGCGTAAAAACATCGCCAAAACCAAAACTGACGGCGAACTGGAAGCACGTAAAAACCAGTTGCAAATGGCGTATCTGCTGAAGGAAAACGCAAACACGTCGGTTCATGCAGAAGTGGATGGTGTCGTTATTCATGCATTTAACCAGTGGCGTGGCGAACGTTATGACGAAGGCGTACCCGGATTTTCCGGGCACCGTGCCGGTCAGGTAATGACAGATGGTGCTTTTGAACTGATTGCCTGGGCACTGGAAGCCGACCGCCTGTCGCTGAAAGAAGGCATGCCAGTCTATCTGACGCCAGACGCTTATCCCGGGAAAACGATCAGCAGCACGATCAAGCGCATCAGCCCGGCACCGGAAGCCGGCCCTTCCGGAGAAAAAGGACGTTTTTTCAAAGTCACGATTCCTTTACCGCCGCAAGCCGGCCTGACTTACGCACCGGGAATGAGCATTCGCGTCAGTACCGCACCAGCACCAGCGCGCCATCTGAGCCAGTCCCTGCCCGACAATCTGACCATTGATGGCGAAGTCTTATCGCGCAATTACCGGTCGATTATTCCGCCATCCATTCGCTACATCTGGAATTACACCGTTGGCCAGATCGTGCCGGAAGGCACGCATCTGAAGGCTGGTGAACAAGTCTTGCAACTGCAATCGACCGAGGTGCAGGAGCGACTGGTCACATCGCGCAATTTACTGAATGAAAAAAATAAAGCGTTAGAAAAATTACTGCTGGAACAGAAAGAAGCGGAAAGACTGGGCGAAATCCAGATTGCGGAAGCCCGTGCAGCAGCAGAAAAGGCGGCGCGTAAAGCGACGATGCCGAAAGAGCTGATACGACGTATTGATTACGACAAACTGGTGATTGATAAAGAAGCCGGTCAGGCACAGCTCGAATTGCAGCAAAAGCTGGTCGCAGCACAATCTGCGCAGCGCAATGCAGAGAAACGTTTCCTGCAAACTGAAATGCAGATGGAACAAAAGAATCTGAACGATTTGCAGGCTGGCATTAAAGCACTGACCATCACGGCACCAACTGCCGGTATCGTGCAATACCGGATGTCTTATGACGATGAAAAAATCAAGAAAGGCAGCAAAGTCTGGATGGGACAAACCATTGCCGGACTGGCAGACCCGGACAACATGTATATCAAAGCAAAAGTGCCGGAAGCCCAATACGGTTTAATCAGCATGGGGCAAACCGTGACTGTCAAACTGCCCGGTGGCAATCAGACTGCACAGGCAAAAATACTGAGACCGGGACTGGCTTTTCAGTCACGCTCTCATACCGACAACAGCATTGTCCGTGATCTGGAACTGGAATTTACACAACGCCCGGCCAATCTGAAACCCGGCTCCGCTGTGCAAGTCATTATCCCGCTGACGAAGGCGGCCACCTCTGCTCAGCCAAAATCCACTGCAAAATGAAGATGCGATTCCCACTCTCTGCCGCTGCGCTCGGCGTTTCTTTATTAATCAGCGCATGCAGCCAGCCCGCCGAGCAGAATGCGACCACTGAAATCCTGCAAGAAGCGGCATGGCGCGAAACCATGGAAATTCAGGGTGAAGTCATTGCCCCTGAAAAAACACCGGTCAACGTACCCGGCTCGGGCTGGGCTCCGCGCATTCTTGAATACATCGCGCAAAACGGCAACGCTGTCAAAAAAGGTGATCTGATTGCGCGTTACCGTGCACCACGATCGGAAACAGAGCTGGCAAAAGCAGAACTGGAACTGGACCGCAAAGAACTGGCACGCGAAGAGCTGGAACGCAACGATACCAAACGCCGTGCCGAAATCCATGCAGACCAGAGCAAAGTCAATGCTGATCTGCATTTAAGCGAACGCTATTCAGGTGCGGATCAGCAATTATTCTCGCGCAATAAAGTCCTCGACACGATTCAGGATCAGGCGTTTCTGAAACAAAAACAAGGCTATCTGAACTGGCAATTGTCACAAACCAGTGTGCGTACGCAGTCGGATCAGGCACTGCTGCGTTCGCAACTGGAATCTGTCACGCAAAAAAGAGATACCGAAGCGAATGCTTTGCAGCAACTGGAAGTCCGCGCACCGCATGATGGCTTTCTGATGCTGGAAAAAAACTGGAGCGGTATGACACCGATGGTCGGTGCAACCGCAAGGCCGGGCGATGTGATCGGGAATTTGCCGGATCTTTCGCATCTGGTTGCTAATTTTCAGATTCCTGAACAGCGCACCTTTGCACTGCAAACCGGCCAGACCATTGAAGTCAGGCTGATGGGCAGCGGCAAACATGTGCCGCTGAAAGTCACCCGTATCGGCACTACTGCCAGCCCGATCGGCGAAAAATCGCCGGTTAAATTTATCGAAGTGGATGCGGCATTCAGTGCAGAACATATTCAGCAAATGCAATTAACACCGGGGCAATCGCTGAGCGGCAATCTGATTTTCGCGAATAAGGAAAAAATCCTGACCGTACCGAACATTGCACTGAAAGAAGAAAACGGCCAGTTCTTCGTATTCCGGATCGAACAGGGAAAACCCGTCAAAACCGCCGTCAAACTCGGGTTACGCGGCCCTACCCGCTCTGAAATCACCGAGGGCTTACGTGCCGGCATGCAAATCAGCCTGATTCCGACCACTGAACAAAAAGAAAAATCCGCATCATGAATATTCCGTTTGCCCTGATCACCGAAGCGGTGGATGAGCTCAGCCGACGCAAACTGCGTACCGGTTTAACCCTGCTGGGCATGTTGTTCGGCGTGGCTTCGATTGTTGCGATGCTGGCGGTTGGCGAAGGCAGCCGGCGCGAGGCGTTGCGTCTGGTATCGGAGCTGGGTCTGCAGAATCTGATCGTGGAATCCAAGAACCTCAGCAATGAACAATTGAAAGAGATCCGCGGACGCAGTCTGGGCCTGAGCAGTGATGACGGCGCCGCTGCGTTGCTGGCAGTACCCGGTGCGGAATCCGTTGCCTTGCGCACCGAAATCAAAACCGACCAGATTGTGTACGGTCAGAAAGTCGAAACCGGCCATACTTTTGCTGTGACGGAACCGTATGCACAGCAATCCGGATTACAAACCGGCGCTGGCCGCTGGTTTAATGCATCGGATTTTGCAACACAGGCTGCCGTTGCCGTGATCGGCCCGCGTATCGCGGCGCAGTTATTCGGTCAGGTAAATCCGGTCGGAGAATTTATCCGCGTCAATAATGTCTGGCTGCAGGTGGTTGGCGTACTGGCTGACCGCGCCAAAAGCAAATCGGAATTTGAAGGCATTAAGCTGGGGCTGGATGATGAACGGATTTTTGTACCGTGGGACAGCGCAAAAATGCGCTTTCCCGTGCGTGAACTGGAAGATGAAGTCAGTTCTCTGAGCCTGCGTTTGCGCGAAGGCACATCGCCGGAAGCGGCAGCCCGCGTACTGCAACGCCTGATCGAAGCACGCCATAACGGTGCAGACGACACCACCCTGATCGTACCGATGGGTTTGTACCGCCAGAACCAGCAAACCCAGAAAATTTTTACGATTGTAATGAGTTCCATTGCCGCCGTTTCATTACTGGTTGGCGGCATTGGCATCATGAATATCATGCTCGCGAATGTACTGGAACGTAAAAAAGAAATCGGTTTAAAGCGTGCTCTGGGAGCAACCCAGCGCGATATCGTGCGCCAGTTTCTGGCCGAAGCACTGGTGATTTCCGGAATGGGTGCGCTGCTCGGCTTGCTGGCCGGTATTGCGGCCGCTTACAGTATTGCAGCGCTGGCAGGCTGGTCGGTGGCATGGTCACCACTGACGCTGATCATCGCCGTTTCTGCCTGCGTTGCCACCGGTCTGGGCTTCGGTGTTTTCCCCGCCCGTCAGGCCGCACAGCTTGATCCGATTGCGGCGTTACGCAGCGAATAAATTCTGCAGTTCACGGTGTCCCGCAAACGGACACCGTTTTCTATCTTTCCTGTAAATTTCACATTAATTTAAATATTTACAAAATCTAACCACTCACATCTGCTGAAACAAATGTGTATGGTTGCGACTGACTTCCAGTTTCTCTGTACTGCCTTTGATGCTGACTAACTGGCGGCCACGAAAATCGCGGGTGACTTCTGCAATCGCGGAAACGCGCACCAGCGACGAGCGGTGGATACGCCAGAATTCATCCGGGTCCAGTTCATCTTCCAGCTCTTTCAGCGATTTACGAATCAGATATTGCGCCTGCTCGGTTTGCACCAGCGTGTATTTTTCATCCGATTTAAAAAACAGAATTTCTTTGGTGCTGATCATGCGCAGGCTGGTACCGACACTGGCCTGCACCCAGCGCAGATAATCGCGCTTCTGCCCCTGCTGCATTTGCTGCTGTATCAGCTGGGTCAGCATGGTTTGCACATCGGTGGCAACCGGCAGATTTTCACTGGCGTTGCCCGCTGCAATCGCGGGACGTGACTGCGCCTGTGCTGCTTCTGCTGCTTTGCGCTTTTCGGAGATGCGTTCTTTCAGGCGGTCACAGGTCTGCGCTAAACGCTCTGCATCCACTGGTTTGAGCAGGTAATCCATCGCACCGCGTTCAAACGCTGCAATCGCATATTCGTTATATGCGGTGACAAACACCACCTGTGCCATCGCAGCCAGCTGTGCTGCCGCTTCAATGCCGTTTTTACCGGGCATACGAATATCCAGAAACACCACATCCGGTTGCAGCGCCTGCGCCTGTTCAATCGCAGCGATACCATTACCCGCTTCGCCGGCGATTTCCAGTTCCGGCCACACCTGCGCAAGACGGCTGCGCAGCCAGTCGCGCATTGGCGCTTCGTCATCTACCAGTAAAGCCCGCACTGTGCTTATATTTCCGATACTCATGCCCTTTTGTCTCCTTAAGTTTGGCTTACTGTGTCTGCAGCCGGAACACGCAGAATAAATGTCGCGCCACCCGCTGCCGGAATTTCTGTCAGCAGACTTGCCTGCCCTTTGTACAAGGCGCGTAAGCGTTCACGGATGTTTGATAAACCCACACCGTCGTCGGCATGCATGTCTAAGCCGACACCATTGTCGCTGACTTCCACTTCCATAAACCCGTCCTGCAATCTCGCACTAATACGAATCTCGCCACCTTCGGTACTCGGCTCCAGCCCGTGCTTGATCGCGTTTTCGACCAGCGTCTGTACCATCATTGAAGGAAAGGCTTCCAGCGCCAGCGCTTCCGGCACATCAATGCTGAAGCGTAATCGCTGCTGCATCCTTGCCTGCATGATGTTCAGATAGGCGCGTGACAATTCGATTTGCTGTCCCAGCGTCCCCATCCCCTGCTGACGCATTTGCGGCATGGCAGAACGCAGATAGCGAATCAGGTCGGCATGGACTTTCGATGCCTGTTGCGGCTGTGTTTCAATCAGCTGACCAATCAGCGCCAGCGTATTAAATAAAAAGTGCGGTTCAATCTGTGCCTGCAGCGCAGCCATTTCTGCTTCTAACACGCGCCGCTCCAGTGCCTCCATATCGGCTCGCGATGCTGCAGCCACCGCTGCCAGTTCCGCACGGTGCTTACCACCGGCCAGACTTTTGATCAGGATGGACACCACAATCAGCCAGAATGCCAGCGGCCCCAGCCCCATCGTTCCGCCGATGATCAGCACCAGAAACGATACAAAAAACAGATACTTCCACGAGATGACTGCCAGCCAGTCAAAAAACTTCCACCAGCCCTCCCGCAACAAATCGCGTACCTCCAGCACAATACTGCGCAGTGACGGAGGTACAAACTCAGGCTTATTCATGATCTTCTTTTTTCTCGCTGTCAGGTGCCGGTAATGCGATCGCGGCAGGCTCGCTCTTTTCTGCGCTGTCTTCTGCCGGATTCACAAAGCATTTTACCAACAGTGCTGTCAGAACAAACACATTTGCCAGTGGCACCAGTGCCAGAATGCCACTCAGTATCCACACCAGCAAAATCACCGCAAACAGGCGCAGCCAGCTCATCGCAACAATCTTGGTGACAAACCACATCCAGCAATAATGGATGGTTTCGCCGGTTTGAATGACGGTTTCCAGAATCGGGTTACGTTGTGTGCTGTTCATGATCTCTCTCCTCGGGTGTGTGTTGAAATGTGCTGCTGATGGACACAGTGTGCACCGCCCCCGCCCCTGCTTCCAGCTGCCTGCGACTAAGTGCAGCAGCAACGGGTTTAATGGCAGGATGGCGGGTTAAACGGGAGTGAGATTTTTCGTTACGACAGAACGGATGCTGAAACTGCGGTGTGAATGTGCGGTTAAGGGCGGATAAGTCGGGAGAAATCTCTGGTTTGAAATGCTGTGACGATGATGTCACGCAATATGATCAACTGTTGAAACAGAGCAGGCTTAGAGGCGTACTTGTCGCGGTAGTAAGAGTCTATGCTGTCAAAACACTTGCTATCGTGCACACAAAAGGTCAGCAATATCAGACTATTAGCCTTGCAATCCACGCCCAACTGGCAGGAGGCCCAACGCCAGGCATCTTCAACCAATTCTCTGCGTCCATTGTCGGCATATGTCTCACCGTTGACCCAGTAACTTTGCTCACCCTTTTCGTTGTAATAACGGCTTGCTTCAGTCGCATAGAGTGCAATCGTGGCGGGATCCTGCAACTCTGCAAGTCCGCTCATCAGTTTCAGGCGCTGTGTCGCAGTGAACCTACTTTCTTGTACCAACTGAAAAAAATCATTTCTGACGCGCTCAAGCAAATCTCCGGACTCGACAATTCCGCCAACAAATTCATTTATACCTTCAAGGCTGAGTTCCCTGCTGGTAAATCCATGACAGCGATAGCGCAAATCATTGAGTGCAGCCTGTTTTTTTGCAAACAAGCCGGCATCGGTGTAATCGGTTGCTTTGACATCTGCAACCTTTCTAATGAAGAGACAAATATTGATCGCATCAAAAGCATACGTCCCACCACCTTCCTGCGGACGTTTTTTCGCCATTTCCGCAAAGGCACGCAAGTCCTTGCTGGCGTAAAACGCCTTTGCAATCTCCAGCGTTTTCCCTTTGGTCGGGTTTGGTGCAGCAGCAGGCTCAGAACTTGCCTGTACAGGTACAGCGGGCTGTTTATTGATCGCAACAAGCTGCGCAGGATTAGCCGGCCCAAGCGTGAGATCGGGCGACGTCTGATACCAGCGCCAAACGGCAAAGCCACTCACTGCCAGCAAAACTGCGACGCCTGCAATGCGCTTATTCACCGGTTTCTCCCATTCTTTGTAACGATTAACTGTGTACGCCGTTATGCAAACGCTGCCAGCGACATTGTCTGCGGAAAAACAGACAAGAATTTCGCATCGCGGTCATCACACATAGATGTCTGTTTTGAATTGCCTCGTACCGAATACTGTCATTACGGCTTAATCAGCTTAGAAAAATCTCTGTTTTGAAATGCAGTGACGATGATGTCACGCAATACGATCAACTGTTGAAACAGAGCGGGTTTAGAGGCGTACTTGTCGCGGTAGTAAGAGTCTATGCTGTCAAAACATTTGCTATCGTGCACACAAAGGGTCAGCAATTTCAGGCTGTTAGCCTTGCAATCTACCCCCAGCTGGCAGGAGGCCCAACGCCAGGCATCTTCAACCAACTCTCTGCGTCCATTGTCTGCATAGGTCTCTCCATTAATCCAGTAACTTTGCTCATTTTTTTCGTTGTAATAACGGCTTGCTTCAGTCGCATAGAGTGCAATCGTGGCGGGATCCTGCAACTCTGCAAGTCCGTTCATCAGTTTCAGGCGCTGTGTCGCAGTGAACCTACTTTCTTGTACCAGCCGAAAAAAATCATTTCTGACGCGCTCAAGCAAATCTCCGGACTCGACAATTCCCCCAACAAATTCATTCATACCTTCAAGGCTGAGTTCCCTGCTGGTAAATCCATGACAGCGGTAGCGCAAATCATTGAGTGCAGCCTGTTTTTTTGCAAACAAGCCGGCATCGGTGTAATCGGTTGCTTTGACATCTGCAACCTTTCTAATGAAGAGACAAATATTGATCGCATCAAAAGCATACGTCCCACCACCTTCCTGCGGACGTTTTTTCGCCATTTCCGCAAAGGCACGCAAGTCCTTACTGGCGTAATACGCCTTTGCAATTTCCAGTGTTTTCCCTTTGGTCGGGTTTGGTGCAGCAGCAGGCTCAGAACTTGCCGGTACAGGTACAGCGGGCTGTTTATTGATAGCAACAAGCTGCGCAGGATTAGCCGGCACAAGCGTGAGATCGGGCGACGTCTGATACCAGCGCCAAACGGCAAAGCCACCCACTACCAGCAGAACTGCAACGCCTGCAATACGTTTATTCATCCGGTTTTCCTGTTTTTGTCTATTTGCGTATTCCGTGCTTCCTGGTAATTCATGTCGCCAGAGAAACATTTTCTCAGCAGATTAACGGTGAAGTGCAAAAAGCGCAATAAAACAGGTGAAATGCGGTGTTCAGCACAAGGATCCGGCGGTCGTCGGCAGAAAGTCTGGCTGTCAGAAAATAGTAAATGACGATGGCTGCACAGTACCTAGCCGCATAGCCAAAAAAAACCACCGCAGACCAGCAGGTTTGCAGTGGTTTTTTTTGCAGCCGACCAGCGCTGAAACTGCGCGCTAATCAAATTGCTAATCACATCATTTACAGCACGCGCAGCGAGTAATCGGTGGCTTTGACGTCTTTGGTCAGGCTGCCGATGGAAATGCGGTCGACGCCGGTTTCGGCGATGGCGCGCAGCGTGGAATGATCGACGCCGCCGGAGGCTTCCAGCAAAGCGCGGCCTGCGTTGATGCTGACCGCTTCGCGCATCATGTCCGTACTGAAGTTATCGAGCAGAATCGATGTCGCACCGGCGTCCAGTGCCTGATGCAGTTCGTCCAGATTTTCAACTTCAACCTGAATGCTGACACCGGCGTTCAGCGCGAATGCCTGTTGCATCGCCGGCGCGATACCGCCCGCGGCGGCGATATGGTTTTCCTTGATCAGAATGCCGTCGTACAGTGCCAGACGCTGGTTTTTACCGCCGCCGACGCGAACTGCGTATTTCTGCGCCAGACGCAGGCCAGGCAGCGTTTTGCGGGTATCCAGCACGGCAGCGCGGGTGCCTTCGGTCAGTACTGCGTAGTGACGGGTTTTAGTGGCAACACCGGACAGCAATTGCAGGAAGTTCAGCGCGGAACGTTCTGCGGTCAGCAGCGCGCGTGCGGGTGCTTCGATGCGGCATACCACGCTGTCGGCACGCATCAGATCGCCTTCGGCATATTGCCAGTCAACGACGATACTGGAATCGCAGGCTTGCATCACCGCATCAAACCACGGTGCGCCGCACAGTACGGCATCTTCGCGCACAATCACTTGTGCTTTCACACGTTCTTCCGCCGGTACCAGCAGGCCGGTCAGATCGCCGCTGCCGACATCTTCTGCCAGTGCGTCGCGGATATTGCGCTCAAACGCTTGCTGCAGGTCTGCATCAAACGGTGCATGCGCATTGTTGAGGTTGCTAGACATAAGAGACTTTCTCTGAAAATAAAGCGGATCAGGCCGGACCGATGTTCTGGAACAGCGCACCGTCTTTGGCCAGATCGCCGGACGGACGCACATTCGCTTTCTTCGCTGCAGCGAAGTCCAGCATACGGTCGATACAGGTTTTGGCTTTCTGTGCGATGGCGGTATCAACGTTGATTTCATTGCTGCCGGTTTCCAGCACGTGCAGCAGATTGCGCAAGCCATTCATCGCCATCCACGGGCAATGCGCGCAGCTCTTGCAAGTGGCGCTGTTGCCGGCAGTCGGCGCAACGATAAAGCGTTTGCCCGGCGCAGCCATTTGCATTTTGTGCAGAATGCCGTTGTCGGTGGCGACGATGAATTCCTGCGCATCCATGGTTTGCGCGGCATGAATCAGTTGCGAAGTGGAGCCGACCACATCGGCCTGTGCCACTACAGACGCTGGCGATTCCGGATGCACCAGCACTTTGGCGTTCGGATATTCCGCCTTCATCACATCCAGTTCCACGCCTTTGAATTCATCATGCACCAGACAGGAACCCTGCCACAGCAGCATGTCAGCGCCGGTTTCTTTCTGAATGTAGCTGCCCAGATGTTTGTCCGGCGCCCACAGAATTTTTTTGCCTTGTGCATGCAGGTAGCGCACGATGTCCAGACCGATGCTGGAAGTCACCATCCAGTCGGCGCGTGCTTTGACGGCGGCGCTGGTGTTGGCATACACCACCACGGTGCGGTCAGGATGGGCATCGCAGAACGCCGCGAATTCATTCGCATCACAGCCCAGATCCAGCGAACAGGTCGCATCCAGATCCGGCATCAGAATGGTTTTTTCCGGGCTCAGAATTTTGGCGGTTTCGCCCATAAAGCGCACACCGGCCACGATCAGGGTTTTAGCTTCATGATCACGGCCAAAACGCGCCATTTCCAGCGAATCAGATACGCAGCCGCCGGTTTCTTCGGCCAGATCCTGCAAGTCCGCA
Source organism: Cognatundibacterium squillarum (assembly GCF_014652435.1). Classification (GTDB taxonomy): domain Bacteria; phylum Pseudomonadota; class Gammaproteobacteria; order Burkholderiales; family Burkholderiaceae_D; genus Undibacterium; species Undibacterium squillarum. The sequence continues at coordinate 477,771 of NZ_BMYU01000001.1, forward strand.
TCCACATAGTAATGCGCCACCAGTACCGCCTGCTTTTCTTTCAGCAAGGCACGGATACGGTTTTTCAGGGCGATTTTTTCTTCCGGTGTCGGCATATCCGGCACTTTGGCCCACGCATTGGCGACACAACTGCTGCCTTCTTCCATTAAAGGACGTTCAAATTCAACGACTTTGGTAGCTTCCATCATTCTCTGCCTATCGCCGGAAGCACGCTGGAAGGCGTTCCGGCATCAAAATATACTCCCCCGGGGTATATAAAAAGGCCCAGTGTTTACGCTGACAATAGGCCGGTTTTGGCATATACCCCCTGTTTTTCAGGGAAATTGAGGATAAAAAACGCCGGTTGCGCTGTGGGCGGAACCGGCGTTGGGATCACAGCAAAGGCGATAGTATACGCTGTTACCAGATATTCACACGCTTTGCCTCAGTACGCAGTGGCGAACGCTTGCCTTCGCAACGGAAAGCCGCACTGAATTCCGGCATATTTGCCAGCGGTGCCAGCACACGGTATTTGTCCGGCGAGTGCGGATCAGTTGCCAGCGTCATGCGCAGCATTTCATCACGGATATTGCTGCGGAAGCTTTGCGCATTTGCGACGAAGAAGCGTTGTTCGGCTGTCAGACCATCCAGTTCCGGTTGCGGGTTTTTCGCCAGCGCTTTACGCAATGCCGCCAGCGCAATCTTCATCCCGCCCAGATCGGCAATGTTTTCACCGGCAGTCAGCTTGCCGTTGATATGCAGCTTGTCGATAGGATTGTATTCGCCAAACTGCACTTCAATCGCTTTGGCACGGCGCACGAATTCTTTTTCATCCGACTTGGTCCACCAGCTTTTCAGATTGCCTTCGGCATCAAACTGACGGCCTTCATCATCAAATGCATGGGTCAGTTCATGGCCGATGGTGGCACCGGTATTGCCGTAATTCGCTGCCAGATCGCCCTGCACATGGTACAGCGGCGCCTGCAGAATACCGGCCGGGAACACGATTTCATTCATGCTCGGGTTGTAATACGCATTCACGGTTTGCGGTGTCATACCCCATTCGGTGCGGTCTATCGGCTTGCCGAGGCGATTAATCATGCGCTGATATTCAAATGCAGACGCACGTTTCACGTTACCGGCGTAATCATCACGCTTGATTTGCAGACCGCTGTAATCGCGCCAGACATCCGGATAACCGATCTTCACCATAATGCTGTCCAGCTTTTTGTAAGCCTGCTGCTTGGTCACATCCGACATCCAGCTCAGGCCGGCGATGTTTTCACGCATCGCTTCTTTGATGTTATTCACCATGTCCAGCACACCTGCCTTGGCTTCCGGCCCGAATTGCTGTGCCACATACAATTGCCCCAGCGATTCGCCTGCACTGTGATCCAGCACTTCGAGCACGCGCTTCCAGCGCGGCGATAATTCTTTGGTGCCTGCCAGTTTCTGTCCGTTGAACGCAAAATTCTGTTCAACAAAGGCTTTGCTCAGATACGGCGCATAGCTGCTGACCACATCCCAGCGCAACAGCAATTGCCAGTCGCTGACCGGTACGGATTGCATTAACTGATCCAGACCTTTAAAGAAGGCAGGATGGGCGATATTCAGCGGGCCCGGATCTTTCACGCCTGCCGCTTCAAAGAAGGCTTTCCAGTCGGTGCGCGGTGCCATTTTTTGCAAGCCGGCCAGATCGGATAAGTGATAGCTGGCTTCCGGATCGCGTAATGCCACTTTATCCATACTGACTTTCGCCAGACGGGTTTCCAGCGCCAGAATGCGTTTTGCCGCATCAGCCGCCGCCGCTTCGCTGTCGCCCGCCAGCACCAGCATGCTGGCCACATGCTTCAGGTAAGCGGCGCGGATGTCTTTGCTTGCTTTATCCTGTTTCAGATAATAGTCGCGGTCTGGCAGACTCAAACCACCCTGTGAGATTTGTGCGATATAACGGCTGGCGTTTTTGGTATCCTGATCCACCACGAAGCCAAAACCACTGCTGATGCCTTCACGGTGAAATTCACCAATTACCTGCATTAACTGCGTGCGGTCTTTGATCGCAGCCACTTTTTGCAAGGCTGGCTGCATCGGTTGCGCACCCAGTTGCTCAATCCGCGCTTCATCCATGCCACTGGCGAAAAAATCACCGACCAGTTTTTCACTGCCTTTCGCATCCGCTTTATTCACCGCTGCTTCCGCCAGCGTGCGCAGAATATTCAGGTTGCGCTCGTTCACTTCTTCGTAGGCGCTGTAGCGGGAACGGTCTGCCGGTACCGGATTATTTTTCAGCCAGACACCATTCGCAAATTCGTAAAAGTCAGTACAGGCATCGGCTTTGCGGTTCATGGTATCTGCCTGCAGTACCAGCGCATTCGAGACAGTAGTTACAGGAGTCACAGCAACCGCAGACGCTGAGACACCGGCAATGGCCAGCGCCATCAGGCAAGGTTTCAGTTTCTTCAAAAAGTGAGACTGGATTTTCATCGTGTTAATTTTTTCTTTATATAAATCGTTAAAGCAGTTCGGCTGGCATTTTCGATAATGCGCCGTCAGGGCTGATGCTGCGTAGGATTGGCACGCTGCAACACCGGTAACACCAGTGCCGAATACTGGCCGGGCGCATGATAGACGCGCTGCGTGGCTTTGACAAAATCTTCCGGTTTAGCGGAAGGAATGTGCATAAACTTTTGCGGATTCAGATCCACCAGCGGAAACCAGCTGCTTTGTATCTGCACCATAATGCGGTGCCCGCGGCGGAAAGTGTGATTCACATCCGGCAGTGCAAAATGCAGTTTGCTGACTTCACCGGGGACGAAGGCTTCCGGCTTTTCAAAACTGTTGCGGAACTTACCGCGGAAAGGTTCGCCGCGCACCAGTTGCTGATAACCACCCATTGCCAGCTCCGGCGCAGGCACATCTTCACCGCGTTTGCGTCGTTGCGGCGCATCCGGATAATCGTCCGGATACACGTCAATCAGTTTCACTACAAAGTCCGCATCCGTGCCGGTGGTAGAGACAAACAATTGCGGCTGCACCGGACCAGCGACCGTCACGTCATCTTCCAGCACATCGGTCATATACGTCAGCACATCCGGACGCTGCGAGGCAAAACGCTGATCGCCAACCATGTACTCGCGCGGCGCACCGGTGGCCGGATAATTGATAAATGGCACCGGTTTTTTCGGATCGGCAATGTATTCGTCAAACGCTGCGCCCGCTGCCGGTTGCTGCCAGCTGAGTTTGCCATCGGCCTGCAAATACAAGCTGACTTGCTTGGCCTGCTTTGGCGGCCAGCTCGCATATTCACGCCAGACATTGGTGCCGGTTTCAAACGCATGCACTTCCGGCAGCGTTTTTCCCTGTACGCCTTTCAGATGCTGTTCAAAGAAAGGGAACAGAATATTCTTGCGATAGTATTCCGAGGTTTTGCTGCCGAATTGCACCAGCCCCAGCGATTTGCCATCGGCGCCAGCCCAGCCACCGTGTACCCACGGGCCAATCACCAGTCCGTTATACGGCGCTTTGGCATTGGCCGGGCGATTGGCGCGAATGGACTGATAGGTATAAAACGGACCTGCCACATCTTCCGCATCAAACAAACCGCCGACAGTCAGCACGGCAGCGCTGATATTGCGCAGATGGCGGGAAATATCACGGCTTTGCCAGAACGCATCATAGGTATCGTGCTGTATGGTTGGCATCAGCAGCTCGCGCTGTTCCGGCGACATTTGCGCCAGAATATTCCCCAGCGATAAATGCTTCAGAAAATAACGGTAACCATCCGGTGTGCCGTAATCAAATTTCTGCCAGCCGCGCGGTTCCTGTGTCGGATTTTTCTGTTCGGTGAAGCTGGCGTAAAAGTCAAAATTCGCCGCCAGCATCAGCGCACCGTTGTGATAGGTATCGTCACCTTTGTAAAGGTTCGTCACTGGTGCCTGCGGAGAAGCCGCTTTGATCGCCGGATGCGAATCGATGATACTGGCCGAGGTGTAGAAACCCGGATACGAAATGCCCCAGATACCGACTTTACCGTTATTGCCACCGATATTCTTCAGCAGCCACTCTACGGTGTCGTACATATCCTGACTTTCGATCCCCTCACCCGGTTTCTTCGCAGGATTCTGATGCGGCGTCATTTCCTGCCATTTGCCTTCCGACATAAAACGTCCACGCACATCCTGATTCACAAAGATATAACCGGCTTCCTGAAATTCTTTTCCAGGACCCAGCGAGGAAGGATAAAAATCAACGCCGTAATGATTTTCTGCACCTGAAAAATTGCCGCTGCCGTAAGGTGTGCGCACCATCAGAAACGGATAGGTTTTACTGCTGTCTTTCGGCACATACACTACTGTCATCAGCTTTACGCCATCGCGCATCGGAATACGGAACTCGTATTTGGTATATTTTTCCTGCACCAGATTTGCCGGTGGTTCGTCTGCTGCCAGCGTCTGAGGTGCAAAGGCCGCTGCGCCGAGCGCCAGCAACATTGCCTGACATAATCGCTTGAGTTTCATCATTTCCCTTGTTATTCCGTATAGATACAGAGCCTGCATGCCGCCACCCGGGGCAGCCGTCTGTGCGCTGTTACAAAACGCAAAGCTGCAGAAGCGCCACTTTGCTATGATGCACAGATACGCCGCATGAAAGATGCAGTGACCGGAAGTTCGTCAAAAAGTTTCCGGTTTCACACGAAAAAACCTGTATCCGCCTTGATGTGCGGAATACGGGTTTCCTTTTTACCGTGCGGTATTCTCCAGAACAGGATTGCTATGAATACCTTACTCCGTTTGTTCCTTACTGCCGCAGTAATGTGCAGTGCCGGGGCAGTTCAGGCTGAAGTACGCACCAGCATTTCAATCGGCTTCGGTACCGGATGGCACAGTCACGGGCACAGCATTTACCGCCCGTATTATGGTCATCATCATTATTACCGGCCTGCTCCGGTGTATTTCGGCCCGACAGTCACCTATTACAGCTCGCCGACGGTCTATGTCGCTCCCGCACCAGGCTATACCGTGTACAGCGCGCCAGTTGTCAGCAGCGCACCTGTCACGGTCTACAACGATATTCCCATCACCCGTGAAACCGTGACCGTCTACGACAGCCCGCGTCCGGCTGGCGCACCACCGGTCGATGGTTCCGGCGACTGGTGGTACTGCCATCAGCCTGATGGTTTTTATCCTGCAATAAAAACCTGCCCGTCCGGCTGGCAACGCGTACCGGCAAACCGCTGATCCATACACAGCTGTTCTGAGATACTGCACGTCGTTTGCGCAAGACAATCAGGAGATTCAGCCCCGTCACAGCAACAACAGCGCCAATAAAAAACCCGCGCCGGACAACACCGGAGCGGGTTTTCATCATCAGGCGGCATTCACCGCCGAAGGAATTACTTTTTCGCGAGAATGTTCCGAATCGTTGCAGCCAGCTCTTCCGCAACGAACTTCGCCACATATGCATCCGCACCAACCGCACGGATATGTTCTTCGTTCGTCGAGCCAGACAGCGACGAGTGAATAATCACAGGCAGCGACTTATACCGGTCATCCTGTTTAATCTTGCGTGTCAGGGTGAAGCCGTCCATTTCCGGCATTTCCAGATCGGTCAGCACCAGCGCAATTTTTTCACGCAAAGGTTTACCTTCAGCTGCAGCACCGGCAGCAATCGCCTGCAGTTTATCCCAGGCTTCTTTACCGGTTTTGGTCATAATGAATGGCGCATGAATCGCACCCAGTGTCTGCTCGATCAGGCTGCGCGCCACACCGGAATCATCGGCTGCCAGAATTACCGCACCCGGATTCAGCTGCAATTTACTACCAACCGTTTCAGGATCAACATCCTTGCCTTCCGGCGGGGCAATCTGGCGCAGAATCTGCTCCACATCGAGCACCTGTGCCAGACGGGTCGCTTCATTATCACCGTCCAGGCGCGCAATACTGGTCACCATACCACCAACCGCACTGTTCTCCGCAGACAGAACCTGGTTCCAGTCCAGACGAACGATTTCTTCCACTGACTCCACCGCGAACGCCTGCGTAGTGCGCGCATATTCCGTGACCAGCATAATATTCAGACCGGTTTTCGGTTTGCAGCCGACGACCGAAGGCAAATCCACCACGGGAATAATCTGTCCGCGCAAATTCACCACACCCAGCATATGCGGCATAGAACCGGCTACCGCCGTGATTGCCGGCATCGCGACGATTTCCCGCACCTTAAACACGTTTATGCCGAACAATTCGGAACGGGTTTCAGAAGCATCCATGCCCAGTCTGAACAGCAACAATTCAAACTTATTCGAGCCGGTCAGATTGGTACGCTCATCGACTTCTTGTTGTACGGTGCTCATAAATATTCCTATCTCAATTGGAAAACAGTGTTCAGTACCCCCCCTGTCTGCTGGCTTAATCTGATACAACACACAGCTTCATGCAGGGTAAAGATGACATCATCTTAGATTACCGCAGCCACAGAGAACAAGGCTAACTGTCAAATTCCGAAAAGTTGATGTTATTTAACAATACGATAGCAAGGCTGATACGCTTTGCCGGGTAGCTTCATCCTGTGTTGCGCAACAAACGATGTCAGCAATTTATCCATACGCTCCATGATATCGGCGTCACCATGAATTTCGAACAATCCATTTTCCTCAATCGCCCGGATTCCCTGCGCCTTCACGTTACCGGCAACAATACCGGAAAACGCTCTGCGCAACTGCGCAGCCAGCATATGTACAGGCTGATCGCGGCATATAGCGAGATTACGCATATTGTCATGCGTCGGGTCAAACGGACGCTGAAATTCCGGATCAATATGCAGCAACCAGTTGAAGTAGTACGCATCCCCTTTTTGCTTACGAAATGCACGTACATCACGAATACCATCAACCACTGCACTCGCCACCGCCTCAGGATTCTGTATGATTATCTGATAACGCTTTTGCGCTTCAGCACCAAGTGTATCGCCGATAAACTGATCAATCTGACGGAAATAAGCCTCTGCTGACGCCGGTCCGGTAAAAATCAGCGGGAATGGCAAATCCCGATTTTCAGGATGCAACAGAATTCCCAGCAAATACAAAATTTCTTCCGCAGTACCCGCACCGCCGGGAAACACAATCACGGCATGTCCGATACGCACAAAGGCTTCGAGGCGCTTTTCGATGTCCGGCATAATCACCAGATCATTCACGATCGGGTTCGGCGCTTCTGCAGCAATAATACCTGGCTCGGTCAACCCGATATAACGCCCCTGGCCTACACGCTGTTTTGCATGGCCTATGGTCGCCCCTTTCATCGGGCCTTTCATCGCCCCCGGACCACAACCGGTACAGATATCCTGACCGCGCAGGCCAAGCTGATATCCGACCTGCTTGGTGTAATCGTATTCTTCGCCGGAAATCGAATGCCCGCCCCAGCACACCACCAGATTCGGGTTAACTTGCGGCTGCAGCAGATTGGCATTGCGCAGAATATGAAATACCGCATTCGTGACACCCTCGGTATCACTCAGGTCAAATTGCGGATTGGACGTAATGTCTGCATGAATAAACAGGATATCGCGCAACACCGCAAATAAATGTTCCTGTATCCCCTTGATCATCACGCCGTCAACAAAAGCTTTTGCCGGCGCATTTTTCACTTCCAGCTTAATACCGCGCTCACGCTGGATGATGTTGACTTCAAAATTCTTATAACGCTCCAGCAATTCTTTCCCATCATCCAGACCGCTGCCGGTATTTAATACGGCCAGCGCACAATTTCTGAATACGGTGTACAAACCACCATGGCTGCTGTCGAGCAGTTTTCCGACTTCCGCTTTCGACAACACTTCCATCCGCCCTTCCGGCGAAATCACACTGTCGATTGTTGCGTATTCCATAGCATTCTCCTTCTGTGACAGGCTGACTGTTATCAATCGCCAGCCGCCTGTTTGCCCATTATGCACACAACTTTCCGGCGCGGAAGCTTGTCGCAGAGAAATCATGCATTTTTTAACATCCTGTTTGATTTTCATATCAAACACCCGCAAGGCCTTGCTTTTACGCCCTTACCTGTATATACTTCATGCCTCTCAGACGCGGGGTGGAGCAGTCTGGCAGCTCGTCGGGCTCATAACCCGAAGGTCGTAGGTTCAAATCCTGCCCCCGCAACCAAATCTCTCTTCAGCGTGCGTCCGCACCAGCTCAAACAATACCCATAACACCAACAGGAAAATTTTCTGATGGCGGATTATTGCGTTTTGCGTGACGCGCAGGCTGATTCGTAACCAGGCTGATACGGGCACATGAAAGATCACAAAGACAATGCGACACTGGAGTTGCCGGGCTTTGAGCTCCCGCTTCCCTTTGATCTGCCTGATCAGAAAAAAATAATTCCGACCGGACGCAAACCGCGCCGCCGGCAGGAGCAACTAGATTTACTGGCCGAACTGGGGCCAACGGATGTCACCGGCTTACCGGCATGGATCAAAGACGAATCACTCGATGATACCGGCCTGCCGGTCTGGCGATCCGAAGATGACGGACAGGATCAGCAAACCTGATTTCAATAATGTCAAAGCCAGAAAATGTCTTGATCCGGAAATTCTTTTAAAACAAAAAGCCCGCAATTAAGCGGGCTTTTTATTGATTTCCCGTCGCAAGAACGGGAAACACTCACACATTATCGCAGCAGCGGCTTGATGACCGACCACTGACGGCGCGAAACCGGCAGTTTTTCCGCGCAGCCGGCAACCAGCACCTGCCAGCCTTCTGAGACTTTTTCATCGCCATTCGGGCGACTGACTGACTGCACCACCTTCTCGACACCTGCGATTGCACTGCGGCGCACCAGCGCATTGCGGTGTACGCGCACAAAGCGGTCCGGAAATTCTGCTTCCAGCGATGTCAGCGAATCTTCGATCAGGTAAGAACGGAAAGATGTGTGCAGAGACACATATTTCTGATCCGCTTTCATAAACAGCACCTCGGAGACCGGCACCATCACAACACGACCGCGCTCCATAATTGAGAAGCTGGTGCGCGCAGGACGACGATCATCAGTACCGGAAATCTCGGGTTGCGGCAGACGCGCACGAACACGGCGCAGCGATTCCAGCAAGCGACTTGCGCGCACCGGTTTCAGCAGATAATCGGTTGCCTGCACTTCAAATGCTGGCAATGCAAATTCTTCGTATGCGGTGATATAAATAATTTGCGGACGATCACCCTCACCGGAAGCTGCACGCAGCGCTTTCGCGAATTCAATGCCCGTCATGACTGGCATCTGCACATCCAGCAGAATGACATCCGGTTTCACAGTCTGCATCAGACGCAATGCTTCCTGCGCATCACCAGTCTCTGCCACCACTTCGTGCGGAAATTCGTGTGCAATGTCATCCAGCAGGGTGCGCAAACGCACACGTGCAGGGGCTTCGTCATCCACAATTGCTATTTTGAACATTTGCTCAGTTTTCATTTTTTCGCCGGGAAATACAGTTTTACTACAAATTCTGAATTGAGCGCCTCACTGGTCATCCCTGCCTCGACATCGTATAACAAAGACAGTCTTTGTCGGATATTGTCTAGTGCAATCTGATTACCGGACGCTGCATAACCAGGCGTATGCTGCGGATTTTTAACAGTGACATCAACTTTATTTAAACTTTTTTTCAAATGTATCGAAACGGTTGCAACTTGTAACGAAGGTTCGACACCGTAATGCACGGCATTTTCGATTAACGGCTGCAATAACAGCGCAGGTACTTGTATCTCCCTGATATCCGCATCAGATAAGCCGGTAATCTGCCAGTCCGTTTGCAAGCGCTCTCCGAGCCGTACACTTTCAATTGCCAGATATTGTTTACAAAGCTGCAATTCATCTTCCAGAGAAATCATGATGCGGGCGTCACGCATCAGTGCACGGAACAAATCTGACAAATCCTCCAGCACGCGTTCGGCGCGACGCGGGTCCTGCCGGATCAGCGACAACACGGTGTTCAGGCTGTTAAATAAAAAGTGCGGACGTATCCGCGCCTGCAAAGCTTGCAGCCTGGCTTCTGCCAGTACCGGCGAATACGCGCGGGTGCGCAGTTCGAAGTAGCGCTGCAGCGCCATCCCCGTTACAAAGACAATTGTCATCACCGGCAAACGCTGAAATCGCGGATAAATCACATCCAGCACATCCGCAAGCCGGAACAGCTCCGCCACCACCCAGATCAGCAGAGCCGGAACAAGCCCGCAGGACAATCGTTGCAACCACGGGTGCAAACCAGCTTTCGGCATCAGCATACGCAATTTGCACAGCATAAGAACCGAACCGAGTACAACGGGCACCATCAGCGCGACCGCTTCGGCAAAATTTTGCACAAGCAGCAATCCCGATTCACCGCGCGCAGCAAGAATCAGAAACAAACCACCACTGACCGCTGCGAGTATGCGAAAAAGTACGCCAGTGTTGCAGCAATCGGGAATGAAGGCTTCTAAAACCTGAGTATTTTCTGTTTTCCGCATAGCAAAAAATGGCTGATTATCTGAGGGAATTATGCGCCATTGCTTTATAATCGTATGGAAATTTCCGACAAAAACGCAGTAATCTACGGCGAATGAGCAACATGACATCACAATTCCAGAAAAAAAGCGAAGCCTGGTCGGCGCGCTTTTCCGAGCCGGTTTCCGATCTCGTCAAACGTTATACAGCCTCTGTTTTTTTCGATAACCGCATGGCGGAAGTCGATATTCAGGGTTCGTTAGCCCATGCAGAAATGCTGTGCGCACAAGGCATCATCACAACACAGGATCATGCAGATATCCAGCGCGGAATGGCGCAGATTCTTGACGAAATCCGCAACGGCCAGTTCACCTGGCTGCTGGACCTGGAAGATGTGCATCTGAATATCGAAAAACGTCTGACCGAACTGGTAGGCGATGCCGGCAAACGTCTGCATACCGGCCGTTCGCGTAATGATCAGGTTGCAACAGATATCCGCCTGTATCTGCGTGGTGCGATCGATAATATCGTTGGCTTGCTGAAAGATTTACGCGCTGCGCTGATTAATCTGGCGGAACAAAACACCGACACCATTCTGCCGGGCTTTACCCATATGCAGGTAGCGCAGCCGATTACTTTCGGCCATCACATGCTGGCCTATGTGGAAATGTTCAGCCGCGATACCGAACGTTTGCTGGATTGCCGCAAACGTGTTAACCGCCTGCCGCTGGGTGCAGCGGCGCTGGCTGGCACCACCTTCCCGATTGACCGTGAACGTGTTGCTGCCACACTGGGCTTTGATGCGGTGTGCTACAACTCACTGGATGCCGTGTCTGACCGCGATTTCGCGATTGAATTCTGTGCGGCAGCTGCACTGATCATGACGCATATTTCGCGTATGTCAGAAGAGCTGATTATCTGGATGAGCCCGCGCGTCGGCTTCATTGATATGGCAGACCGTTTCTGCACCGGCTCGTCCATCATGCCGCAAAAGAAAAATCCGGACGTTCCGGAACTGGCACGTGGCAAAACCGGCCGCGTGAACGGTCATCTGATTGCATTGCTGACCCTGATGAAAGGCCAGCCGCTGGCATACAACAAAGACAATCAGGAAGACAAAGAACCGCTGTTCGACACCGTGGATACGCTGGTCGATACCCTGCGTATTTTTGCTGATCTGGCCACCGGCATCCGCGTGAAGCCGGACGCAATGCGCGCTGCTGCATTCCAGGGCTACGCGACAGCAACCGATCTGGCCGATTATCTGGTCAAAAAAGGTCTGCCTTTCCGTGACGCGCACGAAGCTGTGGCGCATGCTGTGCGTACCTGCGTGGAGAAAAACTGCGATCTCAGCGAATTACCGCTGGCAGAGCTGCAGGCTTACTCACCGCTGATCGCTGACGATGTGTTTGAAGTGCTGACACTGGAAGGTTCGGTTGCAGCACGTAATCACGTTGGCGGCACGGCACCGGAACAAGTGCGTCTGGCAATTGCCCGCGCCCGTGCAGCGCTGAACTGATCGCTGTTTCTACTGAAAACAGGAAAGCCACCTGCGGGTGGCTTTTTCTTTTGCAGACTGGAAAATGAAGCTGCTACCGATCAGACTTACTCAAAGACCGGTCTGAAGCACCCAAAATGCCCCAAATGCGGTGTTCAGCACAGCGATCCGGCGGTCGTCGGCAGAAAGTCCGGCTCTCCGGAAATGATCAATGCGGATAGCTGCACAATACGAGCCACTATCTCAGACTGAAATGTCGGCAGCTGGCGGCGTACAGACATACGCCTGCATCGCATTCAGCGTGTCTGCAAACATCGCTGCAGGCGGACAATCCAGTCGCAATGCTTCACCGCTGACCGGATGCTGCAAGCTCATCGCAGTACACGCCAGCATCAGCCGGTGACAATCAAAATGCTCACGAAAATAGCGGTTATACGCACCGCGTCCGTAACGCACATCGCCAATCAGCGGATGAAAAATATGTTTGAAGTGGCGGCGTATCTGGTGCTGGCGTCCGGTTTCCGGAAACACATTCACCAGCGAGAACCTGCTGACCGGATAACGCTCGATCAGCGCCGGAATTTCAAAACACTGCACACGTTCATAGCGGGTTTGCGCGCTTTGTTTTTCTTCGGTAGTCGCATCGTCATAATCATCTTCCACCCGTCCCAGAGCATGATCAATGTAACCCTGTGCAGGCACGAAGCCACGCACCAGCGCCTGATACTGCTTATGAATGCGCTGCTCTGCAAATTGGCGCATCAGATGCTGGGCCGTTTCCTTTTGCAAAGCCATCAGCAGAATGCCGGAAGTCGGTTTATCCAGCCGGTGCACAGGATGCACATACTGTCCGATCTGATCGCGCACGATCTGCAATGCGAAACGGGTTTCGTGACGATCGATTTCACTGCGGTGCACCAGTAAGCCAGAAGGTTTATGCACGGCAATCAGGTATTCATCGCGATAAATCACATCCAGTGTTTCCGCTGCGGTTTCTGCGGGAGTTTCAGTATTCACAGACAGCATCAGCGCACCCATTTACTCATTTTTGATTTGTTTAATAAACTGATTCAGAAAATCCGGATTCTGAAAAGCACAACGCGTCCATTGCTGGACGCGTTGTCGGAAAAAGCTCAGGCTGCAGTGGCGTTTAGTTACCTGCCACCATCATTTCTTCAATCAGAATCGAGCCGGTTTCTTTGTTGCCGCGTATCAGCGTATCGTTACCGATGGCAGCGATCTGCATATACATACTGCGCAGATTTCCGGCAATCGTCACCTCTTCCACCGGATACTGAATCACACCGTTTTCCACCCAGTAACCGGATGCGCCGCGCGAATAATCGCCGCTGACATAATTCACGCCCTGTCCCATCAGTTCCGTCACCAGCAAACCGGTACCCATTTTGCGCAGCATGCCTTCAAACGTATCTGCCTTGCGGGTCAGCTTCGATGCGAAGCGCAGATTGTGCGAGCCACCGGCGTTACCGGTCGTTGTCATGCCAAGTTTGCGGGCGGAATACGAAGACAGGAAATAACCTTGCAGCACACCGTCTTTCACCAGATCACGCTTCTGTGTACGCACGCCTTCATCATCAAACGGCGCAGAACCGGAACCGCCAATCACATGCGGATCTTCGATCACGCTGATATGTTCCGGGAAAATCTGTGTACCCAGCGAATCCAGCAGGAAAGTGGATTTGCGGTACAGCGCAGTACCCGCCGTTGCCTGCACCAGCGAACCGAGCAAACCTGCTGCCAGCGGCGCTTCAAACAACACCGGACATTTGCGCGTATCCAGCTTGCGGCCATTCAGACGGGCCAGTGCACGTTCGGCGGCGTAGCGGCCGATATCTTCCGGCGCTGCCAGTTTTTTCGGATTACGCTGTGATGAATACCAGTCGTCACGCTGCATTTTTGCACCGCGACCGGCAATCGGACAAACCGAAATCGTATGACGCGAAACAGGATAACCACCGATAAAACCACGCGAATTCGCATGTACGAAATGCGACTGCTGCAAATGCACGCCAGCGCCTTCGCTATTGGTAATGCGCTTATCAACGGCAAACGCTGCGTTTTCTGCGCGCAGTGCGATTTCCATCGCTTCTTCCGCAGAAATTTTCCACGGATAGCAAAGCTTCAGATCACGCGGACTGGTTTCCATCAACGCTTCATCCGGCAAACCGGCGCAGTCATCTTCTGCGGTAAAACGCGCAATGTTGTAAGCCGCATCGACGGTATCGCGCAGCGATTGCAGCGAAAAATCGGAAGTGCTGGCATTACCGCGACGCTGTCCCAGATACACGGTCACGCCGATACCTTTGTCACGGTTTTGTTCAATCGTTTCTACTTTTCCTTTACGTACGCCCACCGACAGGCCTTCGCCCTCACTGATTTCCACCGCGGCGTCGCTTGCGCCTTTTTCGCGTGCGAACTGCAACACATCGGCGGCGATTTGCTTTAACTGTTCCTGCGTGTGGGTAAATACGGGTTTGCTCATAAGCGGAAGTTTCTGGTTGTAAGAGAAAAGACAGAGATTACCAAAACAATATCAATATTGCCGGACAGCGTGCAGACAGGCGGATCTGCGATATCTTGCCGCACGCCGGATTTTGCGATCTTTTTCAGGGACTTAGCGCCTTGCAGCAGCCCAAAATCGCATCTATCCTCAGTAAAACGGTTATCATAGCAGCCGTTTCAATGAGTTTATATAGTAAAGGCGCTGAATTATGCCAAATCCGAACCGTGGCTCCTGCGGATTCCAGTCCAATGAGTTTGAGCAAGAGTACGACCGTCCGTCCAAATCCCAGTTAAAGCGCGAAATGGATGCCCTGCAAAAGCTGGGCGGCGAGCTGGTTGACCAGCCGCGTGACCGCGTTAAACGTGTACCAATGCCAGAAGATGTGCGCGACGCCATTCTGGAATGCCAGAAAATCAAAAACCATGAAGGCCGCCGTCGCCAGATGCAATACGTCGGCAAGAAAATGCGCTCGCTGACGGAAGAAGAAGTTGCAACCATCCAGCGCACCATCGATAGCTGGAAAGGCAGCTCCAAAGCAGAAACCGCACTGATGCATTCTCTGGAACGCCGCCGCGATCTGCTGCTGACCGATGAAAATGCACTGACTGAGCTGCTGACTGAATACCCAGAACTGGATGCGCAGCAAATGCGTACGCTGATTCGTAACGCACGCAAAGAACAGGCTGAAAGCAAACCGCCAAAAGCCTATCGTGAAATTTTCCAGATTCTGAAACAGTGCGCACATCAGGCTGCACTGGATGCCAAAGCGGCTGCTGATGCTGCGTCCGGCGATGATGACGAGGAAGACGATGCGTAATGATCTGACCGAACGCGCTTTGCGCATCGGTCTGGTCTCGGTGTCCGACCGCGCTTCGTCCGGCACGTATCAGGATCAGGGCATTCCTGCGCTGCGCGAATGGCTCGCCAGCGCACTGAGTTCCCCGTTTGAAATCCATGACCGCCTGATTCCGGATGAACGCGCACAAATCGAAACCACGCTGGTGGATTTGTGCGACAACCTGCACTGCGATCTGGTTCTGACCACCGGTGGCACCGGCCCTGCGCGGCGCGATGTGACACCGGAAGCCACGCTGGCCATCGGCACCAAAGAGATGCCGGGTTTCGGCGAGCAAATGCGCCAGATCAGTCTGCGCTTTGTGCCGACCGCGATTTTATCGCGTCAGGTTGCCGTCATTCGCGAAACGGATACGCACGCGGCACTGATTATGAATCTGCCGGGCCAGCCAAAATCGATCCGCGAAACGCTGGAAGGTTTGCGCGATGCCGACGGCAAAGTGATTGTGCCGGGTATTTTCGCGGCAGTGCCTTACTGCATCGATTTAATCGGCGGTCCGTATGCGGAAACACGCGGCGAAGTCTGCGCAGCCTTCCGCCCGAAATCGGCCATCCGTCCGGCAAAACCTGCCTGACACGGCGGGCATCCGCTGACGGATCTGAATACATGCCTGCATCACCGAAACGCCGACACACCACCAAAGCCTTGCTGGCACTGACGCTGGCAGCGGGTGGCGTGGGCGCAGCGGCGTATGCGGGCATTTCTGCGACTGCAAGTTCAACCTCACAACGAAAGTCACGCTCTATGAGTTCTCTGCTGCACTTTACCGAAGTGGAATCCGGCCAGAATCCGGAATTTGCGATTATCTGGATGCATGGTCTCGGCGACGAAGGCCGCTCTTTTGTCTCACTGGTTCAGGAACTGGATTTATCCCGCACCGGCGCAATCCGGTTTATTTTCCCGGATGCACCGATGATGCCGGTAACCATCAATAATGGTTATGTGATGCGCGCCTGGTACGACATTCTGGGTACCGATATTGCACGCCGCGAAGATGAAGCGGGTTTGCGCGTTTCGCAAATTGAAATCGAAAAACTGATCCTGCGCGAAATCCAGCGCGGCATTCCGGCTTCGCGTATTTTCCTTGCTGGTTTCTCTCAGGGTTGCGCCATGACGCTGCAAACCGGTTTGCGTTATCCGGAAAAACTGGCGGGTCTGATCTGTCTGTCCGGTTACATGCCGCTGGCGGACAAAATCACTGCTGAACGCGATGCCGCCAATCAGAGTACGCCAGTATTTCTGGCACACGGCGTGCATGATCCGGTCGTTCCTCTGCAACGCGCGGAACAGGCACGTGATCTTCTGAACTCGCTGGGCTACTCCGTTGAATGGCATCAGTATTTTATGCAGCACTCGATGAACATGCAGGAAGTGCAGGATATCTCTGCATGGCTGAACCGCGTCTGCGCGACGATCCGTCAGGGCTGAGCCTGAGACTAAGGCTGAGCCTCAGACCGCTCTGCCGGACAATATAAAAAATGCGGATGACTGTGCAGTTATCCGCATTTGTCTTTTCCGGATGACCAGACTTTCTGCCGACGACCGCCGGATTGCTGTGCTGATCGCCGCATTTCGGGCAATTCTGAGCAATTCTGGGCACTCCGGCAGCCGCCCGAACCAGCGCTGGCAAGATGCATCTGTTCAGGCAAAAAAACAGGGAGCCTGCGCTCCCTGTTTTCGTTTAACTCAGAAGGATTTCAGCAACCGCATTAACCCGGTTGTTTCAGCACTTCCGGCTGCACTTCTACGGTCTGATCACCACTGCTGATCCAGATTTGTCCGTCCTGTATCGTGCATTGCAACTGCATGTTGCGGCTGGCAAATTTTTCCAGCGCCTGACTTTGTTCAGACGGAATATTGATGACCTTCAGCACTTTTGCGCGATCCAGACGGCTGTTCATCGCTTTCCACCAGACATCGCTGGCGGATGCGTAGCTGTACACCACCACTTGCTCCGAACGACCGCAGGCTTTCAGCAGGCGGCGGTCATCCGGCTGCCCGACTTCCACCCATAACTGCACCGCGTCGGTATAGTCTTTTTCCCACAGATCCGGCTCCTCACTGTCGGAAATGCCTTTACCGAATTCCAGACGCTCAGATGCATGCAGCGCAAAGGCCAGCACGCGGATCATCACGCGCTCTTCGGTTTCAGACGGATGACGGGCAATCGTCAGGGCATGGGTCGCGTAGTAACCGCGGTCCATATCAGAAATAGTCAGTTCTGCTTTATAGATGGTGGATTTAAGTGCCATTATCGAAATACAACTGTTTTGTGTCCGTTTAAGAGTATGCGGTGCTCAACAAACCATTTCACTGCGCGCGCCAGCACCACACACTCCACATCACGTCCGATCGCGGTCAGTTCTTCCGGTGTCATCGCGTGATCAACCCTTTCCACATCCTGCTCGATAATCGGCCCCTCATCCAGATCCGTGGTGACAAAATGGGCGGTCGCGCCAATCAGTTTGACGCCACGCTCATGGGCCTGATAGTAAGGTTTCGCCCCTTTAAAGCTGGGCAGAAAAGAATGGTGAATATTGATCGCGCGCCCTTCCAGCGCCTGACACATCGATGCGGACAATATTTGCATGTACCGCGCCAGCACGACTAATTCTGTCTGATGCTGCGCCAGTACTTCCAGTATCCGCGCTTCCTGTGCCTGCTTTTGTGCATCGTTTGCACCGGCTGGCAAAGGAAAATGATGAAACGGAATATTGTAACTTGCCGCCAGCTGATAAAAGTCGGCGTGATTGGAAATAATTGCGCAAATCTCCACCGGCAGCAGACCGCTGCGGTAGCGGAACAGCAAATCGTTCAGACAATGCCCGATCCGCGACACGAAAATCACCACTCTGGGTTTGTGATGCGCGTCGTGCATTTCCCATTTCATGTGCATCGCTTCCGCAACCGGCGCGAATGCGGTGCGCAGACCGTCAAGGCTGTGTTCCGGTGTTTCAGCGGCAAAGTGAATACGCATAAAGTAAGTGTCTGATTGCAGATCACCGTACTGCGCAGAATCCAGAATATTGCAGCCCTGCTCCACCAGAAAACCGGAAACGCGGTGCACAATGCCGCGCTGATCCGGGCAGGACAAAGTTAAGATAAATTCCTGTTGCATAAAATCCCGTTCTGACGAACACGTCAGTTTCCGTTGAAAAGTGAAAACTGTACCTGATTTTTGCATTCATTTCGAATTTTATTCAGCCAACTACCGCCTTCGCGCAGTGCAGCAAATTTTGCTATGCAAGACCCCTGACGCTTGCTCAAGCCCGAAAGACATCAGGAATCCGCATTACCATTTATCGCCCGATTATTTCCTACAGGCAATTCTTTTAGCATACTCACACTTTTTTACTTGCTAAACAGCAAAGACAGTGGCAGGCGCTCACTTGCCAGATACCGCTTCGCACAAAATATTGTTCTCAGGAAATTTTCATCATTTTCATTACCTTTTCGCAAAGTCATCCGCTGTTCGTCGCTCGCGATAAACCTATGATTTCCATAAAGAAAGCTCATATCAGAGCTATGCATGCGGCATTCGGCATATGCAGAACAACCAAATATGCGTTAGAGGAAGCGCTCGAAACGGAATTTTATTTACCGAAATCAACGAAAAATTCAGCCCTCTGCCTTTTTATTCACGCGCATGATTTCCGATATTTCAGAAATACATATCTCATTTTTACAACAAGATTGTTTCACTGTGACTAATGATTAGTCGTTTTGTTACATCAAAACCTTCCAAAGCAGCAACTTTGCATACTTTTTTCTGTTTTTTTACAAATCCGCTTTGACTTTCGTCTGCGCTTCAACAAATATACCAATCGTATATTTTACGAATATCGGCAACACAGCTGATAACGAAGACAGATGAACTCTGGATCCGCTATCAGATTTTGACTGAGGGAATGCCAGTGCCCGCATGAAAACTGCATCAGGCACAGCAAACC
Organism: Cognatundibacterium squillarum; assembly: GCF_014652435.1. Taxonomy (GTDB): domain Bacteria; phylum Pseudomonadota; class Gammaproteobacteria; order Burkholderiales; family Burkholderiaceae_D; genus Undibacterium; species Undibacterium squillarum. The sequence continues at coordinate 497,050 of NZ_BMYU01000001.1, forward strand.
TGAAAGGAGAACGAAAGGCTTTTATACGCAAAATATATTTGAAGGAGGTGCACAAAGGGAATGCAAACCACACCCCAGACACGAGCCTGCAAGTTAGCGGTGCAGGAAAAAATGGGGGAGCCTTAACCGGCGCAATAACAACAAGTCAGTACCTGACACATTGAAATAGCAGTACGAAATCTCTCACCTTAGTAAGGAGAACTCAGTGAGTACAAGTAACCGTTTCGTTCCAAACACACGTCTGCTCGCCGTATCCGCAGCTGTGATTTCTGTTTTCGCAACATTCAGTACAGAAGCAAACGCCGCAGGTCAGCACGACAAAGAAATGCGCGGCATGCGTAAATCCGGCTCGATGGAGTCGATGGTATTCGGTCAGCATCATCAGCACAAAGCACTGAGCCCTGCTGAACGTATGCCGAAGCAGGCAAGCACCTCCACCACCGCAAAAGTTGACTACAGCAAAAAGCAGACTACTTCGCTGCAACGCCCTTCGCTGCTGAAAGCCAACATGTCCGTCGCTGAAAAAGCGTCTGCACCAAAAGGCGTCAGCAAAGCCGCCGTTGCTGCATGTGACCGCGCAGCGTTCGCATCTGCTTCCGGCTCCACACTGGTCAATCTGGTGAAATCTTCCAGCACTGACTGTATCAATGATCTGTTCGGTGTTTCCGGCTCTCAGGCCGCTGCAATTTTCAAAGAAAGCCAGATGGTTTCTGTGGCGAATGCGTTCCGTACCGCAGCAGCTTCCTATGACGGCACGAACTCCAGCAGCATCGAACAGTTAGTCATGTTCCTGCGCGCAGGTTACTACGTTCAGTGGTATGACACTTCTGTCGGTACTTACGGTGCGACACTGACCACCGCGATTCAGGGCGCGCTGGATGCATTCTCTTCGAACGCCAACTTTGGCCTGATCAATGATGTACACGGTGAAATTCTGGGCGAAGTTGTGACGCTGGTTGACAGCTCCAGCCAGAATGCACGTTACCTGAACAGCATCGTTAAACGCGTTCTGACACTGAACAACAGCTTCCTGAACTACTGGTGGATGCGCGGTGCTGTAAATAATGCATTCACTGTATTGTTCCGTGGCCATCAGAATGCTGACTTCCAGGCGCTGGTGAAATCGGATACATCCATCATCGATACCCTGTACAACTTCATGAATACCAACTGGAGTGTTCTGGGCACCGACAATGACTATCTGGTTGCCAATGCCGGTCGCGAAATGGGCCGTTTCCTGCAATATGCGGAAGGCAGCGCGCTGAAGAGCATTGCAAAATCCCGTGTCAAAACGATGATCGACCGCAGCAGCATCACCGGCCCGACAGCATCTGTCTGGGTTGGCCTGGGCGAAATGGTCGATTATTACGACAAAGCCAACTGCAGCTATTACAACATGTGTGACTTCCAGACGAAACTGGATGCCACCATTCTGCCGATCAAATATAACTGCTCCCCTACCCTGCGTCTGAAAGCTCAGTCTCTGACAACAGCACAATTGCAGGAAGCATGTAATATCGTTGGCGGTGAAGAAGGTTACTTCCATCAGCAAGTTCAGTCCGGCAATATTCCGGTCGCGAACGACAATAACACCCAGCTGGAAATGGTAATTTTCAGCAGCTCCAAAGACTACGGCAATTACGCAGGTTCCCTGTACGGTATCGATACCAACAATGGTGGTATGTATCTGGAAGGTGATCCGTCTGCTGCAGGTAATCAGCCACGCTTCATTGCTTACCAGGCTGAATGGATGCTGCCGAAGTTCGAAATCTGGAATCTGACGCATGAATACATCCACTATCTGGATGGCCGTTTCGATATGTATGGCGACTTCAATGCTTCGATCTCGGTACCGAAAACCATCTGGTGGATCGAAGGTTTTGCCGAGTACATTTCTTACTCTTACCGCAAACTGGATTACACCGATGCGAAAAACCAGGCTGCAACCGGTGCATACCGTCTGAGCGATATTTTCGCAAACGACTATAACTCCGGCCAAACCCGTGTTTATAACTGGGGTTATCTGGCGGTACGTTACATGTTCGAAAAACAGCGTAACAAAGTCTCTTCTGTACTGGGCTACCTGCGTCCGGGTAATTACTCTGGCTACAGCAGCTACATGAACAGTCTCGGCACCTCGCTGGATTCTGACTTCGCGAACTGGCTGCCATGCGTGAACAATGCATCCCTGCCGCAATGTACTGGCACAACACCGCCAGTCAACAGCGCACCGGTTGCAGCATTCAACAGCAGCGTAAACGGTCTGACCGTGGCATTTACTGACACATCGACAGACAGCGACGGCGCAATTGCTTCCCGCAGCTGGAACTTCGGTGACGGTACAACATCGACTGCAGCAAACCCGAGCAAAACTTACTCTGCAGCAGGTACCTACACAGTAACTCTGAAAGTAACAGACAATGCAGGTGCAAGCACGACCACCAGCAAAACTGTGACTGTCAGCGCAACACAGACCAACAAACCACCGGTTGCTGCATTCAACAGCACAGCCAGCGGCCTGACTGTGAACTTCACTGACGCATCCACCGATGCAGACGGCACAATCGCTTCCCGCAGCTGGAACTTTGGTGACGGCACAACTTCCACCGCAGCGAATCCAAGCAAAACCTACGCTGCAGCAGGTACTTATACTGTGACACTGACAGTAAAAGACAATGCAGGTGCAAGCACCACCGTCAGCAAAACCGTGACTGTGAGCGCAGGTACAACCAATAAAGCACCGGTTGCTGCTTTCACTAACACTGTTTCCGGTCTGACAGCGACCTTCACTGATGGCTCTACTGATGCAGACGGCACGATCGCATCCCGCAGCTGGAACTTCGGCGACGGTACAACATCGACCGCAGCAAACCCAAGCAAAACTTACGCTGCAGCAGGTACCTACACGGTAACGCTGACAGTGAAAGACAATGCTGGCGCAAGCGCAACTGTGTCGAAATCGGTGACTGTCACTTCCGGCGGTACTTCTCTGCCAGAATGTACAGGTAGCGCTGAAGTGCTGGGCAAAAACTGCGTACGCAGCAACCTGAGCGCAACAGCCGGTAACTATGTCTACATGTACATCAACGTACCTGCAGGCACACCGAAACTGACCATCACGACCTCCGGCGGCACTGGCAATGCAGATCTGTTTGTCAGCACACTGGGTACATGGGCAACCCGTGATTACTACAACTACGGTTCTTACACCAGCGGCAACAACGAAACTGTTGTTGTGAACAATCCACCAGCTGGTTATGTATTCGTCAGTCTGTACGCAACCACCAACTTCTCCGGCGTGAAGGTCACTACTCAGTACTGATCCTGAACTCCTGATAAGTTCAAGGCCTGACGCCAGTCAGGCCTCTGCAAAACACAAAGCCGCCGTAGTGATACGGCGGCTTTGTTGTTTCAGGCACGGATGGAACCAGTGATGAAGACAGTGATTCTGCGCGGCACCGGAGAAACAAAGATTATGCGGCTATCGTCATTTCCGATTCTGCAAGGCCCGGACTTTCTGCCGACGACCGCTGGATCGCTGTGCAGAGCACCGCATTCAGGGCCAATTCAGGCTGGTTAAAGGCTGATTCAAGGCTGGTTGACGGCTGTCAGCGAAGATCGCGCAGCCAGCTCAGGCCTGCAGACGTATTGCCTTGCGGACGATATTCACAACCGACCCAGCCGCTGTAAGCCAGCTCGTCCATGCGCTGAAACAAATACGGATAGTGAATTTCACCAATATCCGGCTCATGCCGCCCCGGATAACCGGCAAGCTGTATATGCGCAATCTGCCCGTGCTCACGCACCAGACCATCCTGCAGCCAGTGACTGAGACTGCCTTCCGTGCGCTGACAATGGTAAATATCGAACTGCACCGCCAGCGCAGGATGTTGCAGTTCTGCGCAAATCTCTGCAGCCTGCGCCTGATAACGCAAAAAGTAGCCCAGCATATCAGCATTATTAATCGGTTCAATCAGAATGCGGCATCCGGCTTGTTCAGCAAGATCTGCGGCGTAAGCCAGATTCTGCAGATAGGTGTTACGGTATTCACCGGCATCTGCACCGGCAGGCAGGATGCCAGCCATCACATGAATCAGCCGGTTCCCCAGCACTTCCGCATAGTGCAGCGCCAGCGCGATACCTTCACGGAATTCAGCCTCTCTGCCCGGCAGTGCCGCCAGTCCGCGCTCGCCGCCATCCCAGTCACCGGGCGGCGCATTGAATAAGACTTGCTGCAAACCGTGCTGTTGCAGCAGCGATTTCAGTTTGTCCGGCTGCCATGCGTAAGGAAATAAATATTCCACGCCCTGAAAACCGTCCGCCGCAGCCGCAGCAAACCGTTCTGTGAACGGTACTTCGTTGTACATCATGCTCAGATTTGCAGCGAACTTCGGCATTTCACTCTCCTTCGGACTGATTCGCAAAGCGCTGCGCCAGCACTGTGCATACCATCAATTGCAACTGGTGAAATAACATGATCGGTAACAGCACGATCCCGGCTGCGCCGCCCGCAAACAAGACTTTTGCCATCGGCACGCCGCTGGCCAGACTCTTTTTCGAACCGCAAAATAAAATCGTAATGCTGTCAGCACGGTTAAAGCCCAGCAAGCGTGAAGTTAACACGGCAAACACCATGATAATCGCCAGTATCAGCGCACTCACCAGCAGCAAAGTGCCGATCAGACTCAGCGGCAGTTTGCTCCATAAACCCTGCACCACGGCTTCACTGAACGCGACGTACACCACCAGCAGAATCGAACTCTGATCCAGTTTTTTCAGAAATACCGAATGACGGTCCACCACTTTGCGCAACAGCGGACGCAATACCTGCCCCGCCACAAAAGGCAGCAATAACTGGTTCACAATTTTCAGTACCGGCTCCCATGAAAACGGTCCGGCATCACCGGTTTTTACCAGCAAACTCACCAGTACCGGTGTGATGAAAATACCGAGAATATTGCTGGCAGATGCACTGCAAACCGCCGCAGGAACGTTGCCGCGCGCTACGGAGGTAAATGCAATCGATGACTGCACGGTCGATGGCAGCACGCATAAATACATCACACCCAGATACAGTTCCGGCGTCAGCCACGGTTGCAGCAAGGGTTTCAGGACGATGCCGAGCAAGGGAAATACCGCAAACGTGATGCTCAGCACCAGCAAATGCAGCCGCCAGTGGAATAAGCCGGCAATCACTGCCTCCCGCGATAAGCGTGCGCCGTGCATGAAAAACAGTAAGGCAATCATCCCCACCGACACCTGATCAATACCGGCAGCGAATTGTCCGCGTGCCGGAAAAAAACTCGCCAGCAAAATCATGCTGAACAGCATCAGCATCATGGCGTCGGGTAAATATTGTTTTAATTTCATATGTTTCGTTTCGGAAAATGACGGAAATTTCGCTGCAAGAAAAAATCGTCCGCCAATCAGGCAAACTGACTTTCCGGCGTCAGAACAATCCAACGAAATCACCGCGCAAAGATCGGATTCATCGTCAGATTGCCGAATTTTCTGTGTATTTTAAGATCATGCCACGCTACGGGGTATAACCGAAGTTATCTGTACCGGAAATGCTTTATATTCGCGGATTACCCCGACTGTTAATGATGGAGTTTGTCATGAAACCTCGCCTGATTCCCCTACTGATCAGCCTTTGCCTGTCTGCGCCTGCGATAAGCAACGCTGCGCATCCTAACGATACTGAAGCGTTCCGCTGGAAACTCAGTGATATGTACAGCACGCAGACAGCGTGGAAAGACGATGCAGCGAAAATGCGTGAGCAGCTGACCCAGTTTCAGCAATGCGCAGGCCAACTGACGGCAACGCAGGCGAAGTTTAAAGCCTGTCTGGATCAGTATGCGGATATTCAGAAGCGGTTTGCGCGTCTGGCCGTGTATGCGTCGCAGTTCCACGATCAGGATACCGGCAATACAGCCGGTCTGGATTTACAGCAACAGGCCGATATTCTGGGTAACAAGCTGGAAGAGGCCACTTCCTTCCTGCGTCCGGAACTGATTGCCGCCGGCCCGAAAAAAATCGACGCGTATCTGGCAAAAGACAAATCCCTGCAAATTTACCGTCAGCCGCTGACCGATATTTTGCGCAGCAGCGCCCACACCCTGAGCAAATCCAGCGAACAAATCGTTGCACAGTTCGGTGCAGCCACCGGTACAGCAGCAGCAACCTACAGCACGCTGTCAAATGCCGATATGCCGTGGCCAAAGATCAAGTTGGCTGACGGTCAGGAAGTGACGATTGATCAGGCCGCTTACACAAAATATCGCGCCGCCGGTAACCGCGATGACCGCAAACGGGTGTTTGATGCATTCTGGGGCAAGTGGAAAGAGTTTGAACGCAGCTATGGCGTGATTTTTTACGAGCAACTGAAGCGCGACAGCGTCTACGCCAAAGTCCGTAACTATCCGGATTCACTGACACAAGCGCTGGATGGAAATAATCTGCCGCGCGCTGTCTATGACACGCTGATCGCGCAAACCCGCGCTAACTTGCCGACGCTGCACCGCTATTTCCGCCTGCGCGCGAACATGCTGGGTGTAAAAGACCTGCAATATTTCGACATTTACCCGCCTCTGGTTTCCGGCAACTTCGTTTACCCGATTGATCAGGGCGTGAAATTCATGCTGGACTCCGTTAAACCGCTGGGCGACAGTTACACCACCGCGATGACAAAAGCCACCACTGCAGGCTGGATGGATGTGTATCCGCGTCCGCGTAAGCGTTCCGGCGCCTACATGAACGGTGCTGCTTACGATGTGCATCCTTACATTCTGCTGAACTACAACGATGACTACGAATCCGTCTCCACGCTCGCGCACGAGTGGGGCCATGCGATGCATTCGTATTTATCGAACGGCACCCAACCGTTTATCACATCGGATTACCCGACCTTCACAGCGGAAATCGCATCGACCACGAATGAAGTTTTCCTGCTGGATCACATGCTGAAGATCGCAAAAACCGATGAAGAACGCTTGCTGTATCTGGGTTCTGCACTGGAAAACCTGCGCGGCACCTTCTTCCGTCAGGCGATGTTTGCCGACTTCGAACGCGAAGTACATGCCCGCGTTGATAAAGGTGAATCGCTGACCGGTGAAGAACTCAGCAAAATCTATACAGATATTCTGAAAAGCTATCACGGCGATAAAGAAGGTGTCATGAAAATTGATGACACTTACGGCATCGAATGGGCGTACATTCCGCACTTTTATAACCGCTTTTATGTATTCCAGTATGCGACTTCCATCGCGGCCGGTTCGATGTTTGCAGACAGTATCCTGCAAGGCAAAGACGGTGCACGTGACCGCTATCTGAACATTCTGAAAGCAGGCAGCTCGGCTTATCCTTACGATCTGGTGAAATCTGCCGGTGTGGATCTGGCCAGCCCTGCGCCGTATCAGGCAGTGTTTAAACGTATGAATGCGATCATGGATCAGATTGAAGCGATTCAGGCGAAAAAGAAATAAATAACGCAAAAAATTACGGTGCAATACTGAACGGACTGTGAACTTTAGCTCACAGTCCGTTTTTTTATCCTTTTGCCTTTGCGCTCAGTCAAAATCCCCTCGAATCCCTAGGGTTAAATTAGCCGCAAACAACCTGACGGAGACCACAATTGAGCGCCAGAAACTTTCATCCGATTTCAGTTGATATCATTCAGCAGGAACATGAACATCTTTCCGCGGTCATTCAGGGCATGCTGTATTTTGTGCGTGCCATCAAAATGGGTGGTACACCGCCAGATCTGAAAGTGTTCCGTGCAATGCTGTACTACATCACGGAATATCCGGAAAAAATTCATCATCCCAAAGAAGACCAGTATCTGTTCGCCAAAATCAAAGAGCGCACCCATCAGCTCGATTTTGAACTGGACGCACTGATTGAACAGCACAGCCGTGGCGAAATGCTGGTGCATACGCTGCAGGACACGCTGCTGGAATACGAATTCGCCGGTGCACCGGCCTTCGATAAATTTGCAGAACAGGTGGAACAGTACGTGAAGTTCTACTATCAGCACATGCGCAAAGAGGAAGAAGTCATTCTTCCGGTTGCCAAACAGGTGCTGCATATTGCTGACTGGCAGGAAGTGGATCAGGCTTTCATGGAAAACCGCAAACGCCTCGATGACAGCGGCGAACGCTATCGTTATGAGCAATTATTCTCGCTGATCGTCAACATCAGCCCCGCCCCGATCGGCGTGGCTGATCCGCTGTAATCGTTACATTACAGGCGGGTTATTGCAGAAAATAACCCGTCACCTTCCAGCTGCCGTCTTTGGTCTCGGTCAGCACCACGGTTTCCTTTACCTGCGGTGCTTTTTCAAAAGCAGTCTGATACACCACAATTTTGTACTTACCCGCCGGTGCGCCGGGAAGATCGGATTTGATGTCTTCCGTTTTAAATTCGCGCTTCAGCATTTTGCCGGTCTGTGCATGAATTTGTTGCAGCGTTTGGGTCCATTGCAGCTCGCTCACATTTGCCTGAAAACCGGCATCAGCCTCTTTCCACGACTTTGCAAAATCACCCTGATCAATTATCTGCACCCAGCGGTCCGCCGCTTCGTGGGTGCTCTGATCGGCGGCAATGGCTGTTCCGCTCAGCAAACTCAGGCTCACAGCAATACAAGAAATCCAGCGACGCATAGGTTTTTCCTCTTCTGTAACGGGTCACACACCCGGATGTGGCAGTTTAGCGCAAAAAATTGCCAAAATGCATATTTGAGCACAGCCATCGGGCGGACGTCCTCTACAATAGTGGCTCTCCGAAAACAGGAAATGACGAAATGCGCGTACAACCATCACTGTTGCTGACCTCACTTTGCTTACTGATCAGTCAGGAAATTTATGCCGCTGACGCGGTCTGGCAACGATTCAACAGCCCTGTCACCGCAGAATTGCGCGGCCTGTCTGTGGTCAGCAGCTCGGTAGCCTGGGCCAGCGGCGCACAGGGAACGGTGTTGCGCACCACCGATGGTGAACACTGGGAAAAGATCGCCGTACCCGGTGCAGAAAAACTGGATTTCCGTGCGATCAAAGCATTCAGCGATCAGATTGCGTGGATCATGAGTGCGGGACCGGGCGACAGCTCCCGTATCTTCCTGACCAGAGATGGCGGCCAGCACTGGGAACAGCGTTTTGTGAATACTGACCCGAAAGGCTTCTGGAATGCGATTACCGTTACCACCGAAGGCATACTGACGGTTTTCGGCGATCCGGACAGTAACGGACTGCAATTCTGGCAAACCAATGCGCAAGGACAGAATTTACAAAGACTGCCTGTTTCTGATGCCTTGCGTCCGCTGGAAAATGAAGGCGCATTTGCCGCCAGCGGCACTTGCCTGTTTCAGCTGAACCCGCAGCATTTGTGGGCGGTCACCGGCGGCGCAGTGCGTGCCAGAATCGCGCGCAGTAGCGATGGCGGTCAGCGCTGGGAAATGCATGATTTACCGCTGGCCGCCGGTGCCGCCAGCCGTGGTGCTTTTTCCGTCAGTTTCCGCGATCCGCTGAACGGCGTTGTGGCGGGCGGTGACTACAAAGAAATTCACTACGACAGCGCCAACCTCGCGCTGACCAGCGACGGCGGCAAAAACTGGCAGAGCATACGGGCTTTGCCAGCCGGATTTTTATCCGTTGTCACGCATATTCCGGGAACCCGGCAAACCGTGGTGGCCGGCGGTCTGACCGGTTCCGGAGTCAGTCGGGATGGTGGTCTGCACTGGCAACAGCTGGACAGCACACCGGTGAACACAATTGCGTTTGCCGACCCGCAGCATGGCTGGGCCATCGGCCCTAAAGGTTTGCTGCTGCGCTACCAGGGACCGGCGCTGGATACTCAGTCCGACAGCAAGTAACGCAATCCGCTGTTACGGCGTGTCACCTGCGCCGTTGCCTGTTCCAGACTGCCGGGCGATGCGGTCAGCAAGGTAAAGCAGGTTTTTGCGCGGGTAATGCCGGTGTACAGCAATTCGCGGGTCAGCACCTGTGTTTGCTGCGGCGGCAACACCAGCGCCACATGGCCGAATTCTGAACCCTGTGATTTATGAACCGTCATCGCATACGCCGTTTCCACATCGCTCAGCCGGCTTGCCAGCACGCTGTGTAACTGATCTCCGGCAGGAAAATACACCCGCACTGAACCTTCACGCGCCGGATCCGGCAGACAAATCCCGATGTCACCGTTGAATACACGCAGACTGTAATCATTGCGGGTCACAATCACCGGCCGTCCCACATACCAGTCACCCTGACGCCGGATTTTTTCCTGTTTCAGCAGGGCCGTTTCGATCAGCGTATTGATGCCCTGCACACCCCAGTCGCCTTCGCGCACCGCACACAGCACACGGAAGCGGTCAAATGCTTTCAGCACCGCTTTTACCCAGCTGTCGTAGTCGGGCCAGGATTCTGGTCCGGCGTTCAGTACAGACCTGAATGCCGCGTAGCCGCTTGCATCCGTATGGGCATCCCTGCCATGCAGAAACAATGGCAGACTTGCTGCAATCTGCGCCGGCTGTTGCCAGCTCAGCACATCATCTTCCGCTGCGCGCAGTACGCTGGCCGCACTTGCCGCATCTCCGCGATTGACCGCCAGCGCAAGCTGACCAATCGCACCACCGAAGCGGCGACTCTGGCGCAGCATCGCGGTGTGCTGCGCCAGCAGGCTGCGACTGGTCAGGAAATTGTCCGGTATTTGCTCTCCGGTCGCGTCAGCCAGCCAGTCTGCCGTCGCGCGGCTGTAGCCGCCTTCGGTGGCAAATTCGCATAAATCTGCCATCACTGCACCGGCTTCCACCGAAGCAAGCTGATCTTTATCACCGAGCAGTATCAGTAAAGTATGCGGCGCCAGCGCATCGAGCAGATTCGCCATCATTTCCAGATGAATCATCGACGCTTCGTCCACCACCAGTACATCCATTTGTAAAGGATTACCGGCATGGTGACGCAGACGACGGGTGTCTGGTCGCGCGCCAAGCAGACTATGCAGCGTGGTTGCAGACGGGATCGCACTCGCCAGCTGTTCCGCACTCAGCACGCTGTTGAGCACCGGTGCCAGCGCAGCCAGTGCCGCATCAATCGATTGTTTCAGGCGGGCCGCAGCTTTTCCTGTCGGTGCGGCCAGTGCAATCCGGAACTGATCCGGATGTTCCTGCAAAGCCAGCAGCAGACACAATAAACGCGCAACGGTGAATGTTTTACCGGTACCGGGGCCACCGGTAATCACACTGAATCGTCCGCGCAATGCCAGCGCACAGGCAATGCGTTGCCAGTCCGGCCCTGCATCTGCCGCATTTTCCGGATTTGCCGGAAACAGTTTTTCCAGCCATGCGCGGATGCGTTCTGACGGCAAATCACCGTCATTCGCATGCGCAGTTTGCAAGCGCCGCTGAATGGCCGTCGCAATCGCTTGTTCATCCTGCCAGTAACGGCGCAGATACAAGCGGTTCTGATCCAGAATCAAAGGTTGTCCGGCATCCGCTTGCCCGCTATCCGCCAGCCATACCAGCCTGCAAGCGGCTAACACTTGCCGCCAGCCAGCGAGGTCTGCAGGCAGAACACCAAAGGCTGCCTGCAGCAAAACACGCTCTTCGGTATTCAGCGCTGTCAGCAGTAAGGCAGGCGCTGATTCGTCATCTACACAAATACAGGAATGCCCCTGCGCTTCCGCCTCTGTCAGCTGCAACACAAGCCAGATCAATGCATCCGGTACAGGTGCATGTCTTTGCAGATAGCGTATAAAGTTCAGTGTTAACAAACTCAGCCTGCCATCCTGTGCCAGTTGCTGCAGTGTATTCATTGCAGAGTCCTGCATCAGATAATCTCCTCGTTGCTGCAACTGAGCATTATTTCCAGTGCATCCATCCATTCAGCATCAGGCGCAAGCAATACGCAGCCTGAGGTTTCCGCATTTGCGACACCGCGCAGAAAATAAAACACAGCACCGCCGAGATGTTGTTGCGGCACATAGTCATCGCCAAGCCGCAGTTTCAGTAAGCGGTGTAAAGCCAGCAGATACAGCATACCCTGCACTTCATAGCGGTGCTGCAGCATCGCTTGTTGCAATGCTGCACCGTGATACGCATCATCGTTGTTGCCAAGTGCATTCGACTTGTAATCCATCACCCAGTATTTGCCGTCGTGCTCCACGACCAGATCCATAAAGCCGCGCAGCATGCCCTTTACAGCACTGTCTGCCAGCGCTGGACGCGCCAGTTCGGGCCAGATGGTTTGCTGGCTCAGCTGATCAAGTTCAGCAACAGAAAACGCATCCGCGGGGAACCAGAACTCCATTTCCGGCACACAGCTTCCGGTTTGCGCCAGCGGCACGCCCCATTGTGGAATCGCGGTCTGACTGATTTGCTGTAACCAGACTATCACTTCTTCCTGACGGTGCGCCCAGCCAGCGCGTTCACAACGTGCGCGCACTGCATCTGCAAACCAGGCTTGCGTCGAAATACCAAATCCCTCGCCCGCCAGCCATTCAAGCTGCTCATGCAAAAACTGGCCCGGAACCGGACCGCGCGGAAACCCATGCCAGACTTGCGCTACGCTGACTTTATCGGGGACACTGTCATCGCGCTCACCCAGCTTATCCAGCAGCGGCAAAGGTGTGCGTACCGATTCGCCCAGCCCGCGCGTAATTGAGCTGTAACTGACAACCGCCCAGTCACGTTCAAAACGTGCCTGATACACCGAAGCCGGATAGACAGGCGGCGGACTATTGCGTGGCAACCAGCGCGAGACGCCGGCCTGCTCCGGCAGATGCAGTATCTGCATCGCGGAACAATCTGCACAGATGTTTTGCAAACGTTCTTCTAATGCCTGCTGTACTTCATCACCAAACAGCCCGAACAGATACGCCAGTCCGCCGTAGCGGAATTGCTCCTCGACATCAGCAACGCCCAGCCACATTGCATGGCGCGGGCGGGTCAGCGCCACATACAGCAAACGTAAATCTTCCTCCAGCTTCAGTAAGCGCAGACGCAGACTGCTTTCCTTGCTTTTGGCAAAATCCAGCCGCGTCTGTCCGCCTTCTTCCGGCAATTGATAAAACGCTGCTTTGGCATCCGGACTTTTGCGCATACCAGCCGCAATAAACGGCAAAAACACCAGCGGATATTCCAGACCTTTGGATTTATGAATCGTGATCACCTGCACCAGTTCCGCATCGCTTTCCAGCCGCAGCACATGCTCGTCTGACTCGCCGGGATCATGAATTTGTTCTTCCAGCCAGCGTATCAGCGCCTGCTCACCTTCCAGCTGCACACTGGCTTGCTGCAGCAATTCCGCCAGATGCAGCAAATCCGTCAGACGACGCTCACCATCCTGCTCTGTCAGTAAGCGTGAGCCCAGCGACATGCCGTGTATCATTTGCCGTATCATCGCCAGCACGCCCTGCCTGCGCCAGATTTGCTGCCACTGACGCAACTGCTCGACTTGCTGCTCCCACGCATAATCATCTTCGGCATACGCTTGCAGCTCATCCCAATGCCTGCAGGCGCTGCGGGTTGCCAGCGCTGCGCGGGCTTTTCCAGCCGCCAGCGGGTCTGCTACCGCCTGCAGCCAGTACAGCACATCCTGCGCTTGCGGGGTCTGAAAAATCGAATCTTTATCCGACAGATACACCGATGCGACACCGCGCTGACTGAGTGCTGCACGGATTTCTGCCGCTTCATAACGGTTACGCACCAGCACTGCCATATCAGCCGGACGCAAGGCACGGAAATTGTCATCGCTGCGGAATCCGCATTCTGCATCGTTCAGCAATTGCACCATATGCTCCGCACATTGCTGCGCCAGCTCACGTCGGAAATCCGCTTCCTTCGTTTCGCTGATTTGCGGCAGCATCCATTGCAGACCGGGAATATCCGCATTGCCCCGTACCAGTTTTTCTGAGCGGCCTTTTGCCTTCACGGGTTCAAACGGTAAAGGATTATGTTCGCCGCGCCGGAAACAGAATGCGCCACCGGCTTGCCCGTTTTCCGGATCTTCGGCCAGCATAAACACATGATTCACTGCATCCACCACCGCTTCCACCGAGCGGAAATTGGTATCCAGCACGTAATGTCGGCCTTCCGTTGCGCTGCGTGCAGTCAGGTAACTGCGGATATCCGCGCCACGGAAACCGTAAATCGCCTGCTTAGGATCGCCAATCAGAAACACGCCGGTATCGTTGCGGTTTTCCGCAATCGCATACAGCGCATCAAAAATCATGTACTGATCCGGCGAGGTATCCTGAAATTCATCAATCAGTGCCACCGGAAACTGCTGACGTATGCGTGCAGCCAGTTGTGCCGCATTGTCGCCCTGTAAAGCGGCACGCAAACGCTGAAGCATGTCCGCAAAACCAAATTCACGTGCTTGCTGCTTCAGCACTGCCATACGATGACTGATACCGGCAGCAGCGTGCCCGAACAGTAATGGCTTTTCAGTGGGAATTGCCGCCAGTGCCTGCTCCAACTGCTCTATGCTGTCTGCGATGCGTGGCAACTCACCTTCTTTGCCTTTTTTCCAGCAAGTTTCCAGATGTATGCTGGTCCATTTTTCCAGATAGGTAATGGTCTTCGCCGCCGGAAAAGCACGTTCCGCATTTGCCAGCCAGTCAAATACGTCGGTGAAAAATCCTTCCACCGATGTTGCTCTGAGCTTATTACCATTCAGCGCGTCACAATTATCCTGATACCAGCTACCCAGCTCTTCGAGCAAAGTTTTCCATTCCGATTTAATCTGCGTTGCCGCCTTCAGAGCTTCCTGATCCGCAAATTGCAGACACTCCGTCAGCGAACGATGCTGCCAGTGCTCATAACGAAGGGCATGCGGCAGCATGGCGCGGATTTTTTCTTCGAGCACATAGACATTGCTCCAGACTTGCTGAACCCGCACAAAATCTTCCGCACCGAGCGGATAAACTTGCTGACGCCAGTAATCCTTGCTCGCCTGTTCACGCCAGCCGCTTTCATCGGCATTCAGTTCTTCATCAAACAAACTGCCACTGTCAAATGCATGCTCACGCAGCATGCGCTGACACCATGCATCAATCGTGAATACTGCGCTGTCATCCATCGCTTCCGCGGCCATCGCCAGACGATAAGCCGCCTGTTCGCGTGCAGCGGGGTCTTCATATTCCTGCAGCAAGCCGCTCAGAAACGGGTCCGCAGCTTTCGCATCACCGCGAAACACCTGTGCTGCTTCAATTAAACGCGAACGTATCCGGTCAGACAATTCACGGGTTGCCGCCCGGGTAAATGTCATCACCAGAATTTCTGCCGGTTGCAAAGGCCGCACGAATGCATTGCCGCCGCCGTGCCCCAGCACCAGACGCAAATACAGTGCTGCAATTGTCCAGGTTTTTCCGGTACCGGCACTGGCTTCAATCAGACGCGAACCGTGCAAGGGAAATGCGGCCGCCTGTAAAATTTCACTCATCCTGTTTCTCCTGCGCCGCATCACCACTATCCAGCATTTGCACCTGCACTTGGGTCTCTGCCCAGATCAGCAAAGGCTGATACAAAGCTTTTGCCAGCACATCAAACTCTCCTGCCTGCAGCAAGCTGCCGAAGTCCGGCCAGCAACGCGCCAGCGCGAGGTCTTTATGAACTTCGCCTTCATTAAAAGCATCGCCCTCAAATGCCTGTTGCGCTGCACGTAAATCTTCATTTTTCTTCAGCCATTCCAGCGCACTGCGGCTGGCAATGCCCAACGGCCGCGTCATCCCCTGCATCCAGTAAGCCAGCAAAGTCTGCAAATACTGTTGCGCCTGAGGCTGGGGAATCGCCGGCATTTCCAGCCACGCATCACGCCCAACCAGCAACTGCGTCAGAGCAACGCCCTGAGCACCGGCAATGATTTGCCGTATCCATGACTGAAAGAGTTTTTCAGGCAAAGCCAGCGGCTTTCTCTTTTGCCCGTTGGTCAGCTTGGTCGGCGTAAAATCCAGCAAGCGCCAGCCCCGCCCTTGCTCAACCAGCCCACCGGTCCAGTCTTCCAGCAAAATGTGCTCCGTACTGTAGCGCCATTGCTGAGTGCCGCTGGCTTCACCAGCTTCCTGTGCAAGTCGCCACCAGGTACGCAACACCGGCTCCGCCTCTCCCATCAGTTGAACAGCAATCTGCTCGCCGGTGTGGGATAAAGGCAAAACACCTTCACGCCGTATGGTTTCCAGCCTTTGTTGTAACTGTGTATTCAGATCGTCATCTGCAAACTGATCGCGCTCGGTCAGCCTGCTGAGCAGCGCCCAGCTTTCCAGTCCGTCAATTGCAAACGGTTCATCATCCTGACTTTGCGCGCTTTCCTGATCAAAACGGATTTGCAGACGCTGCGCCATAAAGGCTTTGACTGGTTGCTTTAAAAAATCGGCCAGCTGTTTGATATTCAGTTTTTGCCCGGATTCCGGCGGCGTCAGGCTCAGTGGTGCAGCCTCAGTCGTCGCCGCATGCACTGCAGCCCATTCACGCGCCCAGGTCAGGCTCGGTTCTGATTCAAAATAGCGGCGGCTGAATGGTTGCAGTGGATGCTCGGTCAGCAAGCCATGCGCAGGCAAATGCCAGCATTGCGCGATGTAATCACGCAACTGTGACACCAGCACCGAAGGCGGTTGCCAGCTGTTGTCGCGTATGCTGCGTCCTGTCCAGCTGATATACAGTTTCTGACGCGCAGCCAGCAAAGCTTCCAGCATCAGGTAACGGTCATCCTCCCGACGCGAACGGTCACCCGGCCGCTGCATGCCGGGCATACGCAGCAAATCAAAGTCAGCCGATGGTGTGCGGCGCGGGTAATCGCCATCGTTCATACCCAGCAGACAAACCACTTTAAACGGCACTGCACGCATCGGCATCAGCGTACAGAAGGTCACTCCTCCCGACATGAAACGCTGATTCAGATCCGGTTCATCAATCATGGATAACCAGGCTTCCGCTGCCACCGTCAGTTGCAGAGGCTGATCAAACTGCGCCAGCGCGCAATCATCCACCCAGCGCTGCAAAGCCTGCTCCGCCTGCAGCAGCGTCATTTTGTCGCGCTCATCTGCCGCATCAAAAAACTGCTGAATCAGTTCACGGAATAAGCTCGCCCACGCTAACGGCGTGTAGCTTTGCAGCATGCGGTCGCTCCATTGCTGCAAGCGATGCAGCAATTCCGCCAGCGATCCTGCCAGCACAGCATCCAGCCCGGCCACCTCTGCAAACGGCGCAATGCCGTCGAAACCGCTGTGATCGCCGTTGGCGTAACCGGTGAGCATGCGTTCCAGACCAAACAGCCAGGAATTCTGTGCACCGGTGGCACCCAGTCCCAGACGCTGCCTGTGCGCATCATCCAGTCCCCAGCGTATGCCTGCACCTTCAATCCAGCGTGCCAGCAAAGGCAAATCGTTTTCACGGATACGGAATCGCTGAGCGAGCGCCGGCACTTCGAGTAAATCGCGAACCTGACTCTGACTGCAGCGCTGATCCGGTAATTTCAGCAGCCATTCCAGTGCAATCAGTAAAGGGTTTTGCTGGCGCTCTTTGGTATCCGCAATTTCATACGGAATATAACGGGTATCGTGACGCGGATACTGGCCGAACACGGCATGAATCGCCGGTATCCATTTCTGTAAATCCGGCACCATCACCACAATGTCACGCGGACGCAATCCGGCATTGGGTTCAGCAGAATTGGCCAGCCAGTTCAGGCACTGATCATGCAACACTTCCACTTCGCGCTGCGCACTGTGCGCCACATGAAATTCCAGCGAACGGTCATCCTCTGCAAGCGGCAGACGCGCATGCTCACTGACCGGCTGTAAATCGCGGATCGCTGCCTGAATTTGCTGCAGCAATGTACTGCCCTCACCTTCGCTGAACAAATCCAGCCGCAGACTGGAATACTGCCTGCGGGTCGCATCCGCATCGTCAAAACCATCCAGCATACGAATAAAGTCACGCCCCAGTTTGCCCCATGCAGCCAGCAAAGGATGGGCATGCGCGTGTAATTGTTCGGGCGGCAAAGCGTCCAGTGACACACTGCGGGACTTCTCACGCGCGGCACGGCGGCGTTCGGCACGCAGTAATTCGCGGCCTTCGATAATATCGCCCCAGTAATACTGACAGGGATTACTGACCGCAATCACGACTTGGGTGTAACGCGCCATCGCACTCAGTGCTTCCATGGTCTGCTGCGGCATTGCCGACAAACCAAACACCACCACGCGACGCGGCAAGCCATGCGGTCTTGCCTGTGCATCCTGTAATGCAGAAACAAAGCGCTGATGCACGTGCGAACGGCCCGAAGCCCGCTGTTCTGCATCCACGCTGTCTGTAACTGCTCGCCACAGCACCGGTTGCCAGCGCTGATCGTCCGGAACCGGCACCGGCTCACCGGCAGCACGGCGTAACTGATCCAGCCCGGCTTCCCAGTCCTGCAACCAGTCTGCACGGAACATCTGATAACCGTCGAATAAGTCAGCAATACGGGTTGCCAGCTGATAAGCGCGGATTTGTGTTCCGTCCTGTAAATACTGACGTAAAGGTTCGCATTCCGGCAGTGCCAGTACCTGGGGCAGCATTTGCTGCAAGCGCCAGCCCAGCGCAGATTTATCCAGCGGCGAGCGTTTTGCCACTTGCTGATGCCCCAGCACCTGCCGGTAGGCATCCCACAAAAAACGCGCTGGCAGCATGACTTTTGCCGAAGCACATACGCCCTGACGGCGTGCCATTGCAATCTTCAGCCATTCCGCCACACCGTTCGACTGCACGATCATGATTTCCGGTTCCAGCACGCTCAGCGGATTTTGCTGTATCCATTGCAAAACGGCTTCACCGAGTTGCTCCAGCTGATTGCCATGCAAAACAATCAGGCCGGGTTGTATGCTAGTCATTGTGCTTTTATCCATTCAGCAAAGCTGCGTTCCGACGGCCATCAGGCAGCTTTTCGCTGCCCGCCACCGGACTGCATCGTCTATTTACAAATTGACACAAAATATACCCGATGCGACCTGCTTACACCAGCCTGCGCATCGCCTATCCTGCTGCCAGACCATCAGCAGCTGACGCAAGCGCGTAGTAAAACTCCGTCACAAACTGTTATACTGCCGCATTAACGCGGGCGACTCTGGTCGCCCGTTCGCATTTACCGGAATCTCTGACATGACATCTACCCCGATCTGGCCTGCGCTGGCCGAGCAACTCCGCTTCCAGACTGCTCCCTTCCCGGCGGACGCAATTCAGGCAATTGCCGCGCACAAAGAGGCTGTGATCCCCGAACTGATTCAGGTATTACAGGACACTGCCCGCGATCCGTCTGCCGCATCCGATGGCAATTACATGCTGCACCTTTACGCCATGCATTTGCTGGCTGCCTGGCGCGTCACGGATGCGTATGCTGCGATGGTGGCAATTGGCGGCTTTGGCGATGAGCAGCTGGAAATGATCATGGGCGATGTGATTACCGAAACCTATGGCCGTTGTCTGGCATCGGTTTGCGATGGCAATACCGCGCCGCTGCAAGCCATGTTTGAAAACAATGGCATTTCAGTCTGGTCACGCACCGCTGCGCTGATCGCATGGCAGGTCCGCGTCATCAGCGGCGATAACGAGCGTGCGCCATTGCTGCAATTCCTGCAGGAACAAGGTGAAAAGCTCGCGAATCAGCGCCGCCACGAGAGCGAAGGCGATGCGATTCTGCTGGAAACCATCGTCGATGTTGCCACCGCGCTATGCGCCAACGAAATGCTGGATCAGATCAACAGCTGGTTTGATGAAAACCTGCTGGACCCGCAACTGAGTGACCGCGACTGGCTGAACGAACATATCCACGCCGATTTTCAGGCCAGCCGTTTGCTGGAACTGCAGCATGGCAAAAGCTATATCAGCGACGTGGAAAAAGAAATGGGCTGGTGGCCGGTGTTTCAGGAACCGGAAAAACAAACTTTCCGCAAAACCTATACCCAGCACACAATACGCAAAGAAGCCAAAATCGGACGCAATGATCCCTGCCCTTGCGGCAGCGGTAAAAAATATAAAAAGTGCCACGGCAGCGACGTTTAATACGGGCATCACGATACGCTGGCAAGTAAAGAAAACGGATATCCGCCAACGCTGGCCGATATCCGTTTTTGTTTTCGTTTATTTTTTACGATCTTCTGATACCGCCATCAAATTCCATCACCGGCATGAAGATTTCGCCATCTGAATTACACACTTAAGGAATCTGTGATTCCTGATACTCCCAAAAACAGCAAGCACTTAGACGTTTTTCTCAAATCACACAGACTATTGTGGTTATCCCCAATTCATAATGCGGCAAGGCGGTGGCATGATGCACACGCATCATGCTGTTTCTGCTCTCTGTGCAAATCGTCTTCATCTGCGTGCGCAGCCGGCAAAGCCAACGGTCAACCGGTCTCAGCTTTCACGCTGTAAGTCAGGTTCACCAGCCAAATGCATGCCCCCACCGGGCGACAAACTGATCGGACCACAAGTCTGAACTGAATTTTCCGTGACATCCGGTTAACGCAGGATGGCATGGCTCCTGTTTTATTTTTTGTGATCGCATATCCCGCGAGGGCTGCGCTCATCCCGAAAAAAGCAAGCCACAACAATGACACTGGCAGACGCAGGATGATCTGCTACTAAGGAGAACTATTGATGAAGAAAAAATCCAATACGCTGATGATTTTCATCGCGATGATCGCCGGTATCGGCGTCGGCTATGCCTGCCACGAAACCTGGGCTGGCACCAAATTCGCGACCGAACTCTCCGGTTACTTCTCTATCCTGACAGACATCTTCCTGCGACTGATCAAAATGATCATCGCACTGCTGGTGTTTTCAACGCTGTCGGTTGGTATTGCCAATCTCGGCGACACCAAAACCGTCGGCCGTATCGGTGTGAAATCCATGGGCTGGTTTGTGATTGCATCGCTGGTCTCGTTGTCTATCGGTATGCTGCTGTCGAATGCGCTGCAACTCGGTACCAATCTCGGTCTGCCGCTGCCGGATGTGCACGCTGCCACCAATCTGAAAACCAGTGCATTTAATCTGAAAGATTTCGTCGGCCATCTGTTCCCGAAATCGCCGATTGAAGCGATGGCGAATAATGAAATCCTGCAAATCGTCGTGTTCTCGCTGTTCTTCGGCTCTGCACTGGCAGCACTGGGTGAATCCGGTAAGAAACTGACAGCAGTGATTGATGAACTGGCGCACGTGATGCTGAAAATCACCGGTTCCATCATGACACTCGCACCAGTGGCGGTATTTGCTGCGATGGCTTCCGTCATCACCACACAAGGTCTGGGCGTACTGGTAACGTTCGCGAAGTTCATGGCAGGTTTCTACTTCGGTCTGGCGATTCTGTGGGCGCTGCTGATTGCGGCGGGCTTTATGTTCATCGGCAAATCCATCTTCCGTCTGATGGCGCTGATCCGCGAACCATTCCTGCTGGCATTCTCTACTGCAAGTTCTGAAGCGGCTTACCCGAAAATTCTGGACGCACTGGATAAATTCGGCGTACAACGCAAAATCTCCAGCTTCGTTCTGCCGATGGGTTACTCCTTCAATCTGGATGGCTCGATGATGTACTGCACCTTCGCGGTTCTGTTCATCGCACAGGCTTACGGTATCGAACTGTCGGTCAGCACCCAAATCACCATGCTGCTGTTGCTGATGGTGACATCCAAAGGTATGGCCGGTGTGCCACGCGCTTCGCTGGTCGTAATCGCTGCAACACTGAATCAGTTCAACATTCCTGAAGCAGGCTTGCTGCTGATCATGGGTGTGGACCAATTCCTGGATATGGGCCGCTCTGCAACCAATGCGGTTGGTAACTCGATTGCCGCTGCCGTAATCGCGAAATGGGAAAACGGTATCGACCCGAACGCCAATGTCGCCAATATTGAAAACGCGAAATCCGGCAAAAAAGTCGCCTGATTTCAACACCCCCTGCCTGCCGTTTCGCTCCTGAGGCGGCAACAGACAACGCCCCGGTTTTCTCTGAAAGCCGGGGCGTTTTGTTTTGATACTGAGGAGGTCAACAACGCATTAATTTTCCGTTGTCGGTAATTGCGGCGGCAATGACCAGACAGCCGTCGTCTGCCATTGTGTCTGAGGTTCATTCACATTGGTGGTGACGATACACGCTGTGCCGTGGGTTCCGTCGGTACCGAGCGACATCACCACATCAGTGAACAGGGCGGGATATGCGAGGATGTACATCAGCGGAACATAAATCACGCTATGGCGTCCATGCCCGTTATAGATCACATTGTTATTTCCCTGAATTGTCAGGCAATCGCCGCTCGCATTAGTCAATGACAAACCACCGAAAGCCGTCAGCGGCACAGGGTTAAACGGGGTAAAACCGGTCACGAATGTTTTACCGATTACGCCCTCCAGTTTTACCAGTGCATTCGTTCGCGCATCATAACTACGGGTCAGTGTCAGCTTCACGCCAAATTCCGGTATGGTCAGTTCGCCGTCTTTGTAACTCATATTGCTATTAATACGATCAAAGTAGCAGCCTTGCGATTGCACACCGTCGAAAGACCAGCTGATCAGCACCATATAACAATCGGCAGAATGCCCCGGAAGCCAGGTGGAATACTGCGCCTGAATCGAAACAAAACCTGCTGGCGTGCAGCGATCCGGGCCGTTTGCATAGGTCAGCGGATAGTAGCCACTGAAATTGACCAGATCGATATCCGGCTCGCCAAGAATATTCGGCCAAATTGTCGGCGCATCAGGAATCGTAAGTAAAGAACGTACAGGATTTGCACCGCCGTCACACATATCATTACACGCGAAACCTTTGTTACCCGATGTTCCCATAATCAGATGCACATAACTTTCCAGCTGCGGGAACAGGAAGTAGTACATATTCAGGTTATAAACAAAGGCTGGCACTGCCATTAACACCCCATCGTTAGAACCAAAATCGTAACGCAACTGATAATTCGCCCCGATTTCCATGACTTCGACAGGCGCGCTGCCGGAGGTGGATGCATAGTATTTTCCGGCGAACAGGGTTGCCTGAATCGGATTATTATAAGTCTGGCCAGTCACTGTCACTTCTATGCTGCCCGGCAAAGTAATCGTTCCGGTACAAGTGGCGACAGCACCGTATGTGTCAGCGTTACGCACAAAACTCAGCTCGATTCTCAGACCATATTTGTTCGTTTGTACCAGAGTCGTTCCGTCAAATGCAGAATCAAACCGGAACCGATTCGCATGCTTTCCATCCAGCGAAACAATCAGCGTTACATCCAGATACGGCTCACTCAGCGCAGGTGTCACAACCATGTTGGCATCAATCGCGAAGAAAGCACCCGTCGCCACCGATTCCGATGCGGCATCCGGACCGGAAGCACTCAGCGTGTAATAGCCATTCCACAGCATCAGCGCCTCGCGCGCGGCTTTACCCTGTGCAGTGTTATTTTCTGGCGTTACACCGGGCACACTCAGCGTTTGCAACAACTTTTGATAATAATCGCGTGATTCTGCCGATGGCTTTGTGTGACGTGTTGCATGCATCATGCTGACTACCTGTGGTTCCTGACTCATACCGATCTCCGAATTGACGTGTTGAAAGAGGATTGCAAACTGAATGGCAGTACAAACACCAGACGCCACACCCGCTGGCTGGCGCATGGTCAGCACCCAATTGCAAAGAGCGTGCCTCCCGCATTAATCACCAGCGCAACACACAAAAAGCACAGAAATCCACACCCCGAAGCAAGCCGCCTTACACGTAATCGCATGATTTAACACCGCAGAACACGTCAACAGCCCCAAATGCGGTGTTCAGCACAGCGATCCGGCGGTCGTCGGCAAAAAGTCCGGGCTTCCGGAAATGCGAAATGCCGATAACTGCACAACGTTCACAGGATTCATCTGCAAATTCAGCGACCAAAACAAAACGCGGACAATTGCCCGCGTTTGCATTGCTCAATCACTGCACCGGCAACAGGCCGGTTCCGTGATGTTATATCAGCCTGCCTTACCCTCTTCTGCCGCCTTCGGCACCGAGGTTTTCATGCCAGCTTTAAAACTGCTGATCCATTGTTCGGTTTCGGTCTGAATGATGTTGTAGCGTGCGCTGGAAACGCGAATCAGTTCGGTGAGTTCTTTGGCCAGATCCGGCTTACCGGCACCGGCTACCTGCAAAGCCAGCCAGTTCAGTTCAAACTCTTCGGACAAACGCTGCAAGCGCTGCCTTGCCATCTCAAAACGCATCCATGCATCGGCATTACCGTAGTAGCGCTCGTAGGCATACATGGTTGCCGTCACCACCATCATGACCGAGGTGGCACTGGCCGGAATCGTCCATGTTCCCAGATTGAACGGCGTGATCACCGGAAGCACCGCAGAAACACCACCAAATCCGATCATCGATCCCCGAATCAGACGCGCCCAGAACGCCCGCTTCTGCTTAGCGCCGTCATACCATGCAATATCTGCCTCAATGGATTTCATCAGCTTATCCCTGGCATCCACAATACTTTGCGCCGCATCCTGACTAAACGGCATCGCCTGCGCCAGCACTGCGGGATCGGCCGCCACCTGATACGGCTGCTCCGACGCATCCGTCGCCAGCGCTGCCGGTGGTGCGATCGCATCAGCGCCGGCATCACCGGTATTATCTGAAGCCGATGGCGTCGCTGCCAGTTGCGGATCTTGTTCTGCCATGTGATTTACTCCTGTTGTTATTGTTAATGAGATAGCGTGCTGCAGATTCTATCCGTTTGCGTTGACTGCAATATGAAACTTCGGCGGTCAGTGTGCTTTCCGCCACACGGGTACATGCTTTTGCCTGAACTCGTCCATCCCCGCCTGACGCAGTTTTTTCACCCATGCTT
Organism: Cognatundibacterium squillarum; assembly: GCF_014652435.1. Taxonomy (GTDB): domain Bacteria; phylum Pseudomonadota; class Gammaproteobacteria; order Burkholderiales; family Burkholderiaceae_D; genus Undibacterium; species Undibacterium squillarum. The sequence continues at coordinate 521,887 of NZ_BMYU01000001.1, forward strand.
CAGCCAGAGCCTCTTCGTCACCACGATCCAGTGCGGCCTCTTTCAGTAAGCGGAATTCCGTGCGCAACGTCGTTGGCATAATGCCGGGGTCATCGGTATTGATACATACCGTCATTGGCTTTTTTCTCAGGCCGAAAACATTGAATTTGCCGCCTGCATTCAAATCCGCTTTCGCAACCGGATACCAGCGGAATACCGGATGCTCTTTAAAATCTTCCAGTCTGGCGATATAGGTATTCGAAGTCAGATTCACTTCTATCATCAGACCCAGATCAGCGTACTCCTGCATTTTGACATCCTGCAGCGCGTGGATGAATTTCAGTTCGTCGGAATGATAGAAATCCGTCAGCATGTTTAATGCATCGGGTTCAGCCACAGCAGGCAACGCCGTTCCGCGACGCAAACTGCTGACGCGCACTTTCAGCAAACCGTCTTTCGTGAAATCGCAATAACCAAACGGAGGAGGTTTCGGCAACGCGGGGCGAACCTTGATAGCGGTCTTTTCCTCTTTTTGTGCTTTCGAATCTTTTTTCCCGGCTTTACCGGAAGCTGCCTTTCCAGAGGTTTTTTCGTCACCGTTATTCTGACCGGAAGTTTCCGGTTGCCAAGATGGCTTCTGCACTTCCAGCCAGCGCGCCCGCTGCAAAAACAGTTTGCCTGCTTTGTTATCGGACTGCTTCAGCAGATCAAGGTCGGGCAAGGCGGCCAGCGTTGCATCGTCCTGCACGCCGGATTGCTGCCAGCGTAAAAACTGCCAGTAGCAATTTCGGCGCAGCTTCCATGCGGTGTACAAATCGTCGATAAGGATAGATTCCGTCGCCGATTTTTCCTGACAATCCTTGCGCAACTGGCGCGTTTCAAGCCTTTGCTTCAGCGGGTGTTCCCATGCAAAGCACACCGGATGCAGCCACGGCACATAAGGCAGCAAGCGGCGTATGCGTTTTTCCAAATGGTCTTTTACCTTTGCACACCACGGCAATCGTTCCGCCAGCGCGCCAGCTTCATGCCAGGCCCACACCAGATTATCGACATGCTCATCCACCGGCAGCAACGCATCGCCATGCCGCGCCAGCCAGCTTTCTGCATCCACACCCAGCGCCAGCGCATGACCTAAGCGATCACCTTTTTTCATCGCACAAAACTGCACGGTTTCATCCAGATGCCGCAAGCCGGACAAAGGATGAGCGTAATCCTCGCCCGCATGAATACTGAAATGCCAGCCCTTCAGAAGATCAGCACTTTCTGATGCAGCACCGACTAAGGCTTGCAAACTGCGTTCTGTCTGCCGCGCCACAAACGCTTGCCGCAACCAGCGTAATGCCGGTGCATACACTTCAATCCGCACCAGATTTTCATCGCCAGCCACATCCAGCCCGCGTATCCACGCGGCCGGACGCAATGTCTGTTGCTGTTCATCAGACAGTTGAGAACTCAGTCCCAGCAATTCCGGCCTGTCCCAGCCGGACAAACTAAAACACTGCTGCAGCAAGGCTCTGGCTTCATGCCAGACTTTTTCGGGGTGATGCTGAAATGCCGGAGTGCGCAAAAAATGAATGCAGAAATGCCAGCGCTCCATCAACGCGCGATACGCATTCGCCTGCGCCGCTGTTGGCGGCACAAATCGGCTTGCAACTGCATCACCGTAAGCGCTGTCGGGCTGCACAGCCTTTTCCATTTGCTTCAGCCACAGGGCTAAGTCTTTGGGATTGAGCTTGCTGCGCGTTACTTTCAGCTCTGCCACATCTTTGGCATTCTGAAACAACACCTGCGCGGCATTGAATTGATTCGGCGCTGATTTTCCCCAGCGCAAAGGTTCATCATAATACTGCACGAAGCGGCTCAGGCCCTGCCCGTCCATAATCACTTCGCGCCGCAGACGATTAATCCGGTTCAGAAAATACAGCGTCAGCGTACGGAAACGCTCGCAGCAGTGCGGATCCTGATAATGCCACCACAGCCAGATCAGCAAATACAGCCACGCTTTCGACACATCACCGGCCTGCATATATAACGCAACCTGCTTGCGCAACCACGCCGGATTCACCACCGATTCATCCGCGGGTTGCTGCGCAATACCGTACCAGTCCACCTGCATTTCTGTCTGAAACAACCACGCCTGCCCGATGGAATACTGAATCAGTGCATTGATACGCTGATGATGCTGATCCTTCGTAACAGTTTGCTGTTGCGTTTTTTTCGTTTCAGCGGATGGCAGCAACCAGTCTGGCAGCTGCAACAAGGCTGCCAGCAAACGCTGTAACTCCTTTATCAATTCCTGCTGCGCATGCTGCTTTAACTGCCCCTTTGCCGGATGCAACACCGCCAGCATCAGCGCCAGCCCGCTGCCATACACACCACCCAGATGCACGTGATTTTCCGCAACCGCAGCAGCATTTTTTTGGACGGGCGGACTAAACAAAGGCTGCAAAGCATCAATCAGTTCTGACGCTTTACTGACTTCCTCAAATTTTTCAGTCTTCGTTTGATCGCGAAAATCTTTCGCTAACTGCCACGCCGCCACATACGCCGGATCAAGCCGTGCGCACAGACGCACAAAATCCGGCTCAGTCTCTTTGCGGTAATGCAAGCCGCCATTGGTCGTATCAAAAAGCTCTGCAGCCAACTGATCCAGCGCTTTGAACTCCGGTGTGACAAGCATTTCTGACGGCCAGATTAATTCCACTGCGTGAGCGATTTCGTTCAGGCGGAAGCGACGGGGCCATTCGTTATCAACTTCTTGGGCAAGAAGTTTTCGACACTCACCCGAACAACCAAAAATATTTAATTTATCTTTTAGTTCAAAATGAAGTAAATTGGTTTTTACCATCCCAGAAATCAAATCAGAGCAAAATATCACAAACTTAACAGAATCAACTACATTAGATATCTTCTTCATGGTAAGTCGGTGTATTCACATTCAGCCAATTACGAATTGGGTGCGTGTGAAAAATTTCATATGCGTACCCCTTTGATTGCCCACTCGAAGTTTGAATATTCGCGCCATAGATTTCAGAAAAGACAAATCCTTCACCAACGTAGCCAAATCCAGAACCATTTGATATTTCAGAATGATTTTTTACCTCGTAACTACCAATCGCCGCGCAAAATGCATTAAATGCTCTCAAACCCAATTCAGCTACATCAGTTACGTCATTAACTTCCTTAAATCGCCCCCAATCACTTTCATACTCCGCCAACTGAGTAAAAAACTTATTCATTACACGATATATTAATAAAGCACTTGGCTGATCTGGCCAAAATTCGTTATATTTAGATCGCCACTCGATTAATTGACTCGAATATTCCGCAACAATTTCTTCCCAATGAGGAAGTTCACTTAAAACGCGGTAATCTTCCCTATGCACGTCATTTGAAGAGTTAAATTTTGAAATCCTATCTTCCTGAAATTCAGGAAAACCAATTACTTTTGTTTTGGAGAACGCAACCAATGAATAAAAAGGAACCTCATTCAATACATTCCTAACCGCATCAACACAAACATTCTTAAATAGCCCAAGAACTAAAATCTCAAAAAGTCGCCCAAAATAAACAAAAGATCCATGATCTTCCTGTAAATACACTTGATTATGACTGAGAAGCTTACTGACAAAAATTTTATTTTCACTGTTTCCAAACAAAGCACCAGGAATTGGAACACCTTTATCTGGAGGAGGATACGATAAGACTGTCTTTTCCGGCAAATTATTCAACCAAAATTCATTAAAAATAATCCCATCTAAATGCTCCCTCCACTGCACCCCAAGCCCTTCAACAATACATCCATCTTTAAATGCATTTAATTGATCCAAAGGCTGAAACAAAGCCACTTCGAAAACAGAGGTTTCGGGCACAAAAGGCTTCAACATATTTCGATCAAAATCAAGCCAATTAGCCTGTGCCAAATAAATCAACAGCAAGTCCTTTTGATAGTCTCCCGATTGCAATACATCAATCAACTTCAATCTTATTTTTTTCTCAAAATTTAAATATTCCTCTCTTTTTTCCAACCTAAGAATCTCGCACAAGTAAACAATATTCTCTTCTTTCAAATCAAAATTCGCAGAAAGAAACCTATCCAGCTCAATCAACTCAGACTTAACCGCAGAAATTAGCTGAGCAAGAGACCTAACACTAGAGAAAGAAAATTTAATCCAACTACTCTCAAAATCATTCAACCAAAAATTATGAATCCTATTTAACAAATTAAAGAATTCGCTAAGAGAAATTGAGAGTGGCGACCCATCTTTACTCAAATAAATCTTTGGATTAGCAATGTGTTGCTTGAGACTTTGAACTAAATTTCTCCTTGCAACCGGCAGAAGTTTCCTTTCATATTCATCAGCCAGATTTTTTGCACGCAGTTTTGCATCATCAACCTCAACCGTGCGTGCCTTAGCAGTAATTCCTTCGAAAAAATTCCGCCAGATCACTTCGTGAAACAAATCAAGATCACCGGAAATGATGGGGACTACATAAGGTGAAGCCAAATAACGCCTCACAACTTCCAGATTATTAAATGCGTGTTGCAATGACGTATCCACATCATCAATTGGCAACACGATCAGTCTCTTACCGGTGATTTTGAGTGCCTCGTAAAACAACTTGTGCACTTCATCGCTGACGCTGTGATTGCCAATAAAAGCACGCAACTTATCCATGCCAAATTCTGATTTCTGCTTCTGAGTCCCCTCCAAAGCACTTCCAAGTGCCTGCAATCGCGCATAAAAAGTTTTGGATTTTTCGTAATCTTGCGTTGCGTCCTTCACTTCTTTATTTCGAAGCAAGGCCGCGACAATAATGTTGAGGAAAAGGTCGTCGTCATTCTCCAGCAGAGTGGGATCAACGGGTTTTAGAATCAATAAAACTTTTGATAACGGGAGTATTTCAGGGTTGTTTCCTGACCTATTTATTTCAACTAGTTCGTCCTTCATAAAGGTCGGCAAATTGACGAGAATCGTACTTTTTCCAGTACCCCTGCCACCGTCCAGCAAAATGGCGTTATGGGCACGGTGTTCATCCAGATCGAGAATTGCTTCAACTGAATTAGGCAAATCATCTTTTTTCTCGATGTTCTCTTTATCTTTACTAAACGAATCGCTTGTTTTATTGACGCTTTCTTTAAGAAATCCCGCAATCCGCTGATATACCGGTCGCGCCAGCAGATATTCCGGCTTTGCTTGCTTTGCCTGTTCGCCCTGATCAATCGGAAAGTAAATGATGTCTTTATCTTCGCTCGCCTTCGTCGCCATATCGCCCGCCCGTGCAGATTGCATAAAACAACAACTATAAAACAGCACTTATCAGATTGGTTAGTCAAATCACTAAGACTGCTCAAAATCGTAGAAAATAGCGCACCGGCGCAAAAATGCCGGAGAACAGAACAGGAGACGACGATGAGACTTTGGCAGCAAATGGGTGTGGCGGCGGCTTTGTCGCTGGCGGTACTGGGGCAGGTGCAGGCGCAGACGGCGGGTGGTTCGGCTGCTGCAGCAAGTGCGGCGCAGGCTTTACCGGCGAGTAAGCCGTATGTGATTGCGCAGACTTACACGCTGCAATCGCAGGTGCTGAATGAGCAGCGCGAGCTGAACATAATGCTGCCGGAGGGGTATCACGAACATCCGGAGCTGCGTTATCCGGTGGTGTATTTGCTGGATGGCGGGCAGCATGAAGATTTCACGCATATGGCGGGTGCGGTGCAGTATGCGAGTTTTTCGTGGGTGCAGCGTTTACCGCCGGTGATTCTGGTGGGGATTGCGAATACGGACCGTAAGCGCGATATGACGTTTAAAGCCTCGCCAAAATTCGTGTGGCCGAAGTGGATGCATGCGTACACGGATGCCTATAAAAACGCCGGTGGTTCGGATGCGTTTATCCGTTATATCGAAACTGAGGTGCAACCGTATGTGCAGCAGCATTTCCGTACCGGGCCGGACAAAATGCTGGTCGGGCAATCGCTGGCGGCTTTGCTGGCAACGGAGATTCTGCTGAAGAAGCCTGCGCTGTTTAATCAGTATGTGATGATGAGTCCGAGCTTGTGGTGGGACAATCAGTCGCTGCTGAAGCAAGCGCCGCAGTTGTTGCGAAACATGCCTGCCGCGCCGATGAAGGTGTATCTGGCGGTGGGCAATGAAGGGCCGGAAATGGTGAACGATGCGCGTGCGCTGGCGGCGCTGATCCGCAAGCATAAGCCGCGCAATACGCAATTTGTGTTTGAGTATTTGCCGAAAGAAGATCACGGCACGATTTTGCATCCGGCAACGCTGAATGCCTTTGCGCATTTCTTTCCGCGTCCGCCGGAAAAATAAACTTCTTCCGCTTTAATGAAGTGCATCACAGCCAGCCTTGCTTTGCAGCGCTGGCTGTTTTATTTGATTAGGTTTGGTTTTGAATTCCCAGATTCAATCCGCTCGGCATGGTCACGGCTGGCATCCTACACCTTGCAGGCGCAACGTGGCGCATCGAGATTGCCCGCAGGCCGCTGAAAATGCCTGAAAACGGCTAATTTGCGGAGTTCTGCATAGCGATCCGGCGGTCGTCGGCAGAAAGTCTGGCTGGCCGGAAATCACAAATGCGGATTTCTGCACAAAATTATCTGGTGGCGCTTGCGAAGCCGCAGCCGCCAGCCTGCTATTACAGCCTTGTTTCTGCTGCCACAAAGCAAAACGCCCGCAGATAATTCTCTGCGAGCGTTTTTGCGTTGTTTTGCGTTTTTCGCGGGTTACGAAGCGGACGATCAGCGTTGCAGGCTTTCCCAGACTTTTTGCAAACGCTTCACCGATACCGGCATCGGCGTTTTGAGTTCCTGTGCAAACAGGGACACGCGCAATTCTTCCAGCATCCAGCGGAATTCAATCAGCTTAGGATCGGCATCCGCACCGTGGCGGCGCGGGTGGCGCAGCCAGGCTTGTGCAACGCTGTTCCATTCTGCCATTTGCTTCTGATCGCGCGCCGGATCAGCGCGCAGCTTGTCGATACGCACTGCCATCGCTTTCAGATAACGCGGAAAATGCGCGAGCTGCACATAATCGTTTTCCGCGATAAAGCGTTTATGCACCAGTTGCTGCAACTGCGTTTGCATGTCTGCGGCTGCGGCACTGTGTGCTTTAACGGACTGGATTTTTTTCGGCAGCGCATGGTACTCGCTGAGAATTAATCCTGCCAGTCGCGCAATTTCATTCGCCAGCAAATTCAGACGCGCCTTGCCTTCTTCGCGACGCTGACGGAATTCGCCTTCGTTCGATGGCATACCATTTTGCAGGCAGGCGCGTTCCAGCGCGGTCTGAATAATCTGATCGCGCAATTCTTCGTGCGAACCCAGTGCCATAAACTGCATGCCCATTTGCTGCATGCCAGGAATATTTTTTTCTAAGAACTTGACCTGTTCTTTGAGCTGCAATGCAAACAAACGGCGCAAGCCGGTGCGGTGGATACGCGCTGCCTCATCCGGATCATCAAATACTTCAATCTGGCAATGGGTTTGCTGATCCACCAGCGCCGGATAACCGATCAGGGTTTGTTTGCCCTGCTGCACTTCCAGCAGTTCCGGCAATTCACCAAAGGTCCAGTCGGTCAGTTTTTCCTGCTGATACACCACGGGCGCAGCACCGCCCTTGCCTTGCGGTCTGGCGCTGGCTTGCGGCACGGCGGCGCTGCGGCTTTGCGCGCTGACGGCTTCGTCTGCATCATTACCGCCTTCCAGCAGGGCCAGTTTTTCTGCGCTGGCGATTTTCTGGAAGCTTTCACGCGCCTGTCCGCCCAGTTCTGCGCGCAGGCTGGCGAGATTACGACCCATATCCAGCTGGCGTCCGTGCTCATCCACCACTTTGAAATTCATTGCCAGATGGGCTGGCAAGGTTTCAAATTTGAAGTCGGTGCTTTTGCACAGCAAGCCGGTTTTTTCGCGGATATCAGCGATCAGCACATCCAGAAAAATCCCTTTCCCGAAATCATTACGCTCACAGAATCCGGCGGCGTATTCCGGCAAAGGTACGCAGTGGCGGCGGATTTTTTGCGGCAGCGATTTCAGTAACAGCTGCACTTTTTCTTTCAGCATGCCCGGCACCAGCCATTCGCCACGCTCTGCCGATACCTGATTCAGCAGATACAGCGGCACGCTCATAGTCACACCGTCACGCGGGCTGCCCGGTTCAAAGTGATAACTGAGCTGCACCGCCACGCCGGACACCTGCATGGTTTTCGGGAAGAAATCTGTGGTGATGCCTGCAGCCTCGTGGCGCATCAGATCATCTTTCACCAAATACAGCATTTTCGGCGTGGTGCGCGTGGCTTCGCGGTGCCATTGCTCAAACTCCACCGCATTACAAATGCCGGGCGGAATCAGCTTGTCGTAAAACGCGACGATCAGTTCATCATCCACCAGCACGTCTAAACGGCGTGACTTGTGTTCAAGATTTTCAATCTCGCGCACCAGTTGCTGGTTATGTGCAAAGAATGGCAGACGGGTTTCAAACTCGCCGTTCACCAGTGCTTCGCGGATAAAGATGGTACGCGCTTCATCCGGATTGATATTGCCGAAGTTGATACGGCGCTGGCTGTACACCACCAGCCCGTACAGCGTGGCGCGTTCATGTGCGACAACTTGACCGGCTTTCTTTTCCCAGCGCGGATCGCCGTAAGATTTTTTCAGCAAATGCGCGCCGGTTTTTTCCAGCCATTCCGGCTGTATCTGCGCAATGCAGCGACCGTACAAACGCGAGGTATCCACCAGTTCCGCACACATAATCCAGCGACCGGCTTTCTTACTCAGATGCGAACCGGGCCAGATATGAAACTTAATGCCGCGCGCGCCGAGGTAATGGCTGTCTTCATCCGATTTATAACCAATGTTACCGAGCAAACCCGTCAGCAGCGCCAGATGCAATTGCTCGTAGGTGGCTGGCTTCTCATTCATGCGCCAGCCCTGCTCTTTCACAATCGTCAGCAATTGCGAATGCACTTCGCGCCATTCGCGCAGGCGCAGCTGATTCACAAAATTGCTGCGGCAGTTATCCTGCAACTGGCGATTGGTTTTTTTATGTTCTATCGCGTCTTCAAACCATTTCCACAGTTTCAGATACGATAAAAATTCCGATTTCTCATCGGCAAATTTTTTATGCGCCTGATCTGCAGCTGCCTGCGCTTCCAGCGGACGTTCACGCGGGTCCTGTACCGACAAGGCGGCGGCGATGATCAGCACTTCCTGCAGGGCTTGCTGATCGCGCGCTGCCAGAATCATGCGGCCAACGCGCGGATCTAATGGCAGCTTGGCGAGCTGACGACCAACCGCAGTCAGCTGATTGGTTTCATCCATCGCGCCCAGTTCCTGCAGCAGCTGATAACCGTCAGCAATGGCGCGGCCCAGCGGTGGCTCGATGAACGGGAAGCTTTCTACGTCAGTCAGGCGCAGCGATTTCATGCGCAGAATGACAGATGCCAGCGAAGAACGCAGAATTTCCGGATCGGTAAAACGTGCGCGCTGCTGAAACTCTTTTTCATCGTACAAACGAATACAGACACCGGACGAAACACGGCCGCAACGACCAGCACGCTGATTCGCCGCCGATTGCGCAATCGATTCGATTTGTAATTGCTCGACCTTATTGCGGTAGCTGTAACGCTTTACCCGCGCCAGACCGGTATCCACCACAAAGCGTATGCCGGGTACCGTCAGCGAGGTCTCAGCGACGTTGGTCGCCAGCACAATACGGCGTGCATTCGATGGTTTGAAAATGCGTTCCTGCTCCTGCGCCGATAAACGCGCAAACAGCGGCAGAATTTCCACATGCGGCGGATGGTGTTTGCGTAAAGCTTCCGCTGCGTCGCGGATTTCGCGCTCGCCCGGCAGGAAGATCAGCACATCACCGGAACCCAAACGGCACAGTTCATCCACCGCGTCGGTGATTGCGGTCATCAGATCGCGGTCTTTATCTTTTTCTGTGTCCTGCACCGGACGGTAACGGATTTCCACCGGATATAAACGACCGGACACTTCAATCACCGGTGCCGGTTTTTGCTGCGCATCGCAGAAATGGCGCGCGAAGCGGTCGGCATCAATGGTGGCGGACGTGATGATAATTTTCAGATCCGGACGTTTCGGCAGAATCTGCTTCAGATAGCCGAGCAGAAAATCAATGTTCAGGCTGCGTTCATGCGCTTCGTCGATGATGATGGTGTCGTACTGACGCAGCAAAGGATCGGTCTGGGTTTCTGCCAGCAGAATACCGTCGGTCATCAGCTTGACGCAGGCACCTTCGTTCAGCGTATCGGTAAAACGCACTTTATAACCGACATGCTCCCCCAGTGGCGAGCCGAGTTCCTGCGCAATCCGTTTTGCAGTGGACGATGCAGCGATACGGCGCGGCTGGGTGTGGCCGATCATGCCGGTGCTGCCACGTCCAACTTCCAGACAAATTTTCGGCAGCTGTGTGGTTTTACCGGAACCGGTTTCACCGCAAACAATCACCACCTGATTTGCAATCAGTGCATTTGCAATATCCTCGCGCTTGCCGGATACCGGCAATTCTTCAGGGAAAGTGATTTCCGGTAAAGGATTGCGTTTCGCCAGAAACGGATGCACCTGCCCTGCAGTGTTTTTAGCGCCGGATTGATTCGGCTTCCGGCTGGCAACTTTGCTGTTTTGTTGTGCTCTAGCTGGTGCTGCCGGCGATTTCTGCATTTCTGCGGGTTTTCGCGGCACACCCTGACGGCTGCCCTGATTACGCTGTGTATCCTGCGTGCCATTGCGGGTTTGCGTTGCCGCCTGCGGCCTACGTGCCTGCGCATCACCACTGTTCAGTGACGGCGTGTTTATTTGCTGCTTTTGCTGTTGTTCTTTTTGTTCGATCAGCTGCGCGCGTAAATCGCGCAATCCGGCCAGTCCGTCCAGTTTGGCGGCGCTGCCGGAAGTAGATGTTTTTTTCTGTGTCATAGGGGCGGGATTATCCCAGATTTAGCCAGCAGCGACAAAACCGGGCTGCGCCGATTGCGCAGCTTTGTTGCGATGCTGTTATGCAAAAATTTTCTGTACTGACTTGACTTAAAGTGCGCTGGAACTTTTAGACTTTGCAGTTCTTTCTTTTTAGCGAATAAGAGTTTTACGATGATTCCGAAAAAATATGCGCAGCTGGTGTTCAGCCTGATTCTCTCCGGCCTGATGTCTTTACTGGTTTCCGGCATCACCACGATCCGCACTACCGGCCTGCATGATCAGACGTTGCATTTATGGCTGAGCGCATGGCTGCCGGCGTGGATAGTGGCATTTCCGTCGGTGATGGTGGTTGCGCCGCTGACGCAAAAACTGGTGGCGATGCTGGTGCGTAAAGACTAACCAGTTATCAGCACCAACTAACAAATGCCATAAAAGTAGTCGCCTCGTAAAGTTATATATATCTGGCAGGAACTACCGTCAGCTGCTAAAACGCAAATGAAAGAATCATCGGAAAATCAGTCAACCCGAGGTTGTAAACTTCTTTTCGGTGTTTAGGTCCGCCAAACATTGTGCGATGAGGAGCTGGCTATGTTCACACGTTTGCTGTTTTTTATGCTGTTTTCAATACTGACCGGCTGCGCCACCCAGACGAAAGTAGCGCAACCCGCTTTGTTTCATGACGCTGCTTTTGCGCTGAGCCGCAGCGAACCGCGTGCCGAAGATGTTCTGAAAGTCAGCGAACCGATGCGGGAATTCCTGAAGCAGCATGTGCGTGCCGGAAACGGCGATATGCGTGTCAGGTTGTATCAGGCGCTGAAAAAAAACAGTGGTCTGATGCTGGAATACGATGCCGAAGAAACGCTGAATGCGAGCGAAGCATTTGATCGTAAAAGCGGTAATTGCCTGTCGCTGGTACTGATGACCGCCGCAATGGCGCGTGAGCTGGGGCTGGATGTGCGCTTTCAGAATGTACGCATGGATGACAGCTGGACCCGTACCGATCATATATTGCTGGCATCCGGCCATGTAAACGTGCTGCTGGGGCAGCGTACCAGTGCCTTTGATCTGGATCTGGGCGACCATGCTTCGCTGATTATCGATTTCCTGCCACCGGGTGTTGCAATGCGTCAGCAAGCCGACATCATCTCCGAAAAACGTATTGTGGCGATGTATTTCAATAACCGCGCTGCTGAACTGCTGGCACGCGGCAAAGCTGGCGAAGCCTACTGGTACGCAAAAGCAGCCATCACAACAGACCCTGACTTTTCGATTGCGATTAACACTCTCGGCGTCGTGTATCGCAAACAAGCGATGTTTGCGGAGGCCGAACAGTTATTTCGCTACATTGTCGTAACGCAACCGGAAAATGTTGTCGCACTCAGTAATCTGCAAGAGTTACTGGTAACCCGTCAACGCCCAGCAGAAGCCGCTGCTGTGGCGACACAACTGGCAAAACTGCAGCCGGAACCACCTTTTTATTTCCTGAATCAGGGCAAACAAGCGTATCAGGAAGGCCGCTTTGCCGATGCGCGCAAACTGATCGAGAAAGAGTTGCGCAAAGATCCGTATAACGAAGAATCTTACTTCTGGCTGGCACGTACCTATTTCCAGCTTGGCAATCTGCAGAAAACCGATGAAAACCTGCAAATGGCGGAGAAAAATGCGCTGACGCGGAAATCGCAGGATTTGTATTATAAAAAGCGCCAGTCTCTGGCTTTACTGGCGCAAAAATAAGTTTCCGGAAGGCACAGACTATGCAAGATTCCTGCGTGATCAGATTATAATTCGCGCATGGAAAATCCCGTTCAATTCGTTCAGTGGCTGCGCTCGGTCGCACCGTATATTCATGCCTTCCGTGGCAAGACTTTCGTCGTGGCCTTTCCGGGCGAGCTGGTCGTTGCCGGCGCACTGCCTGTTCTGGCGCAGGATTTGTCTTTATTGCATGCTCTCGGCATCAAAATTGTGATCGTACACGGATCGCGCCCACAGGTGGCTGAACAGCTGGCCTTGCGAAATGTCGATGCCCACTTCCATCATGGCGTTCGTATTACCGATATCGCAGCGATGGAATGTTCAAAAGAAGCTGCCGGTGAACTGCGCCTGGATATCGAAGCAGCATTCAGCCAGGGCTTGCCTAATACCCCGATGGCACACTCTGCGATCCGTATTATTTCCGGCAATTTTGTGACCGCACGACCAATCGGCATTGTGAACGGCGTAGATTTCGGTCTGACCGGTGTTACCCGTAAAGTGGCAGCGGAAACCATTCATAAAATTCTGGAAGCAGGCAGTCTGGTACTGCTTGGCCCGCTGGGCTTTTCGCCGACAGGTGAAGCATTTAACCTGACGATGGAAGACGTGGCGGTTTCGGCAGCAACTGCGCTGAAAGCAGACAAACTGATCTTCATCACCGAAACACCGATGATGGTGGATCAGGACAATGAAGAAATTCACGAATTATCATATCAGCATGCTGACGACGAGCTAAGCGCCGGTTATCTGCCGCCGGATTCTGCGTTTTATCTGGAACACGCTGCCAAAGCCTGCAAAGCCGGCGTACCGCGTGTGCATATCGTGCCTTACGCGATGGATGGCTCTGCGTTGCTGGAATTGTTCACGCACGATGGTGTGGGCACGATGGTCACATCGGAAAATCTGGAAACACTGCGTGAAGCGACGATTGAAGATGTCGGTGCGATCATTAAACTGATCGAACCACTGGAAGCGGACGGTACGCTGGTGAAACGCGGCCGCGAACTGATAGAACGCGAAATCAACCAGTTCTCTGTGATTGAGCATGACGGCGTGATCTTTGGTTGCGCAGCCCTCTATCCTTTCCATTACGACAAAATGGCAGAAATGGCCTGCCTGACGGTAAATCCGGACGTGCAGGGTCAGGGCGATGGCGAACGGATACTCAAACACATGGAAAGACGCGCCCGCCGCGCTGGTTTCCATTCGCTGTTTGTACTGACGACGCGCACCGAACACTGGTTCCTGAAGCGCGGATTCGTGAAGGCGACTGTCGACGATTTACCGCGTGACCGTCAGAAAATGTACAACTGGCAACGCAAATCTCTGGTACTGATCAAGCAGCTGTAAGCAGCTTTACGTATAATCGCGGCATCGCAAATTCAACAGGAGTTACTATGGCCCGCATGGTCCACTGCATTAAACTGGATAAAGAAGCAGAAGGTCTGGATTTCGCACCGGTTCCGGGCGAACTGGGCGCGAGAATTTATCAATCCGTTTCCAAAGAAGCCTGGGCTGGCTGGATCAAACACCAGACTATGCTGGTGAATGAAAACCGCCTGAATCTGGCTGATATCCGTGCCCGTAAATACCTGATGGCACAAATGGAAAAGCATTTCTTCGGCGATGGCGCAGATGCTGCTGCCGGTTACGTACCACCGACTGCCTGATCTCGTTCAGCGCGAATAAAAAGCCTCCTGCAAACGGAGGCTTTTTTATTTCTGTTGCGTTTGCCGCAACGGATCGCAAAAACAGATCTGTTCCCGTGCATTTGCTTTTGCACCCGGCAGACGCCGCACAGGTAAGCTGCCTGCAGGCTGAAAAATGCCCCAAATACCCTCAAATGCGGCTTTCAGCACAGCGATGCGGCGGTCGTCGGCAGAAAGTCCGGGCCTCCGGAAACACCATATGACGATAACTGCACAAAAGCCCGTTTTCCTGACGCAGAAAAACGGGCTTTTTCGGGAGATTAGCTGATACGGAATCAGTTCAGGAAATCAACTTTCCCGGTTTCCACGTCATGCATTGCACCGATCACTTTGATCTGGCCTTTATCGACCATTTCTTTCAGCACCGGGCTTTTATCCAGAATCGTTTTCACAGTCATGCGCACATTGGTTTCGGCTGCAGCATCCACAAAGTGATGATTTTTGGAGGAGCGGTCGCTGCCATGCACATTCGGCGTTGCTTTGACTGCTGGCGAGATTTTTTCGATCAGTGCGGTCAGATTACCCATTTTCACGCCATCACAGGCACCTTTGACTGCGCCGCAGTGGGTATGCCCCACCACCACAATCGCTTTGGAACCGGCAACTTTGGATGCATACTCCAGGCTGCCCAGAATATCTTCATTGACGATATTTCCGGCAACACGGGCGGTAAACATATCACCGATACCCTGATCGAACACCAGTGCAGGGTCAGAACGGGAATCAATGCAGGAAACGATACTGACAAACGGGAACTGACCTTGTGAACCGGCAGCTTTGGTCTGGGCGATCAGATCACGCTTTACCATATTGCCAGACAGGAAACGGGCATTCCCATCTTTCAAGCGCTGAATTGCTTCCTCCGGTGTGACCTTAGCCTGAGATTCTTTGGTCATCGGTACATTCAGAACGGCATCCGCAAACACGGATGGTGCGGTTCCGAATGTTGCGGCAACCAGTGCTGCCGCCATGACCACCTTTTTCAGACCGATTTCCTTCAACATAGTGACTCCTCTCTGTAATTAATTAGAATGAGCGAAAATCATAATGACTCAGGCAGCGACAGCACAATTCGCTTTTTCCTTCAGAACTGTAAGGTTTTTACCCCATTAGTTGTTCCCAATAAACATACGTCCGCGCCTTGTGCCGCAAATAAGCCTACAGTCACAACACCAACGATATTATTAATGCTTGCCTCCATTGCAACCGGATCACTAATCTGCATCCCGTGCACGTCCAGTATATAGTTGCCGTTGTCAGTTACCAGTGGTTTCTCATCTTTCAGGCGTAATTTTGCCTGACCACCCAATGCGTTCAGTTTACGGGCCACGACCGCATGCGACATCGGAATCACTTCTACTGGTAACGGAAATTTGCCGAGCGTCGGCACCAGTTTGGAGCCATCAGCAATACAAATGAATTTTTGCGCAACGGACGCCACGATTTTTTCGCGGGTCAGTGCTGCGCCGCCACCTTTGATCATCGCGCCGCTGGCGGTGATTTCATCCGCGCCATCGATATACACTGGCATGCTGGTCACATCATTCAGATCCAGCACTTCAAAGCCATGTGCGCGCAGACGCGCGGCGGTTGCTTCAGACGATGCAACCGTGGCTTTGACTTTATCTTTGATTTTCGCCAGTTCATCAATGAAAAAATTGGCTGTCGAGCCAGTGCCGACACCAACGATGTCGTTCTCAACCACATAAGCAATCGCTGCTTTTGCCACTTCCAGTTTCAGTTCGTCCTGAGTCATGATTTCACTTCTTTCTAACAAATAAAAAACGTTTAAGGATGCTCCTGCAAGCAAAACGCCTTACACCGGCCATAAGGTCGGTGCCTGCATTGCAGCAATCTGTTCCTGTAATTCTGTAATTTTTTCCTGCCAGTAACGCGGCGTTCCAAACCACGAAAATGCGGCAACAAATGCCGGATCAAAACGGCGCTGCGCCAGCCATGCGGAATAATGGATCAGCCGCAAAGTGCGTAAAGCTTCAATCAGATGCAGCTGACGCGGATTGAATTCATAGAAGTCTTCGTAACCCGCCAGTAAATCGCCGAGTTGCGCCTGCATATCAGCACGTTCACCGGATAAGAGCATCCACAAATCCTGCACCGGCGGCCCGCTGCGCGCATCATCAAAATCCACAAAATGCGGGCCTGCCTCATCGCCATCATCCACCCACAACACATTGCCCGGATGACAGTCTCCGTGCAGACGAATTTGCGGCACATCACCCGCCAGATCAAACTGACGCTGCACCTGATCCAGTGCACGCTGGCTCGTATCAGCCCAGGCAGCTTTCAATTCATCCGGTATCAGATCCGGTGTCTGCAGCAACCATGCGCGTGGCTCAAATCCGAAACTTTGTATATTCAGCGCAGGACGATGCGCAAAGGCTGTTGTTGCGCCCTGTGCATGAATCCGTCCGATAAAGCGCCCCAGCCATTCCAGAGTAGCCGGATCATGTAATTCCGGCGCATGCCCGCGCTGACGCGGAAACAGCGCGAACCGGAATGCCTGCCAGTGACGCAGCGTATTTCCCTGCGCATCCGGCAATGCGGTCACCACCGGAATTTCCGCCTGCGCCAGCGCTGCGGAGAACTGATGCTCCTCAATAATTGCGGCATCGGTCCAGCGTTCAGGTCGGTAAAATTTAGCGATCAGCGGCGGGCCGTCTTCGACGCCAACCTGATACACACGGTTCTCATAACTGTTTAAAGCCAGCAAACGGCCGTCAACCATCCAGCCGGCCTGTTCCACTGCGTCCAGCACCAGATCCGGCGTCAGCCCCGAAAAGTGCGAAAAATCCTGATTTTTATCCATAGGCGGCATTGTAAGGTGAATCGATTCTGACTCAGCGATTTTCTGGGCGTGATACCTGAAAAATCGTGCAGATGCCCGCCTGAGCGGCTACACTTCGGATATTTCAACGAATACGAAGTAATTGCTATGCATCTTGATGAACCATTGAGCGATAAGGAATTTAACGAACTGGACAAGTTTCTGATGTCTGACCGTGTTGGTGATGACGGTATGACAATGGACGCTTTGCACGGTTTTCTGACGGCGATCGCAATCGGCCCGGAAATGATTCCTGTACAGGAATGGCTGCCAGTGGTCTGGGGCTTACCGGACAATGAACAGCCGAAATTCAAGACTGACAATGAAATGAAACGCATCACGAATCTGATCGCGCGTTTCATGAACGAAGTGCAGATTACCTTTGAAGTCGCACCACAAGAGTTTGAGCCGCTGTACTGCGTACAGGAGCATAACGGCAAAGAACTGGTTGACGGCGAAACCTGGGCCTGGGGCTTCTGCGAAGGCATGCGCCTGCGCGAAGACCAATGGCAACCGGCATGGGAAGATGCACTGGCAGGTCCGGTGCTGCATCAGATTTATTTGCTGGGCGCAGAAGAAATCGAGGAAGAGGAAGTTGAATTCGTTGACACACCGGAGAAATGCCATACGCTGGCGCTGTCGATTGAAAAAGGCATTCGTACCGTGCGTCAGTTCTGGGCACCGCTGCGCAAAAATGGCGTGGAAACCGTGAAACGCGAAGCGCCGAAAACCGGTCGCAATGATCCGTGCACCTGCGGCAGCGGCAAGAAATTCAAAGTCTGCTGCGGCGCAGAGTAAGTACACAGCGCCTGTTGAAGAAAACCTCTACGGCGCTGGCTGTTTTGAAATGCTGACATCGTGTTAAGGTAATTGCCTGTTTATCCGCAGAGGGAATTTTCATGAGCTTACAGCAACAATTTGAACAGGCAGTTATCGATTCCAAAGCGCTGCCAGAGCGTCCGGACAATATGACACTGCTGAAAATTTACGCACTTTACAAACAAGGCGCGAGCGGCGATGTCACCGGTGATCGCCCTGGCATGATGGATTTTGTTGCGCGCGCCAAGTTTGACGCATGGGCAGAGCTGAAAGGCACTGCACAGGAAACAGCAATGCAAAGCTATATCGATCTGATCAATTCGCTCAAAGGCTGATGATCTGAGCAATACAAGCAGCAAAAAAACGGGAGGTTTTCCTCCCGTTTTTTATTTCCGCAATTTACCACAAGGGATTTTTTGCCTGCCCGTTTAGCAGTCCGGCAATCAGATTATCCGCAGCACAATCTGCCATTGCTCTGCGTGTTTTGACTGATGCGCTGGCAATATGCGGTGTCAGCACCACGTTTTCCAGCGTCAGAAAATCCTGCGCAAACGCAGGTTCGTTTTCAAACACATCCAGTCCGGCAGCTGCAATCCTGCGCTCACGCAAAGCGACAATCAGCGCATGATCATCCACCACACCGCCGCGTGCAATATTGGTCAGCGTGGCCGTCGGCTTCATCATCGCCAGCTCTGCTTCACCGACAGCATGGTGCGACGCGGCTGAATACGGCAGCACCAGAATAATGTGATCAGCCTGCCTGAACAGCGTTTCTTTGCTCACATACTGCGCCTGATTCGCCTGCGCTTCCTGCTCTGCGCTGAGGCGACTGCGATTGTGATACATCACCTGCATCCCGAAACCCTGTGCACGGCGCGCAATCGCCTGCCCTATCCTTCCCATGCCCAGAATACCGAGCGTGCTGCCGTGGATATCAGCGCCGGACATCAGGTCGTAATGCCATTTATTCCATTTTCCGGCACGCAGAAAATGCTCTGCCTCAGTGACACGACGCGCAGTCGCCATCATCAGCGCCCAGCCAAAATCTGCCGTCGTCTCGGTCAGCACATCCGGCGTGTTACTGGCCAGAACACCGGCTGCCTGCATCGCAGGAATATCCAGATTATCGTAACCCACTGCCATATTGGCGACCATGCGAAGGTCAGGACAGGCTTGCAGCACTGCGCCATCAATTCGTGACGAGCCGGTGACGAGCGCCCCTGCTTTCCCCTGCAATCGCTGAATCAGCTCTTGCGGCGTGAAGAGGTGATCATCCTGATTTGATTCGACTTCAAATACACTTTCCAGACGGCGCAAAACCTCCGGGAAAATGGCACGTGCAACCAGAATGGCGGGTTTCGACATAGATCATTTCCTGAAATTAACTGGCAAATCATCGCTGAAACAGCGTTCGTCCTTCCGGCCTGCGCTGAGCAACGACATGGACAAAAATAGTCATTGTGACATTACAGCACTGATCATGCACAAATTTTCGGCTATTTACCCTGTTCATCCGTGAAAATCTGTTTTATACCGGTGTGAGCGCGGTCCGGATGCTGAGCACACCCCGCATTTGCTTATGCGCAAACTATATAAGCTCAGTTTGTGAGAAGCGCTGAATTGCCTTAAAATACAAGGCTTTGCAACCCACAGAGTCTTTTGCTTACTCGCAGGGCTAACAATTTACGTATTTTTTTGATTGGACTGTTATGACCCACGTTGTGACCGAATCCTGCATCCGCTGCCGCTACACCGATTGCGTGGATGTCTGCCCTGTTGACTGCTTCCGCGCCGGCCCGAATTTCCTGGCCATCGATCCAGATGAGTGTATCGACTGCGCAGTGTGCGTCGCAGAATGCCCGGCAAACGCAATTTACGCTGAAGAAGATGTACCAGCAGATCAGCAAAAATTCATTAAGCTGAATGCCGATCTGGCACGTTCCTGGCCTTCCATCACCAAAACCGTTGCACCTCTGGCGGATGCGGATGACTGGAAAGACGTTAAGGACAAACTGCAGTACCTCGAACGTTAATCCCTTGCCAGCCCGGCGCTGGCATTGTTTTAGTCTGACTGTATCTGAAAGCACTTCCTGCTATGGAAAATCAACAAACCACTCTGGCTGATGGCGTCATCGACGCGGATGCCGTTATTATCGGCGCCGGCCCGGTCGGCCTGTTCCAGGTATTCGAGCTCGGTCTGCTCGAAATCAAAGCACACGTTATCGACTCTCTGCCAGTTGTTGGTGGTCAGTGCGTGGAGCTGTATCCTGACAAACCAATCTACGACATCCCTGCCGTACCGGTCTGTACCGGTCAGGAACTGACTGACAATCTGCTGAAGCAGATCGAACCGTTTGAACCGACTTTCCATCTGGGTCAGGAAGTGACTGTGGTTGAACGTCGTGAAGATGGCCGTTTCAATGTCGAAACATCCACCGGCACACGCTTCATCACGAAAACCATTTTCATCGCTGCAGGCGTTGGCTCCTTCCAGCCACGCACACTGAAAGTGGACGGTATCGAAGAATTCGAAGGTAAACAGGTTTTCTACCGCGTCAAAGATCCTAGCCAGTTCCACGGCAAAAATCTGGTCATCTGCGGTGGCGGTGACTCCGCGCTGGACTGGGCACTGAATCTGGTTGGCAAAGCAGAATCCGTTATTCTGGTACACCGTCGCGAAGATTTCCGCGCTGCACCTGCATCCGTCGCAAAAATGAAAGAACTGTGCGACAACTACGAAATGCAATTGCTGATCGGTCAGGTAACCGGCGTAGAAAACAAAGACGGCGTAATGTCCGAAATTAAAGTGACTGGCGCTGACGGTGTAACCCGTCGCCTGGAACTGGACAATCTGCTGGTATTCTTCGGCCTGTCGCCGAAACTCGGCCCAATCGCTGAATGGGGCCTGGAAATCGAGCGTAAGCAGCTGAAAGTCATGAACACCGAAAAGTTCGAAACCAATGTTCCGGGCATTTTCGCGGTTGGCGACATCAATACTTACCCTGGTAAGAAAAAACTGATCCTGTCAGGCTTCCACGAAGCGGCACTGGCTGCGTTCGGTGCTGCACCGTACATTTTCCCTGAAAAGAAAATCCACATGCAGTACACCACCACTTCCCCGAAACTGCACAAGATTCTGGGCGTGGAAACACCAGTGTTTGACTGAAACACAGTCTGCCGAAAAAAAAGCGCATCATCGATGCGCTTTTTTACTTTATGCCTTTCGGTATCAGGCGGCCTGATGAGAGCTCAGCATACTTTTTGCAGTCTGGCTACGGATACAACTAACCGCCATTTCAATTGCGTCAGAAATCTCCAGTGCAACCGCCACCATCGCAGGATCGAACTGCGTCCCCGCTCCTTCAGCCAGCAACAGCATCGCCTCCTGATGCGAGCGCAAAGTTTCATAATGCCTGGAACGTGTTAAACCATCATAAGCATCCGCAATCGCCATCAGACGCGCAGATACGGGAATTTCCTCTGCAATCAACCCCTGAGGATAGCCTTTTCCGTCCCAGCGCTCCTGATGCGAGTAAGCCAGTTCTTTTGCGATTCGCAAAAATAAATGCGGCTTCCCGAGAAACTCTTCGACCGACAGAATAATTTCAAGTCCGAGTTGCGGATGCTGACGCATTAATGCGTATTCGTTCTGATCAAGCTTTCCCTGCTTGAATAAGACCTGATCCGGTAAGCCCAGCTTGCCAACGTCATGCAAAGGAATTGTCTTAAATAGTGCAGCCAGATATTCATCCGACAAAAGCTGACGGTGCACTCCTTTTTCCTGCATGCGTTTTGCAAGCAATAAGGCAATCTGCTGCGTCACCTTAATGTGACGGGCCGCATCTGAATCACGTGCCTCCGCCATTAAGCCCATCGTCATAATCAAAGCATCTTGCATACGCGCCAGCTCAATTGTCTTTTCTTTGACGCTATTTGCGAGTAAAGCATTGGAATTTTGCAATCGGGCATTCGCTTCTTGCAGAGCAATCTGGGATGCAATTCTGGTCAGAATCAGCGCTGGAGCCATTGGCTTTGCCAGATAATCAACCGCACCTAACTGCAGACCCAGCTCTTCATCTTCCGCACGATGGCTGGCACTATGGAAAATCACTGGTATCGCAGCGGTTTTCGGATTCTGTTTCAACCGCCGGCAGACCTCAAAACCATCCAGGTCCGGCATCATAACATCCAGCACAATCAAATCCGGACAAGGCATCATCTCAGCAAGTTCCAGTGCACGAAATCCGTCTTTCGCAATACGAATACGGTATTTCTCACGCAGTAAATGATGCAGCACGGCGAGATTATCGGGCACATCATCCACGATCAAAATCAAGGGTTTGCCTGAATTACTCATCTTTAACAACTCCCCCTTATCACTGACACACTAAACGGCTGAAAGATCTACGCATTCGCACACGCTAGGCATTTTCGCGGGAAAGCTGTTCGTGCAAGAGCCCGGCTGCCGTCGGAAAATCAAAATCACGAATTGCGCTACTGAATGATTTATAGCGCTCAACACCAAAAATCTGAGAAAATTGATCAGCATTTTCTTCAATCAGCTCAATTGCGTCCGCATCTGACTGATGCAATTGATTTAAGCATTGCCGAATCAATTGCATATTCAGTCCGGTATGCTCCTGGTTTTTTTTAGCATCCTGAACAGGTAAATTCCGCATAGCTTCCTCTGCTGCCTGCAACGCTTGCTGCAACAACTGTTCACATTGATCAAAAAACTGCAAAATTTCCCGCGCTGCTTTTTTCTCACGCAGCGCCATTTCCAGACCTTCAGCAGCATCGCGCAACAAATTGGCAGCAACTAATCCTGCCACGCCTTTGAGCGTATGTATGATTCTGATCGCATCCTGCATACGCCCCTCAATGTAAGCTTGACGACCAGTCTGCGCAGCATCCGACTGGTCACTCTGGAACCTGCGCAATAGCTCCGCATACAATCGGACATCTCCCATCGTTCGGCGCAAACCATCTGCAACGATCAGACCGGGAATCTGCACGTGCCTCATTTCAGCGGCACGGACGGGTTCAGTAAGCGTTTTTTCAGCGCACAAAAATTCCGGACAATATCGCGCCACAATTTCATACAACGATGCAGGTTCAACCGGTTTGGCCAGATGCTCATCCATACCGGAATCAATGCAGCGCTGCTGCTCTATCGGCATCGCATGTGCGGTCATCGCGATAATCGGCAGTCGGCTGTATCGTCCGTCCTTACGAATCAGCATCGTTGCTTCATGCCCGTCGAGTTCCGGCATCTGCACATCCATCAATACCATACCGTAATTACTGGCTGTACCCGGGGCCAGTTTGGATAAGGCCTGGTGCCCGTTTTCTGCAATATCGACTTCAATACCAGCCGCTTCTAATAACTCTCTCGCAATTTGCTGATTCACTTCATTATCTTCCACCAGCAACACCCGGAGCCCGGAGAAACGCGGAATACTCAATGCCATCGTCGTTGAAAGTCCGGCCTCTGACTCCGGCATCATCGATGCCAGGCACTGCTGCAACGCGTGCAAAGTTACCGGTTTACGTAAAAAAGCATCCGGCGCATCCAATTCGGACCTCGCACCGTCGCGTGCAAGCATCCCAGTCAGAATATATTTGGGTTTCTTACGCAGTATTTTCAGATTTTTGAGTAAATTAATCAGTGCAAGTCCGTCCAGCTGCGGCATCATCAGATCGCTAAATACCAGATCAAAACCATCGTTCTGATCTGCACTGGAAATCAAATCGATTGCCCGTACCGACTTATCGACGACAACAGCATCGATTCCCTGGAAGCGTAATAGCTCAACCAGTGCTCTTGCTGCTTGCGCATGATCATCTACGATTAATGCCTTCAAAGGCTGATCGCGCAACACCTGTATTGGTTGCCACTTTTCTGCCAATGTAAAACTGATTTCACAGCTGACAGTTGTACCATCCCCCTCCTGGCTTTGGAGCTCAATGCAGCCCCCCATCAGCTCGACCACCCGGCGGGAAATGGACAAACCAAGCCCAGTACCACCAAAGCGCCGGGTTGTAGATTCATCGGCCTGACTGAAAGGCTGAAATAACCGGTTTTGCTGTTCACTGGACATACCAATACCAGTATCAGAAACAGTAAATCCCAACGTTGCCTGAGCACTGTCACGACGTACCAGTTTACAACTCAGCGTCACCTGTCCGTGATCGGTAAATTTAATCGCATTATTCACCAGATTAATCAGAACCTGACTCAGGCGCAGCCCATCACCCATCAGGCGCCATGGCACTTCGGGGTCAATCTGAATCAGAAATTCCAGTTTCTTTTCAAATGCACGGTCAGCCGTCATCAGGCTGATATTTTCAAATACCTCGTGCAGATCGAACTCCACTTGTTCAATCCTGAGCTTGCCTGCCTCGACTTTGGAAAAATCCAGAATATCGTTAATGATGCCCAATAGAGATACGCCAGCGCGATGTATTTTTTCAACGTAGTCACGTTGTTTTTCGTTCAGGCCGGTTCGCAGCGCAAGATGCGCCATACCGATAATTGCATTCATCGGCGTGCGTATTTCGTGGCTCATGTTAGCCAGAAACATCGATTTGGCTGCTGTTGTTTCTTCGGCATGGATACGGGCACGCTCAGCCTCCCGTAAATCATTTTCCATTTGCAGCGTCTGCAGACGCATCTGCTCTGCCATACTTTCACGCAGTTGCTGCTCAAGCAGTTTCTTCTGCGTCACATCGGAAATAAATGACAAGTTAGCCGGTGCACCATCCCATTCAATCAGCACCGATGACATTTCTATCCACACCAGTTCGCCGGATGCGTGCGATAAATTGCAGCTGAAATCTGCAGCGTGCCCACCGTTTTCCAGGCAGTGACTGACATGTGCATCAAAACCGGCACGCCAGTCCGCATTCAGCAAAGCTGAAAATACACTTCCCCGTAGCGCGCCGGAGTCCCGGCCAAACAGCTGACAAATACGCGAATTGAAGAAAACAGCCTTGCCGTGCTGCAGAACGACAATACCTTCGGAAGCATTTTCAACGACTTGCTTGTAACGTTGCTCGGAAACGCTGAGATTGATTTCCAGCTGGCGGCGCAGAGTGATGTCCATGACCACCCAGACCGTCCCCAGCGCCGGGCGGGTCTGATCCACCGCTCTGCCGGAAAAATGCACCCAGAAAAGACTGCCATCGGCACGACGCATCTGGATTTCACTGTCAAACGATTCACCGCGCCATACCGCTGCACTGACCGCCGAAGCACATTGCAGGAAATTTTCCCGCGACGGATAGAACTGCTCGAGCGAAGAACCAAGAACAACATCGCGTTCAAACCCGAATAACTGACACAAAGGGGTATTGGCCCATTTAATGCGCCCGTGATTATCCAGAAACAGCATCCCGACAATTGAGTTTTCGAGGATCGTTTCGCGCTCGGCCAGAATGCGCTGCAGTTGATCATCCAGCGCTTTACGCTGCACAACAGCCTCCTCCGCGAGACGGCGCGCCAGCTCCGCTTCTTGCAATTCATGACGGATATGCAAGGTCTGCACATGAACGCGGGTTGCCAGCCCTTGCGCTCGTGCATACATTTCGAGATAGCGCTGCTGCTCTTTAAAGCCCAGCTCCCAATGACCGATTTCGCCGTAAATTTCAATCAGTTCTGCCATCGCACGCAACGGCGTATAGATGTAACCCTTGTCACCGGCAACAGCAATTGCATGCTTCAGCGCATGTATCGCTTCCGGATAACGCTGGTGGCAACGGTGCAGATAACCGCTGACCCACCATGCGTAAGAACGCAAAGGACGATCTTCTGAGTCTTCAATTAATTCCAGCGCAGCTTCGCACAGACGCTCGGCTTCACTGAGCTGGCCACGCTTCGCCAGCGTGTAAGAGGCAACCGCTGAGAAAAAAGCCTTACTGGCTTTATCTGTGTAATGCGCAGCACCTTTGGCCAGGTAATTAGCAACGCAGGAATATGCATCATCATATTTTTCGCGCGCCAGATAACACAACGCCAGCATGGTGGAAATAAACGGCGCCAGCCAGCGCTCATCTGAATCAACGGCAATCTCACGTGCTTCTTCCAGCAAGGGTTCAGCATCTTCCGCATTACCACTGATATATAAAACTTCGCCGAGATTCGCGAGAATCTGCGAGGCGCGGTTGGGGATGTGCAGGCGACGCGCCTGCCCGAGTGCATTGTAAAGATGCCGGATCGCCTCTTCTGTATATCCGAGATCCTGCGACAATGCACCCAGTAAGTTAAACACCAGGACAGATAAACGGTGATCTTTTGCAGGAAGCAACTGCAGGATGCGGGCATGGCACAGGGAATATGCCTGCTCAGCCTTGCCGTGACGCCACCAGACGGAAACCGTACCGAGTAAGGCAAATGCAAGCCCCTCAGAATCACCAATCAGCTCAAACATCATGGCAGTGCGTTCGAATTCCGGCTCTGCCGCACTGAGTTTGCCTTCAAAAAAGTCCGCGTAGGCAGACAGCAGGTCAGCCAGCGTACCCAGAACTGGTCGGCGGGAAGCGACGGCATCTGACTTCAACCGACCTGCGATCAGGCGTCCCATTTGCGGGGAATCCCGCATTAAATCGAATGCAACAAAACACTGTTCACGCCAATCGAGTTCGGTCTGAGTCACGTTGATCCCCGTTTTTTTATTCATTTACCGCAAGTCATATGAGCAGAAAAACAAGCTTTCTGTACCTGCCCGCCGGTTTTAACGGTTTTTGGGGCAGCAGACCCGACAATTCAGCAGAAAATTATACTTTATCCAAGCATTTAACATAAATTTGCAGGAAAACTAACAACGCTTTTTCGCAACAGCGCAAATTCTCCTAAACTCATTTATGATGCAATGCAAAAAACCAACTGTGTTTCGTCATCAGATGCACAGCGCTCAGGACAAGTCGGTATACTTGGATCAAGTTGCGACCTTTTTCAGAAAGAAGTCATCATGCTCTACCAATTTCATGAATTGAACCGTGCTTTTCTGAACCCATTGACACAATGGGCCGAAGCTTCAGCAAAATTGTTCACGAATCCTGTTTCTCCGCTGGCACACACACCTTTCTCACAGCGTATTGCTGCTGGCTATGAACTGATGTTCCGCCTGGGCAAAGATTATGAAAAACCGGAATTCGGCCTGACTTCTACAACTATTGGTAAGCAAGTCGTTGAAATCGTACAGCGTACGGAAGTGATCAAGCCTTTCTGCAAGCTGCTGCATTTCAAAAAAGTACTTGATGATAAAGAGCTGGCAAAGCTCGATCAGCCCAAAGTCTTACTGGTTGCTCCGTTATCCGGCCACCACGCGACACTGCTGCGCGATACGGTGCGCGGCCTGCTGCCGCAGCACGATGTGTATATCACCGACTGGACAGATGCGCGTATGGTGCCGCTGTCGGAAGGCCCGTTCCATCTGCATGACTACATTTACTATGTGCAGGATTTTATCCGCCTGCTCGGCCCCGATGTGCACGTAATTTCTGTCTGCCAGCCAACCGTACCGGTACTGGCGGCAATTTCACTAATGGCGACAGAGAAAGATCCTAAGCTTCCAAAATCGATGACGATGATGGGTGGCCCGATCGATCCGCGCAACTCGCCTACGCAGGTCAACAATCTGGCCACTGAGAAAAAATTCTCATGGTTTGAAAACACCGTTATTTACGGCGTTCCCGCCAACTATCCGGGCTATGGCCGCAAAGTGTATCCGGGCTTTTTGCAGCACACCGGCTTTGTCGCGATGAATCCGGACCGTCATGCACAAAGTCACTGGGATTATTATCAGAACCTGATCAAAGGG
Organism: Cognatundibacterium squillarum; assembly: GCF_014652435.1. GTDB lineage: Bacteria > Pseudomonadota > Gammaproteobacteria > Burkholderiales > Burkholderiaceae_D > Undibacterium > Undibacterium squillarum. Next base: position 549,760 of record NZ_BMYU01000001.1, read on the forward strand.
GATGATGAATCTGCTGAGCAGCACCGCAAGTTTTATGATGAATACAATGCCGTACTGGATTTACCGGCAGAGTATTATCTGGAAACCATCAAAACAGTATTTCAGGAATTCCGCCTGCCGAAAGGCACTTGGGAAGTTGAGGGTAAACTGGTTCGTCCGCAGGATATTAAAACTGTGGCACTGTTCACAATCGAAGGTGAGCTGGACGATATCTCCGGCCCTGGTCAGACACAAGCGGCCCACAATATCTGCAGCAACATTCCTGCAAGCATGAAACAAGACTTCGTGGCACCGGGTTGCGGTCACTATGGTATTTTCTCCGGTCGCCGCTGGCGCGAACTGATTTGCCCGAAAATCGGCGAATTCATCCAGAAACACCGCTGATCTCCGCCATCATCAGCCTGAAGCACTGAAAAGCCACCGTCATGGTGGCTTTTTCGTTGATACCGCGTAGCGTTACAGCGATAATCACCGTTTTTGCAAGATAAAGAACTGCCGTGTCTACCATCACCGCCAGCCAGATTGACGCTCTGTTACCGCAAACCCAGTGCACCAAGTGCGGCTACCCTTCCTGCCACGATTACGCAGTTGCCATCGCTGACAATCAGGCATCGTACAATCAATGCCCGCCGGGCGGCGCCGAAGGCATACGTCGCCTCGCGCACTTACTCGGCAAACCGGAAATCCCGTTAAACCCGGCGAATGGCGAAGAACGCGAACGTCCGGTTGCCATCATCCGTGAACAGTTTTGCATAGGCTGCACCTTGTGTATTCAGGCTTGTCCGGTCGATGCGATTGTCGGCGCGGGTAAGCAAATGCACAGCATCGTGCCGGATTTGTGTACCGGCTGCGAATTATGCATCCCCCCCTGCCCGGTCGATTGTATTGATCTGGAAAGTGTCACACCGGGTAATACCGGATGGTCTGCATGGAGTCAGGCACAGGCGGAAACTTCACGACTGGCATTTGACCGCCGTAAAATCCGCTTAGTCCGAGAAAAAGAAGAGAACGATGCGCGTCTGGCTGCCAAAGCCGTGGCAAAACTGGCCGCCGTAAATGCTGAAGCAACCCACAACGATGCGGAAGCTGCCGAAAAAGCCCGCAAAAAAGCCATCATTGAAGCCGCGATTGAGCGCGCGCGCCTGAAAAAACTGGAAGCCGAGCAAAAAGCCCAAAACAATGAATAACGCCAAACGTCGCGAGATCTTTTTACGCCTGCAGGCGCAAAACCCGCATCCGACCACGGAGCTGGAATACAGCACGCCGTTTGAATTACTGATTGCGGTTTTGCTGTCGGCACAGGCCACGGATGTATCGGTCAACAAAGCTACCCGTAAGCTGTATCCGGTAGCAAACACACCGGCAGCGTTGCTGGCGCTGGGTGTTGACAGTCTGATGCCGTATATCCAAACCATTGGTTTGTACAAAACCAAGGCGAAGAATGTGATCGCAACCTGCCAGATTCTGCTGGAACAGCACGGTGGCGAAGTGCCGAAATCACGCGAAGCGCTGGAAGCCCTGCCTGGGGTGGGCCGTAAAACCGCAAATGTGGTGATGAATACCGCATTTGGCGAACCTACGATTGCGGTTGATACGCATATTTTCCGTGTCTCCAACCGTACCGGTCTGGCACCGGGCAAAAACGTGGATATCGTCGAAGAAAAACTGCTGAAGTTTGTGCCACCGGAATTCAAACTGGATGCGCATCACTGGCTAATTCTGCACGGTCGCTACACCTGTATTGCACGCAAGCCCAAATGCTGGAATTGCATGATCGCTGATCTCTGCGATTTCAAGCCCAAAACACCGGTTCCGGACGGCGTGTAAGCGCTGAAAAACACAGTCTGTCATCAAAGCACTGCGCCGTATTCTCATGAACGAATATGGCGCTTTTTTTTATTTGCCGCAGAGCAGGCCAAATCGGCCTGAAATGCCTCAAATGCGGACTTTGGCACAGCAACCCGGCGGTCGTCGGCAGAAAGTCCGGGCTTCCGAAAACAGCAGATGACGATATCTGCACATAAACCAGCTCATCATCCGCCACGGAGGCAAGTTCTGCGACCAAAGAAAAACGGAGAAAACCTGCTGCGGACAGCAAACTTTTCTCCGTTCATTCACTTCATCACAGCCGGAAGCCTGAATTGCGCTACTCAGCGCAGCCGGTTCCGGTAAGAGTTACACAATCTGGCAAGCCTCATCGAAACTCAGGCGTGGCAGGCGCGGATGGACGCCGGCGATATCGCCATAACCCAGATTGCAGACAAAATTCACTTTGACGGAAGTACCGCCGAAGAAGGCTGCATTCAGCTTATCGGCATCAAAACCGGACATCGGGCCGCAATCCAGACCAACAGCGCGGGCTGCCAGCATCAGGTAAGCACCTTGCAGCGAGCTGTTACGGAAGGCGGTGGCATCAATCACAGGCTGATTGCCGGCAAACCATGAACGTGCATCAGCGTGCGGAAACAGTTGCGGCAGTTTTTCAAAGAATTCCATGTCCATGCCGATAATCGCAGTCACCGGTGCAGTTTTGGTTTTCTCCAGATTCCCTTCGGACATGCATGCCAGCAGTTTTTCTTTCTGCTCGACAGAACGGACAAAGACGATGCGTGCCGGAGACGCATTGGCGGAGGTTGGCGCCCATTTCATCAGGTCATAGACCTGTTTGAGCAACGCATCCGACACCGGTTTTTCCAGCCAGCGGTTATGCGTGCGTGCATCATTGAACAAGGTATTCAGTGCTTCCTGACTTAACATCATTCTCTCCTTTTAAGAAACAGCAGAACTATACCGAATTCTGCCGCTTTCAGGACAGTCTGCCGAAAAGCCCCTACAATAGCCGCTTTTTACAGTTCGCCGGAATTCAGCAATGTTTAACCCCAGCCAGCAGGATGTGCGCCGCTTTTTTTGTGAAACATTTCAGAAAATGCGTGAAAACGGCATTCTGACGCCACTCGAAACCATCGCCGCCGACTGGATCGGTCAGCATCCGGAATACCATGATGATCTGGCCGACACCGAGCGTGCACTGGAAGCCAATTACGCGGTTGATCAAGGCAAAACCAACCCGTTTCTGCATTTATCGATGCATTTATCGATCAGTGAACAGATTTCTATTGATCAGCCGCGCGGCGTCAAAGCAGCTTTTTTTGCACTGGCAAACCGCTTCGGCAATGAGCATGATGCGCACCATGAAATGATGGAAGCGCTGGGACAAATGATCTGGACGTCGCAACGATCCGGTCTGCCGCCGGACGGACAAGCCTACATGGATGATCTGGCAAGACGCGCGCGGGGTTAAATTCCGCCGGAACTTAACCCGCCGCCTGAAGATGCTTACTTCTGTACCACCAGCGTACCGGGCAGCGAATGCAGATACGCTGCAATGTTTTCAATATCGGCTGCACTCAGTGCTTTGGCCTGCCCGCCCATGATGGCATTGGCCCGCCCGTTCGGGCCTTTATCACCGCGCTGATAAGCTTTCAGCGCCTGCACCAGATAGTCCTGATGTTGTCCGGCCAGCTTAGGATAAGCCGGATCAATCGGACTTTGAAAATCTTTGCCGTGACAGGATGCGCAATTGAATTTTTCTGCAGCAACCTTCCCCGCCTCCACATTTCCACCCGCCAGTACGGATTGGCTGACCAGCAATAAGCCAGCAGCCGTTATGCTCAGGAATCGCTTCATCGTTTTCTCCGCTTCGCTTATTTCTGCTGTGAGTAATAGGCCGCCAGATCGGCGATATCCTGCTCTGTCAGGCTACCGGCAATGCCGCGCATCGTCGGGTTTTTGCGCTCACCTTTCTGATACGCCTTCAGTGCCGCCTCGATGTATTTCGCGGACTGCCCGCCTATCATCGGAACCTGAAAGACTTCAGGGAAACTGGCTTTGTAGCCGGGAATCGCATGACAGCCAATGCACATCGCGATTTTCTTGTCAGCAGCGTCTTTCGCCTTACCTACCACTTCTGCCGCCTGTGCTCCGTGAGCCAATCCCGCCAATGCGAGTAATGCAAACAGTTTTTTCATAGGAGTCATCAAAAATTGGAATCGGAAAACGTCGTCACAACATCTTGATACTGCTCATAATTCTAATATGATCCAGAACAAAACCCGTGCAGCTTTATTGCTTTTCCGCCATAAACCCAACAACATTCGATGCTGCATTTGCACAAAAAACACGCACTTCCCGGTTTCAATTCCCGCGGACTAAAGGCCAGCCTCCAAAAACTTCAAAGCGTTCTGACGTATACTCAGCGCCTCAGTAACCGATTTCTTCTCAGGATTTTCCATGTCACAGTCCCCAGCCGCACCACGCTTTGAAGGCAGTGAGCGATATGTTGCCACCGCCGATCTGAAACTGGCAGTCAATGCTGCTTTACGCCTGCAGCGTCCCTTGCTGATTAAAGGCGAACCGGGTACCGGCAAAACCCTACTGGCGGAAGAAGTTGCTGCAGCACTCAATATGCCTCTGCTTCAGTGGCACATCAAATCCACCACCAAAGCGCAACAGGGCTTGTATGAATACGATGCCGTTTCGCGTCTGCGCGATTCGCAACTGGGTGATGAGCGCGTCAAAGATATTCAGAACTACATCGTGAAAGGCGTGTTGTGGCAGGCGTTCACCGCCGATGAGCCTGTCGTGTTGCTGATCGACGAAATCGACAAAGCAGATCTGGAATTTCCGAACGACTTGCTGCGCGAACTCGACCGTATGGAGTTTTATGTCTATGAAACCCGTGAAATGGTCAGAGCCAAGCACCGTCCGCTGGTCATCATCACGTCTAATAATGAAAAAGAATTGCCGGACGCTTTCCTGCGCCGCTGTTTCTTCCACTACATCTGCTTCCCGGATAAACCAACGATGGAAGATATCGTGAAGGTTCACTTCCCCACGCTGAAGGCGGACTTGCTGGCACAGGCACTGGAAACCTTTTATGAGGTGCGCAATGTCGCCGGACTGAAAAAGAAACCTTCTACTTCTGAACTGATCGACTGGCTGAAATTACTGATGGCAGAAGACATTCCGCCGGAAGCACTGAAAAATCAGGACAGACAAAACCTGATTCCACCGCTGCACGGTGCTTTACTGAAAAATGAACAGGATGTGCATTTATTTGAGCGCATCATGATGATGGCCCGTAATCACCGCTGATTTGCAGATAAAAAAAGCTCCGGCAGTTGCCGGAGCCAAGTCGGAGGTAATGCACTTACACAGAAACTGACAGACAGGTTTATTGTGCCTGTTTGAGTTGCTCCAGAATGGCAGGATTTTCCAGTGTGGACACATCCTGCGTAATTGCTTCACCCTTCGCCAGCACGCGCAGCAAACGGCGCATAATTTTGCCGGAACGGGTTTTCGGCAAGTTGTCGCCAAAACGGATTTCTTTCGGTTTTGCAATCGGGCCGATTTCTTTCGCCACCCAGTTACGCAATTCCGTTGCGATTTTCTTGGCTTCATCCCCGGTCGGACGTGCACCTTTCAGCACCACGAAAGCACAGATCGCCTCACCGGTTGTGTCATCCGGTTTACCAACCACAGCAGCTTCTGCCACCAGCGGATTGGCCACCAGCGCGGATTCAATTTCCATCGTTCCCATGCGATGGCCGGACACGTTCAGCACGTCATCAATACGACCGGTAATCGTGAAATATGCAGTATCCTTATTGCGAATCGCGCCGTCGCCAGCCAGATACAGTTTGCCGCCAAACTCTTCCGGGAAATAGCTCTTCTTGAAGCGTTCCGGATCGCCCCAGATCGTACGGATCATCGATGGCCACGGACGTTTCACAACCAGAATGCCGCCCTGCCCGTTCGGCAGATCGTTACCGGTTTCATCGACAATTGCAGCCATAATGCCCGGTAAAGGCAGCGTGCAGGAACCCGGCACCAGCGGTGTTGCGCCAGGCAGCGGCGTCATCATATGGCCGCCGGTTTCAGTCTGCCAGAATGTATCCACGATAGGGCAGCGCTCCTGCCCCACATTGCGGTGATACCACATCCACGCTTCAGGATTGATCGGCTCACCAACGGAACCAAGCAAACGCAGGCTGGAAATATCATATTTCAGCGGATGCACGGCAGGATCAGCGTCAGAAGCTTTGATCAGGGAACGGATTGCGGTTGGTGCTGTGTAGAAGATTGTCGCTTTATGTTTCTCGATCATGCTCCAGAAGCGACCGGCATTCGGATAGGTCGGCACACCTTCAAATACGATTTCGGTTGCGCCCATCGCCAGCGGACCATACGCAATATAACTGTGACCAGTGACCCAGCCGATATCAGCAGTACACCAAAACACGTCATCCGGTTTGATATCGAAAGTCCATTTCATCGTGAGCTTTGCCCACAGCAGATAACCACCGGTGGAATGCTGCACGCCTTTTGGTTTTCCGGTAGAGCCGGATGTGTACAGAATGAACAGCGGATGTTCCGCATCCACCCATTCAGGTTCGCAATCAGCCGCCTGATTCGCTACCAGTTCATGCATCCACAAATCACGGCCTGCTGTGAAACCAATTTGTCCGCCGGTACGACGGTAAATCACAACATTGCGTACTTTTTCGCAATCGCCCATCGCAATCGCTTCATCAACGATGGATTTCAGCGGCAAGTGTTTGCCGCCGCGTACCTGTTCGTCAGCAGTGATGACAGCGACCGCACCAACGTCAACAATACGTTCCTGCAGCGACTTTGCAGAGAAACCACCGAACACAACAGAATGGGTTGCGCCGATACGCGCACAAGCCTGCATCGCCACCACGCCTTCCACCGACATCGGCATGTAAATCACGACGCGATCACCTTTAACGATTCCCAGTGATTTCAGACCATTCGCAAACTGACAGACCTTTGCATGCAACTCACGGTACGTAACCTTCGTAACAGTGCCATCATCAGCTTCAAAAATCAGCGCTACTTTTTCAGCATTGCCGTTCTGCAGATTCACATCAAGACAGTTGTAAGAGGCGTTCAGCAAACCATCTTCAAACCAGCGATAGAACGGAACATTGGATTCATTCAGCACGGATTCAAATGGTTTGTGCCATGTCAGATTTTCTTTCGCCAGACGTCCCCAGAAGCCTTCGTAATCCTGCTCCGCTTCTTTGCACAGAGCATGGTAAGCATCCATTCCGGAGATTGCAGCTTTGGCTGCAAATTCTGCCGGTGGCGGGAAAATACGATTTTCAGCTTTTACGTCATCTTGTGTGTTTTGCAGATCGCTCATGCTTGTCTCCGGTTAGTTATTCATCGTTCAGGCGATACCAGACTTCCCCTGAACACAGATCGTATGCAATCACCTTAACGCCGCAGTCTTACGAAACCCTTACGCTGCGTTTGCGTTGAATCATACCCACTTTACATTACCAGATTAATACCTGTCAAAATCCAGTGTAATACCATGCAATTTTCTGCACGGACGCCATGCTTTTTGCACGCAAAATTATCGGGGATGTAAAATACCGGCTTTGATTTCATGCTGATAAGGCAATACACCTATGACTGACAACGCGACCAAAAAACGTCTGACACCGTTATCCGGTTTGATTTTCTTCAGCCGCTGGCTGCAATTACCGCTGTATCTGGGCCTGATACTGGCGCAATGTGTGTACGTCTTTCACTTCTGGGTAGAACTGACGGATCTGATCGGTGCTGCAATGGGCAATCAGGCGGCACTGGAACACATTCTGGATGCGGTGTCCACCGGCGGCAATCGCCCGTCCAAACTGAATGAAACCACCATCATGCTGGTGGTGCTCGGACTGATTGACGTGGTGATGATTTCCAACCTGCTGATCATGGTCATCATCGGCGGCTACGAAACTTTTGTTTCCAAACTCGGACTGGAAGGCCATCCGGATCAGCCGGAATGGTTATCGCACGTGAATGCATCTGTACTGAAAGTAAAACTGGCAATGGCGATCATCGGTATCTCATCGATTCACTTGCTGAAAACATTTATCAATGCAGCCAACTATGATGTGAAAGTGCTGGTTGCGCAAACTGTGATCCACATGGCGTTTTTACTTTCCGCACTGGCCATTGCCTACTGTGACCAGATCGTGACAAAAACTCAGCTCGCAGGAAACGAGCACTGATCAAAACGGGGTACAATCACCCCGTTTTTTGTTTATTACCCAGTTTTTTTAGCCAAGAGCCATATCATGACAGTCATTAAGCAAGACGATCTGATTGAATCCGTTGCAGCCGCGCTGCAATACATCAGCTACTATCACCCGGCTGACTACATCGCCCATCTGGCACGCGCCTATGAAGCAGAGCAAAGCCCTGCAGCAAAAGACGCGATTGCGCAGATTCTGACCAACTCCCGTATGTGCGCAGAAGGCAAACGCCCTATCTGTCAGGATACCGGCATCGTCAACGTATTCATGAAAGTGGGTATGGGCGTGCGTCTGGAAGGTTTTTCCGGCTCTATCGTTGACGCCGTCAACGAAGGTGTACGCCGCGCTTACAACTTTGCCGACAATAAACTGCGCGCCTCCATCGTAGCTGACCCGCAGTTTGACCGCAAAAATACCAAAGACAACACACCGGCTGTGGTGCATGTGGAACTGGTTCCGGGTAACACAATCGATGTAAGTCTGGCAGCCAAAGGCGGCGGCTCTGAAAACAAAACCAAATTCGTGATGCTGAATCCTTCCGATTCGCTGGTCGACTGGGTACTGAAAACTGTACCGCTGATGGGCGCTGGCTGGTGTCCGCCAGGCATGCTGGGTATCGGTATCGGTGGTACCGCTGAAAAAGCAATGCTGATGGCAAAAGAGTCCCTGATGGACGACATCGACATGTACGAGCTGAAACAGCGCGGCCCGCAAAACAAACTGGAAGAACTGCGTATCGAACTGTGCGACAAAATCAACGCACTCGGTATCGGTGCACAAGGTCTGGGCGGCCTGACCACGGTGCTGGACGTGAAGATCAATATGTATCCGACTCACGCTGCATCCAAACCGGTTGCGATGATCCCGAACTGCGCAGCAACCCGCCATGCACACTTTGTACTGGATGGTTCCGGCCCTTCTTACATCGAACCACCAAAACTGTCTGACTGGCCTGAAGTACACTGGACTCCGGATACAGAAAAATCCCAACGCGTCAATCTGGACACACTGACCAAGGAAGAAGTCGCTTCCTGGAAACCGGGTCAGACCCTGCTGCTGAACGGTAAAATGCTGACTGGCCGTGACGCTGCACACAAACGCATTCAGGACATGCTGTCCAAAGGCGAAAAACTGCCGGTTGACTTCACTAACCGCATTATTTATTACGTTGGCCCGGTTGATCCTGTGCGTGATGAAGTGGTTGGTCCTGCAGGCCCGACAACCGCCACCCGTATGGACAAATTCACTGGCATGATGCTGGAACAAACCGGCCTGATCGCGATGGTCGGTAAAGCAGAACGCGGCCCGACAGCGATTGAACAAATTCAGAAACACAAATCTGCGTATCTGATGGCAGTTGGCGGTGCAGCATATCTGGTTTCGAAAGCGATCAAATCTGCCAAAGTCGTCGGCTTTGAAGATCTCGGCATGGAAGCAATCTATGAATTTGATGTTCAGGACATGCCAGTAACCGTTGCAGTAGACTCTACCGGTACTTCTGTTCATCAGACCGGTCCGAAAGAATGGCAGGCTAAAATCGGTATCATTCCAATGAACTGATTTGATCTTTACTGATCAGACAGCTCCGGCATGCAATACATGCCGGAGTTTTTTATTTCAAAACGTATGAGTCAACTTCAAGCTGATGCGCCTGTTGGTATTTTTGATTCCGGCATTGGCGGCCTATCTGTAGTGCGCCATCTGCGCAAACAATTGCCACAGGAATCTTTACTGTATTTTGCAGACTCCGCATACAATCCGTACGGTGATCGTGATACTGAATGGCTCGCAGCACGCAGCATCAGAATTGCTGAGTATCTGTTTGCCCGTGGAGCAAAAGCACTGGTTGTTGCATGCAACACTGCTACCGCAGCCGCGATTCATGCAATCCGTTCCCAATTCCCGCATAAGATTGTCATTGGGCTGGAACCTGGTTTAAAACCGGCTATCGCCGCCACAAATAATGGTCACATTGGCGTACTTGCAACCAGCGCAACCTTACGCAGTGAAAAGTTTGCTGCGCTATGCAAACAACTTGCAAAACCGGATTTACATTTTCATTTGCAAGCCTGTCCCGGACTTGCAGATCGGATCGAGCACGGGGAATTACAATCACCCCAGACACTAGACATGGTCCGGCATTATTTAGCACCACTGCTCGACGTGGGCTGCGATAGTCTGGTACTCGGCTGCACACACTATCCATTCGTTGCTGATCAGATTCTCAATTTGTGGCAACAACACTCCGGCAATACGCCGGCATTGATTGACACCGGGGAAGCGGTTATCCGCCATCTGCGAAATTTACTGAATCAGTCCAGACTCTTAAATCCAGCTACAAGTCCGCCCACTTTGTGCTGGCTCAGCACAGGACAGTCAGTATCTATCACTGAGGCACTACGTCACTTATTGCCAGAGGCTGACAGCAGTAACATGGAATCCGTATCACTCTGATTCAGACCAGATTTTCTGCCGGAATATTTAAGAATAAATAAAAATACCCCGCTGCGCGGGGTATTTTCCTCCTAAAGTCGGGAGTTATTTGCAGGCAACCGGGCGAAATTTCAGTTCAACCGTACCACCATTGCAGCTCCATGTATTTCCACCGTCTGCGGTTTCCATGAAGATCGTTTTAGTATCTGCCTGACCGGACGTCATGGTTGCCGTGATTTTTCCAATCGGAAAACTACCATCAAGTGTATCCTTCAATTTCGAATATTTACCGATCGTTGTTGCGGTCAATTCCGTTGCATTCGGAGCAACTGCAGCGGAAGTTGGCACTAATTTAGTCGGCCAAACATTCTTCTGGTAACCGTATTCAGCCAACGGACCTTTTAATCCGCCCATCAGTTCAATTGCCTCCGAAACCTGTGCACGAGTGGTGTAGTCATTGTAAGCCGGAAGTGCAACTGCAGCCAGAATACCAATGATCGCAACAACAATCATCAATTCGATCAGCGTAAAGCCTCTTTGAACCTTTGCATTGATTTTCATAACAAATCTCCGAATATTAACTAATTAAAATATGGTTCGATTTCCTTCAGAAAAAACAAGAATTAAATCTTTCAGGAAATCACATGAAAAAATTATTACTTACAAGCCACCGGACGAAATTTCATTTCTACTGTTCCGCCGTTGCACGACCAGGTATTACCGCCATCTGCGGTTTCCATGAATACAGTCTTTGTATCCGCCTGACCAGAGGTCATCGTTGCTGTCATTTTTCCGATTGGGAAAGTACCGTCAATCGTATCTTTCAGCGTTGAATATTTACCTACCGTTGTAGCCGTTAACTCGGTAGCTGTCGGACCGACGGCAGCCGATGTCGGGACCAGCTTTGTAGGCCATGCCTTGGTTTCATAGGCAAACGATGCCAGTGGTTGCTTCAAACCACCCATCAGTTCGATCGCTTCAGATACCTGAGCGCGTGTGGTGTAGTCGTTGTATGCGGGCAGCGCAACTGCCGCCAAAATGCCGATAATTGCGACAACAATCATCAGCTCGATCAGTGTGAAGCCTTTTTGAATTTGTGCTGCTACTTTCATTGTCTATCTCCAGTTTAGAACGGTTATCCCCCCGTCCAATTCAGAGCAACCCATGTGCCATGTTGATATTCCTTAAATAGGCATTGAATTCTGCGCAGCGATGACTGGACGCGTCAACACAATGACAATTAATGTTAATTTATGAAATATGCATATGCTAAGTGAATATTTCAGATTGAAATAACATTTTTTGTCAGATTCATATTAACCGAGGAAAGTTCAGCAGAAAATCAGTGACGTGTACTGACTGTATTTTTTCAAAGACTTGAATGCAGAACGGAGTAATTCACTCTGCAATGGCAGGCTCCCTGCACCCGATACCATACGGTCCAAGTCATCACAGAAAAAAGCCGCCTTCGTTCTGTAAAAGCCCCGTCACCAAGTGTCACCAAAGCATCGGCGCACATATACAAAAAGACATTCACACACCCTGTGTCAGCAGCATCAAAGCCATAGACCACATCGTCACCACAATCAGTGCATCGACGATTTGCCATGCGCGGGGATGTGCGAATAGCGGTGCGAGTCTGCCTGCGCCGAAACCAATCAGGCTGAACCAGCCAAGGCTGGCTGCGCTGGCACCGGCGATAAACCACCAGCGCAAATCCGGTGGTTGCTGCGCACCAATGCCTCCCATCAGCAGAACCGTATCAAGATACACATGCGGATTCAGGACGGTAAACGCGGCAGCTTGCGCGAGTATGGCTGCGGTTGTGGCTGTTCCGGTAGCTGCCGCCACCGCCATTTGCTGCCCTCTTCTGACACGTTGCAAAGCTTGCCAGCCATAGATAATCAAAAAGCAGGCGCCGCCTGCGGCAAGTAACTGATTCAGTAGCGGACTGGCTTTCAGTGTTTGCGACAATCCAAGCACACCACTGCTAATCAGCACAGCATCGGTTGCTGCACAGAAAATAACTACCGGCCAGATACTTTCACGGCGCAAGCCCTGACGTAAAACGAAAATATTCTGCGCCCCGATCGCTACGATCAGACTCAGACACACCATCAAACCCTGAAAAAATGCTGCCAGCATCATGTCACCCTGTTTTCAAGCACTTTACGAAGAAGTCAGCAGCTTGCCTTCCGCACAAAATGAAGACAAACTATATTTACTTAATCAAATGTAGAAAAACTTAATCATGTTTGACTATGAAGCCCTGGCGGCGCTGTCTGCTGTGATCAGAGAAGGCAGCTTTGAACGTGCGGCACGTGCCTTGCACGTTACGCCTTCGGCGGTGTCACAACGCATACGATTGCTGGAGGAGCGTGCCGGATGTGCGCTGGTGGTGCGCGGGCAACCTTGCGAAGCCACGGAAACCGGTCGCCAGCTATGTCTGCATGCAGATCGCGTCCGGCTGCTGGAACTGGAATGTCAGCAAAACTTACCCGGACTGATGCTGGATCCGGAATCGCGCGCGACAATTTCGGTTGCCGTCAACGCAGACAGTATGGCCAGCTGGTTCGCGCCCGCGATGGCGGCGTTTGCGGCGGTTTCTCCGGTATTGCTGCAAGTCTCAGTTGATAATCAGGATCACACCAGCCAGTGGCTGAAAAATGGTGAAGTGATGGCAGCGGTCACCAGTGCCCGGCAGGCTGCCGCCGGATGCAATAGTCTGCCGCTCGGCGCGATGCGTTACCGCGCTACAGCCAGTCCGGCGTTTATGGCGCGTTACTTTGCGGACGGGGTGACTGCTGACAGCCTGAGAACAGCACCAAGCCTGCTGTTCAACCACAAAGACACCTTGCAGGACCTCTGGGTAGAAAGCCTGTGCGGCATTGCCATCCCCTTACAACGCCACACCCTGCCATCCAGCCACGCTTTTGTGAAAGCGACGGTGGCTGGCATGGGCTGGGGCATGAATCCGGATTTTCTGATCGAGCCATATCTGAACGATGGTTCTCTGGTTGAACTGGTGCCGGATACACCGCTGGATGTGCCGCTGTACTGGCAGACTGCGCGCGCTGCATCGCGCATTCTCGACCAGTTCAGTCGTCACATTCTGGCGGCAGCAGAAACCGCACTGATGCCTCTGTCAGCATGAGCCTTCACCTGCATCGCTGAAGTGGCAAAACCGCTGCCACATCCGGTACCAGCCAGTCATTCAGATGCAAAGCCGCTGATCACGATTTTGCCGATAGTTTGCTGGGTTTCAATCAAACGATGCGCTTCACGCAGGGTGGCGGCATTGAATGGCTGCATGACTTCGCTCAGTGTCGTGCGCAAACGGCCGCTGTCAACCAGCGCGGCTACTTCCGCCAGCAATGCGCCCTGTGCTGCGATATCTTCCGTACTGAACATCGAACGGGTGAACATGCTTTCCCAGTGCAGCGAAATGCTTTTGCGTTTCAGCGGCATCACATCCAGCACGTCGGCATCGTCAATTACTGCCAGCTGGCCTTGCGGCGTCAGGCATTCCACATACTGCGCCATGTAATCGGTGGTATGCGTCAGGCTGGCGATCATATCGACGCTGTTCAGGCCCAATGCCTGCAATTGCGGCAGCAGTGGCTGATGGTGATTAATCACATGATCCGCACCCAGTTCGCGGCACCATGCTGCTGAAGATTCACGGGACGCGGTGGCGATCACCGTCAGATCCGTCAACTGTTTTGCCAGTTGTATCATCATCGAGCCTACCCCGCCTGCACCACCGGTAACCAGCAATGTGCGCTGACGCGGCTTGCGTGGTTCAGCGTCTTTGCGCTGCACCTGCAGACGGTCGAACAGGATTTCCCATGCGGTGATGGTGGTCAGCGGCATCGCAGCAGCCTGCTCATCGCTGAGGCTTTGCGGCGCAACTGCAATCAGACGTGCGTCCACCGCCTGATATTGCGCATTGCTGCCCTGACGCGCCAGCGCACCGGCGTAATACACGCGCTGCCCCGGCTGAAATCCGCTGACTGCGCTGCCAGTCGTCACAATTTCACCGACTGCATCCCAGCCCGGAATCCGCACTTCTCCCGCTGCAGGCGCAGCCAGTCTGCGAATTTTGGTATCGACAGGATTGACGGCAATCGCACTGATTTTGACAAGCACATCGTGCGCTTCCGGCACCGGCAGCGGCAATTCCAGATCGATCAGGGCTTCAGGGTGACTGACAGGTAAAGACTGACGAAATCCAACGGCTTTCATGATTTTCCTTTCGTGAACAAAATGTATGCGATGATTGTAGACTTCAAAATATTTTTGATTAAGCCTGATAATTCCGAAAGACTTTCAAATGAAAATTGAAAATATCAGCGATTTGCGGGTCTTGCTGGCGACTGCACGTCAGGGCTCGCTGAGTGCAGCAGCACGCGAGCTGGAAATCACACCAGCCGCAGCCAGCGCCATGCTGAAGCGGCTGGAACAGCAACTCGGCGCGCGCTTATTTGTGCGTTCCACCCGTGCATTGCGTTTAACCAGCGAAGGTGAACTGCTGCTGAACTACGCCAGACGGGCGCTGGAATTACTGGAAGAAGGCATTACGCAGGTTGGCGTTGGCACTACCCATCTGAGCGGTCATATCCGCGTCGCCGCGCCATCGGATTTGTCACGCCACTGGCTGCTGCCGTGGTTTGATCAGTTTATGGAAATGCATCCGCAAGTCAGCATTGCACTGACCGTCAGCGACAAATTGCAGGACTTGCACCGCGATGCACTGGATCTGGCGATACGCTACGGCGAGCTGGCAGATTCCGGTCTGGTCGCGCGTTTGCTGGCCGAAACGCAGCGCATTGCCTGCGCCAGCCCTGCCTATTTTGCCCGTCACGGCTACCCTTCTGATCCGGATGACTTGCAGCGGCATGACTGCATCAGCCTGCATATTGCGGGACAGCGAGATACTTTATGGTGGTTTTCAAGGGCAACATCCGGCACAAAACCGGACATACGCGAGGTGCGGATACAGCCGCGCCGCAGTGTGGATGATGGCGCGCTGGCGCATGACTGGGCGCTGGGCGGCAAAGGCATTACCTACAAATCGGCGCTGGATATTCACGACGATCTGCAACAAGGCCGTTTGCTGCCCGCGCTGCCGGACTGGCAAGGCAAACCGTATCCACTGCACGCCTTGTATCCGGCCAATCGTTTTCTGCCGGCGCGCGTCAGAGCGCTGACCGACTTTCTGGCGCAGCAATTCGCTGCTTTACGCAGATAAACTGGCCATTGCAGCGAGCCTGATTGTGCAGACATCGTCTTTACAAAATTTGTGAGCGCCAGACTTTCTGCCGACGACCAGCCGGCTGCTGTGCTGAACTCCGCATTCTCGCTTGTTTTGCACCTTTTTTGATGATTTCCCCCGCTTGCGCATCGCGTTTCAAGGTACAAGGACTTGCCGGTACCTGAACACAGGTCCGGCAAGCATTGCGCTGACAGGGGTGTCGTTGCGGTCGCAGATCAGCGTGCAGACTCCGCCGCTAAATGACGCCTGAAGAATGGCAGCATCTGTTCCAGTACCTGCGCCACCGCTTCAGGCTGATCGTACAAATCATAATGAGAGCAGTCAGGCACAATCAGCAATTGCTTATCACGCGATGCAGCCCGTCCATAAATCTCATGCGCATCCCGGTAAGCACCGAAGCCGCCCGGCTGATCACCTGCCACCACTAACAAAGGCTGCGTCAGGAATTGTTCTGCAAACTGAAATGCATCCCATGCCACTGCCGCACCGTTAAATGACATCAGATTGCGGGTCTGTCCGTTTGCAGCTTGTCCGCGCGGTGTTTTGTAATATTCTGTCGCCTGCAATACATCGACATCCTGAATGCCGGCCTGTTGCGCTGCCTGCGGTGATGCGGGCAGCAAATCCTGCTCCAGTCTGTCCGCACCGGCCGCTTCCGCACTGCGCTGTTGCGCGATTGCCTGCAGAGCAGCCAGCGGCTGAAACTGACTGAAGCCTTCACGCATTAAGCGCCCGAAATTCACACCGGTAATGGATGCCAGAGCGCGAATGCGGTGATCCGTCATAGCGGCCTGTATCGTATAGCCGCCACCCCCGCAAATGCCGATCGCACCGATACGCTGCGCATCCACATACGACAGGCTTTGCAGATAATCGACAGCAAACCGGATATCCGATACCCGCAACGCCGGATCTTCCAGCCAGCGCGGTGCACCGCCACTCTCACCCTGAAAACTGGCGTCAAATGCGAGCACAATCATGCCCGCCCGCGCCAGTGCCGCACCATACACACTGCCCGACGTTTGCTCCTTACAACTGCCGATAGGATGGGTGCTGACGATGGCAGCATATTGTCTGGCAGGATCGAAATCCGGCGGCAGATACAAATGACCGGCAGACATCCAGCCCAGATTCTGAAATTCCACTGTTTTCACTGTGTGCGTATTCATGGCGGTTCCCGGTCTGCTTACAGTGTACGCTGGAAGAACGCGGTCAGGCTGCTGACTGCCTGCTCAACATACACAGGGACATCGTACAAAGACATATGATTGGCACCCGCGACGATATGCAATTGCTTATCCTCCGTGGCTGCACGCTGCATCAGATCCTCACTCATCCATTTGCTGCCGGCATCACTGCCCGCCACCATCAGCAAAGGCTGTGTCAGGAACAAATCAGCGAACTGATAGGCATCGTAAGTCACCAGCTGATTCAGACTGCGCACCGTCATCAGACTCGGGGAACGCGGATGGGCGCAACGCGCTGTGCGGTAGTATTCCCAGGCTTCACGCAGCTCAGCGTTTGGCGCATCTTCTGCGCTTAAAGGTGCCAGCGGCAGCGCGGCAGCCTCATCCTGACCTGCATGCTGTGTGCGACTGTCGGCACCCATTTTCAGCAGCGCCTGAGCGACGCTCACTGCCTGCGTGCTATCCCAGCCCTGACGGAACATTTGCCCGATATTCACAGCGCTGACCGTTGCCACCGCACGAATACGCGGATCATTGATCGCCGCGTTCACGGTATAGCCACCGCCGGCGCAAATCCCCATAGCACCAATGCGCTGTGCATCGACATAAGGCAACGTGGTCAGATAATCAATCACTGCACTGACGTCTTCAGTGCGAATCGCCGGATTTTCCAGCTGGCGCGGCATACCACCGCTTTCACCCTGATACGAGGCATCAAACGCCACCGCAATCACGCCGGAGTCAGCCAGATGACGCGCATATAAGCCTGCAGTCTGCTCTTTCACGCCGCCACCCGGATGGGTCACAACCACGGCCGGATAAGTGCGGGCCGGATCGAATCCCTGCGGAAAGTAAATGTCTGCCGACATGGTGATAGCTTGTGCATTGCGGTTTTCAAAACGATGGTTTTCCATGATCAATCTCCTGAACTGTGATGAAGCGCTGAAGTAGTGCAACAGGTCCCATCTTAGGCACTTGATTCGTTCAGATAAATCCCATTACCATGACATCACTGTTTAGCCAAACTTTACAATACCATGATAGATCCGCATTTACTGCCTGCGCTGGCCTGGTTCGTCCGGGTGGCACAGCATCGCAGCTTTACCCGCGCTGCGCTGGAAATGGATGTCTCACGGGCGGCGCTGTCACAGCAAGTCAAAGCGCTGGAACAACAACTGAAAGTGCGCTTACTGAACCGCACCACACGTGATATGTCGCTGACGGAAGAAGGCCAGCGCCTGTACGATGTACTGGCACCGGCATTCAGCCATATCGGGCAGGCAGTTGCCAGTGCCGGTGATCAGGGCAAAGAACCCGGCGGTTTGATACGCCTGACCACGTCGCGGCCGGCAGCACGCTTGCTGATTGAACCGCATCTCGGCGAATTTCTGCGCCGTTACCCCAAGCTCAGACTGGAACTGGATTTAGATGACGGTATGTCGAATATCTTTGCAGAAGGCATGGATGCCGGCATCCGCCTCGGCGAAAGTCTGGACCCGAACGTGGTGGCAGTGCCGGTCACGCCGCCGCTGGAAATGGCCATCGTCGGTGCACCGGACTATCTGCAACGCGCCGGCATACCGCAAACACCACAGGATTTATCCGGACACAATTGCATCGCCTACCGTTTCACCACCAGTGGCACACTGGATCGCTGGAGCTTTACCCAGCCGGACGAAAGCGCGCGCATAGTGCAACTCGAACCGCAGGGGAATGCCGTCTTTAATGATGATGACAGTATGTTGCGTGCAGCCTTGCAAGGCACAGGTTTAGTCCAGCATCTGGACTTATGCGTGCTGCCGTATCTGCAGTCCGGACAATTACAGCGCGTACTGAGTAACTGGTGCAAGCCCTTCCCCGGCTTCTTTCTGTATCTGCCTTCCCGCGCACAGATGCCAGCCAAGATCCGCGCACTGATGGACTTTCTGATCGAAAAACGTCAGCTTTTAGAACAAGCACAAAGCGCATTACGCAAGAACGCACTGAAAACAGATTGAAATTACACTGCGCCAGTCGCCCGATATCCACCTGAAAACTGCCCGCAATTGTGCAAAATTCGTCATTATGGATTTTGCGAGCGCCGGACTTTCTGCCGACGACCAGCCGCTTGCTGTGCTGAACTCCGCATTTGAGGGGGTTACGGGCCTCTTTCAGGCATTTTCGAGACCTGCGATCAGGTCTGGACACGTTCAGACGGAACACCATGTAGCCGGTCCGGGTACTGCGATGTACTGAAGCGGCTGTGTTGTCTCAGCGATGCGCCTGTCAGCTTTCGATGACAATCACCGCCCACATCGCCAGCACCGCCAGAAAATTCAGCGTAAATACGATGCCGCGCAAGCGCACATTACTCGTCAGTATCTGCACGCCGCTGTGTAAGACTCTGCCTGTCACAAACAACCACGCCAGCACAGGCAGTGCAGCACTGCTCAGCGCCAGCAATTCGCTGAGCAGACAAGCCACGTAGAACAGCATTGGCCATTCAAACTGATTTTTCAGATTCGCACTGATGCGCGGCTCAAATACGGCAAACGGATTCGAACCATGGGGATTTCGTCCCACACCCCATACTGCCGGTGCACGGGCGATGGTCAGCAATACATACAGGCTAGCGAGCAACAGTACATGGACAAACATCGGTAACAATAATTCATGCAACATACTCTTCTTTCCTGAGAGAGCGATCTGTCGGAGAAAATAACATTAACGTCAGATATTTACTTACACGCAATTAACACAGTATTGACATGTCAACTGACATCTTCCGCAAATATTGCTTACAGAGTACAAACAAAAAAGCG
Organism: Cognatundibacterium squillarum; assembly: GCF_014652435.1. Taxonomy (GTDB): domain Bacteria; phylum Pseudomonadota; class Gammaproteobacteria; order Burkholderiales; family Burkholderiaceae_D; genus Undibacterium; species Undibacterium squillarum. Next base: position 569,579 of record NZ_BMYU01000001.1, read on the forward strand.
GTGACAGAAAACTGTACACCGCTTTTTACTTTGTCTGTACGGCAGCGTCATGCAATCCCCGCTGCCAGCAAACAGACTTGATTTACTTCAGCACTGCTGCAATCGCGTTTGCTGCTGCTTCCACGTTACCGCTGTTCAGACCAGCGATACACATACGGCCGGAGCGAACCAGATACAGGCCGAACTCTTCACGCAGGCGATCGCACTGTTCTGCGCTCAGGCCGGTGTAGCTGAACATACCGCGCTGTGTCAGGAAGTAAGAGAAATCGCGGCCCGGCACTTTGGCGCTCAGGACATCATGCAGTTTGCGGCGCATTAACTGAATGCGTTCGCGCATTTCTTTGACTTCTGCTTCCCACATCGGACGCAGTGTTGCATCGCTCAGCACTTGCGCCACCAGCTGACCACCGTGGATAGGCGGGTTGGAGTAATTGCGGCGAATCGTTGCTTTCATCTGACCCAGTACATTCACTGCCTGTGCTGCGTCCGGACACACTACGCTCAGTGCGCCGCAACGTTCGCCGTACAGGCTCATGCTCTTGGAGAAAGAATTCGCCACGAAGAAGCTCAGGCCCTGCTCTGCGAACAGACGGATCGCAAACGCATCTTCGTCGATACCGTCGCCGTAACCCTGATACGCCAGATCCATGAAAGGAATCAGTTCGCGTTCTTTGATCACAGGAACCAGCGCCTGCCATTGTTCTTTGCTCAGATCCACACCGGTCGGATTGTGGCAGCAAGCGTGCAGCAATACGATGCTGTGTTTGTCCGCCGCTTTCAGAGCTTCCAGCATGGCCTCAAATTTCAGGCCACCGGTGGCGCTGTCGTAGTAAGGATAGGTTTTGACGGTCATGCCGCAGCCTTCAAACACGGCGCGGTGGTTATCCCAGGTCGGATCGCTGACCAGCATTACAGATTGCGGGAAGTAACGCTTGATGAAATCGCCGCCGATTTTCAGGCCGCCGCTGGAACCCACGGTTTGCATGGTCACGACACGGCCTTCTTTGACTGCTGCACTGTCTGTACCGAACAGCAATTGCTGTACCGCGCTGCGGAAATTCGCTGCGCCTTCCATCGGCAGATAAGGACGCGCACCGGCATCATTCACCACTTTGTGCTCTGCAGCACGCACCGATGGCAGCATCGGAATCTTGCCGTTGTCGTCAAAGTAAATACCGATCGAAACGTTGATTTTGCCCGGGCGGGTATCTTTGCCGAATGCTTCGTTCAGAGACAAAATTGGATCGCCTGGGTAGGCTTCGACGTGCTGAAACATAGATGGACTCCAGAGTAAAAAATCATCGCCCTGCCACTGCAGACGTTTTTTGCAGCGCAGACAGAAAGCGCCATTTTGACATACTCCGCCTGCAAAACAGGATACACATGGTGTTTTTACGGGGGCTTTTCTGTGCGGATTCCCCTACGCATTCACTGATTTTCTGAAAAATGAAAATCCATGCCGCAAAAAATTGATTAATCAGGAAAAAATATTTCACTTCCTGAAGCATTTGTTTTTCAACAATATTATCTTTTTAAAATTATCGGACAGCTTCACCAAAATACTCTCCGCCACCCGCCCTCCCCCCGCAACAGTGCTGTTTTTTGCTACGCACCACATCCGGCTACCGTGACACGCAACGTTGCTCCCTATTCTCATCTGCGCTTTATACGACCTCATCAACGGACCGGACAATAAAACAACAGCATGAACCCATTGCTATGCAGCAATATTCAAAATTCATAATGCGTTTCGTTTCTGACGCTGATTAGCAATTGCCTCGCAATATTTAGAAACAACATAATTGGCATAATGCTTGCTAATAATTCCTTCATTAACTATCTTAAAATTCCAATTTCATAACATCGGGGAGACAAAAATGAAGAAAATTTCACATGCTGTGTTAATTTACATGTTAGCTGCCGCACAACCGGTGGCATTTACATTCGGGATACTGAGTTTCCACGATGACGCGCACGCTCAATCTGCAAACTCCACAGCCAGCCTGTCGCAAAAAGCGCAAAACTACCAGCAAATGTGTAATGCCGCGGGTGGCTACTTTCAGACCGGCACGGTGAATTCCACAACGAACAATGATTATCCGCAAGTCACCAATTACACCTCCGGTAAGAAGCGTCAGGGCATCCCACTATCGCATACACATATTGAAATCACTTCCGCGATTGACGGCAATATTTACGATGTCGCGATCGATAACGTCTTCGCCACAGATTACGACCCGAACAGCTACGTGGTGCCGCCGTCCTATGTGAACGGTATTCAGGCGGGTGGCAATCTGTATCTGTGCAGCGGCAACCCGACCAAAGTGCCGTACACCGTTTCGGAATCCGTCGCCAGTGCGGGTTTCGACTGGGTGCATACCAACTGTGCAGCCAGCGGCTATTCCACTTCTTTCAAAAACGGCTTTATCTACAACGATCAGGGCGTGAATCTGACCAACAGTCAGACCTATTGCTACTTGTGGCCATCCAGCTCTTCTAACTGATTCACCCGTCCACTTTTACATAGAGAGAACAGGAAATTCCGATGAAACAACGTACAAAAGTCATTATCGATACGGATGTCGATTTCGATGATTACATGGCCATGGTCTACCTGATGCAAAACCCCGACATCGATGTCATCGCGATTGCGGTGACCGGTTGCGGCGCGGTGCATTTATCCAAAGGCGTGGATAACGTCGCCAATCTGCTCACATTATTCGGCGAACGCGCACTGAAAACACCGGTGCTGCGCGGTGCGCAGGCACCGTTAAGCTTCAGCAATGTGTTTCCGGCAGATGTGCGCAACGGTGCAGATCTGCATTACGCAGCTGCTTTCCCCGGCGTAAATCCGTCTCCGGCGATTTACGAGGCTCAGAGCTGGCTGCATGACTTCTTCATGCATAACGATGAACCGGTAACAGTGTTATCGATTGGCGGTGGCACCAACTTCGGCACGCTGTTCCGCAGCGCACAGCAAAACCCTGCCCTGCAAGCGAAACTGCTGAGCGGCATACAGCAAATCGTGATGATGGGTGGAAATATCCTGCCACGCGATATTTCACCGGGTGCAGAAGGCAATATTGTTCCGACACTGGGCAATAACGTGATTTACCGGAACACCGTGGCGGAGTGGAATATTTTTATCGATCCGCTGGGTGCGCAACTGATGTTTGCATCCGGTGTTCCGATGCGTCTTATCGCCCTGAATGCCACAAATGATGTGCCGCTGGATCAGGATTTTGTGAATCAGCTCAACGATATCAATACACCGCAAGCGAAATTCCTGAGCGCCGTACTGGCGTATCCGGAAAACGCTGCCGGTATCGGCACGTATCTGTCATTCTGGGACCCGCTGGCTGCCTGCACGATTCAGGTGCCATCACTGGTCAGCACCCAGACTTTCCGTTTGCTGGTGTGTCAGGAACTGAACGAAGAAGACGATCAGAGCGCCAGCCTGATCGTGGATAACGAGCGCGGCGCCGCCATTGAAGTTGCCATTTCTGCTGACAAAAACGCGGTTTACACAGAATTTCTGCGCGTATTACGTCTGCGTCTGCCCGACACCTGCAGCAGCCAGTGAAGTAAAAAAGACCGTAATGACCAATCCCAAAAAGGACAACACCATGTTTAAACGATCTGTGAACACCGCCATGCAGGCCGGCATTATTGCGCTGCTGGGAATGTCAGCATCTGCTTATGCCGCCAAACCGGTTAACACTTGCAGCGGTACCTATCCTAGCTACTGGCAGGATGTCGCACCGAAATTTGCTGAAATGTGGAAAGGCCAGACCATTTCGAATGCACCGACAGGTGCTTATTCGGGCCCGATATTTAAATTGTCCGATGATTATCCGCGTCAGCCGGTAGATGACAAAGCCAATCAGCCGTGGCGCTCTGCCAAATTTGATCCGCTGTTCGACCCTGCCACACCGCAGGATGTGAAAGCCAGACTGGCAAAAGAATACGGCTGGCTGGTGTACAACTACATTCTGGCAGGCAATATCAACCAGCCGGGCCAATCCGATTTTGATGTCTGTGAAAATCCTGTGCGTCCGTGGTATCACATCGCATTCCAGACCTATGATCCTTTGAGTGGCCGCGAATTTATTCACGGCCTGACCCGTGAAGCACCGGTTACTTTCTCGATCAAATCCGGCACCGGCACAGCGGCCACCACCATGTGGGCGGTTGCCGTCTATAACGCCACCGCGGCTTACACACTGGGCACCGTCTGGCAAAAAGACGGTACAGCAAAAATCCCGACCTCGAATATCCGCTTTCAGGAAGGCGCTGTGATCGGCAAACCGCTGTTCAATACCGCAACGCTGGATCAGTTGCCGGTGCTGGCAAATATGCCGCGCTGGAATGCGAATATTTCGGATCCGACTTTCTGCAATGCACCGCAGGGCGCTTCCATGGCGGAACAATCCGCTGCCTGTCCGCGTAATTACGCCGCGTGGAACGATGTCCGTTTGCTGCAGTTTGATATTTCGATTGCAGACAGCCGCGCCAAAGGCACGGGCTGGGTTTACGGGACTTTCGTTGCCGACGGTCAGCGTAAAGCCAAAGTCAAAGATGAATGGCAGCGCGTGAGCCTGCTCGGCATGATGTGGGGTAACGATACGCCGCCACCAGGCCAGCTGGCTTACAACTATCCGCCTAATCCGCGCAAAAACGGCTTTAAAGAAGAAGTGATTTTCTGGGATGTGGTGGATGAACTGAATTCCTACGGCGGTACCGGTATGGTGCAGCGCATGGGACATCTGGGCTCCAATCATCGTCTGAATGGCCCTGCAGATAATGCCAACAGTTCCTGTATGTCTTGCCACGGCACGGCGTCCGTACCGGATTCCACATTCACGACACCGCCACTGCTGGCAAAATTCACATCGAATATGACGTATCAGTCAGTTGCGCCGGTAAATGGTCTGAAAACGGTCGGTCTGGACCGCAGCGGCTCACCGGCAACCGTGAAAAACGATGTCAGCTTCAGTGAAATGGATGCCATTTATTTTGCGAACGTGATGGCGGGTACATCATTCAATATGACAACACCATCCGGCAAAAATGTGATGGGTGAAGGCGTGCCGAATTATCCGAATCCTGCGCAGAAGCAATGGATTTCGCTGGATTATTCGCTGCAGCTGTCGATGTCGCTGACTCAGTGGATGCAGTGGAAGGCCGCCGAAGCTGCGCAGACGCCGCCGGAAAAACGTCAGTTCGTCAAAGCATTGCGCCGCACACAGTAATCGCTTTCTCAGCGCTTTACTGAAAAAACGCCGGACGTGTTCCGGCGTTTTTCTTTTTGCTTGCGGGCAATCTGCCAGCGACAGGTCGCCAGACGCAAGGTTGAAGTGCCTGAACGCCCGAAAATGCCTCAAATGCGGACTTTCGCACAGAAAAAACACCCTGTTTCGTTGTCGTCCGCGAAAACAGTGGCGCTCCGGCCTGCCTGTTTTCAGGCAAATGACGATTTCTGCAGAATCGGACAAGCCTGATAACAAAAAAGCTGCCCGGAAACCGGACAGCTTTTTTGTCTTATCAGCAGCGGTACGCAACACAAATGCTTGCCGCGTAGCTGCTTCAGCCTTGCAATGTAAAACGCTGTACAGCGCATTACAGCCATTTACAGCGCATTACTCATGGTTGTGATTGTGCGAATAATCGATCGCATCCACTGGTGCATTCGCGCCCTGCTTGCCTTCAAAGAAGAATGGCTTGCGTGGTTTGGCGCCTTTGCCTTGCGGATTCATGGTCGCGGTATCGTACAGGCGGCCATTAATCATCACGTGAGTTAAACGATCCGACTGACGGATATCTGCCACCGGATTGCCATCCACCACCATCAGGTCAGCCAGCTTACCGACTTCCAGCGAACCGACGTCTTTATCCAGTCCCAGATATTTTGCGCCATTCAGCGTGGCACTGCGGATGGCTTCCATCGGTGTCATACCGCCCATCACCAGTGTCCACATTTCCCAGTGTGCAGCCAGACCTTCACGCTGACCGTGTGCGCCCAGATTCACCGGCACACCGGCACGCTGCAGTTCGGTTGCCACTTTGGCGGCTTTGATCACGTTGAAATCTTCTTCCGGCGCAGTTTCGCGACGCACACTGCGCGGTTGCAGCACAGTGCGCGGCACGTATTTCGACAGAATCGGATGTTCCCAGACATTGGTGCGCGCATACCAGTAATGTTCGCCATCCAGACCGCCGTAAGCCACGCCCAGCGTCGGCGTGTAACCGACCGCCGTTTGCGACCACAACTGGCGCACATCATCATAGATATTCGCCACCGGCAACGCATGTTCAACACCGGTATGCCCGTCCACCACCATAGTCATATTGTGCTGGAACAGCGAACCGCCCTCCGGCACCACCATCATGCCTGTCTGACGCGCCGCTTCCAGAATTTGCTGACGCTGTTCGCGGCGCGGCTGATTATAGCTTTTCACAGAAATCGCACCGGCAGCTTTCATACGCTTCAGGTGTGTCAGCGCATCATCGTAATTGTTTACCACGGCGCTGAAATTACTCTTTGCACCGTAGAGTATCGTACCGGTCGAGAAAATACGCGGCGCCACCACCAGACCGGCTTTCTGCATTTCACTGTGAGTAAAAATCGTGCCGGTATCATTCGAAGGATCGTGAATCGTGGTCACACCAAACGCCAGCGAGGCATAATCAATCCAGCTTTGCTGCGGAATAATGCCGTCTTCACCCATGCCGCCATGCCAGTGCACATCCACAATACCCGGCAAAATGGTTTTACCACTGACATCCACACGCTCCGCACCGGCTGGCACAGCGATGTCCGCTGCTTTGCCTATCGCTTTGATACGGTTGTTTTCAATCACGATGCGGCCCTGCTCGATGACCTCATCACCGCGCATGGTCACAATACGCGCACCATCCAGAACTTTGATGCCGGTCGGCTTATCTGCCTGCATACGCAAACCGATTTCCAGTCCACGTTCAGGATTCGGCGCTGCTTTCGCATCGGCGGCCGCACCTGCCTGCCACGGGAACGCATCTTTCAGCTCACGGGTGAACAATTCATTCCCCAGCGCAAAATGCAGCTTGCGACCATCGCCGGACCAATGCAGATACTGACCGGCATTCACATCTAACTGTTTTACCGGCAGCGCATCCATGTTTTTACCGATAGTGACGGGCTTACCGGCTTGAGGTAACGGCGTCACATACGCGTGGAATCGTTCACCGAAGGCCAGCCACTGACCATCCGGCGACAAGGCAAATTCACCGGCGAATTCACTCTTCGCGACCGGCGCTTCCTGATGGGACTGCAAATCGAGGCGCACTAAGGATGTGGTCCAGTCAACTTCACCACTGTATTTGGTACGGCTGACATACAGCACATCGGAGCGGTCTGCCCATTGCGGATTGTTTCCCTCTTCCGTGACCAGTTTCGCCTCGCCACTGCCGTCCGCCGCTGTCACATACACACCGGTTTCCATGCCATGCCATGGCGTCGTCAGGTAACCACCTTTAGATTTTACGAAGCTGACCGATTTGCCATCCGGCGAGAATGCCGGTTGCAGATATTTACCCGGCGCTTTGGTGATTACCGTTTCCTTACCGCTGGAAACATCCAGCACGCGCACACTGCCAAGTTGCTGATCATCCCAGGTCGTGAAAACCAGCTTTTTACCATCACGCGAAAAACGCGGGAAGTATTCAAAATGATCTGCCTGACGGGTTATGCGACGCGGTGTGCCATTTGGTAAATCACGCAGATACAAATGGCCCATCGCGGAGTACACCACTTTATCGCCCGCCGGTGACACATTCACCCAGCGCAACTGGTGCACTTCGAACTGATCCGGCGCGACTTCATGCGCAAAACGTAATGCAGGACGGACTTCGCGGCTGTCTTTGACGTGGAAGGCAATCTCTTTCGCGCCGCCTTTGAAAGGATCCACCCGCCAGATACGGCCTTTGGCCCAGACCACAATTTCCTTACTGCCCGGTGTCCATGCGAATGCCGGATACACGCCGTGAATTGCCCACGATTCCTGCATGTCACGTTCCAGCTCCGGCCATGCAGCACGCTCTTCACCGGTTTGCAAATCTTTCAGGAATAAAGTGGACTGATTACGGATGCGGCGCACGAATGCCAGATAACGGCCATCCGGCGAAGGAACAGGACGTACCGCACCGCCCGGGCCACCGGCAACGGCTTTGACTTTACCGTCGCGCAAATCTTTGCGGAAAATCTGGTAAATCTGGTTGTTTGAATCCTTGTTGTATTCAAACGCCGTTCCGCCGGTGGTGTCCTGCGAGTAGTACACATAACGGCCATCCGGCGAAAATGCCGGTTCACCCAGATCTTTTTGCCAGCTCGGTTTTTCATTCAGCTGAATACCTGCACCGCCATTGACGTGGTACATCCAGATTTCACCGGAACCCAGCGAACGGGTGCCGCTGTAATGCTTGCGTGCGGCGATGTACTGACCATTCGGATGCCAGACCGGATTATTCAGCAAGCGGAAATCTTCTTTGGTGATCGCGCGCGCGTCGCTGCCATCGGCATTCATGACCCAGATATTGTCACCGCCGCCCGCATCCGACATAAATGCGATCTTTTTACCGTCCGGCGAAAATTTAGGCTGCATTTCCCACGCCACCGAATGCGTCAGCGCTTTCGCTTCCCCGCCCTCGGCAGGCATCAGATAGATATCACCGAGCAGATCAAAGGTGATCCATTTGCCATCCGGGCTGATATCCACACTCATCCAGGTGCCGGTACGGGTATCAATACCAACCGTTTTTGCCTCACCGGGTGGCTGATTCACATTCCATTTTGGTTTTTCAGCTGGCTTGCTGTCTGCTGCAACAGCGGGCATCGCAAACAAACTGGCAATCGCCAGTGAGATCAGGCTGGTTTTGAACATGCTGCATTTTCTCCGTTGAATTTTTGTTTTGTAGCGCGGCAATCTTACTGACTGCCAGACGGTGCCGGACCAGCGCAGTTTCCGCACATTCACAGTGCAAAAACATCCCGCCGGTTGCACCTGATTTCGGTGTTTTATTCGGGTGCGGCGTTCAGACGAAAACCCGGAAGCAAAGTTCCTGAAAATTTTTTTGCATATCAGCGGTGTAAGCGTCTTTTCTGAGGCTTGGAAATACTATCCGGCACAATGAAGCGCCTTTCTGTGCATCTTTACACTATTTTCAAACACTGTTTTTCATATTTATTTTGCATTATTGCTGCACCATTTTTGTGCAATCATAAAATGATGAAAATATGGTCAAAACCGGTGCAATTCTGTGTTTTGTGCAGTTTTACGCACCTAGACGCCTTAATTACCAAAGCTTATATGGGTATTCGTGAAACTTATTTTGCATGAAAACCTTTTTTCACCTTGTCGCAAAAAACGAACAAAAAAACGACAATTTTTTATCAAATATTCATCGTTTTAAATAAATTTCGTCAGTTTTTGGAAACAAAACGTTACTATTAATTTTGGGGCGGAAATTTTTTCTCAGCGAGGGGGATCTCGCGGGGGAGAAGAAGTAGCAAATCAGTTCCACCATCGTCTGAAAAGGCGAACAAAAGATGCAGGCAAGCCCTGTCAAATCCCGGCAAAACGTACGGGTTTTCTTATAACTGGAGAGTTAAAGAATGAAATTAACTAAAATTACTCTGGCGCTGGCAGCTATCGGTATGTCTACCGTTGCCTTCGCACAAGAGAAAACTGAGACCACGGAGAAGATTCAGAAAGTTGAAGTGACTGGTACAAGTATTAAACGTACCAACACTGAAACAGCTTCCCCTGTTCAGGTGATCAAAGCCGAAGACATCAAACGTTCCGGCGCATCGAACATGACCGAACTGTTGCAGACTATCCCTGCAATCACTTCCGGTGGTCAGAATGACTTCACTTCCGGTAACGGTTTTGCTGCAGGTACGGCAACTGCATCCCTGCGTGGTATGGGCTCGGCATCGACCCTGACCCTGATCAACGGCCGCCGTATGGCAGCGACTGCAACTGCAGATCCTAACTCTGGTCAGTCCACCCTGTACAACATCAACAACATCCCGATGTCCGCGATTGAGCGTATCGAAGTTGTGAAAGACGGTGCATCCGCTGTTTACGGCTCTGACGCGATTGCCGGTGTTGTTAACATTATTCTGAAAAAAGAATACACAGGCTTCGAAGCAACTGCGACCGAAACTGGCGCAACCCAAGGCGGCTTCAAAAACCACAATATCTCTCTGTTCGGTGGCTGGGGCGATGTTGAAACAAACGGTTTCAATGTGATGGTTGGTCTGGATGCATCCAAGCGTCCTGGCACCAAGTACACCAAAACCGGCGGTCTGAACATGAACGCGGTGAATCTGGGTAGCTTCTCCGGTGGTTCCCAAACCGACCCTGATTCTGCAATCACATACACACCAAACTTCTACCCTGAATCGGCAAAAGGCAGCGGCGCGTTCCTGACAACGTCCCCACTGACACCGACCAAGTGTCCTGCAAATCAGATCAGCACAACATGGTTCGCCACTGGCAAACCAACTTGCGTAATGGATCTGAGCCAGTTCGGTTACCACACAACACCATCCAAATCTGCAAACCTGTTCTCACGTATCTCGTTTAACGTGAACAAAGACATTCAGGGTTATGTAGAGGCAAGCTACTCCCGTCTGGAAAATGACTTCCCAGGTGGCGGTGGTTTCGCAACATTGTCCAGCAGCCTGTCTACCTGGTTTGACCCGGCAGGTAACCGCCGTTCGTTCCGCTTCGTTATGCCAGCGAACCATCCTGACAATCCACTGTTCCAGGCAGATCCGAATAACCAGCTGCGCGTTGTTACCGGCGCACGTCTGGCTGACATCGCTGCAGGCACATACGTTACTCAGGACACTTACCGTATCGTCGGTGGTCTGAGCGGCACACACTTCGGCTGGGACTGGCAGTCTGGCGTTCTGCTGAACCAATCCAAACGTGATCAGCGTGAAACCGGTATGATCAATTCCGTCACTGCACAAGCAGCACTGGAACAATACCGCTTCGGCGGCAGCAACAGCGCTGCTCTGCTGGCACAAATCAGCCCTGAAGCACTGTCTACCGGTAAAACAAAAGTTAACTCTGTTGACTTTAAAGCTTCCCGTGAATACGGTGCTTTGCCAGGTGGCGCAGTTGGTATCGCTGCTGGCGCTGAATTCCGTAAAGAATCCATCGATATGACACCTGATGCCAACCTGGCAGCTGGTAACTTCGTTGGTCGCGGTGGTTCTTCTGCTACTGGTTCCCGCAATGTTTCTTCTCTGTTCACAGAGCTGAATCTGCCAGTATGGAAAACTATCAATATCGAAGCAGCGGTTCGTTATGACCGTTACAGCGATTACGGTTCTTCCACAACACCAAAACTGGGCTTCAAATACACACCAATTCCGGAACTGAGCATCCGCGGTACTGTTGCTGAAGGCTTCCGTGCACCTGGCCTGACACAGATTTCCAAATCTAACGTGTCCAGCTTCCAGTCCATTTCCACATGGCGCGACAACGTTCGCTGCCCGGGCGGTAAAGTGATCCCTGGTGCAACTGGCTACGAAAGCGCAAATGAATGTAACGCAGCTTCCAGCTCCGCAACACGTACTATTGCGTCCTTCATCGTTGCAAATCCGGATCTGAAACCAGAAACATCCCGCAGCAAAACGCTGGGGCTGGTATTTGCTCCGACAAACAGCCTGAGCGCAACACTGGATATCTATGAAATCAGCCGCAAAAACGAAGTTGATCGTCTGAGCTCTAACGACATCCTGCGTAAGCTGTACCAGGAAGGTAATACTTTCTACAACGACGTGGTATTCCGCAGCCCTGATCCTGCTACTCAGCTGAAAGATGCTGCCGGCAATCCGATCCCAGGCACTGGCACTATCGTTGGTGTAAAACGTAAATACCTGAACCTGGGTGAAACCATCGTTAAAGGTGTGGATCTGGACATTACCTACAAAGCTAATCTCGGCTCTCTGGGTAAAGTAACAACCTCCCTGTTCGCTGGTTACAACGACAGCTACAAGTTCCAGCGTGAAGTCGGTAACCCATACGTTGACGAAGCAGGTACTGAAGTTGCTCCACGTCTGAAATCCCGTGTAAACGTCAGCTGGGAAAAAGGCGACTACACTGTGTTTGGCTCGATGAACTACACCAGCGATTACAGCCTGGCAAGCTTCAACACCACTACCGGTGTGAAGACTGAATGTCCGGCATCTGTATCCGTTGCTCCGTACACCATCACCAATCCAGGTTGCCGCGTTCCTGCAGACTACACGTTTGACTTCGGCGCAAGCTACAAAGGCTTCAAAAACCTGACTCTGCGTGCAACTATCCGTAATATGTTTGATCGTGCTGCACCATACGATCCATACTACACCTACTACAACACCGTTCTGGCTAACCCGAATGGTCGTCGTTTCTCTGTTTCCGCAAACTACAAATTCTTCTGATTTGGCAGTTTAAAGACAGTGAGTTAAAAAGCCCGGTCTCTGATCGGGCTTTTTTTATATCCGGAGAAAATCGGGGTGAGAAGAAAATATCTCTGAAAACAGGGCACAACACCGGAACTTACATTTCCGTTTTACGATCAGAGCAGGCAAGCATCAACGATGCAGACGCACATTCCCAATATCAATAATGACATTCAGAAAAAAAACCTTACTCGCCTGCCTGCTAACATCCGCTTTTTTCGGCACGATGACTTCCGGGGCACACGCGCAAACACAAAGCTTTCAGGCGGTTCGCATTCCGGATAATGCCCCCAAAATCAATATCGACGGAAAACTGAATGATCCTTTATGGCAGTCAGCACCGGTGTCAGATACTTTTTATCAGACGCAACCCATCGATAAGCAAAAGGCGCATCTGAAAACTGAAGTCCGGATACTGTACGACGACAAATATTTGTACGTGGGTATCCGTGCTTATGACAACGCGCCTGCAGATATTCGCGCCCCATTTGCGCGTCGGGACAAGGTCAGCATCGATCAGGATTTTATTGCCCTTTATATCGATCCCAGCGGCGCACACAAAGCATCTCAGGTGTTTTACGTCAATGCCAGAGGTGCTGTCATGGATGGCATCTACAGTGATATGACGGGCGACGATACTGCGCCGGATTACCAGTACGACGTCGCAACTGCAATTGACAACGAAGGCTGGACAGCAGAATACCGGATTCCGTTTTCGGAGATTGCTTACAACAAAGATGCGACGCAACCCTGGAGCTTGCTGGTATTAAGGAATATGACCCGGGATCAGCGCTATCGCATGTACAGTGGTGGCGTAACACGTGCTGCCAGTTGCAATCTGTGCTTTTCTGATCCAGTGACTGGCTTACGCGACTTGCCGTCTGCAAGCAACTGGCATCTGACACCGCAACTGGTGGTGCGCCGTGCTGAAGACCGCAGCGGCGATCAGGTAACGCGCTCAGCGTCCAGCCGCGATCTGAGTCTGGATCTGAAATTCCGCCCGGATTCTTCAACTACCATCGACGGCACGATCAAGCCGGACTTTTCTCAGATTGAACTCGACGCACCGCAATTATCCGGCAATACAAAATTCAGTATTTTTTCACCGGAAAAACGTCCGTTTTTCCTGGAAGGTGCGGATATTTTCAAAACACCGCTGAACGTTATCAGTACACGCAGCATCGCCAATCCTGATGCCGGTTTGCGATACACGAAAAGGGATGAGCAGAAAGATATCAGCGTTCTGGTCAGCCGGGATGCTGCAGGTGGCTTAGTATTACTTCCGAACAGTTACTACACCGGGCTGGCGACTTCAGTAACCCGTTCCGTTGCGACTGATGCACGTGTCAATTTTCGTTTCGGCAATATGTCTGCAGGTGCAGTACTGACGGATCGTAATTACGGTGACGGCCGCGGCTATAACCGGGTATTCGGTCCGGATCTGGTATGGCAGGCAGATGAAAACGAGTTATTGCGTATTCAGTTACTTGGCAGTCAGACTACTGCTCAGGCAGGCACTGATGGCAATCTGCAATCCGGCAATACGACCAGCGGCTATGCCGCCTTTGCTGACTGGTACCGAGGCAATGATGCTTGGTCCTACTCGGCAACGTATAAAGACTTCAGCAAAAACTTCCGTGCGGACAATGGTTTTTTTGCCCAAACCGGATTCCGCAGTGTCAATGGTGAGCTTGTCAGAAAATGGGGCAAGTATCCCCCGCTGCATGAACTGAATACCTATTTACAGGCAGAATATAAGCTTGATGCCGATGGAAACCTGATGTCCCAAAGCTTTACACCCGGCATACGGATCGCAAGCCATTACGACAGCAGCGCTTATTTTGCAGTCAGCCCTTCGGTGCGTTCGCGTATTCAACGGTTTGGTGAAGCGTATGACACACGTAAAATTCTGACGGGATTTGCTCTTAGTCCCGGACGCCATCTGGCGCGACTGACAATCGATATGACGTTCGGTGATACGATTGATGTCGATGCGAACCGTATTGGTCGTGGCGGCACACTTACCGCAAGCGCCAAAATACGCGCACATGACAGACTGGAAATTGAACCAAGTTACGCAGTAAACTGGATAGATCATCCGGGCAATACAGCAATCAGCCAGAAAGGGCGTGCATTTACGGAAACAGCAATTCAGTTAAACACCATCGCACACTTCAGCAGCAAGGATACGTTGCGCTGGATTTACCAGGGCAGACATACCTCCCGCAACCCTTCCCTTTACAACTTCAGCGTGACACCGGACAGTCAGCGTCAGGTGAATTCCGTTGTATATACCCATACACAAGCGCTGGGCAAAGTAATTTATCTCGGCTGGACACAATCCACGGCGGAAGCAGCCATAACTTCGCCGCGCACAAAACAGCAGGAAATTTTTGCGAAATTTTCCTGGAGGATCTGATTGCATATTCAGATCAATAGAAAACCGACAGAAACAAAAACGGCCTCCTTACGGAAGCCGTTTTTTATGAAACAAACAGAATCAGCCAGCAAAGGTATAACTGGTTTTCATGGTCGTGAAGAATTCAACAGCAGCAGAGCCCTGTTCACGCGCACCGTAACTGGAGCCTTTGGTGCCGCCGAACGGCACATGGTAGTCCACACCGGCTGTCGGCACATTCACCATCACCATACCGGCACGTGCATGACGCTTGAAGTGTGTAGCATGCTTCAGAGATGTTGTGCAAATACCGGCTGTTAAGCCAAATTCCGTATCGTTTGCCAGTTGCAGCGCATGTTCATAATTCTTCGCCGGAATAACCGAAGCAACCGGGCCAAAGATTTCTTCACGTGCATGCACCATAGCCGGATCACAATCAGTAAACAGTGCAGGATTCAGGAAATAACCTTCTGTGTCGCGTTTCAGCAGATCACCGCCAAATGCCAGCGTGGCACCTTCGTTTTTCGCAATTTCGATATAGCGAAGATTCTGTTCCAGTTGCGACTGATCAGCAACCGGACCGATATCAATGCCAGCGTGCAATGCATGACCAACTTTAATTTGCGCGAGCTTGTCTTTCATTGCAGCGACAAATGCGTGATAAATGCCCTCTTCCACGATCAGGCGGGAAGATGCGGTACAACGCTGGCCGGTGGAATAGAAAGCACCCTGAATGGCGGCATTTACCGCAACATTCAGATCTGTATCCGCCAAAATCACCAGCGGATTTTTACCACCCATTTCCAGCTGCACTTTGGCACGGCGCGCTGCACACGCTGTCAGCACACGCGTACCCGTTGCAACGGATCCGGTAAAGCTGATTGCATCAACACGACGGTCATTCACCATCGCCTCACCGACAACACGACCAGGGCCGGAAACCAGATTAAATACACCTGCAGGCAAACCGGAACGGCTGATAATTTCCGCCATTTCCCAAGAGCAGCCCGGTACCAGATCCGCCGGCTTCAACAACACGGTATTGCCGTAAGCCAGTGCCGGAGCGACTTTCCAAGCAGGAATCGCAATCGGGAAATTCCATGGCGCAATGATACCGACAGTACCAACTGGTTCACGGGTCACATCCACATCAAGACCGGGACGTACCGATGCCAGCTTGTCGCCACGAATGCGCAATGCTTCCTGCGCAAAAAATTTGAAAATGGCGGCTGCACGCCCGACTTCACCAATTGCCTCCGGCAAGGTCTTACCTTCTTCACGCGCCAGCAAAGTACCGAGCTCATTTTTGCGCTCATTGATTTCAGTACCGATTTTATCGAGGATATCGGCACGCAGCTGAACATTAGAATGTCGCCAGGATTCAGCAGCATTGCTGGCTGCAGCAATCGCCATCTCAACTTCGTTTGTTCCGGCGCTGGCATATTCGCCAACCACATCACTCAAATCAGAAGGGCTGCGCGTTGTGGTAACTTTTGCGCCTTCTAACCATTCACCATTAATAAAAAGTTTCTTCATTACTTAGCTTCCTTAAGAGAAGAGGCAGCAATCGCTGCAAGAGTTGATGTTCTGCATGGAAATACAGGCTGGCGTAATTCAGGTGCATCCCAGCCAAACATGGTTTGACAGGCTGCGCCACAGATTCGTCCCTGGCAGGCACCCATACCAGCGCGGGTAACCAGTTTTGCGGCGCGCCAGCTATCGTGCTGGCGTAATTCAGCAAGTGACACGTCTTCGCAACGGCAAACCAGTGTGGCATCAGAAGCGAGCTGACGCATCTCCTCAGACACCGCAAATGTCTCACGTAACAAATGCATGAAGTGTTGAGCATGCTCACGCTTCGTTTCATCGTCCTGACTAACGACCTGATCACTTGCAGCCAGTCCGGCAATATGCCCTTCAGCAATCGCCTTCTCAACACCACCAAAACCCGTGATTTCACCGGCGGCATAGATGTGGGGTGCAGAAGTACACTGACGCTCATCGTGCGTCACTACACCTGCAGCCACATTACAGCCGAGTAAGCGTGCAATTTCTGTGTTAGGTATAATGCCAAAGCCACAAGCGAGCATATCAGCCTGCACTGTCATTAATTCCCCGCCACGCCGCAAGTGCACTTCCGTCAGCTGAGCGTCTCCAACCGCCTTTTCAATAAGGACATTGCTCAGGTAAGGTATTTTTTTCAGCGACCAGTACAGTGAGATTGCCTGTGTTGCTTTACTCCGGTGATGCAGACATAACTGCCACATAAACCGTGACAATGCTGAAAATGGCTGCGCTTCGGCAACCAGCAGTACTTCGGCACCGGCTTTATGCGCTGTTTCTGCGACTGCCAGCAATAGTGGCCCGGTTCCCGCGATCACAATACGCTTACCGCGCACATCCGCACCCGCCTTAATCAGGGCTTGCAAGCCGCCGGCGCCTGTTACTCCCGGCAATGTCCAGCCATCGAATGGCAGTAAGAGTTCTCGTCCGCCATTGCAAAGAATCAGTCGCTCATAGCGAACACTGACGACTTTATCAGCCAGTTCGAAAATTGCTTCATGCGTATGGTTGAAGGCGACCAGACGTGCACTGTGCAGCCACTGCACATTCAGCGCATTCTGACAACGATCCCAGAAAATGCCTGCGCGTGTATCCGGCACTTTCTTTGGCCCGCCGCGCCAGATTTGCCCGCCGGGTACCGGATTATCGTCTGCGATCAGTATCTGTTTACCGGAATTCAGTGCCGCACTTGCCGCTGCCAGCCCTGCCGGTCCGGCACCGATAATCAGAATGCCGGTTTGTAATTCCTGAAGCTTCATACGGCTGCTTTCTTATCCGTCTGTATGACCATACCTGCTTCACACATCGTCTGACATGCAAGGCTGTGCGGATGCCCGTTGATCTGTACGCGGCATTCCTGACAAATTCCCATACCACAAACAGCAAATCGCGCAGCACCAGCAACAGAACGACGCGTCAGCAGGGATTCTTCTTTCATCAGGAGCGCGGCTACACTAACACCTTGCTCTGCTTCAACTTGTTTGCCATTGACCCAGAGTCTGATCCGGTTTTTATCAGGCATAGTGCAATTTCTCCCGGGTTATGAAACGCGAAGGGTCATAAGGCTGCATATCAAGCGCAGTCGGTTTTCCCGACATCTGTGCCGCAAGCAAATGTGCTGTCGCGAATGCCGTTGTAACGCCCAGCCCTTCATGTCCGGCTGCGATCCAGATTCCAGTTTGTACCGGATGCTGTCCGATCACAGGATGTCCATCCGGCGAAGCCGGTCGCATCCCCGCCCAGGCACGGATAATCCGCATCTCTGCAAGACAAGGTAATAATTCGGTTGCCGATCGCAGCACTGCGCTCAGTGCGCGCGGGTCCAGCGCCGTATCTGTTTGCTGATCCTGCCTGCAGGAACCAATCAGCCATTGTCCGGTTGGTCTCGGCTGAACATTGGCAGCAACAGTCAGCGCATCTGCAGTCACCGCAGCCTGACCATAATTCATGCTGACCACCTGATGCTGCAGCCGTCCCGGATAGCGATCCGTAATCGCGAGGTGCCCTTTGCGCGGGAAAATTCTGAAATCCGGTAATAAGCGACTGACACTGGTACCTGCAGCGACAACGATCTGTTCTGCATGTAAAGTGCTGCCATCACTGAGGATCACACCATCCTGATGCAAAGAGACGACGGCGCGTCCGAATTCGCACCTTCCCCCAGCTTTACGTAGCTGCTCTGTCAGATAGTGCGCAACTGCGGGCGGGTAAATGACTGCGTCGCCGGATACTCGCACACCGCCTGCCAAACCACTGCGCAGGCTGGGCTCCAGCCGGCGTAACTGGTCGCTGCTCACCAGTCCGGCGCGCCAGTGATGATGGTTCAGCCGTTCAGCACGGCGTGCTGCTTCTGCCAGTTGCTCTTCATTCTCAGCAACCCACAAAGTACCGCACTGACTGTAATCACCGACACCGGGATGCTCCCGAACGAAGTCCTGCCACAGATTCAGCGCGTACAGGCACAGATTCAGTTCATCTTCAGATTCATCCAGCGCGACCAGATGTCCCATACCGGCAGCAGTCACACCGCTTCCGGGAGACTTTTCATCAACCAGTGTGACCCGGTAACCCTGTTGCTGCAAAGTGAAAGCGCAGGCCGATCCAACGATGCCTGCGCCTATCACCAGCACATCGGCTTTGTTGCCCATGTGTTGATCACCTATCTCAGATTATGCAAAGCTTGGCAGCTTAGGACGGTTCGCCAGAGCAGCTTTAACAACTGCTTCTGCACGTGTACGTGGCTCGCCTTCCAGCGGCATACGTGGCAAACGTACGCGTTCGTTAGAGTCGATCACCATGGCTTCAACCAGTTTGATGTTCTGAACCAGATATGTGGAAACGTCCAGATCCAGCAATGGACGGAACCAGCGGTAAATATCCAGCGCTTCAGCGTAACGGCCAGCCTGAACCAGGCGGTAGATTGCAACGGTTTCGTGCGGGAATGCCACCACCAGACCGGCAACCCAGCCAATCGCACCGGCTGTCAGTGCTTCGAATGCCAGATTATCCACACCAGTGAAAACGTCATAGCGACGACCCAGACGATTGATGATTTCTGTTGTACGGCGGATATCATCGGAAGATTCTTTCACCGCGACGAAACGCTTGTCGTCTGCCAGTTCTTCCAGCATATCGGTTGTCACATCAACACGGTAAGCAATACGGTTGGAGTAAATCATG
Source organism: Cognatundibacterium squillarum (assembly GCF_014652435.1). Taxonomy (GTDB): domain Bacteria; phylum Pseudomonadota; class Gammaproteobacteria; order Burkholderiales; family Burkholderiaceae_D; genus Undibacterium; species Undibacterium squillarum. The sequence continues at coordinate 589,219 of NZ_BMYU01000001.1, forward strand.
ACTGGCAGATCTGCTGCTGCAGCGATTGCACGCAGATTAGCAATCGTTTCTTTTGCATTGGTGTGATAGATGGTGCTTGGTACAACCATCAGACCGTCAGCGCCTGCTTTCGCGCCTTTTTCTGCCAGCGCACATGCATCGCGAGTGGATGCCTCAGCCACGGTCAGCAATGCAGGTTTTGCACCGGTCACTTGCTTAGTGACTTTCAGAACTTCAATACGTTCATCATGCGACAGGAATGGGCCCTCACCCAGAGAACCGCAAGCGATCAGACCATCGCAGCCTGCATCCATCAGGAACTTGAAGCAACGCTCCATTTCGTTATAGTCCAGCTTGTCGTCGGCTGTGAATTTAGTCGTTACCGCAGGAATAACACCTTGCCACATGATTTACCTTACTTTCTCCGGCTAGTCCGGTATCTGTTAAAAAGTTAAGAATTCACCGCAACAGTCCGGTGCACCGGCTATCCGGCACACCTGTTCCCGCTCGTGTCCGAGAGACTGATGCGGAACATTGCACAGTTTAAGCAGCCGTACGTAGCCCGTCTTGATAGTTGTAACCAGACAAAAAGCAGAATTCTGCACAGTAAAATACTGCTGTTTTCAGGTAGCCAACAGAAGTTTTTGCTGCACGACTGCATTTCCATTGGGCAATTTCACCCTGATTTCGTGGTGTAAGCCGATGAGAAATACCCGGTTTTCCGTATTTTTCCGGAAAAATATCGCCAGATTTGGAATTTACTTTGATATATCAGGATGGAAAACGAATTTATTTTATTTCTGCGTTAATTAAAAATCGGCTTCCGTCAGCTTAAATAAAGATGAAATCCGCACAGTAATTGTCGTTTTTTTATCAGCGGAGAAATCAATCGATGGCGAAATCTGCCACATCAGAAAGAAATTGCGAACAAACCCGTGTTTGCAGTTAACTGCACAAGCCAGCCAAAACCGCACAGACTGGCTTACTCATGCATTTTCGGATAACCGGTAATTTCCTGTATGGATTTGTACAGGGGTTGCAGACGACTGTACATTTTGCAATAGACTTTTTTGTACAGCGCATCATACATCTGATGATGATGTGCAATCGGTTCAAAGGTCCGGCCAATGCGGGTCATGGCTGCGATGGCACTATGAAAATCGCTGTAACACCCGACACCGACAGCCGCATTAATTGCCGCACCGAGTCCGGACGTTTCATAGACGTGAGGTCTGGAAGTAGGCAGACCAAAAATATCCGCGGTCAGCTGCATCGCCGCATCGCTTTGCGAGCCGCCACCGGATATCCGCAGACTGGTGACAGCAACGCCGCTGCGTTTTTCGATACGCTCTTTTCCTTCACGCAAGGCATAGGCCAGCCCTTCAAGAATGGCGCGATACATATGCGCACGGTTATGAACATCACCGAACCCTATCATGGCACCTTTGGCTTCCGGCCCCGGGATTTTGATGCCCGGCGTCCAGTAAGGCTGTAGCATTAATCCCATTGCCCCCGGTGGTACGGAATTCACCAGTTCGTCGAACAGGCTTTCAGGCGATACACCCAGCTGTTCGGCTGCCAGACGCTCGTTTAAGCCGAATTGTTCCTTAAACCAGTTGACCATCCAGTAGCCACGGAAAATCTGCACTTCTGTGCTGTAAGCGCCCGGAATAGCCGCCGGATACGGCGGGATAAACGGTGTGACTTCCACATATTTGCGGCTGGTTGTGTTGATCGTCGCCGTTGTGCCGTAGCTAAGACATCCGATATGCGGCGCTTCGCAACCTGCGCCAATCACTTCGCAGGCTTTATCTGCTGCTGCCGCAATCACCGGCGTACCTTCCAGCAGGCCGGTCATTGCAGCAGCACTGGCTGTGATCTTACCCAGCAGACTGCCCGGAGGAACCAGTTCCGGCAACATCTCTTCTTTTACCGCCAGCGCCTGCCATTTCCAGTCCCATTTGGGTGCCCAGCGCAAACCTTTGTAATCAAACGGAATATAGCCAACCTGCGAGCCGGAAGAATCACGAATACAACCGGTAAGACGATAGTTCAGGAAACCGGACAACAGCAGAAAGTGCGCGGTTTTATCCCAGATTTCCGGCTGCATGTGTTTGATCCAGTTCAGCTCGGCCTCACCCCGGAAAAAACGGATGGTATCAGCCACACCGGCAACCTTAAACGCGGCCAGCCACAGTGGATTGACGGGCGGATAGTGTTCGGTACGGCGCTGATCCAGCCATGTGATTGCGAGACGCAAAGGCTGCCCCTGCGCATCAAGATTCACTACAGTGCCGCGCTGCGTGGTCACCGAGACCGCTGCCACATGCTCCGGCCCCGCGGAAGATTGCGCCCATAGACGCTGGCAGGCGGTACACACTGCCTGCCAGTAACCGTCTGCATCGTGCTCAGCCCAGCCGGGCTGCGCAGAAAAATAGGCTTCCAGATGCACCTGCGATTTGGCAACGATATTTCCGTGCACATCAAACAAAATTGCGCGTACGCTCTGAGTGCCGTTATCGATGGCGAGCAGATACGTTGCCGACATAAGTCCCCTCGTTTCTTTTTTCTTTATCTTTATTTTTTATTTCAGCTTCGTTGATGTGGCGCGACTGCATTTTTCCGGATGACTTCCGGATTGTTCAACTGTTCTGCAAGCAGACAGCAGGCAACTGATATGCATCGCGCCAGATCGCCAGATAGCGCTGCTGTTCGAACTGCCAGCGCTGATCATCCCAGCCCAGCGCAGTCTGACACAGGCCACGCAGCACTGACAAGTGAGCTTCACCACCCTGCGGCAGAATCAGCCCGTAACGTGTGCGCCGCAGCAGCAAATCATCCAGATGATGCACGCTTTCATGTCTGGCACACCAGACCAGCTCAGCCCACAGAATCTGAGTACCGGCGACAAATGCCTCCGGCACATTACACCGGATACTTAGTATGTCCCGCGCCGCATTGCCGTAGTACCCGCACAAGCGCTGCCACAAATCAGCAGGGATCCCGGTAGGCGTGTTGATTTCGTTCAGCGGGCTGAATAACCGTTCATGCCCGACCGCCGCATCAGGTAATGGCAGAACGTCGGACAAACTATCCAGCGCCTCTTTTGCAATCAGGCGGAACGTCGTCAGCTTGCCGCCCGTCACCGTCAGCAAACCATTTTCCTGCCATAACACATGATCACGCGAGACTTGCGAAGGATCGGCGTGTCCGTCATCGACTACCGGCCTTACACCCGCATAGCAGGACAGCACATCGGCTGTGGTCAGCGCCAGCGAAGGAAATTGCCAGTGCAGAGCACGCATCAGGTAATCCACTTCTTGCTTGCTGATGCGCGGTTCCTGATCAGCAGACTCCTGATGATCCAGATCCGTGGTCCCCACCAGCGTTACCCCTTCCCACGGATACAGAAAAACCGGACGGCCGTCATCCGGATGCAGCAGGCTGACCGCCTGCGCCACCGGCAAACGCCATGCCGGAAATAGTAAATGACTGCCGCGTAACGGGCGCAGTTTCTGCGTATCCGGAAGCACTTTCCGCAACTGATCCGACCATGCGCCGCAGGCATTTATAACGATCTTTGCTCTGACTTCGACAATGTCGTCGCTGTCTGCAGCGCAAAGCGCAGCTCCGCAGACCTGATCACCGTCATATAACAAATGCTGCACTTTCAGATAATTCCGACACACTGCACCCAGTGCGCGTGCTTCCTGCAGTACCCGCAACACCAGTCGCACGTCATCGGTTTTCGCATCCAGATAGCACATACCGCCGTCCAGCCCTTCGGCGCGGATATGCGGCGCCAGCCAGCGGTATTCGGTCTGGTTATACTGATGGCGCGCATGGCTACCGGCCATTTTGTCGTAGATGGCCAGCCCCAGCGCAAACAGCCAGCGCGACGGGCCTTTACCGCGATAATGGCTGAACGCAAAACTCTGCGGCTGTACCAGCCCCGGCGCTTCATTCAGCAAGCGCTGACGTTCGCGCACTGAATCACGGGTGAGTTTCCACTGCCCTTCTTTCAGATAGCGCAGACCACCGTGTACCAGTTTGGATGAACGACTGGAGCTGCCCCAGGCGAAATCTTTTTGCTCTGCCAGCAAAACACGGTAACCGGCCCGCGCCGCTTCCAGCGCAATCCCCGCACCGGTAATACCGCCTCCGGCAATCAGAATATCCACTTCTGCCGGCAGTGTTTGCGCACTCCCGTTATTTGCGATGCGCTGGCTGCGCCAGTCATGCTCACCGTTCACAGACATACTTCAGTCTCCTTTCGCCGCAACACATTTACCGGGATTCATCATGTCCTGCGGATCAAAATGGCGGTAAAGACTGCGTATCACTTCCAGCCCCGCTTGCCCTTTTTCCACATGCAGATACGGGGCATGATCCAGCCCGACGCCATGCTGATGGCTGATGGTGCCGCCAAATGTTGTGATCGCTTCGGATGCTGCGCGCTTCAATCGCTGCCAGCGCCGCAAATCCGTCTGATAATCGCCACTCAGACGGTACACAAACGTGGTGTACACACTCGCTCCCTGCGTGTACACATGCGACAAATGCGTATAGGTGTGAACAGCCTCGCCCTCTTCGGCGAATGCGCCACGCGCCGCCTGCTCCACTGCCTGCATCAGCGGCGTGATGCGCGACCAGTCAGTCGCCGTTTCCACCGTATCAATTGCGTATCCCATATCCCATAAGGTGTTACGCAGATACACATTGCGGAAGCGCCCGTGCTGCCACTTCTTCCCCAGCAAGGTCCCGAGTCCGATACCGCTGTGCTGACGCCAGACCTGTTTCGCCTGCTGCAAAGCCTGCCGCACCTGCAATGCACTGCCACTGGTACCGATAATCGCCATGCATTTCTGCTCCGCGCAACCACGCCAGCGCAGGTAACGCTCCAGCCACGTCACTTGCTGCACATGCCCTGCCAGTTTCAGGCTGGTTGCGGTTTCGGTTGCGTTCGACAGACGCAGCATGGATAAAGGAATTTGCTGCTGCGCCATTTGCCGCAGCGCCTGCCTTCCGCTTTCCCAGTCCGGAAAACATACAGCAATGAAACTTTCTTTTTCCGGCAAGCGCTGCACCCGTACGGTTACATCCGTCAGCACGCCGATGCGCCCTTCTGAGCCCAGCACGATTTCACGCAAATCCGTACCCGCAGCGGATGCCGGAAATGCGCGGATATCCAGCGAACCACCCGGCGTTTCCAGATGCCCGCCCGCAAACATGGCTTCGATGCGGCCATAACCCAGCGATTGCTGACCGGACGAACGCGTTACCACCCAGCCGCCCAGACTGGAATATTCAAACGATTGCGGGAAATGCCCCAGCGTAAAGCCCCGCGCACGCAGTTGCGCTTCCAGATCCGGTCCCAGCACACCGGCACCGAAAGTTGCCAGTTGCGCTTCCGTATCCAGCGATTGCAATTGCATCATGCGCTGCATCACCAGCGTGATGACTGGCCGTGACGAAGCCTGCACATTCACATGACCCGCCACGCTGGTCCCTCCGCCGTAAGGAATCACCACACAACCTTGCTGCGCCGCCTGTTGCAGCACTGCGCGAACCTCTTCCCGACTTTCCGGAAACGCCACCGCATCCGGTGCCTGTGCAATCAGCCCGTAGCGTAATTGCAGCCAGTCGGGCAGGCTCTGCCCCAGACTGTAGCGGATACGCTGTGCCGGATTCGTCGTCCACAGTTTTGTGTCGTCCAGTCTTGACGCCGACAAGCGGGCAATCGCTGTGTTCAAATCCGCATTTGGACCATTTTTGGCCTCTCCGAGCACTTCCAGCAGGAATAGTTTTGCCTCCGGCGCCAGCGGCAGCTGAACCTGCTCATCCCCCCAACCATTCCATCTGCGCATGTTGTCTGTCCTTTTTTCCGTTTTCTGACAAGTTGCCGTAAGATTAGCGAGGTCCGTCAGGCGCGTATTGCGCACAGACGTCAGGATTTTTGCGAAAACATGCCAAACACCGATTTACGCCCTGCCACCGGTCCGTCCACTACTCACATTGTCAGCCTTGCATATCTGCAACCGCTGCAGGATGTGCTGCATGCCCGCAACAGTTCGCTCGAAAATCTGATGCAGCATGCGGGTCTGCGGCACAACGCCGCAGCGGATGTCATGCCCGCCGGCCACTATCTGCAATTACTCGATGCCGGTGCGGCGCTGTTCGATGATCCGTTTTTTGGTCTGCATTGCGGAGAAAAGACGCGGCTTGGCGCCTATAACGTGTACGGGATGATCCTGATGAGCTGTCAGGATCTCGGGGAAGCACTGCATCAGACCATGCGCTATGAAGAACTGGCGCATGATCTGGGCAGATCTGAATTGCTGATCGACTGCGACTACGCCGAATACCGCTGGCACAGCCACTTTCCGCAAGCCAGCCGCCATCTGGCAGAAAGTGTGTTTGCGGGCATCCGCGTGTTTGCCGACTGGTTTGCAGGTCAGCCCTTGCCGCCCGGCGAATTACGCTTTCAACATACCGCGCCAACGGATTGCCGTGAGTATCTGCGGGTGTTCGGCGCGATGCCGGCATTTGAAGCGGATTGTCATGCCGTCCGTTTTCCCGCAGCACTTTTACGCTTACCGGTGCCGAATGCCGATCAGTCCATGGCCAGTATGCTGCGCCAGCACGCCGACACCCTGCTGCAGAAAAAACGTCAGCAAGCCTTACCGGACATTGTGCGGCAGCTGCGTCAGTTATTCGAACATCAGCTCAAAAGCGGCGAGCTGAAACTCATCGATGCTGCGGCATACCTGCAAATGAGTGCTCGCACACTGCAACGCAAACTGGCGGAAGCCGGCACCGGATTCCAGCAAGTGCTGGATCAGACCCGTTATGAGCTGGCTTGTGTGTATCTGGCAAATCAGGAGCTCAGCCTGACCGATATCGCCTTCCTGCTCGGCTATCAGGAACAAAGCAGCTTCCAGCACGCCTTCCGCAGCTGGAGCGGCATCACACCGGGGCAATACCGTCAGCGCCCACACAGGACGACTTGATCGCTATCTCTGCTTGCAACAAAAGAAAATGCACATTTATGTAATTTTTTGTAAGCAGTGGAAAGTAAATATTTAAATTAACAATACGAACTTCCAGACTTTCTAAAATGCGGCCTTTTTTCTGACAGGTCGCCTGCATGTTGATCCGACGCGCTTTAAAGCTCCGTGCTGACGAAGTTAAGTCTGCCATTACCCGCCTCGATACTCCACTACTAATCCAGAACAGTCCGGAATTCGCTGATTTTTGCGCGGACTGGAATTTACAAAATCTGCGGTCAATGACCGAAGATCAACTGGTCAGTATCGTTACTGCGAACCGCGAACAAGAGGCAACCCGATTCCGGGAAGTCAGTCTGCATCAGTTCCTGAACAGCCTGCATCTGCGTCACCAACAAGACTTTCGCTATTTGAAAGAATTTCCACTCAACGCATTGCATCACGAGTTACCCAAGGCACTGGCACAACACCGCTTTATTCCGAAATCCGGAATCGCCGGCAATGCATGGATAGGCAGCGGCCAGACAACAACCGGTACGCACTTCGATCTGTTCGATAACTTACTGTTTCAGGTCGATGGTAGCAAAGCAATCTGGCTCGCGCCACCTTACGCAATCTCCCGCCAGCAGTACTCCCGAAAATATGATCGTTTTGCACGACTTGCGACAACGCAACTGGCTGAGCTGCCGGACGCTGTCCGGATTGAAGTGCAGCGAGGTGATTTACTTTTCATCCCGCGCCGCTGGTGGCATCAGGTGCAAAACCTGACCCCTTCTTTCACCGTCAGCGGCTTCCATTACAGCCGCACAGAAATACTGACACGTGCTGTTCCTGAATACCTGCGCCACGGTGCGCACTGCATAAACCCTTTACGAAGAGAGTGTACTTGCCATGTCTGACTTAACCGTACGATTGCTAAGCAATGCGGATCTGGATGCCCTGTTAACCCTGGAACATAAGAAATGGGAGCCTTCCCAGTGTGCAAGCCGCGAAATGTTATCCGTTCGCCTGATGCATTTACCAAGAACCAGCTGGGGTGCATTTCGTGCCAATGGCGAACTGGTCGGCAGCCTGTTTGTGATGCGTAAATGCCGGCAGCGACTTGCTTTAAGCAAGAACTGGTACGAAACCACCCACGGCGGCATTGGTTTTCCGGAGGATGATGCACCCTATTGGTTCGGTATCAGCCTGACCTGTGACGATATTCATGCACAGTCTGCGTTGTTTGCCTTTGCCATGCAAAGCGCACTGGAACAAGGTATACGCTCGGTATTTCTGGGCTCACCGGTACCCGGTTTCGCAAAAGCACGTCAGCGGCAACCGGAATTAAGTCTGCAGGAATATGTCGCCCAGACCAGAACTGACAAACGCGGCGGTACCGCCGTACCGGCAGATCCTCAGCTTTACTACTATCACCAGCGCGGATTTAACCAGATTCTGGCTGCGCACGAAAATTACTTTGAACATGATGCAGCACTGAATTGCGCTGCGCTGCTGGAATACGTGCTTATCCCCGATCCGGCGGTTTCACAGAATCAAACCACCGAAATCCCCGGCAGAACCTGGATGTAACCCCCCATACATAAAAGTTTAATCCATCGTATTTTTACCGAAAAAAACAAAAAAGCATCGTTCTCCGGTCCGGAAAAACGGTGCTTTTTTCCTTGCGCCGCAGTATAGCGATGCCGATGTCAGTGTTGCGCTTCCGGCGCTATGGCAGGCAGTATCAGTGTGAAGCTGGTGCCTTTGCCGGGTTCGCTCTCTAAATGGATACGTCCACCCAGAATTTCTGTGACCAGGTTGTACACGATATTCATCCCCAGTCCGGAACCGCCCTGTCCGAATTTGGTGGTAAAGAACGGGTCGAATACCTTACTCAGATGATCAGCAGCAATGCCATGACCATCATCACTGAAATGAATTTCAACCGCATTATCTGCATTCAGCCGGGTTTCCAGCTGCATCAGACCCGCACTGCGGCCTTCAAAGCCATGACGGATGGCGTTTGCAATAAAATTGCTGATGATCTGCCCCAGCGCCCCCGGATAACTGTTCATACTGATCCCTTCAGCCAGCCTGGTTTCCAGCTTGTACGGTGTCTTCAGATACATCGACGAGTTGGTCAGTAAAATTTCCTGCAGCGTTTCTTTCAGATCGAACTGGCGACGCATATCGCTGGACTGGTCCACAGCAACATGTTTAAAGCTGCGTATCAGCTCGGAGGCGCGCGCCAGAGATCGCATCAGCACATCGGCACCGAAATTCAGATTATCCAGCAACTGATTCAGCATGGAACGTTTTAACTGGCCATTGTCCGCTTCGCGCCGGAAGCGCCTGATTTCATCCTGTAAAGTGCTGGTCACAGTCACACTGTTACCGATAGGCGTGTTCAGTTCGTGTGCAATTCCCGCAACCAGCGCGCCCAGTGAGGCCAGTTTTTCCTGCCGGATAACCTCTTCCTGCATCATCCGCACCGATTGCAGCGCCTGCGCCAGTTCGGCATTTGACTGTTCCAGATTACGCGTTCGTTTGGCGACACGGTCTTCCAGTTCGGCATTCAGTTCCAGCAGCTTCTGCTCAGCAGCCAACGCACGGGTGACATCCATCGGAGTAACAATGTAACGGGTTTCGTCACCAACAAATATTTCCCGTGCAGAAAGTAAACAGGTACGCACCGCGCCGTCGGCGCGGATCAGTTCAGCCTGAAACTGATCAAGCTGCTGATTTTCATTTAATTGTTTTACAAACTGTGTAAGTTGCTCAGGGTGCTTCCAGAAACCCGTCTGCCAGTCTGTCTGATCACCGGCAAGGACCGATTTGTTGTATCCGAATAAATCCACCCAGGCCTGATTCACGGTCTCGATTCTTCTGTGCCGTAAATCTACCAGCGACAAAGCCAGAGGAGAGTGCTCGAAAATTTCGGAAAATTTATATTCTGCCTGCCGCAATACCGCTTCTGATCGGCGCAATTTTGACAATTGACGACCGAGCAATGCCATCATCACCATCAACGCAACCAGCACCAGTCCGGTATACATCAGTTTGTGTTGCACCCGTTTTTCCCAGCCCGCCAGCATACTTTCGAAATCACGTCCGTATACCACAGTCACCGGGTAGTTTTTTATTTTACGGAAAACATATAAACGGCGAAATTCATCATCCAGCCAGCTGTCATCTTCAATCTCGCCCTCACTCCCCATCGCTGCCAGAAGCGTGGTTGCGTCCTGTGCAGCAATATCACGTCCGGCATAACGCGCTTCAAATGGCGAGCGGATAATGATAAATCCTGCATCTGCAATCAGCGCCAGCATCACATTATTTTCTACTGCAATACCGTTATATAAATCACCAAAATAAGAAAGACGAATATTGGCGCTGATGATACCAATCTTACGGTTATCGCTATCGTAAACATAACGAGACAGTGGCACCACTAGCTGGCTGTCATACGGGCTTTGATAAGGATGTCCGAACACAATACGGGTATAACTGGGATTCAGCAAAAGAAACTGTATGTCATCACGTTCAGCAATATTCACGCTGTGCGCCGGAAAATCTGGCGACTCCACCCAGCTTTCGCCATTCGGATGAATAAACTGCAGCGACTTCATAAAACGTGAATCCTGTAGTACGTTCTGACGCAGAACTCGCTGCACCAAACGCTCATCAATACTGACATCCGCAATCTGCTCCGCCACCGCATCCAGCTTACGCGCACCGTCTTCAAATGTCTGCGTGACATGCTCCTCCAGAATCCGTATTGCCACGTGACCATTGGATTTTTCCGCATCAATAGTCTGTTTACGATCGTCGGTCAGACTCCAGTAAGTCTGCACCACAATCGCAAATGCCATGCCGATACCCAGCAGTAACAGGCTGAGTTTATGCGATACGGCGCCGGTATCCTGCGCGTCTTTCATCGCAGTCTCCCTTCTTTCCACGCTTGCAGTAAGCGCTCATAGGGAATAGTTTCACCGGGTGGCTTTTCGTTGGGCAGTGCCTGCCACGGTGCACCTTTACCAGTCAGATAGCGATCTTTACCTTGCTTTGCATTTAACTTTGGTGTGCAGTGCATCATGCCGCGACGCTGCAACTGCCCCAGTACATCATCCATTTGCTGTGCCAGTTGCCCCATCGCCTTCGACGGAGACAATTTGCCGTCGACAGCCAGGCCAATGTTGCGCCACCACAGTTCTGCCATCTTCGGATAATCGGGCACATTTGTTCCGGTCGGCGTCCATGCGATACGTGCAGGGCCGCGGTAAAACTCAATCAGCCCGCCGAACTGATCTGCATGTTCTGTGAAATAAGGATGCCGGATGTCTGACTCGCGGATGAAAGTCAGTCCAGTAATCGACTTTTTCAGGGAAACGGTACGGGATGTGACAAACTGCGCATACAACCATGCAGCCGCCTTACGCCAGCGCGGCGTGGACTTCAGAAACGTCCAGCTTCCGACATCCTGATAACCATTCTGCATTCCTTGCTTCCAGTATGCACCGTGCGGTGATGGTGCCATACGCCAGCGCGGTTTACCCGACGCATCAGTTACCGGCAAGCCGGGTTTATTCAGTGCAGCAGTAAATCCGGTATACCAGAAAATCTGCTGGGCAATTTGTCCCTGTCCCGGCACCGGACCTGCCTGCGTAAAATTCAATTGCTTTGCTTCCGGCGGTGCAAACCGGTTCAGCCAGTCCAGATAGCGGCTGAGTGCATAGATTGCTGCAGGAGAATCGGTTGCGCCACCGCGCTCCACCGAAGCAGCAACCGGCGTACACTGATCACCGGCAACACGAATACCCCATTCGTCGACGGGCAATCCGTTTGGCAAACCCTTATCCGCGACACCTGCCATCGACAACCATGCATCCGTAAAACGCCATCCCAGTGAAGGGTCACGGGCACCATAATCCATATGGCCATAAACACGTTTTCCGTCGAGTTCCCGCACATGCACAGAAAAAAACTCTGCAATGTCTTCATAAGCGGACCAGTTTAAAGGCACACCTAAGGCGTACCCGTATTTTTCACGGAAACGCTGCTGTAAGTCTTCGCGAGCGAACCAGTCGGCACGGAACCAGTAGAGATTGGCAAATTGCTGATCAGGTAACTGGTAAAGTTTTCCATCGGGACCTGTCGTAAACTTCAGGCCGATAAAATCTTTCAGATCCAGCGTTGGGCTGGTGAAATCACGTCCGTCTTCCTTCATATAGTCGGTCAGGGGTTCGACCAGACCATAGCGATAGTGTGTGCCGATTAAATCCGAATCTGTCACCCAGCCATCGTAAGGACTGTCCGGACTATCCATCGCTTGTCTGAATCTGCTGACCAGTGTGCCTTCCGGTACGATATCGTGTACGACGCGGATACCGGTGATTTCAAAAAACGCTTTTGCAAGCACTGCGGATTCGTAATGATGGGTTGCGAGATCTTCCGATATGACCCGAACCTCGCGAATGCCATTCAGACGCAGACGATCCGCTGCGAGCACAAACCAGCGCATTTCGCTGCGTTGCTGCTCAGCCGAAAGTGAAGATGGCTTAAATTCTTTTTGTATCCAGCGGTCCGCATCAGACTGCCCTGCCATTGCAGTAACGCACATCAGCGATGTGCAGAGAATGGCTGTTACAGACCAACGGGTTAACCTCATACATTTCACTCCGGTACTGCAAAAGATGGTGATTTAGTTTGCAAAACGAACCAGTATCCTGCGTCGGTACCGCGTAACAAAATCTGCAAATGACAATGCTTTCGAACCTTTATGCAAAAAACTATGCAATCGGGTAAGAAGTTTGTTAAGCCATTATAGGTATGACGCTTTAACAACCGCAAGCAAGTACAGACTGTGCAGGCAGTTGAATGCAGGGAATTTGGGAAACAACAAAATGAAAACGGAGCCACAAGGGCTCCGTCTGAAATGCGGGACCGGCGACTACCGCAAAGCAGCAAGCACACCGGACTGCCGTCATACATATCGGTTGTATGTACAGCAGTTGTTGCAAACTATATCACACGATCTCTAAATCAGCACAAGTAGCACCGAAAAACAGTAGCTTGTTTGCAACAACTGAATTTCCATCATTCCAAAACAAAACCGGCCAGCCGCTTGCGCGAACTGACCGGTACCACCGTCATACATATCGGTTGTATGTACAGCAGATGAGTGAACTTTATCAGATCAATACTACAAAATCATGACATAAAACAAAGTTCATGCTTCCTGCCACTCAGTACGGATACGCTGGTGTTTTTCCGTCGATATCTACCCAGACACCGGTTTGAACCTGATTACCCTTGCCCGGTGCAAGTGCATATAACCATAAAGGTGCAACCGGCAGTTTCAGATCAGATACCGAGTCCAGTGAACGCTGATCCAGCGGAATACCCCATGCTGCAAAGTACTGACGCATATCCTGACCGATAATCTGTGAACTCAGTACGTACAACAAATCGTGGTTCGTGATTGTGTTGTTCGCATACCGGCCCATTGCATACTTAGATGCATTTGCGGCCGTCCAGTCTTTTGCCACTAAGCGGTCACCCTTGGTCAGCAAAGTCAGATACTCCAGTGATGTATCGACCGTCGGCTTATCCATTCCCAGTCGGAAACGGGTGTACAAGAAACCAAGCTGGAAATGCACTGCACGCATTGCGTTCTGGTTATCGCTGTTCCACAGGCGATTGCTCATTTCTGCCACCAGATCGTTACCGGTTTTTCCGGTTGCCCGGCTTGCGCTCAGATAACCGTACAAACCTTTGTAATCGATGCGATCACCGCTGACATCTTCCCCGGACACAGCGTAGTTACGCATGGCGGATGCTGTCGAGAGAATATTGTTATCGCACTCAACCACACAGCCTGCTGTACCCGGCGGCACAATATGGTGAACACGTTGCACGGTGTTATGGCCAAGTTCATGCCACCAGCCCCAGCCCGCCGCAATACCTGCAAATCCGTCAGACGGGTTACCGGAACACAGGAAACCGCAAGTTGCAATCCAGCCGACAAAATGTTGTACGCCCGGCGCGCGGTGCATATCACCGTCGCACGTCCATCCGAGTTTGTCGCATACTGCTTTCACGTTTGCAGACATCGCCATATTGCTGTAACCGTTGGCAATATGGTTCGAATCGAAAATACGGGCGCGCAGATTATCCTGAATGTAGTCACGCGGGTCTTTGTTACCGATCACGCTAAGCGCATAAGCATTCGTCTGATGCACTTCACCACCGACAAATTTCGATGTCTGCCAGCCAAACACTTTAGACTTAATCACGGCGGATGCTGCATCAATCTCAGCCTGCGACATTTCTTTCGTGAAGTCAAAATGGCCGTACTTAGCGCCACCTTTAATCTGCAGCTTCACGACCTTGCCAGCTGCCAGTCCACTGTAATTTAAATACAGCGGGCCACCAAACGGTGTCACGAATACATTATCTGTTGTCGCTGACAAAGGAATATTAGGTGAAACGGGTTTGCGCGGACGGCCATACTTTTTACCGTCTGACACCGGATTGCCCCACGTGCGCGCAAATCCTGACTGAATACCAAGCGAACCGCCTGCCGCATCAACGATACGTATCGCCACCGGTTTGCCGGGTACGGCTGCACGTCCGATGGCTGTGATACCGCTGCCTTGCGCAATCGTTACGTCGATACTTTCAAAGTCGGTGCTGACCGGCATAGCAGCCGCTTCTTTTGGCATAAAGTCGCCATAACCATTAGGCGCAATCGTAGTTTTTTCACGGTTAAAAACAACCCAGGAATCACTCGCGTAGGTACGCAAAAAATCCGGCGCTGTCGACTTTTGCTCTGGTGGCAACTGACCATATTTTGTGACTGACGGACGCCATAAATCTGCCCATAACACCAGCAACTTATGCAAATCCATCGTCGTTCCGCTGAACAAATTCAGACCCCTGCTCTGAATACCGTTGACCTCATTCATCATCAGCGTGACCGGATTCAGCGGCGTACTGTCCGCTGCAAAATCCCAGAGTAACTGATCCGTTTGCAATTTCTGTATTGTGCCAATCAGGCCCGCCATCTTATCCGCCCGGCCAATAGTATCTGCCGCAGTACGTGTATTCGAAATTTTCAGATCATCCGCAGACGCAAAATAATTTCCCGGATACCCGCCAACATCAATACCCATCGCATTTGCGACTTTACGACCACCGCCGGATTCAATCCAGCTCGGCGCAAAATACACCACGACCTTACCCGCGTTCAGATACGTCTGAATCTGCGCACTCAGCCCCGCAACATCTTTTGTTCCGCCACCAAACACCATCAGGTCAGTATTTTGCCAACAAGTATTCGCCAGATCGGTCAGATCACAGCTGACTTCCTGCGCCTGCCAGCCGGATTTCTTAAAAAAGTTA
This sequence comes from Cognatundibacterium squillarum, assembly GCF_014652435.1. Taxonomy (GTDB): domain Bacteria; phylum Pseudomonadota; class Gammaproteobacteria; order Burkholderiales; family Burkholderiaceae_D; genus Undibacterium; species Undibacterium squillarum. The sequence continues at coordinate 604,590 of NZ_BMYU01000001.1, forward strand.
TTCACATTAGCGGCACCGTAGCCAGCTACCGTGAATTTAACGGTTGCCGGCATCGCACCATCAGGATTGCCGGTCACCAGCCAGGTCATCACACGCTGAAACAATGGCAAATGCTGTTGCTGATTCGTCGAACCTGCCATCCATGACAACACATCCGCACCGTAAGCCAGCCCGCGTCCCTTGCCGACAACGGAAAATGCGGCCATACCGTTACCGCCATCAGCATCCAGAAAGCTGACTGCTGAAGTAGAGTTTTGCGGATAAATGGCAATGCTGTTGCCGGTATAAGTCAGTGACTGATCAAGATCCGCACCGTTTTTTCGCAAAATGCTGCCCAGCAAAGCAACCTGCTGTTGCTGAACATTCCCGGCGATCACCAGGGCTTTTTGCAGCAAGCTCGGCTGTGCTGCAGCCGGATCCAGTCCGGAGGCATCACCAGTTTGCATCGCGGTTGCAATTTTTTCATCCAGAGTGGGCACTTTTGGCGGCGTAACGACACCGGTATTGCTGTCTCCACCCGAAGCTGAACCGGAACCACCTCCGCCACCACCACAAGCCGCGAGCAACACGGCTGCGGCAAGCAAGCTCAATTGTTTTTTTAACATTTGCATACCAATCTGTTATCAGGTCATGAAATAGGGCTGACACCATGCCGGAAAAGGGTTCGTGCTTTACAGCAAGCCGGGGGAGCCTGAATCTCTCAATACAAAGTCAATTTTCTGTTAAGTGAACAGAAGTGCAATACACGGAACAGCAATTTCCGGATTCTGGCGTCAGCATGAAAAAGTTTACGCATGGCAATGGGTTTTGCCTATTGCACTTTGGTGCAACTCCACGAAATCCTGTATGTTGATGCAGCGCAGACCGGGGCGATCAGGCAGGGAAATTGGTAAAATGTAAGACTCGCTTTTGCACAAGAAATATTAAGCATGTCATCCATCACTGCCAACGACAATCCTTTCCTGACTGAATCAGCAACAGCGCACACTGCAGCAATCTTGCGACACGCATTTCTGCATGATGCGCAGCAAGCTGCATTATTGATTTCTGACTATCGTTGTGAACTGACATGCATACTGACTGAAGCCTACAGACGCAATTTGCCGCAGGCAGCCGTCTTGCATTTTGATCAGTTAGCACCGCAACAAGTGCTTGATCATATTCTCGCATTACCCGCCGGCGCACTGGTGGTGCTGGTTCAGTCCACGCATTTCCGGCTTGAAGCTTATCGCTTGCGGGTTGAATTATTTAAACGCGGATTAAAAGTGATTGAACATCCGCATCTGGAACGCATGCTGCCAGATGAAATATCGACTTACATTGAGTCGCTGGCCTACGATCCGGATTACTACCGCAATACCGGTAAGGGTTTAAAGAAACTGATCGATTGCGCAAGGAGTGGCATTGTTGACAGCGGCAACGGCGCACAATTATTTTTTGATGGCGGTTTTGAGCCAGCACGACTGAATGTGGGCGACTACAGTGGCATGCAAAATGTAGGCGGACAATTTCCCATCGGCGAAGTTTTTACCGAAGCGGTTGATCTGGAAAAAGTGCATGGCCGCGTCAACATTTTTATATTCGGCGACACCAACTTCCGCATCAATGAGCCGGAAACGCCGATCACTCTGATTGTTGAGTCCGGCAAAGTGACTGGCACAGAAAACAGTACACCGGAGTTTGATACGGTTCTGGAAAATATCCGCCGTGATGAAGGTGGCATCGTCTGGGTTCGTGAACTCGGCTTCGGATTAAACCGTGCTTTCAGTGCGGAACGACGGGTTCGGGACATAGGCACCTATGAACGTATGTGCGGCATCCATTTGTCACTGGGCGCAAAACACGGCAGCTACGGCAAACCCCATATTAAACGCGGCGAAGGTCGCTATCATATTGATGTTTTTGCCATCACAAAACAAGTATGGCTCGATCAGAATAATGTTTTTCAGAATGGTGCCTGGCAATTGCCATCAGAATCCGGCCTGAGCGAAGCCGTATTGTCCACTGAGGGCTGACTGCAACTGTACCTGCCAGTCTGGCTGCGCCAGCATTTGAGACAATTGTCTTAACATGCGCAGCACATCCAGCTGGCGAGTTAGCACAGGCGCAAATCCGAACTGCGCCATGTGTGTCAGATCAAAATCTACCTGAACACCACTCAGCATCAGTGCCTGCAGCATCAGATGCCCGTCTTCATGCAGTACAGCAAATGCAGGCGCACCACTCTCCTGCTCAGGAAAAGCGATATCAAATTCCCCCTCCGGAAACCAGTCATGCAGGCGTTGCGCGAGCGCATGACGACTGAGCGCATGTGGCTCCTGCGGGCAATACACCAGCACATATTCATGCGGCGCAATGAAGGGATGCGCGGACTCTACCGGCAATGCCGGCACCTGCTCTGGTTGCTGAGACAACAAATAACTGACAACGGCTGCATCCAGCGTACTCATCCGGCTTCCTTCCCGATTCGGGTTTAATCTGAACATCTGAAACACCGTAATTCGTTTTCGCCACATTTCCCGCCAGAGCGATTTCTCTGAACAGGACTCGCATTGCATGACGACATCTGGTGCACTATTCCGATTGTAGAAAACTTACGCTGTGCTTCATATTGCACTTTGGTGCAGCCAGATGCATATCAGTACGAATTTATGAAGGGAATTGATGCTTTGCGTCGTCATTGGCGCACTGCTGCAAAGATGGCGAGCACCACACGCAATTTTCAGCGTTCAGGTACACATAGGATGAAACGACTCTAGCTAAAAAACGCGGGAGAAGAAACGGAAAATCAGCCGAGCGACTGAGCATCGCGCAGAGATTGCAACAGATTCAGCAATTCCGCCTTTTCGACCGGACGACGAATAACCGGCAATGCTAATCCGGGTACAGTACGTGGCAAGCGCGGCGCAACCCGCTCATCCGCCATCAGTATCAAAGGAAAACGCTGTTGCAAAGCGCTGAGCCGCTCGCTGAGATCCGTTTGCGCCAGCATACGTTCGCTGACTTCCAGAATAACGCAACCGGGATTGTTATTTTCTGCGTTGGCAAAGTCGGTCATCGCATCGTAGCACTGCACGGTATACGCGTAAGCCCCCAGTACCAGACTCAGGACAGCCCGTTCGAAATCGTTACCGGAAATAATATGGGTTACAAACACAAGCGACTGCCTCAGAGAAACGCAAAATACTGCCGAAAACCTATCGTGCGCTGAAATCGCAGTACACAGCTTGATCCGGATCGTGATATTGCTCAAAACCCCAAGTATACGTAACTGAGTGGCTCTTGCCTATCGTACTTTGGTGCAAAAGTGCAAATGATTGAAAATAATCGTGTCTGAATTCGCCAGTAAATCTACAAAATTTGAAATAATTTTTTCTATTTAGGCACCTGATTCAGGTTCAGCACACCAAGTTGAGTTGCCTGTAAAACAAGTTCCGCCAGTGTATCTGCCTGCATTTTTTCCATCACACTGCTGCGGTGGGCTTTGATTGTCCGCTCCGAAGTCCCCAGCTCAAACGCTATTTGCTTGTTCAGCTTGCCACGAACAACCTGATGGAATACTTCCAGCTCACGTTCGGTCAGTTGTCCAAGCCGGTAACGCAAATCATCCAACCTGATACGTTCAGCCCTTGCACTGGCACTGCGCTGATGCGCTGCATCCACCGCCCGCAGCAAATCTTCCTTTCGTACCGGCTTACTCAGAAAATCATCTGCGCCCGCTTTGATCGCCCGCACACTCATCGAGATGTCACCATAGGCAGTCAGAAAAATTACCGGCACCGGGCACTGACGGCGGTTCAGCGCTTCCTGTACTTCAAGTCCGCTGAGACCGGGCATATTCACGTCCAGCAACAGACAGCTGACGACATCTTCCGGTTGCATCTGAAAGAAATGCGCACCGGATTCAAAGGTCTGAACACGATAGCCGCAGGCCTGCAGCAGAATGCTCAGACCGGAACGCACGGAGGCATCATCGTCAACCACGTACACAAGCGGTAAGGTTTGTTCACTCATGATGTCCACGCAGTAAAGGAAGTTTGAAGCGCATAATGCCTCCACCGAGGCGATTTTCTGCCCAGATATGGCCACCGTGCGCCTGCACGATTGACGCGCTGATCCATAAACCCAGACCAACCCCTTCCGGTTTGGTCGTGAAGAAAGACTCAAAGACCCGTTCAACACCCTGATCAAAGCCAGTCCCGGTGTCTACCACCGAAATCCTGACCTGATCACTGGCATACAGACTGGTCTCCAGCGTAATCACCCGCTCTTTTCCTTTTTTACGGTCAATGGCATCCATACTGTTCAGTATCAGATTCACCAGTACCTGCTGTAACTGCACGATATTGATCGACACCAGCATCCCGTCCGGACCGAGGTTATCGCGAATCTGAATGCGCCGGACTTTGGCTTCGATTGACAGAAAATTCAATACCTTACGTACGAGCCAGTTAATATCAACCGGCGTCAGTTCGGTATCTGACTTCGTCAGTAAACCCTTCATATTCCGGATCAGTTCATCGGCGCGTAAATTATCGCGGCGTATGTTCTGCAGGGTTTCGTGCAACAAATCGTAGGCCGGCGGTTCCCGCTTCAGAAAAATCATCGCTGCTTCGACATTCGATAAAATCGCTGCCAGCGGCTGCATTAATTCATGTCCGATCGCTTCGTTATAAATTGATGCAGTCATTTTGCGGTTCATTTGCGTAATCTGACTGAGTACCTGCCGCGAAGCATCGACTGCACTGGAATGCAGACGGCGCTCAATCACCAGCGCGATCACTGCAATCAGCAGCAATAAGAATGTGGCGAAGGCTGCAATCAGATACCAGCGGTAGGCTTCCCAGATGGTCGGAGTGTAAAAGCGGCGCTGCGTACCTGCGGGCAGGCGCGAATCCGGTATTTGCCAGCGTTCGGCCTGATGGTTATCCAGCAGCGGAATAAAGCCGGAACTGATCAGATCATGCGAGCCTTCTTTTCCGGCTTTTGCTTTTAGTGCGAGTGCCGCTGTTTCCTTTGCCAGCTCAGAAAAATCAAAACTCAGCGCAACCAGCGGACCTTTCCCCAACTGTCCGGGCTCATCCACAATCACCGGATGCTGGGCCTGCGCCAGAACAGCTTGCAGCAAGTCTGCGCCGTATTGTCTGGCGCTGGCACGGTCAGCACTTTGCAAACCCTGAAAAATCACACTGCCTGCAGGCAGCTTACGAATTTCCTCAAGTACATCGGCAAGCGGTAAATGCCGTAAATCCTGAATACTCAGTTCGTCGGACATTTGCAATGCCTGCTGTCGGAAGAAAGTCCGGTTGAGCTCACCGGGCGGCACGCTGCCTGTCAGCACCAGACGCTTTGTGCCGGGCAACAGGGTCTTCACAACATGCACCACATTGGAAAAGTTGGCGCGCAACACTTTACCGTTGAAATGCGGCGGCAGATTCATCTGGATAACATCCACATCACTGGCCAGCGAAAAAACCACCGGCGTTCCGGGCCACATCCATTTTTCGTATTGCAGACTAAAGCGCAAAGCTTGCTGGCCGGTCACGATAATCACATCCGGTGGTACATTTTTGTATTTGTCGCGGAACCAGCGCGCCAGATTCTGGCGATAGGTTTCATGCGGAAATTCCTGCAGATCAAGAGATTCGTGATACAGCGTGACGTTACCGGCCTCCTCCAGCGACTGATGCAGTTGCCCGTAAAACTCCTGCAAGCCCTGATCGCGGCGCGATTCCGGTGTCAGCAATAAAATACGTTTACCGTCCGCAGCGTGCACTGTCGGCAGATAACCTGCAACGACAAACGCCAGCATCAGCCAGATCAGCGTATTCAAAAAACGATGCATTAAACGTACTGACATACGCAATCACTTCACGGAGCACACAGCATGTGCGGATTAAACAGATGGCGGGATACCGGCGTTTGAGGCTGAATGCACGCATTAAGCGGTGACGAAAACAGCATCGGCCCTTGCAGCGACACAAGGCTGGATAATTGCGTTAAAGCAATGAGATCGGAATTATCTTCGAAATCGCAACGATCAGCAAAATAATTTACCGATTAACGGCGGTCATTTCCATATTTTCAATTGCCAGACTGATTACAAATCCGCACAAAGCCAGTAAAACATGCATCGCATGAGGAAGTCTTCGGGTTTCGCAAGGGCTATAAGCGGAAATTCAGCTCCGTTCGCTGCTAGAATAACGCTCTTGTTCTATCTCTATGATTGCGAATCCTATGACCAGAAAGTTGTTTGTCACTACCGCTCTCCCTTATGCCAACGCGCCCTTCCATCTGGGCCACATCATGGAATACATCCAGGCAGATATCTGGGTGAGAAACCAACGAATGTCTGGCAGTGAAGTGCATTTCGTAGGGGCAGATGATGCGCACGGTGCGCCAATCATGATTGCTGCAGAAAAAGCCGGTCTGACACCACAGGAATTTGTCGGCCGCATCGCCGCAGGTCGTCAGCAGTACCTCGACGGATTCCATATCCGCTTTGATAACTGGCATTCCACCGACGGCCCGGAAAACCATGCGTTGTCACAAGACATTTACCGCAAACTGAAAGCTGCCGGTTTTATTATCAGCAAAACCATTGAACAGTTTTTTGATCCGGTCAAAAACATGTTCCTGCCGGACCGTTATATCAAAGGCGAATGCCCGAAATGCGGCGCAAAAGATCAGTACGGCGATTCCTGCGAAGTCTGCAGCGCCGTGTATGCACCGACTGAAGTCAAAAACCCGTACTCTGTACTGACAGGCGCTACGCCGGTTCTGAAATCCTCTGAACACTTTTTCTTCCAGTTATCCAATCCGCAATGCGTTGAGTTTCTGCGTAACTGGGCGCTGTCGGATAACCGTCTGCAGTCTGAAGTTGCGAATAAATGCCGCGAGTGGCTGGAAGGCGAAGGCGGTCTGGGTGACTGGGATATCAGCCGCGATGCGCCTTACTTCGGCATCGAAATTCCGGATGCACCGGGCAAGTATTTCTACGTCTGGCTGGATGCGCCGGTCGGTTATCTGGCTTCGCTGAAAAATTATTTCGCGAAAACCGGTCGCGACTTCGATGCATTCATGGCTGACCCGCAAACCGAACAGATTCACTTCATCGGTAAAGACATTACCTATTTCCATACGCTGTTCTGGCCTGCGATGCTGAAATTCTCCGGTTACAAAACACCGGATTCCGTTTACGCGCACGGCTTCGTCACCGTTTCCGGTGAAAAAATGTCGAAGTCGCGCGGCACCGGTATTTCTCCGCTGCGCTATCTGGAAATCGGCATGAACCCGGAATGGCTGCGTTATTACTTCGCTGCCAAGCTGAATGCAAAAGTCGAAGATCTGGATCTGAATCCTGAAGACTTCGTTGCCCGCGTCAATGCAGACCTGATCGGCAAATACATCAACATCGCCAGCCGCGCATCCGGCTTCATCACCAAACGTTTTGACGGCGTGATCAATACCGCATGGGCAACTGACAGCGATGAATTCCTGAGCCATATCCGTGCCGCCGCCGGTGAAATCCGCGCGTTTTATGAAAACCGTGAATACGGTAAAGCGCTGCGCGCCACGATGGAACAGGCGGATTACATCAACGCTTATGTGGACGCCAACAAACCGTGGGAACTGGCAAAAAATGCCGATAACAATGCGCGCCTGCAGGAAGTTTGCAGCCGCTTGCTGGAAGCCTTCCGTATCCTGACAATTTATCTGAAACCGGTACTGCCTGCGCTGGCAGCCAAAGTGGAAGCGCAACTGAATATCGGCGAACTGAGCTGGGCAGACGTGAACACGCCGATGGCAGATCAGCACAAAGTCAATGCGTATGAGCATCTGATGCAGCGCGTTGATATCAAAGTCTTCGACGACCTGTTCGATCCGCCAGCACCGGCGGCTACTGCTGCAGCGGCAGAACCTGCAGCAGCAAGCATTGAACCGATTGCCGAAGAAATCAAAATTGACGACTTCGCCAAAGTCGATCTGCGTATCGCCAAAATCGTGAATTGCGAACACGTTGAAGGTTCCGACAAACTGCTGCGCCTGACACTGGATGTCGGCGAAGGCCGCACCCGCAATGTATTCTCCGGTATCAAATCCGCGTACCAGCCGGAACAACTGATCGGAAAATTCACTGTGATGGTGGCCAATCTGGCACCGCGTAAAATGAAGTTCGGCATGTCCGAAGGCATGGTACTGGCGGCATCCGCTGCGGATGAAAAAGCCAATCCGGGTCTGTACATTCTGGAACCGTGGGCTGGCGCCGAGCCAGGCATGCGCGTCCGTTAAGCGTATGCCCGACCTTACGATACGCGAAGCGGGTCAGACGGATGCGGCGTTAATCGCCGACCTGACCCGCCAGTGCTGGGCCAACAAAGTTGCGTCCAGCTCCAGCGGCCACCGTGAAAATGCTGAACAGGTAGAAACAGAGCTCGCGCACGGCGGCGGATTCATCATGTATCTCGATGATGTTCCTGCCGGATCTGTGCGCTGGCTGCCGGTGGATATGGATGCCAGTATCTGGGAAATGCGGCGCATGGGTGTCCTGCCCGCTTTCCGTGGTCAGGGTTACTCTGAGCACTTACTGGAAGCAGTGATTCTGGCCGCGCAGACCGCCGGCATTGAAGAACTGCGACTGGGTGTGCGCATTGATCAGCCCCGCCTGCTGGATTTATATGCTGCTTACGAATTTGAACTGGCACCTGAGCTGGACTATGCTCATGCTAACCCCGCCGAACCCAAACCTTATGTGATGCGCCGCTTTTTGCGCTGATCTCTCGCCCTCTCCGGAACTCTTTCATGAAAACGATACCAGAACGTTTATCCGCACTGCGTCAGGCGATGCAAGCGCAGCAGGTACATGCCTGCCTGATTCCTTCTGCTGATCCCCATTTATCCGAATATCTGCCGGAACGCTGGCAGGGTCGCGAGTATTTCACCGGTTTCACCGGCTCGGTCGGCACGCTGATCGTCACCGCTGACTTTGCCGGTTTGTGGGTGGACAGCCGCTACTGGAGTCAGGCAGAAACCGAACTGGCCGGCACCGGCATCACCATGATGAAAACCAATTCCGCAGCCGCTACCAGCTATATCGAATGGCTGGCACAACATCTGGGCGCTGGTCAGGTGCTGAGCGTGGATGGCATGGTGCTCGGCCTCGCAACTGCCCGTATGCTGGAACGTCAGGCAGCGCAATCCGGCTTTATCCTGAAAACCGATACCGATGTGACCGACCTGATCTGGCACGACCGCGCCAGCCTGCCAACCGCAGCGGTCTACAGCCACATGGCGCCGTTCGCCGTGGTCAGCCGCGCGGAAAAACTGGCGCAAGTCCGTGGCCGCATGCAGGAACTCGGTGCGCAGCATCATTTGATTTCTACCGTGGACGATATTGCATGGCTGCTGAATCTGCGCGGCGGCGATGTCAGCTACAACCCTGTATTCATTTCGCACCTGTTGCTGAATGCGGAACAAGGCACGCTGTTTATCGCCGAAGGCAAAGTACCGGGCCCGATTGCCGCCGAACTGGCTGCCGACGGCATTCAGATCGCTGCTTACAACAACACCATCGCCGCATTGTCCGCGCTGCCTGCTGACAGCAGCGTGCTGATTGATCCGCGCCGCGTGACATTTGGTCTGCGCTCCGCCATTCCGGCCAGCGCCAAAGTCATTGAAGCGATCAACCCTTCTGTCTTCTTCAAATCCCGTAAAACTGCCGGTGAAGCGCAGTTTATCCGTGAAGCGATGGAACAGGATGGCGCAGCCCTGTGTGAATTTTTCAGCTGGCTGGACAAAGCACTCGGACAAGAACGCATCACCGAAATCACGATTGATGAACAAATCTGCGCGGCACGTGCGCGTCAGCCTCACTTCATCAGCCCTAGCTTCGGCACCATCGCCGGCTTCAATGCCAATGGCGCAATGCCGCACTACCGCGCCACACCGGCATCGCATGCTGTAATTGAAGGCGATGGCCTGCTGCTGATCGATTCCGGCGGCCAGTACTTGAACGGCACCACCGACATCACCCGCGTGGTGGCAATCGGCGAAGTCAGTCAGGCACAAAAGCGCGATTTCACACTGGTGCTGAAAGGCATGATCAACCTGTCCCGTGCTCACTTCCCGACCGGCACGCTGTCTCCGGCGCTGGATACGCTGGCGCGCATTCCGCTGTGGCAGGAAGGCATTAACTTCGGTCATGGCACCGGCCACGGCGTCGGTTATTTCCTGAACGTGCATGAAGGCCCGCAATCCATCAGCCCGACCATCGCCGAGCCACACATGGCACTGCTGCCGGGCATGGTGACTTCAAATGAACCGGGCATTTACCGTCCGGGACAATGGGGCGTGCGTATCGAAAACCTGATTATGACCGCCGATGCCGGCGACGAAGGCTTCGGCAGTTTCCTGAAATTCGAAACCCTGACCCTGTGCCCGATCGACACCCGCTGTCTGGATACCAGCCTGATGCGCGACGATGAAATCGCGTGGCTGAACGATTATCACGACACCGTCCGCGCCCGCCTGTCCCCGCGCGTCAGCGGCAACGCCCTCGAATGGCTGCACCGCGCAACGCAACCGGTTTAAGGCAATACATTTCCGGCTTTGCGCTGAATGTGAAAAAGAGGAGCAATGCTCCTCTTTTTTATTTTTACTCGATTCGGACTAATCAAGGCAATCAGTATTTATCATTTCAACAATCTTTCATGCCGACTTGCCCATCAATTTACCTTCGTGATTTTATATTTCTTATCCTTTAACATCTTCAACAACCCACTCTCCCCAACCAAATGATCAACCCCTACCGCAAACAATATTCCGCTCTTACCACTGGAAATTTTTTCAATCTTCTTTAAAAATCCTACGTTTCTCAAATTTACTACTTTTCCAACATAGAAATTCGAATAAAAATTATTTCTTCTCGAAAAATCACCAAGACTTTTCTCAGCCAAAGAAATATCTGAATTAGCCCAGGCTTCGAATAAGTCAATTCCTCGCTGGCGTATCACTCCCTGCTCGACCAAATTAACATAATCTCTAAAATATCTAACCTGCTGATCTTCTGTCATTTTATTGAAGATATTTGCCTGAAAAGTAGCACCCTCCAGCTCATTAACAGTAATATTATTTTCCTTAGCCAAGACAATCAGCTGCTCTTCCGTTCCAAGTTCCAAATTCAAATTTTCACTATTAGGAATAGGGACAGCATTTACCAAATACCATGGCTGCAATGACTCATACTCATCCTCAGAAAAAATCTCCATTTCACTCACGAGATTTTTTTTCAATAAATTATAATACTTTTCACCAATTAGATTAACAAGTTTCTTACCACCTGCTTTTCGCTTGGAATTTAAATCTACCAAATCTATTGCCGAATCATCCATGATTACTTCCACGTAAATTCCGGATGATTTTTTTGCAGCATTAATAATATTCAACCCTATTTTTTGCCGATTTGAAATTCCTGCATGAATTGTACCCAACAAATAGAATCCTCTCTGATCTTTTTCAACAAAATATAAAAAACCATTCAAACTCACAGAAGAACTCTCCGGGACATCTGCAAATTTTACATTTTCAGCATAAGCAAGACTAAAAACTGAATGCAAAACAAAAAAGGAAGCAAAAAATAATTTTACAATTTTTAGCCTTAAACTCAATATCATCTTCAAACCCATTTAAATGACTTTTTTAGTTAGTTAAAAACAAAAATGGGATCTATGAAAGCAGCACCATCATCAGCGCTATCACAGCAAACCATTTAAGTCACAGCCTTACAATCAATGGTTCAATACACAGGTACTGTGCACAAGTAAGCCTGCACTATCGATCATGGGCAATGTTATCTCTGTAACAAGCAAGGTAAACAATCCAGCCCCGTCCCTATTTAGCATACGCGATTTGTTAAAAACTGTTAACTATACAGGCAAAATTCTCAATTTTACTTAAATTATATTGATATGTTAGAAAGGATTACTCGTAGAAGATAATTCAACCTTGATTCACACCCGAATAAAACAACTCTACACATAGTTACACTTGCAATTACTGAAATTTAATTAGGAGGCAACTACAAACATTCATCATTCTTTGCTTTGCACTGCGTGAAAATTAAAAAAGCATATTGATGCTCAATACTCCTTTCCATTCTCGGAGATAAGCAAACCTGACCTTCGCCCACTTTGCACAAAATGCCACCAGCACTGCGGCTGTTGTACGCAAGTTGCAAGTCACTGCAGGTCACTATGCAATTTGTATAAGTACCGATAGGATGCCGTTCAGATCTTTGCATTTTTTCATCAGTACCTGAATTCGCACTCAGCGAAGGAGATGGTTCTAATGAAGTCTGCCCTCAACACAGCATTTGGCACCATGGCTGGCACGGCCGTCTACAGCTGGCTGACCAGCAGCCCTGCCGAAATCGATCTCCAGCGTACGCTGTGGGTCGGTGTGATTACGATTTTACTTTTACGACTGTTTCAACTGATCAGGCACTGAGACTTCGCGCACTCCAGCGATGAGCGCAGCATCGTGCTTCGACAGATGGAACGCGCAAAGCACGCCAAAATCGCACCAAATCAGTGCAAAATGCGGGCTTCAGCACAGCTTTTTTAGCTTACCCCCTTGTCGTCGGCGATGGCTCTGGCTTTCCGGGGCATGGCTTTTTGAATGAATGCGGGTTTCTGCATAGTTATGGCTACTGCCAGAATGAAGTCCGGACGCCCGGCTGTGACAGGTAGCGCGTGGTGCCTGTTGCAGTGCATCTGCAATCCTTCATCAAATACCGCAGATGACGCGCAGGTGACTGGTATTCCTCTTACAATCCCGCTCACCGGATCAACAGAAACGATCATGCTCAAAGCCGACAAATTACTGATCACACAACTGGCATCCGCCGAAGACACTGAGCGCCAGCATGCGGCGCTGGCGTTACAGGCGCTGCCACGCGGACACTTTGAAGACCATCCGCCGTCGCGTAAATTCATTCTGGGCTTGCAGGCCGCGCTGCTGCTGGCGTATCAGACCAGTGCTTCTGAGCTGGTCAGGGACTGGTGCGTGCAACTGCTGGCGGATGCGCAAGTCATGGGGGCGGAAATGGAAGGCCTCGTCAAAGCGGCACTGCAGCCGGAATGCGCTTTTCTGAAAACCCTGCTGTACTACATTTCGCTGAACCCGCGCCGGTTTCAGGATTGCAAATCACAAATTCTGCGCTTGTCGGCGCACCCTGACGAAGAAGTGCGCTGGCGTTGCGCGTATGTGCTGGAAATGCTGGTACTGGACTACGACAGCGACGCCGCCACTCTGCGCGGACTCTTCGCTGATAGTTGCGAAACAACCCGGACCTACGCCGTTCTGGCGTTCAAACGATTGCGCCGTCTGGAAGTGGAAGACATTTCAGCCTTGCAGGCGCTGATTCAGACGAATGCCGATGCTGCCAGCGCCCATGCGCAGGATTTGCTGGCAGGAAGAATTGACCCGTATTGCAGTGCCGATCCGCTGGCGCACCAGCGCGGCTGACATCCGCCCGCGTTCTGAGGTGGCGGCTGGCATTTGCTGTCATCGTATCTGGCATCGTCTTTTATGACTAAAATCGCACCAATTCAGTGCAAAATGCGGACTTCAGCACAGCTTTTTTAGCCTGTCGCCTTGTCGTCGGCGATGGCTCTGGCTTTCGGGGGCATAGCTTTTTGAACGAATGCGGGTTTCTGCATAGTCTCAGGTGTTGCTGGCGGGTGGTTGCCACTGGCGCAGGTACTGAAATAAGGCGGTGGCGGCTTTGGTGCGGCTTTTTTGCGGGTGCCAGATGAGGTAAAGCTGCCGGTAAAGTATGCCGGTTGGCAGCTGCAATTCAGCCAGCGTGCCATTGTTCAGCATATCCGTGACAGCGATACGCGACAGGTAAGCGATACCCAGTCCGGCGGCAACGGCTTGCTTAATGGCTTCGGACTGCCCCAGTTCTGCCATGCGTGGCTGATCGCCGAGCAAGGGGCGGATTTGCTGTTCCCAGACTTCGCGGGTACCGGAGCCCGGTTCGCGCAGCAGCCATTGCGCCTGCTTCAGCGCTGCCAGCCGCTGACCGGGGCTCATGGCCAGCAGCGCATCTTCTTTGGCACAGACCAGCACCAGTTCTTCCCGCAGCCACGGCTCGCAAGCGAGTTCGGCTTGGTGACATTCCCCTTCGATCAGCCCGACGTCGGCGCGCAAGCCATGCACCAGCGCAATCACATCGGCAGTATTGCGAATCAGTAATTCAGGCAAGCCGGTTGTCAGTGCGGACGGCAGTTCGCGTCTGGCCTGCGCCAGCAGCGGCGGGCAATAGTAATTGCCGATGGTGGTGCTGGCGGCGAAGCGCACGCGTTGCCAGTTATTGCCTGCGCTGAAATCCTGTTGCAGGGTTTGCGCCTGATCGAGCAAGGGTTGCGCCTGCGCCTTCAAGGCCTCGCCTTCCGCATTCAGCGCAAGGCGTTTGCCGATACGCTCAAACACGCGGGTATCGAGCTGGTTTTCCAGTTCATGCAAACCCGCGCTGACCGCGGATTGCGACAATCCCAGCTGTTCCCCCGCTGCCGCCGTGCTGCCGTAGTCAGCAATCGCAATGAAAATCTCTAACTGTCTGAGCGTGATGCGCATAGGCTTAACCAGTTTTTTAGTTTGATTTGACTAGTTTAATCCGTTTTACAGCTTAATTGCGCAGGTTTAGGATGAAGGCATTGTTCTGACTGAGGTTTCATCATGTTGTCGCGCATCTCCCCTGCCCGCATTCAGCCATTTTTGTCCGGTAGCGCACTGGCCTTGCTGGTGGCCTTACTGTCTTTGTGGCTGGTCAGTGCGTGGATACCGGCCAGCGCGGGAATCACGCCGCTGCATCTGAGCCTGATTGCCGGTTGCGTGCTTGCGCACAGTCTGCCGGCCAGCTGGCAATCACATTGTGCTGCGGGGCTGGGCTGGTCGCGCCAGACGCTGCTGCGGCTTGGGATTGCGCTGTATGGCTTGCAGGTCAGCTGGTCGGATCTGGCGGCACTCGGCCCTGCCACACTGCGCGATACGATACTGGTGGTGTTTTCAACAATCGGCCTCGCGGCATGGGCCGGCCCGCGCTTGCTGGGGCTGAACCGTCGTGAATCCTTACTGATCGGGGTTGGCAACGGCATTTGCGGTGCGGCGGCGATTATGGCGGCATCGGACACCCTGCGCGCGCGGCAACAGGAAACACAGGCCGCAGTGGCAGGCGTGATGATCTTCGGGACGCTGAGTATGTTGCTGTATCCGTATCTGGCCAGCCTGCTGCATTTATCCCTGCACGGCACGGCAAGGGCGCTGGGCGGCACAATACAGGAGGTGGCGCAGGTGCTGGTGGCGGCGCGTCAGTTTGATGCAGACGCCCTGCCCGCCGCAATCGGCAGCAAAATGTTCCGCGTCATTCTGCTGACACCGGTGATCTTACTGCTGAACCGCAGCACGCCTGTCAGCGATGCAGACGGTGCGCGGACACAAAGCCGTCCGGCAGCCGTACCGTGGTTTATTCTGGCATTCATTGCTGTAATTACGATTCACCCGTTTTTGCAGCTGAGCGCCGGTACGCATACCGCGCTGATTAAAGCCGATCAGTTGATGCTGACCATGGCGATGTTTGCACTGGGCATGCAAATGCAGATTCCGGCGCTGATCAGAGGCAGCCGCCGTACACTGGGTCTGGGTGCGATTTTATGGGTCTGGCTGACCATCTGCGCCGCGCTGATTGCGGGCATCTGATTTCAGCAAATGCTGCGCTGAGCGTAGCGTTCAGCGCAGATGCGGCTTGTGGGCGCTTTCTGCCATTACCAGTTTACGCAAGCGGTTTGCCTGCGCTTCCGGCAGATCGACAATTTCAAAGCCCAGCTCCAGATTCTGACCGCGATGCACCTTGTTACGCAGGCGCGCACTGACCTGAAAACTCTGACCGTCTTTAATCATCAGGTCTGCCACACAGTGCTGGTCCATCATTTCAAAAAAATGCGACTCTTCCCGGACGCCAGCAACTAACCGGAAACCGCGCTCGCTGAAATCGCGTAACTGACAACGGAATTCACGCAGCTGCTGATCCAGTATCCTGACTGTGGAACGACTGTCCGTGACGTAAATACGCAAATAACGCCGGAATTCAGACATCAGCAACTTGTCCGGCAGCTGAAAATGCCAGTGCAGTGCCGCATCGTTTTGCTCACTTTGCAGCAGCGTGGTTTGCGCCAGATAATTTTTGATGCCGTCCGAAAACGCCATGTTCAACGCCTGACCATCAGCTGCCGGCATACCGGGTGCCTGACTGGCGGCAACCAGCACCGCGGATTCTGATGCATGCATTTGTATAAAATTACCGTGAAGTACGGTGATATTTTCATCCATCAGCAATCGCACGCCTGCACGTCTTTCACACAATGCACTGAAAATATCCCGCAGCGTTTCCTCCCCTGCAATGACAGGATCTGCGTCACGCGCAGTATTCGCCGTCAAATCTTGTCCCGTACCTTTACCGGCATCCGGACTCTCCAAGGTCAGCACGGAATATATCCGTTTCCACCAGCCTGCCATTACCCTGCAACCTTTTTCTTCATTTTGTTTCCACTTCGCGTTTAGCGAAGCACCATGGTCCTGCTGTACTTTTATCAAAGCAGCGACACCATATCCTGTTCGCCTGTGCTCCGCAATCTTATGCACAGTTTTTCAATCATCTGTCGCAATTTACGTAGTAATTTACGCATACTCCGGTGTCCCGCCGACGGCCGGGAATGCTTCATGCAGTCCTTTCGTATCAGGATGGCCGATAATTTCAGTTGCGTTGTTAATTTCTGTTAATGTGATATTAAAGAGATAAAATGCAGTCAGCCTTGCAAAGCGTCGCGCAGACGCATTAGGAGAGAATAAATGACTTCTGTCTTCGATTACACGCTCGCATTACAACACGCAGATCAGGAAATTGTACAAATTATGCGTGCGCCGTTTCTGGCGGCCTTACCCCAGTATATGCAGGAAATTGAATCAGCATTAGCAGAGCTGCGCCATGATGATTTACGCAGACATGCCCACACGCTGAAGGGTCTGGCAGGGAATTTTTCAGCTGAGCCTGTGGTTTTACTATGTCTTCAGCTTGAGGTGCTGGGGCAACAAAAACGCGCCGAACTGGGAATTGCGTCCATGCCTTTGCTGCGAAAAGAAGTAAGCGCGCTGGAGGCAGCCCTCAGCGCGACCTGACTACTGCCGTTGCGGCGCATTATCCCTGCGTGTGCGCCGCAGACAGCGGGAATTGCACGCTGAACTGACTGCCCACATCTGGTGTGGAATCAATCATCAGTTGCGCATGGTGACGCAGCAAAACATGCTTCACAATCGCCAGACCCAGACCGGTTCCCTGCGTTTCACGCGAACGGCTCTTATCAACACGATAAAAACGTTCGGTTAAGCGGGAAATATGTTCCGGACTGATACCGATACCATCATCTTCCACCGAGAAGCGCGGGCCTTTATCTGTTTGCTCCCAGCGCAACTGTATGGTGCCACCCTCCGGTGTGTAACGAATCGCATTCGTCACCAGATTGGTCAGTGCACTGCGGATTTCATCGGTACTGCCTTTCAGATCCGGACCATCGGTATGCAGGGTAATCACGTGACGGCCATTAGACAAAGCATTCGCTTCCTGCAGAATCTGCTCCAGCAAAGCACGCATATTAATCACTTCCATGCGAACCAGATGATCCATTGATTCCAGACGGGTCAGCGTCAGCATATCTTCCACCAGACGCTGCATACGGTTACCCTGCTCAGTCATTAAACGGATATGCGCAGCGCGGGTTTCTTTATCCATTTCCACGCCGGATGCGGCGATTTCCAGAAAGCCGTTAATCACGGTCAGCGGCGTGCGCAATTCGTGCGAAGCATTCGCAATAAAATCTCGGCGCAGCATGTCGATACGTTCAGATTCAGTCACATCATGCGTAACCAGAATCTGACGGCGGTTTTCAAACGGAATGATATGCACGATCAGTTTGTGATCGCGGAAAGATAAGGTCAGTGGCGTGTCGTAACGTCCCAGAATAATGTAATCCATGAATTCCGGACTGCGCACCAGATTGGTCACACGCATGCCTTTATCATGATGCAGGCTGAGGCCCAGATGCCGTTCTGCCGCCGGATTACACCATTCCAGAAACAGCACGTCATCCATAATCACCACACCGTCCGGCAGCAGGGTCATAGCCTGACGGAAACGCGCCAGCCACTCCGCCAGTTCGGCCTGATTTTTTTCATCGCCGCGACGCAGTTTGTACAGACGCGAAAACACTTCCATCCATGCACCGCTGCCGTCCGGCAAACGGGAACTGCTGGGATGATCCAGCCACACCGCCAGTCGCTGCAGATAATACAGCTGATGCAAAAACAAGCCGAGCACGCCTGCAAAGCCGAGCAACAATCCCGTGGTAACGCCCCAGAAGTAGCATGCCAGCCAGGTACCGGCAATAATCAGCAGAATACGAACAGAATTAGAAATCCAGAAAATGGTGCTTGGAGACATGGGCACAGGGAGGAAGAGATTGCAAACCGGCGAGCCGGTAAACATTCAGGGCAGAAAACTTCTGCCCTGATATTCAGAAACAACCGGCAAGCAGCGCCGGTTTAAGGCTTTTCAGACAACATATAACCAACACTGCGTACAGTGCGGATTAGGTTCTCTGCATTTTTTAACACTTTGCGCAAACGCAGTACGTGTACGTCCACGGTACGCTCTTCGATCACCACATGGTCGCCCCAGACTTTATCCAGCAGTTGGCTGCGGGAAAACACACGTTCCGGATGCGCCATGAAAAACTTCAGCAGTTTGTATTCCGCATGACCAATTTCCACTTTCTGATCATGAATACGGACGGTACAACTAACCGGATCCAGAATCACCGGTCCTGCTGTCAGTGCCGTCTGTGAATGCTCAGGCGCTTTACGGCGCAGCAAGGCTTTCACGCGGGCGGTCAGTTCACGCGGCGAAAACGGTTTGGTGACATAGTCATCCGCACCATGATCCAGACCGGCGATTTTGTCTTCTTCCATGCTTTTTGCTGTCAGCATGATGACCGGAATTTCATTGAACTGACGGTCCGAGCGGATTTTTGACAGCAAACGCAGTCCGCTCTGATCCGGCAGCATCCAGTCCAGCAGAATCAGCTGCGGTGTGCGGCGCTGGATAAATTCCCAGGCTTCACCTGTGCTGCCAACAGCCACCGTATTCCATCCGGCAGCCTTCAGGGTAAAACTGACCAGCTCAACAATCGCTGGTTCATCTTCAACTATTAAAATCGTGGTATCGGCCATATCAGAGTCGTTCCATCTTATTGTTGTTCCTGGCGGGCAGCCACGTAATCCGAGTGGCGAATGTCCTTACCTTCAACAATATAAATGGTGTGTTCCGCAATATTTTTCGCATGATCGCCGATGCGCTCTATCGCTTTTGCCACCCACAGGGTGTTCAGCGAAGAAGAGATCGTCGACGGGTCTTCCATCATATACGTGATGAGATTCCGCATAATCGAGCGAAAATCGTTGTCAATAATAGCATCTTGTGCAATTAACTTAACAGCCTTTTCCTGATCCAGACGGGCAAATGCATCCAGCGAATCATGCAGCATGTCAGCCACACTGCTGGCCAGCACGCGCACAGTTTCATATTCACTGAAAATCGGCAGGCTGCGACGGCCTTGTGCGGATTCTTTTGCGATGCGTGCAATCTTGGTGGATTCATCACCGATGCGTTCCAGATCGGTAATCACCTTGCCGGTTGCCATCACGGTACGCAGATCATTGGCAGCTGGCTGACGTTTAACGATCAGGTGGCTGCACATGTCATCCAGCGCTACTTCCAGACGGTTAACTTCCAGATCAGACTGAATGACCGCCTCAGCCTGTTCCGCATTACCGCTGCGGAAACATGCCATTGCGTCATGGAAATGGCTTTCTACCAGGCCGCCCATCAGCAGAACCTTGGAGCGAATCGCCTCCAGATCCATGTCGTATTGTTTTGAAGAATGTTCTCCAGTCACAGCTTTCTCCTCTTTTTATCCGGGAATCAGCCGAAACGGCCGGTAATGTAATCCTGTGTTTCTTTTTTCACAGGGTTCATAAAGATCTGATCGGTTTCACCAAACTCAACCAGTTCGCCCAGATACATATACGCAGTGTAATCAGAGCAACGCGCCGCTTGCTGCATGTTATGCGTGACGATCGCGATCGTGTACTCTTCTTTTAATTCATTGATCAGCTCTTCGATTTTCACGGTGGAAATCGGATCCAGCGCAGACGTTGGTTCATCCAGCAACAGTACATCCGGCTTCACGGCAACACCACGGGCGATACACAAACGCTGCTGCTGACCACCGGACAGGCTCAGACCACTCTTATTCAGTTTGTCTTTCACTTCGGTCCAGATCGCTGCTTTTTTCAGCGCCCATTCAACACGCTCATCCATTTCACCTTTGGACAGGTTTTCGTACAGACGCACGCCGAATGCGATGTTGTCGTATACCGACATCGGGAACGGTGTCGGCTTCTGGAACACCATACCGACTTTTGCGCGCAGCAAGTTAATATCCTGATCACCATCCAGAATATTTTTGCCGTTATAAATGATTTTGCCTTCAGCACGCTGACCCGGATACAGATCGTACATACGGTTTAAAGTACGCAGCAGCGTGGATTTACCGCAACCGGACGGGCCGATAAATGCAGTGACTTTTTTATCAAAAATATTCAGATTAATATCGCGCAGACTGCGGGTTGCACCGTAAAAAAAGTTCAGTCCGTTAATTTCAATCGCTTTTTTCAGATCGTTCGCTTGAGTAGTCATATCGGTGCTCAATTAATGCTGTGTTTTTTGGTTAAACAGGGTGCGGGACAGGATATTTAATCCGAGTACGCTGAAGGTAATCAGCAATGCACCACCCCAGGCGAGTTCACGCCAGTTGTCATACGGGCTCATTGCGAACTGATAAATCACAACCGGCAGATTGGCCATTGGTTTATTCATGTTGGCGCTGAAGAACTGGTTGTTCAGTGCGGTGAACAGCAGCGGTGCTGTTTCGCCGGAAATACGCGCAACCGCCAGCAGAATACCTGTCACCACACCGGCTTTCACTGCACGCAGACGCACCATCAGGGCAACTTTCCAGCGCGGTGCACCGAGTGCAAATGCTGCTTCACGTAAGCTGGCAGGTACCAGACCAAGCATATTATCGGTGGTACGCACAACAACCGGAATCGCAATCAGAGAGATCGCAATACTGCCTGCCCAGCCGGAAAAATGCTTCACGTTGGCAACATAGACCGCATATACAAACAGACCAATCACAATCGATGGTGCGGACAGCATGATGTCGGTCACAAAGCGTGTCAGACCGCCGAACCAGCTTTTATCACCGTATTCCGCCAGATAAATACCGGCCAGAATGCCGATTGGTGTCGAGATCAGCGTGGCGCTGCCGACCATCATCAGCGAGCCGACAATCGCATTCGCCAGACCGCCGCCATCGCTGCCCGGTGCCGGTGTCGATTCGGTGAACATGGTCCAGTGAATCGCGCTGACGCCTTTGCCGATCAGGATAAACAAGATCCACAGCAAGGCACCGATACCGAAAGCCATTGCTAACGAAGAGAAAAAGATACCGATTTTGTGACGCAGCAAACGGCTGCGGTAAACCGGATTATTGGCAGTTAATGTGATGTTTTCCATTATTTTGCTCCCTCACTCTTACTCAGACCCAGCAGCAACAATTTGGCTGCGGACAGGACGATGAAGGTGATCACAAACAGAATCAGGCCCAGTTCAAACAGGGAGGCGACATGCAGTGGCGATTCCGCTTCAGCAAATTCATTCGCCAGTGTCGATGCAATACTGTTACCGGCGGCAAACAAAGACCAGGACAGCTTGTGTGCGTTACCAATCACAAATGTCACCGCCATGGTTTCACCGAGTGCACGGCCCAGACCCAGCATCACGCCGCCAACCACACCAATTTTGGTGTACGGCAATACAATCTTGCGCACCACTTCCCATTTGGTGCAGCCCAGACCGTATGCAGATTCTTTCAGAACCGGCGGCACCACTTCAAACACATCGCGCATCACAGAAGAAATGAACGGGATAATCATGACCGCGAGAATGATGCCCGCAGTCAGAATACCCAGACCAATCATCGGACCGGAAAACAGTACGCCGATGACTGGCAGCTTACCGAGCGTCTTCGCGAGAAACGGTTGTGCGTATTCAGAAAACAGCGGTGCAAATACAAACAAACCCCACATACCGTAAATGATACTTGGCACACCGGCCAGCAGCTCAATCGCGGTTCCCAGCGGGCGTTTCAGCCAGGCCGGGCAAATTTCAGTGAGGAATAATGCAATACCGAAGCTGACCGGAAATGCGATCAGCAGAGCGATCAGCGAGGTTGCCAGCGTGCCGACAATCGCGATCATGCCACCGAACTGATCATTCACAGGATCCCATTCGATGGTCGTAATAAAAGCGAATCCGTATTCTTTCAGCGCAGGCATTGCGCGCAGGAACAGAGAAACAATAATACCGAGCAAAACGACCAGCACCAGTGCTGCGAAGCTCAGGGTAATTTTATGAAACAGAAAGTCTTGCCAGCGCTGGCGACGCATAATCTGATGCATACGCTCATCGCTGATTGCCGCATTGACCGGCACTTGCACAGACTCGTTCGGGTGTATAACCGAAGGTGAACTCATGTTGACCTGAGAAGTTGATGTGGACATAAGCTATTTAGCTGACTGACAGCGCCGGCAGAACCGGCATCTGCCAGAAAAAACGGGGAAGACTGGCTTCCCCGTCACTGAAATTACCAGAGCGCCTTACCGGAAGCGTCTTTGATTTTTGCTTTCCAGCTGTCTTCAATCAGTTTGACAACCGGTGCTGGCATAGGAACGTATTCCAGTTCTGTTGCCATCTGACCACCGTTTTTGAGTGCCCAGTTAAAGAACTTCAGCACTTCTTTACCTTTTTCTGCTTCAGCCTGAGATTTGTGCATCAGGATGAAAGAAGCACCGGTAACTGGCCATGTTGCTTTGCCTGGCTGGTTAGTCAGCACCAGATACATGCCCGGTGCTTTTGCCCAGTCAGCATTCGCTGCAGCGGCTTTGAAGTTTTCGTCATCAGGAGAAACAAACTGACCGTCCAGATTTTTCATCTGTGCGAAAGTCATCTTGTTGCGTTTTACGTAAGCGTATTCCACGTAACCGATGGAGTTTTTAATACGTTGAACGTTCGCTGCCACGCCTTCGTTACCTTTACCGCCCAGACCAACCGGCCATTTCACGGCAGTCGCTGCACCAACGGAGGATTTGAATTCTGCGCTGACTTTGCTCAGGTAATCGGTCCACAGGAAAGTGGTACCGGAACCGTCAGAGCGGTGTACAACGGTGATGTCTTCCGCAGGCAGTTTAACGCCAGGGTTGATAGAAGCGATTTCAGCTGCATTCCATTTGGTGATTTTGCCGCCGAAAATACCTGCCAGCACTTCACCTGTCATTTTCAGCTGACCAGGTGCAATACCGTCAACATTCAGTACCGGAACAACACCGCCAATCACTGCCGGAAATTGTGTCAGACCTTCCGCTTCCAGCTCTTCCGCTTTCAGAGGCATGTCAGATGCACCAAAATCAACCGTTTTTGCTTTGATTTGTTTGATACCACCACCGGAACCGATGGACTGATAGTTCAGACCATTACCAGTCGTTTTTTTGTATGCTTCCGCCCATTTAGCGTAGATCGGGTACGGGAAAGTTGCGCCAGCACCGGTGATATCCGCCGCTTGTGCAACAGAGTAAGTAGCAGCTACACCAACTGCAGCGATCAGGGATTTGACGACACGATTCATTTGCATGTTCACCTCAGGGTTAAATAACAAGTGTTGTTAATGCGAGGCGAACTTTAATGACGAAATATGACCGGATTATGACAAGATGAAATCCGTATGAAATATTTCACCAGCGTGAAATATTTTCTGTCATAAAATTGTCATACAGGCCATTTAGAATATGGCAAACAGCAATGAAAAAGCCTATGACTCAAAGACTTACACCAGAATCAGCCTCCCCTGTAACAAATGCGGCGACTGATCAGCCAGCCGGAACATCTGCACCGGCTCCGGAGGCTTCTGTGACAGACGATACGGAAACCAGCATCCCCGCAGCGGGTAACATTCGCGTCCGCCGTGGCGCCGGCACCGAAGGAAGCCGCAATCTGATTTTTCTGGATCGTGAAATTTCACAGATCGCATTTAACTGGCGGGTACTGGCGCAAGCAGAAGACAAACAGGTACCACTGCTGGAACGCTTAAAGTACTTATGTATCGTCGGCAGTAATCTGGATGAGTTTTTTGAAGTCCGCATCGCCAGCCTGCTGGCCCAGAATACCGTTGATGGCGAATTGTCTCAGGATCCGGCATTCCGGCAGCAGTTACGGAAAATTTCTGAAAACTGCCATCAGCTGGCGCAACGCCAGTACGAATTACTGAACACAGAAATTCTTCCGCTGCTGGCAAAAAAAGGCGTCCGAATCCTGCGCCACAATGACCGCAACGAAGCGCAGCGTGCATGGGTGAAAGCCTACTTCGAACGCGAAGTCAAACCGCTGCTGACCCCGATTGGTCTTGATCCTGCCCATCCGTTCCCGCAAGTCGTCAATAAAAGTCTTAACTTCATCGTTTCACTGGCTGGCAAAGATGCCTTTGGTCGCGGTACTGCGATTGCCATTGTGAAAGCACCCCGTGTATTACCGCGCATCATTAAGCTGCCGGAAGAAATTTCCGGTAACTGCATGGCATTCTGCCTGCTGTCTTCCGTAATTCATTCCCATATCGAAGATTTGTTTAATGGTCGCGAAGTCATTAATTACTCACAATTCCGCGTTACCCGCGACAGTGATTTATGGGTTGATGAAGAAGAAGTAAAAAATCTGCGTCAGGCCTTGCAGGGCGAATTGCAAACCCGCCAGTTCGGCGAAGCCGTGCGTCTGGAAGTCGCTAAAAACTGTCCGAAAGAATTGTCGGACTTCCTGCTGGCGCAATTCAATCTGCCGCAAGACCGTCTGTATGCCGTTGATGGCCCGGTGAATATGGTACGTCTGGGCGAATTGCTGGATTATGTGCGCCAGCCTAGCCTGCGCTTCCCGCCGTTTGCAGCGCGCTTTGTGACAAAAGCAAATGGTCTGGATATGTTCAGCAATCTGCGTAAGCATGACATTCTGCTGCACCACCCGTTCCAGGCCTTCCAGACCGTGATTGATTTCATCCGCTCGGCCTCGCTGGACCCGAATGTGGTCGCGATCAAACAAACGGTGTACCGCACCGGTATGAATTCCGACCTGATGGAATCGCTGATTACGGCAGCCCGCCTTGGTAAGGAAGTCACGGTCGTTGTCGAGTTAAAAGCCCGTTTCGATGAAGAAGCGAATATCAACTGGGCAGACCGCTTACAGCAAGCCGGTGCGCAAGTGGTGTACGGCGTTGTCGGTTTGAAAACCCATGCCAAGATGGCGCTGGTGATCCGCCGCGAAGAAGGCGGCGTACTGCGCCACTACGCCCACTTAGGTACGGGCAATTACCACCCCTCCACCACACGTTTCTATACCGACTTTGGTTTGCTGACCGCACATCACGGTATTGCCACCGAAGTCAATGAAGTATTTATCCACCTGACCGGCCTGAATAAACCGAAAAAGCTGGAGCATCTGTGGCTGGCACCATTTGGTCTGCAACCGCAAATCATTAAAGCGATCCGCAATGAAGCGCGCATCGCCCGCGAAGGCCGCCCTGCCCGCATCATTGCCAAAATGAATGCGCTGCTGGATGAATCCGTGATCCGCGCTTTGTACGCCGCGTCTGCCGATGGCGTAAAAATTGACCTGATCGTGCGTGGCGCCTGTGCTTTGCGTCCGGGCGTACCGGGCTTATCGGAAAATATCCGCGTGCGCTCCATCATCGGCCGCTTCCTGGAACACAGCCGGATTTATTACTTCCGCAATGATCTGGCACATGATGTCTATCTGGGCAGCGCCGACTGGATGAACCGTAATCTGTTCCGCCGTATCGAAGTCGCTTTCCCGGTACTGGACAAAGCGCTCAAAAAGCGTGTGATCAGCGAAGGTTTAGACCCTTACCTGAAAGACAATACCAACGCCTGGGTGCTGGACAGCGAGGGCAATTACGAACGTCGCAAACCGCGTGGCAAGCAAGCTGCTTTCTGCGCCCAGAATTATCTGATGCAGCAATTAGGTTCTCTCTCTCATACGGACGATGACTAATGGACTTAATCCTCTGGAGACATGCAGAAGCAGAGTTCGCCACGGGCGACATGCAGGACAGTGACCGCAAGCTGACTGCAAAAGGCTTAAAACAAGCCGCGAAAATGGCATTCTGGCTGGACAGCGTACTGCCGGACACTTGCCGGATTCTGGTCAGCCCCGCGGTGCGTACCCGCAGCACCGCGGATGCCCTGCTGGAATATGGCCGCAAGTACAAAGTGATGCCTGAACTGGGTGTGGATGCCACGGTGCGGGAAGCCCTGCTGGCCGCCAACTGGCCCTACAGCCGCGAACCGGTGATGATCGTCGGTCATCAGCCCTATCTGGGCGAAATCGTCGGCGAATTGCTCGGACATCCGCTGCATGACTATTCAGTCCGTAAAGCGAATGTCTGGTGGATTTCGCAGAAACAGAAAGAAACCACGGACGCAGAAACGTATCTGAAAGCCATCATGGCGCCGGATCTGGTTCTGAAATCCTGATCACGCTGAAGCACCGGTACGCAATGTGCCGGTGCGCTGTTCCACCCATATTCCCCCAGAAAGCCAGTGCCGGTATCGTACAGTGAGACCGGCAGCTTCTGCTCATCAAGAAGTCAGAATTGCGCTTGGCAAATGATGCAGGCGCGGCTTACACCGCGATCATTGCTGGGGAAACCACCCGTAACTGATCCGCAATTGCCGCAGAGTCCGTGGCAAAGTGCTGACAATGGCAAAAAATGGCTGAAAATGCCAAAAATGCGGATTCTGGCATAGCGATCCGGCGGTCGTCGGCAGAAAGTCCGGGACTCACAAAAATGCAAATGACGATATTTGCACAATACTTACTGAGCCCCCCCCCGTTAGCCGGAGCTTTACTAAAGTCGAAAAGATCAGCGCCGGATGCAGTGCAGCAGACCGCTGCACTGCACCACATCAGGCAATAATGCCTTCACTGACAGGCGCTGCTGCACCGTTTTCCGGATCTTTCGATGCATGCTGATACACCACATCGTGCCAGGTCACGATACTCAGCTGCCCTGCCGCATCTTCCACCAGTGCCGACAAGCTTTCTACCCAGTCACCGTCGTTGCAATACAGAATGCCGTTGATATCGCGGATTTCAGGCTTATGAATATGACCACAAATTACACCATGCAAACCTTTACGGCGCGCTTCTTCGGCTAAAGCATCTTCAAAACGGGTAATGTAGCTGACCGCATTTTTGACTTTCAGCTTCAGATATTGTGACAGTGACCAGTAAGGCAGTCCGGCGCGGGCGCGCCAGATGTTGTAGATCTGATTGAATTTCAGAATCATGGTGTACAGGCTGTCCCCCAGATAGGCCAGCCATTTGGCGCAGGCAATCACGCCGTCGAAACGGTCGCCGTGCAACACCAGCAATCGGCGGCCATCGGCGGTGGTGTGTACCAGTTCATCACGAATCTGGATACCGCCAAAGTTCAGATCAATAAACTGGCGCACCGATTCATCATGGTTGCCGGGAACGAAAATCACATTCGTCCCCTTCTTCGCCTTTTTCAGCACCGTCTGAATGATGTTGTTGTGAGTCTGATCCCAGTACCAGCGGCGTTTCAGCTGCCAGCCATCGATGATGTCGCCGACCAGATACAGGGTTTCGGATTCAGTGGCCTTTAAAAATTCCAGCAAACGGGCCGCCTGACAACCGGTGGTACCGAGATGCAGGTCAGAAATCCAGATGGTGCGGAACTTCTGCACATCTTTCTTACTGACCTTATGCAGTTTTTTCCCGAGGAAGCGGTCGGCCTGCATCAGCATTTACTCACCGGTACCGTAATGACGGGCATAACGGGCATCCAGATTCGCCAGCGGCAGCATCACAAACAGATCAGCGCTGTGGAAATCAGGATCCCAGGCCGGTTCACCGCAAATCCACGCGCCGGCACGCAGATAGCCTTTCAGCAGCGGCGGAATACGGGCATCACTGGCCTGCGCTTCAATGCCATCCAGCGGGAAAGGCAGCAAAGGACTGACGCGGTATTCCAGCGGGCACATTTCTTTTTCTGTCAGACTGCGATAAATCGCTGCCGCATTCACACCGCCATCGGTCAGACTGATGCTGGCGCAACCAATCAGGTGCGAGCAGCGTTCACGGCGCATGTAAGCCGCAATACCGGCCCACAGCATCATAATCACCGCACCGCTGCGGTAGTCCGGATGGATACAGGCGCGGCCTGCTTCTGCAATGCCGGAACGCAGATTCGCCAGACGAGTTAAATCGAATTCTGTTTCGGAATAATAACGACCAATCGTGCGTGCCGCATTCGGGCCGAGGATACGGTAGGTGCCGACGACTTTCAGGGTTTTGCTGTCGCGCACCAGTAAGTGATCGCAATGTTCATCGAACTCATCCTGATCCAGACCTTCCGCATTTGCCAGCGCAGACAAGCCCATACTTTCGATAAATACTTTGTAACGCAGGCGCTGCACTTCCCGGATTTCTTCCGGTGTGGTTGCCAGACTGAGACTCAGTTTGGAAAAACTCGGATTTGCATCGGCCGGGATCGTAAGTAATCGCATGAATTGTCCTTTTGCTCATAAATGTGCTTGACTGACAGGCACAGATTAATGAGGGATTACTTCAGGACGATGACGTTTTGATTGCAGTTTAATGACAGGCAAAAAATACAACAAATGCTCAGGAAATAAGCAATCAGCAAGGAAGAAACGTGATGAAAACGACAGCAGAAAATGCGGACGGGACTAACAGGAATGCAGCAGCGCAGGCACACAGGGTGTCTGCGCTGATCAACAGAAAATGTAAAGACAGTAACGCGCTGTTTAATCGCGGTCTTTTTTCGGGCGGCCAGCCTTCAGGACAGGCAGTTCCGCGATCAGTTTTTTCAGTGCCGGCGTTTCTGTCTGACTCAGCAGCAGCAAACCAATGCGCAGCAGCTGACTTTTCTTCACTTCAATACCGGCTTTCAGGCAGGCTTTTTTGGTTGCGCCCAGAATCGCGTACTCATCTTCGGGCATAGTGAAACTGTCACGCACCAGCCTGGTTTTTGCCGGTTTAGCCGGTGCTTTGGCGACTTTCAGTCTGACCGGCGCTTTTGCCGCAACTTTGGCGACTTCCGCTTTCTTCACTTCGTCTTTCACCGTTGCAGTCTTCTGTCTGCTGACAGCGCGTACTGTCGTCGTATCCCGTTTTGTCGTAACCGCCATAAGGTCCTCAGTCAAAATAAGCAATTCGTTAATCGATATAAACCATTCCAGCATCCGGTATCAGCATACCTGCATGGCATGACAACTTTGTTACCGGAGAGTAGCAAATTCATCAGAAAAAAGCTTCAGAGTCACACTCTAACCGGCGGATATATCAAGGTGAGATGCGCAATGGACGAATTTCCGAATTTGCTTCAGCGCAGGCACTGTCATAATCACGCCTTTTTCCGCAGCGTTTGTCAGCGGGCCGTCGAAAGCCGTTATATGTTAACAAAGTTGTTCAGTTCTCTCTGTGTCAGCGCAATCTGTGTATTCAGTAACGCAGCAATGGCACAGGATATTCAGGGCGCAGGTTCTTCCGCCGCCGCTCCGCTGTATCAGTTGTGGGCCGATGCATTCGGTAAAGCCAAAGGCAGCAAAATTGCGTATCAGGCCAGCGGTTCTTCGTCCGGCATTCGCCAGATTAAAGAAGCTAAAACTGATTTCGGTGCGAGCGATGTTGCTTTACCCGCTTCCGAACTCAAACGCCATGCCTTGCTGCAGTTTCCGTCTGCCATTTCCGGTGTGGCCGTTGTCTATCATCTGCCCGGCATCAAATCTCAGGAATTGCGTCTGACCGGTGATTTATTAGCGCAGATTTTTTCCGGAAAAATCACGCAATGGAATGATGCACGCCTGCAATCAGCCAATCCGCAATTACGTTTGCCAGCGAAAGCCATTGAAGTACTGGTGCGTGAAGATGGCTCGGGCACGACCTGGAATTTCAGCGATTATCTGAGCAAAGTCAGCACTGGCTGGAAAGCCGAAACCGGCCGCGATTTCGTATTGCGCTGGCAACCGCATTTCCGCGCCACCAAAGGCAGCAGCGGTGTTGCCGCAGCGCTCAGAAAAACGCCGTTCAGTATCAGCTATATCGATTACAACTATGTGCTGCAGGAAAAACTGGACGCTGCACAGTTACAGAATCAGGATGGCAAATTCGTCAGCCCCGGTGGAGAAAGTTTTGCCGCCGCGCTGAACAACAGTCGCTGGAAAGCCGAAGGCGGATTTGATGAAACACTGACCAATCAGCCGGGTGCGAAAAGCTGGCCGATTACCATGGGTACCTTTGTGATTCTGCCGCAGGTGACTGCCAGTCCGGCGCAAACCCGCACTGCATTGCAGTTTTTTACGTGGGCGTTTATGAATGGCGACCGTCTGGTCGGTGCTGCAGACTTTGTGCGCTTACCGGATGCGATACAGGCACGTATTTTCCGCGAACTGAACAGTGTGACAACCCGTGACGGCAAACCACTGAGCTTTTATCAGTAACAGGTTTACGATTATTGTCAGCGACATCTCGCAGCAAATAAAAAAAGCGCAGAACCACCATTCTGCGCTTTTTGTTTTTCGGTCATTCACATATTCAGATCAGCATCACTCCGCCGGTGCCTGCATCCATTGCTGCGGCGTGCAGCGATCCCAGTTCATGCCCGCAGCGTAAAACAGTGCTGCGCGGTTTTTCGATAAGAAGTTAAAAGATGGCTGCTGAATCACCTTCACCTGCCCTGCGCTGACAAAAAATTCGACGGTATATTTCGGATACGCCATCACCAGACCACCCGGTACAAACGATACGTCTTCAGGACGGATAATCGCCGCCAGCTGGATCTCGGTCGCACCGGTAACCACCGCCTTCAGGCGCTGAGAATTTTTCTTATACGCTTCACGCTCTGCCATATTGTCACGGGCAGAACTGAGCTTACGGATAATATTCAGCGGATTGGTGCCGACACTGACCAGCGACTCCAGATCAGACAAGGAAGGATCGCGTGCCACTTCGACAATGCTGCGCCAGGTTGGTTTTTCCGGCAGCGTGATACTCAGCTCCGTCACTGCCTCAGTACGTGCCGCCAGTGATTTCATCCATGCATCTGCATCATCGCCCCAGTGGCGGCGGGTAGCGGTTGCGTAGCCGCGGCAACTGTAAAAAGCAGCCGCATCGCGGCGGCTGAGTTTCCCACTGAGCTTGCCATCCTCAAAAATCAGCGCGCCTGGCTCACCTTCGGTCAGCGCGAGGTAATGCCAGACCTTGCCCTGGCTGTCTTTGACTTCAAAACGCTCCATAACGGCTTCAGGCGGGAAATCAGCGACGACCTTACGGGCTTCCTGCGTCGCACTCACCTGTACCGTCTGGGCCTTTGCCAGAACGTTCTGCGCGCACAGCAAAGGCAGCACCAGAGCGCAACAGCGCAGCGCCGGTCTGATCTGATGGTGTTTCATACTTCAGCTCCGTAACAAAAAGGCATACAAAATAACAAACTGTTGCCATGCCCGCCAGAAAATTCTGATCAGACACGAATAAAACCGTGAAAACGTTTTACATGATTTAACATAATTTTCCGTCAACACCGCCTGTGCCAGCCCTTACTGCATAAGGGTTTCCCACGAAGTCGCAAAAATTTTATACAATTGCGCCCTTTCGGATTTCTGCAATTTACCAGACAAAGCTTGTCAGGCAAGGCGAAGACTAGGATAATCTCGCCCTCGCGCAAAAATCCTGTGCGTATAACCGAGTAAGATGATTTCGCTTTTTTGTCAGCGTAGCCCGCTAATTTTCAGCGGGCTTTTTCGTCCGTGTCTGCCGTTGATCTGTCACTTTGATCGTCTGCAGCATCTCGCTATTGCCAAGCTCACTTGACTAGCCCTTTGTTGCCGTACTGAACTTGTTACATGAAAAACAGCTTAACTGACTCATCGACTGCCAACGTAAAAACAGGCTCCACGCTCACGCTGGGTAAAAAGACCCTGCAGCTGAACCGTGGCGCAGCCCCTGCAGCTGCTGCGACACCTGCCCAAGCTGAAGTCACTGCACCTGAAACGGTTGCCGGTGCTGATGCATCCGGCGCCGTACCTGTCATTACCCGCCGCAAAGTCCGCATTCAGAATGTGGCAACTGCAGCGGTCGCTGCACCAAAAGCCTGGACAGCAGAAGAAATCGAAGCAATGGCGCAGATGCCGGAAAGTGAACTTGCTTCCGCCGGTCTGCAAATTCCTGCTGAGCCTGTAACACCTGAAATCATTGCGGAAACTGCGACACCGGAAACGGATGCCGCTGCTGCAGTGATGGCTGCCATCGCCGCACCTGCTGCACCGGCCGAAGCAGAACCGGTCAAACCGGAAGTGAAAGCGGAAATCCGTGCCGACCTGCGTGCGGAACTGCATACCCTGAACGGCAATGACCTGCAAAAACCGCGTGCCGCCGTGATTCGTAAGACACTGGCGAAACCGGCTAAAAAATTATTGCTGGCTGATCAGAAGCAGGACATCAGCAATGTTGCCGGCAGCACCATTAAGAAAGAAGCGCGCATCAGTAATTCGCGCTTTGCGGAACCCTCTCCGGTCAAAACACTGAAACCTGTCAGCGCAGCACCGGCAAGAACCGTCGTGCGCGCAGCGGCGCCTGCAGTGCCTGCAACACCGGTCACACCTGCGCCGGTTGCACGCTTTGAACAGCCTGCGATCATTGCACCTGTCAGTGCACCGGCACCGGTTGCTGTTGCACCTGTGATGCCAGCCGCACCTGTGCGTCCTGCAGCTGTTGCAGCAGCGCCGGCAACACCGGCAGCACCGGCGAAACCTGTCGTCGCCGCATTCAGCGATGCCGATGCGGCAGCAATTCTGACACCGGTAAAAGATGTAAAACGTGGCCGTAAAGCCGTGGATGCGGATGCCGAAGGCGATGAAATCGCCATGCTGAATGCCGCCGAATCTGCAGAGATCAAACTCGCAGCGCGTGCACGCACCCGCAAGAAAGATACACCGGAAGCAGAAGCAGCGCGTCTGGAACACTATCGCAAGCAATTAGCCAAACTGATACGTCTGGGCAAAGACCGTACTTACCTGACTCACGCTGAAATCAATGATCATCTGCCGGAAGAAGTGGCAGATGCTGAAATGATTCAGGAAGTCATCAGCACCCTGAACGATATGGGTATTGCTGTGTACGATCAGGCACCGGACGCAGCCATGATGCTGCTGACCGATACCGTGGTCAGCAATGTCAGTGATGATGAAGCGGAAACCGTGGCAGCGTCTGCGCTGGCCACAGTCGATTCCGACTTCGGCCGCACGACCGACCCGGTTCGTATGTATATGCGTGAAATGGGCGGCGTGGAATTGCTGACACGCAGCGGCGAAATCGAAATCGCCAAGCGTATCGAAGAAGGCCTGAAAGACATGGTGCAGGCAATTTCTGCCTGCCCGGTCACGATTTCTGAAATTCTGGCAATCGCCGACCGTATCGAAAAAGATGAAGTCCTCGCCGATGATGTGGTCGATGGCTTTATTGCTGCGGAAGACAATGAAAACGCCAGCCTGATGCTGAACGACGGCGATGATCTGGATGAAGAAGTCGGCGGAGACGATGACAATGTATCCGACAGCGTCGGGGGCATCAGCGATGAGCAACTGGCACAGCTGAAAGCAACGGCACTGCAAAAACTGCGTTTTGTCGCCAGCAACTTTGAAAAACTCAAAGAAGCGCGTGCAATGGACGGTTATCAGTCTGCAGCCTATCAGCAGGCGCAGCGTGCGATTACCGCAGAACTGCAAACCATTCGCTTTACCACCAAGACAGCAGAAAAACTGTGCGACACCCTGCGCAAGCAGATGAAGGAATTGCGCACGGCAGAAAAGCAATTGATGGATCTGGTGGTGAACCGCTGCGCGATGCCGCGTGAGTATTTCATCAGTATGATTAAAGTACACGCAACCAATCCTGACTGGTTTGAACAGGAAATGGCATCCGGCAAACCATATGCCGCTGCCCTGTCCCGTCATATCCACGCGGTACGCGAACAGCAGCGCCGTCTGATTGAGCTGGAAAACCGCGTTGAACTGCCGCTCAGTGATCTGCGTGACATTAACCGTCAGATGATTGCCGGTGAAAAACGTTCTGCAGAAGCCAAACAGGCGATGACTGAGGCCAATCTGCGTCTGGTCATTTCGATTGCGAAAAAATACGTGAACCGTGGTCTGCAATTCCTGGATCTG
Source organism: Cognatundibacterium squillarum (assembly GCF_014652435.1). Classification (GTDB taxonomy): domain Bacteria; phylum Pseudomonadota; class Gammaproteobacteria; order Burkholderiales; family Burkholderiaceae_D; genus Undibacterium; species Undibacterium squillarum. The sequence continues at coordinate 639,153 of NZ_BMYU01000001.1, forward strand.
ATTCAGGAAGGCAATATCGGCCTGCTGAAAGCGGTTGATAAATTTGAATACCGCCGCGGCTACAAATTCTCTACCTATGCAACATGGTGGATTCGTCAGGCAATCGCCCGTGCGATTGCAGATCAGGCACGCACGATCCGCGTTCCGGTGCATATGATTGAAACCATCAATAAGATGAACCGCGTTCGCCGTCAGTTGCTGCAATCCACCGGTCTGGAACCTGAACCGGTTGCGATCGCAGAGAAAATGGGCTTACCGGAATCCAAAGTCCGCGAAATCCTGAAGATTTCCAAAGAACCGGTATCGCTGGACGTCCCAATCGGTGATGATGGCGATTCCGCGCTGAGCGACTTTATCGAAGACGGCAACACCATGTCGCCTATGCACGCAGCAATGCAGGCATCGGTTAACGCCAAGCTGAAAGAAGCACTGGATGGCCTGAGCCCGCGTGAAGCGAAAGTTTTGCGCATGCGTTTCGGTCTGGAAACATCCACCGAGTTCACGCTGGAAGAAGTTGGCAAACAGTTTGAAGTAACGCGCGAACGTATTCGTCAGATCGAAGCGAAAGCGATGAAGAAACTGCGTACACCGGGCAAAGCAGAACAATTGCGCAGCCTGATGGAAAACGAATAAGTCTGAGCTGATCGCTTAGTACTGTTGAAAAAACGCCCGCGAATGTTGCGGGCGTTTTGTTTTGGATGTCAGCGACGGCAAGAAATGTCCGCATTGTCCGTGCCGCAGAAATTCATCGTCCCGCTCATGCGCCGTCAAACGGCACAACAAGTCAATAAAGCACGCTCCGAACGCGGTGACTATGCAAAAATCCGCATGTGTGATTTCCGGAGCGCCAGAGTTTCTGCCGACGACAAGCCGGATGCTATGCAGAACCCCGCATTTAGGCTGAAAAATGGCCTTTGACAGCACTTTTGACCGTCACAACGGACTTTACTCATCAGACCCAGTTTAAAACGATCTTCAGCACAGAGACTGAAAAAACAAAAAAGCCGCTCAGCGAGCGGCTTTAACAGCAACGACCGGCAATCAACTCAGGCGCCGATCAGAAAATCCATGGCAAACGCGACCTGATCCAGACGCTCCTGCATACCGCCAGCGAGCAGCAAATGCGGGATTTCGCGCTCTTCCAGCTCCTGCTGCAACTTATCGTGAATACGCTGGCGTACCGCAGGTGACTCGCGCTGCAAACCGTCATCCACCCACGCAAAGTCAGGCGAGGTCAGCAAAGTGAAATCGTAGTCATGGGTTGCAGCCAGCTCAAACAACGCCAGATCAGCTTTACCGAAATAATGTTCGCTGTATAAACGAATCATCAGCGGCGAGGTATCGCAGAACAGAAAGCGATTCGCCTGCGGCAGCATTTCTGCCTCGCGCTGCACCTGCATACGCGCGATGTCAATTTGCTCATGTTCTTTTGGTGTGCGCTGATGCTGCGCGACAAAATCACGCAGATATTCCGGCACCCATACCGTGTTGTAATGCGTTGCCAGCGCTTGTGCCAGCGACGTTTTACCGCTGCACTCCGCACCGACAATCACAATTTTCTGAACCGGTTTATTTAATTCTGCAGATCCTGCTTCCAACGTTCCCACCCCTGTACTGCCATCAACACAAAAATACCGTATAACACCGCGGTCAGCTGCAAACCTTTATACAGATACAAACCAACGTACAGCACGTCCACTGCAATCCAGATCAGCCAGTTTTCGACGCGCTTTTTGGCGAGCAGATACTGCCCGACCAGACTGCCTGCCGTCAGAAATGCATCGATGTAAGGTACATCGCTGTCTGTATAAATACGCAATGCTGCAGCAATCGCCACAAACGATACGCCCCAGCTGGCAAACACAGCAAGCTGCCCGCGCTGTGTCAGCTCCGTCACAGGTAATGCGCGTTGCTCAATACCGCGCAACCACCAGATCCAGCCCTGTACCGATACCGCGACGAACACCGCTTGCAGTGCCATATCGCCATACAGTGCAGACTGAAAAAACACCACGCCGTACATCAGCGACGAGACAATCGAAAACAGCCATGCCCAGTGCAACTGACGGATATTCAGCCAGACCGTCGCCACCGACAGCATAAAAGAAATCAGTTCCAGCCAGCTGGTGCTGAACGGACCGATGACCAGTGCATCGTTCATTCTGTACCCTGTAAAAAGTCAGTCCGGCATTATCGGCGATGATCGCGGTACTGTCATGAAAAACTTTGAAAAATTGCCCCCGGACAGACAAGCTGTACGGGGGCAGGTTTATTGCTGCGTTACGGCGTGCACCATCATCGTGCGCACAATCACTTACATCATGTTTTCAGTGCTCAGAACTTGTGTTCAAACATCGCACGGAAAGTCACGGTGGTTGGTGTGTAATTCGTTTGCACGATAGAACCGGCCGCGTTGTAGTAAGTGGATTGCGACAGATTATCCTGATGCAGCCAGTTCGAGACCGAAGCACGCAGGCTGGTTTTCGGATCGAATTTCCACAGTGCATATACATCCACCACACGCTTCGGTGTTGAATATGCGGTGCGGTCTGCAGCAATACGTACTTCGCCTGCACCCTGATAACCGTAGTTACCACCGACAGTCAGCGGCGTACCGTCGATCTTGTAATCGACACCAATGTTTGCGCTGACCGGCGTTTGTGAGGCCAGACGGTTGTTCGGGCCAGGTACAGAACTCAGATCCGAGAAGTTAAACGATGCATTTGCGCGCAGATCAATCGAAGGCGCATTGTCCATCAGCGCGCGCAGCGGCATTTTTGCATCCAGCTCTATGCCTTTGGTGGTTGCATTACCGGCATTCGCAGGCATCGATACCCAGCGGCCATCAATCTGGTTTAACTGTGTAATCACCACATCCGTGATTTTACGCATGTACACGCTGGCACTCAGCACACCGCCCTGTGGCATGTAATGTTCGTATGCCAGATCCAGACCCCAAGCCAGTTCAGGCTTCAGATTCGGATTACCGGTGGAATCCGGATTGGTTTGCTTATTGTCTGTCGACAGGAAGCGACGCGGAATCAGCGAATTGGTGTCAGGTGCTTTGTAAGTGCGGGTCAGTCCGAATCGCAGCTGATCATTTTTACTGTCCGGCAGTTTGTACAGGGTTTGCAGAATTGGGCTGAATACGCTGGAACGGTTTTTCACGTCAGCATAGGTATTACCGGAACTCTTGGTTTCCAGACCTTCCCAGCGCAGACCGGCGTACACCGACCATTGCTTGGTCACGTTCCATTCATCCTGCGCAAACAAAGCCAGACGCGACACGGTTGCATCAAAATCTTCATTCAGATTAATCGGTGTCAGCTTGGTGCCGGTGACCGGATCAGCCGTCACCACATCTGCCTGCGTACGGGTTTCATTCCGTTTGGAATACTCAGCATCCCAGCCGAATACAACGGAATGGTCTTCGATGAACGGTGCGCTGTACTTACCGCTGGTAGTCCAGCCTTTCGCCGTGCCGGACGATGAGGTACTGCGATTCAGAATCGATGCGCCATTGTTGCCAAAGCCGGCCAGATCAACATCCGATTCACGTTTATTCAGGTTAACACCAAACTTCACATCGAGTTTGGCACTGTCCGCCATGCGGTGTATCCAGTTCAGATTACTGCGCAGCATCGCAAATTCAGACGTCACACGCTGCAAATCCGACAGGTATTGCGGCTGCGGCCCGCTTGGTGCTGCAGTCACTTCCGAGTTGTAGCCACGGAAGCGGTTCGCGTTAATAAAACTCTGGCTGGTGATGATGTCACCGTTCGGCAAATTCCAGTTAACACGCGGCGACATACCAAGGCCATCAAACGTGCCCCAGTTATTTGAATCTGTGCGCTGATTACCGGTTTGCTTACCGGTGGTATCGAAATACTGCGTCGTGGAATACGACGGACGCTCAAACTTACCGTGATTCAGATTACCGGAAACCGAGTACGACATCGCGCCCGCTTTATCCGAAATCTGAAAATTCACGTTCGCGCCGTACTTACCGCCGTCGGACTGGCCGCCGGCTTTGATTTCGCGCTGCGCAGTCTGAATTGCACGTTTCAGAACGATATTAATCGCACCGGCAACTGCCTGCGTGCTCAGTTCTGCAGTTGCAGCACGGATGACTTCAATACGCTCAATCAGATCAGGAGAAATCGAATCCAGCGAAAAACCCGGCGGACTTGGCTCGCCATTCAGCAGAATCTGGGTATAGCCTGCACCCAGGCCACGCATACGGATTTCACCACCACGACCCTGCACGCCGCCAATGGTCACACCCGGCAAACGCTTCAGAACGTCACCAACGGTGGTATCACCAAAACGCACGATTTCTTCTTGTGTGACAACGATTTTTGTAGCCGTGTCCTGACGACGCTCGTCATAGCCTTTTGCGCCCTGCACTTCCACTTTTTGCACTGCGCCAGTATCCGGCACCGCTTTTTTGACGTCCACCGCTTTTTTCGGCGCTTCTTTTACAGGTGTTTCAGGTGATTGCTGTGCATGCGCAAATACCGGCAGTGTCATCATCACTGCCAGTGTGAGCATACGTTTCGGCGTGTTCGGCATCTTGGCTTTCTGGGTTTTCATCGTAGTCAGATTGAGTCATTACTGCGCATATGATGCTGCATTGCACGAGAAAGTTCCCCGCATACAAACATCGTTAATCTTTGATACTTTTCAGCGTCCGCAGCAACACTGCGATACACTGACAACACATAATTACTACGCGTAATAACCAACCGGAATGCAGTCTTTCAGCCACAAACTGCCTGATTCACCGCTTGATTAAGGGATGCAGTTCACATATCATGAATTGGTAAAAAGACTTTTTCCAAGCACCAGGGAGCACACTGATGATGTCACAACACAGTAAAATGCCCGGCTTGATAAGTAAGCGCTGCACGCAGTCTACGGGCAATCTGACATTTGGCAGCGACTATTTTCTGACAGCAATTCCGTCACTCATCTTGCAGGATGGCATTTCATCTGCCTGCGAAGCGGATGACGATATGATCAGCTTCGCAGACGAAGAGGCTGATGGTTCTGCCGCCAAAAATGAGCTTACTCCGTGGAAAATCCTGATCACGGATGACGATAAAAACGTGCATGAAACCACATTGCTGGCACTCAGCGGTGTACGCATTCACGGACGACCTCTGCAATTTCTGCATGCATACTCTGCCGGCGAAGCCCGTCAGTTACTGCAGAGCATCCCGGATATTTCTCTGATACTGCTGGATGTGGTAATGGAAACCGTGGACGCAGGTTTGCGACTGGTCGAAACCATACGCGGCGAAATGAATCAGAAAGCCATTAAAATTGTGTTGCGCACCGGTCAGCCCGGCTATGCACCGGAGGATACCGTCAGCCATCAGTTCTCTATCGACGGTTACACCACCAAATCCAAACTGACCCGCTCGCTGCTGATTTCTGTCCTTAGCGACATTCTTGGTGACGCACATAAAGCCAATAGTTTCGCCAGCTAAGCAAACCGAAAATTTTTAAAGCAATAAAAAAGCCCCGTTGTGACCGGGGCTTTTTTATTACGAAGCAAAACAGTCAGCACAGTTATCCGCTTATTCTGCATCCGGTTGCGCCGAAGGCTGCGCCTGCTGGAATGCCGGCAATGCCATACAGCGTTCATACACCGCCATCAGCAAAGGCATAGACGACAAATCACACTGAAAACGCTGTGCATTAAAGATTTGCGGAATCAGTACGCATTCTGCCAGACCCGGTTGCTCACCAAAGCAAAACGGCGTTTGTACCGCGCGCTGCTGCAAGCGCTGCTCCAGTACTTGCAAACCACTTTCGCACCAGTGTTTATACCAGGCATTTTTCTGTTCATCGCTGACACCCAGTGTTTGCGACAGATATTTCAGGATACGCAGGTTATTCACCGGATGAATTTCACAGGCTATCGCCAGCGCAAATGCACGCACTGACGCACGACTGGCTGCATCTTGCGGCAACAGCGGATGTTCCGGATGGGTTTCTTCCAGATATTCAATGATCGCCAGTGACTGGCTCAGCACCACTTCACTGTCCGCGCCGTCATCCACCAGCGCAGGCACCAGCCCTTCCGGATTGATCTGACGATAGGCATCAGACAATTGTTCTCCGCCGTTACGCAGCAAATGCACGCCGGCATGCTCATAGGAAATGCCTTTCAGATTGAGTGCAATACGTACGCGATATGAAGCGGAACTGCGGAAATAACTGTACAGACGCATGAGAAGTCTCCGGTAAAAAGGACGTTTTATGCCTGGATTGTAGCAATCAGACTGCTTAACTGCACATACCGCAAGAATACGGTAGCGGAAGCGGCCATTGACACCCATTCACCGCTGGCGGGTATTTTTGAAGTGAGTTCTATATAATGAGGCACGATTTTGCCCCGCTGCTCAGCATCTGCACCTGCGCTGCAAGCCGCTGCACGGGGCCACAAAAAAGGATACACAATGACAATAACATGCCTGCACCCTGCTTATCTTATTCCCGTGGAGCCCGCCAATCAGGTACTGACCGGTCACGCACTGGTGATGAATGACAGCCTGATCGAAGCCATCCTTCCTTCTGATGAAGCGCGTCTGCGCTATCCGGATGCAATCCATCAGGAATTACCGGATCACGCCCTGACACCGGGCTTCATCAATCTACACGGCCACTCAGCGATGAGCCTGCTGCGCGGGCTGGCGGACGATCTGGCCCTGATGGACTGGCTGAATCACCACATCTGGCCCGCTGAAAAAGCCCATGTTTCTGACGAGTTTGTGTTCGACGGCACCAGTTTTGCGATGGCGGAAATGCTGCGCGGCGGTACGACCACCATCAATGACATGTATTTCCACCACACTGCGGTAGCACGTGCCGGCATCGCATCCGGCATGAATACCGTGGTTGGCTGCAGCATTCTGGAATTTCCTACCGGCTACGCGCAGGATGCCACCGGTTATCTGCAGTTAGCAGAAGATGCGATCAATGAATACCGTGGACAACCCGGCATCGGCTTCACCCTCGCACCGCATGCGCCTTACACTGTTGCCGACGATACCTTCCGCAAAGTCGCTGCTATGGCGGCAGACAAAGGCGTGCGTATCCATTGCCATATCCACGAAACCAATGACGAAGTTCAGGGCAGCATCAGCCAGTACGGCAAGCGTCCGCTGGCACGTCTGGCAGAACTTGGATTGCTGAGCGAGCAACTGATCGCCGCGCACATGGTGCACACCACCGATGAAGACATCGCATTACTGGCAAAACACGGCGTGCACATCGCTCACAATCCGGCCTCTAATCTGAAACTGGCTTCCGGTTTTGCACGAATTCACGCAATGCAGCAAGCCGGTATCAACATCGGTATCGGTACCGATGGCGCTGCCAGCAATAACAAGCTGGATATGATGGCTGACACCCGCTTGGCAGCGATTCTGGCCAAAGCGCAGTCCAGCGATCCGACCGCAGTGAATGCACACACTGCGCTGCGCATGGCGACACTGGATGGTGCAAAGGCGCTGGGCATGGCAGACCGCACCGGCAGCCTGACGGCTGGCAAACAGGCGGATGTGATCGCGATTGATTTGTCGGCAATCGAAACCCAGCCTGTGTTTGATCCGGTATCCCATGTGATTTACGCAGCCGGTCGCGAGCAGGTCAGCCACGTCTGGGTACGCGGCAAAGCGCTGCTGGTGAACCGTGAATTGCAGACACTGGATCAGCAAGCCTTACTGGCAAAAGCACGCTGGTGGCAGCAACGCATACGCCCGCAATGAACTTTTAGCAAACAGAGCCGTCTGACTTCGCGTCAGGCGGTTTTTGCAGGACGGGCCGCAACGGCCACCGCTCCCTTTTCCACGGCGCCAGTGCGCGTCTGACCGGTTTCCGGTTCATATTCTCAGTTGGTTGACGATGATGATGCATAAGTTATTGCCAGCGGCGCTGGCTTGTCTGTTTGCAGTACCGGCGGCGCAGGCTGCTGAAAACATGGTGACATTGGCGGAAAAATCTCAGTTCACCAAAACCGGGCGCTACACCGAAGTCGATACCCTGTGTAAAAATTTCCAGAAAAATTATCCGAAATGGGTACGCTGTCAGGAAATCGGCCGCTCACCGGAAGGCCGCCCGATCCTGGTGCTGATCGCCACCAAAACCGGCGCACTGACGCCACTGACCGCTAAAGAAAAACAGATTCCGGTGACGCTGCTGCAGGGTGGCATTCATGCCGGAGAAATCGACGGCAAAGACGCCGGATTTCTGGTGCTGCGCGAATTACTCGAAAACCCGTCCAGCGACGTGCTGGACAAGCAAGTCGTGATGTTTGTGCCGGTATTTAACGTAGACGGACACGAACGTTTCGGCAAATGGAACCGCCCGAATCAGCGCGGCCCGGAAGAAATGGGCTGGCGCACCAGCGCACAGAATGCCAATCTGAACCGCGATTACGCCAAAGCAGACACGCCGGAAATGCAGGCGATGCTGCGAATGGTGAATCAGTGGGACCCGCTGGTCACGGTGGATCTGCATGTGACCGATGGGGCTAAATTTGAGCATGATGTGTCTGTGCAGGTAGAACCAAAACATGCGGGCGATGAAAAACTGCGCACAGCCGGTCAGTTACTGCAGCAGGCCGTTTTGCAGGATCTGAGCAAAGCCGGTTCGCTGCCGCAACCGTTTTATATGTCGTTTAATCAGGAAGACGATCCGATGTCCGGCTTCACGGATGAAGTACCGGGCGCACGTTTTTCCAACGGTTATTTCATGCTGCGCAACCGCTTCGGCATTCTGGTCGAAACCCATTCGTGGAAAGACTACGCCACCCGCGTCCGCACTACACGCAACACACTGCATTCAGTGCTGAATCAGGTCGCACAGCAAGGCGCACAATGGAAAAAACTGGCCGAAGAAGCCGATCAGCAAGCGATGCGGATGGCGGGCAAAGATATTCCGGTCAGCTACCGCAGCACTGATGCCTACAAAACCATCGAATTCCGGGGCTACGCCTACACCCGCACCCAGTCGGACATTTCCGGCGCGCTGATGACACGTTACGACGAAAGCAAGCCGCAAATCTGGCGTGTGAAACTGCGCGATCAGAACGTACCCGACAAGCTGGCACGCCTGCCGGAAGGCGGCTATGTGGTACCGGCTGCCTGGGCGAAAATGGTGGTCGAAAAACTGCGCGTACACGGCATCCAGTTTCAGGCACTGACCAGCGGCTGGAAGGATGTCAGCGTTGAGCGCTTCCAGACCGAAAAAGCCAGCTTCCGTCCAGCGTCGTATGAAGGCCGTCAACCGCTGGAAGTTAAAGGCCAGTGGGTCGCTGATCAGAAACTGCAGTTTGCACGCGGCAGTATCTTCATCCCTTCTGCCCAGCCAAAATCGGCACTGGTGGCAACGCTGTTTGATCCGGCTTCCGCCGATTCCCTGCTGAGCTGGGGCTTGTTCAATCAGGCATTCGAACGCAAAGAATACATGGAAGCCTATGTCGCTGAAGAGGTAGCCCGTGAGCAACTGGCAGCCGATCCGGAACTACGTAAGCAATTCGAACAAAAACTGCGCAGCGACCCGGCATTCGCCAAAGACCCTGCAGCACGTCTGGAATTCTTCGCGCGTCGTCACAGTTCCTGGGATACGGCTTATCAGCAATATCCAGTCTACAAAACGGCGCAGATCCCGAAAAGCTGAGATGTGAACACGGGCGACGGATCACCTGCCCGTGCGCTTGCCCTTACCCGCAAAAACAAAACCGGCCTTCGTCAGGGCCGGTTTTGTTTTATACCTACTGGAACTTTGCCCGCTATCCGGCACAACAAACAGCCATGCATTGTGCAGAACTCCGCATCACCCGGTTTCGGAGAGCCAGACTTTCTGCCGACGACCGTCGGATCGCTGTGCTGAACACCGCATTTGGGGCATTTTCAGGGCTTTACGGCGCTGTTTCAGGGAAGTACGCGAGCAGCTAATGAAGCAGGCTGCCCGATGGATACCGAGTTTGTTCCGGATTGCAATAAATCGTTCGTTCGGATGCTGCCGGTGAAAGCATCATTAAACTGTTACCAAAACTTTCAAGCCAAGGCGTACCAGCCCGCCTTGCGCATGAGAGCATCCAAATATCAGGCACAGTTCAGAACTGATTCTTTTTCCCCAATCTGGCATTCACAATCGTATTGGCAATTACGCGGCGAATCTCACCCTGTATCAGCGTCGCGCACAATCCGGGCTGAACGGGAAGTTCATGCGGGCAAGTGTCGAGAAACACTTCGCGGCAATCTTTTGCGCCACTCAGACAGTATGGATCTTCGTTAAGGACTAATACATCTCTGCCGGATTTAAAATAGCGAATTGAACCCTGGTAAGCGTCCATACTCTTATATGCAGCGTCCTGCTTCAGCATGTCGCGCCAGTAACGAGGCCTTGACCAGGATTGTGTCATTAAGAAATACCGCACGAACTGGCTGGCACCCAAAAAGTGCTTTACCTCCTCAGCCCCGACACGATACTTCGCAAAAAGCTCTCCCAGCTTTACGTATTCTTCGGAACTAAGCTCAGTGCCGTAGCTTTGGCTGAGCATACTTAGCGCTTCGATCATCTGGATGAAAATTCCTTCACCAATGCGCTGTTCATTGCAGTCGGACTCCGGAATGCCTATCTTGCTGCAATAACTGGCACTGTCTTCAATCAGACCCAAAGGTATATACTTCCGCCACTCAACCGAGTGCGAATGTAAGTTACGCAACTCATGCAACGATCGTCCCAAGCCCTGCCTTCGTAACATAGACCAGTGCGTCCAGTGTACAGTCTGTAAAAGAGTATTAAGTTGCATTGATACGCCAGGGCAGCTAATCATGAGCAGTGGTTCTTCACGCAATCTTCCGTCACTGACCAATTTCGCTACATGATTACATCCATGCGAGACGCCGATAATCACCAATGGCTGCTTCAAATCTGATGCCAACTGACGAGCCTGATCGAGTGCGCGCTCCGCTTGGCTCTGTGCATCTGCCAGACTAAAATTTGCCTGAGCGTTTCGAGACTGACAGTATTTTCTGTAATCATCTGAATTATTGATGTTTTTGTGAAGTCGTTCGGTGCAATACCTGACACGTGGCAACGCTGAGGTCGCGGCAGACACACCACTGTGCTCAGTACCAAGCAAGCTGGACAAAAACCATGTTGCATTATCGGTAGGGGACAAAATCCGCATCGTGGCAAAATCAGCCACTCCCTCGGTGCCCGGAAGGTACAAGATCACTGCACCGTCACGATCATGCTTATTTTCTAATTTTTCACATTTACCAGCGATACCTCCAATAGCAGGATCTATGCTGCACGAGCCTGATCGTCCATGCGCATTAAGAATAACAAGGGCTAAAATGAAAAAAACGATAGTATTAACTTTAATTGAGGACATTCACCGACCTTTCCTCGGCAATTAATTCACCATCCGGTGAATATTGTGAATTTCAGATAGAGAAGTCCGGCTGACTGATCAGTCGCCGCTCCACCAGCCAGCAAACAAAAAACCGGCCTTCGTCAAAGCCGGCTTTGTTTTTTATTCGCCGGAACTTTGCCCGCTATCCCGTACAATCATCAGGCGCACATTGTGCAGAACTCCGCATCACCCTGTTTCGGAGAGCCAGACTTTCTGCCGACGACCGCCGGATCGCTGTGCTGAACACCGCATTTGGGGCATTTTCAGGGCTTTACTGGGCTGTCTGAGGCTTGCGCCGCGACAGCACGGACAGCCGGATACCGTCCGTGGTTGCGCTGCCCTGCCCGCTTCGTAAAGATTCAGTGAAAGAACAAATAAGCCACGCCAATTGCGGCGATCACGCCTGCCAGATCTGCCAGCAAACCCATAGGAATTGCGTAGCGGGTTTTGCGGATGCCAACTGAGCCAAAATACAGGGCGACGATGTAGAAGGTAGTGTCAGCCGAGCCCTGGAAAATACAGGCCAGACGGCCGGCAAACGAATCCACGCCGAAGGTTTTCATGGTATCGACCATCATGGCGCGTGCGCCGCTGCCAGAAAGGGGTTTCATCAGCGCGGTGGGCAAGGCATTGACAAAATCGGTGTTCCAGCCGAATGCGGCGAACAAGGCTTCAAAGCCTTTGACAATCAGCCCCAGCACGCCGGAATTGCGCAGCAAGCCAATCGCCACCAGCATGCCGACCAGATACGGAATGATGGTCAGCGAAGTTTGTATGCCGCCTTTCGCACCTTCGATGAAGGTGTCGTAGACATTCACGCCTTTGCGCATGGCGGCGACGATGAAGCCGGTAATGATCAGCAACAGCAGGAAGTTCGCACTGACTTTGGAAAAGGTTTCCAGCTCGGCGCGCGTCATCCATTCGCTCATACCCCAGACCATTGCGGCGATTGCGGCGCTGATACCGCCGAGCCAGCCGAGCAACACACGGTCCCACAGATTGATGCGCTGGCGTATCGCCACTGCCAGCATGCCGGTGACCGTGGCCACATAGGTTGCAATCAGACAGGGAATGAAGATATCCGACGGATTCTGCGCGCCCAGCACCGCGCGCTGCGCCATAATCGCCAGCGGAATCAGTGTCAGGCCGGAGGTATGCAGCACCAGAAACATAATCTGCGCATCGCTGGCGGTTTCTTTGTCCGTATTCAGGCTTTGCAGGCTTTCCATGGCTTTCAGGCCAAATGGCGTGGCAGCGTTATCCAGCCCGAGTAAATTGGCGGAAAAGTTCATCACCATGTGGCCATTGGCCGGATGATCTGCCGGTACTCCGGGGAAGATGCGCGAAAAAAATGGTGCAATCTTACGCGCCAGCCATGCCACTACACCGGCTTTCTCACCGACCTGCATCAGGCCCAGCCACAGCGTCATCACCCCTGCCAGCGGCAAAGCGATATCCATCACTGCAATGCGGGCGGATTCAAAAGTGCCGTCCATCATGCGCTTGAAGACCTCGGTATCGCCGAGGAACAGAAACTGCAATACGGCAGCCGCAAAACTGACCAGAAAGAAGCCTATCCAGATGTAATTCAGAATCATTGCGTTTACGGAAATCAAAACCGCCAATGTATAACGAAACTGTGCTGCGGGAACAGCCTTTTTGACTGCAGTGATCCGGCCATTCATGCTGTCAGCCGAATGCAGACCTGCGCCGTTAAAGGCATATCCCGATTTTATTTACGGAGTTCATCATGCGCTTCGCACTTCTGACTGCCGCGCTGCTGGCCGGCGCACTGCATACCGGCACCGCTTCCGCCCAGCAATGGGATAACTGGAGTTATTCCGGTTACAGCCCTGCACCGCAAATCACGTATGACTATGTCTATTATCCGGCGCAACAGGTGTATTACTCACCGCGCTTCCGTACTTGGTACTGGCCGGAACAATCGCGCTGGATCGAAAGCGCCTACTTACCATCGTATATCCGGGTCGATTACCGCAGTGGTGGTTACAACATTCGCTTATCCAGCCGCGTTCCGTACACCCAGCATATTTACGTGGAACAGCAATACGGCCACATGTGGCGCAGAGTGCCTGAATGGCGCCGCGAATACCGCGAAGAGCGCTGGGAGGAACGATACGAGCGCCCGCGACATCACCACCATCATCATCACGGACACCACGGTCACCGTGACTGATCCGCAAATGCTGCCATCTGACGCGAAATGCTCCTACGCAAGCCAGCGTACTCAGAGTATGATGAATAGAACATCAACTCAGCACAAACGAAAGGCAAGCGATGAATGCACGCTCGTATATCGTTCTGTCAAAGGCCGAACCCGGTCAGCAACTGGCTGAAGCGGTACAGGATCAGCACGGGATGGTGTTATTACCGGCCGGCGCAACCCTGACGATTCATCACCTGCAGCATTTGCAGGACCATGGTGTCAGTATTCTGAGTATTCAGACCGGCGAAACAGCCATTCCTTCTGATCCGCAGCAACTGACGCAACGACTGAATCATTTGTTCAGCACTGCCGGCAATTCGGATGCAGCCTTGCAGTTGCGTCTGGCCATTCAGCATTACCGGAGCCAGTCATGAACAGAACAGCGATACACGAGCCTGTTCCATCGCTGGCTAAATTGCAGACCCTGCCGGTAATGCCCGGTGTATTACGCTTGCTGTTCGAGGCAGGAAAACAGGAAAACCCTGAACCGGTTGAACTGAGCCATCTGATCGCGCTGGACCCGGGACTGACCGCAAAACTACTGCGCCTGACCAATGCGTCACATTTCGGCACAAACTCGAAAGTGGTTACCGCTGATCAGGCTGCCGCACTGCTCGGCAGCAATCAGTTACTGCAAATGGCAGCAGTCACCAGTCATCACAATCCGGCATCGCTTTTACCGGCAGATGCACTGGAGCAGTTCTGGCGACGCAGCATTGCGACTGCTTTTTGCGCTAAAGCAATCGCACGCACGCATCACATGAAACATGATTACGCCTACACCGCCGGGTTGCTGCATCGTTGCGGAGATCTCGTACGCATGTTGTATCCCGATTTGCATACAACAACGTCTGAGGGCAACATACCGCTGACGGCGATCCAGGCTGGCACAGCACTGGCACGCCAGTGGCAGTTTGCAGATACGCTGACTGACGCACTTACCCATTTCACAGCGCCACCCGACGATCCGCATCAGTTGCTTGCATCAGTCGTGCATCTGGCGGAAGCCTTTGTCACAGCACTGGATATTTGCGGCGACAAGGCAGCCACACTGCCCTTGCTGAGCACTCACGCTTGGGATACCCTAGCGCTGACAGAAGCCGAATGCCTGCAGGTATTCCGCGAGACAGAAATGCACGCGCTGGCTACCTTCGATTTACTTCAGATCTGAATTTTATGCTGCTGGACAAAACGGTTTTAGAACGCGTCAACACCTTTCAACACATCGAATATCCGCTGGAAGCCATACAACTGTTCAGAAATATTTCTGATAACAATCTCGGCGTCATCCGTCATCTGATACAGGATTGCGACATCGTCCGCGCCCGTGCCGGACAAACTGTGCTGGATGCCAGCAGTGCGGGTTCCCGTCTGTATATCGTGCTCAGTGGTGCACTCGGCGTCACTATGCTGAATGAAGACGGTAATCATCTGGAAAACACGATCACACAGTACTTACCCGGCGAATGTGTCGGCGAAATATCTGTGCTGGATGAAGAAATCCATTCTGCAACTGTGTCTGCGATTCATGACAGTTTGCTGTTGGTAATTGAATCGTCCATCGTCTGGCAATTGATTGAAGAGTCCAACGGCGTTGCGCGCAACTTGCTGCAACTCTTGTCATTCCGCATCCGCGCTGCCAATGCACAAATCCGCAGCCGCAAAAAAGTCGGCGAGTTTTATCGCCAGTTATCGATGGTCGATGGCTTAACCGGCCTTCACAACCGCGCCTGGCTGAATCAGCAATTGCCATCACTGATTCAGGCTGCGCATGGCGGCAATCAGCCGCTCAGCATTGTAATGGTCGATCTGGATCACTTTAAGCGCTTTAACGATACCTACGGTCATCTGCGTGGCGATGACGCATTGCAGGCGGCAGCCAAAGTATTGAATTCAGGGCTGCGCCCGACGGATTTTGCGGCACGCTATGGCGGCGAAGAAATGCTGGTGATTTTGCCGGAGACAGATTTACAGGCAGCCAGCATCGTTGCAGAACGCCTTTGCCAGCGATTGCGCAGCGCACCTGTCTTCACGGAATCAGACAAACCTTTACCTCACATTACCGGTTCATTTGGTGTTGCCACGCTGCAGGAAGGCGAGGATTTTCAGAAATTGCTGGATCGCGCCGACAGCGCACTGTATTTCGCAAAGCAATCCGGCCGCAATCAGGTAGCTTGCGCTCCGGCACTCAACAACATGAACTGATTCTGCCTGCAATTTCTGCTGAAAAAAGAGGCTGGAATAAGGAGTTAAACAGGCAGAGTTATGTGTGTTTGCCAAACAAAAAAGGGAGCTCACGCTCCCTTTTTTACATCTGAACAATACGATCAGAATGCGTAACCAACGCCAACTGTCACAACGATTGGTTTGAAATCAATGGTTGTTGTACGGTCGATACTGCCGGTAGTAGCACGCAGGTCAGTTTTCACTTTCGCTGCCGCAACCGATGCACACAAACGCCATTTTTCAGTCAGTTTGTAGTTCACACCGATCTGTGCTGCCAAACCCCAGGAGCTGGTCAGATTGATCTTGGTCGGACCACCTGTTGCCAGATCATTTGCTGGTGTCGAGTTCGCATCAAAGAACTGCGTGTAGTTCACACCGGCACCAACGAAAGGACGCAGGTTGTCAGACGGCGAACCGAAGTTATAGTTCGCAAACACGGTTGGCGCACGTTGTTTCACTTTCGCCAGTACACCGTACGGAGCCAGTTTGCCGCGACCAAACACTTCATGTTCTGGCGGAAGACCTGCCACAAAGTCGATATCCCAGTGGTCTGTCAGACGTTTTGTCACGCCGAACAGCAGAGTCTTCGCGTTACCAACCGTAATACCGGCTGGTTGTGGCGTCAGGAATTCAGGACCATTGCTTTTGAAGTCCGGAGATTCAGGATGCAGTGCAATACCAATCACACCTGCACGTACGGTAATGCCCAGATCTTCCGCGAAGCTGCTGCCTGCTGCTAATGTCAGGGCGACTGCGGCTGCAATTTTCAATACTTTCATTGTCGGCCTCCTGATTAGTTAGATTGCGCCAGCACTTGCTGGAAGAAACCACGTGCTGCAGCATTGCAGAACGGTGGAACCAGAGTACCGTGGTATGCACTGGCAACGGCTGTTGCCGGGTTCTGACCCGCAGCTTGTGCTGCAGCAATCACTTTTGCTTTGGAAGTCGCAAAACCAACTTTTGCTGCCGCAAACGGATCAGTTGCACCGGTTACTGCAGAATCAACGTCCAGAACAGGCAATGCTGCTGCTGGGAAACCTTTACCCTGGAAGAATGCCTGCGTCAGCTGAGTATTCACCCAGAATACTGTCGGGTCAGCGTTACCGCCGCACAGCATGACAGGATTAGAAGGCACGAAATTACGCAGATCGTTTTTCAGTGCTGCTTTACGGAACGGATGTGCGGGTGTGCAGTTCAGTGGATCCAGAGGATTCGCGCCACACTTATTCGCTTGCAGATCCGCCAGATAGGCATTACGGAACGATGTTTTGATCAGGTTGCCATCACCGAAGAATGCTGCAAATTGCGCAGATGTCGGACCAGGCAGCGAGTCTTTTGCGAATGTCGCTGTTTGCGGCAGTTTGCCGGATGTGTACAGATCGCTCAGTGTGTACTGACCAGGAATCAGAGATTCGATACCGGTTGCGTATTTATCTTCATAAATATCGCCCGGGGTGTTGTACAAGCCACCGTAAGATTTTTGCCAGCCGGTTGTGATCATTGGCAGGAAAGCGGTACCACCCAGGTTCGGGCTGCCTGCGAAAATCGCGTCACCCATTGTGCTGATCGCGTAAGGACCAGACATACCAGCGGTTGCAGTCACTTTAAATTCAGAAGAATAAGTAGATTGCATTGCTTTTTGCGTTGCAACCGCAACGTGGCCACCCTGAGAGTAACCTGCGATCAGCAGTTTGCCGGAATCCTGCGCACCAATCACAGGGAATGCTTTACGTGCAGCACGCATTGCATCAACCATGTCGTTGGCTTGCTGTTCAGCATTCAGATATGGATGGTAGGACAGAGAAGAAACATCGTAGCCAGCATAGTTAGGCGCAACGACGATGAAACCCTGAGCGGCGTACATCGCTGCAACCAGCGTTGCTTCGGCGTAGCCGGAAACGTTCGCCATGTTGAATGCTTTTTCGACAGTAGTGCCGTGCGCATACAGCAAAACCGGACGTGGACCAGCACATGCCGGATCAGAGCCGGAAGGTACGTACATCGCTGCCGTTGCCGTCGCTGGCTCATTTGCGCCACCGACGGTTGCATATTTCATGTAATAGACCGACAGCGCGCATTTCGGCGTACCTGTGACCTGTGTAATACCAGGAGAACCTGCTTCCAGCTTCGCAGCGAATGCGGCTGGCTCCAGTTTAGGCAGTGCTTCGCCGTTAGCCTGTGGAATCGGCACCTGAATTGGCGGACTCGCGAGCAAAGTACCGCGAGCCATGGAATCAGTTACTGTCGGACCAGGTGTCCCGCTGCCACCACAAGCTGCCAGAACAGCAGTTGCGAGCAGGGATAACGCGACGTGGTGTTGACGCATTGTTGTCTCCTCTAAGAATTATGTAGTCAAGTTTGCAAGAAGCAATCGTCTTCAAATGGAACGAGCGTTCAAAAAACTCAGGTTTAGTATCTCACCAGCACATTTACTATGGTAGTAAAAAGCACAAATCTAGAGGAAATCCTCTTAATTAAAAAACCTTAAGTCCAAAGCGGAAATAAGCCGCATAAGGGCGCGAATTATAGGCGCTGCCGGTTAATTTTAAAAGACGATTTCAGCATAACTTTGATTATGCTGATTTTGCAATCTGACACAATTAAATTCGCGTTTGTGGGATTTTTGCGACGCATGAAAGCGAGGCTCAGCATTGCTCCGACAGGCGCGCCGGAAACATACTGTCAGCAGTAATCAGACTGATCTGCAAGACAGGCTTTCAAGGCTTATTCGGCAGCAAATACACCCAACGCAAGCCAGCGCTGCACACATTGCAAAACCTGCTCTGGCGAAACCGATTCCGCAACCAGCAGATGGGTCAATGCATAACCCAGCGCATTACCTGCAGCAATGGATGACAAGGCCTGAAATTCCGGCGCACTGATCACGCTCACTTCAGCCCGCCAGACAGGCCGGCTGACAACCGCATACTGCCCATACTCCTGCCATGCAAGCCCGTCCACATCACCGTTCTGATGTGCCAGCCAGATCTCGGTCACATTTCCCTTGAATTGCATTATCTGCACGCAATCAGAAATCTTCAGCTTCACCTGCATCATGCGGTCAATTTCAGCACCACACTGACTGATTAACTGATGCAGCGTCAGCAATTTCTGATCCGCAGCGTAATAGATCCGATGCACTTGCCATTCGAGGCGGGCCACCTCTGCCAAGTAAGGATATCCGGCACATAGCGGACTTTGACAAACAAAATCTGAAAATGAGGCACCGTACAAATGCAGGTCACCGCTTAACGAGGGCGTTTCTTCTGCGTACGTGTCCGCCAGTGCGTGAAAGCATTGCACGCCAACCAACTGACACAAAACAGGATAAGCCTGCTTCAGAACTTGTCTGCGCTGCGCACGCTGGCTGTCGCGGTACAGATGCAGTCCGTTTTCAAACGGCGACACCAGCAAGCCGGATAACTTCTGAACATCGGTATCCCGCTGACGAATTGCATCAAGCAATGTAGCCTGCCATGTTAAATCCGGCGATTCATGATTCTGCATTTCCGCCTCCCGCAGCGCTCCGGATTTCCCTGACTTCCTGCAATTCAGACAACAAATCTGACAATGGGGGAATGTCCGCATCGCGCTCTATCATCACCGGAACTGAAGCAGCACCGTGCTGACAAGCGAACCGGTACAAGTCAATCACCTGATCTGTCAGCGGCGCGTCATGGGTATCAAACAACAATTCGCCACGAACCTGATGTCCGGCAAGATGAATCTCCGTGATCTGATCGAGCGGCAGAGCAAGGTAGCGCATCAGCTCAGCGCGGGCATCCACTTTGTGATTCCACTGGCTGACATATAAATTATTGATATCCAGCAGAACACCGCAACCACTGCGACGTGCAAGCGTTGTCAGGAATTCTGCCTCTGTCATATCGGCATCCTGAAAGCGGACGTAGGACGAAACATTTTCCAGCGCAATCCGGCACCCGAGAAAGTTTTGTACCTGGTCTACCCTGTCCGTCAGCCAGCCGAGTAAATTACGACGCATCGGCAGCGGCAATAATTCGTTAGCAAATACGCCGCCAGCGGCATTCCAGCAAAGATGCTCAGAAACCGCCGCTGGCTGCACCTGACGTATCAGCGATTTGAGTTTTTCGAGGTGGCTCAGAGACAAAGGATCCGCAGAGCCGATGCCAAGCCCCACGCCATGCAAACTGACTGGATAATCCTCGCGCAAGCGCATCAGCACATGACGGTCGTAGCCGCCCTCACTGAAATAATTCTCTGAGTGGACTTCCAGCCAGTCGACCGGCTGTTTTTTTTCGAGAAAATCCGGATAGTGTGCGTGACGCAAGCCCAGTCCGACACCGGACAAAGGATGCGGGGCTTGCGCAGCTGGTGTAACGATCTGACTCACGCCAGATTACTTACTCATTTCCATCACTTTGGCACCCTTGTCTTTCGGGTCGGTTTTGCCACCAAGCTTCTCGCAAGTACCTGCAGGGACTTTTTTCCATTCATTCGGATCATTATCCTTGCTCGCCTGCCCTGCACAACCGTGTGAACCGTCTTTGCTTGCACAATCATTCTGACCGGCTTTCGCAATGCCGTAGCAACGTTCGGATTTTGCTTTAGCCGGTGCGTCTGCAGCGTCTGCCGCACCTGCACTGATCAGTCCCGCCAGAACGGCGGCAATCATTGCCTGCTGATTCATAGATATCTCCTCTGAGTAATCAAAAGCAGTTTCCTTAACAGTGAGGAAACCTTGCTGCGCATCATACATTTCCTGATAAAACCATGCAGCATTTGCCGGCGGATAATTTCATCACTGATGATTATTGACCTTCACAATTACAGGTGTACAGTAGGAAAACCTTTTACCGCCTTTCCATTAGTCTGCGATACCAAACCTCAGCAATGCCGGCACCTCTGGTTCTGGTGTATGCTTCACCCTTTTTTGCTCAGAAAGTCCATTATGGAAAAGATTACCGTCCCGCTGCGCGGTGAGTTCATCGAACTGAACCAGCTTTTGAAGATCGCAGGTGTCTGCGATAGTGGTGGCGCCGGAAAAATGATCGTCGCCAGTGGTGATGTGACTGTGGATGGCCAGCAGGAATTGCGCAAAACTGCAAAAATCCGTGCCGGCCAGGTCGTACAGATCGGTGATATCCGGATTTCGGTCACCGAATAAACATAGCTTGCTTAAGCAGGCGTTTGCCCGGCAGCAGACGCCGGTGCGGGCTCTTTATTCCATGCAATCATAAAACGCGCCAGCATGTTATCCATGGTATCGACATGGTGTTCAAACCAGTGCGGCAATTCTTCTGCCAGTTTCTGTCCGAGATCCGTTTCACCAGCGAGATAGCGGCTGCGTACCTCGCGCATGATTTCCAGTACAGAATCATGCTCTTGTTTATGACAGCCGACCGGCGGAAAATTTGTTTCTTCCATCCAGCGGTTTTCCTGCTCGAAGTGCTCAACCGAATGCGCAATCAGCGCGTCCAGACGTTCGATAAATGTGTCCGGCGAACCCTTACCCAATGCGGCACATAGGGTCACGAACTCGACATGTGTTTCATCCATCGGGCCATAACTGAGTTTCAGGCGGTCTGACCAGCCCCATTCTGTGTTTTCCATGCTCTATCCTGAAAATGCAATGCCCCGCATTATCCGGCATCAGCGTGCTTTTCGCTTGCGTCAGATCAGTGGATTCCGGCCGCAGGCATAAAAAATGCGGCTGACGCCGCATTGTGTGTATGAAAACGGAGAAACTCAGGCCGTCGTATTAATGTTGCGTCCCAGATGCGGCGGCAGATTGCTGGTTGCCTGATTATTCGGGATCGCTTCTATCAGTGCAGTTGCACTTTCAGCCTGTATTTCATTGGCTTTCTTCAGAACAGCAATGCTGACCGCCTGTGCATTGCCGACATCTGCCAGTGTTGTAGACAATTTCGCAATTCCAGTGACGTCCATGACATTACTCCTTATCTGTACGTTTCTGTTAACGTCACGATGCAAGACCTTCTGAAGGGCAATGCACAAAATAAAAGCAGATTTTTGTGCTGCAAAGCATCATTTTTTCCGTAGCGAAACAGCACAGTCACTGGTAGGTCATATTTGAGCGGCAAACTTCGGGACTTGTTTCAATTTCCGGTTTGCAAGCATCATGTTGAAGACTTTTATCACGCCGCTATTACGCTGTTTCATTCTGTTTTTTATCACAACCTTGTCGCTGCCACTCAGTGCGCAGGACAATCTGATCATTGTCGGACAAGCTATTGATTTATCCGGCCCGAACGCGGCGGTCGGTCGCGACTATGTGGCCGGCATCACCACATTTTTTGACAGTATCAACAGCCACGGTGGCATCCACGGCAAACGCGTCCGCTATCTGGTGCGTGACGATCAGGGTAATCCGGCCAACTCTGCAAAGCTGGCAGCGGAGCTGATCGAACGCGACAAAGCAGATTTTCTGATCGGTGGCATCGGCGCATCCACAGTCGATGCCGTTGTCGCAACATCAGCCTTTCAGCAAAGCAAAATCAGCCTGTTTGCACCTTTGTCCGGCGTGCAGAAACAGCATGGCGGCCGCGTGGTGTACTGGCGTCCGAGCGCAGAACAGGAGATGCAATACATCTTCTCCTACTTCGATAAACTCGGCATTCGTCAGGTTGGCATCGCGCTGCAGGAAAACAGTGTCAATCACGACATGTACCAGTATGTTGTGAATGAAATCCAGCGTCGCAAAATGACTCTCAGCGGCGTCGTCAAAATTACCGGCAATCCGACGGAACTGAGTCGCGAATCCGCTAAGCTGGCTGCCGGCAATCCGAACATTGTGATCACCGTTGCAGACACTGTGGCGACCGGCTTGTTTCTGAAATCTTTCCGCCGCTCTGCGCCGAAAGTATTTGTTGCCGGACTGTCGCTGACCAATCTGGATACGGTCGCAGAACTGGCGGGGCGTAGCGCGCTGGAATGGACGGTGTTTTCACAAGTAGTACCGAATCCGCTCGGCAAAAAATCGGTTGTACAGATTGACCATAGCAATATGATGAAGAAATTCCGTGACGAAGAACTGTCTTCACTGACCTTCGAAGGTTTTCTGGTCGCAAAAACCCTGAGCCGCGCCATGCAGAATGGCCGTGGCGGACGCGATGCATTTGCCGGCATGACAGGTCAAAAAAATCAGATTGATCTCGGCGGATTTCTGATGACCCCGGATGAACAGCAAAACCGGATATCCGGATTTGTTGATATTGCATTATTCCGTAAAGGCGGCGGCCTTTTGTTCTGATTTACCACGACCTGAAGTCGCAAAATTATTGCTTTGCATCACTATTCCGATTAGGCTTACGCGCGTTGAAACAAGCATAGGCAATCGTGTTATGAATAAAGTCGTTATTTCCGTTTTGCTGGCCTGCGCCAGTCTGTTGCTGACCAATACCGCTGCTGCACAAGTGTATGGCGGTATCGGCGCCGGCAAAACCTCATGGTCCTTAAACTGCACAAGTACCTGCAGTGCCAGCAAACCGGATGTACACCTGACACTGGGCTACGATCTGGGTCAGGACTGGAGCGTGGAAGGTCGTTTCAGTAAATTATCGGACGTTACTGAAACCACAAAACAATGGCGTTTCCGCAGCTACCAGACCGAAGTCGCCGGTCTGCGCCGGTTCATGGTGCAAAACAATCTGGTGACGTTTGGTAAATTCGGCGTGACGTACACCCGTTTCAGCCCGCAGGAAACCAATGGTGCCACCGTAGAGAAAAGCAACCGCTTCAGCCCGATGGTTGGCGTTGGCCTGGCCTATAAGATCACCAATCTGGTCGCAGTACGCGGCGAAATCGAAACCCGCCAGATTCGCTTTATGGAGCAAAACAGCAAGATCACCAGCGTCTCGCTCGGTATCCAGAAAGCATTCTGATCGCAGAAGTTGCGACCTGAACACGGATGCGGCAAATCCGTTTGCTGCAAATTAAAACACCGCTCCTCCATCCGGACAGCGGTGTTTTAATTTATGGATCACACAGACTTTCGCTGGTCAGAACCAAGTCAGCTGCGGAACTGCCAGTTTTTGCTCAAAAATACCCCAAATGCGGAGTACAGCACAGCAATCCGGCGGTCGTCGGCAGAAAGTCCGGCTCTCTGGAAATGCAAGATGACGATCTTTGCACAACAAGACTACCGGTTTGCACTTCTGACTTATATTTCTCCCTCAATTTAAGCCCGACAAGGTACTCCATTCAGAGCATCAGTCAGATGCAGAACCGATGATGACAAAGGAAGCATCAGTACGACTGAATAAAAGGGCAAAATCCCAAAAAACCGGATATGCAGGATGTCCTGTTTTAAGCCAGAAACGCTCAATTTTGTTTGCCGCCTTCGCTTGCTTCCGCACTTCCGCAAGCAATTCGTCCAAACAATTTGAGAATTCTACTGAAGCGACCACTTCCGCATCCGGTCCTGCGCCGGTATCCCCGGAGAACATTAAACTGTCTTGTATTTCGGCGACGATCTCATCCTCAGTGACTTCCTGAAATTCAACCGCGAGCACTTCGGCTCCCAGAACAGAGGAAACTCTGTTGTCTGATGATTCGCCAGCCATAGCTGTGACTTGATAACTTTGCAAAAAGACCGTGTAGTTTGTGGCATTACTATTCAAGCGCTCGCACATCTCGGAAAGTATCGCTGACTTCATCAACATAAGTTCTGATTTGAAATTTATAAGTATCAATAACAAGTTTCTGCGATTAGTTGCAGTCATCACGGTGCAGGAACAATTGTCTCACCGTTGCACTCGGCGCATTCAGTCAAGACCGCAGTCCAGCGACCGTTATTTTCCTGCTCACTACAGACAACGCCACGGCCGCCACATTTCGGACAAATCTGAAATCCATACTGCTGCTCACGCCTGCTACGGCGTATGGCCTCCAGAAACATTCTGCGTCGTATGGCCGTTTTTAAATCAGTTGAACTCAAAAAATAGACTCCTTTCCTTACACTCAACTGCCACCGCTGACTTTACTAGCAAATGCGGTGTTCAGCACAGCAATCCGGTGATTGTCGGCAGAAAGTCCGGCTCTCCGAAAATGCAAGATGACGAACTTTGCACAAATACAATCGTTTTCAAACTGAGAAAACCATAAAAAAACGCTGCTCATCGTATCCCATGAGCAGCGTTTTTCAGAAGCGGAACGAACTTAACCGCTGTTGCGCAAGCCGGCGGCGATGCCGTTGATGGTCAGGTGGATGCCACGGCGGACGCGTTCGTCTGCGTCACCTTCGCGGAAGCGTTGCAGCAGTTCGATCTGTACGTGGTTCAGCGGTGACATATACGGGAAGCGGTTGCGGATTGAGCGTGCCAGCAGCGGATTCGCTTCCAGCAATTCATTCTGTCCCGAAATTTGCTTCAGCACGGCAATGGTCAGGCTGTGCTCATCCTGCATACGCGGGAAAATGCGGTCACGCAGTGCCGGATCGCGCACCAGTTGCGCATAACGGCTGGCGATACCGATATCGCTTTTTGCCAGCACCATTTCCATATTCGACAGTACCGTCGCAAAGAAAGACCAGTTTTTGAACATGGCTTGCAGGGTTGCGAGGCCGGAGTCCGAATGTTTTGCCAGATAACGCTGTACCGCAGTACCAAAGCCGAACCAGCCCGGCAGCATCAGACGGCATTGTGACCAGCTGAATACCCACGGAATAGCGCGCAAATCTTCAATCGCCGTGGTCTTTTTACGCGAAGCCGGACGGCTGCCGATATTCAGACCGGCGATTTCAGAAATCACTGTCGATTCCCAGAAATACTGTTCAAAGCCATCGGTTTCGTACACCAGATCACGGTAAGCGCGGAATGCATCAGCGGACAATTCTTCCATCGCCGCCAGATACGCGGCTTCCGGCGCCGGTTCCTGATGCGCAAGCAGACTGGCTTCCACTGTGGCAGCAGCCAGCACTTCCAGATTACGGCGGCCGACTTCCGGATTACCGTATTTGGCGGTAATCACTTCACCCTGCTCGGTCAGACGGATTTGTCCCTGCACTGCACCGGCTGGCTGCGCCAGAATCGCCTGATAGCTAGGGCCGCCGCCACGACCAACGGAGCCGCCGCGACCGTGGAACAGGCGCAGACGCACGCCGTGTTTTTCAAATACTTTGATCAGTTCCAGCTCGGCTTTATACAACTCCCAGCCGGAAGTCAGGAAACCGCCGTCTTTATTGCTGTCGGAGTAACCGAGCATGACTTCCTGCGCCTGCGCACGGCTTGGCAGGAATCGCGCGTATTCCGGCAGGCTGAATAAACGGTCCATCGCGGTGGCGCTGTGCTGCAAGTCGCCGATGGTTTCAAACAGCGGGATGATGTTCACATCCAGACGCCCTTCCTGCGGATGCAGCAAGCCGGATTCTTTCAGTAACAGCGCCAGCTCCAGCATGTCGGACACACCGTCCGTTTTGGAAATGATGCAGTTCGGCACCGCCTGACGACCGTAACGCTGATGCGCGAGCGCCGCACCACGGTAAATTGCCAGCTCGGAGCGGGTTTCGTCAGAGTACGTCAGATAAGGCGATACCAGCGGACGTGCCGATGCGATTTCGCGGCACAGCAAGGCAATCCGGCCCTCTTCATCCAGACTCAGATAATCCACCGATGCATCAGCAGCGCGCAGCAATTCTGCCACCACGCGCTCATGCACATCCGAGTTCTGACGCAGATCCAGCGGTGCCAGATAGAAACCGAATACGCGCACCGCACGGCGCAAATGACGCAGACGGCCACGGGTAATTTTGGCGGAACCGTTTTCCACCAGCGACTGATGAATGATATCCAGATCTGCCGCCAGTGCTTCAGCGCTGTCATACGGTGCTGCGGGGCCACTTGGTGGTATGACTGCATGTGCGCCGAGCAAACGGGTATACGTTGCCGCCAGACGTGCATAGATGCCGCTGATCGCCAGACGATAAGGTTCATCGGAACGGTGTGGCGAATGATCCGGCGAGCTTTCTGCCAGTGCGCGTAAATCATCCGACACATTCACCAGCAACGTCGCCATCGACAATTGCGAACCCAGCGTATGCAATTCTTCCAGATAAAAACGGAAAACGCGGTTCGCCTGCATGGCCAGTGTTTTTTCCAGCACTTCTGCCGTCACAAACGGATTGCCGTCGCGGTCGCCGCCGATCCAGCTGCCCATTTTCATGAAGCTTGGTAATTCTTTTTGCGCGAAAGCCGGATCACGGGCGCGCAGCACATCTTCCAGTCCCGCGTACAGCGAGGGTAATTCGCGCAGGAAGGTGTAGTCGTAAAAACTCAGGCCATTTTCGACTTCATCCAGCACCGATAATTTGGAAGTACGCAGCATGCGGGTTTGCCACAGCGTCAGTACTGCGCGTCCCAGTGCTTCATCGTTCGCTTCCTGCTCTTCCGGTGTTAACTGCATACGGTCGCGCTCGTCGAGCAAGCGCGCAATCACCATCTGGCAATTCAGAATACTTTTACGCTGCACTTCAGTCGGATGCGCGGTCAGTACCGGCACCACGCTGGCAGTATCGAAGAATTGTCCGATTTCATCGCTGCTGCGACCGGATGCATACAGCGCATCAATCGTGTAAGCCAGTGTACCCGGACGCGGTGCAGAGCCAGCGATCTGATGCGCGCGGGTGCGGCGAATGTGGTGCTGATCTTCCGCAATATTCACCAGATGCGAAAAATAACTGAACGCACGGATTAGCTGCGTCATTGCATCATTGCTGAGGCCATCCAGTGTCGCTTCCAGTGTGGTACGCGCTGCCACATCCGCATCGCGGCTGAAACGCACCGATAACTGACGCACGGTTTCGATGCTGTCGAAAATCTCATCACCATGCTGATTGCGGACTGTATCACCCAGAATACGACCGAGGCGGCGGATATCATCACGCAGGCTCTGATCTTTATCGTCTTGAAGTTCTTTCATTTTGAGGGCCGGAGTTAAGTGAGCATTCATGGCAAAGTGTAAAGGAGGACAAACAACGCACAGATGAAAATTATCGACGCGTGTGTGCACTGCAACAAACCGATTCGGGAGTCATTGACACCGTAAATCCGTTTGCTGCAGAAATCAGCTTAAAAAAGGAATTTGACGTGAGACTTACATTCAGGCGACGCGACGCAGTTTCTGACTGCGTGCCACCGCTTGCAATAAGCCACGGGTGGAACTGTCTTCCGGTTCGCGTACCGCAGCAGGATCGAGGTTGATTAATTGCTGCGCCAGCGATTTACCCAGCTCCACGCCCCACTGATCGAAGGCATTGATATCCCAGATCACCGATTGCACAAACACTTTGTGTTCGTACAAGGCGATCAGCGCCCCCAGCGAACGCGGTGTCAGGGCATCCAGCATCAGCGTGGAAGTCGGACGATTGCCTTCAAACACGCGGTGCGCCAGTACGTGATCCGGCTGATCACCGAGTTCCTGACGCACTTCTTCCAGCGTTTTACCCCAGGCCATGGCTTTGGACTGCGCAAAGCAGTTCGCCAGCAAGGCCTGATTGTGACTGGCAAGGCCGGCATCATCATCCGCCACCACGATGAAATCAGTAGGAATAATCGTTGCGCCCTGATGCAGCAACTGGAAGTAAGCATGCTGACCATTGGTACCGGCTTCGCCGAACAGAATTGCGGACGTTGAATAATCCACACGCTGACCTTCACGGGTCACGGATTTACCGTTACTTTCCATTTCCAGCTGTTGCAGATACGCCGGTAAGCGCGTCATACGCTGGTGATACGGCGCAATCGACAAAGCCTGCAGACCGAGGAAGTTGATATTCCAGACACCGATCAGCGCCATCAGCACAGGCAGATTCTGTTCCAGCGGTGCATGCGCAAAATGCAAATCCATTTCATGCGCACCGGCCAGCATTTCTTCAAAACGATCCGGGCCAATGTACAGCGCAATCGACAAACCAATCGCGCTCCACATCGAATAACGGCCACCCGCCCAGTTCCAGAACGGGAAAACATTTTCTGCCGCAATACCGAAGGCTTCTGCGGCTTTGACATTGGTACTGAGCGCTACAAAATGCTGACGAATCTGATCGGTAGGGCAACCATGCGCCAGCATCCATTCGCGGGCTGTTTTCGCATTGGTCAGCGTTTCCATGGTGGTGAAGGTTTTCGATGCCACCACGAATAAAGTCGTTTCAGGATCGGCATTTGCCAGCGCATCTGCCACATGGCGGCCATCCACATTCGAGACAAAATGCAGCGATAAATTCTTTTGCGACCACGGGGCCAGCGCGATACACGCCATTTGCGGACCCAGATCAGAACCGCCGATACCGATATTCACAATTGTACGTATCGGTTTGCCGGTGTAACCGAGCCAGCGCCCTTCCCTGACCGCATTCGCAAACTCACGCATTTGCGTCAGTACCGCATGCACATCTGCCGCGATATTCTGACCATTCAGCATGAAGGATTCTTCTTTTGGCAAACGCAATACCGTATGCAGCACGGCACGGTTTTCGGTGTGATTAACCGCTTCACCGCGCAGCATCGCATCACGACGCTGCTCCACTTGCTGTTGTCTTGCCAGCGCCAGCAAATTCAGTTTCGCCGTCGTGTCCATGCGCTGTTTGGAATAGTCGAGCAGAATGCCACAGGCCGATGCAGAAAAATGGTTAAAGCGTTGCGGGTCCGCTTTAAACAAGTCTTTCAGACTGGGCATATGGGTAGCACGTTGTTGCAACAGGCACCAGAGCGGCGTACGGGAAACAGAATGAGCCATGATAGTCAGTACAATCCGGGAAGAAAAAACAGGTTCAACACAAAAAAAAGGCAACGCCCTGACGGGAGTTGCCTGAATTCAGAGATCAGCTTTGCCGGCCTGCAGCCGCCGCAGCGGCAGCGAGCTGGCCGATTTGCGCCCAGTCAGCAGCATTGATCAGCGGTGCAGGACACATCCATGAACCACCGACGCACAATACGTTAGGCTGGGCCAGCATTTGCGGTGTGCTTTCCACAGTCACACCACCGGTCAGGCAGAATTTCACATCCGGGAACGGGCCGCCGAGTGCTTTCGCCATTTTGACGCCACCCACCAGATCGGCCGGAAACAGTTTCACAACTTTGAAGCCATGCTCCACCGCCAGCATCAGATCGCTGGCACTGCCGACACCCGGAAAATAAGGCAAAGCACTGTCACGCGCTGCTGCCGCCAGTACCGGTGTAATGCCGGGGCTGATACCGAACGCCGCACCGGTGGCGAGCACCGCATCCAGTTGTGCCGGTGTCAGAATGGTGCCTGCACCGACAGTAACTTGCGGGCAGGCTTTCACGACTTCTTTCAGCACCGTCATTGCATTCGGTGTACGCAGTGTGATTTCCACTGCTGGCAAGCCGTTTGCCGCCAGCGCATTCACGCAATGAATCGCCTGATCGACATCATCGGTTACCAGAATCGGCAATACTTTGACTTCTGCGAGTTGCGCGGTAATTTCATTCAGTTGCTTGCTCATCTTGTCTCCTGTTCTGTCTTCCCCGCACGGTGATCCGCTGCACACAGGGGGAGCTGTGCGCAGCGGCTACCGGCATCAGACAGCGGTATCGATAAATAAAGTACTTGCACCCTGCTCCGGACTGGTCACGACCAGACGCTGCGCAGCAAATAAATCACGGCCAAAGCCTGTTGTTGTATCCGGTTTAGCAGAACGCACGGCACGGCTGTTCCATTCAGCTTCATCCACTAAAGCACGCAATTCACCGGTATGCACATTCAGTTCGATCAGATCGCCGTCGCGCACTTTGCCAAGCGGGCCGCCTTGTGCCACTTCCGGACTGACGTGCAGTGCCGCCGGGACTTTGCCGGAAGCGCCGGACATACGGCCATCGGTGACCAGCGCCACTTTGTGGCCTGCAGACATCAGGCTGCCGAGTACCGGTGTGAACTGATGCAGCTCCGGCATACCGTTGGCACGCGGGCCCTGATAAATCACCACCGCAACAAAATCACGGTTCAGCTCACCGGCTTTATACGCGTTAACAAGTGCATCCTGTGATTCAAACACCACCGCCGGTGCGCGGATAATCCAAGCATCTTTCGGCACCGCTGATGCTTTCACAATCGCACGACCGAGGTTACCCTGCAGCAAACGCAAGCCACCGGTTGGCGCAAATGGTTCAGCGACTGGTCGCAGTACGCTGGTGTCGCCGGACACTTCCGGCAGTGCATCCCATTGCACACGACCATCTTCACCCAGCGATGGTGTCACTGCGTGACCATGCAAGCCTTGTTTGCCGAATACGGTCATCACGTCGCCGTGCATCAGGCCAGCATTTACCAGTTCACGAATTACAAACGACGGGCCACCGGCATCCTGGAAAGCATTCACATCGGCGGTACCATTCGGATACACACGCGCCAACAGCGGTACCACGGACGACAATTCATCGAAATCCTGCCAGTCGATCAGAATGCCGGCTGCACGGGCAACCGCAATCCAGTGAATCGTGTGATTGGTAGAACCTCCGGTTGCCAGCAGAGAAATCAGTGCATTGACGATGGTTTTTTCATTCACCAGCTCGCCAATCGGCGTGTAATCACCGGCGATTTCTGTCAGTTGCACGATGCGCTCTGTCGCAGCTTCGGTCAGAGCATTACGCAGCGGGCTGGAAGGATGTACGAAAGCAGAACCCGGTAAATGCAGGCCCATCGCTTCCAGCAGCATCTGATTACTGTTAGCCGTACCGTAAAAAGTACAAGTACCGGCGCTGTGATAAGCCGCGCTTTCTGCTGCCAGCAATTCTTCTTTGGTCGCTTTGCCCTGCGCATAACGTTCGCGTACAGCCGCTTTTTCTTTGTTCGACAAACCGGAACCCATGGGCCCTGCCGGTACAAAAATCACCGGCAAATGACCGAACGCCAGTGCACCGATCAGCAAGCCCGGCACGATTTTGTCGCAGATACCAAGACACAAAGCTGCATCAAAAGCATCGTGCGATAAGGCGACTGCCGTTGCCTGCGCAATCACATCGCGCGAGAACAGCGACAATTCCATGCCCGGACGACCTTGCGTCACACCGTCACACATCGCTGGTACTGCGCCGGCAACCTGCGCAGTGGCACCGGCTTTCAGTGCAGCCTGACGTATCAGTTCCGGATAGCCTTCATACGGCTGATGCGCGGACAACATATCGTTGTAGGCCGTCACGATGCCGATATTCGGTTTTTGCGCCTGCGCCAGCCAGATTTTCGATTTACTGTCCATCGCCGCATTGGCATGCGCCTGATTGGCACATGACAAACTGCTGCGACGCGGGCCACGGCCTTTGAACTGACGGAGTTGTTCGAGATAGGCAGTGCGCAGCGATCGGCTGCGTTCTGTAATACGTTGCGTGACCTGTTGGATCACTGGGTGGAGACCGGAAGTTGTGGTAGTTGTCATTTAACTCACCTATGCTGTTGGCAGCGGTTACTGCCCGGAAGATCAAAATGTTCACGCAAACCGTTGTCAGGTACTGCACCGCCCCGGTTTGCGTAAAAATTCTGATGACCAGCTGACAGAACGATAGCACAAATTCAGAAATTTACGTAACAAACTTTCAGAATTGACGATTTATACGAAAAATTTACAGAAACAAAACCACAAAAACGTAAAGAAACTACATTTTTGATTTTTTTCTGGCATAATTCAAACACTGAAAAAGTACCGGAACGCCATGCCGGCAAGCCGGTTGAACAGCACAGCCAACTCTCTGTGGAGACACTATGACCACCTTTGTTCTTTTCGGCGGCACCGGCGATCTGGCCCGGCGCAAGATTATTCCGGCGCTGTACAGTGCCTTTGTGAACGACAGGCTGGATGCCTCGTTCCGCTTTATCGGCGCTGCCCGCGAAGGCTTGCAAAGCGAAGATTACCGTCAGCGTGTTGCTGACGCGATTGCCCAGTTCGGCGGCAAAGTGTCCGGCGGCACACCTGAAAAACTGGCGGCATTTCTGGCTGTCACCTACTACCAGAAAGTCGATGCGCGCATTCCGGAAGATTTCGAAGGTTTGCGGGCACAGATTCCGGTCAGCGAAGCCAACCCGACGCTGTTCTATCTGGCGACGGCACCGAACATTTTTATTCCAGTAGTTGAACAATTACATGCGCACGGCCTGACTGCAGGCAATGCACGCGTTGTGGTTGAAAAACCGCTGGGGCGTGACGGGCAGTCAGCGCAAGCGATTAATCAGGCGCTGCGTCAGTATCTGCATGAAAAACAAATCTATCGTATCGACCATTATCTCGGTAAAGAAATGGTGCAAAACCTGCTGGCGCTTCGTTTTGCCAATTCTTTCCTGGAGCCGCTGTGGAATCGCAAATGGATACAGGACGTCCACATTTCGATTTCTGAGCAGGTTGGTGTCGAATCCCGTGGTGATTTCTATGATCAGACCGGCGCGATGCGCGACATGATCCAGAACCACTTGCTGCAACTGGTGTCGATTGTGGCAATGGAACCACCGGTAAATGCTGATCCGGATTCGATCCGTGATGAAAAAGTCAAAGCCCTGCGTGCTTTACACAAATTCACACCGGAAGAAGTTTCCAAAAAAACAGTGCGCGGCCAGTACCGTGCAGGTGCAGTCGATGGCAAAGCCGTACCGGGCTACCAGACTGAACCCGGCGTGCCGACCGCTTCGCGTACTGAAACCTTTGTCGCCATCCGTGCAGAAATTGATAACTGGCGCTGGGCTGGCGTACCGTTCTATCTGCGTACCGGCAAACGTATGGCAACCCGCAGCGCGGAAATCACGATCAATTTCAAACCGATTCCGTATGCGATTTTCGGTAACGGACAAGGCCCGATGCGCTCTAACCGTCTGGTGATTTCTTTGCAGCCGGAAGAAAGCGTCAAACTGTTTATGAAAGCCAAAGAACCGGGCGAAGGCATACGCTTATCCGAAGTGGCGCTGGATCTGGACTTCGCTGAGGTATCCACTTCACGCCGCGTGGAATCGTATGAACGCCTGTTACTGGATGCGATGCACGGCGATCTGACCTTGTTTGTACGTGATGATGAACTGATGGCAGCATGGAACTGGGTTGACCCTATTCTGCAGGCATGGCAAAACGATAGCGAAGGCCTGAAATCGTATATCGCCGGCAGCTGGGGGCCAGCCGCTGCCAGCTATCTGCTGGCACAGCATGGTGCAGCCTGGGGAGAAGAATATGTTGAAGGCTGATCCGGGTATGCAGGCAAATTTACAGTGGCACACATTTGAAAATTTTGATGCGCTGAGCACTGCGCTCAGCGAGCAATGGCTGACGCTGATACAGCAAGCGGAGACCGGCAGCAGTTTTGCACTGGCTGGAGGTTCCACACCTTCACCGGTGTACCGCAAACTGGATACCTTGCTGGCGCAAAACAAAACGCCTGCACTGTGCAAACTGGTCGCGACGGATGAACGCTGGGTCACGGATGCCGATGCCCAAAGCAATGAAGGTTTATTCCGCCGTTGTTTTGAGCAAAGCATGAATGCTGGTCAAACCGCACTGGTTTCACTGAAAGATGCTGCCAGTACGCCGGAAGTGGCCACGTCCGCGATTCATCAGCGTCTGCAACAGCAATTGCCGAAAGCCTTTGACGCTGTGCTGATCGGTATGGGCGCGGACGGTCATGTGGCTTCACTGTTCCCGGGTGCACCGGTGCAGCATGATGATCTGGATTGTCTGGCTGCGCTGCATCCGCAAACCCGCCAGTGCCGTATGTCCTTATCGCTGCCGCGTCTGGTGAATACCCGCCGTATCTGGCTGGTGATCAGCGGCGCAGAGAAGCGTCAGGTACTCGAAAATGCAGCGGGTTTACCGGTAGAAGCGCTGGTACGTGCCGCTGGCTGCACGGTTGATGTGTTCTGGTGTCCATGACGACGCCACCTGCTGTCAGCCATCCCTGACAGCAGGTATCTTTCCCTGTCCGGGGCGGTTACAATTCCGCTTCCATCCACCGGTTTCACGACAAATCTGCGCATAAGAAAAAGACGATGGCAACCTCGCTGACCGATACCCGCTCTTCCCCGCCGAACGAAAAAGGCTTACTGGCCCGCATCCGCATTGCCAGTACGGCACTCAGCCGCGCTGAACGGCAGGTGGCAGAATTTCTGCTGCAAAAACCGCATGATGCACTGGAAATGTCGATCCGCGTTCTCGCGCAAGCCTGCGATGTCAGCGAACCGACCGTGGCCCGCTTTTCGCAAAGTCTGGGGTTTGACGGATTTAAGTCCTTCAAACTTGCCTTTGCCAAAAGTCTGGCAACCGGCATTCCGTATCTGCATCTGGATGTGAATCAGGCCGATCAGGTGCGCGATGTATTACCGAAAGTGTTTGACCGCACCATCGCAGCACTGATGGAAGCGCGCAATAACGCGAATATTCCGAATTTCGAAGCAGCCGTGAACCTGCTGGCGCGCGCACGCCGGATTGAATGTTACGGCCTCGGCTATTCCGGCGCACTGGCGACCGATGCGCAACTGAAATTTTTCCGTTTCGGCATTCCGACCACCGTATTTTGTGATGCCCACTTGCAGGCGCAGTCTGCCTCGTTACTGAACAGTGACTGTGTCGTGGTGGCATTTTCCCGCACCGGCCGCACCCGCGATCTGATCCACAGTGTGCAGATCGCCAAAAATGCCGGTGCGCGTGTACTGGTGCTGTGCGCCAGCGGCGGCCCGCTGGCGGATCTGGCCGATGTGCATCTGAGTGTGGACGTGGAGGAAGATCCGGATGTGTACACGCCGATGACTTCCCGCCTCGCCCATCTGACCTATATCGATGCTCTGGCGGTTGCCGTGACATTGCTGCGCGGACCGGCGGCAATTGATATGCTGGAAAAAGTGAAATCCAGCATCAGCGCCAAACGCGTACAGCAAGAATAAACCGCAAGACGGAATCACCAGCCCGACATTCAGCCCGCATCACATCTGAAACGCCGAAAACATTGCTGTACAGCATGTTTTCGGCGTTTTTCGTTTTCTGACCTCGCTTATTCGTCGTACAAAACCGACAAACAAACACCCTTTGCCGCCGCGCAATCGCATCGCACGTGGTTTTCAGTAATACTGTTTTACGGAGGTGTTTATGGTTCAACTGACAAGCGAACAAATTGCGCAAGACATTCAGGACTTACCCAGTCTGCCGGGTCTGGTGATGGATATTCTGAACAACATCGATCAGGACGACGTGGATGTGCGCGAACTGGCAGAAAAAGTGTCACGCGATCTGGCGCTGACCGCAAAGACCCTGCGTTTTGCCAATTCTGCGTATTACACCACCATGGTGAAAGTCACCACCATTGATCAGGCGATCAGCCTGCTGGGTTTAAATCAGGTCAGACAAATCATTATCAGTGCCGCGCTGACCGGCTGCTTTCCGGAAAATAATTGCCCCGGCTTCAGCCATCTGCAATTCTGGCGACATTCCAATCTGGTAGCGATTGTTGCCCGCTTGCTGGCAAAGCACCTGAAATTCAATCCCGTCGTCGCTGGCACTGCAGGCATATTGCACGACATCGGCACGTTGGTGCTGGTCAGCAGTCACAGTGATGCCTACGCCGAAGTATTGCGGCATCAGGAAGAAAAACAATTACAGCAATTGTTTGCAGAGCGTCACATACTCGGCACCGATCATGCGGCAGTCGGCGAAGCGCTGGCGCGCGCGTGGATGTTCTCTGAAGAAATGACCCATGCAATTGCCTACCACCATCAGCCGGAACGGCCCGGTGCCGGCTTTCTTGCCACCATCATTCACGTGGCGAACGGTATCACCCACGCGATTACCGAAAGTGCCAGCACGGAAATTCGCGATGCCGACATTTCCGCACTATCA
The DNA here is from genome assembly GCF_014652435.1 of Cognatundibacterium squillarum. Taxonomy (GTDB): domain Bacteria; phylum Pseudomonadota; class Gammaproteobacteria; order Burkholderiales; family Burkholderiaceae_D; genus Undibacterium; species Undibacterium squillarum. The sequence goes on from NZ_BMYU01000001.1 coordinate 675,852, forward strand.
TGGCAAAGTCTGGGCATCAGCGAAGCGGATTTGCAGGCACTGACCAATGAAGCCGCTGATCTGTTTGTCCGCATGGAAAGTGAAATTGACCTGTAAACCGGAAGGAATGAACATGCGCCGCGCCCTGCTCATCAGTTTATTTTGCAGCACACTGTCCGCTGCTTCTGCGAATGCGCAGGAAGCCCAGCTTGCCAATCCTGATTTCAAACCGGAACTGGCAAAACAGCTCGGGGCCGACAAAATCGGCATGCGCCATTATGTGATGGTGATTCTGAAAACCGGCCCGAACAAAATCCCTGCTGGTAAAGAGCGCGACGCGATGTTCGCCGGTCACTTTGCGAATATGAAGCGGCTGGCTGCCGAAGGAAAATTAATGGTGGCGGGTCCGGCAGATGGCGTGGATGGCTGGCGCGGTCTGTTCTTTTTCGCAGTCGATAATATCGACGCCGCCCGCGAACTGACCGCTACCGATCCGGTGATTCAGCAAGGCGAAATGATCGCCGAGTATCACAAAGTGTATTTATCTGCGGCACTGATGCAGGTACCGCAGATACACAAACAAATCTCCGCAAAAAACTGAAACGCCTTGCAGGCATCTGCGCATGCTTCAGGATGCCTGAAAATGCCCGAAATGCGGACTTCTGCATAGCAATCCGGCGGTCGTCGGCAGAAAGTCCGGGGCTCAGCAAATGCCTGATGCGGATAGCTGCACAGACAAGCATCCCGTCAGCTGATATTCAGGGCTTGCCAGCATCTGCCTCAGACCAGTAATCCTGCATGAGCTCTGTTGACCATTGCGGCTGAATTATCGCTTGCCGTGGTAGAAATTCCTGCATGACCGGTTTAATGTCGAGCACCGGCGTACCATCGATTGCATCCAGCTCAGCCACCCGCAACGCATTGCCATCCACCGACAACAAGCGGCAAATTGTACTGCCGATCCGATTCGGTCTTGCCTTCGCCCGTTGTGCGAAAATGCCCAGCTTTGGCCACGCCGGATTATTTCTCGGGTGACGTGCACCATAGGTCAAATGCTGCTCATCAACCTGATGAAACAAAAACAGAATCTCCACATGTGAAAACCCGGACAAACCTTGCAGCGCTTCCGGCTGCACAGTATCCACCAGCCTGATCACAGAAACTTCATTCCCCCAAAAATCATCCTGCGCTTGCAAACGCTTTGCCTCCACATAGGCAACCGGTTTCATGGTAATTTCCATAGCATTCCCTGTGAATGCGGGATCATGTTCAGCGATACCCGCAGATTGAACGAAGGGGATCTGATTTGATTAAAGCTTCCCAGTCAACAAGCTGCACCGCATGCAGTCAAAATCAGATGCCAGATCGACCAAAGCGCTTATTCGCCGGCTTCACAATGCGCTGGCGGGCAGCGTATCGCTGAAATAAAACCGGATATCAAACTCGCGGCACTCATCTTCATCCGGTGCCTGCCACATCTGACTCGCAATTTCAAAAACCGTCTCTGTCACTTGCATCGCATAAGTCGGTCCTCGCTCACGATTGCGCTGCTGCACGCGCTGCCAGCGTACTTCCTGCGATGCATCCAGTACATGCATTGTCAAAGGAAAACCCGCTGCGATGATCTGACGGCAAAACGCTTGTCGCTGTTCCGCCTGAATTAAACCCATTTCCAGAATCACGTCTTGACCGCTGGCGAGGATCTGCTGCGCATGCCACCACAAGGTTTGCAATAAACGCTCTTTACGTGCGAGATACCAGTTCACCACATCCGTTTGCGGACGATCCGGGCTGAACAAGGCCACAAACCATTGATCCAGCGCCAGATGGACTGCCTGCTTTTCGTTTGCCAGTTGTGCCGAAAACCTTGACTTACCGGCTCCGACAGGACCTTCGATCAGATATACCATTGGCATGATGTATTCCTCTGAAGAATTTTTATCATGCCATGATATCAACAAACATTCAGTTTGTCGGTGATTGCATCAGCCAGTAAGCACCATCGTCGCAATCGCCGCTTTCTATCGCAGAGAAACCTTGTGCCATATAAAAATTCACTGCAGGCTGATTGAGTTGCAGGCATTTTAACTGCCAGGCTTCTTGCTGCCATTGCGGCAATTGCTGCAGTAAAGCTGCACCGATACCGAGTCGCTGATGCGTGGCAGCGACGTAAAGGTGGTGGATGAATCGTGATTCTGATTGCACAGAAATGAATCCGGCCAGCTGTCCCTGTGCATCTTCGGCCAGCAGGATATTTTCACCGCTGGTTTGTGCGTCCAGATCTTGCAACTGAAAACGACGGATGTCGGTCCAGTGAAATGCAGCAATCCGGGATTGCAGAAATAAACGGCGCATGGCTGGCCAGTCACTTTCCTGCGGCGGCCGGATAACAAGTTGCGTCAAGTATTTGCCTCACTCATGAAGAAATTAATATTTTCGCAAATTTACGCGCAAAAAAAATGCGGAGACTGGCTCCGCATTTTTTACTGGATTTATTCGTCCGCTTCAGCGCTGAACAAGTGGCCGAGTTTTTCGGCTTTGGTGCTCAGGTAGCGTTCATTGTGCGGGTTGCGGCCGGCGATGATCGGCACCTGTTCGCTGACGGGCACATTCATGCCCTGCATGGCGGCCAGTTTGCGCGGGTTGTTCGTCATCAGGCGTAAGGACGAGATGCCGAGATGGCGTACCATCGGTTCAACCAGCCCGTAATGGCGCAGATCTGCGGCGAAACCCAGCTTCTGATTCGCTTCCACTGTATCAGCGCCCTGATCCTGCAAATGATAGGCGCGGACTTTGTTCAGCAAGCCGATACCGCGTCCTTCCTGACGCAGATAAAACAATACGCCGCGGCCTTCATCCGCGATACGCTGCAGCGCGGTTTCCAGTTGCGGGCCACAGTCGCAGCGCGCGCTGAACAGCGCGTCACCGGTCAGGCATTCGGAATGGATGCGCGACAGCACAGGTTCACCGTCGGCCACGTTCCCCAGCGTCAGCACCACGTGCTCTTTGCCGGTGGATGTTTCAAAAAACGCATGCATTTGAAATTCTGCCCAGCGGGTGGGCAAGCGGCAGGATTCAACAAACACCAGATCCTGCGCGCTGTTTGCGGCAGGCGCCACGGTTTCAGACATAGACAAACTCATAATATTTTTCGGATAGCGGCTGCGGGTTTCCGGAGGCGACAGTCAATGTGGCGGGCAAAGCCGGAAAGCGGCAAAACAGCAAGTATAAACGAGTGCGGATTTTTCAACCGGAAACCACTGCGTTTTCGAGGAATCTGACCAGTCAGCCAGCATGAAATCCGATTTTATCTGACAGCTTCGCCGCTGACTTTGCGGCGCAACACCGCCTGCGGCAAACAAAGCGCACTATGCAGAACGCCGCATTCAGGCAAAAACAGCCCTGCCCGCTGCGCCACTGTTTGCGCCGGTGTCCGCAAAACACCATGAAAATGCTGTGCTGAACCCCGCATTCCGGGGTTTTCAGCGCATTTTCAGCGGCCCGCAACTTCCGGGCAAGCTGCGGCAGTCAGGCATTCGCCATAGCCATGGACATGCTAGGGTTGCAGGACTTTCAGCGCGGCATCGGTCTGCAATTGAAAGAACGCCGAAAACATCGTCAGCGGCTGCCTGCATTGCAGTGTCAGCGTTTGCCCCTGCGCCAGCCCCAGCCGCACTTCCTGACGATCGCGGCAAGCGCTCACCATGGCTGGCAAGGTGCGGCGGTCACCGCTGTATGGCAAACCTTCAATCTGTGTGACGCTGACTTCGGCGCGCAAGCGCTGACATTGCGGCAAACCGCTGAGCACGATGCGGTCTTTCTGCGGATACAGATTGCGCATTCCGCTGCAGTCTTCGCGCATCAGTTGCCCGATCGCGCTGACCAGCATTTCATGCTGCTGCTCAGCGGTCGGTGCTGCGCTGACGGCAAATGGGGATGCGCTCAGCCACTCCTGCCACACCTGCTGCATGCGGAAGTCAGAGCGCAGCAATCGCGGCAAATGACGCGGCAGGCAATCCGCCTGATCACCGCATTCCATCATGCCGGCAAAATCGACCGGCATCTTCTGGGCGGAAGACGTCTGCTGAGCTTGCAGCAAGCGGCGATAGTAAGCATCCAGTCTGGCGTAAGCCTGTCCCGGCGGCGCACTGCCAGTCAGCGCATACACATAAGCCGGCAAGCCGCAGACATAACCGATGCGCCCGCCATCGACTTCAGCCCGGCTCAGGCTGCGTAAAGAACGCTGTCCGGCTGTAATCAGGCAACTGGCCAGCGCATTATCCACATCCGCCGCTGCTTGCTGCGGAGTCAGCCAGCCCTGATGCAGACTGGTCATCCAGCGTAAAAATTCTGCGCCGCCTTCATGGATCAGGCGCTCTTCCGCGTAGCTGGCAACACCGGTCGGATACATCTGAAACCGGTGACTGAATTCATGCGCCACAAACTGTGATACCGTGCGCTGTCCGCCCTCGTCCATGGTCAGCGGCCAGTTAAAAAATGCCAGTTGCAGAATATCCTGCGCATTGCCGTTGAAATAAGTCGGCCCGCCGTCCCGGATGGATGCTGCAGCAACCATCGGCATCTGAAACGGCACCGATGGCAGGCGTTCACGCAAATGCTGCACGGTATGATCAGCCACATCCCGTATCAGCGTCACCGTGGCTGGCGGCACATCCGGATCAGCATAAAACGGCGCACCTTCGAAGCGGATTGTCGCGTCCGGCAACAGTAAGGCTGGCTGGCTGTCGCGCTCTTTAACGCCGGTATCCAGCACCAGTTGCGCAGGCACAGCCTGACCGCCGGTTGCCACCGCAGGCGCATTCAGCACGTAACGGCTGTCACCGCAGGTATTGTCGACCGCATAATTCGAGGTGTGCAGTAACACCGCCTGCCCCAGCGGTAAAGCGGGCTGGTAGTGGTGATAAATCTTTTTTGTGACCGGCACCGCAAAACGCGCCACACAATTTGCCGCATTTGCTGCCTGCTTCCACACAATCTGATCGCCTTCCAGCCGTGCGCAATCGTTCAGCGCCTGCCAGCCATCGCGCAAGCCTTCGTCGTCGCGGTTCTCTTTGCGCAGTCGTAAACGCTGGCAGGCTTTCTGCGGCGCGTAACTGACTTCCAGTTGCTGCGCATCGCGGTAAGTGATCTGTATCGTCAGAGGCGCACCGGACTGCGCGTACGCAACCGCCTGCCCTGCCAGCAGCACCAGCCCCGCCACCCGGCATTTGCTCCATCCCCAACCCATCTCAGCCTCCTGTCACCTGCAGCGCACGACACGCCGCACATTGGTCAGGAAAGCAGTTTCCGGCAAAACAAGATTGCCTTACAAGCAAATTCCGGTAGTAAGTCCGCTTCCGCTCCGTAGCTGTGGGACGCACGCGACAAGCACATTCATTATGCAGAACACCGCATTTGTGTAATAACACCCCCTGCCCGCTCAGCCACTGTTTTCGCGGATGTCCTGAAAAAATGGCGAAAAGGCTGTGCTGAATGCCGCATTTTGTTCATCTAAGCTGCCTTAAACCATACTGACCACAGCAATGCGCTGGATATGCGCAAATACGAATGATAGTTATTTGCATTATGCATAGCAATATGCAAAGTATTTCGTTATCCTTTATTTAACTTCTGCAGCTTTACGGTAAATGGATTTACTCTCGGTCACGAATCTTTTCTGCCGATGCTGTTTTTGCGTATGGGAATGTCCGCAGGAACACTGTTTGTCAGATAGATGAACGAATGACAAAGAGATATCTCCGCATGCAAACGGGCATTAGATATGCCTTGTCGGAAACATATTTCAGTACTCTGTTCAACCGGAATAATGACCAATTCAGGCAAATGCGATTGGTGCAACCAAGCAAAGTGAAGATCATATGAATAAGAAGTTGCCCACCATTTTCCTGGGCTGTGCCATGCTCGGTGGTTTAGCGCTTTTAATACAAACACCGGAAGTGAGAGAGCACAGAGTTCTGGCACCAGTGCCATATACCAGCCCTGAAATCATTCGCGATAAGCCGGTTCAGCCTGTCGAGAGCTTCCAGCCCAAAAAGAAAGAGGTGTTATTCACCCCGGCAGAAATCCTGATCATTAACGCCTGGTTGAAGAAACACGGCTATATGTTGTCAGTCTCAGCGAATGGAAAAGTCAGTTTATCCGGCAATCACGGTTATCTGCATTACGACCATCACACGCTGCTCAGCCTCGCAAAAAGCGGGGATACGATTGCGGCCAGCACCCTAGGCGCACGCGCCATTTCCTCGGAGCATTTGCTGGATAACAGATCTGCTCAGGAAAACAGCGACCTTCAGCATGCATTACTCGATGCAACCGCACGTGGCTTAACAAGCAGCATTGATCAGTTAATTATTCTGAAAACGCAGGACTATATCCAGTCTTACGACAGAAAACTAAAAACATTCGACAGCAACCATATTATTGATGCGTATGCCTACCTGAATATACTCAAATTACGCAGAAGTATCGATACGGAACTTCGCGAATATTCACTGCAAATGGCCAGAAAATTAAGTGCCTCCGAATATGCACTGGCACGACAACGAACGGCGGAAATTTACGCTTTTTTGTTGCAACGACGGGCTGAGCTTGGCATGGGGCCATTTGAAAATACTGATTCAGCTGAAACTCAGGCATTGCTGCAACGCTTTTTCCGGGCACTTGAGCAAGGTGAAATTGCGTGAGTCAACTTTTCGCAAATACTCGCCTGTCGCAGCGAACAACTGAGTTTTTTTACCCTTGCGTAATCTGTTCACGTCGCTGAGCACTGAATAAATATCTACCCGATATGTGCAAGATTCCGCATTTGCGCAAAAACACCCCTGCCCGCTCAGCCACTGTTTTCGCGGACGTCCTGAAAAAATGGTGAAAAAGCTGTGCTGAATGCCGCATTTCGGGCATTTTCAGGCGTTTTCGGTGTGCATACGGATTCGGAGCAGATCAGGAAGCACGGCGTCTCTGCTCGGCGATTTTCGGTGCATAAAAAAAGGGGAGCCTAGGCTCCCCGGACACTGGAACAACAGAGCAAAACAAAATCTTATCGGCGGCGGATCTGGCTGATGTCGCGTACTGCGCCACGGTCGGCAGAGGTAGCCAGCGCGGCGTAGGCTTGCAGTGCTTGCGAGACATAGCGTTCGCGGTTTTCCGGCTGCCATGCGGCATCGCCACGGGCTTCCATCGCGGCACGACGCGCTGCCAGTTCTTCATCGCTGATACGCAGCTGAATGGTACGAGCAGGAATGTCGATGTCGATCATGTCACCTTCCTGCACCAGACCAATCGCACCGCCTTCGGCCGCTTCCGGTGAGGCATGACCGATTACCAGACCGGAAGAACCGCCGGAAAAACGACCATCAGTGAACAAGGCGCAGGCTTTGCCCAGACCCTTTGATTTGATGTACGAGGTCGGATACAGCATTTCCTGCATACCCGGGCCGCCTTTCGGGCCTTCGTAGCGAATAATGACCACATCGCCTTCATGCACGGTATCACCGAGAATGCCCGCGACTGCATCGTCCTGACTTTCGAAGACACGCGCTTTGCCGCTGAATTTCAGAATACTTTCATCCACACCGGCAGTTTTTACGATACAGCCTTTTTCAGCCAGATTGCCGTACAGCACAGCAAGTCCGCCATCCTGCGAATACGCATGGGCGCGGTCGCGGATGCAACCGTTTTCGCGGTCGGTATCGGCGCTGTCGAAACGCTTATCCTGCGAGAAAGCTTCCTGCGTCGGCACGCCGCCCGGTGCAGCGCGGTAAAAGTGTTTTACTGCTTCGTCGCCGGTCACCGTGATATCGTATTTCGCAATCGCCTCCGCCATGCTGGCGCTGTGCACAGTAGGACGGCTGGTGTCGATCAGACCTGCACGCGCGAGTTCGCCGAGAATCGACATAATGCCACCGGCGCGGTGTACATCTTCGATGTGGAATTTATCGGTCATCGGCGCAACTTTGCACAGGCAAGGTACTTTGCGCGAGATGCGGTCGATGTCGGCCATGGTGAAATCCACACCGGCTTCATGCGCCGCTGCCAGCAAGTGAAGCACGGTATTGGTGGAACCACCCATCGCCACATCCAGCGCCATCGCGTTTTCAAAGGTTGCTTTGGTCGCAATCGAGCGTGGCAGAACGCTGGCATCGTCTTGTTCATAATAACGGCGTGCCAGTGCAACGATCTGGCGGCCTGCCTGCAGGAATAATTCACGACGGTCTGCATGGGTGGCGAGTGTTGTGCCATTGCCCGGCAGCGACAAACCCAGCGCTTCGGTCAGGCAGTTCATCGAATTGGCAGTGAACATGCCGGAGCAGGAACCGCAAGTCGGACAAGCGGAACGTTCGATCCGGCCAACTTCTTCATCGCTGACCGAGGTATCACCCGCTTTGATCATGGCATCCACCAGATCCAGCTTTTTCACGATGCTGACCGCCTGCGAGGCCGGTTGATTTGCCGGATGGAACACATCAATTACTTTACCCGCTTCCATCGGGCCGCCGGAAACAAACACTGCCGGAATATTCAGGCGCATGGCGGCCATCAGCATGCCGGGTGTGATTTTGTCGCAGTTGGAAATACAAACCATCGCGTCCGCGCAATGCGCATTCACCATGTATTCCACGGAATCTGCAATCAGTTCACGCGAAGGCAGCGAATACAGCATGCCGCCATGCCCCATTGCGATACCGTCATCCACGGCGATGGTGTTGAATTCTTTCGCCACGCCGCCAGCCGCTTCAATTTCACGCGCCACCATCTGGCCCAGATCTTTCAGATGCACATGGCCCGGCACAAACTGCGTGAAGGAATTCACGACAGCAATAATCGGTTTGTTGAAGTCCGCATCGGTCATACCGGTAGCGCGCCACAAAGCGCGCGCACCAGCCATATTGCGACCATGCGTAGTTGTACGGGAACGGTATTGGGGCATGCCTGACCTCTTTCTAATTCAATTCAGCGCAGAAGAATCCGCGTTTTCTGTATAAAAATGAGCATGCACCAGCTTATTTATCTGGTCAAATACCAAAATTGAATGTGATTTATTCGTTTTTCAGATAAATCAAAGAACAGCACCGGAACGCAGTGTCGCTGATTCAGGCTATCTGACGCTTATGACGACTAACTCAGGCGGTTTCGCCCGGCAAAGCTTTCCGCTTGTATCGCGCAGCCGGGTCGCTGACGGATTTTCTTGCACGGTAATTCCGGTAAAGAACCGTAATCATCCAGGGTACGTACACCGCAAACAGTATCGTTTTATGGGTGAACCAGAATACACATACCCAAACAATCAGCAGCGCCATTTCCCACTTCGGGATGTCGGCGCGATAGCGGTCTGTCAGAAAAGTCCCGCAATGCGGGCAACTCTCACATAAATGTGAAGGTTTGTACCACTTTTGGTTTGGTGGCCATTCCGCCATCACGGGCTTATCAAAGCCTCCGTGACATTGAGGACAATGGTACTGACCGGCAGGCATTGCAGGTCGCAAGTGCTGATCACAGGTACGGCAAACAGATGCCTCCGAATCCAGCGGTTGACCACAGTTTTCGCATCGTGAATTTGGTGAATGCATAGCGCAGTACATCCTTTCCATGGTTAAGCCACATCAATCTGGGAAGCCAGAGTAAAACGCTGATCGGAGAACGCAACTGCGGGCAAACAAATGTAGCTCAGACTTTATGCTTTTGCGATCCAATCCAGACTAAGGGATAGATACAAAGCAGTATGAATTATGCATTTCACGCCATAAATCCGGCGTTTCATCGCAAACCGGATTTCAGCGCGAATGCATGTCGATATAGTTCGCTCCGTTGAAGACACACAAACAATTCATTCACCGCTGCGCAGGCAGCAGTTAATACGGAGACTTAACAATGCCATACCCGATGAGTTCAGTTCTGACCCTGTTGTTATCTAATGTTCTGGTTGTGAGCGCACATGCGCAGCAAGCACCGGCACCGCAAACTGCGCCGGCAACACCGGCTGTCAAAGCTGCAGGTCAGCAAGAGCCGCAAAAAGTGGAAGTTCAGGCACGCGGTGAAGTACAGGCAGCGCGTCAGGAAGCAGCGGCACGTACCATTATTTCGAATGCAGATCTGGTGAAGTTCGGCGACACCAATATTCTTGATGCGATGCGCAAAGTACCGGGCGTGCAGGTGAACAATAATAAAATCCAGCTGGCCGGACTGAATGCAAACTACACGCAGGTTCTGATTGACGGCGAGCCGCCACGCGGCGTGAACGTGGAAGATATCCCGATGCAAATGATAGACCGCATCGAAATTTATCGTACCGCAAATGCACAGTTCAGTACGCAGGCCGTCGGCGGCACTGTCAATATCATCCTGAAACGCTCTGCAGCCACCAGCCAGCCTATGCGCTCCATTAAGCTGACAGCCGGTTATAACCAGCGCGAACAGGGGACGGTGGAATTTAATGACTCGGGTAAAAACGGGAATCTGTCACACAATGTGGCGGTCACTGCATCGCTGAACAATATCGGTTCTGGCGTGCCGCGCACAACACTGACAGAGCAAAGCATTGCAGACAGTAACGGCAAAATTTTGCAGCAATACAATTCAAATATGGACAAACGTATGTCAGACCGCGATATACGCATTGTGCCGCGCTTCACCTATAAGACCGCAAACAATATTAACCTGATCTCCACTACGATGTTTGCCCACGCAAATGGCGAAGCAGATTCAGGCAGAGCGTATCAGTTCCTGCAGGGACCGGTGCTCGATATCGGAAGCATCAGATATCACGACACGAATAACCGCACCAGCCTGAACAGTACATTGCGCGCAATGGCCAGTCTGGACAACGATATTAAGCTGGATATTTCCGGCGGTTTCCACGCCAACCGCATGAAGAATGGTCAGACTTCCAGCAATTTTGCACCGGATGGCAAACTGAGTTTCGACCGGAATTACGATACCAATGTGCGCGTTCTTGGCGGACATACCAGCGGCAAAGTCAGCTTCCCGACTAATGCTGAGCACGATATCGTGGTTGGCTGGACCGGTTCACGTACTGTAGTCAATATTGATCGTGACCAGACTGACATTCCAGCAGGCGGTGCAGCAGTTTTCCTGCCGCAAAATGCACGCAATGAATTAACCAAAGCTGCGATTTATGCGCAGGACGAATGGAAATTCCAGAAAAATTCTTCTCTGTATCTGGGCCTCCGTTGGGAGTCGCTGGGCATTGCCAGTGAAGGGTCTGCGCAACAGAAATCCGACTACAACACCAGTGTTCTGAGTCCTATCGTACAAACGATGTGGCAGCTGAATCCGGAAAATACAGATCGTATCCGTGTCGGGCTGGCACGTACTTATCAGGCACCGAATGATTTTTATCTGGTGTCACCGAAAATCTATTCTGTAAATAATTCGATTCAGAATCCTAATTTTGTTGGCAACCCTACCCTGCGTCCGGAATTAGCATGGGGACTGGATACCGCATTTGAACATAATGGCAAAGACGGTCTGAATTATTCGGCACGCGCCAAAATCCAGCAGATCAATGATTTACATCGCGAAACGCTGTACTTTGATAACAATGCCTGGTGGAAAAAATATGTGAATGCCGGCAGCGCGCGCGGTGCAAGTCTGGAACTGTCAACGCAATTCCCGTTAAAACGCTTTATGACAGATGCGCCTGATCTGGATGTCAGTCTGACTTACATTCACTTCTGGTCTGATGTAAAAGGCTTCCCTGAGCCATACAATCAGCTGAATCCTTACACCTACCAGTTCACGCTGAATATGAATTACCGTATGAAAGCCCTGCCAGTCACGATGGGAATGAATGCACGCCTGCAGGATGCACACTGGCAGCAAATCAGCTTAACTGACCGTGAATATGTGAAATCACCTGCCACACTGGATCTGTATGCCATGTGGAAGATTGATAAACAGAGCTCGCTGCGCTTAGCGGTAAACAACATCACTAACAGCAACATGACGGATCAGACCGTTATCAGTAATGTGCCGGGCTTTATCAGCAGCACCCGTACGCAGAATGAACGTGCTCGTCAGATCAACCTGAGCTACGAACACAAGTTCTGATTAACACAAATAAAAAAGCCGGAAGCAATCAGCATTGCTTCCGGCTTTTTCTTTTGCAAGCTGCAAACCTCTTGTTAATCCGGCGCTCTCAGCAACAAATACCTCGCCTGCTCTGCACCGACATAACGGGTATAAATTTTTTCGAGTGTACCGTCCTCATGCATGGCGCGAATGCCACGCTGCATGATCTCCACCGAGGTTTGAGGAACGCGCTGACGCGACAGCACAAGTCCATGCGGCACTACGTCCGATGGCGCCCAGTCCAGAATCACAAAACTATTCGCCATTTCTTTACGACGCAAAGGTTCCAGACTGGTTGGCAATGCGAGAAAAGCATCGACACGCTTTGCCATAAACAAGCGCACGACACTGTCAAAATCTGCGGCTTCTTCAACGCGATGCTGTTCACGCAAACGGGCAAGCCAGGCATCATACAAAGCCCCGTGCCGGAAACTTTTAACAACGGCAACTCTTAAATTTTTTTCCGCAAGAAATCCGTCAGCAGTATGGGTACGCGCAGGCAGTGAAGCTGACACAAGCAGAAAATTCCGCGTAGAAAAATAGGGAATAAACCGCGCAAACTGTTCACGCTCGGGCGTTGCAATTCCGGAAACTGTCATGTCCAGCGTTTGCTGACTCATCTGATGCCAGATTCTGACTCTTGATTCCAGTACGGTCTGAAACTGGCAACCGGTGCGCTTACTCAATTCGTCAGCAACATCTTTATCTATGCCGGCATACCCGCCCTGTGGCAATTTAAAATACAGCGCACCAAGCTCATAAAATGCCAGCTGAAAACTTCCGCAATCAGACTGCGCCGCCATCACCGGCTGCATTGTCATCATGCAAGTAATCACACCGACTCCGCACAGATCTTTCGATCTGTGACGGATTGAATGCCAATTGCTCTTGAATGCCTGGAATAACACCATACCTCCGCAATTCACATTACCTCATACATCCGCCACATTGTCAGACGTAATGCAGACATTGTTTGCTTGTAGCCGCAAGCCAGCGAAAAACAAACGGGAACTACTCTGGCTGGTGTTCAGAAGTACAAAAAGTGAAGCTCAATTTAAGCATAGACAACGAAGCAGCACGTGCGGCAACGGGCCCGCTTGTTTAACAAAATTTAACCGTACATGCGACGGTAAGGCGACGACGAAGGATAGGGTGATCGCTATGAAAACTTTGACTCGAGTAAGCGCAATAATTGCTTTAAGCCTGCATCCAGTTGCCTGCAGGCTTCCGGGTCAAGCCCCTGCAGAATCCTGTGTTGATTTTCAGCATGGGCTGCAATCACTTTTTCTATCATTGAGAACCCGGAAGAACTGAGTTGCACCAGCATGGAACGCGCATCGGCAGGATTAGGCAGGCGCTCGATCAGACCACGGCTTTCCAGTTGCTGCAATTGCCGCGTCATTGTTCCGGAGCTGAGCATCAGTGATGAAAATAATGCCGTGGGGGATAAACGGTATGGCTGGCCGGAGCGTCGTAACGTTGCCAGCACATCAAATTCCCAGTGACTTAGGTCATACTCCGCAAAAACCACTGCCAGTTGCTTTTGAACCAGTGCACCGGTACGTGCTAACCGCCCCAGTACACCCATCGCACTGACATCCAAATCGGGTCTTTCACAGTGCCACTGTCCAAGAATCCGGTCTACAGCATCGTCAGGCAGCAAAATTTTGTTTAAGTCAGGCATAGTCAATCCGCTAACAGTGAGTCTTTCCGCAGTATCCCGCAGGAATGTCATGTCACCCGCAATAGCTCAGGGGCTTATGTCAGTTTATCTTGAATTCGAGGTAAATTCACCCTATTATGTGATTTATCTTGAATGCGAGACAAATACATGCAACATGCTCCACATTATCTGCGTGACATATTACTGACCGCGATTGCCCCAATGCTCTGGGGAACAACTTACATCCTCACAACGCAAGTATTACCGCCGGATCGTCCGTACACTGCCGCTGTGATCAGGGTATTACCTGCTGGCCTGATTTTGCTGGCATGGGCCAGATCTCTGCCTGCACGTGGCTGGTGGTTGAAACTCTGCGTACTTGCCGCACTGAACATCGGCATTTTTCAGGCATTTCTGTTCATCGCTGCCTATCGCCTGCCCGGTGGGCTGGCAGCGATATTCGGCGCGTTGCAACCCTTGATTACGATGGCACTGGCCAGTTTCGCCAGCCGCCGCTCTCCGGGGTGGCGCATGATAGCCGTGGCACTGCTTGGATTACCCGGCATGGCAATGCTGTTATGGTCCCCCGGAATGCAATGGGATCTGACCGGCGTACTCGCTGCTTTTGCCGGCGTCTGCTGTGTATCTGCCGGTGCTTTTCTGGTGAGGCGCTGGCAACCACCGATGTCTGTCATTGCACTGACAGGCTGGCAGTGTGCGCTCGGGGGATTCATGCTGCTACCACTCGCTCTTTTACTTGAGCCTGCGCTACCGGCACTCAGCCTGCAGCAAATCGCCGGTTACAGCTATCTTTCCGGATTTGGTGCCTTGCTGGCCTATGTACTGTGGATACGCGGCATACAAAAACTGCCGCTCGCAGCGTCATCTTCTCTGGCCTTACTGAGTCCCGTCGTTGCAACGATTCTCGGCTGGGCTATTCTGGATCAGAAACTCGCCGCACCTGCAATGGCAGGTATGGGAATTGTTTTACTCAGTGTTTATCTGGTTCAGCGGGAAGCGGCAAAACCGATCACGCCTGCCAGCAACCGGTGACATCCGTTATAAGGTTTTATGTACATCACGGCCACACAGCATATCGTTGATGCGGCCGGATTTCTCCGGGTCAAAACCGACTTTTTCAATCCATTGTTCTGTATTATTCCAGGTGCCGAACAGCATATCCCAAAGCGGCAAGCCATAGTTCTGCGCATGATGTTCCCACGCGTGATGCACTCTGTGCATTTCCGGTCGTTGAATAAAATATCCCAGCCAGCGTGGCGAACGGGTATCAGAATGCAGGTAGATATCAAATAGACCGGTGAAAATCAGCCCCCACATTGCAGCAACCGGTGTCGCACCAAATAGCAGATAGCTGCTGAAACTGGACATCATCGTTGCGGCAGCAGTTTCCAGCGGGTGCGCAAAGAAAGCCGTCAGAGATTCAATTCTCAGCGCAGAATGATGCAGCTGATGTACGTGTCGCCACAAAAAATCTGAGGCATGCGTGGCGCGATGCCACCAGTAAAAAATAAAGCTGGTGCTTAAGAAACAAAGAAAACCGAGCAACACATCCGGTATTTTTCCACCCAAAGGCATCAGCGCAAAACTCTGCCATCCCGAAAGCAACCAGCCGACCACCAGTGAAGCGATCGCTGACACTGTCGCAAGAGAAAACGAAAGAATCTGCCAGCGTTTATCGCAAGCATTACCGGAAGCAGGCGCAATCACTTCGCGTGTGAACAGTGTTATCAGCGCCAGCAAGATCACTGGATACGCAAGCCATTCCATAAATTCCTCTTTTTTCGCACATTGTTATTCAGCTATTTTGCCGTGAATTTATCGGTGCAACAAATCAAAATGCCGGACATCCGCCCGGCATTTTCACAATAACTGAAAAATTTAGAGAATCAAAAGAATTCCGGGTACAGAAATCACCAGGATTGCTCAATTTGCCTGCTTTGAGCCGCATGCGTTGCAATGCCTGGCTCCTGCGGCGCACGTCTGATTCTTGGCTGCATCTGAATAATATTTTCCTGTTGTGTCGTCAATTCAAATGCATTCACCAGATCGCGCAAAACACTGACCTCTTCTTCCAGTTTTTCTGCCGAATACGTCGCTGCGGACACAATCTGCATGTTTTGCTGTGTCATCTCATCGATTTCGATGACTGACTGGTTGACAGTTGAAATGCCAAGACTCTGTTCTTGCGTTGACACCGTGAACTCCTGCATCAGTGCCGCGACCTTTTTCACTCCGCTGACCAGCTCGTCCATACTCTGTCCGGCTTCATCAACCAGCTCCGCCCCCTGTTCCACCTGCTCGACAGAGTGCTGAATCAATTCTTTAATTTCTTTAGCAGCGCTTGCGCTGCGCTGCGCCAGTGCACGCACTTCACTGGCAACAACTGAAAAACCACGCCCCTGATCACCTGCCCGCGCTGCTTCTACTGCCGCATTCAGCGCCAAAATATTGGTCTGAAATGCAATACCATCGATCACAGAAATAATGTCTGCAATACGAGAGGAACTGTGGCGTATCGCGCCCATAGTCTGCACAACTTTCTGCACAGCACGACCACTGGTATCTGCCAATCCTGCAGAACGGATAGCCACCTCACTTGCCTCACGCGAATTCGCGGCATTGTGCTGCACAGCGACCGTAATCTCTTCCATGGAACTGGCCGTCTGTTCCAGTGATCCCTTTTGAGATTCTGTATGTTGCGCCAGTTCACCACTGCATTCACTGACATCACTGCCGATCGCATGCACATGACCGCTGCTTTGTTTAATCTGTCCGATCAGCAATTTCATATTGGTCTGCAAAACCCGCAGCGATTGTGCAAGCTCACTGATTTCGTGACGGCCATGTACCGCAATCGGCTGAGATAAATCGCCCGCACTCATTGCCTGAATATGTTGCCGTAATCGCCCGACCTGTCCCGAAATCAGGCGATGCACGCTGACCGTAAACACAGCACAGGTCAACAACCCGGTTGTAATTGTCAGCATTTGCAAACCGCTTTGCCATGCCTGAGTCTGCCACCCGAGTAACAGTAAAAAAATAGCGGAAAATACCGCATAAATGCGCAATACGCTGTGTATAGGTAATGTGAATTTGTCGCGAATTACCTGCCATGCACTGCGTCGATGCACTCTGCCATCGCGAATGAATAAGGCAGTGTTTCCTGACCTGATCTGCGCGTAAGCTGCCTCAGCTGCCGCAACCTGCACCGGGTTCGGCTTTACACGGACGGAGGTATAGCCAATGGTTTTTCCATTTTTTGTTAACGGAGCAGCGGTTGCTTCAACCCAGTAAAAATCACCATTTTTACAACGATTTTTGACCAACCCATGCCATGAATGCCCACTCTGGATTACCCTCCATAAGTCAGCAAAAGCCTCACGCGGCATATCCGGATGGCGCACAATATTCTGTGGCGCGCCAATAAGCTCTTCCAAAGAGAAGCCGCTGATCTGAACGAAGTCGTCATTGGCATAGGTGATATTCCCGGACAAGTCCGTTTTTGAAACAATAGTTTCATCGTCGCTGAGTATGTACTCGCGCTGATTTTGTCCAACCTGGCTACGCATACAAAATCCTCTCGTGAAAGATTACAGTAGCGCTGGCTCGCCGTGACAACCTGATACAGCACTGGCAGGCATACATACCCGCTCGCACTGAACAAACAAATCCGTCAGCCGCTCCGAATAACTGAAAAAATTTTCAGTCTGACCAGCACAAGCCTGCCTGATCCTGATCAATAAAGAACGCAAATAATGAAGACAGAAAGCGACCGGCAACACGGGCTTCCGGATCGAAGATACAGACAGGCGGAGAGTTCACAAGATACGTTGTTGTGAGCACTTGTTATTGTGTTACATCAACCGGAAAAAGCAAAAGAAACCACGTGAAACATTACGTTACTTTGCCGCGACAACTGATGAAAAACAGGAGCCTTCGAAATCATTTTTCCGAACATTGCTCTCATGCTGCAGGATGGACAGAAAGCCAAAATTTAACTGACTAGTCTACGTTCACCGAAAATAAGTCCGACTGCGTGATAACACTTCCGGATATTCAGGAATCAGTTAAATGAAAAAGTATAGTTAACATCCAGCGCGGATTCACTGCCAGCACGCCCGATCACAGTAACGCGCCGCGTCAGCTGCCAGCTTAGTTTTAATGCACCGCTGGCATCTCCCAGACCACGCTCAATCGATAAAACCAGCCCGGGCATCAGACGTTTACCAACGGTAACCACCTGATCTGATGGTGAGGAACTGCTGCTACTGACGCCGGTTGCACCTGCAATCGTCTGCCCCGGCAAACGGGAACCAGCAGCAGTTTTTGCTGATCCGATAGAAAATTCATCGAACCCTAAACCTTGCACTACATCACGGGGAATATTCCGGCTGCCATCACCGCCAAAAATCGCACTGGCAGCAGATAACAACAGGGAAGCATCTCCGGACGATAACTGATCAGAACCACGTCCCAGCACCAGCCACGCCAGTTTTTCACTGTCTGGCATGGCAGTATCGGAATATAAACGCACCTGCGGGTTTGCAACGGTTCCGATGACTTCCACGCCAACCGGTGATGCCAGTCCCGGCCTGACCGCCAGTATATTCAGTCCCGGATTTAACGGCGGCCCCTGAAAGTTCAGAATTCCCCTTTCGATTTCTAATTGCTGACCGTATCCCTCATAAAGTCCGTTACGGGTACTGATACTGCCATTGGCTTGCAGCGGACTCCCATCTGCTGAGCGAAGACGCAAACTGCCTGCAAGTCCCGTATCCAGCCCGCGCCCGACAAAGACAAATTTCGGCCCCATATCAAATGTCATATCCAGTCTTGTGCGAATCACTTTCTTCGCATTCGGGTCTGGTTCACCTGCTGTTTTCTGACTCCGTTTGTTTTGAACAATCACATCCGAAGACAACGATGGTGGCGGCATTTTGGGGAGGCGGAAATATGCCCCATCAGCGGTCAGTTTCCCCTGTAACGACCAGACATTTGCCGACTCTTTCACGCCAGCCTCTCCGCTGACCACCAGCCAGCGGTCTTTTCTTTGCAAAAGCGGAAACTGCTGCCAGTTTGCCTGGATACTGCCTGTTTCTTTTCCGAGATCAATATCCCCGGATGCTTTGAATTCACCCTTTTTGCCAACGAGGTCCAGACCTTTAAATTGCGCATGCTGCGGTACCATATTTACCGTACTCGCAAATGCAAGTTGGTTAAGGCGTAAATGCATCCCGTTTATGTCTGCATCCAGCTCACCGTTTGGCAATAACAAACCTTCCGAAGCAAACGCAAGCTCCAGCTTGCTTCCTTTTACATGGGCTTTCCAGTCGGGCTGATTCAGTTTTCCTCCAAGCGTTGCATCTGCACGCAACTGCCCTTTCATCACCAGTCCGGGATAAATCAATGGCCCCATCCATTCGAGATCAGGAATTTCCGCACTGCCACTTCCGGACAAGGCTTGCTCACCTGCCAGTGTCCAGATGCCGTCGCGCTTATGCAACGCCGATTCTGCATGTAACTGCATCAGTCCGAGCCGGCTCCCTTCCGCCCGGATATCGGCAATCAGTTTTTCTCTGTCAGTTCCACTAATCAGGCCGGCTGTACGGATATTCAACTGAAAATCTTTCAAACCGGCTGGAATACTGGCACCGGTTCCGTCGGGATCCTGAAAGCGCAACTCACCCGACTGCCGCTTCAGCGACACCTGCACATTCGCAGTATCATTCAGTCGAAGTTTCCACGATGCCTGAAGACGCAAGTCTCCGCTCAGTGTGGTTTGCTGACGCACCCGTTGCAAAATATCAATCAGACGAATGTCCTGCACCGAGCCGTTTGAAATCACCCCTGCTTTGCCAATTTCAAGCGACTCTGCCTGAATCTGTGCAAGGGAAGTCTGTAATACGATGGCACCTGCTCGCAATCCTTTTTCGGACACATCCAGTTTTACCGGGGCTTGCAAACTTGCAGAAGGTTGTCCGCTAAGTTGTAAGCTACCGAGTTCACCTGACCAGCGCCATTCGTCTTTTTCTGACTGGACAGCGCCCCTCAGCTGTACGCTCAGTTTCTGGCGCGGATTCACTGTCAGCTGCAATGCTGACTGATGGGATGACAATTGTCCCTGCAGATCCCAGTCAAGCTGTTCTAACTGCTGACTATCCTGACCGAGACCATCATGCAAATGGGCAAGTAAAGGAATGTCTCCCTGAATTTGCAGCAGCTTGAGCGCGCTCTGAACCGGTCCGTTTCTTAAATCCGGGGCTTTAACATTCAAGCTCACCGTGGCTGCACGATAGTGCTTACCTGCATATTCCACTTTCAACTGATCTGCCTGCAAGCTGGACTGCAGTCCTGGCTGGCGCAGCTGACCACTGAGCTGAATCTGGCCCTTCATTTTTCCGTTGAGATTCAGGTCCCAAATCTGCAAAAGAGGATTCAGCTCCTGCAATGCAGGCATATCAACATTCAGACTCAGTTGGTCTCCTGTTTGTCCCCAACGGCCCTGCACTGCCAGCTTATTACTGCCGATCGCAATTTCCGAAGGACGTACAAGCCATTGCGAAAAACTCTTTAAATCAGCATCGATGTGTCCCTTGAGTGCCTGACCTGCGTAATGCCCTCCAAGCTGCCTGACCAGCGCATGCACTGCCCACTTTGGCTGCAAAATTCCATCAAGTACGATGTCTGCATTCACATCTCCCGCAGGAAACTTACCCCATATGGCCGGATTAACATTCTTAATTTGCGTATTCAGCTGAAATTTCTGTTGCATCAGCTGATAACTGCCATCCGCAATCAGGTGCGCATCACCGAAAGTCATGTTGAGCTTTTCGAGATGAATCGCTTTCTTTACCAGATCTGCCACCATATGAAGTTGCAGATTTCCATTGATGTCTTTCAGTTCACCGTACGCCAGAATCTGTTTACCATCCGTCGTTTTGAGATCCAGATCGCCATTGATAGCGGTTTGATACAGCTTTCCCGAAAAATCCTTCAGGTTAATTTTTCTTAACTGAAACTTGCCGTCAGCCCGCATCGCTTTACCCCAGGCCAGGTCACCACGCCCGTTGATCGCCGATTTACCGGGCAAACTGACTTCAAGTTGTTCAAGCATCAGTCGCTCTGGCAAAATTTGCAGATTCGCCGAAACTGCTTCGACAGGAATGCGTTTCTTATCGAGATTACCCGCTAAAAGGTTGCGGACACTGACACTGGCACGTAAAGATGTTTCATCGCCCTTTCCCTGACGCGGGGACTGCTGCAGTAAAACATCTGCACGCAGGTCGAGGTCTGCTTCAGGTAAACTGGCATGCCATGCGGCCGGATTAAAGTGCTGAAAGGCAATCGTTGCCGGTCCCAGTGCAGGCTGAGAAAATGGAAAAACATCCAGTTCAGCATGACCGGTGAGCGCTGCCTGTAATGGATTTTCTTTGAACAGTGGACGCGCATCGAGCGACGCATGGAATGAACGTAAATTACCAACAAGCTGCAAGTCCAGTGTCACCGGAGGCACTTCCGGATGCGGATGCGATTCAAGACTCGCCACGCCACTCAGATCGAACGGCGCCACTCCGTTCAGACTAAGACGCGCACTGGCTTTACCGTAATCAGAATCAGCAATGGCATTTACCATATAACGCTGACCATCCCATGCAAACTGGCCTGTCAGCGCCCGCAATTCGGCATCTTTTTGCCGTTGCTGACCTTGCATACTTTCAATCAGCAGTGTTCCTACAGCCAGTTGCTCAGCTTTCAGGCGCAACGGAAGAGCAAGATGCTCCGGAAATACCGACGCGCTGTCACTGTGAGCAGTGGCAACCCGCACACTGCTCGCAGTCAGCTCCTGAACAGATGCAGCGCCGGTAAATAACTGACTGGCCTGCCATTGCAAGTGTACGCCATGCATTTCCAGCTCGAATTCATCCGACTTCC
Source organism: Cognatundibacterium squillarum (assembly GCF_014652435.1). Classification (GTDB taxonomy): domain Bacteria; phylum Pseudomonadota; class Gammaproteobacteria; order Burkholderiales; family Burkholderiaceae_D; genus Undibacterium; species Undibacterium squillarum. The sequence continues at coordinate 697,555 of NZ_BMYU01000001.1, forward strand.
ACTGCAGACTCTGTAGGCGCAGATCACTTGCTAATTCTCCGCTGACACCCGTCACACTGAGCTGCGGCAAGACTTTTTCCAGCAGGGTAAATGTAGTCCGTGTTCCGCTCGCTGTCATACTCAGCCAGAACACCAGTGCGGTGATCACCAGAAAAAATGCACATAGCCAGTAAAGCAGACGAAAGCGCACTGGCGTTTTCGTTGCTGGTACCTGATCTGTGCTTGTTGGCGTGCTATTCATGCAAACCCGGTTCAGAATGCAATTGCAATAGAAAAATCAATACGCGCCCGTTTTGTTTTGAGCGCATACCCCAGATCCAGCGCGACTGGCCCGGCTGGTGTGCGGTAACGTAAGCCTGTACCGATACTCTTCTTCAGACTCAGTTTACGCCAGACAGAAGTGGCATCACCCGCGTCGGCAAATGCCGCTACACCCCAGTTGCCATTCAGCCAGTGCACAGCTTCTGCACTGACAACAGCCATCACCCGACCGCCGGTTACGGCACCCTGCACCGGAATCCCGATGCTCTGATAAGCGTAACCGCGAACAGTGCTGGCACCACCTGTACGAAATAAATACTCTTCCGGAATACCTTCTTCATCCGGTGCAATCACCTGCCCTGCCTCAACCCGGAAGATCAGTGTGTCCTGTTTATTGAGCGGCATCCATTGCTGGTACTTTCCGACCAGACGCACAAAGCGCTGATCTGACAACAATGCTTTCTCCGAAACAGCGACATCTGCCTGGATAATCTTGCCTTTGTGCGGATTAAACGCATCATCAATATCACGCCAGGTCCAGCCAGCGCTCCACACCAGTGCTTTGGAAATTTCTTCAGGCTCGCCTTCTATCGTACTTTTTTCGCGCAATAAATTCAGTCCGAAACGACGCTCAATATCGCCTGTATGACTGGTACGACGCACGCCGATTGCCTGCTTGACGGTGCGTACCCCGGAAACGTCCTGACGGTCTGCCAGCACACCGAATGAGTTCAGTACCTGATCCGAAGGCGGCAGGTACACGTCTGCGTAACCAAGCTGCCGTTTTTGCTCAATACGGACTGCTGACCGCAGATCCCATGCCCGGCTGAGGATATCCCGGTCACGGTAGGCAATTTCGCCGCGAAATCCGGTATTCGAGCTGTAACCAGCACCAAAGCTCAGATCCCGGGCTTTACGTTCAGTCAGATTCACCTCGACCGGTACTGCCGCCGCTTTGTCAGGATCAGCATCAATCTGCACCGCTACCGACGCAAAGTAAGGTGAATTCTGCAGAGTACGCTGAAAGTCGAGTAAGCGGTTACGGGAATACAGTTCACCGGGCTTTGGCGGATCATATCTGTCAAGCAACCACAACGGATATCGCTGCAAACCTTTGACGCTCAATGCGCCAAGTCTGAACTCAGGGCCGCTGTCGAGCGCAACTTCAACCCGCGCTGTCGATGACTCTGCATCGACTTTTACCGCCGTTTCCTCTAATCTGGCAGCAGCGTAACGATCCGAACGAAAGCTTTCCAGCAGCCCGTTTTTTGCATCACTCCAGTCGCCCTCCCGAAACGGCTGACCAACGGACAAACCCCAGTCCTCATGCACCTGACGCCGTCGTTGAATTGCGTCCTGCTGTTCTGCTTTCAGCGCATCGTTAAACGCACCGGCAAAACGAATGCTGACGTTTTCAATCACAGTACGCTCACCGCGTTCGACAATGACACTGATCTGCCGCTCCGCCGCGCCTGAGCGGGCCTGCGGCAGCGCTTCAAAACGGATTTGCGGATTGAAGTAGCCTTCGGTGAAAAGAATTCCGGAGATATCCTGACGCAATCGCCGCAACAATGCAGGGGTAATATTCTGTGGCTCAGCATTGCTGCTGAATTCAGCAATGTGTTCTTTTAAGAGTGCAGACTCAGTATCTGCTTTCATGCTTAAGACAAACCGCACAGTGCCAAGACGTTCTGCACTCAATTCGCCTGCCGCAGACATGACAGTCATGACATCCTGCGGCGCAACGCCAGTCGCATCTTGTGCGCAGGCGGCAGTACTGGCCAAAATCAGAGCCACCGGGCCCAGTACGAAAGATAAGCTTTTTATGGTGGCTCTGTCTGTCATCAACGGGTCGCCAGTGCTACACGGCTGATGCCGATTTTTTTCGCCTCTGCAATCACTTGCACGACTTCGTCGTAGACGATGCCTTTATCTGCGGAAATCATGACTGCCAGATCAGGTTTTGACTGATGGTATTCCTTAAGTAAATTCATCAGTTGTTCTTTGTTTCTGACTTCGTCGGTACGCTCACGCTGTGTCGCGCTGCCATTCCGGGTAGTCAGACTGATCGAAGCCGATGCATCAGGCTTCAGCGTGACCTCGATGAAGCTGTTCGGAGGTTGCGTTGACTGCCCCGCCGTTGGCAGGTTTATCACGCTGGGATTGGTCATCGGTGATGCCACCATAAAAATAATCAGCAGCACCAGCATCACGTCGATATACGGAACGACGTTAATTTCCGCTTTAAGTTTGCGCTTGCTGCGCTCGCCTCGCATGGAACCCATGAGTCCTCCGCTCAGCGCGACTGACGCTGAAGAATATTGGAGAATTCTTCAATGAAGGTTTCAAAACGCATCGCCAGACGATCAATGTCGTGAGAGTAACGGTTATATGCCAGCACCGCAGGAATCGCAGCAAACAAGCCGATCGCCGTTGCAATCAGCGCTTCCGCAATACCGGGTGCGACTGCTGCCAGCGTTGCCTGCTGAACATTCGCCAGACCACGGAAAGCATTCATAATCCCCCACACCGTACCAAACAGACCGATGTAAGGAGAGACAGAACCAACCGATGCCAGAAACGACAAATGCGCTTCCAGCAAATCCATTTCACGCTGAAACGCTGCACGCATCGCACGACGCGCACCATCCAGCATTGCACCAGCGTCCAGATTGCCTTTATTCGCATTTTTTGTTTTGTGGTATTCGCTCATACCCGCTTCAAAAATGCGCTCAAGCGAACCGGTCTGATCTTTACTCTGGCGACGCGCTGCGGAAATATCCTGATACAGTTCCACCAGATTGCCACCCGACCAGAAGCTGCGTTCAAACGATTCTGTCTGCTGACGCGCTTTTTTGATGGTAAACATCTTATTAAAAATATAGCTCCAGCTGGTCAGCGATACGCCCAGCAGTAACAGCATAACGAGCTGAACGAGTAACGATGCATTCGCGATCAGGGTGATAAACGATAAATCTTGTGTTGCGTTCATATTCAGATTTCTAATCAGTCATTCATTATTTTGCTGCATTGCCTGCAGCACTTCAGCAGGAATGGCAGCAGGACGTAAACCTTGTGCCGTTACACAGCCGATCTTCACTTCTGCGCTGACCAGCACCTGCTCAGCGCGTAAAACCTGTTGCCGTATCAGAATGGATGCCTTACCGATTCTCTGCACCTCCACCGTGGTGTGTAACTGATCATCAAGCACAGCAGGTGCCTGATAATCCACCGCCACGGACTTTACGACAAATAGCAGGCCGGATTCTTCTCTGAGCGCGTGCTGATTCACACCGGCGGCCCGTAACCATTCGGTGCGGGCACGCTCCATAAATCGCAGATAGTTTGCATAAAAAACGATACCGCCAGCGTCGGTATCTTCGTAGTAGACCCGTACCGGCCACACAAACAAGGCGCTCATACCTGCCATTTAGTTATCAGAAACCGGCACATTATACCGCCGGACGCAATTACGTCAGCATTTACCTGCAAAGCGCCGGACGGAACTGCCTCAGGTACTGCGTTTGATGTTCAGCGGACCAAATCCCTGACAAGCCGGCATCATTTCGATGTAATTGATGTTCACGTGGGCCGGCAGTGTAGCGATCCAGTACGCGGCTTCAGCGATATCGTCTGCAGTCAGGGGTTCCGTCCCTTCGTAGACTTTTGCCGCTGCGGCATCATCACCACGGTAACGCACATTGGAAAACTCGGTACCGCCACACAGACCCGGGGCAATATTGGTTGTACGCACACCTGTACCAACCAGATCCGCTTTCAGATTACGGGTAAACTGATCCACGAATGCCTTTGTTGCACCATACACATTACCACCCGGATAGGCGACGGAACCCGCAATCGAACCGATGTTAATCACCATACCGGAATTGCACGCCACCATTTCCGGCAACACAGCACGCGTCATCAGTACCAGGCCGCGTGCATTGGTATCGATCATGGTTTCCCATTCATCTTCTGATGCCGTATATGCCGGCTCTGTACCCAGCGCCAGTCCGGCATTATTGATCAGCACATCAATCTGACGGAATGACTGAGGCAGTCCGGCCAGCATTGCCTGAATTGATGATTTATCGGTCACGTCCAGCACCACCGGCAGTAATTGCTCACCCAGCTCCTGTTGCAGCGCTTGCAGGCGATCCGCACGACGCGCCGCCGCGATAACCTGATGGCCATTCTGCACAAAACGACGGGCCATTGCCTCTCCGAATCCTGAACTTGCTCCGGTAATCAGTACGATCATGAATGCTTCCTTTTCAGACTGTGAATTCCGCACAATGGCGGCGTTGATGTTTTCCGGCTTATTTTAAATTCATTTCGGCAGTCACGACGGTTACAAGCGACAGAACAAACATTTTTCATCTGTTGGAATTTCGAAATCCGCATAGCAAAATCCCGCTTGCTTGCCCATTCAACAGCCATCACGTAAAATCGCCGCACCATTTTGTTTCACGTAACTGGCGCAAGCGCAGACACAGCAAATTGTTCCTGCGATAGATGGAGGAATCCCATCAGGAAGCGTGAGATATACGGAGTGTTCTCCGTGCCGTACGCCTGGGCAGCCCGATGGTAGAGCAAGAATGCGGCTGCCTGTCTGTTTTCACATCACTGACACCTCATTTTTGTCCATTCTTTAACATCGTTTCAAACTTAACAGGAAATCAGGAAAGCTATGTTTGCAAAAAATCACACCCTCGCGAATATCGATCCGGAGCTGTTTGCTGCCATTGAAAAAGAAAATGTGCGTCAGGAAGAGCATATCGAGCTGATCGCTTCGGAAAACTACACTTCTCCGGCGGTTATGCAGGCGCAAGGTTCTCAACTGACCAACAAATATGCAGAAGGCTATCCGGGCAAACGTTACTACGGTGGCTGCGAAAACGTGGACGTTGTGGAACAACTGGCAATTGACCGTCTGAAAGAATTGTTCGGCGCAAACTTCGCCAACGTTCAGCCGAATTCCGGTTCTCAGGCAAATCAGGGCGTGTTCTTCGCGCTGCTGAACCCGGGCGACACCATCATGGGTATGAGTCTGGCAGAAGGCGGCCATCTGACCCACGGTATGCCACTGAACATGTCCGGCAAATGGTTCAATGTTGTTTCTTACGGCCTGAACGCACAGGAAGACATCGACTATGACGCGATGGAAAAACTGGCACGTGAAACCAAACCAAAACTGATCATCGCCGGCGCATCTGCATTTGCGCTGCGTATCGATTTCGAACGTTTCTCCAAAATCGCGAAAGAAATCGGCGCGTACTTCATGGTGGACATGGCGCATTACGCCGGTCTGATCGCTGCAGGTGTGTACCCTAATCCGGTGCCGTTTGCTGACGTTGTGACCTCCACAACCCATAAGAGCCTGCGCGGCCCACGCGGCGGTATCATTCTGTCCAACGACGAAGCCATCGCTAAGAAAATCAATTCCGCGATTTTCCCAGGCCTGCAAGGCGGCCCGCTGATGCACGTCATCGCTGGTAAAGCAGTTGCATTCAAAGAAGCACTGTCTCCGGAATTCAAAGCGTATCAGGAACAGGTTGTGAAAAATGCTGCAGCACTGGCACAAACCCTGACCGAGCGTGGTCTGCGCATCGTTTCCGGCCGCACTGAATCTCACGTGATGCTGGTTGATCTGCGTCCTAAAGGTCTGACCGGTAAAGAAGCGGAAGCGATTCTGGGTTCTGCACACATGACCTGCAACAAAAACGGCATCCCGAACGATCCGCAAAAACCAATGGTGACTTCCGGTATCCGTCTGGGCAGCCCGGCATTCACTACCCGCGGTTTCAAAGAAGCCGAAGCGATCAAAGTCGGTCACCTGATCGCTGACGTTCTGGACAATCCGCACGATGCAGCAACGATCGAGCGCGTGAAAGCAGAAGTTAAAAAACTGACTGCAGCCTTCCCAGTGTACGCAGCCTGATAACTGTGATATAAAACAACGCCACTGCCTTGCAGTGGCGTTTTTCTTTTTGCGGCTGCACTCAGGTTCATTCACAGGAACGGAACATTTGCATGAAATGCCCTTACTGCCACCATACTGATACTCAGGTCATCGAAACCCGTGTTTCCGAAGACGGCAGTGCCATGCGTCGCCGTCGTCGTTGCAGTGCCTGCGATAAGCGCTTCACCACCTATGAGCGCACCGAACTGATGATGCCGGTCATCGTCAAGAAAAACGGTAGCCGTACCGAATATGAATCCGGCAAGCTGCGCGCCAGTTTCATGCTGGCCTTGCGCAAACGCCCTGTTTCCGCAGAAGCAATTGACAACGCTATTCAGCAAGTCGAAGAAAAACTGTTGTCCAGTGGCGAACGTGAAGTGATGTCCGTGTATCTGGGTGAACTGGTGATGCGCGAACTGAAGAAGCTGGACAAAATCGCGTATATCCGCTTTGCCTCAGTCTATAAAAGCTTCAAAGATATTTCTGAGTTTGCTGAGGCAATCGAAGAGATCAAGAACTGACATAACGCAGCGGTTTATAGCAAAACCCGCCATCTGCGCCAGCAAGTAACGGACCCGCAGCAAGCGCTAATGGCGCAGTCAGTAACACTGCATTTCAACTCCGCAGCTCCTCCCTCACCCTGCCAGCCCCTGACCCAGCAAAACCATGCAGAAATCGTCATCCGGCATTTCCGGAGAGCCAGACTTTCTGCCGACAACCGCGAAACCGGTATGCTGAACTCCGCATTTGCGCCCAAAAACACCCGAAACAGCGGTCAGCAACGGCTTGCAAAGCAGACCCGAACCGCAAAGGTCAAGCGGAGAAAGCCATAGCAAGCCAGCCACACCATCACTTATCGCTCGTATAAGTTGTTAGCAAATTTAAATCTTCTTGTCCGGTTTATGCAAAACTGCTAATTTCATTCCGTTTCAAACTTGGCAAGCCAGACCTGACGGATAACTGAGAGACGAAGGAAGCAACATGGAGACATTTACTTATCGCGGCAAAACACTGGATTTTCGCAGTATTACCGGCACGGTACTGGACACCAGCACCCGCAGCGAAACCCATATTTCCGGTGGTGGCGGCGGCGGTTACATCGGCCCGAAAGGCGGTCATATTGATGACATCAGCATCAGATCACACAACACAACGCTGCAGGAATTCTGGATAAAAACCGAAGATGGCATGGAAAAATCGGTCAACATCAGCGGCACCTCGATTCCTTTACGCGCTGGGCAGCGGATTACCCTGATAGCAGCAGAACAAAAGGGGCGCAATGAAGGCTGGTATGCGAGCGTGATCAACCACAATGCCAATCAGTTTTCGTTTATTTGCGATGGCGCTTCGCTGAACAACCTGATGAAACTGGAAGTATTTCCTAAATACTTTTTATTCATCGGATTTGCGCTGTGGCTGGCACTCGCGGTCGCGTTGCGCGATGGCGGACTTGCCGCATTCTTCGCCATCATGACGATGGGCATTTTTGCCATCAATAAAAATCTACGCATCAAAAGACTGATCAGCTCACTCAACGCCCATATCGAAAAGGTCAGCCAGCCGTTTTTACAGCGCGGCTGAAATTCCGGCGACCTGATGCGCAGGCTCTGAGTTACCGGGCCTGCAGCCCTCCCCGACCGCTGCAGCACACTCTCCAGACACGGAAAAAGCGCAAAATGCGGATTTTTGCATAGCGATCCGGCGCTCGCCGGCAGAAAGTCCGGGCCTCCGCAATCATAAAATGACGATAAAGGCATATCCGGCCAGGCTGAAGATCGGCCTTTATCAAACTTCGCTTCAGCCTTTTCTTCACAATTACCGGAATGCAGACAAACCACTGAAAACACGGCGCTGCGCCGAAAAACCCGGCAGCCAGATCAGCAGCCACCTGATTGCATACACTCCCATGAAACTGAGCAGCTGAACAAATCAGCGCAGAAAAGCAAAAAGCCCGTCGAAACGGGCTTTTTGCTTTTGAATCCTGGGGTGGCTGATGGGACTCGAACCCACGACGACAGGAATCACAATCCTGGACTCTACCAACTGAGCTACAGCCACCGCTGTTTTTTCTAACTAACTTTCGTTCGTCAGAGAGCACGCATTATAGGACAGTTACTGCATTTTCGCAAGTTCCTGCCGGGATTTTCTTTATTCTGCGATCACAGTCCGCCAAAGAAAAACGCCCGCTACCAGATGGTGCGGGCGTAAACTCACGTCTGTGAGATGAGGAGTGTGCATTGCAACTCATCTCAGACTATACGCTGCGGCGCGATGTTTACAGCAAAGATTACACTTTATTACTTGCCGCAATATCATGATACGGAATGCAGTCAGTGCGCTGGCTTAGTCAGGGAGCGCACCGGCACGACCACCTCTTTCACTTCACGCTTTTTCGCTTTATCTTCAAAGGTCAGTTGCAGCGTCACGGATTCTCCTTCCGTCAGCGGCTTTTTCAAACCCATCAGCATAATGTGCATGCCACCCGGCTTCAGCGCCACTTCCTGTCCCTGCGGCAAAGGCAGACCATCGATTTCACGCATACGCATGACCTGATTTTCCATTTTCATTTCATGGATTTCGGCGCGGTCTGCAGCACTGGTTGCCACGGCGACCAGACGACTGTCCTGCGAACTTTTCAGTTGCATGAACGCACCGGTTGCCATTTGCTGCGGCACCGTCGCACGCACCCACGGCTGCGATACAACAACCTCGGCCGATGCAGTCGCCATCACACAGGCTGCTGCCAGTAAAGCGATTCCGTATTTCACTGATTTCATTCCGGTCTCCGAAAAAAGCCGCGCAGATCCTGCGCAATCAAATCACACTCAAACGGTTCAGGCATCCGCTGCCATGGACTGCATCACACCCTGCATCTGTGCCAGCGCTACCCGCAGCAAAGCAGGATCGCCACTGGCCAGTCGCTTGCTATCCGACAAAGTCTGGCGGAAACTGCGTGCGCCCGGCAAACCGGTCATCAGGCCCAGCATATGCCGCACTACTGAGTTCAGGCGCAAGCCTTTACCATTGTTGCCGTACAGTTCCAGCTGACGCTGCACGTAAGGAATCATTAGCTCGATGATGGCTTCGCGGCTCAGCGGTTCGGTGCTGTCGCCATAAAAACGCGCATCAAATTCCGCCATCATATACGGATTGTGATACGCCTCACGGCCAATCATCACACCATCCACATGCGCAAGATGCTGCTGCACTTCGTCGGCAGTTTTGATACCGCCATTGATCAGAATTTCCAGCTCCGGAAAGTCCTGCTTCAGTTGATACGCAAAATGGTATTTCAGCGGCGGAATTTCGCGATTTTCCTTCGGCGACAAGCCTTTCAGAATTGCGTTCCGCGCATGCACAATAAACGTCTTGCATCCGGCGTCCGCCACCGTACCGACGAAGTCGCGCACGAAGCCGTATTCTTCTACCTGATCAATCCCGATGCGGTGTTTTACGGTGATATCCACATCCGTCGCATCGCGCATCGCTTTCACGCAATCTGCCACCAGCACCGGCTCTGACATCAGACAGGCGCCGAATGCACCCTTCTGAACGCGCTCAGACGGACAGCCGCAATTCAGGTTAATTTCATCGTAACCCCATTCAGCACCAATCACCGCACAACGCGCCAGATCCGCCGGTTCGCTGCCGCCCAGCTGCAGGGCTACCGGATGTTCCGCTTCGTTGTAATTCAGATGCCGTTCCACATCGCCATGCAATAACGCACCGGTCGTCACCATTTCGGTGTACAGCCAGGTATGACGTGTAATCTGACGATGAAAATAACGACAATGCCGGTCTGTCCAGTCCAGCATCGGGGCAACGGATAAGGTTCTTGGCGGCAGCGCGCGCTTGGTGCCGCTCACCTGGTCTGCATCTTTCACTTCGGGGCTTTCAATCTGTAAAACGGAGTTGTGCCGGTGAATCGCACCGGCAAATCAGGGGCGTAAGTCTACCAGCAAACGCAGAAAACCGTACCCGCTGTACGACGCGGAATTAGCTGCGATCTGCGGTTTACGCTGTGCGATCAGATGCCTTCTTTCAGCAATTGCAACAAAGCATTGGCATCTAAACGGGCGCTGGCATCGCCGCCTTCCAGCAGGCTGTCGGCCAGATCACGTTTCTGCGCATGCAGAGCAAGAATTTTTTCTTCGATAGTATTTGACGTCACCAGACGGTAAATCGTCACCGGCTTCTGCTGCCCCATACGGTGCGCGCGGTCCGATGCCTGATCTTCGACTGCCGGATTCCACCACGGATCAAGGTGAATCACATAATCAGCAGCCGTCAGATTCAAACCGGTACCACCAGCTTTCAGGCTGATCAGGAACACATCGCCCTCACCGGACTGGAAAGCGTCAACACGGCGCTTACGCTCCAGCGGCGGTGTCGAGCCATCAAGATACTGATACGCGATATCGCGCTGCTCCAGCACTTCGCGCACCAGCGCCAGATGATCGACAAACTGGCTGAATACCAGCACTTTGTGACGGTTATCCAGAATTTCGGTCAGCGTATCGCTGAACACCTGCAATTTACTGCCCTGCATTTCCTGCTGACGCAGCACCAGCGAAGGATGGCAGCAGAAACGGCGCAGGCGCGTGATTTCGGTCAGGACTTTCAGAGAACTGCCATCGGCGCCTTCACCCGAACTGGCCAGTTTTTCCAGCGCTTCCTGACGCAGGGCTTCGTACACGTGACGCTCTTCATCACTGAGTTCGACTTGCAGCGTGATTTCGGTACGCGGTGGCAACTCGGTCAGCACTTGTGTTTTGGTACGGCGCAAAATGAAAGGCTGTATCAGTTTTTTCAGCAATTGTTTCGCCTGCTGATTACCTTTTTCCACCGGCAGTGCGAAGCGATCATTGAATTGCTCTTTGCTGCCCAGCAAACCCGGATTAATGAAGCGGAACAGATTCCACAATTCACCGAGATGATTTTCCACCGGCGTACCGGTAGCGATCATACGGAAATCGGCTTCCAGCGCCATCGCCGCCTGACTGCGTTTGGTCGCCGCGTTCTTAATCACCTGCGCTTCGTCCAGCACCACGGTATGCCAGTGCTGACGGGCAAATACTTTCGCATCGGTCTGTAGCAAACCATAGCTGGTGACCACCACATCAAATGCTGCCGGATCTTCCAGCTTGCGGCGCTGATGATAGGCGCAGATTTTTAAATCCGGCGCAAATTTCTGTGCTTCTGCAATCCAGTTCATGGCAACCGAGACCGGTGCGACCACCAGTGCCGGACCGCCTGCTGCGCGATGCAGCAACAACGCCAGCGTTTGCACGGTTTTACCCAGACCCATATCATCAGCCAGACAGGCACCGACGCCCCAGTGTGCGAGTCGTGTCAGCCACTCGAAACCCTGCAACTGGTATTCGCGCAAAGTCGCCTGCAATCCGGCAGGCACTTCCGGCACAAATGCGTCCAGCGTACTCAGGCGCGACAACTGTTCCTGCCATGCGGCATCTACGGTCAGTTGCGCTGCTTCATCCGTGATTTCCGCCACCGCACTCGCCGACAAAGGATGCAGTCTTAACTGGCCGCGTCCATTGACTTCGCCCAGAGCACGCAATTGCTCCAGCTTGCGCTGGAAACTTGCCGTCAGCGCCAGCCAGTCTTTTTCCCCTATTTTCAGGAAACGGCCTTTGGCGCTGTCCATCATTTGCAGCAATTCGCGCAGGGCAATGACTTTGCCGTCATCCAGCACCAGTTCGCCACCGGCGACAAACCATTCGCCCTGACGCTTAATGCTCAGGCGCATGTTTTGCATAGAACGCGAACCGTTCAGACGGTAACGCTCACCTTCCGGCCAGATCAGTGACAAACCCTGATCCTCCAGCGCACGTAACTGACTCAGCAATTCCAGACATTGTTCCGGGGTGTGAATTTCCCATTCCGGCATCTCACCCGCTGCGGGCAATGCCGGACAAGCGGCAATCACTTCTGCCAGTTTTTGCTTTTCCGCCTCCAGATCGCGGGCTGCCTGCACCATGCGGCCCTCCACTTCGCCCATCAGTACCGCCGCGCCATTCCCCGGCATCAGCCAGCTGCCTTCCGGCAATGGTCTCACCAGCATCTGCAGGCGCAATCCTTCCTGTAAAGGCAGCAAGTGCGCGTACAAAGTAGCGTCTGCACTGATGGTTTTCACATTGCTCGCCAGTTCAGGCAAATCGGAGTGAATCACCATATGCGGCGCAATCGCGGCAATCGCATCCAGCAATTGCTGACGCGCGCTGACCGGCACTTGCAGACCGCGACCGAGAATGCCGGAAATCTGACGGATTTCCGGACTGGACTGATACACCACCAGCCGTGTCGGTGTTTCTTTGCGCCAGACCATTTGCTCCGTCGGTGCCACATACGGATCTAACTGCAGCGCGATATGTTCGCCGCGCTCCTGCAATTGTAAGGCCACTTCACCGCGCACCAGATCCACACGCACTTCCGGCGCATCCATCCAGTAAATTGCCGGATGTCCGGTCATTAAGGGCAAGGCTTTATGAATATCAAAATCATATTCCGAACCGAAAGAGCCGGCGGTACGGCGAATAGCATGGGCAGTAATTTGTCGGTCCTGCTCGGTCAGATAGGCAGGCGGTTCCTGCAATAAGCGACGCAAAGCTACCGCACGTCCTTTACTCCACGCCGCTTTACCATTCCGTTTTTGCTCACGCGGCTCAGCACGCAATTGCTGAAATTCCATTTCCAGCATCCACGCCAGACGGGTCTGTTCAGCAGGCGCTTCTTCTTTCTGTTCTGTCTGCGGGCGCAACTGACTCAGCGCTTCCAGTGCGCGTTTCCATGGTTCTTCTTTCTGCAAGACTTGCAACACCGGACGCCAGCCCGCCTGCTCATGCCAGTGCGATAACACCGGTGCCTGCGAAAAGCGCTTCACCAGCAATCCGTCTGCCTCTGCAGCAACCCACAGATAGCCACGGGCCTGCATCAGATCACGCATATCATTCAGCTTGGTTTGCAGACGCGGATGCGATGGTGCATCCAGCCAGTCACTGGCATGTGCTTCAAACAGCGCATCCACATCATGCGTGGTACGCACGGCAAAAGCAGAATGCGGCAACTGCGTTCCCTGCTGCATATGATTCAGCAAAGGTTGCAGCGCAAAATAGGTATAGGCTTCGCGCTGTTTGACACCTTCATCAATCTGACTCTTCGCCAGTTTCAGACTGGCAGCATCATTTTTTGCCAGCAGTGCAACGGCGGCAAATAAACCACCGGGGCCGGACAGGAAAAATTTACGCTTGCCGGTGCCTGCACGTTGCGATTCAGCATAGGTTTGTGCAAGGCTGCAGGCTTGCGCGATTTTGTTTTGCATGACGGACATCACCATCTGCAATTCCGGCAAATACGCAGGCGATACGCGTGGCATCAGCTTTTCCAGCGACGCAGTATCGCCGCGCAGGATCGCTTGCCAGCACAGCAGACTGATCAGTTGCGGCCAGTGCGCCCCCAGCTTCTCTGCCTGCGCACAGCCAAACTGGTAAGCGCGACCGCAGTCAGCCAGCGTCCAGTTCGCATGCTGAAACAAATCGGTCAGCATCATGCCCTGATCAATCACGCGCAGTTCAGAGAATAACTGCACGCCGTCATCGGTAGCGAAGAACTTATCGGCCGGCAAATTACCTTGTAAATTTTTAACGCTGAACAGCTTTTCGCGCCACAACAGGGCTTCATCGGTACGGCCGGACAAAACGGAAAACTGCACTTCACGTCCGTAAAATGCACCGTCGTACGATTTCCAGTACTGGTATTCACCCAGACGCTTGAGCATGTCGCGGATACCGGCAATCCATGTGCGCAAAATTCCCTGCCGGAACATATGCAGTATCACCGTCATGCGCAATCCGTCTGCCATCAGCAGACCGATCCCGATTTCCTGCTTCAGTATCTGCTTACGCATCAGCCCTGTGCACACATCTTTTAACAGGCGCTGCGAATACGGATTGCCCATCGCATCAGTTTGCGCACGGGCCTGAAACAAATCTGCAAGTTTGGCAGCGCTGATCGCTGCATCGTATAAAGCCACCGCGTAAACGACGGGCAGCTCATCTTCATTTAATTCTGTCAGCCAGTTCATTCTGTATAGTTATCCGGTTTGTCCGTCGTCTGAAATTACTGTTCTTTTCCGCAGCGCCGCTGTTCAGCGGTGCACCGATTCAGAAAATAGATTCAGCACCACGACGCCCACCACAATCAGCCCGATGCCGATCAGGGCCGCTTTATCCAGTGATTGCCCGTACAACCACCACGCCAGCAGAGAAATCAGGATGACACCCACACCGGACCAGATTGCATAGGCAATCCCTACCGGAATCGTGCGCAGTGTCAGCGATAAGAAATAAAACGAAGACGCATAGCCCACCGCCAGAATCAGCACCGGCCATGGCTTTGTGAAGCCTTCCGATGCTTTCAGCGCGCTGGTGGCAATGACTTCACTCAGAATCGCAATACCCAGATACATCCAGTTCATCCACACTCCTTGACGGCCATCACTGCAAGTTTCGGGGGAGGACGCACGACTTAAGCGGCCTCCGGACATAACCTGACATTATCCCGCGAATTGCTGTACTGAATGCCATTTTTTTTCAGCAATGTTCGAATCCGCCGCTGCAATGGTGCAACGGCGCAATTTCCGAATTAACAATCGTTTTCTTGTGATGAAGCACAGGCATTTCTATGCTGCAACTATGCCTGCACCCCGACAGACTGCGGAGGAGATCATCATGAAAAAAATGCTGCCCATGCTGTTTTTCTGTTTATTTTGTGCGCAGGCAGGAGCGCAGGTACCTGCTACCGGTCGCTGGCAATCGCTGTCGTACAGCAGTGCCGAAGTCAATGCACGTCAGGAAAGTGACTATTACGAACTGATACGGGAACTGGCGGATCAGGGCCAGATCAACCGGAATCCGGCAATGCTGGCAAAACTCAGAGACATTCTCGCCAGCCTGATTCCTGCAGCCACAAAATTACATCCACCATCGGCAGACTGGGAGTGGGAAATTCATCTGACCAGCTCTGCAGACATCGACGCAGTCTGTTTCGCGGGTGGAAAAATTCTGGTCAGCGAGCATTTTTTACTGCAGTTGCAGCTCAGCGATGGCGAAATTGCCGCGCTGCTGGCGCATGAAGCAGCACATGCGCTGGCCAGTCATCAGCATGAAGAATTATCGGAAGCCCGCTTACTGCGGGATGCGCCGGGCAACGACTTAACTCTGGTAGCAGAACAGTTACGCAGCGATTACCGCCTGCAACTGAAACTCAGCGCCCTTTCGTATCAGCATGAAGCCGAAGCAGATCAGTTGGGGATGCAACTGGCACTGGATTCCGGCTGGAACCCGGCAGATCTGGTGCGCTTTTATGAAAAACTGGCCAGACTGCCGGACCGTGCCTTACTGTCGCGCAGCGTGCCGCTGCCCTCTGCCAGACTGAGTATGGCGAACGGCATGGCGAAATACTGGGCATCGCTGCCCGCACCGTGGCACGGCAGTGTTGCCGCACGCGCTACGAGAATTCGCCATCCGGACGCCGTTGCTATGCGCTGAACAAAGCCTGCCAGCGAACCGACTCTGCACCGCTCAGCACGAGGAATATACCCATGATCATTAGCAAATGCAGTATCAGCGCCAGCACAAACTGCAGCAGAAATGCGGTTTTTCTGCGCTTGTGCCGGCAAATCCACATGGCCAGCAACGCACCTGCCCAGCCACCCAGCATTACCGCAGCCAGCAAATGCCGCTCCGGCACCCGCCATGCATTACGCACTGCCTGTCGTTTATCCAGTGCAAACAAGCCATAAGTCAGTGCATTCACAACGATGCACCACATCATCAACAACGACATTGTTTCTGACAAAATCCGGATCCCTTTCTTTGGCAAGCTTGCATGAAGCGGATCAGCAGTAGCCGCTTCAACTGTCCGCCATTCTGATCTGTACTGCTTTTTTTCGCCAGACTGCTTCTGTTTTTCATATCAGCAGCAGCGCATGATCGCGCCACGAATCACTCCCCTGATGATGGCTGCCATGCAAACACCTTCTGCACCCCAATACCGCACCATATCGATTTACACCAAATTTGATCCGGTGTATGTGCGCGAATCACAAGGCCGGTTCACCCGTCTGCGCTGGTTTTGTGTACTGCTGACGCAACTGGTCTTTTTCTGTACGCCATGGCTGCAATGGAATGGCCGGCAGGCAGTGTTACTGGATATGGCCGCCAGAAAATTCTATCTGTTCGGCCTGATTCTGTATCCGCATGATCTGATTTATCTGGCCCTGCTGCTGATTGTGTGTGCGTTTGGTCTGTTTCTGGTGACGACGATTGCAGGCCGTGTCTGGTGCGGTTACGGTTGTCCGCAATCGGTCTATACCCTGATCATGATGTGGATAGAAAACCGTACCGAAGGCAACCGCAGTCATCGTATGCGTCTTGCGCGGGAAGGCTGGACAACAGAACGTCTGCTGCGCACAGGCAGCAAACACGCGCTATGGTTATTGTTTTCCGCGCTGGCCGGCTTCACATTTACGGCATGGTTTGTCCCTGCCAGTGAACTGATCAGCGGCTTACAGCAATGGCATTTCAGTGCAGGCGCGGCGACCAGTATGCTGCTGTACGGCGGACTGATGTATGCCAATGCGGGACTGATGCGCACCCAGTTCTGCCGCTATCTGTGTCCGTATGCACGCTTTCAGGGTTCTATGCTGGATCAGGACAGTCTGATCATCAATTACGACAACCAGCGTGGCGAGCCACGCGCCAAACCGGGCGCAGACCGGCCTGCCGGTGCGAACAGTTGTATCGATTGCGGACTGTGCGTACAAGTCTGCCCCGCCGGTATTGATATCCGCAAAGGATTGCAGCACGACTGCACCGCATGCGCCGCCTGCATTGATGCCTGTGATCATGTGATGGATAAACTGGATTTGCCGCGCGGTCTGATCAGCTACAGCAGTGCTCGTCAGATGCAGAACACGAAGCCCGAACAGACTGCCCGCAAGCTCAGGCCACGCCTGCTGCGTCCGCGGGTGCTGGTGTACAGTGCACTGATGCTGCTGATGTGTCTGTCAGCCGGTGTTTTACTGGCGAAGCGCGACAGTGTGCGCATGCATGTGCAAACCGACCGTATGCCCGCAGTGCGCGAACCTGCGCCAGGTCAGTTTGAGCAAGTCTACCGCTTGCATTTACTCAATACCCGTGAGGAAACTGGCAATTATGATTTAAACATCGAAGATGCACCGGCGCTGACCCTGAATCCGTATGACGGTATCCGGCTTGCACCCGCCGGTGGCGGACTGATCAGCGTCACGGTGCGCAATGCCGTCACACTGAAACCCGGACATTACCGTTTCCGCCTGACGCTGCGGGATAAAGCAACACAGCAAACCGTGGCATCTGAGCAAGCGATGTTCCGCGTACCCGGCTAAGGGAAACCTATGAAACTGTATGAAAAACTGGCAGAAGACATCGCGCAGTCGATACGCACCGGCACCTTACGGCGCGGCGAAAAACTGCCCTCAGTGCGGCAAGCCAGCGAAGCACGCGCAGTCAGTCCGGCCACCGTGTATCAGGCATACTATCTGCTGGAAGCACGCGGACTGATACGCGGCAAAGAGCGTTCCGGCTATTTTGTGATTGCAGGTAGTCACGAAGCCTTACCCGAAGCGCGGGTCACCGCCCAACTCAGTGGCGAAAAACAAATGCTGGATGTCAGCAGCCTGATTTTCAGCATTCTGGAATCCGGCCACCGCGATATGGTACCGCTGGGCTTTGCCTTCCCCTGCCCCACGTTGTTTCCGATGGGCAGACTGGCGGCCTGCATGTCGCAAAGCCTGCCGCAGCTCGATCCGTGGAATACAATTGATGATCTGACGCCCGGCAGTCAGCATTTACGCAGGCAAATTGCGCTGCGCTATCTGACCATGGGAATGCGGGTGCATCCGGATGATGTCCTGATTACCAACGGCGCGCTGGAAGCACTGAATCTTGCACTCGCATCCGTCACCCAGCCCGGCGATACCGTGGTGATTGAATCACCGGCGTTTTACGGCGCACTGCAAGCCATCGAAAGAATGGGATTACAGGCGCTCGAAGTGCCTAGCCATCCGCGTGACGGCATCGACCTGAATGCGCTTGAATCAGCATTTCGCCGCCACCAGCCAAAAGCCTGCTGGCTGATGAGTAATTTTCAGAATCCGCTCGGCAGCACCATCCCTGAACAAAACAAAAAGGCCATCGTGGCGCTGGCGACGCAATACGGCGTCACCATTATTGAAGATGATGTATATGGCGAACTGTACTTCACCGCAGAACGCCCGTTGCCGCTGAAAGCCTGGGACAGCGAAGGCATCGTGATTCACTGCACCTCGTTTTCCAAAAGTCTGGCGCCGGGCTACCGCGTTGGCTGGGCGCTGGCGGGAAAGCATACCCATGCGATGATCCGGCAAAAACTCAGCACCAGCCTGTCCACCGCGCTGCCAACACAGGAAGCGCTGGCCACCTTTCTGAGCAAAGGCTATTTCGACCGCCACCTGCAACAGTTGCGTCATCATTTATCGGTGCAGCAAAGTGCCAGTCTGGAAATGGTGCAACGCTATTTTCCGGAAGGCACCCGCACCAGCCGGCCGGCGGGCGGCTATTTTCTGTGGCTGGAATTACCGGAACCGGTAGATATGCTGCTGATACAACGTCAGGCGATGGCGATAGGCATTTCCATCACGCCGGGCCCGATGTTTTCTGCCAGCCGCCAGTTCAAAAACTGCATGCGCTTAAACACCGGCCACCCGCTGACCCGCCGCCACGAACAGGCCCTGAAAACACTGGGACAACTGATCAGCCACGCCTGCGGCATCGAAAGCCACTGAAACCGTCCAAAACCACCCCAAATGCGGTGTTCAGCACAGCACCCCGGCGGTCGTCGGCAGAAAGTCCGGCTGTCCGGAAATCACACATGACGATATTTGCACAGTACAGTTGACTGATTGCGTGTATCTGACCTTACCTGACTGAGAGCACTGTCGAACGGGTCGCAGGCTGATCAAAGACCGACGGAGTTATGGAGCAACCATCGTTATCTACTTACCGTAGCAGAGCGGTTTAATAACTCTGCCCAAATGAAACGGAAACTCATACTTCCCCCACTGCTCGACACTCACACGTTCTTCTTGCAGACAAACTCTGGGTTCATCTTGCCGTATTAACTTTAATCTGAAGCTTTCCGGCATTTGGCTTACCCGAAGATAATTATTGAGACTTTCTACAATTAAAGGAGCCGCATCACGTTCACCTCTGATATACGCTTGCCGCGCTAAAAAGAAAGCCAACAGGTGGTTTTCCTGAAAGCGAAAATGTGTCTTTCTTTGCTTTTTCAATGTACTCTTCGTACGATTCATCACTTGTGCTGCTTCAAACAATGTCCTGGCGTTCCAGAGTACGTCTTCCGCCATTACTTCATACAGCCGCGCCCTGCGCTGGCTATCGCCGATACGTTCTATTGTTCGGTTAAATATCATCTCGTCTTTTTTAAACAGACTGCGAGTCTGTTGATCAGCAACATATAGCTGATTCATTTCGTTATCCCGGATGGTTGTGCGCAGCGAATCGGGCAGTGGATCTTCGTTTGTGCTCAGATATGAAGCTAGCAATGCAAATGGAAATCCGCGCTTCATACGCTCATCATCAGAAATTGTATTGCGTGCTATTAATGGTTTCTTTAAGTCTTTATCTTCTGTCCATTGAACATCCAGTTCTACCGGGAGACCCATTACACGACAATAACGATACGGCCCCAAAAGAGCACCAGATTTTCTTTCTATAAGACGTGCATATTCTTTGTGTAAAAAGAATGTAAACAAATGCATTTCCTGAGAGCGGTATTCTTCACCGTCATCGGGCTCATTTTCTGTATTTGTGTGTTGCAAGATAATGCCCGCTTGACGCAAGCTTTCCGCAGTCCAAGGTAAGTCTCGCGAAATTGCTTCAAACACTTGCATACGCCGTTCAGCATCGGCGCCCTCACCAGACAACTTATTTCCCTTTGTGTCTATAACTTTGGCGAATTGACGGAGACGCACCGTTTGCGACGCAACTGATAAATTTTGGATACCCGTCAAAAACAGAGCAAGAAATAAAATGGCCGCTATTTTCATAAATTGATTAGATTAAAAATATCAATCAAGCATTCGTGCAATTTTAACAAAATAACCGATACCCCAAAAAATATACAAAAGCAAATAGCACTATGCTTCCCTCAGTGAACCGTTTCGGTTTTCTGAGACCTTTTTTTATGCGAGTCAGGCTTATAAGGCCTCACAAGAAAATTATTAATATTGGCTTTTTAGTCTGATGACGAAATGCGACCTATTAACTCCAATCAACGGTGATGACTGAATCACAAATCCCATTCCAGTATCGCCAGTTCCTCTGCTTCCCGAGTCGGTATTCCATTAAGCAAGGATTTCACTACGTTTACGTCACCTGCCCGACAGTCAGGCGCCATCGGATTACGTTGGACACCCGTCTCACTCCGGATCGCCATAACGCTGCATTGATAACCACCCGCCCATAAAAAAACCGCTCCGGTTTCCCGGAGCGGCGAGCTCTCTTACGTTTTACTGTTTATTCAGATTCGCTGATTATGGTGCTGCGTCGCGAACCATGATGTGGAGTGTTGCACCTGCCGGCACGATTACACCGGATTTGCTGAAGCTGGTTGCGCCTGCAGCAATGGTTTCCTGTGCAAAGTAGTGCGAGGCCGGAACCATCGCTGCCGGTGTTTTCGCTGTGAATTTGAGTGCTTTCGCTACTGTTGCCACGTCGATCGCATCAAATACGCCGTCTACGGTACGTTGCGGGAAGCCCAGACCGGAAGGCAGAGCCGATGCCGGTGTGTTACCCCACAGAGAGATACCGAATTTCGCCAGTTCATCGCCCATGCCAACACCACCGGCACCCTTGATCAGGGTATCCATACAAGCGTAGCTGGTGATCTTCACGCCATTGACTGTTTGACCATCTTTACAGTCGGTCACGATTTTCTTGAACATGGACAGGCCGTATTTACGGTTAATGTATGCACCGAATGCACCACCGAACGCATAGCTGTCGCTGGACAGATTCGTCCAGTTCACATAGCTCACACCGCCACCGGTACGCAGGTATTGCGGAATGCGAACCTGAGTCATTTCATTGTAGCTGCCACCGAAAATGGTTTTTGCCAGAATGTCTTCACCCATCATCGCTGTGGTTTCTTCCAGCCATGTGTCGTGCGCTGTATCCAGAACAAATGCGCGCTGGTAGAAGTTAATCATATGCACGGCTTCATGCATCAGCGTGGATTTGTAGTAGTTCAGTGCCTGCGATACTTGTTGACCGTTGACAAAGAACACCAGTGCTTCATTACTGTTTTTGGTGCTTGGGAATGCGGTTTTCAGGAAGTTATTACCGCCCCAGAAGTAGCCACCCCATTTAGTTGAGGAAGGCACGTTCGGTACAACCACGTTGATATCGAGCAGCCCGTTGGTGTCACCAATGGTGTTGCTGTAGCTCTTCGTACCATAGGCATCACCCATGATATCGGTCAGCGCGTCAAAGCCGCCTGTACCTGCACCGCCGTTAGAACAGAAGGTGTTCGCCAGCGCCAGCAAATCAGCGGCAGTTGCGCCACCGTTCGGGTCACCCCAGATTACCGCATTACGGCCGGTTTTCAGCTTACAGATCTGCGCTACTTTCAGTGTGTAGCTGACTGGATTTGCGCTGTCGTAAGTATCAACCCAGACCTTGGTATCGCCCACAGCAACTGCACGAACCGGAGGAACGTTGGCCGCTTTGACGCCTGCTGCACGAACTGCTGCTGGTTTAGCACGCATTTGCTTGATCAGCTCATGATTACGCTGATGCATAGACTCATGTGCTGCATCCATTTGAGCGTGACGGTTCAGCGCCTGCATATTCAGAGACAAAGCACCGGTGGATGCTGCAGGAATCGCTGCCGGCGCTGCACCGAAGGCCGGCGCTGTCAGAGAACTGCTGTCAGAAGTGTTTGTGAACACCAGAGTTGCTACCTGACCTGCTTTCACACCGCTGATCGCGAAGTTCAGAGAAGCTGGTACGGAACCTGTATTTTGGTACTGCCATGCACCCACACCGGAACCGGCATAAGTAGTTGCGCTGCTGGCGCTGCAACCAGCACCGGAACAGCTAGGCGCCAGCACATTCGAAACCGCTTGCATCACAGTAATCTGTGTTGCAGACGATTTGGTCGATTTATTCTGGCTGTTGGTTGCAGTCACAACCACGTTGTAAGTACCCGCTGCTGTATAGCTCTTCTGAACAGTTGCGCCGGTACCGGTAGTGCCATCACCGAAGTCCCAGCTGTATGTCAGCGGCAGTGTGTCTTGTGCAGACGCATTGAATGTAATAGCTGCGTTCGGCAGCACAGTGGTGTTGTTTGCGCTGATCACCGGTGTCGATGGTGCACCGGCTGCTGCGGAAACACTGTAATTCAGTGTTGTGGTCGCTTTGGTGCCCAGATCATTGGTGACTGTCAGTACAACAGGGTAATTGCCCGCTGCTGCAAAGGTATGCTGCACACTCGCGCCGCTGCCTTTGGCTGTGTTATCACCGAAATCCCAGCTGTATGTCAGTGTGCCGCCGCTAGGATCGCTGGAAGCACCGGCAAAGGTTACAGCATTCCCTGCGATTGCCGACGCGACGCTAGGTGTAATGGTTGGTGTGGTCAGTACCGCGTCCACAATCGTCACCGTGCCGGATGCACTGGCTTTAGTGCCATTTGTATCGGTTGCAGTGACTTTGACTGTGTAAGTACCGGCTTTGGCAAAGGTATGCGCGGAAGTCGCGCCAGTGCCTGCTGCAGTATTGTCACCAAAATCCCAGGAATAGGTTAATGCCAGATTGGCAGACGATGTGCCCGTCGCGCTCAGCGATACGGAACGACCTGTGTAAAGAACCGGCAAACCGGATGTCGAAATGCTGACGGATACGGTTGGCAATGGTGCCGGTGCTGTTGTGGAATCCCCTCCTCCGCCACCACCGCAGGCAGTCAGCGCTGCCAGTGACAGGGTAGATACGAAGAGCATCTGTGCTGTGCTTTTTTTCATCATTACTCCGGTTTCATTAAGAAGCGCGTTGATCCTAGCACAAGACACAAAATTACACATTGTCGTTACAGTTTGAAATATTTCACAAAATCGCAGTTTCCTCTGTTATTTTTTTACTAAATTCGCCTAACTTTCAAAAAAACACCACCTTTTCAAATTATTATTTTTGCATATTCTGGTTTTCTGGAATTTTGTACGAAAAAGATTGCCTGAATAAAAAATGATAAAAAAAAGCCGTCGCACAGAAAGCGACGGCTTTTTACCACACAGTTGCCGCAGGTAAATCAGGGAGCAGCGTCCCGGATCATGATATGCATAGTGACTCCGGCAGGCACCAGCATGCCGGACTTGGTGTAACTGCCCGCACTGCTCAGCACTTCCTGACGGAAGTAATGTGAGGTTGGCATAAATATCAGCGGAATTACGGGCGTAACCTGCAAAGATTTCGCGATGCTTGCCATATCAATCGCTACCAGATCGCCATCTGCTGTGCGCTGTGGAAAACCGAAGCCTTGCGGCAACGCTGAACCGGGAGTATTCCCGAACACAGATATCCCCATCCGCGCCAGATCATCCCCGATGCCATTACCCCCCGCCGCTTTGATCAGTGCATCCAGACACTGATAACTGGTTTGTGCACCACCGTCTTTGCAATCGGTTTCAATTTTACTGAACAGACTTTGCCCGTATTTCCGGTTCAGGAATGCGCCAAAGCTGCCACCCATCGCGTAATGATTTCCGGATAAATTCGGCCAGTTGATGTAACTGACGCCACCACCGGACGCCAGAAATACCGGCATCCGGCTTTCTGCGATTTTATTGAAGCTGCCACCGGACAAACGCTTGCTCAGCAAATCTTCTGCCATCATCGCAGATGTCTCTTCCAGCCAGGTGTCATGTCCAATGTCCCGGACGATCGAACGCTGGTAGAAATTAATCATATGTACGGCTTCATGAATCAGCGTGGATTTGTAAAAATTCAGCGAACCCGCAATACCCGTACCGTTAACGAAAAATACCAGTGCTTCATTACTGAGCTTAACTGAAGGATCCGCCGTTTTGAGGAAATTATTCCCGCCCCAGAAGTAGCCCGCCCACCCCAGACCCGCTGGCACTTTGGGCAGAACGATATGAATATCCTGCAATCCTTTGCTATCGGAAATCATTTCTGAAGTGCTGGCTGTTCCCCAGGCATCCCCCATGATATCTGTCAGGGTATCAAATCCGGCTTTTCCCAGACCGCCGTTCGAACAGAATGCATTTGCCAACTCCGCGATATCCGCCGCAGTCGCACCACCATTCGGATCGCCCCAGAAAACCGCATTCCGACCGCTGTTCAGGCGACAAATCTGGGATGCCTTCAGGTTGTAACTGACGGGATTACTACGGTCAAAGGTATCCACCCAGACTCTGCTGTCCCCCACTGCCACGGGACGAACAGGTGGTACTGCCCTCGCATGACTGACTGCCGGTTTACCGCCTGCTGCTTTTTTACGGATCATTTGCATCAGAGCCAGATTACGCTGCAGCATGTCATCGTGTTGGAGATCTGCTTTGGCAGCATGTTGCAATGCAAGCATATTCAGCGATTTTTGTGCTGCACCCACGGCCCGAACTGGCATGTTGGCAAATCCCGGCGCCAGCAAAGTCGCGGTTTCAGAAGGATTGGTGAATAACACGGTGGCAAATTGTCCTGCCTTCACGCCGCTGATACTGAAATCCATCAGTACCGGCGTGGTACCGGTATTCTGGTATTGCCAGACCCCGACACCTGATCCGCTGTGTGTCGTTGCATTAGTGGCAGAACAATTCGCGCCGCCGCAAGCCGGTGTCAGCGCATTACTCACTTGTTGCAACACCGAAACACTGAACGGCGCCGATACCGACTTTGCCCCCTTGGTATTGGTCGCTGTCACGGTAACCTGATAAGTACCGGCATTGCTGTAGCTATGCTGAACAGAAGCACCGCTGCCTGTCGTGTTATCGCCGAAATCCCAGCTGTAGGTCAGCGGCAAGGCATCGAGTGCGGATGCGCTCAGCGTAATGGCTTTGGTGGTACTGGTGACTGTGGGGGCGCTGATCACAGGTACGGTCGGCGCACCGGTATAGGCATTGACCAGATACGACAGCGTCGTTTTTGTGCTGGCACCCAGATCATTGGTGACTGTCAGCACCACTGGATACGTGCCCTGTGTTGAAAAACTGTGCTTTACGGTATCACCGGTGGCTTTTCCCTGATCGCCAAAGTCCCAGTTATACGTCAGCGTACCGCCGCCGGGATCGGATGATGCACCGGTAAAACTGACTTCGACACCTGCAAAACCGCTGGCAGGATTTGCCGTAATTACCGGCGTTGTCAGTACCGCATCCACCACGCTCAGCACACCGGAACTGCTGGCTTTCACGCCGTTGCTGTCAGTCGCCGTGACTTTGATGGAATATGTGCCGGATTTAGCAAAAGTATGATTCAGGCTGGCACCGCTACCGGTGCTGCCATCACCGAAGTCCCACTGGTAAGTCAGGGGTAAATCAATCGAGGATTTGCCAACCGCAGAAAAAGAGACCGCCCGACCGGTGTACAACACCACCTGTTTCATGGGGGAGATGGAAACCGCGACTGTACCGACAGGTTTTTCAGCAGGGGCGGAACTACCGCCGCCACCGCAGGCAGTCAGACTGCCACCAACCAGCACAGTAACCAGTAAACACTGCGCAGCATGCTTGTTCATATTCACTCCGTTGAAAAGAAACGGAGCGATATTAACATGACAACATCAATATAATTTAATAAACCACGATATTACAATGATGTTTTGCGGATAGTGTGCCACATTCCACGCGGCACACAGAGAATTACAGCATTTTTGCGATCAGTGCTTTTTCGTATTTGCCGTCCAGCGGAATACGCACGGTATGGCCTGCACCGCTGATCATGTTCAGCGACTGGTTCTCGGTATTGCGCATTTCACCGAGGGTCACGATTTCATTGCCGGCCGGGGAAATAATTTCGATGCGATCACCGACGCTGAAACGGTTTTTCACCTGTACTTCTGCCCAGCCATCTTCCACTTTGGTGACCTGACCAACGTACTGACTGCGGTGCGCCTGCGATACGCCTTCCATGTAATTCTGGTGGTCTTGTGTATGGTGACGCTGATAGAAACCGTCGGTATAACCACGGTTTGCCAGACCATTCAGTTCGCCCAGCAAGTCCGGATTGAAAGGACGACCAGCAACCGCGTCATCAATCGCGCGGCGATAGACTTGCGCGGTACGTGCCACGTAATACAGCGACTTGGTACGGCCTTCGACTTTCAGGGAATCCACACCGATTTTCGCCAGACGCTCGACGTGTTCCACAGCGCGCAAGTCTTTGGAATTCATGATGTAGGTGCCGTGCTCATCTTCCAGAATCGGCATCAGGCTGCCCGGCTTACCGGTTTCTTCGATCAGATAAGGACGGTCTGCCAGCGGATGACGTTTCATGTCGCCCATTGCAGAGAACGACTGATTCGCATCTTCCAGTGCTTTATTGAAATCGAACTTGATGGTTTCGACCGGAATATTCACCAGATCGCCGGTTTCGTTTTCTGATGCATTGGAAACTTTGTAATCCCAGCGGCAGGAATTGGTGCAGGTACCCTGATTCGGATCGCGGTGATTGAAGTAACCGGACAACAGGCAGCGGCCGGAGTACGCGATACACAGCGCGCCGTGCACGAACACTTCCAGTTCCATATCCGGGCATTCCTGACGGATTTCTTCGATTTCATCCAGCGACAGTTCGCGCGACAGAATCACACGGGTCAGGCCCATTTTTTTCCAGAATTTCACGTCGGCCCAGTTCACCGCATTTGCCTGTACCGACAAATGCACATTCACTTCCGGCCATTTTTCACGCACCATCATGATCAGACCCGGATCGGCCATGATCAGCGCATCCGGTTTCATTTCGATGACCGGTTCCATATCGCGCAGATAGGTTTTCAGTTTGGCGTTGTGCGGAAAAATATTACTGGCAACGAAGAACAGTTTGCCGCGCGTGTGTGCGCCTTCGATACCCTGACGCAGCACATCCAGCGTCGAAAATTCGTTATTGCGGGCACGCAGACTGTAGCGCGGCTGACCGGCGTACACCGCGTCTGCGCCAAAGTCGAAAGCAGCATGCATTTTTTCCAGCGAACCGGCTGGCAGTAAAAGTTCAGGAGATTTCATAATCACAACATTCCGTAACAGAACCGCAGCGCAACCGGCGCCAGCGGAAAATTGGGGTAAATAACCCGCTATTTTACTGCGATTAAGCCCGTTTCTGTTGCCATGTCCGGATTTCATTGCCGATTAAAGCGGCTAACACCAGTGCGCCGCCGGTCAGCGTTGCCGTTGCAGGCACCTCGCCCGCCCCCAGCCACGCCCATAATGGCGCCAGCAAGACTTCCAGCAAAGCCAGTAAGGCAACTTCATGCGCTTTCAGATGCGCAGATGCCTTCACCATCAGCGAACACGGCAAGCCAAGCTGAAAAAAACCCAGCGCGCCGAGGATCAGCACATCCTGCACCGATGCCTGAAACGGCACCGACAATGGCAGCATCGCCAGCGCCGAGAATGTGCCGCCCAGAAATACCGCCGGAATCAGGTCCACCGTATGCGCGCGTCGTTTCAGCAGAATCATATTCACCGACGATGCCAGCGGAATTCCCAGTGCCACCAGCATGCCGAGCACGCCACGGCTGTCCGTCACGGACAAATTACCGGCAAACATCCAACCCATGCCACAAGCAGCCAGCGCAATTGCGATCCAGGTCGCGAACGGAATCCGTTCTTTCAGCACCAGCCATGACAGCAGCGCCGTGAATAACGGTGCCAGACTTTCCATTACCGAGGTGTTTGCCACCGTCGTCAGCGTCAGCGCCGTCATGAAGCAACTGTACATGGTGGCCCACATCAGGCCGGATACCACGCCGGTGCTGCCCATCAGTTTCAGACGACTGAGAAAACCGCGCCCGTACTGATGCAGCATCAGTCCCGCGACAAAAATCGCGGCAAACAGGCTGCGCCAGAATACGATTTCAAATCCGGCCGCGCTTTGCAAATGGCGGCTGGCGACACCTGCAGTACTCCACAGGGTGGCGGCAGCAATCATCAGCAATATGGCTTTACGGCGGGCATTCTGGGCGGCGGGCATGCGTTCTCCTGATTCAATACGGTCTTCAGCGCGGCGTGAGTATGCTAAGGGTCACGACGGCTCTTGTCCAACAAGGGCAACAACAGACTTTCCGGCTTGCAATTCACAAAAACTGAATATATCAGGCACTTTATCAGGATGACATCGTGGATGTCCGCAGAAACAGTGGATTTCAGCCTTGAAATTTTTTGAATGCAGATAGCATTTAACGACTGAGCGGCGGATTATTTTCATCTGACCGACGCTGCAACGGACATTCTTGCCGGACAGGCAGACATAAAAAACGCGGCAACATCACAAGAATGTGCCGCGTCGGCTCACTGCGGTCTGCGGTTCAGCATGCAGACATCAGCGAGAAGATTCCGCTCTGGCGGTTATGACTTACAACGCTGTCTGACAACCGGATCAGGACGCACCATTAAGCGCATACTGCCTACAACCAGCATATCCCAGCCCGTCACTGCTTTTCCCTGTCCGGCACGCAGGGCATCGCTCAGCTTATCGCAGTCGTCCGCTTCCACATCCACATGCGCCTGCCGTTTCCAGACGCCGGGCTGTACTTCTGCATACAGATTACCGCCATAGTTACTGTTGCGATCCAGTACCAGCACTTCCGGCTTGCCATCCCGATTCATATCCTGCAGCAACACATCGCAGGCATGGGTTTTCGCGATCAGGCATTCGGTGTCTTTCTGTGTCAGCCAGCCATTATCTTTTTGATCGGGCTGGCGCAAAAATCCTTGCGGCAAGACAGCACCTTTCGGCCAGACTTCATACGGACGCACGACCTGCACCGGTTCTTCTGCATACGATTTATAGGTCAGTGCCAGCACAGACGCCGCTTTCTCGCGAATCTGTTTTGCCTCAGGCAAAGCAGTTTCCAGCTTCAGTTGCTCCAGCGCTTCGCGTCCGTAACGACCACCTTCAAAGCGCAGATAACGGTAATCGAACTCGTCCGCCATGACTTTGCCATCGCGCAGACGCGCGACCTGATCCGCCACTGAAATCCGTGCCGGGTCCAGCAAAGGCGAAAACAAAGCCAGTACCGCAGCCAATTGCACATAAGCCATCACCACATTCGCACCGGCTATCTTGCTCAGCAAACCATCTGCAGCGATTGCAGCACGCAGATAGGCAAGACCGTAAGCCAGTGCAATCAGCGCACAAACCACCGCGATCAGGCGATCACTGCTCCAGCCATATTGCGTAATCCGCAATTGCAGCGCACGCAAGGCCAGCAAGGCCAGTACCGGCAATATGAAACAGGCCAGACGGGCACACCAGCGCAGTATCTTCGGCGCAGTCGCCAGTGCAGCACCATCCTGAAACGCGGTATTGATCAGCACCACCAGTACAACGCAGGAACCCAGCAAGAGATTGGTTGCATGACGGGTCGCCCACAGTAAATCCACGCCTTTGTACAGCAACGACACCAGAAATCCGGCCAGCACGATGGTCGCCAGCGGCAACAGCCACGACAACAATACCAGCAGCAAATTACGGATACCGCGCACAATTGCCGGACGCATATCCGTCAGATGCAGCGCAAACCCGAAGGCCAGCACGATCACTGGTATGTTGAACCATTCACGCTTAAGCAATTCAGACAGGAATTCCAGCTTCAGCATATCGAACAAGCCAGCCCCCAAAGCCAGCAACGCAAACAGCGCACCGACGAACAAGGCTGAGAATTTCAGCTGCACCAGCAACTTCCACGACAAATCAAAATACTGCGGATATTGCGCAACGCCCTGACGTTTTTGCTCATACGCCAGCTTCAGCGATTGCGCCACATACAGGCACAGGAAACTGAAGGTGAACAATAAAGGCGACGGATACGGCCCCTTATCGCTGCGGTGCCCCGGATACTCCGCCGAACCCCATTCATTATTCAAACCATTGCGGCGGAACCAGTCATGCAAAGTCAGTCCGGTCAGCACCAGTGCCAGAAAACCCAGCCAGCGCAACAGCTTTGCCGTTGGCATTTGCCCGAGCGAAGAAATCGCGATTACCGGCAAACCCAGACCGCATAACAGTAAAGGGAAGAACAGTTCCGGCTGCGTCGCCGGCCATAACCTTTGCGTACCCGCCCGGTACAGAAGATACAGCAGCACCGCCTGCCCTGCTGCAATCGCAATGCGCACCCAGCCGGTACGCGGATTCAAGCCTGAAGATTCCTGATCCATACAATCCCGCATGAAGATTAAAAAGAAATGCTGCGCTTCGCTTTTTTATGACAAGAGCAACATTGGCAAACCGGCATGCTAACTCAGATTTCCTTTTATGCAATCACAATCTGAGGTAAAAAAACTGATGAAAGATTCGGGAGCATCATGCAGAAATCGTCATCCGACATTTCCGGAGAGCCGGACTTTTCACCGACGACAGGCGGATTGCTGTGCGAAAGTCCGCATTCCTGCACTTTTTTGCACTTTTTTGCACTGCTTCGCACTGTTACGTGGGAAAAACAGGCTGATGACTAAAAGACGGCTACACGGCCTTTCCGCCGATGTGTGAAGAAATCCTCCCAGCATCGCAGCAATAAAAAAACCGCAGACTAGGCTGCGGTTTTTTATTCGTGCACTGAAGCAGATTACGCTTCAGATTCGCGCTGAGCGCGTTTGCGTTCGTGTTCTTTCAGGAAACGCTTACGCAGACGGATGCTCTTCGGTGTGACTTCAACCAGTTCGTCATCTTCGATGAACTCAACCGCGTATTCCAGGCTCAGCTGGATCGGTGGTACCAGACGCACTGCTTCGTCGGTGCCGGAAGCACGAACGTTGGTCAGCTGTTTACCTTTGACCGGATTCACAACCAGATCGTTTTCACGGGAGTGAATACCGATGATCATACCTTCGTACACAGGGTCGTTGTGGCTGACGAACATACGGCCGCGATCCTGCAGTTTCCAGATAGCGTAAGCAACTGCTGCGCCGTCTTCCTGAGAAATCAGCACGCCGTTACGACGGCCAGCCAGTTCACCTTTGGTGTTATCGACTGGTGCGTAATCGTCAAATACGTGGCTCATCAGACCTGTACCACGGGTCAGCGTCATGAATTCGCCCTGGAAGCCGATCAGACCACGTGCAGGAATACGGTATTCCAGACGGACACGGCCTTTGCCATCCGGTTCCATGTTTTGCAGATCACCGCGACGACGACCCAGTTCTTCCATGACGCCGCCCTGATGGGATTCTTCCACGTCAACGGTCAGGTTTTCGTATGGCTCGTGACGTACGCCGTCAACCATTTTGAACACAACGCGCGGACGGGAAACTGCCAGCTCGAAGCCTTCACGACGCATGTTTTCGATCAGAATAGTCAGATGCAGCTCACCGCGACCGGAAACTTCGTAGCAGGAGTCATCGTTTTCCATCTGTTTGACGCGCAGCGCCATATTGGATTTCAGTTCGCGTTCCAGACGGTCACGGATCTGACGTGTGGTCACGAATTTACCTTCGCGGCCTGCCAGTGGCGAGCTGTTAACCATGAAGTTCATGGTCAGGGTTGGCTCGTCAATTTTCAGCATAGGCAGCGGTTCGATGCAGTCTGGTGCGCAGATAGTGGAACCGATACCGATTTCTTCGATACCGTTGATCAGAACGATGTCACCGGCTTGCGCTTCTTCAACCAGTACGCGGTCCAGACCTTTGAATGTCAGCACCTGATTGATACGGGCTTTGGTTGGCTTGTCTTCCGGACCATTCATCCAGACCACGTCTTGCAGACCACGGATACGGCCACGCAGGATACGGCCAACGCCGATTTTACCAACGTAGGTGGAGTATTCCATGGAAGTGATTTGCAGTTGCAGAGGACCATCAGGATCATCTTCGCGTGCCGGAACGTGCTTCAGGATCGCGTCAAACAGCGGCTCCATGTTGCCTTCGCGGACGGTGTCTTCCAGACCTGCATAACCTTTGAAGCCGGATGCGTAAACGATAGGAAAATCCAGCTGTTCGTCGGTTGCACCGAGTTTGTCGAACAGTTCGAAAGTCGCGTTAACGGCTTTTTGCGGATCCGCGTTTTCACGGTCAATTTTGTTAACCACAACGATAGGTTTCAGGCCCAGCGCCAGCGCTTTACGGGTCACGAAACGGGTCTGTGGCATCGGACCTTCCTGCGCATCAACCAGCAGCAGAACAGAGTCAACCATGGACAAAACGCGCTCAACTTCACCACCGAAGTCCGCATGGCCCGGGGTATCCACGATATTGATGTGGGTACCTTTGTATTCAACGGCACAGTTTTTGGACAGAATGGTAATACCGCGTTCTTTTTCGATGTCGTTCGAGTCCATGACTCGGGAATCGACTTGCTGGTTGTCACGGAAAGTACCGGACTGGCGCAGCAGCTGGTCAACCAGGGTAGTTTTACCGTGGTCAACGTGAGCGATAATTGCGATGTTGCGAATAGCGCGTTTAGGAGTAGACATGTTGATTCAGTTCAAGGTGAAATCGGATAACCCAAAATTATACCATGCTGCGCAGCAGCACCAGAAAGCATTATTTCAGGTTAGCGCGACAATTCAATGACAAAAAGTACTTCAGTTGTGTTCCGTGCGGATTAAACGTTCCGGTGCAAGAATGCCGCCCGCCTGCAATTGTGCCGAGCCGAGCAGACCACCATCCGACTGACGATATACGCGGACGCGACCAGTTTCCGCAGGGAGTTCCACGGCTTCTTTCGCCAGCGCCAGACGCTGCCCTTGCAACAGGCGCGCTGCCAGCGCATCAGACAATTGCACCGCAGGAAAATTCGACAGCAAGGCATCCACCGGATCGAGCAAAGCGGTGCGCTCTGCTTCCGGCATCGCATCCAGCATATCCAGCGTGATCGATTTGCTCAGCACCAGCGAACCCACGCCGGTACGGCGCAGCGCATTCAGATGCGCACCGCAGCCGAGCGCGCGGCCGATATCTTCGCCCAGCACACGGATATACGTGCCTTTACTGCAGCAGACGCGCAGGCGCAGGAACGGCGCTTCGTAACCGAGAAATTCCAGACTGTGAATCACGACATTGCGCGCTTCACGTTCCAGCGTGATCCCGGCACGTGCATACTCATACAAGGGTTTGCCATCACGCTTTAAGGCGGAATACATCGGCGGCACTTGCGCAATCGGGCCTGTAAACTGCGGCAACACCGCGAGAATATCGGCTTCAGACACGGTCAGCTCGCGTTGCTCCAGCACTTCACCTTCAGTATCACCAGTGGTCGTGGTGACACCCAGATGCACGGTGGTTTCGTAGGTTTTATCCGCTTCCAGCAAATCGTGCGAAAACTTGGTGGCTTCACCAAAGCACAGCGGCAGCAAGCCGGTGGCAAACGGGTCCAGCGTACCGGTATGACCGGCTTTTTGCGCGTTCAGCAAACGCTTGGCGCGGATCAGCGCATCGTTGCTCGACCAGCCCACAGGCTTATCCAGCAATAACACGCCATGCACGGGCACGCGCACCCGTTTGACATTTGGTTTATTCATACAAAAACAAACGGGGCCAAAGCCCCGCGCTGATTATCTGTGATTACTGGTTTTGCTCATCGTCATCGAGGGCGCGGGTGGCATTGGCTTCGTCAATCAGTTTTGACATCGCCATCCCGCGTATCGTGGATGTGTCATGCACAAAGTGCAGTTGCGGCAGTGTGTGGATGCGCAAACGCAGACCCAGTTGCGCGCGCAGGAAACCGGCAGCTTTACTCAGACCCTGCAGCGTCGCTTTCACACCTTCAGGATCGTCAGTCAGCGTCGTGAAGTACACTTTCGCATGCGCATAATCTGGCGTCAGCTGTACTTCCGTCAGCGTGATCATACCGACGCGCGGATCTTTGAGCTCAGCCCAGATAATTTCGGATAAATCTTTCTGGATCTGGTCTGCGACACGCAAACCACGACCCGGAATACTTTTACTATGTTTTGCCATAAATTCTATTCAGCTTAAAACAAGAACCCCGGATCAGGTCCGGGGTCTTGAGATTTCTTACAGGGTACGGGCAATTTCCTGTACTTCGAAGATTTCCAGCATGTCGCCAACCTGGATCTCGTTGTAGCCCTTCAGTGACAGGCCGCACTCCATACCGGCTTTGACTTCCTTCGCGTCGTCTTTGTAACGCTTCAGGGAGTCCAGCTCACCTGTCCATGTCACCACGTTGTTACGCAGCAAGCGGACGGACGATGTACGTTTGACCATACCGTCAACTACCAGACAGCCCGCAATTGCACCGACTTTGCTGACCATGAAGACCTGACGGATTTCAACCATACCGATCACCTGTTCACGTTTTTCAGGTGCCAGCATGCCGGACAACGCTGCTTTCACATCATCCACTGCGTCGTAAATGATGTTGTAGTAACGGATGTCGATGCCGTTGGTTTCAGCCAGCTTACGTGCCGATGCGTCAGCACGGGTGTTGAAGCCGATGATAACTGCTTTGGAAGCCACCGCCAGATTGACGTCGGATTCGGAAATGCCACCAACCGCTGCGTGCACAACCTGTACGCGAACTTCGCTTGTTGACAGTTTGACCAGCGATTGCACCAGCGCTTCCTGAGAACCCTGTACGTCGGTCTTGATAATGACTGGCAGATTTTTGAGTTCGCCTTCGCCCAGACCTTCGAACATATTTTCCAGTTTCGCAGCTTGCTGTTTCGCCAGTTTCACGTCACGGAATTTACCCTGACGGAACAATGCGATCTCACGGGCTTTACGCTCGTCAGCCAGAACCATGACTTCTTCACCGGCTGGCGGCACTTCAGTCAGACCCTGAATTTCAACCGGAATAGACGGACCCGCTTCAGTAATGCTGCTACCGGTTTCATCCATCATCGCACGGACACGACCGTAGGATGTACCTGCCAGAACGATGTCACCGCGACGCAGTGTACCGGACTGTACCAGCACGGTTGCCACAGTACCGCGACCTTTATCCAGACGTGCTTCCACAACCAGGCCTTTTGCCGGCGCATCTTTCGGTGCTTTCAGTTCCAGAACTTCAGCCTGCAGCAGTACGTTTTCCAGCAGATCGTCGATACCCTGACCGGTTTTCGCGGAAACAGGGATAAACGGCGCATCACCACCGTACTCTTCAGGAACAACGCTTTCAGCAACCAGTTCCTGCGTTACGCGATCAGGGTTTGCCGCTGGCTTATCAATCTTATTGATCGCCACAACTATCGGCACACCCGCTGCTTTCGCATGGGAAATCGCTTCTTTGGTTTGCGGCATCACGCCGTCGTCAGCTGCAACAACCAGAATAACGATATCGGTCGCTTTCGCACCACGCGCACGCATTGCCGTAAAGGCTTCATGGCCCGGTGTATCGAGGAAAGTGATCATGCCGCGCGGTGTTTCAACGTGGTAAGCACCAATGTGCTGAGTAATACCACCAGCCTCACCGGAAGCCACTTTAGCGCGACGGATGTAATCCAGCAGAGAAGTTTTACCGTGGTCAACGTGACCCATGACCGTAACAACCGGCGCACGCGGCAATTCTTCAAATTCAGTTTGTGTACCGTCGTCCGTCAGCAGCGCTTCAGGATCATCCAGTTTCGCAGCAAACGCTTTGTGACCCATTTCTTCCACCAGGATCATTGCAGTTTCCTGATCCAGAACCTGGTTAATAGTACACATCTGACCCAGCTTCATCAGCTGTTTAATGACTTCTGCCGCTTTCACGGACATTTTGTGCGCCAGTTCAGCGACTGTCAGGGTCTCAGGTACGTGAACTTCTTTGATGATCGCTTCAGTCGGCATCTGGAAGTTGGTTTCACGCTGATCTTCGTGATGATGGCGACGGTTTTTCGGGCCTTTCCAGCCATCACGACCACCGGACGCATCACCGCGTGTTTTCAGACCACCGGAACGTTTCTTCGCATCGTCATTCCAGCTACCGTTCTGACCGCCTTTACCGCCTTTACGATCAGCCGATGCCGGTTTTTTATCATCTTTTTTGTCTGCAGTTGCAGCAGGCGCAGCAGCAGCCGGTTTCTTGTCGGCAGCTGGTTTTTTATCCGCAGGCTTATGCAGCGTACCTTCAACTTTAGGCGCAGCTGCAGCCGGTGCAGGCGCTGGTGCAGGAGCAGGCTTAGGACGGCGCATATTCGCCATCATTTCTTTAATCTGCGCTACTTCATCTGCCACTGCTTTACGGGCTTTTTCTGCAGCTTCAGCACGTTTTGCAGCATCAGCGGCTTCCTGCTTACGGCGTGCTTCAGCAGCTTCCGCTTCCTGACGTTTGCGCACTTCTTCTGCAGCAGCACGCTCTTCCGCGCTCTTCGATGCTGCAGCAGCGGCTGCAGCTTCTGCCGCGGCACGTTCTGCTTTTGCGCGCTCTTCATCACGACGCTTCGCTTCAGCTTCCGCCGCTTCGCGTTCAGCGCGTTCCTGCGCTTCACGCTCCGCTTCCAGCTTGGCTAAGTGCTCTTCTTTTGCACGCAACTCAGCTTCCTGACGCGCCAGCAATTCCGCTTCGCGGCGCGCTTCTTCTTCATTGCGCGCCTGCTCTGCCGGATCCGCTGCCGGACGGGAAACTTCATCATCACGTTTTACAAAAGTACGCTTCTTGCGCACCTCGACCTGAATGGTACGAGATTTGCCCGTCGCATCCGCCTGTTTGATTTCAGACGTTTCCCTGCGGGTGACCGTAATCTTCTTCTTTTCCTCATTGGCAGTAGTGCCATGAGAACGACGCAGGTGTTCCAGCAGTCGGTCTTTATCTTCTTTAGTCAACGCGTCATCTGTCGATGTTTTATTGACGCCTGCTGCACGCAATTGCGTGAGCAGCAGTTCCGCTGACATTTTCAGCTCGGTGGCAAATTGGGCAACGTTGTTACTCGCCATTCAGTCCTCTTTTCCTATGTGCGCTTTATGAATATGAAACCCGTGATTACTTAGCCTCTACGAGTTTCCAGGCAGTCGCCAGCAGCGCTTTTGCCTGATCATCATATTTAGCGTCGATGAGCTTCATCTCATCATCGGTCACATCTTCAAATGCATTTTTAATCAACTGGCGTGAACGGTCGGCAGACAATGCCAGAATCGCGCCAAATTCGTCGTATGCCAGAGCAGCAAATGCTTCCAGCGTTTTAATTCCTGCCAGACCAAGCTTACCGGCGGTATTACGTGTCATACCTTCGAGATTGATCAGGTTGTCTTCCATGCCTTCCAGACCTTCTTCCGATGCAATTGCTTCTGTCAGCAGCGCATCACGGGCACGGTTACGCAGTTCGTTTACAGTGTCTTCGTCGAATGCTTCGATTTCCAGCATTTCGCTCAGTGGCACATACGCCACTTCTTCCAGACTGGAGAAGCCTTCTTCCACCAGAATATCGGCCACTTCCTGATCCACATCCAGTTTTTCCATAAACAGGGTGCGGATACCAGCTGTTTCTTCAGCCAGTTTGCTCGCAGATTCTTCTGCGGTCATGATATTGATTTGCCAGCCAGTCAGCTCAGCTGCCAGACGTACATTCTGACCTGCGCGACCAATCGCGATAGCGAGGTTTTCCTCATCCACCACGACATCCATACCGTGCTTTTCTTCATCAACCATGATAGAAGAAACCGCAGCCGGTGCCAGTGCACCGATCACAAACTGCGCAGGATCTTCAGACCACAGAACGATATCAACACGCTCACCACCCAGCTCAGAAGTTACAGCCTGAACACGGGAACCGCGCATACCAACACAAGTACCAATCGGATCAATACGTTTGTCTGCTGTGAATACGGCAATCTTTGCACGTACACCAGGATCACGTGCAGCAGATTTAATGATCAGGGAACCCTGTTCAATTTCCGGCACTTCCAGCTCAAACAGCTTCATGATGAACTCAGGCGCTGTACGGGACAGAATTACCTGAGGACCACGTGCATTACGGTCAATACGCAGAATGTATGCACGAACACGGTCACCAACACGCAGATTTTCTTTCGGAATCATCTGATCGCGTGGCAGACGGGCTTCCACCTTACCGGACTCAACGATTGCATCGCCGCGTTCCATACGCTTGATGGTACCGGTCACCAGAGAATCACCGCGCGCCAGGAAGTCAGCCAGAATCTGTTCACGTTCCGCATCACGAATACGTTGCAGAACAACCTGCTTTGTATCCTGCGCAAAACGACGGCCGAAATCGACAGATTCGATTTCTTCTTCGATGTAATCACCGACCTGAATTTCAGGATCATCTTCCACGGCTTCAAAATGCAGAATCTCCTGATCCGGCAATTGCAGACCAGCTTCATCCGGCACAACGTGCCAGCGGCGGTAAGAACGGAATTCACCGGTATCACGATCGATTTCAACGCGAATATCGACTTCGCCCGGGAAACGTTTTTTTGTCGCTTGTGCTAAAGCATGTTCCAACGCGCCGAAAACCACCTCTTCATCGACGTTCTTTTCACGCGCGAGCACATCCACCAATAACAACAAATCACGACTCATGCTTTGCGACTCCTAAAATCCACTTGCGGCACCAGGCGTGCCTTATCCACATCAGCGAGCGTAAACTCCAGCATCGCCGACCCGTCTTTTACTTCAAATTCCAGCTTCAGATTTTCACCTTCCGGTTCATGCAGAATGCCTTCAAAGGTTTTGCGGTTAGGCGTACCAGGCATCGGCATGCGCAGCTTTACGGTTGCGCGGCATCCGGCAAAACGAACAAAATCGTGCAGCTTCTTCAGCGGACGATCCAGACCGGGAGAAGAAATTTCCAGCCGTTCATAATTGACATTCTCAACCATCAGCACGTGCGACAGCTGATGACTGACTTTTTCGCAGTCCTCAACCGCAATTCCGCCCCTGTCATAATCTGCCGGCAACAGGTCGATATATACCCTGAACAGACCACGCTCAGCCTGTTCAAAATCAACCAGCTCGTATCCGGTGCCGTTGACGGTTTTTTCAATTAAATCCAGCAAAACCAAACTATTCTCCGATCAGTGAACGCCTGCATGAAGTGCTTACCAACTGCGAAAGCGGGAAACCAAAAAAAAATGGGCAACTGCCCATCTTTTTAGTAGCACCCGATTAACTTCATCAAGGCAAATCTGCTAACTACAAGATTATAAACGATTACCCACCCCGTCGCAATCAAAAAACATGGGGCAGGCAAGGGTAAAAACAGGCAGAAAATCAGCCGTTACGTGAGCGGCGGCGGGCAGCAATTGCCTGCCCGATCGCCTGACCACTGCCACGCTGCGTAGGACCACGACGCGGCGCCATATCCTGAAAACCGAGCGCCGTCTGCAACGGATCCGGCTGACGGGAGCGCTTCTTCGCACCCTGCTGCTGATCGCCACCACGCTTTGGACCTGCCATGCGGGCACCGGTCAGCTCACCACGGGAAGTCATTGGATATGAAGGTTGCTTGCCCGCAAACGGATCCGCATTACGATTTGAAATACGCGGTTTCTGCTCTTTGCGAGGTGCTTTATCCTGACCGGATTTTTCCATACCAATCAGTTTCAGCAGCGATTTCACACCATCATCCGACAACTCTTCCCAGCGACCGCGCTTCAGAGAAGGCGGCAAAGTCAGCACGCCGTAACGGGTACGAATCAGACGGGAAACAGTCAGGCCAACCGCTTCAAACATACGACGAACTTCGCGGTTACGACCTTCACCAATAATGACGCGATACCACTTATTCACACCCTCACCGCCACCGTCAGCGATACGCGAGAATTGCGCAACACCATCCTCCAGCTCAACACCTGCCAGCAAAGCCTGACGCATACCCTCTTCCAGCTCGCCCAGCGTACGGACCGCATATTCGCGATCAATGCCGTAGCGCGGATGCATCAGACGATTCGCGAGATCGCCTGAATTCGTAAAGAGCAACAAACCCTCGGTATTAAAGTCCAGACGCCCCACCGCCAGCCATTTACCGACTTTCATTTGCGGCAGACTGGAGAACACGGAAGGACGACCCTCAGGATCATTCATACTGACAATTTCACCAGCCGGCTTGTGATACATCAGCACGCGTGGCGGCCGCTTAGTCACTTTTCGCTGCAAAGGCTTACCGTTGATTCGGACCTGATCAGTCGGAAGAATACGCTGACCGATATGCGCAGGCTCTCCATTGACCGACACACGACCGGCAACGATCAGCTCTTCCATATCACGGCGCGAGCCCAGACCTGCCTCAGCC
Source organism: Cognatundibacterium squillarum (assembly GCF_014652435.1). Taxonomy (GTDB): domain Bacteria; phylum Pseudomonadota; class Gammaproteobacteria; order Burkholderiales; family Burkholderiaceae_D; genus Undibacterium; species Undibacterium squillarum. The sequence goes on from NZ_BMYU01000001.1 coordinate 738,251, forward strand.
AGCACTTTATGCAGCTTTGGCGCATCATCATCCGATGTCAGATCGCGACGGGCACGCGGCGCACCACGTCCGTTACCGCGACCACCTTTTTCATCCTGCTGCGCATCGAAATTATCAGACGTCACCCAGGAGAACACATCCTCATCAACCGCAGGCTTTTCTGCACGCGGTTTACGCCCTCTTGCCGCAACCGGTTTCGCATCCGCAGACTGCTTACCGCGACCACGCGGAGCACGATCACCGCGCTCTGCACGCTCAGCGTGCTCAACAGGCTTTGCCTCACGACGCGGACGCGCAGACTTCGCGCGTTCAGACTTTTCAGTTTTCTCCGCCTTCACCGGCTCGCCGGCTGACTGCTCGCCTTGCACACCGTCCTGTCGGGGACGTGCACGACGCAAATTCCGCGGACCACGCAAAGCACGTTTCGGCTTTGCCCCATCGGAGCCACCACCGGCTTCCTGTTCATTTTTTACTTCATCAGAGTTCATTGGACTCACTATTTGATTCCATATCGGGCGCCGCATCCGCAGCCAGCCCGGTTTGCCATTCAGGATCAGAAGCTGCCGCATCTACCCCGGATGGCAATGCCACCCCGTCACCGGGCTTCTGTTCTGTACCATTTTCAGCCACAGATACTTGCTGCGACTGACCGGACACAGCAGATTCTGCCTGCTGCACTCCGAATTCAAGAGAACCGGACTGATCATCCTGTTCCAGTATTTTTTCTTTTGAGATTTGCTGCAAAGGCGGCAGCTGATCAAGCGAATTCAGTCCAAGATCACTCAGAAACTGTCGCGTCGTCGCAAACAGCGCTGGCCTGCCGGGAACATCACGATGACCAATCGTTTCAATCCACCCGCGATCCTCAAGAGATTTAATCATTTGAGAAGAAACCGTCACACCGCGGATTTCCTCAATATCACCACGCGTCACCGGCTGACGATAAGCAATGATTGCCAGCGTTTCGAGTGTTGCACGGGAATAACGCGGCGGCTTCTCGGGATTCAGCCTGTCGATATATGCACGCATCTCAGGACGACTCTGAAACCGCCAGCCTGTTGCCAGCGATACCAGCTCAATTCCTTTATCCGACCAGTCAGAGCGAATCTGCTCAAGGATGGTTTTAATCGTATCCGCACCAACCACATCAGACTGATCATCTGTTTCAAGAAACAATTTTTTCATTGACTGCACAGTCAGGGGCTCAGACGCACACAGGAGCGCCGTCTCGAGGACCCGCTTTGCCTCAGCAGTATTCATGCAATTCTATGAGTAGGTTGATTCAATCGGCTTTTCAGAAGAGCAGCCCGTACAGACTGCGACCGGCACGTTTTTGCGACGTGAACCGCACTCCCTATGCTGGATGCGGTTTGGCAGAAAGCCACAGATTCCGGTAAGGAATTTCGCCGATAAATCGGCAGACACCGAATTGTAGTCCAGAAAGCCTGTGGCAATCAAAAATTTTCATCAGGTAAGAAAAAAGCCACGCTAGCGTGGCTTTTTTAGAATCCTGGTTGCGGGGGCAGGATTTGAACCTACGACCTTCGGGTTATGAGCCCGACGAGCTGCCAGACTGCTCCACCCCGCGTCTGAAGTCCAACACTATACACGATTTTTTAAAAAAAGCAAAGATTGACCAAATCCGGGCGGTAAAAAGATCCCATCCATTCCCGCACACATGCAGCACACAGATCGCCGGAAATGCCGGAATCCATGTGCCGGTGTTAAACTTTGGTTTTTCCCGCCACTAAACGCCGGTATGAAATTCTGCTCTGAATGCGCCACCCCTGTTATCGTCACGATCCCACCAGATGACACCCGCGAACGCTTTGTTTGCCCGGCGTGTCACACCGTGCATTATCAGAATCCCAAAATGGTGGTTGGCAGCATTCCGGTATGGGAAAGCGACGGCATCACAAAAATTCTGCTGTGCCGCCGTGCGATTGAACCACGTTATGGCTACTGGACTTTGCCAGCCGGCTTCATGGAAAACAAAGAAACCACCGGTGAAGCAGCATCCCGCGAAACCGACGAGGAAGCCGGCGCTGATATTCAGCGCCACGCGCTGTTTGCGATACTGAATGTACCGCATGTACATCAGGTACATTTGTTTTACCGCGCCACACTCCTGAATCTGAATTACGCCGCCGGCACTGAAAGTCTGGAAGTAAAGCTGTTCACCGAACAGGAAATTCCGTGGGAAGACATCGCGTTTCCAACGGTCAGCGAAACGCTGCGCCTGTTTTTTGCCGATCATGCCCGCGTCAAAGCAGGCGGCAGCTATCAGGTGCATGAGCATGACATTACCCGTCCGATGCGGAGCAGCGAGTGATTCCGTGGCTGGATCCCGATGACGCTTTTCCGGATGTCAGCGAAGCGCTGACCGAATCACACGGCGCGCCGGGCTTACTGGCTGCAGGTGCAGATTTAAGTCCCGAGCGTTTGCTGATAGCATATCGCGAAGGAATCTTCCCGTGGTTTTCTGAAGGACAGCCAATACTGTGGTGGTCCACCGATCCGCGCATGGTACTGAAAACAGATGCATTCCGCGTTTCCGACAGCCTGAAAAAAACCTTAAGAAAAATTGCGCGCGATCCGGCATATACTTTCCGCTTTGACTCAGCATTTGAACAAGTCATGCGCAATTGTGCAGCACCGCGTGCAGATGGTTACGGCACCTGGATTTCACCGGATATTATTCGCGGCTATTGCGGACTGCATGAAGCCGGTTATGCGCACTCAGCAGAACTATGGCATCACGGAGAGCTTGTTGGCGGGGCTTACGGTGTTTGCATAGGAACGATGTTTTACGGCGAATCGATGTTTGCACGCGAACGCGATGCCTCTAAAATAGCGCTAAGCCAGCTCGTATTTCATTTACGCAGGCATGGCGTGGCAATAATTGATTGCCAACAGGAAACAGGTCATCTCGCGTCACTGGGCGCACACCCCATCCCGCGGGAACAGTTTATTCAGCACCTGAAACAGGCAATACAATTTCCGGCGATTCGCGACTGGACAAGCACAGGAATACAAGCCCCGTGAGCACCCCGAACGAACCTCCTTTTATTTCGATACAGTTTTACGCAACCGCACCCTATCCGTGCAGCTATCTCGATAACCGGGAGGCTCGCTCTCAGGTTGCCACACCGACACATCTGATCAGCGAACAGCATTACGCGGATCTGGTGCGACTGGGTTTTCGCCGCAGCGGCGTATTCATTTACCGCCCGTGGTGCGACCACTGCAATGCCTGCACGCCCGTCCGTGTCAGAGCCACCGAATTTCAGGCAGACCGCAGCCAGCAACGCGCGTGGAAAAAACATGAAAGCCTGCTTGCCTATTCCTGCCCGCTGGATTTCACCGAAGAACACTACGATCTTTATCTGCGCTATCAGCAGCAGCGCCATCGCGGTGGCGGCATGGATCAGGACAGCCGCGAACAATACGCGCAATTTTTACTGCAAAGCAAAGTCGATACGCGCCTCGTTGAATTTCGTACACCGGAAGGCGTTCTGAAAATGGTCAGCATCATCGATATTCTCGATGACGGACTTTCTTCGGTGTACACGTTTTTTGATCCGGATGATGATAAAGCATCGTACGGAACGTACAATGTCCTGTGGCAGATTACACAGGCCAGAGACGCAGGACTGCCTTATGTCTATCTGGGTTACTGGATCAGCGAATGCCGCAAGATGACTTATAAGACCCGTTTTCAGCCGCTGGAAGCTTTCCGCGATGAACACTGGCAAGCGATGCCGCGCTGACACCTCAACAAACCCGCCTTACCGATTTCTTTTGACTGACTGAACCTCTTATGATTTCTCCGAGCTTTTTATATACCCTCGCCCGCCCGATTCTGTTTTCCATGGAACCGGAAAAAGCCCACCATTTTGCATTGCCGGCATTGCAGGCAATGACCGGACTGGGCTTAGGCAAACTGACCGGAAGCAGGATTGATGATCCGCGTGAAGTCATGGGAATCCGGTTTCCGAATGCGGTTGGTCTGGCTGCAGGTCTGGATAAAGATGGCGCTTACATCGACGGTCTGGCAACGATGGGCTTTGGCTTTATTGAAGTCGGCACTGTCACGCCACGCGCACAACCCGGTAATCCGCTGCCGCGCATGTTCCGCCTGCCACAAGCGGATGCCATCATTAACCGCATGGGCTTCAATAACGGTGGTGTGGATGCATTTGTGCGCAATGTGCAGTCCTCACGTTACTATCAGGAAAAACAAGGCGTACTGGGCCTGAATATCGGTAAGAATGCAGACACGCCGATTGAGCGCGCTGCTGATGATTATCTGCACTGTCTGGAAAAAGTGTATCCGTATGCAGACTACGTCACCGTCAACATTTCTTCACCCAACACCAAAAATCTGCGTCAGCTGCAAGGTGCAAGCGAACTCGATGATTTATTATCCCGCTTAAAACAAGCGCAATTACGTCTGGCTGATCAGCACAAAAACTATGTGCCGGTGACACTGAAAATTGCACCCGACATCGACAGCGAACAAATTAAGAATATTGCGGATGCCTTGCTGCGTCACGGCATTGATGGCGTAATCGCGACCAACACCACCATTACCCGCGATGCGGTTGCCGGCCTGCCGCACGGAGAAGAAACCGGTGGCCTGTCCGGTAAGCCGGTATTCGAATTATCGAACCGCGTTGTGCGCGGGCTGAAACAGGAACTCGGCAATGCGATTCCGATTATCGGCGCCGGCGGCATTTTCAGTGGCGATGATGCAATCACCAAAATGGAAGCAGGTGCATCACTGGTTCAGGTGTACTCTGGCCTGATTTATCAGGGCCCGGGTCTGGTACGCGATTGCGCAACCGCATTGCGCCGCCTGCACCAGAGCCGCTGAAATCAGTTTATTCAGTGCGCATATAACAAAAACCCGGACTTTTCCGGGTTTTTTATTGAGCAATATCATTAGTAAGAATCATTCTCATTTACATTTATCAAAAAGTTCGTTACACTTTTACATTCAGCTTCCACCCAGCCATTCCCTTTGCCGGAAAAGCCAGACGGTATCTGAAGCACCGTTACCACTACTTCCGGAATTTCGTCATGTCGTACATTAAGAGTAAAAAACACCCAGTCACACTGGCACAAACCACCTTAGGCGCAGCTGTCAGCGCAGCTTTACTGTTACCAGCTACTGCAATGGCTGCAGATAACAATCTGCCTGAAGTGATCGTCAAAACGAAAGCTGAAAACGAATTCAAGGCAGAAAAAGCGGCTTCGCCAAAATACACGCAACCGCTGGTCGATACACCGCAAACCATCACCGTGATCAAACGCGAACTGATCGAACAGCAAGGCGCACAAACGCTGACCGAAGCGATGCGCAATGCACCGGGTGTTGGCGCATTCTTCCTCGGCGAAAACGGCAGTACCAACACCGGTGACGCGATCTATATGCGCGGCTTCGATACTTCTTCCAGCATTTTTGTGGATGGCGTGCGCGACATGGGTTCGATCTCCCGTGATCTGTTCAATATCGAGCAAATCGATGTACTGAAAGGCAATGCCGGTACCGATTCCGGCCGCAGCGCACCAACCGGCTCTATCAATCTGAGCTCCAAGCAAGCGAACATGGAAAACGCGACCAGCGTGAATCTGAGCGTTGGTAACGGTTCACAAAAACGCGTGACTGCGGATAAAAATGTGGTGCTGGACGAGAAAAGCGGTACGGCATTCCGCATTAATGTGATGGATCAGGACAGCGGCGTGGTTGGTCGTAATGTCGTGAACAACAGCCGCTGGGGCGTGGCGACAGCACTGTCTTACGGCTTGGGCAGCAACACCCGCTTCCATCTGAACTATCTGCATGTGCAGCAGGACAATATTCCGGATGGCGGCGTACCGACCATCGGCCTGCCGGGCTACAGCTCGCCGGATGCAAAACGTCCGTTCATCAGCAACGCTGCCAAAGTCGATCCGTCCAATTTCTACGGCTCTTCTTCTGACTTCGACAAAGTCAAACTGGACATGCTGACTGCACGCGCTGAGCATGATTTCAGTGACAAAGTCCGCCTGATCAATACCGCACGTTACGGCAAAACTACCCAGAATTATCTGCTGACGGCATTTATGGCAAATCCTGCCAATCTGGTGACGCCATCTGCAACCGATCCTTCCGGCTGGACACTGGCGCGCAGCATCCGCACCCTGAAAGATCAGGTCAATGAAGTGCTGACCAACCAGACCAATCTGCAGGCAGAACTGACTGCAGGTGGGATCAAGCACACCCTGCTGGGCGGTATGGAATTCACCTATGAAAAACAAAATACCTGGGGCTACAGCGGCACTGGTACTTTGCCTGCCGCCAATCTGTACCGTCCGAATCCGGATGATGCGGTAAGCGGCCTGAATCTGGTACGCAATGGCGTATTCACCCGTGGCAGCACCAGCACCGTCAGTGGCTACATCTTCGACACGATGGAATTCAACCCGCAGTGGCAACTGAATGCCGGTGTCCGCCTTGATCGTTACAACACCGATTACAGCGCAGCATCGTTGTCGACTGCAACCAGCAATCCGACGCTGCCAGTCGGCACTCTGGTGCCAACCAACCTGAATTCCAGCGGCAATCTGGTCAACTGGAAAACCGGTTTGCTGTACAAACCAACCAGCTACAGCAGCGCCTATGTTTCGTATTCCACATCGAAACAACCACCAGGCGGCTCTAACTTTGCACTGAGCACTGCGTCCAGCAGCGCAGCCAATCCGAAATTTGACCCGCAGGAAACACGCAATTTTGAAATCGGCACCAAATGGGATCTGCTGAAAGAAAAACTGTCGCTGACAGCCGCAATTTACCGTACCGATGTGACCAACGAAGTCGTGCTGAACCAGGTTGATCAGCTGTACTACCAAACGGGTGCGAAACGTGTGGATGGTCTGGAACTGGGCGTGACCGGCGCGATTAACCGCGACTGGCTGGTCAGTGCAGGTTATGCCTACATGAAGACCAGCGTACAGTCCGGTCCGAATGTGACTGCCAACGGCGAAAACAATCTGGCTTATGCGCCAAAACAAGCTTTCACGCTGTGGAGCTCGTATCAGGTTCAAAAAGGCTGGAAAATCGGTGGCGGCGCGCGCTTTGTGGATGCACTGCTGCGCGGCACGGATGGTGCAGTCGGTACACCGGCGAAATCAGACAGCTACTGGGTTCTGGATGCAATGACCAGCTACAGTGTGAATAAAAATATTGACCTGCAGCTCAACGTCAATAACCTGCTGGATAAAACCTATGTCGCAGCGATCAATAAGAGCGGCTATCGCTACACCCCCGGCACACCGCGTGCGGTGACTCTGGGCGTGAATGTGAAGTTCTGATCGCCAGCATGATCTGATGTCTGCAAAACTGCCCTGCCGGTGAACGTCAGGGCAGTTTTTTTTGGGCAATGATAAAAATTATCAAGATGAAACGAAGAGGAGTAAGACCATGATGCTGCATATTCCCGGCGTACTGAGCAAAGAACAGGTACGCAACCTGCGTCAGAAATTACAGGAAAGCAACTGGGTGGACGGCCGCGAAACCGTCGGCGCACAAGGCGCTGTGGTCAAACAAAACCGCCAGCTGCCGGAACACGGCGAAGTTTCCCGCGCACTGAGCGAAGAATTGCTCGGCATTATCCGCCGTCATCCGGTATTTTTCGCCGCCGCACTGCCTTTGCATATTGTTCCGCCGCTGTTTAATGCGTATAGCGGCGGCGAACATTACGGTATGCATGTCGATGGATCTATCCGCCATTTGCCGGGCACCGGTCAGAGCATCCGTACCGATGTCTCAACGACGCTGTTTTTGTGTGAGCCGGATGAATACGAAGGTGGCGATCTGGTGGTCAGCGATACTTACGGCACGCATGAAGTGAAATTACCGGCTGGCGACATGATCGTTTATCCGTCCACCAGTCTGCATCAGGTGATGCCGGTTACCGCCGGTGAACGGGTTTGCGCATTTTTCTGGAGCCAGAGCATGATCCGCGACGATGCGAAACGCGCCATGCTGTTTGAAATGGATAAGACCATCACATCGCTGCGTGGTCAGATGGGTGACAGCACCGAAGTGGTACAACTGACGGCGCAGTATCACAATCTGTTGCGTATGTGGGCTGAAACCTGAGCGTTATCAGTCGCAAAAGGCAGCGCGGACAGTCCCAGAGTATGCAAATATCGTCATTTGCACTAAAACTGCCCTGCCCGCTCAGCCAGAGAATTCGCCGACGTTAGTCAAAAATGCCGTTTTTCCTGTGCTGAACACCGCATTTGAGCCAACAAACCGTCTGCGGACGGTTTTTTGTGTTTTACGGGCATCTGCCGTCTGACTATCCGGCTGCAGGCGGCGTGCTGACGGTTGGTGACAAGGAAGCATCCGCTGGCTGCGTATCCGTTTGGGTATCTTCTTTTGCCGCTGTTCCGCAGGAAGGGCAAAACGGGAAAAACGCGTTGTGGCGCAAACCGCAATGACCGCACTGGCGGAACAGTTTTAAGCCGCAGTGCATACAGAAATTCACGTTACCGCCTTCGGTCTGCACGACTTTGCGTTCGCAACCCGGGCAATGCGATTTCGCCATTGATTCCAGTGCTTTTTCATAGCGAATTTCATGCTTGCGCGCTTCCTGCGGAGCTGCCTGTTCCTGCTGCTTACGCTCCAGATAGGCTTTCAGCGCCGCGATTAATGCCCTGCCACCCCAGAAAGTCAGCACCGCGCCGACGCCATAACGGATATAGCCGCCAAAGCTTGGCAGGTAAGGCACCAGTTCAAAGAAAAACGCAAACAGCGCGAAAAAGCCGAAGCCCCAGATAAACGGCCACTGATCCGATTTGCGGTAGCGGCGGAATAACCAGATCGCCAGCGCCAGCACCGGCCCCACCAGTGCCAGCCGGAAACCGAAGGCTTTCAGGCTGTAGATACGGTTTGCTTCCAGAAATCGGTCATAGCCGGCCTGATTCAGCGTATTGATCTGCTGATTCAGCGCTTCCAGTTGTTCCGCGTTTTTACGGTGTGCATCCTCCACAGACGCGACCGCTGCCTCCACGGTTTTTTGTTGCTTCAGTAACTGATCCAGATTGCGCGCCCTGAGCACCACTTCAGGATTCTGCTCGGATTGTCCGGTTGAGCGTCGCGCTTCTTTCCAGTTATCAAAACTTTCTTTTTCGTGCTGATACTGATCCCGCGCCTTTTGCAATTGATCAGACTGGGTACGCGCCGATTCCTGCAGTGATTGCTCACGCTGCAGCAAGGGTGCGCGTTGCTGCTCCAGATTGCTGAGTGCCGCCTTATCCTGAAAATCTTCCACTGCCGGTGCGCGGGATACCGATGGCACATCGGCAATCAGACTGGCACCGACCTGCGTCAGAAAATAAGCAAATAAAACGGCAACACACCACTGACCGATCCGGAACAGGCGTTCCGGCGCGCGTAACTGCTGATACATAGACTCTCCGTAAAATCCGGCGAAAAAGCGGGCATCAGCCCACTTTCATCGCCTGCAGGGAAACGCTTTTACCGTTTGGCAAGCGCTGACGACCGACTTCTTCAAAACCAAAGCCGTGATGGAATTTTTCAGATACCGGATTGGGCGGATCGACATCGTATTCACAGGTCAGCAGCGGTGCGCCCGTTTCCTGCGCAAATGCCAGCACCCGTTCGTACAGCAAGCCGCCAACACCCAGCCCGCGCACATCTTCACCGATCACAATGCGGTCGATGTACAGAAACTGCGGATAACGCGCCGCGAACCACTGGTAATTCAGGCTGTCGTAATCGGCGCCTTCGCGGAATGCGAGTACAAACCCGACCACCTTTCCGTCCAGTTCCACCACCTGATGCCAGACAGCTTCCTGCTGCAAGTGCGCAAGCCGCGCAGCATCCATAGGACTCAGCAAATGGACAGAATCCGCATTCAGGGCGAGGATTGCCTCGCCATCCTGCGGTAATGCATTCCGTATCTTCATGTCAGCCTCCGGCTCTTTGTCCTGAAATCAGGATTGTTTTGCCCTGACCGGGATCGCCACATTACACAAATCCACATAAGCTGCAGGCACCTTGTACCAGTCGCCGCCACGATTCCGCAGGGCTTCTTTGATACGCCCGAACACCGGTGCATCGGTACGTATTACTTCCAGCGCACTGCGCTCCGCTTCCGGTACATCCGCTGCCATACGAACGGCTTTCACCGGCGTGCGTTCTTCTGCTTTCTCATAAAAACCCAGCGCACCTGAACCGCGTGGCAGCGTGGTCAGCAATTCCATGCCCTTCATCACGCGCCCCACCACTGCGATATTCCGGTCCAGCTGGCGCGGTGCATGACCAATCACCACGTACAGCGAGGTGCCGGAGCCACTGTCCAGCTCATTACCGCGTGCGACACCAACCGCGCCGTAGCAATGAGCAAGCCAGGTTTGCTGCGTTTTCGGGTCCCGCCCCGCTGCAAATCCGTTCACATGCCCTGCCTGCGGTGCAAAACCATCGCGATCCGGTAAGGCGCTGAATACTTGCCCTGCCGGTACGGGTACGGTGAATTCCGGTGGCAGTTTGCTTTTGGCTTTTTTCAGCTCGCGCTTTTCATCCGGATCGGCCCATTGCACCACATAGTTTTCATGCGAACGCACAATCGCCAATCCATCATAGTATCCCTCGCGTACCAGTGTGCGGATATTGTCAGCGTGGGCTGGCGCAAATTCAGGTGCCAGCTCGATCACGACGCGGCCTTTTTCCAGTTCGAGATACAAAGTATTTTCCGGATTCAGCGGACGCCAGTCGCCGGGTTGCGACGCTTTCAAAATATCGCCCACCGACTGATACGGCTTCGCGGCTTTTTCTGCTTTGAGCGATTTACCTGCATCAGCTGCCTGTACTGCGCCGCTGATCAGCATACCGGCCACACCGGCTGCCAGACAAAGTTGTGCTGCACGTGTTGCGTGTTTCTTCATTGCGCCCCCGTTATTGTTCTGATGTTTTTAAGATGAATCTCCGTAACCGTGCCGGACACGGCGGCATAGGCCTTTTGCATATTTCGCAAACAATGACCTTACTGCAAGGCTGCAGCCTTGTCCAGACGACATCCCTTACCATTTATCTGAAAACAAAGAGGAATGCACGGTATGAAAGTTGCTTAAAGCGACGGCTTTTGATAAATTAATTTTTTTACATTACCACCAAGCGGCGGTAATGCAGACAGGACAGCGCTCCTGCAAGCCTGCAAAGGCAAACGACCGCGACGATAACGCGGAACCACAACAATCTCCGGCTGCCATTGCTGCCGGTTCAACGCCGAGAAAAATCCTTATGGAACAAGCACAAAACGATGCAATTCCGGTCAAACAACCACCGGTATTGTTCAAAAAAACTCAGACCACCCTGAAAAAACTGTCTGCCATTCTGGGCGGACCGGTGATTTCTTACTGGAATGCTTCACGCGGTTCCGTCTGTCATAACGATGTGATCGCCTTGTACGAATTGCTGGGCAAACTGGGGCATCACGATACGTTGTATCTGTTTATTAAATCTGCCGGTGGCAATGGTCAGGCATCGCTGCGCTTAGTCAGCCTGTTGCGCCAGCACTGCAAAAAGCTGGTGGCACTGGTGCCGCTGGAATGCGCATCGGCTGCCACCATGATTACGCTGGGTGCGAATGACATCATGATGGGCCCGATGGCTTATCTGACCGCCGTGGATACTTCGCTGAATCATGCACTGTCACCGATCGACCGCGACAATGACCGCGTCAGCGTCAGTCTGGATGAGCTGAACCGTGTCATGCGTTTATGGGAAAGCCAGCAACAGGGCAAACCGCAGGGTGATAATCCGTATCAGTCGCTGTTCCAGTATGTGCATCCGCTGGTGATTGGTGCGGTGGACCGTGCGGAATCGCTGTCGATTATGCTGTGTAAAGAATTGCTGGCATATCACATCAAAGATCCGGCACGCGCCGATCAGATCGCGCAGGATCTGAACAGCAAATATCCTTCGCACAGTTATCCGATTCTGCTGAACGAAGCCGGCAAGCTCGGTCTGAATGTCAGCCCGATGGATTTGCAGGTGAATGCGCTGCTGCTGGAACTGAACCAGTACTACAGTGAAATGGGCCAGAAAGCGATTACCGATTTCGATGAAATCCGTTCGCACAGCAATGAAATCCTGAACATCTGGGAAGGTCTGGATACGCAGATCTTCTTCCAGCAGGATAAAGACTGGTTCTACCGTGCGGAAGAACGTCGCTGGATTACGATGAATGACAATTCCGGCTGGCGTAAGCTGGAGCAAGTCGGCGGCAAAACCCGCAGCAGCCGTTTCCACATCGAATAAAGCCAGAAAACAGGCCAAATGCGGTGTTCAGCACAGCGATCGGCTTGTCGTCGGCAGAAAGTCCGGCTCTCCGTGAATGACAAATGCGGATAGTTGCACAATCCGTGCAAGTCTGACGGGGTGATAAAATCAAAAAGCGCGTTCCGGTCATCATTACCGGAACGCGCTTTTTTTGAAATCAGAAGTGCGAATTGCGGGCAGATCAGGCAGCTACCAGACCCGCGGCGACAGCTTCCTGCATTTGTGACGATTGCTGACGCAGACTGATACGCAAGCTGTTCTGCAACGCCGAAATCGGTGCGCCGGTATGGTAAGCGAACGACACATCCACAATATCACCGGCTTTTACCTGCACTGGTTCCGGCACCGGAATCGCCATATAGTGATTCAGCCAGTCAATTGTGGAACCGGTATCCAGCAACACTGCCAGCACATTTTTGGTCACAAAACGCAGCGCGGTCAGGGTGCCTGCGGTTTCAATCTGCAGACTGCCCTGCCAGCGCACCGCCAGCTCATTCGGCTGACAAAAATCGATCACGCTGTACAGTACCGGCTGTCCCAGTTCCTGCGTATTCGCAGAAAACACGCCCGGCTGCGTGAACTGAATAATCGGTGCCTGATAACCCCAGAAATCATAGGTTTCCTGCAAAGGCTGCACCGCCATCAGCACGGCTTCCGGAATAAACACCGGCATTTTTGCGTCAGGGAAGCGCTGTGCATAACGGCGCTTGAAGCCTTCAATGACTTCAACTTGCTTTTCACGCAGCATCGCAACGTGAATCATTTCGCAAATCACAAAATCCACAGGCTCAGGTGGCAGGTATTCAAACGCATCGGCGTGAATCACTTCCACGCGCTCACCATAACGGTTTTTCGCCAGCAAGCGACGCGCTTCCGCCACCATGTCCGGATTAAATTCCACGCAATACACTCTGGATGCGGATTGCGCCGCAAACCACGACAACACGCCGGTACCGCCGCCGAGTTCCAGTACTTTGGCGCCTTCAAACACATGGTGCTGAATTGCCGCTTTAAAATTGTCCATGCGGTTCGCGTCCATCAGCATATTGTGATGGTATTGCACCGGAATAAACTGCCCCAGATAGCAGCTTTCCGCTTCACGTTCTACCAGCATATGTCGTCCTTCCCGTTTGAATGTGATCACTGTGCTGCCCGCACGCTGCGTGGCAGTACGCCTGCTGTCAGGCAGGAAGATCAACCTGCTATGACACAGGCTGATTATCTCTGAGCGCACAAAAACAAAACGGCGAAGCAGAAGGTGATTTCCCCCTCTGTTCGCCGTTTGCACAACGGGAATATCAGCAGATCAGTTTTTTTCTATACTGCAACGCGCATCCAGATAGGCTTTTTTACCCTGCTCCCAGCCATCACCGGGCGAAGTCTGGGCGCAAATCCGCGCGTCGCTGGTTTTGCTACTCCACCAGTACCACGGCGCCGGTGCAGCCTGTGCCAGCGACAACAGGCTCAGCGCTGTTATGGCCAGTAAGCTGCGGCGAAAGAATGACTTTACTGAACGATCCATGTTGCTTCTACCAGCAATTGCGCGTCACTGAAAATTTTTCCGGTGTAAGTTTGCCCCGGCAACACTTGCCCCACGCCCTTCGGGGTACCGGTCATGATCACGTCACCGTCTTCCAGCGTTGCGAAACTCTGAATTTCCGGCAGCAGCGCAGCAGGCTTGTTCAGCATCAGCGGCACACCGCCGGCCTGCGCCAGTTTGCCGTCTATCCACAATTCCAGATGCAGGCTTTCCAGTGGCACATTCAGCGTCACGAATTCGCTGAACACGGCTGCACCGTCAAACGCTTTTGCACGTTCCCACGGCAAGCCTTTCTCCTTCAGCTGATACTGTACCTGACGTTTGGTCAGATCCAGACCAAATCCCACTGCAGTGTACTGACCGCCCTGCACCAGCAGAGAAATCTCGCCTTCATAATGCACTTCATCGCCGTTGTGAATGCGCAGTACATCGGTCACTGCGGAATTCGGCTTCATAAAGATTACCGCTTGCGCAGGCACTTCGTTATTCAGCTCAGCAATGTGATCTGCGTAATTACGACCGATACACACCACTTTCGATGGCTGCACCTGCTGCGCTCCGAATCGAATTTTCTGCACGGGAACTCCTTTAAAAAACTTAAAAGATTTAAAGATATAAAAAATTAAAGATCAATTTAATACGCAGGAAGCGCCTGCGTATTCTGACTGTCAGGACTTTCTGTTTTTCACAAAATCCACTGCAAATTATTCAGCAGCCGCGATCTCTGCCGAACCGGACTGCTGCAAATGCTGCACCAGCTCTTCTATCGTCAGAATCACCATATCGTGCGCCAGCGCATAGCTAAGTACCTGCGCACCGGCAGCCATGCTGCCATCCGGATTCATCAGCTCACATAATACGCCTGCCGGCTGCAAACCGGCCAGACGCATCAGATCAATCGTGCCCTCGGTATGACCACGCCGCTGCAAAACGCCACCCGGCATCGCACGCAAAGGAAATACATGTCCCGGACGCGCCAGATCTTCCGGCTTTGCCTGCGGATGAATTGCCGCCTGTATCGTGGTGACGCGGTCTTTGGCGGAAACACCGGTGGTGACGCCGTGTTTCGCTTCAATTGTGACGGTAAACGCCGTGCCGTAGCGGCTCTGGTTATCTTCCACCATCATCGGTAACTCCAGCGCGCGGATTTTTTCCGTGGTCAGGCACAGGCAGGCAATGCCGCTGCAATCGCGAATCAGCCGCGCCATCATGTCTGTACTCAGCTTTTCAGCTGAAACGATCAGGTCTGCTTCGTTTTCACGATCGGCATCATCCATCAGCAAAACGGCACGGCCTGCGCGTAAATCATCCAGCGCACGCGGCAAACGCTGCGCGACGGGATGCTGTACGAAGTAGTCAGAAAACGCCGCAGCGGACGCTGCACCGGAATTCGCAAGAATTTGCTCAGAAGTAAAGGTAGTTTGTTGCATTGAAACGCTCCACAAAAAAGTTTGTAAAAGACGTTTCAGGGAACGACGTAAGATCCGCAATTCTGCAGCACCCATGCAGCAGCCAGCCTTTCCGCCGGACGGAAATGCAGCAGCACTGCGAATGCGCAGCAAAACAGACATCTTCTCTCATCCGGACTTTGACCGTCGGCTCCGGATTCACACCGGATCTGCTGACCCTGAGACAACTCAGGCGCTCGCGGGCTGGTTACAGAAACCCTGCAACTTCACCGCCGGTGGGGAATTTCACCCCGCCCTGAAGACGACGTTGTGCACAGCACAACGGGTGAATTATACCGTTTCCGGAAAAACAGTATCGACGGCACGCGCAATCACCAAGACGATCTCCGCACAAAATACATTTCGTTTTTTTTCGCTGCCTGACAAAGCCTCGAAACCAGCGCCGTTTCATGCCGCATTTTTCATATGCACTTCACTAAATTCAAAATGACGAAGTAAGCACAATCAGGTCATTTTGTTGCGCGCCAGCCGCAAAAAATACTTTTCGCATATCGCTAATATTTCATAAATATATTCAAATAACATATGCAGCATGAATATTGCATAGAAGTTATTTGCACAGTGCATTCTGCATCAGCAGTACCGGCAACTCACACACAAGCCGGTCGCAAAAAATTTGAGGAGAAAACGTGAACAAGCTTCCGCAACTGAAGAAAATGAGTCTGGCGATTGCCCTGTGCATCGGCGCATCGCCAGCTGTGTTTGCACAGACAGCAGACAATACAGACAAAGATGCAAAAAAAGATGCTCCGCAACGTGTGGTCGTTACCGGTTCCAACATCAAACGGATTGACGTTGAAACCGCCGCACCACTGCAAGTGATTTCCCGCAAAGAAATTCAGCAAAGCGGCGCAATTACCGCCAAAGATATTCTGGAACTGACCACGTCGAATGACCGCTCTGCATTGTCTGACCTCGGCGGTTCCAATTCCTGGGCCAGTGGTTCCTCCGGTGCATCCTTACGGAATCTGGGCGTCAACAGTACGCTGGTGCTGATCAATGGCCGTCGCTTACCGAACTATGGTTTCGCTGATGGCACAAAAGATACGTTTGTGAATATTGATTCGATCCCGGCTTCTGCTGTTGATCGCGTCGAAATCCTGCGCGACGGCGCATCGGCAATTTACGGTTCAGCAGCGATTGGCGGTGTCATCAACATCATCACGCGCAAAAATGTGACCGGTGTTGAAATCGGCGGTAATTTCAGCGGCTCCACTGAAGAAACCAAATTTAACCGCAATCAGACTGCATCCGTCACAGCGGGCACAGGCGACTTCGCGAAAGACGGCTATAACGCGTATATC
This sequence comes from Cognatundibacterium squillarum, assembly GCF_014652435.1. Taxonomy (GTDB): domain Bacteria; phylum Pseudomonadota; class Gammaproteobacteria; order Burkholderiales; family Burkholderiaceae_D; genus Undibacterium; species Undibacterium squillarum. The sequence continues at coordinate 754,919 of NZ_BMYU01000001.1, forward strand.
TCGATGGACGTATTCCGTCGTAATTCTTACAGCCTCGACTACGCCAACCGTCGCCTGCCGGACTGGTATAAAACGCTGAACAAATTTAATGATCCGAATGTTCCGGGCAATTATCTGTCCAGCTATTCCTGGCCGGGTAACTACTACGGCCGTTACCCTGCAAATTATGCAGATCCTAAACTCGCAGGCAAACTGATCAACACACCGGCTCCCGGTTGCGCCGCTGACAAACTGATTGACGGACTGTGCCGTTTCAACGGAAGTGAAAATGTTGACCAGATGCCGGGTGCAGACCGTGTCATGATTCACTCTCAGGGCACACTGCGTATTAATGAAAATCTGACCGCATGGGCAGAAATTCAGTTAGCGAATGTTCAGTCAACCTACCATACCGCGATTGCACGCCTGAATTCCGGCGCAGCCAGCAGCTGGTACGACTCGATCAAAGGTGAAATGCAGTATTACACCGATCCGAGTCTGCCGACAGGCCATGCCTACAATCCCTACAGTTTCCCGATTGGTATGCAGTATCGCTTTGCCGATAATCCGGACATGTTCAAGAATGTCGGCGGCTCTCAGCAATACCGCGTTGTTACCGGCTTGCAAGGCAGCAACTTCGGCTGGGAATGGGATGCCTCTGTCGGCACCATGCTGAACCGCGCGCACCAGCGCCAGCAACTGTATAAAGACCGCTACGCATTCGCGGATGCAATCACCAGCGGCGAATACAAATTCGGCCAGAAAAATTCTCAGGCCTTATTAGACCGCATGTTCCCGATCATGGGTTCTGATGGTAAATCCACAGAAAGCTGGATTGATCTGAAAGGTAACCGTGAACTGATGGAACTGGGTGGCGGTCCGCTGACACTGGTACTCGGCGGCGATATCCGCCGTGAATCCCTGCTGCACAAGAGTATGGACAATATTCTGGCGGCCCGTATTGTCGGCTTCAGCGGCGTATCGATCAGCGGCAGCCGTAACGTATACGCCGCATTTGCCGAACTGGATGCGCCGGTCACCAAACGTCTGAACCTGAATTTCGCATTGCGTGCTGACAAATCCGGACCGACTGCAACGGAATTTATTCCAAAATCCAGCGCCAGCTTTAATGTCAACGACAGTGTGAAACTGCGTGCCTCCGCTTCCCGTGGCTACCGTGCGCCAAGCTTGCCGGAAACAGGTAACGGCGGCGTGTCCTGGTTTACTTCAGGCGACGATCCTAAACGTTGTGCTGACGCAGATGCAATCTATGAGGCATTACAAAAAGGCAATGCAACCGATAAACAAAATGCAGAAACGGCTTACTACTCGGGTTGTAATGTTGGCTTCCCGGTTGCCATCACACCAAACAAAGCCCTGCAACCGGAACGTTCTGCTGTATACGGTTTAGGCGTTGTGCTGCAACCGACCAAAACCATGTCTGTGACATTTGACTGGTGGAGCGTACATCGTCGCAATGAAATCAGCACTTTCGACAATGACTACATTCTGAATCGCGAAGACAGCATTCCGGGTCAGGTCATCCGTGACACCATCTCTGATAAAGACAAAGAGCTGGCGGCCCGCGCATCAGAACTGGCTGGTAAGCCACTGAGCTTCAAATCCGGCAAAATCCTCGGCATTCGCAATATGTATGTCAACATGGGACAAACCAAAGTATCCGGTCTGGACTTCAGCGTGAAAGACAGCTGGAACCTCGGCGAATACGGAAAGCTGAATGCAGGCCTGGAAGGCACTTACATGCTGAACATGCAATGGTTCGATATCGACAAAGGCCAGCTGGATGAAGGTCAGGTCGGTTACCGCAACTACCCTCGCCTGACCAGCAACTTCATGCTGAACTGGTCTAAAGGTCCGTGGTCGGTTTCCAGCCGCACTCGTTTCGTTTCTGCAACCCGCATGGCGTTCAGCACTTACGATAGCACCAACTATCAACAGTACTGCGACAAACTGGGTGCATCCGGAGAAGGCTGTAAAAAATCATACGACATCGTCACCGGTGTCGGCATGTCTTACACCGGCTTCAAAAATGCAGAAATCGGTCTGGATATCGGCAATGTCTTCAATCGCCCTGACCCGGTTCTGTACACACTGGGCAGCAGCCTGCCTCTGCGTGGCCGCACCTTCAATGTCTGGGGCCGTTATAAGTTCTGAAAGTAAATATTCAGAGGCATAGTCTGCTCTGAATTTCGCTTCCCCTCCCTTATTTTTCCAATGTAAGGGAGGGAACTCCTGCCCCGTCTTTCGAGAATGGCAAAGTCAGTCTCCAAATTCGTCCTGAATGACGAAATACATACAGTAACAATTCATCACCTGTATTAAATCACAACGCCATAACGTGACAAGCTTCACTTACCGGCAACGACTTCGCTGTACCCATCAAATCTTAGGAAAGCATTAAATGCGCACAACAAACCCGTTTTGTTGTTTTGCCACCGCATATTCCTCACAGCAACAATCGCAAATATTCCGATAATATATTGTAATAATATTTACAGAAATCTCCGACCAGAGTACAGCTTCCTGCCGGTCTTTCTGTTTCTTTGGTGTAGATGAAATCTGCACACCATATGCAATTAAATTTGAGGAGAAATTGTGAACAAGCTTCCGCAACTGAAGAAAATGAGTCTGGCGATTGCCCTGTGCATCGGCGCATCGCCAGTTGTGTTTGCACAGACAGCAGACAATACAGACAAAGATGCGCCGCAACGTGTGGTCGTAACTGGCTCAAACATCAAACGGGTCGATATAGAAACAGCATCACCGGTGCAAATAATTTCTAAAGAAGAATTAACACGCAGTGGAGCAACCTCACTGACCGATGCGTTGAAAACTATTTCTTCAAATATGGGTGGCGTCAACGAAAATGCCGTCGGATATACAACTACCGGCGCATCCAGTATGAATCTGCGTGGCATTGGCAGCCAGGCGACTTTAGTTTTACTGAATGGTCGCCGTGTTGCTCCTCACGGCATCCCTGATGGTTCTACCGGCTTTGTCGATTTAAACTCAATTCCCATGGCTGCCGTCGAACGGGTAGAAATTCTGAAAGATGGCGCATCGGCTATCTACGGTTCAGATGCCATGGCGGGCGTAGTGAATATCATTCTCCGTAATAATTATCAGGGAATTGATCTCAGTACCGGCTATGGGATTTCCGAACGTAATGACGGTGAACAAGCGCGTGCAAGTATTTCCATTGGCGCTGGTAGCCTTGCCGAAGATAAATGGAATGCATATGCAACTTTTGACGTACGGTCGTTTAAGCCCACATTTATTAATAAACGCGACGACTATCTGAGCACACAAGATTTGCGTTCATGGGGCTATAAAGATGGTCGGACAATGTATACATTTCCGGGAAATTTATACTGGTCAGACGCCGCAACCGGAAAACGCGTAGCAAGACCGATCAGTGGTAACTGTCCTGCTGAGAAGCTCGTTCCAGCAGAACAGTTGCTTGGCAACACAGCAACAGGGCAAATTTGCGCTAACGATGACTTCAAAGATACTCGCTATAACTCGGGGGTTAAGTCAGACCGGTTTAGTTTTACAGGAAAAGCGACATATCTACTGAGCGAAAACACTGAATTTTTCGCTGAGGCAATGCTATCCAGAAATAAAGCGCGGGGCGAGGGAATGCCGCACTTTTTTTTCGGTTACCTCGGCAATGCTACTCCGGATCTTCCCATCACACATCCTCAATACCCGAAGGATCTGATTGATCCGGTAACGGGAAAAACACTTGCTGGTGGAAATAAGACCGTCAGAGTCGCAGCTCGCTTAACCGACTTTCCAGGTATGGGATTTGAGAATCAAGCAAGCTTTAACCGATTGCTTGGCGGATTTAAAGGCACTTATAAATCCTGGGACTGGGAATCCGGACTACTCTTTTCCAGCAGCAAAGTTGATTCGATACTTACGAATGGTTTATTACGTCAACCACTATTGGACGCCTATCTGAGTGGCGAATTTTTGTTTGGTCAATCGGCAAGCAATGGACAACTTGCATCAAAAATCTCGCGAAATGCCGTTCAGTACTACAAAAGCAACCTGTATCTTTGGGACGCTAAAATGAGTGGCGAATTGATGCAACTCCCCGCGGGGCCTCTAAATATTGCCGTAGGTATTGAAGCAAAACGCGAATCTCTGACATCTTCGCCGGATCAGGCTTTGGTCAATGATCTTTTTTACAATTGGTCGCCATCAGCACCCGGATACTCTCGAACTAGAAAATCCACATCCACATATACCGAGTTAACCGTCCCCATCATGAAAAACCTTGAAGCAAACGCGGCTGTTCGCTTTGATCATTATGATGACTACGGAAACTCCACAACACCAAAATTAGGCTTTAAGTGGAACGCCTTACCTGCCTTTTTGGTTCGCGGCACATATGCTCAAGGATTCAGAGCACCAAGTCTGCTGGAAAACTCCAGTGACCTTTCAAAGTACTATGCCACTTTTGATGACCTTGCACGCTGCAACGATAAGTTCCGCGACGGTTGCCGTTGGCAGATTCAATACAGCACTGGAGGTAATCCTAATTTAAAACCGGAAAAATCGAAGAGTTTTACACTTGGACTTGTTTGGGAGGCTAGTAAATCACTCGATTTCAGCCTGGATTTCTGGCAAATCACAAGAAAAGATGAAATTAAAACACTGGATCTTGCGACCGTCATCCAAAATCCTGAGCGATATGCCGGCAATTCTGCCATTTCAATTATTAGAAAACCTTTAACTGCTGCAGATGCGGCAGCAGGAGCGACAGCTGGCGAAATAACGGGACTTACGCTGCTACTTGCGAATATTGCAGAAACAAGAGTACGCGGTGTGGATTTAAACGTAAACCACCGCTATAACGCGGGTGAATTTGGCAAGCTCATCAGTACTGCTCAAGTTACCTACAATCACTCTTATGTATCCACCCCGGCGCCGGGCGCAGACGCAATCGACTACGCTGGATCTCGCTATATGCCAAGAGTGTTTGCAAATATTGGTACGAGCTGGAAAAAAGGTGCCTGGAATATTTCCGCTGACATAAACTATGTCGGTCATCAATCCCCTAAAGATTACGCTGCGCAAGAATGTAAGTTTATTACTCAGGGATTTCCAGCACTTTGCGGAGATATCGCGTCGTTCACAACAATTAATTTTGGAGCTAAGTACAGCGGCCTGATGAAGAACTTAGTTTTAAGTGCAGCTATAAGAAATGCGTTTGATCAAAAACCACCATTTGCACCTGACCCAGTTTCTCAGTACCGAGTTGCTGCAATTACATCGCTACACAGCACAATGGGCAGGTATTTTTATATTTCTGCAGACTATAAGTTTAAATAACTCTTCGTTTTCTAATCCGGGGCAAATTAAGCATTTCCCGGCATCTGTCCAATCGACAGAGAAAACTTGAAAATCACATAGCCGTAGCTATCTCCGAACGGCGCACTTGGCAGTGCGCCGTTTTTTTATATACTCCATTCAACATTTACCTGCGGGCAACGAGAATCTATATAAGAAAACCACATATAAGCAAATAAATTCTCTGTAGTTGGGAATAAAGAGTCACTTGTTTACGATTCAGCCTAGTAAATAGTGAGGGACTATGACAGTTACTTATGTGATTTCCGGCTTTGCCGTGGGCTTGCTGGTTGGCCTGACCGGTGTGGGTGGCGGCTCGCTGATGACGCCGTTGCTGACGCTGCTGTTCGGCGTTTCGCCCAGCGTTGCTGTCGGCACTGACCTCGCTTTTGCATCGATCACTAAATCTGCCGGCACACTCACGCATCGTCTGCGTAACACTGTGGAATGGCGGGTTGTACGCTTGCTGTGTATCGGCGCACTCCCCGCAGCACTGCTGGCCACACTGGCGTTAAAAGAACTCGGTGCAGTGAGCAAAGAAATCGGGCAGATTATTCGCTACTGCATTGCAATTTCCGTGTTACTGACCGTGGTTGCGATTTTGTTCCGCGCCAAAATGCTGGCCTGGCTGAATGCCCATCCCGAAAAGCAACTGCAAGGCCGCGCATTAGACATCGCCACAATCACTACCGGTGCGGTACTTGGCGTACTGGTGACGATTTCTTCGATTGGTGCCGGTGCAATCGGCGCCACGATTCTGGTGATGCTGTATCCGCGCATGTCACCGGCACACATTGCCGGAACTGATATTGCCTATGCCGTGCCGCTGACCGCAATTGCCGCTATCGGCCACTGGTGGCTGGGTTCCATTAACTGGGAATTGCTGGGCACACTGCTGATTGGCTCTTTACCCGGCATCACCATCGGTGCTCTGGCTGCAAAAGCCGTACCGGAAAAATTACTGCGCGGTTTACTGGCTGTCACACTGACAGCGGTTGCTGCCAAACTCATGCTCTGAATTAACCTTGATTTTCTGCCACACCGGCTTACCCAGAAGGGATAACGATGTACCGATATGACCAGCACGATCATCTGATCATTCAACAGCGTATCGCGCAATACCGCGATCAGGTCAGACGCCGTCTTGCCAATGAACTGACCGAAGAAGAATTTTTGCCACTGCGTTTGCAGAATGGTTTGTACCATCAGCGTCACGCCTACATGCTGCGTATCGCCGTTCCTTACGGCATGTTATCCAGCACCCAGCTGCGTAAATTCGCGTTCATTGCACGCCGTTATGATCGTGGTTTCGGTCACTTCACCACCCGTCAGAATATTCAGTTCAACTGGATTAATCTCGAAGATACGCCGGAAATTCTGGAAGAATTAGCCAAAGTCGAAATGCACGCGATTCAGACTTCCGGTAACTGTATGCGTAACATCACATCGGATGAATTTGCTGGCGTTGCGGCGGACGAAATCATCGATCCGCGCCCGTATGCGGAGATTTTGCGTCAATGGACAACTTTCCATCCGGAATTCGCTTATTTGCCACGTAAATTCAAGATCGCAATCAATGGTGCAGAACAAGACCGCGCAGCGATTGCGATGCATGATATCGGCCTGACTGTCGTGCATAACGACGCTGGCGAAGTCGGTTTCCGTGTGATGGTTGGCGGTGGTCTCGGCCGTACGCCGATACTGGGCAGCATCATTCGTGATTTCCTGCCGTGGCAACACGTGATGACCTATCTGGAATCCATCCTGCGTGTTTACAACCTGCACGGTCGTCGCGACAACAAATATAAAGCGCGCATTAAGATTTTAGTTAAAGCAATTGGTATCGAAGAATTTGCACGCCAGGTCGAAGCAGAATGGCTCAATAATAAAGATGGCCCGGGTACGCTGACCGAAGCAGAGCTGAAACGTGTTGCTGCATACTTCACGGCACCGGCGTACGAAGCTTTACCAGCCAGTGATGCCGCTTATGAAGAAGCACTGCAAACGAACAAAGCCTTTGCTAACTGGGTACGCCGCAATGTGAAACCGCATAAAGTCAGCGGCTATGCCAGCGTGGTGTTATCGCTGAAAAAAGCCGGTGTACCTCCTGGTGATGCAACTGCAGATCAGATGGATTTTGTGGCGGATCTGGCAGACCGTTTCAGTTTCTCTGAACTGCGCGTGACGCATGAGCAGAATCTGGTGCTGGCCGATGTACGTATCAGTGATCTGCTGCAAGTCTGGCAGGAAGCCAAAGCACACGGACTGGCAACACCGAATATCGGTTTGCTGACCGATATGATTTGCTGCCCAGGCGGTGATTTCTGCTCGCTGGCGAATGCGAAATCGATTCCGATTGCGCTGGATATCACGGAGCGCTTCCAGGATCTCGATTACCTGTACGACATCGGTGATCTGGAACTGAATATGTCCGGCTGTATTAATGCCTGCGGTCACCATCATATTGGCCACATCGGTATTCTGGGCGTGGATAAAGACGGCAGCGAGTTTTATCAGGTTTCCATCGGCGGTGCGCAAGGTAACAATGCTTCGATCGGCAAAATCATCGGCCCGTCTTTCTCTGCAGGTCAGATGCCGGAAGTGATAGAGCGCATCGTTCAGGTGTATCTGAAAAACCGTCTTGATGCAGAACGTTTTATCGATACCGCTTTACGTATTGGCGTCACCCCGTTTAAAGATTTTGTTTATGCCACACCAATCTCCACCGTCTTACATACCGGTGAAGATGCGGGTACTGCAGTCAGTTACTGAAAGGAAGCATGATGCGTGAAATTATTAAAGACCGTGCCATCGTTCAGGATGACTGGAGTGTACTGCGCCTGAATGAAGGCGAAACACCGGAAGCAGTCAGCGTACCGGCTGGCAAAGTGATTGTGCCGCTGGCAGTCTGGCAGGTGCAGCGCCCTGCCCTGCTGCAACGTTTGCAGGCCAGTCAGGAAATCGCCGTCTGGCTGGCACCGGATCAGCCGGCCGAACTGATTGCAGATGACGCCGCACTGTTCCCGCTGATCGCCATTGATTTTCCGAAGTTCAATGACGGGCGCGGCTATTCCGCAGCCTATCTGCTGCGCAGCCGTTACCGTTACAGCGGTGAACTGCGTGCGATAGGTGATGTACTGCGCGATCAGTTGTTCTACATGCAGCGCGTGGGTTTCAATGCATTTGCAACCCGTGCTGACCGCAACATTCAGGATGCTCTGAAAGGTCTGACAGACTTTTCAGAAGTCTATCAAGCATCTGTGGATCAGCCACTGCCATTGTTCCGCCGCACGGAACGTCAGGCGGAGAGCGCATGAGCACGCTGAATGAGAAAGTCGCGCATACCAGCGCCTTGCTGCAGAAAATTGCGGATACTTATCAACCTGCCGCACTGGCCTCCAGTCTGGCAGCGGAAGATATGGTGCTGACCGATCTGATTTTGCGTAACAAGCTGAATATCAGTATTTTTACTTTGCAGACAGGTCGTCTGCATGCAGAAACACTGGCAGTTGCAGACCGTGTCCGCGAGCACTACGGCTACGAAATCACGATGATGCACCCTGACCCGGCAGCCGTTGAGCAGTACGTCAGCAATCATGGTTTAAATGCATTTTATGACAGCGTGGATTTACGTAAGTCCTGCTGCCATATACGTAAAGTTGAACCGCTGAACCGCGCACTGGAAGGCAAACAAGCCTGGATTACCGGACAGCGCCGTGCTCAGGCTGCCACCCGTACCGAACTGGCAGAGCAGGAAGACGATACGGCGCGTGGCATGCAAAAGTTCAATCCGCTGGCGGACTGGACTGAGCAGGATGTGTGGGACTATCTGCGCCAGCATGAAGTCCCTTACAATGCTTTGCATGACCGTGGTTACCCGTCGATTGGCTGCGAACCCTGCACCCGTGCGATACAGCCCGGCGAAGATGTGCGCGCCGGACGCTGGTGGTGGGAAAATCCGGAATCGAAAGAATGCGGCCTCCATCTCGTGGATGGCAAACTGGTCCGTATCAAACAAGCGGGTTAACACCCTTTTCACAATAAGTGAACACATACTGAATTATGAATACTGTCGCTGATCAATCCGTACTTGACGCCGCCAGCAACCGTCACCTCGACTGGCTGGAATCTGAAGCGATCCACATCATGCGTGAAGTGGCTGCGGAATGCACCCGCCCTGCACTGCTGTTTTCGGGTGGTAAAGATTCCATCGTATTGCTGCGCCTCGCTGAAAAAGCATTCCGTCCCGGCAAATTCCCGTTCCCATTGGTACACATTGATACCGGTCACAACTTCCCGGAAGTGATCGCTTTCCGCGATAAGCGTGTGGCGGAACTGGGCGAACAACTGATCATCGGTTCCGTGGAAGATTCGATCAAACGCGGCACTGTGCGTTTGCGCAATCCTGCCACCGATTCACGCAATGCGGCGCAAGCGGTGACCCTGCTGGAAACCATTGCAGCGCATCAGTTCGATGCCTGTATCGGCGGTGCGCGTCGCGATGAAGAAAAAGCCCGTGCCAAAGAGCGTATTTTTTCATTCCGTGATGACTTCGGTCAGTGGAATCCGAAGGCTCAGCGTCCTGAACTGTGGTCGCTGTATAACACCCGCGTACATGCCGGTGAAAACATGCGCGTATTCCCGATTTCCAACTGGACTGAGCTGGATGTCTGGCAATACATCGCCCGTGAAAAACTGGAATTGCCTTCCATCTATTTCGCCCACGAACGTGAAGTGATTCCGCGCAATGGCTTGTTAGTGCCGCTGACAGATCTGACACCGCCACGCGAAGGCGAAACCGTGCAGAAACAAGTCGTACGTTTCCGCACTGTTGGCGATATCTCCTGCACCTGCCCGGTATCTTCTGATGCAGCGACGGTAGACGCGATCATTCGCGAAACCGCCATCACCCAGATTACCGAACGCGGCGCAACCCGTATGGATGATCAGACTTCTGAAGCATCCATGGAAAAACGTAAGAAAGAAGGATATTTCTGATGACCAGCACTAACACTACAGCTATTTCCGAACGTGGTTTGCTGCGTTTTATCACTGCGGGTTCGGTGGATGACGGCAAGAGTACGCTGATCGGCCGTTTACTGTTCGACAGCAAAGGGATTTTTGCGGATCAGCTGGATGCGATTTCCCGTGCAAAAAACAAACGTACCGTTGGTGACACCATCGATTTGTCTCTGCTGACCGATGGTCTGGAAGCCGAGCGCGAGCAAGGTATCACTATCGACGTCGCTTACCGTTATTTTGCAACGCCGAAACGTAAATTCATCATCGCCGATACACCGGGCCACGAGCAGTACACCCGTAATATGGTGACAGGCGCATCGACCGCCGACGCGGTCATCATCCTGATCGACGTATCCAAAGTGAAGCTGAATGACGATGGCAGCGTGGATTTGCTGACTCAGACCAAGCGCCACTCCACCATCGCCCGTCTGCTGCAAATTGAACACGTGATCGTTGCAGTCAACAAAATGGATCTGGTGAATTACGACCAGACCGTGTATCAGCGTATCGTTGATGCTTACAGCGCATTCGCAGCACAACTCGGCCTGAAAGATATTCATGCGGTGCCGATGTCGGCACTGGCTGGCGACAACGTGGTGACTGCGGGCGACAATATGCCGTGGTATCAGGGCCCGACACTGATTGACCTGCTGGAATCCTTGTCCGTATACGATGCCTGCCACGATGAACCTTTCCGTTTCCCGGTGCAGCTGGTAGCGCGTCACAATGGACATGAAGCGAATGACTTCCGTGGCTACATGGGTCGTATCGAAGCCGGCAGTGTGCGTCGCGGTCAGAAAGTATTGTTGCAACCGGGTGGTCAGGAAGCCACTGTCAAAGACATTCTGACCTTTGACGGTTCTTTAGAATCGGCAAATGTGGGCCAGTCTGTTACCATTCTGCTCAATGAATACCTCGACATTTCGCGCGGCGATATGCTGACGGAGGCAGAACGTCCTGCCACGCTCAGCAAAAATCTGAAAGCCGATCTGTGCTGGTTATCAGAAGATGCACTGGATGTGCGCCGCAAATACTGGCTGAAACACACAACCCGCCAGGTTGCAGCCCGCGTGACCGGTATCGAATCGCTGCTGGATATCAACACCCAGCAACGCCGCGAAGCGGATACGCTGCGCCTGAACGATATCGCGACCGTCAGCGTCACAGTGCAGCAGGCAATTGCAACTGATGCCTACGCAGATCTGCGCTCTACCGGTGCCTTTATCCTGATTGATGAGGTGACACATCAGACCGTGGCTGCAGGCATGATACGTCCCGGAGACTCAGATTGAATCAAACCCACAGCACCGGCAAAGTTTATCTCGTCGGTGCCGGTCCCGGCGCTGCTGACCTGATTACGGTACGCGGCGCCAGACTACTGCAACAGGCTGACATCGTGTTATACGATGCACTGGTCACCCCGGACATGCTGGCGTTGTGTGCGCAGGCGGAACAGATTTCCGTCGGCAAACGCAGCGGTCAGCGTTCTGCGGCACAAAGTCATATCAATACCCTGCTGGTCGAATCTGCGCAACGCGCAGCGGTTGTCGTGCGTCTGAAAGGCGGCGATCCTATGCTGTTCGGGCGTGCTGATGAAGAACTGAATGCGCTGGAAGCTGCCGGCATCGAATATGAAATTGTGCCCGGCATCACCACCGCACTGGCTGCCGCCGCCAGCACCCGCCAGCCGCTGACCAAACGCGGTATTGCACGCAGTGTTGCGCTGTTTACCTCCAGCACCGCGCCGGATGAAGCCGAAGAAACCCGTATTCCCGATTGCGATACGCTGGTGCAGTACATGGGTGGCCGTGAAGCCATGCTGACGGCAGAGCGTATGCTGAGCCGTGGCTGGTCGCCGGATTTACCGGTGATGCTGGTGGAAAACTGCAGTCGCAGCGATGAAGTCATTCGTCGGGTCACTTTGCAGCAACTGGCGCAGGAACCGGTTTCTGCCACCGGTCCGGTGCTGGTGATGATGGGTGAAGCGATGCGCCAGCGGATCAACGCTGGTCACTGAAATCAGCGCAGGACCAAGGAAAATCGCCCCGCTAGTCGGGGCATTTTGCTTTTCAGGGCTATCAGACAACATCTGGCGGAAGGGGAAATTCAGAGCAAATATTGTTCGGCATTGTGCAGAACTCCGCATTCCGGCTAAAAACCACCTGCCCGCTCAGCCAGGGCTTCTGCCGACGTCCGCCAAAACAGGCACTTTTTCTGTGCTGAACACCGCATTTGGCACAAAAAACGGCTTTTCCGCTGACTGCAGCGCCCCGCCAGCACTGAGACTACATCACCTGATCCCGCAACTGGCGCGATACTTCGCGATTCGCCGTCAGCACCGCGCCGTCATCCATGTGCATTTGCAACTGTGACTGTTCATCGGTTTTCATGGCTTGCACAAAGTCCAGATTCACCATCACTGAGCGGTGGATACGGATAAAGCGCGACGGGTCCAGCCTTTGTTCCAGCTCACTGATACCGAGGCGTATCAGGTAAGTTTTGCCGCCGGTCACCAGCGCCGTGTATTTGGCATCGGCTTTCAGATAACTGATCTGTCTGGTCTGCACCGGAATAATCTGGCCGCGCTCACGCACCAGTATGCGTTCCAGTGGCACTTGCGGCGCCTGACTGGCCTGCACCGCTGCCTCGGTGAAGTCATTCGTCAGTCTGCGCGGTGCTTCTAACACACGCTGTATTGCCGCGTCGAAGCGTTCGCGGGTGAAGGGTTTCAGCAAATAATCGATTGCATTCAGTTCATAGGCGGTGAGTGCGTACTGATCATACGCTGTCGTCAGCACCACCACAGGGCGATGCTGAATCTGGCGCAAGACCTCCAGTCCGGTCAGTTCCGGCATCTGGATGTCCAGCAACACCAGATCCGGTTTCAGCGCGTCTATCATTTGTTTCGCCTGCAAACCGTTTTCTGCTTCACCGCATAACTGCAGTTCCGGACGCGAAGCGACAGCATCGCGCAGGGTCTCACGCGCCAGCGGTTCATCTTCAGCGATCAGTACACTCAGCGTTTTTTCCATCACTACTCCACAAATTGTTTCAGACTGCCGCCTTTACGATGATGCTGTTTCCAGCGGCACAGAAAACGCGACACTCATACCCGCACCGGGTGCTGTGCTGACGGTCCATGCCGCTGCATCTCCGAATTCCAGCGCAAGACGACGCTGTATCGTCCGCATTCCCATACCGGCAGCCTGCGCAATCTGCTGCGGATCACAACCGGGGCCGTTATCCCGCACTTCCACCCGTAAACACTGCGCCGATGCATCCGGATAGCAGCGTATCGTCAGCAAACCGGGCTGGCTGCGCGGGTTGAAAGCGTGGCGAATACTGTTCTCCACCAGTGGCTGGATGATCAGCGCCGGCAAACTGACGCCGGTACAGCTGTCATCCACATCCCATTCCACTTGCAGACGAGCGCCGAGTCGCAAGCCTTCCAGCGCCAGATAATCACGCACAAACTGCAATTCTTCTTCCAGCGTTACGCGGTCATGGCCGCTTTTTTCCGTGTCGAGGATATAGCGCAGCATATCGGAAAAGCGGAATAAAGCCGATTCCGCCGCCTGCTGATCCTTACGCACCAGTGCAATAATCGAATGCAGGGTATTAAACAGAAAATGCGGATTCAGCTTATTACGTAAAGCATTCAACTCGGTACTGATCAGCAGCCGGCGGGTTTGCTCCAGTGCCAGATCCTGCTGCACGCGCTGACGATGAATACGAATTCCGTGAAACACCAGCGCATGGGTCAGATACATCATTCCGTTGTACAAGGTTGGCCAGAATGAAAACAGTCTGGCAGACGGATCCGCCTCCGATGCTCCCAATCGCCATAGCACAAGATAAAAAAGTCCCGGAATATATGCGTAACTGATGGCACCGACGACATGAACAGCGACCATCGTCTGTACCTGCCAACGCTGCTTTTGCATATAAGCGGAAAGCGGCCAGATCAGCGCCAGTAAAAACGGTGCCGGCAACATCAACAGCATATTTCTGAGGAAACTGACGGATGCAATCGACACTTGCTCCTCTGTGATCAGTGCAAAACTGACGGTGAACGCATACAAGGTCCACACCAGGGCATACGCACCCCAAAATTTTTTCATTGCTGCTTCCTTTTTATCGCGGCTCCTGACATCGCATCTTACCCAGCGAAACAGGGTTTATCAGCAGAAATGACACGAACTGCAAGCTGAATGGAATGAATCGCCGGACGCCCAGTCGAATCAGCGATAGTTTCCCTATGGATAACGCAAAGAATCCGGCACACGACTACAATGAATTCTTGCTTCCAAGGAGACCACATGAAAAAGACTCTGATGACTACGCTGCTGGCGCTGTACACATTTTCTGCAAGTGCCGCTGACCTCGTCGTGAATGTGCAGCTTGCCGGCGAAAAAGGGCCTACCGGTGAAGCCGGCAGCATTACCATCTCCGAATCCCGCTATGGCCTGGTTTTCACACCGAATCTGAAGGGCTTAACACCGGGTCTGCATGGCTTTCATCTGCATCAGAATGCCAGCTGCGCCCCCGTAGAAAAAGACGGCAAAGTCATTCCTGCCGGCGGTGCTGGCGGTCATTTTGATCCGGCTGGCAGTAATAAACACGGCACGCCATGGGGTGAAGGTCATCTTGGCGATTTACCCCCCTTGTTTGCAGACGCGTCCGGCAATGCAACGCAGCCTGTACTCGCACCGCGCCTGAAAATGAGCGACCTGAAGGGTTTGTCGCTGATGGTACACGCCGGAGCAGATAATCATGCTGATCATCCTGCACCGCTGGGCGGCGGCGGAGCACGCATGGCTTGTGGCGTACTCTGAAATAAAAAAGCCCGCAAAACCGCGGGCTTTTTTGCATTAGAACCTGTTAAGCAATCGCTGTCTTTGCAAGGCAGTAATCTGCCATCGCAGCAACCACAGACTCGCTTTCTCCCACCGCTGGCTGCAGAGCGATACGCAGTGCCGGTGCCTGCTGATGTATTTCCTCCAGCAGCAATGGCAGGTCGCGCAGCACATGGCCGCCCTGACCCAGAAACACCGGTATCAGTGTGATATCGGTGATGCCGTCTGCTGCCATACTGACGGCAATTTGCGGCAGTGAAGGGCTCATAAATTCCAGAAATGCCAGTTCAACGCGCAAATGGGGCTGACGGTTGCGTATGGTGTCACGCAGGCGTTCAAACGGGGCTGCCCAGCGCGTATCACGCGCACCGTGCGCAAACAGAATCAGGGCTTTCATTAATGCCGCTCCACATAACGTAATCCGGCCAGCGCCAGTGTCATAAATAAAATACTCGGTACCATCGCGGTCATCACCGGTGGCCAGGTATTCAGCAAGCCCAGATGCGAGAACAGGCTGTTAATCAGATAAAACACCATACCGATCATAATGCCGCTGAAAATCTTCAGGCTGACACCGCCGCTGCGTACATGCAGATAGGCAAATGGCAATGCCAGCATCATCATCACCAGCGTCACAAACGGATAAATCATTTTTTTCCAGAAAGCGATTTCATAGCGTTCGCTGTCTTGTTTATTTTCCGCCAGATGACGGGTGAAGGCCGCCAGATCATAGGCGGACATGCGGTCAGGATCGGCAAACAGCACCGCCAGAATATCCGGCGTCACTTCAGACACTACTTCACGGCTCGGAAAATACTGGCTGCGAACCTTTGCGATATCTTCTGCGGACAAGGTTTTCGGAAAAGTCGTCTCCGTTACTTCGGATAAACGCCAGACATTGTTGCCGGCGTATTCCGCACGGGCTGCCGTCACTTCACGCGATAACTGAAAACGCTTATCAAACTCGTAAACCCGTACACCTTTCAGTTTGCGTTCAGGTGTGATTTCTTTCACGTTCAGAAAACGGGACCCGATCACTTCACCGCTGAGGCCGTTTTCACGCACAAGATCCTTCGTCCACAAACCGGTACGGAATTCTTTTTTCTGATTCGCACCAATCGCCGACAGCTTCATACTTTCCGCGTAACGGCTGCTGGCCGGTGCAACGAATTCACCGAATAAAAAAGTCATCAGTACAAACACCATACCGACTTTGAGCAGCATCGCCAGCGCCGTACCGGTAGCCATACCAGCGGAGCGCATGATGGTAAATTCGGAATTTGAGGCGAACTGAGCCAGCACATAAATCGTACCGATCAGCACTGCAATCGGCATGAACTCATACATGTAACCCGGCAAACCAAGCAGCACATAAAACACCGCGTGCATCAGCTTATACCCGCCACGATTAGCATGCTGCAACTCACCCATCAGATCAAAAAAGGTGAACAGCGCCAGCAATGCCAGCATGACGAAACCAACCGCGCGCAGAATTTCTGACGCGAAATAACGTTGCAGTACTCTCATCCCGCGCATCCTTCCTTACGGCGCAAACCGGCTTTGCAACGTGACCACACAACCAGCGGATGCCAGCGATGGTGAATTTTCAAACGCCATAAAAATAACAGGGCAATCACGGTGGCGGTGATCAAATGGACAGGCCACCAGGCGCGGTCAAAACCGGCACGCCCCTGCGCTACCATTGCCTGAGAAACGTTGATCATCGACAGATACATCACAGTACATAGCAGTGCCACAATCAGATTGGCGGAACGACCGACACGCGGATTCACAAAACCCAGCGGTATCGCCAGCAGCATCAGCAGCGTCGCCATCAGTGGCAGGGAAATGCGCCACAGCAGTTCTGCGTATTTACGGGCATCCGGTGCTTCCAGCAAACGTGCCAGCGGCATGGACTTTTCTGAATTATCGCCGTTCACCACACCTTCCTGTGACGACACCAGCACACCGTAACGCTCAAACTGCATCATCTGAAAATCCGGCTCGGTCGGCAAACCATCGTAACGACGCCCCTGATCCATAATCAGAAATTTATCGCCGTTTTTATCGAGAGAAATCGTGCCCTCGCGCGCAACCACAACGCTGGACTTACCATCTTTGACGGTATTAATAAAAACATTCTGAACTTTGCTCAGATCACCGGCAACTTCTTCGACAAAGAAAATACGGTCTGATCCGGCAGATTCCTGAAATTTACCCGGCGACACTTTGGCAATATCCGAACGCTTTTCAAAGCGCTCACGGAACTCTGCGCTCTGCTGGTTGGCCCAGGGACTGACGACAAAACTCAGCAAGCCTGTCAGCAAAATCAGCGGTGCACCGAACTGCATCACCGGCCTGATCCAGCGCGTCAGACTGAGACCTGAAGCGAACCAGACCACCATTTCAGAATCCTGATAACTGCGGGTCACCACCAGCAACACCGCAATGAAGCCGGTCAGTATCAGCAGAATCGGCAAATACATTAAGGATGTGAAGCCTATCAGGGCCAGCACATCAGAAGACGCAACCTTGCCGCTGGCAGCCTGCTCCAGCACCCGGATCAGCATCCAGGTAACAGTAATCACAAACAGGGTGGCAAGTACCGCGCCGGCTGCGTTTAATAATTCACGTCGAAGCGCGCGTTGAAAAATCATGAGAAGGATTATAATGTCCGTTTTACGAGACTTACCAAGAGGAGTAATACGTGGACTTTAGCATAAAACCAATCGACGCTAAAAGCGCCGCCACTGGCCACAAAGCAACCAAAACCGCTTGCCTGATCGTTGGCGTGTTTGAAAACAAAAAGCTCTCCGCGGCCGCGGCTTTGCTGGATGGCGCAGGCGTGATCGCTGCAGCCCTGAAAGCAGGCGACATTTCCGGCAAAGCCGGCTCTACCCTGTTGCTGCGCAAACCGGAAGGTGTTGCTGCAGAGCGCGTATTACTGGTTGGTCTGGGTGAAGAAGCCGCTGAAATCTCTGAAAAAGCGTACAGCAGCGCAATCAGCGCAGCCGCACGCGCACTGTCCGCACTGGGCGCGGCTGATACAGTGATCGCACTGCCGGCTGTTAAAGCACAATCCGTACAATGGTCTGTCCGCACTGCTGTGCTGGCATTCCGCGAAAGCATCTTCCGCGCTGACGGCCTGAAGAGCAAAAAAGATACAACGCCTCCTGCACTGAAGAAAATCGCTTTCTCCGTTGCACAATCTGACGCAACAGCTGCCCGTAATGCACTGGCACAGGCTGTTGCCATGGCAAATGGTGTTGATCTGGCAAAAGAACTGGGCAACCTGCCTGCAAATTACTGCACACCTACCCATCTGGCGAACACAGCGAAGCAAATCGCTGCAGATTACGGCATGACTGCTGAAATCCTGGACAAAAAACAAATCCAGGCTTTGAAAATGGGCAGCTTCCTGTCCGTGGCGGCCGGTGCAATTGAACCACCGAAATTCATCGTTCTGAAACACAACGGCGGCAAAGCCAAAGATGCGCCTGTGGTTCTGGTTGGTAAGGGTATTACCTTTGATACGGGCGGTATCTCGCTGAAACCGGGCCTGAACATGGACGAAATGAAATTCGACATGAGCGGCGCAGGTTCCGTACTGGGTACCATGCGTGCGATCGGCGAAATGAAACTGAAACTGAACGTGATCGGCGTGATCCCTGCCTGTGAAAACATGCCGGCCGGTAACGCAACACGTCCGGGCGACATCGTGACATCCATGTCCGGCCAGACCATCGAAATTCTGAACACAGACGCTGAAGGCCGCCTGATTCTGTGTGATGCACTGACATACACCGAACGCTTCAAACCGGCAGCAGTCATCGATATTGCAACCCTGACCGGTGCTTGCGTAACCGCGCTGGGCTATCACAATTCCGGCCTGTTCACACGTCATGATGATGCGCATGATGCACTGGCAGATGAATTGCTGGCAGCTGGTAAAGAATCCGGTGACACCGCATGGCGTATGCCGATTGGCGAGCTGTACAACGATCAGCTGAAATCCAATTTTGCTGACATGGCAAACATCGGTGGTCCGGCTGGTGGCAGTATTACTGCAGCCTGCTTCCTGGAGCGTTTCACCAAGAAATACACCTGGGCCCATCTGGATGTCGCTGGTACAGCATCCCGTTCCGGTGCGGCAAAAGGTTCTACCGGTCGTCCGGTACCTCTGCTGACCACATTCCTGATCAACCGCGCAGGCTGATCGGTTACGTGTAACTGACAACCGCACTCGTTTTCCGGGTGCGGTTTTTTCTTTTCTGAACAACATGAAACTGACAACCTGGAACGTCAATTCGCTGAAAGTCCGGCTGCCGCAAGTGCTGCAGTGGCTGCAAACCAATCCGGTTGATGTCCTGTGCATACAGGAAACCAAGCTGACCGACGATAAATTTCCACAGGCAGAAATTGAAGCTGCCGGCTATCACGTCGTGTTTACCGGCCAGAAAACCTATAACGGCGTCGCGATTCTGTCGCGTCACCCGATTGAAGACGTACAAAAAAACAATCCGCTGTTTGAAGATGAGCAGCAACGGATTATCGCCGCCACCATTGCGGGCATGCGCATCATTTGTGCCTATATCCCGAACGGACAGGCACCGGGTACGGATAAATTCAGCTACAAACTGCGCTGGCTGGAAGCACTGGAACAATGGCTTCAACAAGAAATGGCAAAGCATCCGAATCTGGCTTTACTGGGTGATTACAATATCGCACCGGATGACCGCGACGTGCATGATCCTGCAGCATGGGAAGGAATGAATCTGGTATCGCCGGAAGAACGCACCGCCTTCCAGCGCCTGATCGCACTGGGACTGAGCGACAGTTTCCGCCAGTTTGAGCAGCCGGAAAAAACCTTCAGCTGGTGGGATTATCGTGCACTGGGTTTCCGTCTGAATAAAGGTGTGCGTATCGATCACGTCCTGCTGTCTGCACCACTGGCACAACGCTGCATCAGTTGCGCTGTAGATAAAGTGCCACGCAAATGGGAACAACCTTCTGATCATGCGCCGGTTACTGCGGAACTGAAACCTGCAGAGTAACTCCGCGGGATCTGTTTTTGTTTTTTGTTTTTTGTTTTTTGTTTTTTGTTTTTTGTTGATGACAACAGCCACGCATAAGTACTCACGCATCAACAATTATCAAAAACAAATCAGCAATAAAAAAGGGGGCTGACGCCCCCAATCTACCAACGGAACAAATCTTAACGTCCGATCGCCAGCGATCCCGGCCCGCGTTTTCCGCCACCACCCTGTGGTGCGGCAGCGATTCTCGGACCTGCACTGGCTTCCATACGGAATGCGGACATTGCCGTTTTCAGGATATTGGCCTGCTCTTCCAGCGAACCGGCTGCTGCCGCTGCTTCTTCCACCAGCGCAGCATTTTGCTGGGTTGCCTCATCCATATGTGACAGCGCCTGATTAACCTGCTGAATACCGTCACTTTGTTCGGCGGAGGCAGCCATGATTTCGTTAATAATAGAAGCAACCTGTTCTACCGCTGACACAATGCGTGTCATCGACGCACCGGCTTTATCGACCAGATCCGAACCCTCATTCACCTTACTGACGGAATCATCAATCAAGCCTTTAATTTCCTGCGCTGCAGCAGCACTGCGCTGCGCCAGCGTACGGACTTCGCTCGCCACCACCGCAAAGCCGCGCCCCTGCTCACCGGCGCGTGCCGCTTCAACTGCAGCATTCAGCGCCAGAATATTGGTCTGGAAAGCAATGCCTTCGATCACACCGATAATATCCACAATTTTGCGCGAGCTTTCAGAAATACCCTGCATAGTGGACACCACTTTACCGACCACTTCCCCGCCCTGCGTAGCCACTTCCGAAGCATTCATCGCCATACGGTTGGCCTCGCGTGCATTCTCTGCATTATTGCGCACGGCTTCGGTCAGCTCTTCCATGCTGGCCGCGGTTTCTTCCAGTGAAGATGCCTGCTGCTCGGTGCGCCCGGAAAGATCCATATTGCCGGTCGCAATTTCGGTAGCACCCACCGTAATCGAATCTGTTGCACGGCGCACATCGGACACCATCACGCGCAGCTGATCCAGGAACTGGTTGAAAGCATTGGCAGTCTGTGCAACTTCATCATCACCGTCGATCTCAATTTTGCGGGTCAGATCACCGCCACCGGCTGCAATATCCGTCATTGCATCACGTACGCGGCGCAGACCGGACAGCATGGTGCCAACGAGGAAATTCGATACCGGCAGAATCACCGCCAGCAATACAATCAGCACGATTAAGGACACGATCAGTAACTGATCCAGTGCAGACAGCGCTTTCTTCTTATCGATGACGAGTGCCAGATACATATCGGAACCGCTGATAGGCTGCACAAACAACAGGGATGCTTTGCCATCAACCGTCGTTTCGCTCAGCGCATTCGTTTTCGCCAGTGCCTGCAGATTATCCAGCGCCAGTTCCGGTGCCAGATCTTTCGCAGGCTTCAGTACTTTGGCCTGATCCGCATGCGCCAGCACCTGACCGGATTTATCCAGCAGGAAGGCATAGCCTTCGCCACTGAGCTTCATATTGAGAATTTGCTCAACAATTTTGGTCAGAAAAACGTCCGCAGCGACCACACCGCCTTCACCACCTTTGACCGGTGCAGCGAAAGAAATCATCAGTCCCGGTGGATTGACGCCCATATAGGCGGAAGTCACGATCGGTTTTTTGGCTTCCATCGCAGCCTTGTACCAGGGACGAACGGTCGGGTCATAGCCTGCAGGCGGTGGATTCGCAGGGAAGTTCGTAAAGGTTTTGTCCGGCGTTCCCAGATAAGTACTGAGGAAATTGCCACCCTTACTGATCATTTTGAGACTGGTTTCCAGATCTGCACCGTTACCCAGTGCAATCGACAAGCTTTCCACCATCGAGGTGTTCACCTGTATCCAGTTGGAGAGGATTGCGTTATAGCCGGCAGCAACACCGCGCACTTCATTATTCAGATCCCCTTCGATCTGGGTCTTCAGACGGATATAACTTCCGAGTGTCAGAATGATGACGCAGACTGCAACCAGACCTGCAATTGCAACAGTCAGCCGGGCCTTCAGTGATTTCATTGAAATTCTCCGTGGGTGCGACAAACAACTGAAAAAAGAAACCGAACAAACTTTTGTTCCATTTTCATATTACGTCGTCCGATTCAGGAAAACCAAGATTTCTTGATGAAAAACTGTTAAATTGAATCAACATTGAATTTTTGACTATTCAAATAGAAAACCTTTATTCAATATGCTTTTTGCTATCTCACTGATTTGTAAACGTACTGGTGCGGAAACATGATCATTTTAGAAACGACACGTCTGGTGTTGCGTTTGTTCAACAGCACGGATGCGGCATTCGTCAACGAACTACTTAACTCACCCGGCTGGCTGAAGCACATTGGCGACCGTGGCATACGCAATGATGAAGATGCAGCCCGCTGGATTACCGAAAGACCGCTTGCTGCACAGCAACGCGATGGCTTCAGCTTTTATGTTGTTACCGAAAAATCGAGCGGAAATGCCCTGGGCATTTGCGGACTGGTCAAACGAGATGCGCTGCCGCTCACGGACATCGGATACGCGTTTCTGGAAAGTGCGCAGGGACAGGGTTACGCACACGAAGCGGCTGCCGGCGTCATGCGTTATGCAAAGGAAGTACTGCAGATGCAGGAACTGATGGCGATTACCTCGCCCGAAAACACAGCCTCGAATCAATTGCTGCAGAAACTGGGATTCCGCTTGCAGGAGGAAAAAATACTCGATGGTGAAACCGAACTGACCCGGATTTATCACATCGCCTTTACCAATACTGAACAACACTGAACGGCTGCCAAGATGAGTATTCTGCTTCGAATTCTGACTTTAATTTTATGCGCTCTCGTTCTGAGCACACCGGCCTGTGCACAGAATGAAAATGACGAGACTTTCCGCCAGATTTACTACCTGCAGTTTGTCGGAATAAAAACGGCCATGACAAGCTCATCCGGCGCGTTTTTTCTCGACAGTCAGCAAGGCAAACTGAACCGCTTTAAAGAAGTCGCCCGCAAGGTCGCTCCCGAAAGCTATGTTGACGGCATTCAGGTCAAAAACATCCCTGATCTGAACAGCGTTCTTTTTATTTTTCCGGAACCGGCTCGAATGCCTTTGTGCTACTTCATTCTGGTCAGAAAGGTACCGGACAAAGAAAATTCATATCAATTTTACACTTACGAAAAATCCGTCAGCCTTTTCGATAAATCACAATTTCGGGCGGTTGTCGGCGGCATTGATGCTAATGACGGAAGCCATATGAATTTTGGCAGCCGGACATTCCGTGATGCAGACAGTTTTGTCGACGATATTCGCAGGATGCTGACAACCCGCAAAGAAGAACCGGCACGCTGATCTTTGAAGTCAGCGCTTCCCACTCTGCGAGCGGATGCGCTGAACATTCTATGCTGCGGCAGATCGCCGCTTATCTGTCTGAATGACAGGCTTATTATGCCATTATCGTCATTTGCATTTTCCCGAGCACCAGACTTTCTGCCGACGACCGGCGGATCGCTGTGCTGAAACCCGCATTTCAGGCATTTTTTGCCGGAAAACGCATCTGAGCAGCACTTTCCCGTCTGCTTCAAGAGAGACATAAAACCCAAAACAAAACGCACTGTTTCCAAGACGGAAAACAGTGCGTTTTATTTTGCAGCGCAGCCGTGTTAAGGCGGCGCTGTACTGCGCAATACTTACAGGAAACGGTCCAGAATACGACGGCTGTTTTTATCGATACTGAACATGTCACGGATCAGAAACTGAATGCCGTGGTTGTCGGTAATAATCAGCGATTTTGCGCCGACACGACGAATATCTTCATCACCTTTCAGCACGAAATCCGTCGTGCCGCGATCCGTTTCGACTGTCCATGTGCAAGGCATCGCGAAGCTGGTCAGCGTCACGATACGCTGGATTTCCGGCATAAATTCGCGGCCTTCCAGCTCGGTTCTGATCAGTGCCTGCTGCGCTTGCGGCAGGTCCGCCAGCACATCAATCCACGCCACTTCGCGGCCATCCGTCGTCACCAGCGAAATGCAGTTATCAGGCGACTGAATCGGAAATGCACGTACCGGATTCACGCCTTCAAACACTTCACCGGCGGCATTGGTCAGCACCAGTTTGCCGAAGCTGTCTTTGCTCAGTTGAAAACTCGCACCACTCATTATTCATCTCCTGCCAGTGCGGCATTGCGTGCCTGTGCGTTGTACAACTCAAAGTACGCACCTTGTTTTTCCATCAGTTCATCGTGACCGCCGACTTCCACAACCTGTCCACGATCCAGCACCACCAGCCGGTCTGCTTTGTGCAGCGTGGATAAGCGGTGCGCAATCGCAATCGTAGTACGGCCCTGCACCAGATTATCCAGCGCTTTCTGAATCTCTTTTTCTGTCTGCGAATCAACGGAAGACGTTGCCTCATCCATGATCAGAATTTTCGGATCAATCAGCAAAGCGCGCGCAATCGAAATCCGCTGACGTTCACCACCGGACAAGCCCTGACCGCGTTCACCCACCATGGAATCATAACCCTGCGGCAGACGCAGAATAAATTCGTGGGCATGGGCAGCACGGGCAGCAGCCATGATTTCTTCGCGGGTCGCATCCGGTTTGCCGTAGGCGATGTTTTCAGCAATCGTACCGAAGAACAGGAAAGGTTCCTGCAGAACCAGACCGATGTTGCGACGGTAATCCGATACCGCATACGAGCGGATATCGTTACCATCGAGCAGAATCGCCCCTTCTGCCACGTCATAAAAGCGGCAGATCAGATTGACCAGCGTACTTTTGCCGGAACCACTGTGACCGACCAGACCAATCATTTCGCCCGGTTGTATCTTCAGATTAATGCCGCGATTCACCGCACGGTTACCGTAACGGAAGCCAACTTCACGCAGTTCGATTTCACCTTTGATGGCGTCGATTTTCTTAGGATTCTGCGGATCAGGCACGCTGGAAACATGGTCCAGGATATCGAAAATCCGTTTTGCAGCCGATGCTGATTTTTGTGTCACCGATACAATGCGGCTCATCGAATCGATACGTCCATAGAAGTTAGAAATGAACGCCACCGAAGCTACCAGCGCACCCACGGTGATTTCATCGTGCGCTACCTGCCAGATACCGAAAGCCCATACCACCAGCACGCCCAGATCCGTCAGGAAAGAGACTGTCGGTGAAAATAAAGACCAGACTTTATTGAGCTTGTCGTTGACTGCCAGATTGTGTCTATTCGCTTCGCGGAAGCGATCTGCTTCACGTTTTTCCTGCGCAAACGCTTTCACAACGCGGATACCCGGAATCGTATCGGACAACACGTTGGTTACTTCGCCCCAGACGCGGTCAATTTTTTCAAAGCCGGTACGCAGTTTGTCGCGCACCAGATGAATCGCCCACGCAATCAGCGGCAAAGGCATCAGTGTGACCAGCGCCAGCTTGGTGTTGATTTGCAACAACGCGACAGCGGTCATCACAAACATCAGCACATCCGTCAGAAAGTCCAGCAGATGCAGTGACAGGTAAACGCAGATACGGTCACTTTCACTGCCGAGGCGCGACATCAGATCGCCGGTACGTTTGCCGCCGAAATATTCCAGCGACAGGCGCAGTAAGTGCTCGTATGTGGTGGTACGCAAATCCGCACCGATACGCTCGGACACCAGTGCCAGAATATAGGTTTTTCCCCAGCTCAGCAGCCACGCCAGCACCGCTGAACCCAGCAAGCCGCCAATATATAAACCGACCAACTGCGGATCTACGGATTCATGATTCTGATACGGAATCAGCACTTCATCGGTCAGCGGTTTGGTCAGATAGCGCGGTATCATATGCGCCGCAGTACCAAGCAGCATCAGTGTGAAGCCAATAAATAAAGGCAGACGATAAGGACGGGCGAAACGCCACAAGCGGAACAGTGTCCAGGTCGAAGGCGGCGTATGCACCACCTTGGTACATACCGGGCATTCTTCTTCATCCGCTTCCATCACGGCTTTGCAGCTCGGGCAAGTATTCTGCTCTTTCGCTTTTACCGGTTCACGGGTCAGAAAACTGTGTAACTGTTCTTTAAACTGATCCAGCAAGCGTATCGCATGCAAATTATTACCCAGCGTAAAGCGCCAGCTTTCCAGTAAGCCGTTCTGATCCGTCAGCTGCAAATGACCGACGCCCGCATGATCATGATGACTGAGTGTCAGCCCGTCGCGAAAGCCGGTACGCTGCCAGCGGTTTTCACCGGCCGGACAGGAAATCAGGCCCTGATCGGTCAGCACCAGTACGCCGTTCACAAAACGCAAACGGCTGTCGAGGTCAACCTCCAGCACTGCCAGTACGTTTTCACCGGTATTCAGTTGCTGTTTCAGCTGAGACTGCCATCGTTCAGGCAGGCTGAGCACCGGTTGTCCGGCGCTGGATAATATCGTGGTCATCGTGAAGCAAACTCCGCCAAAAAGAGCGTCCCCGCGTTAATCGGGGTCAAAAATTGGTAAAAATCAGCCCTGCACATCCCCTTATCGGGATGTTCCGTATCACGGAGGAGGCAATTTACGGTATTCTATCGAAAGAAAAATGATCAAACGCTACTGATCAAGAGGATTCAGGCTGTTGCGCTGGCGCGCAAGTATATCGCAAGCGCGTCGCTCCTTTTAGCTTTGTCGAGAATATATCCGTGCCAAGCCCCGCTAACGGGCACGCTGCGCTGATGGTTGACATTCGCAGCCCGAAGACTACCTTGTGAAACAAACTGATCACAGAATGACAAGACCCGTTACCGCGGTGCGGGACTCTGGAAATGACATACATGACAACAAAGAAGAAAGACATTGAGATTCTCCGCGTCAGTTATCTGCGCGGCCCGAATATCTGGACCTACCGTCCTGTAATTGAAGCCTGGCTTGATATAGGCGGCCTTGAAGACTTTCCTTCTAACCTGATCCCCGGATTGTACGAGCGCCTGACAACGCTGCTGCCGGGTCTGATCGAACATCGTTGCGGCGTCGGCGAACGTGGTGGTTTCCTTGAGCGCCTGCGTGAAGGTACATGGGCTGGTCATATTCTGGAACACGTTGTTCTGGAGCTGCAGAACATGGCAGGTATGCGTACCGGCTTTGGTCAGACCCGCTCCACCAGCGAAATCGGCGTTTACAAGATGGCTTTCCGTACCCGCGAAGAGTCCGTCGGCCGCCGTGCACTCGCCATTGGCCGCGATTTACTGATGGCTGCGATCAATGATCAGCCTTTCGATCTCGAACCATTACTGATTGATCTTCGCGATCAGGTTGATTCCCGTTGTCTGGGCCCGAGCACTTCGCATATTGTGGATGCAGCAACTGATCGTCGTATTCCGCATTTACGCCTGTCTTCCGGCAATCTGGTACAGATCGGCCACGGCAAAGCACAGCGCCGTATCTGGACTGCGGAAACAGACCGCACCAGCGCGATTGCAGAAAGTATTGCCAGCGACAAAGATCTCACAAAAACTTTACTGAAAGCGGCTGGCATTCCGATTCCGGAAGGTTCACTGGTACACAGTGCTGAGGAAGCATGGGAAGAGGCGCAGGATATCGGCGTACCTGTTGTCGTCAAACCGTATGATGGCAATCACGGTCGCGGAGTTTCTCTGAACCTGATGACCAAAGAAGATGTGGAGTCTGCATATCATCTGGCCGTTCAGAAAGGTGGCAGCAACGCCATCATCGTTGAAAAATACATTGTTGGCGATGAGCACCGTGTACTGGTAGTCGGCGAACGCGTTGTTGCTGTCGGAAAAGGCGAATCTTTGTGGATCACAGCGGACGGCACATCGACCGTTGTTCAACTGATTGACGCGCAGATCAATACTGACCCGCGTCGCGGCACGACAGAAGAATTCCCGCTGAATATTATCGATATCAACGAGGCGGTTGAGGTTGTTCTCGAATTAACACGTCAGGGATTGACAGGTGAATCTGTTCCGCCTGCAGGACAAAAAATTCTGATTCAGCATAACGGCAATGTCGCGCTGGATGTCACAGACCAGATTCATCCGGATGTCGCGCGCGTTGCCACACTGGCAGCACGTGTTGTCGGACTTGATATTGCCGGCATCGATATGGTCGCCGAAGATATTTCCCGTCCGCTGCAGGAACAAAGCGGAGCCATCATCGAAGTCAACGCCAGTCCCGGCCTGCTCGCACATATCAAACCTTCCAACGGCCCTGGTCGTAACGTCGGTGAAGCCATCATGGCGCATTTGTTTGCCCCGGGAGAATCCGGCCGCATCGATGTAATCGGTATTTCCGGCAGTCGCAACACAACACTGATCGCTCATCTGACCAGCGCGCTGGTGCGCATGAACGGCAAATATACCGGCGTCGCCTGCCAGGATGGCTTATATCTGAACAACCGTCTGGTCACCAAAGGCAATTGCACACGCTGGGAAGATGGAGAACGTTTGCTGATTAACCGTTCGGTTGAAGCAGCAATTTTCGAGAACAGCCCGCGCAACATCCTGACCGACGGCCTCAGCTATGATCGCTGCCGCATCGGTATCGTGACAGACATGCCGGACACCGCTGGTCTGAGTGAATTTTATATTCATGATGCTGACCAGATGCGCAAAGTCATCCGAACACAGGTCGACGTCGTTTTAGCCGATGGCGCTGCTGTACTGAACGCTGATAATGCGGAAGTTGCCGGTCTGGCGGAACTGTGCGATGGCGATGTATTACTGTATGCCGTCAATGCAGATCTGGATGTAATCCGCGAACACCGTGCAAATGGCAAACGCGCAGTCGTCATCAAGGATGGTGTGATCACGCTGGCGCAGGCAGAAGCAGAAACTGCGCTGATACCGGTACAGGCCTTACCTGCAACGCTGGCAAGCCAGACAGAAAGCGTACTGGCGGCGGTTGCAGCCGGCTGGGCAATGGACATTGAGCCGGAACTGATGGCTGCCGGACTGCGTACATTCCACGGAAAGTAATCAATGCATAACAAGCTACCTGCTAACAGGAAAATGATCCGTTGGCAGGTATGACAATGACAGGCAGTGCCGGACTCTGGCCTGCTATCTTGAATGCCCTTTTAACAGGACAAGGTTTTATGGAAGTATCCCGTATCCGCGCACTGCGCGGCCCTAACCTCTGGAGCCATCATACTGCGATGGAAGCAATTGTCAGCTGCAGCGAAGCTGAACGCTCAATCGCTGAGCTGCCGGGGTTCGAGGACAGGCTGCGCGCACTGTTTCCGGAACTGAGTATTTTGCAGCCGACCGGACACAATGATGCCGTACCGATGGCGCATGTGTTTGAACTGACCGCACTCGGGCTGCAAGCACAGGCTGGCTGCCCGGTTACCTTCAGCCGCACCACACAAACACTGGAAGATGGCATTTATCAGGTGGTTGTTGAGTATTCTGAGGAACAGGTTGGACGCCTGGCACTGGAATTAGCCGAGAAACTGATCAAAGCCGCATTGCTGAATGAAGAATTCGACCTGACTGCAGCGCTTGATCAACTGCGTGAGCTGGATGAGGATGTGCGTTTGGGCCCTTCAACCGGTGCTATCGTGAATGCTGCAGTTGCCCGCAATATTCCTTACCGCCGCCTGACCGAAGGCAGTCTGGTTGTTTTCGGCTGGGGTTCACGTCAGCGTCGCATTCAGGCGGCTGAAATTGATGTGACCAGTGCGATTTCCGAAGCCATCGCGCAGGATAAAGAACTGACCAAAAAACTGCTGCATGCAGCGGGTGTTCCGGTTCCGCTGGGCCGCTCTGTCAGTAACGTTGAAGATGCCTGGGCAGCGGCGCAGGAAGTCGGTTTGCCGGTTGTGGTGAAACCACAGGATGGCAATCAGGGCAAAGGCGTAACCGTCAACATCACCACACGCGAACAACTGGAAGCTGCTTATCAGGCAGCGACTGAATTCCGCGATGACATCATGGTTGAGCGCTTCCTGCCCGGTAACGATTTCCGCTTGCTGGTCATTGGTAACAAACTGATTGCGGCAGCACGCCGCGATCCGCCGCAGGTCGTAGGCGATGGTAAATCCACAGTGCGCGCGCTGGTGGAACAAGTGAATAAAGATCCGCGTCGCGGAAGCGGTCATTCCACGTCACTGACCAAAATCAAGTTCGATGATATCGCGCTGGCAACGCTGGCAAAGCAAGGCTACAACGCTGAATCCGTACCGCCGAAAGGCCAGCGAGTCGTACTGCGCAACAATGCAAACCTGTCTACCGGTGGCGCTGCGACTGACGTGACAGACGATGTGCATCCGGAAGTCGCAGCACGTGCGGTAGAAGCGGCGCAAATGGTTGGGCTGGATATCTGCGGCGTCGATCTGGTTTGCGACAGCGTACTGAAACCGATTGAAGATCAGAACGGCGGTATTGTTGAAGTCAATGCTGCACCGGGTTTGCGTATGCACTTGTCACCGTCCTTCGGCAAAGGCCGCGCTGTCGGTGAAGCGATCATTGATGCGATGTTCGATGAAAACGATGATGGCCGCATTCCGATTATTGCCGTTACCGGCACCAATGGTAAAACCACGACCGTGCGCCTGACTGCACATCTGCTGTCTGAAAGCGGACTGCGCACCGGCATGACAAACACCGATGGCGTGTATGTGAACGGCGTGCAGATTGACAGCGGTGACTGCAGTGGTCCGCGCAGCGCACGTAATGTACTGTCCCATCCGGATGTCGATGCAGCCGTGTTTGAAACTGCACGCGGCGGTATTCTGCGCGAAGGTCTGGCGTATGACCGTTGTCAGGTGGCCGTTGTGACCAACATCGGTGCAGGTGACCATCTTGGCCTGAACTACATCACCACTGTTGAAGATCTGGCGGTGCTGAAGCGCGTGATCGTGCAGAATGTGGCCGATAACGGCTACGCCGTTTTAAATGCAACAGACCCTATCGTGGTCAGCATGGCAGCCAACAGCCCTTCTCAGGTGATTTTCTTCGCTGCCGACAAACACCATCCGGTAATGGCTGCGCACCGCGCACAAGGCAAACGTGTTGTGTATGTGGAAAACGGTTATCTGGTCGCAGCAGAAGGCAAAGAAAAGCAGCTGATTCCGCTGGCCGATATTCCGATCACCCGCAATGGCACCATTGGCTTCCAGGTTGAAAATGTGATGGCGTCGGTTGCCGCTGCATGGGCAGTGAATGCCAGCTTCGAAGCGATCCGTCGTGGTCTGAAGAGCTTTGCCAATGAAAACGATAATGCACCGGGACGCTTCAATATGTTCAGCTATCGTGGCGCAACCGTGATCGCTGACTACGGACACAACCCGGATGCGATGATCGCACTGGTCAAAGCCGTTGAAACTATGCCTGCAAATCGCCGGTCTGTCGTCATCAGCGGTGCAGGTGACCGCCGTGATCAGGACATTCGTCAGCAAACCGAAATTCTGGGTAATGCATTCGAAGATGTGATTCTGTACCAGGATCAGTGTCAGCGTGGCCGTGCCGACGGTGAAGTAATTGCGCTGTTACGCGAAGGCCTGAAAAATGCAACGAAAACACGTCGCACTGATGAGATCACTGGTGAATTCGTCGCGATTGATCTGGCGCTCAGCCGCCTCGAAGCAGGCGACCTGTGTCTGATTCTGATTGATCAGGTCGAGGAAGCGCTGGCGCATATTGCCAGCCGCTGCAAGGAAGCCTGATAAAACTGTTGGAATGACTTACGACAAATAAAAGCCCCCGTCCTGCGACGGGGGCTTTTTCTTTTCTGATCAGTCGGCCCAGCGCTTCTGAATGTCTTTGATTTTTTCGCTGAGAGACAGAAAATGTTCCACAAGCACCGGATCAAAATGCTGGCCTGACTCTTCCCGGATAAGCTGCATCGCGGCTTCAAACGGCCATGCATTTTTATACGGACGGACGCTGGTCAGGGCATCAAACACATCGGCAATGGCTACAATTCTGGCTTCCAGCGGAATGGCCTCGCCAGCCAGACCATCCGGATATCCGCCACCATTCCATTTTTCATGATGGCAGCGCGCAATGCGCGCTGCCATTTGCAATAACTCTCCCTGACTTCCTTCCAGAATCTGCGCACCGATTTCGGCATGCGTGCGCATCACCGCCCATTCAGCGACATCGAGTTTTCCCGGCTTGCGTAACACCGCATCCGGAATACCGATCTTACCAATGTCGTGCATAGGTGCCGCACTCAGCAGCATGTCTGCAAAAGCTTCCGGATAACCTGCCGCCAGCGCCAGTTCGCGGGCGAAGTAACTCATACGCACAACGTGCATCCCGGTTTCATTATCTTTGTATTCTGCTGCCTTACCGAGTGTCTGAATAATCTGCAGGCGGGTACGCTCAAGCTCTTCTGTTCTGACCAGTGATAAATGGGTTTTGACACGTGCACGTACAATCGCCGGACTGACAGGTTTAGTGATGTAATCCACTGCGCCGGCTTCCAGACCGCTGGCTTCGTCGCTGGTGTCAGCAAGTGCGGTCACAAAAATAACCGGAATCGCGCTGGTCTCAGCAGACGCTTTCAGTGCCCGGCACACTTCCAGCCCGCTCATACCCGGCATCATGACATCCAGTAAGATCAGATCGGGGCGTGAGCGATGCGCAAGCTCCAGCGCTTTTTCTCCGTCCCGTGCAAATTGCAGCTGATAACTGTCCTGCAAAATCGAACGCAGAACCTGCAGGTTTGCAGGTTCATCGTCCACGATCAGTACGGAAGGCCGTCGTTGTTCAACCGTCATATTTTATCCTCCGCATCCTGCAGCAAGGCTTTGGTCAGTTTTTCTGCCAGCTCAAAATCAAATTCATCCATCGCATCAGACAAGGGCTTCAACACAGCACGTCCCAGTTCGTTCTGTAATTGCAGCATTAACTCTGCATCAATTCGGCTATCCCGCAGCAGAATCTGTAATTGCTTCAACATGGCAACAACAGCGACCGGATCACTGGTCTTCGCCGGCAGGTCAGATACATCAGCGACGGACATGGAAATCTTACTGTGCGCAGCATAAAGAGCTGCCTGCATAAGTCCGGTTTCCCGTTCTGAAAAATAACCGGACGATTCAGCATCTGCCGCAATCCGGGCAATGTCCGCCAGTCCCAGATTTTGCGCCGCGCCTTTTATCCGGTGTAACCAGCCGTGTGTTTTTTCAGACTGGCTCAGCTCATCTCTGAGTCTCCGTAAAAAAGCATTGGCTGCGGTTGTCAGTGCAGCTTCTGATCCCCAGCGCTGAAGTGCCTGCTGCCATGGATCATCGTTCATCGGATCAACAGGAACTTGCTGCTCAAATGTCACCAGTCCGGTTTGTACAACACGGGCAATTTCTCTTTCCAGCTCAGGCAGATCAACCGGCTTGGTTGCAAAACCCTGCATTCCGGCCTGACTGGCTTCCTCACGGTCTTTGCTGAGCACACTCGCTGTCAGTGCAATCACGGCCGGTAAAGGACGGGAAGTTTCTGCTGCCAGCGCATGCAACATTCTGCTTGTCTGCAGACCATCCATTTCCGGCATCTGCACATCCATCAGAATGACATCAAATGTGTGTTGCGCAAACAATGCAATGGCTTCCTTACCACTGCCGGCTTTCATGACATGATGTCCGCGTGGCTTCAGCAGTAACTCCAGTAACTCAAGGTTTTCGGGTACGTCGTCAGTGATCAGAATGCGCAACGGTGGTAACACAGACTGCTGATGTGCCACAGGTGCCACTGCCTCTTGTTGTGACAGCTGTACTGGCAATCGAACTGTAAAACAACTGCCGGAACCCAGCGTACTGGTAACACTGATGTTTCCGCCCATCAGCTCCGTCAGTTGGCGCGCTATCGTCGTGCCAAGGCCGGTTCCGCCGAAGCGTCGCGTCATTGATGCATCGGCCTGTGTAAAAGGCGCAAAAATTGCATCGAGGCGATCCGGACTGATACCGATACCGGTATCCTGAACAGACAGAATCAACTCAGGTGCAACATAGTCCGCCGTCAGCGTCACACTGCCCTGCTCGGTAAATTTCACTGCATTACCAACCAGATTAGTCAGCACCTGACGCAGTCTTAATTCATCTGCACGAATCATCGCAGGCAATTCCGGCTGCAGGCAATGCTCAAGTACAATCCCCTTCTGCGTTGCCTGTAACTGAAATGTGCTGACAACCTGCTGTAGTAATTCCTGCAGCACACAATCTCTTAATTCCAGCGTGATGGCGCCGCGCTCGAGTTTGGCCGTATCCAGAATATCATTCAGCAATCCCAGCAAAGACCGCGCAGATTGCAGTACGGTGCGGACATATTTT
The DNA here is from genome assembly GCF_014652435.1 of Cognatundibacterium squillarum. Classification (GTDB taxonomy): domain Bacteria; phylum Pseudomonadota; class Gammaproteobacteria; order Burkholderiales; family Burkholderiaceae_D; genus Undibacterium; species Undibacterium squillarum. Next base: position 789,448 of record NZ_BMYU01000001.1, read on the forward strand.
TCCTGTTGCGTATCCAGTTTTGTACCGGTCAGAATTTCGGTGAAACCGAGTATTGCATTCATCGGCGTGCGTATCTCGTGACTCATATTCGCGAGAAACATTCCCTTTGCTGCCGATGCCGCTTCGGCTCTCTCTTTTTCGTGGATCAGGTCGCGCTCAATACTTTTCCGCAAAGACAAGTCAGCCGCGAGCTTAACAACTTTCCAGGGTTTTCCATCAGTATCAAGGATAGGGTTATATGCTGCCTGTATCCAGACGTCCTGACCATGCTTGCCAAGCCGGCGGTATTCGCCGCTCTGGAAACGCCCGGCCCGCAGGTTATCCCAGAAAATCTGATACGCCTGCTCTTCAAAATCATCTTTCGGACAAAGTATGCGGTGATTACGCCCGACGATTTCTTCTTCGCGATAACCGGTCAGCATCAGGAACTGATCATTCACAAACAAAATGTTTCCCTGCATATCAAACTCAGCCACCACCAGCGCTTTTTTCATCGCGGTAACAATGCCGGCAAATTCTGCGGACTGATGCTTAGAATCAGAAATATCGAACATGACACCATCCAGCCATTCGGGATTTCCGTGTTCGTCAAATGCTGCGCCAGCACTTTCAGCAATCCATTTTTCCTGACCATCTCGCGTCAGAATACGATATTCAAGGCGCCACGACGCTTGCTGCTGCAACGCCGACTGTACTTGCTCGCGCACGCGCATAATGTCATTCGGATGGATCAGATCAGGAATGCGTACCTGCCCTGAGATAAAGTCTGCAGCACTCCAGCCGGTCAGACTGAGAACAGAGTCGCTGATGAATAATTTGCTCCAGTCCGCATCAGGCTTACTGCGAAACACCACGCCGGGAATATTCGCAATTAATGTGCGGTAACGGCGCTCCCGTTCCAGAATTTCTTTCTGCATTGTTGCCTGACGCGTCATGTCAGAGACATAGGCAATCAGCAAAGCTTCCGGCCCGCTGCCGACCTGCCCGACCGCAAGCCGTGCCGGAAAAACTCTGCCATCCATACGGCGTGAGCGCACCCACTCGCCTGCTCCCAGTTCAACGGTATCGCCAGGTTCAAGATAAATATCCAGCAAACCATCCGCATCCGGCGTAAACACCGTCGGAAAGAAAACCGTCAGAGATACACCATGCAATGTATGCGCAGGCGCTGCGAGAATGCTGGATGCCGCAGTATTGGCTGACTGAATAACGCCACGCCGGTCGCAGGTCAGAATACCATCCAGCGATGTATTCACCGTCGCCTGAAGGCGCGACTGAATTTCCAGATTCTGGCGATAAATCTGAATGAACCGCAGCAAAAAATTACCGGCAAGCACAACAAACCCGGCAATAACCGTACTGACAGCAATCGCACCGGTCAGTAAAACATGATTTTCATCCAGATTAGCCAGACTGGCCCAGCGCGGAAAGCCGATAAAACGGGCGGCAGCCATACCGGTGTAATGCATCCCGGAAATCGCCAGCCCGAAAAACGTCCCGCCTATCATCAGCCGGATAATCGCAGGCATGGCGCGGTACTGCTGCAAATGGTGCCAGACCATAATTGCCAGCACAGCAAGCACCACGGCCACGACTATCGAAAGGAAGAATAAAACCGGATCGTAGCGCAGCAAGCTGATCATCCGCATCGCTGCCATGCCGCTGTAATGCATCAGTCCGATGCCGGCACCAAGCACCAATCCACCGCAGCCCACTTGCCAGCGGTTCAGTTGCGGCCGCTCCATAATCATCAGTGCGACCCAGGATGCAAAAATTCCCGGTAATACAGATAACCCCGTAACCCAGGGATCGTAGGTCACCGACACGCACAGGCTTTGCGCCAGCATGCCGATAAAATGCATCGCCCAGATACCGATGCCCAGCGCAACCGAACCGCTGAATAAAGCAGCCTGACGTTGCCAGCGCTGCCTGGCTTGCTTTGCCAGACCGGCAACCTGCAATGCCAGCACTGAACTGAACACTGCAATGGCGACCGACAGCACCACCATAGAAGCGGAGTACTCGCCCTTCAGATACAGTCCTGCGGGGACGACATCACTGACAAAAAAATCATTCCACCACGATTGCATCGTTTCCCCTGAGTGGCAGCATCGCCGCCTTGCTTTGACTTTTGTACAAACAGATATACAAAGCTGGAATGGCTTTGCATGTGTAGCGCATTATGGCTGAGAAAAAGACAATTTGCCGGAGAAATCAGCAAAGGCAGAATTCACTAAAATGCAATTGGCAACGGGGGTTAAAGCGAAATACTGCCGCAAAATCCGGTGTACAGAGCTGATAACTTCACCAGATTTTACAAATATGCAGGGACTATTGATCGTGATTACCCTGCCGGACAGACTCCACTCCCTGATTCGCCAGCTGATCTGCCAGTTCATTGCCGGGATTGCCGGTATGTCCGCGCACCCAGATCCATTCGATCCGGTGCGTCTGGCAGGCAGCATCCAGCGCCTGCCATAAATCCACGTTTTTAACCGGTTCTTTGGAAGCAGTACGCCAGCCACGGGCTTTCCAGCCGCTGATCCATTCGGTAATACCTTTCAGTACATACTGGCTGTCGGTGTGCAATTTAATTTCACACGGGCGTTTCAGAGCGGATAAAGCTTTGATGACTGCCATTAACTCCATACGGTTATTGGTAGTTTCCTGCTCTCCGCCAAATAATTCTTTCTTGTGCGCGCCGGATTCCAGCACTGCACCCCAGCCGCCAACGCCGGGGTTTCCCTTGCAGGCGCCGTCGGTATAAATCGTGACTTTATTCATGCGTTTGTTTATTTACCTGATTAACTGCCGGTACTGCCTGTGCCCGGCGTGCACGTTGTTTTTTCCAGGCGGGACCGATTAAATGCATGCCACGCACACGTTTAACTGCCTCCATCACATACACTGCCCCGAACACCGGCCACCAGCGCGTTCCGGCTTTTTCTGTGAACTGATAGCGCTGCAGCCATTTTTCCGAACGGAACGGCGGTGCGTAACAGCCAAAATGGGTCGCGCTGACTTCCATATTCAGCAACTTCATCCAGTCGCGCAAACGCGCCGGGCTGATGAACTCGCCCTCTTTCGGCAAGTAATAACGCTTGCGTAACCGGTCGGTGGCCTGTCGCATGCCCCACAGACTGGCGCGGTTGAAGCCACTGATAATCACCCGCCCTTCCGGAATCAGTATCCGCTCGACTTCGCGCAGAATCTGATGCGGTTCTTCCGCAAACTCCAGCACATGCGGCAACACCACCAGATCCAGACTTTGCGAGGCAAACGGAAATTCTGCAAAATCATGCAGCACCGCAACACGCGGATTACCAAAGCTGCGTTCTGCTTCTTCCTGCGCTATCCAGCGATGCGGCATACGACTGGCGCGCAGCGCATCAATTTGCGGCAAACCAACCTGCAGCGCGTGGTATCCGAAAATATCCGGTGTCAGCTGATCAAACAGGTTTTCTTCCCAGCGTTTGACATACTGACCAGCCGGCAGCTGCAGCCATGCATCGAGGTCTATAATGTGTTTTTCCAAAGCTTTTCCGAATGGATGAACAACATGCTGAGTATATGGGGACTGCCTGCATTTGACGACAATTATCTGTGGATTGTACACAATGGCAAAGATGCGATTGCGGTTGATCCGGGTGATGCCGCTGTCGTCAGTAAAGCCTTGCAGGAACACGGTCTGCAATTACGCGCCATTCTCGCAACCCATAAACATGCAGATCACACCGGCGGCATAGCCCGTTTGCTGGCGCAGTCTCCGGTTCCTGTGTATGGCTCGCAAACTGACCAGATTCCCGGCCTCACGCATCCGGTCAGTGATGGTGAGCGGATCACGATTCCCGAATTAAATCTGACACTGGAGGTGATTGCCGTTCCCGGCCACACGCTCGGCCATGTCGCCTATTACACGGCATCAGAACAGGCTTTATTCAGCGGCGACACCTTGATTGCCGGCGGTTGCGGCCGTCTGTTCGAAGGCAGCGCAGCACAAATGCGCGCATCGCTGAACAAGCTGGCCGCACTGCCTGCCCATACCCGCGTCTACTGCGCCCACGAATACACCCTCAGCAATCTGCGTTTTGCTGCCGCCGCCGAACCGGACAACCCGCAAGTCGCTGTCCGCCTGCAGCATGTACAAAGTCTGCGCGCTGAAAACAAGCCCAGCGTGCCAAGCTTGCTGGCCGATGAACTCGCGACCAATCCTTTCCTGCGCAGCGACCAGCATGGTATCGTGGCGACCCTGCGCCGTGAATGCGGATTGCCGGAACAGGCTGATGCCGATGCCTGCTTTGCCGCATTGCGCGAATGGAAAAACCGCTTCTGAAACACCCGTGTGCTGATGCCCGCCATCAGCCGCTCTGCAGCAGCACCGCTGCCTTATCATCATGATCAAAACCCTCACCATTTTCTGCCGTGTTGTCGATAACTACGGCGACATCGGCATCTGCTGGCGCATTGCGCGCCAGTTCGCGCACGAACACGACCTGCAGGTACAACTGTGGGTGGATGACCTGATCAGCTTTCGCCGCATCTGTCCGGAAGTAAATACTGAGGCTGCAGATCAGATGGTGCAGGAAGTCCGCGTCAGGCACTGGGCGCATCAGGCACTGGAATTTACTGACGAAGATATCTCTGATGTCGTGATTGAATTTTTCGCCTGCGACATCCCGCCTGCTTACATCCCGATGATGGTGCAGCGCCAGCCGCAACCGGTCTGGATTAATCTGGAAGGACTGACCGCAGAAGACTGGGTGGAAGGCTGTCACACGCTGCCATCGCCGCATCCGCAGTTTCCGATTACCAAATACTTTTTCTTCCCCGGGTTTAATCAGCGCACAGGCGGCCTGATTTACGAACCGGCACTAAAACCAGCGCGCGAACGCTTTTTACTGGACCAGTCTGACCGCGACTTCCTGCGCAGTCTGGGTGCCGGCGATGTTGAACTGGCAATGTTCCGCGTTTCCCTGTTTTGCTATCCGCACGCACCTGTGACTGAGATGCTGCAAGCTTTTGCCGGCGGTGAGCGCGAGGTGCTGTGCTTCGTACCTGAAGGCGTCGCCAGCGATGCTGTCACGGCATTCTGCGGACAAGCCCTGCAAGCCGGCGATTGCATCCGTCAGGGTGCCCTGACACTGCGCTGCCTGCCCTTTATCCCGCAAACCGATTACGACAAACTGCTGTGGAGCTGCGACCTGAATCTGGTACGCGGCGAAGATTCGTTTGTCCGTGCACAGCTGGCAGGCAAACCCTTCCTCTGGCATATCTATCCGCAGGACAACAACTTGCACCATAAAAAACTGAAAGCCTTCCTGCAGATTTACTGCCCGCAACACCCTTTGCTGCGCGACATGATGCTGGGCTGGAACCATGCCAGCGTACAAGTACCGGACTGGTCTGTGCTGTGGTCGCAACTATTACAGACGTTTCCTGCAATGCAAGCTTCGGCTGAGGATTGGTTGCAACAAATTCATGATTCCGGCGACATGTGCAGCCAATTATTGCTGTTCTGCAGCAGCAAAACGGGAAATTCCGGCCAAAAATAGGTTAGAATGTGGGGTTAATTTTTCGGGAATTATCTCGACCCCGTCGACTGAGCTTGCGCGGCGAATGCCTACAGGCGTCAGATAACATTTAAGCAACCAACTTTTTAAGATATCTGCTATGAAATTTGCAAAAGAAATCCGCGTTGGCAACATCATTATGGTTGACAGCAAGCCAATGATCGTTTTGCGCTCTGACGTAAACGGTTCCAGCCGCACCGGTTTCACCTACAAATGGAAAATGAAAAACCTGCTGACCAATGCGCCACAGGAATCCGTTTTCCGCGGCGACGACAAATTTGACGTCGTTGTTCTGGACAAAAAACCAGTTACTTACTCTTACTTCGCTGATCCGCTGTTCGTATTCATGGACGAAGAATACAACCAGTACGAAATCGAACAGGAAAACATGGGCGACGCAATCAACTACCTGAAAGACGGTATGGAATGCGAAGCAGTTTTCTACGACGGCAAAGCTATCTCCGTAGAACTGCCAACCACCATCGTTCGCCAGATCATTTACTCTGAGCCAGCAGTCAAAGGCAACACTTCCGGTAACGTTCTGAAAGAAGCGAAAATCGAAAACGCGATCGAAGCTTACTGCCACACTGTTCAGGTTCCGCTGTTCGTTGACCAGGAAGACAAAATCGAAATCGACACACGTACTAACGAATTCAAAAAAGTTGTTCGTAACTAATTTTTTAGTTTCGTCGATCAAAAAAGCCGCTCTGATGAGCGGCTTTTTTATTGCCTGAACAAGTTCCGAAATCGCCCGAAAATGCATCAAATGCGGGTTTCAGCACAGCACCCTGGCGGTCGTCGGCAGAAAATCTGGCTGTCCGTAAATGGCGGATGCGGATAGCTGCATAATGCGTCAGCTGGCTATGCCGCGTGCCATCAGGCTGGCGCTGGCGAGGATGGCGGTCAGCAGGGCCAGTTCCAGCAGCAGGATGCTGCGCAGGCGCTTGTATTGCTGGCTGCTGATCACAGGGGCGATGCCGGCTTTCAGGTCTTTGCTCCAGCGCAGGAAAGTGATGGTCGGGTAGATGGAAATCAGGCCGGTGATCACATACAGGGTGATTTTCAGGTGAAAGTAAGGATTGCTCATATAGAACGCAGTGCCTTTGGCGTAATACAGCACGCGGAACAATCCGGCGCCGAGCACGATACCGGCGAACATGCCGTACCAGCGGTCGCACCATTGCAGCAGGCGGGCTTCGCGCAGCGTGGGTTCGGGACGCAGCAGCATCAGTTCTGCGAACAGGGTGGCGGCCAGACCGAAAGCGGCGAAGAAGTGCAGAAAGGCGACGAAGACTGCCATCATGATGTGACTCCTGAAATAGTAAGGACTGAGTGCTCCGGCATTTTAATAGCAATCTGATCATGCAATCCGGATAATTTTCTGTATCGCCACAGCCAGTGTCCGCGCAGGAAATGCAATCTGCGACGTCTTTGTATGACGACGTACAGCAATCTGCGTCAGCCCTGCCCGTCCTGCTGCTGTCGCAGCCTCGCGTCAGCCGCTGTGATGTTTCTCCCTTGCTTTGCCCGCCAGCTGCCGGACTGCTCAGCAGGTGCCGCTGCAGCGCCAGAAATCGCCTGAAAATGCCTCAAATGCGGTTTTCAGCACAGCACCCCAGCGGTCGTCGGCAGAAAGTCTGGCTGTCCGTAAATGGCGGATGCGGATAGCTGCACAAGACCCGTTCTGTTTCTGCTGGCGTTTTGCTATCGTTCTGCGTCATTACAGTCTGGCTTTCAGGCTGATTTTGCAGGTTCTCCCGGGATTCACTTAGTCCTGATATCCCGCTGTGCCGTGCATTGCGCACAATGCTCCGGCACGCAACAAAAAAGCCGGACCCTTTGCAGGATCCGGCTTTTCGCGGATTGGTCAGCCCTTTGCGGGTCTGGCTCAGAATGCCGGTACAACAGCACCTTTGTATTTTTCTTCGATGAAGCGTTTTACTTCAGGAGAATTCAGCGCGGAGATCAGTTTTTTGAAGGCTGGCGAATTTTTATTGTCTTCGCGTGCCACCAGCAGGTTGGCGTACGGAGAATTCGCATCTTCAATGAACAGCGAATCTTTCACAGGATTCAGTTTGGCTTCGATGGCATAGTTGGTGTTGATCAGCGCAACGTCTACCTGATTCAGCACGCGTGGCAGTGTTGCTGCTTCCAGCTCTTTGAATTTCAGGTTTTTCGGATTCTCAATAATATCTTTACGGGTTGCAGAGATATTGGTCGGATCTTTCAGTTTCAGCAGACCTTGTTTAGCCAGCAGCAACAGTGCGCGGCCGGAGTTGGAGGGATCATTCGGGATCGCGATAGTGGCACCGGCAGGAATGTCCGCTGTTTTTTTGTATTTCACAGAATAAGCAGCAAACGGTTCGACGTGGACTTTCGCTACCGGCACTTCAATGTCGTTTTTGTGGCTTTTCTTAAATTCATTCAGGTAAGGCTGATGCAGGAAGAAATTGCCATCCAGATGTTTTTCATTCACTTGCACGGCTGGTTGCACGTAGTCAGTGAATACCTTCACTTTCAGTTCAATACCTTCTTTGGCAAGCTGCGACTTCACGAATTCCAGAATTTCTGCGTGTGGCACCGGTGTCGCTGCAATGGTCAGGGTTTCCGCAGCAACAGCACTTGCCATCAGCACGGAACCTGCACTCAGCACAGCCAGACGTTGAATTTGTTTTTTCAGAAATGCAGTCATGTTATTTCCTCTCAATTGAAATACGGTGCAAAAATATGTTATTTACGGGTGAAGTGACGAACCAGACGGTCGCCGAGAAACTGAATAATCTGTACCAGCAGAATCAGAATCGCGACGGTGACAATCATCACATCGGTCTGAAAACGCTGATAGCCAAAGCGCAGAGCGAGATCGCCAAGACCACCGCCGCCAATCACACCGGACATCGCGGCATACGACACCAGCGCAATCGTCGTTACCGTACCGGCTGCCAGCAAACCGGGCAAAGCTTCCGGCAGCAATGCGTGGATCACGATCTGGCGTGTGCTTGCTCCCATAGACTGACAGGCTTCGATAACGCCTTTATCAATATCTCTTAAGACATTTTCCACCAGACGGGCAAAGAACGGCGCAGTACCAATCACCAGCGGCGGAATCGTGCCCGGCACACCCAGCGAAGTTCCAACCAGTAACAGCGTCAGCGGAATCAGTACGATCAGCAAAATGATGAAAGGCACGGAACGCAGCACGTTCACCACCACCGACAACACGGCATACAAGGCTTTTTGTGCCGGCGATGATGAACGGCCACTGAGGAACAGTAAAATGCCCAGCGGCAATCCGAGTAATACGGTGAACAGCAATGAGAAGCCGGTCATCGTTAAGGTATCCAGCGTGGCTTGTGCGATGTCAGCCCAGTCGATATTGCTCCAGTCCATTACGCGGCCTCCTGCTGTAAATGCTGCTGCGTGATCACATCGACCCGCACATCCTCTGCTGACAATTGTTTCAGTACACGAATCGCGGTGTCTTCATCGGCACGCAATCCAATCACCAGTTGCCCGTAAGGCGTATTTTTGATGCGCGAAATCACGCCCTGCAGTATCGAAATTTCGACGCCGGTTTCAGCACCGACACGGCTGAGCACCGGCGCGTGGGTGCTGTCACCCAGATAGGTCAGTCGCCACAAACGATAATCCGGATGACGCAATCCGCTGAGCCAGCTCAGGTCCAGTTCATGCTGTTCGGCAACCATTGCGCGGGTGACCGGATGCTGCGGATGCAGAAAGACTTCTGCGACTTCGCCCTGTTCCACAATGTCGCCGCGCTCAATCACGGCAACCTGATCACAAATGGTGCGGATGACTTGCATTTCATGCGTGATCAGGACGATGGTCAAACCAAGCTGGCGGTTGATATCCAGCAGTAATTGCAGAATCGACTGGGTGGTTTCCGGGTCCAGTGCCGAGGTTGCTTCATCGCACAACAGCAGACGCGGCGCATTGGCGAGTGCGCGGGCAATGCCGACACGCTGTTTTTGTCCGCCGGATAACTGCGCCGGATATTTATCCGCATGTTCAGTCAGTCCGACCAGCGCCAGCAATTCCTGCACACGTTCCGCACGTTGCTGCGCATTCATCTGACCGGCAAGCCTGAGCGGAAACGCAATGTTCTCTGCAATGGTTTTAGAAGACAGCAGATTGAAATGCTGAAACACCATGCCGATACGCTGACGCAGTGCCAGCAACTTGCGGTGTTCGTAAAAGGTAATGTCTTCGCCATCAATCAGGATACGACCCTGATCCGGGCGTTCCAGCAGATTCAGTGTGCGCAGCAGCGTACTTTTTCCGGCACCTGAACGACCGATAATGCCGAACACGCTGCCCGTCGGAATACTGAGCTGGATATTGTTTAATGCAGGTACTTGTTTGCCTGCGACGGTATAACTCTTATGGAGTCCTGAAATTTCTATCACGGGGTAAGGCTTTCTTTATTACTGAAAGCCAGTATAACCAGAATAAATTCAAACTTTTAATCATATAAAGTCACTAGCTTATGCTGCATTGCATATAAAGCGCTTTCATCACTGCATAATGATGAATATCTGCTAAAAACTGCGCACGAAAACAGCGTATCAAAACAAAAAGGCGACCCGTTTCCGGATCGCCTTTTTCAGCATATGACGCAGACTTCTCAAATGGTTTTACCGGGAGCGCACAGCATCAGCCTTTCAGTATGCCCTGGCAGCTGGCTTTTTGCGGATCGCCGGAAGGCAGCTTATTGCAGATGCCATCCAGCTGCGATTTCACTTTCGCAAACACTGGCTGGTGTTTACCATCCTTATTCCATTCCACCAGTTTCTTACCCATTTTTTCCAGATAAGCGCGGTTACGTTCGTAAAACGCGGTATCGGATTTACCTGCTTCATCAAACACGCTGCTGACCGCTTTTTCGATACGCGGTGCATCGGCCGGTGTCAGATCCACCAGACTGACCACATAGTTAGAACCCCATTGCAAGCGCGTCGCCGGACCTTTGGAGGCGTTATACGCTTGCTCATACCAGTTCACCGCACCGGCTTTGTCACCACGTTTTTTCGCATTCGAACCCAGCGTGGACATGAAGTAATACGGCGAATGCGAACGTTTCAGTTCCGCTTTCAGCAGATTATCGGAGTCATCCAACAAACCGGCATTACCCAGCGCATAGGCTGCAGAACTGACAACGGACTGACGCTCGTAGCTGTCGGTCGTTGCCTGCTCGATACTGCCGACGCGTTTCTGCACTTCTTTTTGCAGTGCCGGTGTTGGCTTACCACCATCCAGTTTTGCCAGTGCGATTTCTGCTACTACCGCGCCCAGACGGTCGGTTTTGGAAATGGTCTGATCATCCGCCAGTTTTTGCAAAGCGGCATTCCATGCTGTCACCAGTTTGTGACGGCTGTCAGAGCCGGATGCGGTCAGGAATTCTGTCAGTTCAGCAGCAGAACCTGCCACCAGATCCAGATTGTCACGCGCCACTTTTACATCGGACAAAGCTTTGATCAGCTTGTCGGTGGCCTGTGCTTTGTCCAGCGCTGCATTTTTCGCGCCTGCCTGCGCATACAGCGATTTCAGATACAAGCGGGTTGCATTCAGGCCAGCCGGTGCCAGCTCGGCCAGTTTGCTTAAGGTTGCAGCGATCTCTTTCTGCGGCACCAGTTTTTGCTGCGGGTCATCCCAGGAATAGTCTGCCAGCAGACTCCAGTCATCTGCTTTCAGGGTTTTACCACCCGCCAGCGCCAGCTTCAGGGTTTCGCTGACCGGCGCAGCGCTGTTCAGCGCCAGTGTCAGTACTTGCAGATAACGTTCGGAATCCACTTCACCCGGCAGACGGGTCAGTTCGGTACCGTCCGGACGGAACAGAATCATGGTCGGGTAACCGCGCACTTTGAATTGCGCTGCATATTTTTGTGCGCCCGGACTATCTCCATCCAGATACACAGGAATGAAGTGACGGCTTTTATCGATAAATTCCTGACGGTTAAAAATCGTCGCTTTGACCTGATTGCAAGGCGGGCACCAGACCGCGCCCCAGTACAGGAACAAAGGCTTATTCGCAGCCTTCGCCGCGGCAAACGCCGCTTCCACATTGTTATCTTTACGCCAGTCAATCGCAGCAGCCTGTGCGGAAGCTTTGTCCGCCGCCAGCGCCGGTTGTACCAGTTGCGCTGCAGTCAGCAGGCTGAATACCAGTGTCGGGAGAAATTTCATCTGTCTTTATCCTGTTACTTATTTTTTTGACGGAACAAGAGTGTAGCAAAGCCCGACGGGATCAGGCTTTGAAGGCAAATACACACTTTTTATATCAATATGCCTGCGCGGGCTGCCTGTCTGGTTTGAGACCTCAAAGACCTTCTTTTTGTTCCGCCGGAATTCAGGCGGCGCTGGCAAGCGCGTTAAATTGCAGGCTGGCTGCAGGCAGTGCACTGATACGGCTGCCGAAACTGCGGATCGACGGCAGCGTACGGTTGTGATGTTCACGGATCTGGCGTGCGGACATATGGGCTTTGTCATGCGTCGTGTGTGCATCTTCCACCAGCACCACATCCAGGCCCTGTGCTGCTGCGCGGCGCACCGTGGTATCAACACAGAATTCACTGGCGTAACCACACACCACCACCTGCTCCACTTCCCACACTTGCAAGAGTTCTGCCAGCTCGGTACGCAGAAATGAATCCGGCGTGGTTTTGCGCAATACCACATCGCCCTCTTCCAGATCGAGTTCCTGCGCCAGTTGCCAGCCATCGCTGCCGAACTGCAAACTGCCTTCACGACTTTCATGCTGGATAAACACCACCGGCACACTGTGCGTTCTTGCCTGTGCGGCTAGCTGATTGATACGGCGCATGACCTGGTCTGCTTCAAACGGACGCGGCTCAGGATCAAACAAACCGCGTTGTACATCGATGATCAGTAAAGCTGTTTTCATGTGATTTTCCCCGACATGCCGGGCTGACAGACCGGCCGGTTACGACACTGACAAACTGCACCATCAAAGCACCATTCGGCCTCATACATGCCATGAGAACAACGGCAAACCATTGTCGCACGAAGTTTTAGTGTTGTATCACTACAAAATGCACACATGCTGCTTCAGTGTCACAGTTATGCCATACTGCAACAAATCAAAGGTCATACAGCCATGCTGTATCAGCGAACATTCAGATACAAATGTCATTATTAATTCAACAGCAGACAGCAGTTTCACGAAATCACCTGTTTATGTAATCGCAATACATCGCTACAATCAGCGGACTAACACAGTACCGGAATCGTATTTCAGCACAGCAGATCGGAGCAGGAATGGCAGAAGTAAGCTTGTTGTTTAAGAATAAGGTGTACCTTCTGGCGCAGATTTTTTTCATTGCAGATAACCGCGAAGAGTTATTGCTGAACGCACACAAATACGATTTTGACATTCTGTTTTTTCACCAGATGAGCGATTTTGTCACTGCAGTCAGCCATGCGGAAGACAACGCTTTATTTCTGATTGATCTGGATGTGTTATACAACATGCAAGCGGATATGTTGCAGCAAAAGCGCCAGACCATGTTTCTCAGCGATTTATTGCAACGGCTGCCGACTGGACGCGAATACATCTATTTACAAACCAATCGCCAGGGTGAGCGGTTTGCATTGCAGCAGCGACTGGTTGACAGCCAGTGCCTCGCGTATGCGGAAAAACCAATCAGCAACGCGAATCTGGTTGAAAAACTGTTCAATATATTTGCACGTCAGCAAACCGGTAGCAGCAATACGATTCTGTGTCTGGACGACCAGCCGCCACTTGATCACGCCATGCTGGCAGCGCAGGATATACAACTGGTTCAGCATACGGATGCGGCTACTTTTCATCTTCGTGTCAAAGCCTTACAACCCGATATCGTACTGATCAGCGAAGCGAAGTATCAGCAAACTGAAGCGGTCGCCCGCATTCTTAAGAAAAATATTGAATTTGATAATGGTCGTGAAATTTTTCTGATACAGGAAACCAGTCAGCCGCACATAGCACGCCGGGCACTGGACAGCGGTTTTGATCAGATCCTGAATCGCAGCGAACCGGATATTCTCAGCCGCCAGCTGATCCAGCGCATCCAGAAAATCCGCACCGCCAAAGATTTAATCAGCCGTGATCGCGCAACCGGTTTACTGAATAAAGTCGGTTTGCAAAAGCGGGCGCAGGACTGGATACAAAAAGCGCAGCAACAAGGCAAGCCACTGGCCTATGGCGTCATTGATATTGATAAATTCAAAACTATCAACGATACCTGGGGCCATTATTTCGGCGATATCGTGATTAAACGCTTATCGCTGGTGTTGTCCGCGTATATCGGCGAGAACGATTTGCTGAGCCGCTTTGGCGGCGAAGAATTTGTGATGGTGTTCTGGGATTGCGATGCACAAACCGGCAAGCAAAGAATGGATATGATGCGCGAAGCCTTTGGTCGCGTCGTGTTTCAGGTAACGCCGGAAGAAACCCGCCAGTTCAGCTTCAGCGGCGGGCTGGCGACTTTCCCGGAATGCAAATCCGAAAATGAATTATTCCTGCGTGCAGATGAACAGCTGTATCAGGCCAAACAGAATGGCCGCAATCAGATTTGCGGCTGATGCAAACATCCCTCGATAAACGCCGGTGACATACCGGCGTTTTGCTTTTTGCCGGTCACCTACATTTTTATACAATTCCCCGCCACTGTGCGGGAACCAGCACATCGTTTTTCCCTCTAAGCACAGACGCTGACGCGACACGCATCCGCCAGCGAACACAGACAACAAACGGGGAGAAACATGAAATTACGCCATTCGCTGCTGCTGGCTGCCATGCTCAGCGCACAAGTATTCGCACAGGAAAATCTCGGTTATCAGGTTCCGCCGCCATCGATTATGGCGCTGGCCGATTATCAGCGTCCGCCGACTGTGAGCTTTGATCATCAGCGCCAGACCATGCTGCTGAGCTTCCGCAACACCTATAAATCGCTGCGTGAACTGAGCCAGCCGGAACTGCGTCTGGCAGGTCTGCGGATTAACCCGCAAACCAATATGCCGACCACCCAGCCGTATGTGAACCAGCTGCGCCTGAAACAGGTCAGCACCGGCAAAGAAACCGAGATCAAAGGCATGCCGGCAGATGCTCTGATTTCGAATGTGAAATGGTCGCCGGATGGCAAAAAAATCGGCTTCACCAACACGACAGATAAAGGTGCGGAACTGTGGGTGATTGATGTCGCGAAAGCGTCTGCACAACGTATCACCGGCGCGAATCTGAACGGTGCCGGCGGTGCCGCCTACAGCTGGCTGGCTGACAGCCAGGGTATGCTGGTGAAAATGTTGCCGAAGCAGCGCCCTGCCCTGCGCGACGCCAGCCGCGATCTGCCAACCGGCCCTATCATTTCCACTTCCACCGGCACTGTTTCGCAAACCCGTACATACGCCGATCTGCTGAAAAACAAAATCGATGAAGCAAATTTGGAAACACTGCTGACGTCGGATCTGGTGAAAGTCAGCCTGAACGGCAAACAAACCGTGCTGCGCAAAGGCGAAATGCTGACCGAAGTCGATGTATCGCCGGATGGCCGCTATCTGTTGCTGGATGTTCTGCAAAAACCGTTTTCGTATCTGGTGCAGCTGGATCGCTTCCCGTTCAATACCATCGTGACCGACCTCGATGGCAAAGTCGTCAAAGCGATCCACGAACGTCCATTGCTGGAAACCATGCCAAAAGGTTTCAGCGCAACGGAGCCGGGCAAACGCCGCATCGGCTGGCGTGCCGATAAACCGGCGACGCTCAGCTATGTGACAGCACTGGACGGTGGCGATCCGTCTAAGAAAACCGAATTCCGTGATGAATTGTTCAGCTGGGATGCGCCGTTCACACAGGCTCCGGTCTCTCTGGTCAAACTGCGCCAGCGTTTTGCCGGTGTGGTCTGGGGTGATGATCATACGGCAGTGGTCAGCGAAAGCTGGTACGACACCCGTAACAGCAAAACTTTCCTGATTGATCCGGCAGCGCCAGCCAAAGAACCGCGTCTGGTATTCGACCGTAATATTCAGGATATTTACAAAAATCCGGGCCGCTTTGAAACCCGTCGCAATCAGTTTGACCGCCGCGTACTGGCCACCGAAGACGGCAAGGCTTTCCTGATCGGTGAAGGCTTCACGCGCGAAGGTCAGTTCCCGTTCATTGATGAACTGGATCTGCAAAGCCTGCAAACCAAACGTCTGTATCAGGCAACTGACAAAGACAAGATGGAAACCATCGTGTCGCTGGAAGATGCGAAAAAAGGCGAAGTTCTGGTCAGCCTGCAATCGCGTACTGACTATCCGAACTACTACATGCGTTCGGTCAAATCCGGTGAACCGCTGAAAGCGCTGACCTCGTTTGCCAATCCGTTTGCGGGTCTGAAAGACGTGCACAAAGAAGTGATCAAGTATCAGCGTAAAGACGGCGTGCAATTGTCCGGCAATCTGTATCTGCCAGCGGGCTACGACCGCAGCAAGAAAGAAAAACTGCCACTGCTGATCTGGGCGTATCCGGCAGAATTTAAAGACAAGGATTCCGCAGGTCAGAGCCGCCACAATCCGAATCAGTTCACCTATCCGAGCTACGGTTCTTTCATTTACTGGACAACCCGTGGCTATGCGGTGCTGGACGACGCAGCCTTCCCGATTATCGGTGAAGGCAAGGCAGAGCCGAACGATACTTTCTTAACGCAGTTAGTTGACAATGCGGAAGCGGCAATCAATGCCGTGGATGCGATGGGGTATATCGACCGTAACCGTGTTGCTGTTGGCGGCCATTCTTACGGCGCGTTCATGACAGCCAATCTGCTGACCCATTCCAAACTGTTTGCCTGCGGTATCGCACGCAGCGGCGCGTACAACCGCACGCTGACACCGTTCGGCTTCCAGAATGAACAGCGCAACTACTGGGAAGCGCCGCAGATCTACAACACCATGGCACCGTTCATGCACGCGGACAAAATGAAGACACCGCTGTTGCTGGTACACGGTGAAGCCGATAACAATCCGGGTACCTTCACCCTGCAAACCGAGCGCTACTTCCAGGCATTAAAAGGTCTGGGCGCACCGGTACGTATGGTGATTCTGCCGAAAGAAAGCCACGGCTACGCGGCCAAGGAAAACATCCTGCATCTGCTGTGGGAGCAGGATCAGTTCCTCGAAGGCTGTCTGAAGAAAAAATAAGCCAGCACCACGCTGACTGAGTTCGCCTTGCCGGCTCACGCTGGCAAGGCTTTTTTTATGGTCACTGGCTCAGCTTCGGAAGAAGACTGAAAGAAGCTGAAAAGAGCCTGAAAACACCTCAAATGCGGTGTTCAGCACAGCGGTACTGCGGTCGTCGGCAGAAAGTCCGGGCCTCAGAAAAAGGCGGATGCGGACTTCTGCACAATCAACCCTGTCCGCCGGCAATCTGGTTCACTGCATCATGCCCGCCGGCACCGAACAGCAAGTCTTTGAGTTTCGCCAGTTCATCGCGTACTTTGGCGGCTTTTTCGAATTCCAGATTTTTCGCGTGATCCAGCATTTGTTTTTCCAGACGCTTGATTTCTTTGCTGATCTGTTTCTCGCTCATGCTTTCGTAGCGTGCCTGCTCTTCCGCCACTTTCTGTTCCGGCTGTGAAGATTTGTCGGAATACACGCCATCAATAATGTCGCGGATTTGTTTCTGCACGCTCTTCGGTGTGATGCCATGTTCCAGATTGAAGGCAATCTGCTTGGTGCGGCGACGTTCGGCTTCTTCCATTGCACGACGCATGGAATCGGTGATGCGGTCAGCGTACAGAATCGCTTTACCGTTCAGGTTACGCGCTGCGCGGCCGATGGTCTGAATCAGCGAACGTTCGGAACGCAGAAAACCTTCTTTATCTGCATCCAGAATCGCCACCAGCGACACTTCGGGAATATCCAGCCCTTCGCGCAGCAGGTTAATCCCGACCAGCACATCAAAAGTACCGAGACGCAGATCGCGGATAATTTCCACCCGCTCCACTGTATCAATATCGCTGTGCAGATAGCGGACTTTGATACCGTTATCATTCAGGAATTCGGTCAGTTGTTCCGACATGCGCTTGGTCAGCGTTGTCACCAGCACACGCTCGCCTTTGGCGATACGCGCCACGGCTTCATTCATCAGATCATCAACCTGCGTGATTGCCGGACGCACTTCAATTTCCGGATCGACCAGACCGGTCGGACGCACCACTTGTTCCACCACCTGATCCGTGCGACGCGCTTCGTAATCTGCCGGTGTTGCCGACACGAAAATCGTCTGGCGCATCTTGCCTTCAAATTCTTCAAACTTCAGCGGACGGTTATCCAGCGCGGACGGCAGACGGAAGCCGTAATCGACCAGATTCTGCTTACGCGCACGGTCGCCGTTATACATGCCGTTCAGTTGGCCGATCATCATGTGCGATTCGTCGAGGAACATCAGCGCATCCTGCGGCAGATAATCCACCAGCGTCGGCGGCGGTTCACCGGGCGCAGCGCCGCTCAGATGGCGCGAATAGTTTTCGATGCCTTTGGTAAAACCGATTTCCGCCAGCATTTCCAGATCAAAACGGGTGCGCTGTTCAATGCGCTGCTCTTCGATCAGCTTGTTTTCACGCCGGAAAAAGTCCAGACGTTCACGCAACTCTTCTTTAATCGTTTCGACTGCACGCAACACGGTTTCACGCGGTGTGACGTAATGCGAACCCGGATACACGGTGAAACGCGGAATCTTCTGCCTGACTTTGCCGGTCAGCGGATCAAACAATTGCAGCGATTCAATTTCATCGTCAAAAGTATCGACCCGCACCGCCAGTTCCGCGTGTTCGGCAGGGAAAATATCGATGGTATCGCCGCGCACACGGAAAGTGCCGCGTGAAAAGTCCATTTCATTGCGGGTGTACTGCATCTGAATCAGGCGGGCGATGATGTCGCGCTGGCTGACCTTGTCTTTGGCGCGCAGCGTCAGAATCATTTTGTGGTATTCGTTCGGATTACCGATACCGTAAATCGCAGATACTGTCGCCACAATCACCACATCGCGCCGCTCCATCAGCGATTTGGTGCAGGACAAGCGCATCTGCTCGATATGTTCATTGATTGCCGAATCTTTCTCAATGAACAAGTCACGCTGCGGCACATAAGCTTCCGGCTGGTAGTAATCGTAGTAAGACACGAAATACTCGACAGCATTTTTCGGGAAAAACTCACGGAACTCGCTGTATAACTGCGCCGCCAGCGTTTTATTCGGCGCAAACACAATCGCCGGACGACCGCAGCGCGCAATCACATTCGCCATCGTGTAAGTCTTACCGGAACCGGTCACACCCAGCAGGGTCTGGAACGATAAGCCATCCTGTATGCCTTCAGTGAGACTGGCAATCGCCGTTGGCTGATCGCCGGCCGGCGGGAAAATTTCATACAAGGCAAACGGGGAATCCGGAAAAGTACGGAATTTTGATTCGTCATAGCCTTCCGTATTTGCCATATTCACTGGTGCGACCGCCATCGTGACTCTTCCTTTGTTAAAATGTCCGGCTATCCGGGTATTACGCGAAGCACAATCCGCAGGCCATCCGCCTGCACTCAGGTACCACCCGTACTGTCATTGTGTTGAATGCTGCATATCGTGCGTCAATGATTTGTGTAATCCCCCGCTGCTTTCACGGCAAAGAACCGGAAAAGCCGGACCACAGTTTTATTTCAACCACTTCTGTCACTGACACAGAAACATTTCATATTATCACGATGACTGCTACCGCAACTTCTACCCTGTTTTCCGCGATTGACATGGCACCGCGCGACCCGATTCTGGGCGTGACTGAAGCATTCAATGCCGATACCAACCCGTCCAAAGTCAACCTCGGCGTGGGTGTTTACTATGACGATAACGGCAAAGTACCGCTGCTGGCCTGCGTACAAAAAGCCGAAGCCCTGCTGATGGAAAAAGCTGCACCACGCACCTATCTGCCAATCGAAGGTCTGGCGGCCTATGACCGCGCCGTGCAGGATCTGGTATTCGGCGCGGACAGCGCAGTAGTACGTGAAAAACGTGCGATCACGGCACAGGCCATCGGCGGCACCGGCGCACTGAAGCTGGGCGCAGACTTCCTGAAACGTTTTTCTCCGGACGCACAAATCTATATCAGCGACCCGAGCTGGGAAAACCACCGCGCGCTGTTTGAATCTGCCGGTTTTCAGGTCAATACCTACCCTTACTACGACGCGAATACCCGTGGTGTGAATTTCGACGGCATGCTGCAGGCACTGCAAACCATGCCAGCGGGTTCTGTCGTTGTGCTGCACGCTTGCTGCCACAACCCGACCGGTGCGGATCTCAGCGACGCGCAATGGACACAAATCATTGAAGTGGTGACCAGCCGTGGTCTGATTCCTTTCCTCGACATGGCCTATCAGGGCTTTGGCGAAGGCATCGAAGCAGACGGTCAGGTTGTGCGTCGCTTTGCCGATGCAGGCGGCCCGCTGTTTGTATCGAACTCGTTCTCGAAATCGTTCTCTCTGTATGGCGAACGTGTCGGCGCACTGAGCATCGTTGCTGCCAGCGCAGAAGAAGCCGCGCGCGTGATGTCGCAACTGAAACGTGTGATCCGTACCAACTACTCCAACCCGCCGTCACACGGTGGTCAGGTCGTTGCTACTGTGCTGTCCACACCGGAGCTGCGTCAGCTGTGGGAAGACGAGCTGGCGGGCATGCGTGTGCGCATCCGCGAAATGCGCGCAGCGTTTGTGGCTGGTCTGAAAGAAGCGGCGCCAAACCACAATTTTGACTTTGTAATGCAGCAACGCGGCATGTTCTCTTACTCCGGTCTGAGCAAAGAGCAAGTCACCGTGCTGCGCGAACAGCATTCCGTGTACGCGGTGGATACCGGTCGTATCTGCGTTGCGGCGCTGAATAGCAAAAACATTGGCCACGTACTGAGCGCCATCGCACAGGTGCTGTAATCGCGCAAAGCGCCGGGGCAGATATTGACAAGGATTACTCACGTCCCTATAATGTCTGTCTCTGTTCCCTGATAGCTCAGTCGGTAGAGCGACGGACTGTTAATCCGCAGGTCCCTGGTTCGAGTCCAGGTCGGGGAGCCAAAGAATTCAAGTTGGCAATGAACTTAAAAATAATCATTGCAATGTAACAAGTTTTGAAGCGCAGCTTCTGTTCCCTGATAGCTCAGTCGGTAGAGCGACGGACTGTTAATCCGCAGGTCCCTGGTTCGAGTCCAGGTCGGGGAGCCAGAACACTTTAAGGCTTAACGCTGGTTAAGCCTTTTTTATTCCAGTCAGCAGCAAACGGATAAGAAAAATTGCTGCAGTTGGTTGTATAAGTTTGATCCCTGATAGCTCAGTCGGTAGAGCGACGGACTGTTAATCCGCAGGTCCCTGGTTCGAGTCCAGGTCGGGGAGCCAAAATTTAAAGGCTTAACTTAGGTTAAGCCTTTTTTATTCCTCGCACGGTTTTACCCGTCATTCTATTGTCAGAACGCGTCATTCTGAATCCCATCTGACGCCGCATCTACCGTAATCATGCAGTTCTGAAGGGCCCTCAGACTGTTTCGTTATACCCTTATTTCACTTACATTTAGTCACAATTCAGTCATATTGCTCACGTAGTATTGCCGCGAATCAACTCAAGGCAATACCCTACCGTGAACACACTATTCTCCCCCGCCATACGCCTCGCGCGCCGTTTCCGCATCGCACACAAAGTCAGCTTTATCGCCGTCGCGTTCGCGATTCCGCTGCTGATTGTTGTCGGCTTACTGATTGCCGAAATGAGTCAGGGCGTTCGGGCTGCTGCGGAAAAACGCGATGCATTAGGCACCATACAGCAGCAGGAAAAACTGATCGCAGCGCTGACCCGGTTACGTGGCTTGCAGCACCGCCAGATCATGGGCAATAAAGAACTGGCAGAACCGATACGCCAGACTGAACAGTCACTGGCTGCATTCAGCGAAAATCCGCAAAACAAAGCATTACTCGATGCGCTGCAACAAAGCATCCGGCAGGATGGTATCAAGGCACCGGCGGTATTTGCGGCTTACAGCAAAACTATTCACACCATTCGCGAGCAGCAAAGCACCATCGCCCAGCAAGCGAAGCTATCGCTGGACAGCGATGCGATGAATCACAGCCTCGCCAGCCTGAGCCTGCAAGCCCTGCCCGCACTGCGTGAAAAAGTGGATGTCATGACTGCACGCGGCGCCGCTTACATCGACTCCGGTTTGTTCGAAGCTGGCGAAGATGTGATGCTGAACTCACTTGCCATGCAGGCAAATAACGATATCGCCGCCCTGCTGCAGACCAGCGCAGCACTGAAAGAGCGCGACGCGGGCTTTGCTGCAGAACATGAACAAATTCAGAAAATCAGCGATCTGACACGTCGTTTTTTTGAACGCGCAAAAGATGAAGTGCTGGCCTCTGTGAATCAGACTTCCGGCAAAGAATTCAGCGAAGCCGGTGAGCAGGTACTGAATGCATTACAGCAAACCCAGCAGCAAACCGAACAACAGCTGAGCAATCGGCTCACGCAGGAACAAACAGCACTGCAATTGCGCATGCTGGAAATCGTGGCAGGCATCATCGTGCTGACGCTGATCGCAGCCTATCTGCTGGCCGGCATGTATATCGCATTCAGTGCGGATATCCGTCAGCTGACACACAACTTGCAGGAAACAGCCGCCGGTAATCTGCATGATCCGGTACCGGTCAACGGTCAGGATGAATTATCCGCATTGCTGAGCGCCATTGCAGACATGCGCCACGGTCTGAGTCAGATGGTGGAAAACATCCGCCACAGCGCACTGGAAATCGACAGCATTGCACATGAAATTCATCAGGAAAATACCGATCTCGCGGAACGCACTGCACATCAGGCCGACTCCGTGCAAAAAACCAGCAGTGCAATTTCCCAACTGACCAGCTCAACACAGGAAAATGCGGCGAATCTGGCGCAGGCAAATGCCGTGATCGCGGGCACAGCAACACAGGTACAGGAAGGCCTGAACGTGATGCAGAGTGCAATTGAATCGATGCAAAGCGTCACACACAGCGCCAATCTGATTTCTGACATCATTAACGTTATGGATGGCATCGCCTTCCAGACCAATATTCTGGCGCTGAATGCCGCTGTCGAAGCAGCCCGTGCCGGACAGGAAGGCCGCGGATTTGCAGTGGTCGCCAGCGAAGTGCGCAGTCTGGCGCAACGCAGTGCGGAAGCGGCAAAAGAAATCAAACAGCTGATCGACCGTTCAGGTCAGGCAATTTCACGCGGTAACGATATGATTGAAGCCGCTGGCAGCAGTATGAGCACAATTGCCCAGGATGTGGCACAAGTCTCCGCACTGATCGAACAAATCGCCGGCGCAGGCCGCGAGCAAAGCGCAGGCATCTCCAGTGTGAATGACACCATCGCCAGCATCGACAGCATTACCCAGCACAATGCCAGCCTCGTCAGTGAAGCAGCTCGTTCAGCAGCACAACTGGAGTCGGAAGCGGCAGCACTCAGCGCCGCCATCAGCGCCTTCCGCCCTGCCACAGAGCATGGTCATGCAAGCGGATTCAGCATTCAGCCTGCAGCCGCAAAGAAACTGTTGAAAGGAAAGCAGGGAGCACAACGCACCAATCCGCGACTGGCATAACAGCGCATAGTGACGGCAGGCACCTGCGGTCGCCATCGCCTCGTCATCAGATACAGGCCCACGTCTTGACGTGGCCTTGTCCATTTCAGCACCGGACGAATCCTGAGCCAGGCATCAATCGCATTGGCCAAGGGGAGGAGAAATGTCCGACAGTATGCAAAATTCGTCATTCGTGATTTTCGGAGAGCCGGACTTTCTGCCGACGACCGCCAGATCGCTGTGCGAAAGTCCGCATTTCGGGCATTTTCAGGCAAAAAACCGGCCCTGAAGCAGGCTGCCATCATCCCCGCCAGCAATGCAGCCTGCCTCGCGGCTGCCTGGTCCGCGATGCGGCACCTGCGCAGTAACATCGCGTAATAGTGCGCAATAGTGCTCCGGAACTGCGTTGCATAAAAAAACACCGCATCATTTACAGAACACGGTGTCGTTTTACTTGTGCTGACAACAATCCAGAGGATTGCAGTCAGTCCGGATCAGCTTGCTGCCGGCTCGCGCAGCAGCGTGAGTATGGCTTTCAGTTCTTCACGAACTTCGTGCAGACTGATTTCCGGTTCCGCGTGGCTGCTGCCATTCGGTTTTGGCCCCGCCAGCTTGTTGCGTGCACCATTGATGGTGAAACCGAGGTCATACAGCAACTCACGGATACGGCGCACCAGCAACACTTCATGATGCTGATAATAACGACGGTTACCGCGTCGTTTTACCGGCTTCAGCTGTGAAAACTCTTGTTCCCAGTAACGCAGAACATGGGCTTTCACACCGCATAACTCACTGACTTCCCCGATCGTAAAGTAACGTTTTGCCGGAATCGGGGGCAACATACTGGTTGGTATCCTGCTCTCTGTCATACTCTGCCACTCAGGCTACATTTACAAGGTTAGCGGAATTGGCGTCGTCAACCATGCCCTTCAGTTTCTGACTGGCATGGAAAGTGACGACGCGGCGTGCGGTGATCGGAATTTCTTCACCGGTTTTCGGATTACGTCCCGGGCGCTGAGGTTTGTCACGCAACTGAAAATTCCCGAATCCGGACAGCTTGACCGATTCCCCGCGCTCCAGTGCATCGCGGATCTCATCAAAGAAGGTCTCCACCATGTCTTTTGCTTCGCGCTTGTTCAGGCCGACATGCTCAAACAGCAGCTCTGCGAGCTCTGCCTTGGTCAGTGTCGGCAGTTCTTTTTCTGCCTGTGAACGCGCTTTGGCTGCCTGAACAGCACGGGATAAATCAGCATCAAGTACCGACTGAAATTCAGCGGAATTTACGTCATTCATTGTCAAACTTCTCTCACCTATAAGACTCGCTGAACGCAATCATTAACGCAACTTCGCAGCATACTGCTGACCGGCTGCCGTTGTCAAAGCGGCCATGGCTGCTTCAACCTGCTCGTCCAGCAAAGTGCCCTGAGTATCTTGTAAGCTGAAACGGAAAGCAAGGCTTTTCTCGTCATCCGCCAGTCCCTTACCACGGTACTCATCGAACAGGCGAACAGACTGCACAATCGCACAGGCAGGATCCTTAGCACGGGTCTGACTGAAGCAATCCAGCAGCGACTGCACCGCCACATCCTGACGTACTACCAGTGCCAGATCACGACTGACCGCCTGGAACTTGGAAATTTCCTGATACACAGGCACATCTATATTCTGCAGCGCAGCGACGTCCACTTCAAACACCACCGGTGCTTGCGGCAGTTCGTATTTTTGCTGCAGCTTAGGATGCAGTTCGCCGATCACGCCAATGACTTTGCCATCGAGTTCAACACTGGCGGAACGTCCCGGATGCAACGCCACATGCTCCGCTTTCACAAAGCGCAGAGACTTCGGTGCAAACAGTGCTTCCAGATCAGCTTTGACATCAAAGAAATCCACCTGACGGTCAGCAACGCCCCACTGCTCTTCCAGCACTGGCCCGTAAGCCAGACCCGCCAGACGTTTAGGCTGATGATAGCCTGCGACCGTCAGCGGACCATCGGTCACTTGCGCATCTTTCAGATACACAGCACCGATTTCGAAAACGCGAACACGGTTCAGCTTGCGGTTAATGTTGTAGCGCGCATTCGCCACCAGACTGCTGATCAGCGTGGTACGCATCACACTCATCTGACTCGCGATCGGATTCACAACGCGCACCGGATTGGCATTCGCCGCAAAATCCAGCTCCCAGCTTTCATCGACAAAGCTGTAATTCACCACTTCCTGATAATCCTGATCAGCGATCAGGCGGCGGATGGCGAACTGAGAACGGTGGTTTTCCGGCGCGATACGCATGACATGCTCAGCCACCGGCGGCAGCGCAGGGATATTTTCAAAACCGTAGACACGTGCCACTTCTTCAATCAGATCTTCTTCGATTTCGATATCGAAACGATAGGATGGCGGTACCACATGGAACACGCCTTCTGTCAGGGTAAATTCCAGTTTCAGGCGTGTGAACACGTCAGCGATCTGTGCATCTGCCAGTGCAACACCGATCACTTTACGTGCACGGTCAGCACGCATTGCCACAGGATTGCGCTCAGGCAAACGGGTCACCAGATCGGTCACAGGACCAACCTGACCACCGCAGATTTCCACGATCAGTGCGGTAATACGTTCGATATGTTCAACGATGCTCGCAAAATCGACACCACGCTCAAAGCGGTGCGCTGCGTCAGTCGAAAAATTCAGTTTGCGTGCGCGGCCCTGAATTGCGTCTGGCCACCAGAACGCAGCTTCCAGATAAATGTTTTGTGTATCCAGCGTGACTGCACTGTCGTCACCGCCCATGATACCCGCCAGAGATTCCACCGCTTTATCATCCGCTACCACACCGAACCACGGGTCCAGCGTCACAGTATTACCGTTCAGCAGCTTCAGCGTTTCACCTTCTTTTGCCCAGCGTACTGTGATGCCGCCGTGCATTTTATCGAGGTCAAACACGTGTGACGGACGACCGAGCTCCAGCATCACATAGTTGGAAATGTCGACCAGTGCGGAGATAGAACGCTGACCACAGCGCTCCAGTCGCTGTTTCATCCAGTCCGGCGTTGCCGCTTTTGCGTTTACACCGCGAATCACGCGACCGGCAAAACGACCGCACAGCTCTGGTGCTTCGATTTTAACGGGCACGGTTTCAGTCAGTGTGACCGGCACTTCTTTGGTGGTCGGCAGATGCAACGGTGTACCTGTCAGCGCAGATACTTCACGTGCCACGCCAAGAACCGATAAGCAATCTGCTTTATTCGGTGTCAGTTTGATCGTGAATTTCAGGTCATTCAGCTGATAGTAGTCACGGAAGTTCATGCCGACCGGCGCATCCGATGGCAACTCCAGCAAACCACTGTTTTCTTCGGACAGTTTCAGTTCACGTGCGGAACACAGCATACCCTGTGATTCCACACCGCGCAGCTTGCCGACTTTGATCACGAATGGTTTACCATCCGCACCCGGCGGCAGTACTGCACCAGCCGTCGCGCACGGAATACGCAAACCGACGCGCACGTTCGGCGCACCGCAAACGATATTCAGTAAAGTGCCGGTACCCACATCCACCTGACATACATTTAAACGGTCTGCATCCGGATGCTTGACCACTTCACGTACTTCCGCCACCACCACATTGGTGAAAGGAGGAGCAACGGGCTCAACTTCTTCCACTTCGAGGCCAGACATCGTCAGCAGATGGGACAGCTCATCCGAAGTCAACTTCGGATCGACCATGGTACGAAGCCAGTTTTCAGAAAATTGCATAATTCAGCTCTGTCTAATGAGATTAATTCGGTTGTCGGGATCAGTTGAACTGCTTCAGGAAGCGCAGATCACCCTCGTAGAACAGGCGCAGGTCGTTCACACCATAGCGCAGCATGGTCAGACGCTCCAGACCGGAACCGAATGCGAAACCGATGTATTTTTCAGGATCCAGACCCATGTTACGGATCACGGAAGGATGTACCTGACCAGAGCCCGAAACTTCCAGCCAGCGGCCTTTCAGCGGACCACTGCCGAACGCGATATCGATCTCTGCGGATGGTTCAGTGAAAGGGAAATAGGATGGACGGAAGCGCACTTGCAGATCGTCGGTTTCAAAGAATGCGCGGACGAAATTCAGGTACACACCTTTCAGATCCGCGAAGCTGATATTTTCAGCAATCCACAGACCTTCTACCTGGTGGAACATCGGAGAATGCGTCGCATCGCTGTCAACGCGATAAGTACGGCCCGGTGCGATTACTTTGATCGGCGGCTGATTAGCACGCGCATAGCGCACCTGCATCGGGCTGGTATGGGTACGCAGCAGCAATTGCTTGCCCTGGCTGTCGTTACCATCAACATAGAATGTATCCTGCATCGAACGTGCCGGATGATTTTCCGGGCTGTTCAGCGCAGTAAAATTAGTCCAGTCAGTTTCAATTTCGGGGCCGTCTGCCACATCGAAACCGATAGAACGGAAAATCTCTTCAACACGCTGCCATGTGCGCATTACCGGGTGAATACCACCAACACTGCGGCCACGGCCTGGCAGGGTCACATCAATTGCCTCTGCATTCAGGCGCGCCTGCAGCTGTGCATTCGCCAGCGCTTCACGGCGCTCGGTCAGCGCATTTTCAATCTGTGTTTTGGCAGCATTAATCACTGCTCCCTGTGCTTTACGCTCTTCCGGTGCCAGCTTACCCAGACTTTTCATGAGTTCGGTAATCTGGCCGCTTTTTCCCAGATAAACCGCTTTGGCGTTTTCGAGCGCTGCAGCATCCGGCGCTGCAAGAAAATCAGCACGGGCCTGGCTGACAATTTGATCTAATGAATTCATGCGTTGTTCCCGCTGACTAGAAGCTGAATGAAAAACTGAAAACAAAACGGGGCACAGGAATCAACCTTTGCCCCGTTTGCTGTGGCTGACCAAAGAAAGTCAGCCAGCGCGACTGTAAGTCAGATTACGCTGCCAGGTTGGCTTTAACTTGGTTCACAATAGCAGCGAAAGCAGCTTTGTCAGTTACAGCCATGTCAGCCAGCACTTTACGGTCGAGTGCAATCGCGGCTTTTTTCAGGCCGTTCATGAACACGCTGTAAGTGATGCCGTGTTGACGTGCACCAGCGTTGATACGTGCGATCCACAGTGCGCGGAATACACGTTTTTTGTTGCGGCGGTCACGGTATGCGTACTGACCAGCGCGCATAACTGCTTGCTTAGCAATACGGAATACTTTACTGCGACGACCACGGTAACCTTTTGCAAGGTTCAGAACTTTTTTATGACGGGCACGAGCTGTAACCCCACGTTTTACTCTAGGCATAATTACTCCTTAACGGTGTTGAGGTTAAGCACTTGGCATCATACGTGCCACGGATTCCATATTGGTGCTGTGAACACCTACGGCACCGCGCAGCTGACGTTTGTTTTTGGTCGTTTTCTTAGTCAGGATGTGACGTTTGAACGCTTGACCACGTTTTACAGTACCGCCCGGACGGACGCGGAAGCGCTTTTTCGCGCTGCTTTTCGTCTTCATTTTTGGCATAGCATCTCTGTCTTTTCGACAGCTCCGTTATATATGATGGTAGGTGGCAGCAAATTCACTGCTCTTGGATGCCTACTTCTCACTTATTAGTGCAGTCTGTTTCCAGACTGCATTCTGTCCGGCTTCACAACCGGACGAATTCTGATAATTCGGAAAAACCGGATTATTTTTTCTTCTTCGGTGCCAGAACCATCACCATCTGACGGCCTTCCACTTTCGGGAATTGCTCGACCTGACCATATGGTTCCAGATCTTGCTTCAGGCGTTCCAGCATACGCACACCGATATCCTGGTGAGCCATTTCACGACCACGGAAACGCAGTGTGATTTTGGTCTTATCACCTTCCTCGAGGAACTTAATCAGGTTACGCAGCTTGATGTTGTAATCGCCATCGTCTGTACCCGGGCGGAATTTAATCTCTTTCACCGAAATGACTTTTTGTTTCATTTTGGCTTCATGAGCTTTTTTCTGCTCCTGATACTTGAACTTGCCGTAATCCATCAGACGGCAAACGGGAGGTTGCGCATTCGGCGCAATTTCAACGAGGTCAACTTCAGCCTCTTCCGCCAGGCGGAAGGCTTCACTTAATTTAACGATACCCAGAGGTTCGTTATCAACGCCGGACAAACGCACTTCAGACGCGTTGATTTCCCCGTTGATACGATGTGTCTTATCGGTAGCTATTGCCGTTTCCTTCAAAAAAAATAATCAAAACTGTGCTACCCCGCTTTACCGGCGGGGCTGCCCTGACAACGGATTACACCTTGGATGATACCTCGTCCTGCAGACGGAAAATAAAGGCTTCGAGCGACATTACGCCCAGATCCTGATTGCCACGCGTACGCACAGCGACAGTGTTTGCATCACGTTCTTTATCACCGACAACAACGATATACGGTAATTTTTGAATAGAATGCTCGCGTATTTTATAGGTAATTTTCTCGTTGCGCAAATCGGCATTTGCTCTAAATCCTTGTTTTCTCAGGATTTCAGCAAGGTTTTTCGCATACTCAGCCTGCGCATCGGAAATATTCAGCACCGAAATCTGCACCGGCGCCAGCCACAAAGGCAATGCACCAGCGTGATTTTCGATCAGAATACCGATAAAACGCTCCATCGAACCAACAATCGCACGATGCAGCATGACTGGCACTTTACGACTGTTATCGTCAGCAACATATTCCGCACCCAGACGTCCCGGCATAAAGAAGTCGACCTGCATCGTACCCACCTGCCATGGACGACCCAGACTGTCTTTCAGGTGATACTCGATTTTAGGTCCGTAAAACGCACCCTCACCCGGCAGCTCTTCCCACTCTTCCACACCGCAGGCACGCAAGCCGGCGCGCAGAGTTTCCTCCGCACGATCCCAAACCTCGTCGGTTCCGATACGGTTTTCCGGGCGCAGCGCCAATTTGATCGAAATATTCTTGAAACCAAAATCCTGATAAACCTTCATCGCTTGCGGATGGAAAGCCGTCACTTCTGACTGAATCTGTTCTTCAGTACAGAAAATATGGCCGTCATCCTGCGTAAAGCCACGCACACGCATAATGCCGTGCAACGCGCCGGATGGCTCGTTACGATGACACTGACCAAACTCACCGAAACGCAATGGCAAATCACGGTAAGACTTCATGCCGGAATTAAAAATCTGCACATGACCCGGGCAATTCATTGGTTTCAGCGCATACGAGCGGTTTTCCGATTCGGTGACAAACATATTGTCTTTGTAGTTATCCCAGTGACCGGTTTTACCCCACAGAGAGCTATCCAGAATCTGAGGACCTTTCACTTCCTGATAACCACAGTCCTGATACACCTTACGCATGTACTGCTCTACCTGCTGCCACACGGTCCAGCCTTTTGCGTGCCAGAACACCAGACCCGGTGCCTCATCCTGGAAGTGGAACAGATCCAGCGATTTCCCCAGCTTACGGTGATCACGCTTCTCTGCTTCTTCCAGCATATGCAAATATGCTTCCTGCTCCTCTTTTTTCGCCCAGGCAGTACCATAGACACGCTGCAGCATTTCGTTTTTCGAATCACCGCGCCAGTATGCACCGGCCAGCTTCATCAGCTTAAATACTTTCAACTTACCAGTCGACGGTACGTGCGGACCACGGCACAGGTCAGTGAAATTGCCTTCGGTGTACAGAGAAACATCTTCACCTTGCGGAATAGAAGCAATAATCTCAGCTTTATAGCTTTCACCGATGGACTTGAAGTAAGAAACGGCCTCATCACGTGGCAACACTTTGCGAGTTACCGGCTCATCTTTCTTTGCCAGTTCCGACATCTTCTTTTCGATTGCCACCAGATCATCCGGTGTAAATGGACGCTTATAGGAGAAGTCGTAATAAAAACCGTTTTCGATCACAGGACCGATAGTCACCTGCGCATCCGGAAACAATTCTTTCACTGCATATGCCAGCAAGTGAGCTGTTGAGTGACGAATCACCTCCAGACCATCCGCATCTTTATCGGTGACGATTGCCAGATCAGAATCCTGCTCAATCAAAAAGGAAGTATCCACCAGCTTACCGTCAACACGGCCTGCCAGTGCTGCTTTTGCTAAACCGGCACCAATACTCGCTGCCACTTGGGCAACAGTTACCGGCGCATCGAACTGACGCAAAGAACCATCAGGAAGTTTTACTGAGATCATGTCACTCTCCAAGTGGCAAAATACAAAAGAAACGGAAAAATGCAGGAATTTCTGGACGAAAAAAAAAGCACGGCTAGCCGTGCTTTTTCTTTTATTGAAAGACGAAAAAGAACCCTGACTAGCGTCACTCACAAACCATCAACGTGGTAGTTCGCGGTGTCATAACCGGGTTGCCTTTCTCGCTCTTATCTGAATTGGTGGTAGACACGATTGGACTCGAACCAACGACCCCTACCATGTCAAGGTAGTGCTCTAACCAGCTGAGCTACGCGTCTATAGGAGCAGCATTATAGCAAGGCCAACGAAAAAAGCTAGCCCTGCCACCATATTTTTACTTTACTGCCGGCGAACCTCCTGAATGCCGGTAACTTCACGGATCGCGTTCAGCGCCTTTACCAGTTGAGAGGTGCCGCTGATTTCCACGGTAAACGACATCCTTGCCTGACCTTTTGCACTTTGCGTATGGACGCCGATCACATTGATTTTATCTTTAGACAGCACTTCAGAAATATCTCGCAACAATCCCTGACGGTCCTGCGCCAGCACAAAAATATCGACAGGAAAAACCGTGTCACGAACCTGATCACCCCAGGTCGTCTGAATCACACGTTCCGGCGCCTTATTGCGCATTTCGGCAAAATTCTTGCAACTCAGCCTGTGTATCGACACACCTTTGCCGCGCGTGACAAAACCAACAATGTCATCCGGTGGCGCCGGCTTACAGCAGCGTGCCAGCTGGGTCATCAGTCCATCCGTACCAACCACCAGCACACCCGACTTTGCGCCCTGAATAACGCTGGAAGCGCGACTCTTATTCGTAATCTGCAATGCATCCGGCAATTCCGGCTCTGGCTGCTGTTCGCGCAGAATCAGTTCGATCTGGCGCAGACTAAACTCTTCTTTTCCGACAGATAAAAACAATTCATCCGGTGCAGCAAATCCAAGCTTACGCGCCAGCTCTTCAAGATTGACTGCGGTCTTCCCCTCGCGCTGCAGCGTTTTCTCCACCATCGCCCTGCCTTCAGACAGCGTTTGCTGCTGGTCGATTGCATTGAACCATGCCCGGATTTTGCTGCGGGTTCGGGTGCTGGCGGAATACTCGGGACTCAGCCAGTCGCGCGATGGTCCGGTTTGCGGCGAACCGGCTTTGAGCGTAATGATTTCCACCGTCTGCCCGTTTTGCAAACGCGTATTCAGCGGCACCATCACGCTGTCAACTTTTGCACCACGGCAGCGATGTCCGACATCCGTATGCAACTGATATGCAAAATCTACCGGCGTGGCATTACTTGGCAATTCGATGACTTTCGCCTGCGGTGTTAATACATAAATCCGGTCGTCAATGGATGCGGATTTGAGTTTTTCCACCCATTCTTTTTGTACATCTTCATGCTCAACAACCGCATCGGTCACATCCGTTTTCCACGCCAGCAACTGACGCAGCCAGGCGATTTTTTCATCATATTCCTGCGCGGTGAAATTTGAACCGCCGCTTTCTTTATAGCGCCAGTGCGCTGCCACACCATACTCGGCAAACTGATGCATTTCGCGTGTGCGGATCTGCACTTCGAGCGGACGACCATCATCCACCATCACTACCGTGTGCAAAGATTTATACCCGTTTGGTTTCGGACGCGAAATGTAGTCGTCAAATTCTTTTGGGATCGGTACCCATGCGTTATGTACGATACCGAGTACGGTGTAACAATCCTTAATATCATCAACAATCACACGGAAGGCACGGACATCGTACAGTTCACGGAAATCAACCGACTTCCCTTTCATCTTTTTCCAGATGCTGTAGATGTGCTTAGGGCGGCCTGATACTTCTGCGCGTACGCCAGCCGCTTTCAGCTCGCTGTTTAAACGGGCAATCGAATTCACCACGAAAGATTCACGTTCAACCCGCTTCTCTTCCAGCATCTTCGCAATACGCTTGTACTGATCAGGCTCGAGAAAGCGGAACGATAAGTCTTCCAGCTCCCACTTCAGTTGCCAGACACCGAGCCGGTTTGCCAGCGGCGCATACAAATCCATGGTTTCGCTGGCGTACTGACGGGCGGCACCGTCTTCCTTTTTGACTTCGGCAAAATAGCGCAGCGTGGTGACGCGGGACGATAAGCGTATCAGCACCACGCGCATATCACTGGCCATCGCCAGCACCATTTTGCGCAGGGTTTCCATCTGTGCGGCTGCCTTATCCGCAGCATCTTTACCTTTCCCCGGATCGTGCTGGGTCAGTGCTGTTTCACGCAAACGCAGCAGACGACGGGTGCCAGTCACCAGATCGGCGATCTCTGCACCAAAACGGGCCTCGATCTGCTCTGCCGCTTTTGGCGCCAGATCCGGCAATTCGAACAATAAAGCGGCAATTCGGGAATCCACATCCGTTCGCAGCATCGCCAGTGTGCTGGCCACGCCGCGCGAGAATGCAAGGGCATTCTGGCCGGTAATCACAGACTGTTCCTGATAATAAGGCGTGACAAAATCCAGCGCGTCTATCAGTTTATCTTTATCTGATTCGGACAGACTTTCCAGTAACTGTGCTTCAGACTGGGCAACGGAAGTAGAAACCATAGTGCGTTATCGGTGCTTTCTTAATTCTTTATTTCAGAGCTGCAGTCACAACCACTTCAATCAGCCATGCCGGATCAGCCAGCGGCGCCTGTACTGTTGCACGCGGCGGTGTATTACCTTCTGCCACCCAGGCATCCCAGACTTCATTCATCGCGCCGATTTGCTGAATATCTTTCAGAAAAATCTGGCAGGACAAAATACGGGATTTATCGCTGCCAGCCTCATTCAGCAAGCGCTCTACATGGCCCAGTACTTCACGGGTCTGGCCGTAAATATCCTGACTGACATCTTCCGGAATCTGACCCGCCAGATACACGACACCGTTATAAACAGCGGCTTCCGACAGACGTTTTCCGACGTGCATGCGACGAATTTCCATATACTTTTTCTTCCTTACTTTGCCAATAAAAAATCAATGACGGTCTGAATCTGATCCGGCTGCTGAAACATCGGTGCATGGCCGACACCGGCAAATTCCGCCAGCGTCGCTTTCGGACCACGCTGCTGCATTTGGGCAGCAGTTTCCGGAGTCAGCAAATCAGATTCTGCACCGCGTATGAGCAAGGTGCGTGCCTGAATTGCGTCATACGCTGCCCATAAAGACTGTTCACCTGCTTTCAGCACTTCCGGTGTGGCACTGGCAAATGCCTGCGATAAACGCAGATCATAATGGCGACGCCAGCTGCCATCGGGGTTCTGGCGCAAGACATCACCGGCCATTTTGTCCCACTGCGCATCAGAATGCGGCCCGAAAGAATCAGAGATGGCGCGGATATAAGCGACGGCTTCATCACGAGTCGCAAAGCGTACATCGTCGCCGACATAAGTTCCGATACGCGCCAGCGCAGCCGGATCGAGTGCAGGCCCGACATCGTTCAGCACCAGCTGGCGGATCGGGGAATCATTCTGCGCTGCGAGTATCATGCCGATCAGACCACCCATGGAAGTGCCGACCCAGTCCACCTGCTCTGCATTCACGCGCGCCAGCAAAGTAACCATATCGCTGACGTACTGCGGAATCGCATAAAACGCAGGATTGGCCAGATGTCCCGAATAACCGCGCCCCACCACATCAGGGCAGACAACGCGGTAGGTGTCACACAGCCGGCTTGCCAGCGCGTCGAAATCTGAAGAAACACGGGTCAGGCCATGCACACAAACCAGCACACGCGGATTCTGCGGATCACCCCATTCCTGATATGCCATTCGGTGCAGACCGGCAGGTGACAGACATTGCACATCATGACGCCGGTATTCCATGTGGTTCTCCTTATCAATGCAGCGCGTAACGCTGATAAAACCGTTTTCTCTCACATTTTACCGAGCGTTGACATTAAAATCATTGATAATTTTCCCGATTCACCGTCAAACATTCATTCGATATTCATTCACACTCCCATCACACAGGAAGGAAAGCTATGACGACTGCGACATTGCGCGGTAAAACAGCGCTGGTTACCGGTTCCACCTCCGGCATTGGTCTGGGCATTGCCCGCAAACTGGCGGGTGCCGGTGCCAATGTGATTCTGAACGGCTTTGGCGATGCCGACGACATCCAGCGCATCCGCGACAGCATCACCGCGGACTTTGGTGTGCAAACCGGTTATCACAATGCAGACCTCAGCGTCGCCACTGAGATCAGCGCGATGATGGCGTATGCGCAGGCTGAATTCGGCGGTGTCGATGTGCTGGTGAATAACGCCGGCATTCAGCATGTGGCCAGCGTCGAAGATTTTCCGGTGGAAAAATGGGATGCAGTGATTGCGATTAATCTGACCGCCTGCTTCCACACCACGCGCCTCGCGCTGCCGCAAATGCGTCAGAAGAACTGGGGCCGGATTCTGAATATTGCATCGGTACACGGTCTGGTCGCCTCCGCGAACAAATCCGCTTACGTGGCAGCGAAACACGGCCTGATTGGCTTCACCAAGACGGTGGCGCTGGAAACCGCGCAAACCGGCGTGACCTGTAACGCGATCTGTCCGGGCTGGGTGCTGACACCGCTGGTACAAAAGCAAGTTGATGCGCGCGCCGAACGCGATGGTTTGAGTAATGAGGACGCCAAAAAAGCACTGCTGCTGGAAAAACAACCATCCGGCGAATTCGTCACACCGGATCAGTTAGGTGAACTGGCAGTATTTTTATGCAGTGATGCCGCCAGTCAGATTCGCGGTGCGGCATGGAATATGGATGGCGGCTGGGCAGCCCAATAAGCCTTCGCCCCTGCCCGTTCAGAACGCTGCCAGCCCTTATGGTGCGCAGCGTTTTTTCTTTGTTCGGCATGATGATTGTGCAGATATCCGCATGAGCACTTTCCGGAGAGCCGGACTTTCTGCCGACGACCACCGGATCGCTATGCCAAAGTCCGCATTTGAGGCATTTTCCGGCAGTTTCGGGGCATGTTCCGGCTCCGCTGAACGAAAAAAGGGCGCAGCATGCTGCGCCCTGCTCCGGTGAGCTTTGACCGAATTATCCCAGCAGGGAGAAATCCAGTGCCGCCTCCGTCTTTGCCGTGATTTCTTCACGGCTCACACCATCTGCCAGCTCCACCACTTTCAAGCCTTGCGGCGTCACATCAATCACACCCAGATCGGTGATGATGCGGTTCACCACACCGACACCGGTCAGCGGCAGATTGCACTGTTTCAGGATTTTCGGTGCATCGCCTTTGGCCACATGCTCCATCAGCACGACCACGCGGCCAACACCGGCCACCAGATCCATCGCACCGCCCATGCCTTTGACCATTTTGCCCGGAATCATCCAGTTCGCCAGATCACCGTTTTCGCTGACCTGCATCGCGCCCAGAATCGCCAGATTAATTTTGCCGCCGCGTATCATCGCGAACGAATCTGCTGAACTGAAAATCGACGAACCCGCCAGTGTCGTCACGGTTTGCTTACCGGCATTGATCAGGTCTGCATCGACTTCAGCTTCCGTCGGGAAAGGACCGATACCTAGCAATCCGTTTTCCGACTGCAGCCAGACTTCCATACCGGTAGGCACGTGATTCGCCACCAGCGTTGGCAGACCGATGCCCAGATTCACGTAAAAACCGTCCTGCAATTCTTTTGCTGCGCGCGCAGCCATTTCATCACGATTCCATGCCATCGTTATCTCCTGATTCTGGTTAGGCTTCGGTTGGACGCACGGTGCGTTGCTCGATGCGTTTTTCCGGCGTTGCATTCACAACGATACGGTGCACGAAGATGCCCGGCGTATGCACTTCATCCGGATCGAAGCTGCCGGTTTCCACCAGTTCTTCCACTTCCACCACCGTGATTTTGCCCGCCATTGCCACATTCGGATTGAAGTTACGCGCAGTTTTGCGATACACCAGATTACCGGCTTTATCGGCTTTCCAGGCTTTTACCAGCGACACATCCGCCACCAGCGAACGTTCCATCACATATTGCTTACCATCGAATTCACGAATTTCTTTGCCTTCAGCCACAATCGTACCAACACCGGTACGGGTGAAGAACGCAGGAATACCTGCACCGCCGGCACGCAGTTTTTCAGCCAGCGTTCCTTGCGGTGTAAATTCCAGCTCCAGTTCGCCTGCCAGATACTGGCGTTCAAACTCTTTGTTTTCGCCAACATAAGATGAAATCATTTTGCGGATCTGACGGGTTGTCAGCAGCTGGCCGAGGCCAAAGCCATCCACACCGGCGTTATTGGAAATCGCTGTCAGGCCTTTAACGCCACTGTCACGCAGCGCGGCAATCAGCGCTTCCGGAATACCGCACAAACCAAAGCCGCCAACCGCAATCGTCTGATTATCTTTGACGATATCAGCCAATGCGCTTGCTGCATCGGGGAATACCTTGTTCATCCTTGTCTCCTTGATGGTTGAATCGCTGCTGCATCCATTGTGCAGCAGATAACGGGAACCGTTCTGCAGAATAATGACCTGCGTTATACTCCGCAATACCGTAAAACTACCTGACACCGACTGCCGCGCCATGCACCCTACGCTGCCCGACACCGATTTTGCCGACATTTTCCGCTTAGCACCGATCGGGATGTGTGTTTCGCGCCACCGTATCATCGTGGCATGCAATGAAGCACTGGCAGCCATGTTCGGCTATCTGCCACAGGAATTGTGCGGTCAGTCATTTCAGATTCTGTATCCGAGCGCGGATGAGTTTGAACGCACCGGCGCACGGATCACGCCGATTCTGAATACCAAAGGCTCATACTCTGATGAGCGTATTATGAAACGCGCCAATCAGGAATTATTCTGGTGCCACGTTTCCGGTCGTGCGCTGCACCGCGCTGATCCGCATGCAGAAGGGATCTGGACGTTTGAAGATTTAAGTGCGCGCCGTCCGGTATCTGCCGAACTGACGCCACGCGAACGCGAAATCGCCGCGCTGATTGTTGAAGGTAAAACCAGTAAGCTGATTGCGCGTCAGATTGATCTGAGCCCGCGCACGGTGGAGATGCACCGCGCCAAACTGATGAAAAAGTTCAGCGCTTCCACCTCCAGCGAACTCGTGCATAAATTGCTAGGTATCACACGCTGATTCAGCGTACGCGGCGGCCTTGCTGATCGCCTTTCAGCTCTGCGTATTTGTTACGGATTGCGTCCGGAAATGGCGTGCCCTTACCGGTTTTGCTGTCAACCCACACAACGGTTGCTCCGCCTTCTGCGTACACAGCGTAACCGTCATTGACGGAACGCATTTCCTGCGCAGTCTCAAAGCTGCTTTTCCCGAGCGAATAAATATAGGTGCAGACTTCCACCTGATCCGGATAAGTCAGTGGCTTACGGAAATCACAGCGTGCACTGACAATCACCGGGCCATTGCCATTTTCATCCGGCAGGCAACCCATCGCTGCCAGCCATTCAATCCGCGCCTGCTCCATATAGCGGAAATACACGGTATTGTTAACATGCCCCAGTGCATCCATGTCACCCCAGCGCACCGGAATCGTCATGGTATGCACCAGTTTTTTCTCGTTACTTTGTTCGGTCATCTTTATTGCGCACTTAAACCATCATCTGCCGTGACGATGGTGCCATTTAAAAAACGGGATTCTTCTGCTGCCAGCAGCAGCAACAAACCATCTAAATCTTCCGGCGCTCCCACGCGTCGGCGTGGCAGTATATCGATCAGTTTTTTACCCTGCTCGGTATGAAAATAATCTTCATTGATTTCGGTTGAAATATAGCCGGGACAAATCGCATTTACGTTAATGCCGAAGCGTCCCCATTCAACCGCCATCGCCTTCGTCATATGAATAATGGCAGCCTTGCTCATGCAGTAAATGCCAATCTGCGGTAATACACGTAAGCCAGCAACAGAAGCAATGTTTACGATTCTGTGTTGTTTGCGCGGATCACCTTTATGACGTGCAATCATGCGCTTGGCGGCTTCCTGCGCTACAAAAAATGCACCGCGCTGATTGGTGTCCATCACATAAGCGTAGTCATCCGGTGTCACATCAATCAGCTTTTGTGTTGTTGATACACCGGAATTATTAATCAGAATATCAATCGGACCGGCTTCCGTTTCAGCATGGGCAATCGCAGCTTTGATACTGGCATAGTCCGTCACATCGAGACTCACAACATGCGCTGCACCGCCTTCTGATTCAATTTCAGCCCGCAGTTCTTTCAACCGGTCAATACGGCGGGAAGCAAGCACCACCTGCGCACCCGCCTGTGCCAGGACTTTGGCAAAACGTGCACCAAGACCACTGGAAGCACCGGTCACTAATGCAATTTTTCCTTCAAAATTGACTTCCACTCCCATTCGCCGTTCCTCCTGTGCGTCAATGTGGTTTGGTTCTGCGCGAAAAAGCGCAGGCATGTATCCGTATTATCATGACACAACGCTAAATCAAAATGTTGTAAGTCGCTGAAAATATAGCGCTGGATCAGATGAAAACCGGCAAATTCACATCGCACCTGATGCACTGAAACAGTGAAGCTGCGATAATCTCGGCACAACGAATGCCTGTTTTGTCGCGGCGAATATCCGACTGATTACCGGAAACGCGACCAGCCTGCTCACAAAGGCGTACAGACACAAACGGAGACATCCCTCCACAGCATGTTCAGCTGTCTTTCGGTCAGTCAGCATATGCAGCGACAACACTGGCAGCACCAGCGCTTTTCTAGGCGACGGTTTCTAATCCCGTACTTGCAGATTGGTAAACCAGCAGATACCATGCTGAGAACAATTTAGCACGTTCGTTCGAAAAATTTTCAGAAAGCGAAAACAGTCATGACACAAAATCTTGTCGAACAGTTCGGCCCTCGCGATGCGATGGAATACGACGTCGTCATCGTTGGCGGAGGCCCTGCTGGCCTGTCAGCCGCGATTCGTTTAAAGCAGCTTGCAGCAGAGCAAGGTAAAGAAGTTTCCGTCTGCCTGTTGGAAAAAGGCGGAGAACTGGGCGCACACATTCTGTCCGGCGCGGTCATGGATCCGAAAGCACTGACCGAACTGATTCCTGACTGGAAAGAACGTGGCGCTCCGCTGCATACCGAAGTCACAGAAGACCGCTTCCTGTTTCTGTCTGAAACGAAAGCTTATAAAACGCCGAACTGGTTATTGCCGAAGTGCTTCCAGAATCATGGCAATTACGTCATTTCTCTGGCAAACGTTGTACGCTGGCTCGGTCAGCAGGCTGAAGCGCTTGGTGTGGAAATTTTCCCGGGCTTTACTGCTGCAGAAGTGCTGTATAACGACAATGGCTCGGTAAAAGGTATCGCAACCGGCAATATGGGGGTTACACGCGAAGGCGAAGCGGGTCCGAACTTCCAGCTGGGTATGGAACTGCACGCGAAATACACCCTGTTTGCTGAAGGTGCACGTGGCCATCTCGGCAAACAACTGATGACGAAGTTCGATTTGAACAAAGGTAAAGATCCGCAAACCTATGGCATCGGTATTAAAGAACTGTGGGAAATTGATCCCGCAAAACACCAGCCCGGGCTTGTCATTCATACCGCAGGCTGGCCGCTGGATAATGACACATATGGTGGCTCTTTCCTCTACCACCTGGAAAACAATCAAGTTGCTGTAGGTTACGTGGTTGGTCTCGGCTACGAAAATCCTTATCTGTCACCGTACGAAGAGTTCCAGCGCTATAAAACGCATCCTGAAATTCGTCAGTTCTTTGAAGGCGGCAAACGTATCGCTTACGGCGCACGTGCAATTGCAGCGGGCGGCCTGCAATCATTGCCGAAACTGACTTTCCCCGGTGGTGCACTGATTGGCTGCGATGCCGGCTTCCTGAATGCGAGCCGTATTAAGGGCAGCCATGCAGCGATTAAGAGCGGCATGATGGCTGCAGATGCCGTATTTGGTGCGCTCGGACAAGATCGCGCTTACGATGAAGTCACAGATTACAGCAAAGCTTTTGAAACTTCTTGGCTGCATGAAGAATTGCATGTTGCCCGTAACTTTAAGCCGTCCATGAGCAAAGGTCTGGTTCTAGGCACGTTACTGGTGGGGATTGATCAGGTTTTATTCGGAGGCAAAGCACCATGGACTTTCCGTCACTCCAAGGCGGATCATGAATATCTGCGCCCTGCATCTGATTTTGCACCTATTCAGTATCCGAAGCCGGATGGCAAACTGACATTTGACCGCTTGTCCTCTGTCTTCATTTCAAATACAAACCATGAAGAAGATCAGCCGATTCATCTGACATTGCGTAATTCTGAAGTCCCGGTCAATGTAAATCTCGCGAAATACGCAGGCCCTGAAACCCGGTATTGCCCGGCAGGTGTATATGAGTTCACAAAGACTGATGAGGGTCAGGATAAGCTGCAGATCAACGCGCAAAACTGCGTACACTGCAAAACCTGTGACATCAAAGATCCGACACAAAACATCGTCTGGATTACACCGGAAGGTGGCGGCGGTCCTAACTATCCAAATATGTAACACCCATGAGAAAAGCAGGCAAATGCCTGCTTTTTTTATTTGCTACATCATTGCTTATCAGAGTGTACCCAGATGCGCCTTGATATTAATGGTCGTCAGGCAGGCCACTCACCCCTGAGAATTTTCTCAAGCCAGAAAATACCGATGATGGTTTTCACATCCGTAATTTTCCCTTCCCTTACCCACTGAGACAATTCTTCCGGTGTTGCATAAAAAGTTTCGAGAAATTCTCCGTCATCAAGATGCCGTTGACCTTCTGTAATTTCACGAGCAAGGAAAATTTCGATACGTTCGTTTGCATAGGCGATCGCATTATGAATGGTCGTCAGATGCACCCAGTTCTGAGCGGCACAACCAGTTTCTTCCTCCAGCTCCCGCTTCGCACAGGTCAGCAAATCTTCGCCGTATTCGAGCTTACCGGCCGGAAACTCGATAAACACTCTGTTAAGCGGATATCTGAATTGTCGCTCGACCAGTACACGCCCATCATTCATGAGAGGAATAATAACTACCGCGCCGGGATGCAAAATATATTCGCGTGTTGTTTCTTTTCCGTCAGGCAAAATTACGGTATCCCGCTTCACTTTCAGGAAATGTCCATCCAGCACAAGCGTGCTGTCCTTGGTCAACTCACGCAAATGTCCGTCATCTTCTTGTTTATGCTGCATGCCGTCTCATCAGATATCGGTAAACGAAACCGGGAAATGCCAGAACAACAAATAGGCACAAAGTCACCACAAAAAATTGCCATTCCTGTGGAAACCGGTTTCCCCTTGCTGATTCAAACTGGAACCCGGCAAACAACAAGACACCATAAAGCGTAGTCAGTTCCAGCAATCGTAGCCAAAAGGGTTTAAAAGAAAAACGCTGCATCGCGATAATTGCGAAGCAGCGCTCACTGATAAAAGGCAGGTTAGCCAGTATTACTGCCAACCCGCCAAGAATCCACACACCAAAGCTATTCAAAGATCAACCTCAGGAAGCCAGTGTTTTAACAATTGCGTTCAGACACACGTTCATTAAGCCACTTGGCAGAATACCCAGTACCAGAACTGCAAGTCCGTTGAGGCTCAGAACAACGCGCATATCTGCAGTCGTTTGAATTTCTGATGTATCAGCAGCATCGTCAAAATACATTACTTTAACGACACGCAGGTAATAGAAGGTACCAATCAGAGAGAACAGTACTGCAACAATTGCCAGCCACAACTGTCCGGTAGAAACAACCGCCTGCAATACCGACAATTTAGCGTAGAACCCTACCATTGGCGGAATACCCGCCAGAGAGAACATCAACAGCAACATGACGAACGCAAACCATGGCGAACGTTTGTTCAGACCCTTGAAGTCTTCCAGAGTGTCCGCCTCAAAACCAGCACGTGACAACAACATAATTACGCCGAAGGTACCCAGGGTAGTCAGAACATAAGTAATGCTGTAAAACATCGACGCACTGTAAGCATCCGCAGCATTACCAGCGCTACCATTCGCTACGCCCGATAAGAGGCCCAGCAACATAAAACCCATCTGCGAGATCGTCGAGTAAGCCAGCATACGTTTGATGTTAGTCTGTGCGATCGCGGTAATGTTACCAATTGCCATCGACAAAACAGCCAGAACAACAAACATTTGCTGCCAATCAACCGCTTGCGCAAACAAACCTTCAACCAGCAAACGGAAAGTAATAGCGAATGCTGCCAGTTTTGGTGCGCCACCCAGCAACAAAGTCACCGCAGTAGGTGCGCCGTGATATACGTCCGGCACCCACATGTGGAATGGAACCACACCCAGCTTAAACGCCAGACCGGCCACCAAGAACACAATGCCAAACACAAGGATAGTTTTATTTGCAGTGGCAGAAGCAGATGCTTTTGCGACTTCAGTCAGATCCAGAGTACCGGTTGCACCGTACAACATCGAAATGCCGTACAACATAAAGCCAGAAGCCAGCGCACCAAGCACAAAATACTTCATCGATGCTTCTGTAGAAATTGTGTGATCACGGCGCAAAGCAACCAGGGCATACAACGCCAGCGACATTAACTCCAGACCCAGATAGATAATCAGGAAATTATTGCCTGAGATCATTACCATCTGACCAAGCAGTGCGAATAATGCCAGGACATAAAACTCGCCACCGAGACTGCCATTTGACATTCCACGCGCAGTTGCATACGCACGGGAGTAAATCAGTGTCATACCAACAGCAGCGTAAGAAGCGAGCTTCAGCACCATAG
This sequence comes from Cognatundibacterium squillarum, assembly GCF_014652435.1. Classification (GTDB taxonomy): domain Bacteria; phylum Pseudomonadota; class Gammaproteobacteria; order Burkholderiales; family Burkholderiaceae_D; genus Undibacterium; species Undibacterium squillarum. Next base: position 833,554 of record NZ_BMYU01000001.1, read on the forward strand.
ATAATGGATCGGAAACAAACATATTGCTGCTGGTGTATTCAGAGCCACCACTATTTCCGGTCGACAAGGTCAGTGCAGCGGTCACTCCCAATGCAACCAGACTTAACACATAAGTCAGATAACGCTTACTGTCCGATAAAAACATATCAGTCAGCAGGATGGCGCAGATCGCCACCAGCAGAAAGATTTCAGGATAAAGTGGAATGAAGTTCATTTTAATTTTCTACTTGCTTAAGTATGTTGCCGGACTGCTCCGGCAACTATAGTAACCACGCTCTTATTTACGGAACCAGTTTGGAAACCGAAACATGCTTCAACAGATCACTCACGGAAACTTGCATGGAATCAGTAAATACGCCCGGATACAAGCCCATTACCAGTACGCAAATAGCAAGCGTGCCCAGCATAAAGAACTCACGTCCGTTCAGATCGGTCAGTTCAGCGACATGCTGATGCTTGATATTGCCGAAAATAACGCGCTTAACCATCCACAGTGAGTAGGCAGCGCCGAAAATCAATGCAGTGGCTGTAAGCAGACCAATCCAGAAATTAAATTTCACAGCACCCAGAATCACCATAAACTCACCGACGAAACCTGAAGTTGCCGGCAAACCGCAATTAGCCATCGAAAAGAGCACAAAGAAGGCTGCAAAACGCGGCATAGTATTAACAACGCCACCGTAATCAACGATTTGACGGCTGTGTACACGGTCATACAGGACGCCGATACACAAGAACATCGCACCAGACACGAAACCGTGAGAGATCATCTGGACAATTGCACCCTGTGCGGCCATATCGTTGAATACGAAGAAGCCCAGGGTCACAAAGCCCATGTGAGCGATCGAAGAGTACGCAACAAGTTTCTTCATGTCTGCCTGAACCAGCGCAACCAGACCAATGTAGATTACGGCGATCAGCGACAGTGTAATAACAAATCCGGACAAATAATGACTTGCATCAGGCGCAATCGGCATCGAAAAACGCAGGAAACCATAGGCACCCAGTTTAAGCATAATCGCTGCCAGAACGACTGAACCACCAGTAGGCGCTTCAACGTGGGCATCCGGCAACCATGTATGAACCGGCCACATTGGTACCTTGACCGCAAATGCCATGAAGAATGCAAAGAAAATCAGTATCTGTACATCCATAGGCAACGGTAACTGGTGCCATGCCTGAATTTCAAACGAATGACCAGCTTTGATATACAGATAAATGATTGCAACCAGTGTTAAAAGCGAGCCAAGCAAGGTGTACAAGAAGAACTTAAACGCTGCATATACGCGGTTCGGACCACCCCAGATACCTACGATGATGTACATCGGGATCAGAGTCGCCTCAAAGAAGATATAAAACAGCATGCCGTCAGTTGCACTGAAAACGCCAACCATCAAACCAGACAAAATCAGGAATGCGCCCATGTACTGAGCAACCTGTGTTTCGATGACTTCCCACGCAGCGATTACCACGATGATCGTGATAAACGCGGTCAATGGCACGAACCAGAGGGAAATACCATCGACACCGAGTGCATAAAACACATTGAATTTTTCAATCCAGGTGTATTTTTCAACAAACTGCAAACCATGTGCCGCATTGTCAAAGTTTTTAATTAACGGGAGCGTGACGAGAAAACTCGCGAGCGCGCCTATTAAAGAGACTCCCCGCACCAGACCGCGATTAGAATCGCGGCCAAATGCAAGAATGAAAAAGCCGAATGCGATCGGGCACCAAATCGCCAGGCTGAGTAATGAAGAAGTAGACTGCATCATAGTTCTGATTATTTAGCCAGGTGAATTATTTGCCGAAAGGAGTTGGCATAAAGTAAAACAGGAACAAAATTACGCCGAGAATCATGACAAATGCGTAGTGATAAATATAACCACTTTGGAAGTGACGAACCAGCTTAGCAATCCAGCCAACCAGCTTAGCACTGCCATTAACAATCAGGCCGTCGATAATGCCTTTGTCGCCGATATTCCAGAGACCATTTCCGAGGAAGCGTGCACCACCGGCAAACACTACTTCGTTAAATTTATCCATGTAATATTTGTTATCCAACAGTGTGTAAATCGCCGACGCACGCTCTTTGATTGCCGCAGGAATTGCTGGTTTCACCATGTAGAAGAAATACGATGTCGCTACACCCGCAAGAGCAAGCCAGAACGGTGCGGTAGTCAGCGCATGTGTTGCCATGCCAACTGCCCCGTGGAACTCTTCGTGCAACTCATGCATCGCCGGATGATTTTCAGAAACAAAGATCACACCCTTAAAGAATTCACCAAACAACATCGGTTCAATCGCGATAAAGCCAATCACGACAGATGGGATAGCCAGCATTACCAACGGGAACCAGACAACGAATGGAGATTCGTGTGGTTTCTGGCCAGGAGCCAAGCCGTGATGATGATCATCATGTGCATCATGCTCGTCATGACCATGATGATCGTGTGCTTTACCGAAGCGTTCTTCACCGTGGAAGACCAGGAAGTACATACGGAAAGAATAGAATGCTGTAACAAACACGCCAGCAAGCACGGCAAATTTAGCAAAGCCAGCACCGGCGATATGCGTCGCAGCAACGGCTTCGATAATACTGTCTTTCGAGTAGAACCCTGAGAAGAAAGGCGTTCCGATCAATGCAAGGGACCCCAGCAGCGAAGTGATCCAGGTGATCGGCATGTACTTACGCAATCCGCCCATATTGCGGATATCCTGGTCATGGTGCATACCTATGATGACGGAACCTGCACCGAGGAATAACAATGCTTTGAAAAATGCGTGAGTCATCAGGTGGAACACAGCCACTGAATATGCAGACGCGCCAAGCGCCACCGTCATATAACCAAGCTGAGACAATGTCGAATAAGCGACTACACGCTTGATATCGTTCTGGATAATACCGAGGAAACCCATGAACAAAGCGGTAATCGAGCCAATCACAAGAATGAACGACAACGCAGTATCAGACAGTTCGAACAGTGGCGACATACGCGAGACCATGAAGATACCGGCAGTAACCATCGTCGCCGCGTGAATCAGAGCAGAGATAGGCGTCGGCCCTTCCATGGAGTCTGGCAACCAAACGTGCAATGGAAACTGTGCAGACTTACCCATCGCACCAATGAACAAACAGATACATGCGACCGTGATCAGCATCCAGTCTGTCCCGGGCAACATCAGCTTAGCCAGCTCTTCTTTCTTAGCAAATACTTCCGCGTAGTTCATCGATCCTGCGTAGGCCAACAGCAGGCCAATGCCAAGGATAAAACCAAAGTCACCAACACGGTTCACCAGAAACGCCTTCATATTGGCATAGACTGCGGTGTCTTTTGTATACCAAAAGCCAATCAATAAATAAGAAACAAGACCAACTGCTTCCCAGCCAAAAAACAGCTGCAGGAAATTATTACTCATTACGAGCATGAGCATTGAGAAAGTGAACAATGAAATGTACGAGAAGAAACGGTTGTAACCTTCGTCCTCTTCCATGTATCCAATCGTGTAGATGTGAACCATTAAAGATACAAACGTGACAACGCACATCATCATTGCGGTCAGATTATCAACGAGGAATCCCACCTCAAGCTTCAAGCCCGCAACAGACATCCATTCGTAGACCGTCGCATTGTAAACAGCTGCGCCATCAAGCAATTGCTTGAATGTCATTGCTGAGATAATAAATGCGATCAGCACACCAAGAATTGTCGCTGAATGAGAAACCTTCCGGCCTACTACATTCCCGAAAAATTTGGTGCCTAATAAGCCCGCAATCGCTGACCCAGCCAATGGCGCAAGTGGCACGGCTAAAAGTAGTTGTGGGTTAAGTTGCCCCGTCATAATGACCCTTTTTGCTTAATACTTATTTTAAATCCGCAACAGTTCATGCCAGCCTGATAGCTGGCATATTTCCATTAACCTTTAAGAGCGTCCAGATCTTCTACATTGATTGTATCCAGATTACGGAACAATACGACGAGGATTGCCAGACCAATCGCAGATTCAGCAGCGGCGACTGTAAGAATAAAGAACACGAAAATTTGCCCTGCAGCATCACCAAGATAATGGGAGAATGCGATGAAATTGATATTAACTGCCAACAACATCAATTCGATGGCCATCAGCAAAACAATTACATTTTTCCGGTTCAGAAAAATACCGACGATAGAAATCGCAAATAATATTGCTCCGAGCACCAGGTAGTGTGTTAAACCCAAAGTCATCTTATTCCCCTTGATGCGCTGTTTGTCGCGCTTCGGTATCAGGCTTCATACTGATAATACGAACCCGGTCTGAACGTTTCACTTTTACAGCATCAGCAGGATCAACGAAACGTACGTCCTTACGGCGGCGCAACGTCAACGCAACTGCTGCAACGATTGCCAGCAAAAGAATCGCCGCAGCAACTTCAAATGCATAGGTGTACTGGGTAAAAATCATATTACCGAGATACTTTGTATTCCCGATCTGATCCGCAGCCACCGGAACATGGTTATCCGGACGTAAGAAACCTTTCCATAACACTGCCGACATTTCGAGTACGACGACCACACCTACCAACGCGGCTACCGGGAAGTGGCTCCAGAATCCTGCGCGTAACTTATCCAGATTAATATCCAGCATCATGACGACGAACAGGAACAAAACCATTACAGCGCCAACATAAACCAAAACCAGGACAATCGATAAAAATTCCGCTTTCAACAGCATCCAGATTCCAGCTGCATTAAAGAACGCCAGCACTAAAAACAATGCTGCGTGTACTGGATTCTTGGTTGTAATCACCTGCAGCGATGCGAGCACCAGTACCGCAGAAAATACATAGAACAAAATACTAGTAAATTCCATAATTTCTCCGGACCTTATCTGTAAGCAGCATCAGCAGCTCGTGCTGCGGCAATCTGGTTCTCATAACGATCACCAACTGCGAGCAACATTTCTTTAGTAAAGTAAAGGTCTCCACGCTTCTCTCCGTGATATTCGAGAACATGCGTTTCAACAATCGAATCAACCGGGCAGGATTCTTCACAGAAACCGCAGAAAATACACTTGGTCAAATCGATATCGTAGCGCGTGGTACGACGGCTTCCGTCTGCACGCTGTTCAGACTCAATCGTAATAGCCATCGCGGGGCACACTGCCTCACATAATTTACAAGCGATACAACGCTCTTCTCCGTTTGGATATCTGCGCAAAGCATGTAACCCACGGAAACGCGGAGACTGAGGAGTTTTTTCTTCGGGAAACTCGACTGTAATTTTACGGGCAAACATATAGCGCCCGGTCAGTGCAAGCCCTTTAATCAACTCCCGCAGCATCAGGCTGCCAAAAAAATCTTTAATTGCTTCCATTTTCAGCCTTTAATTACTTCCAGATATTCCAGGATGTCTGCATCCACGCAGCGACAATAACCAGATACACCAATGTCAGTGGAATAAATACTTTCCAGCCGAGACGCATAATCTGATCGTAACGATAGCGTGGAAATGATGCACGTGCCCAAATGAACAGGGAAACCACGACAAATGTTTTCATACCGAGCCAGATCCAGCCTGGGATAAAACTCAGGAATGCGAACGGAGCACTCCAACCGCCGAGGAACATCAGTGAAGCAATGGCGGAAATCAGAATCATATTTGCGTATTCTGCGAGGAAGAACATCGCAAAAGACATACCCGAATATTCAACCATGTGACCCGCAACAATCTCAGACTCACCTTCGACAACGTCGAACGGATGGCGATTTGTTTCAGCAATACCTGAAATCACATAAACCACAAACATTGGCAACAAAGGCAACCAGTTCCAGGACAGGAAAGTAACACCCATGTCTGCAAATCGACCTTTCATCTGGCCGTTTACGATGTCCGTGAGGTTAAGACTACCCGATACCATCAGAACGATCACCAATACGAAACCCATTGCAATTTCATAAGAAACCATTTGTGCAGATGCACGCATTGCGCCGAGGAATGCATATTTAGAGTTTGATGCCCAGCCTGCAATAATGATGCCGTAAACTTCCATGGAAGTAATTGCCATCAGCAGCAACAAACCCGCATTCACGTTTGCGAGCACTGTTTCAGGTCCGAAAGGAACAACAGACCAAGCCGCCAACGCAGGCATGATTGTCATGATAGGAGCCAGAATAAACAGGACTTTATTTGCCTTAGCAGGAATAACAATCTCTTTCAACAACAACTTCAGGCCGTCTGCGATTGGTTGCAGTAACCCAGCAGGACCAACACGGTTCGGACCAAGACGAATGTGCATCCAGCCGATCATTTTGCGTTCCCATAAAGTGAGATACGCGACACACCCCAGCAGTGGCAAAACGATACAAACAATTTTCAGTAAATTCCATACCAGTGGCCACAACGCGCCTAACTGCGCCTGCCCGACTGACTGGATAGTAGCCAACAAATCCATTATGCGCGCTCCAACGAAACCTGACCGAAATAAGCATTCAGATCAGTAGTTGATGATGTACCGGCCATCACACGAACAACCCCGGCTGCAAGCGCCGAATCCACTTTTGCCGTCACAACCAGAGATGAAGTTCCCTGAACCAGTTTTACCTGACCGCCATCCGTGATGCCTGATGATGATGCAACATCAGAACTGATACGAAGCAGTGGAGCTTTTGCGTCAGCTGTGAGCTGCAGAGACTCTGCTCTGCGAATAATCGCGTCGCTGCTGTATATTCCGGGTTCTGTAATCAGCTCAGCAGAACCTGCCGCCAATGTCTGCTCACCAATAAACTGATCTGCTTTATTAGAGAGCTTGGTCTTCCAGCCATCAACCAGTACGGCATCGCGTACCGCTTCGGACGTTTCAAATTCAAAACCGGAAAGTCCGAGCAAATTACCAAGTACGCGCAATACTTTCCATGCAGGACGTGTATCTGCCAATGGCTTCACAACCGCGTGGAAACTTTGAGCACGCCCCTCAGCATTTACAAAAGTACCGGAGGTTTCGCTGAAAGGAGATACTGGCAGTAAAACGTCTGCATATTCCAAACCGTGCTTAAACGGAGACAAGACAACAACCATGTCAGCCGCAGCCAACGCTTGCTTAGCCCTGGCAGGTTGCGCCGAATCTTTCTCTGGTTCCGCGTGCAAAACAATGTATGCTTTCTTCGCTTCAGAAAATACCGCTTTTGCTGCTTTCTGAGGGTAAGCGCCAGCGACGTATCCACCTACAGTATTTGCCGCTTCGGTTAGATAGCCAAACTTCGCATCTGCCTGGTCTGCGATCCATACACAGATGGAATGTAAAACGGATGCATCCGGGTAATTCGCCGCAGCATTGCCAAGCAGAATTCCACTATTGCCAGCCAGAATGGAAGAAGCAACTTTCTCAGCAGCTTCAGAAACAACAACGCCATTCGCAAATTCAGGAACTTGCAGATCTTTTTGTTTAGCAACCGAAACTGCAACTTGTTTTGCAAAAGCCACCCATTCTGAAGGAGCCAATGCTTGCTGCACATGCAACGGCATTAACAACTCGTCCTTAGCCGCATGGATCACACTTATACGTGACCCGGTTTTTGCTGCCTGACGGAATTTTGCTGCAATCAACGGATGATCTTTACGCAGGGAGGAACCGAAAATCAGCACATTTTTTAAGTGTGTAATTTCCTGTACAGATCCGCCCAGCCATGGCATCACTTTTCCGTTCAGACGGAAATCAGACTGGCGCAGACGGAAATCAATTGCATCCGAGCCAATGCCTTTGATGACTTTGTTTAACAGCGACAATTCTTCCAGTGTCGAGTGCGGAGCAGCAATTGCAGCCACTGAATCCGCGCCGTGTTCATGGCGAATATTCCGAATCCCGTGAGCGACATATTCGATTGCAGTCTGCCAGTCCGTTTCCTGCCACTGACCACCTTGCTTGATCATTGGTTTAGTCAAACGGTCAGCGCCATTCAATGCTTCATATGAGAAACGATCACGGTCAGAAATCCAGCACTCATTCACCTCTTCGTTTTCGAGAGGTACCACCCGCATCACTTTATGATTTTTAACCTGAACAATCAGATTAGATCCAAGCGAATCGTGAGGGGACACAGACTTACGGCGTGACAATTCCCAGGTACGTGCAGAGTAACGGAAAGGTTTTGAGGTCAATGCGCCAACTGGGCACAGATCAATCATATTTCCTGACAACTCGGAATCTACAGTCTTACCGACGAAAGAAGTAATTTCGGAGTGCTCGCCACGATTCAGCATGCCGAGTTCCATAACGCCTGCAATTTCCTGTCCAAAACGAACGCAACGTGTGCAATGAATGCAACGGCTCATTTCTTCCATCGAAACCAGTGGCCCCACGTCTTTATGGAACACAACACGCTTCTCTTCCTGATAACGGGAGCTGGTACCGCCATAACCAACGGCCAGATCCTGCAACTGACATTCACCACCCTGATCACATACCGGGCAATCCAAAGGATGGTTGATCAGCAGGAACTCCATCACAGCCTGTTGCGCTTTTACCGCTTTATCGCTGTGCGACCGCACGATCATACCAGGCGTTACAGGAGTAGCACATGCCGGCAGAGGCTTAGGTGCTTTCTCAACCTCGACCAGACACATACGGCAGTTTGCCGCGATTGATAATTTTTTGTGGTAGCAAAAATGCGGGATATATGTGCCAAGTTTATTGGCAGCATCCATCACCATACTACCTTCCTGCACTTCGACTTTTTTGCCGTCTATTTCGATTTCGACCATGGTTTACTCTAATTGTGCTAACCGAAGCCGGCTTACAGATATGCCGGAACCAAGCAATGCTTGTGCTCGATATGATATTCAAATTCTTCGCGGAAATTTTTTACGAAACCTCTGACTGGCATCGCTGCTGCGTCACCGAGCGCGCAGATAGTTTTACCCTGAATATTGTCAGCAATCGAATTCAGCATATCGAGATCTTCAGGACGGCCTTTGCCGTTCTCAATACGATCTACGATTCGATACAGCCAGCCAGTACCTTCACGACATGGGGTGCACTGGCCACAGGATTCTTCAAAATAGAAATATGACAAACGCTGCAACGACTTCACCATGCAACGTGTTTCATCCATCACGATGACTGCTCCCGAACCCAGCATTGACCCTGCTTTTGCAATGGAATCGTAATCGAGGTCCGTTTCCATCATGACATCACCGCGAATTACGGGCGCGGAAGAACCGCCTGGGATAACCGCTTTAATCTTCTTACCACCACGCATACCACCTGCCAGCTCCATCAGCTTTGCAAACGGTGTACCGAGCGGCACCTCGTAATTTCCCGGGCGCTCTACGTCGCCGGAGATCGAGAAAATCTTAGTACCGCCATTATTTGGCTTACCAAGCGCCGCATAATTCTCACCACCGATTGCAAGAATAAACGGTACAGCGGCGAACGTTTCTGTATTGTTGATCGTGGTCGGTTTTCCGTACAGGCCAAAGCTCGCCGGGAACGGCGGTTTAAAGCGTGGCTGTCCTTTTTTACCTTCAAGAGATTCCAGCAATGCAGTTTCTTCGCCACAAATATACGCACCGTAACCATGCGATGCATGCAGCTGGAACGAAAATTCCGAACCAAGAATATTGTTACCAAGGAAGCCAGCAGCGCGCGCCTCTTCCAAAGCATCTTCAAAGCGCAGGTAGTCAGCGAAAATTTCACCGTGGATGTAGTTATAACCTACGGTAATACCCATCGCATAAGCGCCGATCGCCATGCCTTCGATCAAAGCATGGGGATTGTAACGAATAATATCGCGGTCTTTAAATGTACCCGGCTCACCCTCGTCTGTATTACAAACCAGATATTTCTGACCCGGATACTGCCGTGGCATGAAACTCCACTTCAAACCAGTCGGGAAACCTGCGCCTCCGCGACCACGCAGTGAAGATGCCTTCAACTCAGCAATGATTTGCTCCGGCTGGATTTTTTCAGACAAAATACGTTTTAAAGACTCGTAACCACCACGGGCAACATAATCTTTTAAATGCCAGTTATCGCCATTCAGCCCGGCGAGAATTAATGGCTTAATGTGACGGTCATGCAGGCATGTCATTATTTACTCGCCTCTTTCAATTCATTGACCAGTTGATCAATTTTTTCGTTCGACATAAAGCTGCACATACGTGCATTATTAACGAGCAATACCGGAGCATCACCACAAGCTCCCATACATTCACCCTCGACCAGAGTAAAGTTGCCGTCAGCAGTTGTCTCTTTGTAGCTGATGCCCAGTTTTTGCTTCAGATAATGCGCAGCACGCTCACCACCTGACAAGACACACGGCAAGTTGGTACAAACGGTAATTTTATGTTTACCAACTGGCTTGGTATTGAACATATTGTAGAAAGTTGCAACTTCCTGCACAGCCACCGCCGGCATGCCGATATAGTCGGCGAGTGTCTGCATCACTTCCGGAGAAATCCAGCCTGTTTCTTCCTGCGCAATAGCAAGAGATGCGATTACCGCAGATTGACGCTGATCTGCCGGAAACTTAGCGAGCTCCCGATCGATACGTTTAAATGCTTGCTCTGATAAAACCATAGCTAATGCCTCAAATTAACGCTGACGCGTCTTTATCTGTCAATTTCACCGAAAACGATATCCTGAGTACCGATGATCGTTACCGCATCAGCAATCATGTGACCCTTCGCCATCATATCCAGTCCTTGTAAGTGAGCAAAGCCAGGAGCACGGATTTTCAGGCGATAAGGTTTATTAGCACCATCAGAAACGAGGTAAATACCAAACTCACCTTTCGGATGCTCAACTGCAGCGTAAGCTTCGCCCTCAGGAACGTGGAATCCTTCAGTGAACAGCTTAAAGTGGTGAATCAGATCTTCCATATTGGACTTCATGTCCACACGCTTAGGAGGAGCCACTTTCAGATTATCTGTAATGACAGGACCAGGATTTTTTCTCAGCCAGTCGATACATTGCTTAATAATGCGATTGGACTGACGCATCTCTTCGATACGTACAAGGTAACGGTCATAGCTGTCACCGTTTACACCAACCGGAATATCGAAATCCAGGCGGTCGTAAACTTCATAAGGCTGTTTCTTACGAACGTCCCACGCGATACCTGACCCACGCAACATAGCACCGGTGAAGCCCATCGCCAGAGCCTGCTCAGGAGATACAACACCAACGCCGACCAAACGCTGCTTCCAGATACGGTTATCTGTCAGCAGGGTTTCATACTCATCAATATATTTCGGGAAACGTTTTGTGAAATCATCGAGGAAATCCAGCAACGAACCCTGACGATTTTCGTTCAACTCGCGAATCGCTTTTTCGTTACGGATTTTAGATGCTGCATATTGCGGCATTTTTTCCGGCAGATCACGGTAAACGCCACCGGGACGATAGTAAGCGGCATGCATACGAGCGCCGGATACGGCCTCATAGCAATCCATCAGATCTTCACGCTCACGGAATGCGTACAGCATTACAGCCATCGCACCAACGTCAAGAGCATGACACCCCACCCACAACAAGTGATTCAATACACGCGTAACTTCATCAAACATCACGCGAATGTACTGAGCACGCAAAGGCACTTCAATGCCCAGCAATTTCTCAATCGCCATGACGTAAGCGTGCTCATTCATCATCATCGACACATAGTCGAGACGATCCATGTAAGGCACAGATTGCAGGAAAGTTTTTTGCTCAGCCAGCTTTTCAGTTGCGCGGTGCAGCAAACCAATATGAGGGTCTGCACGCTGAATCACCTCACCGTCGAGCTCAAGCACCAGACGCAAAACACCGTGCGCAGCAGGATGCTGAGGACCAAAGTTCAAGGTATAGTTTTTAATTTCAGCCATTATTTCACCCCGTAGTTCTCTTCACGGATCACACGCGGCGTGTTTTCGCGTGGCTCAATCGTAACAGGCTGATACACAACGCGCTTTTGCACATCGTCGTACTTCATCTCAACATAACCTGAAACCGGGAAGTCTTTACGGAAAGGATGTCCGATAAAGCCATAATCCGTCAGGATACGACGCAAGTCGTTATGACCGTCAAACAGAATACCGTACAGATCGAATGCTTCACGCTCATACCAGTTTGCGGCAGGCCAAACATCCACCAGGGATGCGACAACCGGCATATCATCATCAGCAGCAAAAACACGGACGCGCAAGCGCCAGTTATGCTTCACAGACAACAAATGAGAAACCACAGCAAAACGCTGCCCTTCCCAGACGTCATTGCCGTAGGATGAATAATCCATACCACAAAGATCAATCAGTTGCTCAAATGCAGTTTCTGCGCGATCGCGCAAATCGCGCATCACGCTCAGATATTCAGCCGGCGAAACGACGATTGTCACTTCACCAAGTGCATTTTTCAAACTGACGATACGTTCACCGACAACAGCATTAACCGCTGCTTCAAGTTGCTCGAGTTTGCTTGTCATAATCAGAGACTACCCTCAACAACAATGCTCAACGAGCGATTGTATTGGTACGTTTAATTTTGTTTTGCAGCTGAATGATGCCGTACAACAAGGCTTCAGCCGTCGGAGGACATCCGGGAACGTAAATATCAACCGGAACAATACGGTCACATCCACGCACAACAGAGTAAGAATAGTGATAATAGCCACCACCGTTCGCACATGAGCCCATAGAAATCACCCAGCGTGGCTCTGCCATCTGGTCATAAACTTTACGAAGCGCCGGAGCCATTTTGTTGCAGAGCGTACCCGCAACAATCATCACATCAGACTGACGTGGAGACGGACGAAACACAACGCCAAAACGGTCAAGATCGTAACGCGAACAACCCGCGTGAATCATCTCAACCGCACAGCATGCGAGACCAAAAGTCATTGGCCACATGGACCCGGTGCGGGTCCAGTTAATCAGTTTATCGGCTGTCGTGGTAACGAAGCCTTCACTCAAAACACCATCAATTGCCATATCGCATCACTCCCAGTCCAGAGCGCCTTTTTTCCAGATGTACCAGAAACCCACAGCAAACTCCAACACAAAACCCAGCATAATCAGAAAACCTGACCAGCCCAGATCACGCATTGCAACGCCCCATGGGAAGAAAAATGCCGTTTCGAGATCAAACAGAATAAACAGAATCGCAATGAGGTAATAACGCACATCGAATTTCATGCGCGCATCCTCGAAGGCTTCAAAGCCACACTCGTAGGCGGATGTTTTTTGCGAATCAGGTTTATGCGGAGCTACCAAGCGCCCCAGGATTTGCGGCACGACACCAACGCCGATACCAACAAGAAGAAACAAGAGAACGGGGAAATAATTTTCGAGGTTCACGTTAGGCTACCTGTAATTGAACGCCATATTTGAAGAAAACTGCACTTTAACATACTATGCAGCCCCTCCTCGAGACAGCCAGAAGATCTGACTTTTTTTGGTGCCGACGACGAGACTCGAACTCGTACAGCTTGCGCCACTACCCCCTCAAGATAGCGTGTCTACCAATTTCACCACGTCGGCTGGAGCCCAGCATTGTACTACGTCTAACAATCTAATTCAATGCGGGCTGCAAATAAATTACTCTGATCAACTGTCTGCTACAACACTTATTTATTTAGGAATCTGCGTACCCTGCGATTCTGCAGGAGCGGATGCAGGCGCTGCTTGCTTTGCTGGCTGCGTTGCAGCAGGCAGCGAATCCAGAACTGTGCCGCCACTGGCTTTTTTACCGGAAGCAACGATGCTCAGACCCAGTGTCGCAACAAAAAACACTACCGCGCATACCGCTGTCGCGCGCGAGAAAAAGCTTGCAGAACCACTTGCACCAAACAGACTGCCGGATGCGCCGGAACCGAAAGATGCCCCCATATCCGCACCCTTGCCATGCTGGAGCAGAACCAGCCCGATAATCGCGATCGCAGAAACGACCTGCAACACGATCAGTAAGGTATAAAACGCTTGCATTAACTTACCCTAGAAGACAAAAAAAAGACTTTATCAGACAGCAGCAATAATTGCGAGGAAATCATTCGCCTTGAGCGCTGCACCACCGATCAAACCACCATCAATGTCTGTCTGACGCAATAACTCAGCCGCATTGTCGGGCTTCATACTGCCACCGTACAGAATTTTGACAGTTGCTGCAGCTTCTGGATTAAACGATGCAATCACCTGACGTAAAAATGCGTGTACTTCCTGCGCCATTTCCGGTGTTGCCGTTTTACCCGTACCAATTGCCCACACAGGCTCGTACGCTACGACAATTTTTGCGATCTCTGCGGAGTCCAGTTTTTCCAGCACGGCTTTGAGTTGCGCACCAACGACCGCATCGGTCGCACCGGACTCACGCTGCTCCAGTGTTTCGCCAACACAAACGATAGGTGTCAGGCCTGCGCGCAGTGACTGCAGAGTTTTTGCCGCAACAATCTGATCGCTTTCAGCATGGTAAGAACGACGCTCGGAGTGACCCAGAATCACATAAGTGCAACCAACGTCACGCAGCATACCGGCAGAAACTTCGGAAGTGTATGCGCCGGCATCATGCACGGAACAATCCTGAGCACCAACCGCGATCGCTGTACCCTGCACTTTATCCAGCGCCTGCGTCAGATATGGAAAAGGCGGACAAACCAGTACATCTGCCTTTGCGACATCCACACCACCCGCCGAAATCTCTGCCAGCAGCGAAGCATTCGCTGAGACAGAACCATTCATTTTCCAGTTACCCGCAATAAGTTTACGTCGCATAGCGCTCTCAGATTAGTAGTCAAATAACCCGCGATTGTATCCTGCGTTCAATTTGAAGGTCAAACTGGTATCAGTTGAGCTTCAGCATAATTTTGCCAATATGCTGAGAGCTTTCCATCAGGCGGTGCGCCTCAGCGACCTCACCCAGACTGAACACACGGTGAATGACCGGCCTGACCTTACCCTGTGCCAGCAAAGGCCAGACATTCTCTCTGACCGAATTCGCCAGCGCAGCCTTGAAGTCATGCGGACGGGCGCGCAGTGTCGAGCCTGTAATCGTCAGACGGCGGCGCAGTATCTGCGCCATATCGACTTCCGCTCTTACGCCACCCATGACTGCGATAATCACCAGACGCCCGTCATCTGCCAGCAAACTCACTTCTTTCGGCACATAGCTGCCCGCGACCATATCCAGAATCACATCCATGCCACGACCTTCATTGGCAACACGCAATTGCTCAAAACAATCTTCATCACGATAATTGACGCACGCCACTGCACCGAGCTCCTGTGCAAACTGACATTTTTCCGCACTGCCTGCTGTGGCGAATACTTTTACCCCCATTGCAGTTGCAATCTGAATCGCGGCGACACCGATACCGGATGTGCCACCCTGAACCAGCAAGCTTTCGCCTGCTTTCAGACGTGCGCGGTCAAACAGATTGCTCCAGACTGTAAAGCAGGTTTCCGGCAAAGAAGCCGCCTGAATCATGTCCAGCCCTTGCGGAACCGGCAGACAATGCGCAACCGGTGCCACGCAGTATTCCGCATACGCGCCGCCAGCCAGCAATGCGCAAACATGATCACCAATCTGATAGCCCGACCCAGTCAGATCGCCACCAACAATTTCGCCCGCAACTTCCAGCCCGGGAATCAGGGTAACGCCCGGCGGTGGCGCATAGTGCCCCTTTCGCTGCAAAACATCCGGCCGGTTCACTCCGGCAGCATGCACCCTGATCAGCACTTCAGATTTACCCGGCACCGGCACAGGCATATCCGCCACCTGCAATACTTCCGGCCCGCCGAATGCTGTTATTTCTATCGCACGCATCATCATTCCTTCTGATTAAGTTTCCGTTAGCAACCGCATATTACCCGATCCCGCAAGCTCAGCAGCCATCCGGCCACCGCAGTTCCAGTCATCCGAAGCCTGTCGCATGCCAGGAGAGGCTAGCGATGACTATGCAAACATCGTCATTTTACTTTTTCGGAGGTCCGGACTTTCTGCCGACGACCGCCAGATCGCTGTGCCTGAATCCGCATTTAGCCCGTTTTTGACACGAAACCGGTCGTTTCAGGCACCCGAGTCGTGCAATAGCGACCAGACAGCGAGTCCCTTCCCGTCCTGCGCAGCACGTCAGGCAAATAAAGCGGGGCCATAAAAAAACACCGCCCTGTTGAGGGGCGGTGTTTTTCAGTTGCCGATACAGTCCGCACGGGGCGGACTCTGGCATTACTGTTGTTGCTGCTGTTGTTGCTCGCCTTCTGCTGCGACGGCTTTCATCGACAGTTTGAAGCGACCACGGTCATCCGTTTCCAGCACTTTCACACGTACAACCTGACCTTCTTTGAGGTAATCAGCAACGGCGTTCACACGCTCATTGGCGATCTGGCTGATGTGCAGCAGGCCATCTTTACCCGGCATGATTTGCACGATTGCGCCGAAGTCCAGCAGTTTCAGAACGGTGCCGTCATAGACTTTACCCACTTCCACTTCTGCAGTCAGCGCTTCGATACGACGTTTCGCTTCCTGACCTGCAGCCGCGTCAACGGATGCAATCGTCACAACGCCTTCATCGCTGATATCGATCTGTGTACCGGTTTCTTCTGTCAGAGCACGAATCACCGCACCACCTTTACCGATCACATCACGGATTTTTTCCGGATTGATTTTCAGAGTGATCAGGCGTGGCGCAAAGTCAGACAATTCTGTGCGGCCTGCAGGAACAGCTTCCTGCATTTTGCCCAGAATATGGATACGGCCTTCTTTTGCCTGCGCCAGCGCGACTTCCATGATTTCTTTAGTGATACCCTGGATTTTGATATCCATCTGCAGCGCAGTAATACCGTCAGCAGTACCGGCCACTTTGAAGTCCATGTCGCCGAGGTGATCTTCGTCACCGAGGATGTCAGTCAGAACAGCAAATTTATTACCGTCTTTGATCAGACCCATTGCGATACCGGCAACGTGCGCTTTCATCGGAACGCCAGCGTCCATCAGTGCCAGACAGCCGCCGCAGACGGAAGCCATCGAAGAGGAACCATTGGATTCAGTGATTTCAGAAACCAGACGTACGGAGTAGCTGAATTCGTCCGCTGCCGGCAGTGCTGCCTGCAGTGCACGTTTTGCCAGACGGCCATGGCCGATTTCACGGCGTTTTGGCGAGCCTACGCGGCCGGTTTCGCCGGTTGCGAACGGAGGCATGTTGTAGTGCAGCATGAAGCGCTCAGAGTATTCACCGGTCAGCGCATCGATTTTTTGCTCATCACGTGCTGTACCCAGTGTTGCAATCACCAGCGCCTGTGTTTCGCCACGGGTGAACAGTGCGGTACCGTGCGTACGTGGCAGGATGCCTGTGCTGATGGTGATAGGACGCACAGTGCGTGTATCACGACCATCGATACGCGGTTCGCCGTTCAGAATCTGGGAACGAACGATACGTGCTTCCAGATCAAACAGGATGTTGCTGACTTCAGAAGAATCAGGCTCTGCTTCACCTTTTGCAGCCGCTTGCTCAGCCAGTGCTGCAGTAACCGCAGCGTGCGCAACTTTGATTTCGGTTGTACGCGCTTGTTTTTCTTTGATTTGATACGCAGCGCGCATCAGTGGCTCAGCGACTTCGGTCACAGCAGCGATCAGTGCTTCATTTTTTGCAGGCGCAGTCCAGGTGGATTCTGGCTTACCAGCATCGCGCACCAGTTCGTGGATCGCATCGATCACGACTTTCATCTGTTCGTGGCCGTAAACAACCGCACCCAGCATCACTTCTTCAGACAATTGCTGAGCTTCAGATTCCACCATCAGTACAGCGGCTTCGGTACCGGCAACAACCAGATCCAGAGCAGAAGTTTTGATTTCGGTTGCAGTCGGATTCAGCAGGTACTGACCATCAACATAACCAACACGCGCTGCACCCAGCGGACCATTGAACGGAATGCCTGCCAGCGAAATCGCAGCAGATGCACCGATCATGGAAATGATGTCCGGATCAATTTCAGGGTTGACCGACAATACGTGCACGATCACCTGAACTTCATTCAGGTAACCTTCCGGGAACAGAGGACGGATCGGACGATCGATCAGACGTGATGTCAGTGTTTCTTTCTCTGTCGGACGGCCTTCACGCTTGAAGAAGCCACCCGGAATACGGCCCGCAGCATAGCTTTTTTCCATGTAGTCTACGGTCAGCGGGAAAAAGTCCTGGCCAGGTTTCACGTCTTTTTTCGCAACAACAGTTGCCAGAACAACCGTGTCATCCATAGATGCCATGACGGCGCCGGATGCCTGACGGGCGATTTCACCGGTTTCCAGTTTGACTGTATGGTTACCGTATTGGAAGGTTTTAGTTACTTTATTAAACACAATGTGTCCTTTCTGATTTGCCGACAGAATTTCAGGCGCTGTCGTTCACCTCACCACGCGCAGTCTTACGACCACGGATTGCAGCACGTCCTGCATTCAGCGCAGAAACATACCACGAAAACGAATGCAAAATACAAACAAAAAGCCTGCGACAGCAGCACTGTCACAGGCTTTTTTATGCAACTTTTGCGAAAAAGTGCAAATTACTTACGCAGACCGAGTTTTTCGATCAGGGAGCGGTAACGGTTCAGATCTTTACGCTTCAGGTAAGCCAGCAGACTTTTACGACGGTTAACCATCATCAGCAGACCACGACGGGAGTGGTGATCTTTCATGTGGGATTTGAAGTGACCGTTCAGGTCGTTGATGCGTGCTGTCAGCAGCGCAACTTGCACTTCAGGAGAACCTGTGTCGTTTTGACCACGTGCGTTGTCTGCAACGATTGCAGCTTTCTGATTTTTTTCGATTGCCATGATTTTTCCTTAACTGGCGATAAAAACAGTTGCTTCCATACAAACCGTCTTTATCGTGATTACAAAGCCGCTTTTCAGCGGGATCCGAATACTAACACACAAAGAAAATAAAGATCAAATTTGCGGGTTCAGCTTTTCGGTTTTGGACTGCAATTTATTTAAAGCCGACAGATACGCCTTGGCTGACGCGACCACGATATCAGGGTCCGCACCGGTGCCATTCACGATACGTCCTGCTTTCGACAAACGCATCGTCACCTCACCCTGCGATTGCGTACCGGTCGTAATCGCATTCACCGAGAACAGCAACAGCTCTGCCCCGCTCGGCACTTTGGCCTCAATCGCATTCACGATTGCATCGACCGGACCATTGCCGGTCGCTTCACTGATGTATTCTTCGCCAGCGCGCGAAAAAACAATTTTCGCCGATGGCAGCTCGCCGGTTTCAGAACACTGCGACAGGGAAACAAAATGGAAGGCATCGACTTCGTTGGCTTGTTCGCCATCGGACACCAGCGCCAGAATATCTTCATCGAAGATTTCGGCTTTACGGTCCGCCAGTTCTTTAAAACGGGAGAATGCCGCATTCACATCGGCTTCTGAGCCGAGCGTGATACCCAGTTCTTCCAGACGCTGACGGAATGCATTACGACCGGACAATTTACCAAGCACAATCTTGTTTGCACTCCAGCCCACGTCTTCTGCACGCATAATTTCGTAGGTATCACGCGCTTTCAGGATACCGTCCTGATGAATGCCGGACGCATGTGCAAACGCATTCGCACCGACCACTGCCTTATTCGGCTGTACGGCAAAACCAGTGATCTGCGATACCAGTTTGGAAGCCGGCACGATCTGGCTGGTGTCGATACCCAGCTCCAGTCCAAAGTGATCTTTACGGGTACGCACCGCCATTACGATTTCTTCCAGTGCGGTATTACCGGCACGCTCACCCAGACCATTAATCGTACATTCGACCTGACGCGCACCGCCTATCATCACACCCGCCAGCGAGTTCGCGACGGCCATTCCCAGATCGTTATGGCAGTGTACCGACCAGACGGCTTTGTCCGAATTCGGAATCCGTTCGCGCAGGGTTTTGATCATATTGCCGTATAACTCCGGCACAGCATAACCAACAGTGTCCGCAAAGTTAATGGTGGTTGCACCTTCACGGATGACGGCTTCGATCACGCGGCACAGAAAATCCATTTCCGAGCGGCTGCCATCTTCCGGGCTGAACTCCACATCATCCGTAAACTGACGCGCATAGCGCACCGCCTGAATCGCTTGCTCCAGCACCTGGTCCGGACTCATGCGCAGCTTCTTTTCCATATGCAACGGTGAAGTCGCGATGAAAGTATGGATACGTTTGCGTTGCGCTGTTTGCAATGCTTCGGCTGCGCGGGCGATGTCGCGTTCATTCGCGCGCGACAAAGAACAAATCGTGGAATCTTTGATCACCGAAGCAATCGCTTTAATCGATTCAAAATCGCCCGGCGATGCTGCTGCAAAACCCGCCTCAATGACATCCACTTTCAGGCGTTCCAGCTGACGCGCAATACGGATTTTTTCGTCGCGGGTCATGGATGCGCCCGGTGATTGTTCGCCATCACGCAAAGTTGTATCAAAGATAATTAATTTTTCAGCCACAGTAGCCTCCGGCAATTTTGGTTAGTTGATTTGTCTGGTGCGCCGCAGAGGAACACGCGGCATGCGGGTAAAACAGGAGAGGATTTTCTGCGTGCGATTACGCTAGCAGAACAAATAGCGATAGCGGACTTAGGAAGTCCGCCAGAGTGGATTTAACAGCGAAGGATGCAGTTAAAGTAAGCATGGCACAACTATATGCCGGAACAGGAAAATCCGCAACCGAAAAAGCGAATTTTCCCTTGCAAATCTGAGGCTTTAAAGCAATAGATTCTGACTTTCGCAGAAAGACATCCAAATTTACAGAATTTTATTCCGCGACAGCCCGTGAATCCGGATTACTCTTTGCGCAAACGGACCTTGCCTTCAATTGAAATATTCAGTTCAGAAAAACCCGGCTCGAAACGAAAACCCGGATTTGGCGCTGCGCCGTCAGCCATCGGCGCCGCCATAGCCATCATTTTCATTTCCGGCACTGGTCCGCTCATATCCGTCACATTCAGTTCCGCCAGCTCCGCCTGCGATTCGGACTTGCCCATCGCTTTCAGCAAATAAGACAGCTTGTGCGAGAATTGTTTGTAACCAGAATCAAATTTCTGCTGCTCCGTTTTCGCTTTCGCCGCATCCGACAAACCGAAATTCAGCTGCGTCATTTGCAGGCTCTTTTGTGCATCTCCGACCAGACTGGTCAGACGACTCAGATCAGCACTTTTCACATCCAGTTTTTGCCCGACGCGCCATGCAATGATGACAGGCGCCTTACCCGGTTTTGCGCGGGCAGCATCGTAGACCGGATAACTGTAGACGCTACCGGTTTGCAACACTGCGGAAGGATCGGATTTCTTAATTTGCTCGGTGCCGGTACGCATACGCTGATTCAGACGGGTGATTGCCTGCTGACGGTCTGCATCCTGCTCTTCGGCAGAGAACTCGATTGCTGCCTGATCGTTTTCCACCCGAATGCTGGTTTGCGCACTCAGCGTAATCAGCGCACCACTGGTCGATTGTGCTGCAGCGACACCGGCAACGGACAGCAGGGACACGAGTAACAGTTTTTTCATCATCATTCCTTTCAGAGCAAGACCTGACGCATCCGCTTCGCAACACGCGTTCAGGCAAAGAGCACAGCTTAATCACACATGGTAAAACTTCCAAGATTTGAATCCGCTTAACCGGTTCGGGACACAAAAAGTACCGTATCACAAACCCGTTCAAGGTAAAAAGGAATCAAAGACGGTCTTTTGATTTACCAGGAACAGACCATTCGCCTGATCAACCAACTCCGTTACTGGTCTGCAATTGCCAAAAAATGTCCAAAAATGCCCAAAATGCGGTGTTCTGCACAGCGATCCGGCGGTCGTCGGCAGAAAGTCCGGCTCTCCGATATTCATCAATGACGATATCTGCATATTCATTACGCCTTGCATGCGCTCTGTCAGACCATAAAGACAGTCCGCCAAATCGTATATTCAGCGAATCAGTAAGCCATACTCAGGCAGTTCCCGCACACGCGCATCAGGTTTTGACGCCACAAATAAAAATACCCGCCGCAGCGGGTATTTTTATCACCGGAACAATCAGTTTTTGGACTGATCAACCAGTTTGTTTTTCGCGATCCACGGCATCATTGCGCGCAGTTTTGCACCGACTTCTTCGATCTGATGTTCAGAAGTCAGGCGACGACGGGAAATCAGCGTTGGTGCACCAGCTTTGTTTTCGAGGATGAAGCTCTTCGCGTACTCACCGGTCTGAATGTCTTTCAGACACTGACGCATCGCGTCTTTGGTCGCGGATGTCACCACTTTCGGGCCGGTCACATATTCACCGTATTCCGCGTTATTGGAAATCGAGTAATTCATGTTAGCGATACCGCCTTCATAAATCAGATCAACGATCAGCTTCAGTTCGTGCAGACATTCGAAGTACGCCATTTCCGGTGCGTAACCAGCTTCCACCAGTGTTTCAAAACCGGCCTTGATCAGTTCTACCGTACCACCGCACAGAACAGCCTGTTCACCAAACAAGTCTGTTTCGGTTTCTTCACGGAAGTTGGTTTCGATGATGCCGGCACGGCCACCGCCGTTTGCCATCGCATACGACAGCGCGATATCGCGTGCTTTACCGGATTTGTCCTGATACACAGCCACCAGATGCGGCACGCCGCCACCTTGTGCGTAAGTACCGCGCACTGTGTGACCCGGTGCTTTCGGCGCAACCATGATCACATCCAGATCGGCACGCGGCACTACCTGACCGTAATGCACATTGAAGCCGTGCGCAAATGCCAGCACTGCGCCCTGTTTCGCAAATGGCTCAACGTTTTCTTTGTAAACCTGCGCAATGTTTTCATCCGGCAGCAAAATCATGATGACATCAGCCTCTTTCACTGCGTCATTGACTTCCGCTACGCGCAGACCAGCCTGCTCTGCTTTCGCCCACGAAGCACCGCCCTTACGCAGCGCAACAGTCACGTTACAACCGGAATCATTCAGATTCTGTGCGTGAGCATGACCTTGAGAACCGTAACCGATGATCGCTACTTTTTTGCTTTTGATGAGGGAGAGATCACAATCTTTATCGTAAAAAACTTTCATTTTTATATCCTGTCTGAATTCAATATTTATCAAAAATTTTCTTTACAAGCGGCATCACACTTTAAGGATGCGTTCGCCGCGACCAATACCGGAACCACCGGTACGGACAGTTTCCAGAATTGCCGTACGGTCAATCGCGTCGATGAAAGCATCGAGCTTACCGCGATTACCGGTCAGTTCTATCGTGTAGGTTTTTTCAGTAACATCAATGATGCGGCCACGGAAAATATCTGCCGTACGCTTCATTTCTTCACGCTCTTTACCGACCGCTCTGACCTTAATCAGCATTAACTCGCGCTCAATATGCGCACCTTCGGTCAGATCCACCACCTTCACCACTTCAATTAAGCGGTTCAAGTGTTTTGTAATCTGTTCGATGATGTCATCGGAACCGGAAGTAACGATAGTCATACGTGACAAGGTCTGATCTTCGGTCGGCGCAACGGTCAGCGTTTCGATGTTGTAGCCGCGAGCAGAGAACAAACCAACCACACGCGACAGAGCACCGGCTTCGTTTTCCAGCAAAATTGAAATAATGTGTCTCATTACAGATCCTCCGAACCAAGCAGCATCTCGGTGAGGCCTTTACCGGCCTTCACCATCGGCCAGACGTTTTCTGTCTGATCGGTAATGAAATTCATAAACACCAGACGATTTTTCATGGCGAAAGCTTCACGCACTGCGCCATCCACATCAGCCGGGTTTTCAATACGCATACCAACGTGACCGTAGGCTTCTACCAGTTTGGTGAAGTCCGGCAGCGAGTCCATATATGATTCGGAATAACGCGAACCGTAATCCAGTTGCTGCCACTGACGCACCATGCCGAGGAAACGGTTGTTCAGCAGAACGATTTTCGGTGTCAGGTGATATTGCTTACACGTCGCCAGTTCCTGAATACACATCTGAATCGATGCTTCACCGGTAATACACGCCACTGTTGCATCCGGATTGGCCATTTGCACGCCCATAGCGTATGGCAAACCAACACCCATGGTGCCCAGACCGCCGGAGTTAATCCAGCGACGTGGCTTATCAAATTTGTAGTACTGCGCGGCCCACATCTGATGCTGACCAACGTCGGACGTAACGAAAGCGTCACCACGGGTCACTTCAAAAACTTTTTCCACAACGGATTGCGGCTTGATGACCAGATCCGACGTCGGATATTTCAGACATTCTTTCGAACGCCATTCATCAATCTGTTTCCACCAGGAAGCGAGTTTGCGTGCATCGATACGCTGCTCCTGCGCATTCAGCTGAGACAGCATTTCGACCAGTACATCCTTCACGTTACCGACGATAGGAATATCGACTTTCACGCGTTTGGAAATCGAAGACGGATCAATATCAATATGAATGATCTTGCGCGGATGCGAAGCGAAGTGTTTCGGATTACCGATAACACGGTCGTCGAAACGGGCACCGATGGCAACCAGCACATCGCAGTGCTGCATCGCCATATTGGCTTCGTAAGTACCGTGCATACCCGGCATACCGACAAATTTGGAATCGGTGGCGCGATAGCCTCCAAGTCCCATCAGTGTGTTGGTACACGGAACACCGAGCATATCCACCAGACGATTCAGTTCCGGTGCAGCATGCGCCAGAATGACACCGCCGCCGGTGTAAATCATCGGGCGTTCAGCCGACAACAACAGTTGAACAGCTTTACGAATCTGCCCTGCATGGCCTTTATCCACCGGACGGTAGGAACGCATTTCCACTTCTTTCGGATAGTGGTAAGTCGTTTTGTGCATGGAGATATCCTTCGGAATATCGACCAGCACAGGACCGGGTCTGCCGGTTGTGGCAATAAAGAAAGCTTTTTTGATCGTGGTCGCCAGATCACGCACGTCCTTGACCAGGAAATTATGCTTTACACAAGGACGGGTAATACCGACGGTATCACATTCCTGAAAAGCATCCTGCCCGATCACGGCGCTTGGCACCTGACCTGAGATAACCACCATCGGAATCGAATCCATATAAGCGGTCGCAAGACCTGTCACGGCATTCGTTACGCCGGGACCGGATGTGACAATCGCCACACCAACTTTACTGGATGAACGGGAATAAGCATCTGCTGCATGAATCGCAGCCTGCTCATGGCGAACCAGAATATGCTGAAACTTATCCTGATTAAAAATTGCGTCATAGATGTAGAGAACGGCACCGCCCGGATATCCGAAGACGTGTTCAACACCCTCTTCGGCCAGACACTTTACCAGTATCTCTGCGCCTGTAAACTCTGAACTCATTGTTGTCCTTTCAAGGTCCATAGGAAATTGATCGGATGTTCTTTCCTGGCGAAATCACGACGCATATCTGTTCACCGATGTCCCTTTTTTGCATCGCCGCACTCCCCTTGCTGCACCCGTTGGGTACCGTTCCAGGCAATACTTAAGACACTCGTTCGATCAGCGGAAAAAATATAACGAAGACAGACTTCTCACGCTTGTGGCGTGGGTCAGAACAAACAGCTACTAAAAGCGCACTTACTGAATTGAGCGTGGTGGGCTGGTTCAGCAAGCATTTTTGTCCCGGGATTGTGGGACGAGCGTCAACAGTACTGCGTCGCAGCATTTTGGTCAAGTGAAATTCG
Organism: Cognatundibacterium squillarum; assembly: GCF_014652435.1. Classification (GTDB taxonomy): domain Bacteria; phylum Pseudomonadota; class Gammaproteobacteria; order Burkholderiales; family Burkholderiaceae_D; genus Undibacterium; species Undibacterium squillarum. Next base: position 859,176 of record NZ_BMYU01000001.1, read on the forward strand.
TACGGCATACGCGATAATACGCAGTCAACTTGTGCCAACCGGTTTGCTGCGCCGTACGTTAATAAAAATCATCCCCGTTTACGCATTTTTTGCTAGGATGTGCCCTCTTTTTCCGGGCAGTCGTCTGACTGAGCCGGTCCGCTGTTACTGAACCGAATGATTGCCAACGATGGCTACAGACAAAGAACTCTCCGATTTTCTGGAAAGTGTCGAGCGAAGAGCATTTAAACATGCCGTTTATGCCGTCAGAAATGACGAGTCCGCGCTCGACATCGTTCAGGAAGCCATGATTAAACTTGCTGAAAAGTATGGCGATAAGCCGGCAGCAGAGCTGCCTATGCTGTTTCAGCGCATTTTACAAACGACCATACTGGATTTCTTCCGTCGTGAAAAAGTCCGCAACACCTGGGTCAGCCTGTTTTCGAACATGATCCCAGCTGGACAGACCGAAGAAGACCAGTTTGACCTGCTCGAATCGTATGCAGGAGAAGAAGGCAGTGAGACCACAGAGTCCACTGCTGATAAAATGGAACGTGAGCAGGTTTTGGGCATTATTGACGAAGAAATAAAAAAACTGCCCGCACGTCAACGGGAAGCATTCCTCATGCGTTACTGGGAAGACATGGATGTAGCAGAAACTGCCGCCGCAATGGGCTGCTCGGAAGGCAGCGTGAAAACGCATTGCTCAAGGGCAACGCACGCACTTGCTGCGACACTGAAAGCAAAAGGAATACAGCTATGAATTACTCAAAAGAATCTCAGGATCTGGACTTCGCCTACAAAGTCCGGCGGGCGCTGAATGAATCGTCCGAAAATCTGCCCGCACCGACGCTGGATCGTCTGGCACAGGCACGTAAATTAGCGTTGTCGCGTAAGAAAAAAGAAAGTCCGGCAGTTGTACGTGTCTTCCGGAATGTACTGGCCACCGCAAACGGTTTCCAGTTCAGTGGTCCGTCTTCATGGCTGGGACGTGCAGGACTGGCGTTACCAGCTATCGTACTGATCGCCGGTCTGGCAGGTATTTACGAATACGAACAACAACAGAATATTAACGAACTGGCCGACATCGATACATCTATGCTGGTGGATGAATTACCACCGGCAGCGTATGTGGATACCGGCTTCACGACTTACGTCAACAATAAACAAAACGAGGAATCTCAGTGAGGCTTGCCGTTTTTCTGAGCACACTTGCCGTCATTTGCACCACACTTCCGGCGCAGCCAGTCATGGCAGCCGGAAGCGATGCCTCTGCCATTTTCGGGCTGAAGCCTGCTCCTGCAAAACCACTGTGGTCTGAACTGACTCCGGCGCAGAAAGTGGCGCTGGCACCATTACAGTCAGAATGGGATGCCTTGCCGGAAGTACGCAAAAAGAAATGGCTGGAAATCGCCGGCCGTTACGCCACACTAAAGCCGGAAGAACAGGCCCGCTTACAAGAGCGTATGCGTGACTGGCTGAAGCTGACTCCGGAACAGCGTATGGCGGCACGTGAAAATTTTGCCAAAACAAAACAAATCTCGCCGGAAAAGAAAAACGAGCAATGGCAAAAGTATCAGCAGCTCACCGAAGAAGAGAAAAAGAAGCTGGCGTCGGATCAACCTGCAAAAAAGTCACTGACCAATCTGAGTCCTGAGGCTTTGCGCAATCCGAATACGTTGCAGCCAATTAAAGGAAATCTGCCAAAACCGGCAGCGCCTGCCGCTAGCGTCAAAGCAGTACCGGCAAGTACGCCCGCTGTCAGCACTCCGGTGCAGGCGCCCGCGCCAGCTGCTGCACCCGTACCCGCCTCAGCACCGGCAGAAGTACCGGCTGCGACCCCGGCCTCCACAGCTACCGCAATAAAATGACTGAACCGGTAACATTCACAACGCCTTCCATTCGAAGGCGTCTGACCTGCATGTTGTATGAAGGCATGCTTTTATTCGGGCTGGTATTTATTACCGGCTTTTTGTTTGATGTACTGACCCAGAGCCGACACGCCTTACTGCATCGCCATACGCGTCAGGGATTTCTGTTTCTGGTCATCGGTATTTATTTCGTTTATTGCTGGACACGTTCCGGCCAGACGCTGGCTATGCAAACCTGGCGCATTCGCGTCACAGATCTTGACGGAAAACCGTTGCCACGCATTAAAGCCGTGGTTCGCTATGTTCTGTGCTGGATGTGGTTTTTACCTGCAATGGCATTAGCTTTTCAGTTCAGTCTGCAAAAAACTGAAACGGTGATCGCTTTATTCGCCGGTGTTGCTGGCTGGGCGATGACAGCGCTGCTCGATCCTGAGCGGCAATTCATGCATGACAAACTGGCAAAAACCCGCTTAACGGAATTGCCCGCAGCGGCAAAAAGCGATCACGCAGAATAACGCGGGTTTTGTGGATATGCGGAAGAATGCTATTCTTACGAAATATTATCTCGAAAAAACAGCATGCAACACAAAGCTCCGCGTCGTACCAGGGAACGAATCCTAGAGCTTTCCCTGCGTTTATTTAATGAATTTGGTGAGCCTAACATCACAACTACCGTGATCGCGGAAGAGATGAACATCTCTCCGGGCAATCTTTATTATCATTTTCGCAATAAAGACGATATCGTCAATTCCCTGTTTTCTCAGTTTGAAACTGAGATCAATAAGAAACTTGCATTCCCTAGCGGACGCAAAGCGAATATTCAGGATGTCTGGACTTATCTGCACCTGACCTTTGAACTGGTCTGGCGTTATCGCTTTTTCTATCGTGACCTGAACGATCTGCTTTCGCGCAACCGTAAGCTGGAACTGAATTTCAAAGAAATCCTGACACATAAAATCCGTGTCGCGACAGAACTTTGCACTGGCTTGCGTGCTGACGGCGAATTTGAAGCAACTGATATGGACATTGATGCGCTCGCTACCAATATGGTGGTGGTCGCAACTTACTGGCTGTCGTACGAATATGTACGCAATCCGCGTAAATATACAGAAGCGCAGATCATGTCGGAATCACTGGCGCGTGGTTGCTATCAGGTCATTGTGCTGATCAGCCCTTATCTGCGCGGACAAGCGAAAGAAGTGTTTGAGCGCCTCTCCGCTGAATATCTGCGTAAGATGAAGCCGGAATGAAATCGGTTTGTGTTTATTGCGGTGCACGCACTGGCAATGCAGACATTTATCGTGCACAGGCTGCAGCGCTTGGCGCGGCGCTGGTGAATAACAACACCGCACTCGTGTATGGCGGTGGCAATGTTGGCCTGATGGGTATCGTTGCCGATGAAGTAATGCAGCGCGGCGGCATGGTTACCGGCGTGATTCCTGACCCGCTGCTGGCGCGTGAAGTCGGTCATGACGGCCTGACCAAACTGCATGTCGTTAAGTCTATGCACGAGCGTAAAGCGCTGATGGCCGATTTATCCGATGGCTTTATCGCGATGCCGGGTGGGTTCGGCACACTCGATGAGTTATTTGAAATTCTGACCTGGGCGCAACTCGGCTTTCACAACAAACCTGTTGGTTTACTGAATACCGCCGGTTACTTCGATCATTTGCTGCAATTTATCGACCATGCCGCAAACGAAGGTTTCATCGGCGAAGAAAACCGGCGCATGTTTTGCGTTGCCAGCGATCCGGCACAGTTACTGCAACAAATGCAGGCCTTGCAATCCCTGACCAACACAGAAGATTTGCCGGATTACGCAAACGCCAACGATCTTCGTTGAAGTTCTACTAATCGATCGGCTTTTTTCTCTGCAACGCAGCAAAAGCGGAGTAAAATGCCGCAGTTTTCAATCTGACCTAGTCCTAACATGAAATTCTTAAACCAAGTTTCCATGTACGAATCTGAAGCCACTGCATTTCTGAAAGACCTGAAAAAAGCCAAGCCACATCTGGATCAGGAGCAAGTTGCAGGCCGTTCGCTGCTGTGGGACAAAGCACCGCTGGATCTGGATCAGCAAGAGCGTTTTGCCGAAGCACGCATCGCGCAACAGGCTTACGTTTATCAGAACAAAGGCTGATTGCCACCATTTGGCGCACAGCTGATCGCAACCAGTGACAACTGAAACGACTGACCTCCCGGTAGTGGGAGCGCAGGACACGACACCGGATGTCGTAGACGGTCTCGCGCTGGCGCGACTGTATGGCGAGCCTTTATTCAAGGTGCCTACAGACTTATATATTCCGCCGGATGCGCTGGAAGTGTTTCTGGAAGCGTTTCAGGGGCCGCTGGATTTGCTGCTGTATCTGATTCGCAAACAGAATTTTAATATTCTGGATATTCCTATGGCGGATGTTACCCGCCAGTACCTGACCTATGTTGAGCAGATCCGCAGCCGCAATCTCGAACTTGCGGCGGAATATCTGCTGATGGCGGCGATGCTGATTGAAATTAAGTCACGCATGTTGCTGCCATCCAACAAAACACAGGAAGGCGAAGAAGCGGAAGATCCGCGCGCCGAGCTGGTCAGGCGCTTACTCGAATACGAGCAAATCAAGCTGGCTGCGTTTGATCTGAATAACGTGCCACAACTGGGTCGCGATTTCCTGCACGCTCAGGTCTACATTGAACAAAACACCGTGCTGCACTGGCCACAGGTGGAACTGGTCGATCTGCAGTCTGCCTGGGCTGATGTACTGAAACGGGCGACACTGGTACAGCATCACAAAATCAGCCGTGAAGAATTGTCTGTGCGCGAGCACATGACTGCCATTCTGCGCAAACTGCAATCGACCCGCTTTGTGGAATTCGCAGACTTGTTTGATCCTTCCCGCGGTGTTCCGGTACTGGTGGTCAATTTTATTGCCCTGCTGGAACTCGCAAAAGAAACCCTGATCGAAATCACCCAGGCGGAAGCATTTGCGCCTATTTATGTCAGACTAGCGTACTCGCCCGCCTGACACCGATTGTTTACCGGAAAAATCCCATCATGAAAGTTATCACCTCGATTGAAGAGTTGCGTGCTCACCTGACTGGTCAGCTGCGAACCGCATTTGTCCCGACGATGGGCAATCTGCACGAGGGTCATTTATCCTTAATGCGACTGGCGAAACGTCATGGCGATCCGGTGATCGCCTCGATTTTTGTTAACCGTCTGCAATTCGGTCCTAATGAAGATTTCGACAAATATCCGCGCACACTGCAAGCGGATATTGATAAGCTGGAAAAGGAAGGCGTGTATATCCTGTTCGCCCCGAGCGAAAAAGATCTTTATCCGGAACCACAGGAATACCGTGTCCAGCCACCGAATAATCTGGGCGACATTCTGGAGGGTGAATTCCGTCCGGGCTTTTTCGGCGGTGTGACCACGGTCGTTATGAAGCTGTTTTCCTGTGTGCAACCGCGCGTTGCCGTGTTCGGCAAAAAAGATTATCAGCAATTGATGATCATCCGTAACATGAGCAAACAGTTTGCACTGCCGACAGAAATCATCGCAGCGGAAACCTATCGCGCCGATGATGGTCTGGCTTTGTCTTCCCGTAACGGTTATCTGTCTGCGGAAGAACGTGCTGAAGCACCGGTGCTGTACCGCACGCTGAATGAAGTGGCGGATGAGGTTCGCTCTGGCCAGTCGGACCTGCTGCGCCTCGAACAGCTGGCAATGGAAAAACTGGCGACCCGTCAGTGGGCGCCGGATTATATTTCCATCCGCAAACGCGCTAACCTGCAGGCACCGACACAGGAAGAGCTGCTGGCCGGTGAACCACTGGTTGTACTGGCGGCAGCGAAGCTGGGCAAAACCCGCCTGATCGACAACCTCGAGATCTGATCCATGCTACGCCGTCTGACTGCTTCGCTGATTCCCTTGCTGCTGGCTGGCAGCGCCGCAGCCGCTATCCGTGTCACGGATGATGCGGGTCAGACGGTCTCCATGGAAAAACCGGCGCAAAGGGTGATCAGCCTGGCGCCACATATCACGGAACTGATGTTTGAAGCCGGCGCAGGAAAGCAACTGATCGCGGTCAGTGATTACAGTGACTATCCTGCCGCCGCGAAGCAACTCCCCTCGGTGGGTAATGTGTTTGCACTCGACACAGAACGTTTGCTCGCAATGCGACCGGATCTGGTCGTTATCTGGGGAACCGGCAAAGGTCATGCACTCGCCGATCAGCTGCGTGCCAACAATATTCGCATCTTTGAAAGCGATCCGAAAAATTATGAGCAGGTTGCCAGCAGTCTGGAACGGCTCGGCGAACTGACAGGTAATGCCGCCACCGGTCAACAGGCAGCAAAGCGTTTTCGCGAACGCCTGCAAAATCTGCAAAACCGCTACAAACTGAAAGCCGGCGAACCCGTGGTCACCGTGTTTTATCAGGTTTCGCATCAGCCGCTGATGACGCTGAGCGATCAGCATCTGGTGTCATCGGCAATTCGTTTATGCGGCGGTAAAAATCTGCTTGGCGCGCAGCAGGATATCAGTCCGAAAGTCGGAACCGAAGCGGTGATTGCCGCCAATCCGGATGCGATTCTGACCGGTGGCGACTCCACGACTCAGCTGGAGCAATTCTGGCAGCATTACCAAACTATGTCTGCTGTAAAAAACCGGCAGTTTTATGCGATCAAAGGTGACTGGCTGAACCGCAACGGCCCGCGCGTACTGGATGGCACCGAAGCACTGTGTCAGGCTTTGCAAAAAGTCCGTGTGCAAAAAAACCGTCCCTGAAATTCCACAGACCCGAAATCCCGCCCTTCCCGCCGACCACATCCACTCGCCCCCATTTTGTAATACTTAGCGCACACAGCCGGCATTCGCCGTCGCCAACGCGAATCGCAGGAACTTGTTACACTGTGCAGTATCTATGCATTTTCTGCAGTAAAACCACCAACACGGCAATCACCTCCGGCAAGACCCTGCATCCACTGCGTGAAGTTTCATCTACCTGATAACTTTATCAGGAAGACAAGGTAACAATCGCCGTTGACAATGTCTTTCTGACCATTCCCGTGAACCTGCAGTCTTTTTCTGATCGGATTTTCCATGCGTCGTAACGGTACTTTACTGGCAGGCTCTGCTTACACTATCTGGGGATTATTCCCGCTGTATTTCAAAGCACTGCACAGTGTGCCTTCGCTGGAAATTCTGCTGAACCGCATGGTCTGGTCGCTGCTGTTTCTGATCGGCATTCTGACCTGGAAAAAGCACTGGGGCTGGATTTCACAAGCCATACGGAACCCGAAGCTGGTGATGAGTTTCGCACTCAGTGCAACGCTGCTGTCGGCTAACTGGCTGGTATATATCTGGGCGGTAAATGAGGGGCGTGTGATTGATGCCAGCCTCGGTTATTTCATCACGCCGCTGGTGAATATTCTGCTCGGTGCTGTCGCCCTGCGCGAACGTATGCGCACAATGCAGTGGGTCGCCGTCAGCTTTGCGGCGGCTGGTGTGCTGTGGCTGACCTGGCTGACCGGTAACTTGCCGTGGATTGGCCTGACACTGGCGCTGACTTTCGGCACTTACGGCTTACTGCGTAAAACCTCATCGCTGGGTGCGCTGGAAGGTTTGTCGCTGGAGACTGCGCTGCTGTTCCCGTTTGCCGGTGGCTATCTGTGCTGGCTGGCACTGCAGGGACAGAATGCGTGGTTCACGCAGGACAGCCATGTGGTGACCATGCTGTTACTGACCGGACCGGTCACCGCGATACCGCTGCTGCTGTTTGCCGCCGGCGCGCGCAAAATTCCGTTGACCACACTCGGCATCCTGCAATACATTTCGCCGATGGTGCAATTTCTGATGGGTATCTGGCTGTTTCATGAACCGTTTAATGCACAGAAACTCGCCGGTTTCGCGCTGATCTGGCTGGCCCTGATACTGTATTCAGCCGAAGGCATCTGGATGAATTTACGCAAATCCGAGGCTAAACCTGCCTGAGAACGCCGGGCGTTATGCGGCTGTCAACGCAATACCGCTGAAATCCGTGTAAAATCCGCTGCACGCTAGGGGTCCCGGCTGTTATGCCGGGTGAGAGAGTCCCTTATACCTGATCTGGATCATGCCAGCGTAGGAAAGCGCACAGCGAACAAAGTTCCTTCTTTCTTGCTTCCGGCGCTCTCTGGCATATCTGTTTAACGAGAGTACCGAATGTCTGCCAATACTTTTCCTTGTTCTAAACGCCCTGTTGTTCTTGCCCTGTCTCTGGCATTTGTGATGCCGGTAGCGATGGCGGAAGAAAAAACTGAAGCACCCCAGTCTGTTGTCATCAAAAGCCGTAAGGCAGATAACAGCGCTGAACTGACACGTAGCGCCGGCAAAATCGATACACCCCTGCAGGACACACCGTTTTCCGTGAACCGCTTTGATGCGCGCCAGCTGCAGGACCTCGGAGCCCGCATGACCACCGATGTCAGCCGCTTTGATGCCAGCATCAACGATGCCTACAACGCCGTCGGATATGCAGAACAATTCTCGATTCGCGGTTTCGCGCTGGACAATAACAGCAGCTACCGTAAGGACGGTTTCATTATTCCGGCCGATGCATCCATTCCGCTGGAAAACAAAGAAGCCGTGGAAGTACTAAAAGGCGTAGCTGGCTTTCAGTCCGGCATGACCACACCGGGCGGCTATATCAACTACGTTGTTAAACGTCCGCTGACCAGCCCGCTGCGCACCCTGAATCTGGAATTGTCTGAGCGCGGTACACGCTATGCTGCAGTGGATGTGTCTGAACAGTTAGCCGGAACACCGGTCAGCATTCGTCTGAATGCAGCGGCCGAACAAATGCGCTCGGTGATTCGCGGCGCCAACGGCAATCGTGAATTTTTCTCGGCTGCGGTGGATCTGAAAACCGGCAGCAATGGCCTTTTGCGCGCTGATATCGATTACCAGCACAAATCCCAGCTCAGCGCACCGGGCTTCCAGTTGTGGAATGGCACGGATCTGCCACGCGGTATCAGCGCCGATATGATGCTGAATGTGCAGCCGTGGGCTAAACCGGTCGATACCAAATCCCTGAATCTGGGGCTGCAGTACCAGTACAGTCTGAACAGCGACTGGCAATTCCGTACCGGCGCGAATCTGCACCGCTTCCAGCGCGACGATTACACCGCATTCCCGTGGGGCTGCACCAGCGGCAATCTGTTCCCCGGTTATTGCGCTAACGGTGACTTCGATATGTATGATTACCGCAGCCTGAACGAAGCGAAATATCTGGTGGCCACCGATACCGGCTTGCAAGGCAAATGGAGCGCGGCAGGTATGCAGCATGAAACTGCGTTCGGATTTGAAACCAGCCGCCGCCGTGACTATGCCGGTGACTATGTATATGACTTCGCCGGCGTCAGCAATGTGTTTAACCCGGTTGCCGTACCGCCAAGCAGCAAACAGCCCGGCCCTGCTTCCCTGCGCCGCATGGATAAAGAAACCGCGCTGTATCTGCAAGACATCATCAGCCTGAACACCGAATGGAAACTGCACCTGAATACCCGCCGTGTGCAGCTGGACCGCGTTCAGTTCGACAATCCCGGCTACAACCAGCAACACTGGGTTTCCGGCGCGGCCTTGGTGTACAAACCGGTCGCCAGCCTGACAACCTATCTGAGCCAGTCTCAGGGTCTGGAATACGGCGGCATCGCACCGGTCGGCACCAATAATCCGAATCAGATGCTGAATCCGGTCCGCTCCCGTCAGACCGAAGCCGGTATCAAATACAGTGGCGACAACCAGCTGCAACTGAGCGCTGCCATTTTCCAGATCACCAAGCCACTGGAACTGATTAACGCCGCCAATTACTATGTACAAACCGGCGAAGCCCGCCACCGCGGCATCGAACTGAACGCACAGGGTAACCTGCTGAAAGATCTGAAAGTGCTGGCCAGCTTCACCGCCATTGACACTGTTCAGCAGGATACCGGCAGCGCGGCTTACGATGGTAAGCAAGTGCTGAACGTACCGGGCCGCAAAGCCAGCATCACACTGGATTACAGCCTGCCGGTGGCTGGCCTCAGCGTACAGGGCGGCTGGCAGTATGCGAGCGAGAAAGCCTTCTCGCCGGATAACCGCATCATGGTACCTGGCTATTACGTGCTGAATGCCGGTGCGCGTTACCAGACCCGCATCAGCGGCGTACCGACCACCTTCCGTGCCCAGATCGACAACCTGACTGACCGCTTCTACTGGCGCGACGTGACCCAGTCGCTCGGCGGCTACCTGTTCCCGGGCGCACCGCGCACGGTTCGTTTGTCCGCTCAGCTGGCATTCTGATCGTCCGCACGCTGACGCAACAGCGTACAGCCTGCCCCGCTCCGCACTGACGACCGTTCAGTACAGGCAGCGCGGCAGGCTGTTTTATTTCTGGCTTTAGCAGGCACCAACAACGCGGGCTGACACCTTCAGATGACCTCAAGCACCTGCAGTCAAACCGTGCCTGACTACTGCCACTGTGCATAACTCCGCATCTGCATTTTCCGGACAGCCAGACTTTCTGCCGACGACCGCCGGATCGCTATGCAGAAATCGGCATTTGAGGTGTTTTCAGGGTGATTTCAGGCTGTTTCAGCGCTTTTCCGGCGCTGCCTCAGGCACGGTAAAGCGCCGGCAAAAAAGCTGTCCTTCCGGCAGTTCACACATGAAGTATGGTGAACGGCGATGTGTGTTTTAATACGCGTCCGATTCATTCGTGCTGGGATACGGAATGCAACAACTGTCTACCGGAAGCTGCCTGTGCGGCCTGATCCGTTATGAAATTCAAGGGATGATCAACGATGTTTCACACTGCTACTGCCGCATGTGCCAAAAAGCACATGGTGCAGCCTGCGGCAGCTACGCCAATGTCCCGACCCATCAGTTCCGCTGGATACAGGGACAGGAATATCTGAAAACTTACCATTCCAGTCCCGGCGTACAACGCCTTTCCTGTCAGGAGTGCGCATCTCCGCTGATCTGGCAATCCGGACAACACTTTCCCGGCATGGTGTCCTGCAGCCTTGGCACACTGGACACACCGCTCCCGCCGCTTACCTTGCTCACGTCGCGCCATCTGTATGCCGAACAACAGCCAGCATGGCACCGGGAATTACTTGCGGAAAACCCGCGCAAATAAAAAAGCCGGGTGGTATCCGCGATACCGCACCGGCTGCTGTTCTGCGTCGCTGTCGGGACAGGCGACGCAGCAGGCAGAATTATTCAGCCCAGAAAGTTGTAGCTAGCCGTATAAGGAACCTGAATTTCACTGCCTTCTGTTGTGGCATCGCATCCGGTAGCCGGTGCTTTACCCAGCGTGGTGGCAACGCGCTGTACGCTCTTAACATTTGCGAATGCTCCGCTGCCCGCATTACTTTTTACTTTCAGCAGTAACCAGGGAATTGCATTCGCATCCGGCGCATCCGCTTTCGCAACCACCTCCCCGACAATGCGACCACCGTCGGCCATCGCCCAGTAAGGTCCCGCTCCGTGATCGCCGGTTTTGGCACCGCTGACCTGATACAAATCTGCCTGTGGTGCAACAAACGTCCATGCGAAGCCGCCATTATTCGCCAGACCTTTGCAGGTATATCTTTGCACCCCTTTTGCAGCCAGTTCAAACATGAATTTCTGACCTTCCGGTGCTTGCAAACTCGCAGGCGCTTCAGTTGTTGCACGTTGCGGCAAGACCTGGCAGGCGCTCAGTCCCAGTGACAGAGTCGCAGCAATCACACTGACATGCATAATGTTCATCCAGAATTTCCTTCGTGTTATCCAGGGAAAATTTCTCAGCACCGCCAGCATGCTGGTGAAAAGTCCGCGCGGAGTGATAAAAAAAACAAAATTATGGCGTATGCATACCATTTTTTCATGGCTGATTTTGATACTCTCCTGCGGGTAATCTGCAGCAAATCAGGAAGAACAAGCTTACAACAGCCACCGGCAAGGTCCGTCAGAAGCGCATCCTTGTGCAAAATTCGGCATCTGCATTTTCCGGACAGCCAGACTTTCTGCCGACGACCGCCGGATCGCCATGCAGAAATCCGCATTTGGGGGTGTTTTCAGGCAGTTTCAGCGCTTTTCCGGCGCTGCCTCAGGCGGGGTGTAGCACAAATAAAAAAGGCAGCCCGCAGGCTGCCATTCTTTTTCAGCTTGCTGATTCGATTTACGCAATCCAGTCAGCGGGTTAACATCGTCAGACGTCGGTACGTACCAGCACTTCGGTGCCGACTTCGCGCCAGAACTCGGTTTCTTTTTGCAGCCAGTAAGACATGGTCGGGTGTTCGGTCATCCATTTGCGCTGCAATTCCAGCTCAATATTTTTCTTCATACGCACACGCAGATCTTCGTATTCGATATCAGCGCGGGAATGCATCAGCATCACGGATAAACGCAATGCCAGCACCGCTTTGGCAAAATCCGGATCATTCAGACCTTCAGCGATTTTACGCAGATTGCCTTTCTGGCTCAGGATCAGTTTGCTCATGATGCGCTGCTCGCGCGTGGTGAAGCCGGCCAGATCCGCATTCTCCACCATGTAAGCACCGTGTTTGTGATACCCGGTATGTGAAATCAGCATGCCGGATTCATGCAGCAAGGCACTCCAGTACAGCAAACGATTGTATTGCTCGGAAGCCGGACGCAATTGCTGATACAGCAGTTTCACCAGATCTGCCACGCGGTTGGCACGACTCATATCTGAATGAAACTGTTGCGCAAATTTCTGCACCGAGACTTCACGACGGTCACGCTTGGTAGCGCGCAGATACAAATCCCACATCACACCGATACGCAGACCGGCTTCAATCGGATGCAGCACCTCGATTTTGAACTCGGTCATCAGACCGATCAGAATCGCCAGCCCGCCGACGACCATCGGCACGCGCTCCGGCTTCACACCGTTCAGCGCCAGTTGCTGCATCGAACCCGCTGCCACACAGCGATCAATCAGCGCATACAGATTCGGCAGCGTCACACGGCCATCGCCGATGCCATTCTTTTCTATCGCTTCTGCAATCGCACGCATGGTGCCGGACGAGCCGTAAGCCTTGCGCCAGTGCTGCGGCGCGTAGACCGAGGACATGTCTTCAAACACAGAACGCGCGGTCAGAATCGCGGCATCAAAGGCTTCTGCCGTAATCCGACCCTCAGGGAAAAAATTGATTGCGTGCGGAACCGTGCCAATGCTGAACGATTCCACATTCAGAATTTCATGACCGCGGCCAAGGATGACTTCGGTAGAACCGCCGCCGATATCCATCACCAGACGACGTTCACCCGGCACAGGGACAGTATTGCAAACACCCAGATAAATCAGACGGCCCTCTTCTTCACCGGAAATCACTTCAATCGGATGACCGATTGCCGCTTCCGCACCGGGCAGCCAGTCTGCTGCATTTTTTGCGATACGCACGGTATTCGTGGCCACCACACGCACAGCTTCCACCGGATACGCTGCCAGCACCTCGGCAAAGCGCGCCAGACAGGCAGTAGCCCGCTGCATTGCTTCTTCGGTCAGATTGCCGTCTTTGTCCAGACCCGCCGCCAGCCGGATCGGCTCACGCGCGGTTTTCAGGATACGGATCGCACTGCCTTCATGCCGGGCAATATGCATACGAAAACTGTTCGAACCAAGGTCGACAGCAGCAAACATAATTTTTCCTTCTCGTCTGTGGTGCGATACTTTATTCAATCACAAAGGGCGGAAATGATACTAATCATTTTTTGTGACTCAAGCGTGACCTGCTGATTCAGCTTGCCGCTTCTGCGTTCTGCGCCACAAAAAAGCGTGGCTGCAGGGCTTGTAAGCCGGTGTTTTCCAGAATCTCATGCAGTCTGGCAGCAGCGCGTTTTTGCGGCTGGCCTTTGTATTCAGCAATGATCAGTTCATTCTTCATTGAATGCTCCCAGCCCACAAGTTCCGTGACCGTGACCTGATAACCGTGCGACTCCAGTTGCAGACAACGCAGAACATTGGTGATCTGGCTGCCGAATTCACGGGTATGAATCGGATGACGCCACAGTTCCGACAAAGGATTCGATTTCACCGCCTGCGATTTTGTGCGGCGCAGTTCTGCAGCCACTTCCGCCTGACAGCAAGGTACCAGCACCATGTAGCGGGCTTTTTTACGCAGCGCAAACTCAATTGCATCATCGGTTGCGGTATCACAGGCATGCAGCGCAGTGACGATATCCACGGTTTCCGGCAATTTGTCGGAGGTTACCGAATCTGCAACCGATAAATGCAGAAATTCCATGCCGGGAAAGCCAAGGCGCTGTGCCAGTTCAGTGGATTTTTGCACCAGCTCGGCACGGGTTTCGATGCCGTAGATACGCGAATCTTTCAGCGCTGGCTGATTCTTGAAGAACAGGTCATACAGAATGAAACCCAGATAGGATTTACCGGCACCGTGATCCACCAGCGATACAGCGCGGTCGCCTTCACTCAGATTTTTCAGCAGCGGTTCAATGAACTGATACAGGTGATAAACCTGCTTCAGTTTGCGACGGCTGTCCTGATTCAGTTTGCCGTCACGGGTCAGAATATGCAGTTCTTTCAGCAATTCTTCTGACTGCCCTTCACGGATTTCATGTTTTTGTGCTGCCGGACTGGTGTCCGCTTTCACTGCACTGGCTTTGTTTTTTTTGCTCATGATGTCTGATTCCGGAAGAGTCGTATCCTGCACGGCCGCTCGCAACATGCGCAACATGCGCGCCATGCAGAGCACAGCAGATGATAGCGGCGATTCGTGACGATAACGGCGAATATAAAACAAAAAGGACCCAGATTTTCATCTGGATCCTTTGTCTGGTGGGTTGTGCGGGATTCGAACCTGCGACCAACGGATTAAAAGTCCGCTGCTCTACCGACTGAGCTAACAACCCGTTAGCCTGCTTGCAAACTCCTTCACAGGAACCTGCGGAATTTCTGGTGGGTTGTGCGGGATTCGAACCTGCGACCAACGGATTAAAAGTCCGCTGCTCTACCGACTGAGCTAACAACCCAACTTATTTCTCGACACCATCACCAAAAGGACTCTGGTGGGTTGTGCGGGATTCGAACCTGCGACCAACGGATTAAAAGTCCGCTGCTCTACCGACTGAGCTAACAACCCCGAGAAAGACAGCTATTATAGGAGCCTAAACCATAGCTGTCAATAGACACGCGCCCTCCGGCTTACTTCAGCGCGCCGATACGGCTTTTTGCCGCTTGCGCTGCTTCTGTGTTCGGATAATCGCGCACAATGGTTTCCAGCGTTTTCTTCGCAGCCGGTTTATCTTTCAGCTCGACCTGACACAAGGAAATATTCAGCAACGCTTCCGGTGCTTTCGGATGATCCGGATACGATTTCACCAGCTGTTGCATGACAGGAATCATGCCTTTGCAGTCACGCTGCGCCAGATACGAATTACCCATCCAGTACTGCGCCTGACCGGCGTACACCGAATTCGGATAACTGTTCAGGAAACCGCTGAAGCCGTTCACCGCCGCTTTAAAGTCGCCGGACTTATACACATTCATCGCACCTTCAAACGCACGCTCTTCACCCGGCTCGATTACCGCTTCACGGCCATCCACCACCATGCGCTTCGGTTCCAGTTTGCGGATACGGTTATCCAGATCCACATAAAAATCCTGCTGACGGCGCTGCGCATTCGCAATGTCATTCGCCAGCACTTCGACTTGTCCGCGCAGCTTTGCTAATTCAGCGCGCAGTTTTTCATTTTCATTGGCCAGATCCAGCGCGGTCGACTTATCGGCCTTGGTTTCAATGCGCGAATCCAGACGGGCATTTAATGCCTCAATCTTGGCGCGCAGGTCCAGAATCGCTTTACGGGCTTCATCATCATCAAAAATACCTGCAGAAGCCATGGCAGGAAAACATCCGGCAAATGCCAGTGTCAGCAATACACGGTGGACTGAGTTTTTTTTCATCGCATTGCTCGTCAAAATAAATACGCCGCTTATCACAGATAAGCGGCGTCAGTTAGCTGTTCAACAGACAGGCATGTCCGTTTTCAGGCTGGTATTACTGATAAACGATATCAGCACGGCGGTTTTCCGCCCAGGATGCTTCATCGTGGCCAGTTGCTTTTGGCTTCTCTTTACCCAGAGAAACTGCTTCCATCTGACCATCAGCAACGCCCATCAGGCTCATTGCTTTACGCACTGCTTCAGCACGTTTCTGACCCAGTGCCAGATTGTATTCGCTGCCGCCGCGTTCGTCAGTGTTACCCTGGATCAGGATCTTGCGATCTTTTTTGGATGCCAGGTATTTGGAGTGGTTTTCAACCACAGATTTGGAATCGTCTTTAACAACATAGCTGTCGAAGTCGAAGTACACGCTGCGCAGTGCCAGTACACCTTTAGGATCGTTCAGCGGATCCATTTCAGGTGCTTTCACTGGTTTAACCGCATTAGGATCAACTTGTGTGGTTTGTGTGGTTGTTACTGGTTTTTCTTCCACTTTTGGCGGATCCAGAGGCACTTTAGAAGCACAGGCGGACAGCAATGCTGCGCCGGAAATCAACAAAGCCAGTGTTTTAGTTTGGGATGTGAAACGCATTTTCTCTCCTGAATTGAACAGTTTTATTTGAGATACGGGCCCCAGGTCGGTTCCCGGATATCGGCAGCCTGCACCGATAATTTTTGTCGCACCTTACCGTCTACAGACACGACTGCCAGTGTAGCCTGACGTCCAGTTTCGGTAGCGTACATGATATAACGACCGTTCGGCGAAAAGCTAGGCGATTCGTCTTTGGTCGTATCTGACAGCCTTGTTTCCTGACCGGACGCAAGATCCAGCGCATACAGCTGGAACTTTCCTTCACGGCGGGAAATGTAAGCAAGGGTTTTGCCGTCCGGCGAAATACGTGGTGTGATGTTATAGCTGCCGTTAAACGTTACGCGCTTTGCTTCACCACCATTCACACTGACGCGGTAAATTTGCGGACCGCCGCTGCGGTCACTGAGGAAATACACATACTGGCCATCTGCAGAAAATTGCGGCTCGGTATCAATCGCATTACTGCTGGTCAGTTTTTGCAGACCGGAACCATCGGCATTGATCAGGTAAATCTGGGTCAGACCATCGCGCGACAAGGCAATTGCCAGACGGCTGCCGTCCGGCGACCATGCAGGCGCAGAGTTGCTGCCCTTAAAGTTCGCTACCACACGGCGTTCGCCGGTCAGCAGGTTTTGCACCCAGACCACCGGTTTTTTCATTTCAAACGACACGTAGGCAACTTTGCTGCCATCCAGTGTCCAGGCCGGCGAAATAATCGGTTCGCGGGAACGTAAGGCAGCTACTTCGTTGTAGCCATCAGAGTCCGCCACCACCAGACGGTATTCGCCACCGGATTTGGTGACGTAAGCGATACGGGTTGCAAATGCACCGCGCACACCGATCAGCTTTTCATACACATCATCGGCAATTTTATGTGCGGAAACGCGAGTACTGGTTGGCAGCGTTGGCAGCGCAAAGCCGGACAGCATTGTCGCTTTGCTGGTATCGAACAGCTTATAGCGCACATCAAAGCGGCCATCTGCCAGCTTTTGCACACTGCCGACCACCAGCGCTTCTGCGCCTTTACGTTTCCACTCTTCAAAGTTCACAGGTGCGGTTTCCGACAACACAGTGCCCGCATCAATCAGACGGAAATAACCACTGCGCGCCAGATCATCACGAATAATCTGAGAGATTTGCTGCGGACTGAGATCTTCATTACTGAAACCTGCAATCGCAATCGGAATCTGGTTAGAACCGACACCGGAAACTTCCACCCGCAATTGCGCCTGTGCCGGTACAGGCGGCACACCCGCCATCAGTGCCAGCGCCAGCGCAGGAATACTCAGCAAACGTAAACCTGATTTCATATCGTCTTACTCTTCTCGTAATTTGTAGACCAGTAACAAACTGGAAGGAACCTGACCATTTTTATCTTTTGGCAGCGGCGCGGATTTTTCAATCGCTTTCGCCACCGCTTCATCAAAAGACGGAACGCCGGAACTCTTTGCCATACGTGGCAAGCCGCGCAGGGAACCATCCGGCAGCAATTCTATTTTGTATTCCACCGTCGGATTGCGGCCGGCATTATCGCCCGGCGGATAAATCATGTTCGAACGCACTTTCGATGCAATTTTCGCGATATAGCTAGGATCGCCGCGGTTATTACCGGTCGATTTTTCCGCCGTACCGCTGCCACCGGAACCAACTGCACCGGCCTGCGCATTGATGCGCTGCATTTGCTCGCTGAACAGTTTGTCAGCCAGCGCTTTTTCACGCGCATCTTTGGCTTTCTGATCTGCCTGTTTCTGCTTATCGGCTTTTTCTTTCTGCGCTTTTTCCTTCAGCTCTTTTTCTTTGAGCGCTTTCTCGCGTTCTTTCTCACGCTCTTTTTCGCGCTCCAGACGTTCTTTCTCGCGCTGTTTTTCCAGCTTCTCTTTTTCGAGTTTTTCTTTTTCGCGTTTTTCTTTCAGTTCAAGCTGACGCTTTTCCTCTGCAATACGCAGTTTTTCTTCTTCGCGTTTTTTCTCTTCCTGAATGCGTTTCTTTTGCTGCTGCAAAGCGATTTCCGGATCTTCCACCGGTTTGGCGACAGGCTCAGGGGTGCGCGCGACTGGCGCAGGTTCCGGTTCCGGCTCGGGTTCCGGTGCGACTTGCGGTACCGGCAAAGGCGCAGCTTCGCGCGTGGTCAGATCCCAGACTTCCGCTTCCACTGCATTCGATTCATGGCTTTGCCAGTTGATACCGACCACAAAAAACAGCAATAGGGCCAGATGCACCAGCAATGCCAGAACAATCGCGCCGGGCGACACACGCGCCTCACGGTTGATCATGGAAGTTACCGGATTTAATGCAGCATTCATATGGGGACACAGATCACAGGCAGACACAAAAGTTCCCGCAAATATGCAGAAAATATGCGCCACCAGTCAAAGTTCGGTTATTAACCCGTCATTATAATGGCTAGAGCGCCTGCCGATACATGAAACTCCTTCAGCGGTGTGCCGGATTTATGGCTTTTTCAGTGTATCGCCGCGCAAGCCCTGCAGTTCGGCATCCGGTTGCTGACTGAAGGTACCCAGAAACTGCCGGATCGCCATCTCCGCCAGACGCTGGCGGCGCAATTCATCCAGCGGTGGCTGGCCCATCATGATTTGCGGCCAGAGTGCTACCGCTTTCACCTGCCCCATCAGCAAATCACCCAGCTCAACAGGTTCGTACTCTGCCAGCAAACGGCCCGACGCTTGTGCATCACGTATCCAGCGCACAATCACCGGCTCACTGGCCTTCAGTTGCTCCACCATGCCACGCGCCCGTTCCGGCACATGAATCGTCGCCGCCACAATCACGCGCACTAAATCCACAAAAGCAGGATCGCTGAATAAAGCGATTTTTTGCTGCAGATACTGGCGCAACTGCTCAGACAGCGATGGCTGTGCGACAAAATCAAAGCGATCATTCACGATCACGGTATCCCATAATCGCTGCAGAATCGCGGAAAACAAATCCTCTTTGCCCGGGAAATGGTTATACACGGTGCGCTTGGACACACCGGCGCTGGCGGCGATCGCATCCATACTGGTTGCGTCATAGCCCAGACGACGGAATTCTTGCACCGCTGCCTGCACAATCGCTTCTTTTTTCTTATCTGTCAGCCTGCGCAACAGCGAGGGACAGCTATTACAGAGACTAAACGCCATACTGCCGCCGGAGATTTATTCGGGAAAACATAATTCTACACCGGGCAGTTTACTTTTTTCCGAAACCCGCCTAAACTAAAACTACACCGTATAGTTTACTTTTAGAGGCTAAACATGCATTCTTCCGGCGCTGCATCCGATACAACCCGCTATCACAACCCATCCGGCGCTGGCATTCAACAGCGTGGCTTCCTTGAGCATGTACGCATCGCCTGGAAAATGCTCAGAAAAAATACCCGCGATACGGTGCCGAACGGGAGTATTCCTGTCCATGAACTGGATAGCACCGCTATTCTGCGTGCACCGGATAACAGTATCTGGCGCTTTGGCCATTCAACCATGCTCTTAAAACTGAACGGGCAATTACTGCTGACCGATCCGGTTTTTTCGGATTACGCGTCGCCGTTTCAATTCCTCGGCCCTAAACGTTTTCATGTGCCGCCGGCGGCAATCAGCGAATTGCCGCAAATCGATGCGGTACTGATTTCGCATAATCATTACGATCATCTGGATAAACGCAGCGTGCAGCAACTGCGTGGCAAAGCGGACCGCTTTATCGTACCTGCCGGACTGAAGCAGCAACTGGTGCAATGGGGTATTCCGGCCACCGCGATTACGGAATTGCAGTGGTATGAAGAAACCCGCTTCAACGGCGTGCGTATCGTTGCCACGCCGGCGCGCCATTATTCCGGCCGCAGCCTGTGGGACCGAAACCGCAGTTTATGGGCGTCGTACTGCATGATCAGTCCGCATGCTCGGGTTTTCTTCAGTGGCGACAGTGGCTACTTCGATGGCTTCCGCGAGATTGGCGAGCGTTACGGCCCTTTTGATCTGACCCTGATTGAAGCTGGCGGCTACAACCAGATGTGGCATGACGTGCATATGGCACCGGCGGAAACACTGCAGGCGCATCTGGATTTACGCGGGAAATTCCTGATGCCGGTGCATAACAGCACCTTCGATTTATCAGAACACGTTTGGTGGGAACCGATGGAGCAGTTACTGAAGCTGGCAGAACTGCGCGGCGTACGCATCAGCTTTCCGCAGATCGGTGAAATGCAGGATATCAGCGAGCCCTCCCCCGGCCACGCATGGTGGAACAGCGAGCGGGTCCACCGTCGTCAGAGCGCTGCCGGCGCAACGCAGCCTTCACGCATACAAAACGCCTGAACACCACCGGATATCGCCAGCATCCCCGCCTGCCTGATGACGAAGATTTGTGCAATTTTCGTCATCAGGCAATTTCGCAAGCCCGGACTTTCTGCCGACAACAGACGGATCGCTGTGCTGAACACCGCATTTGAGCCGTTCTGGCTCACTCACAACGGCCTGAGGTTGCCCCCAGTGTGTAGCAAGCCTATTCTTCCAGCGACGCTGCCATGTCCTGAATGAAGGCCCCGATATCCAGCCCCTCACATAACTCTGCTTCACCGGTTTCATGATCCAGCCTGAAGATCAGCGAAGCGGATTCGGGTTGCGCCTGCAACGCAAAGTAATTGCCGCCGCCATCATCCGCAATAATCAGCAAATCAGCGATATTCAGCGTCGCAGCAGCCGGATGTTCGCGCTGCCACCACAAACGAAAATGTTGCGTTTCTTCGGCAATTCTTTCGGAGCCATACAGCAAAGTAACGAACAAAAACGCTTCTTCATCCTGAATCGCCACACCGTCAGCAACCGACAGCATCGACACCAGATCTGCAGGCAGCGCCGTCGCCACGGTCGTCGCCAGCGTCTGCAACTGCACCGGCGTGGCGGGCGCTGGCAGCACGATATGCGGATGTAACGCCAGCAATTGTTGTTGGTTCATGCCTGCCCCCTTTTACACATCAGGCCAGCGGAGTTGTGCCGGACATTGCGGTGTCACCGGTTTGCTGGTCTTGTTTGACTTCGTGAATCACGACAGTACCTGCGATCAGATCGTGCAGCGATCTGCGGCGTTTGTTGGTCAGCATCACGATATATTCACTGAAGAGCCAGACGTTGTAGCAATTATCTACAAAACCATACCAGGCCGGCGCATGCTCCCGCAGGAATTCCGCTCGCTCCATAATTTCATACGACAGATAATCGGGGTCACTGACGGACAAATACGCCATCAGCATCCCAATCGTCAATACTGCACCGAACACTGTCTGTACGGACTCACGCAGAATCGCTTCGCGGTAACCGATCGCCGAGCCGTCGGTCCGGCAAATACGCATGTTCAACAAGCGTTTGCCCGGCGTTCCGCCGAAACGCTTTACCAGATACACGCTGTACACCAGTCCGGCGAAAAACATAATCACCGATCCGATACCGTCGAGTAAGCGAGTATGCGGACTTAACCATTCAATACCAAACACAAAAAGCAGAATGATCGCCGCATCAATCAAACCTGCCCCAACCCGCCTGAATACGCTCGCGTAGCGCAATTCTCCGTTGAAATTCAAACCTGCCTGCATCGCTTCACTTTGCATTAACTGTTATCCAATAAAAAGATGTTGATTTATTTTTGTGCATTGCACGCCGCTGATTGTAGCCAATGCCTTATGAAAATTACATAAAATAAAATCAATTTCCAAAAAGTAAGCCTTCACAGATACCTGCTTACAACAAAAACTGTGAAGAAGGCTTCGTGTAACAGAACAGGAACGGGGTTACGCTGAAGATTGCAGGGCCTGAAAAGGAAAAAATTGCTGACGACCGGCAATGAAGCGCTAGCAGAGATTATGCAGTCTTCGTCATTTCATTTTCGCGGACAGCCAGACTTTCTGCCGACGACAGACGGATCGCTGTGCTGAACACCGCATTTGGGGCATTTTCTGGCTGAAAAAGACGCTGGGCTGGCTCGCCGGATGGCAATGACTGATTTGGTGAAAGCAAAGCGAGTTCAGAAAACGGGGAGCAAAGCCCCCGCTTACCTTTTGCATCATTGACGCATTACTGATCCAGACTAATCAGTGGCGGTGATGCCGTTACCTTACCAAGCTCGATCGAAAAGTCATCTTGCGCAGAAATTTTGGTTTCCCTCGCAGAATAGTTGTGCGGACCGCAAACAAACTGCTCACCGGGTTTTCTGCAAACCCAGAACTCGCCACCCTGATGTGACAAATACACGGTTTGTATTGGTTCCCTCTGTGACAGTAAATACGCCATCGGACTGAAATCCGGGTTATTCGGATAATGTTTACCTCTGCTGGCGTGATTGCTGCCAACCAGTGCCACGTAGGTGTATTCCGGATATTGTCTGAGTCGGTCGATAATATTTAGTGTCATTTCACCGTCAACTCTGCCAATGGAGAATGGTTCGTTTTTCTCTAAACGAACCGGTTTATAGTCATCACTGATGTCAAATGCGGCCAGCAGTACTTTTTGTCCGGCTTGCTTCAGCTTTCTGACAGCGTCGATCAGCCCGAACATTGCAACACTGGAACGCCCGTCCTGAATCCTGCCCTGCCAGAATTTCCCTTTCTGCAATGCACGTCTGTCTTCAGCGGTACCACTCGATTGCAGATAATGATTGATCGCCGCTTGTTCGTTTTCGGGAATTTCCAGTCCCAGTATTACCGGCTTATTCGCCGCCAGCAGCTGACACACCACACTTTTTGCAAATGCAGGATATTCATTGGAACCATGTGTTTCGCCAATCACCAACACGCGGGTTTTCAGCTCCGCGACAGGAAATTTGCCCTCTTTCGGGCAGACTAACTCATCTGCACTGGCCGTCGTAAACAAACCGGAAATACACACCGATAAAGCAAGCTTCAAAAATTTTTTCATAGAAATAGGAATCAGAAATAAAAGCGCAGCGCAAGCAGTGAGGCGAAAAAACGCCTTCATTCATATGCTGCATGCTGCAATTAAAATTTGTCCGGCATGAAACTGCGGAACTGACGCATGCGCCATCACCACACGTTTCTGCACTTATCGCCATACCGTTGTCATTCTAAGCAACAGACCATTCTTTTTTATCATTGCCATTTAATTTTTTAAAAGAAATACAGTATCTGTACTCTTTTACAACAACGCTACGCCTGAGTTTTCTTTTACGCCGTGTTTTCAGCAAATTTTGCTTCGTATTGCACATCGGCTTGCCCCCGTGCTCCCGGGGCGCCGCCGTACAACCCGCCGCTTGTGTTGTGTAGATTTCGTCATTTCGTTTTTACAGACAGCCAGACTTTCTGCCGACGACCGCTAGGTTGTTGTGCTGAACACCGCATTTGAGGCTATTTCAGCCTGAATTCAGCCTCTCCGGTGACTTTACCGGACGTGGACGTGGTAATCCCGATACGGATACGGATACGGATACGGAACAAGATGAACAAAAAAACCGCCGTTCATTGCTGAAAGGCGGTTTTCTGTGGCAGTTCGTATCAGCGGCAGCTGCGGTATGTTCGGCTGCAAATGCTGAGTAAAAGCTGAATTACTCTTTGTGATACGAGGTGACCAGCTCAACTTCATTGCGGGAGCCGAGGAATACGGCAACGCGCTGATGCAGTGCAGTCGGCTGAATGTCCAGAATGCGTTCTTTGCCGTTGGTTGCCATGCCGCCAGCCTGTTCCACGATCATCGCCATCGGGTTGGCTTCGTACATCAGACGCAGCTTGCCGGCTTTTTCCGGTTCACGCAGATCGGCCGGATACATGAAGATGCCGCCGCGGTTCAGAATGCGGTGTACGTCAGCCACCATGGAAGCGATCCAGCGCATATTGAAGTCTTTGCCGCGTGGGCCGGTTTTGCCAGCCAGCATTTCATCCACATAGCGTGTGACCGGCGGATACCAGTGACGGCTGTTGGAAGCATTGATCGCAAATTCTTTGGTGTCTGCCGGAATTTGCACATTGCTTTGTGTCAGTACCCAGGAACCCATTTCGCGATCCAGTGTGAAGCAGTTCACGCCGTTACCGGTGGTCAGCACCAGCACGGTTTGCGGACCATACACAGCGTAACCGGCAGCAACCTGTTTCGTACCCGGTTGCAGGAAATCCTGTTCGGTCGGCGTGCTCATGCCTTCCGGTGCTTTCAGTACCGAGAAAATTGTACCGATCGACACGTTGACGTCGATGTTGCTGGAGCCATCCAGCGGATCGAACATCAGCAGGTATTCGCCGCGCGGATAACGGTTAGGAATCGGATGGATGGTTTCCATTTCTTCCGATGCCATCGCCGCCAGATGGCCGCCCCATTCGTTGGCTTCCAGCAGAATTTCGTTGGAAATAATATCCAGCTTCTTCTGTACTTCACCCTGTACGTTTTCCGAGCCGGCGGTACCGAGCACTTCGCCCAGCGCACCTTTACCAACCGCATGGCTGATGGTTTTGCAGGCGCGCGCCACCACTTCGATCAGCAGACGCAATTCAGCAGGGATAGAATTGTTTTGTCTTTGTTGCTCTACCAGAAACTGGGTCAGACTTACACGTTTCATAATAACTCCGTTTATAAAATTTATTCAGCCGCCAGCGCTTTGGTCACGACTTCTGCGACGTCTTTCGACAATTTTTTCGTACCAGCTACTTTTTCCAGCGCCGCTTTCATCTTTTGCTGTAATGCCGGGCTGTATTTTTTCCAGCGATCCATACTGCGTGCCAGGCGCGCGGCAACCTGCGGATTGATCTTGTTCAGCGCAATCACCAGTTCGGCCCACAGTGCGTAACCGCTGCCATCCGGCGCATGGAATTGCGAAGGATTGGCATTGCAGAAGCTGAAGGTCAGACTGCGTGCACGGTTAGGATTATTCAGCGTGAACGCCGGATGCTGCATCAGTTCGCGTACTCTGGCGACATCGGTGGTTTCTGCCACGGCTTGCAACATAAACCATTTGTCCACCACCAGCGCTTCTTTCGCGAACTTCTTGTAGAACTGCGCCAGCGCTTTATCCGCCGCTTTTTTCAGTTTCGGATCGCCTTTGAAATTCACCAGTGCATGCAGGGCTGCGAGGCGATCGGTCATATTTTCCGCTTCGTCGAACTGCGTCAGTGCCAGTTCAAATGTTGCCTGCTGCGGCCAGTCCGCCAGATACGACAGGGCCAGATTTTTCAGCGCCCGCTTCGCTGCCGGTTCCGCATCCGGACTGTAGGCGCCCGGTGTCAGATTGTTTTCGTACGCCGTCAGCAAGTCGCCGCGCAACGCATCGCTGATCGCTGCACGTGCATACTGACGTGCGGTATGAATTGCCTGCGGATCGACTTCGTCAAACTCTTCGGCAATCACCAGTTCTGACGGCAGGGTCAGCACCAGTTCACGGAAGGCCGGATCCAGTGTTGTATCGTTCAGAGTATTACGCAATGCTTCGAGGAACATTTCATCCAGCGCCAGCGCTTCACCGGCCTGTACTGCTTGCGTCAGTTTCACCAGACGGCGGGTTGCCAGTCGCTGACCGGCTTCCCAGCGGTTAAACGGATCGCTGTCGTGCGCCAGCAGATGCGCCAGTTGCGCATCGGAATAATCAAAGTGCAGCACGACCGGCGCAGAGAAATTGCGCAGCAGCGATGGTACAGGTTCTTCCGCAACATCACGGAAGACGAAAGTCTGGCTCGCTTCGGTCAGTTCCAGCACCACGCTGGTCTGACCAGCCTGTGCGCCATCGGTATGCAAAGGCAGATCACGACCATCCGCACCCAGCAAGCCCACCGTCACCGGAATATGGAAAGGCAGTTTTTCAGCCTGACCCGGTGTCGCCGGACAGGATTGTGTCAGTGTCAGCGCGTAGGTTTTTTCGTCAGCGTTGTACACGGCGCTGGCATGGACACGCGGTGTGCCTGCCTGGCTGTACCAACGTTCAAACTGCGTCAGATCACGTCCGCCTGCGTCGGCCATCGCCGCACGGAAGTCATCACACTCCACAGCCTGACCATCATGGCGTGCAAAGTACAGGTCCATGCCTTTGCGGAAACCGTCGTGGCCCAGCAAGGTGTAATACATGCGCACCACTTCCGAACCTTTTTCGTAAATGGTGACGGTGTAGAAATTATTGATTTCAACAAAGGAATCAGGACGCACAGGATGCGCCATCGGGCCGGCATCTTCAGAGAACTGTACCTGACGCAGCACGCGCACATCTTCAATCCGCTTCACCGCACGACCGGTCGCCGTACCCACCAGATCCGCCGAGAATTCCTGATCACGGAAAACGGTTAAGCCTTCTTTCAGCGACAACTGGAACCAGTCGCGGCAAGTGACGCGGTTACCGGTCCAGTTATGGAAATATTCGTGACCAACCACAGATTCGATACCGGCGTAATCGATATCGGTGGCAATGCTAGGATTCGCCAGTACGTACTTGGTATTGAAAATATTCAGGCCTTTGTTTTCCATCGCGCCCATGTTGAAGTCGCCGGTGGCAACAATCATAAAGCGATCCAGATCCAGTTCCAGCCCGAAACGTTCTTCATCCCAGCGTATGCTCTTCTTCAGAGATTGCATTGCGTGGTCAGTTTTATCCAGATTGCCCGGCTCCACCCACACTTGCAGCAATGCATCACGGCCATCCTGCAAACGGAAAGTTTCTTCCTGACACACCAGCTTACCGGCGACGATTGCGAACAGATACGATGGTTTGAAGAACGGGTCTTCCCATTTCGCATAGTGACGACCATCACCCAGATCACCTTCTTCGATCAGATTGCCATTGGACAACAGTACAGGAAACGCTTTCTTATCTGCGCGCAGCAGCACGGTGTACTTCGCCATCACATCCGGACGATCCGGGAACCAGGTAATACGGCGGAAACCTTCTGCTTCGCACTGCGTAATCAGATTACCTGCGGATGCATACAGGCCGGACAAGGCGGTATTTTTTACCGGCTGAATCAGGGTTTCAATTTCCAGCACCACGTCGTCCGGCGCATCCGGAATACGCATGGTTTCACCCTGAATACTGTATTGCGATTTTTTCAGGTTCACACCGTTCAGGCGCAATTGCAGGGTTTTCAGGCCGTCACCAAACAGCACGATATCTTTTTCCGTGCTGTCCGGATTGCGGCGCAGGGTCATCCGTGTCGCCACATAAGTCTGTTCGAGGCCGAGATCCAGCCCCATTTCCACGGTATCCACCCAGAAGCCGGGTGCTACATAATCTTTACGGTAAATTGCCTGAGGTGCAGAAAGGTTGTCGTTTCGCATATGCAAGCTGTCTCTTCAGTCAGAAATCGGATGGACGCCGTATTTACAGCGCAAACCAGCATTGTAGCAATGGCTACAGAAATTCCGGAAAATACCCGCTGAAAATTCAGCGGAAACAATGAAAATTCGGTGAATTTGCGCACGCGCATGACGGATGCAGGTTTTGTTCCGCTGCGTTACAGTTCGAAACGGAAAGTCAGGCAATTCGATTTACACTACACGTATGATTGTCCGGACAACATCGCCCGCAGTCCATCGGCAGCAAAGCATTGCTGCCACCCGCTTTCTTTGAGTTATTGCAGGAGAATGATCATGAGTAAACTTGTCAGAATATTGTGCCTCAGTGCGATTACTTTACTGATGTCAGCCTGTGCGACGACGTTTTCCGGGCAGGTCAGCAGTTTCCATGAATGGCAGGCACAAACCTCCAGAGTGTATGTGGTAGAACGCGCACCGGATCAGGAAAACAATCCTGAGTACAAAGTATACGAAGAGCAGTTGCGCAGGCAGCTGGGTATTTCCGGATTTCAGGAAGCCGATGCACAGCACCCCGCCGCGATTAAAGTCAGCATGGCCTATGCAAGCAATATCGCAGAACTGCAGGTGAGCAGCTTACATCCGGCTTTGTATGATCCGGTCTGGCGCCTGCATTTCCGGCGCGGTTTGTATTACGGGCCTTACTGGTATCCGTATCCGCCACTGTTTCCATCCGATCTCAGCGTAAAGCGGAACTACCTGCACCAGTTGGAGCTGCGTTTCAGCGAGGTGCAAAGTGGCAAACGCCTTGCCGATATCAAGGTCAGTACCGAACAACTGAATCCCGCCATTTCCATGTTTATGCCGGATTTGCTGGCACTTGCGCTGCAGGACTTCCCGCAGCCGAACGGCAGCACCCGTGTGATTGAATTACAAAAGACCACAAAAGAAGCGAAGTAAGTAAGCGATGGAAGCAAACGGTTTGCTGCGTTGGCGTCTCTGAAGGCGACAAAGTCAGACTGCAGATTTGGGCTCAGATAAAAAGGGAGGCACCCGTCAGAGTGCCTCCCTTGTTTTTTCATCGTCTTGCAGTTGCAACGCAAAGCCATCACCCATCAGAGTGGCGGATCACGCAAGGCTTCGACCAGCGCGCGGTCAACCACAGAATGGGCTGCGACTTTCACCGCTTCACCACAACGGAATTTCTCGGTCAGCTCGTCAGCCGACACTGAGAAGGAATCATGTCCCTGACGGCTGCTGAAGATGTAACGCGTGCGCTTAGGACTGATCCATGCCAGACGATAACGCGTTGTTACATCAGCCTGATTGGTAAAATCCACCCAGACGCCGGATTCCAGCGCATCGACCATGGTTTCCCATTCATCGCTTTCTTTCGGCACATGATCCTGTGCCTGACGATTCAGGCGTTTTTCGCTGGCGCGCTGGGCAATATTCACCGCAATTTCCAGCTGGCGACGCGGCGATAATTCCAGCGGCGCACGTGCGATTGCGGCATGACGCTCTGCCAGTTTGGAAAAGAAAATCACCCGTTCCGGCTCATCCCATTTAATCGCATTCAGCCATGCGTTCAGCAGCGTCAGCATCGCCGGCAGTTTACTGACCAGTTCCTTGCGCTCCTCCGCGCTGTTTTTCGGTTTCAGACTCCAGATCAGATCATCCATCGTCTTCAGCGCGTTTTCCAGTGCGTTCGGCTTTTCTTCTTTGACGTTGTGCGCAATCGTCAGAATACGTATCCACTGCGTGCGCAAAAACTCTTCCAGAAAACCTGCCACCTCACCGGTTTCCACGCGAATTGCCACATCATTCTCGGCGAACTCACGCGCCAGCCGCATTTTCTCCTGCTTCAGCGCTTCCTGCACCGGCTCGGAAATTGCAGTTGTTGCCTGCTTTTCCTCCTCACGCAGGAAGTTTTCCAGATCGGCGACCACATCAGAAAACAAATCAATTTGCAAATCAAATTCCTGCTGCACCCGCTCGACCACGCCTTCAATCATCTGATACAGCGGATCTTCTGCGCTGGCATCGTTTCCGAGTAATACGGATGACTTCGCCAGCGTATCAATCAGGACACGCGCCGGATGGCTGTCGCGGAAAAAGAAATCCTTATCCATCAGCGCAACCTTCAGCGTCGGTATCTGCAGCTGGCCAATCAGATTTTTTATTTCTGCGGGAATATGCGGGTCGTTGAACACATAGTCAAAAATACGGGCAAGTAATTCGATCGTATTCTGATCGATATGTGTGAGTTCGCTCTGGCGATGGCGGGAAATTTCACGCAAATGCATGCCGCTTGCCACACCATCGGGCGTGCCGGCATTACGCTGAATACTGGTCAGATAATCGAAGAACTGGCGGTCTACGGTGATCGTTTCCATACCATCACCCGATCCACCCCACGACTCAGCACCGCTGAATCCCGGCAAGGATGCATTTTCCTTGCGTGCATTCTGATCCGAAAAGATATTCCGCAGCTTATGTTCCAGATAAGGATCAGATGCTTCCAGATCTTCGCGCCGGGTGAATACCATGCGTTTTTTGGTCTGGCGCTTGGCACCTTCAATATCAACAACAATTCCGCGTTCGACGAATGCGTCATTCAAACCCTGATACACCGGATTCAGTTGCAGAAAGATCTCTGGCTGCAGCAAACGTAAAATCAGCGGCAGACTGTCTTTGCTGTTGCTGTCAAATTCCTGCCAGGCATCCA
The DNA here is from genome assembly GCF_014652435.1 of Cognatundibacterium squillarum. Classification (GTDB taxonomy): domain Bacteria; phylum Pseudomonadota; class Gammaproteobacteria; order Burkholderiales; family Burkholderiaceae_D; genus Undibacterium; species Undibacterium squillarum. Next base: position 889,556 of record NZ_BMYU01000001.1, read on the forward strand.
GCACAGCATGGACAAAAATTTCAGGCCGGAAAGGATTCTGCGAAACGGCGATCGGCGTACGGCGCAACACATGGCCAATACGGATATTCAGCCCGACCAGCTGATCTGCGTTATTCAGTTCCAGCGACTTGCACAGGTTTGAAGTCAGGATTTTGTTTTCCATTTCTTCAAACGGCACCAGTGACATATCCTGCAGATTACCCTGCTCACCCAGCCGCTTGCGTGTATTCATCACGCCGATTTCTTTACTGAGTGCGCTGTTCAGATGACTCGCTGCGAGCCGGTAAAAGCTGCTGTGATTGCGTTTTAACAACTGATAGGTTTGAAAGCTGCTGGTCGCTTCGTCGGGTCGCACATTCTGATCGGCGACTTTAAACAGTGCCTGTGTCAGACGCGATGCAAATGCCTCCAGCTGTGACGAAATCAGATTGACCGCAACCGGCACCATTGCCTGCAGCATCTGCACTCTCGGTGCTCCGGACGGATCATGTTGTCTTTGCGGATTGACCGGCAGTGTATCCATAAATTTCTGTTCTGTCTGAATCTGTTATCTTTACAGCATACGGAGATCGGATCTCCGGAAAACTCCGCCACCGGCTACAACCTCACTGGTTTTGCAGCGCCCATCATTTGTAAGCAAGGATCACACCGCAACTTCCGGCAATTTAATGCTTCATTCCCGCAGTTGACATGTTAATTAAGTCAGTATCCTGACTGTCAAGCGCTTTGCGCTTTTCGGTTATCTCAAAAGCGGAAGGATGACGAGACAGATCAGACAAGACCGAGGGCTTTTCGCACTCTCTGCTTTTACTACATTTGGATGCCTTGCATGATAAAGAAGTACATCAGGCCTGCCATCCGTTATTTCCCTTATATTTTTCCGACCAGCGGTACTTGATCAGATGCTGCGTTTCACACCTTTTTCGCGCAAATCACTCCCGGACAACTTGCATTGAACATTGGCAGACTGCTGATGCAGAAATATGCACAGCATAATCGATCGCAGCCAGTGGTGGCAGGCTTAGTACTCAATCAGCAACCAAATTTGTGTACGGCACAACAGCACATCGCTGGAACAAGCAGCAACCATAACAAAAGAACAAATAACGCTGGCACCGCAATTATTTTCCACATGGAAAAATTATAACAATTTCTTACAAAGTCCCGACGGATTTTTCAAATTACCTGAAAAACAATGACTCAGAAAGCAATTATTCTTTCTACAATGGAGAGACTCCTACTAAACCAACAACATTACCAATCCGTCATGTACAGCCCAAGCCTGCAATTCTCAATATTCAGAAAAAAAACTGCCCGCGAAGAAGTCAGCGTCACTGAATCAGGTGACATGACTACCTCGAAACCAATGAAATCTGCGTTTGCGAGCGACAAAAATACGCCGCTTTCGGACATTTTTGCACGACTAAGCAGGATGAATTCTGCACAGGAAAGCTGACAGCAGGAAATATGAGCTGCATCAATCACATCCCTGCCATCCCGGAACTGGCTTACCCGGGGTGCCTGTATGGTAAAATGATGGTTTATCTTCCAACCTGACAGGCAGTCAGAGTTTCTTCCTGAATCCGGCCGACTGCCTCCATAAGAAAGACACATCATGGCAGGACATAGTAAGTGGGCCAATATTAAGCACAAAAAAGCTGCGGCAGATGCAAAGCGCGGCAAAATCTGGACACGCCTGATTAAAGAAATCACCGTTGCGGCCCGTATGGGTGGTGACGACGTGAATTCCAATCCGCGTCTGCGACTGGCTGTTGAAAAAGCAGCAGATGCCAACATGCCGAAAGATAACGTCGCACGCGCTATTCAGCGCGGCGCCGGCACCGCTGAAGGCGTAAACTACGAAGAAGTCCGTTACGAAGGCTACGGCATTGCCGGTGCAGCGATCATCGTTGACTGTCTGACTGATAACCGTACCCGTACCGTGGCGGAAGTGCGTCACGCATTCAATAAATACGGCGGCAACATGGGAACCGAAGGTTCCGTTGCCTTCATGTTCAAGCACTGCGGACAACTGATGTTCGCTCCGGGCACCAATGAAGATGCCCTGATGGAAGCAGCACTCGAAGCCGGCGCAGATGACATCATCACCGATGATGAAGGAGGCATCGAAGTTCTGTGTGAACCGTACTCTTTATCCGAAGTGCGCGCCCGTCTGGAACAGGCAGGCTTCAAACCGGAAGTGGCAGAAGTGCTGATGAAGCCTTCCACTGAAACCGTGTTCACCGGTGAAGATGCCCAGAAAATGCAAAAGCTGCTGGATGCGATCGAAAATCTGGACGATGTTCAGGAAGTATTTACTAACGCCATTATTGAAGAATAATATGAAAATTCTCGTCGTCGGCTCTGGTGGCCGTGAACACGCACTGGCGTGGAAACTGGCGCAGTCTGAACGTGTGCAAACCGTTTATGTTGCTCCGGGTAATGGCGGTACCGCTAAAGATCATCGTCTGAGCAATGTACCCTTATCTGATCCGGCTGCGCTGGCAGACTTTGCGGAAAAAGAAGGTGTTGCACTGACCGTCGTTGGCCCTGAAGTACCGCTGGCGGCTGGCATTGTGAACATTTTCCGTGACCGTGATCTGAAAATTTTCGGCCCTACCCGTGAAGCAGCCCAACTGGAAAGTTCCAAGGACTTTGCCAAAGCGTTCATGAAGCGCCACAAAATCCCGACAGCTGAATACCAGACATTTTCTGATCTGGCTGCTGCGCATGATTACATCAATGCCAAGGGCGCTCCTATCGTGATCAAGGCAGACGGCCTGGCTGCGGGTAAAGGTGTTGTCGTCGCGATGACACTGGAAGAAGCGCATGCTGCGATCGATATGATGCTGGCAGATAACAAACTCGGCGACGCCGGTGCGCGCGTTGTGATTGAAGAATTTCTGGCAGGCGAAGAAGCCAGCTTTATCGTGATGGTAGACGGTAAAAACATTCTGGCGCTGGCAACCAGTCAGGATCATAAGCGTTTGCTGGATAACGACGAAGGCCCGAATACCGGCGGTATGGGCGCTTACTCGCCTGCGCCTATCGTGACACCGCAGCTGCATGCACGTATCATGCGCGAAATTATCGTACCGACCGTACAAGGCATGGCAAAAGACGGCATCGTCTTCACCGGTTTCCTGTATGCGGGTCTGATGATTGACGATCAGGGCAATCCGAAAACGCTGGAATTCAACTGCCGCATGGGTGATCCTGAAACCCAGCCTATCATGGCGCGTCTGAAGAGCGATCTGGTACAAGTCATGGAGCACGCGGTCAACGGTACGCTGGATACAGTGGAACTGGAATGGGATCGCCGTACCGCAATGGGTGTTGTAATGGCAGCCCATGGCTACCCGGACAGCCCGCGTAAAGGCGACAAAATTACCGGTATTCCGGCTGAAGCCGCCGACGCTGTGGTGTTTCACGCTGGTACCACTGAACAGGATGGTGCAACCGTGACCAGCGGTGGCCGTGTTCTGTGCGTGGTCGGTCTGGGCGATACCGTCAAACTGGCACAAAAACATGCTTACGATGTGGTTGAGAAAATCAACTTTTCAGGCATGCAATACCGCCGCGATATCGGCTGGCGCGCACTGAACCGCAAACACTGATCTGTTACAAGATTCTGCCATATGTGGGTTGGATGCACTCCAGCCCACATTGTTTTTTATGAGATGCTGACATGGTGAATACCGAAGCTGTCAAAACCTATTTACTGGATCTGCAGGCACGCATCATTGCTGCGCTGGAGCAACTGGATGGTAAAGCCTTCCTGACCGACAGCTGGCAGCGTACTGAAGGTGGCGGCGGCATTACCCGTCTGGTAGAAGAAGGTAATGTGTTTGAACGCGGCGGCGTGAATTTTTCACACGTCAAAGGCAGTACCTTGCCGCCATCCGCTGCTGCAAACCGGCCTGATGTGGCCGGTCAGCCGTGGGAAGCAATGGGCGTATCGCTGGTGCTGCATCCGCGCAATCCGTATGTGCCAACGGTGCATATGAACGTACGTTTTTTCAGTACCTGTGATGCGCAGGGCAATCCGGTCTGGTGGTTTGGCGGTGGCATGGACCTGACACCGTATTATGGCTTCGAGGAAGATGCCGTACATTTTCACCGCACCTGCCGTGATGCATTAACGCCATTTGGCGAAGACCTGTATCCTCGCTTCAAAAAATGGTGCGACAACTATTTTTACCTGAAACACCGTCAGGAAGCGCGCGGCATCGGCGGCGTGTTTTTTGATGATTTCAATGAAGTCAGCTTTGAACACAGCTTTGCGATGATGCGTTCTGTCGGCGACAGCTTCATTCCGGCGTATGTGCCGGTTGCTGACCGCCGTCAGGCGATCGCTTATGGCGAACGTGAGCGCGACTTCCAGGCGTATCGTCGTGGTCGCTATGTCGAATTTAATCTGGTATTTGACCGCGGCACGCATTTTGGCCTGCAATCGGGCGGACGGACAGAATCTATCCTGATGTCGATGCCACCTGTCGTAAAATGGCGGTATCAGTGGCATCCGGAAGACGGCACGCCGGAAGCACGTTTATGGACAGACTTCCTGCCACACCGTGAGTGGGTCTGATGTCCGCAGCAGTCTCTTCGGTTCTCGTGTTCGGTGGCAGCTTTGACCCTGTTCACCGCGGTCATGTTGCGCTGGCAAGCCGCTTTTGTGAACTGCTGCAACCACAGCAACTCAGAATTATTCCTGCCGGGCAACCCTGGCAAAAAAGCGCTCTGACGGCTACATCGGAGCAAAGAGTCAGCATGCTCAGGCTGGCTTTTGAAAACTGGTCATTGTGCCAGCTGGAGATTGATGAACAGGAAATCGTGAGGGCGTGCCAGCAGCAGCCCAGTTATACGATAGAAACCCTGCGTCAGCTCCGTGCTGAATTAGGACCGGACACCTGCATTCATCTGGCGATGGGTGCGGATCAGTTACATAACCTGCATACCTGGCGCGAATGGGAACATTTGTTCAGCTATGCCAACCTGTGCGTGGCAGCCAGACCGGGCTTCAGTCTGGATTTGTCCGCCGGTGCAGTCAGGGATGTCTGGAAACAAAGAGCAACAAGCGCAGAACGATTACGCAGCCTGCCCTGTGGCGGCACCCTGATCGAGCCGGATCTCGACTGGGATGTCTCTGCCACCCAACTGAGGGAAGGTTTAATGCGGCATAATCCTGCAATCCGGTCGCTGGTTCCTGTCAAGGTGCTAGACTACCTGCAACAACATACTATTTACTGATTATGGATATTAAAAAACTGCAAAGCCTCGTTGTCGATGCCCTGGAAGATGTTAAAGGCCAGGAAATTCAACTGTTCGACACGACGCATCTGACCAGCCTGTTCGACCGTGTACTGGTCGTTTCCGGTACATCGAACCGTCAGACCCGTGCGCTGGCCGCATCGGTACGTGACAAAGTCAAAGGCGCCGGCGGCGACATCGTCAGCATGGAAGGCGAAACCACCGGTGAATGGGTACTGGTCGATCTGGGCGACATGGTCGTTCACATCATGCAACCGGCAATCCGTGCTTACTACCGTCTGGAAGAAATCTGGGGCGACAAACCAGTGAAACTGGGCGCAGCAAAACGTACTGCGAAGAAAACCGCCAGCCCGAGCACCGATGACGAAGAAAAACCGAAACGCACCCGCAAAACTGCGGCGAAAGCACCGGTTGAAGTGACCTTCGACATGATGGCAATTCAGGCACCGCTGGAAGATGATGAAAAACCGGCACGTAAGCCACGTGCGCGTAAAGCAGCGACTACTGAAACTGCTGCCGCGAAACCGGCCGTACGTAAGCCACGTGCACCAGCCGTTCCAAGCGGTGGCCGTGTGAAAGTTGCCGCGACTAAATCTTCCGTTGCTTCTGCAAAACAGGCTGCGGCAAAACGCACAACCCGTAAGAAAGCAGCAGAATAAACCCTGCTTCTGTCTCTGTCTGACACAGATCTTGAAATGGCTGCCGCGGCAGCCATTTTTTGTGGACGACAGCTCACCGAAAGAACACCATGCAACTGATTATTGCTGCAGTCGGGCACAAAATGCCGGACTGGATAGAAAACGGCTTTCAGGAATACACCAAGCGTATGCCTGCTGAATGTCGCGTCATACTGAAAGAAATCAAACCGGTAGACCGCTCCGGCAGCCGTACTGCCGAAACCGTCATGGCTATGGAGCGCACCCGCATTGAAGCGGTGATCCCGAAAGGCGCGCGCGTCATTGCGCTGGATGAACGCGGTAAAGACTGGACCTCGGTCGCCCTGTCGCAACAGCTGACGCAATGGCAGCAGGACGGACGTGATGTGGTGTTTATCATCGGCGGTGCCGACGGTTTAGATCCTGAAATCAAAGCCCGTGCAGATAATCTGATCCGCGTTTCCAGTATGACCCTTCCGCATGGTATGGTTAGGGTTTTGCTCGCAGAACAACTTTACCGGGCCTGGTCGATTACCCAGAACCATCCTTACCACCGGGTCTGACACCGATTCATGATGAAACCACCAATGATTTATCTGGCTTCCAAAAGCCCGCGCCGCCGTGAGTTACTGACACAGGCAGGCATTTCTTACGAATTACTGCTGTTACGCGACAAGCCGCCGCGCGGTCCGGATGTGACGGAAATCGTGGAGCCGGGCGAGTTGCCGCTGCACTATGTACAGCGTGTCACCCGTGAAAAAGCGGAAATGGCGTGGAAAGCCATGCACTGGCGCAAATGGGAAGAACGTCCGGTGCTGGCAGCCGACACCACGGTCGTGGTGGATCATCATATTCTGGGCAAACCAGCTGACCGCGAAGAAGCGGAACACATGATGCGTATGCTGTCCGGACGCAGCCATCAGGTGCTGACCAGCCTTGCGCTGCGTACAGCCAGTGGTGTGCTGGCAGTGACGCAAAGCTCCGACGTCACGTTTGCGGCGCTCAGCGATGCCGACATCGCCGCCTACTGTGCCGGCAGCGAACCCTATGACAAAGCCGGTGGCTACGGCATTCAGGGCAAAGCCGCGCAGTTTATCCGTCATATCAGCGGCAGTTACTCCGGTATTATGGGCTTACCGATTTTTGAAACCTGCCAGCTGCTGCGTGATGCTGGCCTGCAATGGGAATAACAAAGAATCATGGAAGATCTGCTGATTAACATCACCCCGCAGGAAACCCGCGTGGCTCTGATTTTTCAGGGTGCCGTGCAGGAACTGCATGTGGAACGCACCTTGTCGCGCGGTCTGGTTGGCAATATTTATCTGGGCAAAGTGGTCCGTGTTCTGCCGGGCATGCAAAGCGCGTTTATCGACATCGGTCTCGAGCGCGCCGCTTTCCTGCATGTGGCTGACATCTGGGATGCCAAACCGCAGGACGGCAATCCGAACACCGCATTGAAACCGATAGAAAAACTGCTGTTTGACGGCCAGAGCATCACTGTTCAAGTCATCAAAGATCCTATCGGCACCAAAGGCGCACGCCTGTCGACGCAAATCTCGATTGCTGGCCGTATGCTGGTATTCCTGCCACAGGACAAGCATGTCGGCATTTCGCAGAAAATTGAAAATGAAGCAGGTCGCGAAGCCCTGCGCGAGCGCGTAACCAGCCTGCAGCAACCGGAAGATAAAGGTGGCTTCATCGTACGCACCATGGCGGAAGATGCGAATGACGATGAACTGAAAGCCGATATCGATTACCTGCGCCGCACCTGGGCCAATATCAGTCAGGCCGCCAAAAGCAAACCGGCTGGCAGCCTGCTGTATCAGGATCTGAATCTGGCGCAGCGCGTGCTGCGCGATTTTGTGAATGAAGAAACCGGTTCGATTCAGGTTGATTCGCGTGAAAATTTCCAGATGCTGACCGAATTCGGCAGCCAGTACATGCCTTCCGTGCTGCCACGTCTGCAGCATTACACCGGCGAACGTCCGTTATTTGATTTGTACGGGGTGGAAGAAGAAATTGAACGTGCGCTGGGTCGCCGTGTTGATCTGAAATCCGGCGGCTATCTGATCATCGATCAGACCGAAGCCATGACCACCATCGACGTCAACACCGGCAGCTTTGTCGCCGGTCGCAACTTTGACGACACGATTTTCAAAACCAATCTGGAAGCAGCGCACGCCATTGCGCGTCAGCTGCGCTTGCGTAACCTCGGCGGCATTATCATCCTTGATCTGATCGATATGGAAAATGCAGAGCACCGCACCGCCGTGCTGGCCGAGCTGAACAAAGCCTTATCGCGTGACCGTACCAAACTGTCGGTTTCCGGCTTTTCTGCACTGGGTCTGGTGGAAGTCACCCGCAAACGCACGCGCGAATCGCTGGCGCATGTGTTGTGCGAAACCTGCCCTGCCTGTACCGGCAAAGGCATGGTCAAAACCGCCCGTACCGTTTGCTACGAAATCCTGCGCGAACTGCTGCGCGAAGCCAAGCAATTCAATCCGCGCGAATTCCGCATTCTGGCCTCGCAAATCGTGGTCGATATGTTCCTTGAGGAAGAATCGCAGCATCTGGCCATGCTCGGCGATTTCATCGGCAAACCGATCTCGCTGCAAGTCGAAAACTCTTTCCATCAGGAACAGTACGACATCATCCTGATGTAATCCGTCAACCGGAATCCGGATCAGGCTGCGCTGCGGACTATGCAAGTCTCCGCATCGCAGCCTTTTTTTACCTGTCCGGAGCGCCACTGTTTCTGCGGACGTCCGTGAAAAACCAACTTTTTTCTGTGCAGGACTCCGCATTTTGGCTATTTCAGGCAGTTTTTACGCCTTCGGGTGCTGTCGGAACCCAACAGGACATTCACCAAGGCCTTTGCTCGAAGCGCTGCACCAGAAAATCCAGCAAGGCACGTACCGCAGGCGCGAGATGACGGCGTGACGGGTACAAGGCATACACACCGATTTGCGCTGCCTGCCAGTCGCTGAGCACGCTGATCAGCTGACCTTCGCGCAGCACAGGATTGACCAGATACGCCGGAAGTAAGGCGATACCGGCACCGGCGATTGCAGCCTGCATCAGCGAGGTCGCGTCATCCATCGTCAGTCTGACCGGAACCGTAAACCGCTGCGTCTGTCCGTTGTGGCTCAGGGTCCAGCCGTCACGCCCGAAATGACTGTGGCTGATACAACTGTGCTGCGCCAGCTGATCCGGATGCGCGGGCGTGCCAGCCAGTCGCAGATAGGCAGGACTGGCCACCATTACCGAGTCACAGATTGCCAGCGGACGCGAAACCAGACCGGGGTCGGGCGACTGACTGATGCGGATCGCCAGATCTATGCGCTCTTCCAGCAGATTCACCGCCTGATCGCCGAGTTTCACGTCAATTTTCAGCGCCGGATGCTGCTGCAGAAACGCCGCCAGCGCTGTTGCGAGCTGCGCATAGGCAAACGATACGCTGCAGGTCAGACGCAGCAGGCCGGATAACTCTTCGGCATCGGTACGCACTTCCTGCTGCAAAGCCTCCGCCACGCCGTGCAATTGCTGCGCACGCTGCAGACAGCGCTCGCCCGCATCCGTCAGCGCCAGTCTGCGGGTGGTGCGCTGGATCAGGCGCACACCGAGCCAGCTTTCCAGCGATTCCACATAGCGGCTGACCATCACCCGCGACATTTCCAGCCGGTCGGCGGCCGCCGTAAAACTGCCGGTGGCAGCCACCTCGCAAAACACTTTCATCGCCATCAGCCTGTCCATGGATCTCTCCCGGTCTCCCTCGCGTCTAATTTGCACAATTTCTGAAACAATGAAGCACAGTTTAGCGCATTTATCTTCTGTTTCATTACCAATACACTGCGTCCTGTCGAATCTGAAACGGTTCAAAATAACTCTCACCCGAAAGGATGCATCATGCTGAAATCTGTTGTTCTGACTGCCACCCTCGCCCTAACTGCCACCACTGCAATGGCAGAAGCCCCGTTGAAAGTCCGCGTCTATCAGGCGGATGGTGCCAGCTTCAATGTCACTTCCACCCTGATCAGCGGCGAAAAAGAAGCGATTGTGATTGACGGTGGCTTCACCCGCGCCGACGCGCTGCGCATTGCCGCCAATGTGCTGGACAGCGGCAAAACCCTGAAAACGATATTCGTGAGTCAGGCCGATCCTGACTATTACTTTGGCGTGGAAACGCTGAAGCAATTTTTCCCGCAGGCAGAAGTGCTGACCACACCAGCGGTACTGGAAAAAATTCAGGCCAAAGTTGCCGGTAAAGTCGCTTACTGGGGCCCGAAAATGGGTGCGAATGCGCCGAAACAACCGGTACTGCCACAGGTTTACACAGCAAAATCGCTGCAACTGGAAGGACACAGCATCGAAATTCGCGGCACCAGCGGCATCCTCGCGCATCGCCCTTATCTGTGGATTCCGTCACTGAAAATGATTGCCGGTGACATCGCAGTATTCCAGCAAATGCATGTATGGACAGCAGACACCCAGTCTGTTGCTGAACGTCAGGCATGGCAGGCACAACTGAACGAGATGCTGGCACTGAAACCGGAAATGGTCGTGCCGGGTCATATGCGTCAGGGTGAAAAAACCGATACATCTGCGATTCTGTACACCGCCGAATATCTGAAACGCTTCGAGCAGGAAGCCGGTAAAGCCAAGGACGGTAATGCTCTGATCAGCGCCATGCAGGCCGCGTATCCGGACGCCGTTGGTGCGATTTCACTGGAAATCGGTGCCCGTGTCGCGAAAGGTGAAATGAAGTGGTAAGTCGTATTGCCGCAGGCTGAATAAGGTTTTTCAGACTGCTTCAATCGAAAATAGCAAAGCGTAATCAGCGGAATCTGCTGGCGACGCTTTTGCTTTTGTTCAGTCAGAAGTCTGTCTCAGTCCGAATTACAATCAACTGAAGAGCCCCCTCATTTTTACTAATATATTTTAGTTTCCCTCATCCGAATTCACTTAAATATGATTTAATTAACTCGTTTGATTAACTCCATTAATTTTGATCCGGACATGAAAATCACTACGCTCTGGAAGTTCCTGATGACAGCCCTGCTCACCTTCATCAGTGGTGCTTCGATGGCGGCGCCTCCCGACGCTGACTGCTCTGACCGTAAAAATACCTTCGATATTACAAATTGTATGATCGAGAAAATGGATGCAAAAGAAGTGAAGCTCAGAAAATATCTGTCTGCTGCACAGAAACGGGAAAAGGAAACCGGGGGGAATGACGAGGAATTAATTGAAACGCAGAAAATCTGGGAAAATTATGTGCGTAAGCATTGCGGTTATCTTTACAGCCGCGAACCAGGAAGCGCACGGTATCGCGATTCGGCCGAATGCCAGCTGCGGCTCTACGATGAACGCATTAAGGAAATCTGGCTTGCTTATCTGACCTACAATGGCTCCACGTCACCGGTTCTGCCGGACCCGAAAGATTAAATGCAGTTGCAGCACTATCACTGACAACTAACGATAAAAAAAACGGCTGATGTTCATCAGCCGTTTTGCATGACAGTTTTTCACCTCAGCCTGTCTTATTTTCCGTCGCGCAGTTCGCGGCGCAGAATTTTACCGACATTGGTTTTCGGCAGCTCCATACGGAATTCGATGTACTTCGGTTTTTTATAAGCCGTCATCTGCTCTTTGCAGAACGTCATGAGTTCGTCCGCAGTTAAGGCCGGATCTTTTTTCACGACAAACAGTTTCACGGCTTCGCCTGAGTTGGCATCCGGAATCCCGACGCAAGCACATTCCAGCACGCCCGGATGATTCATCACCACGGCTTCGACTTCGTTCGGGAATACATTAAAGCCGGACACCAGAATCATATCTTTCTTACGATCGACGATTTTCACAAAGCCGCGCGCGTCCATCACGCCGATATCGCCGGAGCGGAAGAAGCCGTCCGCCGTCATCACTTTGGCCGTTTCATCCGGACGGTTCCAGTAGCCACGCATCACTTGCGGACCACGGATCGCGATTTCACCGGTTTCACCGATGGCAAGATGTCTGCCGTCATCATCCAGAATAGCGATTTCTGTTGATGGTATCGGCAAACCAATGGTGCCGCTGAAACCGGCCATGCCCGGTGGACACAAGGTCGCACTCGGGGAGGTTTCTGACAAACCGTAGCCCTCCAGAATCGGCTTGCCGGTCAGTTTCTGCCAGCGGTCACTGACAGCCTGTTGTACCGCCATGCCGCCACCCAGAGCAATTTGTAACTCGCTTAAATCCAGCAGCTTAATATCCGGATGATTCAGCATCGCATTGAACAGGGTATTCACACCGGGGAAGAAGTGAATTTTGAAACGGCTCAGGGTTTTCATCAGGCCGCCAATGTCACGTGGATTCGGAATCAGCACATTCAGCGCACCCCAGCGTGCGCCCATCATCATGCAGGCGTTCAGCGCCAGAATGTGATACAGCGGCAGTGCGCAAACGGTGACCCATTGTTTACCCTGCGGCAGATCTTTCATCGCGGGTACGGACCACGCATCATTTTGCAGAATATTTGCAATAACATTTCTGTGCGTCAGTACGGCACCTTTAGACACACCGGTGGTACCGCCGGTATATTGCAGGAACGCGATATCCTCATGTCCCTGCAAAGGTTTATCCAGATGTAATCCTGCACCAACCTGCAACACGCGGTTAAAGCTCAGCGCATCCGGAATCGAAAATGCCGGCACCATTTTTTTAATATGGCGTACCGCGAAGTTCAGCAACATGCCTTTCACGCCACCGTGCATATCGCCCATGCTGGCGATAACAACCTGACGTACCTTTGTTTTCGGCAACACTTGCTGAACGGTAGAAGCGAAATTTTCCAGTACGAAAATCACTTCTGCACCGGAATCAGCCAATTGATGTTCCAGTTCGCGCGCAGTGTACAGCGGGTTCACATTCACAACGGTATATCCGGCGCGCAGAATACCGGCAACAGCAATCGGGTACTGCAACACGTTTGGCATCATCACGGCCACACGGGCATGCGCGGATAATCCCAGACACTGCAGCCATGCGGCAACACGTTGAGAATGCAGATCAATTTCGCGGTAAGTCAGTGACTTACCCATACAAAAGTAGGCGTCGCGGTCTGCGTAGCGATGAAATGATTCTTCGAGTAAGGCTGTCAGCGAAGAATACGTATCAGGCTGAATCTCTGCAGGTACACCTTGCGGATAGGCGGAAAGCCAGATTTTATCTGTTGTCATGTTGTCTCCTGTTATCATGTCTGGCTGCGCAATACAGCGTATTCGCTGCTTGTCTTCGTCTTTTATCGTGCGCAACCGGTTTATTTTGCATTGAATGTAAAGATTTCCTGCACAGAACACAATCAGAATTTTAGATGAGCACTTCGGCGACTTTCTTCCTGCTGTTTATCAGTCTGCAAAACCATGAAACAACGTGATATCTGGGTAGATTACGCAAAAGGTGTCGGCATTTTACTGGTGGTCTACGGTCATGTTGCCCGTGGCATGGCAAATGCCGGGATAACGATCAGTGAATCGCTGTACCGGCTTGCCGACAGCATGATTTACAGCTTTCATATGCCGCTGTTTTTCTTTTTATCCGGTCTGTACTTTCAGGGATCGGTGCAGCGTCATGGGCGCTGGCCGCTGATCACAGAAAAACTGCGTACCGTGTTATACCCCTACGCTGTGTGGTCTCTTCTGCAGGGCGGCATAGAAGTGATGCTTTCGCGCTTCACAACGGCAAAAACCAGCTGGGCAGATGTTCTTGCGCTGGGCTTGCAGCCGCGTGCTCAATTCTGGTTTCTGTATGTGCTCTTTTTTTTGTTTGCCCTGCTCACGCTGGTGTATCGCAGCCACTCCCGCTGGCTGATGCTGATCTTCAGCGCAGCTGCAGGTGGGTGGGTAACGCAGCAGTTTTTTCAGATTCCGTTTCCGCTGGATTTTATCGCCAGCTACGCATTGTATTTTCTGGCTGGCAGTTTGTGGATGCAGTGGCAACAGGAAGACCGGCTGCACAATTTGCCCGCGCTGACGGGGATTGCACTGCTGTCAGGTTCAATACTGCTGAGCGCTGTTTATCATGTGCAGTGGGGATTCACTTTCCAGTCCCGCAGCCTGTGGTTATTACCGATTGCACTATCCGCCATTGCCGGTATCTGTCTGTTATGCCGTCAATGGGCAGGCAGCGCCCGGCCAATACTGCAAAAGACAGGCAACGTGATTGCATGGTGCGGACGTTACTCTATGCCGGTGTATCTGATGCATATTCTGACGGGCAGCGGTGTACGGATCGTGCTTTCTAAACTCTTGCACATCGAAGATCCGGCAATTCACTTATTTGCCGGCTGTCTTGCCGGCGTGCTGATCCCGGTGCTGATTTATCGTTTGCAGGAAATACCGGCACTCCGCAGCATGTCCCTGCTGTATCAGTGGCCGCGTCGCCGGACACCGTAAACGGTCTCCGGCCTGTTCTGCGTTACAGCAACAATGTCAGTGCATCCTGCGCTGCAATCATGCCTTCATCGGTTGGAACAACCCAGATCTCCACTGCGCTGTCCGGCGCATGTACAGGCATTGCACGGTCACCGGTTGCGGACTGATTCGCAGCATCGTCCAGTTTGAGTCCGAGAAAACTGAGCCCGCGAACAACATCTGCGCGCAATTGCGCATCGTGCTCACCAATGCCACCGGTGAATGCCAGCAAATCAAGCCCCTGCATAACCGTGATCAGCCCGCCCGCTTCACGCCGGACGCGGTAAGTAAATTGCGCGATTGCCGCTGTGGCGCGGGGATCTTCTGATGCTCTCAGGGTACGCATGTCAGCCGAAATACCGGAAACACCAAGCAGCCCGGATTCTTTGTACAGAACGCGCTCAATGGTTTTCCGGTCCATCCCCTGATCCAGCCAGTGCAAAATGACACCCGGATCCAGCTGACCACACCGGCTACCCATCATGAGTCCGTCCAGCGCAGAAAATCCCATCGTCGTGGCGATACTTTTGCCTTCCTGCATCGCACACAAACTGGCACCGTTACCTAAGTGCGCCATCAGCGCGCGACCGGACGCCCGTCTACTGAGTGTTGTGAGACGGTGAGAAACAAAACGGTAGGATAATCCGTGAAATCCGTAGCGACGGACTCCCTGCTCGTGCTCGCGCAAAGGCAGTGCAAAGCGTGTTTCTGTTTCCGGCATCGTGGCGTGAAATCCAGTGTCAAAACAGGCAATCTGCGGGACACCCGGATAAGCCGCTGCGAATGCAGCAACGCCATCCAGATTATGTGGCTGATGCAAAGGCGCAAGGTGCTCATATCCCCGCAGTGTCTGCAATACATCTGCTGTCACGATACATGAATCGGCAAAGTGGCCACCGCCATGCACAATACGGTGTGCAACCGCACAAACCTCAAATGCTCCGGCGTGTAAACTGACCTGACTTTGCAACCACTGCAACGCCGCCGCGAAACGCGTTTCTTCGTCTTTGCTGTTGATACTATCCGCAGACAGGATTTGCTGATTAAGCCGCAGACAGATTATTCCGCCGGGCTCCAGTCCCTCCAGTACACCGGACAAAATTGCCGGCCCCAGCGTTTTATTCTGCACCGGATACAAAGCAAATTTAATCGTAGATGAACCGGAATTCACCGACAGGATTGCCTGCTGACTCACGGTGCAATCTCCCGGTAACGATGCGCAAGCAGTTTCACCAGCGCCGCCGAAGCAACACGGGCTTCTGCGCCATCTGCGCGACTGGTCAGCGCAATCGGAACACGTGCACCGAGTACGATGCCGCAAGCCGATGCACCCGCCAGATATTCAAACTGTTTGGCCAGCATATTACCGGATTCAATTTCCGGTACCATCAGGATGTCGGGGTCACCGGATACCGGTGACTGAATGCCCTTGATGCGTGCAGCATCAGCGGAAATCGCATTATCAAATGCCAGCGGACCATCAACCACTGCACCACAGATTTGCCCGCGATCCACCATTTTGCACAGTGCTGCAGCATCCAGAGTTGCAGGCATTTTTCCATTTACGGATTCCACTGCTGCAAGCAATGCCGCTTTTGGCTGTGTGATGCCGAGTGCATGTGCCAGTTCGATGGCATTTTGCAGAATTTCTGCTTTTGCCTGTAAGTCGGGAGCAATATTCAGCGCGGCATCCGTCAGCAGAATCACTTTGTGATACATCGGCACATCCAGATGGAATACATGCGATAAGCGGCGGCGGGTCTTGAGCGCGACGCAATGCACCACCGCAGACATCAGCTCATCGGTATGCAGACTTCCTTTCATCAGTGCCTCGACCTGCCCTGCCGCGGCCAGTTCAACTGCCTTTTCGGCTGCGGCATGACTATGTGGCACGTCAATCAGCTCGATACCTTCCAGCGACCAGCCAAATCCTGATGCCAGTTGCTGAATTTTCTCTGCCGGCCCGATTAACACAGGAATGATCAGATGATGATCTGCCGCATCCAGTGCTCCGCGCAGCGATTCCTGGTCACACGGGTGAACTACCGCACAACGAACCGGAGATAACTCGCTGACGCTGTGTATCAATGCCTGCTGACGCGCTCCGAGATCAAACATCGCTAAAGTGGGTAAATGGGCACGCGGACGTGCTACCCGTTCCGTCGGCGCGATGACCAGCGCTTCTCCGCTGACGACCGTTTGCCCTTTCTGATTCTGAATCTCACACTGCAAGGTCACGCGCTTTTTTTCCGGGTCCTTGGTCAGCACAGTTACGGAAATATCCAGCGCATCACCGACTCTTACCGGCTTGGAAAAACGCAGATTCTGCTCCAGATAAATGGTTCCGGGCCCGGGCAATTGTGTTCCCAGAACCGCGGAAATCAGTGCGCCGCCCCACATACCATGTGCGATAACGCCGTGGAACAAAGTCTGATCTGCATATTCCGCATCGAGATGAGCCGGATTCACATCGCCGGAAATGGTGGCAAATGCCTGAATATCCGCTTGTGACAATACCCGCTGCGCACTCGCAGTCTGGCCTATCTGGATTTCATCGAACACGACATTTCGGATCATCGTCTGATCACTGGCTAACGGGTAGACCGGATTATTCATTGTCTCTCCAGAATAAATTATTAATTCACAATATGATACCCACCATCGACATACAGGGTTTGCCCTGTCATTCCCGATGATGCATCACTGGCCAGAAATACCGCCAGATTGCCAATTTCCTCCAAACTAACGAGACGTCGTAACGGCGAGCGTTCAACAGCTTTTTGCATCAACTGATCAAAATCTTGTAAGCCGGACGCAGCCCGTGTTGGCACTGGACCGGGAGATATCGCATGTACACGATGCCCGTCAGGGCCCAGTTCAGCTGCCATATACCGCACGACGGATTCAAGCGCAGCCTTAACAGGCCCCATCATTCCATAATGCTCTACCGCTTCATCTGCGCCCAGATAAGACATTGTCATCAGGCTGGCAGAAGCAGACAAATGCGGTTCACAACAGCGGACCAGTTCCGCAAATGAGTGGCATGAAATACGCATTGCGCGCAAAAATCCCTCCGCGCTGCTGTCGGTGACACGTCCATGCAAATCTTCCAGTGGTGCCCATGCAACGGAATGCACAACAAAGTCAATCTTGCCCAAGTGACCGGCAGCAGTATCGACCAGACTCTGCACACAACCAGCCTGCTCCACATTACAAACAATCAGCGGTGCATTCAGGCGCTCAGCCAAAGGTGCAACAAACTGCTGTGCTTTTTCATTGACGCACGACATCACCAGCTCAGCCCCCATCGCATGCATTTGCTGCGCACAGCCCCATGCGATACTCTGTTCGTTTGCTACACCCACAACCAGACCACGTTTCCCTGCCAGTGAAAAATTCTGCATGTTTACTCCTGTTGAATTTGACAGCATTGTGATGTTCTGACTATTTTACCGAACAATATTCATAACTAAAATTAGTTAATTATTTATCCAATTAAAATCAGGCGAATTGCTGCCTGAAACGCTGCATCGTGACGATTCTGACCAGCGTCCCAATAAACAATATCCCGGCCAGCATAGGCCATAAGATCTGCAGATCTGCACCTTTCATCAGAATGCCGTAACTCGCATTGATATAGTAATAAAGTGGTGAAATATACATTCCCCATCGCATCAGAACCGGCATTGCCTCCGGAGGCGTCCATAATCCGGACAAAAACATCATAGGGGCAATAATCAGAATCACCATCATTCCGGCCTGCGCCATATTTCTTGTAACTGTTGCAATCAGTATGCCGATTCCCGCCAGGGTCGCTACATATGCCGTACTGAATACAAAAAATAGAATCAGACTACCCGCAACCGGAATGTGAAACACCGGAATTAAGATGGCGAATAAACCCAGCGCAATACCACCAAGAATGACAGCGAGCATTGCAATAATCTTCGGCAGCATAATCTGCAGAGGTGATAACGGTGAGACCAGCAATTGCTCAATCGTGCCACGCTCCTTTTCTCTGACCATCGCAGCAGCAGGTAACAGCATCGAAAACAGAGTCACGACATTCAGCAATTCGGAAATTCCCATAAACCAGGCATCGTTCTGATTCGGGTTAAACCAGACGCGTACATCATTACTGACTACCGGCAAACTCAGATTGCCACCGCTCAGTGCGAGCCCGTTTTGTGTCGCTAACTGTTCCAGCCCGAATCTTGCAACGATCTGACTGGCATCCAGTGTTGCCAGAAATCCCTGAACAGAATTAGATGCATCAATCTGCAGCTGCAAATGTGTCCCCTTCCCGGATTGCAGATCTTTGCCAAATCCCGGGGGTATTTCCAGAACTGCCAGCGCTTTGCTTTCATCCAGAAATCGAATGCCGTCAGCCGGTCGCGTCGTACTGGCCAGCCAGCGAAATTCTGGTGGCATAAAGCGCCCTGCAAGTTCACGCGATACTGCGCTGCGATCCTGATCACTGAGAACCATCGCAACATTATTCAGTTGAAACGAAACACCGGAGCCTGCATTATAAATATCCGCTGTAAATGCATACAACACAAACACCAGGAGGACCGGATCGCGCATTAACTGCAACAGTTCTTTCCATGTCATTGCGCGCAAACGACGCAGCCAGACAATTATCATCGGAGACATATAATTCCTAACGTACCGGACGTTTATGAAACTGTAAATATCCGGCACTGAACAATGCCAGCGTGTACAACAGCAAAATACACAGGTCATCCCATAAGGAAAATACACTGACATCCTTCAGGAAACACGCCGTGGCAATTTCTGCGTAATACATACCCGGCAATAAATGTGCAATAACACTGGCGACTGCTGACAATGACGGTATCGGAATAATCATGCCGGAATAAAGCACTGCAGGGACCACGGTTACAATTGCAGTTCCAACCATGGCAGCAACCTGTGTTGAAACCATCACAGAAACCAGCAGCCCGATTCCTGTAGTACAGACCACATATAAGACTGTGGCGATAAAAAACAGAAGCAGGTTGCCTTTAAACGGTGTCCCGAACAGTAACCATGCCATCACACTCAGTAAGCCCGCATTCACTACGCTGATGCCGACATAAGGTAACAGTTTTCCGATCAGGTATTCAGCACGGCTCAGTGTCGACGCATATACGTTATAAATCGCACCTGACTCTTTCTCCCTGACTACACCAAGTGCGGTCAGAAATGGTGGGGACAACATCAGAATAACCATGATCAGTTTCGGTGCGAGTGACCAGATACTTTTGACCTCCTGATTGTACAAATACCGGACCTCAATACTGACTGGCTGCAACAATTGCTGAACCTGTGACTTGCTGAGCCCGGTTTGCGCGGAGACTGAGGTAGATAAGTGCTCAACACTGATCGCAGCATTCATTGCGGTGATATAACCGCGCGCTGTAAGCGCCCTGAACGGAAACGTACCGTCAATCCAGGTTTGTACATGCGCAGGTTTCCCTGCCATTAGACTTTTGCCAAAATCTGGCGGAATCACGAGTACTGCACGCAAGCTGTTATCCATTAACATTTGCTCCAGCTTTGCCTCATGTCCGCCCTGCTGTTTCAGTGAGAAATAACGACTGTCGCTGAACTTATGTGCGTAGTCACGGGAAACACTGCTCTGGTCATAATCAACAATTGCCAGTGGAATATTTTCTACATCCAGAGAAAGGCCATAGCCGAATAACAGCATCAGCAATGAAGGAACAACAAAGGCGAGAATAAAGAACAAGCGGTCACGGATAATTTCACGCCATTCTTTATAAGCCACAACAAAAATGCGTGTCCAGTTCAGCAAATGTGGTAGAGACTTATTTTCATTCATACCGACTCCGTGGATACAGCAGCTGTTTGTGCGGGTGTCTGAGATTGTTTCTCCAGCTGACTGACAATGTGAACGAAGACATCTTCCATGCTGAGTTTTTGCGTGCTAATCCGGATCAACTCTCCGGGGTCACATTTGCTTCTGATGATATTTTCTGCTTCACTGGCATTTTCAACAAACACATGCACATGTGGACCGAATACTGCCGCGCTGGCAAACCCTTCTCTCTGCAGCACTTCTGCTAACCTGGCAGAATCTGCGCCACTGATACGCAACAACTGCCCTGCTTCACTCTGGACATTCTGTTTTAACTGCTCAGGCGAAGCATCAGCAACAACCCGTCCGGCATACATCAGCGCAATATGATCACAATGTTCTGCTTCAGACATATAGTGTGTGGTGACCAGAATCGTGACTTTCTCTTCACGCGACAAACGGAACAGCACGTCCCAGAACGCTCTTCGGCCCAATGGATCAACGCCTGAGGTAGGTTCATCCAGAAATAAAACCGACGGCCTGTGAATCAGGGCACATCCCAGTGCAAGGCGCTGACGCAAGCCCATCGGTAACCCGGCTGTCAACGCGTTTGCATAGGGCCGGAGTCCTGCCATGTCAAGTATCCAGCCCATACGGTCGCGAATGCCACTCTCACTGAGACCATAAATTCCGCCGTATAAACGAATATTTTCAGTCACACTCAGATCCAGATAGAGAGAAAATGCCTGCGACATATAGCCAATGCGCTCTCTGATCTGCAGACCCGCGGTCCGCATATCCGCGCCAGCTACCCAACCGGCACCATCACTTGGCGTAAGAATGCCTGTCAGCATTTTAATCACCGTACTCTTACCGGCACCGTTAGCGCCGAGCAACCCGAAAATTTCCCCCTGCGGCACCTGAAAGCTGACGCGATCAACTGCTTTGAACTCACCAAAGTGCCGCGATAACTGACGAGCTTCGATCGCCATCCCGCTTTGTCCCGCTATTTTGTGAGACTGGCTTATATGATTGCTTGGAGCGCTGGCACCGTACTTCTGTCGCAATAAGGCAATAAAGGTATCTTCGAGTTCCGGATCTGTTTCTGTTGCGGGTGCAAGCCCCGAGCAAGCCGCCATTTGCGACAGTTGTGAGATTGCTAGCTCCGCCGGCACATCTGAAAAAATACGCACTTCATTTCCGAGCACTTCCAATTGCGGAAACACCGGCTGTACTTCATTCACGATACGCAATTGCTGCTGAGGATCTTCGCAATTCATACTGAGCATGGAGCCACTTGCCAGATGACGCAACTCCGATGGAACACCGGATGCCAGAACCTGCCCGGCATGCATAAGAGATACCCGGTGAAAGCGGCTTGCCTCATCCATATAAGCAGTTGAGACCAATGCGGTGATTTGTTTCTCTTTCAGCAGACGGCTGAGAATATTCCAGAATTCACGTCGCGAAACAGGATCAACACCGGTAGTCGGTTCATCCAGAATGACAAGGCGAGGCTCATGGATCAGCGTACATACCAGTCCGAGTTTTTGCTTCATACCACCGGACAGATTTTTCATCGGCCGATCGCGAAAGCGATCGAGGCGTGTTGCCTGCAAAAGCAAATTTTTTCGTTGTTCAAGGACGTTTTTTGGTATCAGCCTTAGGCCGCCAAAATAGTCAATATTTTCTTCAATTGAAAGATCAGCATATAAATTTTGCCCAAGACCCTGCGGCATCAGACCTATTCTGTCTTTTACCGCATCGGCATCGCGCTCGTTACGGATCTTTGTACCAAATACCGTCAGCTCACCACTATCCTGCGCAAGTACACCCGCAACAATTTTCAATAAACTGCTTTTACCAGCACCATCTGGTCCGATCAGTCCATAGATTTCCCCAGGCTGGAGGTTAAGGCTGACACCATCCAGCGCATTCACTGCACCATATGATTTTCTAAGTCCCTCCGCAATTACCGGCGCTGCCGAAGACATGGTCGACATTACTCCGCCTTTCAGTGCCAGCGTGGTTTTTGCCATTCAGCATTTTCCTTCCAGCGAATAACTGCATCGGCTGGCAGGCCCGGTGTCAGCTTATGACCCGGGTTAGCAATCAAGGTCAGCTTCACGGCATACATTAACTTGACGCGTTCATCCGTTGTCTGTACTTCTTTTGGTGTAAATTCAGCTTTTGCCGAAATATAAGAAACCCTGGCGTCGTAATAAATATCCGGCTGAGAATCGACATACACACGTGCAGGCAATCCCAGTCTGATCTGACCAATTCTGGATTCAGGAACATAGACTTTCAGATACAACTGATCAAGATTCACCATTTCGAGAATAGCACCACCCGGCATCACGACCTCACCCGGCTCGCGTAAACGTGTCAGTACAACCCCTGCAGCCGGCGTAACAATCTGCATATCTTTTAATGCTGCACCGGATTCTGTGACTGCTGCTTCAGCCCTCTGCCTCTGTGCAGCAAGTGCTGCAACCTCCTGACGACGGGCCTGAATTTTTTGTTGCCCTAAGCGGGCCTGAGCGAGAGCCTCTTTTGCACGGCGAACGTTCTCAGTTGCTGCACGCTGATCGCTATCTGCGACTTTCAATGCAAGTTCAGCCTGTTCCAGCCGGTGTTTTTCAATAACACCTTTTTCATACAATGCCTGATGCCTGTCTGCGTCGCGTTTAGACTGCAATGCAACTGCCTGTGCTTTAATCAACATTGCTTCAGCCTGACTGACTCCGGCATCTGCCACTGTAATTGCCATCGGAATTTCTTTTTCCGCAACGTCAAGACTGGCTTCCGCACCGTTTAGCTGCGCGGTGGCGGCATTTACCATTTGACGTGCCTGCTCTGTTCTTGCCTGGACACTATCGTCTTCAAGCAGTGCGACCAGTACACCTGCCTTCAGCTCATCACCTTCTCTGGCACGAACTTCACGCAAACGTCCGGGAAACTTTGCCGCTGCCATGATTCGGTCCCCCTCAACACGGCCACTTGCAGCAATTAACCCTTCGGGCAATTTTCGATTGCTCTGAATGTAGTAAGCAATACCGGATGTAATCGCAATCGCTGCCGCAATCAGCAAAACGACTCCCGTTTTTCCCGTCTGAATATTCACTGTATTTCCTCTCTGCATCTAGGGGTTAGTGCTGTCCAAGTAAGCCACTGGCGTACTGCAATTGAATATCCGACAGAATCAGGTCATATTTGGCCTGATCCCGGTTTGCATATGCCTGTAACCTTCGTGTCTCTGCATCGAGGACTTCCGTATTATTTGCAAGACCATTCCGATAACGCTCCCTCGCGAGATCACTGACCTGTTCTGCTTGCGCAAGTGCCTTTTCTGCCAGTTCCTGCCTCAATGACGATTCACGACGATTCAGCCAGGCCTGACGGACCTGTAGCGAAATCTTTTCCTGACTGTCTTTCAGCGATTCATCAACCGCTCTGCTTTCAGCGAGTAATTTGGAGGACTGCATCTTTGTCTGCCCGCCATCAAATAAATCCCATTTCATCATGACACCCGCATACCAACCCTTATCCTGTGTCAGGTAGCGGTTATCCAGTTTCGCGTATCCAGCACTGAACCCAATTTGTGGTAAGTGACTGGCTTTTACACTAGCCGCCTGTGCTGTCAGTGCCTGAGCCTGCTTTCCGAGCGCGGTAACTTCAGGCCGTTTCAGCATTGCGGCAGCACTTAACTCATGAAGAGAAGCAGAATCGTTCATTACAGGCGCTTCCGGATCACGCAGCGTAACAGCTGCATCTGAGGAACGCCCCAGCCAGCGGTTATAGGATGCTCTGGCAAGATCCAGTGCATTGATCGCCTGCAATTGCAACTGCAAAGCATTGGCCAGTGCGACTTCCGTCGCAAGAACATCATGCTTGGCAACATAGCCATTGCGATTGAGCTCACTGACATCCGTTGCGTGCCTGCGCATCGCGGCAACATGACTGTCAGCCACTGCAAGCGCATGTTGCGCTCTGAGCACGGTGATATATGTATGGGCGATTGCCAGTTTAAGATCAGCAACTGCGACTTCCGTCATTGCCTTCCGTGCTTCTGAAGCTGCATCTGCCGCACGGACGCCTGCACTGATTCTTCCGCTGGTCATCAGGGGAATCGTCATCTCAAGCATGCCGAAACTTGCTGCATCCTGAGCAAATGGTAATGACAGATTTTTCAAAGCTGGAATTGCTGGCAGAGAAAGATGCGCTGATGGCTCTGACTGAAGACGCAGGTAACCGGCATCCATTGTGATTTTTGGCAAGCGAAGTGCACGTGAAGCTCCCTGCTGCGCCTGTGCGGCTTGCTCCTGATAGCGTGCCGCAAGCACAGTGTGATCTCGTTGCAAAGCACTCTCCCAGGCTTGTTGCAGACTTTCTTGCGCCGCAACATCCGCTGCCGTCCAATAGCCATTGATACAGATCAAACCGGATGCAAGCAACAGAATTCGTCTTGCTTTCAACAGCTTTTTCCCGCACACATATTGCAGAGAATACAAATTTCTCATTTTCACAAATCCAATCAACTCATTGATTTTTATAGATTTTTAAGGTCACAACAAAAATCCGCATGTCAAAAACAGAGATTACTCAGTTTATTGCTGCATATGCACATTTCAATTGATCAGAATCAATTGTTCTGAAAGCGCACTTTGTGAAAATGGCTCATTCAATGAAGCCAGAGCTGACTTGACAAATGCCCTTGCAATACCGCGGTACAGCTGTGGCGACTGAGATACCACGCTACTCTTTGAGCTGTAAGTGTTTTGATAAAACTGATCCCGTAAAGCGATTTTTGAAATGCATTCTGATTTTTACCGCAGAAGCAATGCAAAAAATCATTCAACTCCTAACGAGGAAACGCCATGAAAACTGCTAACAAGCATTTGCAAACTCATCAAGAAAGCGCTTTCCCGGTCGCCGATATGATTTGCTATCTGACTGGATGCAGTGACACCCCGCACCCACTGGATCTGGCGATGCATCACAGAATTTCACGCCTGACAGGCGGGCTTTCACCAGCAAGTCTTATGCTTGCCTGGCTGGACTGGCATCTCCATTTAAGCTTCTCTCCCGGCAAACAAGCAGAACTATTAAGATTGCTGGAAAATCAACTGTATGAATGGCCATTACTGCTATCGCAAATTGCGGGAAATCAGGGAATGCTGACTGATGAACAGATACAAACCAGTGATACTCGCTTCAAAAGTGAAAGCTGGAGTAACTGGCCGTATAACCTCATTAGCAGACAATTTTTACAAGCTCAGTCATTCTGGGATTCAGCAACAACAGGGGTAAGGGGCGTAAGTTCGCATCATGAAAATGTTGTGAATTTTGCGGCAAGGCAATGGCTCGATATGATCGCTCCGGCTAATTTTTATCCGACTAACCCTGAAGTTCAGAGAAAAACCTTCGAAGAATTTGGTGCCAATTTGTGGCGAGGCTTGCAAAACTGGGGGAGCGATGTGCGGAAAGGCGTCGCACAGCAGATACATAAGTCCGAAACGAATGAGGACTTACCATTCAGGCCAGGACAGGATGTCGCAATCAGCGAAGGCAAAGTTGTTTTCAGCAATCATCTCATCGAATTGATTCAGTATGCTCCGGCCACAGAAACCGTCTTTAGTCAGCCTGTCCTGATTGTTCCGTCTTGGATCATGAAATACTATATTCTTGATCTGTCACCACACAATTCTATGGTGAAGTTTCTGACTGCTCAGGGTTTTACTGTGTTCATTATTTCATGGCGTAATCCTGACTCTCTGGACCGGGATCTTGGCATGGATGACTATGTGCAGTCCGGTTTTTATGCCGCATTGAAAGAAGTCAGTAAAAGGTGCGATGGCGCGTCTGTACATACCGCCGGATATTGCCTGGGCGGAACCTTGCTCGCAATCGGCATGGCAGGACTTCCCAGTCTCGAGGAATCCGGAGAAATCACGGTTGCCAGCATGACTCTGTTAGCTGCCCAGACCGATTTTACTGAGCCCGGCGAATTAGGCTTATTTATCGATGAAAGCCAGTTAGCCATGCTTGACGCACTAATGTGGAAACAAGGATATCTTGATGGCCAGCAGATGGCTGGCTCATTTCAGTTATTAAATTCGAAAGATCTGGTCTGGTCCAGGAACATGCGACGCTATTTGCTGGGTGAAGCAGAAAAGTCAAATGACCTGATGTCCTGGAATTCGGACACAACGCGCATGCCGTACAGAATGCATAGTGAATATCTGAATCATTTGTTCCTGCACAATGATCTGGCCCAGGGTCGCTATCGATTGAATGGACGCACCGTGAGTTTAAAAGCGATTAACACACCGTTATTTGTTGTTGGAACGGAAAAGGACCACGTTTCACCGTGGCGGTCCGTTTATAAAATTCACAGCCTTAGCGATGTAACGGTAGACTTCATACTTGCATCGGGTGGCCACAATGCCGGGATTGTGGCGGCGCCGGGAAACCCTAAGTGCAGCTTTTACACTTCGAAAACACTGATGCCCGGAGAGGCCGTCCCCTCTCCGGATGAATGGCTCAATGCGGCACAGAGAACAAATGGTTCCTGGTGGCTACACTGGAGTAGCTGGCTTGCAAATCAGAATTCTGATCACGTCCCGGCAAGACAATTAGCGGAGGAATTCGAATTCGCATCCGCTCCGGGAACGTATATTTTTCAGTGAGCGCCTGGCTTGATATGCTGCCATAAATTCAGCAGTAAGACCGCAAAAACACCTGCGACGACACCGGTCAATGCATCTGCCAGTACACCAGTGATCATTCCGAATAATGGATTATGTGCGAACTGAGTAACCCATTCCGCTGCAGACTCCGTTAAGTGATGCACTGGTGGTATTCCATGTTCTAATATGCCGCCGCCAACCGTGAACATCGCGATCGTCCCTGCAACCGCCAGAAATCTCATCAGCAAAGGTGCAAATTTCAGCAGAGCAGTACCGATAAAGTAGCGCAGATCACGCTGTTTTCCTGACTGACGCTGAAGATAGAGTCCGATATCGTCCAGTTTGACAATAGCAGCGACAATTCCATAAACACCAACTGTCATGAGCACTGCGATCAAAGACATTACAGAAAGGCGCGTCATAAAGGATGCCGTTGCAACCGTTCCCAGAGTGATAATCATAATCTCTGCGCTCAGCACAAAATCCGTACGAATTGCACCCTGAATTTTTTCTTTCTCAAGCTCCAGTAAAGCCTGCTCATTATCCGGACTGGCAAGCATTGCGGCAGCTTCATGAGCAACCTGATCGTCTGCCTCATCACCGTGATGGAGAATCTTCTCAGCACCCTCAAAACACAAAAATAGACCGCCAACCATCAGTAATGGCATCACTGCCCATGGTAAAAAACTGCTCAGCAACAATGCCATCGGCAGCAAAATAAGTTTATTTCTAAATGAGCCTTTCGCTACCGCCCAGACAACCGGTAACTCTCGTGCAGCTCTCACACCCGCAACCTGTTCCGCATTCAATGCAAGATCATCTCCCAGGACCCCGGACGTCTTTCCCGCTGCAACCTTTGTCATCGCAGCAACGTCATCAAGTACCGTCACAATATCGTCAATCAGTGCCAACAGGCTGGCTCCGGCCATTTTTTATCCTTTCTAAATTTTTGGTTAACTTGGTTCAATATGGCATCACTGTGCATTCAGGGAAATGATCAATAATTCTGAGGTAGCAAGAATCGTTGCAAAAAAAATTCACTTCTTACTTTATCAGAGAGGACGGATATTACATGAAGGTACGCGCAAATATTTCGAATTTAACGAGGATCGGGCTAATGGAAAATATTTTCAGCAACAACCTTGAAGCAGTAGATTCGCCGATTTCACAAAAATTGTGTAGAAATATATTCCTTTATTGAACGGGCTATTTTTTCAATAAATAAATTTATTGAGTTTATTTATACTAAATCACTGTAATACAGATAGTGCCCTGCTTTTCTAAAAAAAAATTTCACATGCATTTGCTAGTTTTGCTTAATACATCGCGAAGTCTGCAGCTTTGGCAAGCATACACTCATTTCATCTGACTCGATGTGCCCCAAAACAGTCAGGCACGGGGAGCACGGAAGTCGTAGAGCACAAAGCTAATTGTTGCGTAACGATGTTCGCTTACCAGCACACTGCATCTTAAAATTGAACAAGGTGGCGAATTGGTGTCATTCAGAACTAGTTCAAATCTGCCCGCCAAGTCCAATGAGATAAAATCTCTTGGAATGGAGGTGGAGTGCACTGCTTTGCTATGTAACGCACCTAGCACAACTTTCCGGGACTTCACATTTGCACGTGCGCCCATTTGTATAATTTGTTTTATACCGTCGCTATCCGCGAAAAGCCGTAGACAAAAACGCGAAAATCAAAACCATTCAAAGTATAACGAAATGCACCGACACTACTTGCTGGCCTTATGTTTCATTCTGGTTCGTATTCGGCTGAGAGCTTCGGGTGTAATGCCAAGATACTTCGCTACATCCCTGACCTGCAGGCGTTTTGAAATTTCGGGGTTGTGATGTAAAAATGAACCATACCTGACGTCAGGAGCCATGGTTAGCAATTCGCGTTCACGTTGCTCTTTTTTTAAAATGTGCGTCTCAAGTAAAACTCTTATTGCTTTTGCCCATTCAGAATTTTGCTCCGCTAGTTTTTGCAATTCAGGGTATCGTAACTGCTCAAGCTCAACATCCTCAACGGCAACGGCAAAGTAATCTGTGGTCCCACCAGAAATTATGACCGCAGGACAGGCAAAAAAGCCCCCTTCGCCAATGAAAGATTTGATCCACTCTTCGCCTGTTTCATCCAGATAACTTAGTTTGACGATTCCCGTCCGAATGACGTAGATGTATGGCTGCCATTCACCGGAACCAAATATTTCCTGTGCCCTCAAAAACCGGCGTATCTGTGCATTACTCTCCAGTGCATCCCATCCTGAAAGCTCCGTTCCGGCAGCGCCGGACATCAACAACCTAGTCTGCCTGAGCAATTTCACGTCCATTGCAAACGTTTCAAAACAGGCTCGGCAACACTTTCAGGCGACAAATTCCGCATACACTGATGGTGCCCTAATGGACACTCTCTCTGCTTACAAGGAGCGCATTCAATCGGATAACTGAATGAAAAAGACATATCGGAAAATGGTGGCGCATGCATTGGATCTGTCGGCCCGTAAATTGCGGCAACAGGACGATTCAGCGATGACGCAATATGCAGCAAGCCGGAGTCATTGCTGACGATCAGATCCGCAGCTGCGATAAGAGATATCGCCTGAAACAAATCTGTTTTACCGGCAAGCACTTGCGCATGCGGTAAACCGCTTTGCACCTCATTGCAGACTTCAGTATCTTTTGCAGACCCCATCAGAATAAACTGCACATTCGGATCTGCTGATTGGAGCCGCTGACCAAGTAGCGAAAAATATTCTGCAGGCCAGCGTTTGGCATTACCAAACTCAGCGCCCGGAGCGAAAATAACAAGGCGCCGCGACTGGATTAGTGAGAAGGCGGCCAATACTGCAACAACATCCCGATTTTCTATCACCAGCTTCGGTTTCGGTACTTCAGCAGTAAATTTCTTTACAGGAGGGAAAGCCAGTGCACCGTAAAATCGTGTCATCGGACGCGGATGATTTTTATCATCAAAATGCATCCTGTTAATTAATCCGTACCGACTTTCTCCTTTATACCCAATTCGCAACGGAATACCCGCCAGCCAAGGCAACAATGCAAATTTCAAGGTATTTGGTAATACATAGGCTGCGTTATATTTTCGTTGTCTGAGTTCACCCGCAAAAGCGAGTCTTTCTCTCAATTGTAAAGCTCCGTGACGGAATGGCGCCTGAATTACTTCACTGACTTCAGGCATCGCCCGCACAACCTGCGCAACCCAGGCTGTAGTCAGCACATCAATCTGAATATCCGGATCTTGGGCATGAAGTAATTGCAATAGAGGTTGAGCCATCACCGCATCACCAATCCAGTTAGGCATAATGACCAGTACACGCTGATTCTTCATATCACTTTATCTTCTGGAAAATCATTCTGCGAATTGCATTCTGTATAAATTTGCGTAAACGCCGTCCTTTGCCAATAACTGCTGATGCGTGCCCTGTTCCGCGATCTTTCCATCAGCCAGCACGACAATCCTGTCAGCACGTTCAATTGTTGACAACCTGTGAGCGATAACCAGAGTAGTTCTGCCTCGCATCAGCGCATCTAATGCAGACTGTACAGCTCTCTCAGACTCCGTATCCAGCGCTGAAGTCGCCTCATCTAGAATGAGAATTGGCGCATCTTTGTATATGGCACGCGCAATCGCAAGCCTTTGTCTTTGCCCACCCGATAATCGGGACCCGTTATCACCTATGCGTGTTTCAAGTCCATCGGGCAATTCGCTTACGACTTCGCTTAAATATGCTGCCTGGACGGCAGCCTTTACCTTTACATGATCCGGAGAAGAGTCGCCATACGCTATGTTCGCTGCGACTGTATCATCAAACAGCACTACGTTTTGACTCACCATTGCGATCTGACGTCGCAAACTATCAAGTGACAATTCATTGATATCTTGCCCGTCAAGCGTTATTTTTCCAGCCTGAGGCGAGTAAAATGCAGGCACGAGATTTACCAGTGATGTCTTCCCTCCACCGGACAGACCCACCAGCGCAACGGTCTCGCCGGACGCGATATCCAGCTGAATATCGTCAAGTGTGACTTGTTCCTGCCCCGGATAGGAAAAGCTAACACCGCAGAATGATAAATCACCACGCGCGCGTACATTCAGCAGTTTTCCATCCGTTCGCTCCGGGCTGGTATCGATCAGCTCAAACACAGATTCCGCTGCCGCCATACCACGCTGTATTGGCCCGTTCAGGTCTGCAAGACGTTTTAACGGAGTAAGCAGCAACATCATTAACGTGACAAACTCTACAAACTTTCCCACGGTTGTTGCATCTTGAGCAGCCTGCGATACAGCGAACATAATCACTACCGCAACAGACACTGCAGCTGCAAGCTGGGTCAGTGGTGTCGTCGAAGCAACGGCGATAGTGGTACGCATAGCATAACCACGTAATTTTTCATTACTCTCAGCAAAACGCTTTTTCTCGTATTCCTGACCGCCGAATATGCGTACAACCTGTGTTGCACGCGTCGCTTCTTCGATTACTTGTGTAAGTTCATTGTTTACATTCAACTGACTCTGATTCAGCACCCGTAATCGTTTACTGACACTACGGACCAAGTAAGCCATGACTGGCATCATAACCAACGCGACGATTGTCAGCTTCCAGTTTTGCCAGACAAGCGCAGCCAGCAAAACGAATACGGTCAGTGAATCCCGGATCAGCGTTGTCATGGAAACTTTCAGCATTTCTACGATCTGCTGTGCTTCCATCATAATCACATTGATAATACGGGAAGCAGACTCTTTCTGATAAAACCCTATTGGTACAGAAAGAACTCTGTCGAACACTTGTGCACGTAAGTCGTTCAAAAGTCTGGTAGATATCCAGCTCATCAGATAGCTGGTTGTAAATGTACAAATACCGCGTAGCAGAAAGATACCAATAATCGCCGCAGGAATTTTCCACAATGCAAGTCCCTTGATCGCATTCGACTTATCTTGCGCAACTGTCTCGCCACTAAGCGTATTCAGCATCGCAACATCGTTACCGCTTGGGCGACCAAAGCCATGATCCAGTATGTAGCCAAGTACGCGCGGAAAGGCAGCCTCAGTCAGCGCGGTAACAGCCATGGTTAACATTGCGATCCAGAAAAATTTACGGTAAGCCCGCATCGAACGCCATAACCTGCTGAATACCGCTCTTGTATTTTGATCAAACAAACGCATAGAAAACTCAATTAGAAAAGTCCGGCTCAACGACGGATCAAAGTCAGCCGTCGCTCAGCGCCGTAATCCGCTCAGTGGAATAGACAAAAGTATGAGGAATGCAACTGCGAAAACTGCATCTCGCATGATCGCATTAAAAAATGCGCCGGCAGTCATAAACAAAGTGAGTAACAATAGCTGCATTCCACGCTGCCGAAGCGATAAGGATGCGCTTCTCAGTAACGTCACAGACACCCGGATTTGCTGACCCCAAATAATGATCAGTGCAAACAATCCTATTAGCCCAAGCTCCGTAAGATATAAAAGGTAATCACTATGTGGTGTTGTCATTGTTGCACTGGATAATCCGTTTGCCCGCGCATGATAGATTGGCATCCAGCTGCCTGCACCGTGCCCTAGCAATGGCTGCTCTGAAATTATTCCGGACGTTATACGATAAATTTCAGAGCGCATTCCGTCATCATCTTTGCTACGTCTGCCCTCACGCAAATCGTTAACCTGCTGCAGAGTACAAACCGCGCGCAAATGCAAAATCTCCCATGGAGCTGCTTTCACTTCATTAACAACGCACGTTGCCGGACGTGGCTGATTTACAGCATATGTCCAGAATGTACTGATACTAGCGATAAAGACAGCAATAAACAGGACGCTCTTCCAACTCCAGCGAATTGAACAAAGTGTCACGGCAAGAAATCCCAGCACAAACAGCAATACGGCCGTCCGAGTCTTTGCTAAAAATACAGCTGCGGCTGCCAGAAAAACAAATAATGCAATATTTCTGACGGATACCTGCCTCTCAAAAAATATCCGCGCCCACATCCAGCAAGCAGCCAATGCCAAAAGTATGCCCAGTAAAATCGACTTATTGCCGAGATAGACAGCATAACTTTTGAATAAAGAAATATCAGGCAGCAAATGCATCGTATTCAGTAAAAACAGCATTGCCGCAAGGACCGCACTGCCAAGGAAAATATTTTCCATTTTTTCCTGCCATTTTCCTGAGGCTAAAGTAAGAAATGGCAAGACCAGCAAATAGGTTTGATAGTGTCCCACCGCACTCCAGAGTTCATTGCTTGCGACCAGCGCACTGCGGTTCAACAGAGAAATCAGTAGTGTTATCAGACTCAGTAACAAAATCGGAAGTAACAATGGACTCGTTCTGAGAATAGCCCAGCGGTTTTTCCAGTTCCCCGTCAATACCCAACTGATCCAGAAGGCGAAAAGTCCCGCATACATAAAGCCGACAGGAAAGAACAGGGTGAGCGGCAACCACATTAAAATCCGCTCAGAAACGCCTTCTTTCGGGGATGGGGAGAAAAAATATTCCATACAATTACTGATACTCAATCGCAACCTGTGATTTACCCAGCCACAAACTCAGCTGGAGCCTCAACTGATCATCGGGGCTTACCCGCCACTGATCAGACAAATAAAAATCAGCATCAGCAGACTGACCGGAGTAACTGATTAATACAGGGCATCCATCCGTATTCAAATGAGGAAGTAAAAGTTCACGTAGTTTTTTGAGATCAGCTTTTTCATCCAGCTTTAAGCGCAGCCCCTGTGAGAATTGAATACGTGCGCGACCAATGTCCAGCACACGCTCAGCAGATATTCTGAGTCCGCCTGAGAAGCGATCCTCCGATACTTTCCCAAGCACAGCAAGAAATTCATCCTCTTTCAGGAAACCCTTTGCCTCATCCATGAGTTCAGCATAAACACTGACCTCGACTTGTGCAGTTCCATCATCCAGCGTCACAATCATCATCTTTCCGCGTTGCGTAAGCTGAGTTCTTACCCCGGCAATTACACCACATATCATCCGCAGATCGCGTGAGGGCTCAAGCTTTGCCAGTGTCGTCTTTATAAACTGCCTGACTTCTGGCGCATAGGCATCAAATAAATGACCTGACAAATAATAGCCAAGCGCCTGCTTTTCTTCCATTAAGCGCTGACGGTCCGTCCATACTGGGACATCAATATATTGTGGTGGCGGAATCAGATCCTCATCATCCCCGAACAAACTCACTTGATTAGCTGCAGCATCAGCCTGTTCCGCTGCTTCCACTGCCAGTGGTACTGTCGCCAGAAGAACCGCGCGGTCCTTTCCAAGACAATCCATCGCACCAGCGCGAATCAGTGCTTCAATTGTTCTGCGATTGACAATTCGTTTGTCAATGCGTTTACAGAAATCAAACAGGTCTTTAAATTCACCGTCTTTTTGGCGGGCAGCGATAATGTTTTCTATAGCACTTTGCCCCGAACCCTTTACCGCTCCCAAACCATAGCGAATCTGAGTCGCACGTTTTCCGGGCTCGCCGACCGGAATAAACCGGTAATCAGAGGAATTAATATCCGGAGGCAACATACTGAGTTTGCACACATCAATTGCGTCTTCAACCAGAATTTTAATTTTGTCGGTATCGTCCATTGCCAGCGACATATTGGCTGCCATGAATGCTGCAGGATGATGCGCTTTCAGATAAGCGGTGTAATACGACAATAACGCGTAGGCAGCGGCGTGGGATTTATTAAAACCATAACCGGCAAACTTTTCCATCAGATCGAAAATTTCATCGGCCTTTTCTTCGGTCAAGCCATTTTTGCCGGCACCTTCCCGGAAAATCTTTCGATGCTCGGCCATTTCCTCCGCTTTTTTCTTCCCCATGGCCCGGCGCAGTAAATCTGCACCGCCGAGAGAGTATCCCCCGATGACCTGCGCCATCTGCATAACCTGCTCCTGGTAAACCATGATGCCGTAGGTTTCAGACAGAATGCCTTCGGTACGGGGATCGGGATATTCGAATTTTTCACCGTGCTTACGTTTACAGAAGTCCGGAATCAGATCCATCGGACCCGGACGATACAAAGCAACCAGCGCGATAATATCTTCGAAGCGGTCGGGGCGGGCATCTTTCAGCATTCCCTGCATACCGCGACTTTCCAGCTGAAACACTGCGACTGTTCTGGCTTTCGTCAGCAACTCGTAAGACGCGCGATCATCCAGCGGCAGAGTTGCCAGGTCAAATCCGGACATCGCAGGATCAAGCGCACGAATATAATTGACAGCACGGTCAAGAATTGTCAGTGTCGTCAAACCCAGAAAGTCGAATTTCACCAGACCAACAGCTTCAACATCGTCTTTGTCATACTGTGAAACTACGCCGGAATCTCCGCCCTGGGTGTACAGCGGACAGAAGTCAGTCAGCTTTCCGGGAGCGATCAAAACACCACCGGCATGCATGCCGATATTCCGGGTAATGCCCTCGACCTGTTGTGCCAGATCCAACAAAGTGCGCACTTCCTCTTCATTTTGCTGACGTTCGGCGAGCAACGGCTCCTCTTCCAAAGCATCAGCAATCGTGACTTGTTTCCCCGGCTTGAACGGAATCAGTTTGGATACACCGTCACAAAAGTTATATCCGAAATCCAGAACACGACCAACGTCGCGAATGGCTCCCTTGGCCGCCATCGTTCCGAAAGTCGCGATCTGGGAAACCGCTTCTTTTCCGTAGCGATCCTTCACATACTGAATAACCCGGTCACGCCCCTCCTGACAAAAGTCGATATCAAAATCGGGCATAGAGACACGCTCAGGGTTCAGAAACCGTTCAAACAGCAGGTTGTAACGCAGCGGGTCAAGATCAGTAATCAACAGACAATAAGCAACCAGAGAACCAGCGCCGGAGCCACGGCCCGGACCAACCGGAACACCGTTATTTTTAGCCCACTGAATGAAGTCAGCAACAATCAGGAAGTAACCGGGAAACCCCATTTTAATAATGGTATTCGTTTCAAACTCCAGTCTGGCTTCGTAACGCGGACGTTCTTTTTCTCGCTGCACAGCATCCGGGAACAGTTGTTCCAGACGCATCAGCAAGCCACGTTTTGACTCGTACACCAGAAAATCATTCAGCGACATGCCGTCCGGTGTCGGAAAAAGAGGCAGCTTTGGTTTACCGAGCTCCAGTGTCAGATTACAGCGTTTGGCAATTTCAACGGAGTTCTGCAGTGCTGCAGGCATATCTGCAAACAGCTCAGCCATCTCGTCCTGGGTTCGGAAACATTGCTGATCGTTAAATCTTCTGACACGGCGGGCATTCGCCAGCATATCGCCTTCCGCGATACAGACACGTGCTTCGTGCGCAGTGAAATCCTCTTTATTCAGAAACTGAACCGGATGGGTTGCAACCACTGGTAAGCGCAGCTTCGCAGCAAGCTGAACTGCCTGACGAACATGCGGCTCCATATTCGGCTGGCCTGCGCGCTGAATTTCGATATAGAAATGTCCGGGAAAAATATCTGACCAGCGCTTCGCGCATTGTTCCGCCTGATCATAATTACCATGATCAATCGCCATACCGATATCACCGCTGTGCGCCCCGGACAAAACGATCAGATGTCCGTCTTCACCGGCGGAACGGATTTGCTCCAGCCATTCGAACCGTATTTCCGCACGCCCGCGATGCTGGTTTGTGAGCCAGGCACTGGTCAGTAACTCGCAGAGTTGCAGATAGCCCGTTCTGTCTTTTACCAGAATCAGCAAACGTGACGGCTTTTCGCGATCTGCTTCGTTCGTAATCCAGACATCACATCCTGCGACAGGCTTAATACCTTTACCACGCGCAGTTTTATAAAATTTGATCATGCCGAAGAGATTCGCAAGATCAGTCATTGCCATTGCCGGCTGCCTGTCTTTCAGTGCAGCCTTTACTACATCGTCAATACGGACCAGGCCGTCTACGATGGAGTATTCCGAGTGCATTCGTAAATGCACAAAACGTGGATCGACTGGCTTTGCAATTTCAGCAACACCAGCATCTTTCTGGAGAGAATTTTCTGTCGTCATTCCCCTATTCTACCGTGCCGATGGCCGGAACTCAGCAATCCGGTTGGCAAACGCATAAAACAAATACGCGTTGTTTGCTGCGCTACGGTAGAATATGAAGGTTTCACGTCCGCAAAATCCACCGCTTTTTGCTAGAAAGCACGGATAAGCCAAACAGCTTGATCCCGCGGACGTTCCTCTCTATTGTGACCAGCGCTTACATCTAACATGAGCAACGACAACAAAAACAAAGCAGCAGAATCTGCTGCCCCTGCCTCGAATTTTCTGCGCAATATCATTGATGCGGATCTGGCCAGCGGCAAATATCAGCGAGAAGGCTTACCCTCCGTCATTACCCGCTTTCCACCGGAACCAAACGGCTATCTGCATATCGGACATGCAAAATCGATTTGCCTGAACTTCGGACTGGCCCGCGACTACGAAGGGCGTTGCCACCTTCGCTTTGACGACACCAATCCGGAAAAAGAAGATCAGGAATACGTTGATACCATCATCGACAGTGTTCAGTGGCTGGGCTTTGACTGGAACCGCGCTGACGGCAGCCATCTGTATTACGCAAGTGATTACTTTGATACGTTTTACGCGATTGCGGAGTACCTGATTCAGGCAGGCCATGCTTATGTTGACAGCCAGTCTGCCGAAGATATGGCAGCTAACCGCGGTGATTTTTCACGTCCGGGCGTGAACTCTCCTTTCCGTGACAGACCGGCAAGCGAATCTCTGGATTTATTCCGCCGCATGAAGGCCGGAGAATTCCAGGGTGGCGAGCATATCGTTCGTGCAAAAATTGACATGGCATCGCCCAATATGAACATGCGCGACCCTGCAATTTATCGCATCCGCCATGCACATCACCATCGTACCGGCGACAAGTGGTGCATCTATCCAATGTATGATTTCGCGCACCCACTGGAAGATGCCATTGAAAAAATCACACACTCCGTTTGTACACTGGAATTTCAGGATCACCGTCCGTTCTATGACTGGGTCATCCTGCGCGCTGCTGAAGGTGGATTCTTCCAGCAACCGGTTCCTCAACAATATGAGTTCGCACGCCTGAACCTGACCTACGTTGTCACCAGCAAACGCAAGCTCCGCCAGCTGGTTGAACAAAACATTGTCAGCGGATGGGATGACCCGCGTATGCCTACCATCGTCGGTTTCCGCCGCCGTGGATACACACCTGAAGCCATTCAGCTGTTCTGTGAGCGCATTGGCGTTTCCAAAGCAGATGGATGGATAGACTACAGCACGATTGAGGGTGCACTGCGTGATGATCTGGATCCGAAAGCTCCGCGCGCGACTGCTGTTCTGCGTCCGCTGAAACTGATCATCGATAACTTCCCTGAAAATGAACAGATTGCCTGTTCTGCGCCGGTACATCCACATCACCCTGAACGCGGTCTACGTGAATTTACCATTGGCAAAGAGCTCTGGATCGAAGCCGAAGATTTTATGGAAGAGCCGGTTAAAGGTTATTTCCGTTTATTCCCGGGCAACAAAGTACGTTTACGTTATGGCTATGTTGTCGAATGCACAGGCTTTGATAAGGACGCAGACGGCAATATTACTGCTGTCCATTGCGAGTATTTCCCTGACAGTAAGAGCGGTACGCCGGGCAGCGCTAACTATAAAGTAAAAGGCAATATTCACTGGGTGAATGCAGCTGACGCTGTTCAGGCAGAAGTTCGCCTGTATGATCGTTTATTCACGGATGCAACACCGGATGCGGGCGGTAAAGACTTTATGACTTTGCTGAACCCAAATTCTCTTGAAGTCATTCAGGCTTATGTTGAACCTGGCATGGCACAAGTCGAGCCGGATACCCGACTGCAGTTTGAACGGCATGGCTATTTCGTGACTGACCGCAAAGATTCTCAGGTAGGCAAACCTGTCTTTAACCGCATTACTACGCTGAAGGATTCTTTTGGCAAGTAAGCAAAGTAAAGTGCCAAAGAGTCAAAAATAAAAAGCCACAGCGATTGCTGTGGCTTTTTTTCTAAAAAAACCGGGATTATCCTAACGACGCTGGCATATTCCGTGTCGGCTCGCTAAGCTGGTAAGTATCACATTGCCTCCCAAGCAGGAAAGATATGTTTAACCATCTGCGCCGGATTGCCGGCATTTCAATGACTCTTTCACTGCTTTGCAGTTTGTCGCCAGTCAGCGCAGATACGAATGAACCCATCCATGTTCGTTATTATCAGGGCGGCACAGTACCGGACTACGCTGTTAAGGTGCTGACGCTTGCCTTACAAAAAAGTGGTTCTGCCTACACACTGACCCCTGTTACAACGCCGATGACAACGCCGCGCATTGTCAGAACGATCAAAAACAATACATCGGATGGTGTCAACATATTCTGGGCGGCAAGCAGTCCCGAACTGGAAAATACACTGGCAGCAATTCCTGTTCCGATAGAGCGCGGCTTAATCGGATTCCGGGTACTGGTGATCCGGCAAGATCACTTACTGCGTATAGAACAAATCAGCAACGAGATCAGTCTCAGAACCATCAGTCTGTTGCAGGGCTTAGGCTGGAGTGATGCCGCCATCTTAAGAAAGAATGGTTTTTCTGTTACGGAAGCTGTACCCGACAATCTGTACAATATGCTTGCGGCCGGACGGGCAGACGCGTTCCCGCGAAGCGTCATCGATGTAGATCGTGAACTTCGTGCTCAGCAAAAGTTGCATACCGGACTGATCATAGCGCCGGGAATCGCAATCACCTACCCACGATTTGGTGTCTTTTTCTTTGTTTCCTCCAATAACAAGCCGCTTCGGCTTGCACTCGAAAAAGGAATGCAGACTGCACTAAAAGACGGAAGCTTTTTAAAACTATACGAAGAGGATCCGGACATCCGGACCGCCCTGAAAATTTTGCGTGAACCACGCAAAATTTATGTATTAGCAGCAAACTCACCGGATTCAGCTTTGCAAAGACTGGATCCAAGCTTATTTGAGCCTATGTTGTCAGGGATTATCAAAGAAAGCCCGGTAAAAAACTCTTCAAAATAATACTTTTAAAGCAATTTCTGCCTGCAATCCGTCGCAACACTTTAAGACAGGAGGACTCAGAATATATCCGCTGGTGTTATAACGAATACTGCGCCCCCCGCTTTTGCCGTCCAGAATGCCGCATCGGCACACTGAGTGGAATTGACAGGAGAGTCGTTCGTTAACTGATCAGCTTTCCCTTCAGATGCGACATAAGCCAATGCACAAGACTGCACGCTCATACTACCGGGCACCATTTTCCTTAATAAATAATAACGCTGATCATTTGCTCCGTAAAAAACCGAAGCAGCAACCAGCTCCTGATCAGCATATGGAATATCAGTCTGATATTGCGAAATGACATCGCCATTCAGGTCATAACGCATCTGCTCTACTTTATAACGGGTTTCGTCGCGACCAGCGATGGTGCAATCGAGATACTTACGACCGGGTGCCCAGTTTAGTTGCCCGCCCGCGCAAATTGTTTTCGGTATTAGTGTGCCTGGCTGCAATAGCTGGTAACGCGGACTTTCTGCCAAACCGAGCGCACGTACAGGATTCAGCATAACGACTTTGCTGACATTCATCCGGCGCCACTCTTTACCAAACTTCAGATACACATCCTGCTGTCCATTCTGCGTACTTTCCAGCTTCAGCCAGTTTGCAGGCTGCTTGCTGTCGCCGGACCTTTCACATGCACACAGCGCCACCAACAGGCTGCCTGCCATCAGGAAACGGAAAAACTTTTGCATTATTTTTAAATTTCTGATTTTCTGAATGATTTAAAAAACATCCCGTAAAACGGCTCATCCCCAGCATATCCGGATCTGAAGTGCTGCGACCGGACTTATATCATTATCCTGTAAAAAAGAATGTGCGAACTCCGAAAAACTATGCCAGTTTCGGCTTTCTTAAATTGAATTTTAACAATGTTTTTTTGATAAACATAATACATTTTCAACAGTATCGCATAGGTAAAAATACCAGTTTTTAAAATTTTGACTGTGCAGAATTAAATTTCCATTGCCACAAAGAAATTTGATCAAGTAAAATCGCGGCAAATTTCTTTACAGCAATTTGCTGCCTGTATTCCCTGAACCTACTAGTCTCTGTTAAAAATGAAAAAACTGCTGTTGATCTCCGCATTATCGCTGGCTTCTTCCCTGTCATTTGCAAACGAAATTGCACCGGTTATGGATAAACAAACCTGCGAAAAGCCGGTTTACCCAAAAGCTGCACTGATTAATGAAGAAGCGGGTGCTGTCGCATTGTCTGTTCTGGTTGCACCTGACGGTAACGTTGTGGACTCCAAAATTGAAAAGTCCAGCGGTTCTAAAACACTGGACAAAGCAACAGTCAAAGTTTTCTCCTCCTGCAAATTTAAACCGGGCACGAAAGACGGTAAAGCACAACAGGCATGGGTGAAACTGGAATACGTCTGGAGCCTTTCGTAATTATTACGCAGGTTTACTGATGAATAAAAAAGGATGCCTAAGCATCCTTTTTTATTTTTACAGCAGACAGCCGTAAGGTATAACTGATGCCTCCTCAGCGGGTATCCAAAAAATCCGGAACACAGCGTATGGTAAACTTCACCCTTTACAGTACAGCGCAGGCCATTGCCTGAAAAGGTTTATCGTGACGACTACTCAAGACATCAGCCAACTCTATCCGAACGCTTTATGGAACTGGTTTGCGCAAATCTGTGCAATCCCTCACCCGTCAAAATATGAAGCAAAACTGAGTGCGCACATTCAGCAATGGGCCGCAGAAAAAGGTTTACCAGTCGTTGTTGACCATGTAGGCAACTTAATCATCCGTAAGGCTGCAACGGCTGGCATGGAAAACTGCAAAACCGTGGTTATTCAGGCGCACCTTGATATGGTGCCGCAGAAAAATGCTGATAAGCAGCATGACTTTGTGCTGGATGCGATTGAACCGCGCATCGACGGTGAATGGGTTAAAGCGAATGGCACCACACTGGGCGCGGACAATGGTATCGGTATGGCATCTGCGCTGGCAATTCTTGGCGCTGACGACATTCCGCATGGCCCGCTGGAAGTATTACTGACGGTTGATGAAGAAGCCGGTATGACTGGTGCATTCGGCTTGCAGGCAGGTATGCTGAACGCAGAAATCCTGATCAACACAGACTCTGAGCAGGAAGGCGAAATCTATATGGGATGCGCAGGTGGCGTTGATGCTGAAATCAGGCTGCCGCTCAGTACAGAAAACACACCTTCAGGATTGCGCCAGTACACACTGTATATCAGCGGTCTGAAAGGTGGTCATTCCGGCGTCAATATTCATCTGGGTCGCGGTAATGCCAATAAATTATTAGCACGTTTTCTGGCCGGTCATGCGAATGAGCTGGGCATCCGTATCTCTGATATCAGCGGCGGCACACTGAGAAACGCCATTCCGCGCGAAGCGCAATGCCGGTTTCTGATTGCGCCTGAACAGGTAACACTGCTGAACCAGCGTATTGCACAATACGAGCAAATTCTGAATTCTGAACTGCGCCAGACCGAACCGGCACTGAAAGTACGCGTTGAAGAAAGCGATACGCAAGCAGACAAAGTACTGAGCTTATCCGCGCAAACACGCTGGATTAATTTGCTGAATGCCTGTCCTAACGGCGTTATCCGCATGAGTGACGACATTCCGGGCGTGACCGAAACATCACTGAATCTCGGCGTCATCAGTATTGAAAATGGTCATGGACGCGCACTTTGCCTGATTCGTTCGCTGATCGATACGGGTCGCGAACAAGTGGAAAGTATGCTGACATCTCTGAGTGACATCGCGGGTGCAGAAATCAGTTTATCCGGCTGCTACCCGGGCTGGAAGCCTGACACCAGCTCACCGGTCATGAAAATCGTGAAAGACACTTACGAAAGTATTTATCACAAAGAACCTGACATCATGGTGATTCATGCGGGTCTGGAATGTGGTCTGTTCAAAAAACACTATCCGGAACTGGATATGGTGTCGATAGGCCCGACAATTCGCTTCCCGCATGGCCCGGATGAAATGGTGAATATTAAAACCGTTGGTCAGTACTGGGAATTGTTACTTGCAGTGCTGGCACGCATTCCGCAAAAAACAGCCTGATTTTTGTCATGCGGTGATCAGTGTGATCTGACCACCGCATCACAATCTGACCTGTCTGAACCCTTCTGCCATCATGCCCATGTTGCGCCGCCTTTTATTAAAAGCCATTGCTTGCATTGTTATGTTGCAACCGTTACTGGCGTCTGCAGCGGCGCAGACGCCCGGCGAGCGCCAGTTTCAGCGTTGCATCAACTGCCACCAGATCGGCCCATCCGCGCGGCACGGATTCGGGCCATCTCTGACTGGCGTGATGGGCAGACAATCCGGCAGCGCCAGCGGTTACAGTTATTCTTCGGCAATGAAAAACAGCAAGATAGTCTGGGACGAAAAAACGCTGTCCGCGTTTCTGAAAAATCCCGACGGTGTGGTACCGGGAACGCGGATGCGCCTCTGGGGTTATAACGATGATCAGCAAATCCGCGATCTGATCGCTTATCTCAAATCTTATCCTGCACCGGCATCGCGCTGAATAAAAAAAGCCCCGGCTGCTCTGATCAGACAACCGGGGGAGGGAGAACCCTGCACCGGGGAAGTACAGGGAGAGTGTGAGACAACGGAGCATTCAGATTCAGAAGTGATACTGCAAACCAACGTTCAGGTTGCGTACCGTTTCTTTGTCGTCACCGAATTTCACTTTACGGGACTCAAATTCCGCACGTAAGGCGAGCTCTTTCGTCAGTTTGTAATTGACGCCCAAGCCCCATACCGGCTGGGTGGAAGTGGTACTTGCGGACGCATAAGCTGGCGCAGTACCGGTACCCCAGAATTCGCCCTCAGCCTTCACACTGGCAATACCCAGTTTTGCGAAGCCGGACAATTCTGATGTGAACTGGTGGTTACCTACTGCCGCCAGTTCAAAAGAACTGGTTTTTACCTGTGTACTCTGGGTCGAACCGACATCTGCATAGGAAGACTTGAATTTGCCGAGATTGGAATAGCTCGCTTCTACAGCAAAATTCGGGTGGAA
Organism: Cognatundibacterium squillarum; assembly: GCF_014652435.1. Lineage (GTDB taxonomy): Bacteria > Pseudomonadota > Gammaproteobacteria > Burkholderiales > Burkholderiaceae_D > Undibacterium > Undibacterium squillarum. Next base: position 933,561 of record NZ_BMYU01000001.1, read on the forward strand.
CTGATAACCACTAAACAGTTTGTAGGATGTTGCATTGGTGCTGCAGCTGACCTGCCCCTGGCAGTCATCTGACAATTGAGAGCGGCCAATACTTGCACCACCATATACCTGTGCAGATGCGGCGGCACTCAGTGCCAGACCAGCAACAACCAGACTTGCTTTCATCAGCTTACTTTTCAGCATTTTGCATTCCTTTAAACGGGTTAAACATCATCGCGTTCCGGCGGGTATTTCCGCTTGCGGTGCAGCGATGAGGCAAGTGTTGCAAACACGGTTCACACTTGCCAGCATCGCCTCCGAAGTCGCGTAGCCATCTCGCATAAGCACTACATTTCAATACCTTTCAAACGAAACACAAGAATTAATCCCAAATTGCGCACCCATTTCGACTTAATTTCCAGCTGATACCTGCACAAGCTGCAAACTTCCCTGCAAAAAACCGCTTTTTCTTTTGGTTAAACTCTCTAAAATAAGACATCGTTGTACCCGCTTTTCACTGACAATTCCTCAACATCTAACGGAAAATATGAGCGCACAACACGCACAGGCAATGCTTGATGCTTTACGCAGCAACTATCTTCGTGATTTACCGGCAAAACTGGATGAACTGGAATGTCTGCTGCTGAGCAGAGTGGCGACACAAGACAACGACCCCTTACGCGAACTTTACCGGCAGATACATAGCCTGAAAGGCAGTGGCAGTACTTACGGGCTACACGCGGTTTCCGATATTTGCCATCCGTTTGAAGACTTGATTGCAAACCACCTGGAATCCGGCCTGACGAATTTCAGACAGTTCACCGATTTCTCACTGCGTTATCTGGATTTGCTGCGTGAAACCGCCGAATATTATCGCCAGAATCTCAGCGTGGACGACTGGTTGCCACAACGTTTGCTGGCACTGAATCAATCCAGTACGGCAACACGTTATTCCGCACTGATTGTAGAAAATTCCGAAGTGGTGATTAACATCATCAGCGAAGTATTACGCCAGTTCCAGTTCCGCATCGAAATTGCCCGTGATGGGTATCTCGCACTGGGTCGCGTGCTTTCCGGCAGTTTTGATCTGGTAATCACCGGCATGGAAACGGGTCGTTTAAACGGCCACGCCATGATCAGCGCCGCACGACTTGCTGAAAGCCGGCGGCAAACCACCCGCTTTGTGCTGGTAACCGCTTCCGGATTTAATACACCGCTAGCTGAAGGCGATGCGGTATTTCATAAAGATTCCCTGCTGCGTGAAAACCTTTTCCGCCATCTGCGCGATATGACGCTGGCGAAAAACGCGCTTTGAGACATACACAATAAAAATTAATTGATATTAAATGCAATTCGCATATTAAAAAGGTAAAATAGCATTCGCCGGCAATATACGAACCGGCAGTGATCACCGTCGCCCCTTTTCATCTCTTTTCGATAATGCGCCCCCTCTTTTTTTCTGCTTTCCTGCTGTTCAGCAGCTTTACCGCATCTGCTATCGCCGCTGACAAACTGGACGACCATCCTTTACCTGCCGACCTGCGAGTCTCCTTCGAACAATGCGAAAAACCTGCTTATCCGAGATCGGCAGGCCGTAACCTGAAAAGTGGCGATACGCTGGTATCGACGCTGACAGATGCAGATGGCAAAGTAACTTCGGTGGATGTGGTGCGCAGCAGCGGCTGGCGAACACTGGATTTCGCCGTTGCCCGTGCCGTCATCGGCTGCAAAATCACAAACCTTGCGCCGGGTAAGGCGATAAAAGCAGGGCTGGCCTTCCACTGGATGATTGAAGGCGCGGATTTCTTTTACTTTGAACCAGCGAAACTACTGCCAGCAAGTTGCCCTGCTTCCGATTCACTGCGCATACCGGGAAATGATGAACCTGGTCTCGGCATTGTGATCGGCGCAGTCGTCACCAAAAAAGGACTCGTGTCATATCATTCTGTCGAATGGGCAGATGACGACGATGCGCTGACGCAGGAAGCCGTACGGATAGTCAAAGGCTGCAAATTTGAACCGGGTGCAAACAGCCATGGCATCCTTGAAACCGCCATTGCCATTCGCCTGTTGCCGAAAACATCCGGCGCGACAGCCATCGTTAAAGCTGCTCAGTAAATGGTGCAGATCCCGAGCCGGAACCGCACCACACCCGAGGTTCCGGTTTTTGTTTCTGCACAGTGCCATTCCCCGTCAATCCGACACACCAGCCACCATCGTTTTTAAACGGTTTTTGGACAATTTACGACAGCACGCAATCGTTTTCGCTGATTGTCATGCAAACTTCATGTCGGTTCGGTATATTCGCTCTCCATTCCCCCCTGCGCTTCAGATCAGCCAATGTTGACTGATATCCTGATGCGCAATCGTTTGCTAGCCGGGGATTGAACAAATTTAAGGACAGAACATGAAATTTCCTCTGATCAGCGGTCTTCTCTACCTCGCCATCAGCGCAGCACCAGTACAAGCACAGGAAGCACCGGCAGAACAGGATCTTTTTCTGACGAAAAAAGATATCCTGCAACACTGCCTGCAACCCAAATATCCGCCGGCAGCCATGCGTAACCGTTTTCACGGTACAGCGCATGTCGCGATGACCATCAATGAAAAAGGCGAAGTGGAAGCCGTGGATTTCCGTCGCAGCAGCGGCTGGTGGCTGCTGGATCAGGCAACCGCCAAAGCGCTGATCGGTTGCAAGCTGCTGGATCAGCCGCCAGCGAAAAAGATTATCGCTGCAACCCGTTACAGCTGGAATCTGGAAGAAAAACTGCGCTATGACAACGATCCGGTGATTCGTCCGGAAACTTGTCCGGAATCCGACAAAGTGCGTCTTGCTGGTGAAACGGAAGGCGGACTGGGCATTGTGGTCGGTACGCTGGTGTCACGCGAAGGTCAGGTAAAACAAGCTTCACTGGAATGGGCCAGTGGCGATGCGGATACCGATATTGCCGCCATCAATTTTGTCAAAGCCTGCCAGTTCAACCCGGCCATGATTCAGGAAAAAGCCTACAACGCACCGGCATCGGTACGCTTGCTGGAAAAGAAAGCAGCGCCAGCCAAGGCACAGTAAATCCTGCCCGTAGCAGCATCCGGCCGCAGCATTTTCCGCGCATAGTAAATGCTGCGGCCTTGCTTCGCAGCGTGCTACGGCACGCAACCTCTGTGCGATTTTCGTCATTTGTGTTTTGCGGACGTCCGGACTTTCTGCCGACGACAAGCCGGTAGCTATGCAGAACTCCGCATTTCGGCCGGTTTTGGCCGGTTTTGGCACTTAAGCGGCGCCGGAAGGAGCCGAACTGAGGCCGGCAGTCATCCCCACGCCCGTCCCCTGCTCCGCGAGCAGCGCAAGTGTCACGCTGTTACTTTTTCCATGCTGCAATTTTGAGCAGGCGGCGGCATAATAGCGGACTTTCTTTCGCGGAACATCTGCCCGTCGTGCTGACCCTGTTTTGCACGAAACACCGCACCCGTTCTCTGCCACCATGCGCTTCTCTTCACATTTTTCTTCGCGTACCCATGCGAACCTGATCTACACCGGTGTGGCGATTGCATCCGGTGGCGTGGCCTTGTACACACCGCTGATTGTGTCGCAAACCGGCCTGAAATTTTCCGGTTTCTGGGCAGCGTCGATTTTGTTCGGCCTGAATCTCGGGCGGGTTGCCGGTGCATGGCTGGGGACGCGCTTTCCGGTGATTGCGAATCATCCGTTTTCTGTCTCGGGCAATATTCTGCTGGAAGGCATTGCCCTGTATTGCCTGGCGTTTCTGGATCAGGCCTGGGCGCTGGCTTTGTTTGCCACGATTGCCGGACTGGGCAGCGGTCTGTCATTTCCGGGGCTGAAATTCTTTCTGCTGAAACTGCGCGATCTGGATCAGTCTGCACTGTTTGCACGCTTGTCGATGTCGATACGGCTGGGACTGGTCGCCGGTTATTTGCTGGCGGGATGGATTCCGCATGACACCATGCAACTGGTGTTTTTGATCGTACTGCTGACGTTCACGGGCTACGGAATACTGATGCTGATTGCGATGCGCGGCATCGTGCAGAAAGAGCAGCTTGCGGCCGATCCGGAAAGCCTGCACGGGCATCCGGCACAACAAGTGCACGCCCAGTTCAGCCCGCGCGCTGTCAACCCGCAGGCAGAACTGCCATGGCTGTTTTATGTCTCGAATGCGGTGTTCTGGTGTCTGGCGATGCAGCCGAATATCAGCCTCAGCCTGCACATACCGCATTTCACCCCGTCGATTCCGGTCTCCACGCCGTTCTGGGTCGGCGCGCTGGTCATCATCGCGCTGCAAATGCCGGTCTCGAAACTGGCGGTGCGGGATCAGGATCACTTCCGTTTTTTGCGCTTCGGCTATCTCGGCCTGTTGGCAGGATTTGCAACGCTGGCATGTTTTCCGCAATCAGCCACCGCCGTCATTGCTGCTGCCATTTTCATTTCTTTCGGGCAGATTTTCTACGGGCCATCGCTGGATGTACTGACCGCCCGTTTTGCCGACAAAACCAATGCCGATACCGGCCGGCTGATGTCGCGCCAGATGCTGTATCAGAGCAGCGGCAGCATGGCAGGCAGTTTGTCCGGCGGCATTCTGTTCGATCTGGCCCAGCGCCTGCAATTACCGGTACTGAACTGGGCTGCGCTGGCGACGCTGGCACTGCTCATGTGCTGGTACAGCTACCGCAAAATACCGGCACTGTACAAGCAGGCGGTACACAGTCAGCGTCAGTGATGACACTGAAAAACCGGTGTCAGCTGGCAGCGCAATACTTGCTGCGGCTGATTAGCAATCAGGGCTTGCAGCAAACCTGCAGCACCTTCCTGCGCGGTATGAAAACGGAAACCGGTGCGCGCATATAAACTTTCATGCTGCGCCGACCAGACATAATCCAGACGCACTGCAGGCATCTGCATCCGGTCGCCATGGTTATCCAGTAAATGCACCATCCAAGCAGACGACTGCGGACGGTCTTCCCATACCGTCATCACCTGCACCCCGCTATCGCTGAGATCCACAATCAGACCCGTTACTGCATCGTCCTGCGGTTGCTTATTAAATACCCAGACCGGCACAAACTCGCGGTCACGGGTTAAACGAAAGAACTGTACGCGCTGAAACTGCCGTTTTTCTGCTGTATTCATACCCAAAATTTGAAAACTGTTGGCAAAAGTACCGAAAATCGGCGCTGTCAGCTAACTGTCAAGAAAGCCCGTTACAATAGCGCCGGAGAATGGTTCGATACCATAAGTGTGAAATATGACCCGGTCGTGACGCTGAAGCGGAACGAACAGACAGCAGAAAAGAGATACAGAACATGTTGCCCTGGCAGCGAATTCACGGTGAGTGGCAAATCAGCCTGGTCGGCAATGTCCTGATACGGACATTCGCAGGCAATTTTAATGATGCAGGCACCCTTGCCTGCTATGAAGAATTTCAGCAAAAAGCGCCGAAAGACCGTCCGTGGGCCAGTCTGGCCGATGGCCGCTTCTGGGAAATGTCCACGCAGTCTGCGTTACAAACGTATCAGGAAATGCGCGACTGGGCATTTGCCAATGGTTGTGAACATATCGTTTTTATTTTACCGAGCAAATTTCACAAAATTATTGTGGAACGCGAAACACAGGCGCTGAGTGACCCGCGCTACCATCTCTGCTTTGACCTTGAACATGCCTGCGCGCAGCTGACTGCACTGGGATTTCCATTGTCGCTGGAAGCCTATCCGCATACCGCATTTGCAGAAAAAGCGCGTCGTCATTTCGGCGAAAGCGCCTGAAGCCTCGTAACAAATCTCACAACCCAAATCTCACAACCGGTGACTTACACTTGCTCAGGTTTTTCCGGTGCTGCCTTTTGTGCGTTTCCGCGCGCACTGCTGACCGGATAACGCTGCGCATTCCGGTCAATTTTGCTATTGCAGGCTGCTGCCAGATCAATGTTTAAGCGGTCCGCCATCAGTAGCAGGTAACAAAGCACATCCGCCATCTCATCACTAACCGCCTGCAACTGCGCTGTGCTCAGCTCAGCGCGCTCGCCAGCGTGTAGCCACTGAAACGGCTCCAGCAATTCTGCCGCTTCCACCACCAGTGCACTGGCCAGATTTTTCGGGGTATGGAATTGCGCCCACTGTCTTTCATCACGAAATGCCGCCAGTCGGGTTTGCAGTTGCGCCAGCCTGTCGGTGGCGGACACGTTGTCGGGAAAATTTTGCATATTGCACTCGCAGTTGATCCGCCCGCATTGTAGCAGCAGCGCTCCGGCGGAATCCGCGTTTCCAGAGGATGAGCTTTATCGCCCGGCATCCGCACTGCAACAACGCTTCATCTCCCGCTTGTGTAAATAGTCCTGCGTAATTGCTGAGACACAGAGTAAAATTCTTTTGCTGCATCGCATCATCCGCATTTTCAGATTTTCTGTTTCAGTATATTTCCGACAATAGCGCAGTCTTCCGAATGAAGGAGAACTTCATGGCAACTTCCGGCTTTACGCAGTCTCAGGTGTTTGAACAACCCGCAACCGTCTTACGTCAGCTTTCAGAACAAGGTTTGCAGCAATATCAAAGCGTGCTGCAGTGGCATTGGGAAACCAGCCTGCGCATGCTGCAGGAATTCAGTCAGCTCGGACAATTCTGGCTCGGCTCTCACAGCCTGCACGACGCCATCAGCAATCAGCAACAGCAAATCAGCGATTTCTTCCGTTTTTTCCAGACCGAACAGCACAACTGGGACAGCGTGCAGTCTGCCAGCCGCGAATTCTGGCAACAGTTTTCCGGAGAGCAGCATCCGCTGGTGAAGTTGCAATTACAAAGCATTACACATTTCAGTGAAAATGCCGCACCGGTTTCCCAACCAGTCAGTGTCAGCGTCAATATTCCGGGGCCAGTGACAGTGCAAGCCGTGGCGGAAGTCAGCACCACGCCAGTACAGACAGAACTGGTTTTGCAGCCGGAGCCGGTAACGATTAAAGTTGCCGAGATTCCCGCTGCGACAGAGGCTGAAATCAGTAAGCCGGCAGAGCAAATCCAAGAGGATAAACAAGAAATACAGGATGTTATTGCGGCACCGGTTGCGGCCATCGCTGAAACACCGGTAAAACCTGTCGTTACTGCGCAAGCAAAAACTGTCGCCGTTGCAAAAGCACCGTTAGCGAAAACCGTTACAGCAAAGCCGGTGAAAAAACCTGCCGCCAAGCCTGTAGCAGTACCTGCTCCCGTCTCCACAGCTGCAAAAACCGGCTTTCCTGCACCGGACACCAGCCATCTGAAAGCAGAAGCTGCAAAAAATGGTGGTCAGAAACCGGCTGTTGTTAAAAAAGCCACTGCACCGGTCGCCGCAAAAAAAACCGTTAGCAAACCAAAGAACTGAACTGCAGCATCTGAAGTCCTGCATTAATAAAAAACGCCGGTCATGATCCGGCGTTTTTTATTATCGGGATTCGCACACGGTTTATCACAGCGCACAAAAAATATCAGTAATCAGTGCGAATCAGAGATAATCCGGCATCCGTTTCCAATTCAGACACCATGCCACGCCGCCCCAGTTTATCGACCCTGTATCTGCGCAAACCGGATGCCGCAGAAACCCAGCGCCTGCAGCAATTACAAGCTCTGTATGACGCAGCCGGACAGCAGGCTTTTTTATCTGACGATGAAACACTGCACTGTCTGTATCTGCAACCCGGTGTGATGCAAAGCGCCATGCTGACCACGCATCCGTGGTATCTGGTATGCGCTTATGCAAGACTGATGATGAGTGCACTGGTGCAGCAACCGGAACCTGCTTCAGCATGGATACTGGGGCAAGGCGGTGGCTCACTCAGCCGGTTTTTACAGTACGCTGCACCGGCCTGCCACACCGATGCAGTAGAAATTGATGAAACCGTGCTGCGGCTGTACCGGCAACTGCCAGCTGCGCCGGACAATCATCAGGTTACATTACATCACGCTGATGCTACCCGGTGGTTACCACAGCAGGTAGCCACCGGACGCCGCACTGACTTACTGCTGATCGATGTGTATGACAGAAACGGTCTGGTACCGGCGCTGAACACGCCGGACTTTTATGCAAGCTGCGCCAGCGCACTCAGCCGCAGCGGAATGCTGGTGGCGAACGTCTGGGGCAAGCCATCACAACTGAGCGTGATGCTGGCCGATTTACGGCAACAATTCGCCAGCGTGCAATGGGCACGCTCGCCGGACAGCTATAACCTGCTGGTGTTTGCCTGCCAGTCGCCGGTATCTGCAGAAACAAGGCAGGCGCACGTCGCCAGTCTGGAACAGCGTTTCCCTTCGCTGAACGTCACCGACAGTCTGCGCCGGCTGCGTACACTGCCGCTGACATCATGCAAAGACGCCGATCAGCAACAGCTGCTGGAAGATTTGCGCAGTATCCTGGTACCGGACAGCGCCGTCCCGCAGAATTATCCGGACTGGAAAAAAAGTGTTTTGCAGCAGGCAGATACGCTGCTGTCGCTTCCGGCTGACAAAATCCCGCCATACGGCGAAAAAGCATACGGTGATTGTGCTGGCGAATTGCCAGCCTGACAGGAATCTGGCAATCTCACAGCGAATCCGGTCAGGACTGACAGACCGGTAGCGGAGCAATTATGTACGATGACAATGACTTTACAGCGATCTCCAAGTTTTTAAAGCTCGGGGTCAAAATTACCTTCCGGGACCCGATGGGGAATAATTCGGCTTTTGAAACCAGCTTTCCGAATCCGCGCGGCGGCGTGGTACAGATTCGTGAAAAGAGTTTGTACGATGTGGAGCGCAAACTGCGTGCGCTGCTGAACAACGATACGCCGGTCAAAACCAAGCTCGCACCGTTTGCCTATCTGGGCACCAATTTCCGTGGCTTGCTGTATTGCACCCGTGGTTCTAACGAATTTATTGTCGAAGAAACCCACAATGTATTCGGATCGGAATCCAAACGCATCGTGCGTCAGGCTGACGACTTCAATCAGTTACTGAGCTGACGCACCAGCTCAGTAACTGCCCCGGTTTTGTACTTCAGTGCGTCATTCGCCGCTGCCGGCGGCACTGACCGACAAACTGCGGCATTCACCGACTGAGGCGCGACATCTTTACGCCAGCGGTTTATTCTGCCTTCATCGAATCCAACACATGAAGGAGAAAATCATGCGTGAAGAATGTGAAAATCCGGTTGCCCGCCGTCGCAAAAATCTGGTCTTCGGCCTGATGCTGATTGCTGCAGGCATGTATTTTATGGCGAACGACTGGATCGTCATTACCGAACTGCGCTGGTGGCACTGGGCTTCCGGTGCAATCGCCTTATCCGGTTTTATCGAACTGATCAGCGCACAAAATGCGGCGCACGTCGGACGCTCAGTCTGCACGCTGGTAATTGCCGCCTGGCTGTACATTTCCGCTGAGCACTTATGGGGCTGGAATTTCTCTAACAGCTGGCCTCTGTTACTGATCGGTGCCGGTGCGCAATACCTGATCGGCGGTATGTTTTCTTCTGATAAAAAATAATTCTGCGGAGTCCCATCATGTCTGCTCGTAAACAGCAAAACCGTGTCGTCTTTGGCGCAGCTCTGTTAATTTTCGGTGTTCTGGCCTTACTCGACAATCTGAATATTTTCAGCCATCTGAATTTTCTGCATTTCTGGCCTACGCTGTTCATTCTGGTCGGTATCTTAAAAATGTCCCGCAGCAATACGATTTCGGGACAATTAATCGGCGGCGGATTTGTTGCCTGGGGTGCGATCCTGACGCTGAAATACATGGGCATTATCAGTTTCAACATGCGCCATATCTGGCCACTACTGCTGATTCTCGGTGGTCTGGCAGTGATTTTTAAAGACAAACTGATCAGTGAAACCCAGTGGGGTGGGGTCGGCGAAGGTGCCGGTCAGTCCGACGTTTGCAACGTTTCCGCAGTCATGAGCGGCGCGAATGTACAGAACTCTGCGGTGAATTTCCGCGGCGGAGAACTGACAGCAGTGATGGGCGGCATTGAACTGGATCTGCGCGGTGCACAATTGCAGGATGACGCCACACTGAATGTATTTACGATGTGGGGCGGTATCAGCATCAAGGTGCCGCAAGACTGGACCGTGATGTCGCAGGGCGTGCCACTGCTCGGCGGGATCGATGACAAGACTGTCCCTCCGGCAATCACCGGCAAACGCCTGTTCATTCAGGGGTATGCAATTATGGGTGGTGTGGAAATTAAGAACTGATCATGCATCCCCTGCTCAGTAATCCGCAACGGGTGGCATGGTATCTGGCAGGCTGGTTATTCCTCAGCCTGCCGTGGATCAGGCTGGCGCACACCAGCCTGCAATTTTCTTTCTGGGCGGCTGCGGTACTGGTAATTCCGGTCATGCTGGTGACAGGCATCATTTGCAGCTCGGCGTATTATCTGTGTAAAGCCATGCCATCGAACCGGCGCAGTCTGGGACAAACGCTGATGGCATTTGGATTATCGTCAATCGTATCGGCCTTATTGGTCATGGCGCTGATCAGTGCATGGCATCAGGCATTAACGCTGCTGGCGCTTAACGAATTTCAGTGGCAATGGCAGGAACATCAGACCTGGCTGCTCGGCGGCAGTGCCGCCATCCTGTTTCTGGTGAATTTACTGGCCTATGATGTGTTTCTGAGTTTTGAACAGGTGCGCATCAGCGAACAGGCTGCGGCAGCCGCACAACTGGCAGCGCGCGATGCGGAACTGCAGGTACTGCGCTCGCAGATTGATCCGCACTTCCTGTTTAACAGTTTGAATTCCGTCAGCGCACTGACCACGATAGCGCCGGAACGTGCGCGGGAAATGACCATTGCGCTGGCCGATTTTTTCCGGCTGACGCTGCGCGCAGGACAGGATGACAAAATACGTCTGCAGGATGAACTGCAACTGTGTCATCACTTTCTGACGGTGGAAGGCATACGCTTCGGCCCCAAGCTGCAATATCAGCCGGAAGTTGCGGAAGGCCTGAATCTGGCACTGATACCGTCTATGCTGATTCAGCCACTGCTGGAAAATGCAATCAAACACGGCATTCAGCATTTACGCAAAGGCGGTTGTATCCGCTTGCAGATCCACGCAGATCAGGGCTGGCTGCATATACAGATACACAACCCTGTCGCTGACAGCGTCGCCGCCGATGAACGCAGCAATGCCGGCTTGGGTTTGCGCAATTTGTCCGAGCGCTGTCAGGCCATGTATGCAGGCCGTGCCCGCGTCAGTCATCAATCTGCTGACGGCCTGTTTTCTTTATCCGTAACGCTTCCTCTGGAGTTTGCAGCATCATGAAATCACCATGCCGTGTGTGTATTGCCGATGATGAATATCTGGCACGTGAGCTGGTCAAAGAATTTTTACGGCCGTTTCCGCAATTTCAGCTGACATGGGAATGTGAAACCGGTCAGGAAGCCGCGGATGTGATTCGCGATGAACAGCCGGATCTGGTATTTCTGGATATACAGATGCCGGAACTGACCGGACTGGAAGTGCTGGAGGTGACCGGTCGCAAACACGGCGTGATCTTCACCACTGCATATGATCAGTACGCGCTGAAAGCGTTTGATCTGCATGCGGTCGATTATCTGCTGAAGCCGTTCTCGCGCGAACGCTTTGAAGCTGCACTGCATAAAGCGGCGCAGCAGGTCGCCGCGCAGGAAAACCCGCCACTGCAGCAATTACTCAGTCAGCAGCAGCAACAGGCCCAGCGGATTTTGCTGCGCGAACGCGGTCAGACCGTGGCGATTCCCTTTGAAGAATTACTGTACGCGGAAGCGCAGGATGATTACGTGGTGCTGCACACCGCTGCACGCAGCTGGATGAAAACCCAGACACTCAGCGAGCTGGAACAACAGTTACCGGCGCAGCAGTTTGTCCGTGTACACCGCTCGTTTATGCTGAATCTGCAGGCTTTTGACAGCCTGCAGAAAATCAGCAAAGACAGCCATCAGGCGCTGATGCGGGGTGGCAAAAGCGTTCCGGTCAGCCGTTCCGGACTGGATAAGCTGCGGGCAGCCGGTTTGTCACTCAACGCTTAATCCGGCGTTCACGCCATTCAGCCTGTCAAAGCGGCGCTTTATCGCAAAGCGCTGTCGGCGAACGGATTGCCGGTGCAAGATAGCAGCATCCAATCTCATTCAGGGAGTACAACATGGCACATCCGGACCGCATTGAAGTGATTTTCCGTCAGACCATCGAAGAGTTTCTGTATCTGGCCCGCCGCGCCTTCCGCGCACTGGATGAACTGCCGCTGCCGCGTCTGCTGCTGGCTTGTCTGGTGATCGCGCTGATGATCAGTGTGATTCCGCTGGCGGTTAGCCTGTTTCTGATTTTTCTGGGTGTGAAGCTGCTGATGGGACTGGTGTTTTATAACGTGCACCAGCAAAAAGGGAAATCACCGCGACTGGCAGATGCGCCGCCAGCCGCAGATGATCATCGCTGATCAGCGATACTGATTGATCGCGTCGCGGGTTTGCACAGCCACGCGGCGCGCTGCATCGGTGTAGCTTTCACCGGCTTCTGCGCGTGCATACAGAATCGCACGGGATGAATTAATCATCATACCGGTGCCATTCGCGGTACGACCGGCACGGACAGTGGCTTCAATATCACCACCCTGCGCGCCGATGCCCGGAATCAGCAAAGGCATGTCGCCGGTTATTTCGCGCACGGCTGCGATTTCATTCGGGAAGGTGGCACCAACCACCAGCGCTGCCTGACCATTTGCATTCCATTTTTCTGCAACCAGTTGCGCCACATGCTGGTACAGCGGTTTGCCGCCGACATCCAGAAATTGCAGATCCGAACCGCCTGCATTTGAAGTACGGCACAGAATGATCACGCCCTTCTCTTTCCATTCCATGTACGGCTGTACCGAATCAAAGCCCATGTAAGGATTGACAGTGACGGCATCCGCACCGTAACGCTCGTAGGCTTCGCGCGCATATTGTTCTGCCGTCGCGCCGATGTCGCCGCGCTTGGCATCCAGAATCACCGGAATATGCGGATACTGCTGTTTAATGTAGCGGCAGATGGCTTCCAGTTGGTCTTCTGCGCGCAATGCGGCAAAATACGCAATCTGCGGCTTGAAAGAACAGGCCACAGACGCCGTGGCATCCACCATTGCTTTGCAAAACTGATAAATCGCGTCAGGCTGCCCTTGCAATTCTGCCGGGAAACGCTGAATATCCGGATCAAGGCCGACGCATAACAAAGACTGATTGGATTGCCATGCGGCTTGCAGTTGTTGAATAAATGTCACGATTTACCCCATATAATTTCAGATTGGTCACGGCCAGCATTATACCTGCTGAAGCAGGCGCTACCCTGACCACAAAGCCGGCTTTCTGCCGGCGCAGGACACTACCATGACAGTTTGCCCCCCAGTCAATGCCAGCCCGCTGTTGCGGCTGGATCGCCAGCTCTGCTTCGCGCTGTATTCCGCCTCGCTGGCAATGACCAAAACCTATAAGCCTCTGCTCGATCAGCTGGGTCTGACCTATCCGCAATATCTGGTGATGATGGTGCTGTGGGAACAGGACGACCGTGCCGTCAAAGAGATCGGCGAATTGCTGCATCTGGATTCCGGCACGCTGACTCCCTTGCTGAAACGTATGGAAGCGGCGGGTCTGGTACACCGTCAGCGCGACAGCAAAGATGAACGCTCGGTCCGCATCCGTCTCAGCGATCAGGGCCGCGTACTGCATGAACGTGCTGCGGAGATACCACTGCAAATATTCTGCGCCAGCGGCCAGACACCGGAACAACTCGACACCCTGCGTACCGCACTCAACCAGCTGCGCGATCAGCTCAGCGCTGGTTAAGCACACCATCACTATGCAGAAGTCCGCATCCGTCATTTCCGGAGAGCCGGACTTTCTGCCGACGACCGCCGGATCGCCATGCTGAAATCCGCATTTGGGCGTTTTTTAGCTCTTTTCAGACACCTGTCGGCATTCACCTGTTCAGCCAAATTTTCTGACCAGACCGATTGTGAGCCTGCGCGCAACAAAATGATCCCAGGCACGCTGATCAAAGTAGGAGCTGCGTGTCCAGTACGCATTTTTGCTGCCATCAAAAAAATCGCTGAGATTCAGCGTGAGATGCAGCTTTTTGCTGATCTGATGCTTCCAGTTCAGATTCACGGCAGACCTTGCTCCGTAACCGCCCAGTGCTGATAGGCCGGCCGCTGTGTAAGAAGCATCAAGCGCAATACTGTCTGCTCCAGCCTGATAAGTCGCACTCAGTTTCAGATAGCCGGAATCGGCGCTTTGCAAAACCATATTATTTCCGTCCGGCGTGTTCAGCCAGACGTGATAAATTGCCGCGTCCAGCCCCAACTTCCAGTGCGGACTCAGTGTACTATCCAGCGTGACGGTCATTCCCGCTGACCGTGCGTTACCACCGTTTTGTTTCGAAGTAATCAGTACATTGTCGGTAAAACTGCGTGCATCAACTACCGTATTCCTGCTACTGCGGTAAAAAACGCTGAAGCTGCTCTGCCATCTTTCTTCCTCAGTCTGACCTCCCAGCTCCCACATCTGTACCTGCTGAGGTTGCAACGCGGAATTACCACGCGTCAGATTTTGCGCATCGACATAACTTGAATACGGATTCAGATCGCGAGGATCCGGTCGCTGTGAGCTGCGGCTGACGCTGAAACTGAGTTCACGCTTCTCATCCAGTGCGTAGCGCATATGCAGGCTCGGGTTCACTGCCAGCTGCCTGGAGGGTGAGGCCTCAAATTCCCCGGACTGCACCAGTGTTGTTGGCTGTTCGGCCCGCACCCCCAGCAGCAGTCCCCAGTCTGCGAGTTGTAACTGTGTCGTCAAATAGGCGGCCAGTACGTCTGTCCGCACCAGATACGCATTGCTCACATCCGTTCTTAAGGTTTCTTTACCACTGTAGGGATCGGTGTCAGCCTGCCAATTTGCCAGTCTGTCAGTCTGGCGATGCCAGTCCAGCCCTGCGCCCCATTGCACACCGTCCTCCCGGTAACTCCAGTCCACACTGAGCTGGCTCAGGCTGCGCCTGTTATTGGTATTGCCATGACTTTGCTGCTCCGGTCGCTGCGGCTGCACGTAAACATCGCGATAGGATTTATCAATCAGCCCATCGGTATAACTTTGCTGTGCTGCCAGCTTCAGTGCCCGGTTCGCGCCCTGCTGACTGTAACTGAGACTTACATCTGCATCCGTTTGCGTATTCGGTCCGACTGAAATCCGGTGAAACACGGTATCCTGCGCCTGCGTTGCATCTTGCTTCAAAACATCCAGTACTGGCCGCGACTGACGATGGTTGTAATGGGTGCTGATGCTGAGCGTATCCGCATTGTTTGGTAAATAGTCCACTCCGGCACTGCCGCTCAACACTTGCCGGTGCACAAATACCTCAGAACGCTGTTCATTTGTGCCGGATTGCCCGTTGACGGGATTGCGCCAGTGCACCATCGAATAGCGTTGCTTCAAATTGCCGTCTTCCCTGAAGCTCAGTGTGCCGTGCAAACTGAGTTCCCGCTGCGTCCGGTCCGCCGTCAGATGTGTCTGCCATAACGCGTGATCAGACATACTGGCCCTGAACTGTGCATGCTGACCCGGTTTGCGGTCACGCTGCAAAACGAGATTGACAATCGCGCCGCCATTAGCGGCATACGCGGCAGAAGGATTGGTAATTACCTCCACCCGTGCGAGTTCGGCGGCACTCATGGTTTGCAAGGCAACTGCGCGCTCCTCACCAGTCAGCGCAGCCAATGGTTTGCCGTCTACCAGTACGGTGACTTGTGTTCCTCCCTTTACAGTCATTTTCCCTTCGGCACTGATATTCAGATCGGGCAAATTACGCAAGATATCCTGCACAGACATATTATCTATTGCCACGAACTGGCTCAGCTCATACACCGTTTTATCGATTTTTTTTACGACTGGTGCTTTATTGGCGATAACTTCCACCCTGGCAGCTTCTGGCTCAGCGGTATAGCCCGCGCTTGACATGCTGAGGAGTAAAAGGCTGCCAAGCAATCGACCAAGCTGACCTGACATGTTTCCCGAAATCCGGTTAAGGCTGAAAAAACAGAGATGCACTGTCTGCACAGAAAGTAAATGAGGCATAAATAAGGGTCAGACCAGCGCAGCCAGATAGACGATCGATGTCCGCCCGTTCCATGAATTAAAAATCAAGCAATTATAAAATGACTATGCAGAAGTCCGCATCCGTCATTTCCGGAGAGCCGGACTTTCTGCCGACGACCGCCGGACCGCCATGCTGAAATCCGCATTTGGGGTGATTTGGGGCATCTGGAAGGCCTGCAGACCTCCTCTGCGATGAAAGGGCGTGCTTTCACGTCCGGCAGACAGATCCCCCGACAAAATTTCAAAGCGCGGTTTACGCCTTACTCAGGCGCAGAGGTGCCGTCATCCGGGCTTGTAATCGATGTTTCAAGATAGCACATGCAGGTACGCTGTACGCAGTCAGCCAGTCTTACAAGGGCCTTCCACCATCTGATACAAGCTGACTATCAGGATGATTGAAAAAGACAATCGCAATTTATATTGCACACAATTGAATTGCACTCTATCATTTACTCCATCGCAGCAATCATGTTGCGAACCGAATCCACCTCAATCAGGAGAACATCATGCAAGTACTGTACACAGCTAACGCAACAGCAACCGGCGGCCGCGACGGCCGCGCAGTTTCCAGCGACGCACAACTGGACGTCAAACTGACTACACCAAAAGAACTGGGCGGCGCGGGCGGCGCAGGCACCAATCCTGAGCAATTATTTGCTGCCGGTTACTCTGCCTGCTTTATCGGTGCGATGAAATTTGTGGCTGCTGCCGCGAAAAAAGCCCTGCCGGCAGATGTGTCCGTCAATGGTCTGGTCGGCATCGGCCCTAACGGTAAAGGCGGTTTCGGTATTACCGTCACACTGAACATCAGCCTGCCGGGTATGGACCGTGCCGACGCGGAAGCACTGATCCACAAAGCACACGAAGTCTGCCCGTATTCGAACGCAACCCGCGGCAATGTGGATGTGACACTGAATCTGATCTGATTTGCTGATCACACAAACCTGCTGACACGCGGAGGCAAGCCCGAAGCGGGTTTGATCGAGGTTTGATGCAGAAAATAAAAACGGAGCATTCGCGCTCCGTTTTTTGTTTTGCAGCAGATGCAGCTGCCGCGTGTCATGCCAAGCTGCCTGCAGAAAACCAGCAGAACAGTTTCAACAAATAGATTCAGATATAAAAAAACGGAGCACTGAGGCTCCGTTCTCTGTCTGCAGCACTGTGCGGTACACGCAGCTTATCCGGTGACGCTGGTCTTACGCAAGCCGCCGAGCAGAGCGGCACGCTTCTGCGGTTTCGGAGCAGCTGTGTTGTTTGCAGCTGCAGACTTTTCGTTACGTGCGCTGGCAGGTGCTGTGTTCGGCGTGTAAGGGCGCAGGAACCAAGGATCAACTTTTTCACGTGCCGCGCCATAACCACCACGGCTGCGGCCTTCGCCACGCTGTTCATGACGATTTTCGCTACGCTGATCACCGCGATATTCGCTGCGGTGTTCACGTTCGCGGAATGCCGGTGCGCTGGTCGGCACAAAACCAGCCAGTTGCAAACGCACGATTTTACGACCGGTCAGTTTTTCGATATCAGCCAGTGCTTTGTCATCCTGTGCTCCGCACAGGGAAATCGCATCACCCTTGGCGCCGGCACGACCGGTACGGCCGATACGGTGCACATAATCTTCTGCGTTAAACGGCAGATCGTAATTGATCACGCACGGCATTTCAGAAATATCCAGGCCACGCGCGGCAACGTCGGTTGCGACCAGCACTTCCACTGCACCGCGCTTGAAATCTTCCAGCGCAGTCATCCGTTCCGATTGGGATTTATCGCCGTGAATGGCTGCAGCTTTGACGCCCTGCTTTACCAGATGCACGGACAGACGCGACGCGCCGATCTTGGTATTTGTAAATACGATCACTTGCTTCAGGCCGCGTTCGCGCAGAATGAAGGCAATCGCATCGCGTTTTTCATCTTCCTTCACTTCATACAGAATCTGCGTCACGTTGTCGGACGTTGCATTGCTGCGCGCCACTTCAATCGTTTGCGGATTACTCAGGAAGCTGGCAGCCAGTTTTTTGATTTCCGGCGAGAAGGTCGCAGAGAACATCAGGTTCTGACGCTGACGCGGCAACAAATTAATGATGCGCTGCAGATCCGGCAGGAAACCCATATCCAGCATACGGTCTGCTTCATCCATCACCAGAATCTGGGTCTGGCTCAGATTGATCGATTTTTGCGCGACGTGATCCAGCAAGCGGCCCGGAGTCGCGATCACAATTTCCACGCCGGAGCGCAGTGCCGTAACCTGAGGTGCGATATCCACACCGCCGAATACCACGGTTGCGCGCAAGCCGGTGTGACGCGAATACGCTTTCACGTTTTCCGCGACCTGATCTGCCAGCTCACGGGTTGGCGTCAGAATCAGCGCACGTACCGGATGGCGTGCCGGAGACGCACTGTTGTTCGCATGCGCCATCAGACGCTGAATAATCGGCAGAGAAAAACCGGCGGTCTTCCCGGTACCGGTTTGCGCGGCGCCCATCACATCCCTGCCTTGCAGAACGACCGGAATGGCCTGCGCCTGAATCGGTGTCGGATATTCATAGCCCTGATCGCGCAAAGCACGCAGAATCTCAGGGGCTAAACCGAAATCGTCAAAACGCTGGCGGGCCGCTGCTGAATCAGCAGGGGCAGAAACTGGGGAAGACTGTTGGTCTGTCATCATTATTGAAACCTCATCCGGCCTGCGGCATTGCTGATGCAATGACTCGCAGTGCATGTGCTGTTACTACCGGAATGAAAGCAAATAGAAAATCGTGTGCGAAACCTGCATTGTAGCACCATGCAGCAATCACAACCGTATTGACTGGTATGTTCTGTGAATATCACCGCAGATCAGAGACAGAAAAGGACTTAATCAGTCCTTCTTGTGCTCAAAACGGTAACTGGTGGGCCCAGCAGGACTTGAACCTGCGACCAACGGATTATGAGTCCGCTGCTCTAACCAACTGAGCTATAGGCCCGGTTTTCCAAAGATTGGCTGTTTTTAACAACCGCCCGGCTGACACAAACGCATGCAGCGCAAGCAAAAAACGGGCACCGAAAAACGGCACCCATTATAAACGATTAATTACCTTCGAGGAAGCTCTTCAGCTTATCGGAACGGGAAGGATGGCGCAGTTTGCGCAATGCCTTGGCTTCGATCTGACGAATACGCTCACGGGTCACATCAAACTGTTTCCCCACTTCTTCCAGTGTGTGGTCAGTCGACATTTCGACACCGAAACGCATACGCAGCACCTTGGCTTCACGCGGCGTCAGAGAATCCAGCACGTCTTTCACCACATTGCGCATCGATGCATGCAACGCTGCGTCGGACGGTGCCAGTGTGTGATTATCCTCAATGAAATCACCCAGATGCGAATCATCATCGTCACCGATCGGTGTTTCCATCGAAATCGGTTCCTTCGCGATCTTCATGATCTTGCGGATTTTATCTTCCGGCATTTCCATCTTGATCGCCAGTGTCGCCGGATCCGGCTCCACGCCGGTTTCCTGCAGAATCTGACGGGAAATCCGGTTCATCTTATTGATGGTTTCAATCATATGTACCGGAATACGGATGGTACGTGCCTGATCGGCGATAGAACGTGTAATCGCCTGACGAATCCACCATGTTGCATACGTGGAGAATTTATAACCACGGCGGTATTCGAACTTATCGACCGCTTTCATCAGACCAATATTACCTTCCTGAATCAGATCCAGGAATTGCAAACCACGGTTGGTGTATTTTTTCGCAATCGAAATCACCAGACGCAGATTGGCCTCGGTCATTTCACGTTTTGCCTTACGTGCCTTCATCTCACCGGCGGACATGCGTTTATTAATATTCCGCAAGTCAGCCAGCGGCAGAACAACACGCGCCTGCAAGTCGATCAGTTTTTGCTGCAATTGCTGGATTGCCGGTACGTTACGGCCCAGTGTCGCACTGTAAGCGTGACCGCCGTTAACTTCACCTTCAACCCACTGCAGATTGGTTTCATTGCCAGGGAAAACTTTAATAAAGTGGGAGCGCGGCATATTGCAGCGATTCACCGCCACATCAAGAATCTGTTTCTCAATATGACGCACTTCATCAACCTGTCCACGCAGAGTGTCGCACAGTTTTTCAACGACCTTGGCTGTGAAGCGGATACCCAGCAGTTCGTTAGAAATCGCTTCCTGTGCTTTTACATAGGTCTTGGAGTTATAACCTTCTTTTTCGAAGGCTTTACGCATTTTGTCAAAATTAGAGGAGATCACATCAAACTTCGCCAGAGAATCACGCTTCATCTGCTCCATTTGTTCTGCGCTCATCGCCGTTGCACCAGCAGCGCCACCGGATTCTTCTTCCTCTTCTTCTTCCTCTTCCTCTTCTTCCTCGTCTTCATCAGACTCATCATCAGAAGCAGGTGGAGGAGCAGCCACCACAGGCTCATCATCGCTGGCGTTAGGGTCTACCAGACCGTCAACGATTTCATCAATCTTAATTTCATCAGCAGCAATCTTATCTGCCATTTCCAGAATCTCAGCGATTGTGGTCGGGCAGGCGGAGATTGCCTGAATCATGTCTTTCAGACCTTCTTCGATCTTTTTCGCGATAACGATTTCGCCTTCGCGCGTCAGCAACTCGACCGAACCCATCTCACGCATATACATACGAACAGGATCAGTGGTACGACCAAAATCAGAATCAACCGTCGACAGTGCGGCTTCTGCTGCCGCTTCAACTTCATCATCATCTGAAGCAACGGTAACGACATTGTCGGACAGCAGCAGTGTTTCCGCATCCGGCGCCTGTTCGTAGACAGCCACGCCCATGTCATTGAAGGTGCCGATAATGCCTTCGATTGCCTCCGGATCTACAACGTTTTCAGGCAGATGATCATTAATCTCCGCAAACGTCAGGTAGCCGCGGTCTTTACCGAGTTTGATCAGTGCTTTCAGTTTCTGACGGCGACGCTCAAGTTCTTCTTCCGTTGCTTCCGGATCAGAAGAAAATGCATCTTTCAGTAAAGCTTTTTCTTTCGCTTTACGGTCTTTTGCCTTCGCTTTATCAATCGCTTTCAGCTCCGCACGCTCAACGGCGTTCAGGGCGGCAATTTCATCATTCTCAGGCTGAAAATCTTTTGGCTTACGCCCGCGACGTCCCGGTACTTTCACACCAGGCAAAACATATCCGGAAGTATCAATGGTTGCCAGCACAGCAGCATCCGTCGTCTGACTGACAGCAGGTGCATTACCCTGACGGATTTCCTGAACCTCGGCCGCTGGCGCAGCGGTTTTCGCAGCAGCCGCTTTTTTCGGCGCACGTGCCGGCTTGGCTTCGGTTGCCACGGACTCTGCTGGCTGCGCAGCAACAACCGGAGGTGCAATTTCTGCAGCCTCAGCTTTTTTGCTGCGTTTTTTCGGCGCTTCAGCGACAACCTGCTCTGCTGCCTGCGGAGCGGCTTTCTTTGCTTTGGATGGGGATTTGCTGCTGGATTCTTTCACGGGTGCTTTCTTTGCTGTGACCGGATCGTTATTTTCCGCGACCGGGCTCTGACTGCTGGACTTCTCGGATTCTGATGCTGCCTTCGCTGCGACAGCCGTCTTATTTACTTTAGGCGCTTTGCTGTCTTTCGCAAGCGCTTTCTGTTCAACCGGATGATCAGACGATGCAGGTGTCTTTGGTTTGGCGCTGGCTTTCACGGCCCTGGAAGTTTCGGTGACACTGTCTTCGGTTTTTGCTGGCTTTTTCGAACTTCTGGGCGCAGTTCCGCTGCCGGTTTCTTTGTGGGTTGCCTTTGCCGCTGATGTGGATTCCGTTGCCGGCGTCAGGGTTTTCGCGGGTTTCTTCATTGCGTTAGCCATTGAATCAAACCATCCGGTACTGAGGAAGTCGTCTGCGCTACCCCATACAAATTTCATAACGACAGACAGACTGCTTACAGCCCTGCTTCGCCATTCTTTTGTTTCAGACTTCCCGAGTCTCAGCGCCAGTGTTTGGGTTACTCGGAGGAGCACAAAGGCTCACCTAAACAACACGTTCTGCCTAAAAATTCAGCAAATTACACAGAACAAAACAACCTAAGACCTTGAATTGAAAGCTTTAAATTATAGCACGCAGACACCGCTTTCTCCAGTCTGTGGACCGCCGACAGCGCAGGAATCTGATAAAAAAATAGGCAGATCCCCAAAGACGCATCTATTCAAACATGCGTTTTTATCAAGCCTGAGGCCGGAAATCAAGCCCCCGCCCTGCCGATGATGATTTATCGCAACGGGAGCTCAGGCTGCAGACTGTCTTTTTAGCTGATCCAGTAAAGCCATAATCTCACGCCAGCGCTGCCGCGAAGCATCATCCGCCAGACCTCGCGCAACCAGCTGATCCGCCTCAGCACGCAATGCCTGCATACGCATCTGACGGATTGCTCCGGCAAGCTCAAGCTGCGCCAACTGAGGATCAATATCGCCCTGACCGGCAATTTCAGTAATCAGACCATCAAAATCGTTGCCGGTTCCACGCAGAATCTCCGCCAGCGCGGCAAATTGCCCGTGCTCGCCCAGCGATAATGCCGCCTGAACAAGCCCCTGCAGCATTTCAGCTCCATCGGGTGCAAGTTTTGCAGCATCAGCCATAACAACCAGATCCAGCATTGCCGCCAGAGGCGGGAACGCCATAACCAGGCGCATAATCTGCAACTCAAGTCCAACCGGTGCGCTGCGGCGCACGCGTGCAGGCGCAGCAGCCTGACGACGTACTACAGGCTGAGTCAGCGAAAACAAGGCCTCAATATCGCCGGCAGGTGTTTGCGTCAGCTGCGCCAGTTGCCGCACGATTTGCAATCGCAGCGCCGTTGGCTGCATCGCCTGCAACAAAGGCTTTGCCTCTGCCAGTGCGTGCGCACGACCTTCAGCCGATTGCAAACTGAGACCCGCCGTTACTTCACGAATAAAAAACTGTGATAACGGGGTTGCGCCACGAATTTCCTGCTCGAACGCATCCGCGCCGAATTCACGGATATAGGAATCCGGATCATGCTCGGCAGGAAGAAACAAAAACTGCACCAGTTTGCTGTCATCCAGTAAAGGCAGACAGGCATCCAGAGCGCGGCGTGCTGCGCGGCGACCAGCCGCATCTCCGTCAAAACTGAATATAATCCGGTCCGTCTGACGCAACAGCTTTTGCACATGCGTCGCTGTACAAGCGGTTCCCAGCGTTGCGACGGCCTGCGGGAATCCCATTTGCGCCAGCGCGACGACATCCATGTAACCTTCCGTGACCAGCGCGTAACCAGCCTCACGGATCGCCTGACGCGCCTCAAACAAACCATACAGTTCCAGCCCCTTCTGAAATACCGGTGTTTCCGGCGAATTCAGATATTTAGGCTCTCCCTGTTCCATAATACGACCGCCAAATCCAATGACCTGACCCTTCGTATTGCGAATCGGGAACATAATGCGGTCCCGAAAACGGTCATAACGCTTACGCTGGCCACCATTTTCAGCACTTTTATCGATGACCAGACCTGCTTCATCCAGTGCGCCAGCAGCGTAATCGGGAAAGACCTGCCGCAGACTGTCCCAGGCATCGGGCGCAAATCCAAGTCCGAAGCGCGCAGCAATCTCACCCGTCAGACCACGTTTTTTCAGATATGCAATCGCCTGCGGCGCTGCTTTTAACTGCTGTCGGTAAAACTCACAAGCCTTACCAAGCACATCACTGAGCGCCATACTTTTTGCCTGCGCCTCAGCACGTCTTTCGGGAATGATGCGGTTTTCTTCGGGCACAACCATACCCATTCCCTGCGCCAGATCCCTCACTGCATCAGGAAAGCTCAATCCTGAAAATTCCATCACAAATCCGATCGCCGTGCCGTGCGCACCGCAACCGAAGCAGTGATAAAACTGCTTGGTCGGGCTGACGGTAAAACTAGGCGATTTTTCATTGTGAAACGGACACAAACCCATATAGTTTGCGCCGCCTTTTTTCAGCTGAACATGCTTGCCAACAACATCCACAATGTCGACGCGGGCCAGCAAATCCTGAATAAAGCTTTGCGGTATCAATGCCTTCTCCGGCGCAGAAAGCGGGGGATTACTTGCTCAGCGCCGCTTTGACGAGGCCGGAGACTTTACCCATGTCGGCACGTCCTGCCAGACGGGTTTTCAGTAATTCGATGACTTTGCGCATATCCTGCGGGCCAGCAGCACCAGTCTCTGCAACCGCCGCCGCAACCGCAGCCTGCACTTCTTCATCAGACAAAGCGGCTGGCATATATGTAATCAGCACTTCAATCTCGGATTTCTCGATTTCAGCCAGCTCCGGACGACCACCAGCCTCAAATTGCTGGATAGAGTCTTTACGTTGCTTGATCATTTTTTCAATGATCGCGAGAATCATGCCATCATCCAGCTCCACACGCTCATCCACCTCTTTCTGCTTCATTGCTGCCTGCAGAAGACGAATAGTCGCCAGCTTGCTCGCCTCTTTCGCGCGCATTGCTGCTTTCATATCATTGGTGATTTGTTCTTTTAAGCTCATGAAATTTCCTGAATGACGAAATAAAAAATGACAACGCCCGCTGCGGTACACCGAAGCGGGCATGCAAACCTAATGACGGTTCATTGCTTTCCATCTGGCGCTGCCAGACGAGGCAATGAATCAGTACATTTTCTTAGGCAACTGTTGACTACGAATGCGTTTGTAGTGACGCTTAACAGCCGCAGCCAGTTTGCGTTTGCGTTCTGCTGTTGGCTTTTCGTAGAACTCGCGAGCGCGCAATTCGGTCAACAGACCGGTCTTTTCGATAGTGCGCTTGAAGCGGCGCATGGCGACTTCGAACGGCTCGTTTTCTTTAAGGCGAATTGTGGTCATTTAAGTTCAAACCATGGAAAAAATTGTAGGAAGACCGAGATAGTAACAGGATTTCAGGCTTTTTGGAAGAATTTTTTGATTAATTCTTATGCAGTCAAGCCCCTGCCCGGCCTTTTTGTTGTGAATCCACTGTTTACGCCGACAAGCCTGCTACATAGCCGGAAGCCCAGGCCCACTGGAAATTATACCCGCCCAGCCAGCCTGTCACATCCATTGCTTCGCCAACCACATATAAGCCGGGGACTTTCTGCACCATCATCGTTTGTTGCGAGAGTTCGCGGGTATCTATCCCACCGCGCGTTACCTCAGCTTTGCGATACCCTTCCGTTCCATCCGGTATCAGTTGCCATTGATTGACCGCCTCACCGATACGGCGCAGTACTTTATCGGACAAGTCAGCCATACGGCAGCTTCCGTCCGCCTCACAAGTGATTAGCAACACCTCAGCCAGACGCGCTGGCATGTATTGCGTGAGCACCGTCAGTAACTGTTTTTTATTGCCGGATTTTTGCGCAAGCAGTTCGTCAGCCAGATCGGTTTCGGGCAATAAATTAATTGTCAGTGGCGTGCCCGGCTCCCAGTAACTGGAAATCTGCAGAATCGCCGGACCGGACAAGCCACGGTGCGTAAACAGTAAATCCTCCCGGAAAGTGATCTTATTCTTTTTCGTTCCGGTAGAAATATCCACTTCCAGAGAAATTCCGGCGAGAGGCACGAACGGAGCCCAGACCGACTGCGCAAAAGTCAGTGGCACCAGTGCCGGCCGTGGCTCAACCATGCGCAGGACAAACTGACGGGCGATCCGGTAAGCAAAATCCGTCGCGCCGATTTTCGGAATCGATAAACCGCCGGTCGCAAGCACAACACTCTGCGCAGAGATCTTCCCGCCCGATGTTTGCAGCACAAAACCTGTTTCTGCTGACTCCAGTGCATCAACCTCTGCAGGCATTCTCCAGCAGACACCGTTTTTATCGCACTCCGCTTTCAACACCCGGATAATCTGTTCTGCACTGTCATCACAAAACAATTGTCCCTTGTGTTTTTCATGCCAGGCAACATGATATTTTTTCAGCAATGCCAGAAAATCCTGCGGGGTGTAGCGCGACAAGGCGCTACGGCAAAAATGCGGATTATTCGAAAGATAATTAGACGGGCCAGCATGCAGGTTTGTGAAATTGCATCGCCCGCCGCCGGAAATACGAATTTTCTCAGCAAGCTTCGTTGCATGGTCGAGTAAAGCGACACGGCGCCCCCGGCCTGCCGCGGTAGCAGCACACATCATCCCCGCAGCACCAGCTCCGATGACAACGACATCAAACACTTCCATTTGCTACTCCCGCAAAAATCGAACCCCGCATTCTATCGAAATCCCCATTCGCAGCACAGCAAAATCAAGCACTCACGGCGCCACCCAAAAGAATGTTGCAATGCAATAAATTATTCGGGATTCCCGCCATTTTTTGTGGGATCTGCACAACGAAAATTCATTTTTTCGTGATGTTCTCCATATATTTTCTATGATGAACTTGACGGCTTTGTCACAAAACGGAAACATGCGCGTTAATTTTGCGCAAACGTTTGCGCAAATTCCAAGATTTTCGATTATGTTGACGTTGAGCGCCTTGCCGGCTCGCTGACGTGGTACTGATTTTTACTTTTAAACAGGAAAATTATGTCTACACCTTCCAAAAGACTGATGCTGCACACTACCCGCAGCCTCATCGCCGTAGCAATCGCTACTGCATTCCCTGCGCAAATGGCGTTTGCTGATGATGCAAAAACCGAAGCGAAGAAAGACGACACCAAACTGGAAACCGTGATTGTTACGGCAAACCGTCGCGCGGAAAGCATCAAAGAAGTGCCGATGTCGATTTCCGCAATCAAAGGCGAAGCGCTGGACACCTACACTGCATCCGGCCAGGACATCCGCTTCCTGTCTGCACGCACACCGAGCCTGAACATTGAGTCTGATTTCGGCCGTTCTTTCCCGCGCTTTTATATCCGCGGTCTGGGCAACACTGACTTCGATCTGAATGCATCGCAGCCTGTCGGTCTGGTATACGACGACATCGTTCAGGAAAACCCAGTGTTGAAAGGCTTTCCGGTATTCGACGTGGATCAGGTTGAAATTCTGCGCGGCCCGCAAGGCACGCTGTTCGGCCGCAACTCCCCGGCTGGCGTGATCAAATTTGATTCCGCTAAACCAAGCAAACGCTTTGAAGGCTACGCCTCTGTCGGCTTTGGCAACTACGGCGCAGTGAATCTCGAAAGTGCAATCAACGCGCCAATTAACAGCGACTGGGCTGCCCGCGTTTCTGCGCAGGCACAAAGCCGCAATGACCGCGTAAATAACCCGCAAGCGACTGGTACGCGCAGCCTGGAGGGCTACCACGACAATGCGGCACGCGTTCAATTGCAATACAAAAATCAGGACTTCACAGCATTACTGAATGTTCACGGCCGTGATATGGCAGGTAATGCAACGTTGTTCCGTGCCAATATTATTCAGAAGGGTACGAACAATCTGGTGCCGGGCTTTGACTACACAGTCTATCCGACGGATGGTGTCAATAAACAAACACTGACATCCTGGGGTAGCAACCTGCATCTGCAGTGGGATCTGAAAGACATGTCTATCTACGCCATTACCGGCTATGACCGCGCGAAGTTCTACAGCCGCGCTGACGTCGATGGTGGATACGGTGCATCTTTCGCACTGCCTATGGGCCCGGGCTTCATCCCATTCCCTGCAGAAACAGCAGACGGCGTTCCATATCTGCGTCAGATGACACAGGAAATCCGCGTTCAGTCCACTACCAAAGATGCGTTGCAATGGATTGCAGGTCTGTACTACTTCAATGAAAGCCTGCAGGTTGACAGCTTCGACTTCAACTCTCTGGGCGGCAATGTACAGGATGGTTACGCAGTTCAGCATCAGCAAGCGAAATCCTACGCTGCATTCGGTTCTGTGAACTATGCCATCAATGAGCAAACCAAGGTACGTGCCGGCCTGCGCTACACCAAAGACAGCAAGGACTTTGATGCGCAACGCCTGTGGACTCCGGGCAAGCCACAAAGCGCCGGTGGCACTAAGTTATTCACCACCAGCCCTTCTGCCAGCAATCTGACATGGGATCTGAACGGCAACTATGCACTGGACAAACAAACGAACCTGTTTGCCCGTATTGCAACCGGTTACCGCGCACCGAGTGTTCAGGGCCGCGTATTGTTCGGTGATGGTATTTCCGTAGCCCGCTCCGAAAAAACACTGTCGTTTGAAGCCGGTGTAAAGAAAGACATCCTGGAAAACACTGCACACGTTGACTTCACAGTATTCCAGTACACAGCACGCGATCTGCAACTGACCGCTGGTAACGGCAGCGTCAACCAGAATCAGCTGGTGAATGCTGACAAGGCGACTGGCCAAGGTTTCGAACTGGATCTGACTGCGAAAATCAACCGTAACTGGAAAGCAATCGTCGGCGTTAGCTATAACGATACGCAGATCAAAGATTCTGCTCTGTACGTTGTTCCTTGCGGCAATGGCTGTACAGTAACGAATCCTGCAGGTCCGAATGGAACTGTTGCGATCAATGGCAACCCGCTGCCACGCGCGCCGAAATGGGTTGGTAACTTCTCTCTGAAGTACACAACACAAATCGGTGATGGCACACTGTACGCAATCACCGACTGGTCTTACAAAGATCGCTACAACATGTTCCTGTACGCAGCCAAAGAGTACGACGCAAAATCCATGCTGGAAGGTGGTCTGCGCGTAGGTTATCAGTGGGCAGATGGCAAATATGAAGTTGCAGGCTACGCCCGTAACATCACTAACCGTCAGCAAGTGGTTGCCGCGATTGACTTTAACAACCTGACCGGCATCCTGAACGAACCACGCAGCTACGGCGTTCAGTTCAAAGCCAACTTCTGATTATTCTGATTCAGAAAAAACGGAAAACAAAACGCCCGCAATTGCGGGCGTTTTGCTATCAGTCACTGAAGATCGAATATCTGATTACAAGGTACTCATCACATTTTTTCTGCGACCCTGGCAGACCATTCACGACACCACTGAAACTGAAGCTGAATATTGGCAGGAACCGGCTTCTTCCCTTCCAGCACATCAGAAATCCATTGTGCAGTCGTTACTGCATCCAGTGCTTCAGGCAAAATTTCTGCGCCTTCGAAAGCCACTTCCTGCGTTTCGCCAAGTACTTCCTGCTGACCGTCATACCAGACATTCAGCTGCTGCATCCTTGCTGTATTTGCCACCGTTTCACCTTCTGTCGCACGCATCAGAAATAATGCTCCTTCAGATGCCGGAAGGCATTGCGCAGCAAATTCAGACAAAGTCGTCAGATATTCGCGATGTGTGTACGACGTCAGTCGTAATGCGGGTATGGCGAACGGTTGCAATAACTTAACCAGTGTATGCGTGGAGTTGCGCAATCCCAGCTCTTTGCGGATATTCAGCAAACCTGACATGGCAGGCGACAGAGTGGATAATGCCATCCAAGCCGGCAAACCGCTTTGCCAGCATGCACTGACCTGCGCAGCGTCTTTGCACTCTCCGATCTCCAGTTGCTGAAAAATTTCTGCACTGGTCACACGTCCCGCATCCTGCAAAACACCGTGCAGCAATACCGGTACACCCTCGCGTGCCAGTAGCAGTGCCAGCAACGGCGTCAGGTTCGGCTTTTTACGGGCACCGTTATAACTGGGTATTAAGACAGGTGCAAAATCTCCGGGTGTACTGACTGGCAAAGACAGGCAGTGCGGCTTGCAGGCATCCAGAAATCCGGCAATCTCTTCCGGCGTTTCGCCTTTGATCCGCATCGCAAGCAAAATCGCCCCGAGTTGCAGATCACTGACTTCACGTTTCAGCATCGCATCGTATAACTTCGCTGCAGTTGCGCGATCCATCGGCTTTGCACCGAACTTACCACGCCCGATCTCTTTAATAACGGATGGCACATGCCATTCTGCAAAGCCGGCATCAAGCTGCATGTTTTGCTCCTGCCAGTTGCTCCGTGATAAATTGCCACTCATGCGCCGTCACTGGTGTGATAGACAGGCGGCTGCCTTTTTTCAGTACCAGCATATCTTCCAGTTCAGGATGGCTGCGTAATTCATTAAGAGAAATCAGGCGCGTTTTGCGTATGGCTTTCACATCGACCATGATCCAGCGCGGATTTACCTGCGTGGATTTCGGATCGTAATAATGACTGGCCGGATCGAACTGGGTGTGATCCGGATACGCAGTACTGCAAACTTCTGCGATACCTGCAATGCCAGGTTCCGCGCAACTGGAGTGATAGAACAAAACACCATCGCCTGGCTGCATTTGATCACGCATAAAATTGCGGGCCTGATAATTGCGTACGCCAAACCACGCAACGCTTTGCTGCGCCAGCGCATCGTCAATGCTGACTTCATCGGGTTCAGATTTCATGAGCCAGTAAGCCATCGTCTGCCTCTTCAGAGTGAATATGAAAGATAAGGAATGCGGAGATTGTAGCCGGAAAGTACGGCGCAAGCGGGCGTCAGCAATTTACTGGAATGGCAATCGGTGACAAACACCGGAAAAGAAAACGGCTGTCATGTGACAGCCGTTTAAGAGAAGGCCCCGCCAGAGTCGCTATGCCGGCATCCTGAACCTGACGGTTCAGTTCGGCTGCAGTCAGTTCAATTTCGGGTTCATCGGACTAGCGACGCTCACACCTATCGAACAATATCCTGCTGCCTATGCACGAAAATGGTTCAAGGAATATATGGCACTGGCGAACACGGCAGGGAGACTTAAGTGTACTCCCAAATCCGTATGACTTGCTAGACCCTGCGTAAAAAATTCAGGTAAAAAACCTTTTCAGAATAAGGTTTTTTGCGGTGTGATTGCTTCGTCAAGAATCTGATGCATGCGACTGATTTTCTCGCGCACATCCCCCATCGACATACCTGAAAGCGGACCATCCGGCGCTTTAGTGGACAGCAATTCTGCCGTCATCCCCAGTGCAGCCATCACAGCAATACGGTCGGTTCCTTTCACCTTGGCGGTATCGCGGATCGCGCACATTTTGGCATCCAGATACGCTGCCGCTTCACGCAAAGGACGGTCTTCGCCTTCTTTGCAGGCCAGCTTGTAAATTTGCCCCATGATCATGACATCAATCTGGATCATTTTTTTCTCACTCATGCAGATTCTCCGTCATTCAGCACTTCCGGCGGCAGGCGGTCTAACAGCGCCAGCACTCTTTGCTCAGCCTGTTGCAAACGTTTTTGCATATCGTCACGGCTGGCGGTCAGCGCGGTAACCACCGTGTTGTGCGTCGTGGTCAGCGATTCGACTGCTGCATTGTGAGTGGTCGTCAGAGACTCAACCGCAGCGTGATGACTGGCATTCAGCGCATCGACCGCGGCGCTGTGACCGGTTTTCAGCGCAGTCACTTCATCGCTGTGGCCGGTTTTCAGTCGTGTCAGTTCCTCACTGTGACTGGTCGTCAGACGCGTCAACTCTTCGGAATGGCTGGTTTTGAGCGAGGCGATTTCCTCACGCAGGCTGGCAGTGACCGTGCTGAACTCTTCGCGCAGGCCGGCATTTTCCTTGCGCAGCGCATGCGTCTGTTCAGCCAGACGGCTGACTTTTTCCACCAGTTGTTCGAAATCGGGGATCATCATAGATGTGACAAATTATGCAACAAAACTGAAACAGAAATTATACGGGGAAATCAGGAAGATACACCGGAAATAGCTTACAAATCTCGATATTCAACAAATTTTAATATGCGTTAACGACCATGACTGACTTTTTAGTGACAGAAGGCAGCAAAAAGCCTCGCTGCGCGGACAAAAAGCCGCATTCATCACGATAAACGCCCGTCCAGACTCAGGATAGTCCGCATTGTGCGGCGCAGCAAGCGGGGTGCAGCAACTTTCGCTTTTTCACCCTCACCACGACAATTTTGGAGGGTGGACGCACATCTTGAAAAAAAATAGGTTATTATCTGCCGCACGGTTGTTCTGGCTTGTTGCCACAGCAATCACATTTGCAGTCGCCGCTCAGGCATCTATTGAATCTGCAAAGTTCGTCCCCAGATCCGGCATATCAGCCGCCAGTGCAGACAAGCTAGGCCTGCCGCGCATACCGGTGGTCTGTGGCGCAAAACACTTTTATTTTTCCCTCAAGCTGAGGACTTCATGAGCGATTTAATCAAACACATTAGCGATGCTTCCTTTGAAGCAGATGTACTGAATTCTGACAAACCGGTTCTGGTCGATTTCTGGGCAGAATGGTGCGGCCCTTGCAAAATGATCGCTCCGATTCTGGACGACGTTGCAAAGGAATACCAAGGCCGTCTGTCTATCGTTAAACTGAACGTGGATGACAATCAGGCAGTTCCTGCGAAATTCGGTATTCGCGGCATTCCTACCCTGATCCTGTTCAAAAACGGCGAAGTCGCTGCACAAAAAGTCGGCGCACTGGCAAAAGGTCAGCTGGTTTCCTTTATCGACGCCAATATTTGAGTTATGATACAGGCCTTGCCGGCGCTGTTCCTCAGCGTCCCGCAAGGCCGGTTGCAGTCAGCCCCTGTATGAAATCAATAAGCCGCTGACGCAGCTAGCCATTAGAGACTTGCAAACACTCTGTTTCTTTAGTCATTCCCCCGTATTTTCCCCACCTAATTTCCCCGTTTCCGGGACACACATTCACCATGCATTTATCTGAATTAAAGGCCTTACATGTTTCCGCATTGCTGGAAATGGCCATCGGACTTGAAATTGACAATGCCGCCCGGATGCGCAAACAGGAACTGATGTTTGCGATCCTGAAAAAGCGCGCCAAAGCCGGCGAACAGATTTTCGGTGACGGCACGCTGGAAGTGCTGCCGGATGGTTTCGGTTTCCTGCGCTCGCCGGACGCCAGCTACATGGCATCGACGGACGACATTTACATTTCTCCGTCCCAGATCCGTCGTTTCAACCTGCACACCGGCGATTCGATCGAAGGTGAAGTGCGTACACCGAAAGACGGCGAACGTTATTTCGCGCTGGTGAAAGTCGACAAGGTCAACGGGGAATCGCCGGAAGCGTCGAAGCACCGTATTCTGTTTGAAAACTTAACGCCGCTGCATCCGAACAAGATCCTGCATCTGGAACGTGAAATGCGCGGCGAAGAAAATGTCACCGGCCGTATTATCGACATGATCGCGCCGATTGGCCGTGGTCAGCGCGGCTTGCTGGTGGCATCGCCGAAATCCGGTAAATCCGTGATGCTGCAACACGTTGCGCATGCGATTACCACCAATCATCCTGACGTAACCCTGATCGTGCTGCTGATCGACGAACGTCCGGAAGAAGTCACCGAAATGCAGCGTTCCGTCCGCGGCGAAGTGGTTGCATCGACTTTCGATGAACCACCGATGCGCCACGTACAGGTTGCTGAAATGGTGCTGGAAAAAGCCAAGCGTCTGGTCGAAATGAAAAAAGACGTGGTCATTCTGCTCGACTCCATCACCCGTCTGGCCCGTGCTTACAACACCGTGATCCCTGCGTCCGGTAAAGTGCTGACTGGTGGTGTGGATGCGAATGCGCTGCAGCGTCCTAAACGCTTCTTCGGTGCGGCACGTAATGTTGAAGAAGGCGGCTCGCTGACCATCATCGCAACTGCGCTGATCGAAACCGGCAGCCGTATGGATGATGTGATTTACGAAGAATTCAAAGGTACCGGTAACATGGAAGTGCATCTCGAACGCCGTCTGGCCGAGAAGCGCGTGTATCCGTCGATCAACCTGAACAAATCCAGTACCCGTCGTGAAGAATTGCTGATCAAACCGGATCAGTTACAGAAGATCTGGGTACTGCGCAAACTGCTGTACGGTATGGACGAGATCGAAGCGATGGAGTTCATCCTCGACAAAATGCGCTCAACCAAAAACAATGCAGAGTTTTTTGAAATGATGCGCCGCGGCGGTTAATCCCCGTCTGCACAGAAAAACGGTGAATTGCGAAAGCAACTCACCGTTTTTTGTTTTTATACGCCCGCATCTTTTCCCTGTCGCCCCGATATTTCTCACCGCAGACGCCGCCTGACATCTGCCGGATCCTCCCGATTTCATCTGCGCTATTGTGCAGAACTCCGCATCTGCCATTTCCGGACAGCCAGACTTTCTGCCGACAACAGGCAGATCGCTGTGCTGAACACCGCATTTCCGGCATTTTCCGGCGTTTTTACTCGCTAACGCCAAGGCCGTAACAACAGCACCAGCCAGCAGCAAACACCACCCGTCGCAGACAAATTGATTTGCATGATCAAAACAACAAGAATAACGATTCAATCGATGCATTGCCCCGCTACCCGCAAAATACGCCCTACCCCATGCTGAACATCCACAAACTGCGCCAGCGCGCGACTGAACTGAAACCCGTACTCGGCAGCCTACTGGCAGCCGGTATTACGACATTTATTCTGTCGCAGCGTCATATGGGAGAAGGTTTAGCCGTGGTTGCGGTGATCTTCATCCCCTGGCTGCTGTTTAAGATCTATGACTATGTCAAAGAACCGGAACAGCGCCACCTGTTGATACAGAAAATCCTGATCTGGCTGCTGGCCATCAGTCTGATCACCATTATCCATTTGGTACGCCATCACTATGTACGCACCCATGCGCAAAACATCGCTGACAGAATTCAAAACTTCGCCGACCAGCACGGCCACTACCCGCCCGATCTGCAAAGCATAGGCACATCCCCGGCGCAGGAGAAAGCTCTACTGGGTATGTTTCACTACGGCTTACCGGACAACAAAGGCCCCGACGCTAAACCCGATTTTTTCTATGTCGCGACCTATATGCACATAGAAGTTGATCGCTATGACTTCAATGCGCGGCGCTGGGAGCATGTGTACGACTGAGACGCCAGACCAGCGCTGCAGCCACTTCTATTGAAAGCCCTCAAACTCCACCCGAATCACTGACTAACGGATCGAATGTCATACAATGCAAAAGCTCTCAGAACAAGGCTCACGCACCACTGAACTGAAATCCGTACTCGGCAGCCTGCTGGCTGCGAGCATCGTGACATTCCTTTTGTCACAGCGCGGCGCCGGTTTCATGCTGATTTTCTTTGGTTTTATCTGTATCCCATGGCTGCTGCAAAGTATTTACTACTACATCAGCAAGCCCGCGCAGCGAAAGCTGTTAACACAAAAAACCCTGATCTGGCTGATCGCTTTGTTCATAATCGCGGGCATCCATCTGGTACGCCATCACCATGTACGCAACCAGGCGCAAGACATCGCCGACAGGATTCAGCGCTACGCTGATCAACACGGCCATTACCCGCCCGGTCTCGAAAGCATACGCAGGCCTGAAGAACTGAACGAAGTCTCACTGACTCGCTTCAGCTACGTATTACCGGACAACGAGGAGCGCGATGCACAGCCTGCGTTTTTTTATCCGTCCACCTTCGTAGCTTTCGAAACTGAAAATTATGACTTCAAGACACGGCGCTGGGAGCATGATTCTCGCTGATCCCGCTTATAATCAATATCAATATTCATCTTATTGATCGGGACACGTTTATGAGTAGGCAGTTAACGGCTTTATTTATCAGACTCTTTTCAATATGGCTGGCGTTGATGGGTCTTCAGATTTATTTTATTTTTTACGCATCCAAAGACCTTCTCCAAATTCCCTTCTACCTTTCGCTGCTATGCATTGCGCTGCCAGTACTGCTTGCTGTCGTTATGTGGAAGTTCCCTTTAGCAATCGCCGGAAAATTATTAAACGGCATTCATTCTTCTGAAGAAAAAACCAGTATTTCCAGTCGGGATATTGTAGCAATTGCGTCCGTTGTCATTGGGCTCTGGACAGTAATCAACGCGCTTCCGAACGCCGTTGGCGGATTTGTAACGGTGATAGGGCTTTTTAGACAAGGAATGTTTGATACATCCTATGCGATGTCGAAGCTGGCAATCTTACTACAATTTGGTATTGGCTCATATCTGATATTCAGACCATGGTCACTGGCTAACCGGATTTTTCCGACACACGCCAGTGCAGATCAGTAATTCACATCTGAGTACTTCATCATGCCCCACAACACCGCTCTGCAAGCCTTACAGCACACCTTACTCAGCCACGCCAATCCGCAGAAGGCGCAGGCGATGGCGGATTATCAGCGCGGGCAATTTGCGTTTATCGGTTTGTCTGCGCCGGAGCGGCGGGCGCTGGTGAAATCGCTGGGCTGGAAAAAATTTCCGCGTACAGAATTGCTGAGGCTGGTGCAGGCATGCTGGGAGTTGCCGCAGCGTGAGTTTCAGTATGTGGCGGTGGATTTGCTGGCGGCGCATCACAAGCTGTTGCAAACCGAAGATATTGCGTTGTTACTGACGCTGGCGCAGCAGCGTTCCTGGTGGGACAGCGTGGACGGGCTGGCGGGCGTGATGGGGGATTTGCTGCGGCGTCTGCGTGATACGGATGCGACGGTGATTGCGCAGATGGACGCCGCGATACAGCACGAAAATTTCTGGGTGCGCCGGATTGCGATGCTGCATCAGCTGGGATGGCGTAAAGCGACCGATACGCAGCGCCTGTTCGGTTACGCGCTGCAACTCAGCCATGAGCAGGAATTTTTTATCCGCAAAGCCATAGGCTGGGCGTTGCGCGATTATGCACGGGAAGCACCGGAAGCAGTGCGCGCCTTTGTGCTGGCGCACCGCGATCAGTTGTCGCCACTCAGTCAGCGTGAAGCCTTAAAGCACTGCGCTGAAGCGATATAACTACCTGCATGACATCGCCGGACAAGGCAGATTCTCCGGCGCAGCGACACCTCCATTGTGCAGAAAGCCGCATGAGTGTTTTACGGAGAGCCGGACTTTCTGCCGACGACAAGCGGATTGCTGTGCTGAACACCGCATTTGAGGCAGATTCGGGCAAAAAACGCGGTTGCTGGCATCCTGTGATCAGGTTCCACCCATAGTCGCGGCAAAGCACACTGATGTCCGGCAGAACAAGTCAGCATCGCCTAATCGTGCAGCGTTCTCAGAAATAAAAAACGGCAGCGAACTGCGCTGCCGTTTTTGTGCAAGCTGATCACGGAAAGTATCAGCGCCACTGCACCTCTTTCATTTCGCCGAGCCACTGCCACTCACCTTGTCCGCGACGGAAGCGCAGCCACATTTTGTCGCAGCCATCAAACGGAATAAACACTTCAAACGATTCTTCGTTTTCCTTTTGCGTCAGCATGCCGAGGCAGGAACCGAGCTGCGCCACTTCGGTCACACGGAAGGCTTCAAAACGTCCATCCGGATACACTTCCAGCCAGCGGTCCGGTTTCACCAGTCGCCAGTCGCGGCGACCCGGCGGTTCAAACGGATAATCGAAATAAAAGCGTGCCAGCAAACCCGCTTCAGCACGTGCCTGTTCCTGCTCAAAACGTTCCAGCGCCTGACGTGCGGCATCTGCTGCGGGACCTTCCTGCTGCAGACTCAGTACACGGCGGTAAGATTTTTGCGCAGGCATTTTTTCATCCATTTTTTCCTGCGCCTGCGCCAGAAACAGCCATGCCAGCGCATTGTTCGGATTCGCCTGCAAAATCTGGCGGTACTGTTTTGCTGCGACCGGATAGCGGCCAGCATCAAACTCTTTCACCGCGGCTTCCAGTTGCGCCATTTCAGGATCGCGTGCAGCCGGTGCTGCTTTGGCATTGACGTTCGCGCCGGTTTTGGCCGGCGTGCCTTTTGCCGCTTTGCTACGCGCTTCCGGTTCTGGCTTCGGTGCGTCTGCGCTGGTCAGCGGTGGTGGCGACACCAGATTGCCCATGTTCCAGACCTGTGCAGTCTGGCGTCCTGTGTTATCGGTGCTGATGCCTTCGCCGTGGCGTTTGCCTTCGCTGAACTGGCCCTGGTACTGCGTACCGTTCGGTAATTTTTCGATACCGGCACCGTGTTGCTTGCCGTTCAGAAAACCGCCCTGATAAAAATAACCCGCCGTCGTGGAGAACACGCCGTTGCCGGTGCGTTCATTTTCCACAAAGTCGCCGGTGTACTGGCTGCCGTCCGCCCAGGTATAACTGCCCTGACCGTGGCGTTTACTTGCGACAAACATACCCTGATAACGACTACCGTCTTTCCAGATAAATGTTCCCTCGCCCTGCTGCTGGCCTTTGACAAAACTACCTTCGTAGCGATTGCCGTCAGCGGTGACAAATATACCCTGACCGGTACGTTCACCATCCACAAAATCGCCGCTGTAACGGTTACCGTCCGGCCAGCGTAAACTGCCCTGCCCCGTGCGGGCATCCTCCACAAACGGGCCTTCGTAACGCATGCCGCTAGCCCACAGCAATGCACCGCGACCATGCTTTTTGCCATTCACAAAATCGCCTTCGTACACATCGCCATTCGCCCAGACAAATTTGCCCTGACCGGTGCGCTGATCATTCACGAAGTCGCCTTCATAACGATTGCCGTTCGCCCAACTGTAAATACCTTTACCGTGCTTTTCGCCGTTCACAAAAATGCCGTCATACACATTACCGTCCGGCCAGCTGTAACGGCCACGGCCGTTGCGTTTGCCTTGTGAAAATTCACCTTCATACCGCTCGCCGCTGGGCCAGGTCATCACACCGCGGCCATGCAGCGTGGTGCCAATGGCTTCGCCCTGATAGGTTGCACCGTTCGGATACTGCACGCTGTAGGGCTGGGTTTGCTGCGATACGGCCAGCGGCGTTTGCAGTGCCAGCGCCAGCAGCGTTGCGGCCTGCACACTGCGTGCTATCGTCTGAATCTTATTTTTTTTCATGACACGCCCTTACTTTTTCCCGAAGCTGCATTCACGCACATCTGTCACACGAATTTCCACTTCTTTCACCGGGCAAGGCGGCTTAGGGTCGATCTTGTAGGTATCGCCAAAGCAACCACTCATACCGATGAAATTATCCGCGACACCACGACTCGGATAGCCCGCTGATCCGGGGCAGTATGCATCATACGATACATCCACACAGTAATCGCCTTTCGGGCGCTGCTTTGGCAGCACACCTGTTGCATAGTAATGGCCTTCTCCGTCAGGACATTTCGTCGCCACCAGACGGATACCGGCAATCAACGCCTGAAAATAGTTCGATTTTTTCTGCGCTTCTTCTGCTTTGCGCTCTGCTTCTTTTTGCAGATATTCCGCGCTGTGGCCGCTGGTTTTCTGTTGTCCGGCGGCTGGCATTCCACCGTTCTGCGGATAACCATATCCATTGTTTGCCGCGTTATTCTGGTAGCCGCCGGCATTTGCGCCGCCTTGCGTGGCCGTGCTCTGCGTGCGACTTTGCTGCAGCAAACCGGACTGGCTGACCGGTGCATTGGCGGGACGCGCAGAACCACCGGATTGCACTGGCAATGTCTGCACCCGCTCATGTTGTTGCGTCTGCCCCTGAGAATGTTGCGACTGGTTTTGCTGTTGAGGTGCATTAATCACGCCAGTAGGCTGCAAGCCGCTGTGCTGCCCGGGCTGACGAATCGAGCCGTTGTACACCGGCTGCTGGTGTTGTTGCTGCTGCACCGGCTGATGCTGCATCTGCGCATTGCCGTTAGCGACAGTATGTGCGGATTGCGCACCATTGTGCTGTTGCAGATACATTTGTGCTGCGGCAGGAAGATGCTGATTCTGCTGCACCGGCACACTGGTTACCACCGCTGCCGGTGGTGCAGACGGCGTACGCTGCGCATTCGGCACGGTGCCATTGGCAGGCGCAGGCTGCGCCTGCAACTGCCGTGGCTGTACCGGTGCGGGGACCGGCTGCTGCATTTGATTTACCGGCACTGGCTGCGGTTGCTGAGGTTGTTGCGGCGTTACGACCTGATTTTGCGGCTGTAACTGACGTGGCGCAACCGATGCCGGCGGCATGCCCTGCACTGGCTGAATCTGCGGCTGCAACTGACGTACAGGCTGTGCCTGTGTTTGCTGTTGTTGCTGTTGCGTCTGCTGCATCAGTTGTTGCTGCGAGACGGGCTGACGCTGTTGCATCTGCTGTTGCTGCATTTGCTGCTGTTGCAATTGTTGCTGATACTGTTGTTGCTGCACTTGCTGATTCTGCTGCTGCGTGTACTGATTCTGCACCGGTTGCACCTGTACCGGCTGCTGGCGCTGCTGCATCTGTTGCTGTTGCAACTGCTGCTGATACTGTTGTTGCTGCATCTGCTGATTCTGCATTTGCTGCTGTTGCAGTTGCTGCTGACGTTGCTGCATCTGCTGCTGTTGAATCTGTTGCTGCTGAATCTGCTGTTGCTGGATTTGTTGTTGCTGCAACTGCTGTTGCTGTAGCTGCTGCTGGCGTTGCTGCGCCTGCTGTTGCTGCATCTGTTGCTGCTGCATCTGCTGTTGCTGGATTTGTTGTTGCTGTAACTGCTGCTGACGCTGCTGCGCCTGCTGCTGTTGCATTTGCTGCTGGTATTGCTGCTGTTGCATCTGTTGTTGCTGCAACTGTTGCTGGCGCTGGCGTTCGTTTTCCTGGCGCTGACGCTCACGCTCAGCTTCCTGACGTTGCCTTTCCTGTTCGCGCTGACGTTCGCGCTCCTGCTCCTGACGCTGTCTTTCCTGCTCACGCTGGCGTTCACGTTCCATTTCCTGACGCTGGCGCTCCTGCTCACGCTG
The DNA here is from genome assembly GCF_014652435.1 of Cognatundibacterium squillarum. Classification (GTDB taxonomy): domain Bacteria; phylum Pseudomonadota; class Gammaproteobacteria; order Burkholderiales; family Burkholderiaceae_D; genus Undibacterium; species Undibacterium squillarum. The sequence continues at coordinate 974,136 of NZ_BMYU01000001.1, forward strand.
GCGCTCCATTTGCTCCTGCTGACGGCGCTGTCTTTCCGCTTCCTGCTGGCGCTCGCGCTCCATACATTGCTGTTGCAGATACGGTGGATTGGTCGGCGGGCAGTAAGCCTGCACCTGTTCTGACCAGCACAGAATGGCAGCTGTCAGGGATAACAATAACGGAGATGCGCTGCGGCGCGAAAATGGCGAAGAAGTAGCCACGGCAAGCCTTTATACGGAAACACAGTAGAAGCAAGTATTGTAAGTGGGCGTTCCGGCCGGAAACAATGCCAAAACATTACGATCCATGCATTTTCCGGAAATTTACCTGCAATTCGTGGAAGATCGCGCAACATGCAATCTGCTGCATCTTTTGTTCCGCGCATAAAAAAAGGCTTGCCGCAGCAAGCCTTTTTCAGAAGAAAGATCTCCTTCTCAGGCGCGGGGTGCAGAAACATCCCAACCACCGCCGACCGCTTTGTACAAGCTGACAACGGCTGCCAGATGCGCACGCTGCGCTTCAATCAGGGCAGTTTGTACCTGCGCCAGATCACGCTGTGCATTCAGCACTTCGCTGTAGCTGCTGTAACCCTGCTCGTAGCGACGCTGGATAATCCGCTGACTATCACGCAGCGCATCAACACGCTTCAGGCTGGCCTGATACACCTGATCATTGGTGCTGACTGCGGACAGTGCATCATGCACATCGCGGAACGCGCCCTGCACTGCCTGCACATACTGTGCTGTGGCCGTGGTTTTACGTGCTTCGGCACCGGCCACAACGGCATCAATTGCACCGGCACGGAATACCGGCTGCACCAGATTACCGGCCAGATTCCATAACAGCGAACCCGGTTTGGTCAGGTTTTCCAGTACGTTTGATTCATAGCCGGTGGATGCAGTCAGACGCAGACTAGGGAAATACTGCGCTTTCGCCTGTCCGATATCCGCGTTGGCGGCAATCAGGTTTTGCTCGGCAGCGATCAGATCCGGACGGCGTTGCAGCACATCGGATGGCAAATCGGCAGGCAAACCGGCGAGGCTGTACAAAGCCTGCACTGGCTTACCGCGTGCAATCTGCGGTTGCGCCACGGCGGCTGGTGTACGGCCGAGCAAGACTGCCAGCGCTGATTCCAGACCGGCCTGATTTTGCTTTGCCTGCGCCAGCGTTACTTCGGCACCGGCAGCTTCGCTTTCTGCCAGATGCAGATCAGCATCACCGATCGCACCGGCGGCGCGGCGTTTTTGCTGCAGCGCCAGCACAGTCTGACGGCTCTTCAGCGTATCCTGCGCCAGTTGCACCTGCTCATCTGCGGCACGCAGACTGAAGTAAGTCTGCACCACGCTGCTGAGTACCGATGTACGCACGGTGTTGCGGTTAGCTTCCGATGCCAGATAGCGCGCTTTTGCTGCTTCATCCGCACGCGACAATTTGCCCCAGATATCGACTTCGTACGATGCGGTCAGGCCCAGCTGAAAATCCTTGCTGCGCGGATCCGCACCGGCCGCCAGACGACCGGTGGTTTCGCTGGCTTTGGAACGGCTGGCACCGGCAGTCGCATCCACCGACGGGAAGCGGTTGGCACGGGCACCGACTGCCAGCGCACGCGCTTCTTCCATACGGCCGGTGGCTGCCACCAGATCCTGATTCGAGCTGATCGCTTCCGCGATTAACTGATCCAGTACCGGGTCCTGAAATTGTTTCCACCAGTTTGCGAAGTCAGTCTGTTGCTGACCAGCGGTTTTCCACATCACTGTGGTTTCCATCGCCGGACGCTGATAGTCCGGGCCGACAGATGCACAGCCGGACAAAACCATCGCGGCCAGCAGTGCAGAGATCGTAAATGTTGATGCTCTCATACCTTACTCCTTACCTGCTTCTGCATTGTGTAAAACATGCACAGGATGATGGAAGTCTTCTTCGGTTGTTTTAAAGCGGCGATCGTGGATCAGCTTGAAGAACAACGGTACAAAGAAAATAGCGAGGAAGGTGGCTGCCAGCATACCGCCCAGCACACCGGTACCCAGCGACTGACGCGCCGCCGCACCGGCACCGCTGGAGAACGCCAGCGGAACCACACCCAGAATAAATGCCAGCGATGTCATCAGAATCGGACGGAAACGCAGACGTGCTGCTTCCACCGCTGCCGCCACCGGCGCATAACCTTCCTGTACTTTCATGACCGCAAATTCCACAATCAGAATCGCATTTTTCGCGGACAAGCCCAGCAAGGTCACCAGACCAATCTGGAAGTACACGTCATTGTTGAAGTGACGCAGGTACACCGCCAGCAGCGCGCCGAATATACCGAACGGCATTGCCAGCAACACAGAGAACGGCAGCGACCATTTTTCATACTGCGCCGCCAGAATCAGGAAGATCATCAGCACACCTGCGGCCAGCGCCAGACTACCGGCGCTGCTGCTGCGTTTTTCCTGATACGAAGCGCCGCCCCAGTCGTAAGTCACGTCAGACGGGAACACTTGTTTCGCCACACGTTCCATTGCTGCCAGTGCCTGACCTGAGCTGTAACCGGCTTTCGCTTCACCCATGATTTTGATCGCAGGCAAACCGTTAAAGCGCTGTACAGAATCCGGGCCGGTCACAAACTTGATCGTAGTGAACGCACGTACCGGAATCATCTGACCAGTGGTGGCGGAACGCACGTACATATTGCCAATGTCTTCCGGTTTGGAACGGAATTCACCTTCTGCCTGCAACTGCACCGTGTAAATACGACCGGCTTTGTTGAAGTCATTCACATAGTAGCTGCCCAGTGTTGCTGCCAGCGTGTTATACACATCCGACAAAGCCACACCCATGGAACGCGCTTTTTCGTTATCGACATCCACGTACAGTTGTGGCGAGCTGCCTTGCCACAGGGTTTTCACACCCGCCAGTTCCGGCTGCTTGTTCGCTTCTGCCAGGAATGCCGGCATCAGTTGCGCGATGCGTTTAACACCGCCTTCACCGGCATTCTGCATATAGAACTCAAAACCACCGGTCTGACCCAGACCCTGAATTGCAGGCGGCGCAAAGAACAGCGGTAAGCCTTCTTTGATACGGCCAGTCTGCATGTAGGATTCGCCCACCAGTTGCTGCGCAGACTTACTACGCTCTTCCCATGGTTTCAGCGGGAAGAACATGGTCGCGGAAGATGATTTCAGACCGCCGCCACCGAGGAAATCCAGACCCACCAGTGCGAAGGTGGTATCGATATCCTTGTTTTTCTGCATGATGGATTCAACCTGCTGCACCATTTTGTCGGTACGCGCCAGCGAAGCACCATCCGGCATAATCGCTGCACCGATGAAATAACCCTGATCTTCATCCGGCACCAGACCACCCGGCACGGTTTTCCACAACACGCCGGTCAGTGCCAGCATACCCAGCACCAGCATGGTTGCCAGTACTGCACGGCGCAGGAAGAAACTCACACCGTTGGTATAGCGTTTGGTCAGGCGCAGGAAGGCCGCGTTAAACCATGTAAAGAACGCATTATGATTTTCTGCACCCGGTTTCAGGATCAGTGCACACAATGCCGGTGTCAGCGTCAGCGCAACCACGCCGGACAAAATCACCGCAATCGAAATCGTGACCGAGAACTGACGGTACAACTCACCTGCCAGACCACCGAGGAAAGCAATCGGGCCGAACGCTGCAGTCAGCACCAGCACAATCGCAATCACCGGCCCTGTCACTTCGCGCATCGCTTCAATCGCTGCATCTTTCGGGCTCATGCCCTCTTCATTCATCAGACGCTCAACGTTTTCCAGCACCACAATCGCATCGTCCACCACGATACCGATCGCCAGCACCATACCGAACAGCGTCAGCGTATTAATGCTGTAGCCAAGCAAATGCAGACCCGCCATGGTACCGATCAGCGACACAGGAACAGCCAGTGTCGGAATGATGGTAGCGCGCCAGCTTTGCAGGAACAGATACACCACGATGAAGACCAGCACCATCGCTTCCACCAGCGTTTTCAGCACTTCATGAATCGATTCGCTGACAAACGGTGTTGTGTCGTACGGTACGGCATAAGTCATGCCTTCCGGGAATTTGGCGGCCAGTTCCTTCAGGGTTTTCTCAACCGCTTCGCGGGTTTCCAGCGCATTTGCACCGGTTTGCAGGAACACACCGATATTCGCCGACGGGTGACCATTCACACGACCCAGCAGGTTGTAATCTTTGGAACCGAGTTCCACCCGCGCCACATCGCGTACACGCACAGTGCCGCCGGTTTTTGAAGAACGCACAATAATATTGCCGAATTCTTCCGGGTCCAGCAGACGGCCTTTGGCAGTCACGGTCATGGTCAGTTCTTCGGTGTTGCCCGGCGTCGCACCGATCTTACCGGCAGCGTACTGGTTATTCTGCTCACCAATCGCATTCGACAAATCCGCCACGGTCACGCCCATTTGCGCCATACGGTCAGGACGCATCCAGACGCGCATCGCGTAATCTTTGGCACCGAAAATCTGCACGTTGGTTGTTCCCGGAATGCGTTTGATCGCATCCAGCACGTTTTGCGTTGCATAGTTCGACAGATACAGCGCGTCGTAACGGTTATCCGGCGAATACAGCGCAGCCACCACCAGGAAGTTAGACGAGCTTTTCGCAACCGTCACACCCTGACGACGTACTTCCTGCGGCAGTTTCGGATCTGCCTGACGCACGCGGTTATTCACGTTAACCGCTGCAATATCCAGATTGGTACCGACTTCAAACGTCACGTTAATCGATACGCGACCGTCAGCAGACGACGTGGAATCCATATACAGCATATGTTCCACACCATTGATCTGCTCTTCGATCGGTGCCGCTACCGTGCGCTCCACCACTTCAGCGGATGCACCCGGATAAAACGCGGTGACATTCACCACCGGCGGTGCAATTTCGGGATAGCGCGAAATCGGCAATACCCGTAATGCAGCCAGACCGGCCAGCACGATCAGCAACGAAATTACCGTCGCAAAAATCGGCCTATTAATAAAAAATTTAGAGAACATGAAGTTTCCTTTTCTTCTGCCGTCAAGCCTGCCGCTTCAGCCGCGCAGATGCGCACTGAAGGCAGAATGACATTGCAGATTATTTTGTACTCTGTGCAGAAGCCTGTGCAGATGCGCTGGCAGCCGGTTGTGCGCCCTGTTTCTGTGCTGCAGCAGGTGCAGACGGATTGGCAGGCAGCGCAGCCGCTTCTTTCGCAGACAGCGGCACCGGTGTCACAGTCATACCCGGATCATGGGCTTTGATGAAACCATCGACCAGTACGCGGTCACCGGCATTAATCCCTTTGGTGACGATCCATTCACCGTGCGACCAGCCGTCCAGCTCAACCGGTTTCGGTACCAGTTTATTGTCCGGTGACACGGCGAACACCATTTTGCCCATCGGCGAATCAATCACTGCACGTTGTGGCACAGCCAGTGCTGCCTGACGTTTCGCGCCGGACAGAATCACGCGGACAAACTGACCCGGACGCAGGCTGCCATCCGGATTTGCCACGATGGCACGCGCATCAAAGCCGCCGTTTGCGGTGGTGATTTTTTCGCTGACGAAATTCATTTTGCCGGTTTGTGCAAACATACTGCCGTCTGCCAGTTTCAGTTTCACATCGAAACCGATACTGCCATTGGCTGCGCGTTTGCCCGGTACGCTGACTTTGCCTGCGCCAACTTCTTTTGCCACTTTCAGGTAATCCGCTTCCGGAATACTGAAGTTCACATACAGCTGATCGGTTTGCACGATGGTGGTCAGCAGATTGTCAGCTGCGGTAATCAGATTACCGTTGGATTTGGCAGCGGTGCCGGTCACACCGTCAATCGGCGCAACGACTTTGGTATAGCTCAGATTCAGCTTCGCTTCGGCGACTTGCGCTTTAACTTGTTTGTAGCTGGCATCGGCCAGTTCCAGCGCGGACTTCGCATCATCCATTTCTTTCTGGCTGATGGCTTTGTCGGCTGCCAGTGGCAACAAACGCGCAAATTCGCGTTTTGCCTGATTCAGTTTAGCTTCCGCCACGCCCAGCGATGCTTCTGCTGCCGCTAACTGGGTCTGATACGTACCCGGATCGATCTGGAAAAGCACAGTACCCGCTTTAACGCGGGCACCTTCTTCATACAGACGGTTTTCCAGGATGCCCGGCACACGGGCGCGGATTTCGGTTTCTTTCAGACCGGCAGTCTGGCCAACGTATTCGTAATCCACGTCCAGATCACGCGCCTGCACAGTTACCACACTGACTTCCGGCGGCGGCATTTTGCCCATACCGGGACCGCCCTGCTGTTGTTGTCCGCAAGCGGCCAGCACCGCTACCGGCAAGACCAGCGCCAGCTTACGCCAGCTGCTGCTCTGCACCGCAGAACGAAATGCCGCGACACCGGCACGAAGAGTCATTCGAGAATTTGGTTGCATAAATACACTTTCATAACAGGGAAAGGATGGTGTAGGATTATATACATACACGAATGTTTGTAAATGAAATTCTGCATTGCCCCCGAAATTCACAGGGTTTTCATGGTGAAGATGGAAAAAGTATTGGTCAGCGTTTGGCACATCGTCAAAACTTCACAATATTTAACAATGTTGCCGAAAGAAATGTGAGCAAAGTTTGTGCATTCGTCATTGCGCAAACAGTGCGCTGAACTTAAGATGCCGCCCAGTTCACCGGCGCCGTACCCCTGTACAGCAAGCATGGCAGATCAGCGTGACCGAACAATGAAATACGGTGACGCTGATATCCCGTCATCAGCCAACAATGCCGGAACGGAGAAGCAAAAATGGTCAGGAAAACGAAAGAAGAAGCTCAGGAAACCCACGCCGCGCTGCTGAATGCAGCCGAACAGGTATTTGCCGCCAAAGGCGTCACGAATACGACGCTGAATGATGTCGCACAGGCGGCAGGCATGACCCGTGGCGCGATTTACTGGCATTTCAAAGATAAAAACGCGCTGTTCAAAGCCATGTGCGACCGTGCATTTTTGCCGATGGAAGTGCTGCTGAATGAAATCACGTCCAGCACGGATGATGATCCGCTGTTTGCCCTGCGCCGCCTGAACCTGCACTTTCTGCACAAAACCGCCGGCGACGAACGCCAGCGCCGCGTGTTCGACATTATGTTTCACCGCTGCGAAAAAAATTCGGTGATGCAGGTCATCGAAGAAGAAAAAGCCAAGCGCGACGAATGCCTGAATCAGGTCGAATCTCTGTTTGTACGGGCGGTTGCACTGGGCATGCTGCCGCCGGATACCGATACGTATATGGCGATGCAGGCCAACCATGCTTATCTGGTCGGTATCGTGCATGAATGGCTGGAAGACCCGAGTGCGTTTTGTCTGCTGCAAAAAGCAGAAGCGATGGTGGATATGTTCATCGCCGGCTTACGCGCCTGTCCGCCACGCATCAGCGCTGGCTGCAACACGCAGGCTACTCCCGCTGCCAGCCCCGCTGCCTGAGACCGGACACTGCATCAGGCGCAAACGCCTTCCGGCCAATCCAAAACAAAAAGCACCGAACCTTATCTGGTTGACGGTGCTTTTTTCATGGTTGCCGGAATTGCCTTACCAGTCCCGAAAGCGCCCGAAAGCGCCTGAAAATGCCTCAAATGCGGTGTTCAGCACAGCAACCCGGCGGTCGTCGGCAGAAAGTCCGGGCCTCCGGAAATGTCAGATGACGAGTTCTGCACAGATAACAGGTCCGACCAACTGCTCAGGCTGGCAGTTTCCAGTCAAAACGGATCGCCAGTATCCGCAGGATGAAGGTACTCAGAATCCCCGCCAGCAGGCTGACCACTTCCGGTAACTCCACATAATGTCCTGCCAGATAAATCCAGCAACCGGCAAACGCACAGGTCGCATACAACTGGCTGCGACGGAACACCATCGGGATTTCGTTACAGATAATGTCGCGCAGCACACCGCCAAAAATGCCGGTAATCACGCCCATCATCACGCAGACAAACACCGGCATACCGGCTTCCATCGCCATCGAGGTGCCATTCACCGAAAACAAGCCCAGACCAATTGCATCGGCCCAGTCCAGCACTTTATCCGTCATGATCTGGCGCAGGCGGCGCAGCATCGGTACCGCAATCAGCGTCAGGATAAACAGGATGATCGGGTATTCCTGATTTTCCACCCAGAACAGCGGTCGCCGGTCTAACAGCAAATCGCGCAGCGTACCGCCGCCAAACGCGGCAATAAAGGCCACCGTGAACACGCCCACCCAGTCCATGCGTTTGCGGCGGGCTTCAATCAGGCCCGAGCAGGCAAACGCCAGTACACCGATCAGTTCTATGGTATGTAACATCGCACTCATGCTTAAGTAACTGACCGCCATTGATTCTTTCCTCCATCTACGCCGAAGCTCCTGCAAAAAGGAGCAAAATCAGCATATTGTAGCGTGGAAACTCTGTTTCTCCGGCACTCAGGCGTGATCACGGCGATCACGCGGCGGTGATTTTACCCCTGTAAACTTGCGCTCTGCGGGCATAAATCATTGTATAATCGAGGGCTTGACGTTTTTCGTCATGATCTTTGTTCAACCGAGGCAAGTGATGCGCAATCGGGCCAAGAAGCAAGCCGGCCGACGAAGTGTGTATTGGCTACCCCACATATACTGAGGCAATTATGAAAGCTGGTATCCACCCAAATTACCGTGAAGTAGTGTTCCACGACGTTTCTATCGATTTCAAATTCGTGACACGTTCCACTATCCACACTAAAGAAACTATCGAATTCGAAGGTAAAGAATACCCTCTGATCAAGATCGAGGTTTCTGCTGAATCTCATCCTTTCTACACTGGTAAGCACAAAATCGTTGATACCGCTGGCCGTGTTGAAAAATTCCGTCAGAAATTCGGCAAAGTTGGTTCCCGTACTGCTGTTGCTCAACAGTAATCCGGTTATCACCGACGATAAAAAGGCAGCTGCGGCTGCCTTTTTTTCTGTCCGGCACTGCCGTTCCCTGCTGTTTTCCTTACAATGCAGCCTTCGGAACCGGATAATGGCAATGCATTGCCGCACAACCCCGTTCCTGAATTTTTCTGACTATTCACCGGTCTGTTTATGAAGCCTGTCCGACTCCCCGCCGCTGCTACGGTTGCCCTGCCCCGCTGGGCGATTTTCGCCCTGTGTCTGCTGTATATTCTGCCCGGCCTGATTGGCCGCGATCCGTGGAAAGGTGATGATGCCAGCGCATTCGGCATGATGTGGACGATGGCGCACGGCAGCCTGTCTGACTGGCTCTGGCCGCATGTGGCTGGTATGCCAACACCGGAAAAAGGCCCGCTCGCTTACTGGATCGGCGCTTTATTTATCCGCTTATTCGGCGGCGTGTTCGGTGATCCGATGGCAGCGCGTTTAGCCGGCGGGATTTTCTTCATGATTGGCGCAGTCTCGGTCTGGTACGCGACGTATTTGCTCGGTCGCCGTCCGGAAGCACAGCCAATGAAACTGGCATTCGGCGGCCAGCCCGATCCGCGCGACTTTGGCCGCACACTGGCCGACGGCGCTTTACTGATTTATATCGCCAGCCTTGGTCTGCTGTTGCACAGCCACGAAACCAGCGTCGAAACTCTGCAGATTTCGCTGATCGCCTTTTTGTTTTATCAGAGCGTACGCCTGTTCGACACCCCCGGTTACCGCGCAGGCCTGATGCTGGGCGCGACTGCCGGTTTGCTGGCACTCACCAAAGGCTGGGTATTGCCGCTGGCAGTTTTACTGACACTGGCGGGCGTTGCTGCTTATCGCCGTCAGGGCAAAGTGTTCAAAGCCCTGTTTCCGGCATTGTTACTGGCGGCATTGCCGGTGCTGGCATGGCGTTTTGGCCTGAATCAGGTACACCCGTTCGACAGCAGCCCTTTCCCCGCCTGGATGGAATGGAATTACCGTCTGGTCAGCGGCCCGACCAGCGAATCTGTCAGCTACACCTTCAAATATCTGCTGTGGTTTGCATGGCCAGCATGGCCGTTTGCGATCTGGGCTGTGTACGCGTGGCGTCGTCAGGAAAAGCCGCTGCACATTCTGCTGCCGGTGGCGTATCTGCTGTGCTTCCTGCTGCTGGCTTGTCTGAACAAGCATTCGGAAGAAACCATCCTGTTACCAATACTGCCGGTATTCGCGATTCTGGCCGCCTTCGGTCTGACCACCGTTAAACGCAGTACCATTAATGCTGTGGATTGGTTCTCGGTGATGATCATGACCGGCGTCGCCGGACTGATCTGGCTGGGCTGGATTGCACAACAAACCGGCTGGCCAAAAGGACTGGCGCAACAACTGAACCTGCTGCTACCCGACTACAACGGTGCCAGCCAGCCGCTGGCGATGATGACTGCGATGCTGGCCACGGTTGCCTGGTTTGCGCTGGTGTACTGGCGTATTTCACGTCGCCCTGCCGTGTTGTGGCGTGCAGTGGTGTTATCCGGTGGCGGTGTGATTTTATGCTGGCTGTTGCTGATGACGCTGTGGCTGCCGTGGCTGAATCAGCGTATCAGCTATGCCAGCCTGACCACCGAACTCAGCGCCAAACTGCCCGTTAAATACAAGTGTGTAGACGCTTACATCGGCGCTTCGCAGCGCGCATCGTTCGCGTATTTCGGCGATATCCGTTTTGCCGGTTTCAGTGATCAGCGTTGCGATTACCTGCTGCTGCAACACAGCCGCAAACGCAATCTGGTGCCGGACATGCCGGAACCTTACGAAGCCCGTCAGTGGGAATCGGTCTGGATTGGTCATCGCGCCGGTGACAAAGATGAATTGTTCACCCTGTACCGCCGCCGTCGCTAATGTCGCGCTTTGCTTATGAACGTCAGATCAGCGCACTGGCATGGCCAACGCTGATCGGCCAGCTCGCCACGGTCAGCAATGGAGTGATCGATACCGCGATGACCTCGCGTTATTCCGCCACCGATCTGGCAGCGCTGGCCATCGGCGTGTCGTTGTACGTGACGATCTTCGTCGGCCTGAACGGCGTTCTGCAAGCGATTTCCCCCATCATCGGCCAGTTATACGGCGCAAAAGATTTTCATCAGATCGGCGACAAAGTACGCCAGGCCGTCTGGCTGGCAGCTGCACTCAGCCTTAGTGGTTGCTTACTGTTATTGTTCCCCGCGCCTTTGCTGCAAATCTCCAATGCCGAAGGCGAGCTGTACGACAAAGCCGCGCATTACCTGCAGATACTGGCGCTGGCCCTGCCCGCCACACTGGGTTTTCGTATTTACAGCGGTTTAAACAATGCGGTCGGCAAACCAAAAATGGTGATGCTGATTCAATTGCTGGCGCTGGCAATGAAATTTCCGCTGAATTCTTTATTTATTTTCGGTGGCTTCGGTATTCCGGCCATGGGCGGCCCCGGCTGCGCGGTGGCAACGGTGGTGATTTCATGGATCATGCTGGCAGTCGCCTTTGTCATTCTGCGCCGCAATCCGTTTTATCAGTCATTTCAGTTGTGGGGACAAGGCTGGGTTGCGCCGCAGAAAGCCGCGTTCCGTCAATTCCTCGCGCTCGGCATTCCAATGGGCTTCAGCTATCTGATCGAAGTCAGCGCTTACGCATGCATGGCCTTATTCATTGCCCGCATCAGCGAACTGGCGGTCGCAGGCCACCAGATCACCGCCAACTTCGGCACTATTCTGTACATGATTCCGCTGTCGCTGGCCAGTGCCAGCAGCACCCTGACCGCGCAAGCCATCGGCGCACGCGACCTGCCGCGCGCGCAGCACACCGCCTTAGCGGGTATACGGCTGGCGCTGATGTTTTCTGTTCCGGCCGCTGTGCTGATCTGGCTGGGTCGTCCGCTGATTCTCGGCATGTACACCAACAATGCCGCCATCGCCGCCGCTGCCATGCCTTTACTGACTTACATTTGTCTGTATCAGATCGTCGATGGTGTGCAGATCGTGTGTGCCTTCAACCTGCGCGCCTACAAAGTCGCCACCGGCCCCACGCTGCTGTACGCGCTGGCCTTATGGGGCTGCGGACTCGGCGGCGGTTATCTGCTCGCCTTCAATCCGCTGCACTGGTTTGATAACGCCACACTCGGCGCCGCCGGTTACTGGATCGCCAACACCGCCGGCACCCTGCTGATCGCCACCGCCCTGCTCGCCTACCTGCTGATCATCCAGCGCCGCTACCGCCATCTGCACACACATTAATGCCCGTACTTGCAAAGTCGTCGCCGTGCTGTCATAATCGCGATCTGTGCGTTGCCGAGATGGCGGAACTGGTAGACGCACGGGACTCAAAATCCCGCGCCGCAAGGCGTGCCGGTTCGATTCCGGCTCTCGGCACCAAAGAATGCAAGCCCCTTGAGAAATCAAGGGGCTTTTTTCGTTTTGTCCGATTTACAAATTCGAAAGGCTCTTTGGGCATTCATGTGCGTTAAGAATTTTTTCCAGCACACTGGTCGTTTTACTTACCTCGTTATCTGATGCCCCCGTAAACGGCGCGAATTTAGCTGTTTTGCGAACGACCTACGCATCCATGCAGCACAATAGATAAAGCCCTTTTTGCCACTGTGAGATTACGCATTAAAGGATCAATATTTTTTCATGTGTGTCACCTCTAATATATTCCCATCTTTATCAAGATATTCAATTAACAAGAGAGTAGCTTTATCTTTTTCTACGAGCTGACCAGTCTTGTCCACAGTCGACAATCTGATCTCTGCAACAGGAACCTGAACAGTTTTTTCAACTTTATCGCAGATCATCAGGCGAGGTTTGAATCTTATGTTAGTTGGCAATTCCGAAAATTTTTCGACTATGCGAGTATTAGCATACCTATCAAATATAACCACCTTCATTTCACTGGTTTCATATATTTCATTGCACATTGCATCCATCATATTTCTCCTGAAATTAAATCATCTGCCCACCGATCGCTGCGGCGCAGTGGAATATGCAGCTGCTCTTGTAAGCCTTTCAGATTAACGTCAATTCATATTCGACGACGGAAAGAACTCAGCTCAGTGCTTGTTCGCAGGCTGGATATACCACTTCGCCAGCAAGCCTGACTTGGCGGCTTTGCTGAGGGCTTTGTTGAGTTCTTTCAGGTATTCTGGGTGGTAGCCGGGGGTGGCGGCGAAGTGCAGGCTGCTGGAGTGGACGGGTTTGCCCTGAGCGCAAAACGGGCGTTCGCGGATGGCCGGATTTTCCTGTTCTGCGAGCCGGCCGTACTGCATTTTCATCATGTCTTCCAGCGCACGCGGATCGGTGAGCTGGGTGTACACAAAAATGCCGTCGGTACGGTGCTTTAATAATTTATCAAAGCGCGAAATCGAATCATTGACATCGTATTCCGGTGTAAATACAAAGTTAACAGCTTTGGCGACTTCCGGCCCGTAGTAGGCATCGCGGATCATGCCGATGGTTTTTCCCTTCAGATCAGCGATGCTGTTGTAGCTGAACCTTGCATCGCAGCGGGTGACAATCCAGACGTTATCAATATATATCGGTTCGCTGAACACCAGATGCTGTAAGCGTTCCGGCGTTTGCGATGCGCCGAATACAAAGCCCTTGCCTTCTATTGCTGATTGCAGTGCGCGTTTCCACGGCACAAACTTGCGTTCGAACTGCACGCCGGTTTCACTTTCGATATACGCCAGCAACTGGCGGTTCGGTGCGCTGAGTGCGGCAGCGGGATTCACGCGATCGTGCTGAGCACTGAGAAATAAGGTGATTTTTTGCGGTTCAGCCTGCGCAGCAGCGGCGCACATCCACAGAAAAAGAAAACCGGCTTTCGACATCGCACGCATTGTGATCCCGTAACACAAAAAAGCAATAAAGCGGAAAAACGTTATCGTACAGCCTAACGCATGACGCTGCCGGAAGACAGCGCAAGTTTGCAAAGGATGGTGGCATCACCGGAGGATGTTGGGTGCTGGCGACGTTCATCTGCCGGAACTGCTATTTCATGCCTGAAAACCGCTATTTTGCGGAGTTCTGCATAGCGATCCGGCGGTCGTCGGCAGAAAGTCCGGCGCTCGCAAATCATCGAATGACGATATTTGCATAGTTGCTACTTTCTGAATTGCAGCAGGCTGGCAGGCAACAGGTTGAGCAGACGGATCAGCCAGATCATGCGGCGCGGGAAAGCGATGATGGCTTTGCGCTTTGCAATGCCATCTGTGATGCGTTGCGCCGCATCGTCTTCGGACAATAAAAACGGTTTATGGCTGGCGTCACCACCATTCAGTTCACGCAAACGCGCAGTGTTGATATAGCCGGGAATAATCGTGCTGACCTGCAGGCCAAACGGCGCGTAAGCGCGGCGGTAGGTATCAGCGATCTGGATGACCTGACGTTTGGTGGCGCTGTAGACCGAAGCGCCGGGGTCGGCTTTCAGCAGACCGGCAACGGAAGCAATCACGGCCAGTTGCCCGTGCCCCTGCCGCAGCATCAGTTGTGTTGCCGCTTCAAATGCGTATTGCACGCCGTGTACGTTAATCCCAATCATGTCGGCACATTGTGCGGCCGTCAGTTGCTGGCTGCGCGCATTGAAATACATACCGGCGCTGACCAGCAACAGATCAAGTCCGCTTTCGGAAAAAATCGCTATGCAATCGCGCACGGCAGCTGCATCGCGGATATCCAGCTGCAAGCATTGCAATTGCGGATACTGTTCGCGCAATGCTGAAGGTACTTTGTGCGGATGACGTCCCGCGACACTGACCTGATGCCCCTGCGCCAGATAGCACCGCGCCACCGCCAGCCCGATGCCGGACGTACCGCCGATGATCAGTATCTGCTGTCTGCGGTTTGAGTTTTGTTGTGCGGGTGCGTGGAGGATGATGCCGGTCATGAATCTGCCTGTAGTCAGTCTGGTACGCTGCAGCGAGGCTGGCGCGGGTAAAATGGCATTTTAGCTATTTATCGAATGTATGCGCCACGCAGACCGGCATTTGTTGCTGAACGCGCTCAGTTTCAGCCTGATCTATCACTGCACCAACTGGCTCGCAGTGCGGTCCGGTGCGCAACAGCATGTGATGCTGGCGGCAGAGCAGGATCTGCCTTTCATCGCGTGGATGATTTTGCCTTACAGCTTGTCGCTGCTGTTTTTTGCACTGCCTTTCTGGCTGGCACGCAAACGCGATGATCTGCCGTCGATCCGACATATCAGCCACCGTTTTTTACTTGCCACCACGCTCGCTGGAATGGTGTTTTTGTGGTGGCCTTTGCGCCAGCAACACACGATTCCTTCCGGTGATGTTTCGTTCGGGATTTTTTATCAATGGC
Organism: Cognatundibacterium squillarum; assembly: GCF_014652435.1. Lineage (GTDB taxonomy): Bacteria > Pseudomonadota > Gammaproteobacteria > Burkholderiales > Burkholderiaceae_D > Undibacterium > Undibacterium squillarum. Next base: position 989,354 of record NZ_BMYU01000001.1, read on the forward strand.
TGCACAGTGTTGATCAGCCGTATAACCAGCTGCCGTCTTTGCATGTGGTGTATGCCTGCCTGGGTTGGTACTTCATCCGCCCTGCACTGCGTTTGCAATGGCAACGCTTGTTGCTCGATGGCGCTGCGCTATTGCTTGTGGCATCAACGCTGTTCACCTACCAGCACCATCTGGCCGATGTGGTGTCCGGTATAGCGCTGGCGGCTTGTTGTCTGCGCTGGCGCTTCGATGCGACCAAACCCGGTGTCGCGCTGTATTACGGGCTGGCGGCGGCCTGGGCCGGGAATCTGGGAATTTACAGCGGCCAATGGTGGTTGCTGTATCCGGCATTCAGCTGGCTGCTGGTGGCACGGGCTTATCAGCATCATCGGGCAAACTTTCTGAATAAACAGAATGGCAAGTTCAGCTGGCAAAGCTGGCTGCTGTATGCACCGTATTTGCTCTCGTATCGCATCAGCTGGTCGGTACAGCGCTTTTTGCTGCGACCGGATATTCAGCCACGGCACATCAGTGCGCAATGGATGACAGGTCCCCGTTTAAGCGCGGCTGAAGCGCGCCGCTTACCCGCCGGAATAGTCGTAGTGGATTGCAGTGCAGAGCTCAGTGAACAACCTGTGATTATGTCGCGTGTTGCTGCCGGTGAACTGACTTATCTGTATATACCCATGCTGGATATTGTGCAGCCTGACGCTGCAGTCTGCGACGCATTGTTTGTCACGCTGCAGCCTGCGCTGAAACAGGGAAAAACGATTTATCTGCATTGCGCGATGGGCTTTCACCGCTGCCGGTTGATCACTGCCCGCCTACAGGAAACATCATGAAAATTTCTGTCTATCAGTTAAAACCCGCATTTCAGCGCAGCCTGCAACCCTTGCTGCAATGGCTGTTGCGCAGTGGTGTGCATCCTAACCATATCACGCTGGGTGCGTTGGCGATCTGCATAATCTATGGCGCAGCGCTGATCTGCTGGCCTGCGCAAAAAGCCCTGTGGATCATCTATCCGCTGATGATGCTGTTGCGCATGATGCTGAACGCGCTGGATGGCATGCTGGCCAATGCTGCGCAGCTGCGTACCCGGCTTGGTGCTTTGCTGAACGAGTTATGCGATGTGCTGGCCGATATTGCGGTGTATCTGCCGCTGGTATGGCTGTTGCCGGAACATGCGATCAGTTTGCTGATTTTACTGGCACTGGGAATGCTGACAGAGTTCACCGGTGTGCTCGCCGTCAGTGTGCAGGCGGCGCGGGCTTTTGACGGACCAATGGGTAAAAGCGACCGCGCTGTATTGTTCAGTGTACTGGTGTTACTGCAGCTGGCAGGTGTCAGCACACAGGTATTACTGTGGCTGCAAATACTGGGGATTGCGCTGGCAACCCTGACGGTTGCCAACCGCTTTCGCAGCGCACTCAGGGCGCAGCAAACTCCGCCAGACTCACACTGAAAATGCCCTGAATACCCACCAGCGATTGCAGTTTTTGTCCGCCAGCCAGTGCCACCAGTGCATCCAGTTCTGCCTGTGGCCGCGGACGCATCACCCAGGGTTTGCCCTGATGATTGGTCAGCGTGTGTGCAATCATATCCAGTTGCGGATGCCACGGCTGTCCGGTGTAAATCAGTTTCGCACCGGGCAGCATCTGACGGCGTACACCTTGCAAAGCCGTGTTGAGCAGATTGTTATCTGAAAACAATTCAAACAAACCGGAAATCACAACGATATGAAAACGCGTTTCGTCCTGATAACTGTCAGCACTGAATGCATCGCAACGACGGCAGCGTACCTGTTCTGCCAAGCCCAGCTGTTTTGCCAGCGCAGATGCTGCATCCAGATTAGATTGCACATAATCGCGCAGTTCAATTTCAAACTGCCGGTTACCAAAGCGCTTTACCGTTTCCAGTAAATACCGTCCGCCACCGGTGGCCAGATCCAGTATCCGTATTGTCTGGCCTTCAGGTACCGCGGCAATCGCCAGCGACAGCATTTTTTCCAGATGCTGTTTGCGCTCACGAATTCCACGCCAGCCGATCGCATCCAGATAACCTCTGTCGATCAGCGCACCAATGCCCAGCTTACCGGATGCACGGTTGCGGTACACATAATCCAGTGAAGCACCGGAATCAAAACCGGTTTGCATTCCCAGCGTAATACCCTCGCTCAGCCAGCCCAGATGCCGCATCATCAGACGCTGTACGCCAAATGCGACACGGTTTGCGATACCTGGCGCAGGTAAGTCTTGTAACTGCAATTCACGCTGCGCAGATGCGGACTGGATCACACGCTGCTTCAGCTCCGGCATCGCCAGCGCATAGCATTCCTGTATAAATTTGCGTATTTCAGAAAACGCGACGCTGGTATCTTTCTCATACAACAAAGCATGATGCGCTTCCGGCAAATACACCCAGCGTTTCAATGCAGAACTGAGCCTGTCGTAAAACGCTTGTTGAGCCGCGGTTTTGACCACATAGTCCTTCCCCGCCACCAGCATCAGCACCGGCAAATCAATCGCTGCAGCATCCGCCACCACGCGTTGCGCAGTATCTGCCAGATCGATCAAAACACGCGCGGAGATATTCTTTGTAACCAGCGGATCGGTTTCATATGATTTTGCTTCCGCCTCACAATGCGTCAGCATACCGGCACGGACATAACTGGTCACATTCAGTTCCGGCTGCAGGCGCAAACCCAGTCGCAATGCGGGCTTTGCCAGCGGAACATACAAATTGATATCAAAAGCACTGGCCGCCATCACCAGCCCGCGCACGCACGGTGCGTAATCGTGTATCCATGTTGACGCAATCACCGCGCCGACACTGTTTGCAATAATCAGAATCTGTTCCTGCTGACAGCCGTGCACGCTTTGCAGATGCTGAATGAAAGCTTCGAAATCTTTCACCAGACACATAAAATCCGGCGCATCGCCGCGCTTGCCGTGCGAGTAACCGTGTCCGCGTGCATCCCATGCATACGCACTGCAATCTTGCGGAACCAGCGCATCCACCAGTTGCTGTACCCGTCCTGAATGTTCATGCCCTCGATGCAGCAATACAATCACACGACCCGAATCACTGACACCCGGCTGCACCGGCCAGTGCCGGTAGAACAATCGTGCACCGTCGTGTGAAAAAAAACCGTTCTCTTGCGCTGCCCTGCTCACTGCCTGACTCATCTGTCTCCACTCTCTGAAGCCTGCGGCTCCGGTTATCGGGTCTGCCAAATCATGAGAAAAAACGTCATGGCGGGCGCAGTCAGCATCAGGCTGTCCGCACGATCCAGAATACCGCCATGACCGGGTATTAAATCTGAAAAATCTTTAATCTGTAAGCGGCGCTTGATCGCAGAAAACCACAGATCCCCCGCCAGTCCGCACACTGACAACGCCGCACCAAGTGCTGCGAGTACCGGTACCGGTGCCAGTTGCAGATAAGTGCCGACTGCCATTGCCAGCAAAGTGCTGACGGCAACGCCCCCAACCACACCTTGTAAAGTTTTATTCGGACTGATACTGGCGGCGATCTTTTGCTTTCCGAACCGGCTGCCGCTGATAAACTGCGCAACATCGTTAAAGCATGTCATAACCAGCAGGAAAAACATCCAGCGCATGTGTTGCTCAGGTGCTTGTGCAATCATGCCGATCAGCAACCCGAAAAAACCTAAGCCACAACAGGCGCTGGCCCATGCCAGCCACAAATACAGATTTTGCACTTGCCTGTGTTCTCGCCTGAAGCCACCGGTCAGCACACAGGGTAAGGTCAGTAACAAAACGGATTGCATCAATGGTGACAATGCTTCGCCTGAGAAAACAATCAGCACCGAGATCGCAGCAAACCCTGCTGCCACCGCGCAAAATGTACGCGGACGGAGGCTCAGACGGAACAAGTCACGGAATGCCAGTAAAGCGATCAGTGCGGTAAATACTATTAAGCCGGATACCTGAAACAGCAAAGCGAGATGGATAACCGGCAGCATTAACCACCAGGCATACACCCGTGGCGCCAGACTTTTGCGACGTCCCTTACGTGTCAGCAGCGCGGTAAGCACACTTGCGACCAGTAAAAACAAATAAATTCCCTGCATCCCACCGGAAAAAAGCGCTGACTGCCAGGTGTCGAATGTTGTCATGCTGAGCGTGCCGAGAAAGCTGAATATATTGAAGCTTGCGTCATCTTGTATTGAAAACAGCAGAGAGCCGGGAATTTTTGTTAATCAGCATGCGGCAGAAATCCGCATCTGCCATTTCACAACCCCCGGACTTTTCGCCGGCGAGCGCCAGATCGCTGTGCAAATTTCCGCATTACATATACTTTAATGTCTGACGGATGCCTGCAATACTTTCTGTCAGGCCGGCGCCAGGAACAAATATCGATGATAGCATTTTCATCATGCTTTACTGTAGCGAACCGATGAGCGCTGAATACCGTTTCCGCCTTTTTGTCAGCTGTATCATTCCCATGATTCAGCAGGCCGAACCGGCGTCATCGGAACAAGTGATTACCGAAGCGGGAAAGATCTGTGCAAACTGCTGACGAACGGATTCGTCGGCAGAGCTGACTTGCAGAGCCAGCGTGCTCAGCTCCAGCGGCGTCGCACACAATCGCCACAATTTTGCACATTCTTTCAGTTCCCGTTGACGTATATTCCGTAGCAGCAATTCAGAAAAATGCCGGTGCAGCCGGTTTTTCTGCATTGTAGTGAGTGCCGCATGCTTTAACCGGCGGGCAAATAATGCGCGCAGATAACCTGCGTATGAACCGGAATAATTCAGAATCAGATAGCGTATTGCTAGTTCGGCACAGCCTGCATCCCCGGCACTGATACCATCGGCGATTCTGTATAAAATCTCGCGATACTGATGCCACTCCGGCCATTGGGAACAGGCTGCAGGAAGACTCAGATCGTACTGACCACCCAACTGCGTATGTGTCATACGGATCTGCTCCGGCAACCACCCGGGCGGCACAGCGGAGTAAGCAGCACGCATCTCCGGCGATCGGCTAATCCGAGACATGAATCAGGCTTCCTGTACCCGCCAAGGCGGATTTTTACGATTGTCGCCGGCAAAATACAGACAGATCTCATTCCCCGAAGGATCTAGCAGTCGCGCCTCACGCCATAACCAGCGCTCATCCTGCGGTAGCTGCGAAAATACATAACCCTGTCCCGATAAAGCACGAACCCGCGCATCCAGATCTTCGCATTCGAAATACACCACAACACCGTGCGCAGACACTGGTTGCAGACTCAGATGCACAGAAAACGTCGCATCACCATCCGGACATTCAAAGCGCGCATAATGCGGCGAAAGCACAATCAGACGCAATCCCAGTCCGCGATAAAAGGCAACCGCCGGCGCAATTTCATTCACCGCCACTGTAACCTGGTTCAGATTCATTCCATTCTCCTTGCTCAGAAGCCCTGCAATTTGCGTCGATACCGACGAGTGCTGGCTTACCTGATAACGATTAATTCGCTTATCCGGCAAGGATACCGCCCGAATGACAATCTGTGTAACGGATGATCTTCAACGGTGGAGAAATACGGGTATCCCGAGCGTACGGTTAGCCTCATATCAGCGCGTAAATGAGGAAATCGGTGAGTCATCGGCTTTTAGACTATGGCGCTTAGTCATCGTGAGGTGTATCGAAATGACTCACATGTGTGGAGGCTTTTTTTGCACAGAAGACTAATCGTTTTTCGAACGGCGCAATCAAACACCCGAATCCGGGTGCGATTGTGGCGGTTGTGCGGGTGGCGTATCCATTCTGAGGTGTTTGCGGCGCGCTGTCTGTGCATTAATCCGCATTGATGCATTTTGGAGAGCCGGACGTTCTGCCGTGGAGCGGCAGATGGCTGTGCTGAACACCGCATTTGTCCTGTTTTCTGATCTGCAAAGCACAAACCCGGCGGCAGCCGGGTTTGTGTTTGTCTTTCCGGTTTTGTGTTGTTTGTGCTTTTTGCTTAGTTCTTGTTCTTTTTCCGCTTTCGCACTTTTGGCGCGCACAAAGCAAAACCCCCGCCTCATTCGA
>NZ_BMYU01000002.1 GCF_014652435.1 Cognatundibacterium squillarum
ACATTTATTGGCTGTTGATTGTTAAAGAACTGTATTCTTTTCTGCTATCGCTGCGAAGCGTTGTGTTCGTCAGCAGCAGAGAAACGAGATTATGACGGACATCCCACCGTTTTGCAAGCCCCCCTTCCCGGTTTTTATGTGTATTCGGTTTCTCCGGTTATATAGCGCGCAATCACTATCTATATACTGCTGCGATACATATATGCATCAATCACTCAATCATTAGCATTAACTGCACAAATCCTTTATCGTTGCAGACCATTTACGTTTTACCGGAACAACGGATGCGGCGGGACTAAAGGGTGTTCATGCGGTAGCACATAATATATGTTCTGCCTGCGGCCGCATTAAATACATATATATACCGCCAAACTACATGACTATTCTGAAGCCTTCTGATTTTTCTCCCCGCTATTTGAAGACACTATTACTGACCGCATGCTGTCTGAACACGGGTGTGCACGCCCCTGCTTTTGCAGGGGAACCTGTGATGGCGACACGCGCTGCTACGAGTATGACCCTGAGCGAGCGCAACCTGCGGGCGCACTTATCTTTTTTAGCTGACGATTTGCTGGAAGGCCGCGGTACGGGCCAGCGCGGCGGGGATCTGGCAGTACGTTACCTTGAAACGCAGGCTGCGCTGGTTGGATTACAGGTACTGCCGGGAAATAAAGTACAGGGCTATCGTCAGGCGGTCGATATTCTGGGTAGCCAGACCTTACCAGAAAGTCAGATTCGGTTTTTCGCCAGCGCGCAGCAGTGGATGCCGGTGCCGGGTAAAGATGTGGTGTTCGGTTCTTCAGGTGGTCGTCAGAACGTGAAGTTTTCTGCACCACTGCTGTTTGTCGGTTACGGCATTCATGCGCCGGAAGAAAACTGGGATGATTTCAAACAGGCTGATGTCAGAGGAAAACTTCTGGTCATGATGGTCAATGACCCGCAACCGACTGCAGAAGAACCGCAGCGTTTTGGCGGTGCTGCACTGACTTACTATGGACGCTGGACATATAAATTCGAAGAAGCGGCGCGCAGAGGTGCAGCGGGCGTGCTACTGATTCATACCGACGCCTCCGCCGCCTATGGCTGGAATGTACCGCAAACCAGTTTCAGTCACGAACGATTCAGCTTACCCGGCATGGGCAATCCGCTGGAGGGCTGGATACAGGAAGACGCCGCACGTCAGTTGTTTACTGCAGCAGGTCTGGACCTCGATCAGTTACGGCAGCAAGCCGAACGCAGAGACTTCCAGCCGGTGCTGCTGAATGCAACTGCACAGGCTGAAGTACATAACAGCGTGCGACAGGTACGTCAGTACAACGTACTGGGCATGGTACCCGGCACTGATCCGGTACTAAAGTCAGAAGCCGTCATTTATTCAGCCCACTGGGACCATCTCGGTATCGAAACCGATGCGAACGGAAAAACGCAGATCTGGAACGGTGCAGTTGATAATGCATCCGGCAGCGCTGCACTCATAGAAATGGCACGCGTGGCGGTGCGCCAGCCGACCCGACGAACTCAGATTTTTCTGTGGCCAGCTGCAGAAGAACAGTATCTGCTTGGCAGCGCAACCTATGTACAGCAAGCACCGTGGCCGCTGGCAAAAACTGCGGCTGATCTGAATCTGGACAGCATGAATTTTGTCGCCGCAACCAAAGACATCGGCGTTGCCGGCAGTGAGCGCAGCAGTCTGTATCACAGTGCGGTCAAAGTGGCGAAAGCCATGAAGCTGCGTATTGCGCCTTCCGTACCGGATTTAGGCGGAGCGTATTTCCGTGCCGATCATTTTAATTTTGCCCGGGTTGGCATTCCGGCTTTCAATGTCGGCTCTGCGGTATTTTCCGGTGACGGGCATTTTGATTTCGATAAAGCACCGCAGGAGGTGTACCTGAAAAAAATGCGTGACTTCAAGCAGGACTACCACACGGTGCGCGATGTGTATCATCCTGACTGGGATCTGAGCGGCATGCTGCAGCAAGCGCTGTTCACACTCAGACTGGGTCAGGAAGTCGGCAACGACAGCAAAATGCCGGTCTGGAATCCGGGCGAAGCGTTTGGAAAAATTCCGCGTCAGTAAACTCTGAATCATCCTGAAATCACCTTCTCAATATTCTTATTGAGAATTCAGGGTACATGTGCGAGTAAGCGTGACAGCTTCTGCAGCCCTGCTTGCAAGCGTTGCCTGTCCGGCAGACTGCCAAGTGAGATACGGATCGCATTGACGGTGTGACCGGAATGCATAAACGCATCAGCCGGTGTTACCACGATGCCTTCCGCACGCGCAACATCTGCAAGTTCGGATGCATTCCAGTATGGCGGTAAGGACAGCCACAGATGCAAGGCTTCGGGGGAACCGCATTCATATCCTGCCAGAATCTGACGCGCTGACTGATGGCGGGCACGCGCTTCTGTACGCACGCCCTGCAATAATTTTTTTGCAGATCCGTCCCGTATCCACTGGGTCGCCAGCGCTGCCATCAGCGGCGGCGTCATTTGTGCAAAGGATTTCAGCGCAGCCAGAAAACGATCACGCCGCTGTGCGTTCCCTATCAAAACGAAGGCCACCCGCAGTCCCGGCATCAGGGTTTTTGACAGGGTGGAGATATAGCAAACCTGTTCCGGTGCCAGACTTGCCAGCGGCGGTGGTGCCTGATCCGCCAGCAACCAGTAAGGATCATCTTCGATCAGCAGTAATCCGTGTTTTTGCACGATGGCAGCGATTGCGCGGCGGCGCGCTTCCGGCATGGTCGTGGTTGTCGGATTCTGTAGCGTCGGATTCAGATACAGCGATCTGGCACGGTATTGCAGACAAGCGTTTTCCAGCTGTGCTGGCAACATGCCATGCTGATCAGTATCCACCACCATCACCCGCCGCCCGAGCTGCATTGCGGCGGCATGTAAACCGGGATAACACACCGGCTCCGTGAGAATCACATCGCCCGGCGCAGTTTCTGCCAGAATCAGGGCGGCGATCGCGGCCTGTGCGCCCGGACATATCAGCCAATGCTGCGCATCCGTTTTACCGAATGCGGGTGCCAGCCAGTCTGCTGCTGCCTGTCGGTGTTCGTCGCTGCCACCGGCCAGCTGATACGTCATCAGTTGCGTATTATCCGTTCGCATCAGCACCTGAGACAAACCTTGCTTCAGCGTGTCCTCCACATCCACACCATGCGGCGGTGGCGGCGTGTTCATACTCAGATCCAGCACCGGCGTCAGTTCCGCTTTCGGCGCTGCCACATAGGTACCGCGTGCACCGCGCCCTTCCAGCAAATGACGGCGGCGGGCTTCATCGTAAGCGCGGGTTACGGTCGTCAGGTCGATATTCAGTTGTGTTGCTAACTGGCGTTGCGGCGGCAGACGGTCGCCAGCCTTCAGCGATCCTGCCGCAATGGCAGCCTGCAATGCATCGGCAATTTGCAGAAAGCGCGGCCCCGCCTGCCGGCTGAGTACCGGCATCCAGACCGGCGAAGGATCTTGTATGGATTTAAACTGGGACATTTTGTCACGATGTATGGATTTTGCTTTTCGGTAGTATGCTGTAATCCGGCCTGCATTACCAAACCCTGCAGAATGACATCTGCAAACGCAGGTGATGGGCCTGCGTTAATTCACTGAAAGAAAAACCATGGAATGGGTTCCCGTATTTTTAGTCACGTTCAAGCTGATCGTATTCGGCACGGGCATGTTTTACGCCATCAAATGGCATTACGACCGTGAACAGGAAGAAAAAGCAAAAAAAGAAAAACAGCGGCTGGAGCAATTGCAGAAAGATACCGAGCAGCCTTCCGTCTGAGTACATCAGCGTGGGAAGTTTTCCTCTGCAGAGTTGACTTCCTTCACTCCGCCCGACCTGATACATGCCTGTGGCATGGCGTCAGGCCTTGATTGAACGTAAATCAGGCAAAAACAGGCCCAAATGCGGTGTTCAGCACAGCGATCCGGCGGTCGTCGGCAGAAAGTCCGGCTCTCCGGAAATGCCCGATGCGGATATCTGCACAATAATCCGGAAAATCAGGCCGGTATCCGGCAGTCATTCAGAGCGGCTGATGGTAAAACTGATTGCAGCAGACGCATTACCATCTCTTCCGCGGCATCCAGCGCCGTCAGCTGGCGTTGTGCACGGCATACCAGAATCGCACCTTCAATTGTCGAAATAATCGCCATTGCCAGCGCTTGCGCCGGTTCAAGTTGTGCACCATGCGCCTGCAGACTATCCGCGATCTGCGCCTGCAGATTGGAAAACACCTCGGCAGTCTGCAGCAAGGCAGCAGGCACATCATGACGCGCATTCGCATCCAGAGAGATCGCGGCCAGCGGACATCCGGCACTGTAATCGGTTTCCGTCAGTAACTGACGCCAGTGCGCAAAGTAGGCGCGAAATCCGGCTTGCGGCCCGTCTGCCAGACAGTTTTCCAGCTGTTGTGCAATTTTGCAGCCTGCCAGTGCGATTGCTTCGCTGACAAATTGCTGTTTCCCGTCGGGATAATAGTGATACACCGAACCCAGCGGTGCACCCGCATGTTTTGCCAGTTCGCGGACGCTGGTCGCATGTAAGCCACGTCTGCGGATCAGGTCAGCGGCGGCGGCAGTCAGGCGGGCTTTGTTCTGTTCTTTCGTCACGGTATGCACGATTGGTTACGAGGCATGTTATTATAACAGTCGTTATAAATTCTGGCTGATGTTTGCAGCAAGCCTGCCTGCAATCACAACAGCGCAATCCTGCGGAGATACTGATGAACCTGTGGTTTCGCCTGACCCGATTATTACTGAGCCGCCCGTGGCGCCGTGTCGCCGGCCCGGATGCGACCATCGTCACCACCATGCGCGTCTGGCCGCTGGATCTGGATATCAACCGGCATGTCACTAATGGCCGCTATTTTTCAATGGCCGATATCGCCCGCACCGATTACTTATTCCGCAGCGGCGCGTATAAAGTCGCGCTGGCTTACCGCGCGTTGCCGATTGTTGGCGATAACTGGGGCAAATTCCGCAAAGAACTGAAGCTGTTTCAAAAGTTTGAGATTCATACCAGCATGCTGGGCTGGGATGAAAAATGGGTTTTCATGAAGCATGAATTCCGCCGCGAAGGGCGCGTGCTGGGTACCGTGATCATGCGCGGTGTTTTTCGGGCAGGACGCGATGTGCTGAAACCGCAGGTATTCATCGAAGCACTGGGCTTACCGTCAGCATCGCCGGAATTACCGCACTGGCTGGCGCAATGGTCCGCCAGTTGCGATGCACTGAGCGCCGATTTACGCTCGGCGGAACAACCGCAACTGGCTGCCTGAGCAGGCCAACCGGATACTGTTTTTTACAGCAGATCGTCACCGGCGCTGAAGCGCAGAGAGATAGCGGTTGCGCTTCAGAAAAATCATTCTAAGATAGTAACCAGAATTCCGGTGTTGTTGTTTTTACTGCTCTGCATCATGCCTGTTGGCACCACCCGGTGTTAAGCTTCAAGCAGCTACCAGTTTAGTCCGGTATTTCTGCACCATGTTTTTGTATGCCAGGGGGCAGCAATATCCGCGATCCGTTAGCTTGTTGAAGCTTACCGGCATTTCTCCTGATTTGGTTTTTAGTCTGTTTCTTTCGCATCGCCATACCGGCAGGCCACAGTAACAAAGGAAAACCGCAGTGTCCGCAACCAGTCAAAAGCCTGAGAACTTGCCCACCCTGCCGACACCCGGCCTGGCCAGTGGTCCTGCATTGTGGATGCCATTTCTGCTGCTGCTAGTCAGCCTGTTCGCTCTGGTTTCCTATACCGCTATTATTGATAAGCAGGACGACCTCCGTAATGCAGAAATATCTACATTGAATGATGCACGGGTGCTGTCAGTAAGGCTGGAAGACACATTAAACCGGATTGATGCCATTCTGCAGGCACTGAATCATCAGATACCCGAGCGTGCGCTAACCACCCGTCTGCCCGCAGACCATCAGACAGAAGTCACGCAAATTCTGCGCGATAATTTGCATCTATTTCAGGAAGTTTCCGGTGCCTGGATCGTTAACCGGCAAGGCGATGTGATTTATGGTTATGGTGCGGATTTTCCTCGCGAAAAAGTTAATTTCTCGGACCGGCCCTACTTTCGCCTGCATCTGAATGAAAAAGCACCGCAGCTATATATTTCTCCGGTGCTGGACGGAAAAATCCTGAAAAAACAAATCATCGTGTTCACACGGGCATTACGAGCGGTCAACGGTGATTTTCTGGGTGTGGCAATTATTGCGATTGCACTCGAGAATTTTCAGCGTCAGTTTAGTGCCATTGATGTCGGAAAACGCGGCTCTGTTGCAATTCGCCGCAGCGATAATTTGCATTTGATTGTACGCTGGCCCCATTTGCCGAACCTGGTAAATCAACCACTGATTGCTAACGATCCTATCGGAATCCAGATCAAAAATGGCAAACGTGAGTTTAATTCCCGTCATCATGCCAGCGCCGACAATGAAATCCGGGTCTTCGGTATTGTCAGGCTTGAAAACTATCCGTTCTATGTAGCCGTTGCTTTTCATGAATACGAAATACTCGAAGCCTGGCGTAAACGCACACTGATGCTGGCAGCGGCTGTCGCCTTGGTTGGCGTGCTTTCTTTGCTGCTGATGTGGCGCCTGGGCCAGAGCCAGCGACGCGAACGGCGTTCGCTGCAAGTCATGAGCGCACAGCAAAACCGCATCAGCATGCTGGCCAGCGCGTTTGAAACCGGCGGTGAAGCCATTATGCTGGTCAGTCGTGACGGGCTGGTTGAAGAAGTCAATCAGTATTGCAGCCACTTAACCGGTTATGCGTCTGCCGAATGGATTCAGCAACCGTGGCAATACTTCTTTGAGCCGGAAAATGGTCAGACCTTCCCGGCGACTGCTGATATTCAGACGGTCTGGAAGTCGGAATGCCTGTGCAGGCACAGTACAGGCGACAGTTTTCCGGTATTACTGACGATCGCCCGTGTAATGATAGCGCAACGTAACGAATATCACCTTGTCATAAATTTTATTGATATCACCGAAAGGCGCAAAGCCGACCAGTTGAAATCAGACTTCGTCGCCGTGGTCAGCCACGAACTACGCACACCACTGACTTCAATTTGCGGCGCACTCGGCCTGATTAACGGCGGCACCGTCGGTATTGTGCCCAAAAAAATCGCCAGCCTGCTGCATTTGGCAGAAAAAAACAGTCTGCGCCTGAAAGATTTGATCAATGACTTGCTGGATATTGAAAAACTGGAAGCCGGTAAATTAAGTCTGCACTGCCAGTCGCTGAGCGTCGCACAGGCGCTGGAGCAGGCAATAGAGAGCATGCAAACGTTTGCCACGAGTAACGAAATCCGTTTCTTCCTGAGCACATGCGACCCCGGCTGGCGGGTCTTTGCAGATCCGGTGCGCATGCAACAAATACTCGCAAATTTATTGTCAAACGCCGTTAAGTTTTCCCCGCCGGGTGGGCAAGTGGAGTTGAAAGTGGAACGCCTGCACCCGGTCATCCGGTTTACGGTGATTGATCATGGTAGTGGGATTGCCGGTAACTTCCGTGGAAAAATTTTCCAGAAATTCGCGCAGGCCGAACAACCTGCTACCCGTCGCCACGGCGGCACCGGACTCGGCTTATCCATCACCAAAGAACTGGTGGAGCGAATGGGAGGACGGATCGGCTTTTTTGATACGGAAGGCCAGGGTGCCAGCTTCTGGTTTGAACTCAGCGATATCACCATCGATGCCGCTGAGCCGCCCGTTACCGTCAGCGCAAATAACCATCCGTCGTAGTAACGGCGGCAGTGTTTCAAATCGGGACTTATTTACCGGCAACACCGCTAACCGTAGAGGAAAGGCCTGCCTGACAGACCATCGGCACTTCCGTCGGAAATAAGCGCTTCCTTAGCTGCATGAACGGCGTTTCTACCAGACGGTAAAGCAGCCAGCCGCAAAAGATTCCGGCCGCCATGACGGCGACGATGGTCAGCGGCGCATTCGGGTTGATACCGCGCGCCAGAAGTTCCGGACGCAAAGCCATAAACACTGGTTTGTGCGCAAGATACACCGCGTATGACCAGAGCGCGAGGCTGGTCGCGCCCGGAACACGCAACCGGTTTAACAACGAGGCTGGACTCAGCGCCGCGCAGGTCAGGAGGGCGAAACTAAAAGCAATCAGTGAAAAACCAAATGTGGAGGCCAGAAAAGCGTTGGGTGCTTCGTTCATCACACCGTAGAGTACGGCGGTTACCGCAACAAGCCCGGTCAACAACAAAGTGTTACCAAAGCGAAGCAGGCGTGTGAATGCAGCAGGGTGAAAATGCTTCAGCATGGCAATCGCAACACCGGGCAGCAATTCATCAAAACGTGCCAGAGTCGAGTAATACACCGAAGCAGCGAACATATCCTTGCCATCCAGAAAGGCCATGCCACGTGTTGCCATACCCACGGCAATTGCAGCAGCCAGCGCGCACCAGAGCAGGCGTGGCGAACGCTGTTTTCCGACCAACGCGATCACCGCCAGCGGCAGTACCAGATAAAACTGCTCTTCAATGCAAAGCGACCATGAATGGGTAAAGGTTTCCCCGTAAGTCAGAACGAAATTCTGAGTGAAGGTCAGAAAACGCCAGACCGATGCCATCGCATGGCCTGCAATCGGACTGTCGGGTAGAAGTAAGTAAATAGCCAGCACGACATAGTAGTTCGGAAGGGTGCGCAGCAGACGACGGGCAAAAAATCTGGGCACACTCAAAGGCTCACCGCGTGCTGCAGGAGCGAGTAATTGATTCCCGATCAGATAGCCGCTCAACACGAAAAACAAATCGACTCCGGCCCAGCCTACACTACCGATTGCACGAAACCCGGGTGCGTGTCTGACAAAACCGTTGTAGTGAGACATGAGGACCAGCGCAATAGCGAGCGCACGTAAAGTATCCAGCCCGATTAGACGGGCGGACGAATCAGACTGCTTCATGGGAATTTCTTGTTGATAGGGTTTCACAGGCTTGCATGCCAACTCGGCAGCTTTGTGCAGAATAACATATTCCCATTGAGAAAATTTCACGCAGAATTCGAACGCATTTCACCAATAGCCACCAGTGCAAACGCGAGGTGCCCGTATTTATGAAATGAGTTCTAACAGTGTCTCAAATTGTCTGCCAACCGAAATCCGTAAAAATTGCAGCGGCAGCATTCACGCAATTTACGCCTGGCTTCTGCATTTTCTGATCACTGTAATCAGCAGCCATCGAGGCACTTACCTGCACATCTGCCTTCGTACGGTAATGCAGATAAGTGGCTGCACTCGTCGTACTCTTAGGTTTCACCACCTCATTGCAGTCAGCTGTGTCAGTGTTTCTTGAGAGTACTTGCCAGCTACGCATCACAACTAAAAACCACGAGTTTTCCTTACATTCCGTTCCATGCGAACAAAAAAGCGTGTAAATTTATGCATCTTTCTCACGTGGAGTATTTATGCGCAGCATTTCGATACTAATCGCTATCATGAGCCTGACAACAACACTGGCTCATGCACAAACTACTCCCTCATCTGCGTCGGTCGCGCAATCATATGCCGCCATGTGTAAAAAAGACGGCGTGAAAATTCCGGCAGAATACGGTGGCGATGCGGATATAAAAGATCATCCTAAGCTGGATAATTACTGCACTTGTTTCGGTGAAAAATTTGCCGAACGCGCGCTGAAGGCGAGTGAAGATGTGAAGAAGAAAGGTGCCGCTGCTTTGCGTGATACACCGGCCGCCCAATCTTTAGCCGAAGAATTTGCAATGCGCAAGGCCTGCCGCGCCCAATTCGGTTTGCCTGCACCCGTCATGCCGAAGTAATACAGGATTAGCCGAGTCCCCAACCTGACTAGTGACTGATATTTTTCAAATTGGGATGGGTGTCCCGGCGAAGGCATCTTCCTCGTGAAACGAGGCTGACTAGATGCTAGCAATAACAACTACCGATAAGCAAGAGACATTTACTATTTTTAGTAAAAATATATTAAGTAATATATTTTTTTATAATTTTGAATATCTTTTGCAGGATTAATGAAATTTTTAACTTCACATCGAAATACAAAAACCAATGAATCATCAAATACAATCATTATCCGTAAAAAAAATTGGCGCTGGAACGGTTTATAAGCTCATTGCTGTGGGCCTGACGGTAGGTTTTTTACCAATATTTACAGCATTTGGTGTCATGGGCGCGTTCGGTTTGGAAACTCTGATGTGGAATAAAGCACCCGTAACAGGCTTCAAGGCAATTTTTGTTGGCCCTCTGATGGCAGTTTTCATGTCTCTCCTCTTTACTGCCATCCTGGGTAGCGTCATTGCATTTGGACTTTGGTTGTTTTCATTCTTCAAACCCATAACTATTGAATATACTGTGACAGAAACGAAGCAGCAAAGTCATGGCTAAGCGTGCTTTGAACACCGTTCATAAGTCTGCCCCGTTAACGACTGCTGCCTCGTTTTATCTTTTGCCAATCGCGTAAAGTGCAGTCCCATGCTGGTACGCTGTCTGGTTTCTGACTTGTGGTAGCGGTTATTCAGAATTACCAGACCTGACCAGAAATTCTTTCTACCGGAATGCTGCTTTTACCACTGATTGTTTATAAATAAATTTTAGTTTTATTCCATTCCGGTGGAACACAGCCCGCATCTGCGACAGGGCTTGATCAAAGAAAAGCGCGACCTCCTTACAGTGAAGATTTCATATTCTTCAACAATACCTCGGGGAAGTAAAAATGCAACTATTAAACAATCCGGTCGCAGTCATGTTTCTGTCATTCATTATTGGCGTTATAGCTGATCTTGCAATGCGCCGAATGCCATTCTATGGCTGGTTAAGCGAGCGTTATTTGTTCTCCGATCCGAAAATGTATGAGCGCCTGGGCATAGAACAATTTCGAAAAATTCTCCTCGCCACACCGCTGCGAATGTTTAATACCAATATCAAGATTCCAAAAAATCGGGACCTCCGCCTGTTAAATGAGATTCGAAAGCACATTGCGACCGCAGAAGTGTCACATTGGGTTGGCTTTACTGTGATGATGGTTATGACGTTCTACGCATGGAATACTCATGGCCTGAAGACCGGAATAGGTTTTGTCTTTTTCAATATCATTGGCAACCTTTATCCCTGCTTACTTCAGCAATACAACAAAAAGCGTTTGTATCAATTAATTGCGCTCATGGAGCGACGTATCTGATTGCTTGTGCTGATCTCAGGTATTTATGGCCTTTTCGTGAAACTCTACCTTAGGCAATTTAGGGGCCGCTGGCCGGCAATCACGCGTCAGGACTTTACTCAATCCTTTTATGTGAAACAGGCTGAGGACGCTGTTCGAAACCGGAATGCGAAGCAGCATTTTGTGTTCTGCTTCAGAGAATATAGCGAGTACCTTGTTGAAAAATGCCGATCACTCAAAGACATCCCTCAAAAAACAAAAACACGCCTCCATCAAACCATTGGATTACTTTGTCAATTTGGGAAACATGCGAAATGAAGATATGGCGCTGGCATATTAAAGTGGGCACTACTCGCTTCAGCAAGTTGGTGCACAGTTCGGAGTAAGCTACGCGACGTTAGTCGGGCTGTGAAACAGAAAGAATGTGGCGTTGATTGATTGTTGAATGTGAAATGTAAGGCTTGACCCCATTTTCTTTGCGGTGGCGGGTCGGATTGGGAGCGCGACAATGCTGCGCCCATTGGAAATATGCGACAGACCTATTTTTGGACGGAGCCTGTGAAACGATTAATCAAGCCAGATGGTTCGATAGTTCAAGCAACTTGGGCACGTATTGTTCCTTATGCTGAAGGTATTCGTACCGTGTATCCAATTATTCCATTGAGAAAAATATGAATATTGAATTCAAAAGTTCTTCTACGCTATGTTGAACACTTAATCATCTTGAAGCAGTTGACTTAAGCGTCGGGGATAATTATTCAGAAAATCTTTCGTAATCAAAAAGTGTTCCGTATCCTCGAAGTTGACCTCATTTATTCCGGATTCATCAAATTGAATGATTTTGGCGTTTGGATATGACATGAGGATCGGCGAATGAGTTGCAATGATGAACTGTGAATGATTTTCTACAAGCTTGTGAATTGCGTTTAATGCAGCTAACTGGCGACCCGGTGACAATGCTGCCTCTGGTTCATCCAAAAGGTAAAGACCATTTCCTCGAAATTTATTAAGCAATACAGCCATAAATGACTCACCATGCGATTGTGTATGTAAGGATTTTCCTCCGTACCCTTTCAGATAACCGGTTGCATCCACATGGCTCGCCACATTGAAAAAGCTTTCTGCCCGGAGAAAGTACTCATCGCTAGGTGCCGGTACCCTGCGTGAAATACGAAGATTTTCATGAAGAGAAGATGTAGATCCGGCAGACCGGAAATGAACGTTTTTTGTCCCCCCTTCTGCCCCAAAACCTAAAGCTAACGCTATACCTTCCAATACCGTAGACTTACCAGCACCATTTTCGCCGACAAAAAAAGTTACGTTTGGATGAAAATGAATACTCCCGATTTCACGCACTGCAGGTATCGAAAAAGGAAAAATATCGTAGTCAACAACAGCATTCGGACGAATATTGGCGAGAGCTACATAGGGTTCTTTGCGCTTGGGCATATTTTCTTGAAGTTTGCGTTTTAGTTAATGTTCTGCTGCTTTGTGAAGCTTTTGAAGACAATCAAATACTTGTTTTTCATAAGAAAACTGCCGTCTGCCTAGTCAATGAAATGGGGGCAAGTTATTACGACAGACCATCGGCACAGGTCGGTAGCGATTCAAAGATTATATGCTGCGTCCATTCATGAAAGTCTTTCTCTCGGTCGCTAGTATTGCCCCACGTTGACCATCAACTCTCGGAAATTGCAAAAAGCAAACTTCCATTGAATCCAGAAAATTCAGAGTTAGCTGAACAAAATTCAAAGTTAAGTGAATTTCGACAGCGATAAAAGGCAATGAATTCAGGGGCTTATCGCGTGTTGCAAAGTTCGGGAATGCCTGAGTAAGTCAGCAGATCAAAATAGCCGGCACTAGTTTTTAATGAAAATAGAGATTTTTTAATGAGGTTAATTATTTTTGAGAACTGAACACAGAGCCAATACCGGAAAATGTTTTTATAAAAGCAAATATCACGTGTTTTTTTGCTTTTCGCCCTCTCCTGCGCAAGCAGATAAGAAGACCTGATACAAAGTCGCTTCTGAAAATGCCCTGCCATCACACAGAACCGGTTTGCCGAAATTTGCACCACGTCCATCTTCGGCATCAGCATTCGTTTTTGAAAAGCTGAATTGATATCCATTGCTCGCCAGCTTTGGCGCATCGCAAATTTTTGCCGTAGCTATTCCGATTTCTCACCTTGAATCATGACAATTCAGTCTGGTTCAGGCATTCTGCAGACCGATGCCGATTCTGATGAGAGATATCTATGCAACGACGTGATCTGTTTTCCGCGCTTTTATTGCCTTTTTTGTCCGGTGTTTTACCCTCTGCGCTGGCAGCCGGTTCTGCGAATGCAACGCGAACCCCGCTGCTGATCAGCGAACGGGAATGGCAGGATCTGGCGCAACGGCGGGAAACTGATCCGGAACTGGATTTGCTGGTGCGAACAATCCTGGAAAGAGCGAAAAAGGATCTGACTCTGCCACTGCCGGAACGAAAACTGATCGGAAAGCGTTTGCTCAGCGTTTCGCGCGAACTGATACGCCGCTGTCTGGGCTGGGCGTTTGCGTGGCGTCTGAGCGGGGACATCGTGTATGCGGAGCGTGCTGTCGCGGAATTACAGGCGGTGGCGGCATTTTCTGACTGGAATCCGGCGCATTATCTCGATGTGGCAGAAATGACCACCGGCGTGGCGATTACTTACGACTGGCTGTACGAAGTGCTGACACCGGAACAGCGACTGCAAATTCAGCAGGCGATCATCGATAAAGGGATTGCGCAGGCCAGAAATGGCCATGCCACCTATAAACGGGACAATAACTGGAATCAGGTGTGTATCACCGGCATGATCCTCGGCGCGCTGGTGGTGGCAGACAGCCAGCCTGAACTGATGCGCGCCATGCTGGCACCGGCAATCGCCGCGATTCCTGCCGGTTTGAAGGCTTACCAGCCGGACGGCGTTTATCCTGAGGGGCCAAGCTACTGGAGTTACGGCACAACATATTCTGTGCTGTTACTGGCTGCGCTGCGTCAGCACCGGCTGGGCGACTGGGGGATTGGCAGTGCACCGGGATTCATGCGCAGCGCCCTGTTTTATGCCCATTCGGTCGGGCCTTCCGGTAAGCATTTCAATTTTGCAGACGGCGGCGAAGGTCAGGAACTGGCGGCTGCACTGGTCTGGATGGCGCGTGAGTTGCAACAACCCGTCTTGCTGGATGCGAAACGGGCGCTGATTCGCCAGAAAAACGGTTCCAACGACCGCTTTGCGACGCTTTCCGCCTTGTGGTGGCCTGCGCAGCGAGACAGCGCAGAAGCACTGGAAACACAATTCGCTGGTCAGGGTGCGCAACCGCTCAGTTTCTGGCGCAGTAGCTGGCAGGACCCGGATGCACTGTGGTTTGCCATCAAGGGTGGCGGTGCTGCACACAGCCATGCGCACATGGATGCGGGCAGTTTTTGTCTGGACTGGGCGGGATTGCGCTGGGCGAAGGATCTGGGGATGCAGGATTATCAGAGTCTGGAATCCAGAGGCATCGATTTATGGAACAACAAGCAACAATCGCCGCGGTGGAAGGTCTTCCGCCTGTCCGCCGAGGCCCATAACACGCTGATGCTGGACGGCCAGCCGCATCATGTGAATGCGATGGCCGGCATGACAAACTCAGCAAAAGATCGCGCGCAGATTGATCTCAGCGCGGTGCTGGGCGTAGCGCACGCTGTGCGTACCGCACAGTTTGCCGGCACCAGCGTCAGGCTGGATGATCAGCTGTCAGGATGCCAGCCGCAGCAGCAAGTCCGCTGGGCAATGTGTACGACAGCAGACATCCGCATTCAGGGCAATATTGCTCTGCTGACCCAGCAAGGCAAGCAGCTGCGCCTGCGGTTTGAAGGTGCGCCGGTCAGTCTGCAGATTCAGGACATTTCTGCGCCACGCGCCGACTTCGACGCCCCGAATCCGGGAACCCGACAGTTACTGGCATTCGGGAAAATTGCCGACGATGGCAGCTGGCAATTGCGGTGTACTTTTGAGCCGGTGATAAGCGGATAGAGACGTTTGACGTAAAGGAGCGGTGTAAGGGCGCGGGACATCAAACCTGATGCCGCTGGCATCTCTCTCCTTCTGCATGGCATTTTTGCCAATCCGCCATCGGATATTTTTTGTGTACTGACGGTCTGCTGATGCGTGCTTGTTCAGCATTGGCCTTCTGATGATTTTCTGGTCCGCTGTGATGGGGAATGTTCCTGCATTTGCCATTCGTCACTGCTAAGCGCTGAAAACCGCGTCTCGTTCTTGTTTTTTTCCTGACAATTGCGTTGGGTTACGTTTAGGTGCAAGTTCAGGGAGTCGCGCCGTTGAAATCAGGGCCTTCCTGACTGATACTTTGTGCAAATTTCGTCATTTTCATTTTCCGGAGGCCCGGACTTTCTGCCGACGACCGCCGGATTGCTATGCGGAATACCGCATTTCACCTGTTTTTGCCGCTTTTCGGAGGTTTCGGGCGACCGGGAGAGGGTTTCGATACATCTCATTGGCAAGCTTCTGCGCGTCCTCACTTCTGTCCGAAACACCGTGATTTCTGCGCAATGCCCTGACTAACGCGAATTTCCTGTCAAACTCCCCCCTGCCCTGCTGTCATGCCAGCTCAATGAACATGCCGATCAAAATGCTAACTCTGGCATACATTTATAGTACGTACTCACAACTGAGAAGAACGCCGGTTTCAAAGGCTTTTTTCAAAGGTGAGGGATTTGTCACTCTTCCTTGAACTTCTGGTCAAAATGATGTCAGACAAGATCTGACTATTCCGGAATTTGCTCGCCGTTGACGTACTTTCCGGTTATGCCAACGAGGGGAGCGATTTTCTTGGTGGGGACTTTTCGGTCAGCAACCATTACCAGCACCCGACGGATGGTCTGGCAATTATTCAGGTGATGGCGATGCTGCTGCGGGATAGTTTGCCGAATATTCACAGGCAAATTTGGCTGCTTACGTCGATCCTTACGCTTAAAACGCACGTAAACCGCCTCAGCAGGGATTTTTTCCGGTTTTGCTTCCTGTGTCAGCGCAATACACGAAAAGCGCTTAAACGGCGTTCTGGCGAGAAAATGCAAAAAGCAGTTCCGTTTCTGTAACCCCTGAAAATATTCAATCGGGGCTTCTCGTTATTGATGAGGCCAGCCTGTACTCCGAAAAAATGCCAGGGTCACGGCATTCATCATTCAAAACTTCAATTAACAATCCAAATTTTCGAAAAGGCAAAGGCAAAAATCGTACATCCCCTATTGCGTCTTCTCACCTTTTAAAAATCTTGCGGATCTTTTTTAAAAAGACCTATTCTTTTTTCTCACGTTCTACGTTCAACAAAAAACTGAACTCAGTTCACAGTTTCCTCAGAATCGCTTAACAACTATTCAGATTACTCACCTTTGAAAAGATTTTTTCTGAACACCTATTCAAAATCATCACTTTCAAAGATGCCAGTCCGTATCTTTTTAAAAAGCCCTATTCCAAATTCTCACCAGTAAGTATTTTCTCTGCCTGCCTATCAAAATTCCTCACCTTTGTTTGTATGTTTAGACTCACTCTCAGCAAAACACACGAGGCTATTGAATTGAAAAAAGTGGCTTTTTCCACAAATCTGAAAAATAAGCTATTAAAATCCCTCACCTGTGGAGAAATCATCAGATTATCTACAGCAAAAATGAAAACAGTTTGTTTGTAATTACTATCTTGAAAAAGCGCGTCATTAAAGGATTTTTTTCAAAGGTGAGTCAAAAATGAATCCACCTATTCTGAAATCTCACCTTTGAAAAAATCATGGTGCAATGACCGTTTCAGAACAGCGCAAAGATCGGTCTGAATCGTATCTTTACCCCTAAGCGCTATTAAAATTCCTCACCTTTGCAAAAAATTGCTGTTCTGACGCGTTCGCTTTTTACAAAAGCTATTCGAAATTCACACTTTTGGCGAAACGCTTACGACGCTCGCAACCTTGAAACACGGGGTTTTTCACAGGAAAAATCGGTTCAGAGCGGGCTTTACAGACATTTTCTGACTTATTCACAAGCCTTATTCCAAAAACTCACCCTTTTCACAACTGCTATTCTGTCCACAACCCCGGGCTATTCAGAAAACTCACCGCCCCTATTCCATCCACAACCCCAGAATATTCGGTAAACTCACCTGCCTATCCTCATGACTCACCCAATCCTCCGGAAACCCGCATGAATAGTGGTTCTGCGCTGGCTTAACGTAAGTTAACTATGGTTAACCGTTTACTTAACTGTTAACAACTAAGGACTTATTCAATAAGAGATTCATTATTTGCGGCTTGACGCTGTGCTGCCATGGTGAGAACATTTGAAAAAATTCTCACCTTCACTTTTCTATGTCTTCCCGAACTGATCAGTACAGCCTGAATTTATTCAGCAATATTGAAAATACCGAGATCTACAAAAAGCCTGTACAGGCCACGCAAATTCTGATCGCAAACGGCATCATGACCGGGCAACAGGTCAAAGCCTGGAATACCTTGCTCAAACATGCAAAAGAGCAAAACGATGCATACAACCTGACCATCAAGGCAGGTGAAACCAAAAAGCCGCGTACGTTCCGGATTAACCGTCTGGAGCTAATGGACAAAATGGGCTATAAGTCCACCAACCGGAAGCACTTCAAAGAAGCATTAATCAAAATGCAAGATTTGAAAGCAACCTGGGATATTCTTGGACAAGATGGCAACAATGCATGGGCATCGTGCGTACTGTTACCGTTTCTGGTTGTGGATAACGAATACGTGCATTATTCGTTCGTTGAACACATCGAACCAATGCTGTTCAATTCTGAAATTTTCCACCACCTTAACCTCGGCATTCAGCGTCTGTTAAAGCGGGATGAATCGGTAAAGTTGTATGACTGGGTAAGCCGCTACAAAACCAATCCGTCAAAACGTACCAACTGCGACCCCTGGGAATTGTGGCGCTGGATTATTTACGGCGAAGTGGACAAGAAAAGTTATCTGCAGGAATACAAGTTATTCAAGCGCGATAAGTTGTTGCCAGCCATCAAAGAAATCAATGAAGTGACCGATATCATGCTGGAGCTAATCGAAAATAAAGATGGCTCACGCAGGGTAAAAGAGTTGCAATTTAAGATCACTGAGAAGCCGAAATTCAACTCGAAAGAAGGTGAAAACAAAGAGGTGGTCGATGTCGGCCCGACGCTGAAAGATATCAATGATCAGCTGCAAAAATTAGATATTTCTAATTACTATAAGAAAAAGCTTACTAATTTTTATGATCTCGCGCTGATTCAGGCAAACATCCAGTACACCATCAGCCGGATGAATGATCAGACCCAGGATTCCATTAAAAATCTGGGCGCTTATTTACTGAAAGCCTGTGAACAGGATTACGCCGGATTCACAAAGCAGAAAGCGCAAAGCCAGGGCAACGGTAATGGCACCATGAAAGTGTCTGACGTACTTGCAGAATTCCAGAAGGTCAGAACGGATGACGCGATTCGCATGTTTGGTGAAATGCCGCTGGCTGATCAGGAACAAAAAATCGCTCAGTACAATGCTGTGAATGAACACGCTGAACAGCAAATTCCGGCTGACATTGAAGACCGTCATAACCGGCATATGATCCCGTTTTATCAATGGCTGGCAAAGACAACCTGGGGCGATCCTACGCCGGAAGAGATTATTGAATTCACCATGAAGATTAAAAAATAATAATTCTTATCTGTGATAAAAAAGCACCTGCTAATAACAGGTGCTTTTTTATTTCGTAAAAGGAAAAGTTCGATTGATGCAATCACCTTCTAGAACAGATAAAGGTACGATGTTTGTTCGCATTATTGCTATGCTCAAAGAAAGGGGAATATGTGCGCAATGTTGTTTCGCATAGATAAGGAGCGTATCCACTGATTATGCTTTAAGCAGTTACTCTCACTGTATTCTGCCAAATACTCGGTATAGAAAAGTAACGGTTAGCCTGCAAAAACATTCACGGATATAGAACGGCAAAAACGAATAGCCATCAATAGTCGCGGCAATGAAAAGCACTCAGACAGAAGGCCGTTTGATTTATCTGCTCCATCATTTCTTCAGTAAAAAACATCTCCAAATTCACTAAACAGATTGCAGTTACATTTGGCTGTGAACTTTATTCTTCGTCTTTTCGTCGGTTAATTCAAAAATATTCGATGCTTTGAATTTTAGGGTTTGAGTTTGATCGCCGATACATCGCTGCCCATTGAAAGCAAGAGTATTCTTTTGAGTCTTCAGGGCGCGTTTTATGCAATTCGTTCATCTGTAGATGGTCGTGACATTAAATGTTGCGTGGGCCGCAGAAGTCGCAACAGTTTTTCTGTCCGGAATAGCGATCCATAATTCACCATGTTAGATCGAATCAAAATATGTTCGCATTGAATGAAATTCGGTCGACAATTTTGTAACTTGAGCCGGCGCAAGTCTGGTGAAATGCATTAGGCAAACGAGAGAAAGTTTCTGAATTGTTTGATGCCAGAACCAGTTTCACTTTTTTAGATCATTATTTCCCCCAGAACGTATCGCTAACCTTTGCAGTAGGAAATTGCTACGACACATACTTTTCAGTATGTCTTCATTTGTGATGGAAAAAGAATGAAGCACTCCCTGGCAGCCTGAATGACTGAGAGCGAAGATTACGAAGAGGGGAGAACGTCCTATGTAAAATCCTCAACTTGCGCCGGCTCAAGTTTCAGTTGGCGCAAATCACCCGGATGAAACGGAATCGACTTTGCGAATGAATCTTTTTCACACAGTGCGCACATCACAATGGATTGTCGGAACAAATATTCGGCGAACCTTCGCTTCAGATATGCTTCAGGAATCGATGGAAATTCGGACTGAGCTCAATTGCGTGACCATCCATCGTTACGCGAATCTCAAATTCAAAAACACCAGTAATGCCCCGACTTGAGCCGGCGCAAGTCGCACCGGTATTGGCATGTGCATGATCCTTAGAAATGAAACATGAACGCATCCGGCAACAACGATGGTGCATACTATTCTTGAACCGGCTCAAGTCTGGCAACATAAGTTCCTTTGCATGACAGAAGTATGTGAACTAATAAAAGCATCTCATGATAAACATAAAAAACAGATCGAATATCCGAAATAATTCGCACAACTAGCCCAATATCTACAAATAAGCAATTGTATTAATAAGAATCTGTTTTATAATAATAAAACTTATTAATACACAATGAGGCTTTTATGATCATCGTTGTTGGCGCAGAAAAGGGTGGCGTGGGTAAAACGCTGATCTCTACAAATATCGCCGCATTAGCAGCATCCGAAGGCGTTGAAGTGTGCCTGATGGATACTGATCCACAAGGTTCTGCTACCGCCTGGGCACGCATTCGTCGCTCGCAGGAAGGCTTAACGCAGTTTCCGGTGGTGACGATTCCGCCGGATCCTTTGTATGAGCTGCAAACCATCGCACCGAAGTTTGACTTAATCGTTGTCGATATCGGCGCGCAGAATTACCGCACGATGGAAAAAGCGGCGATTCTGGCCGATATGATCATCGTGCCTACCGGTGCTGATCAATTGGAAGCGGAAGCGACACTGCGCGTCTGCTCGATTCTGCAAACCATGGATGCGCGTCATAAAGATGGCAAAGTGCCGGTCAATATCCTGCTGAATCAGATGCCGACCAATGCTAAATCAAAAGAAGCAGCTGCACTGCGCGAGTTTTTCGCGGATGAAACCTATCCGGTGTTCAAGTCTGAGCTGAAAGGCCGTGCATCCTGGCGGAATTCCCGTCGTGCAGGTGCTGCGATGCATGAAATGACCGGTCGTGATGCTGACCCGAAAGCGACAGCAGAAATTCGTGCGGTGTATGAGGAAATTAAAGCATTAGCAGGTGCATGATGAAACCATTTAAAAAACCGTCGCAGGACGAAATCGCCAAAATCTCTCAGGTCGCAGGCACATTTTCTGCGGCGGTAGCCAAACTTGAGCCGGCGCAAGTTGCGCCAGTTCGCGGTTATCAGACCGGCTCCACGTATGACGTGCCGATTTCTGAAATCAAGGTCAATCCATATAATGCGCGTCGTCTGATGTCGCAGGATGGTATCGACGAATTGTCACTGTCGATCGCCAAACAGCAAGATACGCCCGCAATTGCCTATCTGGACGACGCCGGCGTGGTGTGTCTGGTGGATGGTCACCGTCGTTTGGAAGCTTGCCGGCTGGCCGGGAAATCCAGTCTGCGTGTGGAAATTCAGGTGCGTCCGGTCAGTACACGCGATCTGTATCTGGCTTCGCGTCGTGCAAACGTGGAACGTAAAGACCAGTCTCCACTGGATGATGCGCTGGCGTGGCGAGTTCTGCTGGAAGACGGCGTATATAAATCGCAAATCGAAATTGCACGCGATCTGGGTATCGATGAAACCGTTTTTTCGCGTATCTTCAATCTCGGTGTGATCCCGAAAACTATCGTCCGCATTCTGGCAGACCGTCCGAATTTGCTGAATCTGCGTATGCTGGATGCGATTCGTAAATACTGGGAAGCCGCTGGTGATGAGCAGACTGAAATTCTGATTCTGGAAATTGATAACCATGATCTGAGTTCTCGTGAAGTGGATGCACGTCGTCAGGCTTTATCGAAAGTAAAATCCAAACGCAGCCGTGCAGTGTCGGTACCGATGAAATATGCACACGGTTCTTCTTTGCTGAAACGCTTTGAAGACAAAGGCAAGATTCAGCTGGAAATTTCGGATATCAAAGATAAAGAACTGATCGAAAAAATCTCTGAACGTCTGAATCAGATCACCAAAGAATTGTTGTCCTGATTAATTATTAATAGCAGTAAATAAGAATAAAGCGCAGCGAGTCTGCGCTTTTTCTTTTCCGGGGCAGTTGCACATGGCGAGCGCATCTTTGCGGATTCGCAGATTGCCGGATTGGTGGAAGAGCAGGGGACTCGCAGAAAATCCGACTTTAATCGCAACCGCGCCCGTATTCACTTCCGCATCTGTTCAGGAATTAAGAAGCGCTTTTGCCAGCGTAAATCCCTGTAAAAACGCCATCGGTAGCAGAACGGAATTTCGCGCCAGCCGCACCGTATTGTGCAGAACTGCGCATGTGTGATTTTCGGAGAGCCGGACTTTCTGCCGACGACCGCCGGATCGCTGTGCTGTACTCCGCATTTCAGGCAAAAATGCCGGTTTTCAGAGGCTGTTAAGCCTTCTCTGCGTCATTGCCTTCAATATCATCAGAAAGTGCGGCAGCGGGCTGCGCTGCATTTTGCGGCGCACTGAACAAATCACGGGTATTGATACAGGCCGGTGGACGTACCTGCTGACTCTGGTTCACGAACTGTTCCATCAGACGGATGCGCTGTTCGAGTTCCGTGGTCACATAAATCGTGGTGGTGTTCAGCGAACTGTGTCCCAGATTCTGTTGCAGCACTTCAACCGGAACACCATTCGCGACGGCGTGTGAACCGGAGGTGTGGCGCAACCAGTGGGTGGAGGCAGCACGTAGTTTAGTTGCTGTTTCCGGTGCCTGTTCCGCGATCAGAGCGGCAGTCTCTTCAAAGAATTTTTTCAGATTCCGGTAGATACGGCTGTGCGCCATGGTTTCCTGTTGCTCGCGTCGCTGCGTGCTGTTGTTCAGCAGTTTTAAGTGCGCGGGGCTGTCCTCCAGATGGCTGAACAGCGGTGCTTCCGCCGGCATATCCTGCAAGCTGCCGTAACCGCGTGTCGCGAAATAGCGCTGCAGTATCTGCATTGCTGCCTGCGGCACCGGCACTGCGCGCTGCTTGTTGCCTTTACCGATCACTGATAACACCCAGCCACCGGCCAGCCCGTTGCTGCCACTCTGAAAATACAAATCCCCTTTGCGCGCAGCACTCAGTTCCGATAAGCGCATGCCAGTGGCGTACGCCAGCATCAGCATGGATTGCAGGCGCAGATGTGCCTCTGAAAACGGCTTTTGCATCGCGGCCTGCAATAGCAGAGCCCATTCTTCCTGACTGAAGCTGCGCTGCGTCGCAATCACCGGTTTGTGATCGACACGCGGACGGATCCCGTCCCACGGATTTACTTCCAGATAGCGGCGGCGCACCAGCCATTCGCACATCGAGGTCAGAATCGTGATTGCCAGTTTCTGCGACGAAGGCTTCAGCACGCCATTGCGTTCTGTGTGTTCGCGCTGCCATTGCACACGCAATAAGCGCGGAATCTCTTTTGGAACGGCTGGCGGTTTCAATTCTTCAAACGGCCGCCAGCCCGGGCTCCAGCGCTCTGTATGACGCTTACCCAGCCACGCCGATTCCGGCAATTTGTACTGGCTGTGCCAGAGTTCCGGTGCCAGCCGTCCCAGATCCCATAAGAAGTCGCGGTAAGCCAGACAATCCTGCGTCGTTAAATCCGACATCGCTTTGCCGCGCTCCAGTACCGCCCATAGCAGAAAACGTTCTGCCTGTGAGCGGTAAGACAAATAAGTGTTCGATCCGAACGGAAAGGTTTGCAGCCATAACTGCACCGCATCGTAATCGTTATGCACACCGGACATATTGCGTGCTGCCCGGTTATAACCCTGCTCACCATTCAGCGCTGCGGACGGCTGAAAATATTCCAGCGGCACGATAGAAGTACTGCGGGCGCGCCCCGCTTTCAGACTCTCAATATCCAGATTGCTTCGGCGGGACAACGCATAGCGTTCCAGCGCCAGTTGCAGGGTTTCCTGATTCAGTTCCAGCCAGCGCACGATACATTGCGCGGTACGCTCACCCAGACCGGGCACCAGATTAAACCAGCGGTAGCCATTGTTGTTGATCGCTTCGCATAATTCCTGCAGCGTATTCACACCGGCGCGTATCAGGCGGTTGGCGATGCGGGCATTCAGCCAGCCAAGCACAGAATCCTGCGGATGCGGATCGGCCACCGCCATATCCTGCAGCCATAACAGCGCCGCATGCTGACGCTTACGCAAGCGCTCATTCCGCGCTGCTTTTTGTGCGTCAACACCATCGCCTTCCGGAAACAGTTCCGCAAACCGCTCCAGCAAATCATTTTCTGAATACATTTCATAAGGATCGTATTCCTCACGAAACTGCTCCAGCGTCGGCACAGCTGCCGGAACCGGATCCAGCAATTGCTCCGGTTCGAGTCTGATCACACGTGCGTAGGATGCCTTACCCAGACGCCGCGCTACCTGACCGAGTTCGCGCCGTATCCAGTCCAGCGTGGAACGCGCAATCCGCAAATCCACATGGCCTTCATCCCAGTTTTCCAGATACGTCGCCGCCAGCCGCGCCAGCGGTAGACCTTCCAGATAACCTTTCAGAAAAGCAAAATGATGCCGGCTGACTTTATCCAGAATCAGAATAACGGTTTGTTCGGTAGCTTTAGGACGAGGCATGCGCAGCGCAAAAGAAATTCAGCAGAGCCGCATTATGCGCGGCGCGGGGGAGGGAAGACAAGGCTAAGAACTGGCGCGACGCTGATTAAACGCTGGCTAAGCGCCATCAAACAAGCCACCCATATCCGCGATTTGGTACGCGATGTCCGGATGTTTTTCCAGACTTTTACGAATCGCGGCGGGGATAGCTTTGCGGGTTTTGCGGCACAGACCGGGCATGGGTTCGACGCGGATCAGGATGCCGCGCAGGGTGCGCACCGCACTGACTTTGCTGATATTCAGACGAATGCCGACCTGTTCTTCCATCTTTTGTTCGATACGGCGTAAGTCTGCGAGGCTGCTCAGGTTTTCAAGTCGTTCCAGCAAGCGTTGTTCGTCGCTGCGGGTCAGGCGCAGGATGCGGGTGTCGGCGTTGATGCTGACTAGCAGATCGTCGAGTTCGCAGTCGCAGGCGCCGGGCGGGCAACGCGGGCGGATAGCAGGCGAAAGATCTGTCAGCGTCATGGTGGATGTGCTTTCAGGGCAGCGGGTTGTGTAAACGGGCGATCCGGATGCAGTTGCGATCATAACTGAAACACGCCGTCAGACAATGCCGGACGTGGCGCAAGTCAAACACAGAGCGGCAGAAAGTGCACAGGGGCAGCAGCTCAGGTATGATCTTTGCACCTGCAGCCATTCAGCGCTGCATTTGTCTTTGCCAATGGCAACTCTGAACAATGACTGAAAACCAACCTCTGCGACGCGCATTACAACTGATCAGTGGCGCCATCGTTTTATTCTTTCTGTACTTTGGCCGGGAAATTCTGATTCCGGTGACTTTATCGGTGATTCTGTCGTTTCTGCTGGCACCGGCGGTCAGGCGGCTGCGCCATGTCGGTATCGGTGCGACAGTGTCGGTATTGCTGACGGTCACGGTGTTCACTGCCGCGATTTCGGTCGCCGGTATGGTACTGGGCGGACAAGTGATCAAACTGGCTTCCAGCCTGCCGCAGTACGAAACCACGATCCGCGACAAGTTGCGGACTATTAACCAGATCACGCTGGAAAAATTACACAGCGTGACCGGAAAAGCTGATCTGGTAATACAGGGCTTGCCGCGCAAGGATGATGATGCCGAAGGCAAATCCACAGCATCCAGTCTCCCTGCGCAGGTAAACGGAAAACCGATACCGGTGGAAGTGCATCAGCCAGCCCCGACGCCGCTGGAACTGGTCTCTAAAATTCTCGGTTCGATTACCGGCCCTATCGAAACCACGGGGCTGGTGTTTGTGATGCTGGTATTTGTGTTGCTGGAACATGAATCACTGCGCGACCGTTTTATCCGCCTGATTGGTAACGATAATCTGCGCGCCACCACGATTGCCGTGAATGATGCCGGTACGCGTTTATCCCGTTTCTTCATTTCGCAGTTTGCCGTCAACGGTGCCTGTGGTCTGGCGATTGGCCTTGCGCTTGCCATTGCCGGTGTGCCGCAGGCGGTGCTGTGGGGGGTGATGACGGCACTGCTGCGTTTTATTCCTTATATCGGTGCATGGATGGCGGCGGGACTGGCGACTTTGCTGGCGTTTGCGATTTCACCGGGCTGGGAGTTAGCGATCACGACACTGGTGATTTTTGTGGTGATTGAGCTGATCGTGTCGCAAGTGGTGGAGCCTCAGCTGTATGGTCATACCACGGGTTTGTCGCCATTGTCTGTGGTGCTGGCGGCAGTGTTCTGGAACTGGTTGTGGGGACCGGTCGGACTGGTGTTATCGACGCCGCTGACGCTGTGTCTGGTGGTGGCGGGGCGCTATATTCCTTCGCTGAAATTCCTTGAGATTTTGCTTGGTGAAGTTACAGCCTTAACCCTGCCGGAAAAATTCTATCAGCGCGCACTGGCAGGGGATTCTGACGAACTGATTGAAGGCGCCCAACGCTTCATCCGCCGCAAGTCCGTGGCGGAATACTGCGATACGGTACTGGTTCCTGCGCTGAATCTGGCGCAGATTGATTTCGCAGAACGTGCGATTACCGATGATGAGCGCGTGAAAGTCGGCGGTGCGATTGCTTCGGTGCTGATCTCGCTGGAAGGTTGCAAACCTGCATGGATACGCAAACGGCGCAGCTCTGTGCTGGATGGTGAAACGCTGGCACGGCATCTGATTCATCAACGTGAAGCCTTGCATGGCGAGTATCAGGGGCCGATTGATGTGCCTGCAGGATCGGTGGTGCTGGTGGTCGGCGTCGGTGCTCAGGACGATGAACTGGCGGCAGAAATTCTGGTACGGGTACTGCGGGCTGATCATGTGGATGCGCGCCATGTGCTGACCGACGATTTACTGAATCCGCCGGTGGATGTGCCGAGCGATCTGGTCGCCGCGATTTGTTTTGTGGCGGCAGACAACGAACAGAAAGCGCAGGAATTGTTTGCGCTGGCAGATGTGATGCGGGAAAAACTGCCCGAAGTCTGCCTGCTGGCCTTACTGGTACAGAATGTGTTTGACCAGCGTCACCGTGCGCAGGAAAGAAAAATTCCGTATGTACAGCAATTCCGTTCGTATCAGGAAATCGCAACCAGTGTGCGCATCGGCATGAAAATCGCAGAAGGGCAGCATCATCACCAGACTTAACCGGTGATACATAGCGGCTGTAATGTAAAGAAAACGGAGCAGACATCTGCCCCGTTTTTTCAGGGGCGTCAGGTTTTCTGTATGCCACTGTGTATAGCGGTTTGCCCGTCACTCCAGAAAACCTTCTGGATAATGCTGCTGATACGCCAGACACCATCGTCTTTTTGCAGCTTCAACCTGTACAGGCAGTGCGTATGCAGGGTCTCGTTCGCATTGTTTTTACGAAAAATGACCATAGATACACTGGCATCTGCCAGATTTCCCTGTACAGAAATGTCCGGATTTCCAGAAAGATGATGTGTTTTTAAGTGTTGTAATGCGGATTGTCTCAGTGCCAACCAAGTTTCCCTGCTGATCGTTTCAGGCGGTGTGCCACGCAAATCCGAATAATCGGTGTATAACTGATCGCAAAGGCATTGTCCCAGACCATCCCAGTCTTTCAAATCAAAGCTGCTGGCAAAGCGGGCAATACGTTGTTGTATCGCCATCAGATCCTGATCATCGTTCATGCCGGCTCCTGTCAAAGTACAGAGTTACGATGGTTTCGGCAACCATGAATCTGCTGCCAAGGCTGCATTTTTACCGTGTTTGCGGCGGTCTGGTTGATTTCCTGATAAATAACCTGCACCGGAAAAGATGTGACTACAGAAAAAAAGCGGATCAGACCAAGACCAGCTTAGTACCTTACTCGGTATATTTCTGCCGGATTTTTTCCAGTACGCCGGACTTTTGTAGTTTGTCATACGCTGTGCGTAATCGCTGTATGACTTTCGTATCGCTGTTCTTGCTGATCGCGATGTAATACTGGTGTTGCTGATCCAGCAGTATTACGGGTTCCAGTTCACGGATACTGTGGCCCAGAGAGCGCATGATATAGGTTGCCGTCCATTCTGACGCCACAATTAAATCATTGCGGTTCATCAGAAATTTCCGGAAATTGGAGTCAGGCGTCGGAGCGTAATCCAGAGTATCTTTCGGAACATGATAGGTACTCAGAAAATTCTGGGTCGACGCCATTTCCCGTACCAGTCCTATCCGGTATTTACTGATCTCATCTATATGACTGACTTGAATATCAGTACGTGTGCGCAGTTTGTACAAATAGATACTGCGCGGTGCGACCGGTCCCAGCCATTCGTACAGAGCTTCCCGCTCCGGCAGGCGTGTAACCGGAAATAACATGGTGTTCTTCTGTGTTTTTAAGACTTGAAATGCGCGTGCCAGCGGCATTAATTGAGACTGAGTATCCAGTTCTGCTTCAGCAAGGATGGCATCCACAATATCTGAAACGAAACCGCTTCGGTTACCGTGGTCTTCAAATGACAGTGGCGGGTGGCTATGGTAAATCACAAACCACTGCGTAGACTTTTGCTCTGCCGCGCTGACAACCGGTAGCCAGGCAGAAACCAACAGCATACACATTGCTGCGTATCTGATAAAAGTCAGAGAGGTAGTGTGCGGAAAACAGGAGAGAAGACGCATCATCGGCAGAAACCTGTATTGACAAGATCGTTGATGTTTGCAGTCAGATCACTGTATTGACAATGAAACGGCTGCATTTCTGTTCAGATTAGCACCAACTTCTGACGTGAAACTGTCATTTGCTTTGAAGACTGTTAAATTATCAGTGCAAATATTGGATTTTCCTGAAGGCAAACCTGCGTCAACGGGATGGCGGTGAACCTGTTAACGACGTCAGCCATTGCATACCCGGTAAAATTAATTCTAAGGCATCCAGCGTATTCTTGATCAGCACGCCCAACTCAGTATCGCCGGTCATGGTCAGGCGGCGTGAGAAGAACAGGGTGTCGGCATCCTCGGCCTTTTGCATCAGCAAATGAAAATCCCAGGCATTCGCACGGATACACAGATCTGGTTCCGGCTGCGCCTGCATGGCACGGAAGCGCTGGCCGTCGTACGTGAAATGGAACGCCAGGCCGGCATCTGCCACTTCAATCCGGAAACTGCGCTGCACCAGTGCTGCGCGGCAGTCGCTGGCAACAGCAGGCAGCAATATCTGATTTAATCCCTGCACGAATAAAACTGAGCCCGGATAGACAGGCAAGCGGTTCAGCAAACGGCTGACGGACGGCGGAACGCGCGGGCCGGTTGAGGTTTTTCTCAGCGCTGCCTGCGCCGTAAAACCGGAAGCATTCATACATGTACTCCTGCAGAAGAAAATGACGGGTTGTGCTGTTGCATACCGGGCTGCCCCACCCAGTAACCATTGCAGCTGAGTCCCGGCATCAGCGGCGGCAAATGTGTTGCCAGCGTCCGCGCTTTTTCCGGTGCACGGCGTGCCTGATCGAAGATGTGCAGGATCTCGCCGGTATGTGCAGACTGCGGACTGATGCGCAACACATCCACGCCTGCTGCACACAGTTCGTCCAAATGCGGCAACAGATTGCAGACTGCGTGCGATTGGGTTTGTATGCCGTTCAGATTCAGAAAATCCTGTTGCTCGCGGGTTTGCAATGAAAGGCCGTCCGGATATTGCCGGCAGACAAAGTCGCACTGATCTTTTGGCAAATTATGATGGCGGGCAGTAAAGCAGCGCGCAGAAAACGCCAGTGGCATACGCCCATACGCGAAGACTTCTGTTTCCAGTCCGGCGGGTTTACCTTTCTGCATGGCTTGCAACGCCTGCCGCCCCAGTTCCAGCGGCATCACCCAGCGCACTGCGCCGCGTTTGGCAAACTGGGCCAGTACCGGTGTGCTGAAGGCATTTAAATGCGGACCCGCGACAAATCGTAGCCCGCGTTCCGATGCACTGGAAAGCGCACCCATATCATTGGCTTCGATCAGCGCAGCGCCGCTGTCCAGCACCCGGTGCATGGCTTTCACATCCGCCATCGATTCCAGCAACACTTGCGTGGATAACACCACTTGTTTGCCATGTTCCTGCAGCATGGCAGCAACTTGCAACCAGTCTGCATGTTTCATTTCATGGCGGCGTGAACAGACGGTTTCGCCAAGATAAACAATATCAGCGCAGCTTTCCGCCACTTCTTCATAAAACTGTACGATACGTTCGCGTTGCCAGTAATACAGCAAAGGGCCCAGAGCCAGTTTCAGCATGATCTCTCCTCACTTCCACGCGCGGTGATAAGCACCCAGCGTATGTTGCTGACCTTCTGCCAGCCGGTTTAACTGCTGCATCCATTGCGGACGTACGGAAAAGCGCTGAGCTGCGGCAGCACACTGATCAATGGCTTCGCGCCAGACCCGCGTGACATCGGCCACATAGGCCGGGCTGCGCTGACGGCCCTCGATTTTGAGCGCGGCAATGCCCATTTGCATCAGGCGCGGCAGCAAATCCAGCGTGTTCAGACTGGCCGGTTCTTCCATTGCGTAATAAGTTTCGTGATTGACCTCAAAGCGGCCTTTGCACAGTGTCGGATAGCTGCTTTGTTCCTGATCGCCGTAGCGGTCAATCAGCACGCCGCCGAGACGCGATTCCAGCCCCTGTGGCGTCTGCATCCAGCGCACGGCTTTGGCCGGTGAGCACACACCGTGGGTATTCGGCGATTCTGCTGTGGCATACGAAGATAACGCACAGCGGCCTTCTGCCATCACACATAAGCTGCCAAATCCGAATACTTCGATTTCAGTATTGGCATTTCTGACCACATGCTCTACCTGTTCAATTGCCAGTACCCGTGGCAAAACGGCACGCGATACACCGAACTCGCGCTGATAAAAACGAATCGCTTCATAATTGGTCGCAGAGCCCTGCACAGACAGATGCAAACGCAATTGGGGATGGCGTTCCGCTGCGTAGGCCATCAATGCCAGATCCGCCAGAATCACTGCATCCACGCCCATACCGGCGGCTTTATCTACGGCCTGATACCACGGTAGATGATGTCCCGGCTGCGGAAACGTATTCAGCGCAATCAGCACTTTACGACCACGGCTGTGCGCATAGCGTATACCTTGTGCGACCGCGTTATCATCAAAATTCAGACCGGCAAAATTACGCGCATTGGTCGCATCCCGAAACCCGATATAGACACAATCCGCACCATGATCGACGGCCGCTTTCAGCGCGGCAAGACTGCCGGCGGGGCAAACCAGTTCAGGTATCCGGAAAGTGGTGGCTGCATCATGGCCGGCAGCCGGCGGTACACCCGCATTCGCATTCATTTCTGTCCGTTTCAGAAAAAGTGGCACAGGGAGCTTTGCATGTACTGCGCTGATATCGCGCAGTTTCTGACTGCAAAGCGCAGGCCACGATAGCCCCTTTCCGGCGCTTAATCCTTAACGGGCATCAATGATTTCAGAGGATCTGCGAGCCCCGACAACGCTCACCGGCAACATTGGAAAATGCCCATCGGAACAAGACCGTCACGCTGTCAGCTGACAGCGGAAGAAGAGTAAGGCAGCGGAGGACAGCAGTGCCTTTAGTCATTCAGTCGATGGGTTTGGTGCACCTCGATCTGAATTTTCCGGATCTGGTTTGTCCGGTGTATTTGGTTCTGGCTGATTTCGGACTGGTATTTAAGATGGAATTTCCTCTAAAGACACCGATCAACACAAACATCTTTATTTCATGTAAAAAACAACATTTATATCAATATTATTTTCATCATTGAAATAAAGTTCGTAAAATCACGGCTCATTTACATTTTGTTACTTCAATATTATGAAAATTATTTCCCTGTCTGCACTGGCCGCCGCAATGATGTTGACTGGTTGCGCATCGATTGTTAACGAAACCACGCATTCTCTGCGTCTGGAAACAAAAACCAGCGCAGGCGATATGGTTTCCGGTGCTGACTGCATTATTTCTAACGACTACGGTGCAGTGAATGCGAAATCCGGCAGCATTGTTCAGATTCGCCGTTCCAGCAAAGACATGGATATCGTGTGCAAAATGGCAAACAACCCTGATGCAAGCGCACGTCTGATCTCCCGCGCAAATGCAGGTCTGGCAGGCAATATCCTGATCGGTGGCGGTATTGGTGCGATCATTGATCACAACAAAGGTACTGCATACACCTACCCGACATGGATTCAGATGACGTTCGGTGAGACTCAGGTTTTTGACCGTTCTGCAGAGAAAGATGGTCAGCCAGTCATGGGTACAAAACCAGCAGCTGCAAACTGATTTGTCGTTCGCATAAAAAGCCTGGCACCGGTAACGGTGTCAGGCTTTTTGTTTATTGTTTTATGTATTTTTTGAGAGAAAAACGGGCTGAACTTCGGCTTAACGACACTGATGCATGGTCGAACAATGAATACCACCGCCGCCAGCGGCAATTGCATCGATATTCAGCATCACAATTTTCCGGTCGGGATACAGTGCTGCCAGCGTTGTACGGGCCTGATTGTCGGCGGCGGTATCACCGAATTCCGGACACAGCACACCGCCATTCACCAGATAAAAGTTGATATAGCCTGCGGCGAAATCTTTTCCGGCAAAGTCCGGGCGTGTTTGTGCCGGCGGGCTCAGTGTCGTGATTTGTAAGCGCCGTCCCTGCGCATCGGTGGCGCTGCGCAGAATATCCAGATGTTTGCGCGTGACGGCATAATCAAAATGTCCCGGATCGGTTTCCAGATTTGCCAGCACCACACCCGGTTTAACGAAGCGCGCGTAAAAATCAGTGTGACCATCGGTAATATCTTTACCTGCAATACCCGGCAGCCAGATGATCTTACTGAATCCCAGCGTCGCTTTCAGTTCCGCTTCGACAGCTGATTTTGTCCAGCCGGGATTGCGGTTCGCGTTCAGGACGCAGCTTTCGGTGATGATCGCGGTGCCTTCGCCATCGGTTTCTAATGCACCGCCTTCCAGCACCAGTTGACTGCGCACCAGATTCACGCCCTGTTGCTGACTCATTTGCTGTGCCACAGTGGCATCACGGCTGTATGCCTGTTTATTGCCCCAGCCATTGAAATTAAAGCTGACAGCGCGTTTCTGGCCCTGCGCATTGCGTACCGTGATGCATCCGGTATCACGTATCCACAAATCATCGGCGGTACCACTGACCAGACGGATTCTTGCATCCAGCAACACACGGGCGCGCGCCATGTTTTCCGGAGCGACAATCACATTCAGCGGTTCAAACGGAATAATCGCATTCGCGATGCGTGCCAGCGCTTCCTGTACCGGCGCGACCATGTCACGGCCCCAGATTGCTGCTGATACCTGAAAACTCATCCAGCTCGCTGCATGCGCTGCACCTTCATCCGGCCAGACCCAGGCGGATGCGGCCGGTGCCGGTGGTTCTCCGCCGCTGTTCTGATCCGGATTGCCTCCGGCGCTGTCGCCGCCACCGGAACCACCGCAGGCGCTGAGTAAGCCCGGTGTGACTGAGAATGCACTGAACGCAGCGCAGCGGTGTAAGAAACGACGACGGGTGAGAGGGTGGCTTACGTTTGTCATACAGATTCCTTGCGAAGAAAATCAAATCGGGATGCGAGCAGTGTAGTTCCTCCTTAAGATGAGAAAAATTGATATTATCAGCATAAATTCATCATTTTTTCTCATGAATAGCCATGCGCTTACCATCACTCAGATTACTGGCCGGTTTTGAAGCCGCAGCCCGCCTCGGGCATTTTTCCCGTGCGGCAGAAGAACTGAATCTGTCGCAGTCCGCGATCAGCCATCAGATACAGCAACTGGAGCAGGAACTGGGGCAGCCCTTGTTTCATCGTGTCGGGCGCGGTGTGGAGCTGACGGTGGCCGGACAAGCCTTACTGCGTACCGTCCAGACTTCGCTGCATGGTCTGGAAAGCGGTATCCGGCGTATCTCCACCTATCTGGCACCGGGACTCGTAACAGTGGTGTGTCCGGCGGCACCTGCACAGGGCTGGCTGCAGCCAGCGATGAACCGCATTCAGGAAACACTGACAACGCTGCTGCCGGTGATTTCTGTCGATGAAAGCGCGCGTTTTATTGATGAGCTGGATGTGGATTTACTGATCAGCGACACACCGCTGCAACAGGCGGATGTGCAGTCGCAAATCCTGTTTCAGGATCAGTGGATATGCGTTACCAGCGCCTGCCATCCGGTACAGAATGGTCTGACACTGGTTTGTCTGGAGCAAAGTTTTGCTGATCCGATTTGCGGTGATGTGCTGATGCAGGATCTCGGGCAGTTCCGCCGCAGTCTGATCTGCGATGACGAGCGCATGGTGCTGGAAGTGGTTAAACAAGGGCAGACACTGGCTTTTCTGCCGTTAAGCACGTGCTGGCAGTCATTACAGCAGGGGGAATTACGCAGATTGCCGGAGCTGCCGGTAAGGCGCGGAAAAACCTGGTGGATTTCCCGCAGACAGGGAATGACGCGTGATCCGCTGGTCATTGGCTTGCACGATGCGCTTTGTGAAAGTGCGCAAGCCTTAATGTGCAGCGGATTCTGAAGTTCTAATTTCAGCTGGCCTGTAAGGCTTGCCAGTGCTGCATTTCTTCTTTGATGAAATGATGTACCAGATCGGAATACAGCTTTTCAATCAGGTCCGGATGCACTCCATTTTCAGTCGCCCACTGACGGCGTTTTTCCAGCATGGTCTTAAACCGCTCCGGTGCGCCGACTGCTGTCGGGTCCGTTTTGAAGCGGGCCGCAGCCATCACATACTGGCGGCGGGTACCGATCAGGCGGATCATCGCCTGATCGATCTGGTCAATTTCGGCGCGGATATCATCGAGGCCGGTGCAGGCTTGTGGCGTCAGGCTGTTCATGATGGCTATTGTTTATTCGATAACCATATAAGCATAGCGGAGATTTATTGCAAACGGATGTCCTGTGCCTAACAACCATAATCCGCTGTGGTTTTTAAGCGCGTTGTTTGTTTTCCGTCATGAATCTCCAGTGTCAGCCGTTGCGTGGACCAGCAACAGGTGTCCAGCGAACGCCAGCGGCCACGCTGGTCTTTTACGTAGCAACTGGTTGCGGTTGTGCTGGTGGTCAGGCTGACTTTCAGTTTGCCGCTGACAAAATCCACGCGCTCACTGCCACCCGGTACATCGGTCAGACTCTGAATGCTGCGCACTGCGACCCGCCGTACTTCCTTCAGGACATGGATTTTGCCTTTGTACTTCAGCACCGGCCCGTCACCACCCCAGGCAAATATCGTGTGTTTGTTGAAATACTTGCAGGGATCACTGCAGTCCCCGTCCGGATTGCAGGGCATTGCGGATTCTTCAGGTTGCGGATTTACCGGTTCTTCACTGACCGCTATTTCCTCGCTGGTAACGGACTGGCTGTTGACAAGCGCTGCTGCCGGGTTTGTCATCAGCAGGAACAGCAGACTCAGTGCTGCAGTCAGTGGTTTCGGACGTTGCATGTTGCGGCCTTCTCTGCAAAAAAATCAGAAGAACATTTTGATGCGGAACCGGAGATTCCGCAACGCCGGCTGGCTCAGATGGCGGAACCGCAACACGCCGGAAATCAGCTGGCCTGCGCCACCAGAGATTCGATGCGCACATCGTCCGTTTTCGGATCGCTGCTGTGTTCTATCGTCATGGTTTTGTTGAGCGTACTGATCAGTTTCGGTACTTTCACAACTTGCTTCCCATCTTTATTCACCACCAGGCTGGCTTGTACCTTTCCCGGATTTCCGCTGTCTGGCACTGCGCTGACCTTCATCACAATTTCCCACTGCGATTGCTTATCTTCAATACGAATGCTGCCCGTATCGCCATCGGCTAGCATGATTTTCGGCTGATAGCGATTGCCATTCAGCACGATAGTATTGCTGATCATATAACGGACTTTGCCGCTGGCAGGATTCTGCTCAGTCACCGCTTGCGTAACCGGCGCCGTAGTCTGGCTGGCCCAGCTCAGTGCTGCACAGGCGGCAAAACCGGTGGCGATCAGCATGCTTGCCAGTGGGCGGCGATAACGGTGCTGACGTGCTTGTTGAATACGCATAACTCTCTCCTTCAGTGGGTGGTGGGATTGCCAGGTGCAGGCCAGTGGCACAGCTTGTCCTTGCAGGGTGGTTTTCAGCATGGTGGCGATGTAAGCAGCGGTGTTTTGCGGATGGCGGCTGACAACAGCTGCATCGCAAGCGATTTCCTGATCGCTGCGAAACCAGCGTTTCGCCACAGGCATCAGTGGATGAAACCAGAACACCGTATGCAGCAACAGCGCAAGAAAATTCCACCAGTGATCTCTGTGTTTCAGATGCTGCTGTTCATGCGCCAGTATCAGCGTTTGTTCACTGCTGTTGTAATGCTCAGTGAAATCTGCCGGAACAATAATGCGCGGACGCAGCAGGCCGGTCAGTGCAGGACTGATCCCTGTCCGATCCGCACACCAGTACGCCTGATGTGCTGTCAGTTTTCCCAGTTGGCGCTGATAGCGGTACTGTGCAAATGCCATGAAAGCCAGCGTGCAGATCGCACCGCCACCCCATAGCCATAATACGGCACTGTCACTGAGTGTGATGGATGCAGTGCTCTGGCTGAGCACGGTTGCAACAGCATCGCTGCCGGAATCTGTCACCGGTTCTGTCATCTGAAATCCGGTGGATTTGTGTGGCAGAAAAACACTGAGCAGCGATAACGGCAGCAATGCCCAGCAAGCGTAAATGCCGGTTGGCGCGAGAACTGGCCGCAACACGCGTCTGAGTATTGCTACCGTGAACAGCGCAAAAGTCAGCGCAATCGTCGCATTGGTCAGCAGCCAGACCGATATGGAAAAACCGGTATTCATTTTTCCAGTTCCTGAATAATTTTTTTAATATCGGCGATGTCCTGTGCCGACAAATTCTGTTGCTGACTGAAATGCGCAACCAGCGGTGCCAGCCGTCCCTGAAATAAACGATTCAGGAATCCCTGACTTTCCTGCTGCAGCCAGACTTCTTTTTGCAGCACCGGGCTGTATAAAAAATACCGGCTTTGCTTATCTGCGCGAATCGCACCTTTGTTCAGCAAACGGTTCAGCAGGGTTTTGACAGTCGATACCTGCCATTGCTGTTGTTCACACAGAGCCTGACAAATCTCTTCCGCGCTG
Organism: Cognatundibacterium squillarum; assembly: GCF_014652435.1. GTDB lineage: Bacteria > Pseudomonadota > Gammaproteobacteria > Burkholderiales > Burkholderiaceae_D > Undibacterium > Undibacterium squillarum. The sequence goes on from NZ_BMYU01000002.1 coordinate 37,149, forward strand.
CGCGGATGGCTTTCCCACAGCAATTGCATAATCAGCGCTTCCGCTTCGCTGATGCTGGTGTGATCGGTCATGCGGATACTCCTTCAGTGCATTTACATATGTAAACGATTACACGTGTAAATGTTGAAGTCAACCAAAATTTCTGTCGTTGTTGTTTTGCATGCCCGGTGCCGGACATTGTTACCTGCAGAACTACAGGGCTTTCGCAGATTTGATCGACACGCCGTGACGGATCAGCCCTGAGATTGCCACAACAACTTCCATGGCAAGCTGAACTGCCGGAAATACCCCCGAAATCACCCCAAATGCGGATTTCAGCATGGCAATCGCCCGGACGTCGGCAGAAAGTCCGGGCTTGCGGAAATACCTGATGCGGAGTTCTGCACAGGCTTTGGTGTGTGGATCAGTAGTTTTCGCTGATCAGTACGCTGGCATTGCGAACCTGTGTCGCGCTCATTGACCAGACTTTCGGGGTATCCAGCAAGGCCAGCTGTACCACTTTGCTGTTCGCCGGTGCGGGGACATTTATTGCCCACATCTGGAAACTCTTACGGTTAGTCGGATCGCTGATGCCGGTCTCAAAGGTTTCCGGTGCTGACATTTTGCGGAAGCCGCCTTTCAGCACGCGGTATTGCTGGCTGCCATCGGAAAAGCTGACACGCAGTGTGTAATCGCAGCCGGAGATATGGCAGTACCAGGTGTAAGGCGGGGTCTGACCATTCAGGTTATACGGATAAATTTTTGCGAGTTGCACCGGATCCGTTGGGTCTATCGTTTCAATGGCATTGCTCACCGCAATCACCGGCGGATAAAAGCGCGAAGCGCCCGGCGTGCCGGCATAACTATAGGTCAGCGCGATTTGCGCTAACGGCGTTTGCAGTAATACCGGCAGATTGTTGTTGAGCTGGTATGCGCCGGATTGCTCCGTTTTTGGCGTGTACGGCAGCCATTTCTGCGCGCTGTTATCCCATACTGAAAACTTCGTCGGGGATTGCGTATCGATTCTGACACGCTGGCTGATCCAGCGCTGCATACGCGCAGCGTTAAAATCAGAAAACACCGGAAAACTGAATGCCGGGTCGCTGCCACCATCGGCGTTATCCATCGGATCCAGCCGGTAGCAGCGCTGATTCGCATCCAGCGGGTAATTATTCTTTACACAGTTAACAAATGCCGCTGCCGTTTTTGGCATCAGCGGACTGCGGAATTGTCTGAGCGCTGCATTGTATGCCCATACAGAACCCTGCAGAGAACCGCGCAGATACGGGAAGCTGGCCGGTGTAGCAGAGGATTCCGGTGAGGAATGTCCCAGCCCCAGTCCGTGACCGCCTTCATGGCTGAAAAAGCCGAAATTGTTTGCGCCGGTGCCGACGCCACTACCGGTCAGGCTGACGCCATTGCCTATCCATGCCAGTTTATTGGTACCGGTTTTACTGTAGTCTGCCGCAATCACGGAGGCATAACTCAGCTTATTCAGCGCCGCATCGCCGCTGGCCTGGTGGATCTGATACAGGGTGTCATTGATCACGCTGACCAGAAAGCCGGTGTCCGGAATATCGCTTTTGGAGCGGGCTGCATACGCAGGATTACCGGCATTCGGCGGGATCACCAGAAAATCGCTCTGGAACACGCCGAACGGATGGTTGCTGAATGCAGTCCGCGACGCCGGAAAATTCGCTGCGCCTTCTTTTTGCACAGCTTCGCTCATGTTCAGCAAACGCTCTTTCGCGAAGTTCAGACCGGTATTCGCTTCGGTTGCGCCAAACAGAATAAACGGCAGAATCTGTACCTGCAGATCGGTGTCCGGCCCGACCGCAACAGTTTGATCCAGACTGACAGCCTGATTCGCCGCCACAAAACGCACTTGCATGCCGGGAACCACCATCGCCGCCGGAATCGTCGCAGACCAGGTATCACTGGCATACGGCTGATCTGCGCCTTCGCTTGGCGGCAGTTGCAGCGGCGGATCTAAGGGAATTTTCCCGAGTAATTGCTGACCGCTGCGGATCTCTGCAACCGGTGCGCTGACATTATTCTGCGCAAAGCGCACCAGCAACAGGGTATCGCGCTGTCCGGCCAGCACCATCGCCGGGGCATCTTTGGTTTGCCATTGCAGACCGGATGGCGGTATCACATGGGTTTGCGCCAGTTCCAGCTTGCTGATGCCCAGCGTACTCTGAGCCGACTGACTGGTATTGTTGTTGCCTGTGCTGTCCGTCGCGCTGCTACCGCCACCGCCACAGGCAGTCAGCATCGCAGCCATGGCAAACGCAGTCAGTAAAGAGGCCGGACGATTGGTATCTGCAAAAACAGACCAGTCAGAAAGTGGTTTCATGGTGATATCCCGAATTCAAGCATGTCGGGATCATAAAAACAGAAACGCTGCGCTGATATTGTCCTTTAGGGCAAAGTGTTGCGCACAGACAGGATGCCGGTTTTCACATGTGTATTTGCGAGAAGGCTGTGCTGGTGTGTATTCAGGCTCAGAATCCGCATTGAATCTGCGCTGACGTCAGTATTTCGCGTTTCGCATCTGATGAAGTTCGCGTATTAAAAATGCGTTCTACAATACCCGCTTGACTTAGAGTGCACTCCAACTTCTAGACTGCCTGCCATGACACACTTTCTGACCATACGGGAAACGGCTGCCCTGACCGGACTCAGCACGCATACGCTGCGGTATTACGAGCGTATCGGCTTGCTCGATCCGGTCGGGCGGCGCGACAACAGCCATCGCTTGTTCAGCCAGCAGGATCTGGCGTGGATACAGTTTTTGCTGAAGCTGAAAGCAACCGGTTTGCCGGTGCGCGAGATGCTGCGCTACGCGGAATTGCGGCGCGCCGGTAATACCGTGGAAAGTATGTCTGCCCGCCGAGCCTTGCTGGAACAGCATACGCAGGAAGTGCAGCAAAACATCGCTGCACTGCAGGATAATCTGCGTGTTTTACAAGCCAAACTGGTGATGTACGACGGGATGTTGCAACAGGCAGCAGCTTAGTTCCTGTCCGCTCCGGAGCAGACCGCGGGGCGGGAGACGTTTTATAACTTCATTTAACGGACATCCATCATGCAAACCAGCCACCTTACGCACACCGACCTTGTTTCACCGTTTTCCTTTCCGCGACCGCTGCCGCAGCGTCAGCTCGGCAGAAACGGGCCTGTGATTGCTGCACTGGGGCTGGGTTGTATGGGCATGAGCGAGTTCTACGGCAGCAGCGATGAAGCTGCCAGCCTTGCGACGCTGCAAGCCGCGCTGGATGCGGGTGTGAGCATGCTGGACACCGCCGATATGTACGGTCCTTACACCAATGAAGAACTGATAGGCCGTGCAATCCGCCGTCAGCGCGACCGGGTGCTGATCGCTACCAAGTTCGGTATCGTACGTGATCCGGCGCAACCGCAATTGCGTGGTGTGAATGCCAGCCCCGCGTATCTGCGCAGTAGCGTGGAAGGCAGTTTGAGACGACTGGGAACGGATGTGATCGATTTGTACTATCTGCACCGCATGGATCCGAATATCCCGATTGAAGACACTGTTGGTGCGATGGCAGATCTGGTCGCGGCTGGCAAAATCCGCTACATCGGTTTGTCGGAAGCGTCAGCGGAAACCATACGCCGTGCCCATGCAGTACATCCGCTGACCGCGCTGCAAAGTGAATATTCCTTATGGACACGCGATCCGGAAGCGGACGTGCTGAACTTGTGCCGCGAACTGGGTATCGCCTTCGTTGCTTACAGTCCGCTGGGGCGCGGCTTTTTATCCGGTGCGATCCGCAGCCCTGAACAATTTGATGCAGACGATTACCGCCGCCACAGCCCGCGCTTTCAGGGTGAGAACTTCACAATAAATCTGCAACTGGTGACGCAGGTGGAACAACTGGCAGAGCAGTACGGCTGTACGGCTTCGCAACTGGCACTGGCCTGGGTACTGGCGCAGGGTGAACACATTATTCCGATTCCCGGTACCCGCCGGATCGCGAACCTGCACAGCAATCTGGGCGCACTGCGTTTGTCCTTATCGCAGCAGGATTTACAGCGGCTGAATGCGGTTTTTCCGCCGGACGCCGTGGCCGGTGCGCGCTATCCGGCGCAAGTCATGGCGATGGTGAACCGCTGACGTTGTCAGCAGAGATGCCCCGGCAGATTAATCGCCATACTGATTCAGTTTCGCATGCAGTGAGGGTGGAATTCCGAACCGTTCCGTAAATGCAGTGCGGAACGCGGCTTCAGAAGAAAATCCGGATTTGCCGGTCACAGTTTTAACCGAGTGGCCGGCTTCCAGCAATCGTTTTGCCCATTCCATTTTGCGTTCCTCGAGATATCTGGCGGGTGTTATCTGCATTGCCGCTGTGAACTTGCGGTGAAATGTGCGCGTTGACATACCGGCGACCTCTGCTAAATCTTCCACCAGAATGCGTTCGCCCAGATGGTTTTCGATCCAGTCTATCAGCGTACCAAAGCACTGATTGCCCGCTTGCTGTGCTTCCAGAAATGAACTGAACTGAGACTGATGGCCGGGACGCCGTGCATACATCACCAGATGTCTCGCTACTCTTGCAGCCAGTGCGCCGCCCAGATCCGCTTCTGCCATCGCCATTGCCATATCGATACCGGTGGAGACCCCGGCAGACGTCCACATTCTGCCATCAACCACATAGAGCAAATCCGGTGAGGTATCCGCTTGCGGATACAGGGTACTCAGCTGCCCTGTCGCCAGCCAGTGCGTACTGACCCGTTTTCCGGTCAGTAATCCTGCGGCACCGAGAATAAAGGTGCCGCTGCAGATGGAACCGTAACGCTCTGCCTGCTGCGCGGCATCACACATCAGATCCAGTATGGCGCGGTGACGCATTGCGCGGCGTAACACGTCAGCCCCTGCCCCTGTCACCAGCACCGTATCGTGCTGCGTCAGTTGCAATTCACTGCAGGTCTGCGATCCGACAGGCACGCCAGCACTGCAGGACACGGCACCACCTTCAGGCGATGCGGTCACGATCTGATAGCGGCCGCCGCCGGCCAGTTCGTCTGCTTTGGTGAAGACCGACATTGGCCCAGCCAGATCCAGCAGTTCAAAGCCTTCGTAAATCACAAACACAATGCGGCGTAACGGTGCAGGGTTAATGGTGCAGATAATTTGGCAGAAAACAGTCTGATATTGTCATTTACGCCAACAAACCGCAAGCCATAAGATATTTTCACTGTGAACGCAGCAGTTCTTTCAGAGAGAGGAATCAAATATGCTTACAAATCAGGGAATCGGCACCATCAGCTGGCTGGAGCGAACCGGTGGGAAGCTGGCATGGTGGGATCGTTTGCATATGGTGTATCAGGGTGTGCAGGCGCAATCTGCCGCCAGACGGCGATCCCTGCATCAGCAACATATACAGATGCGTGAATTCAGTGAGCTGATGCCTCCGGATACCGCAGTCACCCGCGAAGCATTCGCCCTGTGTCAGGAAATCAGCCCGCCGTTTTTACTGAATCACTGTCTGCGGTCATATTTCTGGGCGCGCTTATTGGATAACGATTGCCGTCCATTTGACGATGAAGCGATGTTTACTGCCTGCTTATTACATGATGCAGGATTGTGTGATCATCCTTCTATACCCGCACATGATGCGGCGTGCTTTACCCTGGCGGGTGCTAAAGCGGCACAGGTGATCGCGTTGCGCCATGGTTGGTCAGATCGCCGGGCAGAGCTCGCTGCACAGGCGATTACATTGCATCTGAATATTCACCTTGATAACAGTCATGGCAAGGAAGCACAAATGCTGCGCAATGGTTCCGGTGCCGATGTTGCAGGACTGGGCCTGCATGTCCTGGACCCGGAACAGATTCATGAACTGGTAAAGCGTTTTCCGCGTCTGGATATGAGCCGGCAAATGGCAGCATTGCTGAAACAGCATACGCAGCATGGCCACTGCTGCAGAACTGGATTTTTACTGCAGCGCTTCTCGTTCGAAGAGCGCATACGGAAAAACCGGTATTTCAGTGAATAGACGGCAGTCCCGGATGTGTCTGACAAGGCGCGACATCCTTTTGATCAGGTAGCATGGCCTGACAAAATATAACCGCGCACCGCACGCAGGACACGCCGCTCCAGCGCTGCGGCGTCGGTTTCGCCGGCCAGACCGGCGCTGTCTATCATGCCACGGCTGAGTGCAATCAGATCCTGTGCGGCGATGGTCGCGTCCGGCGTGCCGTGTGTGAGCAGTAAATCCTGCACGGCCTGTTGCAGCGCCTGATTCAGCGCATTCGTTTCCTGATCCAAAGGCAGCATCAGTTCGGCGTATTCCAGATGCCGCATCAGTTGCGGTCGTTGTAACTGATGAGTGACGGCAGCACGGATCAGTGCCTGCAATTGTGTTTCCAGCAAGCCGCTTTGGGCGCAGACTTGCTGTACCGATGCCAGCAGGTCACTGCGCGCATCACGGATTAACGCGGCCAGCAAGGCTTCCTTTCCCGGAAAATACTGATACAGGCTGCCGATGCTGACACCGGCACGCTGCGCAACCAGATTGGTATTGAAACCTGCCAGCCCATGCTGTTCCAGAATGCGAGCAGCGGCCTCCAGCATTACGCTGACCGTAGCGGCAGAACGGCGTTGCAGCGGACGTTTACGTGCGTGCAGACGGCTATTTGCAGTAGCCGGTTGCTTCATTTCCGCGGACATAGAATGCGAGTACAAAATATGCTGCGGCGTTGAGTGTCTTGCAGATGGCTGACTGCCGCCGTTATCTCAAACAAACCGTGATGGTGTATTCAGATTAGGTGGGAGTCAATTCAGCAGCTATGATCGGCAGGGATTTCTTAAAACAAATAACATTCAGCAAAGTATGAGTCGATGTGGGGTCTGCCATAACAATGCGGTGGCTGAAAGTTTTTTCCAGTTGTTCAAACGCGAGCGGATATGTAGAAAATCGTAGGAAACAAGGGGGGCGAAGCGTGATATTTTTGATTACATTGAGGTGTTTTGTAATCCCAAACGTCCGTACAGCTTCTGCAAAAAGCTATCGCCGATGAAAGATGAAAAACAGTATTTCGGGCGACTGATGAGAGCCTAAGAAATTCGTGTCCATTTAAAGATTAGAACTCATTTCATAAATACCGTCGAAGCAAAATTATAGAGAAAGCCAGATGAACAAAGGCTGTGTATCGCTCTGCGCAATAGTCCCATCTGGTCAGTACCCTTTTGAATTTATTCAGCCAGGCAAACAAGCGTTCAATTTTCCAGCGGCGTTTATACCGGCGTAATACACGACCGTCCTGTGTCGCAGCACGTTTTCGATTGCATTTGTGTGGCGCAATCAGTTCTATTCCCATTTCGCCAGCTTTTGATCGAGCGGATCACTGTCGCAGGCACGATCCCCGACAAGTCGTTCGGGTCGCCCCAGCGTGATGGCTTCAGCGAGCGTAGCTTCGACAAGGGTGACTTCATGTGGGCTAGCAGAAGACGTGTACACGGCGAGTGGAAGACCATGAGCTTCGTACCTTTGCCCCGCTTGGTTTTTCCGATTTTTTGGCCCCTTTTTTTGCCAGCACAAAAGTGCCGTCAATAAAGCATTCTGAGAGATCAATCTGGCCAGCTTCTTCCAAATGACGGGCCAGTGTTTCCAGTATTTGTCTGAAAATACCGTCTTTTACCCAGCGACTGAATCGCCTGAAACAGGTTGAGCCGGAGGGGAAACGCTCCGGGAGATCTGCCCAGGATGCACCGGTACGCAAAACCCACAGAATGCCGTTAAGGACAGCTCGGTTATCGTGCATTTCGGGTCGTCCACGACCATCGCTGCGGCGTATGGTTGGTGGGATCAGGGGCTCCAGAACAGCCCATTGCTCATCAGTAAGTTCTTCTCTTCGTGCCATGCATGAAAGTTAACACATGGCAGAAAAAGTTAACAGGGGGTATTTATGAAATGAGTTCTAGAATTTGCAAACAAAAATGCTCAGTTGTACGTGAAAGCTGCAATCAGGTAAAATCTGTTATCAATTTAACTTCAAGATTGAAATTTACAGCTTTTAGCGGTCTCGGAGTTCTAGCGATAAATGAGATCACCTTTGCAATCACGGGCGGATCGCTGGGTAAAATTTATTCGTTTTTTAGTAGCTGCAGAGCATCAGCAGCTACTTGTGCTATAAGGGCTCCAGGAGAATGATGGATGGCGGAAAAAGAAGAAGAGTTGTTGCAGCTGAAGTTAGGCTTGGAGGGGCTTTTAGACCCAGTAAAACTTTCTCAGCATGTTGCTGTCGCTGCTGTTTCTCAACCGCCTTCGAAACCATCGACAACGCTGATGCATGTTCGCTTCGTCGAGGACAAGGCTGACGTGGCAAAGTTGGCCGCCTACCTTTGGAGCGCTGCGCAAAACTACTCGTTGTCGAGGCGACGGCGAGAGGAAATTCGTGCTCAAATTGAAGCGGCACCAGGTGGTGATCTGTCTGCATTCACTTTGGTTACGAATGCCGTACGAGATGCCTTTATGGAATTCAACAATGAATATCCACACAGATCTAGCGAGGTTGGCGAGTTGCTTGCTTACTGCATTGCACTTGAACAGTTGGGTGCAGCTCAGCTTTTGGCGAAGATGGCACTGAAGACAAACAACAATATGCCGGTGCACGGGTTAGATGGTATTCATGGAAAGGTCGAAAACGGCTGGCTGGTTTTGTACTTTTTAGAGTCTAAGTTGAGCGGTTCCGCCAACGCTGGCGCAAAAGAATTCGCAAAATCTGTTGCTGGGTTTAGCAACAACTCGAAGCAATATCAACGTGAATATCAACTTGTCAAAGAGCTTGGCAATTTGGATGCATTGTCGCCTGACGATAAGAAAATTGCGCTTGAATATTTCGACATCTTTGGGTCTTCAGATAAGCATCGACGCGAACGTTATGTTGGCGTGATTCTGTACTCAGATCCGAAAAGCTACAACTCACTTCCTGAAGTGAAAGATGAGCAGGAGCCTGGCTTTCACGAGAAGGTGTTTTCTGAGGAATATGCCAAGCAACTTGGAGCTCATCAAGCTTCTGCGCTCAAGCACATCGAAAACGAAAATGGGAATGCGGAGAAGTGTCGAGTGTATTTTGTAGCGGTTCCTGATGCGGATGATCTCAGAAATCTTCTTTATAAAGCGATGGGCTACGTGCCGTTGGGGAAGGCGACCAACAAGTCGGTCGTTCCGGTAGTAAAAAATGCCAGTGCTATGACGAAGACAGTACTTACCTCGAAGAAGAATGCGGTAAAAAAGAGCCCGAAATGACTACTTCCACTTTCGCTCAGGAGCTCGCTGAGCGGCTGATCAACAATAGCCAATATTCGTCCTTGCTTGCTTCGCTCCAGGCCAATGGGGTTATTAAAACGCTACACCGAAGGCCTGAATACATACCGATCGCAACGGATGATTTAGCTAAGCTACTTTATTGCGCCGAGGTTTTTGTTCAAACTGACAACGAAGCCTTGCATCGGCAAGCGCAGGAGATCGCGATTCACACATTGTTGGTGTCTGATCACGAAGATTGGGCTGCGCCGCGTGAGCGTGCGCTTTCCTTACTCACGGAATTAGGGAATTTTCCCGGATTGAAATACGTTGAACGAAACCTTGCGAAAAGTACGCCTTCACTGGCAAGCCTGATCAACCGTCGCGTCTCGGAAAAGCTAAACACAGTTGTCTTTGGCGATGACGATATTGCTCTCACTTCTTATCAGAAGTGGGTGTGGAATAATCTTCACAGAACTCGCGCTTCTGTTATTAGCGCACCTACGTCGGCAGGTAAGTCGTTTCTCGTTGTTGAACACTTATGCGGGCTTGCTGAAAAGCCCGGGCGATTTTTTGCTGTCTATGTGACGCCAACACGTGCGCTACTCTCAGAAGTTCATCAAAAAATTCAAGTGCGACTGCAAGACCAGCCGGGAATACGCGTCTCTACAATACCGACTCTCGACGAAGAGGCGGCCTATCCTAAACAAATCTTTGTCCTGACTCAAGAAAGATTAAGCACCTTGCTTTCGGTCGCCCCTAGCGACCTCATTTTTGAGCTCATAGTTGTCGATGAATCGCAGAACATTGCCGATGACTCTAGAGGAATTATTCTTCAGGACTGTTTAGAACGACTCTCCGAGCGATCGAACAAAACAAGGTTCATTTTGTTGGCTCCTGGTGCTGTTGGCATGCCGGAAGTAGCGAAGACTTTCGGAATTTTTGACCTTGCTTCATTGACTACGCAGCTATCACCAGTCCAGCAGAACCGCATTGTGCTGGCAAAGGTGCATAAGAAGCCCAGAGAGATTGCCCTTGGAGTGATTGGTTCCGCAGGCGTGCGTATCGAACTGGGAAAAGTGGAACTCACGGAATCGTTGAATGACACGAAAAGCCGTCTCGCACTTGTAGCTGCAGAGTTCGGCGGTGAGGGTGGATCTCTGCTTTACGAGACGGGGCCAACGGAAGCCGAAAAGACCGCAGCGTCACTGGTGGAAATTCTTAAGGCGAGAGGGATTAGGCCTGGCCCAGGACCTTTAGACGAATTATCGAAGTTCATCAAAGAACATGTGCACGCCGAATATCAACTTGCCGAAATGGTTCGCTATGGCGTGGCATATCATTACGGTAGGATGCCCAGCTTGCTTCGAGAGGCTATTGAAACCGCGTTTAAAGAGGAACGAAGTGGTATTCGATACCTTGTCTGTACTACGACGCTTGCTCAAGGTGTCAATCTACCTGCACGCAACGTCTTCATAGATACTCCTAAGTACGGACAAGGCAATGAACTCAGTCCTGCCTTGCTTTGGAATTTCGTCGGACGGGCAGGTCGACTTAATCAAGACGTGGTTGGAAATGTGTTTCTACTTGACTACGATAAGTGGCAGTCCAAACCAATGGACAATTTTGTCCCTTTCGTCGTGAAGTCGGCGGCAGCAGTTACATTGCGCACGCTTGGCGAGAAAATTGCCGAGGCTTTGAACTCCCGAACGCTGCCCAAAGCCCAGCGAACAAATCCTGATACTGGCCGCATTCGTTCGGGGGCGGGATTGATGGTCGCGCATGCTGCCCGTAAAGACATCCACGCTTACTTGAAAGGCATCCTCGGTTCGGCATCTGAAAAGGAAATCGAGAAACTTGCAGATGCGGCAAATTCAGCGTACCTGGAAATCGACTTGCCAGATCACATACTTACTGACAACTGGACGATTGATCCGTTTGGACTCAAACGGCTCTACAACAACTTGCTCGAGAAGATCGCTGAGGGGCGGGTGTTGGAGTTGCTGCCTATGAACCCAAAGGATGCGCCGCAAGGGTTCTATGAGGCGTTATTTGGCCGAATCGTTGAACAAGTGAACGGAGATTCGAGGAAGTTCGGGGCGCTTGCTGGAAAGCTGGCCGTGGAGTGGATGAAGGGCATCCCTTACCCAGAAATGCTAGGCCGTTGGATTACACGACAACGCACAAGCGAAGCAAAAAAAGCTGAGCAAGCTAAAAAAGATGGTGAGACTCTTGCGAAGCCACAGACGCTTGACACTTTGATACGCAAAGCTTTTGAGCTAATCGAAGACACTGTACGTTTTCAGTTTGTACAGCTTGGGAAGGCATATCGAGATCTCTTGCTGCAGGCACTGCGGGAGACAGGAAACGCTAAACTTGTACCGGAAGTTTTCGACTTTGCACTGGCATTAGAGCTTGGAATCTCATCCAAAGCAGGAACAGCTTACATCGAACTCGGCCTTTCAAGAATTGCTGCTTCTGCTCTAGAGCGGCTTTCATCTGATGGTGGGCCACTTTCAGTCGAAGCAGCGCGGCAGGTTCTCAGGGAGTTAGATGTTGAGACAGCTAAATTAAGTCCCATTATCATCGCCGAGTTGCGTCGCCTAGGCTTAATCAAGACTAGAGGTGGCTAGTGAATTGTGCAGTTGCGCTAATGTATTTTTTAATGATTTTTGAGCGATTATTGAAACCATGAAAATAAATGACCCGTTAGTTCGTTACCCATTCAGATTCGGAATCGCGGCCATAGCTACAACATTCGGTTTTTTTCTACTGAACTTCAGAAAGGCCGACATTCCCGGCACCGTTACTGAATGGGGGCAATTTGGTGACTATATGGGCGGCGTTCTGAACCCGCTATTCGGTCTCATCTCCTTGATATTAGTGGCAGCTACTTTGCGAAGCCAAACTCAAGCGGCAAAGCTCCAGGCCTTTGAACACCAGTTTTTCACGCTTCTCTCACTCCATTCATCCATATTGCAGTCCATCGATCGAAAGATGAAGGACAAAACAATCATGTATGGACGTGATTGCTTTAGATTCTTTTACCGTAGAATCGTCTCAATATCACAAAATGACCGAGTTCCTATGTCGACAGCTTATCAGCGATTTTTTGATGAAAACGGATGGGAGATAGAGCATTATTTTAGGACTGTCTACCATCTCTTCAAGCATGTCAAAGATCAAAGCGTGGAAATAGACGCGACCCCAGCTCAGCGAAAGCGATATTACGATCTAATCAAGTCGCAGCTTTCTCAGTACGAACTCGTACTTCTCTGGTTCAACGTCGAAGGCCTGAATCGTGGCAACTGGGATTCAATTCGAAGCGATCCAGAGGCGAAGCCATTCGAGCACTTAAATAAAGCGAACTTAGTTGAGAATCCTCCCGATATTCCTGTGGGAGAAGTTGACGATTCGACCTCGTTGAAATAATCCAGAGTTAGTTTCGCTTTTAGAGATCGGTGGGTTTGTGACCAGCTCCCCCAAATTAGCGCGATAAAGATGTAGAGACGGTGCAGGGCAACGGACAGGCCTGAATGTCCTGAAAAAGCCTCAAATGCGGTGTTCAGCACAGCGATCCGGCGCTCGCCGGCAGAAAGTCCGGGCTTCCGGGATTGCCGGATGCGGATAGCTGCATAGCCAGAGCGCTTGTTCTGCCGGTTTTTTCGCAGTCTTCAGTCTGCCGATTCCTGAGCCGGACGACGAATCACCATTGCCATCCCGACTGACTTCGGCGCCGTCATCTGAAAACCGAACTGGCTGTAGAGTTTATTTGCCTCGCCGTCAGCGATCAGGCTGACGTAAGCGCCGTCCGGCAGGCTGGTATGCAGGTAATGCATGATGGCTTGCATAATGTGTTTGGCGATGCCCAGACCACGGTGTGCGGGCAGCAGGCAGATATCTGTGACCTGATAAAAGCAACCGCCGTCTCCGATCACCCTTCCCATGCCCACGGCTTCGCCCTGATACAGCACTTGCACCGCAAATTGCGAATGCGGCAGGCCGCGCAGCGCTGCCGCCATGGTTTTCGGCGATAAGCCGGAAGCCTGACGTAGATGCAGATAGGTTTCGGCTGCGGGAATTGCTGGTAACAGGCGGTACGCCGGTAGCAGGCCGGATGCGGCGACAGCCATTACCGATTCCGTTGCTGAATCCGGTTCTGACGTTACTGGTGCTGTCATCAGTGGTCTCTGCATCAGATATTCATCATGCAGCACGCCATCAATCAGTAAAGCACCGTGATCTTGTCCGTAGATCTGAAAACCTGTACGCAGATACAAGCGCAATGCATTCTTATTCTGTGTATTCACACTCAGATGCAATTGCCGCGCGCCGGACAGCGCGGTTGCCGCATCAATTGCCACTTGCATCAATTGTTGTGCCACACCGCGCCCGCGATATGCCGGAGCAACATACATGCCCCACAAATTCACGCGATGCGCCAGCTTGCGCTTTTCTTCCTGTCCGATACCGGCAATGCCGACCAGTTGTTCGCCATCAAAAGCACCGAAACGTGCCCGTCCGGCTTGCGGCGCAAAACGGCGTGCCAGCTCTTCCACCGGTGTATCGCATTCCTCTTCGTAACTGGAGCCGAATGCCGACGGGATTTCCTGCAAACCCTGCAGGCGTAAGGCTTTGAAGGCAGCAGCGTCGGCAGGTGTTAACGGACGAATGGTAATCTCGGTCATAGTGGCGGGCAGAGTCAGAGTTTTGATTCAGATGAATTTAACAGATTTTTTGCTGCATATTCAGATCTTTGTGCCATTTTGATGCAGGCCCGCACAGCAGGATGGCGGCGCTGCCAGTGTCTGTGCTACGCCCCGTGCGCTGATAATTTCCCGCTTGCTGCCGGTAATCACTCTGTGGCACATTGACAGTCTCAGCTGCCACGTTTACATGCAGGGCGGTGTTCAGGGAAGTATCACGACAGGGAAAACAACATGCAAAAATCCATGATTACTTCGGCATTTGATTTGCCGGGATACCGAATCGAAAAAAATGTCGGCATTGTGCGCGGCATTACTGTCCGCTCGCGCTCTATCGTCGGCAATTTCTTCGGCGGCATTCAGACGATCTTCGGCGGCAATATTTCGATTTATACCAATTTGTGCGAACAGGCACGGATGGAAGCTTACGAACTGATGTGTAAGGAAGCGCGTAAAAACGGCGCAAATGCGATTATTGCGATGCGCTACGATGCCACCGAACTGATGGCCGGCGTGACCGAAGTGTTGTGCTACGGCACGGCGGTGGTGGTTGTGCCTGTGGATGACAACGGAGGCAGATAATGCGATTCGGAACGAAATTCTGTATCAGCTTATTTGTACTCGGTGCACTGATCGCACTGGTGCAATTGTGGTTTGTGGTGATGCCGGCGGATATTTTTTTCAAAGTCGAAGTGACGCTGGGCATCGTGTTTGTCGTGACGCTGGTGTTGACATTCTTCGCTAAGGAAGCTGCGGAAACGAAACGGCTGCGCGACGGGCAGGATTTGTAAACATTCACCCGAATCTGAGTGAATTTTTGCTTCTTAAGATAATTATGATGCGTCTTCCCCGCCTTGCTGCCGTTCTTCTTTTTGCGCTGACAGCGGCTTCGGCCACTGGCGGTAATGACCTGCAAATCCGCGTGAAGTCGGATTATGAATCCGGTGTGCAAATGGCGGAGCGTGGCGATCTGAACATGGCGCTGATTTTTTTCGGGCAGGGCGCAGAAAAAGGTGATGCGAAAAGCTTGTTTGCGCTCGGCACCTATTACCACTCTGGTCAGGGTGTGGAGAAAGATTTGCCGAAGGCGCGTGCCTTATTTGAACGCGCCTCTGCTGCCGGTTTGCCGGCCGCACGTGCGATGCTGGGTATCATTTACCGCGAAGGGCAGGGCGTGACGAAGGATGCTGCACGCGCGATCAGCTATTTTAAACAAGCATCGGATGGCTGCTCCGACATCGCGCAGGAGAAGCTGGCGCAAATGCTGTATGCAGGAGAAGGTATCGCGCAGGACCGCATTGAAGCACTGGCTTATCTGTACGTGGCTGCCAATTCTCAGGAAAATCCGGATGCTATCGCCGGTGTCCGCCATGTCGAGCGCGAGCTCAGCGAAGCCCAGCGTGAACAAGCCAAAGTTCGTTCATTTCATATCGCGCAAGCCATGCAATGCAAAGATCAGTAAAGCGATCTGTACCTGCCCCCGCAATCCATCGCAAAATCAATAATCAAAAACTAATTATTGTAAATAGGTAATATTGCCTGAAAATTACCATGTTGTTTCTACGGAAATTGCAGTCCGGCTGTTTAGAATGTGCATGTTTTTTCATTATCGGATTGTATATGCGCACATTTTTCGCGAAACAACATGCTCTCGCAGCGATGGCACTGGTCGCTGTGTTAGCCGGAACGGGGCAGCAGGCGCAGGCGGGGGAAGTGGTACCGCCGACCTCAAAATGGGTGGATTGCCTGAGTTTTGTACCGGGAGCACCGACGGCGATTTCCTATCCGAAAGACATGGAAGCACTGAATGTCAACTCCCGTGTGAATGCGGTGCTGACTTTTACCAGCCCGAATCGCGGACCGGCGCTCAGTTTCGAAGGCAGTGCGCCGCTGCTACCTTTCGCGAATGCGATTCAGCAGTATGTCAGCAATATGCGTCTGAGCTGCATGGACAGTAGCCAGTCTAAAGTCGTGCTGCAACAGACTTTTGACTTTGATGCGCTCGGACACCGCATTGTCAAAGCCAGTCAGGTGGATGATCCCGAGTTAAAAGAAAAAGCCAGATACAACGCCTGTATGGTGCATAAAAAGCCGGGCAGCGTTCCGGAATTTCCACGCCGTGCCAGCCGCGACGGACGTGAAGCCCATGTCTTTGCGACCCTGCGTTTCACGCAGGCAGATAAAGCACCGGAAGTCAGTCTGAGCAGTACGCGCGGACAAGCAGATTTTGATAATGCTGTTAATGCCTATGTTGAAGATTTGCGGATTCCGTGTCTGGGAAAGGAGCCTTTTGTCACAACCATACACTACATGTTTAGTTTTGATGATAATGGCAGAGTCGTGTTGAAGAGCGGCACTTTGGCGGAATTTCTGAAGTTTGCCAAAGCCGATACCAAGTCCGCAAAATTCGATTTCAACACCATGTCCTGCCCGTTTGATGTGAAGCTGCGTTACACCAAACCGTACGCGCCGAACATTGTTACGCAACTGGACAATTATGACGGCGCACGCAAACCGTTCTTAGACTGGCTGAAAGACCTTGAGCTGCAATTCGATAATAAAACCAGAGAAAAAGTGATAGGTTCGAACGTGGTACTCAGCGTGCCTTGCGGTCAGCTGGAATTCTGAATGTGCTGATACCGGAATCCGGTATTCCGGTGCCAATCTGTCTTTGAATAATACGATTAAGAAAAAAGCCCGTGGCAGTTCGCCCCGGGCTTTTTTTATCTATTGCTCAGCTGTTCGCCCACGCCAGACCATACGGCAAACTGCGCGGCCCGAACACGAAGTGTAAAACGCGGCGCTGGCTGTAGCCACTGGCTTTGGACGAGGCGTGCAGGGTTAGCGGACGCATGGCGATGATGTCGCCTCTGGCGGCGGTACACAGAATCTGACCAAGTTGTTCGCGGCTGGCGATCGCCTGTTCCGGCGTTTGTCTGCCCTGCATATGGCTGCCGGGAACGACGACCAGTGCGCCGTCACGGATACCGCATTCATCCAGATGCAGGCGCAGTGCGAGCATGTTTGCCAGCAGGCTGGTCGGCGGCTGCACAAACAGCATGCCTTCTTTTTCTGACCAGCCACTCAGCGCGGGATGCGCACACTTTTGCCGGACGGGAATGCTGAGATCCTGATGCAGGCTGACTAACCAGTTACGGCTGGCGGATTTCTCAAAGTAAGTGCATTGCACAGCATGGTCGTTGTCGCCGAGCAGGGTTTGTAATAAGGGGTGATTGCGCAGTTCGTCTGCCAGCGCGGCGCACCATGGCTGATCCAGCATGCAGCGCGTGCCGCCACGGTTGGCGGCTTGCAATACTGGTGTTTCCAGCTGCGCACAGGCAGCGGCGCTGAGTACGGCGGGGATGTGTGCCACGCCTTGTCGTTGCAAATGAAGAGCAGGCATAAGGGGCTTGAACGGCAGCTGAAAACGCGCAGCTTAGCCTGATCAGCAGATCGTATCAAGATAGCCAGCGGGGTTGTGCCGCTTCAGGATTGTCCGGAATGGCCGGAAAGCGGCTGTTTTTGTCCGAAATGCGGGTTTCTGCACAGCAACCCGGCGGTCGTCGGCAGAAAGTCCGGGCCTCCGGAAATGCCACATGACGATTTCTGCAGAGTGACAGTTCGCGGATACTGATCTATAACGTCATGGTGGCGTGCGGATTGCTGAAAATACTGAGCAAAAAGATTTTGTAGAAATTTTGGCGGTATGTGTAAGGAATCCCGTGAACGGGGCGACTGAGTCTCCGTGCCGCGAATGTTTCGCTGCTAATTCAACCAAACCAAGGAGATTCTCATGTCTGTTAAATCACTCGCTGCTATCGCTGCTGCCATCATCGCTTCCACCGCTTCTGCCGGTGCAGTTGCACAATCCACCTGCGGTAAAGGTACCTGCGGCAAAAAAGAAACCGTGAAGAAAACGGAAACGACAGAAACCACGCAGACCACCGAGAAAAAAGAAGCGTCCTGCTCGAAAAAAGAAGGCAGCTGCTCGAAGAAAGAAGCGTCCTGTTCCAAGAAAGAAAAAGAGGCTTCCTGCTCTAAAAAAGAGAAAGAAGCCAGCTGCTCTAAAAAGGAAAAAGAAGCGACCTGCGCAAAGAAATAAGCCGGAGCGCAACATGATAGGCGTGGGTTATCGTAAAGAAATGCTGGACTGGGATGCGCAGGCAATTGCGGCGGCGTTTTTTGAAGTGGCACCGGAAAACTGGATACGCAAAGACCGTAGTCCTTTGTACAGGCTGATTGAAAGCGGCAGGCCGGTGTATCTGCACGGCGTCTCGCTGAATCTGGCCGGTACAGCGCCGCTGGATCTGGCATTTCTGCGCGAAGTCCGCGCCCTGATTGAGGATATCGGTGCGCCGGTGTATTCCGATCATTTATCGGCAACCGGATACGACGGGCATTTGTATGACTTGTTTCCGGTACCGTTCACATTGCAGGAAGCACGGCGCGTGGCTGACCGGGTACGTGCGGTGCAGGATGTGCTGGGACGGCAGATCGCGGTGGAAAATATCACCTGGTACACCAATACCGGTGACTTGCCGGAAGCCGAGTTTGTCGCGGAAGTCCTTCGGCTGGCGGATTGCCGCCTGTTGCTGGATCTGAACAATATTGCGGTGAACGATAAAAATCACCGCACCGGAACACCGCAGGACTTTATCGCGCAGCTGGATTTACAGCGCGTGGCTTACATCCATGTGGCGGGACATGAATTCGATCCGCGCTTTGGCTTGTACATGGATACCCACAGTCAGCCGGTGGAAGCACCGGTGCAGCGACTGGCGCGGGAACTGAATCAGCAAGCGGGTATTCCGGTGTTGCTGGAATGGGATAACGATGTGCCGGATCTGGACACGCTGAATAAGGAGCTGCAATGTCTGCAGAGTTCTATCGCTATCTGAGATGGCAGAGCGACGAGATACCGGCGGGTTACAGCGACGCCGGCATGCGCGCTTACCGGCATCTGGTGTATCTCGGTGTCAGTCAGATGATAGAGGCGCATTACCCTGAAATGCGTGAACAAATGGGTGAAGACGACTGGAAAGCACTGATGATTGCCTTCATCCGGCAGTCTGCGTGGACCTCGCCGTATTACGGAGATTTACATGAAGAATTTTTGGCTTTCATTGCCCGCGAAACTGCGTGAAGCCAGTGATGGCCTGGGTTTGCTGGCCTTACGCATCTGGCTGGCTCAGGAATTTTTGCACGCTGGTCTGATGAAACTAAAGCACGGCAGCATGGCGCCGGAATGGTTTGTGAATCTGAACTTTCCGTTTCCGGTTCGCTTATTGTCGGAAGATCAGAACTGGGTAGCCGCCGGACTGGGCGAAACCGTGTTCGGTGCCTTATTGCTGATCGGCCTGCAAACCCGTCTGGCCTCGCTGAGCTTGCTGTTTATCACCTGGGTTGCGGTGTACACCGTGCATTTTGATCTGGGTTTTGCCGGCTGGGATCAGATCGATACTGAAATGGGACAGGGATTTAAACTGCCGCTGATGATGGCGTGCATGCTGCTGGCAACGCTGACACAGGGCGGCGGGCGCTGGAGTGCGGATACCGTCGTTTGCCATCTGTTCCGCCGCTTCAGATTGCAGGCAGTCTGATACCGAATATTTCCTTCCTTTCGCCATCTGTTGTGCTGCGTGTACAGGCGACCAGATGACAATCTGCTACAGTGCTGCCGGTGTTTTTCCATCACCGGTGGCCTGTGAAAACTTCAAAACCCATTCTGATCCTGTCAGCAGCGCTGATGTCGGCTGGTTGTGCAAGCTGGCATGTGACCGATAACGACGTGATGAAACCCGACCGCATCAGCGGTTACCGTATCGAAAAATCTTTCGATCAGGCGGCATTGCGTGCATTGATACCGGACGCGGAGCTGGTGACGGAAACACTGGAGGTTGCGCCGGATGTGCGTCTGGGTGGATTGCGGATCACGCAGCCGCAGGCGGTTGCGACGGTGCTGTATTTCCCAGGTGGCGGCGATCATATTGATCATGCGGTGCGCAGCATGGCGCGGCTGGTGGCGAATTGTCCGGTGAATCTGGTGATGTTTGATTATCGCGGCTTTGGCCGCAGCAATGGCGAGCACAGCGCGGCAACGCTGAAATCTGACAGTCTGAAAATTTACGATCATTACCGTCAGCAAACACAGGGCCATCTGTTCGTGCACGGTTATTCGATGGGTAGCTTTATGACAGCGTATCTGGCGCAGCAGCGTCAGCCGCAAGCGATCATTCTGCAAGCCACTGCCAGCAGTATGCAGGCAGCGATGCAGCAACGTTTGCCGGGCTGGGTGCAAACGCTGATGGAGTTCCGGCTCAGTGAAGGTATGGCGGCGCTGGATAATGTGGCCGCCGTCAGTCAATATCCGCATCCGGCGCTGGTGATTGCCGGTTCAGCGGATACCCAGACGCCGGAAAATCTGGGACGGCGAGTGTTTGATGCCTTACCTTCCGCGCACAAACAATGGATTTCTGTCCCCGGCGGCACGCACACGAATCTGCTGCAAAGTACGCCGGTAAAAACCGCTTACTGCGACTTTATCCGTCTGCATGCGCAGCCGCCTGAGGGTAACAGACAGCCTTAGAAAAGCTTATTCCGCTGCCAGATACATTGCCGCGTATTCTTCCGCCAGCCCGACATGGCCGGTCTTCACATAAATCAGTGCACCTTCTTTTCCGGTGAAAGGCTGGTGGCGGCTCCAGCGCGGGCTGCGCAGCCAGCTGCCTGCCGGATAGCTGCCGTGTTCATCATGGAACACGCCTTCCAGTACCAGAATTTCTTCACCACCCGGATGCGTGTGCAGATTGAAGCGGGTGTCCGGCGCCCAGCGCACCAGTGCGGTATTCACGCCGTCAAATTCGTGCAGCGGTAATACACTGAGGCCGGGTACCATTCCCGGAAACCAGTTTGCAGCACCTGTGTTGATACGCATGTTGCCACGGTCTTGCGGATGAAACTGACGCAGTTTGACGAAAATCGTCGCACCTTTGCGGCTGTATGGCGCATGGCGACTGCCCGGCGGATTACGCAGATAACTACCGGCTGGATATTCGCCGCTTTCATCGCAGAAATCGCCTTCCAGCACCAGAATTTCTTCACCGCGCCCATGTTCGTGGACAGGAAAACGGCTGCCGGGTGCATAGCGCACAATGCTGGTGGCAATCGCCTGTTCACCGCCGACGCGGTCCAGCATCATGCGTTCGACCTGTGCTTCCGGTGACGGAATAAATTGATAATCCTGCGGCAGGATGACTTCACGTTGTTGCCAGTCAGCGCGCAGACGGAGAATGTCGGACATAGTCAGCTCTTCAGATAAATGTCCGCCGGTGTCAGTACCGGCGGACGGATCAGATTTTAGTCGGATACGATCAGCTCTGCTTCCAGCCGGATCGCGTTCGCCAGATTGAAACGGTTCGGTGACAAACGCATCACCTCTGCATGAATTTCGGCAAACTGTTCTGCCGTGGCGTTACCGGCAATCGTGACTTCATAATGCAGCTGTTCGTAACCGGCAGGTACAGCGGCATCCAGTCCCAGAAAACCGCGTAAATCTAGTGTGCCTTTGGTACGGATTTCCAGTTTGCTGAGCGTAATGCCGCGCATTGCCGCACCGGCAACATAGCCGACAGACATACAACTGTTCAATGCCGCCAGCAGTAACTCTTGCGGATTGGCGCCGTTGTCCTGACCAAACAAAGCCGGTGGTTCATCGGCATGAATGTCCAGATCACGCGCAATCACTTGCCCGCCCAGCGTGATAGTTTGCGGCTGCGTCACCGTGCGGAACTGGCCGCGCCATTCGGTTTTCACATCAAAAGCCATTTTGCCTTTGGCCGGATCGGCGGCAATACTTTCTGCAAGTGCCTGCAGTGCGGTGGTATCGATATTGTTAATCATGCTGATGTCCCGTTTCAGTTACGACCTGCCATCACACCGCCATCCACATCCAGCACGGTGCCGGTAATCCAGCCAGCCTGATCGGACAGCAGGAACAGAATTGCATTCGCAATATCTTCTGGTGTACCGATGCGGCCGATAGGATGGAAATTGTTAAAGCCCTGCAGTGTCGATTTGATCTGGTCTTCCGCGATAAACGATTTATAAATAGTGGACATCACGACTGCCGGTGCGACTGCATTGGCGCGGATACCGTAATCTGCCAGTTCCATCGCCAGATGCTGAGTCAGTGCGTGCAGACCGGCTTTTTGCATCGAGTACGCAGAAGACGGTGTTGCTTTGACTGCCTGATGCGCCCACATCGAACCGATATTCACAATCGCGCCTCCGCCATGCTGACGCATATTCTGTGCAACTGCTTGCGTGATGAAGAAAAATGCTTTGTTAATATCCATTTGTAAATCGTAATCGCGGCTGCTGTGTTCCAGAAAACTCACCGGTTTGAAAAAGCCTGCAGCGTTGACCAGATAAGCGATATGACGTTGTTCTGCCTGAATACGCGCAATCAGCGCATCTACTTGTGTCTGGTCATACAGATCGGTTTGCAGGGCTTCAACGGAAGTACCGGTTTCGGCTTCCAGTTCTGTTTTTGCCTGTGCCAGTGATGCAGCATCGTGCGCCAGAATTTGTACGCTGACGCCTTGTTGCAATAAACGGCGTGCTGTTTCTTTGCCCATGCCGGAAGAGCCGCCAACGATCAGTGCGATTGCATTTTTGTTCAACATGATGATTTTCCTTTATCTGAAATGGATGGTTTGTCTGTCTGTTCGTTCGTATAAGAACGCTTGCTACTTACCGCGCATTTGTCTATCAAGTGATAGGTAAGTGACGCCAGTGTATGTTCTGCCGGATCGGGCGTCAATATCTACCGATAGATAGATTTGTGATGAAAACTGTTTATCTATCTACTGATAGGTTATAAGTGCAGGGTTCTTTCTATCTACCGATAGCTTGTGTACACTGCCCGCAACCGGATGAAATCCGTTGAGGAATGCGCCGGTTTGCAGAATTCACAACAACATCAACCAGCAATTGCAGGAAAGCCTATGTCAGTAAAGGAACAACTTCTGGATGTCGCCGAAGCCATGGTGCGTGAAGGTGGGTATAACAATTTCAGTTTCCGCGATCTGGCAGATAAAGTCGGCATTAAAAGTGCGAGTGTTCACTACCACTTCAAAACCAAGCCGGATCTGGGTGTGGAACTGGTTCGTCGTTATACGGCGCGGTTTTTGCAGACACTGGATACCGCAGCGTCCACGCCTGAGCAGGCAGACGCAGCGCCGCAAGCGATTGTGCAGCGGGGTTTTCGCGATGCTTTACACAGCAGCGGCATGATGTGTCTGTGCGGCTTGCTGGCTGCGGAAGGGGATGGCTTGCCGCCGGAAGTCCGGCAGGCGACGCGCGCATTTTTTGAGGGTACGCAGCAGTGGCTTGCAGAACGTATTGCGCAGCAGAGCGGCACTACACCGGAACAGGCCGCGCAACAGGCTTTACGTCAGATGGCGATGCTGGAAGGTGCCATGCTGATGGCTAAGATTCATGATGATTTACGTCTGTTTGATCAGATTACCGGTAGCGACGCCGGCTAAGCTGTCTGCGGGACATTTCCGGTAACTAAGGCAGGAGCACCTTATCAATTGCGGTATTGATTTTCTGCATCAGCTCAGCGGGCACGGTTTTGCTGCACAGTATGTAGCGGGCATCAGCGGTATTCAGGCCGGGAATTTTACTGATTTTCAACTGCCGACCTGACCATTGCGGCAGGCTGGCGTAGTAACTGGCTTCTTCTTGTGTGACTATGGTCAGGTCCGCACGGCCGTTTTCTATCATCCCCAGCATGACCGGCATTTCTGCTACCGTCGTTTCGATTTTCGCTGCCATTGGCTTACGCAATTGCTCCTGCAATTCACTGTTGTGCAGCAATCCGCGTTTCAGCAGGATTCTGACACCGGGCGTGTTCAGAATACTTGCCAGATTACCGGGCGCAGCGGAAAACGGCTGCGCTCTTGAGATCACCACAACCGGTAAATCGCGGTAGACCGGTTTCGAATACCAGGCGAATTTTTCCCGTTCGGCGCTGAAATACCAGCCGGGCGCACAGTCATGGCGTTTGCTGTGCTCCAGATGATACAAAATCCGCGTCACTGGCGTATTTTCCCAGCGGTAATGAATACCAGCCTGTTGCATGACTTTTTCTGCGCGTTCCGCCAGTATCCCTTTCACATGACCGGCAGCATCCTGATATAGAAACGGGGGGCGGTTGTAGTAATGCAGGGTAATTGTGCCGTTGTCCGCCTTTACACCTTGCGCACTGGCAGCACCGCAAAAAAACAGTAAGACGAACAGGTTAAGCGGTGGCATTCTTTGTGTAAAAGCGGGCAAATGTTAAGAGGAACTTGCCTCAGAATTACATACGATAGCAGTATATTAAAGGTCTTTCTGGTCATAAAATCAAGAGAAATGCATAATTCATAAGCTGCTCAGGGAGCAAGTGCTTCGGCATGCGCGTTTTGCGTATGAGTCAACACCATTCTTCCGGCAAGACCGGTTGACGAGGAAAAGTAGATGAAGAAAATTAAAATTGTGCTGGCAGGATTGCTCAGCAGCGTGGTTTTCAGCGGTTGTGCGACCGGGCCGGTATCGTTTAATTCTGAAATCAGATCCGATAAAGACAGTGGCAAACTGGTGCTGAATTGCCTGCAGTCAACAACCGGTAGTTGCTACTTTACTGTCGGCACAGAGCAGATTGAAGTGAAGTCCGGTGAAACAATGACGATAAATGCAGCTTCGTCAGTCGTGTACACCTGTGTTACGGGGGAACGTCAGGCTTCATGTACCAGAGGCCCGCTGCTTCCCGGCGCAAAACTGAAACACTCTGCCTCCTGATTTTTGAGAATGGCATGTGAAACTGAGCGCGACAACGTAGTCAGGTCCGGATCAATTTCTGAAAAATTCCTGATGTGCCGCCTGTGTAAAGAAGCAAGCGGCACATGGCTCTGTGTTTACGGCGAGAGTTTGTTGCTGAGCTGGCCCGCAACAGGGTTATGCAGACTGAACCAGTAACTGTAATTGACTTGCAGATTTTCCTGCAGACTGATCAGATCCACCAGTTGCTGGCTGGCAAGCTGACCGGCGCTCATCACGACATTCATTTCCTGCTCAGCAAGCTTAGACATGGTATTGGCACGGCTGATTTGCGGTATGCGTTGTAACCATGCTCCCCACGCCTGCAGATTATCGTGCTGGGTTTGCAGCAGACGCTGCTGTGCAGACATATTCAGCTGAATCCAGCTTTGCAGGGCCGTCTGTAAAGGTTGTGGCATCAGTGCGGTATTGTGCTGAGCCAGTGGCAGCGCATTCAGCGCTGGTATCAAATGGTGTTCACGTGCGGTCATGATCATTTCCTCCTGTCGTTACGGAATCAGCCGCCCAAACGGGTCAGCATCGCGTGGATAGCCTGAATTTGCAGTGCCTTTTTCGAAAAATAATCGGGATAGCCCGGCGTTTTACTGCTGTAGCCCCACCAGTCCCAGCAACCGTCGGGATTTTGGGTCTGACTGCTGTCGGAACCCGTCACTTGCGGAAACAGGATGATCAGATTATTTGCATCGGCAAATTCGATGTAACCGGTGCTGGTGATATAGCGCATGCCGTAAGGCGGCTGATCCTGACTGTCGAGATTACCGAAGCTGTAATTCACAAATGCGCTGCCTTGTTTGCAGCCGTGAATCGCGATATGTACCCGTGCCGCTGCGCCGTCCAGCACAGCTTGCGGAATATACACATAGCCGAACTCACTCATGCTGGCGGCGCTGTTGCTGTCGAAAAAGTCGCGCTGATCAAAGCGCAGTAATTTACCGGTCGGATTGAGGGCAGGGGCTTTGCTGTCCGGATAAATATGCTGCAGGATCGCGTGTGCATGCACGAACGGACCGCGATTCAGATACGGCGGCTTGTTGTCACCCAGCGCATTGTCTTCCGGATTGGCCGTCAGCAGGCTGTGTCCGGCTGGCACGCTGTCGTCATAATGTATCTGTGCTTCGGGTACGCCGAGTAAGCGGTACATCTCGCGGGTTTGCGCCACCACCGGCGACATGACCACGCTGTCTTTGCTGCCGGTAAAAATGTACATGCGCTGACGCGCCATATTCGACAGCGGATCTATCAGCAGATCGCGTTCGGTTTGCTGTGCCAGTTGTACGGATTTACGCGCATCCGGCGCCAGTTCGGGAGTCAGCGGTGCCATGCACAGCTGCATGGCATTGATCTCCCACGCGTCTTCCGTGATCAGCGCGGAACCGCGAAAAGTTTCCACGCCACGGTAAGGGCCGCCTGCCACCACACCCGCACCGGTGAAACTGGCAGAGTGTGCCAGATGCAGCTGCACCGTCATAAATGCGCCGGAAGACAGGCCGGAAACCGAACTATGGCCTTTTTCTACATTCAGTTGCGGCAGTTTTACGATATCTGAAGCGAAATGCGTCATACGCTGATCTCCTTTGATCAAGTGATGCCGGCGCTTACAGGATTCTTTGCTGAAACTGCAACGCGGGCGATGAGTTCTGGTCAGGCAAAGCGAGGGTAAAGCCAGGCCATGCTGGCACGCGTACATGACGGTTTGATGAATTTACAAAAAAATGTTGGATACACAGACCGCGGGACGTATCAGGCTGGACGAAAGGCCGGTACGTCGTTATCGTTGATGACGAAGCGCTGAGAAGATATTGCAAACTGATAACGCTATGAGAACCCCGAAATTTCCGGAATACAAATATTTGCATGGTGAAGCGGCCTGGCCGCTTTGGCTGAACATTTTACTGTTGTGCGGGTTGTTGTTGCTGATTCCGGCAATTTACTACGTACCGAAAAACTTCATATTTTTTATCGTGCCGTACGTGTTTATTCTGATCTTTCTTGCCCTTTGGCTCGCTCCGCGTGAAAAGATCATTCTCAGTCCGCGTTACATCGTCTGCGGCAAGACGGTGCTTTACTTCAGGAATATCCGCACAGTGAATATCCAGGCTGCGCATGGACGCTTGCGGCTGATCAGTGGCAGCGGAGAAGAGCTGACGATAGACAGAGAAAAATTCCCGACAAGTGCACGTAAAGAACACAAAATTGCAGCGAACAGACAGGCAAAATTCTGCAAGCTCGCGGATAAAATTCTGGCAAACGTCAGGCGCAGTGCGCCGGATGCAATAATCACAGGGGAAAGCAGTTTGAGGAAAAACAGCCATGACTGAGACAAAGGCCGTCAGTTGGCTGCCGCGCCGGCCTGCGGAGATTCATCAGCCAGCGCAGACTTATCAGCGCCATATCCATTTGCTGTACAGTCCGACGCTGGCCTGTAATTTATCCTGTCGCTATTGTTATCTGGGTGAGCAAACCAGTACCGCGCAAATTAAGCAGGATGCAGGTCGTGCGGTGGACACTCTGGCCTATGCACTGAACAAGCTGGAACAGGCACAAGTGCTGGCGTTTAATGTTTCATTGCATGGTGGTGAAGTGACGGTGATGCCACCGCCAGTGCTCGCGCAAATGTTTTCGCTGATCAGCAATTACTATCTGCAACATTTTGATGCCCTGAATGCGCTCGGCCATAAGAAAAATGCACCGCATATCAAAACAAATTTGTTTAAATTCGCCAGTCATTACGATTTATTTTGTCAGCACAAGGTATCGGTCAGTGCCAGCATTGATTTACCGCTCTCTCTGCATGCTAAATACCGTACTACCCGGCATGGGAAAGACTGGTCAGAACGGACGATAGAAAATTTACGCTTGCTGGCTGCCTATCCGCATGCCAAAAAAATCTCCGCGACGATATCACAGGAGCATCTGCAGGATATACCAGCCTTTATCAATGATATCTGGTACATACACAGGGAGCTTGGTTTTGATATGAACCAGTTCAATCTGATGTTTGCATTTGCCTCGGAGCTGAATCAGCAGGATCAGGGCAGTCTGGTGCTGGAGCCGGCAAGCAGTGCGGCGCAGCTGGCGTTGTATGAAGCACTGCATGCAGAATTTACCGGTACTGAACTCGAAGACGGGCTGAAGCGGCACTGGTTTGATGAATTTAAACCAAGCTATTGCACCAATTCTTATAACTGCGGCGAACGTTTTTATCTGTTGCAAAGCGATGGCAGTGTTTACTCTTGTGTGCGCGGGCAGGGTATCGCTGAGTTTTGTTATGGCAATATTTATACCGATAGTGTTGAAACTATCCTTGCCAACGGCGCACGGCAGATTGCAGCAATCCATCAGCAATTCGGTATGGACCAGGATTGCGCCTCATGCGGAAGTTTGCCGCTGTGTAATACCGGGTGTCCGGTCGTGAAGTATCAGAGTAAGCAGGCGAAGTCTTACACCTGCGATCTGCAAAAACAAATTTATGCCGCGAATCCGCTTTCTTACCCGCTGGCTGAACCGGAAAAACAGCAAACGTATTTGCACAGTTATCTGCGTGGCATGCACCCCGCGCTGGCACTGACAACAGAACCACCGCAGCCGCCTGACAAGGTGCAACTGCCGAATGACTTATATCAGGACAAAAACACCTTGCATGCGCTGATAGCGCAAGACCCGGTCTTGCAGCAACTGTACAGCGCAAACAATTTCTATCTGGAACTGAATGAGGAATTGCTGCCGCTGAGTTCGCAACTGCTGAAAGCCCGGCGCGAACTCTATATCATTGCTGAGGGTGACCGCTGTGTAATCCATTTACCACGCGCATTGTTTGCTGTTGCCTGTGATGAGCCCGTCAGAAATACGCTGTATCTGCAATTGCTGCGTGATACGCCGGTGGAATATGGCGATGAACAGCGTACCAAGCAGGCACATCTGTTCAGCTGGCAGTTGTACGCAGATTGCCTGTTACCCAGCGATAAAATGGGGCCGGAATTTGTGATGGCAGATCTGGCGCCATTATTAGCAATGCACCGTCATTTGTTTATGCCCCGCGTACTGAACAATTTGTTTGTTACTACCCAGTATTTGCGTGATTACCATTATCAAAAGCAAAAAAATAATGCGTTCTATCATATACAGGCGATTAACCTGCCATTTCAAAATGCCGAATTTTATTATTTGTGAGCGCTGCTTATCCGGGTACCGGTGCCATACAGCGGAGGACATAGTATGGGCGTGACGCAGAGTGAAAGAATTGCATACACCGTTGAATGCTTTTTCAATGCGGCCAGGATTTCTGACGATACCGCCCGTACAGAACTGGAGCAAAGAGCTTGTCAATGGCTGCTGAGTTGTAACACCGGACGGTCATTTGCGATTTTGCACCGGCAAGCACTTTTTCTGTATCGCGATAAACTCAGTCCTCCGCTTCACTACGCCGCGCCACCGTCTGACGGCCCCAGTGTCTGGACTGATGGGAAAAAGATTTCACAACTGGATACAGCGCAATATCAGAATTCGCAGACTTTACTGTTGCTGGGAAGTGCCGGACTGGTGCTGACGATGCCCGGGTTGAGCCAGGCAGAACAAAGAAAAGCTGAATACGAATTTTCCAGTAGTGTGAATAGTAATAACAACAATAACAATAATAATAACAACAATAATAACAATGGCTGAGAAAAATCTGTTGCATGCATCAATGAAAAATTACAAGCAACGACGCGGTCTCAGGCCGAACACTACTCCGGTTTTCTTTCCTGTGTTCCGGTTTGATGTGTTTTCAGTTTTCTTGTTCTGCAGCAAACAATTTCAGAAGTCAGTTCTGATTGTCAGAAAAATTCTGATATAGTCTCATTTATGAAACTCTCGCGTGCACATCTCCGACTCAGCAGCTGGATCACGATGATCGTGATGCTGTTTGCCGTGCTCGCGCCGGGTATTGCAACGGCGATGGCCATGCAGCGCGGGCAAGTGGTATTGCCGGGCATGATTTGTTCTGCCAGCAAAACGGTGCACGGTGCTGATGGTGTGCCGCTGAACGGAACGCATTCTTCCGGTATGCAGCACTGTGCATTCTGCCTGACCCATGCGGGTGATGCGCCTTTACCGGTTGCAGAAATTTCCCTCTCAGTATTACCGGCAGCTACCGCTGCCTATCCTTCTCTGTTCTACCAGTCGCGTTTCTTAACGCATATCTGGAGTCCCTCTGTCGCCCGTGCGCCTCCGCGCGGCTGATTCTTTCCTCTCATAGTTTGTGCTGTTGTAATGCGCTGCTGTCTGCAGTTGCTTTGCGTCCGCATATGTCATTGTTGTGCCTCGCTGTGCTGCCATGATGGATGTGCGCAGTGGTGGCTGCGTGCGTGTAACTTTGTTGCCGCACGGGAATGAATGCCGTGTTATGAAATCTTTTCAGAAATCCACTTTACAACTGGCCCTGATGGCCTGTTTTCTTCCTTACAGCGCTGTTGCGCTGGCGGGTAATGATGAAGCGAATCCGAACGTCGCTGCGGCGAATGCAGGTGCTGTGCACGAGGTTGTCGTGTCCGGTTCGCGTGCCGCGGCCGACCTGAACGAAACGCCGCAGGCAATTGGCGTAGTGACTGCCAGCATGCTGAAGCGGGATAAGCCGAAAACCATGGGCGATATCATCAACCGCATCGCCGGTGTTCATTGGAATGATCTGGGCAACGAGCAGCACAGCATGAGCATACGCCAGCCGGTGTCCACCAATGCGGTGTACCAGTATCTGGAAGATGGTATTCCGATTCGTCCTTTAGGCGTGTTTAACCACAACTCGCTGAATGAAATGAATATGGCGGGCAGCAGCACGGTGGAAGTGGTGAAAGGTCCGGCGTCCTCTTTGTACGGCAGTAATGCGGTTGGCGGTGCAGTGAATTTTCTGAGCGCAGCTCCTTCGAAAGAGCTGACCGCCTTGCTTGGTATGCGCTATGACCAGACTGCAGGTTTCCGTCGTATTGATACGATGGCGAGCAATACTTTCGGCGATCTGGGCCTGCGTTTTGCGCATTACAGCTCGCGCCGCAGCGCAAATAACTGGCAGGAGTACAGTTATGGCAATAAAGACTCCCTGACAGCGCGCGCAGATTATGCGCTGACACCGACGGCGGTGTTACGCGCTTCGCTGGTACATACCGATCTGGATGCGGCGATGGCGGGTTCTCTGAATGAAACAGATTTCCGCAACAGCACCGGCAAGAGCGTCAATACTTTCACTTACCGCAAAGATAAAACCACGCGCGCTAGCCTGGCATGGGAAGCCGAAACTTTGCGTGATGGCGTGACGACGGTAACGCTGTTCAAGCGTCAGAATGATCACGGTCAGATTCCGAGCTACACCATGGTGGGTTGCAGCGGTACGGCAAAAGCCTGTCAGGGCACAGAGAACAATAACCATGTTGATTCTCTGGGACTGGATCTGAAGCACCAGCAAAACTTCAACTGGATGCAATCGCGCCTGATCGCCGGTGTGTACTGGGATAAGAGCGATAACCCTTACTACAGCAACAACATTGCCGTGGTGCGCGATCCGGTTTCCGGTAAAAACATCAGCTATACGCTGGCGAATGCCACAACACCTAAAGGTGTACGCAATTATCAGACCGATATCGATAATCTGGCTGTATTCGCGCAGTACGAAATGAGTCCGTTGCAGGATGTGCGACTGGTGGCCGGTGTGCGCAATGACCGTATCGAATACAACTACCACAATCTGCTGGCTCCGCAAGGCAGCGCTAACTATGGCGCACCGGACGAAGTGCGCAGCTTTTCACGTCTGAGCCCGAAAATCGGCGCGACCTGGGCAGTGACGCAGCAAGCCAGTGTGTACGGCAATATCAGTGAGGGTTTTACGCCGCCGGAAATCAGTCAGTTATACGGCAAGACTGGGATACCTGACTTGTCACCGGCAACTTACCGCAATACCGAAATCGGTCTGCGCATGGCATTTCTGGATGGCAAACTGCGGCTGGACAGTGCGCTGTACCGCCTTGATGGCCGCGATACCATCGTCAGCTACACCGTCACGCCGGGCAACAGTGAAAACCGTAATGCGGGCCGCACACGCAGCGAAGGCATAGAACTTGCGCTGAATTTCAATGCCGGTGCATGGGATGCACGTCTGGGTACGACTTTCGCCCGTCACCGCTTCCAGCGTTATCAGGTGTCGTCCACGCTCGATTACAGTGGCAAAGATATGCCGCAGGCACCACGCGATATCACCAGCGCGGAAATCGGCTTTAAACCGCTTGCCGGTGCGCGTGTGGCGCTGGAATGGGTGCATCAGGGCAAATACTGGATGAATAATGCGAACACCGTGGAATACGGCGGTCATCATTTGTTCAATCTGCGTGCGCACTATGAAGTGAATCGTCAGCTGGAAATCTGGCTGCAGGGACGTAATCTGGCGAACCGCCTGTATGCGGATTCTGCTTCCAGTTCGTATTCCGGTGTAGGTGTGTATCAGCCGGATGTGCAGAACAGTTACACCCAGGGAGCGCCGCGCAGCTGGATGATAGGGCTGAACTACCGTTTTGGTCAGAAGTAATACGTTGAGAAACTCCCGTCTGCCTGCTTGCCGGGAAGACGGGACTGTACATTTTGAGGGGGGAACGCAGATGCCGCATTTCAGCAAATCACTGCGCCTGCTGCTAATTGGTCAGCTGTTTGCATGGTCTGCACCATTGATGGCGCAACATACCATGCATGGCGCTGCGCCGGCACCCGCCGCCCCAACGGCTGCGCCGGTGGCAAAACAGAATCTGGTGACAACCGCTGCGACAGCGCCGGATGGCAGTTTGTGGGTGCTGAATATGAATGCGCAGGGCCAGTTACGCATCTTGCAAAGCCGTGATGGCGGACTGCAATGGTTGCCGGAGCGTGTGCTGGATACCGCGCAGGATAAACCGGCGCCTGCCGGTGAAAGCCCGGTGCAGCTGGCTTTCGGTCCGCGTCAGCAAGTGGTGATTGCTTACCCGCAATCGCTGGGAAAACGCTTTACCGGCGAAGTCCGTCTGATCCGTTCTGCCGATGGTGGCGCGAGTTTCAGTACACCGGTGACGGTGCATGCAGACCGTCAGATCATCGGTCACAGTTTTCCGCGCGTATTGTTTGACGGTGACGGCGTGCTGCACGCTGTCTGGCTGGATGGCCGTGAAAAAGCGGCACTTGCGAAAGCCGGTGTGGCAGATGCGGAGCTGAAGCAGCAATACCGTGGCAGTGCGGTGTACCGCAATGTGTCGCTGGATGGCGGGGCGAGTTTCGGGCCGGATCTGAAACTGGCGGATCACAGTTGTGAATGCTGCCGGATTGCGACCACGCTGGATAACAGCGGCAAAGTGCGCCTGATGTGGCGGCATGTGTTTGCGCCGAATTTGCGTGATCACGCATTTGCCACGCTGACTGCCGATAGTCCGCTGATCAAGGCACCGGTACGCGCCACGTTTGACAACTGGGCGGTTGATGCCTGTCCGCATCATGGCGGTGCGCTGGCACAAGCGGCTGACGGCGGATTTCATGCGCTGTGGTTCGGCATCCGTGGCGAGGTCGCGGCGGTACGTTATGGCCGTTTAACGGCTGAAGGGCAACCGCAGGGCGAATCCCGGGTGTTGCCGGATGAGCGCGCCGAGCATGCCGACATTGCGGTGCGCGGCAAGCAGGTCGTGATTCTGTACCGCGTGTTTGACGGCGAGCAGACGCTGGTAAAAGCCTGGATTTCGGACGATGACGGTCAGCATTTCACGCTGCGCCAACTGGCATCCAGTGCAGAAGAAAATGATTATCCGCGCTTCGTCAGCACCTTGCCGCAGCAAAAAAATCAGCCTTTACGCTGGATCTGGAATACCAAAGGAAAACTGTATGTGGAAACGCTTTAATCCGTGGCGCAGCTGGCGGAATAGCGGCTTGTTGCTGGCATTTTTCTTGATCAGCACTATCGCGCAGGCCGCCACACTGGATTTCACAACTCAGAGCTGGAACCGCTTTGTACAGCAAAACAAAGCGGCGATTGTGGTGTTTACCAGCACCGATTGTTCGCATTGCCCTGCGGTGGTGGAAGCCCTGCATCAGCAATTACAAAACGGTAAGCAAGGCCACCGCGTGCCTTTGCATCTGGTGGTGATGGATGGTGCTGATGAGCCGGAAGCCTTGCAGCACGGGCATTACAGTCTGGCAGATCAGCTGTGGGTGTTTCAGGGTAACAGTGCGGCGCTGCAATACAGTGTGAACAGCAAATGGCGCGGCATCACGCCGTATATCGCGCTGGTCAGTCAGCAGCAGGCAGATTTTATTCTCGGTAAACCGGACAGAGCCCGTTTGCAGGACTGGCTGGAAAAAATAAAGAGTACCTATCCGGCGAAGTAGCCGGTCGCTGTCACACCGCAGCAGGCTGAATGGCCTGAAAACAGGCTGAAACGGGCCAAATGCGGTGTTCAGCAC
The DNA here is from genome assembly GCF_014652435.1 of Cognatundibacterium squillarum. GTDB lineage: Bacteria > Pseudomonadota > Gammaproteobacteria > Burkholderiales > Burkholderiaceae_D > Undibacterium > Undibacterium squillarum. The sequence continues at coordinate 71,428 of NZ_BMYU01000002.1, forward strand.
AGAAAAAAGCCGGTTTTTTGCGAACGTCCGCAGAAAGTCTGGCCTGCAGGGCAGGTCTGAAAATGCCTGAATGCGGAGTTCTGCACAGAACACGCAGTATTCGGGAGACCACCGCGCAAAAAATTTGTCGTCGTTCGTTTAGTCTGAATCACGGAGAGATGCACTGACCATGCAAATGCATGCCTTACACCGACAACGCTGGCTCGCTGCCATGATCGCCTTTGCGATCATGCTGCAGGCGTGTCTGCCGTCGCTGGGGTTTGCGCTGATGCATGCGCAAAGTCAGCGCATGGCGGCGATTGCCAGCGTCACGCAAGTGATTTGCGGTAGCGGTGGCAGCCGTGTGATCAGCCTTGCATCAAAAACCAGCGATGATGCCGCACGCAAACCGGATACGGCGTTCAGCAGCGTCGCCGTTCAGGTGCAGAAGTCTGTGTCAACAGAAACCGCACCCGATGCCCATGCTTCACCTTGCCCGTTCTGCCAGACTGCTGCTGCGCCGCCAGCGCTGCTCGCCGCCGACCGTTGTGTGCTGCTGTTGCCGCGCCTCGGCGAAAGCTGGCCGGATCTGTTTTATCACGCCGCCTCGCCACTGTTCCAGTGGGCGGTTCCGCTTTCCAGAGCACCTCCGCTCTGATCTTCCCTGACAGCGTTCTGCTGTCGCTGATCTTCAGCCGCTTGCTGAGTGTCTGCACCGTTGGTGCGGATATGCCATGCAAACAGCGGTCTGTCTGATCGCTTCATCCCTGTTGTTTTCTTCAATTTTTTCAACCATTTCATTTTTTGAGGTGATGTATGTTTGCTTTGCCACTTCGCGGGGCAGGCGCCATGGCGCTTGCTCTGAGCTTACTGTGTACTGTTTCTGCTGCGCGCGCCGAAGTGCAGGTCAGTGATCCGTGGGTGCGTGCCACGGTTGCCGCGCAAAAAGCCAGCGGGGCATTCATGCAATTGCAGTCAGCGACGGCTACCCGTCTGGTGGCGGTCAGTTCGCCGGTGGCAGGCAGTTGCGAAATTCATGAAATGAGCATGCAGGATAAGGTCATGAAAATGCGCGAAATCGGCAAGCTCGATCTGCAGCCGGGTAAAGCCGTAGCGCTGCGGCCGGGCGGCTACCACATCATGCTGATGGGTTTAAAGGCGGCGCTGAAAGAAGGCGAAACCGTACCGCTGAAGCTGCGTTTTGAAAACGCTGACGGTAAAACCGAAACGCTGGAAGTCCGCGCTACCGTGCGTGCGATGCCGACTGCGCAACATCAGCACTGAGGCCGGCGATGACGATGCGATTACCACGATGGCTGGCACTGGCCGCCGTCACGTTCACAGCGGCGTACGCCACGCAGGCGCAGGCATCCTGCGGCGCCAGTTTTTGTCTGGTGAATACCGACTGGGGCATGCAGGGCGCGTGGCAGGAAAAAGGCTGGCGTGCTGATTTCCGCTATGAGCAACTCTTACAAAACCGCTTGCGCAGCGGCACGGATGCGGTGCTTGCCAGCGCGCTGGACCCAAGCCACCGCGAAACCGAATCGCTGACACGGCGCTGGGTCAGCACGCTGGATTACGGCTGGGATGAACACTGGTCGGCCTCAGTCACCCTGCCATTTATTGACCGGGAACACCGGCACATTGAAGACAGCGCACCGGCCAGCTGGCATTACCGTCAGTTCGGTGATGCCAAAGTCAGCCTGCGCTATCAGACCAATCTGCATGACAGCGACGAAACGCTGGGTGTCGGCGGGCTGCATGCCGGCCTGAAGCTGCCGAGCGGACGTACCGGCGTACGCAACAGCACCGGCACGCTGGCTGAACGTGCGCTGCAACCCGGCAGCGGCGGCACAGGCTTGCTGCTGTCTGCTTATTACCGCCAGTTTATCGCGCCGCTGCAACTGAGCTGGTTTGTTCAGCTGAATGCCGATCTGCCGCTGAACACCGTGGATGGTTTCAAAGCCGGTCGCCAGACCGGACTGGATCTGGGCTTATCACGGCCACTGACGTCGCGTATCACCGGCTTGCTGCAACTGAATCTGCAGCAGCGTGGACGTGATGCCGGCGCGCAGGCAGAACCGGAAGCTTCCGGCGGACGCAGTGCATTTCTGAGTCCCGGCATCAGTGTCAGCGTCGCACCGCAAACCCGTGTGTACGGCTTTGTGCAATTACCGCTGTATCAGTACGTCAATGGTCAGCAATTGACAGCACGTTATGCATTCGCACTCGGTGCGCAAACCCGTTTCTGAATTTCTGAATTGATTTTTTTGTTAAGGAATAGGTATGAAAGCAATATCCCGCGCAGTTTCTTTATCTCTGATTTCCGTAGCAGTACTGGCAGCCTGCGGTGGCGGCAGTGACAGTACACCGGCAGCACCGGGCGGTCCGCGCAGTGTGTCCATCAGCTTTGACATGATTGCAAATGGCGTTGCAGCAAAGTGCGGCACCCCGATCACCGGACTGGGCAGCAAATCCAGTACCGTGGATTTACAAAACGCTTCCTTTTACGTGAGCAATATTAATTTCGTGGATGCTGCAGGCAATCTGACGCCTGTTACACTCGCCAGCAACGACTGGCAGTATGACAAAGTTGCACTGATCAATTTCAACGATGGCAGCAGTACCGCATGCGGTGGTAAAGCACAGGCAAGCAATGCCGTGATCACCGGTACCGTTCCGGCAGGTAATTATGTCGGTATTCAGTATGAAATCGGCGTGCCGGAATCCCTGAATCACACCGACTACGCAAGCGCACCGAAACCACTGAATGTGCAGTCTATGGCCTGGAGCTGGACTTCCGGTCGTAAATTTATGCTGCTGGAAGTCAATCCGGTTGGCGGCGTTATCGTAACGCGCACCAATAACACCACCAATCCGCCAACCGTAACCAGTTCTACACAAGCATCGTGGTACACCCATCTGGGCGCAACCGGCTGCACATCCGATGCGACTAAAGGCACTTATGCCTGCACCAATGCAAACCGCATGCTGGTACGTCTGAACAGCTTTAATCCGGATACCCAGAAAATCACGCTGGATCTGAATGCAATGTACAACAATGTCGATCTGAGCTCCGATACGGCTGGTGCACCGGGCTGTATGTCGGGCAAAACGGATACCGAATGCCAGGGTATTTTCTCCAACATGAAAATTGATCTGAACACCGGTGCGCCAGCGACGGCCGGTATCCAGTCTGTCTTTATCGCGAGAGCAAAATAATGGTCAGCGCGATCTGTTTACTGATGCAACAGCGGATCGCCGTCTGTGCTGCGGCTGTGATGTTGGCAGCCTGCAGCGCAGGTGGTGAGGGCGGCAATCCTTCCGGCAACGGCCATCATCACGGCAGTACCGGCTTGCCTGCGGTGGATGGCTTTCCGGTGGCAGTGGTACCCGCTTCCAATCCGTATACAGAAGATAAGTTTCAGCTGGGCCGTGCGCTGTTCTATGACACACGTTTATCCGGCAACGGCACGCAGTCCTGTGCCAGCTGTCATCATCAGGACAAGGCATTTACCGATGGCCGGATAACGGCATTGGGCTCCACCGGCGAAGAACATCCGCGTAATGCGCAAGGGCTGGCCAATGTGGTGTATCACGCCACACTGACCTGGGCGAACCCGGTCATGATTGATCTGGAACGTCAGATGGAAGTACCGATGTTCGGCGAACATCCGGTGGAAATGGGGATTAACGACAGCAACAAAGCAACCGTGCTGGCCCGTCTGCAGAATGACACGGCGATGTATGGCTTGTTCCGCAAAGCCTTTCCGACCGATGCCGCACCGGTCAGCTTTGGCAATATCATCGCCGCCATCGCCACGTTTGAACGCGGCCTGATTTCCGCAGATTCGCGTTACGACCAGTATCTGCGCAAGCAAACCACACTCAGCGAATCCGAACTGCGCGGTTTGAATCTGTTTATGGGTGAAAAAGCAGAATGCTTCCATTGTCACGGCAGCTTTAACTTCAATGATCAGGTGCGCTACGTCGGCCTGAGTCAGGTGGACACACCGTTCCACAATACCGGCTTATATAACATCGACGGCAAAGGCGGTTTCCCTTTCCCGAATCGCGGCTTGTTCGAAGCAACTACCAATCCCAAAGACATGGGTGCATTCCGCGCACCTAGCTTGCGCAATGTCGCTGTGACTGCGCCGTATATGCATGATGGTTCAGTGGCGACGCTGGAAGAAGTGCTGGATTTCTACGCTGCCGGTGGTCGCGTTATCCGCAGTGGTTTATACGCCGGAGATGGCCGTGTTAACCCGTATAAAAGCGGTCTGGTGAACCAGATCAACCTCACTGAACAAGACAAGGCCGATCTGGTCGCCTTCCTCAAAACCCTGACAGATCAGGGCTTCCTCACCAACCCGCGGTTTTCAAAACCTGCAATCAGCCAATGAAAGGAGATGTTATCGGAGAGAGCTAACACTTGTTGTAAATCCAAATACTCTGTTTTTGGGCTGCCTGCGGGCAGCCTCTTTTTTAAATTTAACTTAAAATATTTGACTATTTTCTTATTGGGTAACAGTCGAAAGGATTTACGTGGCTAAGAAACTTGCAGGAATCATACTATTGACGGCTGCAGTGAGTGGTTGTGCGCAGTACGGTGCGATGGGCACGAATCCGATAGTAGGGGGGGGATTTGTAGATATGGATGGAATCGGAAAACTCCATAAAGTCTATTATATGTCTACGCCATTCGCAAAAAATAACATTAGCGACTCCATGATGGTCAGATGCGCAGAAATAGCCAAAAGCAAAAACAAGCCGTATTTCGCTATGTATAACAATTTGATGGATGCTATTCGTGACAAAAAAGAGTATGAGCCTGTTGTTTGGTCGCACCTGCTCATGTCTGAATCAGAGGTTTATATCTTGTTATCTGAAAATGACCAGTCCGGATACTTCAACGCTGAAAAAATTTTGCAAGATCTCGGCCAGAAAGTTAAAGGGAGTAAATAATGAGAATACTTAACTCTATCTTGTTAACTTTCACTGTTTTTTGTCTTACCGCTTGTACCGCGACATATACGCCTGCACAAGATGAGGCGACTGCAAAATTGAATCTCCGCGGGATGGCGATGGGTGGCAGTTTTCAAAAACGATTTTGTCACAATGGCAGTTTCAGTTTTCCTAAAGTAGCTGATAACGGCTATGGCCTAATTCCCGCAGGAAAACGAATCACTGTCGAAGGATCGTACACTGATGACAGACGTTCTTGCAGTGCATACATCAGTTTTATTCCCGTGGCGGGCATGTCGTATTACCCGGATTTTGAGCGGGCAGGCGGACGTTGCAGAATACTTATCCACCGAGAAGATGAATCGCAGAAAACTGGGTTCGCGTTCGAACCCAGTTTAGCTCCGAGGGAGGATTGCCAGTCGCGTTGATTTACGAATTACCTTCATGATGCGATTGAGCGAAGACGCAAAAGGCATTTACAGTGAGGTAAATGCCTTTTTCATTGTCTTTTTGCAATGTTTTTGCTATGCATATAAAATTGCAAACCACTTACCCGCCACTTAGCGAAAGTTCACATATATTTGGCTGCTAATAATGCTAGAATGAATAAAGCAGTTAGTATTTCAGCCAGTTATTGTTTATCGTGCCCGCATCCACTCCACCTGATTCATCCCTTCCTTCCGCATCTTCCGGTGTCGATACAGGAATCAACCACGCCGATTTTATGCGGCGTCATTTCAACCTGACAAAAATTTATCCTCTGGTACAGAGTGAGTTTGACAAGCGTCTTGCTGCCTGTACGGAACATGATCCTCTTGCGCTGAAGCAAATACGTCAGGGATTTCTGGCGGAACTGAATGCGCTGAAGACCAATGCAGAATGGGCGGAATTCACGATTGCGTTTTACGGTGACGTTGGTTGCGGAAAATCCAGCATTATCGAAGCATTACGCATTGTTCTGGCAGAAGCGGCGAAACAGGAAGAACGTCAGGCCTTTGTGGCAAGCAGTCAGGCCAGCACACTGACGCTGGCCGGCTATCAGAAAGCCTTGCGCGCCCGGAATGCGACGCGGCAGGAACTGATGGCATTTCAGACCGAGCTGGGTGTGGTGGAACATCAGGCGAAGGTCGCAGAACTGAACGCGACTGAGCAGCGTCAGGCTCTGCGTCAGAAACTGGCGCAAAAGCTGGACAATGCTGCAATCTGGAACAAACTGCGCTACCGCCTGCGTCCGCCGCCGGAAAAACAGCAATTGCTGGAGATGGCGAAGCGCTGGAAAAATGAACGTGTGACCGAACGCCGCCGCATCATCAAGATGCGCGAGCAGTTACCGGCATTGCATGATCAGTCAGCCGTCACGGAAATCGTGCTGGCGCAATTCACCCGCAAACGCGACGCGCTGAAAAAAATCTGCGACGGCAATATCATCGGCGATGGCGGCAAACCGCAAACCACGCAGCCGCAGTTTTACCATTTCGCCACCCGCTGGGGACGCTTCCGTATTACCGATCTCGGTGGTACCGGCCTGCCTTCTCAACTGGCGGCGATTCAGAATCTGCAAGCTTTAAGGCAGGCGCACGCAGTGTTTTATGTAGTCAATGATGCGATCATGCCGACGCCGGCCGCACTGGAAAAACTGCGCAGACACCTGAACGACCAGACCGAAATCCGCCTGATCGTGAACTGGCAGGCGAATACGCTGGCGCAATGGAAGAAACGTCTGGAATCGCCGAAAATCCAGCACCGCGTGCAGTCACTCGACACCATGATGCGCCAGCAATTCGGCGAGCACTATCACGGTATGCTGACGATTGCCGCCAAACCGGCCTTCTACTCGGTCGCAGCCTGCCTGCCGCCTTTCGGCAACGAGGAGCAGCAGCAACAGCACTTTTTAAGCCAGCACACACCGGAAGAACTGATGGCCTTGTCCGGCCTGAATACGCTGGTACAAACCCTGTGCAATAAGATGCTGCACAACGCCTCGGCCAAGGTGAGAAAAACGAATATCCATAAAGCCGACTGCCTGCTGCGCAACGCCATCATCGCCCTGAACAGCGCCCGCCACGATCAGCAACCGCAAGTCGCCTGAACTTTCCGCATCGGCGCGTACCTGATACGTGCCGCTGCGGATACTCGCTGACATGCACATCCCGACTGACTGACGTACTGAGCCTCAGTGTGAAAGATGACAGCTGTCTTTTGCCAGTGTATTTCCCGAGTCGCGGCTCAGCGCAGGTTTTTGAGTTTTCCGAAGCAGATGGAAATTTTTGTACATCGTACCGGCGTGTATCTATTACATATAGGCCTGCAAACTCTCGCAGGTCCAGAGTTTGTTGGCAAAGATTAAAGCGCCAAGGGTTGCTTGTAAATAATGTAATTTTCTGAAACTTCAATATATCGGGAAGCACTTAGTTTGCTTCCCGATTAGTTGTTACCGCAACTCAGATTTTATAATCCGGAAAATTTCCTGTCACTTTCATGTAAGAACAACCCTATTGTTGTCGTTACTTTCCCCATTGCTCCGTCAGTACATTAAAATTAGAGCTAGAAAAATTACTTATTTTTACAATTAATCTCTACCACAAAGATTGGTTGTTGAATTTTTTATGCTGCGAATTTTTTTGCAAATGAAGCAATCATTTCTTTCATTAAAAAATCGAACCAATTTCAGATCCTAGCCGATCTATATAAACCAAAAACACAAAACTAACGTGTGAATTTTCGAAACTTGGAGAAAAATATGACCGACTGGGATGATGAAATTCCTCAACCAATCCGGGAGCGGGTAAAGAAAAGTGCGGCTTCGCTTGAAGTTGCCGCGCAAAAAGTTGAAGAGGTGCGCAACAGACTTAACGCGATTCAAGCTGAGGCTGAGGTTGCTCTGAATGCTGTGAAAGAAGGCATGGCTCCGGCCATTCAGCAAAGTAAAGATGCTATGTTTAAAAAGCGACTCAGTGAAGAACGCTGGGGTAGCGCTCTGAAACTGACTGGCCTGAATACCGCATTCAATGGTGCGCAATATGCTGCTTACGCATATTTTTTGCTCTTTTTGTATTCTTTTGGGATATTCACTAATCTCGGGCTTTTCCCCGTCTATATTTACCATCTCCTGACCAGTTTCAAAGGAATAGTATTTTTTATCGCACCATATTTCTTATTGGTCCGGCAAAGTCGGCGTTTGGCTGCTCGAGCAGCTCTGAAAGCTTCATTCGCACATTTAGACCAGACCTTAGCTAAGGCTGAAGTACAGATATCAGGAAATGCTACTACTGGTAAAGCAACACCGGACGCCCTCGCTTTGTATCCAACTGCCGATGGTAATTGCGTTGGGTACTACCCCCCTTTCGTGAATGATCTCGTTCCCACAATGCTTAACGGGCCTGGTGCTGTACATATTCTGCTTACAGCAAGCTCAGAAAAAAGTCAGCAGCGACTGAAATTAGGCTACAAGCATAATGCTCATGAATTAATCGTTTCTGGCGATGCTTCTCTAAATAAATATCCGGAATTTAATCGTTTAATTGCAGCCAAGCTCGAATCTATCCGTCCAGTGATGAATACGCTGGCGGATGGATTTATAGAGTTTAAATCCGTCAAAGACGCGTATGCGATCTGTAAAATTCAGTATGAGAAAGATCTTGAACTTGCAAAAGCCTGGTCGCAAATCGCTTTACCAGACGAAACCAGCAACAAATTAATCAAGCTGATTGAGCTATTTACCAGCGAATCTGATGTCAGCCCAAAAGGCATTTTGCTGTATGGTCCTCCGGGAACTGGTAAAACCAGTATCGCAAATGTATTAGCTAAAACGGGGAATTTATTTTTCCAGAAGATCAGCGAAAGTGATCTGAAAGGACAGTATCAGGGTCATACAGGACCAAAAGTACAGGCAATTTTCTCAGAACTGAGAAAACATCAACCAGCTATTTTATTTGTTGATGAATGTGAAGGTGTATTCAAGTCACGCTCAAGCAGTAATGCTACGGGCAACGTCAATTTTGACACCGAAATGCTGAAAGAATTCCTGGTGCAATGGGGTGGCATTGCAAGTGACAGCAAGACTAAGATCCTCGTTATTGGTGCCACGAATCTTCACGAAAATATTGATTCTGCAGTCATGAGCCGTTTCACAACCCGCATTGAAATTGGGCTGCCTGATAAACGTTGCCGCGAAAAAATCTTGCGAAACGAAATGAAAAAAGCAAAGTTAATTGTTCCTGATGATCTGAGTAAAGTCATCAGAGACACAACTGGTTTTGCCGGACGTGATTTAGAAACACTTGTCGTCTCTTTAGCCGCAGATCTTACTGGTCGCAATGACCCTACCGAGGCGGAAATACTCAAAGAAATTCGCCTTGTACGAGGTAAGAGTTCTACGGACGTACTTGATCAGACCTGGGACGACATTGTCTTACCCGAGAACATCAAAAACCAATTTATCAACCTCGGTAAAATGTTAAAGAGTCATGAGGCGCTGAAAAAATCCGGAATTGATGTTCCTTCGGGCGCATTATTATGGGGACCGCCCGGGACTGGTAAAACTCAACTGGCTAAAGTACTGGCAGGTGAATCCGGGTTAGGCTATATCGCAGCCTCGACAGCTGAAATTCGTAAAAGCAACCTTGGTGAATCAGGCATTGCTGTTAAGAACTTGTTTGAACGTGCCCGCTCGCAATCGCCTTGCATTTTATTTATTGACGAAATTGAAATTCTTGCGCCGTCACGCTCGGGCGATCAGGCTAACTCTGTTTCGACTGAAATTATTGGCCAGTTGCTACAAGAAATGGACGGCATTAAGAGTCAGAATGGTATGGTCTTTGTTCTTGCAGCAACCAATCATCCTGCCTTACTGGACTCAGCTGTGGCTTCACGTCTTGAGCCCAAATTAGAGTTACCTCTGCCAGACCTCGCAACCCGAACAGCAATCCTTAAAATTATCCTTAAGAATAAGCCGATCGACTTCGATCTGGAACACGGGGCTCATCAAATCGCCTTACTAACAGAAGGAAAGTCAGGACGGGACTTGAACACGCTGGTTAAGGGGGCCGGAAGCCGGGCGACAACGCGTGCACTGACAACGGGCGAATTAATCGATGAGGCAAATCCCGTCGTGCTGCAGTTAGCCGATATGACCAGTCAACTGGACGAGGCGCAAGAAGTTGTGAAAGTAGCTGATTTGAGTTGGGAGGATATTGTACTGCCTGACAGTGTCAAGGATCAGTTCGTCACTCTTGGTAAGATGCTGAAAAATGCTGAGGCATTACGCAGTTCCGGCATTGACGCTCCGCGCAGTGCATTACTGTATGGCCCTCCGGGCACTGGTAAAACACAATTGGCCCGTGTACTGGCTTCTCAATCAGGCTTGTCTTTCTTTGCACCGACGACAGCAGAATTACGTCAGAAATACATCGGACATTCCGGTGCTGCTGTACGCGACATGTTTGAGAAGGCACGTAAAATGTCCCCCTGTATTTTATTTATTGATGAAATGGAGATACTTGCAGGACAGCGCACAGGCTCGGACAACGAAGCGACAACCGAAGAGATCGTTGGACAGTTTTTGCAGGAAATGGATGGTATTAAGAGTCAGGCCGGACAAGTATTTGTGCTTGGTGCGACAAATCATCCGGAGTTTTTAGATAGTGCAATCCTTTCACGCTTTCTTCAAAAAATTGCAATTCCTTTACCAGAGCTGCAAGCACGGCAGGCTATCCTTAAAAATCTTCTCCGTAATAAACCAGTAAGTGCGGATATTGATGTAATCGTACTGGATCTTGCCGCACAAACCGAAGGTTATTCTGGCCGGGATTTACGTAATCTTGTCGATGGTGCTGCTAACAGTGCGACAACACGTGCTATGAAATCCAGTGAGGCAATTGATCCGGTCAATAATCCGATTCGTATTACCAAAGAAGATTTGATGCAAGCATTGTCTGCCCGACAGGTAACACAATTAGTGTGAATTTGCTAAAAGTAAATTCTCGTATTTTAATGATTGGTTGAATTAGTCTGAATAGGGGGAATGCATACGCTTCCTCCTATTTTTCTATATATCACAGCTGAGACAAAAACCTGGCGTTATTCCTCAAATTGGTCCTTGTAGAGAAAGACATAGCGAGAAATACTTGCATTATAAAAATAGTAATTTTATGGTTCATTGAATAATTGAAATACTGAATATCTTTAAGCAATTTGATTACCCATCAGAAAATACAAAGGTTGCTGAATGTCGCTCTCAGATGATAAAGAATCAAATTCTGTGCTCGAGTTAATTGCTGCATGGCTCAGTCGCAAGTCAGCCTTGGTACTGATTCTGATGATGATTCAGCTTGGATTGCTCCTGGCAATGTATAACTTATCTGCGTCGATAGGTAAGCAGCAGCTGAGTCAAAGTAGCCGCGGTACGGCCAGCGCTGTTTGTGGACAGTACGAAGTCGTCTTCTCGGCCAGTACCAGCATGCAAGATGTGCAGCAATGGGCGCTGAACTTTAACGCCACAATTGTGAATGGACCCAATAGCCGTGGTGCCTTTGAAATGGAAATACCCGGACTGACACTGCCGGAAACTCGTCAAGCATTTGGGTCGCTGGCAATCGATATCCGGATTAACCCGCTCTGTGGATCATCGGAGCGTCAGGAATGAACAAGAATAAGGGTATGTCACAAGTAATTGCCGATTGCGCGATCGGAGGACTGGCTGCGCTGATTTATGTCGGTGAATATCTCGGGCAAGGTGCTATCGCGAATAAGGCATTTAATACCGGTTCAGTGACGGCACTCATGACCGCAGCAATCGGTACGCTGTTAGTCATTTTGTTTTCAGCACGTCGAAATCCACTCACAGGGCCACGATTCCTGTCCGTTGTTTGCTACGCCATGATTCTCGAGTACGCCTTGACGTTGCCAGCCATCAAAGTAGGTGGCGCCATGTCTGCGTTTATCGTTGCATCTCTCTGCGTCACTTTCTCAGGGGTCATACTCCTCGTTATTGGCTACATGAACTGGACGGATCGACTGCGCTCTTTCATGTCGATCCCTGCCTTGTCTGCACTGGCTTTTATCGTTGCAACGACGACGATTTCCGGACAAATTTCTGGTATGAATCAATGCTCAGAGAGCGTTGCCTGGCCAGCACTGGCAGTAGCATCCACGGTGATTGCCATTTCCTTTGGCATCAAATACAGGCTGCAACCCGGAACAATGCTATACCGGAGTCGCTTATTTATCAGTATCGTGATCGGCTCTCTGGTCTACTTTGCCTGGCGAAACTACGCACCAACCCCCGCTTTGTGTAGCACCGTCAGCCAGATACATGGCGGTGAAATTGCTAACGCACTATTGGGGTTCTGGCGGTGGCCGTGGCAAAAACTGGCGTTTTTATCGGATATCCAAGTGATCCTGACATTATTTTCAGGCAGTGCGATTCTTGCATTGCTGTGTCTGATCGATACGCTTTCTGCGGCTTCTTCGCTTGCGAGCGATGAAGGTCAACCCGATGCGATGGTGCGGAACGAATTGCTAGCCAATGCATGGGGCAATACTGTATTCGGGACACTCGGTTTGTTGCCTATCTCTATCTCATTATCCCGAAGCAGAACAATCTCTGAGCTCAAACCGGCAGACAGCAAAATACCCGCTATTTCTCATTCTGCTTTTCTGCTATTGCTGATTTTCTTCCTGATCGGATTGCAATGGCCGTTACTCGATTATTTACCAAAAGCAGTTATCGCCGGGACTTTAGTGGTCGTCTCGGTCGAAATGCTGGATGAAAAATCTGTACTGTTATGGCGTACAGCACTTGGTGCATCGAAAGCACGTAAGGCACTGGTGAACGGACTTTGGATTTTTTTACTTGCGGTAAGTATTGCAGTATTGATGGCGATCGGCCCATGGTCAAAATTAGCCGTCACGGTTGCCTTTCTGGCAGCGGTCATTGTCTCGCTAACCGGTTTGCTCCTCGCACCAAAGCAGAAAACTCCAAACAAAGGTGTTTTTAGCGGCAGACTTCACTTTTTGAACATTGGGTCTCATATGCGGCGCTGGAAAGCTGGTGAGCATCGCAGTATTGATTTATCGATGACTCAGGCAATTGACTTTACAGCAGCATGCGCCATACGTGACATTACCCGTGCCCAAGCGAGGAATACCCAGATTTTGATTGGCGAGAACACAGGAAAAGAAGTTTCTGAAATTCTGGAAGTGCTTTGTCCTGAAAGCTTAAAACCTTACCGCACGGAGTAAAAACATGGCAGACCGCCGGAAAATACTGAAAAAGTCACTATGCGCACTGGCTGTATACAGCCTGAGTACATCCCTCGCTTTAGCTAATGCATCCACACCAAAGAAAGTCGCTCTTGTCATCGGCAACGCAGCCTACGCCAGCAATGAAAAACTGAAGAATCCAGTTTCTGACGCTACCTTGACGGTTAATAGTCTGAAGCAACTCGGGTTTGCCACCACACTGGCAACGGATCGTACCGCTGCACAACTCAAAAGCGACTTGCAGACTTTCTCGCTTGTCGCAAAAGATGCGGATATCGCTCTGCTGTTCTACGCAGGTCACGGCATTGCTGTCGATAACATTAACTACCTTATTCCAATTGATCAACGCTTATCCACACTGAAATCTCTGGATCTCAAGCGGGATGGCATTTCGTTACGCTGGATTGAAAGCGTTCTGGCACAGAGCAATGCACAGGTATCCGTTCTGATCATTGATGCCTGCCGTAATCCGCTGATGCGGGGCGCACCGACTCAGGGTATGGTTGATCCTGCGACGCCACCGCACGGGACACTGACATTCTATTCCACCGCACCGGGGACGCAGGCAGGCGATGGCTCTGGCAAGAACAGCGAATTTTCGCTGGCGTTTAACCGCAATATCCTGAAACAGGATCTCAGCCTGATGCAGGCGATCTTGGCTACACAAGCCGACGTCAGTAAGGCTACCGGTGATACGCAAATCCCCTGGGTCAACAGTGGTTTGGTCAATGATGTTCAGCTTTCCACAGCAAAACCCTTAGCCAAGTTATCAAAAACTGATAAGAACACGCCGCTGGCGGGAGTACAGCGCGGCACCGAAACAAAATCTGAACCCGCTGCCTTGCAAAAGTACTGGGATGAAAATCTCGCACGACTGGACGAAGCAATCCAGTACAACGCGATGAATTTTGATGTCAATGGCAAAGTCACTCTGGAAAAAAGAGCGAAAACGGGTGATGTACTGGCGCTAACGACGCTGGGACTGGTCTATGCGACGCCCGAACAAGTCAGTATGAAAACCGTGCATACCGGATATGGACTGGAATCCAAGCCAGTCAAAAAGGGCAATGGTGTCGTTCCCTATAACCCGGTACTGGCCGTGAAATATCTCTCGCAGGCAGCCGCCAAACATTTTCCGGTAGCGCAGACCCTGCTGGCTGAACTATTGATTGAAGCGCCCAAAGGGGTTCCAAGAGATTATCAGCGTGCCGAAAGCTTACTCAAGGAAGCCGCGAGTACCGGATATGGCCGTGCACGTCTTGATTTGCTGGATTTAAATGTCCGTCGCGGCAATTACAGTCCAGAGGAGCTGGCGAAAGAGTTAAGGAATAACAGCAGTACGATTAAAAATTATATGGACCGGTGGAGTAAACCTCAATCACCTAAATAGTCGTTTTCCGGTCCATAGCGATCTTGATAATCATCCTGGTCATCCAAAATGAAGACCGGGAGGATTTGTTCACAGTGACTTGTGTGCCTGACTGCAATCGTCGGCGGGTTTGATTTCGGTCGCTATATCCTTCAACAAAATAACGCCATCGTCCGGCAAGCTGGTTTGTCCGACGATACGGTAGTAACCCTTAGCGTCAGGTCCTGCTACCACTTGCATCTGTCCTTGCGTCAATATGCGCGTTAAATCTTCTATCGTCGCAGACGACTTCAGGCGCACAAGTATTGCCGGGCATTGCGTTGTAATGCCTCCCCTTGTGTCAGTTTGAGGCTCAATTTGTGATACGGGCTTGTTATAGAGCCACACCAGTCCACCGCTCTGTGCAATGATAACGACCGTTGCCAATACCGGCATTGCTGCACGCAAGGGCGAAAACCATTGTCCCAACCACGAAAACCAGCGTGATACAGGTTGTGATTGTTCGCTCGCAGCCGGCGATGCCTCCTGACTTTGCCGGGCGAGTTCCCTGAATTTCAGCCATGCGGTATCTTCGTTTTGCGCGATACGCTGCTCAAGGCGCAAGTTTTCCAGTAAAGCAATCAGTCGTGCATCTCCTGCCAATGAAGGATCCTCAGAGAGTGCCTGACGCAGGCTTTGTAACTCAGCATCTGTTAACAATCGTTCCAGCTGGGTCAGCAACAGTGCCTCTTCTTTTGATACGGGTATGTTTTCGCTCATACATCCTCCGAATGAATACCCATGCAACGCTTCAGCTTTTTAACCGCTTCGTTGATACGACTTTTAACAGTTCCCTCGGGAATACCAAGCATCAGCGCTGTATCTGCTTGCCTTAAATCACCCAGTACACAACGAATCACTTCACTTAATTTCGGCGTCAAATGATCAACACATCGTTGTAAACGCTGTACTAACTGAAGATTTTCCAAAGCGTCATGAATCGGATCATCGTCTTCTTTCGGCATGAGTGACTCATACATCGTATCGTCTGAGCAATCGTCCTGGTTCGAAGTGATCAGGTCACGCAACAAAATCTCATCCTTGTGCTGTTCAAGCATATCGAGCAAACGACGAAACGCGACTGTTCTTGCCAGGAAACGAATGAGCTCTGCTCTGAAGAGTTCAGTATGGACTGGGTGAACAGATGAGAACTGTCCAAGCTGATCGCCCCATAATTGCTTAAACGTCTGCATGACGGCGTCTTCCAGCAATTGATGCGGGATCTTCGGAAACCGGTATCCGAGCACGCGCAACATGGTGCTTCTCGCATGCTGAAAAAACTGGCGCATCTCGTCAGGAGACGTTGCCAAATGATCTAAAAAAGGGCGCAGCGACATTTTTTAAAAAATCTGCAAAAAAATCGAACCTTTCGAGCAGTCCGGGCGAATTAGAAATTAAGCGGTCAGATTGTACAGCCGTTTATTGGAAATATTTTAAGGAGAGCCCGATGAAGTCTGGATATATTGTTTTTCGCAGCGTACTGATTGCAGTGTTAGTCGTCCAAGTGAGTGCATGTTCTTTCGCACCTGTTGTTGCTCAAAAGCTGGGCGTGGGTACGGTCGATGAAAAAGAAGTGGCTGAGGCCACAGCAAAGGTATTCGCTGTCAAACCGACGGATATCAGTATTGCCGACATGCGTAAGGACAACACACTGAATGGCACGCAAGTGTTTTTCACTGCGACGGTTCGTGGTAAGTCCTACCGCTGCGGCATGCTCTCTTCATTTGCCGGTGCAACGTTGCCGAAGTGCGTGAAGCCTGGTGAACCCTTGCCAGCTCTGCAGTAAAAGGGAGCGACATGATGCGTATTCCAAAAGTACTTTTTATGCTTTCAGCCAGTTGCTGTGCATTACTGCTGGCAGCCTGCGGCGGCTCTTCTCCTTCGAATAACACAGTTGACGTTCCCAACGATCCGGGCATTCCCATCGTAGTAACACCGTATAAGGGGGCATATACCTCCGGATCAGTGACGGCAAAAGATTCTTCAGGGAAGATTATCGCGACCGGTACGATCAATGGCAGCGTTGCGAATATGAACATGCCGGTGAATGCTGTGTACCCGGTCACGTTGTATGTCAGCGGTACCTATCGTAATGAGGCAACCGGTAGCCCCGAAACCAGCCAGGCGATCTTACGCAGCGTTATTCCTGACGTTGGCTCTGTCAAAAGCGGTATCGCCATCACACCGTTGACTGAAATCGTTGCGGCAGTACTGGACAAACGTGTGTCTGACGGAGAGACGATGACAGCTGAACTCGTCAATAGTGTCACAACAATGGTTGCCAGCTCCGTGCTGAATCTCTCCTTGTCACAAGCGATGGCACCGCCTGTGTTTAATGTCTCGAACGGAAAAACATCCGACGTTACCACCTTCAAACTCGCTGCTCTGGCACTGGCAGCCAATACCGATGGTGCCGGTGCGACGCAGGCGGACAAGGTCGTGAATATTGCCAATCGTATTGCCAAAGGCGAGGTACCTGACAAAGTACTTTCTCATTTCGCCGATTCGCTTGCTGCTGTCACCGCGTCGAGTGGAGTGAGTTCGCAACAGGCAGACAGTACACACCCGGTAATGGTCCCTGCAGTCACCTTGGCAAACTACCCGCTGGTCGATACACAGCCGGTCACAAAAGACACTTTACGGTGGGACAGCAGCGGTATCTGGGGAACTGCGCAATGGCGCTGACCTGGTCATCTGAAAAAACATTTTTATCATTTACAGGAGATACACCATGAAATTGTCTTTCATCAAGCTCACCGCTATCAGTGCCATGTTCATTGCGTTGCATGCGTCAGCAACCACTGTTCCGAATACGTTCACATCGGGACAACCCGCCAGTGCGGCGGCGGTAAACCAGAATTTCCAGGCACTGGCGACTGCAATTGACAGTGTTAATTCAAACTTATCGGCACTGTCGGCCAGGGTCGCCAAAATGGAATCCAACAGCACTCTGACGATCAATGACTTTATCGGCAGCTATAAACTGATGATGCTGGATACAGGTGTCGGTACGGCGTATGTCAGTGTCCGGCAGACATTGGGAACGGTCGTGTTTTCTGCCGTCAATAACGGCAACAATATTGCCTACACAGCGACCTTAACTTGCAGCGCAAACAGCGGCGAAGAAGTCAGTCCGAACTCCGGCTATGGAAAAACAACGAACGGGGTGACTGACGTAACCCCGTTCAATAACAAGCTGATTTCCGGCTGCAATGGCGTTCTTGGAACCACGTTGAACTGGAACTTCGATCAAAACAGTAAAACGATTAATCTGGCCGGAACAAATGTTGTTCTCAGCCCAGTCGGAGGCGGCTTGTTAATCGGTCGGGACATTTCAACAGAAACCGTCGGTAATGATCCGGTCAGGACAAATACCGGGATGTCTTTGTTAATTTTAGTTCGCCAGTAACCATTAATGGGCAGCTTGTGCTGCCCTTTATTTGGGGGAATGGGAAGTGGTGGATATTCGTTCATAACGCAAGACAAACGCGGCCTGTGTGGAATGGAATTCCTTTGACACGGTAGCGTCAAAACGCAGATGAATGGCTGGCTTCACCGCTTCACGCATACGTGATACCGTGGCATTTTTGCTGACGGGTTTGATGAAATTGAGGAGTGCTTGGGTTTGATCCGGCAGTATCTGCCGCCGGGATACGGCTCTTCTGTGCAGCATCAGTCAGCTTAGCGATGAAGAAAAATTCCGGAAATTCCTGCAGCATGAAATTTGCCTGATGGTGAGCTGAATATCGAAAGTAACTCCGTTAGCTGAAGAGTGGAACGCAGCGAGTTCTGTCAGCAGCATTCAGACGCCAAAACCGGCTTGGACATGCCCGAAAAGCCAATTTTGACCCCAAATGCGGACTTCCGCACAGCAATCCGGCGGTCGTCGGCAGAAAGTCCGGCGCTCCGAAAACAGTGGATGACGATAGCTGCATAATTACGCTCGCTTCCGTCTGACGGAGCCGGCAGAAGACAATGCAGCCGCCAACCGTCACGCGACTTCTGCGACCGCTGCAGATTCACGCTTCCAAAGGAGGTGGCTGGTGATGCTGATTGCTGTCCGCCGGTGCCTGCGCCCGTTCATGCATGCCGTAGTCGCGCAGCACGCTGGCAACGCGCAGGCGGTAGCCGGCGAACCATTTTTCGCGTCCGGCTTGCTGGGCGATGCGGTGTTGCGGCTGATTGCGCCACGCGGCCACTGCAGCTTCATCGCGCCAGAACGACAGTGATAACAGCTTGCCCGGCGTGCTGATGCTTTGAAAACGTTCGATCGAAATCAGCCCGTCGGCCTGCTGCAATACGCCGGACAGCGCCGCTGCAGCGTCCGGATAAGCGTTTTGCGCGTCTTCACGCACGCTGACTTCAAAGATCACGGCAATCATGGTTTGCCTGCTTCAGAAAAGTACTGTCCACCACTTCCGTAAAGCTGCGTTCTTCGCGCAGGATGAAGCGCTTTTCCTGCGCCATCCGGAAATTCGCGCGGCCTTCGTCGTCTGTACGCAGACGGGCACGGTAGGCTTCATAGGCAGCCAGACTGTCAAACGCGATCAGACCCCACGCGATATCGTTACTGCCTTCATGCGGCAGAAAATAACCGAGCAAATGTCCGCCGCAACGCGGAATAATCCGTCCCCAGTTGTCGGCATATTCTTTGAATGCATCGCGCTGAAAAGGGTCAATCTGATAGCGGATAAAACAGGTGATCATGGATTTTTCTCCCGATAAATGCTGCCGTTGCAGCGGATGGCAGGACTATACGGTGTAGCGTAGCCGCGATGCTTCGATGCGGATCGAAGGGTGCAGGGCGGCGCTGCTGTTACTATGGCGGGGCTGCTGAACGCGGCGATAAAACACAGATGTAAACTCAGTTCCGGAAAAAATACGATGAAAGACGGCCCGAATATTGTCGCGATTGCTGCACTGATTGGTGACCATGCGCGTGCGGAAGTGCTGACGGCGCTGATGTCCGGCATGGCGCTGACAGCCACCGAGCTGGCGGAGATTGCCGGTGTGAGCCGGCAAACCATCAGCAGCCATATGGCGAAATTGCTGGAAGCAGGTCTGGTGGCGGTCGAGGCGCAGGGGCGGCATCGCTATTTCCGGCTGGCGAATGAGGATGTCGCGCAGTTGCTGGAATCGCTGATGAATGTGGCGTTTCGCAGCGGTGCGTTGCGGCTGCGTTCCAGTCCGCGTGAACCGGCGTTACGCAAGGCGCGGGTCTGTTACGACCATCTGGCCGGTGAGCTGGGGGTGCTGGTGTACGACAGGCTGCTGCAGGCGGCTTGCCTGACGGTGGGCGAACAGGGCATGGCGCTGACGGCGCACGGCCAGCAAGTGCTGTCGCAGATCGGTATCACGCCGGAAGACCTGACACCCGGTAAACGTCCTGTTTGCCGCCACTGTCTGGACTGGAGCGAGCGCCGCCATCATCTGGCTGGTTTACTGGGGAATCTGCTGCTGTTACGCTTTACCGCGCTGGGCTGGGGAAGACGATTACCGGATTCGCGGGTGTTTGCTTTCAGTGCCGGTGGTGAACAGAATTTGCTGCGCTGGCTGTCAGATGCAGACCGGCAACATTCTTCCAAAACAAACCATAACGATATTATTTCTCAGGGGACATCATGCTGAACTTCCGCCGTCGAACATTACTGATACTGACGCTGAGCGCCATTGCGCTGACTGCGCAGGCACAACAAAGCCCGTCTGCGGCAAAAGATCCGGATCTCGGTGGTCTGGGTGGCTTTCCTGTGCCACAGGGCGCCGGTGGCGCGCCGGAATACAATTTTTGTGTGATGTACGCAAAACGCACCTGGCATCTGACGAATATGATTGATGAGGGTGAGCTGACAGTGGAACAGGCAAAGCAGGCGAGCAGGAAAATCATGGGGGAAAATGCTGCCCGCGAAGAAATCGCTGACTTTACCGCGTTTGAAGACAAAACCTATGCATCCGGCAATGCGATGGCAGGTGCGCGTTTTTACCGTTGTGCTGAGAAACTGCAGTTGAATCCGCAACCGTCGCATCGTGCCAAAGCCGAAACCTGCTTCAGTAAAATGCGCTTGCTGGAGTACGCCGCCCGCCAGCGCAATGCCGGCAAAAACCGCGATCAGGTGCAGGCAGCCATCAAACAACGCATTCCGACACTGCCAGCCGACTTTTTAAGCGCCACCCTGAATCTGGCCTATGGCGGCGCAAGACTGAGTGAAGGCAACACCATCATCGAAGACGTCTTCAACGATTGCTTCAGCCGCAACGAAAGCGGCGCGAAATAAACCTGAAGGTAGCCTGCACATTGTGCAGACTTCCGCATCAGCGATTTCCGGATCGCCGGACTTTCTGCCGGCGAGAGCCGGATGGCTGTGCAGAAACCCGCATTTCAGGTGGTTTCGGGCGGTTGCAGGGTTATGCGAAGAGATGAATGCGTATCAGCCGGCATGCCGGACCGCAACGGAAAAACGTCCGCCCTGCACGCTGCAGGCGGACGTTTTGTGACGATGGTCAGCGGACTCAGTTTCAGCCGGCCATCATGCCGCGTATCTGGTCTTCCAGCGCTTTCGGTTTGCTGTGCCACAATTTACCGAACTCCTGAGCCACCGGATCCGGATAAATTTCTTCCTGACCGGCTTGCATTGCCTGCAGCATGGCGCTTGCAGCGGCGGCCGGGGTGACTTTGTCAAAAGGCACCTGTTCTGCCATACGGGTATCAACCGGGCCGGGGTAGATGCCGAATACCCGTGTGCCTTGCCCTTCCAGTGCCAGACGGGCGGCCTGCGTGACGGAATGGGTGGCGGATTTGGAAGCGCTGTAGCTCAGGAACAGCGGGAAATTTACCAGCGCCGCGACGGAAGCCACATTCGCAATTGCGCCGCCACCGTTACGTGCCAGCACCGGGGCAAATGCCTGCATCATGGCCAGCGTGCCGAAGTAATTTACTTCCATTTCCGTGCGGCCTGCGCTCAGCCATTGCGGGTCAGCAAAGTCATTGCCCATATGAGCTGCCACGCCGGCGTTATTGACGAGCAGCGTGAGATCGCCTGCCAGCGCGGCGGCGGCCTGAATGTCATCCGCGCGGGTGACATCCAGTTGTACTGCCACCAGTTTGTTGCCGTGGCGTGCTTGCAGTGCTGCCAGATCGGTGATTTGCCTTGCAGCGGCATACACTTTGCCCGCACCGGCAGCGATCAGTGCGTCAACCAGCGCTTCACCGATACCACGATTTGCCCCTGTTACCAGCGCCACGGCGCCTTCGATATGAAATCCCATATTGCACTCCTGATCATTGAATGAATGAAAAAACAGACAGGTCTGTCTGTTTGCGGAGTTGACTTTAGACTGACCGGTCTGTATTGTCAACACATGACGACAAAAAAAATTTCCGCAAAATCCGGCACCGGCGTGCGCGAACGCCTGATCAATAGTGCCGATCAATTGTTTTATCAGGAAGGCTTCCGCGCCGTGGGCATAGATCGCGTGCTGGCGGATGCCGGTGTGGCCAAAGCTTCGATGTACACGCATTTCCGCAGCAAAGATGAACTGATGGCTGCCTGTATACAAAGACGAACGCTGGATGCGCGCGCGCAGATTGAGGCGCAAGTCGGCAGCCTGCCGCCGGCGGAGCGTGCGCTGGGCTTATTCGACTTTTTACTGAACTGGGTCAGCCAGCCGGATTTCCGTGGTTGTCCGGTGCAGCATCTGGTCTCGGAATATCCGGATGCGGCGCATCCTGCCCGTACCGTCGCACGTGAACAGCGCCAGTGGCTGCAACAGCAACTGGTGGCCTGGTGCGCGGACGCCGGTGCCTCAGAACCACAGCGCACGGCGGATGCCTTGCTGGTGTTGTTTGACGGTGCCACCGCCGGATCTGAGCAGGATGGCATTCAGCGTGCACAGGATGCGCGCTGGGCTGCAAAAAGGCTGTTGTCGCGTGCGGAATGAGTGTGGCAATGTGCTGAAATCAGCATTTGTTATTTTCGGACAACCGCACTTTCTGCCGGCGAGCGCCGGATCCCTGTGCTGAACACCGCATTTCTGCCAGTTTTATGCGTTCAGCGGGCACCATACACACCGCCCAGCCCGCTGCGCCCGATCAGCAGGATCAGCAGCAACAAAGCGATCTGTACCGGCGTGCGGCGCAACAGGCGGTAATGCCTGACCTGACGCGGAAAAGCGATTTCACAACCAATCCAGACCGCGACACACATCAGGCCGGTGGCGGTTTGCCAGTCCATGGATATACCGCTGATCCAGCTGTCTGCCGCATCACGCCAGCCAGCCAGTTGCTGCAACTTATGCAGCAGGATGTGGGTGTCGGCTTCAGAGAAAATCAGCCGGCCGGTGAGAATCACCGGGGCCAGTAGCGCGAGTGCACTGCGACGCCAGCCATGCCGGATCAGACTGTGCGAAACCAGCCAGGCACATGCATGGAAACTGCCCCACAGTACAAAATTCAGCGTCACCCCGTGCCACAGCGCGGAAATCAGAAAGACTGCCGGTACCGCCAGCCAGATGCCGCCCAACGGGCGCAAGGGCTGAAAAATCAACAGTTTCAGCACTTGTGACAGTGAGATATGCCAGCGCTGCCAGAATTCCGGGACATGACGTGCAGAAAACGGTGCCTGAAAATTCAGGATAACCGGCAAACCGGCCAGTTTCAGCAGACCGTACACCATGAAACTGATGCCGCTGAAATTGAAATACACATACAGTTCAAACACCAGTGCAAACAGCAGAATGTCCGGCGCGGCAAATGACTGTCGCAGCAGTAACAGCGGCGATAAGGCGGCAGCCGGCACGCTGTAAAAGAATGCCCCCAGCAATATCCAGCTCAGCGCAGAACGCAGGCGTCGTGTCTGAATTCGCCGTGGTGCTGAGCGTGTATCCGGCAGTGCGCAGGGACCGGAATTAAAGCGCCAGGGCTGCACACAATCCAGCCACTGCGGCATGGTCAGCGGTGCGCGGTATAAACCGGCAGCCAGCGATGCGCAAACGAAGCTGATGCCGGTCCAGTGCTGATGCTGATTGTTACCGGCAAACCCGGTCAGCACGCCAATGCTGCCGGTGGCGGTCAGCACCGCGGGTAACATCAATACACATAAAGCTGCGCCGCGCCGCAGGGGCGCTGGTAAAGCAGAGATCAGGAAGGCGGCAACACCCGCCAGCAGCAACGTTGCGCTGCCCGCCTGCCAGCCTTGCAGATAAGCGAGCAGCAGCCAGCCGCTGCCGAACATCAGCCAGCGGCGCGTCAGCAGACTCAGCGGCTGTTGACGATTTGCAGCACTTCGCGGGTGATTGCTGTGCTCCATGCGCGGTAGCCATCGTCGTAAAAATGCTGGCCGTCAGCGGTTGCCCACTGACCGGGACGGCTCATGGTCAGCGAATTGATATAGCGGCAGGGGGCGACATGCTCTGCCAGAAAATCCGAGACTTGTTTAACCCGCTGATTGGATTTCTGCAGCGCACCG
Organism: Cognatundibacterium squillarum; assembly: GCF_014652435.1. Classification (GTDB taxonomy): domain Bacteria; phylum Pseudomonadota; class Gammaproteobacteria; order Burkholderiales; family Burkholderiaceae_D; genus Undibacterium; species Undibacterium squillarum. The sequence goes on from NZ_BMYU01000002.1 coordinate 95,506, forward strand.
CCGTCATTGCCCCAGGGGGGGCCGACCCAGATACAGCGGGTCTGACTTTGTTCCAGTTGAGAGGTCAGTTGCTGCACTTCCGTCCATGCCCACTGGCGTGAAAAATTCCCTTCTTTGTAACCGGCCAGTGTATCGCCCATGACCACAATCACCCATTGCGGCTGGTCTTGCGCAATCAGTGTGCGGACAGGCGTGGTATGGGCAGCGCGCAGTATTGACAGTCGTGGCGGGGATTTACCCTTGCGCTCGGCACTGCCGCACAAACCCTGGGTTTCACTGACCCAGGCCGACGGCGTGACGCCGCAGACGCCGATACTGTGCACTTGCGCACCTTTGGCCTGCAACTGATCGTGCAGACCGGTAATCAGATAGCCCGGTGTGGCCAGATGACTGGCGCCGATGATTAAAATGCGTATGCCTTCCAGCATCGTGATCTCCCCCTTTTGATTTCAGTGTAGTCGTCATCGGGGTTCCGGCAAGCTGTTCGCCACGGTCTGTGGCAAAGGTGATGCAGCCGTTTCAGCATGTGCTGCTGAGACGGCTCAGGTTTTTCCTATGTTCTTGAGCAGGGCCTGAATTTCGGCATCGGTGGCCAGATGATGTTGGCGCAATAGCTGGATATTAAGTACCAGATTTTCTAATACCAGGCGTGCTGCGACCGCCATTAATGTGATTTCCCGGTCTTCCGCACTCAGGTTTTGCATTTGTCCGCTCATGTTGCACAGGTCGCTGGCAACTTGCTGTCGCAGCGCCTGATCATCAAACGGTAAGTCGGCGAAATCGATCGGGTCTTCGGTTTCGATTTCGCGTATCAGTTCACACAGTTCGGCAGCGCTGACCATGATGCTCTCCCGCGACGGCAGACAAATTCAGTATAGGACGCGGCGTGATGTTTTGTGTGAAAACTCAGTTTTACAGATACAACAGGTGGTAACCGGCAGCGGGCAGGATTTGTTCATTTTCCAGTTCGCGTGCGATGAAATTTCCACAAAACCATTTACTGCCATAAGGATTTTTCCTCGCTTCGGTCGCAGCGACAACGCGCTCCTGCTGACCGCGTAACACGATTTGCTGATGCGGATTATCGTAGCAAACAGCGACGCCTTTGGGATTTGAAATGAAGATACGGTAGTACCACGGGACCATTTCGCGTAAGGCTGTGCGGCCGGCATCGAGACTGTCGCGGATTTGCGCGGCGCTGAAACCATCCGGCGGCAGCACCGGTACCAGCGTCAGGTCGGCACCAAGACTGCCTTTTTTCTGATTCGTCACGAATTCCGCCCCTTCCGCATAGGCTTTGGCGATCACGGGCACATCGATAATACCTTTGTCACTGACCGGCACCGGCCAGCGGTTTTCGTTGCTTTCCAGCCGGATTTGCAGATCCGGAATCTGTTGTCTGGTGCCGGATGCGAGCACACGGATGATGACCCTTACTTTATCCTGCGTTGCTTTCTGAATACCGGTTAACATTTCATACGCTTGTTTATACGGCATGATGGCCGGATCGCGTAAGGCTTTCACTTCAATTGCAGGAGCGGTGGTCTCTGCTGGCTGGCTGGCGGTGGCGGCTGTCGTTGTTTCGTCCGCGCAGGCGGTAAATGCGGTGCAAGCCAGGGCCACTGACAAACTGAGTTGTGCCAGCGGTAAAGGGGAAAGGCGCATGGTGATGGTCTCCGTCATGGTCTGATAATCATCGATACTGTACTTTGCTCGTTTTCGCGCCGGACTGCTATTTTTGTGACTAAAGTGGCATCAGATGCAATGTGTCAGTGCAGAAAAAAACACCAGTCGTATGCTGGAAATACGCTACAATCTAAAATACTGTATATATGATCAGTATTTTCTTATGTCCCGTAAAATCCGCACTTTTATTCGTATTGCTGAACCTGCCGAACCGCTGGTACAGGTAGCTTTGCACGCGACAAAAGGGCGTGGAGCAATCGGAAATATTGCGCACCGTTTTCATCAGCAGCAACGCAGTGCAGAAGATGACGGGTGGCAGCACCCCTTATCAGACATTGATTCTGAAGACAGTGAGCGCTCGCTGAAAACGCAGGTGCAAGCGGTGCAGGCGAAAACGATACTGAGTCGTAACCAGTCGCCGGATTTGCCGTTTTCGGTGTCGCTGAATCCGTATCAGGGTTGTGAGCATGGCTGTATTTACTGCTATGCACGACCCAGCCACAGTTATCTGGAGTTATCGCCGGGGCTGGATTTTGAAACCCGTCTGTTTGCCAAAACGAATGCAGCGGAACTGTTGACGAAAACCTTGCTGAAGCCCGGCTATCAGCCCGAGCCGATTGCTGTGGGTGTGAATACCGATGCTTACCAGCCTTGTGAGCGCGAATTCGGTATTACGCGACAGGTGCTGGAAGTGCTGCATCGTTCCCGTCATCCGGTGGCGATGATCACCAAATCTTCGCTGATCGAGCGTGACATTGGTTTACTGGCAGACCTTGCTGCTCAGCAGAAGGCGACGGCCGCCATTACTCTGACAACGCTGGACGCTGATCTGGCGCGTATTCTGGAGCCGCGCGCCACCACACCGGCGCGCCGCTTGCGCACCATACGCGCTCAGCGACGCAGGCATCCCGGTCTGTGTAAGCATTGCGCCGGTCATTCCTTTCATCACCGAGCCGGATCTGGAAAAAGTGATCGAAGCCGCCGCAGATGCCGGTGCGCACAGTGCGGGCTACATCGTGCTGCGTTTGCCGCAGGAACTGAATCCCTTGTTTCAGGAATGGCTGCAAACGCATTATCCTGAACGTGCGGCACGGGTCATGAACCGTGTACGTGATATGCGCGGCGGAGCAGATTATGTGGCAGATTTTGCGCAGCGGATGAAAGGGACGGGCATCTGGGCTGATCTGATACGCCAGCGGTTTGAAAAAGCAGCGGCACGTTGTGGCATTAAGGACCGCGGTCGCCATTTTAAAGGTCTGAGTACGGCGGATTTCAGGCCGGATTTGCTGACGTCCGGCATACAGAATGTTGCAGACGCCGGACAGTTATCGCTGTTCTGAACGTTGTCAGCGAAATGTCAAACAGGCGGTTTATACTGCACTGACAGATTACAGCGTTCTCTTACCCCTATCCGGAGCCAGCTTATGAAAAAACCAGACACTGTCGTACAGCGGCAATTAGATGCCTACAACGCGCACGATCTGGAGCGCTTTGTCGCTGAATACAGCCACGATGTTCAGGTTTTTCGTCCACCGCAGCCGGAACCGGTGTTACAGGGTATGCAGGCGTTCAGCGAGCATTACGCAAAAAACCGTTTCACGCTGCCGGATCTGCATGCAAAAGTGCTCAACCGCATTGTCAGCGGCAATATTGTGGTGGATCACGAAGAAGTCACCGGTCTGGATCCGTCCCCGCGTCATACGGTTGCTGTATATGAAGTGGACGATGGCCTGATACGCCGCGTGTGGTTTTACTGAACGCGGCGCAAAACGCTCAGAATTGCTGTTCCCATTGCAGACGGAAATTGCGGTAGGTCCGCTCTTCCGACTGACGGTACAGCAGGTAGGCATCATGATAGCCTTCGCCGGTCACCACGTGCGGATGCAGCAGGTTACCCGCGAACAGCTTTAACTGAGTCTGCTTATCAATTTTCCAGTTCCAGTAGGCATCCAGCACTTTACTTGTGCCGATATAGGTATCCAGTTTTTCAGAAGGGCGGATTTTCCCGTTACGCTGGAATTGCAGATTCCAGCCGGCGCGCATGGTGTCGCTGAGCACAAAATCCATTCCTGCATTCAGGCTCAGCGGTGTTTGCCGTACCAGCCGGTTATTCGGGCCCGGTACGCTGTCGACTTCCGACCAGTTACGGTTCAGATTGAGTTTCAGCTGTGCGCCGCGCAGGGCTGTGCTCCAGCGTTCCAGCGATAAACGCGTATCGATTTCGATGCCGCGTACATGGGCTTTACCCTGATTGGCCGGCATGGAAACCCATTCATCACCGAAGCGGAATAACTGGAACGTGGTGACATTGTCGATGCGCCGCAGATAGCCGGACAGGTTCAGATAACTGTATTTGGCCAGTGTTTTTTCCCATCCCAGATCCAGTCCCCATGCCAATTCCGGTAACAGGGCGGGATTCCCCTGAAAATCCGCATTGGCCGGGCTGTTGGCATTGTTCACGGTATAGCGGCGCGGCACCAGATCGCGGGTAGACGGCGCTTTATAAGTACGCGAAATCGCCAGACGTAACTGGTCTTGTTTGTCTTCTGATACTTTCCACAACCACTGGCTGACCGGGCTGAACACGCTGGAACGATTGCGCACCGCAGGCAGTGCGTTGCCGCTGACATCGGTTTGCAAACCTTCCCAGCGTAAGCCCAGATAGGTTAGCAGCCGGTCGCTGATATCCCATTCATCCTGCGCAAACAAAGCCAGTCTGCGGATATCCGCATGGTAGTTTTCATCCAGCATGGATTGTCCGGCGACTGGCGGTGTCTGATCGAGTTGCAGGCGTTGTTCGGCGCGCTGAATCATCGCGCCATCCCAGCCGAGTACCAGACTGTGTGCCTCACCGGCCTTGCGTTTATATTTGCCGCTGGTGCTCAGGGTTTTATCGAGGGCATACGACAACACTTCGCGGCGCAGGCTGGTTTGCGGTACAGGCGCATCGCCATCGAAGAAATAGTCGCTGTCGCGCCGGTTGTAACGCAGCAATAATTTTCCTTCGAGGCGGGTATTTTCATCGAGCCGCTGGCTGGCCTGAATATCGGATTGCCAGTTGCGGACGCTGGCTTGTGACCGGAACGCGGTATCCGGATAGCTTGAATGCTCACCAAGCAGCGTAGTTTCATGATTGCCGCCATGCATATGATTTTCGCTGTATTCGATCAGATGCTGGGTCTGAACCTGATTCCCGTTGTCACCTTTCCAGTTCAGGCGCGGTGCCAGACTGATGGTATTGGTACGGAAAAAATCCTGTTCATCAAACCAGCGTTCTGCAAGCGGCTTACCTTGCAGCGTTGCCTGCTGTTCGGTAATACGAAGCCGGATTTCATTGCGCGTTTGCTTGACGACCGCATTCAGTCCGCCTTGCCAGGCGCCGCTGCCGGTAGTCCATTCCAGACCGGCTTGCGGCAAATGCCATCGCGGTGCGCTTTGCAGGCTGGCACGTAAGCTCAGCCCTTTTTGTGCGGTTTGCTTGCGCAGCACGATATTGATCGTACCTGCGATCCCCTGTGCGCTGTATTCTGCGGAGCCAGAGCGCAGAATCTCGATTTTCTCGATCAGTTCCGGCGACAGGCTGTCGATGCTGAAACCGGGCGCGACCGGTTCTCCGTTCAGCAGAATCTGGGTGTATCCGCTACCCAGTCCGCGCAGCCTGATTTCCGTACCGCTGACGGTGATGCCGGGCAGACGCCGCAAGGCTTCACTGACATTCAGATCACCGAATTGCAGCAATTCCTGACGTGTGTAGACGGCTTTTCCGGCGCTGTCGGTTTTGTGATCTGCAGGCTGCGTTTTCGCCTGCACTTCGACTTGCTGTACGTTTGAGTTTGTTTGCTGGGCCTGAACGGCGGGGACGGCAGACAAGGGAAAGACGGAAACAAAAAGAGCGGTAATCTGGCGGCGCTGCATGGCTAGGTCGGGTGATCGGTCTTCGGAACACATTTCACCGGCAGCCACGAGTGGCAAGGCAATTTGCCTTTGGTGAAAAAATGCGTTTTGGTATCGGGCCTGTGCAGTTATGCCTAAAGCGATGTCTGCGACAGGGAAGTGCGCAGCATACGGAGGCGATAATATTCAGTCAAATAATTTTTGAGCGCCGGATGGCGAGCGTATCTGCAGGCCACAACTAAGCAGATACCAACACAGAAAACCGTGGGCAGGAGTGATGCGGAAAACGGTACGACGTTGCCGGCCAGTGCAAGGCGCACCAGCCAGCGATTCGGTTCAGGTTTGCCGGAAGAATTCAGGCAGAAGTATTGATCTGTGTGCCGACGCTGCCGACGGTTGCCAGCTTGCGTTCTGCTTGCTGCACTGCCTGTGCCTGCGGGATTTTGGTTTTATCGTTATCTCCATCCGCATCATTGCGGTTCAGGCTTGCGGATTTGAGTTGCGAAGCCAGTTGCTGAACCTGTTGCTGATTAACGCCGCTGACGGTACCGGACATGATGTGCTCCGTAAAAGTGTCGATTACGCTTTCATCATAGCGCTTTTGTCCGGTTTTTGCTGATTTCTTCCGGTAAAACAGTGTTACACCGCAGCGATCCAGTCATCTGTACTGAGCAACGGTATCCGGTTCCGGATGGCGCTCAGTGCGATCAGATGCAGTATTTCGGAAACGGTGGTGCAGGCGTCGCTCAGTATGCCAACCTCGTAAGCGTCTGCGCTGCGTGACAGAGCGGTATGGGTGACGCAATTGTGTGTCATCATGCCGCATAATGTTATTTTGCTAATATTGAGCCGGCGCAAGTGCTGCTCCAGACTGGTTTCCCAAAAGCTGTCAGCCGCCTGTTTGATGACCACAGGTGCGTCCGGCACGAGTGCCAGCAAACGCGGGTGAATCGCAACGCCTTCACTGTCAGGATTAAAAAACGGCGCTTTACCCTGACTGGTATCCGCAACATGTTGCACCAGCAGGACCGGAATGCCCTGCGCTTTTGCATGGCTGACGGCACGCAGCGTTTGTTCCAGTACCGCTTCTGAATTCCAGAGCGGAAACAGGCCACCGGCAAAATAGTCGTTTTGAACATCGATCACGATCAGTGCTTGTTGTGTCATGGTGTATTCCTCTTTTCGGTTGAGTGACACCGGGATTCTGCGCTCGCCCCGGGTCGCCCGCCATTGACCTGAAAGACAGTAATCGGTAGGATCGGGTCAATCGAAATCTGGAGGGCGAGTATGAGCAGCGTATTGCAAGTCGCGGTACTGGCTTTTCCGGGGATCAGCCCCTTCCATTTATCGGTGCCTTGCCTGGTATTCGGCGAGGCGCATCCGGGTTTTCCGGCGGTGAACTGCGTTGTCTGCGCCGAGCAGACTGGGCAGATTTCGTCATCGGCTGGTTTTGAGATCCGGATTTCTCGCGGGCTAGAGGCCATATCCCATGCAGATATCGTCATTTTGCCCAGCTGGCATGCCGGTACACCCGTTTCGGAGACATTACGGCAAGCCCTGCTGGCAGCCGAAGCGCGCGGGGCGTATCTGGTGGGTTTGTGTCTGGGTGCGTATGTTCTGGCGGAATGTGGCTTGCTGAACGGATTGCAGGCCACTACGCACTGGGCATATGCCGATGACTTTCGTCAGCGCTTTCCGCAGGTCTTGCTCGATACAGATGTGATTTACATTGAACAGGGTCGCATCATGACGTCCGCCGGAACAGCTGCAGCACTGGATTGCTGTCTGCATCTGGTACGTCAGCGATGCGGAGCTGAGGTCGCCAACCGGCTGGCACGCCGGCTGGTGATTGCAGCGCACCGGCAGGGCGGGCAAGCGCAGTTCATTGAACAGCCAGTGCCGGAAACCCGCAGCGATCACAAACTCAGCGATCTGCTGGATGAAGTGCGCAACGCGCCGCAACGAAGGTATACGCTGGATCAGCTTGCCGAAAAAATGGCGATGAGCCGGCGCACATTCACGCGCCACTTTCGTCAGCTGACAGGCAGCAGTTTCACCGAATGGTTACTGCATCAGCGCCTGAGTCATGCTCAGCATTTGCTGGAAATGACGGGTTTGCCGGTCGAACAGGTTGCCGTGCAGGCCGGATTCGGTGCTGCAGAAACCCTGCGTATGCATTTTCGTCAGCGGTTCGGCATCCCGCCGCAGCAGTGGCGAAGACAATTCCGGCAATCCTGATTGAATTTCTTAACAAGATATTGATGCAGGCAGTTTTAAAACGACCTGATCAGCCTGCCGGCTGCACATCTGTCCGGTACAAACGCACTCTGTATGCTGCATTCACCAAACGGATTCGCCGAATTTTGGTAAAGTCTTATCTTTCGGACGCATTGCGCAATGGCGGGCAGAGATCTGTTGCTGTTGCGGATAATGGGTCCCGGTTTTCTGGTACTTGTCCAGAAGTGTTGGCGCAATGCCGGAAATTCTATGTGGAGCTGTGATGCGTTTTAAAAACCGGGTTCCGCTGCATACCGCAGCGGACGTAAAAAAAGCCAAATACGCGGGATCGCTGGCGGCAGAAGTGCTGGCGATGATTTCCGAACACATTCGTCCGGGTATTACCACCGATGAGCTGGACCGTATTTGCCACGACTTTATCGTGCATAAACAAAAAGCCAAGCCTGCCAACGTTGGTTATCACGGCTTCCCGAAAACTGTGTGCGCATCGCCGAATCATGTGGTCTGTCACGGTATTCCGGACGGAACGGTGCTGAATGAAGGCGATATTCTGAATATCGACGTGGCCGTGATCAAAGATGGCTGGTTCGGCGATACCAGCCGCATGTACACCGTTGGCAAAGTCAGCGACGATGCGCAGCGTCTGGTCGATACCACCTATTACGCAATGATGGCCGGTATTCAGAAGGTCCGCGCCGGTGCAACGCTGGGCGATGTAGGACATGCGATTCAGAAACTGGCAGAAGAAGCCGGTTACAGCATCGTGCGCGAATACTGCGGCCACGGTATCGGCAAAATTTATCACGACGAACCTACCGTGCTGCATTATGGTCGTCCGGGCACCGGCATGACGCTGCAGGCTGGCATGATTTTTACCGTCGAACCGATGCTGAATGCAGGTCAGCGCGACATCATGCAACTGAAAGATGGCTGGACTGTGGTGACCAAAGATAACTCTTTGTCAGCGCAGTGGGAGCATATGGTGCTGGTGAAAGACGGTGGCTTCGAAATTCTGACGCCGTGGCCGGACGGACCGGGTCGTTTTGCCTGAGGAGTGCCGGATGTCCCGCTTTGAACCAGTCGCGCCGGAACATGCATCCAGATTGCTGAACCACGGCCCGACCGTGCTGGTCACGACGGCCTTTGCGGGGCAACGTAATCTGATGGCTGCCGCATGGTCGATGCCGGTGGAATTCACGCCACCGCGCATTGCAATTGTGATTGATAAATCCACGCTGACCAAAGAATTGATCAATGCCAGCGGACAGTTTGCCATCGTCATTCCGAGCGCAGAATTTGCAACGCAAACCTATGCCGCTGGCAGTATCAGCGGTCGCGACGGAGACAAGTTTGATCGCTTGCAATTACAAGTGCAGCAAGGTCCTGCGCTCGGCTTGCCGGTACTGGAAGACGGTTGCATCGCATGGATGGAATGCCGCCTGATTCCTGAGTCGCACACAGAACAAGCCTACGATACTTGTTTTGCGGAAGTCATTTCCGCTGCCGCAGACCCGCGCGCATTCTCCAATGGCCACTGGCATATGGATGTCTCTGACCCGGCAACCCATACCATTCACCATCTCGGTGGCGGTCTTTTCATGTCGCTGGGTGGCCAGATCACAACTCAGTCACCATTCTGAGAGGCTGGCGTATCGTCGGCGGAACAGTTTTCTGTTGCCGGACGATCCTGCAAAATCGCTGCGACACAGCGCGCACTGAACATTTTCTTCTGATCATGTCCGGTGCGCGGAATCACGATAAATTTGTGTCCGCTGGAATATGGCCCGACCATCTGGGTTTGTTGCGCCAATTCTTGTAAAAATGCCCGGTAACCAAGTCCGCGTGCGAGTCGGTACGGTCCCTGCAGTTCGGCAGCACAATGTTTATCCAGCAATGGATGCTGCGGATCGGTATCCAGCTCACCCAGCAGGTAAGAAACGTGTCTGCTTAAATAGCGTTTGCCGACCTCATTTGAATCAGCAACATCGCTGTTCGGGATTTGCTCCAGACCATATTTGTACTGATTCCAGTCAGGGCAGTTAACACTTGCGAGATCCGGTTTTGCAAGGATGAAAGAACCATCTTTTTGTAAGACAGGCCTGACGGGACTGGTATACAAATAACTTGATGGATTAGCGACCAGATAACGTACATCAGTACCTTGTGCCCGTAGTTGCTCGTCGATAGGATTCAGTACGGCAAAGCGCTGAATGAATTGCCCGCCACCAGAGTGACCAGCAAAAATAATCTGGCGGAAAGCATGCGGATGCTGCATTTGCAGTAGTTGAATGATGTCCTGATACACCCGGAAAGTGCCCGGACCTTGCCCGTCAACAGAAGGAATCAGTCCCGTAATCCACGATGACGCCGTCCACCTGGGACCGGCATATCCCTTACCTGATTCGTCGGTTTTCGTCAGAAAAGCAGGCGCAATCACCAGTGTGCGCTGATCTGACTGAACAATGGAATCCATCGTTCTGAAATAATCATCAGCATTGCGTTTTGCACCATGCTGCACAAAGATGATCCGCTCAACCGCGGGTGAGATTCTCTCAAGTGGTTGACTGGCAAATACCGGAAAAATGTAAGTATGGTTGCTATCGCTTAGCCTGACCCACTGCATTTGTGTTTGCTCCGCATGCACAGAAAACGGAAACATACAAAAAAACATCAAGCTGTGAGTCATTGTCCGACGCATGATCTGATCTCAAAAAAACTTAAAGAATTGTTTTACTGAGGATGCTGGTAACACATTGTTCAATACTTTTTTTATCGGTATCGATGCTGATATCCGGACTCGCCGGGACTTCGTATGGTGCTGATACACCGGTAAACTCGGATAATTCGCCTGATCTTGCACGCCGGTAAAGTCCTTTAACATCCCGCATTTCGCAGATTTCCAGTGGCGTGGCGATGTGAATTTCCCGCCATGCAGTGCCAATAATTGCTTTTGCCATTGCGCGGTCGGAGCGCATTGGCGAAATTGTTGCGACGATCACGTGCATGCCAGCATGATTGATCAGTTTTGCAACCTCAGCAATTCGCCGCAGATTTTCTGTCCGGTCAGACGGGCTGAATTTTAAATCTTTACATAATCCCTGCCGGAGCACATCGCCATCAAGGACATATGCCGGATAGCCATCCGCTTTCAGTTTTAATGAAAGCGCATTTGCAATGGTAGATTTACCGGCCCCGGATAATCCGGTAAACCAGAAAGTTAAGGGTGCCTTCATGTTGTCTTATTTAAAACATTTTGAGTCGCGCATTGTACCGGTTGTCGAAATGCTGAGTAGAACATTTGTGTTATTTTCTTTTTCAGCTTGTAATAACCCATAATAACCAGTAATTGGGCCGACTGTCAGACAGCTTCTTCAACAGATGAGCGCCATGTGCGAAGTTTTTGCAACGCAGGCTTTGCAAGGCGCATTCCTGGCACTTCCACGCACCGGAAGCTGACATAACTGAGCAGAATCACGCAGGGGATTAACGCAAATACGCTCAGCCAGTGTTCCTGCACACTCAGTGCTGCAGCCTTGTCATTTCCCATCAGCAGCGAAAAGCATGAAAACAGCAGAAGTCCGTGTATTAAGTAAATGCTGTAGGCAAACTCCCCCAGCAGACGTGAGACAGGGTTCGTCAGACTTCCGAACAGATGACTGCCGTTCGCGATCAGCGCAAATGCCAGCGTGAGTAAGGGCAGCGCCGCCGGATGGCGGATGCTGTCGCAAAGACCAAAGCACAGCATCAGTGCACCAGTTGCCACGAAGGAGCCGGTGCGTGAAGTCGCGAACGCACAAACGCCCTGTGAAGACCTAAGCTTTGCAGCAAGCATGCCGCCCGCAAATGCGATTAAGTGCTGCCATTGTGGCTTCCACGCGATAAACAGCAATAGGAAAAACAGTCCCGCCCTGTGGAAAGCCGCTGGTGCTTTCTGCCCCTGACTCCAGGCAATGACTGGCAGGCAAAGATAGAAAAACCATTCGTATGGCAATGACCAGGTAACGCCTGCCAGTATCAGAGTTGTTTTTGCAAAACCATTCAGATCCGGCGCCGCATAAGTCGTGAACAGCAGCCAGTGCGCGACTTGTTTTGCCAGATGGGCGGGGGAATCGGAAAGTGTTCCGTTAGTCAGAAAACCGACCAGCACAAACAGGATCGCAACCACAACAAAATACAGCGGGGCGATCCGGCACAGTCGCGACATCCATAACTGTCCCCAGTCGACCGGTTTTTGCCGGCTATCGAGAATTTTGCTGAAAAACAAAAAGCTGGTAATCATAAAGAACAGCGCGACGCTGCCCTGACCCAGCTGGTTATACAGCGCAGTTGGCGGAGCCTGCCATTCTCCGCTGCGCAAATAAAAATACCAGATCGCTGCATGGTGAATGAAAACAGAAAACGCAAGATAACCGCGTAAGCCATCAATGCTTGTTGTCCGCCCGTGGGCGGCAGGTGGCGGGACAAACCGGCTCAAAATAGCGGTAACGGCATACGCACACAATAACGCTGCCACGTAGAAAAGCGGGTGAACTGGACTCATGAATCGGCTACTTGCTGGAGGAAGGCAGGCAATGCGCCGCAATGCATGTGTTCCCGTCAATTCACAGCGTTTTCGCCCGGATGTTTGACTGAGGAGTTTTATTGCCAGCGCGAAATGCCATCTGAATGTCCGATTTTACTTGATTCGACTTTATTTTCGTCGATATCAGCATAGATTGTGCGTGCTGAGCAGAACCGGATTCCGAGCTCTTCGGGGCGTTTTACGCAGAAAGTCGGATCACTATGGTTCGCGTATATCCAGCCTCCGATACAAGGCGCGTTTCTTCTGTCGCAGCCGTCATGCACTGACCGGTGTCGCTTCGCGGTATGACGAATTCAGGACGCATTTGTCCGGACGGTGCAAAGCCTGAAAAAACTGCATTCGACCTTCCAATCTGCATACAGATCATTGCTGCCGCGCATAGTCCGTACTAGCACAGGTATTCCCGCGCTTTCCGGATTCACCGCAGACAAGCCCTTGTTTTTAAAGGAAACAGACATGCCCACGATTTACTGGAAAATTTTTCTGTGAATTTATCTGTATAAAATACTGAGGTTGATTATAAAAGTAATCAACCCTTAATTTAGTTGCCCATAGTGGCTGAAAAACTGCAAAAATCCCGGTTTTCGTCCTGAATCTCATCCGGTTCGATATGGTGTGACCGGCTGTGACCGAACCACCACGTCAGACAAATAAAAATTCAGCATAAGTTTGAAACGGCGGCGGATGCGCTTTTGGGATTATCAATTTGAAAATGTCTCTTGAGGTTGCCAATTTGAAATGTGGCTGTGCATACGCCCGACCGGAAGAAGATGGGGGCCGTGAATTACTTCCGTGCTCCGTCGTGCTGAATGGCAATGTGATACCTGACTATCATTCGCAGCGCTGAGGGGACTATGCAAGAATGCGCATCCGCATTTTCCGGACGACCAGACTTTCTGCCGACGACCGCCAGGTTGCTGTGCGAAAATCCGCATTCGGGCCAAAATTGCCTGCTTCCGGCAGGCGGCGGGGGAAAAGGAATTTCTTCGTTTCCGGTGCAGGAACTTTCTTCCTGCGATGGATGCCTTGAATCTGACGATGACATTCACCGGTAACATTCGTGACAATCCGGTTTTTGCAGCGGATGACGTGAGTCTTCTTCAGTAACAGCGAATTCCGCAAAATCGCATGATCTGTGAATGACCGGGCGAATTGCTTTCTTCTATAATCAAAAAGTTTCCTTAGAGTAAATTTTAGGGGCGATTCTTGTCCGGATGTGCGGGACTGTGCGGAGATCAGCGGCCTGATCCGGCGCAAGGCCTTTCGGACAGATTTCGCCTGTGATTGAAAGCCCGCATGCCTGTAACCGTTTTTGCTCCCCTGCTGTATTTGTTTGTCGGTTTTTTGCTGGGCAAATCCCGATTGAACGTGAAAGCCAGTGCTTCGACTTTGCTGACCCGTTTGATTATTCCGCTGGTGATTATTTTTAATATCGCGACGCATCCGCCGGGCGTGTTTGTGGTGATTGGCGGCATCATGGTAGTGATGTCGCTGATGCTGGTGATCAGTCGGCTGGTCACGAAAGATCCGGTACAGAATCTGTGCTTTTGTTACCTGAACATCGGCTGGCTCGGGTTGCCGGTGGCCAGCAGTTTGTTTGGTAACGGGGCGGCGATGATTTTTATCGCGGCGTATGTCGGCAGTTCCCTGTTCGGGAATTCGGTTGGTGTGGGATTGCTGGTGAAAGGGGCGGATTTGCGTACCCGCATACGTGAAACGCTGAAAGCGCCGCCGGTATGGTCACTGGCAGCCGGTATCTTACTCAGTCCTTTCAGCGACGTGATTGCGAGTCAGGGGCAGGCGGCGTATGCGGTACTGAAGTTTCTGATGAGCTTTACCGGCATGGCAATTCTCGGCATCTGGCTGTCAGAAACGCCGGTGCGTGTCAGCGATTTCCGGCAGGCGCTGCTGCCGTTTATTGGGAAGGCACTGGGTTTATTTGTATTGCTGAGCGGGTTTATCGTGGTCTGCATGCAGTGGCAGATTGAGCTGGTCAGTCAGAACCGGATTGCGCTGTATATGATTTGTCTGCTGCCGCCAGCGGCAAATATCGTCGTGCTGGAAACCCATTATCTGCAGACCGGCAGATCGGCCAGCATGATTGCCTGCGGCACCGTGCTCAGCATCATCGCCGTTGCCATTTATGCGTTGTGCGTGTTGCTCTGAGGCGGCATCGGCAGCTTCATCAACAGTGCGCCTGAAGCCCTGATCCTTAAGCCGGTTGCGGCGCGAAGGCCTTATCAGCCTTACGTTTTTATCTGCCGCCGCCCAGCAAACGCGCCGGCAGCATCACAATCGCACGCAGCAACTCAAACACGCCATCGACTGCGATACCCAGCACGCGGAAGGGCAGGGTGATCAGCCAGCACAGCGGATACAGCAGCAGCGCAAAGATGGCGAGCGGCCAGCACAGAATAAACAGGCAAAGCCAGATCAGAAATCCGAGCATGATGTCTGTGCTCAGGCCAGTAATTGCTGTGCGAATTGCATCAGCGCGACCAGTGCAATGCTGGCTAACAATAAGCTGTCGAGTTTGTCGGTCATTAACATGATCTTTCCTTTCAGATGTTTCAGGGTTCACTGCGGTGAGTGCATGTGCTTACTGTAGCAAGCGCAGATTTGCATTGCCTGCGGATTGCGACCAACTGCGGTTTGCGCGGTGCAGAAAGCAAATGACGATGATTAGCGGCGTTGCGAGTGTGCAGGTTTCATTGTGGTTTGACGTGACTCTTGCTGATAAGAAAGATAGTCAGATAAGCAATTTTTATGTGCTATATTCGTCATGCATCCTGCGACGACACGGCGGGTCGCTCACCCCAAATCCGGAGGTACTGGAATGACTCAAATGCAGAAAAAATGGCAGGTTCTGATGATGGCAGCAGCGTTTTTCGTGACGCCGCTGAGTTTTGCGATGGGCTGTAATGATGCCGGTGAGCCTGTGCAGTCCGTGGATTTAAGTGTAAATGGCAAGGTACTGGATTCCTGGGATGTGCTGAATACCGAATATCACCGCGTGAAGTTGCCGAATGGCATGGAACTGGGTATCAAAATCGAGCCGGCGGAAAAAGAAAAATACCTCGAGATTCTGAAGCAAACGAAACGGACTGCCTTTTCGGAGCTGGTCAAAATCACCCTGCAGGATATGAATCAGTCCGCACCGAAAAAAGATTCATTTACATTGGGTGGTACCAATTCCCGGCAGGGCTATGGCAATGTCGGAAAAAATGACAGCCGGCCGGGTGTGCAGGTAGATTTGTGGTTACTCAAGCCGCACTGCGTCAGCGAGAAATCGCTGATGAAGGACAGTAAATAAGGAGCGTTCATCCGCAGCCTGTATTGTCCATGTCTCCCGCCATCATCTGACCGACGGCGGGCATCATTGTGCTAACGTCGTCATCCCGTCTTTTTGAAAGCCCGGACTTTCTGCCGACGACAGTGCGGTGGCTGTGCAGAAGTCCGCATTTGCGCCTGCATCCGGCTGTTTTCAGGCTGACGGACAGCGAAATGGCGGATCGCTCAACCCGAATGCATTCAGCCAGCCACAGCCCGACCCCCCCTGAGGCATCATTGCAAGGTTCCGCCGGTAGGTGCCGACGTATTCAGGAAGGTTTCTGCGTAGCGCGACGGAATACCGGATTGCGCGAACATCTCAAATAAATCCATATCCAGATGGCCGCCAGCCGCCATTTTGCGCATGATTCCCAGTGCTTCCGCGATGGATTTTCCGGATTTGTACGGCCGGTCCGGTGCGGTTAAAGCTTCGAACACATCGGCAATCGCCATCATGCGGGCTGGTATGCTCAGCGATCCGGCCGCAACGGCGCGCGGGTAGCCCTTGCCGTCGATGCGTTCGTGATGACTGCCGGCGATTTCCGGCACATTGCTCAGATGGCGCGGGAACGGCAGCGCTTCCAGCATTTTGATGGTCAGGACGATATGTTCATTGATCTTATAGCGCTCTTCTTCGGTCAACGTGCCGCGTTCTACCGATAAATTCCGTAATTCACCGCGATCGTACAAATATTCCGGTACCTGCATCCGGAATCCCCAGCGGTTTTCGGCAGAGAATGCCTGTCCGGCGGGGCGCGGGATTTTGTGATGTGGCTGGTCGTTCAGCAGCTTTTCCTGTACCGGCAGAACGGTGTCGTCCGCGGTGTCACCGCGCCGCAGTGCTTCTTCATGCGAGATGCCCAGCCGGTCATCCAGCGTGCGGGTCCAGGTTCTGTCCGCGATTTGCCGCAGGCGTTCTGTTGCCGCCGGCGACATGCTTTCGCTGCCCAGATTGCATTCCGCGACGAAGGCAAAATCTGCGTCCAGCGCCTGTAAAGTCTGATGCAATGCCTGCGCTGCCGCTTCCGGCAATCCTTGCGGACAGGCTGCCTGCCATGCTGCCAGCGTGGCTTCCCGTTTGCAGACTTCAAACCGCATCCGGATTTCATGGATGCGGTCATACAGGGTTTCCAGTTTGGTCGCTTTATCGACCACATATTCCGGCGTGACGACTTTGCCGCAGTCGTGCAGCCATGCGGCGATATGCACTGCCTCGCGCAATTCTTCATTCAGCTGAAAACCGGCGACACAAGGCGCATCGCTGGCTGCCGCCAGTTCCACCAGCCATTCCGTCAGTACCGGAACGCGGTGGCAATGTCCGCCGGTATGCGGACTTTTGGCATCGACTGCTTCCGCCAGCAATTTAATAAACGATTCAAACAATTGTTTTTGCTGGGCAATGGCTTCGCGCGATTCCAGCGATAAAGCAGCGAATCCGGACAGAGTTTCCACAAAATTCTGATGCTGTTCGCTGAACGGCGAGCGACGGTCGATGACCAGTAAGCCCAGCAATTGCCCGCGTCGTCCCCGCAGTGGCAGCATCAGCGCGTGATGTCCGGTGGCGGACTGGCTTTGCAGCATCGCGTTGCGCGCAGTTTGCGGCATTGCCAGCCAGGTATTCAGCCAGTCATGCTGATGACCGGGGCCGCGTTCAGCCCGCAATTGCCACTCGCTGCCATCATGGATATACAGCCACGAGGATTCGCCCCGCGCGACTTTGGTGGTTTCTTCCAGCACCAGTGGTAAAAGCTTTTCCGGATCGGCTTCGCGTGACACCTTTTCCAGCAAACGCAAAAAATCCGAGGTGGTGGTGCGGGTCTGTTCCAGTCCGGCTTCCAGCTGTGCAATTTCTGTGATGATGGTTTTTGTGCTGGCGAAGGCTTTGAAATCAAAGTGAATCAGCGCATCGGCACGCTCTGCCAGCGTCTGAAACACCGAGGAAATCCGCATCGCAGTTCTGCGCGTGATCAGCAGCGTCAGAAAGGTGATCAGTAAAGTCACCGCCAGCAGGGTATTCCGCAATTGCCGTGGTTTTGCCAGTAATTTGTCTTTTGGTACGGCCACATGCAGTTTCAGACCTTCATAATTCTCAATATGAATATCTGCCGTACCCACCCACCATGATTCGCCTTTGTGATCAAACAGCCAGTCAACCCTTTGTGTGGCGGATGCGGCCGATGCGTGCTCCAGTCCTTTCAGAAATTCGGTCATGCCGGCATCTTGCCGGTCTGCTGAAACGATGGCACCGGAATATTCAAACAGGGCGATGTGCGCTGCATTCGCTTGCGCCAGTCGCGTCAGTTCCGTCTCCAGCGAATCGACACGGATATCCATGCCCATCACCCAGCCTTTGCCCATGTGTTTGGCAAGGGTAATACCGGTCTTACCGGTGGCATGAAACGTATACGCCGCTGTTCTGAGCACGCCGTCTTTTTCATGGCTGGCCTGATACCACGGACGGGTGCGCGGATCGTAATCTGCAAACGAACTGACACGGCGGCGCGCCAGTATCTGAAACTTATCATCCAGAATCACCCAGACCTGATCTTCGCCATCCGACGGATGCAGTCTTTGCAGCTGAACCAGCCACTGCGCATTGTCCGGAGCGTCGAAGCGCTTGCGATCCCAGTCAGAATGCAGGGTGCGTAATAACAGAAACTGGCCCTGCGGTCCGGCGACGTAAACGCTGCTCAGCATCTTGTTATCCTGCAGAATCGATGCCTGCGCAGGCAGCCGCAGCATCCAGTCTTCTTCCTTACCGGTTTTTAAATCCGGCACATTCACCAGCAATTTCAGCAGGGTGGTGGGTGGCTGCAACAGCTGATCCAGCACATAACCGGATTCGCCGGTCATGGAGCGCAGCGATTTCACCGCATCATCTTCCGCCATGCGGCTCATGAAGGCATAACCGCCCATGGTGAACGCCAGACCAATCAACAAAACCAGTCCGCTCAGCTGATATTGCAAATACCGGTGAATACTGACCATAGACCCGCCAATTCGGTGAATACGTCAAAGAAACAAGCAAGATGTGTGAATGCCGCAGCGTGAATGCGGCTGATGCGACGCGCTGTATGTCGTCAGAGATGCAGAATGAATAATACCTTAAGAAGTGGTGAAAAAATGCATAGTAATCAACATCGCAACGTCGTCACTATGATCTGAATGGAACTCATTTCATAAATAACCGCGCTGAAACAGCGTAATACACGAGAAAACACCGCGATTCCACCCGTTTCATTGTGCAAAAGTCGTCATATAGAATTTGTGGAAGTCCGGACTTTCTGCCGACGACAGCGCGGTGGCTGTGCAGAAGTCCGCATTTGTGGCAAAAAAGCAGGAATTTCCGGCCTCAGGCTGCCGGATAACGCGGAACTACGCCGAAAAACGGAGAAACCGGAAAAATCAGAAAATCCAGCCTGCTGCGCTTACTTAATGCGATGACGGCGCGATTGTGTCTTCAAACGCAAAATAACGAATCCCGTCCGGCCATGCACCCGCGTGGTAACGGAAGGCGATGCGGGCGTTGACGGACAGATAGTTTCTTTGTCCGGCCTGTGTCAGGCGAGGGCCGTTTTGCTGTAAATCCTGTTCACTGAGTTCTGCAGGGCGCACGATGGCGATATGGCCGGGTTTATGCGGGTCCGGACTCTGAAAACCGGCGACGACCAGTTGTCCCTGATTTGCCAGTGTCTGCGCTGCGCGCGCATCCGCCACGGCTCGCCAGCCAGCAGCACGCGCAGCTTCGCTTTGCAGCCAGACCACCTGTGCTGATGCCAGCAATACCTGCGAATGCTGCGGCGGACGCAGCAGATACACATCCCGCTTTTTGGCAAATGCGGCGGCGAAGGCACTGCAATGCGATTTCGCTGGCTTATCGCCCTGATCCGGCTCGCCGCTTTCCCAGTCTACGTGTTTTCCAGCCAGCCACAGACGCTCGACACCACTGTTCTGTAACTGCTCCGCCAGTTGAACACCGCGCACACTGATTGCGCCACAGCAGGTTTCAGTTTCTGCTGCATGTGCGGAGAAGGACAAAGTCAGCAGCAGGGCGCTGATCAGCATGGCAGTGCGCATAGGGCTATCTCGCTTATTCAGAGGTACTCGGGCTCCAGAACGCTTGCCGCACGGCAGCCTGTTCTGAAATCGTCGCGATAATTTTATCCAGTTCTGCCGCTTCAACGGAAGTGGCCATCAGCGTCGCTTCAATTTCGATATCGTCATCGCCGAAAGCATGCACTTCCAGATCACGAATCGGGTAATTCGCCTGTTCCAGTGCTTTAGACAAATACGCCAGCGTCCATTTCTGATGTGTGCTGGACGCAATCACATACACGGTATTGGTGACTTCCACATCCGCGCCCTCAATCGGCTGACGGTTAATGCGGTTCACGATCGGGCGCAGCAGCGTATTTGCTGCCAGCACAAACAGCGTGGCGGCTACCGCTTCCATGATCAGGTCCGCACCGGCGGCAGCACCGACTGCTGCAGAACCCCACAAGGTCGCGGCAGTATTCAGGCCACGCACATTGCCGTCTTCACGCATGATCGCGCCAGCACCCAGAAAACCGATGCCGGACACAACATACGCAATCACATGCACCGCGCCTTCATGGCCTTCCAGCCGGTTTGCCATATCCACGAATACTGCCGCACCGACGGCGACCAGCACATTGGTTCGCAGCCCTGCGGTACGCTGGCGTATCTGGCGTTCATAACCGATCAGTCCGCCCAGTATGAAGGCGGTTGTCAGGCTGATCATGGTATCCAGAAACGATGTCAGATTGATGTTGTGTAATGCTTCCATGGGTCCTCCGTAAAGCGTCAGGCGTGTTTTTTCAGCGCCGGGAGTTGGCGTGAGTTGCCAAAATGCGTTTTAGCTGCTGCTGATTGTCGGCAGCATTTGTGTCAGCACGATGAATGTGCGGTTTCAGTATGTATGGCTGAAATGGCGCTGAAACGGGGCTTTTGCTGATGCCGGTTCAGCGAACTGCAGAAAATCCGAAAGATCCGGAAACTCAGACCAGTGCGACTTGCAGGGTGAAAATCGCACCGGAACCGGTATTCGCCGCAACCACGCTGGCTCCGGCGCGGCTGGCGATATGCTGTACCAGCGATAAGCCCAGTCCGGCACCGGCGATACCGCTGGACTTGGCGTGCTGCCCGCGATAAAAACGTTCAAAAATATGCGGTAAATCCTGTTCTGCGATGCCGGGGCCGCTGTCCTGTACGCGGATCAGCAATTGCTGGCCATCCATGCTTGCTGACAGCCGGATTTCACCACCGTGGCCGGTAAACTTCAGCGCGTTCTCAAGAAAATTATTCAGTATCAGTTTACCTGCGCGCTCAGATAAACGGATTTCCACAGGCAGGGAATTATCAAGCACCAACTGAATTTGCTTCGCATCGGCAGCACTGCGGTGTGCGCTGGCAACAGCTTCCAGCAATTGCTGCGCATTGCAATGGGCTCCGGCATCATCTTCCTGACCACTTTCTATGCGCGCCAGTAACAGCAATTCTTCGACCATACTGGTAATGCCACAGACTTCTTCCAGACAGGAGCGCAGGGTTTCGCGGTAGGCTTCCGGACTGCGTTCGCGGCGCAGGCAAATGTCGATTTCAGCACGTAAGCGTGTCAGCGGCGAACGCATTTCATGCGAGGCATCGGCAGTAAAGCGGCGTTCGATCAGAAAGGCATTTTCCAGTCGCGCCAGCATCTGATTTAGCGTACCGGTCAGATGCGCGATTTCATCAGCATCCGAAGATTGCGCCAGCCGCTCGCTCAGATTCGCATCACCGATGCGGTCTGCCTGACTCGCAATATCTTCAATCGCCATAAAGACTTTTTTGGTCAGATTGTTCGCGACCAGTACCACGGCAGCGATCAGCACCACTGCAAGAATACTGAACAAGCCGGTGGCATAATCGACGATACGCACCGTGTCATCCAGCGAACCTGCTACCTGCACAATGTAATCCTTGCCACCGGCATGCACAGGCACGGCAATCATGCGCAAAGGTTCTTCGCCAAAATTATCAATCGTGACCAGCGCGGTTTCATTTGCCGCTGTCTGCTGCAGTATGTCTTTGGTCAGCGGTAAATCGGCGTCACCCAGATTCTGACTTTTTGCGATCACGGTGCCGTCGCGTAAGCTGATTTGTACCAGCCGGTCCAGCCGTACCAGCGAGGGCGGCGCTTTGCCGGTTTGCTGATCATGCACCCGCACCGGCTGATCCGGCGCACTGTTAAGTACGGATACTTCCGCATCCGCAATCGCCAGCAATGCCTGATCTAATTGCTGATTCATCTCATGCGACAAACCCCACCAGGTTGCAAAGGCGGCACAGGCCACAATGGCCGTAATCGCGGCACTGTGTATCAGTGCCAGACGCTGGCGGAACGAGAGCATGTTTACTCCGGTAAAGCGAACACAAATCCCTGCCCGCGTACGGTTTGTATCAGTGGCTCACAGCCGGGCAGGTCGATTTTTTTACGCAGATTTTTGATATGAACGTCGATCAGATTATCAATCGCAATCAGATCTGCTTTCCAGACATGTTCTGCCAGCTGATGGCGGCTGATCAGCTGACCTTGCTGGCGGATAAAAAATTCTAACAGTGCAAACTCTTTGCGGGTCAGTTCGATTTCCTGTCCGGCGCGCACCGCAGTGTGGGTTTGCAGGTGCAGACTCAGATCAAATGCCTGTAATACCGGTGCAGGTTGCAATTCTGCGCGGCGGCGCAAGGCTTCTATTCTGGCCAGTAATTCTTCAAACGCATACGGCTTCACCAGATAATCATCCGCGCCCTGACGCAAACCCTGCACTTTATCCTGCAGCGCATCGCGTGCGGTCAGCATCAGGACCGGTGTGGAAACACCCGCACTGCGCAGTTTGTTGCAAAGCAGCATTCCATCCATGCCGGGCAGATTCCAGTCCAGAATCAGCAAATCATAACCTTGCGGAATCTGCTGTTCTGCCTCTTCAGCGCTGGCACAGTGATCAACCTGCCAGTTTTCTTCCTGTAAGCCTGCTACCAGCAAACGCGCGGCTTTCAGATCATCTTCCACCAGCAGAATACGCATGCGCTACCTCCGGATTTGCGATGCCGTGCAGTATAGCAGCGACGCTGACTCGTCCGCGTTTCCTGAAGAAAGATTCAGGTGTGCAGCGCAGCAAGATTGCCTACGATAGCGCCCGTTGACAGGGTGTACATCCTTGTTCGTTGCAAAGAAAGGGCTGCATTATGATCAGAAAATCCATCCATCCCCGCCGCTTACTGGCGGGCATACTGAGTCTTACTGTACTGGGTGGCAGCGTGTGGCTGCTGGCAAACCGTAGCGCAAGCGCGGATAACAAACCTGCGCAGGCAGAAGGCTATACCCGTAACGCAGATGGCCATATTCTGATCGCGCCAAAATCTGCGCTCGAAAAATCTTTACAAATTGCGGTGGTGCAGCCGCAGGAAGTGGCATTACCTTTGCAATTACCTGCAGTGGTGGAAGCCGATCCGTTGCGTTTTGTAAAAATCATGACGCCGCTGGCAGGCCGGATTACTGCCGTGCGCAAACAGGCTGGCGATATCGTCAAAGCCGGTGATGTGCTGTTCACCATCGATTCCGCCGATCTGCCGCAGGCAATCAGCGATCAGGAAAAAGCACGGGCGGCGCTGAATCTGAGCAAGCGTCAGTTAGAACGCCAGCAAGCGATGGACAAAGCCGATGTCGGCACCAAACGCGATCTGGAACAGGCGCAGAGCGATGTGGCGCAGGCACAGGCAGAACTGAGCCGTGCTGAAGCTCGTCTGGGCTTGCTGGGTGCGAAAGCACAAAGTGCCGGAGATGTATTGCCGGGGCATCAGCTGGTGGTACGCGCACCGGCTGCCGGTCGCGTGGTGGAGCTGAATGCGGCGCCGGGCGCTTACTGGAATGATGTGAATCAGCCGCTGATGAGTATCGCGGATTTATCGAAAGTCTTTGTCACCGCCTCTGCTAAAGAAAAAGATCTGGCCATGCTGGCGGAAGGCCAGAGCGTAACGATTCGTTTTGACGCATATGCAGAAGCGGTGCAGGCGAAAGTCCAGTACGTCGGTGATGTGCTGGACCCTGATACGCGCTCGGTCAAAGTCCGCATTCCGTTAAACAATGCCGATAAAAAACTGAAACCCGGCATGTTTGCCAAAGCCGAGCTGAGTACCGGCGCACATCAGGGCTTGCTGGTTCCGGCGACGGCTGTCGTGCAGCAGGGGTTTGCCAGCAAAGTGTATGTGGAAGTCGCGCCGCGTGAGTTGGCTGCACGTGAAGTCAAAGTCGGGCCGCTGAATAACGGTCGTTTTGAAGTACTGAGCGGTCTGAAAGCTGGCGAGCGTGTATTGCTGAAAGACGGGGTGATTTTCAATGATTGATCGCCTCGTTACCCTGTGTTTTAACCGGCGCGGTATCGTCGCGCTGGTGTTTTTACTGGTTGCCGCGTATGGCTGGTTTGCATGGAATCAGTTACCGCTGGAAGCTTATCCGGATATCGCCGACACCACCTCGCAAGTCGTGACGCAGGTGAATGGTCTGGCGGCGGAAGAAGTGGAGCAACAGATCACGATTCCGCTGGAGCGCCAGATTATGGGTACGCCCGGCATGCATGTGATGCGTTCCAAGAGTACCTTTGGCTTATCGCTGATTACGGTTGTTTTCAAAGACGGAGCAGATGATTACTGGTCGCGTCAGCGTTTGCAGGAACGCATCAGCAGTGTATCCCTGCCTTATGGCGCACAACCGGGGCTGGACCCGCTGACTTCGCCGATTGGTGAGATTTTCCGCTACACGCTGGTATCGAAAACCCGCAGCCTGCGTGAATTGTCTGAATTGCAGTTGTGGAAAGTGATTCCGCGCCTGAAGCAGGTTTCCGGCGTGGTCGATGTCGCGAATTTCGGCGGTATCACGACCCAGTTTATGCTGGAGCTGGACCCGGCAGCACTGAGCAAATACAAGGTGTCACTGAATCAGATTACCGCAGCCATCAATGCGAATAATGCCAATGCGGGCGGCAGTGTGCTGACCCGTGGCGAGCAGGGCATGGTGGTGCGCGGTGTCGGCCTGATCCGTAATCTGGATGATCTGGGCAATATCGTCATCACGCAAAAAGCCGGTGTGCCAGTGTTGCTGCGCGATCTGGGGCAGGTGACTTACGGCCATCAGGAACGTCATGGCGTGCTGGGGATTGATCACAATCCGGATTCGGTGGAAGGCATTACGCTGCTGCTGAAAAATGAAAACCCTTCGCGTGTGATGGCGGGTGTGCATGAAGCCGTGAAAGAGCTGAACGAGCAGATTTTGCCGAAAGATGTGCAGGTGGTGCCGTATATGGACCGCAGCAATCTGGTGAACGCGACCGTCAGCACCGTCAGCCATACGCTGATTGAAGGGATTGCGCTGGTGACACTGGTACTGCTGCTGTTTCTCGGCAGCCCGCGTGCCGCGATTATCGTTGCGATCACGATTCCGGTTTCGCTGCTGATTGCATTTATCCTGATGCACCACTTCAAAATTCCGGCGAATTTGCTGTCGCTGGGCGCGATTGATTTCGGGATTATCGTGGACGGTGCAATTGTGATGATGGAAAACATTCTGCGCCGCCGCGAAGAAGAACCGCAAGCAACGCTGCAGGGCAAAAACATTATGCAGTCGGTACGTCAGGTGACGCGGCCAGTGTTTTTCGGGATTCTGGTTATCATCATCGCGTATCTGCCTTTGTTCGCATTCCAGCGCATTGAATACAAACTGTTTTCACCGATGGCCTACGCGGTTGGCTTTGCGCTGCTCGGTGCTTTGCTGGTTGCGCTGTTGCTGATTCCCGGTCTGTCTTATATGGCGCTGAAAAAACCGGTGAAGATTTTTCATAATCCGGTGCTGGAATGGCTGAAACCGCGTTACAACAGCGTATTGAACTGGCTGGTAGGCCGCAGCCGCGTGGTGACCGGTATCTTTATCGCGACACTGGCGGCGGTGATTGTCAGTGGTGCGACCATCGGCCGCGACTTTTTACCGTATCTGGATGAAGGTTCGATCTGGCTGCAAGTGACGCTGCCACCGGGCATTTCGCTGGATAAAGCAACGCGTATGGCGGATGCGCTGCGTGAAGCAACGCTGGAATTTCCCGAGGTGAATCACGTCGTTACTCAGCTGGGTCGCAATGATGACGGTACTGATCCGTTCACACCTTCGCATATCGAAACCGCCGTCACGCTGCATCCGTATAGTGAATGGAAAAGTGGTCTGACCAAGCAGGAACTGATCGCAAAAATGGCGGAGCGGTTCAAAAAATTGCCCGGCACGCAGGTTGGCTTCAGCCAGCCAATGATAGACGGTGTGCTGGATAAACTGGCCGGCGCGCACAGCGATCTGGTGGTAAAAGTAATGGGCAATGATTTCCGCGAAACCCGCCGTATTGCGAATGATGTGGTGCGTACCCTGAGTGCCATTCCCGGTGCGGAAGACGTGATTATTGATCAGGAGCCACCGCTGCCGCAGCTGAAAGTGGATGTGGACAGGCTTGCCGCAGCCCGTCTGGGTATCAATGTCGCGGATGTGATGAGCCTGATACAAACCGGTATCGGCGGTGCGCCGGTCACGCAGGTGTTTATCGATGAGCGCAGCTATAACATCGCTGCCCGCTTTAATAACACCGTGGTCAACAGCCCGGAAGCAATCGGTCATCTGACGCTGATCACACCGTCGAATGCAGAAATTCCTTTATCGCAAGTGGCGCGTATTTCGTTTGCCGAGGGTGAAACCACGATTACCCGTGAAATGGGTAAGCGTCACCTGACGGTGCGTCTGAACCTGCGTAACCGTGATCTGGCAGGCTTTCTGGATGACGCCCATGCCGCAATCGAAAAACAGGTGCAGTTCGACCACAGCCGTTTTTCACTCCACTGGGGCGGCCAGTTTGAAAATCAGCAACGGGCACAGGCGCGTCTGGCGATGATTTTACCGATGGTGCTGACACTGATGTTTGTGCTGCTGTTCGGCGAATTTAAAAATCTGCGTCAGCCAGCACTGATTTTGTCTGCCGTACCGCTGGCAACGCTGGGTGGTTTGTGTGCACTGCATTTGCGCGATATGACACTGAACGTCTCGTCGGCGGTGGGCTTTATTGCACTGTTCGGCGTGGCAGTTCTGAATGCGATTATTATGATTTCGAATCTGAACCGCTGGAGTAAGCAGCCGGATCTCAGCCTGAAAGAGGCAGTTATCAAAGCCGCTGGCGAACGTCTGCGTCCGGTGCTGACCACCGCGACCGTGGCAGCGCTGGGACTGATTCCGGCCGCGATGGCACATGGGCTTGGTAGTGACGTTCAGCGTCCGCTGGCAACTGTGGTGGTGGGCGGCCTAATTACCGCAACCGCACTGACGCTGCTTGTACTGCCGGCTTTGTATTACATGATTGAATCCGGTGTACGTAACCGTAAAAAAGTCGCGGAACAACCGGTGCAATTTGATGCCAGCGAAGGAGAGGCATGATGCGATTTTCAACATCATTACTGACACTGGCGTGTATTTCTGCGCTGACGGCTTGTACCGCGGGTCCTGATTATCGCCGGCCGGATTTACTGACCGGACATCAGGCCGGTTTGCCGCAGCAGGCGATGCAAGCGACTACCGGTAAGGTCACGGCGGATGAAAAAGCCCTTGTTCAGCAATTGCTGCCCGGTCTGGATTTACAGGACGGCTGGTGGAAAGCGTTCGGGTCGGAAGCGCTGAATCAGCTGGTTGCGACGGCGCTCAGCAATAATGCAGATCTGCAGGCAAGCAATGCGGCGCTGAAGGTAGCGCAGGAAAATGCGCTGGTATTACGCGCCGGTCTGCTGCCTTCGGTCGATGCCAGCTGGCAGCCGACGCGCCAGAAAGTGGCCGATCCGCTGGCCAGTCCGGCGGCTTCCGGTGCGGGCTTATACACGCTGCACACAGCGCAGGTCAGCGTCAGCTATAACCTTGATCTGGCAGGCGGACTGAAACGTCAGAACGAAGCAGCTGCGGCGCAGGTGGATGCTGCCGGTTTCCAGGTACAGGCGGCCCGCACAACGCTGGTATCGAATGTGATTCTGGCGGCGGTGCAGGAAGCCGGTCTGCGTGAACAGTTGCAGATCGCACAGGCGCAATTGCTGGCGAACCGTCAGCTGGCAGAACTGACCCGTCAGCAAAAAGCACTGGGTATTGCATCCGCCGCGGATGTTGCCACGCAGGAAGCGGCACTGGCGCAGGCAGAAGCTGGCTTATTACCGGTGCAGCGGGCGCTGGATCAGCAGCGCGGGCAGTTGCGTGTATTGCTGGGTTTGCTGCCCGGTGATGCGCTGCCAGCGGAATTCACACTGGCGCAACTGCAATTACCATCGCAGTTACCGCTGAGTATTCCGTCGGAACTGCTGGAACGGCGTCCGGATATCCGCATCGCGGAAGCGCAGTTGCAGGCGGCGAATGCGCAGGTTGGCGTGGCTGTGGCGGCGCGTCTGCCGAATCTGAGCCTGACCGGTACGCTGGGCAGCAGCAGCCTGACGCTGGCAAATCTGCTGAAAGGCAATTCCTCGTTCTGGAATCTGGGCGCGAATCTGACGCAGCCGGTATTCCGTGGCGGTGCGTTGCTGCATCAGCAACGGGCTGCGGAAGCGCAGTATCAGCAGGCAGCGGCGCAATACCGCAGCGTGGTGCTGAATGCATTTCAGAATGTGGCGGATACCCTGCGGGCGCTGGATGCGGACAGCCAGCAATGGCAGCTGAACAGTAAAGCGCAGCAGGCAACCCTGAAAGCGCTGGAAGTCGCCCGCAAACAGCGTGCAGCCGGTGCGATTCCGCTGCAGACAGTACTGCAGGCACAACTGGCAGAACAGCAAGCCAGTCTGGCTTTATTGCAGGCGCGGCTGAGCCGCTACGCGGACACGGTGGCCTTGTACGCGGCAATGGGTGTCAGCGTGCCTGACAAGCTCGCAGCAACGGCATCGCCCGTCGCACAGCAATAAGGGGCTGCATCGCTGTTTTTTACACGCTGATTGTGCAGATGTCCGCATCCGGCATTTCCTGAGGCCCGCACTTTCTGCCGACAAGCGCCGGATCGCTATGCAGAACACTGCATTTGAGGCTGTCCGGCGCGTTTTAGGGGGAGAAGAATCGTCACCGGGCAGGAATGGGCCGCCGGCCTATCATAAGGCCCAGTGCATTGAGATCGTGGTACCAACCCCGTCAGTGCTGTCGATGCGGAGCCGGATTCCAAGTTCCGACGCACGCTGATGCAGATTCTTTAAGCCACGACCAACCCGTGCGGAGGCATCAAAGCCTGTGCCATTGTCCTGAATAAACAGAAAGTTATCTTCGGTATTGGTTCCCGCATCCACCCAGATCTGACTGGCACCGGCATGCTTAATGATGTTTGTGAATATTTCGCGAATCATTTGTTCGAACTGTATCAGGTTGTTCGAACTCCACGCCGTGCTGGAAAATGGTTTAACCCGCCAGTTCAGCTGAATGCCGGCACGCTTGAAACGTGATTCGTGGCGGAAACGGAATTGTGCGAGTATGGTCGTCAGATCCTCACCGCTGGGGCTCAGGGTATCGATTGTTGCACGTAAAGTATCAAGCGCTTCTTGCAGCTCATGTTCAATTTCAGTTTTCTGTTGTGGTGCGGTTTGTACCAGCGACATCAGACTGACCAGTTGCGAACCGAGACCATCATGCATGTCTTTCATAATTCGTTCCCGCTCCAGCGTGACCGCTTCCTGTCTGGCCTGCTGAGCAAGTGCCTGATGGTGCTGTTCCAGAATTGCGCGCTGACGGCTGACTTCTACTTCCAGTACTTTTTGATACTGCGCGTCGCTGCGCATAGCGCGCATATATTGCAGATTCAATACGATTCCAACCGCCAGGATAAAAAACAGTACGATCAGCGGCGTAAAGTAAAAACGCTGATAGGCATCTGCTGCATCGGTCATCCAGACGTTCCAGTGGTCATAGACACCCAGTACCAGCATGACAAATCCTGCTAAAGATACGGCGATATTTCCCGGAGAAGGCGTGCGGAATGCCTGAATCATGATGGAGATAAGCGCGCCGGTTCCTGCAACCACGACCAGGTCGATTCCCAGAGCCTTGTACACCGGAGGCGCTCCGAAGGCCAGCGCGACAGAACTGCCAAGAAAGAATACCAGTGAGATCCATTGCGCGGCTTCCAGCCAGCGATACCGGATCTGATTGATGCGCATAGCAAGAATGCAAATCAGCGACATCCAGACACCAAAACTCAGGTCAATCAGAAAAAACCAGATTGCGTAAGGTAGTGGCAATTCGTGCATGGACCACAGCCATGCTCGCAAGGCCCAGAATCCGCAGGTAATGCCAAACAGCAACGCATTAAATGAGCGGTACAGCAGGGATGCGCTGAGACTCACAAAACACAAGATACTGCACACAACCACAATTGCGACAGTCGACCAGATAAAAGTATCGACTTTTTGCTGATACAAAGGGGCGATATCTGTAAATTTTCCCGCAAGCATCTGGGATAAACCAGAGTAACGCCGGCAGTCACCGGCAACCTGAATGTAGAGCATTGTCGCGTTAGCAGACTGTTCAGTTGTCGGCAGCCGGAACATCATTGCATGATTACTGACATCCGTATCCGGATTCAGAAAGTTTCCGGCTTCGGCAAATTGCTGATCGTTTAATAAAAGACGCAGACGATTTCCAGCGCGGTAAATTAATAAAGTACGGTCTTGCGGATCGGGAAAAACACTGAGCGGTACTCTGTATGTCCAAATATGATCGCGGCATGGCGTTTTTCTTCGCCAGACATCGGACAAACTAACGGTTTGCCACTGACCGGTTGCAGCATTTGCTTGACTGTACTGGCCCTCAGCAATTTCAGCCTGTAAGATTTTTACGGGAGCAGCATGGGCGATGGAGCAGAAAAATAAAATGACGGCGAGCGCAATCCCAGCCGTCACCATTTTCAGCCAACGGATTTCGTTTTCTGTTCGTGCCGTCATTGCAAACTCAGAGTAATCCCAACCGTGCTGCGGTGTTAATTGCCTGCGTACGTGAATTGACGTAAAGCTTGCTGTAAATACTTTTAACATGATGGCGGACAGTATTCAGACTGATATGCAGATTGGCAGCGACTTCGCTGTAGGTATGGCCGATGGCGAGGTCTTTCAGAATTTCCAGTTCTTTACCGGTCAGATCATTCGGTGTCGGTACGCTCACCGGTTCGTTACCGGACAACGGTGCAGGACTGGCGTACTGACGCAGTTGTTTGAGGACGCGGCGGGCGATCTGAGGCGACATCGGCGAGCCGCCATTCAGTAAATCCTGCAGATGCTCTGCCAGATCATCGTCGCCCTGGCCTTTCAGTAAATACCCGGATGCGCCTGCTTCTACACAGCGAATCACATTTTCCTCATCACCGAATACCGAAATAATCAAAATCTGACATGCCGGCTGACGTTGCAGCGTAAACGGGATCAGATCTATACCGGCACCATCGGGTAATCCCAGGTCCAGCAGTAAGACATCAATGGCATGTTCGCGAATCTGTTGCATCGCATCTGCCAGCCTGCTGCAGGCGAAAGCACACTGCCAGCCAGTATGTTCACTGATGGCCTTGCTGAAGCGGGTGAGGGTGCGTGGATTGTCTTCGACGATCCCGATTTTGACGTCCATAAGCATCACGAATTGAAAATTTGTGAACTGAACCGGCAGTGAGTAGCAGTAAACGTGCTGGAAGATCACATCATATACACAGAACTTCACATCTTTACCACATTTTCATGTGATTTCAATGCGCCCTGCATTTTATAAGATGTTGTCGAAATGTATAAGAAATCATTTTGATAAAACAATCCGGTGCTCTGCTGAGTATTCTGCTGCAGAAGTCAACATCAGACAGTACCGGAATCCCTCTTATGAAACAGGATCTCCGATGAAACATTCAGAAGTGCAGACGCGCAGTAAGAAATTACCCGCCGCCTTATGCCTTGCGGTATCAGGCGGTTTATTGATGTGCACCGCTCCGGTATATGCACAAAGCTTGTTTGGCAAGCTGGTTGAACAAGCGGTGCAAAAAGTTGCCCAGCCTTCCGCCAGCGGTGGTTTACAGCAAAATACGCTCAGTGCATCCGATAAGAAGCAGCTTGAAGAAGATAAAGCAGACGGCATGCTGGATCAGAAAAACGTTAAGTCTGATAAGCGTGGTATCAGTGGCATTTACTTCGCAAATGTCCCGATGGGTGGCGTTTCCCTGAATCAGGCAGGTGCATTTGCCGTTGGGAAATTCCTTGTCGAATACGATGATGCAACCGGAGTTGCAACAATCTGGACGCGCCACAGTTACGAAGCGACTGATCCGGCAAAGCTGGTGCCGAAAGCACAGTTCAGCCGGACTTCAACATATAAAGACCGCAATCTGCGCGCCTTGCAAACGACCACGCATTTCTTGCTGAGAGAGGGAAATCCGGCGTCGCGCCAGCATTTTTTGTACGGGCAAATGAGCTATAAAACGGATCTGCAAGGCAATCTCGTTCCTGAAAAGTTACTGCCAACCGGTCTGGAAAGCTTTTTGGAACTCGAACCCGGCGTTTTATATGTCGGGTCTGCTCCGTATGCAGGAGATAAAACCAATCCCGACGGACACAACTTATTGCGCCAGGGCATTGTACTGCCAATGTTGGTAAAAGCAGGAAAAGAAGATGCTGCAAAGGCATGGACTGCAGAAAGAATTATTAAGCAATACAGGATCGCCGATGCAGCGTTTGATACCGCGCTGGAAAATACTGCTGCGACAGCGGATCCGAATCTTGCTTTGCGTGAACCATCGTCTGAACTGCCGACAAAAGCAGAAATGGAAGCCGCAAAGAATCAATGGAATATTCTGATCAGGACGCAAGCTGTCGGTGGAACACAGTCTGGCCGGACATTTAAACTGGTGTACACCTATCCTGCAACATCATTCGAAAACCAGCATAAAAAACAATGGGTTAACAATACATACGCGGACACCGTTGTATCGCGCAGTCGTGTGTATGTTGCGGTCTTTCAGGATCAGGATAGTAAATACTGGACGAACCGTTTCTATCTGGTTGAAAAAGCACCACCCGGTGTGTTTTTTGCTGAACGCTGGGCAGGCAATTACGAATATGCATTACCTGCCAGTGCAATTCCGCTGGCGATAGAAAAGTCTGCGGCACTGAAATATCAGTCCTCTGCAAAAACTAAATAAATCAGATTCGCAATTTCTCTCTTGCTGGCAAGGCGCATCTGCTTGCCGGTACGGGATTCCTTACTCTCCGGAGAAAAACATGAAACGTAGTAATCAATTGATTTCACTGATGTTCATCACAGCGGCAGTACTCAGTGGTTGTGGTGGTTCCTCTTCGACAGACAGCGCCGGAACTGTTCCCGGCCCCAAAGTAAATACAGCACCGGTAGCAAATGCCGGAAAAGCACAGAGCGTTTACACAGGCAGTTTAGTAACGCTGGATGCGACAAGCAGTACCGATGTGGACGGTGATACCCTCAAATACACCTGGAAATTGACCAGCCGTCCGGCGAAAAGTAATGCCTACCTATCCTCGTTGACAGATGCACGTCCGACATTCACCGCCGACGAAACAGGAAATTATGTGTTCACTCTGGTTGTCAACGACGGTAAGGTGGACAGTGCACCGGCGACTGTGACTGTCGCTGCGACGGTTAAGAACATTATTCCGGTTGCAGATGCAGGCAAGGCGCAGAGCGTCGTCACCGGAAAACCGGTAACACTGGATGGAAGTCAGAGTTATGACGGCAACGGTGATACCATTACTTATAAGTGGAGCCTCAGTACAGTACCAGCCGGTAGCAAAGCAAGTCTCTCGTCTGCAAGCGCGATGAATCCGACATTTACCCCGGATATCGACGGAAATTATATTGCGACGCTTATTGTGAATGACGGGCAGTCAGACAGCGCGGCAGCTACTGTGACAGTGACTTCTGCAACCGTCAATTCTCCGCCGGTTGCTTTGACCGGAACAGGTCAGACAGTAACACCGGGAACGCAAGTAACACTGGATGGTAGCGGTAGCTATGATCCGAATGGCGATTCGCTGACGTACAAATGGACGCTGAGCGTACCAGAGTTCAGTAAAGCAAGCCTGTCGGCGAATAATGTGGCTCGCCCCGTACTGAAAACAGATGTCGTTGGGCCTTATATCGCGACGCTGGTTGTGAATGACGGAAAAGTAGATAGCCAGCCAGCATCGGTATCTATTATTGCGAAGTCAGCAAATAACGCGCCGGTGGCAAAGATTACACCAATTGGCAATGGTTTTTGGGAAGCTGGCCGCGAAGCACTTGTCGATGGAACAGCAAGCTATGATGTTGATGGTGACCGGTTAAGTTATAACTGGACATTGGTTACCGTACCTGCCGGCAGTAAAGCTGTGTTCACGGGACTTGCTACAGTTCCGCGCACAACGTTCAGTGTGGATTTGCCGGGCACTTACACGGCACGCCTGATTGTGAATGATGGCACAGTGAACAGCGCACCGGTCGAAATCACCGTGACGGCGGTTACCGTAGCGAAGTAATTTTCCCTGTTTTGCAGAGACCCCGGCATCGTCCGGGGTTTTTTTGTCTCATTTTTGCTTTTTTCCGCATATTTATGCGCCCGGATACTGGTGCTCAATACAGGTGATGAAAAAAATCTCTCAGGCGCTATTCCGTTCGCTGTCATAGCAGCGCGGTCGCATTTTTCAGGCTCTGTTCTGAAGTTTTGGTAATTTTTTTCTTTAACAGGAAAATTTATTTTCGTCGTTTTACGTGTTTTCCGACATTTTGCCGGAAGCGGTAGCGCTTCTACACTGCGTCATCTGAAAAAATTATTGTGAGGAGACAAGCAGATGAAACGAATGACAGCAGGTTTGCGCAAATGCGGGATGCTGGTGATTGCACTGAGCTTCAGTGCGCTGGCGATGGCACAGCAAAAACCGCAAGTGGTGATTCTGGCGACCGGCGGTACGATTGCAGGCGCCGGTGCGGATGCGACCAACAGCGCAACCTATCAGGCTGCCAAAGTACCGGTGGATAAACTGATTGCCGGTATTCCGCAACTGAACGATATCGCCAGCGTACGCGGCGAACAAGTGTTTCAGGTAGCTTCAGAAAGTCTGCGCAATGACAATCTGCTGACGCTGGGCAAACGCGTTTCTGAACTGGCGAAGCGCGATGATGTGGACGGTATCGTGATTACGCATGGCACCGATACCACGGAAGAAACCGCGTATTTCTTAAATCTGGTAGTGCATACCGACAAACCGATTGTGGTGGTGGCTTCTATGCGTCCGGGTACGGCGATGTCTGCAGACGGTACGCTGAATCTGTTCAACGCGGTCAGCGTGGCTGGTAATAAAGAATCCCGTTCCCGTGGTGTGCTGGTAGTGATGAACGATGAAATCAACAGCGCACGTGATGTGAGCAAAATGATCAACATCCGTCCGGATGCGTTCAAAAGCCCGTGGGGCGCGCTGGGAATGATTGTGGAAGGTAAGAGCTACTGGTTCCGCCGCCTCGACAAACGTCATACCAATGCTTCTGAATTTGATATTGATAAAATAAAATCCCTGCCTTTAGTCGAAATTGCATATGCAGGCGGC
This sequence comes from Cognatundibacterium squillarum, assembly GCF_014652435.1. Taxonomy (GTDB): domain Bacteria; phylum Pseudomonadota; class Gammaproteobacteria; order Burkholderiales; family Burkholderiaceae_D; genus Undibacterium; species Undibacterium squillarum. Next base: position 130,904 of record NZ_BMYU01000002.1, read on the forward strand.
AATGTGAACGACACGGCTTACCGCGCATTTGCACAGGCTGGCGCGAAAGCGATTATCCATGCCGGTCCGGGCAATGGTTCTGTTGCAGGCCCGCTGGTTCCGGTACTGCAGGATATTCATAAGCAAGGTATTCAGATTATCCGTTCTTCGCATGTGAATGCCGGTGGCTTTGTACTGCGCAATGCAGAACAGCCGGACGACAAATACGACTGGATCGTGGCGCATGATCTGAACCCGCAAAAAGCGCGCATTCTGGCCAGCGTGGCACTGGCAACGACGAATAACACCAAAGAGTTGCAACGCATTTTTTGGCAATACTAATGATTGTCTGAAGCAGGAACGAGCGTTGCAGTGGTGCTGCAACGTGGTAGTGGAGAGTACCGGTTTCCCCTCGTGGACGGCACGTCAGGCCGTCACTCCGGTTTGGCAAGCGTGGCAAAGGCAACGCTTGCCTTTTTTTATGGTGCGGACAATCTGCGTCCGGCTTCAGGTAGCAAATCAGGCTGAGTAACGGGTGCGGAGCAACTGTATCAGTTCCAGAATCACCGCAATGCCGTCATCCAGCACCGAAATGCATTGCGCAAATAATTCCAGATTGTGCCGTTGTTCGGTGGTGATCGCGACGGTATCCCAGTACAGCAACTGTTCATGCAGCAGCGTCGGCAAATCCGCCATTTCGCTGTAGATGCGCCGCAGCCGCGCCAGCGAGACTTCATCCAGCGTTTCCTGACTTTGCCGCAGTTTTTGCAGCGTGGTGATTTGTTCCTGCAGAAATTGCAGCTGACGTGAAATCGCTTCGAGCAGGGCAGGCAGGCGGGAAATCGGTTGCAGCTGAGAGGGTGGGTGGTTCATGTGCGGCTCTCGAAACGAAGGTAACGGGTGTTACCTTCTTTCATCTTAGGCCGCTTTCTTGCAAAAAACAGATTTTTCTGATGAACAGTAGTATTAAGGTGAGGATTTTGAATAGGGATCAAAAAATCAAAGGATTTACCTGAAAAACCTTGCATAAAAAGCTGTTTACGATGGTTTTTTGCCGGTATTCCGGCCGGATTTTTGTTCCAAAGGTGAGGACTTTGAATATCTGAAAATAAAAAAAACGGGCTGTGCGGCCCGTTTTTTGATGTTTTCAGTGCGGAATGCGGTGTTCAGCACAGCGATCCGGCGGTCGTCGGCAGAAAGTCCGGGCCTCAGAAAATGCCGGATGACGATCTCTGCACAAATCTCCGTCGATGCCGCGCGATTTTCACTGGGCGATTACGCCAGCGCCGCCATGAAATTGCTCAGCATGGTCAGTACTTGCTGTTCGGCTTCGCGGTGCGGCACATGGTGGATACCCGCCATCAGCTCCAGTTGCGCAGATCCGCTGACGCCATCGGCGATACGTTTTGCCTGCGCAGTCGTCCCGTATTCATCCAGCTCACCGTGGATCACCAGCGTCGGGCACTTCACTGAAGGCAGAACCGGATCCAGTGACCAGTTATCGAAGGCGGCGCCCAGCCAGGTATCGATCCACGCGCTCAGTACCCACGCGGTTTTTTCGCCGTGATAACGGGCTAAACGCTTGAATTGCTCAGGATCTGCAAACAATTGCTGCGCTTCCAGAATACCGGCGCGGGTGATCGGCTCCAGCACGGACTGCGCCGATTCGGTGATCAGACCAACGCAGCGATCAGGGTACGCGGCTGCGACATTCACCGCCATTTCGCCGCCAACGCTGTGGCCCATCACGATGAACTGGTTGATTTCCTTGGCTATCAGCAATTCTGCAAACACGGTTTGCGCTTCTGCTTCGATGAAATCGTCACCGATATAGCCATTGCGCGGTGCGGAATGGCCGAAACCGGCGCGGTCATACGCGATCACGCGGCGGCGCGTGGCCTGAGCCAGTAAGCCGGGAAACTGACGCCACAACTGTATACAACCGAGCGAATCATGCAGCAGCACAACCGGTGCCAGTGTGGAAAGCGTATGGGTGTCTTGCCAGACTTTGACCGCGATCTGGCCGTACGGAGTTTTGATGTGTTGCAAGGGGTTATTCCGGAAGAAAACAAAGTGAATCCGCAGTCAGCACAGCAAAGTGCGGGGGAAGGGCGGATGCAGAAAGGCCGCCATTTTAACTGAAATCAGCATTTTTTCTGCGATGCAGCATGAGGAGCAGGCAAGCAAGGCGCTCAAAAATCACTGAAGGTGAGAACTTTGAATAAGGAAAGTAAAAATCCGGCAGATTTTTTTCAAAGGTGAGGAATTTTAATAGCTGACGCTGAAAAAGTCCGGTGAAATCCCGCTACAGCCATGCAGAAATCGTCATCCGGCATTTTCTGAAGCTCGGACTTTCTGCCGACGACCGCCTGATTGCTGTGCTGAAACCCGCATTTCAGGCCAAAACGCCCGTTTTTGAAGCCTGTATGGCGTGATCAGACAGAAGAAAATCACCGCCAGTGCAGCAAGGTGAGGATTTTGAATAGGAAAAATAAAAAATCCTGCTTTGACGCACCCAGTTAAGAAACAATCCGCCGCGTGTTTAGGCGTGGATACGCGAACTTACGCCGGAATTCGGTGTGTATCACGATCTGTTTCAATTCGGCAGTGCGCAAACTTCCGCAACGATGCCGACGAAAAGCCTGATTTTCAGCACATTTTTCACTTTGCCATATTCGAATTTCTCACCTTTGCAAAAATCAGCGCTGTTCGGGCGACAAAATCCGCACCTGTGAAAAAACGTACTGCTGCGTGTGTCCAGTATCCGGAAATTCTGTGCGGATATTGGCTGTTTCCGTCACTTAATCTGCATTATTTTGCGAAGGTGAGGAAAAAGAATAGCTTCGTATAGGGTATTTTTTAAAAGGTGAGGATTTTGAATAAGCGGATGCGTATTCCGCAAATCCAACAAAAAAGTTATTTAAAAAACCATGAAAAGCAGCAAGAACAGCCAGAAATGCTGGATTTTGTTGCTAACTAAGCATCGAAAATGTAGTGTTCGGCGTCTGTTGCAGTCGTGTTTCTTTACGGAAGGTGAGAAAAAAGAATAGATTTTCGAAAAAATTTTTATTCAGGTGAGGGTTTTGAATAGGTATTTTGTGAAAATCGCGACAAAAATACGCCTGAATGTCGTAACGGTACAATTTTGCAGCGCACTGTTTCGGTAGCATGCCGTGCAATTGCTCCGGTTCGCCGGGCGTATTTTTCAGGAGAGATGCTGTGATGTATCCCGTTCGCTTAAAAGATGTCGGCAAGACTTATCACATGGATGCGGTCAGTGTGCCCGCACTCAGCCAGATTACCCTCGACGTTCGTCCCGGTCGTTTTACCGTATTGTCCGGCCCTTCCGGCAGCGGCAAAACCACGCTGCTGAACCTGATTGGCTGCCTCGACCGGCCCGACAGCGGCAATATAGAAATCGCCGGTATTGATGTGCGCAGCATGAATGATGATCAGCTTTCCGATTTCCGCGCCCGTCACATCGGTTTTATTTTTCAGAATTTCAATTTACTGCCGGTGCTCACGGCGTTTGAAAACGTGGAATACCCGCTGATACTGGCCGGCGTGCCAGCCGCAGAACGCAAACAGCGCACCGAAGCTTTGCTGGAAGATGTGGGGCTGAGTAATCGCCGGAATAATTTGCCGGGACAGCTTTCCGGCGGGCAGCGTCAGCGGGTTGCGATTGCGCGCGCACTCGCCATCGGCCCGCGTCTGGTGCTGGCAGACGAGCCGACCGCCAATCTGGACAGCCAGACCGGTGCAGAAGTGATTGCACTGATGCGTCGTTTGCAGCGCGAACGCGATGTCAGCTTTGTGTTTTCCTCGCATGATCCGCAAATTCAGGCGGAAGCAGATGACGTTGTCTTTATCCGCGACGGAAAAATTGTCGGTACAGAACAAAGAGAGGTGAAAGCATGAATACCCTGATGCTGGCAATTCGTAACTTGTTGCGCAATCGTCGCCGTTCGCTGACGACGATCTTAACGATGGTGGTGGGGCTGACGGCAATTTTGCTGTTCGGCGGTTATCGCTCCAATATTCTGTACGGTTCGCTGACCGGTTTTGTGCAATACACCGGCCATCTGCAAATTCAGCACAAAGGCTATTTTATTGATGGTGGCGATAATCCGACTGCTTACGGTATCCACGATTATCAACAGATTATTCAGACGCTGAAAGATGATCCGGCATTAAAAGATCAATTGTTTCTGATCACACCGAATTTACGTCTGGGTGGTCTGGCGGGGAATTTCTCTGCCGGTGTTTCGCGCTCGGTGCTGGCAGAAGGTCTGGTGCCTGCAGAGCGGAATGCGATGATGCAATGGAATCAGTACGGCGTAAAAAGCTATGCACTGCCGATTCCACTGGAAGGCAAGGGCAATGATGCCGTGGTGGTTGGTACGGGTGTCGCACGTAAACTGAAGTTGTGTAGTTTACTTTCTGAGCATGATTGCATTCCTGCGGTCAGCAAAGCTAGGCAGGATGCGGGGCAAGTGCCGGATGATATTGCCGCGCTGTCGATGGCAGAAGGCGAACAAAAACCTGTGACACCGGCTTCAGAAAACCGTATCGAAGTGCTGGCAGCAACTGCCGGTGGTGCGCCGAACGTTGCCAGTCTGAATGTGATCAAAGCCAATAATATGGGCATCAAAGCGCTGGACGATGTGTATATGGCGATGCATCTGGAACAGGCGCAGCGGCTGATCTACGGCAACCAGCCGGGGCAGGTCACGGCGATCATGATTCAGCTGCAAAAAACGGAGCAGGTCGCGGCGGCACAAGCACGCATCACGGAACTGCTGAAACAGAAATTCCCGCAGCAGGAACTGGATGTGCTCGACTACGATACGCTGAACCCGATGTATAAACAGACCAATCAGTTCATGGATTCCATGTTCAGTTTTATCGCGATGCTGATTGCAGTGATTGTGCTGTTCACGATTGGTAATACGATGGGAACGGCGGTAGTGGAACGCACCAATGAAATCGGAACCCTGCGTGCCATCGGCTTACGCCGCAGCGGTATCCGCCGCCTGTTTTTATGCGAAGCGCTGTTGCTCGGTGTGATTGGTTCTGTCCTCGGTGCGATCTCCGCTTTGATTCTGGCCTACATGATTAATCACAGTGGCTGGACATGGAATCCGCCCGGTTATTCGTATGCGTATCTGATTCTGGTACGGGTAGGGCAGGATATTCCGCTGCTGGCTGGCAGTGTGCTGAGTATGATCGCTGTCACACTGTTATCTGCATGGCTGCCCGCAAACCGCGCGGCGAAGTTTGAAATTGTGGATGCGCTGCGCCATGTCTGATCATGTATTGTTCACGGAGAATGTGATGAAGGTGTTTTCTCAGTATCGTCGGAAGTTTATGGTGTTGGCTGCAGCGATTGCCATCAGCCCCGCTGGTTATGCCATGTCGCCGCAGGAAATTCTGGCCGCCAGCGATGCGATTCGTAATCCGGACTTTCCGTTTGGTTTAACCAATACGCTGGTGGAATACCGTAAAGGCAAGGAAACGGAATCCAGTACGCTGGCGATTTATTCCAAAGCCGATCCGAAAGGCGGACAGTTCCGTTCGCTGGTGCGCTATGTCGCACCGGCACGCGATGCGAACAAGCTGATTTTATTCAGCGGCAAAGATATGTGGTTCTTTGATCCGTCCAGCAAAGCCAGTATCCGCCTGTCACCACAGCAACGCTTGCTCGGGCAGGCTTCCAATGGCGACGTGGTCACGGTGAATTTCGCCAAGGATTATCAGGCAGTCAGCGCTACTGAGGAAGATACGCAGGATGGTGAGCGTCAGACCCGCCACGCCTACAAACTGGAACTGAACGCCAGCGGCGACGGCGCGGCATATCACCGGATTCTGATGTGGGTGGATAAAACCAGTATGCGTCCGGTGAAATCCCGTTTTTATGCGGAAAGCGGCAAATTACTGAAAACGGCCTACTACCGCCGCTATCAACCGATATTTGGTGTCGAACGTCCGACAGAAACCGTGATTATTGATGGTCTGGAAAGCGACTGGGTCACCGTGATGCGCTATTCCGACTGGGTAAAACGCGATGTGCCGGAAACCTGGTTGCAACGCGATTATCTGCCTCGTTTTAAACCGGAATAAGTCTATGCGAACCCATCGTCCCGCCAAACCTGTTCGCAGTAAGCTGCCTGTATTGCTGATGCTCTTACTGTCAGTGAACGCTTATGCCAGACCGGATGATCCCGAACTGGAAGCGCTGACGCTGGCAGATAATATGCAAAAGAAGCCCGAAAAAGCCAGCGACTGGCGGGCTTTTGCTGAAGTTGCCAGCGGTTACTCACGCTTGCGGGATGGCGGCGATGAAAATAGCCAGCGTCTTTCTGTCGATGTCCAGTTCGATAAAACCCTGACGCCAGCCTGGCGCTTGTTTTTCTCTGATCGCGTGGATATCAGCTTGCCAGCCACGAGTAACGGCGACCGCGCAATCAATACACTGAAAGAAGCCGGTGTCAGCTGGAAACCCGCAGAAAATACCCTGCTGGATGCAGGCAGAATCAATGCCCGCTACGGCATTGCTCTCGGCTATAACCCGACCGACTTCTTCAAAAGCTACGCGGTGCGCTCTGCGGTATCGGTCGATCCGGCCAGCCTCAGAGAAAACCGGCAGGGCAGTGTGATGTTGCGCGCTCAGCAGCTGTGGGACAGTGGTTCGCTGACGCTGATAGCATCACCACGACTGGCAGATTTACAGATGCAATCCGGATGGAATCCGAATATTGGTGCAACTAATCACAATGACCGCTATTTACTGGCAGTCAGCCAGAAAGTCGGCGATTTCACGCCGCAGGGAATTATTTTTCAGGAAAAAGGACAGAAGCCGCGCTTCGGACTGAATCTCAGTCATTTACTGAACGACGCGACGGTTTTCAATCTGGAATGGTCGGGCGGCTACGCACCTAAACAAACGGATGCCGCATTTGCCGCCTACAATCCGGCATTCCACACCGGCGAACAGCAATGGCAACAACAGATCGCAAGCGGCATCAGCTACACCACCAGCAATAAACTGACGCTGACAGCAGAAGCCCACTACAACAGCGCCGCACCGGACAACCAAACTTGGCAGCAACTGCAAACCGGCCCCTTGCCATCCTATTTGTTGTACCGCGCATACAGCCAGCAAACCCAGAACCTCACCACCCGCCGCCAGCTATTCCTGCACGCCACCTGGCAAGACGCCATCATCCCCCATCTCGACCTCAGCACCATGATCACCCACATCCCCGAAGACCGCAGCCGCCGCTACTGGGTGGAGGCGCGGTTTAACAAAGCCCAATGGGAAATTGCGTTGCAAGTTCAACTAAACCAAGGTAGTAAGTACTCGGTCTTTGGGGCTGCTACAACGAAGAACGACATTCAGTTACTTTACAGACGTTTTATGTAACAGTCTCATTCAGGCTGCTGCTAAACCAAATTTTTCAAATACACTGTGTAAAAGGACGTTATAATTCAATAATATAAATATATTACAATGTGGCAACATTAGGAGGAAAAGTAATGAAGTTTCAACATACCGCTTTTATGCTTCTTATTACGATTGTATTGTTTTCCACAAATGCTTATGGCTATGTGGGGCCGGGTATGGGAGTCGGCGCCATAGCAAGTGTCTTAGGAATTATTGTAGGATTTTTTATTCTGTTAATTGGAGCAGTCTGGTACCCATTCAAAAAGCTTATAAAAAAACTTAGAGGAAAAAAATGAGCTTTTTTTTAGGGTTAGTGTGTATAAGTGTCACGATATTTTTATCGTATCATTTATTTTCAATTAACAGGTTGAAAATTGTTTTTGCTAGAAATGCTATAGTAATTAATGAATTTCGACAGTTAAAAACTGATGATGAGAAACAGATATATCTGAAGAGAGTTGGAATTTGTATGATCAAAGATTCTGCGGATTATGCAATTCGATTTTTATTTGTTTCATTTGTATATTTTATTCCAATATTTATCTATCAGTGGGATTTGGCTGAAATCATGTTTTATTCCATTGCGACAGCAATGTTTTTTTTATTTTTTTATAAATATCGTAAAATTATGAAAAATGAAGAATGAAAACTCTTACTCTTTAATCGAAAAAGCGCTGCATTATTTGGCACTAGACTTTAAATTTACCAGAGAGTTTGCATTTGATTTGGAGTGTGATTTTTTTTTAAAAAAAAATAAAAAAATTGTAGAGATGTATTATGACGAAAGATCCATACATGTCTGTGGACTTGCTCGGTCTGGTACTACCTTGTTACTTAATTTATTGTATGGTACAGGGCAATTTTATTCACTTTCATATCGAAATATGCCTTTTGTAATGTCACCAAATTTTTGGAAATTAATATCAAATAACTTTAGAATTAAAGGTGAGTTAAAAGAAAGGGCGCACGGCGACGGAATGCTGATAAATTTTGATAGTGTTGAAGCATTTGAGGAAATTTTTTGGTCAACTTTTTGTAAGGTAGATAAAAATAACAAAATTGCCTATGACATAAAAAGTCCTGACAAAGAAATTTTAGATAAATTTTCAAATTTTAAAAAAAATCTATTCTTGTCAAATTTCACATCAAATCGCTTAAGATATTTATCTAAAAATAATAATAATTGCATAAGAATTAATGAGATTCTTTCAGATAGTAGCAGCGTAGTACTGTTAGTGTATCGAAATCCAATGGAGACCGCTAAATCCCTTTTGAGAATGCATGAAAATTTCTTGGATAAAAATTCATCGAAATTTGATAATAAATATTTTGAATGGTTAGGCCATCACGAGTTTGGTATAAATCAGAAACCATTTATCTTAAATGGAAGGCGATTTAATAGTCAGTATGAAAAAAAAGATGTCCGGTATTGGTGTGAGTATTGGTATTTTTTTTATAAAAACACAGTTCAAAATATATTAAATAAAGATAATTTGTATCTATTTGATTACGATAAATTGTGCAGCAATCCTAAAGAGCAACTGACGAAACTATCCGTTGTTAGTGATTCTGACGTGAAGAATGTTGATTTACATATTAATTCAAATATTTTCACATCAAGTAGCTGTGGATTTGATGAAATAGATAGATTCTATGACTACTTAACTGATCATGAAAAAAACATATAAAATTTTGTACTTATTTTTTTTGATATTTTTTTTATATTTATTAAATACCATTTTATGGTGCTACTTAACTAGGTCAGTAATTCTTGAAGATGAAAGATATGTGCCGAATTTTCTTTCCGACAAAATTTTATTCTTAAGTAATTTTCCTCATGAAATTAATCAATTTTATCGCGAGCTCAAATATTGGGCAAGTGGTGACCCAGCAAGATTGATTAAGGAAAAAAGAATTATAGAAGATAATAAAATTCAAAGTAGCTTCCCTAATAAAGAAGATTCAGGTTATTTGTTGTTTTCAGGACTAGATTCAATTGAAAAAAAATCGGTAGTAAAATTAATAAAAATTTCAGATGGGAAAGAGGTTATTAAATGGTCCCCTGATTGGAATTTAATATTAAAGAAATCATCTCAGAAAAAATTTTCTGATTACGTAACATTGGAGTCCGCGAGAGCAGTTCATCCTATACTGCTTGATAACGGAGATATCATATTTAGTGCAGTCACTGCGCTGGTTAAAATGAGTCCATGTTCTTCTGAACCCATATGGCTTACAGATCAAATTGTCCACCATTCAGTTGAAATCGATGACGAAGGAAACATATGGGCACCCTCGGTAGATGATTTTACATGGGATGGACTTCAGAAATTAAAGAATAGTATTCGTGACGATGCAATAGCTAAATTTTCCAAAGATGGAAAATTAATAAAAAAAATATCGATAATGAAAATATTATACGATAACAATTTATTAGCGTTAGCTCTCGGTTCGAATGGTTATGGCCTAAACCCTGATCCGATCCATCTGAATCAAATATCAATTGCACCTTCTGATACGCGGCACTGGCAGAAAGGAGATTTGCTAATTTCAGCGCGTCATTTAAGCACAGTTTTTTTATATCGGCCAAATACAAATAAAATAACATGGTACAAAACAGGGCCGTGGCTGTATCAACATTCAGCCAAATTTGTTGATGATCAGAAAATATCTATTTTTAGTAATAATATTGTTAGTATTAAAAAAGGTGTGCAGGGATTTTTACGGGAAGAAGATATCAATAGAGTCTTTTTATATGATTTTGACACTAATAAAGTCAGTGAGCCTTATGAGAATCTATTAAAAAAGGATAGACCTAGAACGATTACGCAAGGAAGAGCAGAGATACTAAACGATGGAGGTTTATTTCTAGAGGATACTGAAGCTGGACGCTATCTAAGATACAGTAAAGACAAACTAATGTGGTCAAAAATAAATTATTACGACAACAACCACGTTGGCAATATTGCATGGGGGCGTTATATTTATGGAGCGGATGGTGAGAGGATCATAAAAATTGCAACCAGTCGTTGCAATTCACAAGAATTAATCAATGTGAAGTAAATTTCAAGAATATTTTTACGAAATTTTAATGTTATAAATTGGTATTTCGGAAAAATTCACTTATTCCTAAAAACTTTTTAGGAATAAGTGAATAATGAAGCTAGTTTTCAGAAAAACATGAACCTTTAGAGGGCCATTAATGTGGAAGGTTATTCTGAATAAAATAACTGCTCATTTGCGTGATCTTCTAAGAATTCATACTTTACTGTTCTATTCAGTCCATCTGACAGACTAACACTTGGTTTAAATCCGGTTTCTGATACGCTAGTGGAAAATTTAGAATCAGAGCAGAATTTTTTTACTCTGATGGAACTAATTGGAAATTTTTTTGTTGTTATTATTGAGGCAAAATCGAAGATTTTCCCGATCGCATAACCAACTGAGTATGGCATTCTGATCCCAACTTTGTTACCTCTGCCAAGTGTATTTTTAACTACTGACACTAATTCATTCATATTAAAATCCGGCTTGTCAATATAATTGTATATATGTAAGCCAGCAGGAAAAGAAACTGAATGAGTAATAAAATCAGCGATATTCTGAACATATGCCATTGATTTTGAGTTTCTTCCATTCCCAATCATGACAAATTTTCCAGATGCGATTTGTTTTAGCAAGTTATATACATTGCCACGATTTTGCTCCCCGAAAATAACAGTTGGTCGAATAATGACCAAACACCGTTCATCGGGTTTTTCACTTTGCCATTTTCTAAAAACCTGCTCCGCAGCGTATTTTGTTTTTCCATATTCATTGAATGGATTAATTGCACCATTTTCGTCTGTATCTTGTGGTGCGAAGCCATAAACAGCAACTGAGCTTGTAAAAATAATCTTTGTAATATTTTTTTCTCGCGCGACATGGCAAATATTTTCTGCGCCGGTGACATTAACATCATGGTAAAGGCTTTTGGGAGTCACATCATCTCGGTGTTCCGCAGCAAGATTAATAATCACTGAACCGTAATCAATAGCACTATTTAAGGCAGTTACATCTCTGACATCCGCAACAGTGGATAATTCAGGGAATGACTTGCTTGTAACCTTATCGACAATCGAAAATGAATGAACATTTTTCGCTTTAATGCTTTTACACAGGCGAGTACCAACAAAACCACTACCACCAATTACATTAATCTTCATTGAATTTCCTAAAAGTAAGTATATTCAGTTTTTTTGCCTGAAAGAGAATTGACGATAATAATCCGAAAACCATGAACCCAAATGCGAAAATCATTCGCTTTGGCTTATCTTTTGTGTCTGGTACTACTGCAGTGTCAAGCGTTTGGATTAAAGGATAATCTTTAGCCTCATCTAATTTTGCAGCCTCGTATTGTTTTGAAATCAACTCAAATAGAGACTGATAATATTTTAAATCCCGTATTTTTTGGACATTGGTTGAAACTATTTCACCATCTGGCTTTGTTGCTATTGACTGATGAGAACCATTTTCCAATTTGTCAAGTTCTGTCCGAAGACTGATGATCTCCTGGTTTAATCGCTTATATTCATTATTATTTTGAGTTACGAAGGGCGCGATAGATTTGAGCTGAACTTCCTTTGCAGTGATTACTGCACGCAATTTGGCAGTAGTTTCAATAATACTTTTTGCTTGTATATCTACACTCATTAAGCCTGTCTTTTCAACGTTGGCCGAAATATCACGTTCTAATGCCAGAATTTTTTCCTTCGTTAAATTCACTTGCTTTTCCAAAAAAGATCTGCGTTTTGACGCATCAGAGATCGCAAGCTCACCCGTTAAAATAATTAATTCGTCAACAAATGCAGTCGCAATTTTTGCGGCTATTTCAGGATCATGGTCCCAAACATCGATTGATATTATGCCATCTTTCCCAGCTGCAATAGAGCTATTCTGCTCTAAAATTTTACGAGCAGAAGACATTAATTTTTGATTGTATCGCTCCTTTAAATTAAAGCGACTAATTATTTTATCTGAGATAGCGCGACTTTTAAGGATTCCGATATATAAGTCATTAGGATTTTTTAGGCCTAACATTGAACTTCCTCCCCCGGCGACAGATCCTAGCTGACCAATGAGCATCGATGCCGAAGATTGGCTTTGTTGCGGAGGTAGTATTTTTATGTTTGATTTATACTCAGGTGCTATTAAATAGCTAGTGCCGACCCCCATTATACTGAATATAATCGAAGGAAGTATAATTTTTGGTAAAAACAATTTTATAATAAATGCATAGTTTTTTGGTTTGTTAAATGTAAGCAATTTATTCTCACTATTTTTTGGGTGCTAAAAATAATTATTAATTGTTTTTTTTGAATCTATTGAAATTATAATTTTATTTTTACATGTAGTTAAAAACTGTTTTGTTAAATAAATTCATTTTTTAATGAAATTTCTTATTCTGTGTGAAATTATTCAATTGCATTAAATATCCATTCAAAATTAAGATACCACCACAAAAAACCTGTCAATAAAATAAATAATGTTAAAGTGATGTAGGAAATTGATCTATTGTTTTGAGGTAGATGTAGTTGCCAAAGAAATATAAGATATGGGACAAGATAGTAGTCGATTCTTGAAAATATTCCAGCGTATATTGGTGATAAAATCGATGGAACACTTAGTATAATATACATGTCAATGGAATCAACGAAGGACGTGTCTTTCTTATCATTGAAATATTTTATAAATAAAAAAAATGCGGTGTTTACAAGTTGCTTCGCTGCATACTTAAAGCTTGATTCTGCACCAACTTCACCATAAGTTGAGACTGCGTCATTGAATGAGAAATTAGATATTATTGTAAATATTAGTATGAAAAATAGAACAAAAAAAATTTTCAGATTTTTATTTAATTTCGCAGTGCATAAAAAATAAAATAAAAACATTAAAAAAGCATACTGATGACTGAGTATAGATAGGCATGCAGCCAAAATTCTTAATCTCTTCTCTAGTATAAAGTAAAGAAAGAAAGAGATTGAAAATAATTGACGTTGAAAATTTAATCCAAGATGAATTCCATAAAATGAAAAGGAGAAGAAGCTTAAAATTAAAATTGAACTAATGATGGATATTTTTTTTCTTGCTATTATATATGTTAATAATGTTAAATTAAATCCAATTACTATTATTATGTATTGTGAAAATAAATCTGGATTGAATATTGATAATATCCAAAACATTGTTGGTTCAAGTTCGTAAATATTTTTCCAAGAATCATCTTGTAAAATGGAAAAATAATATGAAGCGTCTCCCCTAAATAATTCGAAGTCGCCGGTTAGTTGCTCGTATAAGTATAGGATTAAAAAAATGGCTAAGAAACAAATTGTTAGTTTGATGTATGTATAGCCTTTTTTTTCATTGTTTAATAGGCTTAGCATTCTATTTTCTAAGAATTTTAATATATAAGTATTTAAGTATTTTTTGTGGTAATAGCCTAAAGGCTAGTCTAAGTGTTATTGATGCTGCTAAGTCATTGAATTTAATTGATTTCTCTTTAAAGGCTCTAAAGAAGAACTGTATTTCAGATTTTATATACGAAAATCCTCTCCTGCGATCGAGCATTCCGTTACCAACCCTTGCATCAACGAGAATATCTTCCAAATTTTTGGCGTTGCCATTTAGCTTGAGTAGCCTGAGCCATAAATCATAGTCTTCAAAACCTATACTATGTCGATATCCGCCAGCTTCTAATGCAGCGGACTTGCGAAACATAACAGTCATTTGATTAAATGGATTTCTCCTGCGTACTTTATTTCTTATTTCCTCATTTGTCAGAGGGACATTCCTTCGCTGTTTCAGATCACCAGGAGTAAGATTAAATTCTTCAATGCACCCACCGATAATCAGAAGATTTGAATCTCTTTTGAATTCTTCTATTTGTTTTTCAAATCTATAAGGTTTTGAAATGTCGTCACCGTCCATAATAGCAACCAGCTCATGAGTGCATTGAGGTAATGCAATCCGAAGAGCCTCCCCGCGGCCAACATTTTGATTAATTTGAACTAATTTAAGTGGCAACTTTGTTTTTGCTTCATTTAGAATTGTTGTAAGCTGTTCCCCGACAGGTCCATCTTGAACAACAACAACTTCATTTGCTGGAATAGTTTGGTTTCCAATACTTTCAAGTGCTTCTTTAAAATGGGTTGGATTATCTCTATGATAGAGAGAAATTAAACATGTCAACTGTAAGCTGGAAATATTTTTCTCTTGTGTCATTTTCATTTGATATATTAAATTCTAACGTCTCTTAGTGCATTGCAACGTCAAGATAAGCTTTAGCGATAACTTTGGGAGCAAATAAACCAGCATCCCATGGCTGACAGTTTATAGAATACGCTTTCTGTAATTGTCTCTTTATGAAGCTTGGACTGAAATTGAGTTCGAATAAAAAAATTCTCTTTTCAATTAAAGAAAGATCAATATCCAAACCGCCACCGGAGGCTGGCATAAGAACATTGCACCCTTGCGATAACGCTTCCATGTAACATAAGCCTAATGCCTCTGTTTCACAGCCAGAAATAAATACTTTTGTTTTTTGTAGAATACTTAGTATAAAGTCCTGATTTTGCGAGCCATGGAAAATTACTCGATCGTTGAAACGATTTATCTTTTTACGCAATTGGCCTTCAAGTTCACCACTACCAACAATGTGAAATTGTAATTCAGGTTCTTCGCTTAAAAAATCTAAAATTGGGTCTATTATTTTGTCAACATTTTTAACCGAATGTAGTCTTCCAACATACGTAATTAATTTTCTTTCTGAATTGCGTGCCTCGGAATTAAGAAATATTTTTGTTAGTGGGTTTTTAATTACTGAATTGCTTTTAATATTGAATATTGCTCTTAAGTGAACTGCAACGTAATTTGAAACAGAAACGAGTTTCGAAAATTTGCTGGCAAAAAAAAGACTTATTAGAATTCCCAAAAATTTAAATTTCCCTTGGCCATCTATTCGGGGAAAACCATGTGCTACACAAATAGCATTTTTAGATATCGGTGCTAAAAATACTGAAGTTGTACTAAAAATTTTTAAAATAGTCGGATCTCTTAGTAGCCTAATTGATTTTGCTAGTTCAAATGGTGACATCACTTCTGCATCTATATCTAATTCCCGAAATCCAATTGCTAGGGCTTGTGCAAAAGATTCGAGTCCTCCTGTTTCACGACCACCCGAAATTAGAACACGCGCTATTTTATTATTCATAACCAATTCGTCACTAAAAGTAGCAGAAGATATATTAAATCTATTGCAATGTTATTTCCAATAAATAATGACATGTTCATATCAATAATAACTGGTAAAAAAACCATATATTTCGGTGAAATATTTTTATATACACTGAAAAATATTGCAAATATAATTATAAATATAATTGAGCAATTTTTTTTCCATTTTTCATTAAAGAATTTTTTTCTTATAATGTATGGGAATGTAAAAGAATATCCAGACCTTATTACACGCTCTAAAGTTGCAAAATCTTTTGAGTAATTTATTATTTGAAATATGATATCTGCTTGAATTTTTGATGAAAGATATGTTGTAAAAAATTGGATGACAAGTTTTGTGGTGGCTGTTAATGTACGAGGAGACGATTTCAGCGTACTTTTTACATTCAGTTTTGGGTAATAAAATACATAGGAAAAAGCTCCGTACGCGATTAAAGGCAAAAAGTAAAATATTGCTATTTGATTAATTGAAAATTTCGGACTCCAGTATAGGACAATTGGTGCAAATACTAGTCTTAATATAAGTGGAATTGTTATTACTTTATTGTATTTCAATAACAAAGGAAGATGGGCCGGTACAGAAGTAACACTTAAAATTGCAAGTATTTCTGGAAAAGATATATACCCTAAACAATATGTTAAAAAACCGAGCCCAGTCACGGTAATTCTTGTGACTAGGCTTCGATTTTCAGATGCTTTATTTGGATCAGATTGATGCTGATTTAACGAATATGAAGTTATGAAAATACCAAAAAATCCAAAACTCACCTCAGCTTTTACGATCTGTGAGAAAGTAGAAGCATCAAAAGCTCTTAAAAAACAATAGTACCAAACAAACGTACTAAGCCAATTAGTTATTTGGAATACTAATATGTCTAAGTTCTTTTTCGACGGAAGCATGTATTCATATAATATTTTGAAAAATTAATAATATCGCTACGCTAAATTATCTAAGGATTACGAAAATATTTTTCGAATTATTTGGACTGGTAATTATTGGCGTAGGCTTTTAATTGCGGCAGCACTAATTCCGAATCCTGAGAGAATTTGTGCCCAATCTTTGAGTCCGCTAGTAAATACTTTGTAGGGGGTTTCTTTGTTTAAGCGTTCAGGAACGACGATTGTATCTCCAGGCATCAATGTATAAGAGTTAATGCTGGAAAACCATCCGCGTCCTGTCGAAGATAAAACAGTTCCATTCGCACGTAATATAAAGATATTTTCTGTATCAGCGTCAGGCGTCAATCCAGAATTTTGTAAATATTTATCAACTGTAGCTCCTTTTTGCCAGATTAAAGATGATTCTTGATTTACAGCACCAAATATATGAACAAAATCCGGGCGGCTTGGAATAATAAGCTGATCACCGTTTTCGAGCTTTAGTATTGGTAACTTATTTAAACCTTCATTATTTTCACTTGGATCTAAATCTAAAGAAATTCGACCGGTAGCTTTTAGATCTCGAAGTCTGGCAATCGCATTAGCACTAGATTCTTTAGCAACCTGAATCCGTGCCGATGCTGTTGCTGCGTCATTGCTTGTGTCGTTTGCAGCAACTTTGACGTTTTCTGAGCGCACCTGTGCTTCGAGACGTCGGACTGCTTTTTCAAGGTTAATTTGCTGTTCTTTTCGTACCTGCTCTCGGTAAAATTCTGCGCCAAAAATATAAGCATTATTTGTCGCACCACCCGCTTTAGCAATTAAGGACTGGATCGTATCACCCGGCGTCATCTCGTAAACACCAGGGATGTTAACTTCACCCTCTACTCTGACAACAACTTTGCGCTTTGACGCCGGGACCCGTATATCATTTTGTGAAAATACCGTTACAACGTCGCCGGGCTGAAGTGTCAAGTTGTCGGGACTATTGATGTCAGCCATCGCGCGACCAAGATTAAATGAAACCAGGCTGATACTTTGGGTTTCTTTATCGGTCCGTTCGATAACGGCGTATTCCCAGTTGATTTCATCGGACAAATTGCCGATTCTTGCGGCTATTGAATTACTGTTTTGATTTGTAGCTGCGACATCAAGACCTTCAAAATTTCGTCTTGCAATTGTAGCTCGCGTAGTCAGTGCTTCTCGGTTTGGTATCAGATCTCTGATGCGCATTCCGTTTGTATATGGAATACGTAGTTGTTGATTTACATTTCCACGTAAGGAGACTGCATTCGAAAAATCTGGTGTAATAGGGCTAATTGTGACGATATCACCGCTCTTCAAACTTTTATTTAGACCTTGGTTATCCAGCTTGAACTCTTCGACGTTTCGAGGTTGTGACTTCGTCGGATCAATTCGTTCCAAAAATACGCGTCGCGGATCTGCAATAACTGGCAAACCACCAGCTATTTCGAGAATATTGTTGAGTGCTTCATTTTGTGATTTCAGTTCGTAGATCGCTGGTGTATTTACCTTTCCAGTCAGTGCGATGTGACCTATCGCAGCAGGAATGAAAATAGTATCGCCATCTTGCAGTTTAATGTCTCCGGACTTATCGCCTTTGGCAATGAAAGAGTAGATGTCTAAGTTACCAACAGTTTTACCGTTACGCTTTACCTGAACATTCCGCATAGAGCCAACGGAATTTGGTCCACCGCTTGCCAGAAGGGCTGTAACCAAAGTGGAAAATCCAGACACGGTGTACGAGCCAGGGCGTTTGGCGTGACCTACGACATATACCGTGATCGCACGCAGACGACCGAATGTGACACTCATTGAAAAGTCACGATAAAGTTTTGCGACACTGGCTTTGATAACAGACTCTGCATCACCCGCTTTTACACCGGCAAGCGAGATAGTTCCTACGGTAGGTAAAGTGATGTTGCCGCTACGGTCGATTGTCGTTTTATAGTCAATATCGACGCCACCCCACGCGCGGATTACCACTTCATCGCCGGGCCCTAAAGCGTAGTCTGTTGGCAAAGGGGTGTTCTGCAAGGGAGCGAAACTGGAAGGGGATCCGGAGAAAAAGTCCTGTCCATATAAATTCAGAATTTTTCCGGTGGAATATTGTACAAAAGCCTGAAACTCGCTTTTATCGCTTTTATCCGTATTTCCGGCATTTACACGTTGTGCAACTACAGGCTCGTTGGAGACGCTTTGAATGCTGCTTTGGTTTGAAATTTTCGGCGTTTTGAACACTTCGTTGGGGATGGCAGATATTTCGGTTGACGTAGGTTCAGCTTGCTGTGCATTTGCACTGCTGAGTAGCAGCAATGTTAAAGTGGGTATAAATTGCTTCATTGTTTTCTGCATATGAGATTAATCTTTTCTTCAACCTGAGTGCTGGTTAGGATCGAGCCCGGGTTTGTCTACAGTAAGTAACTTCTTTGAATCAAATCGTTGGCTTTGAAATTTCTGAGTTAATTTGGTTTTTTCGGCCACTTTTCATCCAGGACTTTAATTTGAATTTGACAATCATCGAATAAAGAGCGCCGTAAATTAACACAAATAAGCCCATGAATATGAATATCCTTGTGGAATTGTTCCATACAAAAAGGGCAGGGATGGTGCCGAAAAGGGAAACTATCCAAAGATAAGGGGACGTCATGGAATTTTGGCGGATTTTAAGCGCAGGTGTTT
The DNA here is from genome assembly GCF_014652435.1 of Cognatundibacterium squillarum. GTDB lineage: Bacteria > Pseudomonadota > Gammaproteobacteria > Burkholderiales > Burkholderiaceae_D > Undibacterium > Undibacterium squillarum. Next base: position 150,180 of record NZ_BMYU01000002.1, read on the forward strand.
TATCTGAACACTTCACCAGTCGGCGATAGATCAAGCTATGTAAATGTATTGCATCTGGTTCACCGACCGGATGGCCGCGAACAAATTTGCGTCTGTAAATTGAAAAAATGGTTTCCCAGACGGGATAGATCACAACCAAAACAGGGAACCATGGGGATACGCCCGGATTGCGGTTTACTAACAGAACGAGCAGTTCGGCAATCGCAAAGCCCCAAAGGTAGGCGCCACCATCACCTGCAAAAATTTTGCCGCCCGGAAAATTCCAGACGAAAAATCCCAAAGTTGCGAATAATAAAAGCAATGATTGGGTGAGGATAAAATTGTCTCCTACCTGAAACGCAACGTAAGCGATCACGGTAAGCAGCATCATAGTTACACCACTAGCGAGCCCATTAAATCCATCGATGATGTTCAGCGAGTGAGTTGTTCCTCCTACGCCTATCATGATGATTAGCGCATTCAGTAAAATGTAAGTTTGCGTGAACTGGTCAATTATTCCGATGTTTAAAGGATATAGCTTAGCGTTAATCAACCACATGCCAACTAACGCCGAGATAAATGCGGCAATCAGGCGTTTCAATGCACTGACTTTTTTTGTGAAATCTTCAGTCATACCGGCAAGCCAGACCGGGAGGAGCGAACATAAAAAATACCAGCTGTTTGTCTGTTTCTCACTGAAGTAGAGATAAACCATACCTGAAACAACGGCCAGCATAACGGGTAGGCCACCAATTCTGGGGGTAGCGCTAGCGTGCATTTTTTGCGGACCCGATGCAACGTGATCAGTGGATATGTGAGCGTGTATATGCTGAAAGTTAACCAGCAGATAGCAAGTCAGGAATGAAACAATAAGTGTAAGTAAGGATGCTGTGAGCATTTTTAGTAACAGTTTTGTGCGCTGCGCAAAAGGCTTTAGTAGATAAACAGAAGATCTGTGTATCCAGAATTTGAGCCTATCGCAGCCAAATTAATTTTGCACATTTTAACGGATTTTTACTTTAAAAAGTTGAAAAAAAACTAACTAAATGACGTAAAAGTGCCTGAAATTCTTGAGATTTTGGGATTTTTCTCGATTTCTCATTAAATACCATTTGTATGACCAGAAAATTACCATAATAAAAGCGTCGAATTTAGATTATGTAAAATAAAGTGCGGGTTTGTGATAAAACAACACAATTCGAAATATAAGTTTGGAAAATTTGCTGCGAAGCAAATTTTCTTAAATTTTCATGCGTTTGCGCTTAAATCTGTAAGCACGCTCCAGACGTGGACTGCTAAGCTCTGTGCGTAATTCGAATAAAAAATATAAAAAATTGCCAAGCAAAATTGGCATACATGTGTCCTAACCCGTCTGGAGTGTTTTTGCAAATGAAAAGTAAATCGAGTTTGCCAGCAGTTCGTTTGAAGCAGTTGGCACTGGCACTGAGTGCCGCAGGTTTCAGTTCCGCATTGATTGGTTGTGGAGGCGGTGGTTCTGACGCTACTGTCACTCCACCTCCTCCGCCAACTGTATCTATCGATGTGTTTGGTGCGCGAGGTGGTTATTTGACTGCGATTGTAAGTTCCACAAATTGTTCCACTACCCCGACAGTGTCATGGGCGACTACGTCTGGAGTTGCAGCTGGTACAGGAACTTCTATTCAGGACAGTCAGCCAAATGCTGCGTTGGTGGCGACGGCTACTTGTTCTTCAGCAACGAGCACTCAAACTCTGGCCGCAAACGCTGTCTATGCCGGCTCAGCAGCTTTTGCTGTTATGCAAAACGGAAGCGCTGTTGCATGGGGCAACCCGGTTTGGGGAGGAAACACTTCTACGGCTGCAGCAATAACGAACATCTCACAAGTCATTCCATCTGAGCGAGGGTTTGCTGCGCTGCTGAATGACGGCACTGTTAAAACCTGGGGAAGCAGCTTTGTCGCCGTATCCGATCCAACCCTCGCATATCCTGCAACAGGAGCAATTACAACCGACCCGCTGACTAACGTAGCGACTGTAATACCCGGAAAAATTGCATTGTTCGCTATAAAGAAAGATGGCACCGTTGCTGCATGGGGACGTGCGCGTGGACTCGGCGGACCTCGTGATTTTCCGATGACAGATCAGGTTTACGGGTTTAGTCCGGCAGTTAAGGCTGCAATGACTGGCGTAAAGACCATTGTTGCAAATGAAGGGTCATACGCTGCATTGAAAAATGATGGCACAGTTGTCACATTTGGTAATCCCGATACCGGTGGCGACTCCAGCTATGTAAAAGCTATTCTGACCAACGTGACGCAAATTGTTGGTGGAAATTTTGATTTCCTGGCTCTCCGCAAAGATGGTACGGTTGTCAACTGGGGCTATGGATACGCTTCAAGTGGCGATCAGTCTATACCTGTTCCAAATGCAACCGACGTTTCTAAGCTGTTTATGAATGGTTATGCTGGTGCAGCGATTAACTCCAAAAACGAAGCGTTTGCATTTGGTTACACACCACAGATTGATTCTGCTGATACCAAATCCATTGCATCGCAATTAACGAACGTTTCGAATATCTTTGCAACAGAGTCTGCGTTTGCTGCATTGAAGTCTGACGGTTCGGTTGTTGCCTGGGGCGACTCTGTGCGAATGAACGATAGCCTGACGAAAGTGCAGGCCTCCTTGACTAACGTAAAGTCAATTGCGACGTCTGAATATGCCTTTGCTGCTTTAAAAGGAGATGGAACCGTTGTTACTTGGGGTGATCCTCAAAATGGCGGAGACAGTAGTTCAGTTGTAGCAAATTTGAACAAAGTTGTCGCGGTTACTGCAAATAAATACGCATTTGCGGCGCTTAAATCTGATGGTACGGTTGTGACTTGGGGTATGGGTAGTAAAGGTGGTGATAGTGCATCAGTAGCTTCAAAACTCGTTAATATTCGTGCAATTTATGCAACTCCGTTTGGTGCTTTCCTGGCGATTGCGAAAGATGGATCCTACGTTACTTGGGGTGATGCGTGGGTTGGTGGCGATAGTTCGGCGATCGCATCGAAACTGACAAAAATCACATACGCTAACTAAGACCAGCAAAAATCAAGCTAAGACCATCTAATTGGAGAATTGTAAGAATGAAAAAGATGCTTAAAACACTGACCCCGATTGCAGTCGCTGCGTTAGGATTCTGTCTGAGTCAAGGCGCAATGGCAAATGCAGTAAATCCTGCAAAAGCTGTAAAAACGAATTTATCGGCACCAAAAGAAGACAACCTGGATCAGATCATTGTGAAATACCGCAATGATCACATGAATGCTGAGGCATTTGCCTCTGCATCCGGTAAACAAAATGAACTTGTAAATTTGCAGGCTCAACGTCTTGGCAAGCTTCAGCAAATTGGCGCAGGTATGGGAGTTGCGTTTACAGTGAAACGCCAGCTCGCAACTGGCGGTTGGGTATATAAAGCTTCCGCGGGTTTGAAAACATCACAGATGCTGAGTTTTGCTAAAAAGCTGGCAGCTTCAGATTCGTCGATCGAATATGCTGAGCCTGACTATATTATGCGCAGACTTTCTGTGCCGACAGATCCTTTTTACGCAACTAACCAGTGGGATATGCAGGATGCGCCAAAGCAACCTGGTGCGATTAATCTTCCCGCCGCATGGGATATCACACAAGGTAAAGGCATTGTTGTTGCCGTGGCTGATACAGGCTACGTACCTCACGAAGATTTGACGGCAAATCTTGTGCCGGCGCAAGGTGGTACTGCTGGACAGTATGGTTATAATTTTATTACTGACTACAACAGAGCGCGCTTGCCAAAACCACAGACAGGATCTTCCGTTCGCGGCCCGGATGCTATCGATATGGGGGACTGGTCAGATGGTACAAGTTGTGCTGCGGAAGATAGTACATGGCATGGTACACATGTGGCCGGTACCATTGCTGCGGCTGCTAACAACGGAAAAGGAATTTCTGGCGTTGCTCCACTGGCAAAGGTCCTGCCGTTGCGTGTTTTAGGACTGTGCGGTGGTTCAACTTCAGATATCTCTGACGCGGTTGCCTGGTCTGCCGGTTTGACAGTTCCAAACATGCCGGTGAATACAACCAAGGCAAATGTTGTCAACTTATCGCTTGGTGGTATTCATGCGTGTAGCCGTACAACAGCAGCTGCATTTCAGTCTGTGATGGCAGCAGGTACAATCGTTGTTGTGGCAGCAGGTAATGAATCGATCGATGCTAAGTTATCCAGTCCGGCAAATTGCCCTGGCGTCATTACGGTTGCGTCCAATGACATCAGCGGGGCACGCTCCAGTTATTCCAACTATGGTGGCACTGTCACTGTTGCTGCACCCGGCGGTGGATTTACATCGGCAAGTGATCTGATTTTCTCGACTTTACCTTCCGGCAAAACAAGTTACACTGCGATGACCCCTGCTGAAGTGAATGCCTATGGCACAATGGCCGGTACTTCTCAGGCAACACCGCACGTGGCTGGTGTTGTGGCTCTGATGCTTTCTGTTAATCCTAAGTTGACGCAGGCGCAAGTAAAAGACATTCTGATGAAAACATCGCGTCGTCCACCGGCAAACTGCCCTGCATGTGGCGCTGGTATTATTGATGCAACTGCTGCTGTGAATGCAGCGAAAGCGCAGTAACTTCGATAAAGTGAATTCAGGCTGCAATCGATAGTCTGAATTGAAACGAAAAACCGGATTCTGTTTAAAGAATCCGGTTTTTTTTTACGCCTGTACTTTTGCAGCGTTAGCTTTTGGGAAATCTGCAGTTAAGTTGAGGGAAGAGATTATTCCGTGCTTACGGGATTACGGAGTTGTGCTTCGAGAAAACCTGAACTTTTGTACTATCCGGTGTTTTTGACGCCATGGCCAGTTTTTGTGTTTGCTGGAACTCATCCATGATGAATGCAAGATTATTTTTGTCAGGTGGCGGATATGCAAAGATTCGTGTTCCACCATTTTCCTGCGATGCGACAACTCTCAGTTGCTTTTGTGTTAAATAATTGCTTATTCGATCACTATCTTCTTTTTTAGTTGAAAATACACTGATGTAGTACTCTTTGTGGTTTGCAGACTGCGTATCTGACTCCGTTAATCCTGGTACTTCTTTTACATCAACGTTATCTTTCAGGCAGGCGCTCAGAGAAGCTGCTACTACGCAGATAAAGAGGGCAACGCTGATTTTGTGAGCCGGGAGGCGTGGAATCATGGTGTGAAAAGTTAAATATTGCAGGTGCATGAATATGGTAGCAAACTGCTAAATACTGTGCCGAATTATTGAATTTAAAGTTGTTTTTTGTTGGGTATTCAACAAATCAGAACAGTGTTTGTAACCCACGGATAATTAAGTAGGCCAGCAAACACAGTGTGATAAACCACATTGGCGGGTGAATAAGCACCGTAATGATCGCTACAGCGTCCAGCAGGCTGACCGCGGCCGTTAGTAATTCCCGCCCTATTCTTGATGCGTCCGGTTGTACAGGGTAAAGCAGAGTCTCGATTGCTTTGGCAAGTACGCCAAATGAAAACAATATCAGTACCAGCATGACTATGCTCTGGTTCGGAATTCCGGATATGAATGCATTTTGTCCGGTTTCGTCTGCCAGCAATCTCGGAAAAAGCTGCAATCCACTGGTTGCGTAAGCAGCTAAAGGCAACATCAGAACAATTGCCCAGATTTTCCGGAGAGAAATGCTTTGTTTGTGCAGTGATGCAAAGTGACTGGCGATATGAAAGGTGAAGATCAACCCTGCAATCCAAGCCAGTAAAACCGGAAATCCTTCACTAAAAACCAGACCAGCAAGTAAAAAATAGCATGCTCTGACTGCAGCGCTGAAAATGACGGCAAGTACGGGTTTTTCAGAGAACTGAAATTGTAGAGACATCAGAACAAATAATCCCACGATCAGCCAGCGTGAGTCATGCCGTGACAATGATTGAATTGTGAAACAGCCAACAAAAACCATGGCCACACCGACTACCGCAAGCAATCCGACAGGAATGCTGTTGATGAACGACTGACTGTTGATAGTCGCTGCAGAATTGCCCGGGCGCATCATGAAAATGAGGCTTTGGCCGGTATTTACAAACAACATAGAAAATACCAGCGCAATAATATGTTCTCTGGATGGCAGACTGGCAGCAGTATATGCACCGATCAGGCTGGCAGACAGAACGTTACTGGCAAGCGCAGGCCATTCGGTAACCTTGTTTAAAGATACAGAATTCAAAATTTGACCCGCCCATCCCCGCATCTCTGTCATCCTTTACGCAAACCGTACGGGAAGAATTGCAAGCTCTGTGCCAAAGGCGCTTGGGCAGATACACATGTTTGGAAAATTACCTATTGATAATTTTAAGCTGGAAATGCCATGAAAAAAGACGCAGCATCAGCAGTATGTGCTCGGAAAGCATTCGTTTTGTCTGAACTGGTTCAGCGAATCTGGGTAGTTATAAAAATCAGGCCGATATCTCGCATGGTAGTCAGAGATATTGCCATGCTATTTACGTGTAAATACACGTAAATAGCATGTAAAAATCAGGCTGAGTAAGCGTGCTCATCAGATGTATCTGATCCGGCATGCTGAATCCAGAGCGCATTCACAATTTGTACCTGATCGAAACCGGCTTCGGTTAACGCAGCGTGAAGTTCTGATTCACTGGCACGCGAAAAGATTTCATCGTTTTTCAACAATCCGATCAGTGTCAGCGCTGTCATCGGACCATAGCTTCGCTGGATGGCGAAAGCTGTTGCATCCAGCGGTTGCCCGGCCCTCGCCAGGGTACTGACCATGATTTCCGGCGATATGTGATGAGAGTAGGCGCGTTTGATGACGTGGGTAAGATGTAATGCACCAATATTTCTGAGGCCCGCCAGTGGCGCGGAGTCCTGGTCAGTAGTCCGCCGGTGAATTTGCAGTTGTAAATTGAGTTCAGCGACGGCCGCGACAGGATCCTTTTGCTCCCGCGCTTTTTCTGAAAACAACAAAAGCAGACTATCGGTTAAAGGATCAGTCATTCTTTCTCTCCAAGTCATTTCACGTTGTTATACAGCGCAAGGCTGTTCTTCTGCATCGGCAGCATGCCAGTAAAGGCAATAGGTACATTTTGCCGTGCATTCTAGGCATTTTTTTTCCGATTTTGTAAATATTCATTTCCTTTAGGGCAATTTTCTCTGTGCTGAATTTGCATTGTTTTATATGCAATTTAGATGAATTGCCGCTATACACGGAGCGTATCTGAGTCCATCAGCGATACCGTTTAGTCTCTGTTTCAGCCGGTTTATCAGCGTAAGAAGCTGCTCATCTCAATCTGAAGAATTGTGCAGATTTCATTGTTAGACTCGATTTGTTAGTTCACTTTGTTTAACAAATTCCTTCAGGAGATGCACATGAAAATTTCTAATAAGCAATTAACTCCGTTTTTTTCCGGCGCAATGACAGCTGCCATTGTGATCGGGACGACAGTATTTTTAACGGGAGCAAAAGACGGGCCAGTTAAGGCACAGTTCGATGAAATTACGGTAGGACGTATAAATATTGTTGAGCCGGATGGTACAAAGCGCCTGATTATCGCGAACAAAGCGCAGTTCCCCGGGGCTTTTGAGCAAGGAAAAGAAATACCAAGACCAGATCGTGCCAGTTTTGCCGGAATGATATTTCTCGATGAGGAAGGAAATGAAAACGGTGGCTTTATTCAGAAAGGCAGTAAAGATGCTGATGGAAAAATCCGTGCAGGTCTTTCACTGACTTTTGATCGCTATCGACAGGATCAGGCTTTGCAGTTACTGCATACAAACAATGAAAAATCGGCCAGCTCAGCGATTATGATTAATGATGTTCCCCATCACTTGACGACCTCGCTCAAACAAATATCTGAATTCGGTGAGGCATCCGGAAAAATGTCGTCGCAAGAGAAAGCTGCTTACTGGCAAAAGCTCAGTGATGAGGGGCGATTGTCCGAAAACCGCATTCGTCTCGGTACGACAGCTGATAAGGCATCTGCTCTGGCGCTGAAAGATGCCCGCGGCAGAACGCGGATGTTGCTGATTGTGAATGCAGATGGCAACACGCAGATTAATATGCTTGATGAAAATGGGAAAATCGTAAAATCGATGAAAGCAATTGATTAAAGGCGCTGTAAGCGGAAAGCGCCGGTTTTTTGTGTCACTTGCTTGAGTGTAATTACCTTCACTAATCCAGGATAACCGGGCTTACCGCCCGGTATCCTGGTTTTATTTACACAATAGTCCGCATGTAACTTCTGATGATTTGCGATATATTGAAAGAATTATGCTTATTTATTAGATAAATTGAAAAAATAATGCATAAAAATAGATGTATCCGGCTAATAAGGGCTAATTTCTGACCCGAGGTTTCCGTAAAATCCACCCTGTCTTACAGGGAGAGTAAACGTGGAACACTGGTTGTTATATTTCAGCGCTGTTTGTGCGGTCTTCTTATTGCCCGGACCGGACATGGCACTGGTCATGAATAATGCGATACAGCGCGGTTTTCGTGCCGGCGTCTGGACGTCTGCAGGACTGGCATTTTCCCGTTCAGCCCATGTGGTTTTATCCGGTGTTGGCTTGTCTGCATTGTTTCACGTATTTCCGGTCTTGCTGGAAGTCGCAAAGTTTGCCGGCGCCGCATTTTTAATCTGGCTGGCTTACGGTAGTTTACGCAGTAATACAGATCAGAATCCGGATAAACCGGCGTTTGAAGGAAAAGTGGCATTTCGCCAGGGATTGCTGACAAATCTGATGAATCCAAAGGCGCTGATGTTTTGCGGCGTTTTTTTACCGCAGTTTATCCGGCCAGGTGAAACACTGGCTGCAGAGTACCTGAAGCTTGGCTCCGGCCTGGTGGTATCCGGCTGGTTGTTTGATCTGATTTACGCCGGACTGGCTGCGCGGGCAGCCAGCTATCTGAGCGGGCCGTCACGTACCCGCACACTGATCAACAGGATGTTTGCCGGTATTTTTGCGATGACCGCGTTTAAACTGATCCTGAGCTGATTCCCTTGCGATAGCCCGTTTCAGAGACAGGCTTTGGTTTTGGTCAGCAATTCTGACATTGCTGCCGAATAAACCGCTTCATTGTCCTGTGTGGCATCCTGTGCGGGTAACCAGTTGATATACATCGTCAGAATCTGCTGCCGTTTTGCCGAAATAAGGCTGTGAACACCAACCAGCCCTTTTCCCAGCACCGGATTACGCAGTCCCAGTTCAGTTATTGCCGGCGTGATATTGCGTGTCATCGTTTCCGGTGTGGCACCGAATTTTTGATATTCACGTGCAATGATGTCGGCATCGGATGCAATCTGACCATTTGCTGATTGCTCCAGGTGCAGTTTGATTCTGATCTGCTGCCCGGCTGCGCTCCAGAAAAATCTTACCCCATCGGTCACTGAGATTTTTTCCGTACCTTGTGTGGTCTGAACGGTACGGTAAGCGGGGTTGTTTTGTCGCCTTGTCAGATCACTGAATTGCAGGCCTTGTTCGCGGAAGCAAGTCATCGTGTTATCGATGGCTGATGGTTCCGCATCAGATGCGGTTGCCAGACCGCAATGCATGAAGCTGAAAGCCATGATTGCCAGCACTGTTTTTAAGCGATTACCTGCTACCGGATTTGTTTTCACCGTGATCTCCCTGATTGTTTTGCGCATCTTAGCAATCTCTTGCCCGCTTGCATTGCTATCTCAACTGCATCCTTTGTCAGAATCCGCCGTAGCGAATCCCGCAGTACTTTTTTCCTTTTTCACCGAGGTGCATGCTGCAAGTAATACATTGCAGGTCAGACGAAAACGGCATACCGCCGCTGAATTAAGCTGTGTGATTTGAATCGCAACGGCATTTGTGATTAGATTGAAAAATAACAAAACGGAGACACCGATGGCTAAACTTTACCCTGTTCTTACCCTGACCCTGCTGGCCAGCGCAACGCTGACAGGTTGCATGAATATTCATGTTGCAGATAATGCGTTTTTACGGCCGGACAGCGCAACCGGATATCAGTACGCGGGGCCGGTCAGCGATGAAAAAATTCAGAAAGCCAGCCCGGGCGCCAGGCTGAATAATCTGGAACTGGTTTCCGGCGGGCAGCAAAGTCTGAAAGGGATTGAGGCATTGCCGTCGCGCCCGCTGAGCGGCGTATCCGTGCTGTATTTTGGCGGCAATCTTTCGCATGCAGATGACACAATTCCGATGCTGTTGCGGACCACCGCCAGCTGCGCAGTTCCGCTGTACACCTTTGATTACCGTGGCTATGGCCGCACACCGGGCACACCTGACACTAAGGCGCTGAAGGAAGATGCCTTAAAGATTTATGACGAAGTCCGCTCGCGCGTACAAGGCAAACTGATTGTGCACGGCCATTCGCTCGGCAGTTTTATGGCGGGTTATATCGCACAACACCGTCAGCCGGACGGACTGGTACTGGAAACCACAGCGACACGGGTGGACGAAGTCGTTCCGCTGATGACACCGTTGTTACTGCGTCCGTTTACCAAAGTCACGTATGCGCCAACGATTCTGGAAATCGATAACCGGGTTGCGGTCAGCCAGTACCGGGGCAAGGCGCTGGTGATCAGCGGAGAGAAAGATCAGCAAACACCGGCAGAACTCGGACAAGCTGTTTTCAACGCGATTCCCTCTCTGGATAAACAGTTCATGAATATTGCCGGTGCCGGACACAGTGGACTGATGGCGCGCGCGGATGTGCAGCAATCGTATTGTGCTGTTGTCAATCAGCTGGCACAAACCCGCTGATTGTTGCCAATCCTCGGTTTTATATAGGTAAATTTGCAAAACAATGTAAAATCAGTGCTACAACAATCACTTTTCAGGGGAATTCAATATGCAACTCGCGGGCAGCGAACATTCGTTTGGCGGTTCACGTGAACGCTTTATCGCCAAGGTATTTAATCACTTGGGTGGTGCTTTACTGGCATTTACCGCGCTGGAAGTATTCTTTTTTACTTCCGGTATTGCAAATGCCATTATGGGCGCTTTGAAATTTGTGCCGTGGATGGCCATCCTCGGCGCCTTCATGATCGTCGGCTGGATTGCAACCCGTGCCGCGCATACTGCGGAAAGTCTGAGCAGCCAGTATCTGGCGCTGGGCGCTTACATTCTGGCGGAAGCCGTTATTTTTGTGCCATTGCTGACGATTGCCAGCAAAGTTGCACCGGGTGCGATTGCGAACGCCGGTCTGATCACCGTACTGGCAACGCTGGGTCTGGTGGGCGTGGCTTACGTATCCCGTAAAGACTTTTCTTTCCTCGGTACCATTCTGAAGTGGGCTGGTCTGGTCGCAATTGTACTGATCATTTGCAGCGCGGTTTTCGGTTTCACACTGGGCATTATTTTCAGTGTTGCGATGGTAGGTTTTGCCGGTGCAGCGATTTTGTACGACGCTTCGGAAGTCATTCACCATTATCCGGAAGACCGCTATGTCGGTGCAGCACTGCAATTGTTTGCATCCGTTGCGCTGATGTTCTGGTATGTACTGCGTATTTTCATCAGCCGCGATTAATTCGCAGCGTTGAACAAATAAAAAACCGGCCGATTACTGGCCGGTTTTTTTACGTCTGCACACTGAGCACAGGCGGGCGCCTCAGATTATGCGGCGATCAGCTCCACTTGCAGCGCAGGCAGCTGACCTGCACTGATCGCGATCAGCCGGTCGATATTCGGATGTTTGCCCGGATGCTGATGTGCGTCTGCAGTGTGTTCTGCATACCATGTAATACCGGCTTCGGCCGCCTCTTTGCTGATACTGCCGAATTGCTGAAACAGCGCATGGTACACGCGCACACTGCCCGCTGAACCGGGCTGATTCAGAATGTCAGCAATCACCAGATCGCCGTCTTTCAGACGTAAGCCGCGTAAATGATCGATTGTTGGCAGCGTTGCCAGTTTTTCTGCAAATTGCATTTCTTTCCTTTCGGTTGCATGGGAATTCTGTAACACATCAGCCGTATCCGTTGCCGATAAGCGCAGCGCAACCTGACTCAGCCAGCGCCGCACCGTGGATTGTTCATCATCGCTGAAGCCCGCCATCATTTGCTGTTCTGCCTGCATCACCTGTGTCCTTGCCGCTTGCAGCAGGGTGAGTCCGTGTTCGGTCAGTGCGATTTGCTGAATACGGCCATGGGTCGCATGTTTTTCGCGCTGTATGGTACCGGCTTTTTGCAGATTACTGACAATCAGACTGACAGTTTGCGGCGTCAGCAACGACAAACGTGCAAGATCCGCGTTCGAGCAACCGGGGTAAGCATGCAGCATGGTCAGCACCGAGAACTGTGGCAGGGTTAAACCGGTCGGTGTAAGGCAGGTTTCCACATAGCTGCGATGCGCCTGCGCTGCCTGACGTAACAGATAGCCGGCATAGCCATGCTCACCACGTTTGCCCTCGCCTGTGCGCGGAACCGGATTTTCTTGATTAAAAAGCATAATATCAGTGCTCTGATATAATATTCGAACTCTGATATTGTCGCATAAACCGTTTTTTCTGAACAAGGAACTGACATGACAACGCAAGCAACAACCGCAGAAACGACACAGGAAACAACGCAGGGCTTTTCATATACCCGCCTGCAACAGGAGCATGCTGCAGCAACGGCAGCACTGGGACAGTTCGGCAAAGCGATTAAAGACAGTGGCTTATCGCCGCAACTGACCGAGCTGGTGAAAGTGCGCGCTTCACAGAAAAACGCTTGCGCATTCTGTCTGCAATTTCATGTGAATCTGGCGCGTTCGCTGAACGTGCCGCAGGCACAGCTCGATCAGCTGGCAACCTGGCAGGAATCGCCTTTGTTCAGTGCCGCAGAAAAAGCCGCGCTGGCATGGACAGAAGCGCTGACCAGCACACCCGCCCTGCCCGATCCGGCGCTGATGCCACGACTGCGTGAACACTTTTCCGAAGCAGATTGCGTGAACCTGACGCTGGCAATCGCCCACATTAACGCCTGGAACCGCATCGCCGGCCCGCTCGGCTTTACCCCGCCGCCTGCACAGTAAGCGCAGAGAACGCCATAGAACGCCAAAACACCCCAAATGCGGCATCCTGCACAGAAAAAACGGCATTTTTCGCGGATGTCGGCAGAAACAGTGGCGCTCCGGGCAGGTGTTTTTTTGCCCGGATGCGGATCTCTGCACAACAGCATAAATGACAAGTTTGTCATTTCACCGGCTTAGTGCGGCGTTACAATGAACCGGTACCAACCCGGCGTGTGCCGGACCTGATCCAGAAGATCTTTTTCGGAGTGCTTATGTTGCCGGTTCATTTTGTTCGCTTGTGCCTGCCCGTGTTGGTGACACTGATGCCCTGCGCGTCTGCATTCGCGCAGAATACGCCCCCTGCACCACCGAATCCCCGCGCTGTACCGCCTGCTTCAGCGCCACCGGCTGCGCTGAGCGCAGCACAATTGCAGAAAGTGAAAGAAATTCTCGCGCCGTACAAGGCGTCAAAACTCAGTGCAGATGATGCAAAACTGATTAAGCGGCAATTGCGTGACGCTGGTATGCGCCCCAGCCCTGCGCTGGAAGATGCGATGCGTGCAGCAGGTCTGCCATTGCAAAAACTGGATGAGCTGGATCCACGTCCGCCGGGGCCACCACCTGATGCGCCTCCTGCGGCTGTTCCGGCACCAACACCGGCATCGAAAGCGGCGGTCAGTCGTCGCTGAAGGGCAGATTACGATGAAGATTCTGCTGATTGAAGATGAAGCACGCATCGCGAATTTTGTGTGTGCCGGACTCGCTGGCCGTGGCTATACCATGTGTCATTGCAGCGACGGGCGCAGCGGTTTGCAGGCAGCGATGCAACGCACACATGACCTGATTCTGCTGGATGTGATGCTGCCGGAAATGGACGGGCTTACGCTGCTCAGAAAGTTACGCGAACAGGGAATTCTGACCCCGGTCATTCTGCTGACAGCCCGGAATGAATTACAGGACCGAATCGAAGGATTAAATCTGGGTGCCGATGATTATCTTGCCAAACCATTTTTCGTCGAAGAGCTGGCTGCGCGGATACAGGCTATCCAGCGTCGCCTCAGTGGTGATCATCAGCATTTGCTGCAGGTCGGGCCTTTGCAGCTGGACCGGCTGAACCGTCAGGTCCGGTGTCATCAGCACGATATTGATCTGACTTCCCGTGAGTTCACGTTACTGGAATTTCTGATGCGCTCAAATGGTCAGACGCTGACTCGCGGACAGATTCTCGAGCACGTCTGGGGCTACGATTTTGATCCGAGTACCAATGTGGTGGATGTTTGTATCCGGCGATTACGCAGCAAAATTGCAGAGCTTGATCCGGATTTGTCTCCTATCGAGTCGGTGCGCGGTACCGGCTATCGTTTCCGGACGGGAGTTTCCGTCTGATGCGACTCACATTCCGCTTTAAGCTGTTTGTTGCATCGCTGTCGGTTGTGTCCATGCTGATGGCTGCCGTTTTGTGGGCTGGCTGGGCGGCATTGTTGCGTCAGGAACAGGATAGGCTGGATGCGAGACTGTGTCAGGAAGCCAGACGTGTCAGTCATGCAGAACGGCGGGACGAGTCTGCGCAGCGACTGGCGGCAGATATGGCAGCTAAACTGCACTTACCGTCTGCTGATCAACTGATGTTTCTTCAGCGGTTTCCGGATGGAAAAACCGGTATGCAATTCGGTCAGTGGCCAGCAGAGCTGCAAGTCACGGAGATCGTCCCGGAGCACGCTGGCCGCGACACCGTACAGCGTGACGGTGCCGGGCAGCCAGATTCCTGCCGTTTGAAAACCCGGCAATGGCAGCAAGTTTCATGGCGTGTGGCAGTGCTCACGGCCAGTGAAGGCGAAGGTCTGGTTGCTGCAGATCTGGCCGATACCGGTGCTGAGCTGCGCGAGGCAGTACAGCAGCAATTACCGCCGGTGCTGGCTCTGGCCTTGCTGCTGACGGGGGTTGCCGCGTGGTTACTGGCGGGGCTGGCCTTACGTCCGGTTAACCGTTTGCGCGAATCAATGCGCAGTCTGACTCCCAGAGATCTCGGGCAGCGGCTGAGTGATGCCGGGGCTGACGCAGAATTTGCGGAGCTCATTGCCACTTATAACAACATGCTTGAAAGGCTGGAAATCAGTTTTCATCAGGCTTCGCGTTTCTCGGGCGATGCAGCGCATGAGCTGAGAACGCCGCTGACCATTCTGCGCGGGCAGCTGGAACAGATTCTGAGCCAGACCAGTGATACCACGCGTCAATCTGAGCTGGCCGAGATTCTGGATCAGGTGGGCAAGCTCAACGGAATTACCCGGCGGCTGTTATTGTTATCGCGGGCAGATGCCGGTCAGTTACCACTCCATCCTGAATGGCTGAATCTCAGCGACTTACTGGATGATCTGATCAGTGATGCCCGGATGCTGGTCGCAAATCAGCAACTCGAAGCCAGCATTCCCCGGCAATTGCAACTGCAGGCTGATAACGTGTTATTGCAGCAATTACTGAATAATCTGATCAGTAATGCGGTGCGCTATTGCTGCCCCGGCGGATGGATCCGAATCCATGCACAGCAGCGTGATACGGAGATGGTCGTGATGTTCAGTAATCAGTGTCTGCCGGTTCCGGCTGCTGAGCGTGCACGGTTTTTTGAACGCTTTTATCGCGCCGCCAATGCCGCAGGCCATGCGGATGGCAGTGGCCTCGGACTCAGTCTGGCGCTGGAAATTGCGCGGGCACATCACGGCAGCCTGCGTTTGCTGGACACCCCTGACAATGAAGTCAGTCTTGAGCTTCGCCTGCCGTTGACGCAAGCGCCGGACATCAGGCTGCCGGATGACAAAGATGTCATTTAAGGCTGTCTGCAGCTGCATACACTCGTTCCTGACTGTTTATATCATCAGGAGACAACCATGCTGCGCTCACTCTTCTTACGTCATTTTTCTTTCGCAATCCTCTTACTGCTGAGTTGTACCGCCGCGCTGGCGGGCACTGGCAAACACGCAGCCGCTAAGGCGCAGATTCAGGCAGATAAACAACAGCTCGCTGCTGATAAAGCCGCAGGTGCGCCCCGCTCAGTGATTGAGGCTGATAAAGCGCGTTTGCAGGCCGACAAGGCTGCGGCACGCCGTGCGCGTCCGGTTCGCACTCAGCCCTGACCAGGATTGTCTGAAAGGAACTACGATGTTGCTTTGCTCCCGCTTTCGCCGCCGTAAAAGCCTGTTTTTTGCAGGCATAAGCCTGCTGAGTGTTCTTGCTGCCTGTGGTGGTGGCGGTACATCGTCAGGAGATACCAGTGGCGCTACGCCGCCGGTAAAAATCAGTCCGCCCGGTGCGCCGCAGAATGTACAGCTGACCAGTGGCGACAGTATGCTGAGTCTGCGTTTCAGTCCGCCGCTGAACGATGGAGGCGCACCTGTCAGCGCATACAACGGCAGTTGCACTGCTGATGGCCAGACACGCAGCGTCAGTGCAAGCACCGGGCCGTTGCTGATTGACGGTCTGCGCAACGGAACAACTTACACGTGTACCCTGACCGCACTTAACAGTGCCGGAAGCGGTCCGGCGGTCAGTATCAGTGGTACGCCGGCAGCCATTATCAGTAACGGTGAATTTACGGGAAATATTGTGCTCGGAACACCGTCAGATACCAGTATTCATGCCAATGTTTATGCTGTCGCACAGAGTGGCAGTATCAGTTTGCGCGCAGGAACCCGGTCCGGCATTTATGACATCAGCACACAGCCCGTTACCCTGAATGCGGGTCAGCCGGCTGACATTCTGCTGGACTCACTGAAACCGGATACCCGCTACTTCTATCGTCTGCAGTACCGCAGTACTGACGGCAGTATCTCTTCGACCAGTGACGAATACAGTTTTCATACAGCACGCGCTTCGGGTAGCAGTTTTGTATTTGCAATTCAGGGCGATTCTCATCCTGAGCGGCTGAATACACAATTTAATGATGCGCTGTATCAGCGGACTTTACTGACCGCAGCTGCAGATCAGCCGGATTTTTACATTACCAGTGGTGATGATTTCAGTGTGGATACACTGGATCCGAATACGGTAACGAAAGATCAGGTGACTGGTCGCTATACCCTGCAGCGGCCTTACCTCGGCCTGATCGGACGTACTGCGCCGGTTTTCCTGGTGAATGGCAATCATGAACAGGCAGCACGGTATTTGCTGAATGGCACACCGGACAATGTGGCAGTCTGGGCTCAAACTGCGCGCAACCAGTATTTCTCACAACCGGCACCGGACCGCTTTTATTCCGGGAATAACACGCAGGTACCCTTTATCGGTAACTTGCGCAATTACTTCGCCTGGACCTGGGGAGACGCCTTATTTGTTGTGATTGATCCCTACTGGGAGTCGCCGGTATGTGTTGATAACCCGTTTTACGGTGGCGTGAAGCGTTCAAATCTGTGGGATATCACGCATGGCGATACGCAGTATCAGTGGCTGAAAACCACACTGGAACAAAGCAAGGCGCGATACAAATTCGTTTTTGCACATCATGTGATGGGAACCGGTCGTGGCGGTATCGAACTGGCAAAAAGCTACGAATGGGGTGAAACCAGTGCGCTGTTCGGCAGCAATCGTCCCGGCTGGACGATGCCGATTCATCAACTGATGGTGGCAAACAAGGTCAGTATTTTCTTCCAGGGGCATGATCATATCTGGGTGCGCCAGCAACTGGACGGCGTGACCTATCAGACCTTATCAGAGCCGGCTGATCCTAATTACACGCTGTGGAATGCGGATGCGTATCTGAGTGGTGATAAATATCCGAATACCGGCTATACCCGCGTCAGCGTTTCACCCGCCGGTGTCAAAGTGGAGTACGTGCGCACCTATCTTCCGAAAGATGAGGGACCGGGTAAGGTCAGTGGCAGCGTGGCGTTCAGTTATACCTTGCCATGAGTGGCATTCTCAGACGGAGCAAATCCATGCAAACAGGAAAAATTCCGGCATTTGCCGGTAGTCTGATACTCACTGCCTTGCTGAGCGCATGTGGTGGCGGAGGCGGCGGTGCGGACAGCGCGGGCAGTACATCCGGCGGCAGTGGGAATGGCAATAACGCTGGCGGAAATGCGACCCTGCCCGGTGTGCCACAGTCTCTGGTTGCGACACCCGGTAATGCGCAGGCAACCCTGAATTTCAGTGCTCCCGCCAGTGATGGCGGATCACCGGTTCTGCGCTATGCAGTAAGTTGCAGCGGTGGCGGAACCAGCGTACAAAATACTGCAAATACGCCGCCGGTTGTGGTCACAGGTTTGAGTAACGGTACTGCATATCAATGCACGGTCAGTGCGGTCAATGCAGTTGGCAGTGGTCCTGCCGCCAGTGTGTCTGTCACTCCGCAGGCAGCGGTTTCGGGAACAGCTTTTCAGGGATCGCTGTTACTTGGCGCACCCTCTTCCGATGGCTTGATCATCAGCGTGTTGTCGGCATCACAGAATGGCAGCGTCGCCATCAGTTACGGCCGAAATGCCGGCATTTACGAAGGGCAGACTGTATTCAGCACTTTACAGGCAGGCACACCGGCTAGAATCCGGCTCAGCGGGCTGCAGGCCGATCAGGCCTATTACTACCGCTTGCAGTATCAGGCGGCAGGCAGCACCCAGACCGTTGCCGGCAATGAGTACAGTTTCCGTACTGCACGATCATCGGGGCAGACGTTCAGCTTTACGATACAGGCAGATTCCCATCTTGATGAAAATTCGGATTTAAACCAGTACCAGCGCACACTGATGAATGTGCTCGCGGATAAACCCGACTTCCACATTGATCTGGGCGACACGTTTATGACGGAGAAACATACGGCACCATTCACGGCAGTGGTGCAGAGTGCGCCTGATCAGGCAACTGTACGTGCACGGTATGCTTATGAACGCGGTAACTTCGGCCTGATTTCTCATTCGGTACCGCTGTTTCTTGCGAATGGCAATCATGAAGGCGAAGCAGGCTGGCTGAATAACGGTACTGCTGCCAGTCTGCCGGTATGGGCCACACTGGCAAGGCAGGAATTTTTTGCGAATCCTGCGCCGGACAGCTGGTTCAGCGGTGATCCGGTTGCGGAAGCCTTTGTCGGGCTAAGGCAATCCTGGTATGCATGGCAATGGGGTGATGCACAGTTTATTGTGCTTGATCCTTACTGGAACAGTATGACGCAAGCCAGCCGAGATGGCTGGAATCTGACCCTTGGCGACCGGCAATACCAATGGCTGACAGCGGTACTGGCGGCCAGTAAAGCGAAGTTTAAATTTATCTTTCTGCATAATCTGGTCGGTGGACTGGATGGACAAATGCGTGGTGGTATTGAAGCCGCACCTTTCTATGAATGGGGTGGAAAAAATGCGGATGGTACAGACGGATTTGCTGCCCGCAGGCCCGGCTGGGCAATGCCGGTACATGCATTGCTGGTGAAAAATAAGGTGACAGCCGTTTTTCACGGCCATGACCACCTGTATGCGAAGCAGATTCTGGACGGTATTGTGTATCAGGAAGTGCCGCAACCCAGTGCGGTGAATACCGGCAGCGGGGCATCACTGGCAAGCACTTATCATTACAATTCCGGTACGATACTCAGCAGTGCGGGTCATATCCGCGTCACCGTAACACCAACCGGTGTAAAAGCAGAATATGTTCGTGCATGGTTACCTGCTGCAGAAAACGCAAGCCGGAAAAATGCACAGATTGATGACAGCTGGACTGTTGCCGCACCTTAGCCGGGGATCTATGAAAAAACGCGATGTGATCAATGCCACACTGTGTGCAGCTTTGCTGAGTTTGCTGACCGCTGGACAACTGGCGGCACAAACCGCAACAGGACCGGATACAGAACAGAAAAATGGCAGGCGTGCCGGTCCGCCGCATCAGCCGCCGCCCTTCCCTGCTCCGGAAAATGCGGATGTGATCGTCGGCCGACCGTCAAGCGCATCCGTAACACTGAGTGTTCGGCGCAATGATGCAGACGGCACTGCGGAATTGCTGTACTGGGCTGAGGGCAGCAATCCGGCTTCTGCCACGATAGCGGGTCCTTTTCCCTTAAGTCAGGCAGAACCGCGCAACCTGCATTTGCAGGGATTACGTGCTGATACGGTCTATTTCTATCAGTTAAGAGTATCAGGCCAGACCGGCAAATTACCGGAGGGGCGTTTCCGCACGGCCAGATCTGCAGGTCAGCCTTTTCAGTTCACCATCACGGCCGATTCTCATCTGGATCAGAACACCAGTACCGCCTTGTATCGTGAAACACTGAATAATATCCGCCAGCGTGAGCCAGATTTTCACATTGATCTGGGCGATACCTTCATGACTGATAAGTATCCGTCGCGCGACGACGCGCTGCGCCAGTATCAGGCGCAGCGTATCTTTTTCAGCAGTATGGCGGACCGGGTTCCGTTGTTTCTGGTACTTGGCAATCATGATGGTGAGGACGTGAAACTGCGGCGCGGCCCGGATAATCTGGCCGTCTGGGCAAATACTCAGCGACGGCGGTATTTTCCGAATCCGCAGCCGGACAGTTTTTACAGCGGCGCACCAGTACATGAAGGCGCATCCGCATTGGAAGATTACTATGCGTGGCAATGGGGCGATGCGCAGATGATAGTTCTTAACCCTTACTGGTACGGGCCGGAGCGCCGTGCACCGGAGCGCTGGAATCTGTCACTGGGTGACCAGCAATACGCATGGCTGGAGCAAACGCTGCGCCAGAGTAAGGCGGCCTATATTTTTGTGTTCATTCATCAGTTAGCGGGTGGTGCAGACCGTCAGGGACGTGGTGGTGCGGAGGCGGTTCCGTTTGGTGAATGGGGCGGACTGAATGCAGACGGTACACCGGGTATGGCAGCGAATCGTCCGGGCTGGAAAGAGCCGGTACATGCCTTATTGCATCGTTATCGTGTCAGTGCGGTATTTCACGGGCACGATCATCTGTATGCCAGCCAGCAACGTGACGGAATTATTTATCAGGAAGTGCCGCAGCCTGCACACAGCGGTGGCGGCGATGAAAAATCGGCGACGGAATATGGTTATCTGAGCGGTACGGTACTGGCAAAAGCAGGATTTATGCAGGTCAGTGTCAGTCCGCAAATGGCGCGGGTTGCACTGTATCCGGCGGGTGCTGATACGTCGGCCGCACCGCTGCACAGTTATCAGATTGCGCCGCGCAAACCCTGAACAGGATCCGTTATGCAAAGCTTCAGCTTCCGCCGCACATGGTGTTCATTATGCTTACTTGCTGCGATGTATACACCGCAGTCTGCGTTGCAGGCACAAAATCAGGAAGATCCGCCATCGCAGGGACAACGCAAAGGACAGGGTAAACAGCGCACTGCGTCTTTACCCGTTGAAATACAGGCACAGCAACAGCTGTCGGTCATACTTGCCCGCCCTGCCACAGACCGCATCACGATGAATTTACTGGCGCAGGAAGACCAGCCGGTCAGCGTGATGTATGCAAGTGGCAGCGCTGAGCCGGTACGCAGTGCATCGTTACAGCTGAAGGCTGGCCAGCCTGCAGAATTGCTGATTTCCGGTTTGCTTCCTGCCCGGACTTACCACTATCGTTTGTGTACACCCCGCAATCACGATTGTGCTGATGCAGAAACGAAAGAAGAAACCGGTTTTTTCCGGACTGCCAAAGCGCCCGGGCAATCATTTATGTTTGCACTGCAAGGCGACTCTCATCCTGAACGTGCACACCAGTTTGATGCGGCACTGTATGTACAGACGCTGCAGAGAGCAGCCTCTGCCGGACCGGATTTTTATCTGATGATGGGGGATGATTTCAGTGTCGATACTCTGCATGAACTGAACCGCGCTACTGTAATGCAGCGTTATCAGTATCAGCGTCCGTTTCTCGGCCTGATAGGACGGTCTGCGCCTTTGTTTCTGGTCAACGGAAATCATGAACAGGCAGCGGCGGCGAATCTGAATGGCAGCGCAGAGAATGTCGCAGTCTGGGCGCAGAATGCACGTAATCAGTACTATTCTCAGCCAGCGCCGGATGCTTTTTATACCGGTAACAAAGAACCTGTGCCGCATATCGGTTTATTAAGAAATTACTTTGCATGGCACTGGGGCGATGCTTTATTTGTTGTGATCGATCCTTACTGGCACTCTGCCTCTGTGGTCGATAACAAGCCGGGAAAACATGAAAAAAGCGGCGACAAACGGGGGCAGCGCGATCTGTGGGATATCACGCTCGGTGACAGCCAGTATCAGTGGCTGCGTCAGACCCTGGAAAGCAGTACGGCCACGTATAAATTTATATTCAGTCACCATGTGCTGGGCACGGGGCGTGGCGGTACAGAACAGGCCGGGTTGTATGAATGGGGTGGAAAAGACAAGCGTGGTGTCAGTGAATTTGCGCAGCGTCGTCCCGGCTGGACTTTGCCATTGCACCAGTTATTTGTGAAGCACAAAGTGACTGCATTTTTTCAGGGCCATGATCATATTTTTGCGCATCAGGAACTGGACGGTGTGGTTTATCAGACGGTACCGGAGCCTGCGGATCCTGATTACAAGCTTTACTTTGCAGATGCTTACCGCAGTGGAAAACTGTTACCTAACTCCGGCCATGTGCGCGTGTATGTCGCTCCTGACAAAGTCCGTGTTGAGTATCTGCGCTCCTATCTTCCGAAAGATGTTTCGCCTGAGCGCACTGACGGCGAAGTAGCTTACAGCTACGAAATTCCGGCCCGTCGCTGATGCCGCGGATACTGACGCACCCGTAACCGGATGTTTGCAAAATGACGAACTTGTCATTTGCCGCTCAGAGGGATTTTCTAGAATGCAATCAATGTGCTGTCAGACAGCGCGCTTTGTCTTCTGAACTTAATCCGGAGTTTGATGATGCTGATACGTCCTGCCTCTCAGGGTATTTCTGTGATACTCGCTTTGTTGCTGGCTGCCTGTGGTGGCGGTGCAGGTGGTGCCAGTACCGATAATGGTGCGCCTCAGGGGCCGGTTGTATCCGCGACGGTTCCGGGTACACCGCAGGGCCTGACAGCCACTGCCGGTGATGCCAGTGTCAGCCTGCAATTTACCGCGCCTGCCAGCGATGGCGGCAGCAAAATTCTCAGCTATCAGGCGACTTGCAATGCGGCACAAAGCACCGTCAGCACCAGCGGTACGGCCAGCCCCTTAACGCTGACCGGCATGACAAATGGCACGACTTACAGTTGCAGTGTGCGGGCGGTCAATGCCGTAGGCAGCGGTACGGCCAGTTCCGCTGTCAGCGTCACACCGCAGGCAGCACAGCCGCCTTCGGCCGGTTTTACTCTCAGCAGTCTGGCCGGCACGAATGGTGCGGCAATGGCGGCGGATTACACCTGTGACGGTACCGGCTCCTCGATTCCTTTAAGCTGGAGCAATCTGCCGGCCGGTACGAAGGAGCTTGCCGTGCTGATGACGACTTTGCCGGGTGACGGCACGACCAAATGGAACTGGGTGCTGTATGGTATTCCCGCAAGCGTCAGCAGTCTGAAAAAAGACAGCTTCGGTATTGGTATCAACGGTGTCGGCAGTGACGGCCCGCAGGCAGCGTATCAGCCACCGTGTTCTCAGGGACCGGGGGCAAAAGTATACACACTGACGGTATATGCCTTGTCCGGCAGTCCGGTGCTGAATGTCCCGGCTGCGCAGGTTACCGGTTCTGTGCTCAGTGCTGCGATTGCGCCGCTGACACTCGGCAGCGCATCGATCAGCCTCAGTTTTACCCGGACTACCATGACGGGCAGCAGTACTGCCTGTCAGAATATCCGCAATTCGATGGCAGCATCCGGCAGTGGCTATGCACTGGTCAGTTGCGATGCAAATTATGCCTATGTCAGTTCAACCGGCATCGCCACCCATACGATGATGAACGGGATTACTGCGACCAATCTGCAAGTGCCGACCGTACAGAATTTTCTGGGGGCAAATGGCTGGAAAATCCCGCTGAATCCTGCGATTGCTGCCACACCGACTTCTGTTAACGACGGACCTGTCGGTGTTGCGATTAACGGGGTTCCGATCTTCAATCCCTGTAAGCAAGGCGGCTGTCAGTTTGGTGATACCAAAGTGCTGGGCGAACTCGATATCTGTAATGGTCACGCGGGCCGTGCAGATGATTACCACTACCATGCGGCGCCAGTCTGTCTGATGGCGGCTAAGCCAGCCAGTTACTGGGATACGCATCCGCTGGGCTGGGCGCTCGATGGATTTGCAATCTTCGGATACAACAACCCGGATGGCACAACTGCAACCCGCGACAATATCTGCGGCGGCAATACGGTTGCTGTCGCGAATGCACCGGCCGGCTACAGCTATCACGTGACGGATGCATCGCCCTATGTGTTGTCCTGTCTGCGCGGTACCCCTAGTCCTGATCTGGCAGGCCAGAGCGCCAAGTATGCGCCGATGCGGCAGCCTCCGGTAACGCCGTTCAGCGTCTCCGGCATGAGCTTAAGTACAGATCCGGCAGACGGTTATCAGGTATTGCGCTTCACATCAGCAAACAGTTTTGTGAGCACGGAGACCGGCAGCGACAGCTATACCAATGCAGCCGGTACTTACCAGATTCGCTACAAAGTGCTGACCGGCAGCGAACTGGCCGCTGCACTGGCACAACCGAAAAATGCCGGAAAAAGCATATGCTGGAATTTTCAGTTTATGAATGGCAGCGGAACAACAACGCAACCGACCATTGCCTATTGCCGATAGATACCATTCTGATCAAGGTTGAGGCCGAGAAAATATGAAAAAAAGTAATTTAAAGACGATTTTCTGCGCAACGCTGACAGCGATACTGTTGACTGCAGGTCCGGTTTGTTTTGCGCATGAAGCAGAAGTGAATAAAGCAACGCTGGTTTTGCGCGAGGGGAATCACCTGTCGCTGAGCCTGTTCATGCGACTTGACGACAGCATGTATCGTATGAGTCTGAAAAAGACGACCTATCAGGAATTTCTACTGGCACATGCGTCAATGCCTGCACAAGAATTTGCACGACGCTGGTTGCAGGTGCAGGAGCAATTGCAAAATGCGGTCGTGATCAGGGATAAGCAGAATCAGATCCTGAAACTGCGCAACTGGGTGTGGCCCACTCCGGACAAAGTGCAGGCGGTGATTCAGGAAAATCTGATGCAGGCAACGGTTGCTTCTGGTTCACATCAGCATACGCCTCTGCTGGAGATACGGGCTGAGGCCAGTGCAGTCGCAGCCGCAGCCGTGAGTAGTGTGACGCTGCAGGTGCACCCGGTCTGGCAACCTTTGCTAGTCGTCTCATACCGTCCTGTTCAGACAGTGCTTGATATCGGCGAACCACCGGTCAGCATCCGGTTCTGAACTGGGTGGTCTGTACGAAGTACTGTGCGTTAAGTGTAGCGGAGCGCAATTTCTTTTCTGCCCCAAGATGAAAAACAGTGCAAGTTTTAAGTTACTGTCGTTTGTTACACCATTCATGCTAGTGAATGCCGCGTTTGCCGATGATCCGGCCATTCAGCGTATTCTTGTGGAAGGTTCGCGGACCAGTCAGATGGGCATCGCTGATACCGCCAGTCAGGGAGTTGTGTCAGCACGTGAGCTGGAGCAGCGTACCGTTTACCGACCAGGCGAAATTCTGGAGGCCGCACCCGGTCTAATTGTCAGTCAGCATAGCGGAGAGGGTAAAGCAAACCAGTTTTTTCTGCGCGGCTTGAATCTGGACCATGGCACCGATCTGGCTAGCTACGTCAATGACATGCCGGTCAATCAGCGCAGTCACGCGCACGGGCAAGGCTGGACGGATCTGAACTTCCTGATCCCGGAACTGGTTGGACGTCTTGAGTACAGTAAGGGTCCTTACTCAGCACGTTCAGGCGATTTCTCATCTGCCGGCACAGCATCAATTAGCTATATCAATCGTTTACCCGACAACCGATTGGTACTGAGTGGCGGTCAGAACGGATATCGTCGTGTTCTGCTGGCGGCATCATCCGTTCTTGGTGACGGTAATGTACTGTATGCACTGGAATCGATGCGTAATGACGGACCATTTACCCGTGGTGATAACTATCGGAAATATAATGTTGTACTGCGATACAGCGAAGGCTACGCCGCCAATGGATGGAATATGACAGCGATGGTCTACGGCGCAAACTGGAAAGCGACGGACCAGATTCCTAAACGGGCCGTCGACCAGGGAATGCTGGGAAGGTTTGACGCGATCAATGCCAGCGATGGCGGCGCAGCGAACCGCCAGAGTTTGTCGGGTAGCTGGCGTCAGACGAGTTCCGGCTCTGTCAGCAAATTCAATGCATATCTGATTCGGGGAAAACTGGATTTATTTTCTGATTTCACTTATTTCATGCGTGATCCGCTGAATGGTGATCAGTTTGCACAGCCTGATCAGCGGGTAACATCCGGATTCGCTGCAAGCCATACCTGGCACAGTCACAATTCGATAGGTCTGGAGTCGGACTGGACCTTAGGCGTGACCGGGCAGAATGATAATATCAGCAATGGTTTGTACCAAAGCAAGGCAAGGCAGCAGACCGCCATTATTCGCAGGGACAGAATTGTCGAAACCAGTGCTGCAGCGTATGTTGAGAATGCGACGCGCTGGACAGATACTTTCCGCACTGTCGCAGGCTTACGAGCAGACCGATACCGGTTCGATGTGAGAAGTGATTCAGCTGCCAATTCCGGACGCGTGATGACCGGGATTGCCAGCCCCTCATGCAATCTGATTTTCGGACCCTGGGCGCAGACCGAGTTATATGTGAATGCCGGTCACGGTTTTCACAGTAATGACGCACGCGGCACAGTTGCAAAAATTGATCCTGTCAATGGTGACAGCCTGAAACCAGTGCCGGGTCTGGTGCGTTCCAAAGGCGTGGAAATCGGGCTCAGAACCGAAATGTTTTCGCAGATGCAAACGACGGTATCGTTGTACCGCCTCGATTTTGATTCGGAGCTGGTATATGCAGGTGATGCCGGAACAACTGAACCGGGCCGTCCGAGCCGGCGTTACGGCATTGAGTTCTCTAATTATCTGAAGTTAAATAAATGGCTTTCGATAGACTTGGATGCCGCTTATGCACGTGCACGCGCGCGTGACCATGATCCTTTGGCAGGTGATTACGTCGAGGGTGCTGTTGAGGGTGTCGGGCAACTGGCGCTTTCGGTCGATCAGCTGGGGCCGTGGTCAGGTGCGCTCAGGCTGCGTTATTTTGGTCCGCGTCCGTTATCGACTGACAACCGTATCCGCTCCCATTCTGGCGTTACCCTGAATGGCCGACTGGCATATCAGCTGCATCCGGCAGCACGTATTGAATTGGAAGGGTTTAACCTGACTAACCGTGCAGTATCGGCGATTGATTATTATTACGCTTCTCAGCTGCCGGGAGAGCCGCGCCCAGTCTATGATGTGCATTTTCATCCGCAGGAATCCAGATCATTCCGTATCAGTCTGATCGCAAGCTGGTGATCCGTATATGCGGAGGCCCTCATGCCCGGCAGAGTCGGTGCAGTTTGTCCGGGATGGTCCGCATCAGCGTCTAAATACCCCAAATGCGGCATCCTGCACAGAAAAAACGGCATTTTTCGCGGATGTCGGCAGAAACAGTGGCGCTCCGGGCAGGTGTTTTTTTGCCCGGATGCGGATCGCTGCACAGTCCGTGCGCCCTGCCCGCTTTACTGGCTCAGTGTCAGCACCAGTCGCCAGGTGCGGGGTTTACCAGGCTGGAAACTGTTTTCGCTGTCCATATTCCAGTTGTCACGGTTAAACAGATTCGAAACCTGCAAGCGTAGCTGCGCCTGCATGTCCTGCACACGGAACTGGTAACGCGCACCAAGCTGTACCAGCACTTTTTTCGGCAAACGGCTGCCGGTGGTTTCGGACGTGGTTTGCGGCCCGCTGTACTGCAGACCCAGATCGAACGAAGTATCCGCCAGTTGTTGCGGGTGGTAATCCAGATAGCTGCGCCATTCCAGCGGAATACTGCCTGCCGGACGGATTGTTGTACCGCCTTGTGTACGACTCAGCGTCGCATCCTGCCACACTGCCGCCATCACCATATTCAGTTGCGGATGCAGATTACCGGCGATACTGCCTTCCAGTCCGCGATGTCTGACCGTACCGGTCAGGGCAAAAGCTTGCGCCGCGTTATAGCCGTAGTACGGTTTGCTGACATCAAAATAGCCGAGCACGGCATTGAAGCGCTGCGCATTCAGTTCACCCTGCCAGCGCACACCCAGATCATGCTGGCGGGTGCGGATCGGTGGCAGCACTTCAAAGCGGTTACTCGCACTGACCGGCGCGACACCGCTTTCTTCCAGTCCCTGCGTCTGGCCGCCGTACACCGACAGCGTATCGCTGAGACGGTGGCTCAGATGCCAGTAAGGCTGCAGCTGACTTTCTTCAATTCTGCGCTCGGTTTGTGTCCCGCCATCGCGGGTTTGCTTTTCATAACGGGTTTGCATGATACCCAGATTCAGCTGCCATGCCGGATGCGCAAACGCATATGCCAGCCCCTGACTGCTTTGCTGCACATTGTCCGAGGATTTTGCGGTGTAGCTGAACGCGCCGGGCCGGTTTAATGCGGGCAAACCGGTTTCCGCAGACACGCTGCCGCCATCGGTTTCTGCCTCGCCGCCATAGCGCTGTTGCGCATGCCGGCCACGCCAGATCAGGTGCAGCCAGTGGCTGTTGTCCGCTGTCTGCCAGCGTTTGCTCAGACGGATTTCAGCGCTGCGTGAATCCCGTTCATTGCCCTGCTCACTGATCAGGCTGCGCTGCCATTGCTGCGCAGCGGTCTGGGAGAAAACCTGATCAAACGATTGCCGGTGTTTTGCATGCGAACGTATCAGGCTGGTACGCCATTGCCAGTCTTCCGGCCATTGCTGATGCGCGATCACACCGTAAGTGCGCGCATTGCCGGAGGCGCGCAGCCACGGTGCATGCAGCGCCGCCGGATACGACAAATGCAGCGCGGATGCAGGCGGCAGCTGGCCATCTGTGGTTTGCCAGTAAGGATGCGGCGTTTCGTACGGCGTCTGATCCAGACTGTAAAACGGCAGGATTTCAAACGGTGCTACTGCATTTTCAGCAGAGCGGATACGCCCGACCACGGCGGCGGAGCGATAAAACGAGGCTTCGCGACCCGGCGTGATTTCCTGATACAAAGAGCCTGCTACCGACACGCCGTAGCGCAGCCCGTCTGTGCCGGGATTCAAAGGCAGTAACAGATTCACATCGGTGGCGCGGTCGCCGCGTCCGCGTGCCGACTGTTCCATTTCAAAACCGATATTCCATTCGCGCTGATCACCGGCTTTACGCAATTCATAATCAACGATGCCGGTCGGTGCCGGAAACGCGTAGCCGCTGACCGTGGCGCCGACCCGCACTTTGGAACCATCGGTCA
Source organism: Cognatundibacterium squillarum (assembly GCF_014652435.1). Lineage (GTDB taxonomy): Bacteria > Pseudomonadota > Gammaproteobacteria > Burkholderiales > Burkholderiaceae_D > Undibacterium > Undibacterium squillarum. The sequence continues at coordinate 179,517 of NZ_BMYU01000002.1, forward strand.
GCAAGTGTCCCAGATAGGCGGCGCGGTCAAAATACATGCCTTCAATCCGCAAATTACCAGCTTTGGACGGCGAAAAGCCGCGCACATTGCCATCATCGTAAATGCCGATCGATTCTTTGCCGGACTGATTGCCAAAGCCATCTTCCGCACCGCTGATTGCATTGTTTTTATCGGCGCTTGTTTTGACGGCAGTTTTGTCGGCGTTGCCGCTGTCATCCGCCAGGACATGCGTTGCAGCAGCCAGACCCAGCGCAGCGCAAATCAGGCGCGGAAGCAATGCCGGCCGGAAAACAGAAGTCGTTTTTTTCATAACAGGAAAGGCGGTGCAGAAGATGCACCGGCGGGAAGTACAGGCAATGTGCTATCAGACTGGCACGGACAAACAAGGTTCCCGCGTTTCCTTAATTTTTTATTACGGGCTGGATATTGCCTGTTTCGTCCTGACACCGCTGACGGGCAAGTACTTTAGCCCTGACAGCACATAAATGCGGTTTTCAGCATAGCCATTGCCTGCTTGCCGGCGTGATCCGCGGGCCTCACTAAATTGCGGATGACGGAAGCAGCACAGCACGCCTCAGCGCTGATTGCCCTGCTTGCCGGTGCTGTGCTGATCAGATTTCACCAGACGTAATCTGGCTTGCGGATAGTGATGCAGGGCCAGCGCCAGAAACGACACGATCAGCAGCACGCTGTATTCCGCACCACCATTGCCGGGGCCGACCACAAACCAGCCCTCTTTCGCATGCACCAGCACAATGCCCATGCCGTAAATAAATGCAAATAACAAACCCAGCGGCGTGACCAGCTTACCGAGTATCAGCAGCACCGAACCGATGATTTCGCTGCCGGTGACAAACATTGCCAGCGCCGTACCAATTACAAATCCGTGGCCGTTCAGAAATTCACCGAAAGGCAGCACGCCGCCATTAAAAACGCGGGTCCAGCCATGTGCTGCAATGATGCCGGCCACCGTCAGCCGCAGCATCAGCCAGCCCAGCTGAGAACGGTGTTCATGATGGCGTAAATAGTTCAGATCAAAACGTGGCTGCATCGCACTTTCTCCGGTAACCGAATGGATTTCGAATGTGCCGGAAAATCTCCGGCAGCTGCAGATTTCACTGTACACGATGCGCTTCAGGGACTTTTCATTCGCTGATGAAATTGCAACACAAAAATCGCATTTCCAGCCAGTCTGCAGGTAAAAACGCGACGTCCGGCACCGCATGTGCAACGGTGTTCAGGATACGGACAGTATCAGTCGCAGCACCTTGCCCGAGCCGTTTTCGGTCATTTTTAGCCAGAATGCGGCATTCAGCACAGAAAAAAGTGGGTTATTCACGGACGTCCGCAGAAACAGTGGGCGAGCGGGCAGGTGTAAAAATGGCCGGATGCGGAGTCCGGCACAATAGTGGGGGACGTGGCCGCTGCAGTTCAGGGGATAATGCAGCGACCACATAACCGCTCAGCCCGGGTAATACACCGGAAACAGGGTCTTCGGTGAGCGGGTTTTTTCCAGCGTTTTCTGCAAGGTGTCGCGGTGTTCATCGTCGCGCGGCTTTTCCAGCAATTGTTGCAGTAAATGCTGATAGGCGACCGGCAAAGCATCGGCGGCTTTAGCGCGGATATCCGGCTGTACGCCCTTGCCTTCCCAGTTGGTGCCTGTGACCGGATTCACTGCCCGACCAAACGGGATCGCGGCGACCAGTCCGATTTGGATGCTGTGCGGTGCCACCGGATTGGCGCCGCCGCCTGTGGTTTCACCGACGATGGTGCCGCGCTGGTGGGTCTGAAAATCATAAGCGCATTCTTCGCCACCGGAAAACGTGTCGGACGATGTCAGTACCGTGACTTTCCCGCCATAGCGAACTGACAGATTATCCTGCGTCCAGAATGCGCGGGTGGCGTTTTCCGGCCGGTTGTAAATGCTGTTGATCACGCGGTTATCGCCTTCCGGAAAGAAATAACTCATCAGCAGCGCCACCGATTCCGGGCTACCGCCGTGATTGCGGCGCAAATCCAGAATCAGGCCATCAGTGCCGGACAGAATCAGCATCGCCGCCTCATAGGCTTTGGCAACAGAAAAAGTCGGCCCGAAACCGCGAATTTCCAGATAGCCGATATTGCCGGGCAAGCGTTCCAGGCGGCCGATACCGAATGCGCGCATCGCCGCATCCGCTTTTATTTCGGCGACTTCTGCGACTGATGGCCCCTGAAACGGTTTGGCATCCGGTACAAAGCCGGGTTCAAAATCGACCCGGAAATGTTTGTCATGGCTGAGTGCCTGTAAATCCTTCCCCAGACGTTCAGCAAAGGCTTGCGGGCTGACCACGTCTTTGTACGCATCCTGATCGGCACGTTTGCGGATTTCAGCTGCAAGCTGTTCTGCTTTGTCCGGAAACACATAATTGGCCGCGACTTTATCCGCCAGCGTGTACAGACTGGCTTTGCGCTGCGCAGCATCCAGTGCGCCGGCGGCTTGTGCTCCGAGGCTGAATAACAGCAAACCGGTGGCGATAGCAGAGGTAAGAAAAGGCGTGCGCTTGCGTGATTTCATGATGTCTCCTGAAGGTTGAGGATGAGTGCTGTCATCTACTAAAGTTTTAGTAGTTAGATTTTTTAAAAAGCGGCACAGATATGCCGCTCTGACTGCAGGGAAAGAAAACTCAGGCGGGGCCGGAAGCCGTCGCGGGTGGCAAGGCTTGCAGGTCTATGCTGTCGACTTTCCAGACCTTATCCGGTTTGGTTGCATGTACCACCACCATCGCTGAACCCTGGCTGCCGCTGACCGGAATGTGATATTTCACGTAACTGGTACCGGGTTCAAACCAGTGTTCGCGAATGTAGATGCGTCCGTACACTGGCTGGCCGAATTGCAAATCTGCTCCGGCATGGCGGCGGATACCGGGATCATTTTGCAACTGCGCCAGTACGGCCTGATACGGTTCGGATTCGGACAGTGGCGGAATAGCGGCCGGTAATTCCGGTGCCTGCGGCACATCCGGCGCTTGCGGCAATGATGGCAGTTTCGGGAATGCAGGTAATTCCGGCAGCGAAGGCAATTCAGGAATTTCCGGTGCGGTGGCGATCTCGATCTGGGTGGCTTTCAGAACCATATCGGGTAATACCGGTGCCACTGCTACGCCGCCTGCAAAGCTCAGTGCCATCAGCACCGCCAGCGGCATACTGAAACGTACGGCCGGACTGTCTGGCTGCTTGAGCAGACGCATAATGCGCTGACGAAAACGGCTGCCCTTACCTGCATCATCCTGCGCCTGATTAACGGTGGCGAATTGCCAGCGATGGCTGCGACGGCTTGTCTGTTGTCGCTGGATACGGGCCAGCAGGGTCAGTGCTTCGGCCAGAATCAGCGGATCGGTACCGGTACTGCGCAGCGCCAGATCATCGGTCGCATGTTCGCGATCCGTACGGATTTGTTTTGATAACCACCAGACTGCCGGATGAAAAAACAGGATGGTTTCTGCCAGTAACTGAATCTGGTTCCACAGCCAGTCAAGGCGGCGGATATGCGCCAGTTCGTGCGCCAGAATCGCACGCAGATGTTGCACCGGTAATTGCTGTAAAACCTGATGTGGCAGCGCAATCACCGGATGCCACAGATACGCAGTCCAGGGTTCCAGACGGTCTTGCAGCAATCGCAGACTGACCTGACGCCGTATCTGCATTTGCTGACGCAGCGTTTGCAGCATGGCGCTCAGTTCTGCTGGCACACTGGCACTGAGTTGCTGTTGCCAGCGGCGCAGATACAGCATCGCCACCGTCCAGCGCAGCAGCATCACGGAGAAACCGGACAGCCACGCTAAGGAAATCCAGCCTGCCAGTGCCAGCGTATCGCTGCCCTCAGCCATCAGCACATCCGCCGGAACCACCGCCGCAATACCTATTGCGGAAGTCTGTAAAGCATCCGGAATATCGCCGGTTTGTAATACGGAAAAGAAGATTTTCAGCGGAATCAGCAGCATCAGCAGGATGCACAGCATGCCGCTCAGATGCCGTTGCGCGGCGCTGTGCTGACGGGCGATACGGAAATACACAAATGCGCCGGTGGCAATCAGGGCGCTGCTCCAGCACGCGGTCAGTAAAGCCTGACACAGTGCGGTTTGTACAAGCTGAATCGATATCATTGCTGCTCTCCTTCAGAGGGAAACCGGTATCACCCCGGCGGGCAGAAAATCTTACTGACGACGCTGACGCGCTTCGGCAATCAGCGCACTCAGCGCATCCAGTTCCGCATCGCTGGCAGGCTGGCTGTCCAGTGCGCTTTGCACCATTTGCAGCGCCGAGCCGGAAAAGGCTTTATGCAATAAATCTGACACCAGCGCCTGCTGCACTTCCGGTTCCGGATACGCAGCGCTGTAGCGGTGGCTGCGTTCCGATGCGTCACGGGTGACCAGTCCTTTTTCATGCATGATAGTCAGCATTTTCAGTACGGTGGTGTACGCGTTTTCTTTTTGCTGCAGCAAGGCTTCGTGTACTTCACGCACCGTACACGGCTGCGCCTGTTGCCATAGCACCCGCAAAATCGCGAGTTCGGCATCGGTCGGGGTAAGCGGCATATTCATCAATGGCTCCTGCTGCGTAAGAATTAATCAACTAAAATAATAGTACTAAACTTTTAGTAGTTAACGCAAACAGTTTTTTGATGATGGCAATTGTGTTGTTTTAAGGCGTGTGCAGGGATGCTTAAAAAACGACGGTGACTGTCTGCTGAATGAACTGCAGGTCAGACAATCACCGGATTCCGTTAGCTGCAGGCTTAGCGCGCGCTAAGTTCTTGCCGGATGATTTCCGCACCGGCACATAAGGCACTCAGCTTTCCTCTGGCAACAGAACGGGCTAAGGGTGCCATTCCGCAGTTGGTGCTCGGATACAGTTTGCCGGCATCAACAAACTGCAGTGCTGCCCGCAGAGTGGAGGCGACTTCTTCCGGTGTTTCGATCAGATTGCTTGCGACGTCGATGGCGCCGACCATCACTTTTTTTCCGCGAACCAGTTCCATCAGTTCCATCGGCACACGGGAGCGATGGCATTCCAGCGAAATGATATCGATGGACGATGCCTGCAGTGCGGGGAATGTTGCTTCGTATTGCCGCCACGCAGAACCCAGCGTTTGTTTCCAGTCGGTATTGGCTTTGATGCCGTAGCCGTAACAGATATGCACTGCGGTTTCGCACTTCAGCCCTTCCGCTGCCTTTTCTAAGCATGCAATACCCCAGTCGTTGACTTCATCAAAGAAAACATTAAATGCGGGTTCATCAAACTGAATAATATCGACTCCCGCAGCCTCTAATTCGCGCGCTTCCTGATTCAGTGCTCTGGCGAATTCCCAGGCCAGTTTTTCACGATTCCGGTAATGACTGTCGTACAGGGTATCGACCATTGTCATCGGGCCGGGCAGTGCCCACTTGATGGTTTTCGTGGTTTGCTGACGCAGAAACCGGGCATCTTCGACGAAAACCGGTTTGCGGCGCGAAACCGCGCCAACCACCGTCGGCACACTCGCATCATAACGATTACGGATTCTGACGGTTTCACGCTTTTCAAAATCGACACCGTCCAGATGTTCGATAAATGTGGTGACGAAATGCTGGCGCGTCTGTTCGCCATCGCTGACGATATCAATGCCTGCCAGACTTTGTTCCTGCAGCGACAGCAGCAAGGCATCCCGTTTGGCTTCATGTAATGCCTCGCCCTCCTGCTTCCACGGGGACCACAGTTTTTCAGGTTCGGCCAGCCACGACGGTTTGGGCAGACTGCCGGCGGTTGAGGTGGGTAGTAAAGTGTTCATCGCGAATCGGCTTCCTTTGTGATGGATGTTTACCCGGCAAGGGCTGAATTTTGCGCAAAAAACGCGCTGCAGGGCCGGATGAAATGTTCTTTGGCAAAATTCCCCTGTTCCACGGCCAGGCGGCTGCGTTCTTCGCGGTCATACACAATCCGTGTCAATGAAAAATCGGTATTGTTCAGACTGGGCCGGTAAGTCTTACCTGCCGGGGAGTTGGCGTTATAAATTTCCGGGCGATAAATTTTCTGAAAACTGTCCATTGTGCTGATGGTGCTGATCAGTTCCAGACTGCTGTAATCGCTGAGTAAATCGCCGCTGAAGTAAAAGGCCAGTGGCGCAGCACTGCCCGGCGGCATGAAATAGCGCACGCTGAGTCCCATTTTGCTGAAATAGGCGTCGGTCAGCGAGTATGCATCCTGTACGTATTCTGCCCCGAGTACCGGATGCCGGTTTTCTGTGCGCTGGTAGGTCCGGTTACCGGAAACACTCAGGCAAATCACAGGTTGTTTGCCGAAATGGGCTTTATAAATATCTGAATTGACAAAATGCTGATACAGCCTGCCGTGAAGCTCACCGAAATCATCCGGCACGCTGAAACCGGGCAGATGTTTGTTGTGTTCCGGCAGCAGTACGCTGAAATCATAATCCCTGACATACGACGAGAAATTGTTACCGACGATACCGGCGATTTGCTGCTGACTGCTGCGGTCGGTAATGCTGGTTTTCAGTAATTCAATTAAGGGCAAGGCACTGGTGTGTTCATCACTGGTATGGATGCCGACGGAAATAATGTCCAGCGCCACAGCATAACGGTCACCCGTCGGGTTATCCCAGTGCGCCAGCGCATTGAAGCGGTTGTTAATCATCCGGAAGGTATTGCGTAAATTCTCTTCACGCTGCTGCCCGCGCGCTAAATTGGCAAAATTCGTGGTGATGCGCGTGCTGTTTGCCGGCTGGTAATGTTCATCGAAAGGAATACTTTTGATGCTGAATCGTAAGTCATTATTCATCGTGATCTCCGCTTACTGTTGGCGTGTCTGCGCCGGATTTACCGGTTTTCTGTGTTGGCGGCCAGCCGCGTTCCGCATCGCTGGCAATAACTTTTCGTCACAGAATGCTGGCATCGTAAAGAGTGCAAACAATGAAGTAAAATGGTCTTTTCTCACAGTTCTATGAATTTTTGTCATTTATGCTGGAGCGCATACATTTAGCCATCCTGCTGGAGGTGGAAAAACAAGGTTCGCTGACGGCGGCAGCCGAGGTCTTGCATGTCACGCAGTCGGCACTCAGTCACAGTATGAAAAGACTGGAACAGCAACTGGGCACTGCGCTCTGGCTGCGCGAAGGCCGTAGCCTGCGTCTGACACAGGCTGGCCAGTATCTGCATGCGGTGGCGCAACGCTTGTTACCGCAACTGGATCTGGCGGAAGCGCGTTTGCGTCAGTTTGCGCAGGGAGAACGGGGAACGCTGCGTATCGGGATGGAATGCCACCCTTGTTACCAGTGGCTGCTGAAAATCGTGTCCGGCTATCTGGCACAGTGGCCGCTGGTGGATGTGGATGTGAAGCAGAAATTTCAGTTTGGCGGCATTGGTGCGCTGTTCGGATTTGAAATTGACTTGCTGGTGACGCCGGACCCCTTGCATAAACCCGGCCTGTTTTTTGAGCCGGTATTCGATTATGAGCAAGTGCTGGTGGTGCATAAGGATCATCCGTGGGCCAATCAGGAAGCAGTCAGTCCGCAGCAACTGACGGAAGAAACCCTGATTACTTATCCGGTACCGGTCGAGCGGCTGGATATTTACAACCTGTTTTTGCTGCCGGCAAAGGTCACGCCGCGCAGACACAAAACCATAGAAACCACCGACATCATGCTGCAAATGGTGGCCAGCGGACGCGGCGTTACTGCGCTGCCAAAATGGCTGGTAACCGATTACGCCCCGCATTTGCAGCTGCGCACGCTGAGACTGGGGGCATCAGGCATACAGAAGCACATTTATCTGGGTACCCGCGAAGCCGAGCGCGACATCGACTATCTGCAATCTTTTATTGCGATGGCCCGCAATGCAAAAAGCTATACCGCATGAGCAGGTTACCGGCTGCTGCTGCCGCTATGCGGAGCCTGATCCGGCTTTGACGCTGCAAGAACGGTAAAACCCCTGAAATGCGGCATTCAGCACAGAAAAATGCCGGTTTTTCACCGATGTCCGCAGAAACAGTGGGCGAGCGGGCAGGTGTAAAAATGGCCGGATGCGGAGTCCGGCACAATTTGCTCTGCTTCAGCCGCTGACTTTCAGCGTGGACGTACCCAGCCCGTGTCCTTTACTGACGATGATTTGCACCGGAATCCGCTCTTTCAGGCCTTCGATATGGCTGATCACACCGATGCATTTGCCGCTGGCGTTCAGACTGTCCAGCGCATCAAGTGCAATATCCAGCGTGTCCGGGTCCAGTGTGCCGAAACCTTCATCCAGAAATAAAGAGTCAATCGAGGTCTGATGGCTGACCAGATCTGATAAACCAAGCGCCAGTGCCAGACTGACCAGAAAACTTTCACCACCGGATAAAGTGCGGGTATCGCGCGTGACATCGGCTTGCCAGGTATCGACGATTTCCAACTCCAGTTCGCCGCTGGATTTGCGCTGCAGCAGGTAGCGGCCATGCAATTTCGCCAGATGCCGGTTGGCCAGATGCATCAGATGATCCAGCGTCAGACCCTGCGCGAAACGGCGGAATTTATTGCCGTCGGCAGAACCGATCAGATCGTTCAGACGCTGCCACCAGTCAGCATTCGCAGTCTGTGCCTGAATCTGGGCCAGCAAGCCGGATTGCTGGCTGCGGCGGGCGTCATCATCCTGCAGCAAAGCCTGAATTGCACCGGCTTCGCGGCTGCATTGTTCGCGTTGTTGTTCCAGTGCGCTGAGTGCGGTTTGCAGTTCTTCCAGCGTCTGCGTACACAAAGCCTGTGCGCTGAGCGCCTGAAATTCACTGTATTTACTGTGCCCGATCGCCTGACTGTCTTTCAGCGCCTGCAGCAAATCCTGCCGTTGCTGTTCCAGCGCTGCCCGCTGATCCACAGGCAGCAAGGCGGCCAGAAATGCATGGTCATCGCTGAACGGGCTGGCAGCCAGTGCGCTTTGCCATTCGGTTTGCAGTGACGCCAGTTGCTGTTGCTGCTGCCGGTATTCCTGCTCCAGTTGCAAAACTTGCCCCTGCAATCCGGCCAGTGCTGCCTGACTGGTTTCATACGCTGTTGCCAGCGTCGCCAGTTCGCCTGCGGGATCGTTCGTTTGTTCGGAGATCTGTCCGCCAGCATGTTCCAGCGCTGTCAGCCCTTCGCGCTCACAACGTGCCAGCCATTGTGCGGCAAGGCTTTGAGATTGCTCAGCAGTGCTAATGTGCTGCTGCAGTTGCAGCAGCAGTTGTTGCCAGCGCTGATTTTCCTGCTGCCATTGCTGCCACGCGGTTTTGCGTTGCGCCAGCCATGTCTGCGCGCTGATGCCGCTGTCGGCTGCATCGCCCATTGCTGCGTGTAATGGCCGCTTCAGTTGCGCGCATTGCTGTTCCAGCGCCTGACAGCGTATCTGCAGCGCCTGAATTTGTTCCTGCGCGGCAGTTGCTGCCTGTTGCGCCAGTGCCAGCTGATTGTGTGCGCTCAGTCGCTGTTGCTGCAGGCTTGCCAGTGTCTGTTGCAGGTGTTGCACCTGCTTTTCTGCCTGCTCAAGTTGCTGCAAATGCAGGCGCAGATGGCTTTCCTGTTGCTGTGCCTGCTGCCAGCGTTGCTGCAAACCAGTTTCATCCCGCCAGCCGTCTTCATTCAGTTGCAGCACGGGTGCCAGCGCAGACCAGCGCTGTTGCAGGCTTTGTAGCTGTTGAGCACTTTTATGCAGTGCTTCCGTTTGCGAATTTTCCTTTTGTTCCAGCTTATCGGCGCGTGAACGCAGTAACCTGCCCTGCTCTTCACTCTCTTTTAACTCCGCGGATTTTTCCTGCAAAGCGCGTTCCGTCGCACTGCTGTCCAGCGCCTGATAATGCGCAATGCCCGGATGTTCTTCCGCACCGCATAAAGGACAGGCTTCGCCCGGCTGCAAGGCAGCGCGGTGTGCATCCAGACTGCGGATGATTTTTTCCTGTTCGAGTAAGCGGCGCTTGTCTTCGACCTGCTCTTTCAGCAGTTTGAATTGCTGACGTTTTTCGGTCAGTTGCGGTTGCAACTGCGCCAGTTGCTGACGGGTTTGCTGCAATTCCTGCTGCAGTTTGCTGTGATCTGCGCTGCACTGGCGTAATTGTTCCGCGATCAGCGCGCTTTGCTGCCAGTGTTGTAAATCCTGCTGACTTTGCTGCCAGATGCCGCGCAGGCTGGCGGCGTTGTGCGGCGGCGTGTGGCTGTTCTGCAATTGCTGCAGGTGTTGCTGCGCTTGTTCCGTCTGCAGACTGCACCGGGTTTCCGCATCCTGTGCCTGTTGCAGCGCCTGCGTCTGTTCAGTGATTGCTTGCTGCTGTGTCTGCCATTGCTGCTGTTGCAGCTGCAACTGGCTTTGCACGGCTTGCTGTTCCCGCGTGGTTTGCACCCATTGCGTCAGCGTGGCTTCCCAGCCGGACAATTGTTCGCCCAGCGCAGCATCATCCTGATGCTGATCGCGCCAGATGGAAAGCGCCTGATGTTGTTGCCGGGTGCGTTCCAGTGCCTTGCTGTGCTGAGCAGCGGCATCCGCTGCAAGCGCATTCGCCTGCAGCAATTGGCGCTGTGCCTGTTGCAGCATGGTGTGTTTTTGCTGTTGCAGTTGCTGCAGATGTTGCTGCGTGGCCTGGGTACGCTGCTGGCTTTCCTGCCAGCGCAGATACAACGGGCGCAATTGTTCTGCCGGTTCGCTGCGGGCCAGCTGATCGCGCAAGCCCTGTGCTGCCTCCCAGCTGGCATGCGCCTGCTGTTCAGCCTGCTGCGCCTGCTGCCAGGCCAGCGCCGCCTGTGCCTGTTGTTGCCGCCATTGCTGCCATTGACGAAATTGTTCTGTGCTTTCGTTCACAGTCGTTTGCTGTGCCGCCAGCGTTTGCAATTGCTGTTGCATCTGGCTGCGCTTTTCATCATCCAGCAACTCCATGCCATCGGCTCTGGCCTGTAATTGCTTCAGTTCCTGCTGCGCTTCCCTTGTCAATTCGTAGGTGCGCTGAGAAATCTGACCGTAGATGTCGGTGCCGGTTAGTTCTTCCAGCAAGCCTGCGCGCTCGTTCGCGCTCGCGTTCAGAAATGCGGCAAATCCACCCTGTGCCAGCAGCATGGATTTGGTGAATCGCCCGAAATCGAGGCCGGTAATGGCTTCGGTGCGGCGCAGCTTTTCTGCAATTTTACTGGTCAGGATTGTGCCCTGCCCGTCTGCCAGTTCAACTTCCGGCGCCTGTAATGCACCATTCGCTTTATTGCGTGCGCGACGCTGACTCCAGAAGGCGCGGTAGGTCTGACCTTTGACTTCGAACTCCACTTCCGCCAGACAATCTGCGGTATGCCGCGTCATGATGTCATTGCTGCTGGCGGATAAGGTCTTCAGGCGTGGTGTTTCGTGATACAGCGCCAGACAGATTGCATCGAGCAATGTCGATTTACCGGCACCGGTCGGCCCGGTAATCGCAAATAAACCCTGATCTTTAAACGGTGTCTGGGTAAAGTCGACACGCCATTCGCCTTTCAGGGAATTCAGATTTTTTAAACGCAGGGTCAGGATTTTCATTCAGCCGCTCCCTGCAATGCCTGCATTACAGTCTCAAAACGGCTTTGCAATTCGGTTTGTACATCCGGCTGCAGATTCAGCGGCGCCAGACGCTGGCTGAAAACATCCTGTGGCTGCAATTCTTCCAGTGTGACACGGCTTTCCGCCTGCAAACGGGCGATTGCTTCGCTGCGGTCACGGCGTATGCGCAGCACTTCTACAGCATGTCCTTCACTGATGCTTTGTACCCGCGTTTGCAGGTCACTCAGATAATCATCTTCGCAGACTGTCACCTCCAGCCAGACCGGGCGTTCAGCGCTGCCAGCCTGTGCTGCCTGCGCAATCGCATTTTCCAGTTCTGCCAGACTGCCGCGCACCGTCGCCATTGCCTGAAATACCGGCACTTCCAGCGGTGTTACCTGTTGTAAGCCATCTTCGTTCAGATCGACCAGCAGCATCTGTTTTTTCTGCCCGAGTTCATCGAAGCTCAGTGTCAGCGGCGATCCGCTGTAACGGATATGGTTCAGCCCGCCAACCAGTTGCGGCCGGTGAATGTGGCCAAGCGCGATGTAATCAGTAGGCGGAAATGCCGTGGTCGGAAAAGCCTGTAAAGCGCCGACATAAATTTCGCGTACCGATTCGCTGGCACTGGCCCCCACCGTTGTTAAATGTCCGGTTGCAATCACTGGCAGCAGTTGGCCGTGCTGATGACGCTGATCCTCTGCCAGCGCATACAGTTGCTGATAATGAGAAAAGATCGCTTCCTGCAGACTGAGTTGCTTCTCTTCCGCACTTTGTCCGGCCTGACTTTGCAACACATCGCGCGGACGTATAAACGGCACGGCACATAACACGGCTGCTGGTTTGCCCTGACGATCATGCAGTGTGATGACTTGCTCGGCGGGCTGTGTACTCAGTGCCGGAATCACGGTCGCGCCGAGACGGCCAGCGAGCTGGCGGCTTTCTTCCAGCGTGGCCACAGAATCATGGTTACCAGCCAGTACAATCAAGCGGGTACCTGCATCGTGTAATTGCAGGATCAGCTGGTTATACAGTTCACGCGCATAACTGGGCGGCGCACCCGTATCAAACACATCACCGGCAATCAGCACCACATCCACCGCATGTTGCTGCACTTGCTGCAGCAACCACTGTATCAGCGCCTCATGTTCAGCCTGACGGGTTTTCCCCATAAAGTGCTGGCCCAGATGCCAGTCGGAAGTGTGTAAGAGACGCATGAAGCAGAATGAGCAATCGCGAAGGATATAAAGACAGGATTTTACCTGCTGGCGGGCTGGCTGTATTCGTTCAAATCCGTTTATCCGTTCGAGTACATTCAGAAAAACGGGATATTTTCTGACCAACCCGTCAGTAGCAATCAGCCTGTCTTTTCTAGAGACTTTTTGCTGCAGTGATCGAGTATGGTTGCCGTTTGTAATTTCCTGGTTAATTGTTTCATATAAGTCCGTTAATTGTATTTATGTTTTGTGATTGTTTGCTGTTCCCCTTTTAGTTTTTGATTTGTTACCTATACTCAAATCTGGCATGACAGAAATTCAATAACGACAAGGAGAACTCAATGAAGAAACTGATGCTCGTACTTACTGCTGCCGGATTGGTACAGGTATGCTTCGCAGATGAGCCGCGCGCCACGAAGGCGGAAGCTGAGGCGATGGTGAAGAAAGGCGTCGCGACTTTAAAATCTTCAGATAAAGAAAAGGTTTATTCGGATATCTCTGCCAAGAACGGCCCTTTTACCGTACGGGATCTGTATCTCGTTGTCTATCGTATGGATGGCACCGTACTTGCGCATGGCGCAAACACAAAAATGATCGGCAAGAATCTGATTGATCTGAAAGATATCGACGGCAAAGCCTTCGTCAAAGAGCGCGTCGATCTGGCGGCAAAAAATGCGAGTTTCTGGCAGAAGTATAAATTCGTGAATCCCGAGTCTAAAAAGATCGAACCTAAACAAATGTATTGCGAGCGTTTGGAGGATACGATTGTCTGTGGCGGTATTTATGAATAATGCGTCGAATCAGCGCATAAACTGACAAACGACGCCCTTCTCCACTTTTCTTACATCACCCGGCGGGACGGGCTCACAATTACTCAGTCCCGCCGTTGTCTGGTTGCTTTTGCACACATTGATCTGCGTTTAAACTGGCGCACGACCGCTGTGCTACAGACAAACCGAAATGTGTTTTTTTTTGCACACAACGGTAATTCTCTCATCCTTCCAACGTAGTCATCTTCACAACGTCAGCCTACAATCCGCCTATTCATTCAACGGAGAACTCACGTGTCTCAATCTCATCAGCGCCGTCGTAGAGTCAGTGCGGCGTTACCTTTAATGCTGGCGGGCAGCACATTGCTGGTTGCCTGCAGTTCCGATACGTCGCCGGATTCGCAAACTGAGCGCCTTCCGGAAACGCTGCACGCCATTCGTGACGAATACACTTCCTTAGAAGACTGCCAGAAAGACTGGGGCGACAAAGCCTGCGAAACACCGGTCAGCAGCCAGATCACCGGCAGTCTGGATCAGAGTGCCAGCACAACTGCGCAGTCGCTGAATTCCGGTCATTCCACCTATGTGGGTCACGGCGGTTACTGGGGTCCTTACTACGTTGCCGGTGGGCGTGAGCGAGCGCAGGCTGATTTCGGTGTCCGTCATGCGGAGCCAAGCCGCGCAGTGGCACAGCGCAGCGGCGTCGTACGCTCCGGCTCGGTCTCCGGTGTCAGCCGTGGCGGTTTCGGCGGATCTGCACACGGTTCAGGAGGTGGTTAATGGAACGCATACAACTGAAACCGCGCCAGGGCTGGCAGCAGCAGTTCGAGCAACTGGGCTTCACCTATCACTCCATTGATGATCTTTACTGGGACGAACGCTACGCCTATCGTTTTACATCGGACCAGATCGATCATCTTGAAAGCGTGACAGAAGAATTGCATCAGATGGCGTTGCAGGCGGTCGGGCAGGTTGTGCGTGAAGGCAGTTATGAAAAATTCGCGATTCCGGAACCATTCTGGAAAAAGATTGAAGACAGCTGGCTGGCCGGTGAATTTTCACTGTATGGCCGCTTTGATCTGAGCTGGAACGGCAGCGGCGAACCGAAGTTACTCGAATATAACGCTGACACACCAACCGGTCTGGTGGAATCCAGCGTGGCGCAATGGTACTGGCTGCAGGATGTGTTTCCCCAGCACGATCAGTTCAACTCGCTGCATGAAAAACTGATCGCGCAGTGGCAGAAAATATCGGCCGGAAAACCGGTGCATTTTGCCGGAATCAGCGCCAGCGAAGAAGACTGGGGAAATCTGAGCTATCTGCGCGATACCGCGATGCAGGCCGGTTTGCGTACCGTGCAGCTGGATATGGCGGATATCGGACTGAATGCTGATACAGCGACATTCGTTGATCAGGACAATCAGCCCATTCAGCGTTTATTTAAATTGTATCCGTGGGAATGGATGTGCCGCGAAGGTTTCGGCCCTGCCCTGTTGCAGACCAAAATGCAGTGTATCGAACCCGCCTGGAAAATGCTGTTATCGAATAAAGCGATACTGCCGCTGCTGTGGGAGATGTTCCCGAATCATCCTAATCTTCTCGCCGCAAGTTTTGATCAGTGGCGCATCAGTGGCGATTATGTGAAGAAACCGCTGTATTCACGCGAAGGCGACAACATCAGCCTGTATCAGGGCAGCCAGATCCTGCGTACGGAAGGTCAGTACGGCGCGGAAGGCTATGTATATCAGCAGCTTGCCCCTTTACCGTTTTATGATGACGGCATTACACCGGCCTTTGCCTGTATCGGTTCGTGGATTGTCGGTGATCAGGCCGCCGGTATCGGCATACGTGAAGACGCAACCCTGATTACCAAAGACACCAGCCGGTTTATTCCTCACTTTTTTACTGAATGAGACTGAAGCTATGATCGCCTCTTCGTTTATCCACGGTTTTCCGCCCTTCCTGACGCACTTTGCCGCCGCCGTGGTGCTGATATTTTTATTTATTGTGATCTACGTGCGCATCACACCTTACCGCGAAATTGCACTGATACGCGACGGTAACAGCGCTGCTGCGATCAGTTTGTCGGGGGCGCTGCTCGGATACAGCATTGCACTGGCATCCGCGATCGCCAACAGCGTTGCATTTGCCGACATGTTGCTGTGGGGCGGCATTGCGCTGGCGGTTCAGTTGCTTGCCTACCTGATTACTCGCCTGTTGTTACCGGAACTGGTCCGCGATATTCCGCAAAACCGCACCGCCAGCGGTATTTTCCTCGCCGCACTCAGTCTGGCAATGGGTCTGATCAATGCTGCCTGTATGACGTATTAACAAAGCTGACTCCGAAACGCGGACCTCCTGACGGACGTCCGCTTTTTTCGTCTCTGATACCCGCCAATTCGTCACTGGTCTGGTTTCGCATGAATTCTGCGTTTCAAAACGTCAGACTGCGTTCACCGATCAAACTTTAAGGAGACCAATGATGTTCGCACAAATCATTCAGCGCTATCAGGCATGGGACGCTCAAACAATGGCAACCCTGTCCGCGCTCAGCGAGGGTAAATCTGTACCGGATTCATCGGCATTTCTGGCGCGCAGTCTGAGTAAACTGAGCCGGATTGAGGTGCTGCAGCTTTACCACTTTTGTCAGAAATGGCGCGGACCATTGTTGTGGAAGCGGCTCGTGCAAATGAGCTTGCTCTTTGTGCTGCTGGGTGTGGGCTTATATATGTACAAGCAAAAAGGCAGCGTGTTGGGGGCGCTGGCAATTGGTCAGTTGCTTGGCTGGTCAGTCTCGTTTGCGGCTTTCAGTATTTGGTTTAATTACCGGCAACTGGTTACCCGTCCGCTGAAAGTGGTTGCGATGGGTGTCGGCGGCATGACGCTCGGTATTTTGTTCGCCAAGGCCGGCTTTGCACTGGCCAAAGGCCAGCCTGTAACACAGGCACTGACTGAAAACTGGGCTGAACTCGCACAACTCAGCCTGATTGTCGGCGGCATCTATGCGCTCCTGCTCGGTGGTATCGCTGTGGTCAGGAATCAGAGCTATGAATTGCTGAATGCTCAACTGAGTTTCGACGCGGAACGTGAACGCCATGCACGTCAGCAAACTGAAACCGAACTGCGCCTGTTACGCGCGCAGATAGAACCGCATTTTCTGTTCAATACCCTCGGTGCAGTTCAGCAATTAGCTTTACACGACGGTGCCCGCGCCGCTGAACTGACCGCGAATCTGATCACTTTCCTGCGTGCCAGCCTCAGCGAAATCCGCTCGGAACAAGTCACGCTGAAAGAAGAATGTGCGCTGATACGGGCGTATCTGCATGTGATGCAAGTCAGAATGGGAGCCCGGCTGCAATTTGAGATTGATCTTCCCGCCGCACTGGAACCGGTAAAAATCCCTTCTATGCTGATCCTGACCCTGACCGAAAATGCGATTAAACACGGCATCGAGCCATCCGTTCACCCCGGAATGATCCGTATCCGCATCGGGCAAACCGGCCAAACCATTCAGATTATGACGGAAGACAACGGTGTCGGACTGTCTGATGTCGATAGCGGCGGTACCGGATTGCAGAATACCCGAGACCGTCTGCACTTAATGTTTGGCGATGCCGCGAAACTGGATATTTATGAACGTGCCGAAGGCGGCGTTTGCGCCAGTGTCTGCATTCCTTACACCGCTGCCTGAACAATCACCGTGACTCATCACAAATACACGAGACAAACATGAAACCACAAATCCTGATTGCGGAAGATGAACCCTTAATGCGCGAACGCTTGCAAGAATTGCTGCAGCGGGTCTGGCCGCAAGCCGCCATCGTCGCCATCGCAGAAAACGGCCCCGATGCCTGGGATGCGTTTCTGGAACATGAACCCAGCGTCGTATTTCTCGATATCCGCATGCCGGGCATGAGCGGTCTGGAGCTGGCACGTAAAATCGGTCGTCAGGCGCACGTGGTGTTTATCACCGCCTACGATCAGTACGCCGTTGAAGCGTTTGAAGCGGGGTCCGTTGACTATCTGCTTAAACCGGTGGAAGAACAGCGCCTTGCCATAGCGGTTGAGCGGCTGAAAGATAAACTCAGTTCTGCACCACCGGATATCCAGATGCTGTTACGCAGCCTGCAAAGCGCCGCTGCACCGGCACCAGCTGCGCCTGCGATGAAATGGATTAAAGCCACCGTCGGCAAACAAATCCGTCTGATCAACGTCGCTGACGTACTGTTCTTTCAATCGGATACAAAATACACCCGCGTTGTGCTGGCGGACAGCGAAGCCCTGATCCGGACACCGATCAAAGAACTACTAAGCAGTCTGGACCCTGAACAATTCTGGCAGATTCACCGCTCATTTATGGTGAATGTGCATCAGATTGCGGCAGCAGAAAGAGTGGATGCGGAGCGTATGCAGCTGATACTGAAAGACCATAGCGAGAAACTGCCGGTCAGCCGCAACTTTACCCATTTATTCCGAGAGTAAAAGCGCTTTTTGCGTAACGGTCTGCCTCTTGCAACAGTAAGGTCTCGTCAAGAACCGCCGCCAGATCGTAACCACCCTCGCGCAGCTCGCGCAACACCTGTTGCAGTACCGAAACGGGTAATTGCAGTGTGGCGAATGATCTGGCCAGCGCCGGATAAATATGGCGCCGCAGATAAAGATGTCGAGCCCAGCGCCGCAAACCGGTAGTCATCGCGAGTGCAGAACCTGCCATCACTGCGCCTGTCCACCAGGTCAGTGGTTCTGCATTCGCATCAATCACCGCGTACACTGCACCGGCAAACAGCAGACCCACACTCGCTTGCCAGCACATCGCCAGCCGCGCACGGGTACCGTTCTGATGAAGTTCCCATTTATATGACAAAGCAACCAGCGCCGAGGAAACCAGAAAATGCCGTTCTTCTTCGGTCAGGCTGGATGGTTCAGTACGCGCCTTCCGGCTCAGTGCCAGTACGTTTGCAAAGCGCTGATGATAGTCAGGATGCGTTTCGCGGATCAGCTGGTCCAGCGGCAATCGCTCACGGGTGAAATGCGGGTAGCTGTGTTCCTCCAGCCAGTAAGGCGTCTGACAATGCTCACAACGCAGTTCAAAGCCGAGCAGGCGGCCATCGGTGAAATTGACATAGTTGATATGAAAAGCGGATCCCATACGGATCAGTTTGTGCGCAGTCATCTCCCTGCACACAGGACACCATTCCGCAATATACCCTCTGCCGCGCCGGGTTTGCTTATATCCCCAGACTGTCGCCAATTGTCGCTCCCGAAAGCTGAAACACCGGCTGTCAATGTAACCCGAAGCCCGCCAGCACGCAGTGCTTTCCTATGCAAAGCTGATATTTCTCAGAAATCCGGCAACAAAAACATCAGATTTGTTCTGACAAACCGTCATTTTGACCAGAAATGCCCTGAAATGCGGTGTTCAGCACAGCGATCCGCCGGTCGTCGGCAGAAAGTCCGGGTCTCCGGAAATGACGGATGCGGATACCTGCACAATACACGATGCCGTTACTGCGTTTTCACCCGACTTCCGGTAAGCGCTGATGAATGCCCGGGCCAGTGGTCAGCTGGAAGAACACCCAGGCTGCCACCAGCGCATAAACGACGCGCGGCAACCAGTCGGCCAGCCTGCGCTGCGCATCGCTGAGCGCCGTCTGTTCCGCACTGGCAACGCGCTGTAAATGCTCTGCCAGACGTCCCGCAGATTCGCCACAGTGAATCATGCCAAGGATCACATGATCACCACTGAAAAGAGAGGAAGTTCTGAGCGCGGCGGTGAAAGTCTGCCCCGCGTGTAAGGCACGTAACACCGGTGCCAGCGCCTGCTGTAACACGCCGTTGTTCACCACATTCACCGCCATCGGAAATGCTTCAAACAAAGGCACTCCCGCCTCTTCCAGCATTGCCATTGCTGACCAGAAGTCCGCGAGGCAGCGCCGGCGGTGCAGACCACCGATGACCGGTAGAGATAAGATCAGACGATCCCATACCAGTCGTTCGGGTGCCGGTTTGCTGCGGTCGAAGCGCTGCCACAACCAGCGTCCGCCCAACATCAGCGCTGCAGCACCACCGGTAACGGTCAGAATGTGGGTGAAATAGGCGGCACCCGTCAGCGTTCCGGCAAAAAGTCGCGGGATAGGCGGGATCAGCAGACTCGCGACGGCCAGCAAAGCCGGTGACATCATGCGCGACCGGATTTGCCGCCATTCCGTATCACGCCGGGTGTAATAGTCGCCGAGCTTACGAAATACCGGCGTCGGATCACCGCTGTTTTCTCCGGCTGCAATCAGCGCTGCTTCCAGCGGCGTCAGCACCCCAGCCCGCTGCCCCGCCTTCGCAATACTTTCGCCCCGCGCTACAGCCCGTTTCACCTGCGCCAGCAAAGGATCCACCCGACGCTGTATCCGCAACATTCCCCATGCTTGCGCGGGGGCGATACCCGCACCGGATAAGGTTGCAAGCTGGGTGAACAGAGTGGCGCGAAGCTGGAAAGTAAGCATATCGTTAGCTATTCAATTGGCAGTTAATTTAAAAAGTGCAAAAAACAAAAATACTTTATTTCAACTATTATTCGACAATCAATATTAAATTGACATAAAATTTAACTTATATTCATTGATTTTACTGAATAAGTTACAAGTCATATCCAACTGATCATATCTTTAAACTGACTCACTCATCACCATAACAATGAAAATCAATAAGCGCCATCTGGTTCAGATCTTTTCAGCATTTGCATTTTCTCAGTTCTCTTTCGCAGCACAGGCAATCGAACAAATTCCTCTGGATGTTTTTATCAAGCCGGATACGATTTCAAAACCCTTGTTGTCTCCCGATGGTAAGCACGTCGCACTCATCCGTACTGTTAATGACGGAGAATACCCGGTAAATCTGATCTCTGTGATCAGATTAAGCGATATGACTACGATATCTAATGTTCGCTTACCAAAATTTGAACGCCCGGGTCGCCTTGCGTGGGTCAGTGCCGACAGGCTTGCAGTAAGCAAGGCAACTGAGCGCGGACGTGGTGTCGCACCTGAATTAACCGGTGAAATTTATGCCTACGATATCGATGGAAAACGTCAGGAGTATGTGTTTGGTTACAGAATGCGTAAAGCCTCCGTTCGTGGTTATCATCACGAAAATGATGAAGCATGGGGTTATATCAGTGGGATTCCCAGCAATAGTAACGGCGATATTTTCGTCGTAAGCAGCGGTTGGGAAAATAAAAAACAAACCCTCACACGCATCAATACATACACGACCAGCCGAAAAACTTACCATATCACGACAAATGCAGACGTAAATTATTTTTTTGATAATGATGGTGAAGCGGCATTCGCTTACACATTTGATGATAAAAAGCAGAAATTATACGTAATGCCTTTTGATAAAAAAGACGAATGGCAAAATTACGAGGTGCCGGTAAAAATTTCAGATCTCAGTTTCATCACAAAAACCAGTGACGGTTATTTCGCAAGGATTTCTGAAAATGGAGGTCCTTATAAAATAGTGAAAATTTCAAAGGATTTTAAAGAGTTTACGACAGTCGCCGAAGGAGACTCTGACCTATTTGCAAATGTTGATCCGGTCACTGGTAAAGTTTATTCCTATTACAATTCAACCGGTGTACAAAAAGTCACTTTCAATGATTTTATGGTTGACGAAGCTGCGACCTATGATGCACTGATCAAACAATTCCCCGGTCAGATGGTTAAGGTCGTTTCTACCAGCAAAGATAATCAAAAATGGATGGTTTTCGTCTATAGCGATAAAGATCCCGGCTTCTACTTTGTATTCGACAGAACAACCGGGAAATCCGGTGCATCGTTCTACGCGGACGAAAACTTCGATCCGGCTAAAATGGCCGCCAGACAGCCCATCCAGTTCACAAACCGGGATGGCGTGAAGATTGAGGGATATTTAACGACGCATCCTGCCGAGAGCGGCAAAAACCGCCCGCTGGTGGTGCTTCCGCATGGCGGACCATTTGGTGTCCGTGACAATTGGGCGTATGACTATGAAGCGCAATTACTTGCCAACCGCGGTTACGCAGTACTGCAGGTCAATTTTCGGGGATCAGGTGGGCGCGGTGAAAAGTTTATTGAATCCGGTCATAAAAACTGGGATAAGAAGCTGATTAACGATCTGGTTGACGGCATTCAATATGCGGGCAGTTTGAAAGGGATTGATAACAAACGGACCTGTGCATTCGGTGGAAGTTATGGCGCTTATGCCAGCATGATGATTGCTGTCAAAGAACCAGGTCTGCTGAAATGTGTGGCAGGCATGTCGGGAGTATACGATCTTGTTTCACTTTATGAAAACGAAAATCCCAAGAGCGCAAGCTACTTCAGTCGCACAATGGGCAGCGACAAAGAAGATCTGAAAAACGCTTCACCAATAACCCATGTGGCGAAGTTTAATATCCCGATGTTAATTGCACACGGCGGCGCAGACCATATCACGCCCCCAAAACCTGCGATTGCATTTCACGAAGCGCTGAATGCGGCCGGGAAAAAACATGAGTGGATTTACCACGCTGATGAAGTACATGGTTTTTATGATTTTAAAAACAATAAAGACTTTTATCAGCGTTTGCTGAAATTCCTCGAGGAAAATCTGAACCCGTAAAATGTAACAAGCGGCAAAGATACAGACGTGAGATAACTAAAAAAGCGGAACGTTTTGACGTTCCGCTTTTTTTCATGATTACCAGTCTTTCAGAAGACATCTGTCCGCTTGCCACGACGCATGCAAACGCTCACGAATTTCTGCAATCGTCTGGGTTTTAAGCAATTTTCCGTTACGGAATACCGGTTCCAGCGCGCCGCCTGCAAATTGTTCTTCACTCTGTTGTTCGTGCAAAACATAATGACCGTCTTCATAGTCGACGCGAATTAAGCCACGCGCAGATTTTTTGGTGCCGTCATCGGTTGCCGGATCTTTGTAAATTTCAACTGCGGTATCACCGACTTCAGCGTAGATCGCTTTCATGGCGAAGCCGAAGGTGTCGCGGGTGTTCATGCCGTAGACAAAGCTGCCGATACCAAACACCACATTACCGGATGCAAAGCCTTTGGCTTCCAGACGCAGCAAAATGTCGCGGGCACGTTCCAGCGTGATCGAATCGCCGTAGATCAGACCGACATGGCTGTCCAGCAAGCGATAACCTTTGGCAGTTTTTGTGCCGCCGAAGGTATCCCACAGACATTCCACCGCGCCTTTGCGCTCTGCATCGGTAATCTGCTGACCAGTTTTCAGCGTGTACAGGCCGTCCGCATTGCGTTGCGGCACGCCGCCCCTGCTTTCAAGCTCGCTTGCATCGTATCCGGTCAGAATCCGTACCGGATCACCGGAATCCGGACGGAACACCACTTTTGCATTTCCGAGTGCATCCGGTTTGCGCTGCATAATATCTTGACGCAATGCCGGTGCAATCACCGTCATCACATTCCAGAAATCAAAGGTATCGCTGACCAGAGAAACCATGCCAGACGGATAATCTTCCGTCACAAAACTGCGTATGACTTCCAGTTCCGCGGCACGCCGTAAGCTATTTTCATCGGCGTGCTGATATGCGGGCTGCGTGCGTAACTGTTGCAGCGTCAGCAGAATACGTAAGGCCATCACGCTGTGTTCCGACGCAGGAATCGAACCGCCGAGCAATTCTGTATCCGCATTACCACCGTAATAATCTTCCAGATAATCCAGCGCCGGAATCGTATCTGTACCCCAGAACGATAATAAGTGCGCAGCACCGCAGCGCATTGCAGAATGCACTCCGCTCATACCGCGCATAGAAAAATCATGCCCCTGCCAGTTCACAAATTCGGTATCGGTACCGGTGCGGTCGGCAAAATGCAGTAACAGTTTTCTGAATTCAAATGCCAGTGTCGCAACGGTGGCAGGCTTCCACATCTCGCAGCTGAACAGGGTTTCGATATATGTCGCTATCCACGGAAAATCCGGATGCGTATTCATAAAAATGACCGGCGGCACTTTGATATCCACCCGTGCACCTTCAGGAATCGAGCGGATTTCCAGCGGCAGGTAGCCCAGTGCATGCAAGGCTTCCAGTCGGCGGACCGGCACTGCACCGGCGCCTAAGGCCGTATCCATACGGCGACGGTATTTACGCACCGCCTGATCAACCGGCAAATCAAAGAATTCACGCTGAAATAAATCAATTAAGAATTCCTGTATAAAACCCTGCAAACCAAACCATACAACTTTGTGATCAAACAATTGCGGCAGTACCGGTGCATGTTTCGCGGAGCGTGGCGTGAAATTCGCAACGAGGCGCGTAGTTTGCTGCGGATACATCGCAGGGTGGCCGGTTTTATAAAAATCTGCCAGATGAAACGGTTGTAAGCCATTCAGAACGTGGTTTTCTTTGCTTTGCATGATTTTCTCCTGAGTACTGCACTGTCTTTGCCGGCGAAACTTTGAGCCGGATACTTACACAACTTCACAACGGCTGTCATCTGTCCAGCGATGGCGGGTAAAAATGCGCTGATACTGCTGCAGTAAGGCATCCGCACCTTTGCTGAAAATACCGTGTGTCACATACAGATACAGCGGCTGCGATATTTGCTGATGTTGCTGCGCCGCGCGGACTGCATCTGCCAGCGCAAGAAAAGTACCGCCGCCATCGCAAATATCGTCCACTACCAGCAGCGGCAACTCCGGCAACTCACCCTGAATACGCGTTGCGGCCAGCTGGCCACTGATGGTATCGCGTGTTTTTTCCGCGCACAGCATACTGCAACCCAGTGCTTTCGCGAGTACTGCCACCCGTTTATGCGCACCGGCATCCGGCGCCAGCAAGGCTACCGGCCCTGTTTCCGCAAGCACTTTCTGCAGCGCGGACAGTGGCGATGCAATCACAACACGGTTCAGTAATGCAGACGTGACATCGCTGTGCGGGTCCTGGATGATGACGCGATCGTAATGCTGCGCATTGATCAGATCACAGAACACACGGATGCTGAGCGCCTCGCCGGGATTCGCTACCCTGTCCTGCCGTGCATAGGGTACATACGGCATATGCAGGTGCAGCTTGGCATCCGGTGCAACGCGGCGTAACGCATCTGTCAGCATCAGTAACTGCATGACGTGATCCGCGTTCTGAATCAGCGCGCTGATCTCAAACTGTGTACAGACTGCGGCTTTGTCCGGCGCGGTCAGCCTGACATGCCATTCACCACCCGGAAAACGCAGAGATTGCAGCGGCAATCCCTGACAACCCTGTGCGCTGTGACCTTGAACCGATATCATCGCAACCTCTTAGTTGAATTATTCGACGAAGTGAAGCTTAGTCGAGTTAATTGAAAAAATCAACTAACTAGGCGACAATCGGTCGTTTTCTGTCGTCTGATCATCTCCGCTTATGAGCACGCACTACACCACACCCGCTGTCAGCGTTGACATTGTATTACTAACACTGAAAAACCAGTCGCTGCACGTCGCCCTGCATCAGCGGCAGCAGGATCCGTTTTCCGGTGCGCTGGCCTTACCCGGCGGCTACATTCATACCGAGGAAGATACGGATCTGGAAGCGACCGCGAAGCGGGTCTTACAACAAAAAACCGGCCTCACACCCCGCTATCTGGAGCAATTGCGCTGTTTCGCCGGACCGGTGCGTGATCCGCGTGGCTGGTCTGTAGCCATTTCCTATGTCGCGCTGATACCGCTGGAAGCACTGGAGCAGTCCGGCAACGGCATCTTTCATTTCTTTGCGGTCGATGCTTTACCGGCGCTCGCATTTGACCATGCAGCACAAATTCAGAGCGCAGTACAACGGGTGCGCAATAAATCCAGCTATTCCACCCTGCCCTGCTGGCTGTTACCGGAAGCCTTTACCCTGACCGAGCTGCAGCGCACTTATGAGCAGATTTTTGGCGAAACGCTGAGCCGCGGCACTTTCCGTTCCCGTCTGGGAATCAAAGTCAGTGATGTCGCGCCGGGTGAAGCCGCAGATGATGCACAGTTACTGATCGCTACTGATGCGATGAAAGGCGGCGCACAACGGCCAGCGCGTCTGTTTAAAGTCAATCAGCTGGGCTTATTCCGGCGTGCTTGGTGGTAAGTCGAATCAGTTCAAACGTCGCATGATTGTGCAGAGTCCGTCATCAGCTCATTCGCTAAGCCCGGACTTTTTGCCGACGACAAGGAAACCGCTGTGCAGAACACCGCATTGAGGGCTGAAAAACGTTTTTTAAGCAGTCCGGCATGCATGATCTGGCAAAACGCACCCGCCGCTCAGTAGTCCCCTGAGACGCAAGCGTTGTTTTTTACTGCATTTATTCGGTTAAAAAGTAACGCACTGTTGCAATACCACTGCAATAACGTCGTTTTGCCGCATTTCCGATAGCAGAAAACAAAGTCATTTAACAGTTCGATACACAGGCAGCTGCGCTACTTCGTTAGTCTGATTTCAGCAATGTTTGTTTAATCAGCCAACGGAGACTCACATGAAGCACAGCAAATTACTGATCGGCACTTCCCTGCTCGCCTTACTCAGCGCCTGCGGCGGCGGTGGCAGCGGCTCGGCCAGCACGGATAACCCGACCACGCCGCCTTCTGCCACGACCAATTCCCCGGTGGTCGTGCCGATTGTCGTCAGCGATGCTTCCTCCGAAGACTGGGCGGCGATTAATGTCAAGATTCTGTCGCTGACGCTGACTGACTCCACCGGCAAAACAACAGCCAACCTGCTGACCACGCCTTGGAGCGGCAATCTGGTTCAGCTGGACAATATCGCCAGCAGTCTGAATGCCGCGAATCTGACATCCGGCACCACCTACACCAGCGCCAGCATCGTGATCAGCGCCAATCCGGGTGATGTCGGTCTGGTCGTTGCCAGCGATCCCGAAACCGGTTTCCCTGAAAAACCGAATACCACGATTGATCCGTCCCGTATCGTGATTCAGAATGCGACCGGTACGACCGGTAACTTAACGGTCACAGCCAACCTGAAGCTGGAAAAACCATTCACAGCACCACAGGCAACCTCCGCCACCAACCCGACGCCAACCGGCTCCAGCGGCGTGCTGAATCTGGAGTTTGATCTCGATCATCCGGCATTTATCGTTGGTCACGTTCCGGCCGGCGGTGGTGCGAATATCTGGTCAGTTAATTTCTCCGGACCGGTGAAACACAAGCCCGTCGCAGATCTGACCCGTCTGGTGCTGAGCCACAAATATGCCAGCGTCACCAGCGTAGCGCCTTCGCTGAATTCCGTTGTGTTTGAACTGCAGACCCCGACGCTGACGAATGGCAACTGGGGTCCGGTCGATTCCGGAAAATCAATGACGGCGACACTGGATACGACCAACGGCACGCTGTTCTATGATCTGGATACCCCCGCCAATAACGCAACGATCAAAGACTTCAGCAACGCAGCCATTCTGGCAGCGCTGCAGCAGTCAGGTGAATACGTCAGGATTGCTACCCGTTACCAGCAAAACGGCAGCTTTGTCATCACCCGCATTTATGCATCGAAATCCTTCAGCAAGGTATTCGTCAGCCCTGAAGGCCATGTAACCCATGTCGATGGTCGTAACGGCAGCAGCTTCCAGATGGATAACGCGGATGGCAGCACCACCAACATCCTGATCGATGCCAGCACCAAATTCTTCTTCCGTAATCCGAATGCGGCTTCGGATGCGACGCCGATCGGCACCGGTACCTCCTTTATCGCCGCCGGTAATTTGCTGCGTGGTTTTAAAGTGAAGGTCACACCAGCGGATGCCACTGCCAAGCCATTACGTGCGAGCACCGTGGATATTGAATCCGCACCGATGAATGGCAGCATCAGCAGCGTGACAGCGACGGGTTTCAATCTCGGTTACCGCTTCAATACGCCGAATGACAATTACACCTCCAAACTGAATTACATCGACAGCGCCACCGCCAACGGCAACGATCCGCTGAATCCGGCAACGGCCATTACCGGCTTTAAATTCTGGAGTTACGGCTATCCGACGCTGGTCACTTATACCAGTGGCAGCACCGATGCGATCAAACAATTTATTGCGGCAACCGGCGGCGCGAACAATGCGGCGATCAGTTTCGGCACGCCGAACACCACCTACTATGCAGCCGGATCAACCTATGCCGTCTGGGGAGATAAAGCCAATGCGAATGGCTGGTCTGCACCGTTTGCCGTGCTGATGCCAATCACGATTCCGCGCACCACGGCAGCAGGTACGCTGACAGCAGGCGCCGCCAGCAGCTATACCTTCCCGGTCACCGCGCAGGGTGGCACGAAACCGGTAACGATCACGGTCAGTACCGCCAGCGGCAGTGCAACACTGGCTTATCAGGTCGATCGCAGTAATGATAAGGTCACCCTGAGTCCGCAAGACCTGACCAGCGCAGCGGGTCTGGCGGCATTGCAAGCTGCCATCAAAACGGGAACACGAGTGGAAGTGTCTGGCATTCCGCAATCCGATGGCAGTCTGAAAGCCGTCAGCGTCAAGTACTACACCGGTACTCAGCAGGACAGCTCGCGCTAATTTACTGATCCTGAGGATGCAGACCAAGGCCGGAGCAATCCGGCCTTTTTCATATCGCCACGGAAGTACACCAGATTATGCTGAAGTCGTCATCACACTTTTCCGGAAGACCAGACTTTCTGCCGACGACAAGGCAACAGCTATGCAAAACTCCGCATTTGACGCAAAAAAGGCCGGAAAACCGGCCTTTTTGAGATGTATCGCTATGTCCGTGCTGATTAACGGCTGGCAACGCCGATCGGGACGGTCAGGGTCACGTCGAAAATATTCGAGTTGAACTCACCTTTCAGCGATTTCACACGGCCAACACCCAGTTTCAGACGGGCTTTGGAATTGAAATCATAACCAGCGTAAGCCACGCCCTGCACAATCGCGCCGCCTTTCGAGCTGATACCGCCGCCACCTGCTGCGCCGGACAACACCTCTGCTGTGGCAAAGAAGCTGTTCGGACGGATATCGGTTTTCACACCCAGACCTGCCAGACCCACCGAGAAACCGCCGGCTTTACCGTCGTAAGCACTGTGTGCCTGTGCGCTGAAATAGGTGTTTGCTGTGATGTCGCGGTCGATTTTGAAACCAACCAGTTTCACGCCTTCTTCCGTACCGGTATAGCGTTTTGCTTTCGGATAGTAAGCACCGGAGAAACCCCATTCCATGCCGCGCACAGTACGCGCTTCGCCGCGTTCGCGGTGAGTATCCAGTTCCACACCGAGTTGCACGGTAGCGAACTTGGCTTTGAACTGACCGTCAGGGAAGCGCAGCATGCCGCCTTCCAGCGCCACGAATACGTCTTTGGTCAGTGGCGCACTAGCGTACACCGCAACCTTACCCAGGCTACCGCCGCCAACGGTCAGCTTACCGCCGCCGCCCAGACCCAGCGCCGCGCGCGCACCGACTTTCACGTCACCGAACACCGGTGTTTCTGCACCAACGGTCCCCAGCACTTCTGCGTAACCATCGGCACCGCCTTTGGCTGCCGCACCGGCTTCAATACCCCAGTACACTTGCTCAGAAATGAAACGGTCGCTGCGGAAGCCTGCGTAACCAATTTTCCCTGTGTAAGGTACGCCGCCCAGATCGGCAACACCGCTGGCTGGTTTGTACGCACCGGCAGTCACCGCGATACGGTCAAAACCCATACCGCCACGATCATCAATGTTCAGCATTTTGCCGATAGAAGAAACCGGGCTGTAACGGAAATTCGTGTCCAGCGACATCACCAGACCGACCTGATTGCTCTTGATAAAGCCGTTCGGGAAACGCACTTGCGACACGCTGACACCGGCGGTGCCGCCGTCAAATTTGTACAGTAAATCTGCATGCGGACGCACCATCAGGCCGCCGCCCACCATGGCAACACCACCGCCACCGCCGCCAACATACACACCCGCCTGCGCCAGCACTTTTGGCATGACTTCATAACGACCAGACAATTCCGCGCCACCGGTAAAGAAACCGCCACGTTTACCGGTCACCGCACCATATACCGCCGGGCCGAACTGAATGTTCTTGTTAATGTTGATCAGGTAATTACCACCCAGCATACCCATGCCTTCATTGCCCGGCAGCGTAATGCGCTCTGCAGTAAAACGGATTTCAGAATCCGCTTTCTGCACATCGGCGTTGGTATTGGTGTCGTCGGCGCAAGCGTAAGCAGACGCCAGTAAGGCACTGGCCAGAAGAGAAAGTTTTTTCATCGTAGTCGCGGGTAAAGCCGCAGAGCGGCGTTGAATCAAGGAAAAGAAATGCTGTTTGCAGCATGGTTCATGCTGAATTTCCGGCATTGTAACAATACCGCATGCAAGACCGGCAATTTCTTCCGCCGGAACGCGGTTTTTTGTCTCGGGAATCTGTCAGGCCCTGCCATCAGTCTCCCGAAAATAATCATTCGACATCAGATTAGACCGGTCGTCTGCAAACTTTTTAAAACCCTGTTATGCTTCACCTGCCTGAGTGAAATCCGCATATCGCGGTCAGACAAATCTCTCCCCACTGACTTGTTTT
Organism: Cognatundibacterium squillarum; assembly: GCF_014652435.1. Lineage (GTDB taxonomy): Bacteria > Pseudomonadota > Gammaproteobacteria > Burkholderiales > Burkholderiaceae_D > Undibacterium > Undibacterium squillarum. The sequence goes on from NZ_BMYU01000002.1 coordinate 209,555, forward strand.
GAAAGAAGAGCTATGAGCGATCTGATTCAAAAATTGCAATGGCGTTATGCCGCCAAAAAAATGGATCCGTCTAAAGCGGTTCCGCAAGAAAAAGTAGACCGTATTCTGGAAGCCATCCGACTGACCGCGACCTCCAGCGGCCTGCAGCAATACGAAGTACTGGTTGTGACCAACAAAGAACTGCGCGAAAAAATCAAACCGGTCGCCTGGAATCAGGGTCAGATCACGGATAGTTCCCACTTGCTGGTTTTTGCAGCATGGGATAACTACACCGAAGAACGCATCAATATGATGTTTGATCTGGTCAACGAAGAACGCGGCTTCCGCAATGAAGGCTGGGAAAACTACCGCAATATGTTGCTGAACACTTACCCGAAACGTGATGCTGAAACCAATTATCAGCACGCTGCCCGTCAGGCATACATCGGCCTCGGTACCGCGCTGATTGCAGCGGCTGAAGAGCAGGTTGATTCCACGCCGATGGAAGGTTTCGATCCGGATGCAGTGGACCAGATTCTGGGCCTGCGTGAAAAAGGCTTGCGCAGCGTTATTCTGTTGCCACTGGGCTACCGTGAAGCAGAAAACGACTGGCTGGTGAACCTGAAAAAAGTCCGCCGCAGCAAAGAAAACTTCATTACAGAAATCAAGTAATCCCCGATTTCGGACGGTGATCGCATCATGCAATCACCGTTGACAGCGCCGGACTCCCCATCCAGCCGGCGCTGACACCCTTCACCAGCGCATTTTGCGCCCGCGCAACAGGCTTCCGCCAGACTGACCGGTGGGTATCAGCCCATACTTTCACGTGTTATATTTCTGCACACAGAAAATTTCCGTGAGACATCATGAGCGGACCAACCACAGCTTTATTCCTTTCGTCTGATCCTCTCAGTATTTTGCTGAGTGCGGCACTGATACGCGCACAAGCCGCCATCGTGAATGCGCATCTGACAGCAGAACAGTTAGCGGACAAAAACGAAGAGACCCTGCAGAACAGAATTAGCACGTTCAGCGATGAATCAACTTCTTACGAGCATCAGTTACAGCAAGCCTTACTTCAGGCGGAAAATAACTACGCTGAACTGATCGCACTGGCAAACCAGATAGGTTGTGAAGCACAAATCGGTTGCGCACGCCCAGTACGCCCCGAAACCGAAGATGCAGAGGCGCTGACCACTTATGTACAGGCACTGCAGGCACTGAATCAGCAATGTAAGCCTGTGCTGCTGGCAGAAGCGGCAAGGCGGGCCGAACAACTGCATGAAGGAACAGAAACTACGCTGGCCAGCACTGCACAGCAGCAAATCCCGCGCCGCATCGCTGAGCGCTTATTGCAGCGTATCGCACATCTGGGCGATATTCCTGAACCTTTACAGCAACTGGCGCAGCAACTGAGTCTGGCATTGCCGGGGCCGCATGCGGACATGCTGGCAACAGAATTGCGCCTGCAGGTACAGCAATTGCTGGATGCAGAATTGCAGCGTCAGGTGCAGGAAGCGCAGGCCATCATCATCGAACAGAGTCTGAAAGATCTTGGCTATCAGGTCGAAGAAATCCGCGAAACTCTTTTTGTAGAAGGCGGTGTGGTGCATTTCCGTCGCAGTGACTGGGGTGCTTACATGGTGCGCCTGCGCATAGACCCTAAACAGAAAACGGCGAATTTCAATGTCATCCGGGCCGTTGCCGAAGGCGAGAATGAACGTAGTGTGATGGATCACATTGCTGAAGACCGCTGGTGCAGCGAGTTCCCTGCTTTACTGAAAGCACTGGAAGCACGCGGATTATCACTGCAAGTCACGCGCCGGCTGGAAGCCGGTGAATTGCCGGTACAGCTGGTACTGGCATCGAAGCTGCCGCAGTTCCTTGAAGAAGAACAGCGTGTACAACAGCAACAACTCCGACAACGACCATTGCAATGACCATTTCCTCGCCGCGCTGGTTGCAGGACTTACAACGCCTGCTGCCGATACGTTCTCAGTTTGTGCTGTCCGGTAATATTCGCGACAGCTTTATTTCACCGGTAGCTGCCGGAAATGCGCTGGTGCCACTGACTCGCTGTCTGTGGGAATCGGTGCGCCAGCAGGGATTTCAGTTTTTACTGATTTTTGACCCTGCCGATGGCTTACGCGTCTATCCTGACGAGCCTGCCGCACGCGATCTGGCGACACGTCTGTTTGATTTAAAACTGTGCGACGGACTGCAAATGATCAGTCTGGAAAGCCTGAGCAAGCTGATGCGCAAGCTCAGCCAGGAACGTGAAGCCCGCTGCGCGCTGATCGTTGATTTCGCCTCACGTCTGGCACGCCACCATGAACAACTGACCGAAGCAGAACACCGCTTTTTTGTGGCGGCAGAAAAAATTTCGCTGCAGGCCAGTCCGCTGGTACCGCAAAACACGGTTGGCAAACCTGTGTACAACCCGGTGATCTGGCTACTGAACCGCGCGCAGGATTTACCGTCATGGTTCACGCTCGACAGCGAACGCGTGGCTTCGCTGGTAATCGCCAGACCTGATTTCGAGACCCGTCGCGCCGCCGCAGGTTTGCTGGCGCCTTTGTTCAACGGTTTCTCCAGCGCAACACCGGCTGCCCGCGAGCAGTTTTTACGCGGTTTCACCGAGGGAACCGAAGGCATGAGCCTGACGGCCCTGTCCGACATTACAGAACTGGCAGACCGGCAACAACTCGATATGTATGCGATTGACGATGCTGTTCGTTGCTACAAAGTCGGAGCACTGGATAATCCGTGGCGCAAAGACTATCTGCGCGACAAAATCCGGCAAGCGCAAGGCTTTATCGAAGAACGCGTCAAAGGCCAGAAACCTGCCGTTGTCAAAACACTGGATATTCTGAAACGTTCTGCGATGGGACTGACCGGCGCCCATGCACGTTCCGGTGCAAACCGTCCGCGCGGTGTTTTGTTTTTTGCCGGGCCTACCGGTGTCGGTAAAACCGAGCTGGCTAAAACCCTGACGCAGCTGGTGTTTGGTGACGAACGTGCCTATCTGCGTTTTGACATGAGTGAATTCGCCGAAGAACACACCAGTGCACGCCTGCTCGGTGCACCACCGGGCTATGTTGGTTTTGATGCCGGTGGTGAACTGACTAATGCAGTACGCCAGAAGCCTTTTTCTGTGGTGTTGTTTGACGAGATTGAAAAAGCACACCCGCGTATTCTCGATAAATTTCTGCAAATTCTGGAAGATGGCCGTCTGACCGATGGCCGCGGCGATACTGCATATTTTTCAGAAGCCATTCTGGTATTTACTTCCAACCTCGGTATATTTACCGAAGATCAGTACGGCCATCGTCAGCAAAATGTGCAACCCGGTGATCCGTATGAAATGGTGGAATCCAAAGTCCGCAATGCGATCAGCGACTATTTCAAATTCCGCCTGTCCCGTCCGGAACTGCTGAACCGCATCGGCGACAACATCGTAGTGTTTAACTTTATTCAGGCCGAAGTCGCCACCCAGATTTTTGATGGCATGCTGCGGAATGTCGCCCGCAGGTTACATGAAGAATTGCGTCTGCAATTATCGATGCCGCAGGCAGTACGCGATGAACTTTTGTTGCGCTGCACCCGTGACCTGAGCAACGGTGGTCGCGGTATCGGTAATGCTCTGGAATCTTGTCTGATTAATCCATTGTCGCGCGCCTTGTTTGAAACCGATCTGGAAGGCAAACAAAAGCTGATCATTACCGGCATTCAGGAACAGGATAAAGTGATTTCCCTGAGCGTGCAGGCAACATGAAAATTGCCGTCAACAAAGCCCACTATCCGGTCACGGTACTTGGCCCGGGAAAACGTATCGGGATCTGGCTGCAGGGCTGCCGCATACAATGCAAAGGCTGCGTTTCGCAGGACACGTGGACCAGCGATGCCGGACATGAAATGACTGTCGCAAGGCTGATGAGCTGGTGCCGTGACGTGGCTAAGGATGGTGTCGAGGGCATCACGATTTCCGGCGGAGAACCTTTTGATCAGCCGGAAGCACTGAATGCCTTACTGGATGCAATTCACTTCTGGCGTGAGGAAGCCGGTATCACGATGGATATTCTGTGCTACAGCGGCTACCCGCTGACCACTCTGCAGAGAAAATACCGTAAGCTGCTCAGTAAAATCGATGCGCTGATACCGGAACCCTATATTGATGCGCAGCCACCGGAACTGGCCTGGCGCGGTTCCGCCAATCAGCCGCTGGTAATACTGACACCACTGGCGCAACAAAAGTACGCTGCGTGGCAGGATAGCCCGTTAGAAAATCAGGAAAAACGCATACAGACTATGACCGATGGCAAACACATCTGGTACATTGGTATTCCGGCACGCGGCGATATGCAGGCGCTGGAGTCGCTGGCAGAATCGCGGGGTTTGCGTTTTGAACAGGTAAGCTGGAGATAAGTTTGACTCAGGATTACATACGCGTTTGTCCCGGCTGTTTCACTGAAAACAGCCACGACACCCTGCGCTGCCAGTGCGGTATGCTGCTGACCGGTGTCGACCTGACAGTGCGCCCGCAAACGCCGTCGGCTGCAGCGTCCGACCGCAGCGTACCGGACATTACCCCGGAAAAAAATCAACTGTCTGCGGATACGATTGAGTGTCCGCACGAAGACTGTGCGCAGCAAAACCCTTCTGATGCCGAGCTTTGCCTGTATTGCAACCGGCCATTGTCAGCACCTGTCAAGGAAGACGAGCGTAAGGATACCGCTATACACGGCGGTTTATGGAATCTGCCTGCCGGCCTCAGGGATAAATACACACTGATTGCACCTTTACCCGCCTCAGGCAGTGAGGCGGACTTACTGCTGTTGCGCGGCGCAGACCACCAGCGCTACGTCCTGAAGCTGTACCGCCACGGCATCAGCCTCAAAACCGAAATCGCACAGCGACTGGAAAAAGTTCCGGTAGAACACAGGGTTCATGTGCTGGAAACCGGAACACTATCCGGCCGGCAGTATGAACTGATGGAGTATTGCGAGCTCGGCTCTCTGCGCCAGTACCTTCAGCAGGAAAAACCGGACGCGGTACAGCTGCGGGCAATTTTGCTGGAGCTGGACAGCGCTGTCAGCAGCGTGCACCAGGCAGGTCTGCTGCACCGTGATCTGAAACCTGAAAACATCCTGATCCGTACAAAAGAGCCGCTGGATTTAATCCTGACCGATTTCGGTATCGCTTCCGCACTGGATGCAACGCAAAAACTGACAGGCACGGCCCGTACCCTGCATTACGCTGCACCGGAAACACTGTCCGGTGTGATCAGCGCTAAAGCCGATTACTGGGCGCTGGGGATGATACTGCTAGAAGCACTGACCGGCCGGCATCCGTTCAATCAGTTTTCTGAAGCGGTGATTCTGCATCAACTGGCTACCCGTGAAATTGACCTGAACAGCGTCAGCGATAAAAGCTGGAAAAAACTCTTGCGCGGCCTGCTGCTGCGCGATCCGGCAAAACGCTGGGCGTCAGCAGAAATACTGCGCTGGCTGGCGAATGATATTACCCTGCCCGAACCGGTTGAGACATCGGGTACAGCGGGATTCCGCGAACCGTTTCACATTGGTGCAGATATCTGCCATACCAAGGAGCAACTGGGCGTTGCACTGGCAAGAAACTGGCCTCTGGCCAGCAACGATCTGGCAAACGGCTTATTGCTGCAGTGGTTCCGGGACGTGCAGAAAGATCATAATGCCGTTCGTATCCTGCTCGATAACCGGCATGACCGACAGTTATCGGTTGATGTTCAGTTGCTGCAACTGATTTTATATTTATCGCCGGGATTACCACCGGTATGGCGCGGGGACTCGGTTGAATTGTCCGCTGTGTTGCTGAACGCAAACCGGTCACTGAAAGGTGAAAAAGATGCAGCAAGCTGGCTGCACGCGCTGTATCACCATAAAGTGCTCGATTTGTACGGACAGCAAGGCGATGCCGCCTCTGCCGATCTGGCGCAGCGCTGGTACCGCAGCGCTGATGAATTTGTTCAGACCTGGCACAGCTTCCGCGAAAAAATTCAGAAGCGTATTCACAGTACGTCCGCTGGCTATGTGAATGTCGATAAGCTGATGTTCAGCGACAGCATTCCGGTCGGCCCCGACTTGCCGCATACCCATGCAAAATTGCTGGCCTGTGCATACGATGCACGCTGGGCCGAACGCTTGCGTAAGCGTTTGCAAACTAGTTACGCTGGCCTCGCTGCATACTGCCCGTGGCTGCAAGAACTCGGCGATCTGAGCAGCATGTCCGCCGCCGGATTACTCGTGATGGATGCACTGATTCCCGAAGCGGAAAAGGCTGTGGAGCAGCAAAAGCAGGCTGAAGCCTGGCAAGCCCAGGAAGCGAGCATCGGCCTTGGCGACATATCGGAGCGTTACTACGGCACCGTGCTGGCGCTGAAATCCGCTGCGAAAGCCTGGCTGTTCTTTGAAGAGGCGGATGCTAACCTGCAGCGTGAAATCGATGGGCTGTTTGGTTTGCTGACCGAAATTCGTGAAGCGCCGCATCAGTCTGCTGACTGGCTGAATCTGAAAAAGAATGCATCCAAGACCGAACGCATCTTGCTGCGCATGTCGCCGGTTGCCAACAATATTTCCGAACGAATGACAGAAAACGCCGGATGGCTCGGACCACAGTCAATTATCGCGGGGATGCTGCTGGCGCTGGTGATTCCTATGCTGTTCAACCGTAACCTGCTGCCATTCGTGATGCTGTTCTTGTTGTGCATTGTCGTCTGGCGCCTGCTGCCAGTGTATTTGCGCATACGGCAATTACGGGAACTTGCGGCCTTGCTGTAGGTCTGAAACCTGAAGAAAATCATCGTCCGGACAGGATAAATTTCTGTGCCGGCAGGACTACCGGCGTAAGGAATGCAACAAACTGGTCTTATGATCGTGTATCTGTCAAAAAATCCGCAGCAGAACGCGTTTTTTCACGACACAAGACTTGCACTCGCTGCAGAACTCGCTATACACTCAGTAAAACTGCTTTTTTCTGGAGAAAAACATGAGCAAATCCCTGTTAGTAGAAACGATTGTTGCGGAACATGGTCTGACTAAAGTAGCTGCGAATGAAATCGTGGGTACAATCCTGGATACGATTGTTGCCACCGTAAAAAAAGAAGGCAAAATCGCACTGCCAAACATCGGTACTTTCCAGGTCGCAAAACGTCCTGCCCGTAAAGGCCGTAACCCGTCTACTGGCGAAGCGATCAAAATCCCTGCAAAGAATACTGTACGTTTTAAAGCATCGACTGTGATCAAAGAAGCCGTTGCTAAAACCAAAGTAGCGAAGTAATACTTCCCTGCAAAAGCCCCTGAAATTCAGGGGCTTTTTTCATTCTGACGTCTGCTGTATTAAATAGCTGATTAAGCCATCTGGCTGATTGAAGAAACTGTTAGCAGGCTTCAGCATAAATACAATACAGCATATTTCCCTCTCCCCACCCGCGTGACATTCAAATTGCGATACTTTCTGATTCTTGTTGACTATATACGGCCTTTACCGGAAGTGGATGCAGCACTGGATGCGCATCGTGCTTTTCTGAAATCGCATTACGATGCAGGACATTTTCTGATGTCTGGGGCAAGGACACCGCGTGATGGCGGTATCATTCTTGCGCAAGCCAGTGATCGCGATGAAGTCAGTCTCTGGCTGCACGATGATCCGTTTTGCAAAGCGGGCGTCGCAGAATATCAGATCAAAGAGTGGAATATCACGATGTCAGCACCCGGCTGGCCCGTCACCAATTAACAAATTCAATACAATGCGCAACCAAGATCAGGTACCTGTAGCAATACACAGCGCCGCCGTTCCTGCACGTACCGTCAAATCCCTGTATCCCGCACCGTTTGCAATGCAGATGGAAGGCCGGACCAAACATGTACTCGGCGATTTATTCGGATTAAAAAATTTCGGGGTAAATCTGACGCGGCTGGTGCCCGGCGGCATCTCTGCATTGCGACATGCACACACGCGTCAGGATGAATTCATTTATGTGCTTAGCGGATGCGGTGTAATCGTTACAGACGAAGGAGAAACCAACATCTGCCCAGGCATGTGCGCTGGTTTTCCATCGGGCACGGGCAATGCGCACCAAATTCGCAATACCGGCACAACAGAACTGATTTTTCTGGAAGTTGGTGATCGCAGTGCGGGTGATGAAGTGACCTATCCTGATGATGATCTGATGGCGCAGTTTGTCAGCGGTCAGTGGCAATTCACACACAAAGATGGCTCTGCTTACTAATCGGATCTGACTTGAAATAAAACCTTTGCACACACTAAAGCGCAAGAATGCCAAATGTAAAACGGGTGCTGAGCACCCGTTTTATCGACTGTCACGCTTGTTTTCACGTAAGATCAGATTTTTACGCGCAGGTTTTGTATCGCCTGCTCTCGGCGTTTACGTTCTCTGTCATTCAGTGCATTAATCACTTCCAGCGCCTTCAGGAACTCTGCACGGCGGGCATCAAACTCTGCAAGGTCTTTTTGCTGACTGAAGGTAAGCTGACCGTTTTCCAGTTTCAATTTTCCCTGGGCTGCCTGGCAAGCCAGCAGTATCCGGCGTACTGATGCGTAATAAGCGCTTTCAGCTTCTGCAAATTCCAGTGAGGTCGTCACCATACGGCTGGCCGCCGTATCGGTAAGCTTAATGCGCTGACGTCGTTCCGCCGCCGTCATCGTTTGCCCGCCATCAATCGCAAAATATGTCTCCAGTAGTTTGTCATAGTTAGTGGCACTGGCTGCGCGCATTTCTTCAATTTCTGCAATGGTGATCAGATTTTTTTCCAGCATGACAGGATCGACCAGCGCTGCCTGACTCAGGATTTCGTCAATCAGTTTACCGTTATTCAGTTTAGCGGACAGAACTCTGTCAGACTGATCCCGTTTCAAAATGAACTGGTACAGCAACTGATTTTCCGTATCTATCCTCTGGCGACCAGTACTCAGCGGCGGCTGAATTTCCGGTGCTTCAGCCAGCTTTCCATCAGCATGGGCATTCATCGCTTCCAGATACTGAAGAAAGAATTTATAACCATCGCGTATGCGCTGATTATCTTTCTCACGGAGATAAGCTGAAACTTGTCTACCAAATTCAGGAGTACCCTGTCTGAACGCATTCTCCAGACTCTTGTAAGGCAAACTGCGCTGTACATCGTTTATTGCAGCTCTGTCCTTCAGAGCCAGCTTCAGAAACTCCGTCTGCGCAGTTCCTTTCATGGCGTATTGATCAAACTTTGCTGTCAGCCTGCCTGCCGGTGTCGCCAGCTGCTCTACATATTTCTTTGAGTATTTTGCCGACCAGTATTTACCAATCGTTTCGGTAGCGATCCGGTCCAGAACTTCATCGGTCAAAGGTGACATCAGCAAACTGATATCCAGCTTGCCTTCGGTGGCCTCAGCCTGCTGCAAATCTTTCTGTACCTGAGCGCGGAAAAACTGACGATATTCATTGGCATTCAGCATGGCCTGAATATCGCTTTGCGGTGCCGGATCACTGACAACATCTGCCATGACCGGATTGCCAAGCAGCGCAGTGCAAAGGGTGACGGCCAGAATTAATTTTTTCTTCATAGATGTACGCATATCAGCCTATCAAAACGATTTATCAAACGACAGTAAGGGAAATATAATCTGATCCGGCAGTGATTTCTCGCGGGCTTTTTTCAGATAAACCACTGAACGGATTTTGTTATTTTTTGCGGCGTAAAACTGCCCCAGATAGAAATAAGCTTCTGCGACATCAGGGTTTATTGCTTCGCCAGCATCTGCGTGCAATGCTTGCAGCACAGCTTCATCACCGGTTTTTCCGCTTACAGTATCCAGCACCGCGCTGCGCCAGTCTTTATTTTTGTCGGCAAACAGAATTTCCGGTAACTTACCGTTGATTCTTAACTGACACAAAAGTTGAAGAATCATGGCAGTTTTGGTCATGCCCGGCTCTTTTGCCTGCGCAATGATGTTGCGTAATGCATCTTGTGCCGACGCCCATTTTTTTTGCTGGAAACGCGAAAGCGCCAGCATCAGCCAGAGCTGATCATCATCCCCGGTCTTCGTCAGCGCTGTCAGTAAGTCTTCCGACTTTTTAAACTGACCACTGAAAAACCATGCCTTCGCCTTGTAAGACGCAACTTTGTTATCTTCCGTCGCAATTGCATCCAGCTTCGCCATCAGGCCCGCCAGTTGCGCCGTATCGCGGCTTTGCGCAATCATCAGTGCTTTTTCTGCCAGCAACAGCGGATTGTTTTCATCGTCTTTCAAGCGGTTTTCCAGCGATAATCGTTTAACGGCATTCTGATCCTGCGCCTGCTGCGCCGCGTTATCAGCCTTTTGTACAATCGCATCGCTGGCATCGGTATTACGAATTTCCAGCGTATTTTCCATGTAACGCCCAACCTGCTTCACTTCATCCAGAAAATCCGGTACCTGCATTTCCGGCACGGCATCTTTACTCAGCGACAGATGCAGTTTCGCACTGATATCGCGGTTGACGAAGTCCAGTTTCTCAGAGAACTGAAATGCCGTTGACTGAATGTTGGTTACGCCGGGTTTATAACGGCCATTAAATCCCGCCGGCAACTGCACTTTAAATTCGTAATCGATGTTAACCGGCGAGGTTGGCACCGCCAGCGGATAACGGCGACGCGGCGTTTCCGGCACCCAGAAGCGTTCACGGAAATTCGATGCGTAATACGTGATATTCCAGCCGTTATCAGTCTTCTTAAACAAATCCGGGGCCATAAAACCCAGCCTGATCGTCACGGCATTTTCTTTCTGATCATCATCCAGCTTAAAGTCCTGCAAATATTCCACTTGCGGATAACGTTTCTGAATCGCGGAAATATAGGCTTTAACCAGTTCATCGCGTGATTGCTGTGATGCGTAATAACGCAGCATTTCTGCTTCCAGTCCGGTGTAGCGCTGCTCCACCCGCAACTCTGCGGGACGCTTCCACTCCTTCACAATCAGCGTTTCTTTACGGTTGTTGGAGGAAAAATCGCGCTCCAGACTGACTTTACTCAGTGCATCCGTATCCGGGCTGACCACCAGAATCTGCGATCCGACGTGCGCCTGCCCCATTTTGTCGAGCTTGCCGTATTGCTGGGCGCGGGTCGCATCCAGCTGGTACAGTTTTCCGTTCACCCGCACCTGAATGATGGCGTGATCGAACAGCGACGGGGATGGTAATAAGCGATCAAGTCCGCGCCGCTGATATGTTGCAATCAGCACTGGCTGGGTTTTTACGCCAAGACGATTCAGTATCGTGGTCAATAACAGCGCTTTGTCTTTGCAATCGCCGTAGCGCTGTTTCAGCACCGTTTCCGGCGCGGTTGGCCGGTGCGAATTTTCACCGATCGACATCGACAAATAACGAATTTCTCTCTGCACATAGGCCAGCGCGGCCTGCACTTTTTCTTCATCGCCGGGTAAGGATGACCACTCGGTAACCAGCTTATTCAGCAGTTCACCACTGTCCTGCGCCTGAAATAACGCGTTCGCCCACACGGCCACATCGCGCCAGCTGCGATACTGGCTGAATTGCAGCCAGCGAAACTGATCATATTCAGCCGGCGTGTATTGCTCTGTGTGTACGGCGCGTAAATTCTTCGCCGAGAAATGCAGCGTTGTACGCTGGCCGTTTTTTTCTTCGCGCTGATTCAGTTCACGCGAACCCGGGCCGATGATTTTGAAGTACACCGGATCGCGCACATCGTATTGCACGCTGACATGGCGACTTAAGACCGGTATACCGGAATCCCATGCTGCCGAGGCAGCAAATCGTCCGTTAAACACAGGGTTTTCGCCGCTGATGGTGTACAGCACTTCCAGCGAATCGCCTACCCGCAAATCATCAACGAACACCGCAGCTGTTGCCGAACCCGTCAGAATGCCGGAATGCAGATTATTTTCCTGCTGTAGCAAACGCAGATTCGCGCTCTGGGTTTTATCCAGTACCTGATCGCCGCGCAGAATACGAATCGTATGGATCGCCAGCTTCTGATATTCAGGCATGTAGCGCAATTCCATCTGCGCCACACCGGCGAGCGAATTCGCCTGATTGACTTCAATCACACGCCGGTAAAAGCTTGCGGCTTCAGGCCCCGTCTGAAACTGGGTATCCGTCAGACGCATCACAACGGGTTGCTTATCCGTACTTTGCGGCGCAGGCGCATCCGGTTCTGTTACCCAGCCAGGGACCGCAACACCGCGCTGCAGGGTGGCAGCCAGATCAGCCTGACTCAGACGCTGCGCTGTGGCAGTTTCCTGTGCCAGTACGCTGAACTGCAGCATCCCGCTACTCAGTACACCGGCAAGCAGTAACGCACGGGCAATCGAAGAAAAACGCAAAGAAGAGGTGCAGCCGCGGGCTGCATTCGTGGAAGTAAAGCGCTGAATTGGCATGAGTCTTGTGCTGTACGCCTGCCGGAGCAGGCTGAGATCCGGAGCAGCCTGTTCAGCAGTACAGCAACAATTTGCCTGAAGTTGCCTGCTGCCGTCGCGGGGCTGCAAAAGCAAACGATTCTATCATTGGATATTAATTTTTCTTTTGATAAATCCCTCGGATTCTGCATAAATACGACGTTTAGCGCAGATTTACGCAGAATCCGCCAGCGCCACAAGTGCGGAATATCAGGCGTGCCAGCCCTGCTCAGACAAGTTTTTTTCCATCCATACCGAGCTGATACGCTGTCCGTGTTTGATCGCATATTCGTCGAATACACCGATACGGCGAAAACCGAATTTTTCATGCAGCGCAACCGAAGCGTCATTCGGTAATGCGATTCCGACGACGGCGCGATGCAAATCCTGCCCGCGCAAAGCGTCAAACAAATGCTGATACAGTGCACTGCCGACACCGCTGCGTGCAGCGTTCGCAGCGACATAAATGCTGGTTTCTATCGTATGGCGAAATGCCGGATGTGCGCGGTAAGCCTGACTGCTGCAGTAACCCGCAATTTCACCGTCAGCCACCGCAACATAACAGCGGTGCGGCCCCGTATTAAACTGCGTGAACCATTGCGCCATCTGGCGCAAACTCAGGTGTTGCTCATCAAAAGTTGCATATGAATGATCGATGTACCAGTTACGTAGTGCCATTAGTGCAGGTAAATCGTTTTGGTCAGCGGGGCGAATCAACATCATCAGGAATGGAATAAAGGCATCAGAAACACCCGCAGTACAAAAAGCGGGCTCTATTGTGGTTGCGACCAAAAGATCGCGGCCGCCTATGATGCGCGCATTTGCTTGCATTTTGCTGACAACACAACGCTGCCTGAAACCATCCGTATCTGGTTTTATACCATCCCTCAAACGCAAAACAGCGCATGCCCCGAAGGACATACGCTGTCGCGTTGTACAAATTCAGATAAAGCGGATCAGAATTCCTGCGCAGTCGGACGCAGAACGATTTCATTGATCGCGACATCCGCAGGTTGCTCAATCGCATACGCAATTGCACGTGCCACGGAATCCGCAGGAATCGCTTGCTGGTAGAAGCCGATCACCGCCTCACGGCTGGCCTGATCGCCGGAACCGTATTTCAGTTCACTATCCACAGCACCCGGCTCGATGCTGGTGACACGTACTTTGCCGGCCATTTCCTGACGCAAACCATCTGAAATCGCACGCACGGCAAACTTGGTACCGGAATACACAGAACCACCCGGTGCGAACACTTTGATACCGGCAACGGAAGAAACATTGATCATGTGGCCACCACCCTGCTGTTCAAAGTGTGGCAATGCAGCGGCTACGCCGTACAGCACGCCTTTGATGTTAATGTCGATCATGCGATCCCATTCATCGGTACGCAGCTGGTTCATCGGTGCAATCGCCATCAGGCCGGCATTGTTGATCATCACATCGATACGGCCAAACTGATCGATCGCGGTTTGCACCAGTGCCTTAACTTCCGCTTTGCGGGTGACATCAACAGCAGCAAACACCGCTTCGCCACCGGCGGCACGGATTTCTTCGGTAATGACTGCCAGTTTGTCGGTACGGCGCGCACCCAGTACCACTTTAGCGCCCAGTTTTGCCAGATGACGTGCGGTACTTTCACCGATACCGCTGCTGGCACCGGTAATCACAACCACTTTGCCCTGAATACCTTGTTGCATGTTCTGCTCCTTTTGATGTTGGTATGCGGTGAGTTCCGCGATGTCAGGCATTATGGCGCGCAGCTTAAATCCAATAAATGACATAAAATTGATTTCAGTATTCCGTTTTCTGGAATTATTGAATGAAGGCATGCGGAAATTACGAAGATGAATCTGGCGCGGCTCCCTGCCCTGCGCTCATCCGGCGTCATCCCGCATCAACCATCTGACATCAGGACAAAACATGCTGAACCGTCTGGAAATGCTGCGCATTTTTTGTGTGGCAGCAGAATGTAAGAATTTCAAAGAAGCGGCGGTGCGTCTGCACATGTCGCCGCAGGCGGTAACACGGGCGATACAGGAACTGGAAGCCCTGTCCGGCGAAATGCTGTTTCACCGCAATACCCGCCAGACCCGCATCACCCATGTCGGCGCTGCGCTGGCGGTGCGTGCAAGGCAAAGCGTGGAAGGGGTTGATCAGTTGTTTCAGAGTTTTCAGGAGGATCAGCAAGAGCAGGTGCGCGGCACGGTGACGCTGACTGCTGCTGTCGCGCTGGGCGAGGATTACCTGATACCGGTACTGGCCGATATTCAGCAACGTTATCCGCTGTTGCAGACCGATGTGCGCTTATCAGATGCCACGGCAGACACGGTCGACGAACAAATCGATATCGGTCTGCGGCTCGGCCATGTGCGGAATGCATCGATGATTGCACGCCGTGTTGCTCAGGCAGGCTTTGTGTTTGTCGGCACACCCGCACTGATTGCCCGCTGTGGTGCGCCGCAAACGCTGGAAGATCTGGACAAACTGCCAGTAACGGCAGTGATTGATCCGAACACCGGCCGCCCGTGGCCCTGGTTTCTGGCAGAGGGCCAGTTCTGGCATCCCCGTCAGCCAGCGATTCAGGTTACCGATACCCGCGCCGAATGCCGCGCCATGCTGCACGGCATGGGCTTTGGTCAGCTGATCGGCTTTATGGCCCACCCTTATCTGCAAAGTGGTCAGTTACAGCGCGTACTGCCGCAACTCGACCCGGCACCGTGGGACTTGTACATCTACCGCCCGCAACGCGGCCCCGTACCGCCACGCATCCGCGTCGTCTATGACGCCTTGTGCACGGCTTTCAGCGATCCCGCCCGCTTCCCCGGCATGCCGGCCTGTATCTGAACAGTGGCTCCGTTCTGGCTGAAAGGTGCACAGCAGGATGCCTGAACAGTACAAAACAGCCATTTTCAGGCCTCAAAATACCCCCAGGGGTATCTGAAAACGCCCTTATTTCATGCCGACGACCAGCCGGTTTTGATGAAAAACGGGGGGAGTATATGTCTTTGCGGCGCTGGAAGACCTTCGCGGCGCTCCCGCGACACGCTGTCGGTCAGCAATTTATGCCATGCTGTCATGCAGTTTTCTGCATAAAAAAGCCGGCTGAATGCCGGCTTAAACTGACTGTGTTACAGCACAGTCCATGCGTTCAGTGTGCGACAGGCGCGTCCGGCTGATCTGCCTGCACCGGTGGTACCGGACCGGATGGAAAACAAGCTCCCAGAGCCACAACCATCGCCAGTCCCAGCCACGGGCCTGCACCGTAACCAAGCATAGGCACCGGAGTGATGCCGCTCAGGGAGATCAGCATCAGAGAGAAATAATAAAGTGCGATACCGCGCAGGTGCTGGCCCGGCACACGCCAGATCGCTATCAGCATTGCTACTGCCGCGCCGGTGATGCCCAGACCAGATAACACCGAATGGCGGAAACCAAGCGCGAATACTTCTTCCACATGCGGTACAGGTGATAATAAATCCGGTTTTGCGGCGGCAATGCCGGCGGTCAGAACCGACATCATCACCAGTGCCGCCAGCCTGACCTTGGATAAACCCTGCTGCCAGCTGATCCAGATCGCGGCCACTGCAAACGCCAGTACCTGCGCCAGATCCGGTTGCAGCGACAGAATAATCAGCGCACCGCCCAGCGTCAGCGCAAACTGTTTTTCTTTCTGACTCTGAAACGCCAGACCATGCTGCACGGTCAGCAAGATCAGTGGCAACAGCACAGGTGCGAGATACAAGCGTACCGGTCCCGCCATCAGCCAGCGTGCCGGTGTCTGTACATGCATCAGCAAAGGCGCAGCCAGTAAGGCGGTTGCCGCTACGGCCACAGGCAGCGCAAGACGGCTCAGTGCGGCACGCTGTCTGGCGGCAGTCAGAGCTGCCAGCACACAAATCAGTACGGCAACTCCCTGTGTCATCCATACGAGAGAACTGACTTCAGCAATTTTCAGAACGAAAGCGCTGCCAAACGCGGCATAGCCAACCGGCCGCAGTAAATCTTTGCGCGTGAACGAATGCATGGGATTCCTGAAAAATATATAACGATGACAACAATACAGCATACGGCCAGTGAAATGCGGGCTACTGCACACTTCACGCAACACCAGTTTTTATCGATTTGTTGAAGGTCAATAATACCCCCGTGGGTATCTGTGGGAAGCCAGATTTTATAACGGCATTCAGCCGGTTTTACTGAAAAGACGGGGGGTATGTACAAAACGGGTTTATCCGCCCGTCCGGCACACCGGTTTCGTGACCAATCCACTTTGTCAGAAAGGCATAAAAAAAGGTCAAATGATGTAAAACATATCGGTGAACCGCAGACTTTCTTATATCCTGAACATGATTCTATGAAATCCTGTTTTTGTCGAATTTCTGCAATTAAATCTCTTTCTCAGTTCACCGGAATTCCGTATGCGACGTAACTTACTGGCGCTCATGATGTTACTGGCGTGTTTACCCGCCAGCGCTGGTTCAACTGAATTCCGGGAAAAACTGCAGTTGACGCTGACCGCACAGTACTATCCGCCCTATATCGACAGTGCAGCACCGGACGCGCCGCTGACACAAATCGTGACCAGTGCATTCAGGCTGGCAAATGTCGAAGTGACGCTGGCGGAAGTGCCGAATAACCGCGCTATCAGCGGCGTGATGCAGGGCTTGTATGAGGGCAGTTATGGCTGGGGTCATACAGCAGAACGCGCAGAAAAACTGCTGTACTCCGCCAGGCCGATTTTTGATTTGCGGGTGGTATTTTTTCACCGTAATGGCGAAGAATTCCCGTGGGAACGGCTGAACGATTTACGCAGCAAAACTATTGGCGTC
Source organism: Cognatundibacterium squillarum (assembly GCF_014652435.1). Classification (GTDB taxonomy): domain Bacteria; phylum Pseudomonadota; class Gammaproteobacteria; order Burkholderiales; family Burkholderiaceae_D; genus Undibacterium; species Undibacterium squillarum. The sequence goes on from NZ_BMYU01000002.1 coordinate 226,807, forward strand.
GTGCAGGGCAATTTCTATTCGCCGGAATTCAGCAGTCTGCAGGCACATGGTATTTTGAAAACCGATGTCGGCCCGAGCGACATTTCCAGTTTCCGCAAGCTGCTCAATGGCCGGATCGATCTGGTACCGGTCGATGCCGGTACCGGCCAGCGTATACTGCAAAAGCACTTTACCGCTGCAGAGCGCAACCGCATCATTATGCAAAATAAAGCCATCGCGGTAGTGCCAGTGTACGTGGTAATCAATAAAAAACTGCCGCGCGCAGCAGAACTGATCAAACGCTTCGATGCCGGTTTTCAGCAACTCAGTGAATCGGGACAACTGACAAAAATACTGGAAGCGTCGAAAGTAAATGTGCCGGCAGGGCGTTAAACATTAACCGCCCTGCCCGGCTCTTACTGTATGTGCTGAATGGCGTCCAGCGCGGCGCGGTAATCGTCATCCGGCGCTGTTTCTGAGACGGCACTCACGGAAAAAATGGCCTTAGGATGGTCTATTGCAAAACTGGCGACGCTGGCATGGCGGCGGTTTTTCAGCACAGAAAACACCTTCTCGCCCGGATTGGCCGAGGTAAATGCCACATAGCATCCGTTAACTTTTCCCGCAGAAAAAGGCACCGGCGTCACTGTTTTCTCCAGCGATTTCGCAACATATTGCTTACCGCTTTCCGCCATTGATTCGCACAATTGCGTTTGAGAAACAGTTTTATCTTCCAGTTTGGGGAGCGGTGTGACGGCGATCACCATACCGTTTTTCACGGCACGGATTTCCCGCAAGCCAGCCATTTCCGGAATCGGCAAGGTCGGATAGCTGTAAAAGCGCCATCCATCCGGCAACCTGATTGTCGCACCACGCCCCAGATCAAAGACTGGTCCCTGCAATTCTGTACAACCACGCGCTGTATCGCAGGTGTATGCAGGTTCGGCAGCGGCTGCGGACAGACTGAACAAAGCAAGGAATACCGGAATGATTTTTTTCTTCATAGTGAATACCAGATAAGCAGATCTGAAACCACTACAACGAAAAGAAGTGGTCAGACTTTGCTGCACAGAAATAAAAAAATCATTTTTGCATAAATTGCAGCGCGATTCCGGTGAAATGGCAGCATAAGGCAATCTGACATGGCTAAAAACAACACAGCATCAATTGTCTGCTGAAAGCGCAGTGATTATCCGGCTTCCAGATCCAGATAATTTTCCGGCAAAAACCGTGGCGTGCAGATCGCGTAAAACAGCAGATCATCGCTGCCGGTATTGCGGATTCTCTGCCGGCATCCGGCCGGAATCAGAATCACATCATGCGGGCCGACAGCACGCGGCGCTTCGTCTCCGATTTCTGCCACGCCCTGCCCCGATAAAATCACATAGCGCTCTGCCGTATTGTGCAGGCTGTGCCAGCGCGTGGTGACGCCAGGTGCGACTCTGGCCAGCGCCACGGACATGGCTTCGTCCGCCGGAGAATTTGAAAGTTCGGTGATGTAGCAAAGCTCATCCGTAAAGAATTCGCTCGCTGGCTGATAAGGGAGGAAGGCGGGTTTCATTGCATATCACAGCTACTGTTTCCGGGAAGCTGCACCATACAATACCTGCGGCCAGATAGCGAATCCACAGTTTGCGGTCATTTTCAGGTCAAATGCGGTGTTCAGCATAGCGATCCGGCGGTCGTCGGCAGAAAGTCCGGGCCTTCAGAATTCCCTGATGCGGATAACGGCATAATCCTTTCAGACTTAAGCTCACTTTTTTACTGTAAAAAAAAGATAACCGGCGCTGCACAGAACTGGTAATTCGCAACTCAGCATCTACACTGCACCTAACAAAAAATATTGCGGAAACGGAGGCTGGTATGGCTGCTCTGCAACAATGGCGTGCCGGCCGCAACGGCACTTTGTTACTTCTGATTGCCGGACCAGTCTTTGCACAGACAGTACCTCCGGAAACCACTGCCGCAGAAAACACCGTCGTCATTTCCGCGCAAAAGCGGGAAGAAGCCATACAACGCAGCGCCATCAGTGTCACGGCAATCACCGCTGAACAATTGCAGAACAGCGGCGTGCAAACCGTATCGGATGTCGCGCGGCTGGTACCGGGTCTGAACGTGGTCACTTCCGGCCCCGGACAAAATATTCTGATTATGCGCGGTATTGCATCCAGCGCCGGCAGTGCGGGCACCGTCGGTTATTACCTGGACAATACGCCGGTAGCTGCCTCCAGCAATGCCTCGCTGCTGTCGCTGCGCGGTGTATTAGATCCGGCCATGCTGGATATCCTGCGCGTCGAAGTCTTACGCGGTCCGCAGGGAAGTTTGTATGGTTCCAGTTCTATGGGCGGAACCGTACGCTATATCAGTAAAATGCCGGATCCGAACCGCTACGAATGGGATCTGCGCCAGCAATTGAGCCACACGCAGGACGGCGGCTGGAACATGCAAACCAGCGCAGCTGCGAATCTACCACTGATTGAGAATACGCTGGCAGCACGCATTGCCGTGTTTTACCGCTGGCAGGATGGCTTTATTCAGCGGGTTGGGATCAACCCGAAAAATCTGCTGGCTCTGCCCGACAACATGCAGAGTGATAAACCGAATACCGAAAAAACCACCGGTATCAAAACCACCCTGCGCTGGTGGCTGCCGGATGGCCTGAGTATCACCGCCAGTGCCCTGCAGCAACGTACTGTGCTCGGCGCACCGTTTCAGGTAGATGCACCACCGGGCAGTATCAGCAATCTGGTACAAACCCGGCTGGTCCCTGAACCCGGCACCCAGGTTTCTGCGCTGGCCGCCATTGATATTCGTAAACAGTTTGAACAATTTGAATTATTGTCGTCCACGTCGTATTACTACCGCAGTGTGACCATTGATGAAGATGCCTCGCGGGTCATCAATGCTTTCTTCTCGCCGCCGCAAACCCGCATTTATCCGGTCGTCATGATCGGCAACTACACCAACCGCGAATTCACGCAGGAATTGCGCTTCACCAGCGACTGGAAAGGCCCGTGGCAGTTTGTCGGCGGTGCGTATTATCATCATGTAAATGCGCCGCTGGCGTCGCAAATTCCGGTCACCGATGGCTATAACACAGCGTTTGGTACCAGTTATCAGAGTTTCTTCAAGGGTGCGCGCCTTGCCACCACCGCCGAAACCGCACTGTTCGGTGAAGCCAGCTATCAGTTCAGTCCTAACTGGAGCGCACGACTGGGCTTGCGCGCTTTCCGCATTCATCAGAGTTTTGCGCAACAGGTGGATGGCGAATTTGTCGGCGGCAAACCTTCGGGCGTCACCGGTGATGCCGCCGATCATGGTATCAATCCCAAGCTGAATCTGAGCTGGCAGGCAACGCCGGATCAGCTCTGGTTTGTTACCGCATCAAAAGGTTACCGCGCTGGCGGGCCGAATAATCCGGCACCGGAAGCCACCTGCGGCCAGGAAGTACGCAATTTAAATCTTAACAGCGATGCCTTAAGAAAATTTTCACCGGACAGTGTCTGGAATTATGAGATAGGCAGTAAAACCAGCTGGGATCAGCGAAGAATCACACTGAATGCCACTGCCTATCAGATGAACTGGCAGGATATTCAGCAACAAATCGTGCTGCAGTGTGGCTTTAACCTGACTGCCAACTTCGGCTCCGCCACCAGCCGCGGGCTGGAACTGGAGCTGGCGTACCGCCCTTCTCCGCAATGGCAATGGAATCTGACACTGAATCACACCCGCGCCCGTCTGAATAACGATGTGCCCGGCACCCCGGCAAAGCGTGGCGATCGTTTACCGGATGTGCCGGAGTGGACAATGGCATTCGGTGCTGAATACCGCGGTTTCAGCCTGTGGCAACGCCCCGCTTTCATACGATTTGATCACAGCTATACCGGTTCCGCCGCATTTTTGTACGACCGCAACAGCCCGTTTTATCAGCGCGGCAGCTATCATTTATCCCGCCTGATGCTGGGCTTACAGGAGCCGGATAAAACCACTGGCTGGAGCGCACAAATGTTTATTGACAATCTTTTCAATAGCCGCGGCGCGACAGGATTACCGGTTGCAATTTCTGCTGATCTGCCGGACACACGTCGAATTGCGGTGCTGCGTCCGCGCACCGTGGGACTCAGCCTGCACTGGCGCTATTAGATTTCTCCGCCGTATTCCGTATGCAGAGACTTCGCGTCTGAATACGGCCGCATCCTGACGCTATGAACCTCGCCACGGATATGTCCTGATCCTGACTTGCCCGGGATTCACATCAATCAGGCAAGACCTGTTTTCCTGAATCAGGGTTATTTCGTTGCGCTTAAGCAACCCAAGAGCGGCGCACTGACATTGCAAAATTGGAATTTAATTTCCTCTATGCTATTTTGTTGTGCCGTTTTTAATTAAAAATTGTCTTTTCCGGTACACAGTCCGCACAATACCGCATGTCAACCGATAGCCAGCCCGTCATACAACTTCACCGGATTTCTAAAACCTACAGTATGGGCGGTGAGATGATCCATGCGCTTGACCAGGTGGATCTGTGCATCCAGAAGAACGAATATCTGGCCTTTGTCGGTGCTTCCGGTTCGGGCAAATCGACCATGATGAATATTCTGGGCTGCCTCGATACCCCCAGCAGTGGGCAGTATTTTCTGAAGGGGCAGGACGTTGCGCACTTACCGGATACAGTGATGTCTGCCACCCGTAACCGGGAAATCGGCTTTATTTTTCAGAATTTCCATTTACTGCCCCGTGCCACGGCATTGCAAAATGTGATGCAGCCCCTGATTTTTCGCGGCATACCGCCGGCAGAACGTCAGCGCCGTGCGGCGCTTGCTTTAGAGCGTGTGGGTCTGGGGAACCGGCTGACACATTTGCCGAATCAGCTGTCCGGCGGACAACGGCAAAGGGTGGCAATTGCCAGAGCCTTGTGCGGTGAACCGGCGATTTTGTTAGCCGATGAACCGACCGGTAATCTGGATTCGAATACCAGTGCCGAAGTCATGAGCCTGTTTGATGCTTTGCATGCTGAAGGCCAGACCATCATCATCGTCACACATGATGCACAGATCGCAGCGCATTGCCAGCGCCAGATACGCTTATCCGACGGAAAAATCACCAGCGACAGCAAGCGGACGGATGCACCCGCTGTGGTGTAAGCACGCTGATCTGCTGCCGTATTCACCTATAAAAACCCTTCTCCTGACTGCTGCAGAACTTTTTGCCCGTCTATGAACAAGAAAAAACTCCTTTCCCTGATTGCTGTCGGCCTTATCGCTGCAACAGCAGCCTTTGTGTATTACAAACGTGCCGATTCCGAAGTAATTGCTGAAGTTTCGAAGGCAGAAACCGGTGCCATTAAGAGTGCTTTTTTTACTTCCGGGATGATGACCTACAAGACGCAGGCCAAGTTGTCGCCGGAATTAATTGCGAAAGTCAGTCAGATTTATGTCAGTGAAGGTCAGGCGGTCAAAGCCGGACAATTACTGATCAAACTGGATGATGCTCCGGTCAAAGCGGAACTGGAGCAAGCACAAGTTCAGGTAATGCAAGCGGTGATCGAGTGGGAACGCACAAAGACAGAATCCGACATGCGCCAGCGTGAAGCACGCCGTCAGAAAGAATTACTGGAAGCCGGCATGGTCAGAGCGGATGCTTATGAACCTTACAGACAAACTGCAGAAGCAGCCGCCCTGCGTGCCGATTACGCCCAGAAAGCGATTCTGCTGGCAAAAGCAGTTGTCGCACAAAGACTGAAAACACTGGAAAAGACAGAAATCCGCTCGCCTATCGATGGCATTGTGATCGCTTCACCAATCAAAGTCGGTGAAACAGCGATTGCCAGCTCGGTCAATCTGGCGGGTTCCTCGCTGATGACAGTTGCTGATCCGAACAGCATCATGGTTGAAACCCAGATTGCAGAATTTGATATCGGACGGATACGCCTGAACCAGACAGCCAATATCACGACCCGCGCGATTCCGAATGAAGTTTTCACCGGAAAAATCAGCAGCATAGCGCGTGTTACCAGCGGCGATGGCAAAACCGGCGCCGATGCAAAGTCACTCAAAACCGTTGCAGTGCAAATTATGTTGGACCGCTCGCACCCGGAATTTATCTCCGGTATGAGCTGTGATGTGGCGCTGACCGAAGCAGTACAAAAAAACGCTGTCGTGATACCACTGACAGCCCTGCGTGTGGAAAGCGATGCCAGCGTCGTGCAGTTTGACCAGCAAAAGCGCAGCTACTATGTCTGGCAGGTAAAAAACCGTCAGGCAGTCAAAGTGCCGCTGGAGCTGGGATATGCGGATGAATTCAGACAGGAAGTCCGTAAGGGCTTAAAAGCCGGTGATGAAATCATTACCGGCCCGGCCGCCTATCTGGAAACACTGAAAGACGGAATGCGGATTAACACTGTCAGTAAAAAATAATGCCATGTCACTGAGCTACCTTTTCTGCCTTGGTAAGGAAGGATGCTGATGCGAACGATTGATTTATTCGCGTATGCACTGGCGCAAGTGCGGGCACATCTGGGGCGCAGCTTTCTGACTGCATCGGGCATCACCGTCACCATCGCCTGCGTCGTGACCCTGTATTCCGTGATCGAATCCATGAATGCGATGGTTGATGCGCAATTGAACGCGCTTGGTAAAGAAATGATACAGGTCAGTGGCTCTTACGGAGAACCGCAATTAGGGCGGCGCGAAAACGATGCTTTGCTGACTCAGGTACCGGAGATCCGGCATCTGACTGCCACGCAATGGATCAGCTTCCGGCTCAACACTGGTCCAGATATGCAAGCCCGGTTCGGTAGCCAGCAGGCACAGCTGGAAATTTACGCGGCAACGCCTGCCCTGGCGGAACTGATGAAGCTCACCATGTTGCAGGGGCGCTTTCTGAGCGCCAGCGACGAGCAACAGCATTTAAGAGTATGTGTCGTCAGTAGCAATGTGATCAAAGAACTGAAGCTGCCGCAGCATCCTGTCGGCACCCGCATCCGCATTGCCCGCTATGAATGCAGCATCATCGGTGTTTTTCAATCCAGAAGCGGTGTCAACCTGAGTGATATCTATGTACCGCTCAACACGGCAGAAGACAGCGGGTTGTCAAACGGCCCGTGGCATTTCCGGTTTGTGCTGGCCGATGAATCGCGTACGAATGCCGTCATCGTGAAAATCCGCAATTTGCTGCGCAGTGTGCCGCGATTGTCGCCGGAAGAAAACGATAACTTCCGAATACTGAGAGAATCCGAAATGCGCAAAACACGCGACGAAATTCTGAATTCGGTCGCACTGGGCGCCGTTCTGCTGGTGTCGATTTCGTTCCTGATCAGCGCGGTCGGCATCATGAATGTGATGCTGGTCGCGGTCACGCAGCGCACCAGTGAAATCGGTTTGTTACGGGCGGTGGGTGCTACTGCTGCGCAAGTCCGCTGGATGTTTCTGATCGAAGCATGCGCCATTGCCTGTGTCGGCGCAGTGACCGGCGTACTGGCCGGCATCGGTATCTCCGCGCTCATCGTTGACCTGATTTCAAAAAATCCGACTCCGCTGAGCGTACCGCTGGTACCTGTTGCCATCGCCATCGGCATCTCCATGCTGACCGGCATTCTGACCGGATTGTGGCCAGCCACCAGAGCTGCCAGACTGGATCCGATTCAGGCATTAGCAAGTGATTGAGATTTACTGACATGACATTCAAAGACTTGTTACTGCAGGCCATTCAGCAAATCCGCGCCTTTCCTGTGCGCAGCTTTCTGACGATTTTCGGGATTATTATTTCTGTCACCGGCATTATTTGTGTAGCCACGGTATTGCAGGGCATGACACAGAGTATCAACCGCCTGTTATCGAACATGGGGCCGGACATTCTGCTGATCAGTACTAATTACACGAAAGGCACGGCTGGCAAGCATCCGCTGACTGCAAAGGAATGGCAGATTCTGGAAATGCAAAGCGATTTGCTGCGCGATGTGACTGCCAGCAGTGACGGCCATTTTTCGCAAATCAGTTATCAGGATATCAAGGCGAATGTTACGGTTATGGCAGCTTCGGAGTCCCAGCCAGCCTTATATCGTCTGTTTCCGTTGCAAGGACGGTTTCTGCGTGCTTCTGATGAAGCAAGCCGTGCACGTGTTGTAGTCATCAGCGAAGCACTGAAAAGCAAACTGGGTCTGCCGGATCAGGCTTGCGGCACTGTGATTTTGCTCGGTAGTACCGCATTTACCGTGGTGGGCATCACACCGGCAAAAATTGACGATACACCACGGGGTTTGCAAATTGCGGACGCCTATATTCCCTTCTCCGTCGCACAGCAATTCAGTCAGCGCACACCGGCTTACAGTTTCGGTGTGCGGGTGAGAGAGCCACAGGCAATGCAAAAGGCGATGCAACGCATACGCCTGAAGCTGCACCAGGCCTTGCACACACCCGATGGTGAAGCGGAAGATTTCCGGATTGAAGGTGCTGAGCAGATCCGCGAATCGGCCGTAGAAATCCAGACCATGATTTCACGGGTGTTTTACGCGATTATTTCCATTTCCCTGTTTGTCAGCGGGATCAGCATTATGAATATGATGCTGGTGTCCGTGAACGAACGCACGCGCGAAATCGGTTTGTTCAAGGCACTGGGCGCCAGCCAGCGGCTGATACGGATGCAGTTTTTTCTGGAAGCAGCCTTGCTGGCGATTGCCGGTGCCTGCGCGGGCAGCCTGCTTGGCTGGCTGCTCGGCAATCTGATCATCGTCTTTCTGCCGAATGCGATGCAAACGACCATTCCACTGTGGGCAGTGGTCGGTGCCGTCGGTACTTCGGTACTGATCGCACTGCTGTCTGCCATCATTCCGGCAGCCAGAGCTGCCAGACTGCCGGCCGTGATCGCGCTGACGAAAGAGTGATACCTGTGTCAGCAGGCACGGGAACGACGAGCACATCCCGAAACTGACATTTTTTGCCCCAAATGCGGAGTTCAGCACAGCGATCCGGCGGTCGTCGGCAGAAAGTCCGGGCCTTCAGAATTGCCTGATGCGGATAGCTGCATAATCAGGGTTCTCAGAGCGGTACTGACAGGCTGAGTCCGGGGTCAGCGGATTTACTCCGCAGGTACTGCCGGTTCGGCGAACGGGTAGAAGCGGTAAACCTGAAAGTCGCGGTAGCCGGTAATGCGTGACAGGCTGTGTAAGCGCAGGCTGCGCGGGTGTATCTTGCCCCAGAAAACAACTTCACCATCATCGAGCCGGCTGTTGAAGTTCAGGTGATTTCCACTGATATCCGTCTGACCACTGCTGACATATTGCGGTGGTTTCCCGAACTGATCGCGATGAAACCAGCGGTTGATTGCACGCCGCGCTTGCGCACCGCACTCAGAGCTGACGTTAATTACGCCACCATCCGGATAAAAACGCAGGTATTCGCAAGAGTAAGAACCTTCGCTGAGCACGGGGCGCGACACATAGAAACCCTTGGTTTGCAACATCGCTTTCGCAGCAAAAGCACCCTGGTGCAGACTGAGGCAAGGTAACAGGAGGACGAGTTTCAGAAGAAAGCGATTACGGGCAGACATGATGTACCGGGTGTGATCAGAAAGATCACAATCATAAACGGGTTCCAGTGTCTTCCGGCTACCGGTTATCAGGATGCCAAGAGAGCTTAGCTGCCGTAAAACAGTTACGGAAACGGCTGAAAATTCAGGACCAGCTGACGACCGTTGCCATGGTATAGCTGCCGTTGGCGGGAATTTCCAGAATCTGTTCCTGTTCTGTCTTTCCGGGCCATGCATGGAATTTACCGCGCCCCGCCGGTACCATCATTCGCAATGCATGGATACCGTAGGCTGCGAGCTGATCGCCGCTACCGGACAAAATCGCCAGTTTCTCGATGCGACCGCTGTTGTTTTGCGGTAAAGGATACCAGTCGGCCAGCGGCACATACGGAATCCAGCGTCCGCGCCACTCTATTCCCTGCTCGGTCGGTTCCTGTGCAACCGCGATAATTTCCTGTATGCGGTCAGCGCCAATTGCAAAAACGCCGTCTGCATCAAAAATAATGTACGGCACGCGGTTCCTTCGTCCGGCCTGCTGCGTATTGGCAGAAGCCGTTCCGGCGGCGCCTTTTGCCAGTATTGCTTCGGGATGGCGGCGGAACAGCTCAGGCAAATCCAGCAAAAATACCGGCGGGTCTTCGCCATTCAGCATGACTTCAGGGAATAACTGTGCGTCTGTGTCTTCGGCCTCAGCAGCGTCGGATTGTGCGCCGGAACTGTGCCAGTCGCTCAGGCGCAATAACTGATCTGCCAGAATGCCCAGTGTTTCACCGCTTTCCAGTCCGACAATCGCCACATAGCCATCACGGCGGGCATTCGTACTGGCAAAGCCGGAAACCAGCGGAACCGGCAAGTCACGCCAGCGCATCACAGACCAGTGATGCAGGCTCTGTGCCTGTGCACCAAGAATTTGCTGTGCCGGAATCAGCTCGCGGACGTAATGTGCATCCAGCCATACCTGACGCTGGCCAGTAGCAAGCACCACACCTTTGCGCCGGCTTTGCTGCTGTTGCCCCACATCTACAGTCTGCCCCTGATCATCTGCGCCATCCAGCCATACCTGCAGCAAGGCCATCAGTTTGCCGGTCTCCAGCAAGGGCAGCGCTTGCGGCAAGCCATCCCACTGCACTACCTGATCAAACACTTCTTCCGGATAGTCATGATGATGAATGCGCTGCAAAGCACCGTCAGGCACAGCCTGAATGCCGTTGACGCGCGACACCAGCACGCCGATCTGACGACCACCGTCACGCAAATGCAAAACAATAGTGCCGGCTTCTGCGATTGTTGTTTCCTGTAAATCAGTATCGACTGGCAAGTCCAGCCACAAACGCAAATCCACGACCGGCAAAGATGCATCACCGGTGTTAAGCAGCCCCGCAACCGGTCCTTGTTTGCGTGGCAGTGGCATCAGTGGTGCTTGCGGTTTAATCGCACGAAACAAATGTTCCACCGCAATCGCGAACTGAAACCCGCCGATGCTGACCCATCCGATATGAGAAACCTGTTCTTGCTGAAGCACAGCCGCTTGCATCGCAGTCCCCCCGCTCAGTGTGAAACCAGTGTTTTCAGATCTTGCAACAATCCTGAAACCTGTTCGGTCGCTGTCACCTGATCCGTGGTTGCTTCAGAAATTGCCGAAATCGAAGAGGATGTTGTCTGCACCAGATCAACAATCGTCGAGAACTGCGACTGCACGTCTTCTGATAAACGGCTGCCGTCTTTCACGCGGTCAACTGCTTCACTGATCAGTGCACTGATTTCCTGCGCCGCGACAGCGGATTTTTCTGCCAGCTTACGGACTTCATCGGCCACGACAGAAAATCCCAGGCCGTGTTCGCCGGCGCGCGCAGCCTCAATTGCTGCATTGAACGCCAGCAAATGCGTCTGATTTGAAATATCGCTGATGGTGCGCGTAATGTTCTGAATGGAAACGGAAGAGTTCTCGATTGCAACAATGGCTTCACGGGTTTTTGCCAGCAGCACACTCCCCTCCGCAGCACCGCTCTGGGTTTTTTGCGCAAGTGAACTTGATGACTGTGAACTGGACGCAATGCTTTCAATTGATCGGGTCAGATTTTGCAAAACACCGATCATTTCGCGGATCTTTTCGTGTATCGCCTGTTCCAGTTTTACCTGCTCGGTCACATCCACTGCAAACTTCACAATTTTATAAGCGCGTCCGTGGCGGTCTAAAATCGGGTTATACGTTGCCTGAATCCAGACTTCTGCGCCATGCTTGGCGAGTCGCTTGTAGCGGTCAGATTTGAATTTCCCTTCACCGAGATCTGCCCAGAAATTCCGGTAATCCGCGCTGTGCACATACTGTTGTTCGCAGAACATACTGTGATGTTTGCCGATCACTTCAGTCTCGGTATAGCCGAGTGAACGCAGGAAATTGCTGTTCGCATGCAGAATGTTTCCCTGCAAATCAAATTCGATGATGGCCTGAGAGCGGTTCAGCGCATCCATCTTGCCGCGCGTTTCTGTCTGCAGTAATCGCTCCTGCGAAATGTCTGACGCAAACTTTATAATTTTGTATGGTTTGCCATCCGGACCCTTGATCGGATTATAAGTGGCCTGTATCCAGACCTCTTTACCTTCTTTACTGACACGGCAATATTGTCCGCTCTGAAAGTCACCCATGCGTAAGCGTTCCCAGAACGCCAGATATTCCGCACCGGCGGCCTCTGCCGGATCACAAAACATACGGTGATGGCGGCCTTTAATTTCGTCGAGCTGATAACCGAAGATCTGCAGGAATTGCTCATTCGCATTAACAACATAGCCTTTCAGATCAAATTCAATCACGGCGCGGGATTTGTCGATTGCCTGACGAACCGATTGCAACTCAGATAATTGCGCATGCATCGCCGTTACATCCGTCGCTGTCACCATTACCTGAATACCGCCGGCATCTTCTTTTGCCAGCGGCGTACATTGCAACTGCAGCCAGCGCGCAGGCTCCGTCCCTACTTCAATCGACGTTGTGTATGTCTTACCCTGACGCACAAATTCGGTAAATTGCGCGGAGTCCCATGAACCGTTATCGGTTTGACTATTCAGTGCGGCAAGCGTTTGGCCGGACAGCGCAGACATATCGGTATCCAGCAAAGCGGCCAGCGCTGCGTTAACAGCAAGTATATGCGCGTCCCCATCAACCAATGCCAGTGGTACCGGGGCATTCAGCAAATGATGAAACGAAGCGGGAAAACTTTCGGCGAGATGATGTTGATCAGCGTCATGCAGACTCATGGAGGTTCCTTTGATATCAATACGAATTCTGTTTGTCCGGAATTACGATCCAACAGAGTAACGGACACAATCTGAAATAACTGATTAACAACAAAATGATGCCGTAGGGCAGCAGACTTGGAAGCCAGATCGCGGCAAATCAGCCGGTACCTCTGTTGCAATGCCAGCGCAGACAAATAAATGATGCATTCATATTAGCAAAGACTTTGCACTAATGTATTTGGACAATGTCAAAGATTGCTTCAGAGAAAATCCATTTTTATCAGAATCAGGAATTAGGATAAAAACAGCCCTCTTTTTCCGGCATGCCTATGTACGCACAACAGACACAATACAGCCATTCACACTGATGGTATTGCGTTTGTTGTCATGCACATTGAGTCCAGTCTTTCCGGCTTAAAACAGGGAAATCAACCCGCGCTGCTGGCCGCCTATACGCAGCTGGGTGCACGTACGGAAAAGGCGCTGCAGCCGCAGAGCATACCGAAAGAAAACGGCATCGTTTTAAAGCAGGCAGATTTCACACGAATGAGCCGTCGCGAACTGGCGGACTGGGTGCAATTACAAGTCCGCAGCGGACGACTCAGTGAAGAGCAGGCGGGCAATTTTCAGTCACTGACGCAGGCATCGCCGGATGATCAGCTCAGAGACGGTTTTTTTTCTGATACCAGTGCAGATTACCGGGTTAATTTCATCGCAATGGCCATATCGCAGGTACAACAGGCCGCTAAAAATCAGCAAGCTGAACAATTAGAGCAACATCAGTTTGCGCTGGAAACCCTGCAGTCTGCACAAGGAGATGTGATCGGCATCCGCGCCGTAGCGTGACATATAAAACAACTTGTTTCTTAACTGGAAAGCATTCAGCGCTTTGCTTTACCCACCAGCATCACACCGCCCACCACCAGCACAGTACCTGCCAGTTGTGCCAGTGACACCGGTTCGCCCAGAAAAGCCCAGCTCAGCAGAATGGTCAGCATAGGGCCAAGCGTTGCGAACAGCACCGCGCGTTCCGCACCGATGTAACGCACAGCCGATGCCTGCCAGAATATCGGCAGCACCGTTGAAAACACTGCCATCGCGCCGCTGTAACCATACACCTGCCACGGCAATTGCAAAGCGCTGAGCGGGCGGGCAATCAGAAAGTGCAAAAACGTGGTGAAACTGGTCACGGTCAGCGCCAGTGCGGTAAAGCGGGCAGCACCGAGTTTGCGGATCACACTTTCAGAGCCAGCGCTGTAAATTGCATAAAACACCGCACAGCCAAACACCAGCCCGCTGCCTGTCAGCAATGCAATTTTGTCGGCAGTCACGGATGCGTCATGCAGAAAGCCCAGCGCAATACCGGCATACGACAACAGTAAGGCCAGCAAAATCCGCTTTTCCAGTTTCTTTCCCATGAACAGAATGCCGAGCAATACCGTGATCGACGGGTAGGTAAACAAGATCAGGCGTTCCAGACCGGCAGAGATATACGCCAGCCCCATAAAATCCAGCAGGCTGGAGCCGTAATAGCCAATCATCCCCAGAAACAAAATGCGTAACTGATCGGCCCTGCTTAACTGACGTAAAGAGGAAAACGCGCCGCGGCTCATCAACAGAAAAATCGGCAGTGCCAGTCCCATGCGCAACGTCAGCAAGGTAATCGCATCCACCTTCGCGGTTTCGTATGCAAGTTTGACGAAAACCGCTTTCATCGAGAAACCCAGCGCCGCCAGCAATGCCAGCGTGATGCCCAGTTTGTATTCACTGCGCCCTGCCCCCGGATTGCCGCGCATAAAACCTGGCAATCTGGCAATCCAACCAGCGATGAATGACATATTACGACTGGTGGTATTTGCCGTTATACCGGCAACTGTTGTCACAACAGGATGTTCAGATTTCATGATCAGCTAACCCAAATTTCATGCCCGCCATCATAAAATGCGATATCAGCGATAATCAAATAGTATAAATTGATGTCATCAATCAGATTTTTTGATAGAACTATATGGACTTCCGCCAGTTAAAAGCCCTGCTTGCGATCGCCGATACCGGCAGCATGACCAAGGCAGCCGAAATGCTGAATATCGTCCAGCCAGCGGTTTCGCGCCAGCTGAAACTACTGGAAGAAGATGTCGGCTCTGTTTTGTTTGAACGCCACAGACTGGGGATGCAATTAACCCCGGACGGCGAAATTCTCGCTGCCTATGCCCGCCGGGTTTTACAGGAACTGGAACGCGCCCGCAGCGAGATCCGGCCCGGCCAGCATGCCTTGCAAGGCAAGGTGTCCGTTGGCTTGTTACCAAGTACTGCCGAACGACTGGCCTGCACACTGGTCAGCCGTTGCGCACAAGAATTTCCGGGGATACGTCTGCAGTTTCTGGTTGGCTATGCCGGCCATATGCAGACATGGCTGGAACAGGGAGAAACTGATCTGGCGCTGCTGTACTATCCGCACCCGTCTGCTTTACTGCATCTGACACCGGTGCTGGAGGAACAGTTATGGGTCGCGGCGCCGCCGGACAGTTGCCTGAATGCTGATCAGCCGCTGCCTCTACGCGCACTGGCCGACAAACCCCTGATACTGCCGGCAGCAACCCACGGTATCCGCAATCTTGTAGACCATCTGGCAGCGGCCAGCCAGTTATCTTTAAACATTATCGCGGAAACCAATGCGCTGGATATTCAGAAAGCACTGGTGCGCGCAGGACATGGCTGGACGATATTGCCACCCATTGCGTTTTACGAAGAAATGCGACTGCAAACGCTGCGTGGTGCACCGCTCAGCGATGCTGGCTTGCAGCGCACACTGGGCATAGGGCAATCTGCGGTCAGAAGAACACCACCGGCTGTTGCCTGTGTGCGGCAGTTACTGATGGAATCGTTGTTTCAGCTGGCCGGAGAAGAAAACTGGGTCAGCAGTCATTGGATCGCCGAACCACATTTTCCGGAATAATTTTCGTGTTAATTTAATATGATAAAACTGAAAACGACAGCACTGGCTGCCCTGCTCTCATCCATCACTGTCTCCGGTGCTTATGCAGCCACACCACAAACAAGTGGTGTCGCTTACACCATCGCCCATCAGGTTAACATACGCAGCGAGGCCGGAAACAAAGGCGCGATTGTTGCGCAGTTACCGATAGGTGCAGATGTTGAAATCGGTGAAGTGATTTCGCACGAAAACCGGCGCTGGGCCATGATATTTGTGCGGCATCCGGTGGATGCAACCGTTCCGGTTTCCGAAGGCTGGATTGATATCAGTCTGCTCGATACCGAAAAACCGAATACTAAAAACCTGTTAGCTGCAGCAAAAAATGCAGGCAATCCACAGCTGCAACGCTTACTCGCGGAGCGCGCGCTGGCACTTGATCCGCAATCGGATGAAATCTCAGCGTATATCCAGTCGCTGATCGATGCTGATCCGGCTGGTACAAAACGTTTACAAACGATACTGAGTGACTTTGCAAAACGTCAGCCTGTCAGTGACGAGCCTGTGAAACGAATTTATGAATACTACAGCGGCGTATTAACATTATTTGCTGAAGTGCAGGATCAGAAAATCACGATGATTACCGGAAAGTCGCCGGTAGCGCCGGAATATTTCCGTGAAAACCGGTATTACCGCAGTTACTCAGGTAATCGCCCTACAGGTCTGGTACGTACCGAAATGCGCATTAATCAGTCTTTATTGACATTCGCACAACCCGTTCTGGCGCGCTATTTTCCGGATCCCGGCTTGCAGTTCCCTGAGGGCGTCAAGCCTGCAGAAATTCATACTCTGGTCACAAATTATCCATTGGCCAAAGAACGGCCTGTGCGCGCCATTACTGCACAGGATAAAGCAGTGTTAAAAACATTAACATTGCAATGGATACAGCAACAGCCTAAAACAGAACGCAGCAATATGCTGAAGGTACTGAGAAACGAAGCAATATCTCAGCATGAAGATGTCAGGATTAAGTGGTTTGCCGGCAATCTGAATAAAAACGGGCAGATTTTCCTGATCGGGCAGTGGGTCTTCAGCAGCCCGTCGGATGTTCATTACAACAATGATCCGTTTTATATGTCGCTGGTAATGATTGCAGAGCAACAGACGGATGGCAGCTTTAAACTGGCACGCGGCAGCGGTAATTTATATTGCGAAGTTGACAGCACGGTTGATCTGACGGATGACGGTACCGATGAGATATATCTGGAATGTCCGCAGATGGAAGACGCCTCAAACTACAAAATTCTGCAACGTGGCAAAACCGGATGGGAATGGATAGCGGAAAAAAGCCGCTGAAAACAGCCTGAGTGCTGTCCAGTTAAACGAAAAGCCCGGCAAAACCGGGCTTTTTTGCAAACTGTACTGAACGTCGCGACTGAATTACTCAGATACGCGTTCAAATGTCGATGTTGTTACTTTCATCGACTTGCCGGAAACCGAGCTCAGACGCTCCAGCAGTTTCTGGCCAGGCACGCGGTAACCACGGCGCAGGATAGACAGTTCAGATGCGTGGATACCAATCGCTTCTGCCAGTTCAGCATCGCGGTGGCAATCCAGCTTCTTCGCCAGTGCATCGAAGAACTTACCGACTTTTTCCAGATCGGTCAGAATTTCACGTTCCGGTTGTTGCGGACGCTGTGCTTGCATCTTTGCAACGTCACGGCGGGTTTTCGGCAGGAAATCGGTCAGTTCTTTACCGTAGAAATCTGCCAGACGCACCAGTGTACCGATACCGATAGCACGGTTACCGATTTCATAGCTGCTGCAGTATGCCTGACGAATGCCCAGCATTTCAGCAATCTCAATCTGACTCAGATTTTTTTCTTTACGGAACTGGCGCAATTGTTCGCCAACATATTGATTGATTTCTTCTTCAGTAAATTTAACAGCCATGATGACCTCGCTTCTCCTGAATTCCTGCACCATCGGTGCGGATTCTCAAAAAATTATCTGTAATACATCAAAAAATAAAAAATCTTATTTATTCTTTGATGTCCAGTTACACATGCTTATTCTGGCACAAAACCTGAATCAGATTGTGAAATCATGTAACATTTCAGCGAAAACCCCTGTTAATTACGCAAATTAATGATCACAAAAACAATAAAACGTTTGTAAATCAATTTTATCTTAGTACGTAATCGCGTATTTACAACTGGTAACTCATTGCCAGTTGAATACTAAATATACTTAAAACAGAATTTTGTTGATTTGCTGAAATATTACTGAACGCTTTAGATAAAAGCATTTACGGCAGATCGCGCCGCATTTTATAAGAAAATTGATTCAGTTTTCAAGAAAGATACATTTCTGCATCGCGCTGTTGCCGACAGCATCCGATTACCTGAATACGTATTTTTATAAATACCATTACAACAACCGGAAGCGACTCAGCATTTCGGTTTTAGACTTACGTCACCGGGTAAATGCAACAGAAATCCGCCGGACGATGCAATTTCTGCCAATTATGCGATATTCCGGCATCATCTGAAATGACATACGAGATGTAAACATGCACAGAGAAGATGAAGTGCGGTTGATTGCAAGCGATAAATAAAAAGGAGCGGCAGATCGGCCGCTCCCGGTCAGAATGCAGTTCAGATTATGCTGTGCAATCAACAGACCAGACACTTGCAGCCTGCCCTTGCAAAGCACGTTTCCTCGCTTTTATCGCAATCCAGCTGAAACACAATGCTGTTAATACGGAAACCAAATCAACCGACACCGCACTGAGACTGGCATAGCCCCATAAGCCGGTTTGCGGAAACAAATACCCGAGCAGACTGGTCAGCGGAATCGCTGCGGAAATGAAGGCACAGAGCAGGCAAAGCCAGAATGCAGCACGCGCTGCGCCGAGCCGTAATGCAGTCAGTACGCAAATCAGAAAACAAAGGTAATAAACTGAAAAATACCAGGTGTTAGGTTCCGTATTCAGGGCTACCAGCCACTTCGATGCCAGCATACAAGCACCGACACCGGCAACACTGCCAAGCGCAACACCAACCGTCAGCCCGCCCATCACCCTGACAGAAAGGCGCTGCCGTACAGCGCCCTGCTCTGCATCGCGCGGCGGAGGCTGTTTACGTCGTTTTTCTATCCATAACAGATTACCGGTGTAAAACAGAATGGCACCGCTGATACCGGCAAGCAGATACACCCAGCGCATCAGCGTCCCGCCATAACTGGCGAAATGCAGAGAAAACAACGGGTCGACCATACTGTTCCAGACATTGCCATGTCCCGGCAGCATACGTGCATTCACGACTGTACCGGTATAGGGATTCAGCACCAGATAACCTGCATGAGTTCCGCGCACCACATAGGCCGGATTTTCCATTGCCAGCCGCACCATCGCGCCCGGTTTTCCGAGGCGCATGTAGCGCAATTCCGTCACATCAAATTCCGGCGCAAGCTCCTTTGCCTTTGCGATTAACACGCTCATCGGCTGTAAGTTTGTCGTCTGATGCTGCACTTTCGGCGGCGGTGTGAACATGCGGTGTTCGCCGTAAATAAACTTACCAAGACTGCCATAAAAAATATCATGAAAGGCGAACACCACCACTGTAAAACTGATAATCAAATGAAATGGCAAACTGAATACGCCCAGCAGGTTATGTGCATCCTGCCAGAAGCGCTTCAGATTTTTTCCGGGACGTAAGGCAAATAAGTCTTTCGCAATGACCGGCAAAAACAGAATCAGACCCGAAACCAGTGCCAGAAAATACATGCCACCGGCAATGCCCATGATGTAGCCGCCAGCATATTCATCTGCCATTTCACCGGGAATACCACCGGTACGGTGCAGCAAATCAATCAGCTCTGCCAGCAGACCGGGTGGCTGCTCACGCACGACAATGTCGCCGTTATCATCCAGCGTTGCGTAGTGATGGCGCGCGCTGACATCAATTTCGTGAGCAGGCGGATGACCGGACCAGCTCAGTGGTGCGGGTGCTGCAGAGCGGGCATCCAGCGTCAGCAGCAGGTTCGGTGCGGCATCGGGATATTGTTTTAACACCTTCTCCAGCAACGTATCTGCCTGCGCCGGTGTGACAAATGGCATCCGGTCTGCTGGCGGTGTACTCCATTGTTGCAACGGCGCCTTAAACACTGTCAGTGCGCCGGCAAAAAAGCCGATAAACAATAACAGACCGGCCAGAATGCCGGTCCACGTATGAATACTGAGATAAGTTTTCAGAATATCACTGCGAATTTTCATGATGCGACTCCGCGTAATAAATGTAACCCGCTCCAGCTGACCAGATTCAATGCCAGCAAAACGCCCCATGCGTGCCAGCCGGAACGGAAAAAGTAGACCGCGGCTAAGATCAGCAGCCATATCGGTGTGATCATCCACATTAAGAATTGCACTCTGTCCGGTGTATCAATATGACCCGGTCCGGCCCAGGCGAAACAACCGGTCAGCGCCAGCGCCAGCCAGAAACCCGCAATCAGCCCGGCACTGGTTTTCAGAAACCAGTGTGCTTGTCGCGGCGGTTTTTGATTATTGAGAGATTTGTCATTCATTTTTTAGTTTCCGGACGCAGCAAGCGTACAAATGGCATCAGGGAAAAGCTGAACATGCTGATCAGCAACCAGGCGAAGATCACGGTCAGCCAGTCCCAGTCGCTTGCAGCGAACCGGAATGCTGAAAATTGCAGGACAAAATACGTAAGCCAGCCTGCTGCCGGAGGCAAAGGCTGAGGTAGCAGGCATTGATGACGGTGGGATAAATACAGGGCACTGCAGGCCGCTATCGTCAGAATCAGAAAAAGTATCTGCATGGAATTCATAAGAAAAACGGCATTCTGCGCAGAGAATGCCGTACGCTGAAGAGGAACACACACCGTGGAGAACGGTGTGTACGGATGCACTGATCAGAACTGCCAGTTCATCCCTGCATAGACGCTGCGGGCAAGTTCCGTTCCCGGATAAGCCGGATTCTTTTCATCCGGACGGATATTGCCGATATTCCGGATGCCGCCACGGAATTGCAAGGCTTTGCTGTAACGGTACTGAAGGCCGGTGTCATAACGGGTGTAGCCGCCAAGCTGTTGTGTCTCGTAGATCTGGCGCCCGTTGTAGTGCGCAGCGATGCTGGCACTCAGTTCGCCATTGATTTGCCACAGCAGATTCAGATGCAGCATGTGCTCAGGCCGTCCTTCCAGTGTGCTGGTCTTTCCGGCAAAGTCGGTTCCCTGTGCAATCAGACGCGTGTAATTGCCGCGCAATTCCAGCGCAGGATGTAATTGCCATTTGCCTTCCAGTTCCAGACCACGGGTTTTCGCCTGTTCAATATTCACCCAGCGACGTTTGGCAGCTGCAGCATCGTAATACGCAATAATCATGTCCTGAATGCGATTCTGGAATGCTACCGCCGATAATTCCCACTGCTTCCCGTTCAGTACGAAACCCAGTTCACTGTTGCGACTGGTTTCTGGTTTCAGCAGCGGATTTCCGGTCAGCATACAACGTCCGCCGCAGCTGACCACGCTGTATTCCGGACTTAACTGATACGGGTCCGGCGCTTTAAACGCTTCACTGATACCGCCCTTGATCGTCAGGCCGCTAACCGGCTGCGCCACCAGATACAGTTTCGGTGAGAAATGATTACCGAATGTGCTTGCATGGTCATAACGTCCGGCCAGACTGAGTTGCCAGCCCGGTGCAATTTGCACTTCATCCTGCAAAAACAGTGCACTGTTACGGGTTGAAACCTTGCCGGTCTGCAGATAGGTTGCCGGATCTTTCACCACTTGTTCACGCCAGTCCGCACCGGCACTGAGGTCATGGTTTTGCAAACGCTTGCTGGCAAGCAGATTGATCAGCGTGTTGCTTTCTTTTTCCAGCCTTTGCTGCGGTTTGTTATAGCGGCTGTTGAAATCATCGACACTGGCTTCTTCACGGCTGATACTCGCACTGGTATTCAGCCAGCCCCAGTCCGCCAGATGGGTAATGCCAACCATATTGCGGGAAATTTTTTGTTCGCGGTAATCACGCGAAGTGAAATTGTAGGCCGGATAAAAACTCACATCATATAAACCATAAGGCCGTTTATCGCGGTTATGCGCCACGCTGAATTCCAGACTCTGCGTATCGCTGAGCGTCCAGCGCAGCAGGCTGTGTATATTCAGCGCCTGCTTTTCTTCCAGACCCGGTGCGCGGTTGTTGTCGGCAGCGGATGTCACATACCATGGCTGACGATCCTGCATTTCTGCGATCACGGTTAAACCGAGCTTGTCATTCAGCGCACCGCTGCCACTGAAGCCCAGACGCCATGCATCGCCCTGCTCACCTTTTGTCACCTGACGCACTTCCGCGCTGACGGTGTTCTGCCATACCGGCCCCGGTGTTTTGGTAATGATATTCACCACACCGCCCATTGCATCCGAACCGTACAGCGCCGCCATCGGCCCGCGCACCACCTCAACGCGCTGAATACTGTTCAGCGGAAATGCGCTCAGATCAAAATCGCCGCCACGCCACAATGCGCCGGACGAAGAAACGCGACGGCCATTCACCAGCAACAAAGTGTATTTGCCGGACAAGCCGCGAATCTGAATTTCTTCACGTCCGCTGCCATCGGTCAGATTCACTACCCCCGCTGTCTCGCGCAGTGCATCGGCCAGACTGTGGTAACTGCCACGCGCCAGATCTTCCGCTTTCAGTACGGTGATAAAGGCAGGCGCAGCCGCCTGCGATTGTGCTCGCAAACTGGCAGTCACCACCACGGTCTGCGCTGTATTGTCGCCATTAACCTGCGCGGGCGTTGAAACCTGCTCCTGCGCCATTGCCGCAGACTGACAAAGCATTGCCACAGCCAGCGCCACCGGCCGGACGGAATTTCGGGATGTTTTCATCATGAAAAGAAAAAATAACCATTTATCGGAATTGAAATGATAATGATTCGCATTACGTTAAGCAAGAAGAATTACTTGATGCCGGACAAGACGTGAAATCAGCGATCTTTTACGAAGATCCTTCCACATGAGGAAATTTAGACAAACCGATGCCAAACAATCGCCAAAATGCACCAATTTTGTGCAAAATGCGGTGTTCTGCATAGAAAAAACAGGCTGCCGGCCGGATGACCAGAGAAAGTCCGGGCTTTCAGGGCATCGCTTTTTTGATGAATGCGGATAACTGCACAATCTGATCCATCAGATCTGTCTGCGATCAGCGCGTACTCAGGACATACGCGGGACGTGCTGGTCGTCAGCACATCCTGCAAATTGCGACAGGAAATGAATTGTTGGCGGGATGCATCAGGCAGCCGGAACAGCGTACGGATTAGCGGTCTGCCCCGGACGGTTTCAGCCAGTAGCGGCAGCGCAGCTACCGGCGATCTGGCTTCGCTGCAGTAATCAACGGGTAGCGGATCGGATGTGCTGCAACTGAGATTTCAGCCAGACCGCACTATTCACCGGTGCAGCACCCTGACAACGCACCTGATACGCCTTGCCGGAAGAACTGCTCTGACTGGCAGCCATGTCGATAAACTGCTCGGTGTTTTTTACGGTGAATTTGCCATCCACATAATCAAGCTTACGCAGCAAATGCGATTTCGCTTCTGCGCCGCTGTACCAGCTGCCATTGCGGTTGAATTCGCAGCCGGAATTTTCCAGCCTGCTTAGCAGCGTACGGATTTCTTCTTTTACCGGAACAGGCATTTCAGCATGCGCAGCATGCGTTGCACCTGTCAACAGACTGATTAGCAGATATTTTTTCATTCAACACTTTCCCGAAATCAATCGATGGCCGGCCACTGTGGCCACCAAAACGGTCTATTTTCACATAAGGCTAAGATCTGTTGCTTGCAGCTCATCGGAAACAGCTAATCCCACTATAATGCCGCTTTCTTCCACCTTCATACGCCTGCTATGTATCAGCATCACTGGAAAAATCGCTTGCTGCAAACCCTGCGCCCTTTGCAACAGCAGGCTAACCAGGTTCAGAGCTGGCTGAAACTGCAGAACCTCACCCTGACGTCCGGCAAGCTGACAGGCAGCGATACCAGTATCCGTATGCTGACACTGGGCTCCAGTAATCTGCTGCTACAGGCATTTTTTGAAGCGGCGTCGACACGCTCGCGCGTCATCGGCCAGGTGAAACCGCTGCATGCAGCCAAAGTGTTTAAAGAATACAGGCAAAACGCCGATTTGATACTGCTGCCCTGCACGCCTTTCTCCCCACCCGCAGATGAGACCAGCCTGCTGCTCCCTGACTATCTGGATGCGACCATACTGTTCGATGAAAGTGAAGAGCAATGGCGCAAGAATCTCAGAGAGCTGAACAAACGCGGATTAAAACAGGCTGCGAAACGTCAATATCAGTTTCGGGCAGGTAGCACGGTGCAGGATTACGAACTGTTCTATCACCGTATGTTGCAACCCTATGTGCAGCAACGTCATGGTTACCATGCTTATGTCGAAAGCTGCGACGCTTTCTGCGCAGATACGCATGGTGCCGTACTGGAATTTGTGGAACTGGACGGGCGGCCGGTAGCTGGTTTTCATCTGAAACTTTCCGCACGTCATCCGCTTGCGTATTTCAACAAAATAGGACTGAGTGCCGAAGCTTCAGCAGACAAACACTTGATGCGGGAGCTGAACTGTCTGATCTATCAGCGCATGGTGCAACTGGCACGTGAAGCCGGTCACCATGGCGTACATCTGGGGCAGACGCCGCCAATACTGGATAACGGTATTACCTGGTATAAAGCCGGCTGGGGTGCTGTGTTCAGTCCTAACCTGAGCCTGCAACGCTACCGCCTGCATTTCTGCTCTGAACGCGCGCCACTGATTCAGCAACATGCGCATCCGCTGGTCACACTGCAGCATGGCCGGTTATGCGCTCAGCTCTGGTGTAACGCAGAAAACCGGGAAGACCTGCAGGCACAAGCCAGAGGCTGGCAATTCAAGGGACTGGATGCCCTGTACTTCAGCGAACCCGGCGCGGCTGGAAAATCCTGATTTTTGCGGAAAAAGACGCTGATGCATGCCAGAAAGCAGATATCTGCATAACAAAAGCCGGCTCGCCGGCAGAAAGCCTGGCGATTCCGGAAATAGCAATGACGAGATTTGCATAATGAGCACCGCTGTCAAAGGCCAGAAGCGGTGCCCCCCCCAAAAAAAGCCGCACTGGCTTTATCAGCTTCAGATGCCCGCTTCTTTACGCAAGCGGAGAAACGATACACTCAGCGCGCTGGATGCCTTGGTATATTCCGTACCGGCGCTCAGCAAACGTTCCGCCAGTTCAAACTGCTGCGCATTCACCGCTTTTGCAATTTTGCTGACTTCGCGGTGAAACGCTAAGTGCTTCTGAACACAATCCTGATGTGCAGGAAACTGCCCGTAGTTACGCTTCCCGGGTCCGTGCAACCATTGCCCCAGCTCACAGCAATCGTCACGCGAGAGTGTCGCCAGATCCAGTTGTTCATGTCTCACAATGGCCGTGCGCAATTTGGCTTTCCACTGGGCATGGGTTTCAACAGCATTATCGAGATTCATCATAGCTCCTTCAGACTAATGTCAGCGGTGACGGGTGCCGGCAGGCTGTGCCTGCGCACAGACCGGAACCGGAAAAAATTCAGCAATACAAACCAGGGATCAACGCACTGTTGCGCGTACAACCGGAAAATCAATCTCAGTCTGGCCAACATTGTTCAGGTAGTTGGTCAGCACATTCACTGCCACATTTGACACAATTTCCACAATGGCGGCATCGTTAAATCCGGCAGCACGTACCGCCTGCAAGTCTTCGTCACTGACACGGCCACGGTTCTGCGCGACGTTCAGCGCAAAGCGTAAGGCGGCTGCGGTAGCGGCATCTGCTGAATCTGCGGTACGGGCAGCGTCGATTTCACTCGCACTGATCTTGGCAACATGCCGGGATAAATAATCATGCGCCGACAGGCAGTAGTCACAAGCGTTGTATTCCGCGATGACTAAAGCAATACGTTCACGCAAAGCCACACTCAGACCGCCTTTTGCCAGTGCACCGCTGAACGACAGATAAGCTTCCAACGCTGCCGGGCTGCTACCCATCAGTTTCATCAGGTTAGGAACGATGCCTAATTGTTTTTGTACAGCCGCGAGTAAAGGTTTCGATGCTTCGACAGCGTGTTCAACGGCAGGAATGTTAAGACGGGACATGATTTCTCCTTCGGGTTAGCTGGTAACAGACTCTTCAGATTCGCAAGTGCTCAGCGAGTGAAGACACTATATCTACGTCACCAAACAGAGGGAATAACCACAAATTTGAATTAACTATTCCATTTAGTGGAATAGTCAGAGTACAAAAACACACTTTCGCGACTTGTTACCAGCCAGACAGCATATACAGCAAGCCAGCTTTGCATCTGCACTTTATCCGGAGATGACTGTACGGTCAGACCAGGTTTTTTCACGGGCACGCTTGCTGTGCACATTTGACCTGCTGCTATAATGAAATTAGCAATTTGAGCCGGATTCCCGATGCACGGATTAAGTGCTGACGCCAAAGCAGAGGCCCGCCGTCATTCATATGCACCGGTCATGCTGCTATACAAGGCCTTTTGACAAGGAGTACGGTATGTCCGCACATTTCAGCCTGCGTCGCAGCCTGCTTGCGACACTCGCCCTCAGCAGCATTGCCTTTCCGGTATTCGCCGGAAACAGCAAAACCATTTTCTATATCACCCCGGGACTCGATCTGCCCTTCTGGCGCACCCTGGGCATGGGTGTCGCCAGTATTGCCGCAAATAACGGATATCAGTACAAAGTACTGGACAGCACCAACAGCGATGCGAAGCAATCCGCCAATATCGAACAGGCAATCCGTGAGCAGGCAGCCGGTATCGTTTTATCGCCGACGGACAGTAAGTCAGCTCAGGCTGTCCTTGAGCTGACCAGCCGTGCGCGAATTCCTGTCGTGATCGCCGACATTGGCAGTAATGGCGGTGAATTTGTTTCTTACGTCAAATCTGATAATTACCGCGGTGCGTTCACAGTTGGTGAGATTGTTGCTGCCGCTCTCAAAGAAAAACGTTTGAGCAATCCACAGTTTGCACTGTGTACGATTGCACTGAGTCGAAAAAACGGGCAAGACCGCACCAATGGCTTTCTGGATGCGATGAAAGAGGCGGGCTACACCAACATGGTGGCATTGCGTCAGATGCAAAGCTACACGAGGGAAGAGACTTACCAGTTCGTCAAAGAAATTCTGCGCGATCATCCTAAAGTAGCAGCGCTGTTTATTGAAGTCGATAAACCAACGCTGGGCGCATTGGCTGCACTGAAGGACTTACGCAAGCTAAAAGAAGTCATCGTCGGTTCCTATGACGGCATACCCGAATTTGTCGATCATCTGAAAAGCGGTAATCTGGTCGCCGTCGGCATGCAGCAACCTTTCCTGATGGGCACCCAGTCTGCCGAGATTCTGATCGGAGCAATTCACGGCAGAAAGCAAGCCAAGCAGGTGATGGTGCCGGTACTGAATGCCACCAGTAAAAACATTGCAGAGTGGTTGCCGGTCGCAGAAAAAACTGTCTTCGGGGCCGAGAAATCTTTACCTGCGAAAGAGCGCTGAACGGGAAGCCATGGCTCACAGAGTTAAAGCGAATTATGCCGTTTAACTATTCCGGCTTAAGCCTGCGTGTTCGGCTGGGTTTGTGTTTCGGTACGCTGGTCAGCCTGCTGGCGGCAGTTGTCCTCGTCAGCGCCCTGGGTTTTATGGAATTCCGGGCCAGTTCGGATCGCTTGATATTTCAGGAATATCCGAAAAACGTCGTGCTCGACGATACCCGCCAGGATTTAAACAGCATTGCACTGAGTATGCGCAACACACTGTTCCTGCGTGGCGAAAGCGAAATCCGTAAGGAACTCGACAATATCACCATTAGCAATGTTCGCCTGCTCGACAATCTGAAAAAGTTGCACCAGCAGTTCAGTGCCAGCACAGATACCGGGTTGCTGAAAAAACTGGATATCATTGATTCTGCGTATCGCGTTAATCAGGATGATTTTGTTGCGCTGGTCAGGCAAAACCGTATGGGTGAAGCCAGAAATCTGTTGCTGGTCGATCTGCATCCGTATCAGCTACAGTACTTTGAATTACTCAATAATCTGCAACAACATCAGCGCCAGCGCGTACTGGCGGATGGCGCTGCTGTCAGCACGATCTATCAGCAAGTAAAAGGCTGGACGCTAACACTGACCCTGATCGCCATGCTGGCCGGACTGGTACTGACCGCGATCATGACGCGCTCATTACTGCGCCAGCTAGGCGGCGAGCCTTCCTATGCACAGGAAGTTGCCAGACGCATCGCGCAGGGAGAATTTAGTTACGACATCCAATTACAACAACATGATCAGAGTAGTTTACTGGCAGTCATTAACCAGATGCGCAACCGCCTGAATCAGCGCAGTCTGGATCTGGAAAAAGCAAATTCCGGACTGGCAGAAGTCATACAAACTTTACAGCAAACCCAGCACGAACTGGTAGAAAGCGAAAAAATGGCGGCGCTGGGGTCGCTGGTTGCCGGCGTATCACATGAACTGAATACACCGATTGGTAACAGTGTGATCGCAGCCAGCACACTGACCGACCTGACCCAGCAAATCACAACACAACTCAGGGACGGGCAGATCAAACGCGCGCAATTACAACAGTATCTGGAAGAAGTCAGTACCGGTACCGATATTCTGCAGCGCAACCTGAGCCGCGCCGCCGATCTGGTCGCCAGTTTCAAGCAAGTTGCGGTCGATTGCTCCAGTTCCCAGCTGCGCGAATTCAGGCTGGGCGAACTGGTGCGGGAAACCTTACTGACATTACGTCCGGCATTTAAGAAATTGCCTGTGGAATTTGTGCAGCAAGTACCCGAACACATCTGTATGCACAGCTACCCCGGCCCGCTGACACAGGTCATCACCAATCTGGTGAACAATGCCGTGATTCACGGTTTGAGTGAACTGCCGCAAGGGCAAGTTACCGTTGCTGCCACACAGATCAGCGATCAGGAAGTACAGATTACCGTGACCGATAACGGTCGCGGTATTCCACCGGAAAACATGCAGCGTATTTTTGAACCCTTCTTCACCACCAGACTCGGACACGGCGGCTCAGGATTGGGATTGCATATCGTGTACAACAACGTCACGCAAATTTTGCAAGGAAAAATCCGGGTACAAAGCGAGCCCGGATGTACAGTCTTCACACTGAATCTGCCCTGCAAGATTACCAATTAACGCGTGGTCGTCCGTGTTTCAGAAAGAAGAACCCGGTAATTGCAGGAAAGCCAGTTCATCGGCACTGGATTCCCGTCCGAGTATCGCGTTACGGTGCGGATAACGTCCGAAACGGTCAATGATGGCTTTGTGTTTCAGTTCAAACTGATAGTTTTCCAGCGGTGCATGTTCGCGGTATAAACGTTCCGCTTCAACATGAATCCGCGCCGATTCACTGTGCATGAAAGGCAGCAGTAAGAAAGAACGCTGCACCGGATTCAGCGCTGTCAGTGCACCGGCACGGATTGCCTCCTGTGCCAGCACCAGTGCCATGCCATCCTGCGCAAATGCCTGTGGTGTACCACGATAGCAATTCCGTGAAAACTGATCCAGCACAATAATTTCCGCCAGCCGGCCTGCAATGCCTTTACGCCATTCCGATAAACCGCCCTCAGCCGCCTGTTTCAGCACGTCGCCGAAACGATCGCGTATCTGCTGATCAAATGCTGCATCGACTTTCCACCACTGCGCAGGAGAAATCGCTTCAAACCAGAATTGCAAAATGTCCTGATACACGATTCATCCTATGATTTCTGAAACCGACAGAATACACCCATCCTGAAAACGAAACTCAGATCTTCCTTGTATCTGAATCTCCGTGCCAGCCGGCATCCCGTCCGGTGTTGCCTGCGCCAGCGTGCCGCGAAATGCAATGTCTGCATGGATGACCCCGTTCTCGTCACGCACTTGCAGCACCGTTTGCTGCCGCGCTGAAAACATGCTGGCAGATCCTTCCGCCAGTTGTCTGAATGCGTCTTTTCCCTCAGTACTGACCTGCACACTGCCATTTGCGATGTACTGAAAACGCACCTGCTCATGCAGACATGCCAGCATCTGATCGAGACTGAAGGCCTTATAAGCATCCAGATAGCGCTGTATCAGTGCGACTTTTTCAGCGTAAATCATCTCTGTTCCCTCCGATAAATGTCTAACTTCAGTGTCAGTTCAGCACAACAAACAGCATTGCCATCGCGCCGGAACATCAGCGAACAAAGCATTTTTGATGATCTGCAGTCGCTGATACAGCACGCACTGACTGTATATCAGTGAATTGACAAAATGATGACAGAACGATGCACTCGCAGTATCGCATGTGGCAAAGCGAACTGACTCACCTGCAGCTATTGCCTTTTTTCCGGGCATTGCACAAACGGCCCTTACGATGGGCCGTTTGTACTGCGCTTCCCTGAAGCAGAATATGGATTCTTAAAGGATAAAAACTGCACCTACCACTGCCAGCGCACAGCCAGCCGCCAGCTACGCGGCGTTGCAGGATGCCAGTGTCTGTCATCCACCGCAGCGGTCTCATGTTTCATGCGTGAGCTGTACCAGTATTCCATATCATTACCTGAGCGATTCAGCAGATTCAGCCCGTCCAGACTCAGCGTCAGCTGCCGACTGAATCTGTATGCGACTCTGCCATGCC
The DNA here is from genome assembly GCF_014652435.1 of Cognatundibacterium squillarum. Lineage (GTDB taxonomy): Bacteria > Pseudomonadota > Gammaproteobacteria > Burkholderiales > Burkholderiaceae_D > Undibacterium > Undibacterium squillarum. The sequence continues at coordinate 257,228 of NZ_BMYU01000002.1, forward strand.
AGAGCACAGCGGCATGCGAACGCACGCTGTTGTCTTCGGTCAGTGCACGGCTGCCCATATAACGTCCGCGCAAACCCCATTCCCACGGCCCTTTTTCATAACGAATCGCCAGACTGGCAGTACGTTCCGGTGCATCCGTCACACGGTTACCCGCTTCAGAAATATCGGTATAGCGCGAATGTGACCACGCCATATCCAGTTCCAGCCACCAGTGCCGGTTCATCCTGTACTGATGGCTCATTTCCCAGCCATAACGTCGTGCGGGGCGGCCCGCTTCGGTACTCGCATCATCCGGTACATAGGTCAGTTCGGAATCTGTTGTTAACTGCCAGAACACCAGACTGGATTCCAGTCCGTTCAGCCATTGCGCGCTGCGCATCCCCAGTTCCCAGCCTTTGCCTGCAGACATTAACGGTGTTGCGCGTCGTGACTCTGCTGCATCGCCCTGTGTCTGTATGGTTGCGCCACGTGCATCGTTGCTATGAAAACCGCGTCCTGCATTCAGATAAAACGCCAGTTCAGGCGCAAGCTGATAACTGAGATTCAGATTCGGACTGAGCGCCGATTCGCTTTTAACGCCGCTATTCAGCGGATTCAGCAAATCACGCACATCCGCCCTGACCTTTTCCGCGCGCAATCCGCCGCTCAGCCGCCATTGCGGATGCAGCTCCGCCTGCAATTGCGCAAACACCGCGCCCTGCCACCAGTTAACACGGTGCAGCGAGCCTGTCTCATACGCTGTGCGCTGAACACTGCCATACAGTGCCAGCGGACTGATCTGGTCATAGCGGGTACTGAAGCCGGTTTCCAGTCTCAGCGGCAACAGTGCATTGCTCAGTGGCTGACTGCGCAGCCAGCTGGCTCCGCTGATATGCCTTTGTTCGCTTTGCGTAATCTGATCGCCGCGGTCAGTGTCATTCAGAAACCAGGTCGGATTCGAATACAGATTCAGCCGGTATTGCATACGATACGCCTGCCAGAGATCGCGCCGCTCGCCGTCAACCAGTTCGCGCTGCACATGCAGGCCTACTCGCTGTGTATCACCGCCTTCGGACGGATCAAGGCTGCCGAAGCGGTCAATCAGACCGGACTGCACCGCACGCTCAGGCACCTGACTGGTCGCATTCCAGCGATTGCGGTACGCCAGTACAGACCATTGCCATACATCGCCGCCGGCTGCTGATGAACGCCAGCGCAGAAAGCTGTTCAGCTTGCGCGCATCTTCCGGTACTTGCCACGGGCCATCCGCACTGGCCAGTTCCAGCGCGGCTATCCAGTGTCCGCCTGCAATCTCGCCACTGTTTGCATGCATCAGCCGCCGTTCGCGCCCGCTACCGGCTTCCGCCACCAGCAAAGGCGCTTCCAGCGCGGAAACATACTGAATACGGTTTGCACCGACGAGAGAAAAATCCCCGTCGCCAGCATAGTAAGGCCCTTTACGGAACTGCACTTCACTGACCAGTTCCGGTATCAACAAATTCAGATCCAGATAACCCTGACCATGCGCGTGCGAAGGCATATTGATAGGTAAGCCTGCGACGCTGGCGGATAAATCTGTGCCGTGATCCAGATTGAATCCGCGCATAAAGTACTGATTCGCTTTACCGCTGCCGCTGTGCTGCGACACAATCAGCCCCGGCACACGTTCCAGAATTTCTGCCGGACGCTGTACCGGCAAGGCTTCAAACTCCGCGGCACTGATGGTTCCCGCACTGGCGGAGCCAGTCTGTTTTTGCAGGGAATTTTTTTGCTGTTGCACGATCACCTGCTGTACCACAGGCGTAACAGATTCCGGTGCTTCAGTGGCACCGGCTTGCGCATACGCAGGCAAGGCAAAGCCCAGCCCCGCCCATGCGAGACGACGATAAGATTTCATGATGAATATAAACGAGCAGCGATTCCCTGATCATCCCCGTGATCCGGAACCCGGAGGGCCATGCAGGCCCGCTGTTCTGGCCGGTATCCGGGCTGGCGCATCAGTATCGTCGTCTTCCCACCGGTAAAGGCAGTGACTTGGGTGACGATACGGAGCCTGAGCGGCTCAAACGCTTACCGTTGCGGGGGCAGCGCAGGTTGGGCCTGCGCTGAACAGCACAGAACTCCCTGCTTCCCGTTTAACTTCACGACCGGAACAGCCGCAAAGCACCAGAACAGCGCGCAGTCTAAATGAATTCGGCATATGCCGTCAAAAATTCATTTCCTTCCTGCCAATCTCTCTGCCCGATTCAGCAACGATTACTTACAAATGCATACAGCATAGTTATGCGATAAGCGTTACATTTTCGACAATCTGCACCGCATAAATCTGCGAAATGTGCATCTGTCTAATCGTCTAAATGGAGTTATCCTGATGAAGAAAAGCGTTTTGTATTCTGTATTACTGAGTTGCGCTGTACTGAGCGCTTGCGGTGGCGGTTCGGGTGGTAGTGGAAGTGGAAGCGGTTCGTCTTCCGGCGGTACGGGTACGCCGTCACAAACGGCACCGGGCGGTATTTATCTTGGCTATTACGCTGAAGATCCGAAAACCAATCCTGAAGATCCCACGCTGGGCGCGTTTGTGCTGAATCTGCCATCCGGCAATAGCAGTTTTTCCGGCGCAATGTTTTTTACTTATGTCGGCTGTCAGAGCGAAAACGTGGGTGTTGTTACAGGTAATAAAACCGATGCGGGTATCGCGGGTAACTGGAGCGGCAGTCTGGATGGCGTGATGAATACCGGCAGCTATACCGGCAGCTGGCAGGCGGCAAGCCAGTCCTACAGCGGTACATTTACCAATGCCGGTGGCAAACAATTCCGCGATCTGCGTCCGTGCATCCAGTATTACATTGCGCCGAATGGCAGCTTTGAAATGTTTGCGGCAGAAAAACTGATACCGGATACCTTCCAGATCAGCGTTACCGGACGTACTTTGTCATGGAGCAATGTAAATGGCAGCTCGGTTGCGCTGGTTTACGTGATGAATCCGCAAATCGTACAAACATCGGGGAATCCGGTGGTCTGGCAAACCATCGTGCCAGCCAGCGGCAGCGTGACGATTCCGCAAACGGTGAATCTGAAAGCGGGTTCTGATTATCTGGTGGGTGTTGCGCTGACTTCGGACAGCCTGCAGCGTCTGGCCTTCGGCAGTAAGCGTTTTACTGCGCAGTAATTTTTTGAACATACAGCCGCTTCGTGCGATTCACGTTTCGGATCGTACAAGGCGGCTGTAATGTATTCAGGACTGCGTGTTACAGCGTAGCGCTGGCGAGTTTTGCACCAAAACCGATAAACATCGCACCGACTCCGCCTGTAACGCCTGCAGATAAACGGCGGCGCTGACGGAAGGTTTCAGCCAGACGTACGCCGATAAAGATAATCACCGTCAGATACGTGAAACTGCAAATCTGACAGATCAGCGCCAGCAAACCATACGACAGTAAGGGATGCTCAAAAGCCGGATCAACGAACTGGATGAAGAAAGAAATAAAAAACAGGATGGCTTTCGGATTCATCAGGCTGATCACCAGCGCTTTGGTGAACGGATCGCCGGGTTCAATCGCCCGCTGCACTTCTGCCACTGCCTGATTCCGGTTTTTCCAGCCCAGCCAGCAGCCGCGCAGCATCTGCAAACCTATCCATGCCAGATAAGCCGCACCTGCGTATTTAACGATATAAAACAGCGATGGATTGGCTTTCAGCAGCGATGCCATCCCGCCAGCAGATAACACCATCAGAATCAGATCCCCCAGAAAAATCCCGCAAGCACCGCGATAGCCCTGACGCACACCGCGCTGCGCCGCGACGCTGAGCACATACAAAGAATTCGGCCCCGGCAGCAAAACGATGACGATTGTGCCGATAACAAAAGTCCAGAAGTCGGTAATGCCAAAGGTGGCGTGGATCAGTGCGTTCATAGGGGATGATGAATGAGGTCAGATAAAAGGATGCTGCCATCAGACTGGCGAAGATGCCTGTTCATCATAACACCGTCTGTAAATCCGCACAGTGCGGTGTTTACGTAGAAGGTATTCACTACCAGCGGAGCGTTCGGATGAAAACGTGGGGAGACACTGCGCCGTGTGACAGATGAATCACTTGCCCGATGCACCAGCCCCCCCGTGCAGCAACTACTCCGCAGATGCCGTATCGTCGCGCAGTTTCTTTTGAAGTTCTGCTTCCTGCTCCGGCGTCAGAGAACTCGCGACCTCTTCCATCACATCCAGCAAATTGCCAGCACCGTCGTAGACGTTCATGAACACTTTGCCATCCTTCCTTACCATTTCAGTCCAGACTTCATCATTTAAGGCTTTTACACGGATTGCTGTCATTGTCATCTCCCATTTAACAGCGCCGATCTTAACAGGAATATTGACTTTACAGTGCTCATTCCAATAACAAAGTATCGCTACAGTTGATTTGCTGCAGCCAGTCAGTGTCATGCGAAATTACCAGCATCGCGCCCGGATAAGCCCGCAGAACCTGACTCAGATGACGACGGGTGGACAGATCCAGATGGTTGGTAATTTCATCCAGTATCAGCAACGCCGGTGTATCCGCTGCGATCAGCGCCAGCATCAGCCTGACCCTTTCGCCACCGGACAATTGCCCGGCTGGCGTGTGAACGAGCCGGTCTTCGCGCAGCAGGAAGCGCGCCAGATGTTCGCGGATTTGCGTCATGTGCCAGTCCGGTCTGCGCTGCTGCAGATGCCCGATGCTGTCGGTGCTTGCCTGAAGCATCTTCCCGTGCTGATCAATGATGCTGATGCGTGACAGTGGCGGAACATACCAGTTACCTGCCAGCCGTAAATGCGGCGCAATGGTGATGGCCTGTATCAGCGTGGATTTGCCACTGCCATTCGGCCCCGTAACAGCCAGACGCTGGCCGGGCAAGAGCTGACAATCCAGCGCTGCCTGCAGTGGTGCGCCATACCCGAACTGCACCTGATTCAGTTGCAAAACAGAGGAATTGCCGTGTTTCTGGCCTGAAAACAGGTGAAATGCGGGTTCCGGCACAGCACCCGGGCTGACGTCGGCGAGAAGTCTGGCTGTCCGGTTTTGCTCGGTGCGGATATCTGCACAGAGCTGGTCGCTGGTCGTGTTGCCGCGTCCGAGTTTGGTTGCCGAACGTATCGTCGCCCAGCGCCGTTCTTGTATCGCCTTTTCGCCGCGCTGACGGGCGTGTGCTGCGCGCTCCTGCTCCTGCATACGGCGCTGATGTGTCTGCTTCATTGCTTTCTTTAGCTGATGACGCTGATGCTGCAGGCTTTCCAGCGCTTGCTCCTGTGCTGTCAACCAGTCAGCGTAACGGCCTTTAAACACAGTCACTTGCTGATCATGGACGATCCATAGCTGATCACACAATGCCACCATCCAATCAGGATCATGGCTGATCATCACCAGCGTTCCGGGGTAGTAGCGCAACTGCTGCAGCCAGTAAAGGCGCTGCTGCAGATCCAGATGGTTAGCGGGTTCATCCAGCAACAAAAGATCCGGCATTTGCTGCCACAAAGCACGCAGGGCTGCGCTGACCCGTTCGCCACCGGATAGCGGTGCATCCGGCAAGTGCTGCGGCAAATACGCAGACACAGTTTCCGCCGCCAGCAACACCTGCCCGCTGTCCGGCGTCAATTGCCGCGCCAGCAATCTGAGTAAGCTCGATTTGCCGCTGCCGTTATCACCGACAATCGCAATGCGGTCGCCAGCGTGAATACGCACGGACAAATCAGAAAAAATCGTTTGAGAGTAAAAAGAAAGGCTGACGCCTTCCAGACGGAGTAAGCAAGCAGACATACGGCACCTGAACGAGTGGCAAAAAGGAAGAGATTTTTTTGCCCGCAGCGGGCAATCAGGCGGCGATGTTCATGTCTGAAAAGACCTCGGAGATAAAGCGAAAAGACAATTGAAACGAAGCGGCGTATTCTAACGCGATTTATGCACATCAATCAAACCAGAAAAGATGTCTGGCTTACTTCGTTTTTTCATCAACATCATTTTGTAAAACAGCGCAAAACCGCGTTTCCACCGTTACAATGTCGGACAAACTCCGAAATACACCATGAGCACACTCTTCTTTTGCGGCGATACCCACGGACAGTTCGATCATCTGATCGACGCTGCGCGCCTGCACAAGCCTGCGGCGCTGATTTTGCTCGGAGATATACAAGCCACCGCGCCGCTGCATGAGATTTTTGCGCCGGTAATGGAACATACGGAAATCTGGTTTATCCACGGCAACCACGATACCGACAGCGTTGCGCAATATGATCACTTATACAATTCAACACTGGCCGCGAACAATCTGCATGGCCGCGTCTGCGAAGTAGCGGGCTACCGGATTGCCGGACTCGGCGGTATTTTCCGCGGACAAATCTGGATGCCGGGTCAGGCGCAGAATTTCTTTGATCCTGCTGCATTTATGGCTGCCGGCGGACGTGGCAATCAGTGGCGTACCGGTATTTCCCGCAAACACCGCAGCAGTATTTTTCCGTCAGATATTGCAGGCTTGCAGGGACAGAAGGCAGACATACTCGTGACACATGAAGCGCCGTCCTGCCATCCGCATGGTTTTGTACCTATCGATCATCTGGCACGCCAGCTGAAAGTGAAAACCACATTCCACGGCCACCACCACGACCGGCGCGATTACAGCCGTGAAACCAAACGCCTCGGCTTTCACGCCCACGGCGTCGGACTGCGCGGCATCACCGCGCTGGACGGCACCGTCATCCGCCCCGGCGATATGGACCATATCGAATTCCCAACCGATCCGCGCCGCCGGCCACGGGGTGTTTAACCATCGCTTGTGCCACGGTTTCAGCAACAGCAAACCAGTCTCACAGCTTCAGTCGATCTTCTGCAACGACTCATCCCCTGCTGCTTTTTCACAAGATGAACATGGCCGCACGATGCGGTATCATGCGTTTTCGTTTGTTCGATGGAAAGCAGTATGTCAGTGACGCCGGATCTCAGCTTATGGCAACAAGACCCTGAAAAAGCCTTTGCGGCGTTTATCAGTTCTTCGCGCTATCTGGATTTTTCGCGCAGGCAAACCAGTTCTGTGCTGGAAAGCGTGAACGAGGGGCAGCGCAAAATCTCGGTGCGTTCTGCGCATATTTATCAGACCATGTTTTCCCGCTTGTGCCGCTGGCTGCGGGAACACGGCATTCCTCTGTTGCAGATGAGCGATGAAGACCTGCATCGGTTTCTGACGCAAACTACGGAAAAAGGGCAACCGGTTCTGAAGAGTGCGATTCAGTACCGTTACTTGCGCATGGTTGAAAATGTGTTCGAATACCTCGCGCGCAGCCCTAATCCGGCGAAAGGTGTTTTGTCGCAAACGCTGACCGCCGGTTTGCGTCTGAAAGGCAAAGATGCGAACAGCGTGGTGTTAAGCAGCGCGCAAATTCAGGCATTTATCGCTGCGTTACCATTATCAAGCGCCATGCCCAGCGTTTCCCGTCCACATGCAGGCTGGAAAAAACGGCGTGACCGGGCCATTCAGTGCATGATGCTCGGTGCCGGTTTGCGTGTGGCTGAGGTGATTGGTTTGCACAGAGACGAAGTCGCCGGTGAACTGAATCCCGATGGCAGCCTGCTGATTCATATTGAACCGGTCGATAAACACGATACATCATATGCACATCAGACTGCGGTACGGCCGGAGCTGGTGGCAGATGTCCTGAACTGGATACGTGAGCGCGATATGTTGCCGGTCGGTGGTGATTTACTGTTTCCCGGTACGCACGGCGAATTGCTCAACAAGGCGACTGTATATCTGCAAGTAAAGAAGACCTTCCTGCGTGCAGGACTGAATCTGCCGCGCATGGGCGGCCGTACTTTGCGTAATACTTTTGCGTTGCAAGAGCTGGATCAGAATACCAGTATCGGTGCCGTCCGCGAAAAACTGGGGCTCGCCGAAAACCGTTCTGTCCTCAAATACAAAGAGCGTCATCGCAAAAATATCCGGCAAACTGAAACGCGCCCAGACGACGCAGGCACTTTGTAAAACTTATCCGGCAGGCGCCGTGTGCGGCGGCGCTGGTAAGCTGTCATCAGCTTGTCATTGCGGCTGATTAAAGTCGTGATTTTCTGTCTTTACTGATCTGAATATCATGATGAAACGCATCCCCTTCCCTGCCACTATGCTGGCAACCGCCGTTGCGGCTATGGTTTTATCTGCTTGCGGCGGTAGTGATTCTGCGCAATCCGGCAGCAATGCTGTACCAGCCAGTGTCTCCGGCGTCTTTCTTGATGCGGAAGTCGAAGGTCTGGATTACGAAACGGCAAGCGTCAAAGACAGTACGAAGGCCGACGGCGGCTTCAGCTGCAAGTCCGGTGAAACCGTCAGCTTCGGCGCTGGCGGTATCAAACTCGGCAGCGCCGCCTGCGGACAAGTCATTACTCCGCTGGAACTGGCGAAGTCTGCGACACCAAAAGATGAAACCGTCATCAATCGCTTGCTGGCATTGCAAACGCTGGATGAAGATCAGGATCCGTCCAACGGTATTCGCATCACGTCTGCCGTGAAAACCGCACTGAATGCACAAGCACTGGACTTCAATGCCAAACCGGATGACTTTCATGCGGTGCTGAATAAAGTCTTAAGTGGTTTGCCTGCCGGCTATCAGGGACGCAGCGTGGACACAGAACGCCGCAATATGGCGCGGGAACATTTTGAAGACACGCTGGCAGGTAAAGCAGGCCGTCCGTTCACCGACAGTTTCACGCAGACCAATGGCGCAGGTGCTGTGACTGTGAGTGTCACGCGTTATCAGGTCAAAGCAGACGCGAAATTTTATGTGCCCTATGAAGGTACAGACGCTGGAATCAAAGCAGATTTCCCGAAAGGATTTTTACCGGCTTACGGTTCCGGTCTGGCGTTTAAAGGCAAAACTGCAGATGGCAATCTGGAATTTTTTGCGATTACCGACCGTGGCCCGAACGGCGATGGCCCGAAAGTACCGGCATCACTGATCAGCACCGGCGCAACAGGGACGGTTGATGCAAAATTCTTTCCATCACCTTCGTTTGCCCCGTCAGTCGGCATTATCAGCGTCGGTAAAGACGGCGCGGTGCTGAAATCCAGTATGCCAATTCGCTTTGATGCAAACACCAAAGCCACCGGCCTGCCGCTGCCACCGGGTAAAACCGGCGCGACACTGGAAGCACCTCTGAATGATGCTGCACGTTATGACGCCAAAGGTAAGGCAACTTTCAGCGATTTTGGTCTGGATACCGAATCAATTGCTTATGATGCTGCCAAAGGCGTACTGTGGGTTTCTGATGAATATGGTCCGTTCATCGTCAAAATTGATGCTGCGACCGGCATCATCCAGAAAAAATATCAACCGGGCAGCAACGCCGGCGATTTACCGGCAGTGCTGGCAAAACGCCGCGCCAACCGCGGGATGGAAGGTCTGACACTGGATAGTACCAGCGGCAAACTGCAAGGCTTTATTCAAAGCCCGCTGGATGATGGCAAGGCCAGCATCGTGCTACCGGGTGCTGATAAAGCCAGCAATGAAAATATCCGTGATTACGCCAAACTGGTGCGCTGGGTGGAATTTGATCCAGTCTCAGAAAAAACCCGCCTGTATGCTTACCCTCTTGATCCTGCAATGTATCAGGGAAGCAAAACCGGCAACGCCAAACTGGGTGATCTGGTGGCGCTCGGCAATAACCGCTTTATCGTTATCGAACAAGGTGCCGGACCGGATGGCAAAGTGTTTAACCGTCTGATGCTGGTACAAATTCCTGCGAATGCGACCGACATCGCTGCTGTTTCTACCGATCTGGAAAAAAGCAGCATGACCGGTGCCGCGGTCAATGGTGTCAGCTTTGCGGATGTGATTCCGCTGCGTAAAACCCTGTTGCTGGATCTGAATCAGACTGGCTGGAGCGCGGAAAAAGCGGAAGGTCTGGCACTGGTCGACGAATTTACACTGGCGCTGGTAAATGATGATGATTTCGGCTTAAAAACCGGCGTTTTCAATGCCAACGGCCAGCAAATCAGCGGTGCAGACATCACCAAATGCACTTACGACGCTAATGGTCAGATGCAGGCAGGTGCTGCTGCAAGCGGCTGCACTGTCGGCAATACCGCACGGGTTACCCGCGGTGCAGAGAATGAACGCCTCAACCGTCTGTGGCTGTTCCGTTTCAACAAAAAACTCAGCGAATTCTCGCTGCCGCAATAAATTGCCGTTGATATCGTTGTACCGCATACGAATGCAGCGATATACAACCGGTTTCACTGCGATTTATTTGCTTTCGATACCGCCCGCAAACCGGGCGGTTTTTTCTTGTCTGCTGAATTTTTATGGCTTGGCCGGCAATGCAGAAAGTAATACCGGTAAGCGTTGCAGCGTGGCTTCCCGCGCACGCGGTCCGGCGAATGTGTCCTGCTTCTGCTGATCCAGCAGCAATCGCACAAAAATCACCTTCCTGTTGCCGTTATCAGCCCAGCCGACAAACCAGCCAAATCCGCGCGACCAGTCTTCTTTCCCATCAAGCCCGTCCGGTATGCCGCTGCCGGTTTTGCCGTGAATTTCCCAGTCTGCGATATCCGGCTGAATGCGCGTGATTTTTGCGGTCATCTCCATCGCATGTGCAGAGACAGGCAATTGCTTCAGCACCAGGCGACGCAAAAATCCGGCTTGCTGATGTGGTGTGATTTTCAGCGAAGACGTCAGCCAGCTGCGTGTCAGTCCGTCATTCTTGCCCGGATTACCACTGATATCCTGATTTCCGTAATTAAAAGCCTGCACATAGCGCTGAAATGCCGCCATCCCCAGTTGCCGGGTGATTTCCTGCGAATACCAGACCACGGAATTTTTCATCCACATCGCCGGTGTGGTTGTCTGCGCCCAGCTTTCGATCATGGCCGAATATGAAGGCTTGTACGGCATGGCAGGCGTTTGCGTGTCGCGCAGAATGCCTGCGTCATATCCCATCAGGGCAATCGGGATTTTAAAGCTGGAATTCGGCGCCATCGCATGATGACAATCGCCCTCTTCCAGTAAGGTTTTTCCGGTTTCTGCGGCAACCAGTAAGGTACAGTCTGCTTGTGCCAGCGTACATACTGAGAAGGAAAGACAGATACTGGCAAATAGTTTTTTGAATACTGGCACGCTCAAATCCTTTAAAAAGATAATAAATTCATTCAGTAAGAACGAGATCCGGATGAAATAGAAAATTATTTCTACATTCATCTTATCTAAAGTAGAAAACTTTGTCTACATGAAATACCACATTTCCGCACTCGCACATGAATCTTGTTTGTAAATTAAATTACTGTGCACTATTCTCAGTAAATCGTTTTTTTTCAACCAAGCGGAGGACAGACAGATGCCGTTAAAAACAACAGGTGTGTTACTGATACTGGCTGGTATTGTTGGTATCGCTTTGCAAACGCTTTTGCCCGGTCTTTTTCCGGGTCTCCTCCCCAAAAATAATTTTCTGTCCGGCCTGATTTTTGGCGTCAGTATCGGCTTCGAAATTCTTGGCATGATGCTGGTGTCGCGATCTCAACGCGCCGAAGATGCCGCTGGTTAAACCGGTGTTATCAGTTCTGCCAGCAGCACTGATACCGACGATTCCGGCATTTCCCTCAGGTTTGTAAGTAGCCCGCGCAAAATACAGCGCACGCCGTGCAGCGTTGTGTTGTGCGTGTGCCAGCAGCATGATCAGTGAAGCTGAGTAGCAACCTTATGTCAGGCAGGGCTGGCGGGAATGGCGGATTTAACAGAATTTATCTTTGCCCCCTGCAGATGCGCTTGCTTTTCCGCAACACAGCCCTTAAGCTGACTTTACGGTTTATATGATTTCAGTCACTTCAGGGAGACCATCATGCAACAACAACGTAAAGCACATCTGTTGATGGCCACTGGTTTATTCGGCATTGCACTCTGGATCATTGCACGCCAGCTGTTTCCTTCGCTGATGCCATCGGATCTGGTACAGGGTGTCTGGATTGGTGCGCTGACAGGTCTGGAATTACTCGCGTTGACGCTGATGTCTCAGCAAAAGACCGCCAAGGTGCAGCACACACAGCGTCGTCGCCGCTTCTGAATCGCGCTAACGCAGCAAAACAAACGGCAGCCCGGATTGTCCGGCCTGCCGTTTTATTTTGTCCGCCTGATATGTTCAGTAATAGTCAGTGGTCGCGCCAGCCCCGATTCACGGAATACGCCGGATCGCCGGTTTTGCGCTCTGGAGAGCCATACAAACCAGCTGCCCTGCAAAAAATTCATAAGACCGAAATCCGTCAATGACAAGCACAGACAGATTCGCCAGTCTGAAATTCTGCTGCTCGGTATACTCAGACGCTTGCAAACGCGAGCTGCCGCATGTCCTGAGTGAGTCATACAGAAGGCAAGGTGCCCAGCATAGATAATGACCGTACTGCCTGAGCCAGCCCGTGCCTAGAACTCATTTCATCAATAGCCACGAGTGCGAACGCGAGGTGCCGGGAGGCAGTCCGGGGGCCTGAACATACTTATCCGGAAACCGATACGCGCTGAAACAGCGTCAGCATCTTGTTCCACGCCAGTTCAGACTGCGCATCGTCATAAAATGGCATGTCGATCACGCACCAGCCATGCTTTGCCGGATAAACCTGTACATCGGCTTCGACACCGGCTTCCTGCGCACGCTGTTTCAGAGTATTTTTTTCTTCCGGATTTTGCTGGTCGTCATCTTCACCGATGGCGAACTGGAAGGCGGCCTTGCTTTGCGCCATCAGCTTATCCGGGCTGGTGGATTGCGGCGTAACCAGAAATGCGCCGTGATAGCTGACCGCCGCTGCAATACGGTCTGCGCGGGCTGCCGCTGCGCGTACCGCATACGATGCACCGAGGCAGTATCCGAATGTGGACACCGGTTTTGTGGTGTCGGTTGCTGCATGCTGATCCAGAAAATCCACATACGCCACCGTATCTGAAGCAACACCTTCCGGTTTGAGCCTTGCCACCATCGGCCATGCTGAATCTTTATTATTCATCCAGTCGGTGAATTGCTGATACAGCGGTGCAACGCCTTCGCGGTAATAGATATTCACCAGCAACACCGTATAACCCTGTGCTGCCAGACGATCCGCCATCATACGTTTTGCAGTACGCAAACCGGCGATATCCGGCCACATCAGCACGGCAGGCCAGCGCCCTTCTGCCGGACTGACCAGATACGCATCGGCCTTGCCATCCGGCGTATCAATCAATACTTCTTCACGACGTAATGCTGGCAAGCCCGCTGTCTGCCATTGCGCTGCAACGGCCTTCGGGTCAAATGCCGGACTGTTCTGACCGGACGCTGTATCCTTATCACACATCGTTTTCGCTCCTTATACACAAGACCGGATGATTGTACGATGATTCGCACATATATTAATTTTTTATCACAAAAATCCGCTTTTTACCCCATGCTGCTGTATGCCGGATGCCGCGTCTTCCGTTCTGCCCGAATCAATCCACGCTTCTGCTGAAATTTTAAGCAAACCGGCGAAATCTGCTATAATCTGCTCATCTGCACAGTTTTTATTGCGCAAAGGAGCAAACATGCACGCCATTCTCAGTTCTGCCCTGCCTCAGCCACATGCTGCCCGCAGCTATTCGTTTGACAGCTTCGACAAAGCATTCACCATGCCTGCCATGGAAAAAATCGAACTGGTGGAACACGGTGTGAAAGCCAGCGACTTCAAAAAACTGGTTGAAGACATGGGACTGGCACAGGAAGAATTGTCGCGCGCGCTGCGTATCTCGGTCAGCACGATTAACCGCAAAGTCAAACGCGATGAAATTTTGTCGATTGATGAAAGCGAACGCGTACTGAACATGGCATCGCTGATTGGTCAGGTCAGTGTCATGGTGGCGGGCGCAGACACGCACTTCAATGCCGCGCAATGGGTTGCCAGCTGGATAGAACAGCCGCTGCCTGCGCTGGGCGGACGCCGTCCGGTGGAATTTTTAGGCACCAGCAGCGGCTTTCAGATGGTGGCCAATGTGTTGCGCACCATGCAAAGCGGAGCTTATCTGTGATCACCGCGTGGCGCATCGCCACTGACACCCCCGGCTACACCGCCGACGATATGCAGGGCACCGGCGCCAAACTCACCGGCGGACGCTGGAACCGCGAAGGCACGCCGCTGGTGTATTGCGCCAGCAATATCTCGCTGGCTTGTCTGGAAACGCTTGTGCACCTGAACGCAGGCCTGTTGCCGCTGAACCGCTATCTGGTATCCATACAAATTCCGCCCGCCGTGTGGCAAGCGGCAGAACACTTTGACGCAAACCATCATATCGGCTGGGACGCGATACCCGCAGGCAAAGTCAGTCTCGATTACGGCAGTCAGTGGGCCGCCAGCATGCGCTCCGCCCTGCTGCTGGTACCGTCCGTCATCGTGCCGGAAGAACTCAACATCCTGATCAACCCGCTGCACCCCGACGCCGCCACCATCCGCGCCAGCAAAACCCGCAAGTGGACCTACCACGCTGTATCACGCTGATCTGACTGACCGGATACCCGCTGAAGATCAGCACGCCGGTCATCAGATGATGCAACTATCGTCATCTGCCATTTCCGAAAGCCCGGACTTTCTGCCGACGACCGCCGTGGTGCTGTGCTGAATGCCGCATTTGGGGTGTTTTTGGGCGATTTTGGAGAAATCTCAACGATTATTCATAACAAAAACACCACAACCACGAGCATGCAGAATATGCTTCTGAATCAGTCACACCATCTGCACTGCAAAAGATCATCCATGAGCAGCAACAAATCCGTGCCAGCCCATATTAGCGTTTTCTATTTACTGTATAAGAGATCACCCTATATGTACCCCGCCAACAAAAAAATTATGCAAATATTAAAATGAAAACACTAAGATCATCCTTAATTAATGGAGATTTTAAATCACCAATTCAATCTAATTTCTCAAAAGAAAAATGGAATGAGAATTTTTCATACTCATTAAGAACATCTGACTGTGAAATGTTGCATGAAGCAGGAACTGCAATATACGATGAACTATCTCAAATAAGAAAAACCCTATCTAATTTATACAAAAATAATTTCCCAAACATATCACGCAAAAAGTTACTGCAGCTTTATTGCGCAATATCCAACAGAGAAAGGGCAGTAGTAAATAAAGAATTCCATAGTCAAAATTTAGATACAAACAACATATTTAGCCAAACAATCTCAAACAATCCACTTGAAAATAAATTGACACTAATGGAAGCATCAAATGCATCAGTCGACGCATTTCAAAAAGCAATACTATCAACAATAAATAATTTAGAGATTGATCCATCACCAAAACCGGGAAATGAACCATTAGAAATAATTGAATTTATACTCATAGAATCACATCTATCTCAAATATATTCTTGTTATGAGCAAATTTGGAAGGCATTGGTTTGGGGAGAATATAAATTTAGCTGGATAGACAAATCAAAAAAAATTGCGAAAATTATTCAGTCAAAGTCTTCTTCTGAAATTGCATTCGAGGCTAGTCAAATTCGCCGTGCTCGATTTGAATCTTCCGTTGCAAAAATAGAATTTCCATTTGCAAAAAATTACCCAAGAAAATACATTACAACAACTTCTTCAGGCAAAAACAGAGAATATATAATAAAAGATTTCCAAATTTCTTCAGAAAACATATCTTCACATGATTTTTCAACAAGGAATGCATTTCGCAAAGCATTAGAAAACTTCCCCGCATCTTTCATGGAAAAGGAATTTTTTGATGAAAAAATTCGATTGAGAGAAATAATTGACATTTTTTGCTACTTTGTTATTTTTTCAGTCGAAATACAAAATAAATTCCCTGAGAATGATGAAATTCATACATCAAAAAAACTTAGCGAATTCGCGATCGTCATTAGCCTAGTCAAAATTAGCAAAGCAATAGAAAAAGCATCCAAAATCAAATTAAACAAGGTAAAAAAGATAATAGATTTCTTGACTTACAAAAACTCCAATCAAGACATATGGTGCCATCCGATCATATTTTTAGAAAAGGAAAAATTTTGCATACTAACAAGCGCCTTTCAGGCTCCAAATCCCAATCGAGTAATTGAACATTGGTTAGTTAAACTAGATACAAATTTAGCTGAAAAAGGATACATATATGAGGGGAACATAATAAATTCAATAAATTACTTTCTTAATGAAAATGAATTTTTATCAGACTACGATCATGCCATATCAAAGAGGATAAAAATAAAAAATAAATTAGAGGAAGAGATTGACTTGATATTTAGAATAGGCAGCCTAATAATTATTGGCGAAGCAAAGTGCATCATATCAACCAACTCACCGCAAAGTTTTTATCGTGCCCAACAAATTCTGAGGAAAGCTGCATCCCAAATAAACAGAAAAAAACAATTTTTTCAGGAAAACATCATTGAAATATTTAAAAATTTAGGATGGGATTACAATCCTAAATTTAATTACAAGGTAATTTCACTTGTATTAAACAGCAATGGAATGCATGCAGGATTTCCTATAAATGGCACGCCAATTTGCGACGAAAGAATTTTGACGGCACTCATCAGAAAAAACACATACCCAATTATTTCAAAGTTTAAAAAAAACCATAGAATAGATTTAGCATGGATTAAGTTATACTCATCCCAAGAAGAACTGATAGAAATATTTCAAAAATACCTAGAAAATCCACCTCAAATCACTGAAGATATTGAATCTTTTGAGTATAAATATACAAATATACAATGCCACATGGAATCTTCATTGCAGCTAATATATGGACACCTTATTCCAAAAGATATTGATTTATCTGATAAACTTGCGCGCACCTACTGCGCTCCATTGGAAGTAGACTCTAGCTTTAACAAAAACATCCCTAAAAACCCATTAATTATTTAGATTTTCTTCTAAAACAATTTAAACAAATTCAAGAATTTTTTATCCACTGTCAAATGACTTTTTTCTTCCCCCCCTGATTACGCATTGCATATTGAAAATTACTGCTCAGCAAAAGACATAAATCCAATCGCAATATTGGGCTGGAGGTGCCGCTCAGGTGACTGAGTTTGGTCAGGAAAATCCCCCCGTAGGAGCACAGTACAGAACACCGTATTTGGAGTGGTTTCATGCATTTTTTTACAAATCTGAACGATCGTGATCATCAACACACCACAAACACCCGCACGCGGACTATGCTGACGCTTCAGCCCTACCATCCGAAAACACAGGAGGCAGACCATGAGCAGTAATAAAACCGTGCCAACCGATACCAGCGTCAGCGCGTATCTGGCGAATATCAGCAATGAAGTCCGCCGCAAAGATTGTGAAGCGCTGGCGGAACTGATGGGCGAAGCCACCGGCCAGCCGCCGGTGATGTGGGGAACAGCTATCGTTGGCTTCGGCAATTACCACTACCGCTACGACAGCGGGCGTGAGGGTGATATGTGCGTGGTTGGATTTGCTGCACGCAAGAACGAAATTGCGATTTACGGATTAAATGCCGCACCTGAGCATGAAGCGTTGAAGCAGCAGCTGGGAAAACACAAGGCGGGTGTCGGGTGCGTGTATATCAAATCGCTGGCGGATATCAATACAGAAGTACTGGCGGCATGGGTCAAGAGTGCTTTTCAGCAAAAGCAAACCTCATCTTAAGTGTTTAGCCCGAACTGATTCTCTCTCGCAGCGCACCGGCCAGCCATTCCCCGCTGGCTTTTTCTTCGCCCTGATGCAGCATCGCGTATTGCAAATGGCTGTCCAGCAAAAGGTATAAATCCAGTGCGGATAAGGGGCTGGTGCTGCCGCGCAGGTGATTGAGTTTGCTCAGGAATGCGGCGCACAGGTCGATCAGTTGTTGTTCGGTCTGATGCAGCACCTCGCGGAAAGCGTTATCGAACATGGCCTGGGCTTTGAGGTCGTACCACAGGCGATGCAGGGATTGCGGTTCGGTGGCGATGGCGGTAAACATCTGTACGGCGGTGGTGATCAGCTGATCTGCATCGTCGGCTTGCAGTAAGGCGGTATGCAGTTGGGCGATGAAGCCGGATTTATACAGTTGCAGCGCTTCGGTCAGAAGCGCTTGCTTATCGCTGAAATAGTAATGGATTAATCCCAGCGACATACCGGCGCGGCTGGCCAGATCGCGCAGATTCAGCGCGGCGAAACCTTTTTCTGCCAGCAGCAACAGCGCATGTTGCAGCAGTTCCTGTTTTTTCAGCACGCTTTTTTTCGGTGCTCTGGCGCGCTGTGTCGCTGGTTTTTCTGCAGGTTTTTCTGCTGCTTTTTCTGCGCTCTTCATCGCAACATCCATTTCAACAGCCATTCAAAACGCGCAGTATACGGTGCCTGCGCCAGCCATGTCAGGTTCAGGCGCGACTGGTACAGCACCGGTTTCAGTTTTGAGAAAGTATCGAAACCCTCACGCGCATGATAAGCGCCCATGCCGCTGGGGCCGACGCCGCCGAATGGCAAATCATCCTGCGCGATATGCAACAGCGTGTCATTCACTGTCACACCGCCGGAAATGGTGTTGTTCAGCACGGTGTTGATTTCCGATGCATCACGTCCAAATGCATACAGCGCCAGTGGGCGCGGACGCTGGTTGATGCGGGCGATTGCTTCCGGCAGTGTGCAGTAGGTTTCCACCGGCAGCACCGGCCCGAAAATTTCTTCCTGCATGACCGTCATCTGATCCTGCACGCCGGTCAGCAATACCGGCGGCATCTGACGCGGGCTGTATTGCATTGCCCCCTGCCCCAGCTGATGAGCCTGCGCACCCTGCTCGACCGCATCCTGCATCAGATGCTGCAGGCGCTGGAAATGGCGCTCGGATACCACGGCGGCGTAATCTTTTCCGGCACGTTCTGCCGGATACAAACGATTGAAGACTTCTGCAGCGATGCGGATAAAAGCCTCGCGCTGTGCTTCCGGCAACAAGACGTAATCGGGTGCGATGCAGGTCTGACCGGCATTCACACATTTACCGCGCAGTATTGCTTCGGCGGCTTTGCGCAAGGCGGCTTCGCTGCCATCGCCGGGACAAATCAGGGCCGGTGATTTACCCCCCAGTTCCAGCGTCACCGGCGTCAGATGGGTACTGGCGGCGCGCATCACGTCGTGCCCGACTTTGGTGGAACCGGTGAACAGCAAATGATCAAACGGCAGCAGGCTGAATGCCTGCGCGACTTGCGCATCGCCATTGATCACCGCCACTTCATCCGGCGCAAAATACTGCGCAATCAGTCTTTCAAACAGCGCAGAAAATGCCGGTGTCAGTTCCGGCATTTTGATCAGGGCGCGGTTGCCTGCTGCCAGCGCGGCAGTCAGCGGACCGATCGCCAGAAATAAGGGATAGTTCCACGGCACCATGATGCCCGCCACACCCAGAGGTTGCGGCAGCAAGCGGGAGCGCGCCGGTAAAAACCAGAAGCCGGTACAGCGGCGGCGCGGCTGCATCCAGCCACGGCCATGCGATAAGGCATGGCTGATGCCTGCCAGCGATGGAAACACTTCCAGCAAGCGGGTTTCTTCCTGCGGGCGATAGCTGAAATCCGCACTGATCGCGTCTGCAATCTCAAACTGATGCTGTTTCACCAGCTTGCGCAAACGCTGCAAACGGTCGCGCCGCACTGCCCACGGCGGGCACATGTCTTTTCCGAACGCAATTTTCTGCGTCGCCAGTATGGCTTGCATCGCTGCCTGTTGTACTGCGGTTGCTGCGCGCTGGTTCACGGTCTGCCTCTGCCTGTTTTGCTGTGGTAATTCGGGTATTCTGCACTGTTTTGGACAATTGTCCAAGTTTTTAAAAATCCCGCGCAGAAACGCTTTCTTCTGTTGCGCTGACAGCAATGTTGTATTTTTATGCAGATTTCATCTTTTACATGTAAGTTTAAAAACAATTCCTCTATGATCCGATTCCTGGCCAATCCGCCAGATTCCCATAAAAATCATCAGGAAGAACATGAGCGCACTCGTTATTAAAGAATGGAAAGCTGATCAGAAACCGGTCGACAGCGCCAACAATTACGTCAGCATTACCGGCCGTAAAGGCGGCCTGGTGGCGTGGCTGTTATCACTGGTCAAAATTGATCCGACCACTACGATCCGCGTCAGCGCAGAGCGGCTGGAATTTGCATCCGGCTCCATCGAAGGGAACGATGCACGCATTATTCCGCTGCAAAACATTTGCTCCAGCTATTACGGTTATCACAAGCCGTGGAAATCCGCGGCCGGTATTTTCGGGTTTTTCCTGTTCTTTGCATTCTCGGTGCTGAACAGTCATGTCCGTGAAGGCAGTTCCGGCGCCGCCGATTTCTTTCTGATCACAGGCATCGGTTTCATCATCGCCGCCATTTATTATTTTCTGAACCGCCAGCTGACACTGGGTTTCGTGGAAACCAGCGGCCTGATCAACGGCATACGCTTCAAACGTTCAGTGATTGAAAACATCGATCTGACACCGGAACAGGCGCATGCGGTTTGCGTGATTGTGCAAAACCTGATCGAAGAAAAAGAAAAGCGGATGTACGGCCGCTGATGTTCAGTCGCTGAATCTGCAACAGTCCACCGCGTCCGGCATGATTTGTGCCGGACGTTTCTTTTATACCCGGCGGATCATCGCCTCCGCACACATAATCAACCTGCACCGGTACCGGCGCACTTCACAGAAACGGTAGGCTTCCGTGCATGGTGGCAGCTTCGGAACTGAGTCTGCCGCCCGCACTCTGTGCAGAAGTCTGCATCGGATGATTACGGACAGCCGGACTTTCTGCCGGCGAGCGCCGGATGGCTGTGCTGAACACCGCATTTCACCGGATTTCGGGCATCAAAACGCCATGTGTGGCATTTGCACGCCGGAAATTGCAGAAATACTACGCCTCGCTGTGGCGGGCTGCCGGTGATGCTCTACAATCGGCGACGGCGAACTGCCTTATGTACCAACCTGATTTCTGCGCCGGCACCTGCTGTCGTCCGCCTTTTATCCAATGAGTTAAATCGATGGCCAGTCAGTTTTCACGCGGCAGTTTTTACGGTACCCAGACGATGGAGCGCGAAGCCGGTGGGCTCAGGCTCAGTCATTTGCGCGCTACCGTGCCGGAGCATGAGGTCAGAGAACACAGCCATGCGGATGCGCATGTGGTGCTGAGCACACGTGGCCGTTACATCAGCTCTGCTGCCGGTGAGCAGCGCGAAGGCCCAGTCCTGATTTACAACCCGCCCGGCGTTGTACACCGTGACCGGTTTGCGGGTGATGACGGCTGGTTTTTTGCCATGAGTTTCGATGCAGACCATTTCTGCGGACAGGAAAACGCCTTGCTGTTGCCGCAGATCGCCCTGCGCAGCCATCAGCCGGCGGCGCTGCAAACTGCTTTTCATTTACTGAATACTGCCCGCTGGTCCGATGCGACGCAGCTGGATATGGAAGTCCTCAGTATCGCTTTGCTGCAGCAATTTTCTGTTCCGGCACCGGCATCCGCCAGCGTGCCTGCGTGGCTGAAGCAGGCGCAGGAAATGATTGCTGATATGTCGGATCAGGAATTGTCGATTGCCGATATCGCCGCTGCAGTGGGCGTACACCGCGTGTATCTGGCACGGCAGTATCAGCGTCATCTGGGACGTTCGCCGGGCAGCGATCTGCGCTTGCGCCGTTTGCAGCGCGCCATGCATTTTCTGATGACCACCGACACCGCACTGAGTGATATCGCTGCAGCCTGCGGCTATTGCGATCAGAGCCATCTGAACCGCGCCTTATGGCAGCATTTACGCATGACACCAGCCGCGTTCCGCGCTGCCGGCAGCGACGCTGCAGGTTACAAATATCCAAGACCGCACCCCTTCTGATGCGTATGCTGGGTGGACTTTTCCACCTGATCGCCGGAGTTACCGCATGAAAACCCTTTCCCCGCTTGCTTTTACGCTCAGCGTTTGCGCATCCGCATTCTTCGCCTCCTCTGCACTGTCCGCCTCTGCACACAGCCTTACAGCAGAAAGCAGCCAGCATGCGTGGCCACTGAGCACGCCCGCAGAGCAGCAACTGGATGCAGGTAAATTACAGGAAATGGACGAAGCCATTCGCAAAGGCACGTATCAGCAAATAACCAGTGTCTTAATCGCCCGCCACGGCAAGCTGATTCATGAAAGCTATTTCGACAGCGCCGGTGCGGAAGGTTTGCGCAATACACGCTCTGCCACCAAAACCATTACCGGCCTGCTGGCCGGTGCCGCCATCGACAGGGGCATGATTGCCTCCGTCAGAACACCGGTACTGGGCCTGCTGCAATACAAAGGAAAAATCGACAATCCGGACCCGCGCAAACAGAAAATCACCGTCGAAGATTTGCTGACCATGAGTTCGCAACTGGAATGCGACGATCAGAACCCTTTCTCGCGCGGAAACGAAGAACGAATGTATCTGATTGAAGACTGGGTCGGGTTTTATCTGAATCTGCCGGTAAAAGGCTATCCGGCATGGGTGCCAAAACCGGAAAATTCGCCGTTCGGCCGTGCCTTCAGCTATTGCACAGCGGGCACGACCACGCTGGGTGCCGTCGTACAAAAAGCCAGCAAGATGCCCTTACCAGCCTTCGCGCAGAAAGCCCTGTTCAGCCCGCTCGGGATCAGGCAAACACAGTGGCAGTATTCGCCGCTGGGGCTGGCACAAGGCGGCGGCGGACTCAGCCTGCGCAGCCGCGATCTGCTGAAAATCGGCCAGTTACTGGCGAATGGCGGCAGCTGGCAAGGTCAGCAGATCATTTCTGCGCCGTGGATACGCACCACCGTCTCGGCGCAGGCACAGGTGGATGAACAGCGTCAGTACGGATATTTGTTGTGGATGTATCCGTACAGCAGCAAAGAGATGCAGCATCCTGCCTATCAGATGGCGGGCAGCGGCGGCAATAAGGTCGTGGTGTTTCCAGCACTGGATCTGGTACTGCTTGTCACCACCACCAACTTCGGCGCGCGCAACCCGCATCAGATCAGCGATAAACTGATCAGCGACTTCATCCTGCCTGCCGTACAAGCACAATAAGCCACACCCTGAAATCACCGGACTATGCAAACCTCGTCATCTGAGGTTTGCGGACGGCCAGACTTTCTGCCGGCGAGCGCCGGATGGCTGTGCTGAACACCGCATTTCGGGCGCTTTTCGGGCTTTCCCGGCTTTTTCCCAGCATTTTCGCGGCTTTTTCAGCAACGTCAGCGGCCGCAGCTTCATGGCAAATTGCGTAACAAGCCCGCGCCGGAAAGGCTTCACGATACAATACGCGCCCGAACTGAACAGCCATATCGGGGCGAAGCTTCGGTGCGCGATCTGTATGCCTGCGGGCGCATGTTGCTGCCGCTTAGCCGCCACGAATGCCATGACTATGTCTTCTTCCACCCAACTGAACATCAGCGCCGCTGCGCAGGAAAACGCACTGAGCAAGGAACAAAGGCGCTTCAACAGCCTGATCGGGAAAATTGAACAATATAAGCAGACACTGGCAGCGCTGAAAACCGACATCACGGCATTTGAAATCGTGTTCGCCCATGAATACTACCCGCAGGTACAAGCCATCGATGCGTTAAAAGCGCAGCTGATTAAGCAGATTGATCAGGCAGCTGGACAGACAAAACTGAATAAACGCCTTGAGAAAGTTATCGGCAGACTGATTTTTGACCTCGGCAGGGAAATGCTGGATGCGGACAGTGAACCGGCGCTGAAAGCGATATTTTTGTACTGGTGCGATATCGATCTGGATCAGGAACACGCGGAGGAAAAAGCCCGCGCAGAACAAAGTTTGCAGGACAACCCGACAGCAGCAACAGACAACGGTTCACCGGACATTGCGGATACCGGCCAGCGCGGACAATCGCATTTCGCCGAAGGAAATACTGAGGAAAGCGCAGACGACGCTGCCACTGCCGCAGAATACGCCAGACAGGAACATGCGCGCCGCCGGCAAGCGGCAAAGCAAGCGCGGATCGCGCAACAGGAAAAAGCCGTCAGCTTATCGATACGCGAAGTCTATCGTAAGCTGGCCAGCATGCTGCATCCGGACCGCGAACAGGATGAACAAAAACGCAGTGAAAAAAATACCCTGATGCAGGAAGTGAATGCCGCGTATGAAGCACGGGACTTGCTCAGTCTGCTGGAAATGCAGCGCAGACTGGAGCAGATAGACCCACAGCATCTTGCCAGTCTGAGCAAAGAAAAATTACAGCACTACCTGCAAGTGCTGGCAGAACAGGAAAAAGACTTGCGCGCTGAAATTCAGTTTGAGACCAATACATTCCGGCAACGGTTCGGCATTGGCAATCACGACAAAATCAGCGTGCAGGTCAATCAGTTGAAAAAAGAAGCAAAGATGTTGCAAAAGATGGTCAGTGCGCTCGAAAAAGATCTTCTGATTCTGCAGAAAACCGGCGACATCAGCGTGATGCTGTCTGCTTTCGGGTATCGCTGAACCCGGCGACCGGCGCTGATCCATCATAAAGCTGCCACTGACACCGCTGACGCACGGCGCTGCTCAGACCATATGCGATATTCGTCATGTAGCAGATATGCACACCCGGACTTTCCGCCGGCGAGCGCCGGATCACTGTGCTGAACACCGCATTTCGGGTGTTTTTGGCAAAAAAACAGCCTGACGCGGCGGCGCAGGCTGTTCTGAGAATGCTGAGGAAGCCTTTGCGCCTGCTGCCACCATTGCCGGTACATCAGGCGCGCTGCGCTTAGTTGAAGCTGTAGCGCATATTCAGATAGAAATAGCGGCCAACCACATCGTTACGGTATTGCACGATGCTATCCAGTGTCGGCGAATTCGCATATACCGGCGCTTTATCGAACAGATTGTTCACGCCGGCATTCAGCATCCAGCCATCACGCACACGTACGCTGACATTCGCATCCCATGCTGTGAACGAAGGAATACGGCGACGGGTAATCGCCGGATCCTGTTCATAAGACGGATCGACAATATTCAGTGTGCTGGCGACGGTGCGGGCAGTCAGTGCGCCTTCATATTTTTTATATTCATATGCCAGACGGAAGGTGTTATTCCATTTCGGGAGGAAGGTACCACCCAGACGTGAAACCGGCTCCGCCCCCGGTGCCACGCTTTGTTTGTAGCTGAGGAACTGGCTATGTGCGTCACGGAATTTCAGTTTGCCGCGCTCGCCCAGATTCAGCGTATAGCTGAGGTCCAGATCCACACCCTGAATTTCGGTCTTACCGACATTCTGGAAAGGCTGAATAATGCCTTTCAGGCGACCTTTATTCAGCCCCGGAAATTTCGCTTCCAGCACAGGATTACGCGGATCGCGCAACACCATTGCAGCAAAGCCCGGAATACGGTCTTCGTTATCGATCAGGTACTGCGCATCCAGCAACTGAATGGTGTCACGCTGATTCAATGCAAACCAGTCCAGCGCCAGCGACAGGTCTTTCACCGGCTGCAGTACGATCCCCGCTGACAAATTCAGTGCTTTTTCCGGATTCAGCGCCGCATTGCCGCGCATATCAGCGGTTGGCGTGTAAGCACAGTCTGCCCCTTGCAGATTCATCGGTTTGCAGCGCGCCCAGTCCGCCACGGTGACATACCCGCGGGTGCTGGAACCCAGCTGTGGCAAGGTCGGGGCTTTAAAAGATGTGGTCGCGGCGGCGCGCACCAGTACACCGCTGGCCGGACGCCATGCTGCCGCCAGTTTAGGATTCAGCGAATTACCGAAATCGCTGTAATGATCCGCACGCAGCGCGGCCTGTACTTCCACCTGAGTATGTACAGGCAGATTCAATTCACCATAGGCAGAGATCACAGTACGGCTGGCCTTGGCACGGGTCGCTCCCAGTTCGGCGATCTGGCCTGCTTCCGCACGGGCATCCGGTGTATCGCGCAGACTTTCATGGCTGATTTGCGCACCCCATGCGAAACCGACTGGCGCACCACCAAGACTGAACAATTCAGGATTGCTCATCTTCCATTCTGCGGTACTCAGGCGCGAAGTTGCACGGCGCAGTGTTGTGGTCAGCAAGGGATCTGTCACCGATGCCGGATTCCAGTAAACAAACGGGTCATAGCCACCCGCCTGGCCCAGTACACCGGCTTGCAGCGCTGCATTCGCCGCGTCTTTCAGCACTTGTTTGCTGTTAGCAGACCATAGTTTGTTCTGATTAAAGCTGAAGGCTGCTTCGCTGTCCCAGTTTCTGACAGAACCACGCCAGCCAGCCACCAGACGCAGGGTATCACTATCCACCGCTTGCTCTGCCATACCGGCTTCGTACAGCTGACGGAACACTTGCAGACGGTCTCCCGGCAAAAATCCTGCCGGTAACTGTTGCAAACCAGGATTCAGCGAGCCCTGCGTTTCAGCAACAAAGCTGCTGTCAAACACAGGCATACCGGATTGCTGTGTGGTTTTATTGTTCGTAAATGCCGCTTCGGCAAACAATTCACCACCGGCCAGTTGCTGCGTGAAAATCCCGGAGAATGCCATCTTGCTGCTGTGCGGTGTCAGCTGATAGGGGGAACTGGTCAGGCAGAGCTGATCACCCAATGCATTGGTTTCGATCGTGCCACGGCAACCGGGAATCGCATATCCCTCGAAAGTTTCGACATTCCGCAGGCTGCCCAGGTAACGCGTTGCACTACGTTTATCGGTACCGCCAAACCGGCGGTAGTCAGAGTTCGCATAATACCCATGCTTATCGCTCCACAGCGGTGTGCGTTTTGCCAGTTCAGCCGTCAGCAAGACATTACGGCCGTCATTATCGATATCGCCAAAACCCGTCGTCACGCTGACGTTATAGTTGGCACCGTCGCCTTTCTGATTGTTTCCGGCATTAACGCTGGCCTCGGTGCCGCGATAATTTTTACGGGTTTTGAAGTTAATCACACCGGCAACCGCATCCGAACCGTAAATTGCCGAAGCGCCGTCGCGCAGAATTTCAACCGATTCAATCGCTGCCAGCGGCAAACTGTTCAGATCCACAAACGAGTTCGATGCGCCATCGGCAAAACCATAATTCGCCAGCCGGCGGCCATTCAGCAGAATCAGCACGTATTTCGCGTCCATACCGCGCAGCTGCACCGAAGATGCGCCCGCCGCAAAGCTGCCGGCATCGCTGCCATCCAGCGGAATGTACATCGACGGCAATTTACTCAGTAATTCGCTGACAGTAGCCGCACCGCTCTTCTCGATGGCGTCGCGGCGTATCACTTCCACCGGTGTCGGGCCTTCCAGATCAATCCGCGAAATATTCGATCCGGTGATCACCACCCGCTGCACTTTTTCAGCTTCTTCAGCCTGTGCAGGCAGCAGGCTCAGCCCTGCCAGCAATGCACAAGCGATACGGACTGCGCGTACGCAGGATTTTTCTTGCATTAATTTCATCGTTCGCCTTTCTTAGAAAGGGTCGCCCGCATTCCGCAATGACTATCCGTCAGCGTCGCTGCAGCGCACCATTCTGCTTCAAAAGTCGCAACGATATATTAATGAATATTGTTTACTTGTTACTTTCTGTTAGAAATACAGTGTTTTAATTTCATTCAATATCTAAACTTGGTTAATTGCTGTTTTTCAAATTTTTATACTGTAAAGCTAAGAATATCTTCACAGCACATATATTTGAATCGAACGCGCTGGCTGTTTTCCCCGGGCATTTCTCACTGCGCAATACAGCAACCGTATTCAAAAAGCATCTCCTGCACCGCACAAAGTCTGAAGCGCGGTGTTTACAAATTTGCCGATACAGCGCCGTCTTCGCACCACCAAAAAGCCGGAACAGGCAGGGAAAACCCGCAGTCACCGGACGCTGTCTGTGCAAATATCGTCATTTTCATTTTTCGGAGAGCCTGACTTTCTGCCGGCGAGCGCCGGATCGCTGTGCTGAACACCGCATTTGAAGTGTTTTTGACGCGAAAAAGGCAGTTTACAGATGTTTTTCAGGGCGAGTCCGCCCGGACACGCTGAAGCACCCGGCGGCGATGCTGATCGTACAAACAGAAAAAGCCGCACGAGCGCGGCTTTTTCTTTTGCTTCCACCTTTACAGGCGAAAGTTTATTGCGCCGGATAGCTGACTTTCAGCGCATAGTTACCGGCGGCGTAGCCACTCACCAGAACGTAGACATCCGTATTGGTGGTGCTGTTAGCGGTACAGTTTTCGGTCGAACTGGAGCCATCCGATTTGCAATCGTAAGTCGTGGTGGTTGGCACCGACACCTTACGCACGTACAAATCCATATCACCGGTACCAGTCGTGCTGGCGGTCAGCGTACCGCCGGCTTTCAGCTTGAACGGGCCGAAACTCTTGCTCTGGCCTTTGGTCAGGCTGCCGCTGAAGTTTTCGACTTTGTCACCGGCAGCAGGACCATCGCTGGCCAGCTCTACCGCAAATGACAAGCCGAGGCGCGCAAATTTCAGCGAGTGATCCGCATTGCCGCCCGCATTCTGGAAAGTATCGTTGGCAGTGTGAATATTCGGATTATCCTGATTAAACGCGGTTTCAAACGGCATCGATGCCGGATAACCCTGGTTGTACCAGGAAGCGTGATCAGAACAGCCGTAACCGCATTTGTCGTAACCGATTTTCAGGGTTGGCTGATAGGTGGTGATCAGGTTTGCGACAAACTGATTCTGTGCGCTGTCGGTGTAATCGGTGTACAGATAAATATCCAGCGGCGAACCTTTGTAATTCGTCATATCCAGCTGCATCACGCCGACCACGTTCGCATTTTTCGCTTTAAAGCTGGCAGCGATATCTTTCGAGCCAAGCAAGCCGACTTCTTCCGCCGCATAGCCAATCAGCTTAATCGTACGGCGTGGCTTGTAATTATTCGCCAGCATGGTACGCAGAATTTCGGTCAGACTCGCAATGCCGGATGCATCATCGTCCGCACCCGGTGCACGGGTGGTTTCGGTGGTGCCATTCAGGTTAATCGAATCCAGATGCGCACCCAGCACCACGGTTTCGGCTGCGTTATCGGTGCCGTTAATGGTCAGAATCACGGATTTTTGCGGATAGCCGCTGTGTGTAAACTGTTCCACCAGAATATCGCTGCGCGCGCTGCTCATGGTTTTCCATTTGTTCAGCAGCCAGTTCGATGCATTGGTACCCGCCGTGGTTTTGTAATAGCGGTTTGTGAAGTTCGACAAATCGATAATGGTTTGCGCGATATTCGTCGCCTGCATTTGCGCAACCATAGGGCTTACAATCGTTTGATTATCAATGGTGTACGAAGGACGCGCCAGCGCTGCCAGTGTTTTTGGCTGCGCATACAGCGCGGTGACGGCTTCTTCCTTCGTGCTGTGCTGAATGAAGCCACCGCAACGGTTCAGCTTCTGATGCACGATGCCGGACAGTTTCAGCAACTGCGTCTCGCTCAGTTGCACCACGTGTACCGCTTCATTGTGATGGGTGGCTGCTTTGAATCCTGCCACGGACTGCTGACTGTTTTGTACCGAGCGCACAGCAGGCATTGCTTGCTGTAACTGGCGGTAGGCTGTGTCTCCGAGGGTAATCCAGACGGTTTTTTCTGCTGCAAATGCTGACTGGCTGAACGCCAGACCGGCAGCGACAATCAATGCTGCTTTTTTTAATTGATGCATAGACCGCTTCTCCATATTTGAACATTCAAAATGCGGCATGCCGTGCTCTCGTGAAGACGACCTGCCGTACGGGACTGCACTGGTTAAGGGCGTGCTCACGATGCTTGCCGTGAACCTTATGTTTGTTTTCGCCCGCGCTCAGGATACATTCGGTCAGCATAAAAGCTGACAATTTGTCTTACAAATCGGGAAATTTTTCAGAGTAGCGTTGTGCTGATGATGCACTTTGTATCCGGTCGTCAGAGTTGCATCAGGGTGTAACCGGAACGCAAACGTTTGCACAAAAATTCGGCAAACGGATGCACAGAATTTGTGCTGTATTCGACACAGTTTTTAACATTAATGAACAAAATTGCATTCTATTAAACATTTCTCTCGTGAAATGTCATGCTTCATATATAATTCCGGAAATCTAATAAGACTTTGACAAATCCCGCATCCCTACTATGCCTTCCAGTCTCAGAAAACAGGTGCTTCGCCCGCTGCAGTCGTCATGGCTGTATCTGCGCTGGCTTGATCACCAGATCGCGCAGCTGAAGGAAGAGATCGATGCTCTGCACGAACAGGCTCGCTCTCAAAGCGTTCTGATCGACCGCAACCGCCAGCTGACCCAGCAATGGAAAAGCTTCTCCGAAGAAGCAAAAGCACAAGGGCAAACCACCTATCGCGAATTTTGCGAAAGTACCCATCAGAATTTATCGGACACCAGCCGTTTGTATGTCTCTGAATTTCTGCGCGTACGTCTGCAGATTCAGCGCCAGGAAAATCAGCTGCGTCAGTTACAACAGCAAAAACAGCAAATCAGCGCAGCGCCACAAGCCGAATTCCGCTCTCTGCAGGACGAAATGTATCCGTCCGGCCGCGGCACCGTTTAATTCTCCCCGATATCACCACATTACAAAGCCGGCTGAATGCCGGCTTTGTGTATTTCGTTACACAGATCCGCAGAACTTATAGCCGCCTGTACGGTCTGACAAACCCGCCGTACAATGCGCCACACTGCTTTCTCGTCAGCACCCGTCATATGGCGCTTTCCAAAAGGTCTGTTATGCAAAAAAATCTTCCGGCAGGTTCTGCCGACACCCGCTCTGAATTAGAAGCCCCGCAGCGCCGCCAGTTACTGAAAGGCGCAGCCCTCGCCAGCCTTTCCGGCGGATTACTGGCAAGTACCGCCGCCAGTACAGCAGCCGATCAGCCTGCCAAAGCCACCACGCTGGATGCGAAACTGAAGCAACATATTCAGAACGTCGTCATCATTTATCTGGAAAACCGCAGCTTTAATAATCTGTTCGCGAATTTCCCGGGTCTGGAAAAACCGTTGTCAGGATTGAGTGCTGACGCGTATCTGCAAAAAGACAGAGACGGCAGCGTTTTACCGCAATTGCCGAAAATCTGGGGCGGCATGGTGCCGCGCAGTCAGAATATCGGTGGCAAGCAATACTCGATTGGCGAAGACAAAATCACAGGCTTGCCGAATGCGCCGTTCACACTCAAAGATGAAAACGGCAAACCTTTACCGGAATCGGTGATTACCCGCGATCTGTGCCATTTGTTTTATCAGAATCAGATGCAGATCAATGGCGGTAAAAACGATCAGTTTGTTGCTTACGGAGATTCCGGCGCACTGGTGATGGGATATTACGGTCAGACCAGCAGCCATCTGGGACTCTGGAAAGTCGCAGAGGAATATACGCTGTGCGATAACTTCTTCATGGCAGCCTTTGGCGGCTCTTATCTGAATCACCAGTTCCTGATTTCCGGTCGAACACCGGAATACTTCCATGCTGCGACGACTGCAGCGAAACGCAAAATCGCGGTCACGGCAGACGGCCCGACGGGTTCGCGCCTTGCCTTAGATCCGGCATCCCCTGCATCTGCGCTGGAGGGCAAACCCAAATATGTGAATGACGGAGCGATCACGCCAGATGGCTACGCGGTCAACACCATGGCACCACCGTATCAGCCAAGCTATATCAAACCTGCACCCGGCGGAGACCCGCTGCTGGCCGATCCGGCGGATCAGTCAACCTTGCCACCGCAAACTTACGACACCATCGGCGATTTGCTGTCACGCAAAGGCGTCAGCTGGGCGTGGTATGGCGCTGCGTGGCAAGCTGCGCTGGAATACCGTGGCGGCGGTGAAAAACCGAACTTCCAGTATCACCATCAGCCATTCAATTACTTCCAGCAATTCGCACCGGGCACGGCAGCGCGCGCAGAACACCTGCGCGATGGCGGCACCGGCGACAGCCCGATGTCAAACCGCTTACTGGCCGATGCGGCAGCCGGCAAATTACCTGCGGTAACGTTCTACAAACCGCAGGGCAATCTGAATCTGCACGCAGGCTATTCGGATGTGGAATCCGGTGATCAGCACGTGACCAATATCCTTGCGCATCTGAAAAACAGTCCGCAATGGAAAAATATGCTGGTGATTATTACTTTCGATGAAAACGGCGGCTGGTGGGATCATGTTGCACCACCAAAAGGCGATCGCTGGGGCCCGGGTTCTCGCATACCTGCGATCATTGTTTCGCCGTTTGCCAAGAAAAAACATGTTGATCATAATTTCTTCGATACCACGTCGATTCTGCGCTTCCTGACACGCCGATTTGACCTGCCTTTACTCGAAGGCTTGCAAGTGCGTAATGCTGCATTTGCAGCACAGCGTGCATTACCGCCGGGCGACCTGACCAGTACACTGAAATTCTGAGTTTAATTCGCTTCACATGACAAAAAAAGCGGCCGAAAAGCCGCTTTTTTTCTTCGCGTTGCCCCGCTGGCGCAAGACATCACCTCAGCACATATCTCCCATTCACAGAAAGAATTAGTTCTTTTTGCTGCGGCGCAGTATAGTTACACCTGTCTCCTCCAAAACTTAATCGGTTTGGA
The DNA here is from genome assembly GCF_014652435.1 of Cognatundibacterium squillarum. Taxonomy (GTDB): domain Bacteria; phylum Pseudomonadota; class Gammaproteobacteria; order Burkholderiales; family Burkholderiaceae_D; genus Undibacterium; species Undibacterium squillarum. The sequence continues at coordinate 289,668 of NZ_BMYU01000002.1, forward strand.
TTTAAGCCCGCCCTCCAGCGGGCTTCATTTTTTTCTGCGACGGAAAAAGATCTCCTGCCCGATCCGTGTGACGACCGCCGTCACAAACACATCCGCAGACATCAAAAACGACCAGTACCCAAAACAGATACACATCCATTGCGTTAACGGACGTATCTGGCAGGCCTAATGGAAAGTCGGCATGTGATCGAACAAATCCCTCTGCCTTTGCTCTACGCGTCCGCTCAGGCGGGAATGCAAATGTGCTGCAGCTTCTTTCAGGGCACTGACTTGCGCGCGTTTTTTTGCAAGATCAGGAAAGCTGGCAGGATGTGCGCTGCGGGCTTCCAGTGCTGATTCGATTTTCCGCAATTCAAACTCTTCAATCGCCAGCTCTGACAAGACACGCTGAAAACTTTCCAGCTCCTGAATCAGACCCGGCAACATACTGGCAATTCTGTCCATACACTTTCTCCGACACCCCCTGTACGACGACGCGGGCATTACTACAGGATAAAGACGAATCGACAGCTGGCAATATCGTTTAGGCAATTTTCAGCAGATATTCAGGCGGGAATATGACAATACCACCTGAATACCTGAAAATTCAGCGACTAAGATGCCATAACCACAACAGTACAAAGGCCAGCGCCAGAAGTGGCCGGAAACTACGCTTCCATCGGAAACTTGCGTATAACGACAGCAAACTCATCATCAGTGGTAAAGCGCCTTTCAGCAAAATGCTCAGTACCAACCCTGCAATCAGATCCGTCAGCATGGTCCCGGCACTGACAGAAGGCGGTAGTTTGGACAGGTTCATGCTGGTTTGTTCTGCATTCTCCGGAAATACCTGCGCCGGTGCTGCATCCGGCGAACCGGCATCGTAATCAGTGCCGGACCGGCTTTGCGAAACGGGTTCAGATATTTTCTCAGTACCGGCAGGCTGACGTCGTTGCTCGCGTCGCTGTAAATCAGTTAATTCAGGTACAGGTTCAGGCGGCAGTGCTGCAGACCACCAGGCCTGCCCCTCACTACGCGGCGGCACACCGCCATCCGCGGCAATTTTTCGCCAGAGGACATTCGCCGTGCCAGCCGCTGCAGCTCCCCACTGTTGCTTCATACGATGTATGCGCTGTAAAGCCGGCGCACCTTTTGACGGTTGCACCATCATCAGATAACGCGCAAAACCTTCTGCCGCACGCAATACATCACTGTTGCCATTCCAGTGCAAACCTGCAGGTCCGTGCTTTTCCAGCTTGTTCAGCAAAGCGCGGAAACGATGCAAGGTTTCGCGATTCAGGGCAGGATGCTGATTCACCACAATCCCGGTCACTTCCTGGCGCTGGTGCGCCCGCATCACGCGCTGCTTTTCCGGATGCAGGGTAAAGCCCTCTGCTGTCATCCGTTGTTGTACGCGCCAGAGTAACTTTCCGACCGGTGCCTTAGGGTCAGCAGCAGAAAATGTCAGATCATCGGCATAACGGGAATACTGAAATCCCAGACGCTGCGCCAGTTTTTGTAAACGCTGATCCATACCGAAGCACAGCAAATTCGTCAGCGCCGGACTTGTCGGTGCGCCCTGCGGTAATCTGCGGTCAGCGCGTGCGACCAGCCAGCGCTGACCGTCAATGTCAACCGGCGAAACCGGTAACTCGGTACAAAGCATACTCAGCAGCGTCGCAACCTGTTCACTGTAGCCAAGCTGCCGGAATATCCCTTTCACCCGTCGCCATCCGACGCTGGGAAAAAAATCTTTCACATCCAGATTAATGACGACAGCCTTACCTGTATGGGGCTGCGCGTTACTTAATACTGATTTGCCATACACAAAACCGTGAGCAGCATCGTGGACCGGCACTTTTTGCAGTAAGGCATCAAGAATCCTGTACTGCACCCGCTTAATCCTGGGCATAGGCGCGGCAATTTCGCGCAAACCACCGGTTTTCTTTTTCAGCGAAAAATACTGATAGTGCGAATACCGACTCACTCTGCGCTGAAAACTCAGAAAACGTAATTCATGCAGGCTGATGCCGAGAAAAGCCGCCAGACCTGCTGCATCGTGAATCTCCGGCAGACCATGCCGTTGCAAACGCTGCGTGTCACTCGTGCGCTGCAATAAGCCAGCACTGAGATTGTCGCCTATGTAATCAATGTCGGTCTGGCGGCGCTGCCATACCGCATGTGCTTTTTCAAACCGCCGTTGCGCGTGCTGACGTTTGGTCTGCTCACGCTGCTCACGGGCCGCCTGCATACGCTCACGCTGCAACATGCGCAAAGCTTTTTCCGGATCACTGATCTGCGCCAGTTCAGACTGCATGTCGCGCAAGCGTTTTGTCAGCACCTGCTCGCGTTCCAGCAAAGCCTGCTCGGGTGCCGGGATATCCTGCTGTTGCGGCCAGTAACCGAGTCTTTGCATTTCGCGCAAGACGACCAGATCTTTACCCTGTGCGCTGACATGGGCATACAGTTCGTCGCGCGTCATTTGCGACAAAGGTTTAGCGGAAGACGTAGAGTTTGCTGTCATAGTCAAAATAATCTGAACGACAGCAATCAGGAAGAGAGGGCAGGAAGCTCATCGAAGAGCCTCTGGTACTGAGAAGCTCCACTCGACGCCGTATATGACTACCGGCGCCAATGAGGGTCACGGACCCCGCATCGTCATTGCGCCGGTAGTCATATACGGCACAGTGAAGAGCGGCTCAGTGATGCATAACAAGACATACTGCAAGAATGACGAAACATCATTCGGGTTGCAAGAGCCTTCCTGCCGTCTGCGATTCTACTGCCTGATTGCGGCCATGTAAACCAAAGCCTGAAATATTAATTTACAAAAAATTCTTAAGTAGCATTACCACACTACTCTGCAATGCGCTGAATTGCATTGCTGTTACTTACAATACACCTGCTGACGCAAAGCCAGTATGTGCTCGCAAGGGCCACGTCTTAACTGATGCCGGAAAAAGTAGTCGCAGCCGCACTGCGCATCACGTATCCGCAAATCAGCATCCATTGTCAGCGATACCGGCAACCATCGCGATGGATTACGCGCGCTCTCCGCAACCCGGGCGCGCCACAGTACATGTTCACCACTACCCTCCTGCCCCGCGTCTTTTACCAGTCCCGCCGACATCAGCTGGCTCGCCAGCGCTTCCTGCTCACTCTGAAACCGCAGACTGTCCATCTGTAAAGGTTCGCGCACCAGATCACGCCAGCGGACAGTACGCAGTTGCAAGTCGTACACCGCTCTGCCACTCTGTATCAGTGCTTCAGTCGCTGCCGCCACTTCGCCGGAAGGCAAACCATGTTGCTGGCTGAAACCGGCCACCGGCAATTGCCATTGCGTATTCAGCGCCTGCGTGACCGCCTGCATGGTCGCGCTACTGTAAGCGGTGCGCGGGGCCATCAGCGCCAGCTGACTGCCAGAGGACCAGTCATTCGCAGTCCATCCGGATAAGCCCAGTGTGAATGCCATATCCGGCATATTTGCGACCCAGAAACTCGGCATGCCAGTACCGAGTAAATGTACGGTAAATGATTGCGCAACCGGAATCAGCCGTTCCAGCGTCAGTATGCGGCGGCGTCCCCAGATACGGATTTCCTGCGCCGCATCGCCCTGAAATACCGAGCGTGCAAACTGCAAACGCTGATTCCAGGGTTCGATCAGCACCTCCACCGGTTTTCCCGGTTGCAGAATAAAGCGCAGTGAGCGCGGGCCATTCTTTTCTTTACGGCGACGCAAAGCGAGGCAGATACCGTGAATATCCATAGGATGCAGTTGCAACTGCACGGCTGGCAGACTCATTGCGGTGCTGACCTGCAGAAAACCTCTGATCCAGCTGTCGGGCAAATCAATTTCCGGTTCCTGCCATTGTTCATCCTGTCCGCTGGTGACAGAAAAGCCTGCCTGCTGAATACCGAAGCGTGTCTGTTTATAGTCACGGATTTTCTGAAATTCGGTGTAAAGCGCGTCTGAGTAATCAATATTGGTTGTGCCGCAGGCCATATCACCATGCTGTCCGAACACATTGTGTGAACAGGATAAGCTGGCGTAGCTGGCTTCATCGCGACTGAAACATTCAAACAGAATCTGATCCGGATGGACGCTAATCACCGGATCCAGCACCAGCCACATATCGCGGTTCTGCCGGTATAAATCATTAAAATACTGTTGGCGAGCTGCATAGAAAGGTTTGAGTAACAGGCCTTTCTGCTGCTGCAACTGTGTCAGCTCTTTCTGAATTCCTGCGCTTTCTGCGCGCAAATTTTCAGATCGCGCCATGTACTGATTCAGCATGGATTGCTGGTTTTCCTGCAGCCATTGCTGATAAGCACTCCGGTCTTTAGGGCGTGTTTTCAGATCAGAAACCACCACATCGTGCAGGCTGCTGATCGCTTCGCGGAAATGCAATGCAGCAGAAGGCTGAAGAATGCCGTCAAAGTAAACCGGTGCCCGCAGGGTATCCGGTGCGAACTGCATACTGGTGCTGTACGCCGTATCCTGAATCTGGCTCTGACCATAATAGCGATAACGGAATTTCATACTTTTTCTCCGCGGCGGTGTGAACGGATTTCTGCCGGTGGCATGCTGACAATGCCTTCCGCCAGTGTTGCCAGTTGCGGATGGATTTGCAGAATCTCTGTCAATCCGAGGATATAACTGGCTTTATCCTGCACTGCCTGCGTTGCCACCAGACGCACATACAAAGGAATTACCAGATGTGCCAGATCCGCTTGCTGCTTTGCCAGTCCGTGCAGTAAATGCTGACTGCGCAATCGCGTGACGCGACTGCGGTTGACGCGTGAAAGCACGTTCAGGAAATACGGCAGCAATTTGTTCAGCAGCGCAGCTTTTTCCGGCACCGGCGTCAGCTGAAATACCTGCTCCAGCCACTGACTGACAAATAACTGCATGCTTTCCGACGGATGCTGACTCAGATCTGCCAGCCATTGCGCCGCTTCTTCGGCGCGGAAGCGTTCCGTCAGTAGCTGGCGTGCAAAGCGCTGGATATCATCATACGGATGATCACAACAATGCATCAGCTCAGACAAAGTCCAGTCACCGGGGCGCAGTTGCTGTTCCCAGCAAGTCATCAGTGCGGCACGGAATTCCGGCCACGGCGTATGAAAAGCATCCAGCCATTGCGCCCGTTCTGTCAGGTCATGCAACGCCAGTCGCTGAAAATGCTGCAGCATATGCAGACGCACTGCAGCCATAGGATGGCGCGCAAGTGCAATCCAGCGCGCCGGAGTCATTGCCACCGCAAATCCTGAATCTTCGGTTTCCAGCAGCCAGAAACCTGCCAGCTGCGCACCACCGCTGCGCGCTTGCAACAAGCGCCATTGCAAATCGGTATCCAGTGCCGGCAGCACATCCGACTGATAGTGCTGCATCCAGCGCAGAATTTCCTGATGCAGATGATGTCCGGGGTTCGCGCTACTGTCCGGTTCTGCATCATCCGGCAATGCGCGGAACAAGGCATCAATCAGCGTGCGTGCCAATTGCGGAATGACGGAGGATCCCGTTTCAAGGCGATACAGCAATGGCCAGATTGCAAGACGAACACGCGCGTGTTCTGTACAGGCTAAAAAACTGATCAGGTCAGGACGCGCAAAAATGATGGCGGGAGGCAAAACCGTACACAGCGTTGCTGCCAGTATGCGTAAATCCGGATCGGCATCTGCCATCCATTCCGGCAACTGACGAATGCAGCTCTCTGCCTGCCATTGCGGATGGTGACTGATGAGCAGCAGCGCAATACGTTTCAGACGCGGATGCCCTTCCTGTAATACACGCTCCCAGACAGCGGCCTGAGCGATACCGGCGTTCGCTGCGGCAGTGCTCAGCCAGTCCTGTACCCATGAGCACGCACGGTCGCGTGCTTCTGCAGAAATGTCCGGATTGCCGCTCAGCCATGTGTTGACTGCATCCAGCAATGCAGAATTCTCTGCGGCTTGCAGACGCGGCATCAGTAATTGCAATAAGTGCTGACAACGCTGATCCGGATGCAGAACCAGATGCAGCAAGATCGCAGGGCATTGCTGCGTCACTTCAGGATGGGCAGTCAGCCAGCGCAGGATAAATTCTGTGGCCGGTGCGTATCCGGCCTGCAGAAACCAGATCGCACAATCCGGTGCAGCCGTCCCGCTTTCCAGCAAGGGCTGGTGATAAGCCCACGCCAGCGCCAGCCCGGACTCACCCTGAAGCAGAATCTGCTGCCACTGATCAGCAGATAATTCTGCAAGAAATGCGGGCAGATCGTGCAAAGCACGTGCTGCAAAACGCTGGACGGTGGCGATGTCTGACTGCAACAGGCATTGCAGTAAATGCGCTGGCTGCGCATTCCAGAGTGCAGCAAACGCTTCTGTGCGTGGCTGATCTTTAAATGCATATTGCTGCTCAGGCTCAGTACGCCACCAGCTCAGGCCACTGCTCGACCAGCAGACACCGGCATCTTCCCTGAACAGAATCTGACTCAGCACCAGCCAGCGCGAATAGCTGCTGTGATGGCGCGAGGTGTATTTGTACTGGCGCGTATCGCTGTCCCAGTAAGGATGACGGGAAACGAAGGCTTTGGCTGCATCCTGTTCACGCGCTGCCAGCAACACGCCGCTTGCCATAGCCGGATAAGCGTCCGGCTGCATCACTGCCAGCCGGCGCAGCGTACGCCAGCCGCGACGGCGGAAATAATCGCGGGTCAGATTCGAGAAACACAGCTGATTTTCTTCCTGCTGCACCGCCTGACGGTAAGGCACGGGGCGACGATGGCGCGGCAGATAAATATACGCTGCGCTGCTTGCATTAAACACACGCGGCGCGGTCACTTCAAACCGCATCAGCAGCAAGCCGTATAACTCAGCATCCAGTCGTATTTCTGCAATTTTCCAGAGGTGGCGCATGGCGCGGAACACCAGACTATCCACCGGTAAACTGCGGCACTGACTGAGTACCAGCGTCCTTGCCAGTGTTGCGGCAGCCGGTTCTGCACTGAAGCTGATCAGGTATAAAGATTCCAGCCAGTCGTCCAGCCGCCATTTTTCCCAGCGCATGGCATGCAGCAGCGACTTCAGCACCGGCTCTGCATCCTGCGTTTGCAGTCCGGTTTGCCATGCCTGCTGCAATTCCTGCGGCCAGCTCTGTACCAGCTTTTCCGCGTAGTCCTGCGCTTCGCTGGCCGGACACAACACCAGCCATGCCAGACGCGCAATGCGGCCTGTCATCGGCGATGAAGTCCGCGTCAGTAAAGCCTGTACCGCCGGATATGCACCCGGATCTTCGCAACGGACAATCGCGTAGCAGATACAGTAGTCGAGTAAATCTGAACCGCTCTGCAGATAAGGAATCAGTGCGGGTAAGGCAGCGCGGCAACGGTGTTCACCCAGTTGCCACGCCAGTCGGGAACGTGCACGCGGCGACAGACTGCGCCAGCGATCCAGTTGCTGCAGTAAAGCTTGTTGTTGCGGCGTGATGATGTCGGGTAAGGCTGCGTTTTTTGTGACGGTTGTTACTGCAGTCTGCGTCAGATCAGGTGCAGGAGCCGGTTTCACAGGCAGATCTTCCGGCCAGCGCAGGTCTTTCAAGGCATAACCCTGCTGCAAACGGCTTCTATATAAGTCATCACAAAGTTGCTCTGCTTCCGCCAGCGACACCGGAAACGGCGTTCTGGTGTGTTCCTGCCAGGCTTTGCCGGATTTACCTTCACGCCAGTTCACCAGATAGCGCGCCGGTTCTTCATGGCCGGGGGCGCGTATCAGCTCGATCTCCAGCAAACGCGACGGTTCATTCAGAAACATTAAGCGATATTTTTTTACGATGCCCGCCATGCAAACCTCAGTACTGTGGTCAGTCAAAGCGGAAGATTATGACATGCAAAACATATAACTTTGCGAATTTTCCGCGTAGTGGTGTGCCCTGCGCAGCAGATCGCAAAATTCGGACAGAATGCGCCATCCCAACCGGCGACACATGCCCCATGCGAAGACGGCAAGCGGACGACATGAGGAACGATTTCAGGGGCGATTTCAGGGTTGATTCATGCCCGTTTACCCCTGAATGCGGTGTTCAGCACAGCGATCCGGCGGTCGTCGGCAGAAAGTGCGGGCCTTCGGAAATCGCAGATGACGATTTCAGCAAAATGCCAACAATGATGTAAAGCGTCCTTGACATTCTTTTTGCTCACGCTATGATGTAAAGGAAGCTTGACACACAGCCGGATTAACACCGCCGCCGATGTCAGGCACTGCTGCCGCACTGCGGCATTTTTCTTACACTGCAATGTCAAGTTTGCTTTACAACGAAAGGAAACATCATGTCTGACTATTCTCAGCACGACATCAACACCATGCGCCAGTACCGTAAAGAATTGTGGAGCTGCATCGCCGTGTACATGGTGGTGCTGTTCGGCTCGATCTGGATTGCAAAAGGTCTCACAGAACAATGGATGCGTGCCGCCATCGTGCTCTTGCCTGCCATACCGGCTGCCGGCGTGTTGTGGGTGGTGATCCGCCATCTGCGCCGCATGGATGATTATGTCCGCCTGATCATGCTGGAAATACTGGCAATTTCCGGTGGCTTCACCGCCCTGCTCGCGTTCAGCTACGGTTTTCTGGAAGGTGTCGGCTTTCCGCGCCTCAGTGGTTTTATCTACTACGGTCTGTTTATGGGAACCTGGCTGGTGGTCAGCATGTTCCGGAAATACCGGGGTGAAATATGAAAAACATCGTCAAGGATTTACGCGCAGAAAAAGGCTGGAGTCAGGCTGCACTGGCCGACTTACTCAGCGTATCGCGCCAGACCATTAATGCGATTGAAACCGGCAAGTACGATCCCAGTCTGCCACTGGCGTTTGCACTGGCGCGTCTGTTCAGCAAGCGGATTGAAGAAATTTTTTCAGAAGATTAAGCAGAACGAAGCGTTCTGCAATGCAGTTTCAGGTCGTACCGGTTTCATTTTGTCTGGTTTTGCTTTGGTTTATCTGGTTAAACGAAATACACAACAACATTGACGGAGCACATCATGAAAAACACTCGCCACATTCTGCGCAATACCCTGATCAGCACATGCTTCGCGCTGGGCGCTCTGAGCACGATCGCAATGCCATTGGCAGCACAAGCCGCCGGACAAACCAGAACGTCTGCAACAACGCAAACCGCTGGCGTCAGCGCGGCCGAAACCCGTACCGGCATGTTTTATGTGCAGAAACGCGGCGTGCAGAATACGCAGAAACCGGCCCTGATTCTGATTCCGGGACTCAGCTGTGATGCGGACAGCTGGCGCAATGTGCTGACTGCGTTTGAGAAAGATTACGCAATCTATCTGGTGACGTTCGCTGGTTTTGGCGGTCGCCCTGTTCCGGAAAAACTGGCTGCGCAACCGCGTCAGGACTTTGAAACCTCGCTGCTGCAACTGATCCGTGAAGAGAAACTGAATAAACCAGTGCTGATCGGCCACAGCATCGGTGCCAGCCTGTCGCAATGGTTTGCCACACAGCATTCAGATCAGATCCGTGGCGTTGTGGCGGTGGATGGTTTGCCGGTGTTCCCGTTCAGCGAAAACGCAGCAGGCGCACAGCGCACTGCCATGGCCGCGCAAATGAAACAAGGGATGAGCAGCCTGCAAGCTGATGCGTTTGCCGCTTCACAAAAAAACTATATGCGTACCGTTGGGATGATTGATCCGTCGAATGCAGATTTTATTGCGGAACGCGCCGGTAAAAGCGATCCTGCCACCGTCGCCAGCTGGATGAGTGATGTTTATCTGAACGACTTCCGCGCTGATCTGCCGAAAATCAGCGTCCCTGTACTGCTGATCTCGCCTTACTATGCGCCGGACATGCAAAATTCCCGCTTCCGCGACGAAGCTGTTAAACATGCGTACTGGGCTGAACTCAGCAAAGGCATCCAGCAGCTGACCGTCAAACCCGTCAGCGACTCACGCCACTTCCCGATGGAAGATCAGCCAGCCGTACTGAATCAGGCAATTCGTGATTTCGTGACACCGCTGGCAAAATAAGTGTGATGGTGCGCTGTCCGTGAATGTCCGGCAGCGCACTGTTTTTGCAGACATCTCCTGTTAGTTGACTACAGGTTCTGCCCCGAAAACCGCTTTCAGGCGCGTTTTTTTGCATTTTCAGCCCCAAATGCGGAGTTCAGCACAGCAATCCGGCGGTCGTCGGCAGAAAGTCCGGCTCTCCGTAAATGCCAAATGACGATAATTGCACAATCAGCAGGCGGTCAGTAAGCTAACTTCGCTTATGGCAGCTGATAATCAAACACGTAAAAGTGCTTGCCTTCGCGAATTTCAATCTGCATGGTTCCGCTCAAACCCTGCAATTCCTCTGTCGCTGAATCAGGAACGACCTGCACGGTCAGCGATGACTGCCCTTTATCCATCAGTCCGGTATGCATCAGCACAAAGCTGCCGCGCTTTCCGCTCAGGGTGCCGCTGACACGTTCCAGCGCAACATACGCGGCAGAACCCTTCACTGCTGTATGTACTGACAGCATTTCACCCAGACTGGCGGCATCCAGTTCGCCGTGAAATTGTTTCAAGATGGTGCGTCGTCCCAGCGCGGCGCTGGCGATCGCCTCGGCCGCAGGCTGCGCCTGCAATTGCACATCAAAACTGCCACGTATCTGTTGCATGGTTTTTTCCTTTAAGTTTTGCGGAGTGGTTTGGGCCGTGGCCTCGGCATGCGCCGCACTGAACATCAGTATGACGCAGACGGCGCATACCGTAACTGCTTTCGAAATCGCATTAACGCTGGTTTGGATCATCATATTCTCCCTGATACACTGCGCCCTGCAAGCGGAATGCTGCGGGCGTTTCAAACCGCATTGAACGCTTTTTGCCGCCGCAACGATAGGAAAAACGCGACAACATTAGCAATGACGAATCTGAGCCCGCCACGCGGCGTCTTACGACCTGCGATACCTGAAGCCGCTTTTCAGCACGAGCGACAAGCACCCTGTGCTGTGCTGGCACCGTTTATTGAACATTTCTGGTACGTTGCCTGGGATGACAGCGATGCAGAACCGCCTGTGCAGACCACGCTGCCGCATCCGAATGTGCATCTGGTGATTGAGCAAGGTGAAGCAAAGATCTATGGCATACAAAGCGGCCGTTTTACGCGTGTATTGCAAGGCAGGCAGCGTGTGTTCGGTATCAAATTTCAGGCGGGTGGCTTTTATCCGCTGCTGGGTCAGCCGGTTTCTGCGATCCATAACCGGATCTGTGCCTTACCTTCAGCACTGGCTGCCGGTTCAGCAGTGCTGGTGTCAGCTGTCCGCGATGAACAAGCTTTTGCTTCTCTGTGCACGCTGGCAGAACAGGTTCTGATACCGCATTTACCTGCGCCGGATCCGGCGATGCTGCAGGTACAGACGATATTGCGGGACATTATCAGCCAGCCGGCATTACGCAGCGTCGATGATCTGCAACTGCACTGCGGCATCCATAAACGCACGCTGCAACGTCTGTTTCAGCAATACGTCGGTGTCAGCCCCAAGTGGGTGATACAACGCTATCGCCTGCATGAAGCCATCGCCCGTATTCAGGCCGGTGACAGCAAAGACTGGGCAGCGCTGGCACTGGAACTGGGCTATTTCGATCAGGCCCATTTTGTGCGCACATTCCGGGTGCTCACCGGCATGACACCGGTGGCATATCAGCAAAGCCTGTGTCAGGAATAAGCCAGTGCCTACAGGGAGAAAGAGCCGGTATGACGCAGTCAGTACCGGCAAATGCTGACGGCGCCAGTAACGGCTCCGGAAGGCATTCTGATCTCCCTTTGCAAAAATACCGCTGGGCAGAATTATGATTGCATAAAAGATACCTCATATACAATATTTATTCCGCGACAAACAGGATCAATTATGTCATTACCGACCGCCTTCAAAAGCTTAATCGTACGTCAAACGCAGCGTCAGGCTGCACGTAAGCGTTTACGCGGTCCGGCCAGTCTGCATTACACCATCAGTGAACATATCGATGATCTCAATCCTGCGGTGTGGGATGCCTTAACCGCAAATGCCAGCTGGTTACTCTCGCGCAGTTATCTGAAGGCGATGGAAACCGCCTTGCCACAGAATTTATCGCCGCGTTATGCCATCATCCGTGATGCGAACGGGACACCGCTGGTCGCGATGATGATGCAGCTGGCCACGCTGCGGCTTCAGCAAACCCAGTCAGCTGATGCATCCCGTGGCGCCGTCGTATTAACTGAAGCCATCGATAAAATCGCTCCGGGGCAACGCATACTCGTTTGCGGCAATATGCTGACATTTGGTCAGCATGGTCTGGCGTTTGCAGAGCACGCTGATTCTGAACAAGCCTGGCATGGCGTGGCTGAAGTTTTATACCGCGTGCGTCGCGCTGAAAAATTGTCCGGCTCTACGCATTTCATGATGATCAAAGACTTACATGCGCCCTGGCATGAGTCCGCCGCGACACTCAGGCATCTCAGTTACCGCATGCTGGAAACCGAACCGAATATGGTGCTAGAGTTCGATCCTGCCTGGAAATCCTGGGAAGATTATCTGACCAGCCTGCATGCCAAATACCGTAGTAATGTAAAGAATGGCATTCTGAAACCTTTACATGAAGCTGAATGCCAGTTGGTCAGCCTGACCGATCTCAGTCACGATGCAGAGCGCATTCATGCACTCTATAAAATGGTGCAAATCAATGCCGATTTCCGGCCTTTCGAACTGGATGCAGGCTATTTTCCCGCGTTACAAGCGGTCGCAGGGTCGCGATTGCGCATCAGCGGCCTCCGGCGTCACGACGAATTGCTGGGTTTTATTATCACTCTGAAAGATGGCGACACCGCGATTGCATGGCATATCGGCTTCGACCGGCAAGCAGCAGAGCAAGGCTTACCCTTATATTTGCGACTGCTGCACGCCGCCATTGCAGACGCACTGGCTTTGGGTTGCCAGCGCATTTCGTTTGGCCGTACCGCACTCGAACCCAAAGCAGCACTGGGCGCCAAACCACAGGCTTTCTCCGTTCTGCTGCGCCATCGCCAGCCTATCCTGAATAAAATGATCAAGCATTTATTGCTGGGTATGGAACACGACGAAGCACCGGAACGCAATCCTTTCAAGAAAAATCCCGCAACGGAACCTGCGAATTAAACGACGAATCGTGCAAACAATTTCTTAAATAACTCAATTATTTAAGAAATTTATTTTCCCGCCTTAGCTAAGGAAAACATCAATGGATGATTTCTGGAAAGTATGGACTCGGCATTCCCATCATCGGATATTGGTGCTGGACCGGCGTACCGACTCAGGCTGATGGCGGGTGATCACTTTCAGAGAACGTCTGTTGTACCCGGTAACTCGCCCTGACCGCTGTTTTCGCCCATGACCTGATTGCGGCCGCGTCGTTTGGCTTCATAAAGACGCGCATCCGCCAGTTGCAGCAAGTCCTGACCTGAAAAACGTGTACTGTCGTCGCTAGCGACACCGATACTGATCGTGATGTTTTGTTCTATCGGTGTCGCTGCATGCTGCACTGCAAGCCGCAGTTTTTCCGCGACCAGCATGGCTTCGTGATGCGCGGTGTCAGGTAACAGCACCAGAAACTCTTCTCCCCCCATTCGTCCGCAAAAATCACTGGCACGAATCTGCTGCTGCATCAGACCGGCAATCAGCTTCAATACTTCATCACCGGCAGCATGCCCGTAGGTATCATTCACTCGCTTGAAATGATCAACATCCAGCATCAGTACCGAGAATGGCTGGTGATAGCGCTGTGTTCTGACTTGTTCCTGCTGCAAACGCTCTTTCACGGCCAGCCGGTTTGCGATACCCGTCAGTGCATCACGGCGCGCCAGTTGTTCCAGCGCATGATTCGCCTGTGCAAGTTCACTGGTACGTGCAGCAACCCGGGCTTCCAGTTCGCTGTTTGCTTCAGCAATTGCGTGATTTCGCTGGATTAAATGGCTGGCCATCGATTGTATTGCACCGCTCAGACGCCGGATTTCCAGTGTCCGGCCACGTACCCGCAGGGTAGCAGTTTCATTGCCGGCGGCAATGGCCAGTGCGCCATCAGTAATTGCTTCTATCGGTTCACTGATGCGTCGGGCAATCAACACACCCAGTCCGATAAAGACCAGTACGCCGGCGATTACCGTGTACATAAAGACATTTTGCAGCACCAGAACATCACTCAGGATGGCATCCACGGGCTGGCGCACCAGCACTTTCCAGCCCATCGGTGTCTGCAAAGCACTTTGTTTCACCGGTGCCCAGGCCATTGCAACAGCGCGACCATTCGCATCTTCTTGTACGGCATAATGCGACGTTTGCTGACCAATCGCTACTGTTTCGCCAAATTGGTGATCCGGAAAGATGATCTGATTTTCACTGTTCACAATAAACAGCGACAACCCGCGCTCACGTGCGCTGCCCGGCGTCAGAACCTTCATTACTTCTTCCGCCCAGACCCAGTGCGCATGTGCCGCCAGCACACCAACCAGCCGTTGTTGCTGATCGGTGACAGGGGCAGCAAAATCGATAAAACGAACCGGACCGACACCCGCCGCCTGCGGCAGCAACTTGGCGAGTAAGACTGCCTCATGCAAATCACCGACAAATGGCCCCTTCATACCGTGCTGAAACCAGGGGCGTTTAATTACACTTTGCCCCGTCAGCATGCCACCTGTCGCCTGCTTTACCGTGCCATTTGTATCTGCAAAACCAATCCAGGAATAGTACGGATGGCTTTTCTGTAGTCTGTCGATAGACGCCTGTAAGTCCAGCTCCCGCCCTGCACTGACTTCGCGCGATGCGATTTCAGCAAGAAATGAAATTTCACGCTCGCGCTCATGCAAATTTTCGCCAAGCACTGCAGACACTGAAACAGCCAGTTCATTTAACGCTTTCACGCGATCTGACTGTAATTGCTCTGTGAATATATGGTGAAGATAAGCGTAAACTGGGATAACGCAGAGCAGGCCAGTCAGCAAAAACAGGGCGATTACCTGACTACGAAAGGATTTGAGTTTCAGCGAAAGAGCAGAGAAGCCGGGCATCAGGAAAATGTTCTTTCAAAATTCAGTTTGCAGGCATATGCCGTGTAGATTTCAACATCGAAAATTGTGCGCACAGATTACCAGCAGATACTCTGGAAAGTATGACGCAAAGGACAAATGTTCAGCCCCTGACTTTCCAGTCTCGCTTCGGTATCCATTAATTGCTGGCGGAAGTCATGCGCCAGTTGCTGCAGACTCGTATGCTGAAAACGATAGCTAATCTGGTCCATGGTGTTCGACCACAACGGATGCTTATGTCCGATCACGAAAGTATGTTCAAACACTTTGGCACGGTAACGAGCATCGGCGGAGCAAGCCATACGTACCACATCATCTGCACGGGTTTCCGCTTTAATCTGGCTATTTGCAGGTACGGGCAGGCGCATTGCCATAAAGGATTTTCCTGCCTCTCCCATTTGTACGCTCATTGCATGATGGTCTGCCGAATGCAGTATGCTGACCTGCCAGATCAGCGTTGCAATGGCATCCGCCGCCGGTACCTGGTCAAAACCCGGTACGGATTGCGCTACCGCTTGCTGATACGCACGAACTACGGCCGGGTCTTCCTGTTCCAGCACCTGTGCAACAAATGCATGAATCGGCTCATAGTATGCTTGTCCGAATCGCTGGAACGGCAGTTCACCCTGCATGCTCCAGTGTGGTGCGCGAAATGCGGTATCGACAACATGTTCTTTCACGTCAACTGCAATACTTTGCACAAAACTTTCACCGGACATCGGAAATGGTGCATAGGGTTTACTTCGGTCTTGTGCTCTTTGTACGCGCAATGCCTCATTATTAATCCTCAGCGTGAACCGCAAATGCGGTGCCAGTAACTGATACAAGACGCTCTCAGCTGGCAATGTTTGCAATACGGCAGCCGCGGTACAAGGCAATCCGAAATGGATGTTGCCATGAAACCGGCCAGGCAAAATAAAGGAAATTGCCGCTTGTGCATGCAATTTGGCTAACACCCATAAGCCGCCATCCCGTGCACTGTACACATGATCATCCCCTGCAAACTGCATGCTGATCTGCATTGGATCATTGCGTGCAACCTGTATCAGCATACCGGGTAACTGCGTCCCTTCATCGGTACTGACATCCGCAATTACTGTCAGGTCTATACTGAGCATATCACCCTGAGTCTTCACTAAACGACTCAAAGGACCATGAGTCATCCAGAAATGGAAGTCGCTGTCGTCAGCAAGAGTAACTCTTTGGTCCAGATACAACTTATCCAGCAAATAGCGATTCATTGCTGATAGTGTCGGCAAAATATAACTGGGTTTGCGCCAGAAATCGAAATCCATATTATCGGCTGGCGTGATATCGAGTACGGATGGAAAACCTTTCCACACGATCACCTCAGACCGATGAGGAACACCCATCAGTTTTGAAAATGCCACTTGTACAGCGCTGCGCAACCAGCCGAAAAAACAGATCAGCACCAGTAAAATACCTAGCGGAATCGCTTTCAGAAATAGCAAAGCTTGCATTAAGCGCGCCTGGGGTCGTGCACTCAGTGCATTGTTTTGTGTCCGGGTAAGCATCGTTGTCATACAGATTTCCATGTTAAGACTTCATTCAGTCACCATTCTATAAACGGACGACAAGGCAAACAAGAAAAAGACCGTTAAACAATGCGACGCTTTACACAAGCACGCCCTGCGCTGTCAGGCTCACCCAGCGCCCCCTTTACCGGACTATGCTGCACGTGAAGCCTATCCCACAGGCATTTGCGAAGTGCATTGTCAAAACACTGTGCGCGCGGAAACCGTAGCTGTATATCCAAAAGACAACAGCCTGACTTTAATAGCAGCACCGAATTATCCGAAATACGCACAGCGCACGGAATATGCATGGATGTCGTCTTTTTTCTTAATATTTTCAGGCACATACTCCGCATTTCAGCACATCTGCAAAGTCAGCAGCCTGCACAACATATTCTGCAAAAAACGTCCATGAAACTGCCTGTCTTCAATAAACTCTTTCTGGTTACACTCATCGCTTCTGCATTTATCAATGCACCGGCTCACGCAATGACGAGCAGCGAAGCAGCTGCGACCGCTCAGCATGAAGCCGTTCCGGTAGCTGACTTTTTTCGTACGCCAGCTCTGACGAAAGCACAGCTGTCACCTGACGGAAAGCGTATTGCATTGCTGGCAGAAGGTGCCGGAAAGCGCCATGTACTGGCTGTCATGGAAGTCGCAGATTTAAAGCCGCGCATCCTGGCACAGTTTTCAAATGTCGATATCAGCAGTTTTCACTGGGTAAACAGCCAGCGGCTGGTTTATTCCGTCAGCAATTATCAACTGGATAAAGATGAATCGAACCGTGGCCCCGGTTTATGGGCGATTGATGCGGACGGCAACAACCAGCGCCAGCTGATTCTGCGCGGCTGGAAAGAAAGTGGCAGCATGCAGCGCGTGCTGGAGTGGAATCATCGTTTTGTCAGCAACGCCGGTGATGCCTATCCGGACGATATTTATGTTTATAAAGTGCAGTACCACAACGACAGCAGTCGTGCGCCGACAAATGACTTATTACGTCTGAATACCAGAACCGGTGCACAGGTACTGATTCCGCGTCCCGGAGAAGCCCTTGGCTGGCTGCTGGATCAGAACAAATTTCCGCGCCTCGTCAGCGTGTCCGAAAACGGACGCAGTGTCTCCTACCTGCTGAATACGGACGGCAGTAAGAAAAAACTGTTTGACGAAGCACTGTTTCAGGATGATGGACTCCGCGCAGAATTCTTTGACCAGCATGGCAAACTCTACGTCAGCAAACTGAGAAACCACGACCTGCGCGAGTTGTACAGCTTTGACACAGAGACGCTGCAGACATCGGCTGAACCCGTGATCGCTTTCGATGGTTACGACTACAACGGTCAGGTTCTGATCAGTCGTAAAAATGGTGAGTGGTTAGGATTGCAGTATGAAACCGATGCGCCCGGTGCGTTGTGGTTCAATCCGGAACTGAAAAAGATTCAGGAAACCATTGATCAGTTAATACCAGGGAAGTCGAATATCCTGTCTCCAAGCCGTGATCTGGATGTGATACTGGTGTATTCCAGTGCCGACAATGACCCCGGCAGTTTCTACATTTACCATCCAGCCAGTAAAAAAATCACTACCGTCGGTCAGCTGCAACCGTGGATAGATCCTGCACGCATGGCATATCGCGATCCGGTCAGAATCACCGCCAGAGATGGCTTGATTCTGCCGGGCTATCTGACGCTGCCACGCGGTCAGAACAAACAGCTTCCTATGGTGGTGTTAATTCACGGTGGCCCGAATCTCAGAGGAGAATACTGGCACTGGGACCCTGAAGCACAATTTCTGGCTTCACGCGGCTACGCGGTTTTGCAGGTTGATTTCCGTGGCAGCAAAGGATACGGACAAAAACATGAAAGTCTGGGCTGGAAACAGTGGGGCCTGACCATGCAGGACGACATCACCGATGCAACGCGCTGGGCAATTCAGCAAGGTATCGCAGATCCGCACCGCATTTGTCTGGCCGGTGCAAGCTATGGTGGTTACGCCACCCTGATGGGCTTAATCAAAGAACCGGCGCTGTATCGCTGTGGCATTGCATGGGCTGCAGTCACAGATATCGATTTGCGCTACAGCGTGACCTGGAGTGATTCTAACGACTATGTAGAGAAATTCTTTCTGCCCCTGAAAGTCGGTGATCGTGTCAAAGATGCCGAACAATTCAAAGCCACTTCACCGCTGCAAAATGCGGCGAAACTCCGGCAACCATTACTCTATGCACATGGTGCAGAAGACTTGCGCGTGCCGATGATACATGGCACCAAGTTCCGCGACGCAGTCATGCAGCATAACCAGCAAGTGGAATGGGTCAGCTATCCGAATGAAGGCCATGGCTGGCAGCGACTGGAAAACAATATCGACTTCTGGACCCGCGTTGAAAAGTTTCTTAAAAAACATACTGAGAAACCCTGAGCCGGCAAGTCCGGTCCTGTCTTTCTGACGGGACCGGATAGCAAAGTTCATTGCTGAACTTTTCAATCAATGACAAGCTCAATACCGGCAATTCCCGCTTAGTCAGTTTTCTGTTGAGGCTCTGTAGCAGAAGGTGTGTGCGCCGGATCAACCGTATTTTCATCCAACGGTGTTTTCTTATCCCGCCACTTCGAATAAAAGTAAGCAGTACCGGCCACTGCGCCGGAGACGGTTGCAGCAGCGCCAATCACAGGCGCGATTGCTGCAATGACCGGCGGGCCAATGATGGCGGCACCGGCGGTCACGCCGGCGGCAACACCAAAGCCCATGGAAACCATTTCTGTTTTTTCTTTGATGTCGTGATGATTTTCTTCGAGGCTCTGGTCGATTTTTTTCACGCAATCGACAACCTGCGTTCCAACGACCTTTGCGCCGTGTCCTGCACCGTCAACGATCGTGGTACTCACGTCTATCACTTGTTCAACAATCGCTTTGGTTTTTTCGTGCGTGATCACGTCGGTTACAGATTGCACAGCAAGGTCTTTTGCCTGCAATGCCGTACTGGCAGCGGTACTGACTGCCGAACCTGCGGCTGAACCTGCCTTTGCCAGCACATCCTGCGCACCTTTGCTGACGGTATGGGTAATGACCTGCCCGAGGTCTTGCGCGTGATGCTGTACACCGGACAAGCCACGACCAGCAACATTCGCCGAACGCACAACGACCTGTCCGATTTTTTCAATCTGCTTTTTCATCTGGCTTCCACCCAAAAATCAGCAACAAGGAAAACGGATATATTTTACCCGAATGGCTATGCGCACTTCATATCGGCGATATTGGTTTGCCGGAAATAAAAAAATCCCGCCGCAGCGGGATGGTGCTGAAACCCGCTCCGGGGGAAGCGGGTTGCACAGGGGGAATCATCGCAGATCGAAGCGATCCAGCTCCATGACTTTGCTCCACGCACTGGCGAAATCGCGTACGAATTTCGCTGCGTTATCCTGTTGCGCATACACTTCAGCAATCGCACGCAACTGGGAATTTGAGCCGAATACCAGATCAACGCGGCTCGCCATCCATTTACGCTGGCCTGTTTTACGGTCTGTGCCTACAAACAGTTGTGCAGACTCATTCACAGGTTTCCAGCTGGTTTGTATGTCCAGCAGATTCACAAAGAAATCGTTCGTCAACTGACCGGCACGGCTGGTAAACACACCGGTATCAGAACCATCGGCATTGGTACCGAGTACACGCAGACCGGCAACCAGTACACTCATTTCCGGCGCACTCAGTGTCAGCAACTGGGCTTTGTCAACCAGTAAGGCTTCGGCAGGCATACGGTAAGTCTGCTTCTGGTAGTTACGAAAACCATCAGCCACCGGCTCCATGACGGTGAACGATTCTGCATCGGTTTGCTCTGCGGTTGCATCGGTACGACCCGGTGTGAAGCGCACGCTGACTGCTTGTCCTGCAGCTGCAGCGGCGGCTTCAACTGCCGCAGTACCGGCCAGCACGATCAGATCTGCCAGCGAAACGCGGATATTGTCACTGCGGCTGGCGTTAAAGCGTGTCTGTATGCCTTCCAGCATGGACAATACACGTTGCAATTGCTGCGGACGGTTCACTTCCCATTCATTCTGCGGTGCTAAGCGAATACGTGCTCCGTTCGCACCACCGCGTTTGTCGGAACCACGGAAAGTCGATGCCGACGCCCAGGCTGTCGATACCAGTTCTGCAATCGTCAGGCCGCTGGATAAGATGTCCTGCTTCAGCGCGGCGATTTCTGTTTCACCGATCAGTACATGATTCACTGCAGGCAAAGGATCTTGCCAGATCAGGTCTTGTTGCGGCACTTCCGGGCCAAGATAACGTGCTTTCGGGCCCATATCGCGGTGCGTCAGCTTGAACCAGGCACGGGCAAAGGCATCGGCAAATGCTGCCGGATCCTGATGGAAGCGGCGCGAAATTTTTTCATACGCAGGATCGAAGCGCAGCGACAAATCAGCAGTCGTCATCATCGGCGGATGTTTTTTGGACGGATCATGGGCATCCGGAATCATGTGTTCCGGCTTCACATCTTTCGCCACCCACTGGTGCGCACCGGCCGGACTCTTCGTCAGTTCCCACTCGTAACCGAACAGCATGTCGAAGTAACCGTTATCCCATTGGGTAGGATTCGGTTTCCATGCACCTTCAATACCGCTGGTGGTGGTGTGCACACCTTTGCCGCTGCCGAACTGATTGATCCAGCCCAGCCCCTGTGCTTCGATTGGTGCTGCCTCAGGTTCAGGGCCAACCAGTGCAGGATCGCCTGCACCGTGGGCTTTACCGAAGGTATGACCACCGGCAACCAGTGCGACGGTTTCCTCATCATTCATCGCCATCCGGCCAAAGGTTTCGCGCACATCACGCCCCGAGGCAACCGGATCAGGATTGCCGTCCGGACCTTCCGGATTCACATAAATCAGCCCCATCTGTACGGCTGCCAGCGGGTTCGCCAGTTCGCGTTCACCGCTGTAACGACTGTTTTCTGCTTTGCTGTTGGCCAGCCATTGCTTTTCTGAACCCCAGTAAATATCTTCCTCAGGCTGCCAAATATCTTCACGACCACCGGCAAAACCAAAGGTTTTAAAGCCCATGGACTCCAGTGCCACATTACCAGCCAGTATCATCAGATCTGCCCAGGAGATCTGATTGCCGTACTTCTGTTTAATCGGCCAGAGCAAACGACGTGCCTTATCCAGATTACCGTTATCCGGCCAGCTGTTCAGTGGTGCAAAGCGCTGATTGCCAGTCCCTGCGCCACCACGGCCATCGGCAGTACGGTAAGTACCGGCACTGTGCCATGCCATACGAATGAACAAACCACCGTAATGTCCCCAGTCTGCCGGCCACCAGTCCTGAGAGCTGGTCATCAGATCGGTCAGGTCTTGTTTCAGTGCAGTGTAGTCAAGACGCGCAAACACTTCCGCATAGGTGAATTCGCCGCCAAGCGGATTCGATGCAGGATGATGCTGATGCAAAATGGCGAGATTTAACTGATTCGGCCACCAGTCGCTGTTGGAACGCGCACTGGCGACGGCTTTATTGGCATGTTGTGCAGCAAACGGGCATTTGGATGGTGTACTCATGATTTGCTTCCTTTATTCGGGTTTCGTGTGACAACATCGATAGATTAGGCAAATCGAATGGCAACTTCCAATTGCATTTAACTATAAAAACAATAGCTTTTTCGTTTTGCTGTTTAAAATCATCAGCGCAAACCACGACGACCAATACGGACGAACCCAAGATTCAGCGCGTTTCGATCAGTTACCCGACGCTCCGGGCTGATAACACACCACGCGGTTGCGCCCCTGCGCTTTCGCCTGATACAAGGCGACATCGGCTGCAGCGATCCACTTATCGACGGTACTTTCTTCCTGCGCCAGCTGAGCCAGTCCGGCGCTGATGGTGACGAAAAATTCATCTTGTTTTCCCTGCGCAAAAAATGAAACACCGGCGACTGCAACACGAATGCGCTCCATCACTGCCTGAGTCTGCGCGATGCCGGTCGCGGCAAACAGAATCACGAATTCTTCGCCGCCGAAGCGCGCCACCACATCCGTGTCACGGACACCACCCGCCAGTACTGATGCAACGGAACGTAACACCTCATCACCGGTAGCATGACCGTAACGGTCATTCACTCGCTTAAAGAAATCAATATCAATAATCGCAATGGTGGACGGGGTTCCGTAGCGCCGGAATAAAGCCAGAAAATCGCTGGTTTTCTCAAAAAAACCGCGCCGGTTCAGAATGCCGGTCAGCGTATCGGTGACAGCCAGCTTTGCAAGCTGGGCTTCTGTCTGCATCCGTTTTTCTTCTTCATCGCGCGTATGAATCAGCGCACCGAGACTCAGCACGACCGGCGACAATAATTCGATAGTTTCGTCACTGAATCCGACTGAGCGGTTCGCCAGTACCAGCAATCCTGTCAGTTCACCATTAAAAAATACCGGGATGCCGAGATAGTTTTCTGGCTGCGGCATGCCATCCGGCAGGCAGGCGTTCTCCGGTGCAGGTGCGTTAAAAAACGTGGCACGGCTGTCATGCAATAAATCAGTCAGCAAATTGGTCTTTTCGTTTCCGCTGAATACTGGCGTATGACCAGAGAAAACCGGATATGAAGTTTCACCGAAAACATCAAGAACCGTACTCAGAAAGTAATCCGGACGGCCATCAGCTCCGTGTTTCACCAGAGCAATACATCCCAGACTGCATTGCAACAAGTTCAGCAACTGATTCAGAATCAGCGCAAAAGCTGCCTGCAAATCCCGTGTCAGCATAAATTGCTGCTGCGCCTGCTGGATGATGTTCAGCAGGGTTCTGCGTTCATTCAGTGCGCTTTCTGCCTGTTTGCGTGCGGTAATGTCGATATACGATCCAAGCAGCACAAACCTCCCGGGCGTTTCAGTACTTTCAATAAACGCACCGCCACTTTGCACCCACAGATACACGCCGTCACGATTGCGGATACGGTACTCAACAGAGCGCAAACGCAGCTTTTCGTTCGGATGACGCTGGCGGTTCTGCAGTTCCTCGCGCGTTGCAGCGCTGACGTAGGCACGGTCATCCGGATGTATCAGCTCTACCCAGTCGCGCTGCGCAATACGCAATTCTTCCGGTGCGAAACCGAGCATTTCCGCCATACGCGGACTGACACGGCGAATATCTGTTTGCGGATCATATGACCACGTACCAATCGCGACAGAATCCAGTCGCACATACATTTCCAGCCGCGCACGCTCCAGTTGCTGTTCTACAGCTTTTTGCGCTGTTGCATTCAGCAAATAGCAATAAACCGACTGCAGATGCCCGTCAGCATCGTATTCCGGATAGCTGAACTGGCTGATCCATACCGCTTTATCTTTCAGCCGGAAAGTGATTTCCTGCTCCGCCGTGTCCGGCGCGCGGTGCAGACTCAGCACTTTCTGATAGGCCAGCGCATCATTCTGAGACAATAAACTCAGAAAACCGGTATCCGTCGCAGAAATAAATAAATCATCACCAAGCAACACCCGCGCCTGTTCAGAGACGTAGGTTATCCGCATGACCGGGCCTGCACTCCAGACCAGCATGCCAAAGGGGCTGTGCCGGAAAATATCCGGTCTGGCGGCAGCACGCATTTTCAGATAGGCCGCTGTCAGCACTGAGGACGTCAGTGCGGCAAACCGGCCTAAATCTGACTCGAATCCGGCTTCCTGAAAATCCGGACGGACACACATGTCCGTCAGACTCAAAACCCCGACCAGTTGCCGCTCGATCTGCAAAGGATATCCTGCATAAGCGCGGAAAGAACTTTCCTGTACCGGTGCCTCGCTGATCAGCAATGGACGGCATGTCTCCATAACGCAACGGCAGCACTGTGCTTCGTGATCGCTCAGTTGCTCCGGAATGCCGGAACTGCCCTTGATCCAGAAATGGCCATTATCCTGAATTTTGACAACGCAGGACTGCACTGCAAAAAAACTGGCGGCCAGCTCACAGAGCGTATTCAATTCCTGTTCTGTCACTGCATACAACAATTCTGTTCCATTGATACGGCTGTAAATCTGATGAGACATCCGCAGCTCCTGTAGCAACGCGCAAAGTGCACCGGCATTCCGGTCTACGTATAATTTATGCAGAATTCAAATTGCATCAAAGCAAATTTGGCTTCTGAAGTGACTCGTTCTACTATAGGAAAACGAAACATCCTTTGCTGGTTTTTTATCTTTTCAGCTGTACCGAACGCAGTCTTTCAAAAGGCGTCATTCATGTTGCTAATCCATATGCAAACGTGTTTTTGTTTTCCGGCGAATGTGGTGTCCATCCGACTGAGTGAATATCAGCAGCTGTGAAGATGCGGTACGTGAAGAAATTGCGATGCTCAGAACTTGCGGTGATGGTGATGGTGTTGTTGTCGCTGACCAGCACTGTATTTGCGCAATCTAACCGCGCATCTGATCCTGTATGGGAAGTCGCCGTGGATGAGGCACTAGCCCCGTATTCTTTTTCCTGCAAACAACAAAGCGTGCGAGGCTCGGATATTGATTTACTGCGTGATGCAGCGAAACTGGCAGGTGTTCGCCTGAAAATCGTGCCTTATCCGTGGAAGCGCGTGCTGTACCTGGTACAAACCGGACAAGTGCCTTTCGCGATGCCCTTGTTCTATAACGAAGAGCGCGCTGGTTTTGCCGACTTTATTGCACCTGTGCATCAGGGTGTGCCTACTCTGTTTATCCGTAAAGAAAAATTACGCGAATACACATCCTTGCAGGCATTGAAGGGAAAACGCATCGGCTACAGCCGTGGCTATGCTCTCCCGGCGGAATTCATCGAAGCAATACAAAACGGCGTCATCACGGGTGACGAAGTGAATTCCAGCAAACAGAATATGCAAAACCTGATGCTGCAGCGTATTGACGGCTTTATCGCCAGTTACACCACTACACAATTTGATCTGCGTTTTACAAAAGAGCTAGGAAAAATCGTCGCCCAGCCGGCCATTGCCTTCGGTGGACGGGATGCTTTTCTGGTGACATCCAGGAACTATCAGGCGGAAGGGCTGGATAAGGCATCCAGCAGCCTGAAAGCAGCACTGAATACGCTCAATCCCGGCGGCAAGGCTGAAAAGTATATTCAGCCATATCTGGACAAAAATTCGCCTTTGCCTTGCACACCATAGCCCGAACACAGAAAACCATCAGCCCTTGCCTGAAATGCCTTCCAAATGCCTCAAATGCGGGGTTCAGCACAGCGGTTTGCCGGACGTCGGCAGAAACTGCGGACGTCCGGGAATGCTGAATGACGATAGTTGCACAATGTCAGATATAAGACTGCGGAAATTCGTCCGGCAAACACTGTCTGGCCGGCACCGGACGAATCACTGTTGCGGAGGGAAAGGCTTACGCTTCCGCCAGCGCCTGCTCCGGAACGGCAATCAGATCACCGATAGACTCGATACCTGTCGGCAGACGCACGGTGTCATCACTGACACCGGCTTTGGCAGTTCTGCGGGATTGAGCTGGCATGAGGTGGTGGTGGCCGGATGGCAAGCCAGCGAGCGTACGTTACCGATGTTCATCAGACAAAGAACGGTTTTCGTGCATCCTGAAAACACATACCGGCTTCAGGATCATTGGCAGGAGTGGCTGCCAATACATCTGATGATTTTCTTACTGATCGCAAACTGCAGTTGAAGGGACAGGCGGCGTACGCAACCACTGGGTGGCAATCCACTTTTCACCCGCCGTCACCATGTCGCCGCCGTGGAAAGTACCGCTGCGGGTGGTGGCATCCGGATAGCTGAAAAACAATGCACTCCCTTTACGCGCTTTGATCTTGATCCCCAGATTCCAGAAATAGGTGTCACCACCCTGCTCCGGCGTATTCAGATACATGATCAGCGTCCCGATGCGCTGGCCGCTGCGGCTGACGATCTGTTCGAAATCGTCCGCACCGGGCTGAAAATAATCGTAATGCGGTTTGTACTGATCACCGGGCAGATAACGCTGGATCTGCAGTGTTTCGCATTGCTGCAGGGGCCAGTTCAGTAATTCCGCAGTACGCCGCTGCACCTTCTGCACAAAGATATTCGATGACGGCAGTGTTGCGCTCATACTGGTACGTATGCCACGGTCAACTTCCGTGGCAGCATCATTGCCAGACATCACCACCGAAGCACGAAATCCCTCTGCAGATGCACATAGCGCGTCACATTCCTGATCCGATAAGAAATCATCCAGCAACACGATACGCGGCGCGATCTGTTCAAAAGCGACACGGACATGCCGGTCTGATAATGGAATACTGGCGCCATGCCGGCGGGTATCAATCTCGGGGCAGGCAACGCTACTGCCGGGTGGTATATGGAAAATTTCCTGCTGATTGCCATCCAGATTCCACACTGCCTCGGTAATCCGGTGCGCCACCGGTAAGCTGTATCCAAACTCGCCCGCCAGCAAAAAAACACACTGCGTATAGGTTTTTCCCTGCGCTTTCAGATGCTGCAGGGTTTGCTGTACTTCTTCAGTAAATTGCATCGCTGAACTCTCCTGACATGCTGGCCGCAGTTGCCGGAGTGCAAACCGCGCAGCAAATGGCATTGTCAGCAATGCAGGTGACGGTATCTAGACCGGAATCGGTCTGAATTTTGTTTTTTCAGATCATCTGCGTCAACTTCACTGCGCTGGCAGAAGCTTGTCTTCGTTCACTGCCAATGAATGACTCAGAAAATCAAGAAATACGCGGATGCGGGCAGAAAGTTCAGTGTGGCGGTAATACACCGCATTCACCGGCTGAAAAATTTCCCGCGTCACGGCTTCCAGCACCGGTACCAGTCGCCCGCTGTGCCGCTCTTTTTCCGTCATAAAGTCTGCCAGACAAGCAATGCCTTCGCCTGCCAGCGCCAGCTCGCGCACGATGTCACCATTTGAAGCTGTCAGGGCAGGCAGAATCCGGTAGATTTGCTGCGTCCCATGCTGTAAAGGCCAGTCATTCAGGCTCTCCGGCTGAGAAAATCCGATCAGTTGATGCTGCTGCAAATCGCTGACCTGTTGCGGCCATCCATGTTTTTCCAGATACGCCGGTGCTGCCAGAATGCGCAAGCGGTATTGTCCCAGACTGCGGGCATGCAGACTGGAATCGCTGAGCGTACCGATACGGAACGCGAGATCGGTGCGCTGCTCAATCAGATCAATTAAATCTTCACTGGTATTCAGCACCAGCCGGATTTCAGGATACAAGGCGCGGAATGCCGCAATAACAGGCAACAAGACATGCCGCATATACGGTGATGCGGCATTAATCCGCAGGGTGCCACCTGGTCGCTGGCGGCGCAGTAAGATCTGCTCTTCCGCATCCTCTATCGCAGCCAGAATCTGTCTCGCCTGCGCCAGAAACAATTCGCCTTCCTCCGTCAGCGCCAGCCGGCGTGTCGTTCTGTGCAGCAGCGTCGTGGCCAGTTTTTCTTCCAGTCGCGACATGCTGCGGCTGATTCCTGAAACAGTCTGACCTAGCTGATCGGCAGCAGCCGTAAATGACCCCGTGTTAACCACGGTGACGAAGGCCAGCAATTCTTCGGTACTTGTCTTCATTATTGACTCACACTCAATAGATTTATGCAGATTACCGTCTTAATTTGCATCAATCAAGTTGCGATACTGCGCCTCCCTGTCATTCTTCGGAGGTTTTATGCCTATCGCCTTATTTGCGCTGACGCTGAGTGCGTTCGCCATCGGCACCACAGAATTTGTGATTGTCGGATTACTACCCACGATTGCTGCCGATTTAAACATTTCCCTGCCATCCGCCGGATTACTGGTCAGCCTGTATGCCCTCGGGGTTGCTGTTGGTGCACCGGTACTGACTGCGCTGACCGGTAAAGTCGCACGCAAACGCTTATTGCTCAGTCTGATGCTGTTATTTACCGCCGGTAACCTGATTGCATGGCAGGCATCTTCATACAGCACACTCGTGCTGGCCCGGATTCTGACCGGACTTGCGCACGGCGTGTTTTTCTCCATAGGATCGACGATCGCAACCAGTCTGGTCGCGCGGGAAAAGGCAGCCAGCGCGATTGCCATCATGTTCACCGGCCTGACCGTGGCGCTGGTCACGGGCGTACCGCTGGGAACGCTGATCGGTCAGCATTTTGGCTGGCGTGCCAGCTTTCTGGCCGTATCTGTGCTGGGTGCAATTGCATTCTTCGGCAGCCTGCTGTTTGTGCCGGCAAAACTGCGCCATACGCCGCCAGCAGGCATCGCCCAGCAACTGGGTGTTCTGACCGAACCGCGCCTGTTGCTCGTGTATGCAAAAACTGCGATTGGCTACGGTGGTACTTTCATCCCGTTCACGTTTCTCGCACCGATTCTGCAACAAATTACCGGACTGCAGTCCGGGGCAATTGCCGGTGTCATGCTGGTGTATGGTGTTTCTGTTGCGGTCGGGAATATCTGGGGCGGTAAGCTGGCGGACCGCCGGGGTCCGGTCGCGGCGCTGAAAATCATTTTTGCCGCGCTCACGGCGATTCTGTTGCTGCTGTATTTCACTGCCTCCTCACCGGTGGCTGCAATCGCGACGATTCTGCTCTGGGGCGGATTTGCATTCGGTAATGTACCGGCCTTGCAAGTCTATGTTGTACAACAAGCCGAACGCCTGAAACCGGAGGCGGTGGATGTTGCATCCGGCCTCAATATCGCAGCTTTTAATCTGGGTATTGCATTCGCAGCGTGGCTGGGTGGCGTGATCGTCGAACACCTTGGTCTGCTGCATACAACGTGGATAGGCGCGCTGGTGGTGATGCTGTCGTTATGGATCACCTTCATTAACGGCAAGCTGGATCGCAAGGCTGGTGTATCTGTTCACTTTCACAGCCAGCGGCCACAAACACATTAACGCCATCAGACGCGACGCCGTTTTATGAAAATGAAGTCAGACCCGTAGCTGAAACCACGGGTCTGGCAGCGGCGTTTCAGCACTGCAAACGTCCGTCCACCACGCGCACCGTACGGTCACAACGCTCTGCCAGTTCCGGGTTATGCGTAACAAACAGAATCGCGGTACCGTGCTCGCGGCTGACATCGCGCAGCATCGTGAACACGCTTTCGGCGCTTTGCGTATCCAGATTACCGGTGGGTTCATCAGCCAGCAGCAGAGGCGGGTCCATCGCCAGTGCGCGTGCCACAGCCACCCTTTGCTGCTGTCCGCCGGATAAGCGATTGGCTGGCTGATCTTTCCAGCGCGTCAGCCCGACGCTTTCCAGCAGGAATTCAGCACGTGCACGCATCGCATCATCCGGAAAACCGCGCTGTCCCAGCATCGGCATCATCACGTTTTCCAGAGCAGTAAAGGCCGAAATCAGATGGTGATACTGAAACACAAAGCCGATGGTTTTTCCGCGCAAATGGGTCAGCGCAGCATCATCCAGTGCGATGGTAGATTCGCCTAAAATGCGCAGATCACCTGCTGTAGGACGGTCCAGCAAACCAACGATATTTAACAGGGTACTTTTACCGGAGCCGGACGGCCCCATCACCGCACAGAATTCTCCCTGCGGCAGAATCAGATCAATACCATGCAAGACTTCGTTTTCTATCGGCGTGCCGACATTAAAGGATTTACGAATGCCGGACAATTCCATCACCGGCACACTGTTTTTCTGATCAGTCTGCGTATTCATATCCCATCTTTCAGGCGCGGATAGCAATCACAGGGTCCAGCCGTGCGGCGCGTAAGGCCGGTGCCAGCGCAGACAGCAGACCGGTCAGCATCGCCAGAACAACTGCTCCACCGAACAATGCCGTGTGAAATTCCAGCACCCACATCGGCGTGCCATCTGGATTGCGCGCAAAGTGTTCCCACAGCAGTAATCCGGTCGCACCGAGCGAGCAACCAATCAGTGAACCACCCAGCCCGAGCAACCCGCCCTGCAACAAAAATACCCTGAGAATTTTTCCCTGCGTAATCCCCATCGCCCGCAAAATCCCGATTTCACGCGACTTTTGCACAACGGAAACCACCAGCACACTGGCAATCCCGAATGCCACCGATAAACCTACGAAAAAGCGGATTGCGGTGTTGGCGGTGGTTTGCGCGCTGATTGATGCAAAAAACTGGGCGTTATTGTGTATCCAGCTGTCTGCTTCGATGCCGGTCATGCGCGTCATTTGCCGCGCCATGTCTTCTGCCGCCCAGACATCGATGACCGTGACTTCCAGCGTGGTGGCTCCGCCGGGCAAACCAAGCAGGCTTTGCACCGTGCGCAGGGATACAAAAGTCGTGCGCTGATTCGCACCACGGCTGCCCAGATCAAAAATACCGGACACCGTAAGTACCATCGCAGAGCCGTTACCCGTGTCGAGTCTGACTTTGTCACCAAGCGAAACCCCGAGATCAGATGCCAGATCAGTGCCGATCAGAATATCGCTGGCCCACAAACGCGGCTGGCCTTTCACGATTTTTTCCGGAATCGCGACGATACGGAAATAATCTTCCGCCTCCACACCAACCACCGACACCGAACGGCTGCCACCGCCACGGGTCAGCAATGCCGCGCCGGATAGAGTCGGTGTCACGACTTGCACACCATGCATTGCCTGCAGGGTTTTCTTTACCGATTGCCACTGATCGATAGAACGCACCCTTTGCACTGGCGCCTGAATCGTGGCGGCTTCCTGCTCACGCAAAGGTCTGGCCTGTTCTTTCTGATTCAGTAACTGCACGTGGGATTGGCCGGTCAGCACGCGTTTGATGAAATTACCCTGCAATCCGATCAGCAATTCCGACATGAACACAATCACCGCCACGCCAATGGCAATACCGCCCATGATAAACGCGGTCTGCATGCGTCCTTCTTTCAGAAAACGCAGCGCAACGATCCATTCAAACGGCAGCCAGTTTTTCATGTGCCCTCCGCTTACGGCGCTGCAATCCGCACACGTTCTCCGGCTTTCACCGCAGACTGTGCTGACAGCACCTGATCACCCTGCACCAGCCCTTGCAGTACTTCGGTTTGCCCGCCGGCACTGGCACCGGTGCGTATCACCCGCTTTTCTGCTTTGCCATTGCTGACCAGCATCACCCAGGGTTCGCGGCTGTAGGGTTCACGGATCGCGGCACTGTCTATCAGCAATGCCTGCGGATGGCTGGCGACCTGAATATCTACCGACGCCGTCATATCCTGACGCATTTCTGCCGGTACTTTCAACACATCCAGTTTGACGGTAACTGCGCCGGTTTGCGCATTCACCGCAGGATTGATGTACACCAGTTTTGCCGGAAAACGCTGCTCAGGAAACGCATCCAGCGATGCCACTGCAGCTTGTCCGGTTTGCAGATGGCGCATACTCTTTTCATCGATCTGCACCACCAGTTGCGGCGTTGCCTGCGGAGACAGCGTCATCAGAATTTTACCCGCCTGCACCAGATCTCCGGGCTCCACCTGCCGCGCGATCAGCACACCGTCTGCCGGTGCGGAAATGCGGGTATATGACACTCTTGCTCTGGCAGCGGCGGCACTGGCTCTGGCAGTTTCCAGCGTTGCCAGCGCAAGCGCGGTATCACTGCCTTTCGGGGCGGTACCTGCCGCGTGGCGTACTGCGACCTGCAAAGCGGCTTCCGCCACCTCAAGATTTTTTTGCGATTCGTCGAGCGCAGCCTGACCGATAAATCCGCGTTTGAATAAATCCTGCTGACGCTGATGCTGGCTGCGCACGGTGTCGCGTGTGACCATGGC
The DNA here is from genome assembly GCF_014652435.1 of Cognatundibacterium squillarum. Lineage (GTDB taxonomy): Bacteria > Pseudomonadota > Gammaproteobacteria > Burkholderiales > Burkholderiaceae_D > Undibacterium > Undibacterium squillarum. Next base: position 321,911 of record NZ_BMYU01000002.1, read on the forward strand.
CTGCCGCAGACTTTGCTCCGCCACCGGCGCATCCACCTCACGCAATTGCCGGAGTTTTGCTTCCGCCTGCGCAATTTGCAGTTCTGCCTGCGCCAGCAAAGCTTCACTTTCTCTGGCATCCAGCACAATCAGTAACTGCCCTTTGCTGACCTGCTGCCCTTCCATCACCGGTACCTGCAATACCTGCGCGGTAATTTGCGAACCCAGATCGATTCGATGTGGCGTTTCCACTCTGCCACTGGCAACCACGGTCTGAATAAAATCGTGGCGCTGTACGGTGTACACCTCCTGTTGCGGATGGCTGCTGTTAAACCAGATCAGACCACCCACCAGCAAAACAGGCGCGAGCAAAAACCACCAGCGAAATTTTTTTTGCGTAGTCGGGGAAGTTTCCATCTGCAGAGTCTCCGGCGAAGTCTGTTGATATTGTTTCAGTCACACTGCGGCAAGCACTTGCGCCAACACAATAATGAAGCTGGAAAATGCAATCGGTATTGAGATGATTTACAAGGTTAACACATGTCACTGACATGTCAGTGATGCCGAAATGACACGTTAACTTCAGATAAAGGCATTCAATCGGAAGAAATTCGCTCTGAAATAGCATCAGCGCAGGTCTGGCACGCGCTTTGCAATACTCGTATTGTCAGACTGCGAAACCGATCGCACTGACCCGTTTCTTAACCATTTCAAGGAGCATCGCAATGACAACAACTACCGTTGGCGGCTGGTCTGCATGGGGTCCGGTTACACCAGAAGAAAAAACAATTTTCGCAGAAGCCCTGCATGGCTTCGTCGGCGTTAACTACACACCGCAACAGGTTGCCACACAACTGGTTGCAGGAACCAATTACCGCTATAAATGCCTGGCTACCTTGCCGGGTGAAGCAATTGGTCAGTGGGAAGCCATCGTACAGATTTATCAGCCGCTGAAAGGTGCGCCGCACATCACACACATCACACCTGTGTGATACACCACAAAAACTGACAGACCGGCGAATGCCATGCGTGCTTAATGCCGCATGGCATTCTGCAATTTCCCGGCTGAAGCTTATGTTCTGCCTTCGTACGCCGCCAGCCTTTGCTGTTCCTGCGGGCTGAAATACTGATTACGCAGCGATTGCAGCGCCATTTGCTGTGCCGGTGTCAGCGTGGCGGGTAAATGCAGCGGGCCATCCGGCAATTGCAGTAACTGGCGCAATGCCAGCTGATATTGCTGAATACGACTCGTCCACTGTTGCTCTTCGCGGTCCAGTTCCTGTAAACGGTAAGCTGCATCGGCAGAAAACTGCATGGCACGGAACTGATACACATCCTGCTCACTGGCACCGGACACGCGCATTTGTGCCACTTGCTGTTCCACGTTCTGTATCCGTTGCGGCGCTTCGCGTTCTTCTTTCAGACGCGCAGGCAGACTGGCATCCAGTTTTGCATACGCCTGCAGTTTTTGTTCTGCGCTCAGCTGGCTGTCTTCAAAAATCTCCATACGCCGCAAGGCATCGGTGTCGCGCAACTCTTCCAGCGCAAACAAAGCAGCCGCATCTTTTTCAGAAAACACAGTCACGCGCAACTGATGCAAACGCGCCAGCCTTGCGCGTAAGCGCGCAGCAGTTGATAACTGACTGCCCGCCTCTGCTTCTTCTTTTTCCAGTACCACCAGCGCCTTTTTATATTGCAGATAACGGTTCAGCAATTGCTCCGCCTGCGCAAGTGCTTTCGGTGACAAAGACAAGCGCTGGCGTAACTCTGCGCGAATAGCGGTCAGAATATCCGGCAGCGATTTCTCGCCCTGTGCCGACAAATAATAGTCAAACAGATACAGCAGTTCCGGATCGGTTTGTAACTGCTCCTGCCGCACCGTGAGTTGACCATCCGGTCGTGTTCCCTGCATGCTGGAAGCAAAGACCGGCGCCGCCGGCGTGCTGACTGTAGCAGCCGGCACACCGGCTGCCGGTTCGGTGACAAACCAGACAAAACCAGCCACCGTCAGAAAAACGCCCGCCGCAGCGGGCAATACCGGCAGGCTGCGCATTACAGACCCATGCCCTGCAGGCGGTTGGCGTGCTGGCGGAACACTGACACCGGATTCACTTCAAACAGATTCACAATGCCCACGCTCTGGTTGATTTCATCCGCATGGTTCATCGCATAATCATCGCGAATCACTTTACCCAGATGGCTGGAACAGGAAGACACCAGACCATCATTCTTCGCGCCGCCGAAAGCCAGACCGGTTACTGCCAGCGCCGGATCCAGAATATCCAGCACATTGGTGTAATTCGATGCGCCACTCCATGAGAAATAGGCAACACCATTGACCTGATACGCGCCCTCGCCGCAAGCTGTGGTCGGTAAACCGGCCGGATGCGCAGCATTGAATTTTGCCGAACCCGCCGTTGACAAAGATTGCGCGGCCGCCAGTGAATTCTGTGGCAATGTGGAACTGCCGGACAGCAGCGACAGCAATTTACCGAGGCCAGTAGCAATCGTCGTAATCACATCGCGTGACAAACTGCCCGGCGGCGCGATGCCCAGCAGAATATCCGCCACCGCAGAACCTTTGTTAACGCCTGCCACTGAAGTTGCCGACGCCACCAGATCCGGACGTACCGAAGCCACATAACGGATGGTAGGCCCGCCGTGGCTGTGACCGATCAGGTTCACTTTCGGTTTACCTGTGACCGCGACGATTTTTTTCACTTCCAGCAAGAGCTGTTCACCGCGCACTTCGGTGCTGTTGGCTGCCGACACTTGCGGCGTGTACACCGTTGCGCCGCCGGAACGCAGTGCGGATGGAATGCCGTAGAAATATTCCACCGGCCCGATGTTATCGAAGCCGAACAAACCGTGTACCAGCACAATCGGATAACGGGTCTGGGTGTAACCTGCTGCCTGAGTCTGGGCGGCGGTGAAAGTGGCGCTGGCGGCCAGCAGCAGTGCTGCGATACGACGAACTTGCATGGGTGTCTCCTGTTTATTGTGGGTAGATACGGACTGCAAAGTGACGCTGCGGTCAGTATAGAAGCCCCCGTTGACAGTGTGACATCCCATGCCGTTTTCGGCGTGTTTTTAGAGTATTTAATCTGGAATTAACTGATGTTTACGCGACATTAACTGCAATTTAAGCGACGTTAAAAGATTTTGCATCGCAACAGAATCAGCCAGTCGCAGATAACAAAAACGCCGGAAATGCTGAATATTTCAGCAATCCGGCGTTATTTGCAGTGCAACAACCCCGTCTTCTACTTCTATCGTCCATTAAAAAGGGGATGATTACCCATCGACCACAACATGAATCTTGCTGCTTAATCCTCCACGTGAACGGCCTATCGATTGCCGGCCTGCCTTTTTTTGGCACCGGCTGAATGCTGATGGGCACGCGCAATCGTACTGTCTATCATCAATAGCTCCATGTCGCTGTCATTACTGACAGCATCAACGATTCTTTGCCAGACACCCGCTTAGCGCCAGCGTTTGAAGCGCGTGTATGTCGTGTGCCGATTACCTAATTCTGCTGGTAAATTCCGCCATGGCGAGCTGGTACGAACTATCCAAAGAACGGCTTCAATAAAAAGTCTGTTATCTTGCCCTGAGCGGCCTTTATCTCCTGCCTTACCAGGTAACAAGGGTGCTAATTTCTGCCGCTGGTCATCGCGTAATATCTTGCGTACTGAACGCATTTCTGGATCTCATACTTCAAATACCGAATGTAAACTCATTTACCTAAATGTTAACAGCCCCAGTCACTATGCCTTTACATCCACGTAGGCTCTCATCGTCATAGATAGTAAAACCAGTTGGCTTTTCCGCTCCAGGTTCCAACGTCCGTTTCTCCTGTGAATATCGTAAAAACTCCCCAAACGGTGCAGACTTTCTGTTTGAATTGGGCCTCACCCATACGAGCGCATCTTTAATGAACACTTGAGAGCGCCATCTTTTTCCGTAGACATCAACTAGTACAGCTCTGCCATCGAGAGAAAAGTCTATGTGATCGAAAGTTGCCTCGCCGGCTGCAGGATGGACTTGTTTGAATGGCCAGCAGCCAACTACTTTTCTCATGTCAACGCCTTTACTGAGATCAGCAGTCCTGATCCAGCCTTGGACATTTGGGCCATTCGAACGTTGCCACAGGCCATCGGAACTTCGCTCCACCATTCGTGTTAGCCGGCTGGTTGCGGGCAATTCGCCAACCACCGTGCTGGTAGGCGAAGGGGCCGTGAATACCTGCGTACTGAAAGAGCTCGCGCGAGTGCCGAAGCCCGCCTGTGCTTTTGACGCACCAGCGACTCCCGATGCCGTAATAAGGATCGCTAGTTTTAGAACGGACTTCAGTATGAAAGAGTTCCTATTCATCGCTTCAAGGAAATGTGAAGGTGGTTATTGGGCTTCCCTCGGTATTTAGTTCACTATAAGGCGAATGTTAGGCAGCGAGATTCTCTTGATTTTGTTTCTTTATCCAATCTTCCAGATATTGAACCGGCAAGCGGTAACCTAATGTGGAATGCTGCCGCGTTTGATAATAAAACACCTCAATATATGCAAAGCTCGCCGCTTTCATAGCATCATGTGTTACATAGCGAATTCCATGATATCGCTCATTTTTGAAGCTGTTAAGTCAGCTCTCGGTCGGTGCATTATCCCAGCAATTTCCCTTACGAATCAGGGAGCAAATCATGCCAAACTCCGTGAGCTTGCTCTGAAACGCTTTACTCGCATACTGACTACCACGATCTGAATGATGCATTACGGAATAAGAGCGCAGGGTCATATCTTGTATTGTGAATTTGATGCTCAAAACCGCCTACTGCGGAGATCATCAATCCGCTTGTCACGCTCCTTGCGAGCCGTACAGAGGAAAGGTCAGGTGCACGGTGCAAGGAGTGCGCCAAGCTAGCGTTAGGAGTTGCGAGACGGTTTCGGCTTCGATGAGCATCAGCGCCAAGTCAGTTGGGAAGAAAGTTCACTCCGTTTTCATTCACAGCCGCGCTTGCGCCGTGAGTCAGAAAGAAGCAACGCAAGGTCAAACGCATCTCGCGGGTATTTATGAAATGATCTCTAATGTGCCGATTCCACGGCACCGACCGGACGTATCCGTACTGCCAGAATCACACCCAGCACCAGCAAAGCGATGCCTGCCAGAATCTGCAAAGGTGGAAATTCACCGCGCAAAACAAAGGCGTACAGCAGTGCAAACAGGGTTTCAAACACGATCAGCTGTCCCGCCAGCGCAGTTGGCAGGCGCTGGCTGGCTTCGTTCCAGCACAGGGTGCCCAGCCACGATGCCAGTAAACCCATCGCCAGCATCAGCAGGATGAATTTCTGCGGTGTCGGGCCAAACGGAAATGCCACGCCGCCACTTTCCGGCAGCAAACCGATGCCCGCCATCAGAATCGCCGACAGCGGCAGCGTCATCAAACCTTGCGCAGTGGCCCATGAGCGCGGGCTGCGGTCGGGGTGGTTACGCAGCCAGTCTGCATTGCGCACCGGATACCAGGTCCAGCACACGACTGCCAGACAGGCCAGCAACACGCCGCTGCCATAGGTTTGCAGCGACCATTCGCCACTCTGCTGCATACCCTGCATTTCTGCATGATTCACCAGCAGAATGCCGCTCAGAATCAGCGCCAGCGGAAACGCCAGCAAACGCCACGGCAATTGCCCGTCGCGCTGCACATTGCGCCGGTTCGCGGTAATCGCAATCACCACCGGCAAAGTACCAATGATCATGGTCGGCAATGCGCCGCCGGCACGCTGAATCGCGCTGGCCAGACACAGGTAGTACAGCAGGTTTCCCACCAGCGCCAGCTTCAGCGCCTCGCGCCAGTCTGCCGCCGACAAACGCCGCAGATTGTGCCGGTCCAGCCAGCCCAGCGGCAATGCGATCAGCCCGAACGCCAGATAGCGCCCGGCAGACAATAGCATCGCCGGATACTCCGCCAGCATCAGCGGCGCGATAAACACCAGCCCCCACAACATCCCCGCAATCAGCGCAAACCCTATCCCCGCCGCCATACCCTCTCCGCCACTAGCCTGCCCGCTGGCACAATCCCCCAACATACCAGAAGCCCGCGTAAGACCGCCAGCAAAACCGGTTTTCAGGCAAAAAACAGCCAAAATGCGGAGTTCAGCACAGCGATCCGGCGGTCGTCGGCAGAAAGTGCGGGGCTCCGTAAAGCGTGAATGACGATACTGGCACAGCCGATGGATCAGCGGGTGCGCGTTATCCGGTTCTCAGGCAAAGTCCAGTAGGTAATCGCACGCCATACCCATTCCATCGGCCCGTAACGGAAACGTGCCAGCCACCAGTGACTGAAAGCGATTTGCAACAGAACGACGGCGAACACGAAGACCACTTGTTTAGCGCGCTCCATGCCATACCAGCCCAGACCATAGCCATAAAAAACCGTACTGGCGATCAGGCTTTGTCCTAGATAATTGGTCAGCGCCATGCGTCCGTAAGGGGCTAATTGGAGCAAATACTTCGCACAGCGGGTGTGCATTAAACAGACCAGCAATGAGAGATAGCCTAAGCAGGCAGGTAAATCGCTCAGATCATGCATGCTGCTTGCCAAGTCAAAAGCCTCGTCATTTTTTCCCGGAAAATGTTCCGTCGCAAAGTAGGCAGAAGCTAAATTAATACTCCATCCGATTGATATTCCTGCCCATGCCAGTTTCTTAAACTGCGGAATATAGGCACCTGCATTTTCCATGATTCCCAGACGCATGACACCGTACCCGATTAAAAACATGGCAATCGCCGTCAGTGCCGCAAAAATTCTTCCGTCATAACTTTCAGCTAAATCGCGTGCGCGAAGCTTCACCAAATCGACATACGAGTTTTTCTGATTGAGCTGCTTTTCCTCACCGGACTCGCCGCTTTTTCCATCACTCGCCTCAATATTTTTCTGTTCCTTCTTTGGAAGAGTATTCTGAACTTGTCTATCTTCAGCTTGCTGAACCGTCGTGACCGGAATTGCGACTTTTTGATCACTTTGTGAATCTCGCTTAACCTGCACTACGGTATTTTTCTCGGAATGAAAGGTCACATACTTATAGGTGTATCCTGCAACGGCTATTAGGAAGATACCGAGATAATAAATCACGCCAGCGGCAAGCGGTCTTTGCTCGGGCGTGCGATGAAAACGTTTCAGTGTATAGCTCAAGACAAAACCAAATACCGCAATCAGGAAAGCAATCAGCGCAACATCCTTTTTCTCTGAAAACACCGCCATTCCGGCTGCGAATAACAGAGACAGAGAAGCAATAACGGCATAAAAACCATGCACAATGCCTCTGTCATTGCGTAAGTACAAAGCAATCCAGCCCGCCATCGCAAATACGGCCGCAATACTATAAAAATTCTCCGTAGCAGGTATGAAAGCAAGTGCGCCGAACAAGCCCGTACCTAATACATAAACCCTGACTGGCGCAAATAAAATCAGTAGTAACATGCTGGCAGTCGCCGCGTAGCTGAGCAGGATATCGCAAGACCACAGAAGAATATTATGCAAGGTACCAAACACTGCCAGCACAGCAACGCGACGGGCATACGGTTTTAAAAATTCACTGCCTCTGGCTTGCGCACGGGTCAGCATCACTGCAAACCCCATACCAAACAGGACAGAAAACATAGTCCAGAATTTACCCGTGACAAAGTATTCAATGCAAAATGCCGCCAGCCAGTTCAGTCCCGTTAAGCCATGCGGAATTCCTTCTCCGATTTCACTTGTACTGCGGTTAAAAAACTCGATATTCATCAGAAAAATACCGATCAGCGCAAATCCGCGTATCACATCCAGTACTTCAATACGCTCATTGCCGGCAATCGGTGCCATTCTGGATGTTTGCTGAACCGGCTTCGCTTCCGTCACTGGCTCGGTTTGATTCTGTTCTGTCTGCTTTTGCTGCGATGGTGATTCGGATACTTCCATCGTTAAACTAAGTCCATCTGACTGCATAAAATTTTTCTCAAAAAAATATCTGACGCTGACACACTGCCAGCGTTAAAAATTGAACCGGTGCGATGTTGAAATGTGAAGCAGGTTCTCAAATACTGCGCTGGCTGAAAACGACCTCACTATTACACCGCACTTTAAAAATCATTAATAATAATTCATTTATATTCATATTGGTGGTATATAGAAAAACAACTCTATTTACCGCTCAGCCCGGATCAAGCTTAAACGGCCAGTGTCGTCTGGTATGCAGTTTTACAAAAAGCCATCAGAAAATCAGCCATCCCTGAAAGGAAATTTTTCCGGAAAAAGAATGACTGAATCAAAAAATACAGACGCAGCGTTGCCGCTATCCGAATGCCGAGTATGCATGGCATGATAAGGCCTTCGTCTCTTTGATTCAGACCATGACATTAACCAATATTCCATCTCACCAGATCCGCGCGCAATATGACGCGCACACTATTCGTGTTTATCAGGCTTATTCTGATGAGATCGCAGAACCGGCTTTGCGTGCCGGAAAATTCGTGACGCCGCCCTTCAAACTGGAACGCATGACCTGGATTAAGCCATCATTTTTATGGATGATGTATCGCGCCGGCTGGGGATACAAAGACAGCGGACAGCAACGTATACTGGCGATTGATATCACGCACGAAGGCTTTGCATGGGCACTGGAGCACAGCTGCCTCAGTCATGCGGAAGGCACAATGAGTAAAGAGGAATGGCTGAATCTGAAGCACAGTAAGCCGGTGCGTGTGCAATGGGACCCGGAACGCGATCTGCAATTACAAGCCCTGCCTTACCGCGCCATTCAGATCGGCCTCAGTGGTGAAGCTGTGAATTTGTATGTGAACACATGGACCAAAAGCATCAGCGATGTCACACCGCTCGCGCATCAGATATATGCCTTGTTACAGGCGGGTGATACAGCAGCGGCAGCTGCTTTGCTGCCGCAGGAACGCGAGTACATGCCTTTGTATGGTGAAAATTTACAGGCTGTACAATCTGATTCAGCCGGAATGTCACCCGCTTGCCGGTCGGATACATAACAGTGAAGAAAGGAATTTTTATGCGATTAAAAACACTCTTGGCAAGTGCCAGCTTAATGTTTGCCACACATGCCGGTGCGAGCACCATTAGGCAAGTAAAGCTGACCTGCCCGGTTGGCGGCGAAAAATTCGAAACAGTCCTGGCAGGCTCGGGGACTTCGTACGGGCAGAATCTGGATTTTCGGCATTACGGCCCCATTATCTCGCCCTGGCCGGTTGCCCGTTGCCCGTCTAATGGATTCATTATCTACAAGGACGAATTTACGAATGAAGAACTGGCGCAACTCAAACCTTTCGTCGCCAGCGACCGGTATCAACAGATGGCAAAACGCCATACAAACTATTACCTCATTGCGCAGTTGCTGAAATACATGAATGACTCGCCAGAAGCGATTGCCGATGCGTTGCTGAAAGCGAGCTGGGAAGCGGATGACAAACGATATCCGGCCTACGCAGAAGAAGCGCTGAATGCGTTCCTGCAACTCGAACAGATTGCAGCGAAGGATGACAGAGAACGTATATTCCGTCAGTTGATTGCAGGTGAGCTCGAGCGTCGTTTGCAACGATGGGAAGCGGCTGAGGCGCGCTTTAAGACCCTTATCAGTGATCCTGCTCTGGAAAATCAAGAGCGTGCGATTGTTGAGTTGCAGTTACACCTGGTTAAAACCCGTATTTCCAGTACGCAACGCGTACCAACATTAGAAAATAAGAAGCAAAAATAGGTACTGACTGCACAACTACCCTGATTTGCCGGGCACGCCGGATATTGTCCGAAGACCAAAAACTCGTTTCGGAAGCCCGAAAATGCCCCAAATGCGGTGTTCAGCACAGCTATCCGGCGGTCGTCGGCAGAAAGTCCGGCTCTCCGGAAATGGCAAATGACGACTTTTGCACAATACCGGGCACTGACAGGACACCTTCACAGGGGTTTCAACTTGCCGCATCTGCTGCATGGTGGCTGCGGACGGAAGACAGAGCGCAGATGACTCAGCGCGCTTCTGGCGGCAGCTTCCTGTGCTGAACACCGCGCATTTATGAGGCTATCCATCAGCGTTAATCTGACACGCCACACCGGTCTTTACAGTTAACAGGCGGCTGAATAGCTGCTGTCCGGTCTGACAAAGTCATTTCTCGCGTTCTGCATCCGCTCAAACACCCGATTTATTAGCGAAATTTCATTGTAAATAAGCGAAATTGCATGAAGTTTTGATCATTCCCGCTGAAGTGGTGCGGATTTTCACATGAAAGTGGCTGAATTTCGCAACACCGCATTTCTTGTTGTTTGACATTAGATGTCATATATCTGTACACTGGTTTCACAGTTTGCTGCTGCAGGCCGGGCCGGAGACTGAATATCACCAAAAATCAAGACAACTGAACCTAGAGGAATGACCATGAATCTGAAGCGTAAGCTGATTTGCAGCAGTATCCTTGCACTGAGTTCCACATCCGCGCTGGCAGCGGATCTGAATTTGCCGTTCACTGTATTTGGCCAGTTTGAGTATTCGATCAGCGACCGCGCCGGTATCAAGGAGCAAGGTGACAATCAGCACCGCCAGCGCAGCCATCCGGGCTTGTTGCTGGAACTGGGCAGTCAGCTGCCGCTGAAAACCAGCAGCTTCACTACCGAGATTTTTGTATCGACCAAGCTGGTGTCCGGCGATGCGAACCCGAGCTGGACCAATTCTGTTGGTAACCGCGAAGCCTGGGGCGCGCTGAACAGTAATGAATTCGGTAAATTCCGCTTCGGTCGTCAGTGGGTGGATACTTATATCAACATCATGGACCCGTATGCTTCCGGCGGTAACATCGGTGAAATGAGTGAACTGGGCACTGGTGTTGCCAAAGGCTATCCGGCAGGTCTGACCCGTATTTCGAATGCGATCTGGGCAGACAATTCCCTGACCTACACCAGCCCGAAACTGGCAGGCACCACTACCATCCGCGGTCAGTATTACTGGAATGGTGTCAGCTTCAATGATGAGACACTGGCTTCCGGCACAGCACCGAACGTTGCGCCAAATACCAAAGGTGCAAACGGTTATGTGCTGGCTGCACGCTACGAAATTCCGGCGGTACGTATCGACGCCAGCTTTGGCGGTCAGAAGCAAAATCTCAGCGGCGCGAAAGCGACTGACGGCGTGGTGATTGGCAACGGCGTGTATGACACCACACAACTGGCGCTGGGCGCGATGGTGCCTGTCGGTGATCATAAAGTCCGTTTCCTGATCAATCAGGATAAAACCAAGCTGCCATCCGGTAATACAGTAAAAGATACCGAGCTGATTCTGGGGGCGCACGTTGCGGTGACACCGGCTTTCCATCTGCGCCCTGTCTACATCAATCATAAGGTTGACGGCATCGGTGCAAACACAGCGGACTTCCAGCAAGTACGTGTGGAACTGGGTTACAAGTTCAATATCGGCGAAAAGCATGGCGCTACGACATTGTGGGCGCGTCCTATGTACCGCAAATGGGCAACCGGCGAAAAATTCACCGAACTGCGCGTTGGCTTTACCAGCAACTTCTGATGCATGCGGCGGAGCGCAGGAATGCGCTCCGCATGTTTAAAAGCATCAGGATGATCGCGTTTTGCTATTGATCGTTTTCGGCTGATCTTTTCTGTTCGCAATTTTCTGTTGATTGCTGTTTCCTGTGGAGATGAACGCAATGAAGAAAGTATTTCTGAGCACTGTGCTCGCCGCTGTGCTGTTGCAAACTGCCCTGCCCGCACTGGCAGATGGCACACGCTATCCGGCCTTTCCGGTAGCGGCAAAAATGACTGCCGGCGCAAAAGCCGGCAATGTGATCTATGTGGGTCTGGGTACCGCCGGGAAAGCCTGGTACAAACTGGATTTGTCTGACAAAGATGCCAAATGGACGGCACTGGCCGAGTTTCCGGATCAGCCGCGTGATGCAGCAACGACCGTTACTGTGGGCGACGCCATCTATGTCTTCGCTGGTCAGGGCAAAGCTGATCCGGCGGATAAACATTTGCAAATGTTTGATACGGTCTACCGTTATCTGATCAAAGAAGACCGCTGGGAAAAACTCCCTACCCGCACACCGGTCGGTTTGCTGGCCAGCTCTGCTGTTGTCAGTAAAGAGGAAGTGATTTTCTTTGGCGGTGTGAATCAGCAAATTTTTAACGGCTATTTCCTCGATTATTTCGTGCATTCTGGCGGCCAGAAAGAAAAGCAGGATGCAGTGGCGCAGCATTACTTCGATCGCAAACCGGCGGATTATCTGTTTAACCGGTATGTGCTTGCGTATAACACGGTCACTAACCAGTGGCGCTTTGTCGGTATTGATCCGAATCCCGGTACCGTAGGCGCGGCACTGGCGGTCAGCGGCAACACCATCACCATTACCGGTGGCGAAATCAAACCGGGTCTGCGTTCACGCGAAAGCAAAACCGTGGTTCTGAAAGACGGCAAGCTGGAATGGAAAGCGCAGCAGACGCTGCCATCTGTCTCAGCGACCGAAGCACAGGAAGGCCCTGCCGGTGCATTTGCCGGTTACGCGCAGGGTACGCTGCTGGTCGCGGGCGGTGCGAACTTCCCCGGTGCATGGAAGCAATTCAGCGCCGGTGAAAACTTTGCGCATAAAGGTTTGAAGAAAACCTGGCGTGATGAAATCTACAGCTACAGCAAAGGCCAGTGGAAACTGGCTGGCAAACTGCCGGTGGCTCTGGGTTACGGCTCGGCATTTCAGCTGGATGAAGGCGTGCTGATTGTCGGCGGCGAGCTGCAAGGCGGTGCTGCCAGTGCAGATGTATTTCTGCTGCGTATGAAAGACAAGCAAGTCGAGATCGTTCGTTAAACCGTCGCTCCGGCTTGTTGTTGAAGAACCCAAAGTAGGTTGGGTGCTGCGAGTTTCGTGGTGCGTGATGCAACGCACACGCACCACGTCTTTTTCTGCGCACCCGTTTTTGAATTTTCAGATTCTTTCCCGTTATGCGTACCATCGAAGGCAATCTCTATACCCGTGAGGGAATGCTACCCGGCCGCTTACACACCGGCGCAGACGGCCGCATTACCGGCATTACCCGCTTACCGGCGGATCAGGTACCGGACCGTCTGATATTGCCCGGCTTTATTGATCTGCATGTCCACGGCGGCGGCGGTGCAGATCTGATGGAAGGCGCGGATGCCGCGCATATCCTCAGCCGCACCCATGCCCGCTTCGGTACGACCTCGCTGGTGGCAACCACAGTCAGCGCTGCGCATGAAGATCTGAAAAAGGTGCTGACTGCTATTGCGCCTTTATGCGATACGCGACATCCGCAAAGCGCCCGGATTCTCGGTGTGCATCTGGAAGGACCTTATCTGAACCGCGTCAAACTCGGCGCGCAGCCGGATCAGATTCAGCATGCAGATGCCAGTCGTATCCGTGAATTATGTGAACTGGCGCCGATCCGGATTCTGACACTGGCGCCGGAAATGCTGAGCAATCAAGCCTTACTGCAAGAACTGAGCACCGCCGGTATCCGTCTGCAAATCGGACACAGCAACGGCAGTTACGAACAAGGCAAACGTGCGCTGGAACAAGGTGTCAGTGGCTTTACCCATTTATTTAACGCGATGAGCGGCTTGCATCATCGCGAACCCGGCATGGTTGGCGCAGCGCTGGCACATGCCGAATACGCAGAAATTATTCCTGACCTGCTGCATGTGCATCCCGGTGCGGTACTGGCAGCCTTACGCAGTATTCCCGGCCTGTACGGCGTCAGCGATGCGACAGCTGCAACCGGTATGCCGGACGGTACCTATCTGCTTGGCAGCCATCAGGTCCACAAATGCATGGGCGGTGTGCGTCTGAAAGACGGCACGCTGGCCGGTTCCTGCCTGACGATGGATCAGGCCTTACGCAATCTGGTGAAAATCGGTCTGCCTTTGCAAACAGCATCGGATTGCCTGTCTTTGCGTCCTGCCCGTTATCTGGGTCTGACTGACCGGGGCCAGCTGGCTGCCGGCATGATGGCTGATCTGGTGGTGCTGGACAACGATTTAAAGATCCGGCAAGTCTGGGTCGAAGGAGAAAACATTGAGCTCACTGCTTAAACAAGAGGCGCTGAGTGCGCCGGATGTGGTGCAGTTTCAGGGAGAAACGGCCAGCGAAGCACTGCGCGATTTGTGCGCTGCCTACCATCAGTGCCCGCCCTGTTACCTGATCACGATTGCACGCGGCAGCTCTGATCATGCTGCTGCCTACTTTGCCTATCTGGCGATGCTGAAACTGAAGCGTCCCGTGTTATCGCTGCCGCCTTCCCTGCTGACGCTGCATCAGACCCAGTTTCCGGTGCAAAAGCAATGGGCGTTTGCGATTTCTCAATCCGGCGCCAGTCCGGATCTGATCACCAGCATCAGCCAGTTACGTCAGCAAGGCGCACGCACAGTCAGTCTGACGAATCTGCCGCATTCCGCACTGGAGCAAGTTGCGGAGTGGCATATCCCTTTATGTGCCGGCGTGGAACAAAGCGTGGCCGCCAGTAAGAGCTTTATTGCATCGCTGACAGCAACAGCGCGGTTTGTGGCCTATGCCAGCGACGATGCCAGCCTGATCAATGCCTTGCAAACGTTGCCGGAAAAACTGAAAGCAGCCTGTCAGCAAGACTGGTCTGCGGCAATCAGCGAATTACGTCAGGCCGATAAAGCCTATGTGATAGGACGCGGCCTCAGCGAACCGGTGGCCCGTGAATGTGCGCTGAAGCTGAAAGAAACCTGCGGCATTCAGGCGGAAGCATTTTCCAGTGCTGAGGTCAGGCACGGCCCTATGCAGGTGATACAGCCGGGCTATCCGGTACTGGTACTGGCTCTGCGCGGTCCTGAACAAGCGGGATGCCTGCAGTTTGCCCGAGATATGCGCGAACGCGGCGCACGGGTGTTACTGGCAGCGCCGGATGATATTGCAGAACGCGATCTGACAGTGACCTGCACCGATGATGCCCATCTTGACCCTGTCTCTGCAGTACAGAGCTTTTATCTGATGGTGGAACAACTGGCCCGCGAACGTGGTATGGACCCGGATGCACCAGCCTATCTGAAAAAAATTACCAAGACCGTCTGAAACGGCTTGACGGGCAAATCGCAACAGCGAATTTGCCTGCTTCTCCCGCGACACACCAACCGTTAGCAAAATCATCAACCCATGCAGCATATGCGGTTTGAGCGGATGCTCTGTTTGCGCCATACAACGAAAACAGATTTTGCTGACAACAAAATGCACAGAATTTTGTCCTTTGCCCATCAGGACAATATCGCTGTACGGAGGTATGGGCTATACCTAACGCATCCCGCAAGTCAGGGGGAGGAGACAATAATGAAATTTCAGATGAGTATTCCGGCAATCGCCGTATTCTTTGCAACAGCCAGCATCAGCCTGAATGCCAGCGCCGGGATTCCGGCCAGCACACCATTTCCGGCATCGGATGCCAGCTACGGCTGCTACCGCATTCCGGCGACCGTTACATTGCCGAATGGTCATGTACTGGCGTTCAGCGAAGGCCGTCCTTCCGGTTGCGCCGATTTTGGCAATATTCAGATCGTCATGAAACGCAGTACAGACGGCGGTACAACATGGTCTGCACAAACCGTCGTTGCGCGTAACGGCACAGTGCAGGCTGGAAATCCCGTGCCTTTGCTGGACATGAAAGATCCGCGCTATCCGAACGGCCGTTTGTTTTTGTTTTATAACACCGGCAATGTGTCAGAAAGCACGCTGCGTAATGGCGGGAAAGGCTCTCGCGAGCAATATGTCATCACGTCCACCGACAATGGTTTGACCTGGGATACGCCGCGCAATATCACAGCACAAACGGCAAAAATGGCGCAGGCACCGTATAACGATCCGGCAGGCTGGCGCACGCTGGCAATGGGACCGGGTCACGGTTTGCAACACTCCAGCGGACGTCTGATCGTGCCGGGTAATTTCACTGCAGGTCCGCCGCTTGCAGGTTTTGCCGACGGTCGCGCTTACGTGTTTTACAGCGATGATCACGGCGACACATTCAAAATCGGCAATCCTGCCTCCTATCCGGGCGCGAATGAATCCACAGCCGCAGAGCTCAGCGACACGATGGTGATGCTGAACAGCCGCGATCAGAGTGGCACCAGCAAACGCCGTATCGTTGCAAACAGTGCTGATGGCGGCCAGAATTTTGCTACGGCTGCACCGGATCAGAATCTGATTGATCCTGTATGCGAAGGCAGCCTGCTGAATATTGTCTGGAACGGTAAAAAATATCTGCTGCACGCGAATCCGGCCTCCACCACCAGCCGCTCTAACCTGACCATACGCGCCAGCGCCGACGATGGCAAAACCTGGCCCTACTCCATCCTGATCACGTCCGGCGCTTCCGCATACAGCGATCTGACACTGGTGGATGCCAACAATGTCGGCATCATCTATGAGAACGGTGGCAACGGTATCCGCTTCATGCGCCTGCCTTTAAACATGATTATTAAGTAATCACCTGTTTTTTCCTTTTACCCCCAACTTCTCCAAAGTGGGTTACGGACAAAGCTTGACTGGGCTTTGTCCGTTTTTTTATTCAAAAATGGATACTGCACGTTAGTACAATATCCGCTGATCGGCGTTTCCTGTATAAACTGGTTTTTTAGTTTTGATACCCACATGAAAATCAGATCAGTCACCATCTCCCTTACTGCAGCTATTCTGTGTGCTTGCGGTGGCGGGAGCAGCAATAATCCTGTTCCTGTTGATACCGGGAGCGGTAACTCTTCTGCTGGCGGGAATCAGCAAGTCGCCCTGACCGCGCTCAGCAGCACCCCATTTCCGGCATCAGATGCGAATTATGGCTGCTACCGGATCCCTGCCATCATACGCATGCCGAACGGCGATATTCTTGCATTCAGCGAAGGACGCCCTGCAGGTTGTGCTGATTATGGCAATATTCAGATTGTTATGAAGCGCAGCACTGATGCCGGCGCAAGCTGGTCCGAGCAGGTCGTGGTGGCACGCAACGCCAGTAAGCAGGCTGGCAATGCCGTTCCTTTACTGGACACGAAAGATCCGCGCTTTCCCGGTGGCAGGCTGTTTCTCTTCTATAACACCGGAAATGCGCCGGAATCCACTATACGCAACGGTGGAGCCGGTCTGCGCGAGCAATATGTTATTTCCAGCACAGATAACGGACAAAGCTGGAGCACCCCACGAAATATCACCAGTCAGACCGCAAAAATCGGCGCAGCACCATATAACAATGCGGCAGACTGGCGTACCCTGGCCATGGGCCCCGGACACGGCTTAATGCACTCCGGCGGCAGACTGGTCATACCCGGCAATTTCACCGCTGGCCCACCGCTGGCGGCCTATGCTGACAACCGTGCCTATGTATTTTACAGCGATGATCACGGCGACAGTTTTAAGATAGGAGAACCTTCAGCTTATCCGGGCGCTAATGAAACGACTGCTGCAGAACTCAGTGATGGCAAAGTCATGCTGAACAGTCGTGACCAGAGCGGTGCCAGCCGTCGCCGTATCGTCGCAGTCAGCAGCGATGGCGGTGCGAATTTCGGAACCGCCATGCCCGACAGCACTTTGCCCGACCCGGTATGTGAGGGCAGCTTACTCAATATCGTCTGGCAGGGGAAAAAATATCTGGCGTTTTCGAATCCGGCCAGTACCTCGGGCCGGAACCGTCTGACCATCAGAATCAGCCCCGACGATGGTAAAAGCTGGCCTTACAGCATGCTCGTAACCGCAGATGCCTCCGCCTACAGCGATTTAACGCTGGTCGACCCGAATACCATTGGTGTTATTTACGAAAATGGCAGTAACGGTATCCGTTTCATGCGTGTGCCACTGAACTCAATCATTAAGTAATTTTTTTGCCTCCAACTTCTCCAAAGTGGGTTACGGACAAAGCTTGACTGGGCTTTGTCCGTTTTTTTATTTGTGCAATAAAAAGCCCGTTCAGCTTTTTCAACTGAACGGGAAAAACCACGGTGAAAACGGGGATTAATAAATTTCTGGGAGTCAGATCACGTCTGCGTAGCGGCGTTGGCGGACGGCAATCGCAATCATGATAAAAGAACACAGGACACCGATCCATAAACCCGGGCTAACATATTCGATCAACGCTTGCTGATAAGTGTTTTCCAGAGTAAACCCCGGTACAGTCGTATTTTTTCGAGTTACATTTGCAGCAAAATACCAACTACCCGGAATTAAACTGCAGATACCGCGTACAAATATCTGGTATGTAAATTCGAAAGTATTCCATCCGAGTTTCTCCACTGCATCTGAGATAAGCACTACAAATTCAAAAAGAAATGGCACTCCGACCGCCCAGGGAAAAACACGTGATTTACACAGCGCTGACATCATCAGCATCCACGAAACTGACGGCAGTGCGAAAAGGATGTACAAAGGAAGCATCACAAAAATTCGAGTGAAATCCTGCCATATTTTTGGATTGAACAATACGCTGGCAATCTGTGCCGGACTTAACTGCTGAGTCAGGATAAGAAATGCCATGCTTTTCACAAAGAATAACAGCAGGCAAACCAGAATGACGCTGACAGGCCCATACAGTAATGGGTAAAACAGCTTTGACAGTACGGTAAGCCAGTCCGGCACAGGCAGCGACTTCCAAAATAAGATACTGCGATCAAGGCGATCCGAATGTAAGCCCCCCATCACATACATTAAAGAAAGCATCGCGCTGAAAGAAGCCGTAATCATTAGTTCGTAAGATAAATCATTTACCAAACGCTCGTTGAATACAGTTATCAAATTTCTATACAGATCAACTGGCGCAAAATATATACATGTAAATATAAAAAATGCCAAAAAAACTGCGAAAAATATTATTGGCAACCAGAAAAAAAACTGCTTGTTTTCCCAAAATTCCTTTATCAGCAATTGCTTGAATACATGTATCTGGCTGAAACGACGATTACTTGTATTATTTTTTGGAATCGCCATCTGGTTCAGGGTTCCAAGATCCGATGAAGTCTTCATTGATAATTTCCCTTCATAGCCTGAATAAATACATCTGCAACATTACATGTCTGCAACTCTCCCAGCGCCATCAGCGTTTCCGCATCGACACCATCAAATAACATGATCTGACTGCCCAGTGTTTTTCGCTGATCAACCGGTTTTAAAGCCAGCGCCTGTTCCAGATTTTCCGGTTTAATAGCAACTGCAATAAAACGCTGCTGCAGTTTGTCCATCGTTTCGTGCAAAACGATTTCGCCGTTTTGTATAAACATCACATCCGATAAGATGTTTTCGATTTCTTCGACCTGATGCGTGGTGATGATGATGGTACGTTGTGCATCGTAGTAATCTTCAATCAGATGCCGGTAAAACATTTTGCGGTACATGATGTCCAGCCCCAGCGTTGGCTCATCCAGCACCAGCAACTGCGCATCAATTGCCATTACCAGTGCCAGATGAAATTGCGCCAGCATGCCTTTCGACATTTCTTTGACTTTCATTGACGGTGTTAACTTGGTCGCGGCGATGTAGCGCTCGGCTTTGGCACGGTTAAAGCGCGGATGCACACCTTGCACAAAATCCAGTGCCTGACTGACTTTGATCCAGCGCGGCAGGACGGCAACGTCGGCGACAAAACATACGTCATTCATCAGAGCATCGCGCTGCGTTTCCGGGTTCAGACCGAGTACTGACAACTCGCCATTAAACGGTGTCATACCGAGAATGGCTTTCAGCAGCGTGGTTTTGCCGGAGCCGTTCGGGCCAATGATGCCCAGTATGCGTCCGCGCTCAATATTGAAATTCAATTGTTTCAGAACTTCCGTCTTGCCATATGACTTGCTCAGACCACTGGCGGAGATCATCACATCCATCAGATGCCTCCCTGGTCTTTGTCAGCAATCAGGTCATCAATTCTGATACCCAGACTCTGCATTTTTTTCAGAACTGCAGGCCACTCTTCCTGCAGGAAACGCTCGCGTTCGCTTTGCAGTAAGCGGTCTTTTGCACCATCTAAAACAAACATCCCGAGCCCCCTCTTCATCTCTATGATCCCTTCATCCACTAATTCCTGATACGCCCGTGATACGGTCAGCGGGTTCAGTTCAAAATCTGCCGCAATCTGCCTGACTGAGGGCAAAGCATCACCCGGTGCCAGTTGTGCCTGCAGAATCATTTGCACCACTTTTTCCTTTAACTGCCGGTAAATCGGTGCGTTGTCATGCCAGTTTTGTCCCATCGCTATCCTTTTCGCTTATCCATGCAACATTCCCGTACTCCCGTTGTGTTGGTGTGTTAGTTAACTATAACACCATTACATCGAATTGCAAATTACCCAATTGATTATTTGCAATATTTATTTTTAAACAAGCTCGTCGTGTGCAACCGGGTGATGCCATTGCCGGATTCGCGGGGGTGAAAAAAGAAGAAAGCAATACGGCTCTGCCATATGTCATGACGGCCGAATCAGAAAGGGAGTGCATGCGGCCCGAACCGGGCTAAAAAGGGGAAAATGCGGATTTTTGCATAGTAATCTGGCGGTCGTCGGCAGAAAGTCCGGGCTTCGGAAAACAGGAAATGACGATTAACGCACAATGCTGAGCACGGTGTGTCCGGATCAGCAGTCACAAAATTTGCCGAAACCGGCGCGCAGCGGCCGGCACCGCTGTGTCAGCGCTGGGTGGTTTGCAGCGAAACCCGGGTCCGGTGCTCTTTTTCAAAAAAGTCAATCACTTGCTGCAAGCTGGCAGCTTGCTCGCCGAGCATACTGGCCGAAATTTGCTGCTGCTGCAGTTTTGTCATGCTGTTCGCTGCCTGCTCCTGCAATGCACGCAGTAAGGCAGAGGTTTCATCAATCTGCGTGCGCTGCTGTTCACAGCGCTCGCGGATACCAGCCATGTCGCGACTGACATCGCCGGTGCCGGACACAATGCTGCTCACCCGCTGATGCATCTCTTTCACCAGCAAATCGCCGCTGCTGACACTGTGCTGACTGCGTTCCACCAGTTGCCGGATCATCGCGGCTGCACGGGCGCTGCGTTGCGCCAGTGCACGGACTTCACCGGCGACAACAACAAAACCTTTGCCCGCTTCACCGGCGTGTGCTGCTTCAATCGTCGCGTTTATCGCCAGCATATTGGTCTGCATCGCGATGCTGTCTGCTTCACCCGTGAGCTGCCCGATCTGCTCCGCGCTGGACTGTATCGCCTGCATCGTCTGCAATAAATCGCGGATCGTTGCTTCACATCCGCTGGCAGAACGCGCTGCCTGCCCTGCGCGTTCGTCGGCCGATACTGCACGGGCCTGATTCTCCTGCACCGTGTTTTCCAGACGCTGATTGGCGTCAAGTACCTGATGCAGTACGCTGATCTGATGTTCAGCGGCATCATGGCTGTCCGCACTGCTGATTTGCAGTCCGCTGCCGGTATGCTGCAATTCGCCTGCCTGTGTCTGCATCAGTTCCACCATTTGTATCAGCACACCACGCATACGCAGAATGGATTGCTGTAACTCACCGAGCTCGCCTTTACTTTGCACCCGTACTGGCTGATTCAGCCTGCCGTGGCTGATCGCATCTGCCACCTGCATACAGCTTTGTAAAGGCTGAATAATCGATGCGGCCAGCCGCCGTGAAATAAAGAAACCCGCAATCAGCAAGAATGCAGAGATCAGCAGCATACCGCTGATAACACGACTGCCCTGTTTTTCCAGCGCAGCGATGCTGTTATCCAGTCGCTGGTCCTGCATGCTGATCAGTGCACCCAGACTGGCAAAGTAACGGTTTTGTACCGGTTCCAGATGCTGGGTAACAAAGTTTGCCGCCTCCATAATGCCGCCGGACTCAGCGTACTGCAGGGCCTGCCTGACTGCCGATGCGTAGGCCTGACTATGCACCAGCAAAGCGTCTTTTGAAGGGGCTGAGGGCGATGATGCGACATCCCCTGCCTTGATGTCGGTGAAATCCGCCTGGCGCAATATTGCCTGCAAATCATGCTGTTCTTTTGTTTGCAAATCACGCAGTTTATTTTTTTCTGCGGCAAGTGCATCCGCATCGGTCAGTAACGCAAGGTGACGTATGCTGACCGCAATCAGTTGCAGGTTTTGCTGCTGACCGGACAACAGTTCGCGCTGCGCAAACTGTGTACCCGTCAGCTCCCTGACCTGAACCCGAAAATGGTGTAGAGCAAGGATGCCCGTCATCGCCGCGACCAGCGCCAGCAAGGCCAGCGACATCGTGGCAAGGTTCAGACGGGTTTCGATACGATGCCAGCGTTCAGCCCAGTATGCGGTAATGCCTGCTGCCATGCTCAGTCTCCTGTGATTCACATTTCAGTTAGGGATGTGCTGCCGGCCTCTGCCAGCAGGGCTTGCAGATGAGGACGCAGTGCGGCCGCAAGTCGTGCAGACACTTCACCACGATAAGCTTCAGCTGATAAATGGATGTGTGCCATTTCTGGCGGACAGGTTCGCGCATCCGTGACGGCCGCCGGTAACTGATCCGCCTGCGCCGCCACAGGCCACTGGTGCGCGGGCAGCCAGAAATCAGCATTGGTTGTCTGCGGCTGACCATCGCTTTGCAGCCGCATATCCATCCAGATGCATTGTTGTGGTCTCTGCCTGGCCAGACGCCGGTAAGTATTCAGCACCATGGCATGGGTCGCTTTGCAGTCGTCCCACCAGTACGTTGCTGCCATAAGCAGCCACGGCACCGCATCCCAGCTCCTTTGCGGCATCTGCGCCTGATGATCCGCCAGATCTTTCCCGAAACGATCCAGCATCGCAGTAAATGCAGCACCATGCCGGCGGGCAGCTTCCGTTCCTGCATGTGCATCGCTTTCGCCCTGACACCAGACAACGCCGAGCAAACGGTTATCCGGATGCAGATTGAGTGCATAACGTATGCGGTGCAGCGTATCCAGATACAAAGGTGCGTCTGTGCAACCCCAGCACATGGCACCGTTACTGTTCTGATCTGCGACACCGGGATAGTGATACACCGCACGCCCGACTGATGCCCCGGGTTGCAGGTATTGCCCGGACTCAGTCTCTGAAAGATAAGTGCCGCGCTGGCCCGTCACCATACCCGCACCACCATGTGCCTGTGGCAGCAACAGGATTCCGTAATCTTCCGGCAGCAGCGGTAGCAGCCTGCGTGCAATGAACAAGCCCGGACCAATTGTGCCGCTGTAGCGCAGTTTAGTATTGCCGCGCCGGTTCGCAAATCGCATGTCTTTCACATCATCCAGCACATGCGTTGCCGGAAGAATTTTGTTCCAGCGGTCTTCCCTTGCGCCGTCAGGACGCATGCCACGGTAACGTCCGAGCTGACAGATGCGCTCTGAGATTTCCAGATCCGCCGGTTCCGGCAATGCTTCGGCAAATCCCTGTGCATTCGATTGCCCCGCAATCACCAGCACAAACCAGCGACGCGGTGTCATGAACTGGCTCCTGCCCAGTGCATGATGCCGGCCAGTCCTGCGTCCGCCCCGCAGCGTGCGGCGCTGATACGCGGCGGTGCCGGCACCGGAATGCGACGGAATGCATGTTGTATGCGCTCCAGCATACCGGGCGCAAGACCAACGCTGCCGCCGATTACAATTTCCTGCAAATCCAGTGCCAGATGCTGACCGGCGAGCATCGCTGCCACCGCCTCTGCCGCATGCTGAATCAAGTGCTCTGCGCCGGGCAATTGCGAGGCCAGACTGAACAAGCGGCGGCTGTCGCAGGCTTCACCGAATAAGGCACTGGCCTGCCTTGCGAGACCGGTACCGGAAGCAATCAGTTCCAGACAGCCAGTCTGTCCGCATCCGCACTGCGATTCTCCGTCGCAACTACGAAAATGCGAGGGGATATGACCGATATGCCCCGCCAGTCCGGACTGACCGGTACGTAAGCGGTGATTCAGTACAACACCGCCGCCTATGCCGGTCGATAACGTCACGAACATCAGATCTGCAGGGCCGTTGCCATCCTGCTGACGTGCCAGATATTCGCCCCATGCTGCAGCCTGCGCATCGTTCAGCATGACTACCGGTACATCCATGATGCCGCGCAGAATTTCCTGCAAGGGAAGTCCGTTCCAGAAACCGATAATGTCGTGATTCACGGAAAAGACCCTGCCCTGCTGCACATAACCGGTGGTTGCAACACCGATTTTCTGTATGCCGGTCCACCCTTGTAAAAGACTCGCCAGCAAAGGTGTTAAGTCTTCACGCTGACTCACCATCGGCAACTGACGCCGTTCCAGCACCCTTCCACCCTGCGTCAGTGCGGCAGCAACTTTGGTACCGCCGATATCCAGCGTTGCCAGCATCTCAGCCACCTTCTGCCGTTTGCAGTTCACGCAGTGCATCGCCAAACCAGGCAGTCACATGCTCGATGCGGGTAATTGCAGAACCCACCGTCACACTGAATGCACCGGCAGTCAGCGCACGCTGCGCATCGGCCGGTGTGCGGATGCGGCCTTCTGCCATTACACGAATACCGCGCTGTGCTAGCTGGCTGATCAGCAAGGTATCCGGTGCCGACATATCCTGATCCGCGGTTTCTGCGGTATAGCCGGACAAAGTCGTGCCAACCAGATCGCAACCGATATCCCAGGCAAGTATGCCGTCTGCCAGTGTGGCGCAGTCTGCCATGGCCAGACAACCTGCCTGCTTCACCGCCTGAAACAAATGCTGAACGGATACCGGTCTGCCGCGCGCGGTCCCATCAAACGCAATGATGGTGGCTCCGGCACTGGCCAGACTTTTCACATCTTCCAGAAACGGTGTAATACGCACATCGCTGTCAGTTAAATCACGTTTGATGATGCCGGTAATGCAGGCATCCGGCAGCGCCTGTCTGACCAGGCGTACATGCTCCGCGCCTTCTATCCGCAGACCGGCAGCGCCTGCCTGCATCGCAGCGGCAGCCATCGCCACCACAATATCCGGCCGGTTCATCGGACTTTCCGGCAAAGGCTGACAAGACACCACCAGCCCGCCTGCTAACTGTTGAACTTCCTGTTTCATACTGAATTTCCCTGCGTAAAATGACAAATCACCTGATGCGCATCCGACTGTGCCGGTGGCGAAACGGGTTTTTCGCGACAAATGGCAGCCGCCTGCGGGCAGCGGGTATGGAACACACAACCGGAGGGCGGTGCCAGCGGACTCGGAATTTCCCCTTGCAGTAATTGTTCGCGCTGTAAGCGACGGGAAGGATCAGCTACCGGCGAACTGGCCCACAATGCGCGTGTATACGGATGCGCTCCGCCGCTTGCAATCGCAGCGCGGCTGGCCAGTTCCATTTTCTGACCGAGATACAGCACCAGTACGCGGTCACACATAATCTGCACCAGCGGTAAATCATGCGAAATAAAAATGATGGTCAGTCCCAGCTGTTCTCTGAGACTCAGCAGCAGATTGATAATCTGCGCCTTCACCGACGCATCCAGCGCCGCCACCGCTTCATCAGCAATCAGCACTTTGGGTTGCAGTGCCAGTGCACGCGCAATCACCACCCTTTGTTTCTGACCACCGGACAATTCGTGCGGATAGCGGTGCAGCACCGACACCGGCAAACCCACCAGCTTCAGCAAGCGGGTGATTTCTTCGTGCTGCTCTATGCTGCTGCCGAGATCATGCAGATAAAACGGTTCGCGCAGACTTTGTTCTATGGTCAAGCGCGGATTCAGGCTGGCGTTCGGGTCCTGAAACACCATCTGAATTTCTTTACGCAGACAGTTTTCATCGCGGCCACGGTAATCCGCCAGCGCTTTGCCGCGATACCGGATTTCACCCTGCTCCGGCTTCAGCATCCGCATCGCCAGTTTTGCCATGGTTGATTTACCACTGCCGGACTCGCCAACGATGCCAAGCACTTCGCCTTGCTTTAACTGAAAACTGACCGCGTTCACCGCTCGGACTTTACGCGCAGGACGGAATAAAGAAGATTTACCGGCATAGCTGACACTGACCTGATCAAACTCCAGCAAGATCTCAGCGTCACCGGTGACAATCGCGCTCATATCGCTACTCCTGTTGATTGCGGCGTGGTATGACGCCAGTGATGACAAGCGACCGTATGCTGTGGCGCAACCGGTGTTACTTTGGGCAATTGCTGATGACACAGGGAACTGGCGTGTTCACAGCGATTGGCAAACCGGCACTGCCGGTGTTCTCCCGTAACGCTTTCCACTTGCCCCGGAATACCGCTGAGCACGGCATCCGGACCCGGGCGCGGAATCGCGGCCAGTAAGCCTCTGGTATAAGGATGTACCGGTGCCTGGAAAATCTGCGCAACCGTACCGCTTTCCACGATATGACCACCGTACATTACCGCCACCCGGTCAGCAATTTGCGCCACCACGCCCATATCGTGCGTAATGAAAATCACACCCATGCCGGTGGCTTGCTGTAATTCGCGGATCAGTTGCAGAATCTGCGCCTGTATCGTCACATCCAGCGCAGTCGTCGGTTCATCGGCAATCAGCAAACGCGGCTCACAGGCCAGTGCAATTGCAATCATCACGCGCTGGCGCATACCACCGGATAACTGATGCGGATATTGCTTTGCGCGCGTTTCCGGATCCGAGATACCGACCAGCTTCAGCAATTGCAACGCCTTTTCCTGCGCTGCTTTTTTACCCGCTACACCGTGTACCGTGATTGCTTCGGCGATCTGATCTGCGACGGTTTGCAGCGGATTCAGTGAGGTCATCGGTTCCTGAAAAATCATGCTGACCGCCTTGCCGCGTAATGCCTGCTTTGCCGCTTCGCTGCCGCGTATCAGATCGGCGTACTCTCCTGTTGCGATTTGCAGACGTGCTTTGCCGGTTGTGACGGCATTCGACGCCAGCAAACCCATCAGGGAAAAGGAGGTTACGGATTTGCCGCAGCCGGATTCACCGACAATCGCCAGTGTTTCCCCCTGCCTGACCTGAAAACTGATATCGCTGACTGCCACCACAGTGCCAGCCGGTGTGGCGAATGAGGTACGCAATTGCTGCACATCGAGAATGATCTGCGTTTCATCGGACATGGCTGACACCTTCTGATTAATGCAGTAAACCGGTTTCGGTCAGAATCTGGCGGATTTTTTCCACGCCGGCATCCGGAATCAACTGATTCGGACGGCTCATATGACGGTGGCTGATCAGCCCCATTAAGTGCATCGCCGTTTTGAAACCACCCACACCGGAAGCATTCGGGCTGGTATGCGGCACACCCTGGAATACGATCTGGAATACGCGGATTAAGCGTTCCTGCTCGGCACGTGCTGCATCCCAGTCTCCGCGTTTCGCAGCATCGTACAAACGCACGTAGCCTGCCGGATCCACATTCCCGAGTCCCGGCACATTGCCGTGAGCACCGCCTAACAAGGCATAATCAACGGTGGTTTCAGATCCGGTCAGGATAGAGAAATCCGGCTTGTCTTCAAAATCCTTCATCACCATGCGCATATTGCCGTCATCACCGCTGCTGTCTTTCAGGCCGCAGATCAGCTTCTGTTCATACATGCTCATCAGGGTTTCGCGATTCAGTTTTAATTGCGTACAAACCGGAATATCGTAGGCAATGATTGGTAAATCCACGGCTTCACGAATCATCGAAAAATGCACGATGGTTTCGTTCTGGCTGGTACGCGGATAAAACTGCGAGGTCACGACCAGACCATCCACACCCAGTTCTTTGGCCAGACGGGCATTTTCAATCACGCGATCAGTCGTCGGATCCATCACACCGCAAACCGCCGGTACAGCACCGTTGGCTTCATCGAGTGCGATACGGATCGCATCGGCACGTTGTTTAGCATTCAGAAACACCACTTCGGAAGTGGAACCAAGCAGGAACAAACCATGCACACCGTTATCAATCAGGTGACGGATGACTTTACGCAAGCTGACTTCATCCACCTGATAATCAGGCGTCAGAGGAGTAACGACCGGCGGCACGATGCCATGCAGTTTCAGAGCGGACATAGATTTATTCCTTTAAAGATTTAGGATCAAAAGACTGACGCAGGCCATCACCGATAAAATTGACAGACAACGCCGTGAGAACGATCAGGATTCCGGATGGCAGCCAGATCCACGGATTTTGCTGAAGCACAGAAGCCTCACGGGCAATACTGATCAGGCTGCCCCAGCTTGCATCCGGCAGCTGCACACCCAGCCCCAGAAAACTCAGACCTGCTTCCGCCATGATCGCGGACACAAAACCGAGCGAAAACGACACCACCAGTACGTCCATGGTGTTTGGCAGACAATGACGCAGTAACAGATATGTATGACCTGCCCCCAGCGTACGTGCCGCTGCCACATACTCCATTTCGCGGATAGTCAGAATCCGTGCACGCACCAGACGGCAGATCAGTGGCCACGACAATAAGCCAATCACCACAATGGTTTTTTCCGTGCCAGGGCCAAGCACCGCGGCGAGCGTCATCAGAACAATAATCGGCGGGAAGGTCATGACCATATCGACGAAACGCATGATCAGGTTGTCAATCCAGCCACCGAAATAACCGGCCAGCGCCCCAAGAAAGGTACCGATGACCAGCGCCAGACTGACGCTCAGCACACCTACCAGCAAAGACACACGGCCTGCAGCGAAGGTACGTGCCAGCATGTCGCGGCCAGTCTGATCCGTTCCCAGCCAGTGCAGTTTGCCCGGCGCCTGCAAGGTAGCATCCAGATCAATCGCATTCGGATCGGCATGAAACAGCCAGCCGGAACACAGGCAAAGCAGACTGATCACACCGAAGATCAGCAGGCCGGCCATTGCCGGACGGTGTTTGCGAAACTTTTGCCAACGCATGGCGGTAACACTAGACATAAATTCCTCTGATGTAGTTGACAGGTTTCAGGTTGCATCGTCCCCTGCCGGCCTGAACACAGGCCTGACATACAGTGCAATACAGGTTGAAGCGAAAGGTTCAGCGCAAGGTAATGCGCGGGTCGATACGTGAGTAAATCAGGTCGGTCAGCATATTGATGAACAGAATCACCACCGCCATCACCAGCGTAATTCCCATAATCAGCGGGTAATCACGGCTTTCTATGCCATCCAGAAACAGCATGCCCATCCCCGGCCAGGAAAATACGGTTTCGATGAAGACCGCACCACCGATCAGCGCACTGAAATTCGCACCGATCACGGTAATAATCGGAATCAGGGTATTCGGGAAAGCATGACGGAATAAGACTTGCTGCGGGTTTAAGCCTTTAGCCCGGGCGGTACGGACATAATCCTGACTCATGGTTTCCAGCAGTCCGGCGCGGGTGTAACGCATCAGGATGCCGATAAACTGCAGGGATAACACCATCGCAGGCATGGCAAGGTGGTACAGAATATTGCGCCAGCTTTCATCACCGGGATCGGTATAACCACCGGAAGGAAACCAGCCTAACTGCAGCGCAAACACATACATCGCAATAATACCGACCAGAAAAGCGGGACTGGAAATCGAAATATACGCAAGTACCGACAGCACATGATCCGGCCAGCGACGGTAAGCGCGCGCTGAAATCAGACCAGTCAGCACACCAAGCAGCGCGCCCATTCCTAATCCGGCAACTGTCAGCAAACCGGTCGGCACAGCACGGCGTGCGATTTCCTGCAATACCGGCGAACCATCTTTGTAGCGCAAGCCCAGTTCGCCGTGCGCCACTTGCTGCAGCCAGCTGACAAAGCGCAGCGGCAAAGGCTGATCCAGTCCCAGTTCATGCCGCAGCACTTCTTTTTGTTGATCGGTCAGCACCGCTGTCGGCGGTACAAAGGCATCCACCGGATCACCGGGAGCCATATTCATCAGTACAAACACCACCACCAGAATCGCAAACAGCGTGGGGATGTTAACAGCAAGGCGGTTCAGCAAATAAGTCCACATGATGTCTTCAGCATGAGCAAATCGTCAGCCGGATCGCAGACACACTTTGTATTTCAACAGCCGGTACAAAGGGAGAGTTGCATCTGCAATCCGGGAAAAAGCATTTCAGCGCAGGGTCCAGTTTTCCGGATTGTCCTGATAGCGGCCACCGCCGGGCGATGGTGTCCATATAAAGTTCGTCACGTTCTTTGTATAGCCGCCATAGCGGTTCGCCACCCACAACGGTATCCACGGCAATTGCTGATTGGTGATACGGCACAGCTGCCTGTACACATCATTGCGTTTCGCATCATCGGTTTCCGCCTGCCCTGCATCGAACAGTTTATCCAGTTCCGGAATCCGCACACGCATACGGTTCACCCCTTTTGGCGGCGCATACGATGAATGCAGCAGTGGCATCAGAGAAGCCGGATCAGGGCCGTTACCGGCACCGGCGAATACCATACTGAATTTACCGGCATCCACAATTTGTCCGTAAGTCGGCGCATCGACAAAACGCGGTTTCACGGTCACGCCGATTTGTCCGAACATCACTTGCAGACTGGCAACTACGTCTTTTGATAACTGGTCGTTATAGTAGGTCAGTAACTCCAGCGGTTCGCCGTGATTCAGTTTGCTCCATCCTGCTTCTTCCAGCAGTGCTTTGGCTTTACTCAGATTCAGGTCGTAACTGTTCACATCCTGCGGAATATATTTCTGAGAGCTCAGCACGCAGTTGCTGGCAACCGCACTGCCTTTATAAATGTTTTTGACAATTGCAGCGCGGTCAATCGCATACAGCAAAGCCTGACGCACACGCACATCTTTAAAACGCGGGTCCTGATTATTTAAACCAATATAGTTCAGCACCATCGATTGTCCGGAAATCACCTGCACATTTTTTCCGGCGCCGTCACGTATTTGGTCCTGGGTTAAATAGCTGTAATTGATTTCACCGGCGGCCAGCGCAATCGCAGCGGAACTGCTGTCTTTGAAATAGCGATTCACCAGACGATTGATTTTTGGTTTGCCGCGGAAGTAATCCGGATTTGCCAGCAACTCCACATACTGATCCGGCACGTATTTATTCCACTTGAACGGGCCGGTACCAACCGGTGTTTTCCACCAGTCTGAAGTACGCAATTCCTTGGCGGTGAATTTGGACAGCAAATGATTCGGCAGAATCATCACATTCGTCAGCGCATCCGGCAGCGATGCATCCATGTTCAGCAATTCCAGCACCACGGTTTGCTCGTCGGCAACGCGGATATTCACCACATCGGCAAAACGTACGGCAAACACACTGGCCATGTCCGGATCTTTAATCAGCCCCAGCGTGAATTTCACGTCAGCGGCAGTGAACGGCGCACCGTCATGCCAGCGCACACCTTTGCGCAGTTTGATGGTAAAACTCTTACCATCTTTAGAAAATGACCAGCTTTCCGCCAGATCACCGGATATTTTCTGAAACGCTGGATCATACAGCGTCAGTGTGTTAAAATATTTATTATAAAATCCAAAACCGGCAGATGCCGTCAGCGGATTAAACTTCTGCGGGTTGCCTTGCGGCCCCACATCAAACGCACCGGTAAACACTGTATCGGTCGCCGCTGCGGGCAAACTTACCTGCAAAAGTGCGGCCAGAGCCGCTGACAGCGCAATGCTGCCAGTACCACGATAAGTCAACATAAGTCTCCTATCCTATTCAGGCTTGGTGGATTGAGCGAACTGAGTCGCCCGATGCGCTATCCGGACTAACGCATCATGCAACTCCTTTGGGATATCGTTTAAAGATAGATTCAAAGTGACCGATATGGGCTTTCAGCAAGCCTGCTTCGTCTTTGGTTTCCAGCATATTCACGATAGAAAGATGGTCATTGGCAGTCGCTTCAGCTGCCCACGGGTCGGTGTTCGCCGGTCCGCTTTGTTTCAGCATGTTATTGAAGATATTCCAGAACAAATCAATCAGCGCCAGCAGAAAGCGGTTGTCCAGGCATCGGTACATTTCCGCATGAAACTCGCGGTCTTCGTCCGCAAAAGTCTCGTTCTGACGTGCTTTTTCCAGCATTTTTTCTGCCAGACGACGCAGTTTCAGAATATTTTCCGGCTGGATATTTTTGACGACAGAAGACAGTGCGCCCACTTCCAGATACGTACGCACATACAGCAGATCGCTGATTTGTGAGTCATTGGTAATCATGGAATACGGCAGGTTTTCCAGAATCGAATCAAAGGTAAAAGGCTTCACATAAATGCCTTCGCCGTGACGCGATTCGATAATGCCGAGCGATTCCAGCGCTTTCACGGCTTCGCGCAGCGAAGGACGGCTGATACCCAGTTCTTCCGCCAGTTTTCCTTCCGGTGGTAAAGCGTCGCCCTCGCGCAGATTATTCTTTTCGATGTACTGCTTGATTTCGCCCTGCGCTAATTTGTATGCAGGAATTTTTGTCGCCATATCGACCTCGGACTGTAAAAATTTTAAATAAGAGTCATTATTTTCTAATTAACTGACATATCTGACAACAACCAGTTTTCCAGTACCGGTACGCCATCCTGACTGTCACCACCGGTCAGTAATATTCCTTCCGGCAGTACAAAACTGCATCCGTGCGCACGACCGGCAGGCAGTTTTCCTGCCAGTTGCCAGCCTTCTCCAGTCCGCACGAAGCATTCATCTGACCAGCGTTTTTCCAGTCCCTGATGCGCGAACAGGCTGCCTGCCTGATAGTTTTTCGCTGCACCGGGAAAGTAAGTTCCGCCGGCAAATACCGGTGTTTGCTGCAATATGCCTGCAAATGGCGATGCAACACCATCACCGCCACCAAATACCTGACCACCTGTCACCGCTTCTGTCGCCGTCACTTCACAGCGGGCGGTGTCCAGACGCACGATACCATTCCGGCGCAGGCCGGGTTTGACTTCGCCGGAAATCAGCCACGCCAGACCATCCTGTTGCAGCAAGGCGCTGCCGCAAGTCGCGAGTAAAGGATTTTCCGTCACCAGATCAAGGCAAGCTGTGCGCGTATCAAAACGGCGCAAACCCTGATTCCAGTGGAAACCAGCGATTTCCCTTGCCATATAGTCCGAACGGAAGCGTTCTTTTTCTTCCTGCGCCAGACTGTTCATCCGGATACAGAAATCATCGAACTGACCACGGTGATAACCACCGGCCACCATCAGACCACGCTGCGGATCGGCAAATGCCACCGCCCCCAGAAAATCGCTGTGCTGCTCAAACGGCATACAGTGCCAGACATCCTGTTGCATGTCGTAAGCCCAGATGCGGGTGCTCTGACGCATACAGGCGCTGCGCTGATCCAAGACACTGCCACCCAGCACGAAGATGCGGTCTTGCAGCGTCACATACGCCGGTTGCTGTGGCGCTTCCGCCGGAAACGGTGCCAGCGCCACCCAGCCTGCCGCCGTATTCGCGAGGTCCAGCCCGAACCATGCCTGACCTGCGCTGCCGAGTCCGGCAAACAAGCGCTGGCCGCTCTGCCCGCAGGCACCGCTGACCACTGCCACTGGCAGCGCTGGAAGCATGGTTTCTACCTTCATCATGAAATTACCCGTTTGTATGGAAAGTACCGTTAAGAATGATCTTCTCAGATCTGATGTAAGATGTCAAATATCTGAACTGCTAAATCTTTATCTTTTTTTGTCGCTGTTTCTGATGCGCAACACCGGTAAAAATGCATAAGAAGCAGGCAAGGACAGAAAATTGCTGACCTGTTATTGGAAAAATCCGTGGATTTGGCGGATTCGGTACATCCGCTTCACTTGGCGGGTTTGGCAACGGGCGTCGCTGAGATTCATCTTCCGGCACTTAGGCTGCGGTTAACCACCAGGACCGCACTCCGCCTCCTGCCAGCACCCGAAAACGCCATTTTCAGCCTCAAATGCGGTGTTCAGCACAGCGATCCGGCGGTCGTCGGCAGAAAGTCCGGCTCTCCGGAAACCGCTCATGACGATTTCTGCACCATCCACCCGTCTTTATCTTGTTTTCATTGCCACGCTTTCTATACTCAAGCCGCCAGCCTGCTGTCATGGCTCGCTTACCATCCCCCAGATAACAGCCTACCGGAGGTACAAAATGCATTCTGCTGGATTCCGCTCATCCTTTTGCACGCTGTTGACTACCTGTTGCGTTCTATTACCCGTCTACGCATCCGCACAGAGCATGCCCGATACGGCAGCCCTGATCCGTGCGCAAGTCAGCGCCATGCAGAAACTTGCCTTTATGGACGGCGCTTGGCGCGGCACCGCATGGACGATACTGCCAGACGGCAGCAAGCATCAGATTATCCAGACCGAACGTATAGGCCCATTTTTGCAGGGTGGCGTGAAAGTGATCGAAGGCCGTGGCTACGAGCCGGATGGTAAAGTCAGCTTTAATGCATTTGCGACCATCTCATATGATGTGCAGAAAGAAAGCTACCAGATGCGCTCGTATGCGCAAGGTTATGCCGGTGACTTTACGATGGTACTGACCGACAAAGGTTATTACTGGACAATTCCGATGGGGCCGGTACAAGTACGTTACACCATGACGATGGAAAACAATGAATGGGTGGAAATCGGTGAACGCATGGTACCGGGGCAGCCAGCACAGAAGTTTTTCGAAATGCGTCTGAAACGACTTGGTGATACCGACTGGCCAGCCGCAGGCGCTGTTTCACCAGGCTAAAAGTCTGGGCCGGCTTCAGAAATATACCGCTCCGTTTCACGCTCCTGCAGCAGCAACTGAGCATACCTCTGGCGAGTCTTGACAACATTTCGCACCTTATTCCCCCCCTGCTTTCCGGTAAATGCGAACTTTGCGCCAGAGACCGACTCCAAAGTCTGGTCTTGTCTCCGGCGGCGGTTTTACCTGCCCGCCGCTGACCGCTACGGCGTTTCCGGCAAACAGATGCGGAAACCGGGCATGGAAATCTTAATCCGGGAGCAATTATGAAGTTCGTCCAACGGCTTACGTTCGGCATGTGCGTTTTTGCGATTTACGCTTTACCCTTGTCGCAAGCTCTGGCAGGCAATTCAGAAGCGGCCAATCAACAGACCCGTAGCTTTATACAAAATACGATGCGGGAACAACGCATTCCCGGACTGCAGATTGCCGTTATCCGGCATCAGCAGGTTGTGCTTTCAGAAAATTTTGGGATGGCAAATGTCGAAAATCAAATCCCCGTCACCAGCACAACTTTGTTTCCGATCAACTCTGCCACCAAGGCGCTGACCGGTGTCGCGATCATGCAATTACTCGCGTCAGGACAAATTGATTTACACGCGCCAATTTCACGATATCTGTCGGATTTACCTGATGCGTGGCAGCAAATACGCGTCCATCAATTGCTGAGCCACACGTCAGGTCTGCCTGACATCGTCGATGACAATGGCGATCTGATCAGCAAAGTCAGTGAAGCGCAAGCCTGGGAGATGGTAAAAAAAATGCCGGTCAGAACCAAGCCGGGTCTGCAATTCGCTTACAACCAGACCAATTACGGCTTACTGGCCCGCATCATCGAGAAGCAAAGTCATTTACCCTACAATGAGTATGTCGCCCGCCATCAGTTGTTGCCAGCAAAGATGGCTTTATCTACTTTTGGCGATAGTTATGACCTGATCCCTAACGCTGCAACGATCTATGCCACCTCGCCACGCGGCAGTCAGGCACCAAATGACAAGCAAAGATTATCGAAGTGGATTTATCAGATTTCCTATAGCCTGTGGGCAGGCGGCGGACTGCAGACAAATGCCAGCGAACTGGCGCGCTGGATATTAGCACTCAGTAATGGCCAGCTCATTTCCCGTGAACATCTGCAAATGATGTGGACGCCGGGAACGCTGATCGACGGCAACGATGGTGACTGGGGATCCGGCTGGCCCGTATTGCAGAAAGCCCCGCACAGGCTGGTCGCCGGGATCGGTGGCGCACGTGCTGCGTTCTTTATTTATCCGGATGATGCATTGGCCATCATCGTATTAACCAATCTTGCCGGCGCAAATCCGCAACGGTTTATTCCGGCAATCGCCAGTTTTTATCTGAAACCCGCGTCGGAAACACCGTAAATTCAAACCGCCCGATCCGCGCTGAGTCTGACCACAGCGCGGCTGCATCCCGCCAGGCTGCCAAAAACAGGCTAAATGCGGTGTTCAGCACAGCGATCCGGCGGTCGTCGTCAGAAAGTCCGGCTCTCCGCAAATGGCATATGACGATTTCTGCAGAGTCAGACTGGCATTTCCTTCCGTGCAGAAGGGATATGACATTCTGATGTAGAGCCTTCCCTCGGATTAGTACCGCGACTACCCAAAAGCATTCAAAACGCAAAATACCGGCATCTGAAAGACAAAGCCGGAAGATGCCGGCATTTTCAGAAAAAATGCCTCTGGCAGCGGCATCAACACCTATCCGGATTTAAGCAGACCAGTTGATTTTCTGTGCCACCCTTTGTCTGTTCGTCATCACTTTGTCATACCGGCTGACTATATTCGCCCCCGTTTTGGTTTTCTTTCCCCACATCAACAGGAGATGTCTGTGAAATACCCGAAGGCGAAGCAATTTTTCCGCGTCAGCGCAGCGGCTGGTTTGTGTGCACTGGTCACTGCATGCGGTGGCAGCACCGATAAAACCACGCTGGCACAAACGGATTATCTGAATCCCGGCACCGCGTGGCCAACCGGCGTGGCGGTTGCCGGTCACCGTGGCGCATCCGCACTGCGTCCGGAACATACGCTGGCCTCGTACCAGAAAGCGATTGATGACGGCGCGGATATCGTGGAACCGGATCTGGTCAGCACTAAAGATGGTGTACTGGTCGCCCGCCATGAAAACGAAATTTCCGGCACCACCGACGTTTCATCCAAAACCCAGTTTGCCGACCGTAAAAAAACCAAAGTCATCGATGGCATTCCGGTCACTGGCTGGTTCACCGAAGATTTCACGCTGGCAGAACTGAAAACCCTGCGTGCCAAAGAACGCATTCCGCTGAACCGTCCTGCGAATACGGCTTTCGACGGTCAGTTTGAAATTCCGACGCTGCAGGAAGTGATTGATCTGGTGCGCCAGCAATCGCAGGCAAAAGGCCGCACCATCGGCATTTATCCGGAAACCAAGCATCCGACTTACTTCAAAAGCATTGGTCTGCCACTGGAAAAGCGTCTGGTGGATACACTGAAAGCGAATGGCTACAAGGGTAAAGATGCTGCCGTGTATATTCAGTCGTTTGAAGTGGCGAACCTGAAAGAAATCCGCGCGATGAGCGATTACCGCATCGTGCAACTGATTGATAACCCGAATAATGCACCGGTGAATGGCGTACCGCGCAATGCACCGTATGACTTTGTGGCAGCCGGCAATGGCCGTACTTACGCCGATCTGATCACACCGGCAGGTCTGAAAGAAATCGCCGCGTATGCCGATGTGGTGGCACCGTACAAAGAAGTCATCATTCCGCGCACTGCCGCCAATGAACTGGGTACGCCGACAGCTTTCATTACCAATGCCAAAGCCGCTGGTCTGAAAGTACATACCTGGACACTGCGTCCGGAAAACCCTTTCCTGCCGGTCAGTCTGCGTCAGGGCGACGTCAACTCGCCTAGCCAGCGCGGTGATTCCATCAGCGAAATCCACGCTTATCTGAAAGCCGGACTGGACGGTTTCTTTACTGACGATTCCGCCGTCGGTAAAACCGCCGTCAACAGCTTCAAAAAATAAGCCACTGACGATTCCGCGCTATGCCTGCACAAGCTGCAGGTATAGCGCTTCATCCCGCCGGAACTTCCCGCCGCTCACTCTGAAGTCGTTGAAGTCAGCACATTTGCCTGAAATCGACGGTTTACTCCAGCTTTTCAGCATTATCAAAAACAACACATCCGGTATCATCGCGCTTGTCTATTACTTTATGGCAAGCCAATGGGGTCATTGTTTTCACTGATACTGATGTCAACTGCAGGTGCTCTGCTGCTGGCCTGCATCTTTTTCATTGCACTGCCCTTCAACGCA
This sequence comes from Cognatundibacterium squillarum, assembly GCF_014652435.1. Lineage (GTDB taxonomy): Bacteria > Pseudomonadota > Gammaproteobacteria > Burkholderiales > Burkholderiaceae_D > Undibacterium > Undibacterium squillarum. The sequence continues at coordinate 359,737 of NZ_BMYU01000002.1, forward strand.
CCGCGCAAAGCCTTTCGTATCGCCGTCGCATTCATCTGCGGCGCGGTTTTCGCCGAATTACTGACCTTAGGCGTATACACTCTGCTATTTCCGCTGGCATCGGCACTGACCTTACATATACCGCTGTTTCTCGGCGCAATCGCCATCAACCCATTGATTGGCGGCTGCATGATGCTGCGCCTTGCACGCAAGCGCGGACTACTGAGCGATTAGCCTGCATCAGGATCTGACACGACAAAACAAAAACGCTGGCTTCGCAGGCCAGCGTTTTTTGTTATTACCGGATTCAGCCGGATTCCGTCGTATTCAGATCAGGCTGGCAACGCGGTAAAAGGTGTTTCGACGTTACGGAATGCAGCAATACCGCTGATCAGTTGATTCACATACGGCACAGAGCCGGTCAGGCGAACCGACAACCAGCGGTTCAGACGCAGACGCAAGCCTTTTTCCGCACCGGATGTATTCAGCGACGCTGGCGCCATCTGTTCCAGTGCTATCATCGAGTCCGCAGTCAGACCGATACGGGTTTCAAACAACCCCTGACGCATGACCAGCGCAGATCCTTCCAGAGAAGCCAGCACCTGACCAGACGGCACCGGTGCATCACCGTTTGCCGGATCACGCCGCCATTCCTTCAGCTGCCGCAGCGCACGCCAGCCCAGCCAGCACACAGACAGAACCAACCCCGCCAGCATAATTCCCTCAGGCAGATGCCCGTTCAGCACACCCGAAAACAAAACCATGAAAAACGCCGCGATACTTGCCAGCTCAGTCAACGCCAGTCTGAACGCCGCCTGAACCGCAAAAACCTTCGCTGAAATCTGAATTTTACGCATGGAAATATGCACAAAGTGATAACAAGCGCGAACATACACTTGCCATATGTATTTTGCAAGAGATTTCCCTCAGAGCAATGCATTCTTTCTGCAAGAAAACCGCAGAAGGGTCTCACATCACCTACAATACCGCCTTCGGCGGGCCTGTTGCCTGCCAGTTTATGTAAAGCGTTCCATGTCAGACACACTCTCCTTCAGTTCCCTTCCCTTACAAGCCGCCCTGCTCGACAATCTGGCCAGCCTTGGCTATGAGCAAATGACGCCGATTCAGGCGGCGGCCTTGCCGGTCATCCTGCAGCAGCGCGATCTGATTGCGCAGGCAAAAACCGGTTCCGGCAAAACGGCGGCATTCGGGCTGGGGTTGCTGAACAAGCTGAACCCGACATACTTTGCGGTGCAGGGTCTGGTGATTTGTCCGACACGCGAACTGGCAGATCAGGTTGCCAACGAATTACGCCGCCTTGCGCGCCGCATCGAAAACGTCAAAATCGTCACGCTGACCGGCGGCATTCCTATGCGTCCGCAAATTGCCTCGTTGGAATTCGGTGCGCACATCGTGGTTGGCACACCGGGCCGCCTGATTGATCACATCAGCCGCGGCACGCTGCGACTGAATGCCATTCAAACGCTGGTTCTGGATGAAGCAGACCGCATGGTGGATATGGGCTTTTATGATGATATTTACGATATCGCCGCTGCCTGCTCGCCGCGCCGTCAGACGCTGCTGTTCTCAGCAACCTATCCGGATGATATCCGCGCCGCCAGCGAACAATTGCTGAATCAGCCGGAAGAAATTCAGGTCGAAGTACAGCACAGCGCAAATCAGATTCAGCAATGGTTTTTTCAGACCACGCCGGAACAGCGCAATGCTGCCGTGGGCCGCTTACTGCAACACTATCAACCGGCTTCCAGCATTGCGTTTTGTAATACCAAAATTCATTGCCGCGAATTAACCGAAGAATTGCACGCGCAAGGCATCAGCGCACTTGCTCTCCATGGCGACATGGAACAGCGTGACCGCGATGAAGTGCTGATCCGCTTCGCGAATCAAAGCTGCTCGGTACTGGTCGCGACCGACGTTGCCGCACGCGGTCTGGATATTCAGAATCTCGGCGCTGTAATCAACGTTGATGTGTCAAAAGACAGCGAAGTGCATATCCACCGTATTGGACGCAGTGGACGCGCAGGTGAACAGGGTCTGGCGCTGACTCTGGTCACGCCGGGCGAAAAGAAATGGGTGCGCAATATCGAAGAATACAGCGGCGAACAGGCGCAATGGCTGGAGCTGGACAGTCTTGATGTCAATAACGATGCTCCGCTGCAGGCTCCGATGATGACACTGTGCATTCAGGCCGGTAAAAAAGACAAAATGCGCCCCGGCGATTTGCTCGGCGCGCTGTGCGCCGACCTCGGTCTGCAAAAAGCACAAGTCGGTAAAATCAACGTCGGCGACTTCGTCACCTTCGTCGCCATCGAACGCAGCATTGCCGAAGACACGCTCGAACGCCTGTCACGCACCCAGATCAAGGGCCGCCAGTTCCGTATGCGCATGGTCGGATGAAGCGGACGCGGGGTCACCGTCATCAGGTACAAATTGAAGTAAAAAGGGAGCTGATGCCAGCTCCCTTTTTAACTTACGTTCTGCTGATACGACAGGGAATTTGACTAAGCTGAATCGAAGTACAGACTGCACCCCGTCAAAGAGCCCATATCCTGCTGTGCCCGATACTCGTCGCCCCGGCACATTACAAATTGCCACTTCCCATTACATGAAGCCCCACCGCTGACCCGCTGCTGCGCGGGCCCGGGTGTAGCTTTTTAAGCTCTTTATCCACTTTCCTTTACGTTGTGTTTTAATTTATTTTCCTGGCTGGCAGGTTACGCCCGCCCTGTGTCAAGATTAACTGCTGAACTTTACCATCTGCAGTTTTCTCGAATTTAAATATTGCCCCCACATCCGGCGCATTGAAAGTATCTGCACTGACAGGGCTAATCGTCACAGGCCCTTGTCCCGTTGCTTGTACGATGAACTTGCTTCCTTCACGACGCACACTCAGAATGAAATCAGGATTGAGTTCGTAGTTACCGACATAGATGTCAAATTGCTCCGGGGACATGGCGAAGGTTTTTGGTGCTTCGGGCAAGGCTTCGTTCAACCTTGGATGTGAAACAACAGTACCTTGCTGATGTACGACTGCTTCCGTTACTTCACCACCTGCATTGCGCTTGAATTCGATACGCAGTAAAGAATTATGGTCTTTAAAAAAGCCATTTTGCGAATATGCCTTCAAGACTGTGCGAGGGCCATTTGTCCTCGTCATCACTAAGTTCTCGCCCTCGCGCACGAAGAAGCGCCGGTTCTTGTCGTCGATGCGGTAAACGCCAGCAAACTGATCCAGTGTTTTCTGATCGAGTTTAACTGGTTTGAATTCCGGAATCGGCTTGCCAATCGCAGTGGCAGCTAGGCGCATCGAGACCATCTCAGGCTGGGCCAGACCGCTATCGGCATTGGTCAGCACGGCCACAAAAACTTTCTCTTTCGGCAGACTCAGAGCATAGGTAGCGTAACCGGGAATGCCTCCGCCATGGGATATCATCGTTTGAGATTCAAACTGCCCCACAGCCCAGCCAAAACCGTAGTTAGTATCCTGAGCGTTTTTTAGTTTGTATGGTGTGAAGGCACGTTTCCAATGCTCGGCCTTCAGCAATTTTCCGGCATTGATTGCAGCATCCCATTTCGCCAGATCGTCAACAGTCGATGTCAGTGCGCCTGCGGCATATGGCTGAGTCATACTGATTCTGATGCTTGGCTCGAATCCGCTGGCACTTTGCGTGTAACCGGCCGCACGCACTTGTTGGCTACGTTCGTAACCTTCGTAGGAAGAATCCTTCATCCCGAGCGGAGTGAACAAACGCTTCTCGACAAATTTCGCATAGGTCTCGCCGCTGACTTTTTCAATGATAGCGCCGAGCAAGAAATATCCAGAGTTATTGTATTTATAGGCAGTGCCCGGTTCAAACTCTAAGGGATCATTTTTAAAGCTGTCTACCATTGCCTGCACACTGATATCCTTACCGGCGGTCGCGAGGAAACCCGGCTTGCCGGTGTAACTTGGAATGCCGGAAGTATGCGTTAACAAGTGTTCGATCGTTATACGTTTTCCGCTTTCAGGGTAGTCCGGAAAAAACTTAGTCACCGGATCATCCAGAGCAATCTTTCCTTCTTCCACGAGTTGCAATATTCCGACTGCAGTAAATTGCTTGGAAATCGATCCTAAGCGCATGACATGGTCAGCTTTTAGTGCTTCTTGTTTTTCGACATTGGCGAGTCCGTAGCCTTTTCGCAATAAGACTTTACCGTCTTTCACGACGATGATGCTGGCACCGGGTTGATCAGCTTTGTAATAGGTGGCACCGATCTGATCGAGCTGCTGAGTGACCGGGTCCGTATTCAGCACATTTATCGAGCTTGACGACGATGGATGCTCTGTTTGTGCCTGTGTGACAGAGGATTGCACCAGTAAAAGCGCGGCGATTGCGATCGGTGTTAAATATAGTTTTTGGAATATCGCGGTCATAGGATGTCCTGATGGTTGATAGGTCGTATACAAAGGTCGTATTGGTCAGACAGGCGCATGTTATCGTCGGCACATGCTGCCGTTTTGGGGAATGCGACGAACTGCAAAAATCGGGGGTTTAACCGGTGGAATATGGCATTTCAGCAAGTTGCCGCATACCGTCAGTCGCGTTTTTTTTAAATGTTGCAATGCTGAAACTGCCTTTTTTCACCGCCAGATCAAAGGCCGCCAGTTCCGTATGCGCATGGTAGGCTGAGGCGAACGCGGAGTTACCGTTATCAGGTACAAATTGAAGTAAAAAGGGAGCTGATGCCAGCTCCCTTTTTATCTTGCATTTTCCTGTTTCTATCCGGCATTTAACCAAGCTGAATCGACACGCAGACAGCTCCCCGATTGTCAGTCAGACCGGCGCCGTAATGTCCTTTCAGATCGTCGTTAATACATAACTCCAAATTGCCGCTGTAGCCGGCAGGCAGGCTTACCGGACCATTGCCGATCAGTATGACTTTTCCACCCTCTCCGCCGATGCGTCCCATCAAAGCGCCCATATTCGCCTGCAGGTCAGCATCGACCGAAGGATAACCGTGCTGCTTCATGATGAGTCCGGGGCAGCCTGCAGCGTCGTATAAACTCCCGTTGTCGGTATTCGGATCAGCAGTCCAGCTGCCGGACAAATACCTTACGCTGATTTTGCTGTCTGCCTGCACTGCAAGCCCCGTATCCTGCCAGGCTTGATTTGCCTGCACGGTATAGTCGATGGTTGTCGGGCCCAGTGTCAGCTGTACAAAACCGATCAGCGGAAAATTCTCTTGCGCATTCCACGGAATCGCCGGTGGGTTGCTGGTGTACCAGTAGGTATCCGGATTTGCAAAGCCTTGTAAGCGATCGGTAAACCCGCTGGCGTAGGCGTAGGTATATTGAGAAACTGCATACAAATACGGGTCGTAGTACAGCGGGTTGTTACTGATCCCGGCACCGATCCAGTCACTCAGTTTTCCCTGCGTGGCCGCCAGCGAAAGCAGAAAGAACAGTTCACCGGTCTTGATACCGGAAACCGTATCCGAACTGAATGTCATGCCGTACAAATTCGTATTTGTTTTCTTCGCATGATCCGCAATGCTCGTTGCGCTGTTACTCCAGCCAAAGACAATGCCTGCCATCAGATCGCCAACGATGCGTCCGCTCAGGTCGTTGTAAATGCCGTTGGTGGCATACGCGCTCCCCTGAGTGCTATCCGATGGCACAACAACATAGGCTGGATTATTCCCGTAAATACCTGTTCCCGCATTCATCGCGGCATTCGTAATGTAGATCGAAAACGTTCCGCTCACCGTGCCGCTGCCTGTCATCAGCACACCCGCTGTTCCTTTCGGAATTTTCAGACTGGTCAGCGTCTGATCGCTGTCTGGATTCAGATCTGTCTGAAACTTTGCCGTTAACGTATAGCTTTGCTGCAGATCGAAACCACTTAATTGTCCCGGTATGGCAGGTGCACCGGAGTAACCAAACAGCACACCGTTCAGCTCAGATTTTGCGGGGAGTCCTTTAGCAGGACTAGTGTAATCGGCAATAGTTAACGGTGTCTGACTGGTTGAGGTTTGCAGCGCAGTCAGGAGTGCAGTCCAGTCGTGATAACTGGATGGTGACGCGGAAGCCGACATCACCCGGCAAATTTCCTTATCATTCCGGATCACTGCATCAGGAACCTGCGCTGCAACCAGACTGACGATGTCCGGACTGGCACTGACCGGATTAACCGAAGTGGCAAGCAAGGCTGCGCCTGTCGTTGCATCCCGCAGCATGGTACCTGCCGCGGCTGAAATGCCATCCACGTAAGAAAGATCAATATTGCTGGAATTGCTTGGCAACACCGTTGTTTCAAAAACGATGTAAGGCACATTGCCGGGCTGCCCCGGATTCGGCGAAGCCGTTAATGCAGCGGCACCATAGTTCACATAAATCCGGCCGTTAAAGTTATCCAGCGAAAATGTGTATTGCAACGGGTTGCTGCTGAAGTAAGGAAGGCTGACCTCAGCCTGCATCGCACTCAGTTTAAACGACTGCCAGCCGGCGTCTGTATACACTTTCCCGGCGACGGTCACTGTGGTCGCCATACTACTGTCAAAGCTGACCCAGATTTCCTCTGGCGTATAAGTCTTTTGATTGTTACTGATGATAAATGTAGTCGCAACCATGTTCATTTTCCTTCATCAAGGTGAGGTTACCGGCGGCGCGGCAAACACGCTGGATAGCGCGTTTGCCGTCAATTGCAATCATCGTGCCACGCCTGCCAGCGCGCCTCCCGCTGCAGCGACAGCCGCAGAAACGCCAGCACTGGCAAGTAAATTGACATGTCAGAACCGCAGATTACATACCCTTCACAAGGAAATTACTGTGCCAGTATCCGCATCGACATTTTCCGGACAGCCAGACTTTCTGCCGACGACCGCCGGGTTGCTGTGCTGAACACCGCATTTGGCGCATAAATCATCGTTTTGACGCCTGCAGAAGGCTTACTGGCAACAAGTGCATCCAGTGAAGGGGTGGGGTGGGACATCTGAACGCTCCTCCCGCTTCCAGCGCCACGCCATCCCCGCCTTACCACCGCCTTGTGATTTCTCCCGCAATCAACGTCATTTAGTACGTTAGATAAATTTTCACTTCTTTGTTGCAAATGATAATGATTCGCATTTATAATGTTTGCACATGGTCGCCGGTGCGGTGCTGGTTTGCTGTCATTGCATCGGTCATGGTCAACACGCTCCGCTGTGGCTCAGGCGCTGTTGTGCTGAACAGGCCGGGGATCTCCCTCACTCTTTCCGGCTCAGCGCAATCCAATGCGATACGGCACAGCATACGGTGGCTGCTTCCCTGCCCTCACAGGTGAAGCGGCCATTCTCCTGTTGACCTTTCTTAAGATTGCCAGCTTTGTGCCAGCCACGTTTGAATTTTTCAGGAAGCAAAATGATTCAGAAAACTTCGATGGCGGCGGCGGTTGCGCTGGCTTTGTCTCCATTTTCTGCACCGGTGTACGCTGCGGATAACACGATTACGGCGCAAGAACTGGAACAGGCGCAGAAACGTCCCGAACAGATTCTGCAGGATATTCATGTGCGCACGACGCGCAGTGCCGGTGATCGCAGCCAGCAGGCGGTAACGGTGACGCAGAGCGAACCGGAGCAGATAGAACGCGCTCAAACCGGACGGCTGGGAGACTTGTTCAGTATGGAACCGGATCTGAGCGTGCGTGCCGCAACGCCGCGCTTTACCGCTGCTGGCAGCGCGTTTGGTCGCGCCGGTCAGGAAAGCATCAATATCCGCGGTCTGGAAGACAATCAGGTATTGCTGATGAGCGACGGTGTACCGTTGCCGAACAGTTTCAGTTTCGGCGCATTCAGCACCGGTCGCGGTGCGTATCTGAATACGGATGCGCTGAAATCCGTGGAAGTGCTGCGCGGTCCGGCGTCGATGCAGCATGGCAGCGATGGTCTGGCCGGTGCGGTGAGTTTCCGTACGATAGAGCCGGATGATTTTCTGTCTGAAAAACAGCGCTTCGGCGGTTTTCTCCGCAGCGGTTACAGCAGTCTGGATCGCAGCTGGTTCAGCAGTGGCGCGGTTGCGTGGCAAGCGGGTGATGTCCGCAATCTGGTCTTTGTCAGTCGCCGCACAGGACATGAAGTCGCAAATCAGGGCGATGATGCCAGTGCGGACAGCCGCCGCACCAAACCGAATCCTACCGATACCAGCGGCCGCTATCTGCTGGCAAAAAGCCAGTGGCAAGCGGATGCACAGCACAGGCTGGGAATAACGCTGGAAGCGCTGCGGCAAGAGACTGACAGCAATGTACTGAGTGGCCGCGCCACCGCGCCGTATCGCAGCAACAGTGTGATTGGCTTAACGGCGGAAGATGAAACGCAGCGCGACAAAATCGCCTTAGAACACCGCTGGCAACCTGCCGGTCTGCGCTGGTTGCAGCAGGCAGACAGCCGCCTCAGTTATCAGAAATCATCAGCGCGTCAGTTGAGTGTTGAAGACCGTTACAGCGATCCGGATCGTGTGCGCGATAACCGTTATGAAAACCGTGGCTGGCATTTTTCCAGCACAGCACAGGGTGAAATGGCCGGTGCGCCGGTGAGTTACGGTCTGGACTGGAGCCGCACACAAGTGTCTGCGCTGCGTGGTGGTGTGACAGCACCGGCAGGCGAAACCTTCCCGTCCAAACCGTTTCCGGATACGCAGTACACAGTCGCCGGTGCATTCTGGCAGGGTGACTGGCAAGCCGGTGCGTTCCGCATTCAGCCCGGCGTGCGTCTGGATCATTACAAGCTGAGTCCGGATGCGGCCGGTTACAGCGGCAAAACCGTCACGCTCAGTGATCAGGCGGTCAGCCCGCGTCTGGGGCTGGTGTGGCAACTGCAAAAGGCGCATCAGACCTATTTCCAGATCGCACAGGGCTTCCGCGCCCCCTCACCGGATCAGGTGAATAACGGTTTCAGCAATCCGGTGATGGGTTATGAAACCCGTGGTAATGCGGATTTGCGGCCGGAAACTGCGCACAGTCTGGAGCTGGGTATGCGCGGTCAGATCAAAGGATTGCGTTACCAGTGGGCGATGTACTGCAATACCTATGACGACTTCATCAAACAGCAAGTGACCGGCGGCAGCGGCAGGCCCGGTGATCCGATGATTTTCCAGTACATCAATCTGGCGCAGGCCACGATACGCGGTGCAGAACTGCGTCTGGACTGGCAACTTGATCCGGTATGGCGCGTACAGGGTGCATGGGCACAGGGTCGCGGCGAGACCACACAGGGCAGCCAGCGTGATCCGCTGGAAACCATCAATCCGGCGCGCCTGCAAACCACGCTGCACTACAACCATGATGCGCTGAGCGGCTGGTTGCAGGTTCAGCATCAGCGCGGCAAAGCGCTGGCGGATATTCCGGTCAGCACCACACCGGCATTTGCGCCGCCATCTTTCACCACACTGGATATCGGTGCGGCATGGAAACTGGCGCAAGGCTGGACGCTGCAGGCACAGATCAGCAATCTGACTGACCGCAAATACTGGCGCTGGGCCGATGTGCGCGGTGTCGCCGACAGCAGCACCGTGAAAGATGCTTATACCGCCCCGGGACGCCAGTTCCTTCTCAGCTTACGTTACGACTTCAGGAGCAGCCATGAATAACAGCTTGAACATTCCCCGTTCATTTACCGAGATGCGTCGTACCCAGAAGAAGCGGCACCGCGATATCGCGCAGGAACTCGGTATCAGTGAAGCCGAACTGATTGCAGCTCACAGCGGCAGCGCGCTGCCTGATGCCGGTGTCAGTCTGTTTGCGGTGCGCCTGCAGCCGCGCTGGCCGGAACTGATCAAAGAAGTGGAAAAGCTCGGTAAGGTCATGGCCTTAACCCGCAATGAAGCCTGCGTACACGAGAAAAAAGGCGTGTACCACCACAGCAGTGTCAATGGTCAGACTGGTCTGGTGCTGGCGGGTGATATTGATCTGCGGATTTTTTATCAGCACTGGCACAGCGGCTTTGCGGTGCGCGAAACCCTGACTGACAGCGTGCAGCACAGCCTGCAGTTTTTTGATCAGTACGGTGTTGCGATTCATAAAATCTTTTTGCAGGCGGAAAGTAATCTGGCCGCACTGGATGCGCTGATTACTGCGTTTTCTGATGCAGGTGCTGCGCCGTTGCAGATACAGGCTGCACCGGCACGCAACACTGCAGCTATGCCGGACAATTTTGATCAGGCCGCTTTCCGCGATGCATGGCGTTCATTGCGCGACACGCATGATTTTTTCAGCATGCTGCGGCAGTTTAAAATCAGCCGCACTCTGGCGCTGCGCGAAGCCGGTGCGGATTATGCTGAGCAACTGGATACACAGGTGGCCAGCGATATTCTGCTGGCAGCAGCGCAGGAGCAAGTACCGGTGATGGTGTTCACCGGCAACCACGGCATGATTCAGATTCACAGCGGCCCCGTCAGCAAGGTGTTGCCTACCGGCCCGTGGATCAATGTGCTGGATGCCAGCTTTAACCTGCACTTGCGCACGGATCTGATTGCGGAAGCATGGATCGTGCGCAAGCCCACCACCGACGGGCTGGTGTGTTCGCTGGAATTATTTGACGTGCATGGCGAACTGATTTGTATGTTGTTCGGTGAACGTAAACCAGGACAAGCGGAACGCTGCGAATGGCGTGGCTTACTGGATCAAATGCGGACGGAGCATCTGTTATGCAAAGCATGAATCCGCGTCGTCGTTTTCTGATGCAGGCCGGTGTTTTCAGCATCGCCGGTGCTGCACCCGCGCTGTGGCAAACCGCATCCGCACAATCTGAATCCGGCAATCTGAAACGCATCGTCAGCATCGGTGGTGCGATCACAGAAATTGTGGTCAGGCTGCAGGGTGAAGCCGGCATTGCAGGCGTGGATACCACGTCAAACTTTCCGGCATCACTGCAAAAGCTGCCGAATGTCGGCTATGCACGCAAGTTATCAGCGGAAGGTATTTTAAGTCTGGGGCCGCAACTGGTGATTGCCAGCCATGAAGCCGGCCCTTCAGTGGTGTTACGCCAGATCGAAGCGGCAGGCATTAAAGTGCAGCAATTGCCGGAAGTCCGCAGTTTTAAAGATTTGCTGAACACCATCGCCAGCATAGGCAATCTGTTGCAGCGGCAAACACAAGCGCAGCAATTACAGCAGCAGCTGACGCAGGAATGGACACAGGTGCAGAACCTCGCCACTAGTCCGGCAGTGAAAGCCCGCGCCTTGTTTGTGATGGCTCATGCACCGGGACAAGTCATGCTGGCCGGACGCGATACCCATGCGCACACCATCATGGAATATGCCGGTCTGCAGAATGCGTTTGCCGATGTCAGCGGCTATAAAGCCATCAATGCAGAAGCGCTGATTCAGAGTGCGCCGGATTTGCTGATCGCCACCGAACAAGGCATCAAAACGCTGGGTGGCAACAGTGCTTTACTGGCACTGCCCGGCATGGCGCAGACACCGGCCGCACGTCAGCAACGTGTAGTGGTACAGGAAGCGATGCTGATGCTAGGCTTTGGTCCGCGTCTGCCACAGGCTGTGCTCAGTCTGCGCGACGCGGCACAGCAGCAAATGCGTAAGAAGGTCTGAACGATGGCAATCGCTTACAGCGCAGTCAACACGCATGTTCGTACTGCAAACCGGCGCTGGCCGTGGCTGATCATGCTGAGTGCCGTGCTGATCGCCAGCGCACTGGCCGCCGGTGCAGTAAAGCTGCAATGGCCAGTGCTGACGGAAGGCAGTCTGCATGCCGTGCAGCACTGGCTGGGATTGGCAGACGCGCCATCGGCAGCGCACAGCAGTCAGCTGTATGTGTTCTGGTATATGCGGTTGCCGCGTGTACTGTTTGCCCTGCTGGCGGGTGCGGCGCTGGGATACAGCGGAGCGCTGTGTCAGGGCTTGTTCCGCAATCCGCTGGCTGATCCGGGCTTACTGGGTGTGACCACCGGCGCTGCCTGCGCAGCTGCACTCAGCATCGTAGTGGCGGGCAGTTTGCCGTGGAGTTTGTCACCTGCTTTGCGCGGCTGGCTGTTACCGGTGGCGGCATTCAGCGGTGCGCTGATTACGTGCCTGCTGCTGGATGCGGTTGCACGCTGGCTGACACCGGGTTCGGTTACTGGTTTATTGCTGACCGGCATTGCGATGAATGCGCTGGCGGCAGCGGTCATCGGCATTTGCACGTATCTGAGTACCGACGAGCAGTTACGCAATCTGTCGTTCTGGACGCTGGGTTCACTCAGCGCCGCCAGCTGGCCTGCGCTGATCGCTTTAAGCATTATTCTGTTGCTGTCATTACAGCGTTTGAAACGCACAGCGCAAGCACTGAATGCGATGTCGCTGGGCGCACAAACGGCGGCGCATAGTGGTGTGAATATCGCTGCACTGCGCTGGCGTGTGATTCTGACAGTCGCAATTCTGACCGGCGTGGTGATGGCCTGGTGCGGTGCAATTGGTTTTATCGGCCTGATCGCGGCCCATCTGGTTCGTATGCAATACGGAGCAGATCAGCGCATCGTTTTACCGGGTGCAATGCTTTCCGGTGCGCTGGTCTTGCTGCTGGCAGATACGCTGGCGCGTACTCTGGCACTGCCTGCCGAAATTCCGGTCGGCATTCTGACCGCTTTATGCGGCAGCCCGGTGTTATTAATGCTCTTATACCAAAGCCGTCACCGGCTTTACTGACAACGATGCAGACTATGCAAACGATTCCGAATCAGCAAGCAGCCAGTGCAAGGCTGATGATACGCTGCGGCAGCTGGCAACAAGGACAAAGCGCCATCGGACCCTTTGTATTACAGGTACGCGGCGCAGAACGCATTGCGATTCTCGGGCCTTCCGGTGCCGGCAAAAGCAGTTTGCTGAAAGCCCTGTCCGGTGATTTACCCGCCCTGCACACATCGGTATTTGTTAACGGAAAAACTTTAGATCAGTTTTCCCCGCAGATGCTGGCAACCCAACGCGCTGTGCTGATGCAAAGCCATCAGATGGCGTTTTCATTACCGGTGGAACTGGTGATTGGCTTGGGCCGCATCGCGCGGGATGCCGATTCGCAGCAACAGGAATTTGTTCATCAGGCTGCCCATCTCGCGGAAGCCGGTCATTTAATGCAGCGCCAGTACAACAGCCTTTCCGGTGGTGAACAGGCGCGGGTGCAACTGGCGCGGGTGTTTGCTCAGTTGTGGGATACACAGGGTGGTGTGATTCTGGTTGATGAACCGGTCAGCGCACTCGACCCCGGCCTGCAACCGGAATTACTGCACCGGCTGCGGCAATTCGCGGCGGAGCGTCACCATGCCGTGATTGCGGTCTTGCATGATGTGAATCAGGCGCTACAGTATTTTGAGCGCCTGTGGCTGATCCGTGATGGTCAGTTACTGGCCGATTGTGCCGCCAGCCTGCAAGCTATCCCGCATTTAGAAAATCTGTATCAGACCGGCTGGCAGGTATTGCGCAGTGATGATGGCGAACCGGTTTTACATTGCCTGCCACGCCACCGGCAACGCAAACCAGCCGCCGATGTGATTCCCTTACACCAGCATACTCAACATGCCTGAACAAATGAACACCACGAAAAAGCTGAATCAATTTCTGTGCCGCACCGCGCTGCTAACGCTGACGCTGATTACGCTCAGCGCTTGTCAAAGTACAGCACCCGCCACCAGCAGCGCGACAGCACAATATCTGCTGCTGGGCGAAGTCCACGACAACAGCGCCGGACATCAGGCCAGACTGGAAGCCATCAGGCAAACACTGCAGCAAGACAAGTCCATGACAATGGTACTGGAACAATTCGATACCGATCAGCAAACAGCGCTGGATGAAGCACAGCGCGTATGCAGCACAGCGGACTGCCTGCTGCAAAAGCTCAGAAAGCCCGGTGCTCAATGGCAATGGCCGCTGTATCAGCCACTGATACAACTGGCGCTGGACCAGAAAATTCCCATGATTGCCGGAAATTTGTCACGCGAACAGGCGCGCAGGGTGATGAAGGAAGGCTACGGCGCAGTGTTTGATGCAGCAACACTACAGCGCTGGCAATTACGTGATAACGGTACAAACAACAGCCCGACGGATCAGCAGCCACACCAGACCGTACTGCAAATGCAGCAGCAGGAAGTGATACAGGCGCACTGCGGTCAGTTACCACTGAGCATGGCAGAGGGCATGGCAAAAGCGCAGATGGCGCGCGATATTGTGATGGCGGACAAGTTATTACAACAACCCAGCCGCAGCATCCTGATCGCCGGTAACGGCCATGTGCGTAAAGATATCGGTGTGGCCTACTGGCTGCGTTTTGCCGGTGCAAAACCAGCATACAGCCATGTGTATGCAGAATCAGCCATCAATGCCGCTGCAGCAGATGCACAAACACAGATCAGCAAACAGGCACGTCCCGATCCCTGCGCGGGCCTGATCATCAACAGCAAACCTAAGGAGACGCCATGACCCAGCAAAACAATCCCTGCCAGCATATGCAACTGGCGACCAGCCCGATTGGTGATGTCAAATACTGCGCTGATTGCGGTATCGTGCATCTGGCCGTACAAAACCTTTCGTTGCGTCTGGAGACAGAAAGCTTTCGCGCGCTGACCTATATGCTTGCACAGGCACAGCTAAACATGGAAGATCATGAACACTACAGCCGTCATCAGTATCAGGCGGTGAAAAACGTAAAACCATTCATTAAGAAAACCCATTAAGGCGAATAAATCATGCAACAACTGCGCTTTCAGACCGACGTCAGCACCGATCCCGACCTGTTCTGGAAGCGCCAGTCAATTGCAACGATTAATCAGGAAATGGCACCGTTACTGCGGATGACAGCACCAGCACAATACCGCCAGCTGCAACTGAAAGACTGGAAAGGTGAAACACCGCTGTTCGCCAGCTGGGTTTTACTGTTCGGTCTGATTCCGCTTGACCGGCATTGCTTTGAAAAACTGGATTTTCCGGCTGAACATGAATTCATCGAAACATCCACGTCATGGAATAACAAAACCTGGCAGCACAGACGTTTCGTGACTGCCACTGCCACAGGCTGCACCGTCACCGATGAATTGCAGTTCACACCACGCATGGCATGGATGACGCCGGTTGTCACGTGGATTGTGAAAATGGCGTTTCAGAATCGCCATCGCTATCTTGCCTGCCTGATGCATAACCGTTCAGCAAAATAAAAAAGCCCGGCGTTCACCGGGCTTAGGACTTCTGTGCTGTTACTGTTGCAAAAAAACATTAATTCAATTGCTGCAGCAGCACTTGCTGCGCAGGCATAGGCGCAGGGAAACCGGCTTCTGCAAGGCAAGTTGCCAGCATCCGGTTTGCGTCGAAATACACTTGCCAGTAATGATCGGTGTGACAGAAAGGACGCACCGCCAGCACAGGCCCCACCAGATTGAATTCCAGAATTTCGACTTCCACCGATGGACTGGCAACCACGTTCGGAATCGTTTGCAGTTTTTCACGCAGCAATAACATGGCCGCTGTGCTGTCTGCTTTACCGGATAACTGACATTTCAGTTCCACACGACGATACGGATTGCTGGAGTAATTGTGAATCGTGTCACCGAACACTTTGTTATTACCAACCACTACCAGCACATTGTCCGGCGCATCAATGGATGTCGTGAACAGACCGATTTCCTTGATCGTACCTGTCACACCTGCCACCGTCACAAAGTCACCGACTTTATACGGACGCAGCACGATGATGAACGCACCGGCTGCAAAGTTCGCCAGTAAGCCGGACCACGCCATACCAATCGCCACACCGGCAGCTGCCATCAGCGCGGCAAACGTCGTGGTCTGAATGCCGAAGTAACCAAGAATACCAATTACCAGCAACACATTCAGCGTGACCGTGACTACCGATCCCAGATAACGCATCACGGTCGCATCGACTTTCTGCTTCTGCGCCGAGCTTTGTACCGCCGCCACCACTTTTGCAATCAGCCAGCGGCCTATCACCCAGAACGCAATCGCCGCGAGAATTTTGACACCAAATTCCGTAGCGATATTCATTGCCGTTTCCTGCAGTTTGTTCAGTTGTACCCCATCCATCATTGCACCTGTTTTCCTCTGTGTGATTATTCAAGTGATGCAAAGCACCACCGCGTTACCCGCCGTTTGCAAAGCGGGGCTGATCGTTTTCATCAGTACAGAAGTTATATAGTGTGAACAAACAGGAAACAATGTAAAAACAATATTTGTTTGCAATGTTTACAAAGTTTATAAGGCGCAAACAATTGCAAATCCTGCCGCAGCATTACAGCACGACACGCGACGGGCAATGATATTTCCGGAAGCCAATAAAAAAGAGGGACTTCCGACAGGAAATCCCTCTTCATGTTTTTCGGTGCTGAACAGGCTTAATCAGCTCTGGCTGTCATCACCGTAGCCTGCCTGTGGATGCATTTTGTCAAACAGTGCAGCGTCTCGGATATTTTTCTGGACGGCGACGGCGCCGAAGAGGCTGAGTAAGAATGACATTGCGTAAAAGCCTTTTTCTGTCATTGCCATGGTCGCGTTCCATAAGCCGACCGTCATCAGCAGAATGGCGATGACCAGTGATGTCCAGCACAGGCCGTAGTAAATGCCGGTAACGGGAATACCTTCGGAGCGGTCACGGACGGATTTTTGCAGGGATACTGCTGAGAACAGGCCGTACATCAGAATGGTGAAGTAATAGCCCTGCTCATTCAGTTGCATGGTGGAATTCCACAAGCCTGCAAGGTAGGCGATTGCGCCGACGGCCATTGAGCACCATGCGGCACCGATAAAGGCACCGGTAGGACGTTGAAACTGTACTTGCATACTAGACTCCTTTGTTCTGTTCTGGAATTTGCCTTGTGGCTGACCGGTCTGTTCTGAACAATCCGGCAACATTCTGGCATCGTAATGCGGTCAGTGGATCAAATCAACTGGCGGACATGTCCATGGTTTTACGTTAATTTTTTGCTAAATACCAGAAAAAACAGATAAAGCGCTGTGCAGCGTATTCAAAGGCACCATGGCAGGCTGCCGCATGCGCGGCCAACCTCGCTCAGAAACGCCATTGCAGAATCAGGTTGGCGTGCTGTTGTTCGCCCAGCTGAAAGAAGGTGTCGCCGATATGGTTGAAGCCGCAATGCTGATAAAAACCAATCGCAGCATGATTGCCGGCATACACGGTCAGCCACAGCGCATGGTGTCCGCGTGATTGCAGTACATCACGTGCTTCGCTGAGTAAGGCACGACCAACGCCTTTGCCGGCAAACTGCGGTATCACATATAAACGCGCGATTTCTGCGTTGCAATTGACATCGGCTTCGCAAACTGCATTCAGTTGCAGCAACAGATAACCGATCAGCTTTCCGTCTGATTCTGCCAGCAGATAGCGCTGGTTTTCATCCTCAAAACGCTGGCGGGTATTGGCTGTCGTAAATTCCTGCAAAACATAATCTGCAACGTCCGCGTTGATGCCTTCCGGTGCGTAGGTATGCAGCCATACCAGCTGGCTGAGAGCGGCGATTGCAGAAAGGTCTGCGCTGGTTGCCGCACGAAATTGCAAAGCAGATTGCATCATGTATTAACTATTTTCTTCATATGTGTATGGAAGAAATCATTGCTGCGCAAAGAAATATTCCAGTTCTTCGTCACCCAGCCTGTCGGTTTTACCACTGGGTTTCCAGCCCAGGCGGCGATAAAAGCCATGAGAACGTACAGCAGGATCAGAGCTGCAGCCTAAAAACAGGCGCTGATGTCCCGCGTGCCGGAGTTGGAGCATCACTGCATGCATTAACTGGCGGCCGACGCCCTGCCCTTCATACGCAGGCAACAGCGCCAGCACAACAATTTCGCCGCTGTGCAGATCGCCAAAACAATAGCCTGCCATTTGCCCCTTATCCTCGCAGAGGATGCCGGTCAGTTCCTGATTGCGCACCTGCGCTGACCACGATTCCACCGTGACGCCAAGTTCCGCCAACCGCTCAGCGCTGGCAGGGTTTTCGCGTGTTAAGCCCCGCAGGGTAATACAGGCCGGAATGTCTTCCGGTGTTGCTGCTCTGAATTGGTAGTTCATGTTTAAATTTGTTTGCGCCACTGCCGGACGGTCATCGCTGCCAGATAGTACGGCGGCTTGGGACAGTGGTTGATAAAAAAAGGGATTATTCGCTGCTCAGCTGCAGCACTTCGTTGTAGCGCGGCGTGGCATCTTCATGGAACACATCCGCCAGATATTCCTGTAGTTCGTGTTGCTGCAAATCCGGCGGGATGCAAAGGTCAGCAGGACGCCGCTTGCCTTCATTGCCGGTCAGCCACGCCTGCCAGTTGCCCGGCTGGCCGGTAACAGTGATCAGATGAACAAAAACGCGGAAGCGCAGTTCCACGGTATGAGTCGCCGCTGCATTCATGGTGATATCCGGAATGAAAGGGCTGCTCACATTAGCGTAATGACAAACACGCGTCAATATATCGCGATTGTGCAAGTATCGTCATCTGTGATTTCCGGAGAGCCGGACTTTCTGCCGACGACCGCCAGATTGGTATGCAGGAATCCGCAAAATGGCATAAAAATGGCCTTTGGAAGCCTTACCAGCGGCTTCCGGCGCGTTTGCGCTCCGGCAATGCGAAATGGCAACGGCGATGATGGCGACGTTATGACTGCGTGCAGTTGTCCGGCTCAGGCTCCTGTACAGGTTTAGTCTCAGATTCTGGTGCCGCCTCTGCCACTAAGCATAATCGTCCCTGCCACTGGCTGCCGGGTGCGAGTTCCTGCGCCTGATAGATGGCAGCGGGTTCTATGCAAATGAACTGATCCCCTTCATCGTCGGCCAGATCGGGAATCGCGGCTGCGCCTTCACGCCACGGCGTCCAGATCACGGTTTCGGGAAAACCGCCGGACTGCAGCGTCACTCGGCCAGCTCCGGTCTGACATTGCAAGCGGGTTGCGGGCGACTGGTGTATCTGGTCGGTGGCTGCATTGATATGCAGAGGTGCAGACATCGCGGGTTCACACCACGTCTGCAACTGTTTATCAAAATAGTTTGCAGGAATGCAGCCGTGAATATCTACCGGTGTACCGCCGGGCAGTCTGAGGTAAGTGTGCATTGCAGACTGGAATGCAAAAGTCCGCGTACCGGTGTTCTGAATGCTGAATTGCAGAAACACGGCATGATCCTGCAGCTCAACCACCAGTCTGGCGCGAAACGGGTGAGGCCAGCCGGGTAAAGCGTAGGCGCGGAATTCTGTTTGCAGTGTTGCAGTTGCGCAGTCAGGCTGGCTGCTGATCGCGATCAGGTCCCAGATCACGTTGCGCAAAATGCCGTGCTTTGGCAACGGACCCATTTCGGCAAATTGCGGGAATACCAGAGGAATGCCGCCGCGCACCGGCAGACCGGCTACCGTACCGGAACAGCGGCTGATAAACAATTGCTCTTCACCATTCGCCGGTATCCACGACACCAGATTCGCACCTTCCCGCAGTATCGTGCACTGCGCACCGCCTGCGGTATATAACAAGACCGGACCCATAAAATTATTCTGCAAACCGCCTATTTTAATCATACGACATCATACAACATATAAGCAGGCTTTTCCGCTACAATCATTTGACTAACCCCTCCCTTACGAAGATCCGTGCATGGAAAAGCCAGCTTTAATTACAAATAATACAAAACGCCGCCATAAAAGCCTGTCACAGAGTCTTGCAGAGAGCATTACGAATAATATCCGCAGCGGGATACTCAAGCCGGGCGAAAAACTCCCGACCGAATCGGCAATTATGGAATTATATGAAGTCAGCCGCACTGTGGTGCGCGAAGCGATTTCGCACCTGCAGGCAGCCGGACTGGTACACACGCGCCACGGTGTCGGCACCTTTATTCAGGAACCGCCGCTATCCAATCCGCTGAGTCTGCAAAAAGACACCATCGTCACCGTGCGTGATGTCCTGGATATTCTGGAGCTGCGTATCAGTCTGGAGACAGAGGCAGCATGGCTGGCAGCTTCACGCCGCACGGAAGAACAAATGGCAGCGATCACAGCGGCATTTGACGATATCCAGCGTCATGTTCCGCGCGATACTGCATCGGTGAATGCTGATATGCGCTTCCACCAGCTGATCGCAAAAGCGACCGGCAACCGGTATTTTGTCGACATTTTGTCAGATCTTGGCAACACACTGATTCCGCGTGCACGACTGGATTCTGCCGCGATCAGTCAGGAGGCGAGTAATTCCTATCTGGAGCGGGTCAACCGCGAACATGAAGATATTCATAACGCCATTTTGCGCAAAGATCCCGAAGGCGCACGTGCCGCCATGCGTACGCATCTGAGTAACAGTCGCGAACGTTTACGTCTGGCACAGCAAAAATTCGAAGAATCTCAGAAAAATTCCGGCTGACCGGAATTTTTCGGGCAAGTGATTGCATGATTCAAAAATCAGTTGTACGATGTCGTACGAATGAACGCTAAAACTGATCACACACGGCACCCCGTTCATCCAAGACATCACACCACTGCCCTTAACCTTTGGAGACATCATGCATCCGCAAGAACTGAAAAAAATCCTGTCCTCTGGCTTATTGTCATTTCCACTGACTGACTTTGATCAGCAAGGTAACTTCAACGCGAAAACCTATGCTGAACGTCTGGAATGGCTCGCCCCTTACGGTGCCAGCGCCTTGTTCGCCGCAGGCGGCACAGGTGAATTTTTCTCTCTGAACGGTAATGAATACGGTGACGTGATCCGCGTTGCAGTGGATTCCTGTCGTGGCAAAGTCCCGCTGCTGGCCGGTGCCGGAGGTTCTACCCGTTATGCGATTGCCTGCGCGCAGGAAGCAGAACGTCTGGGTGCAGACGGTATTCTGCTGCTGCCGCACTATCTGACCGAAGCCAGTCAGGATGGTTTGATCGCGCATATCGAACAGGTATGTAACTCTGTCAGCTTCGGCGTGGTTGTCTACAACCGCGGCATCTGCCGCCTGACTGCTGATTCGCTGGAAGTGCTGGCTGCACGCTGCCCTAACCTGATCGGCTTTAAAGACGGTATCGGCGATATCGAGCTGATGGTATCGATCTGGCGTCGTCTGGGCGACCGCCTGACGTATCTCGGCGGTCTGCCAACTGCTGAAGTGTATGCCGCAGCCTACAAAGCACTGGGCGTGCCGGTGTATTCTTCCGCCGTCTTCAACTTTGTGCCAAAACTGGCGATGGATTTCTACCACGCGATCGCAAAAGATGATCAAGCCACAACCAATCGTCTGATTGATGAATTCTTCCTGCCGTATCTGGCAATCCGGAACCGTAAGTCCGGTTATGCGGTCAGTATCGTCAAAGCCGGTGCCCGTCTGGTCGGACACAGTGCTGGTCCGGTACGCGCACCGCTGACAGATCTGACAGCGGAAGAAGATGACATGCTGCGCCAGCTGATCCTGAAACAAGGTTCGCAAGCAGTCTGATACACCACAATTTTTCCCGGCACCTGCCGGTCCCTTATCGGAGAATGAAGTATGGAATTGCAAGGACAAATGCTGATCGGTCACCAGCAGGTCATGGGAAAATCCGGCGGCACGCACGCGATCAATCCGGCTACCGGTGAAAAAATGGCGCCGTTCTACGGCTTCGCCACACCGGATGAAACGGATCGTGCCTGCGTGCTCGCTTATCAGGCATTTGATACTTACCGTCAGACCTCACTGACTGAACGCGCAGCATTTCTGGAAGCGATTGCGGATCAGATCATGGCAATCGGCCCTGCGCTGATCGCCCGCGCACATCTGGAAACCGGTTTGCCGGTTGCGCGTCTTGAAGGTGAGCGTGGCCGTACCGTGAATCAGTTGCGCTTATTCGCGCAGGTCGTACGTGATGGCCACTGGTTAAACGCGACACTGGATTCCGCGCTGCCGGAACGCACGCCGCCACGTCCGGATCTGCGTATGCAGAAAATTCCGCTGGGCCCGGTTGCGGTATTCGGCGCCAGCAATTTCCCGCTCGCGTTCTCGGTTGCCGGTGGCGATACCGCATCGGCGCTGGCTGCCGGATGTCCTGTGGTCGTAAAAGCCCACAATGCGCATCTGGGTACATCTGAACTGGTTGGACGTGCGATTCAGAAAGCGGTCATCGCCTGCAATATGCCGGAAGGCACATTCTCTATGGTCATTGGTGCGGGTGCGGAAGTCGGCCAGCAGCTGGTGGCGCATCCTGTTATTCAGGCAGTTGGCTTTACCGGTTCGCGTAATGGCGGTCTGGCACTGGTGAACACTGCTAATGCACGTAAAGTACCGATTCCGGTCTATGCCGAGATGAGTGCAATCAATCCTGTGTATCTGCTGAAAAACAGTCTTTCACAGCAGGCAGTGCAACTGGCACAGCAATTTATTGATTCGCTGACGCTGGGCGCAGGTCAGTTCTGTACCAATCCGGGTCTGGTATTACTGGAAAAAGGCGAAGCGGCTGATCAGTTTATCGAAGCAGCTAAAACAGCAGTTGCAGCCAAAGCTGCCGCAACCATGCTGACACCGGGTATTTACAGTGCTTACGCATCCGGCTGCGACAAACTGCAGCAACAACCGCAGGTCAGCGTACTGAGTAAAGGTCAGACCGGAACAACACCGAACACTGCCTACGCCATGATTTCATCCTGCGATGCGGATACTTTTATCAGTAACCATGCTTTGCAGGATGAAGTGTTCGGCCCGTCATCACTGATCATTCTGTGCGACGACATGGCGCAAATGCTGGAAGTCACCGCCCATCTGGAAGGTCAGCTGACCGCCACCATTCACGCGCTGCCGGCAGATTATGAAGAAGCACGTGTGTTGCTGCACAAACTGGAAACCAAAGCCGGACGGGTTCTGTTTAACGGCTTTCCGACGGGTGTCGAAGTGTGTCACGCCATGGTGCATGGCGGCCCGTTCCCGTCGACATCTGACAGCCGCAGTACTTCGGTCGGCGCAACCGCTATCGACCGTTTCCTGCGTCCGGTGTGTTATCAGGCTGTTCCTGCGGAGCTGTTACCGGAAGGCCTGCAGGATCACAACCCGTGGCAGCTGGCACGCACAATCGATGGAAAACTGAAGCTGTAAACGTAATCAGCAGACGGCACAACGCTGTCTGCTGATTTTTGCCAGCCGTACCCTGCCCGGGCTTCCGGCTGGTCACTAAAAGCACACACTACAGATGTGCAAGTATCGGTTACATGGAGACATCTTGATGAGTTCGACTTCTATCGGCAAATACCGCTGGACTATCTGCGCCCTTTTGTTTTTTGCCACTACCGTCAATTATCTTGACCGGCAGGTACTGAGCCTGCTGGCACCGGATCTGAGTAAAGAATTTGGCTGGTCAAATACTGATTACGCCAATATCACCGCAGTTTTTCAGTTTGTGTATGCGATTGCGATGCTGTTCGCGGGGCGCCTGATCGATAAAATCGGCACCAAAGCAGCGTACACGCTGGCGATTGTCATCTGGTCACTGGGCGCAGTCATGCATGCCTTCGCCATTCCTGCCGGTGAGGCAACTGTCAATGTACTGAGTGCACTTGGTCTGGCGGTGGTACCGGTTTCCGTTGCTGGCTTTATGTTATCCCGCGCAGTTCTGGCGCTGGGTGAAGCAGGCAATTTTCCGGCGGCGATCAAAGCGACCGCAGAGTATTTTCCGAAGCACGAACGTTCTTTTGCCACCGGCATTTTCAATTCCGGTGCGAATATCGGCGCGATTCTGGCACCGCTGACAGTGCCGTGGATTGCAGCCAAGTGGGGCTGGCAGACAGCATTCATTGCAATCGGCGCGGTAGGCTTTGTCTGGATGCTGTTCTGGGAAATGCTGTATGCCAAACCGGAACATCAGCGCCGCATGAGTAAAGAAGAACTGGCTTACATTCAGCAACACGACACGCCTGCAGAGCCTGGCGCTATCACCAGTGAAAAAACTTCCTGGCTGAAATTGCTGACTTACCGTCAGACCTGGGCGTTTGTGTTCGGTAAATTTATGACCGATGGTGTCTGGTGGTTCTTTCTGTTCTGGCTGCCGAAATATCTGGAAGTGCAGTACAAAATGCAGAAAACCGATATCGTGCTGCCGCTGACCGTGCTGTACAGCATGACCATGGTAGGCAGTATCGGCGGCGGTTATCTGCCAGCGTATTTCATGAAACAAGGCATGGCACCGTACACAGGCCGTATGCGCGCTATGTTACTGATCGCTTTATTCCCGCTGGTGGTGCTGCTGGCACAACCATTTGGTTACATCAGCGCATGGGTTCCTGTATTGCTGATCGGTATCGGCGCTTCTGCACATCAGGCATGGTCTGCCAATATCTTTACCACCGTATCGGATATGTTCCCGAAAAAAGCAGTCGCTTCGGTGGTAGGCATCGGCGGTATGGCTGGTGGTCTGGGTGGCGTGCTGGTGTCGAAAACAGGCGGCTGGCTGTTTGATTACTACAAAGCTGCAGGCAGCATTCAGACGGGTTACGCCATCATGTTTTCTTTCTGTGCCGTTGCTTATCTGCTGGCATGGACCGTGATGAAACTGCTGGTTCCTGCGCATAAAGATATTACTGATCTCTGATCGCAGCTTCGCCTTACCGTCATAACTATTCTGATACGACATGAACCCGAACAATTTTGAGCTCGTCAGTACACAAGCCTGCATCGTGGGCGAAAGCCCTCTGTGGAGCGTGCTTCAGCAACGCTGGTACTGGGTGGATATTCCGCGCAAAACAATCTGGTCTTACGATCCAGCGACGCAATCGACCCATTCATGGCTGTGCAGTGAGATGGTCGCCAATATTGCGCTGACAACCGCAGGAACCCTGATCGCTGCAATGGAATCCGGCATTTTCCATATCACGCTCCAGGATGGTCCGGCTGTCAATGCCAGCTTGCTGGCGGCGCTGCCGGAAGCGGGGCCTGGCATACGCTTTAATGATGGTCGCTGCGACCGTCAAGGGCGTTACTGGAGCGGCACCATGTTCATGGATATGGCTGCAGCGCGGGATATCGGCAATCTGTACCGCTACACCACCGATGACGGATTATCTGTGCCGGTGGTCAGTCAGTTATTAACCCAGAACGGTCTGGCATGGTCACCGGATGGCAAGACTATGTATCTGTCCGACTCGCACCCGCAGCGCCAGCTGATCTGGGCTTTTGATTACGATACAGACAGTGGCACACCGCATGGTCAGCGTGTTTTCGCTGATATGACCAATATGGCAGGTCGTCCGGACGGCGCTGCCGTAGATACCGATGGTTGCTACTGGATTTGCGCGAACGACGGCGCTGCTGTGGTTCGTTTTACGCCGGAAGGTAAAGTCGACCGGACCATCAGCCTGCCGATGAAAAAGCCCGCAATGTGCAGTTTCGGTGGCAGTAATCTGGATGAGCTGATGATTACCTCGATAAATCCCGATCCGCAAACGCCTGATGCCTGGGCCGGACAAACTCTGATCATTCGTCCGGGCGCGCAAGGCATTGCAGAAACACTGTTTCCTCTGGACATCTGAAGACTGGTTTTGTTTTGACGGCGGGCATTCCCCTTGCGTGTGCATACCACCTGACCGCCGTCAAAACCTTTTTACTCGGATATTTCCAAAAGCCAAGTTATACGATAACATACCACTTAAAATAAAAAGAACAGGATTTCCACGCAAGCAATCATCGCAACTGCGCTGGAAAAAGTCCGAAAACAGGAGATAACTCGTCGCTGCCAGCTGCTCTGTTCAGGTTTAATCGCTTTTTAAGTTGTACGATGTCGTAATTTAGAATTGGTAGATATTCTCGCTGTTCGTCTTATCTTCACCTGCATGGTGATGTCCGGCAAGTCAGAAGTCTGTTTCATATTCCATCCGCGCAATCGTTCCGCACCAGTCACCCCACCGGTATGACTGCGTCAGCCTGCCCATAGCCGCTCCGGCGCTTGCATTTCACCGTCTTTCATTCTCTTTAAACAGGAGCGCATCATGCAGAAAAATGGTTTCACCCGAAAAATATTGCAGTCAGCCATAGCACTGGTCTGCGCAAGCGCCGGCGGCACCAGTATGGCCGCTGAACTGAATCAGTACGTCAGCGTATATGGTTTTATCAACGGACAAATTGAGTCAGTAGAAGCAAAAGGCGGCGCAACGCCGTATGAACGTCGCGGACGTATTTCTGACGGTAATTCGCGTATTGGCTTTACCGGCAAAGTGGCAGTCAATGACGACATCAAAGGAATCTGGCAAATCGAAGGCGGCCTGAACAATTTTGAGCAAGGCGGCACCAGCGATAACGGCCAGACGGCGACACTGGAATCGCGCAATACCTTTGTTGGTATGGAAAGTGCGCGGTTTGGTCGTCTGATCATTGGTAACAGTGATTCTGTCTACCGCAGTCTGGTCGGCTCGGGCAGCGCACTGGGCGGCAATCTGGGCATGACCGTACACGGCATCGACGGATTCAATAACAGCTCGGCGCAATTATCCGGCAATCAGGACAGCATTTTCAGCCGCGGTGAATCGCGTATGAAAAACTCCGTGCATTATCTGTCGCCGGAGTTGTACGGCTTTCAGGCAGGTGCCTCATATGGTTTCGATGAAGCCCGTGTCAGCCGCAGTGACCGCAGCCGCTTTTCGCTGGCTGCCCGCTACAAGTGGGAGGCACTGAGTGTTGGCATAGGCTATGACCGCCAGAGCAATACCGGTATCGATACAACCCAGCTGCAGCGCGGTTTCGGTGTGATACTGAATGCGCAGGATGGTAATGCAACCACCTACACCAAACTGGTTGCCAGTTACGCCTTGCCTACCGGCACCACGCTGGGCGCCGGTTACGAGACTGCACGCTTTGGTATCTCTCAGTTTAATAATCCGACTGCCTCCAGCATTTACACCGGCAACTCCGACAATACGCTGAAACAGAGCGCTTTTGTTCTGACCGTAGCGCAGGATTTCGGACAAACCAGTGTTCTGGCTGGCTACGGCAAACTCAGCGGCCTGAAGGGCGTACGTGGCTTTGCAGAAAGCGACTTTGAAGCAAAACAAGTCTCGCTGATGCTGCGTTACAAACTGAACGACATGCTGACGCCGTATGTGTATTTCACAAAAATCACAAACAACACACAAGCCAGCATCAATCTCGGACAGTCCCCGCTGAAGAGCAACAATCTGGGTACATCGTCCGCATTCCTCGCACCGGGTGACAGCCCGCGCGCCATCGGCGTCGGCATGCTGGCCCGCTTCTGATACTGAATGCCGGAGACAAACATCATGATTAAAAAATACGGTTACACATCTTCTGTTGCAACGCTGAGCACACTGGCGGCTGCACTGGTTCTGGCCGCCTGCGGTGGCGGTGGCGGCGGAGGCAGCGACAGTACTGCCGTCAGCTATTCACCGGGTGAAGTATTTAAAGTCGGCACAACCACCTACGATCCAGCCCTGCCGCCTGAACCGACGTTACCAACCGATGCGCAAGTCTGCGCAACACTGGAAGCCAGTACGAATCTGGTACGCCGTCCCGATGGCTCTCTGCCGCCGGAAGCCGATCCGTCAAAACCGGGGGTTGGTGTTGCAGCTGATCCGGCTGTCGTCAATCCGGATCAGGCACGTATTCAGGCCGCACTGGATGCCTGTGGTGCAGCAGTTGACAAGGAAGTTGGCCCTGCGATTGCAGCAGCCGATGCCGCTGCCGTTGCCCAGCAACAGGCCGCCGCTGTTCCGAATAAAAACATTGCCGGTGTTTCCGGTGAAGAACTCGCCAAACCACAATACCGAGGCAGCAAATTTGCCGTGCGCCTGGTTGTCAACAGTAAAGGCGTCGGTGACAGCTTCATCACCGGTCCGCTGACCCTGCCTTCCGGTGTGACATTGTGGATCGACAAAGGTGTGACGATGTACGCGACACGTGACGTGAAAGCGTATTCGCCGAATATTGCAGGGCCTTACTGCGCGAATACCGCCGTCAGCTCCAGCAAAGCCGGTAGTTCCGGCAACTGCCTTGCGCTGATCAACGGCAATAATCTGATTAACTCTGCGGTTGTCGGTGACGGTGCGATTGATAGTCGCGGATATTCAGAAATCGTCACAACCGATAAGCTGTATCCGCTGATGAAAGTCGACCTGACCTGCTCCAACACCTATGTGGCATATGCAAAAGGTCAACAGGCAGCCGATGGTACCGCTTGCGACAACGGCGGCACACTGGTGAACTCCAAAACCACTGCCCGTAATATGACCTGGTGGGATCTGGCTTACCTCGGCAATATGGTACAGAACGGCTCTACCGGTTCCGGCTCGCAATCGAACTTCCGCATGATGGTGTTCAATTATGCGAAAAATCTGACGCTGTATCGTGTAACGCTGAACAACAGTGCCAATTTCCACGTCGTACCAAGTGGTGTTGATGGCCTGACGGTTTGGTGTGTAAAGGTTCAGACGCCATCGCTGGCTGCATTTGCGAATCCTGCCGGTAACGGTAATCCGCTGTACACAGGTGACACCTACACCAAAGACAATGTGAAAAACACGGATGCATTTGATCCGGGTGCTGCATCCAGTCCGACCATCGTTGCACTGACGACCGGTAAGTCCACTACCTCGTCAGCAAAAATCGCATTTGACGGCTATCTGAAAAACTTCGTCTTCGCCTACAACTATGTCAGTACCGGTGATGATGATGTGGCGATGAAGGGTTCCAATAATCCGAGTCCGGCAGGCAGTAATCTGCCAGCGATTGACGGAAACCGTGATGTCCGCAGCGACCGCAAATACGGTATGGTGATTGCACATAATCATATTTACTGGGGCCACGGCATTTCTATCGGTAGTGAAACCAATGCCGGCGTAACCAATATGGAAGTCTACGACAACTCCTTCATGCACTCTGAAGAAGGCTTGCGTATCAAATCCGATTACGCGCGCGGTGGCGAAGTCAGCAATATCAATTACAAAAATATTTGTATTCGTGATGCAGACAACGCCTTGCTGTTCACCACTTACTACAGCACACGTCCATTACCGGCTACCGGCCCGCGTGTTCCGAATTTCCATGATATCCGTCTGGAAAACGTTCGCATCTTCGGCGATACCGCAGTCAAGCTGCAAGGCTTTCAGGCGAACACCGGTGGTCTGAATCTGCCCGCGTATCCGCTGATTATGACGATGACCAATGTTGTTACCGATAACCCGTCGAATGTACGCATTACAGCATCTGATGCACAACTAACGATTAAAGGTGTGAACCTGCCTGTGCTGGCATCGGCGGAAAACCGCGTCACGGTGAACGGCGTTGCAACCTGGGCGGTTGACGGTGACAAAGTGCTGGATTGCAGTAAGGCGTTCGTCGATTTTCCTGCTATCGGCCAGTCGAATATTTTCGGCTCAGGATGGGACAAATAAGCCTTTTTAACCGGAAGACAGATCGGCTTCTTTCATAAGACTGATCTGATACTGCGGGAGTGCGCGGAGTTCTACCTCCGCGCACTCCCTGTTTTCACAATTGCGTAGCCGTCTTCCGGCAACCCTTACTTCCTGATCAACATGAATATTTTCAGAAAATTATTGCTGTTAGTCGGAGCCGCTGCGCTGGCGATTGCCACCGTTGGTGGTGTTGGCCTTTCATCTTTGTACAACGTCTTACTGAAAGACCGTCAGTACCAGATCGAAACCATGCTGTATATGGGTGAAAATCTGGTCAAACATTATTACGGGCTGGAACAAAAAGGCGTATTCAGCCGTGAAGAAGCACAAAAGCAGGCAAAAGCAGCTTTGTCTCAGCTCAGGCACGGAGTCAGCTATTACTGGGTTCGTTTGCCGGACGGCTTGAATCTGGTACATCCCGACGCAAAAAAAATCGGCACGATCGCACAGGGTCAGACCATGGATGGCAAACCGGATGCGCAAGCCTATCGCGAAGCATTGCGCGACGCACATATTGCGCTGGTGACGATGCAATCGCGCCGCCCCGACGGATCACTTGCCCCCAAACTGAACGGGCTTGTCGAGTTCACGCCGTGGAACTGGTGGATAGGCACCGGTTTCTTCAGCGATGACATTCAGGAAACCTACTGGAATGCTGCGGGAATTCTGCTGGCGATCTTTGTCATCGGACTGGGGATATTGATCACTGCGGGCTGGAGCATCATCCGCTCTATTCTTGCCACACTCGGTGGTGAACCCGCTTACGCGACCGAAATCACACAACGAATTGCAGGCAGTGATTTATCGGTAGCGATTGATGTTAACCCTAAATACAAAAACAGCCTGCTGCGCTACATGCAAGTCATGCAAGGTCATCTGGCAGACACTGTACACCGGATACGCAGCAGCTCCGATCAGATTGCAACTGCATCCACCCAGATCGCTGCCGGCAATCTGGATTTATCTTCACGTACGGAGGAACAGGCCAGCGCACTTGAAGAAACATCGGCGACGCTGCACGAGCTGGAGCAAACCGTACGCCTGAATATGGAACATGCCCGCCATGCAAACAACCTGACGCGTGAAGCGACAATGCTGGCCAGCCAGGGCGGTGAAGTGATGGGCAATATGCTGAACACCATGGAAACCATCACACAGTCTGCGCGGGCTGTGGTGGATATCGTCAGCATGATTGACGGCATTGCATTCCAGACCAATATTCTGGCGCTGAATGCCGCTGTGGAAGCAGCGCGCGCCGGTGAACAGGGACGCGGATTTGCAGTCGTTGCGTCCGAAGTGCGCAGCCTTGCACAGCGCTGCGCCTCAGCTGCCAAAGAAATCAAAGTACTGATTGATGCATCACAACAGCAAGTTGATGCAGGCAACCAGCTTGCGCAGGAAGCCGGAACATCCATCCATCGCATTGTGGACGGGTTCGGGAAGGTGGCTGCCATCATGCAGGAAATTACTGCCGCCAGCGAAGAACAACATACCGGCATTACGCAGATTGGTGAAGCGATACGTCAGATGGACAGTGTGACGCAGCAGAATGCGGCACTGGTGGAAGAAGCCGCTGCAGCTGCCGACAGCCTGCAGCTGCAAGCCGCGGGACTCGCTACGCTGGTGCGTGAATTTACCTTACCGGATGAACCTGCCAAAGAAACGCAGGCTGCAGCTGCAACTTCTGTTGGCCGCATTTATCCGGCCAGAACTGTAAGCCGTACACCTGCCATTCGCTGGTCCGACAAAGCATAAGCTCTGGGCGGCCATTTCCTCATACAGAAATGGCTGTTGAGCCGGTACCTTCAAAAAAGGTACCGGCTTTTTTTTAGCCCGAAAAACGCCCGTTGAATGCTTTTCCGCCTATCGTTACACCCTTTAGTTGTAAGTCTTTGACGTTATAAAGATACAGCGGGCTGGCAGTTGCTACCGGCGAACCGAAGTCGCAGTCCTGTATCGTGACACCTTGTACCGCAGGGACCGGTGGCACCGGAGCCGGTCCATTGTAATCAGACGCGACCGGACCAAGAATCACAATCGCCTGATAGCAGGAGTAACTGCCTTTTCCGGTATCAACATTCCCGACCCGGATACCGGAGATATGAATATCCTCCACTACCGGTGGACGAATCCGGACATTATCGCTGACCGGCGTGTAATCACAGTCAAACGTCACCACCGCACCCGCAGCCGTTGCCACCGTTTTTGACTGTATCGGTGAGCCCGGTAAAGATGTGTAGAACGACGGACTGGTTTGCACACCATTCGGAATACGCACATCTTTGACGTAGAAGTGACGCAGATAACCGCCACGGTTCAGATTCGTTTTCAGGCGAATTGCTGTGTTCAGCGGATTTGTTTTCCAGTGCATGTTTTCAAACAGCAGATGGCGTGCATACACATGCTGAATACCGCCAGCCATTTCACTCCCCAGCGTGACAGCACCGTGTCCGCTCTGCATGGTGCAATGCTGAATCACGATATTCTGTGACGGGCCATACTGAGTATCGCGATTTTTACCGGCTTTGATCGCAATGCAATCGTCACCGGAATCAAAGGTGCAATCCTCCACCAGCACATAATTACAGGCTTCCGGATCGAAACCATCGCTGTTCGGACCATGACTTTTCGCGTGGACTTTTCTGATCACAATATCCGTACAGGCAACCGGATGATGTTGCCAGAATGGCGTGTCTCTGACCTCATAACCCTCGAGTAAAACTTTGCGGCAGCCTATCAGCTGTATCATCGGCGGACGTAAGAAATGCCCCTTACCAAAAATCCGCTTTTCCAGCGGTACGCCAGCTTCGGAAAGTGCTGGCAGATAATTTGCGTCGGCGCGCCATTTATCACCTTGTCCCTGAATCAGCATCTGCATTTCTTCGCCCAGAGCAGGCGCAATCTGGCGTAAGGATTCAGCATTTAAAGGATTCACAGCATTTTCCGATGGCTTGCCGGCCTTGTAATTCGGTACTGAACTTTGCCCGACAGCGTTGATCGTTTTGAGCTTGCCTTTCCAGGTCCACCAGCAATCTCCGGCTTCGTTGAAAGCGACACCACCCTGGCCATGCAAGACTGCTGTCCAGTCTTCGCCGGTCAGCGCAATATTCTCCTGATTGCGTGCATAAATCATTGGCGAATAATTAAGACAATCATTGCTTTGCCAGCGCGAAACCGTCAGTTTACCGTTGCCACCGCAATCCACCTCACCATGCCGCGCATAGTCCTCAGGCTGATGGCTGAAATACAGATGCGCACCCGCCTGTAAATGCAGATGCACATTTGACAGTAAAACCACAGGCCCGGCGCAAAACCAGTTCCCAGCGGGAATCAGTACCCGTCCGCCACCTTCACGATGGCAGGTTTCGATCGCCTGACGAATCGCAGCGTAACAGTCTGCAGCATCATCAACAGGTGTTTCTGTCAGTGCCTGTTCCTCAAACGAAATCCAGGCAGTAATTTTCTTTAACTGACACGGGCGTGCACCGTATGCTGTGATCAGATAATCTGCACGGCGAAACTGCAATGGCTGACGCAGCCGGCGAACAATCGCATCAGCCTGTTGCCACGGATCTGTCTGTGCCGTCTGTGCCGCCTGCACCGGCTGCAACAGTGAACCTCCCAGCCCGGTACTGAGCCCTGCTGCCGACAAGCCCTGAAGGAGACGGCGGCGTGTCAAATTTGGTGGAAATTGCGAAAGTGCGGAATCAGATTCATGCTTCATGGCTTTTCCTTATTCTCTGTTGCTGACCTTGCTTGCAAATCGCCAGCGGTATTCTGAAACTCACCGAGTATCACGCCTTCCGGCAATGGCTCCCGATAACCTAGATCGCGTACCGGATCTATGCCCGCTGCACGCAGATTACTGAAATATCCGGCGATGCTGGTTTGCGCAGGACGATATGGCAGAGTCCCGCGTTTATTCCAGTCTGACCACGGCGTTAACGGATGGATATGTGGCCCGATTTCGGAATTCATCACGACCATTTTTCCGACTGTTTCCAGAGTTGCACGGGTAATGCTGCCTTCCGGATTGTTAAACTGATTCACGCTACCGATGACACAGCGATATCCGGCAATCGGAACACGGTCATATGGCGTACAACGCTGGTTATGAAACCACTGGCGCGCCAGATGAAAGCGCCCCGCTCTCGCATTTAAGCTGTGATCACTGGTGAACCTGCTGCGGTTGAAGACGAAACCATACGCACTCATCAGATTGGTACTCGGTGCCACCGCATAGGATCCTGTGCGGGTGCCGACTGAACGGATTTCACTTTCGAGAAAATAGGCTGTCGCATCTCCAAAGATGAAATCGACATCTCCCTCAATCAGGCTGCGGTAAAAGAAGTGACGTGCAGTTTTCCCATCCGGACCGGCACGCATATACAGCGTGTCCTGCAAACCCAGCAAATGCACCTGTTCAAACTGCGCCTTGTCAGTGCCATCCATCATCAGCGCCAGTGCCTGGTGATGCACCATATTCATTTTGGCGTAAATACCATCGCCTTCGCAGCCAGCACCTTTACAGCCGGGCTGATAGGCCGCCCCGTCACGGTTATAGCTGTTTTCCACCGTGATATCGCGCATTTGAAAGCCATGACTTTTCACCCAGAGTACCGGTGTGCCAAAGGTGCCGATAACGGGTCTGCGTCTGATACTGTCATACATCGCCATGACAGCTGCGGGCGCATTCTGAAAAGTACTATCGTACAAGGCTGCAAACTGTTCGCCGGTCATGGCTGCTTCGGGTGCTGAACGCAGACGGGTTGTATCGATGCCACTGCCAGTCACCGTTACCGGCACTGCCGTTTCCGGCAGATAAGCCAGGCCTTCGTATACGCCCGGTTCTATACGGATATACATGCGCTGTCTCGCCTGCGGAATCTGTTGCGTGTCTGCAATTACGCGGTTAAATGCATCCTGCAAACGGCTGAAGACGCGTACGCCGTCTGCCTTACGGCTCTGACTGACCACATAATCGGCATTAACTTTATCTGCTGCCGGCACCGGCGTCGCGAGCGGATTCCACGGGTCAGAGGCTTCTTTTCCGGGCAATCCGGCATAACCCAGCACCTTCTCCATCGCATAGTGCTCAGCCTGCACCGCTGTCAGTTGCGGCCGTCGTTTGATGGCATCCCGATCCGGATATGCGGCAAATGCGTCTGTACAGGCGTCAGTACTGATTGTTTCACTGGCAGGCTGTAATGTGACCTTTGGACTCAGATCACTGTCATCCGCATCCAGAATGGCAAACTGCGAAGTAACTGTGCTACCGCTGTGCAGGCGCAAGGTTTTTGCTTTCAGTTGCATCGCATGCGCAGCATCGAAGCCACGGAAAATCAGCTTGCCCGGTGTCAGCACAAAAACTTTATCAAGAGAAATATTCTGATATTGCGGAATGGAGCTTCCCTGTGCACGCTTCCCGTAAAAGCTGTCAAAGTCCAGCGGTGCTTTACTGTTACGAATACAAATCTGTTCGTAGCGCACCTGATCGACCAGTCCGCCACGCGACACATCACTCTTAATACGCAAGCCGGAAGTCGCACCATCAATCGACAAATTTCTGACCAGAATATTGCGTACACCACCATTGGTTTCGCTGCCAATGGACATACCGTGACCGCTGTAAAAGTGATTATCGGTAATACTGATGTTTTCCGTCAGTCCCTGATTACCCGCTTTGATCGCAACATTGTCATCACCGGTACGGATATAGCTCCGGGTCAGCGTGATATTGCGTGACGATACCGGATCAAACCCGTCCGTATTGCGTGCATCCGCTGGTGTATCGATGTGAATTCCCCAGGCTGTTAAACCATCCGTGCGGGTCATCGTCACATGAAAATTCGCTGAATTCTTCAGCCAGATGCGATGCAGTGCAATGTCTTCCGACTGCTGAATTTCAATCATG
This sequence comes from Cognatundibacterium squillarum, assembly GCF_014652435.1. Classification (GTDB taxonomy): domain Bacteria; phylum Pseudomonadota; class Gammaproteobacteria; order Burkholderiales; family Burkholderiaceae_D; genus Undibacterium; species Undibacterium squillarum. Next base: position 395,002 of record NZ_BMYU01000002.1, read on the forward strand.
CGCGGAACGTTCTGATGTTTATCCTCGCGTTGTGCACGGCGTGCCAGCTCCCACCAAGATTCCGATGCACCGAGCATCTTCTGTCCGCCCTGTCCGTCAATCACGCCGTCGCCATAGATGCCTGCATGCGCTGACTTTTCCATCAGTATCAATGGAAAACAACCCCGGCCTTTTTCATCATTACTGCCGCAACTGCCTGCCCCGCGGTCAAAATCTGCCGGCAGCCGGGAACCGTATAAAGTGACACCGCCATCAATCAGCAATGAAACCCCGGGCTTCAAGCGCAGTGCACCGGACAGAAACGCTGTATTTTTTGCTGACGCGACCAGCCGGACAGCCTGTCCGCTGGCACATTTGTCGATGGCGGCCTGCAAACGACCGGTATCCGGTGCGGCAGCCTGTTGCAGGCTGATCTGTGCATCGTTTAACTCAGCTGCCACCAGCGTACATATCGGCGGTGCAACCGGTTCTTTAATCTGGCGACTGTCCTGTGCGCTGGCAGGCAGCGTACACACACCAAGAGCCGTGGCAACCAGCAGGCTGCCGCATAAACTTCCGTTCATGGATTTCCTCCCTGACGTAATGTGCTGATGACTGACGGCTGTATGGCGGTTAAATCGCGAATCACCATTTCAGAAAACAGCAAAGCACCTTTTTGTCCGAGGTGAGTCCGGTCAAAAGCACTCTTTGCCGCACCCTGCGGTTCCGTTGCGGCTAAGCCGCTTTGTGCCGGTGCTGCAGTCTGAGCTGGTCTGGGTACCATTGCCAGCGTGTCTGCCTCATCCTGCCCCATACGACTCAGAACGGTGTGACTTTGTAAGTTCAGATCAATCAGAGCGACTTTTTCCTGCGCAGCGACAGATATCATGGACAATGCCCAGGGTCGCAGATCATTTGGCAGCACGTCTTCTTTGAAGGTGCGGCGGGCCAGTGGTGTAATCAGGACGATATCTGCCCCGGCTGCCCTGACATCACGAATATAGCCTTGCAGATTGACAGGATATTCTGTCTTCAGATCGGTGGAGCGCCCCGGTTTTCCCGGCTGATCATTGTGACCAAACTGCATCAGCACCAGACCGCGTTCACCGGCAGGTAAGGCACGCAGTACCTTCATCACCTGTTCCCACGAGCCCTCAGCCCGGTAACTGCCTGAACTGCGCCCTCCTTTTGCCATATTCAGACAGGAGACCGGCGCCTGAAAGCGGGCGCAAAAGGCATTGCCGTAACCACTGTTAGGGGCCATGGTGGAATCGCCGACCAGAATGATCGTTTGTGCACTGGAAGACGGCGTCATCACTGCAACGTTCTGACATGCGCCCAGCGCCAGCAGCACCGGTACTAGCTTGCACCAGCGCGAAAAAAGGCTGAAAAAACTGATTTGCATATGGTGTATCCGAAAAAAGAGCCTCGCGAAGGAGGCTCGAACTCACCGTGAGAAAAACTCAGGCCGAAAGGGTTTTGTTATGTACTGTACCGCCGATACGGACATTTTTCAGTGTCAGATCGCGTACGTTATACAAATACAATGGCTGCTCAGCATTGACCGGATTGCCGAGGTTGCAATCCGAAATGGTGATATTGCGTACCGGAACAATATTCGGCGGCGGATTTGCCGGACCGTTGTAATCACTGGCAACCGGGCCGAGAATCACAATGGCCTGATAGCAGGAGAATTGTCCTTTTCCGGTATCGACATTTCCGACCTGCACATTCGAAATATGCACGTCCTGAACAACCGGCGGCCTTGTTCTGACATTGTCATTCACCGGATCGTAGCCGCAATCAATCGTAATAATGCCACCGGCTGAAGTTGCCACAGATTTGTTCGGAATCAGCGATCCGGGCAGCGTCGAATAAAATGCCGGTGTGGTGCGGATACCGTTCGGAATCTGAATATTCCGGATATGCAGATTCTTCAGATACCCGCCACGGCTCATATTCGATTTCAGACGAATCGCAATATTCAGCGGATCGGTACGCCAGTGGCTGTTTTCAAAAACCAGATTCTGTGCGAACACATTTTCGATACCGCCGGACATAATGCTGCCGAAGGTCATTGCACCGTGACCGCTGTGCATCTTGCAGTTCTGCACCACAATATTTTTTGAAGGCCCGTACTGAACATCCGGTCCTTTTCCGGAATCCACCGCAATACAGTCGTCGCCGGTGTCAAAGGTCGAATCTTCGATCAGCACGTATTCGCAGGATTCAGGATCAAAACCATCGCTGTTCGGACCAATACTGTTCGCGTAAATACCTTTCACATGCACATTCCGGCATCCCACCGGATTGTGTTGCCAGAACGGGGAATTGGTCAGCTGATAGCCCTGAAACAGAACATTAGTGCAGTTGATTACTTGCACCATATGCGGCCGCAGGAAATGCCCGATTCCGAATACCCGTTTATTTGCAGGAACACCGGCTTCTGCCAGCGCACGCAGATAATTCGAGTCGCGCCGCCATTTATCGCCCTCCCCCTGAATAAACCGGATTTTTTCTTCACTCAGATGCGGCGCAACCTCAGCAAGCGACGCAGGATTCAGCGGATTCAGCGAAACTTCTGTTTCACCTTTTTTATGCTTAACCCAGTTCCCGCTGCCTGGTGCGATATCACCGGCAGAACTTGGTTTTTCCCGCCCCTTCCATGACCACCAGCAATATTCACTGTCCGGAAAATTCACGCCAGCCTGTCCATCCAGAACGGCAGTCCAGTCATCCGCCGTCAGCGCAATATTGCGCTGACCAAATGCATAAATCATTGATGAGTAATTCAGGCAATCATTGCCTTCCCAGCGCGTCATCGAGAGCTTACCGCGCGGCCCGCAGTCAAATTCGCCGTATTTCGCATAATCTTCAGGCCGGTTGCTGAAGTAAATATGCGCTCCTGCCTGCAAATGCACATTTACATTTGACAACAACACAATCGGACCGGCACAAAACCAGTTACCGGCAGGAATCAGCACTCTGCCGCCACCTGCTTTATGACAGGCTTCAATTGCAGCACGGATTGCCGGATAACAATCATGCGCACCTTCCACCGGTGTACTCAGGGTTTTACGGTCAACAAAAGAAACCCATGCTTCAACCGGTTTTACGTCGCAGGATTTTGCGCCGTAATTTGTGACCGGGAAGTCTTCCTTGCGAAAACGGATTGGACGCGCAAAGCGGTCAATAATTGCCTGCGCCTGTTTCCAGGGATCAGCTTTTGCAGTCACTGCAGCACTTGCCGCCTGCATGCCTGTTCCCATCCATAAACCGGCAGCAGATGCGGCCTGAATCAGGGTGCGACGTTTCGGATTCATCAGTTCATTCATATCATCATTCCTGTGACGCCCTCCGGACGCTTGCCGGAGGGCTGGCCGGTCAGAAGTTGTAAGTCAGACGTGCATTAAATGCACGTCCAATCGGGCTTGCAGCACTGCTCAGATAACCAAAGGTATAAGCGTTGTGGTTGGTGACCGGTGGTTTTGCATCGAGCAAATTGGTGATACCGGCAGAGATCGTGGTGTTTTTAAATCCGCGATAGCTGACGGTCCAGTTCCATACTGCATAGGATTCGATGTCACGGAAATACTGTGCAGCCACCAGATTCTGATCGTGATAACCGGTATTAAAGTTCTGTGTGAGTTGCGAAGCCCAGTCACCGCGATTCCATGACAGCGTCAGCGTATGTTTCCAGCGGAAAGTAATGATAGGCATGCTGGAAGTTGTGCCATTGCTGGCAGCACCAAACCGTCCGACGTTAGGAATGTAAGGGCCATCCGCTTCGAGCTGATTATCAAACTGGGTCAGATAGGTGCCGTCCAGTTGCGCCTTAAAATTACCCAGTGCAGTTTTCGGGAAGGCATACGACAGCGAAACGTCGATACCGCTGGCTTTTTGTCCGCCCAGATTCATGGTGACATTTTTCAGATATGCGAGTGATCCGTCCGCATTACGCACAAAGTAGCTTGCGTATTTTTCCGGATTCAGGAAGTACACCTGCTCCGGCAAATTGGCCAGCATATCTTTCATTTCGATATGCCAGTAATCCGCCGACATCATCAGATCTTTGACTGGCTCTACCACCAGACCGAGTGTGTAACCTTTGGATTTTTCCGGCTGCAGATCCGGATTACTGCCGGTTTGCTTTGGCAAAGTCGTGTTACATACGGCTGATGCAACCAGTCCCGGTAGTGCTTTACCGGTCCCCGCCACACCCGGCGTACCACCCGGACACTGCACAGGGTCATCCCATTTTGCGGAAGTGGTGGTCGTTGCCCCCGGTAAGCGATATCCGTAGCGGTCAAACAAAGTCGGTGCACGGAAGCCGGTATTCGCCGAGCCGCGGAACATTACTGCTTTCGTTGGCTGGTAGCGGAAACTGAATTTCGGATTAATCGTGTTTCCGAAATCACTGAAATGGTCATCACGCACTGCCACATTCAGATTCAGGGTTTTCGTGACCGGCAATTCCAGCTCTGCGTACGCTGCCATCACATTACGTGATGACTTTGCGTAAGACGGCGATGCATTCGCGTAAGTAACGATGGAAGTGATGTCTGTCTTCTGATCTTCTGTTGTATCACGGTGCAAATCTGCGCCCACAGCCAGCATTGCCGGGCCACCAGACAAACTCATCAGTTCACGTGAACCGGTCAGATCCAGACCAGTGAAAGTACTGACGGAATGGCGGTTCATTGCACCATCGACGGAAATACTCGCCAGATATTCTTTTCCGGCAGCATCCTGCAAACCAAACGGATTCAGTTTGCCGTTCGCCAGCCCCGCCAGCAAGCCGGGACCGCTGACATAACCGGATTCGTAATAATTTTCACGCAGGCTGTGGCCATACACAAAACCCAGCTTGTAATCCCAGCCACCGATCCGGCCTTCATCATTCACCGCGATGCGTTGATTGACTTGTTTGTCTTTGGTTGTTGCTTCGCCGAGATCTGCGACACTCCAGGTCACCGTCAGCGGTTCGCCTTTCAAACCGGCAACCGCAGGCACGCCGCCACTGCCGCCCGGATACCATTTACTGGTTGACGGTAATTGCGCTGTCACGCCGTTTGCGGCCAGACTGGTACTCGGATTTTTTGTGCCGAGTATATGTTCCTGACCACGCATGTAATCCACAGTCAGTGTGTGATCTTCGCTGAAGCGCTTGGTAAAGCGCGTATAGAACGTCAGCTGCTCATTCGCGTACAAAGCCGTGCCGTAGTAATTGGCATTCAGAATACAGGTATTTTTTGCACCCTGAATTGAGTACGGCGCAGCACAGCCTTGCGAATAATAAGGGTTTTGTGCGGTTTTATTGGTTGCCGTGGTGAAGTTAGCCGGCATCGCATAACCACCGCTGCCCAGTGTCGGCGCGCGGCCGATACTGGTCAGCAATTCCGGTGTGCTCAGTTCAGCGCGATCAGATGCCAGCAAGCGACTGCGGCGGTGTCCGTCAACTGTCGCGTACCAGTTCCATCCATCATTTTCCAGATTACCGAAACCGATGGTAGAACTGATGCGCTGCTCATCCGCACCACCGTTTTTCTGCGGCTGTACCATTTGCGCAGAAATGGTTTTGCCTTCAAAGGAGCGCTTGGTGATGAAATTCACCACGCCGCCAATCGCATCCGATCCGTAAATCGACGATGCACCGTCACGCAAAATTTCAACGCGGGCAATCGCGCTCATCGGAATGACATCCAGATTCGCGTAACCATCGGCAATCGCTTCATTCGCCAGACGACGACCATTCAGCAATACCAGCGTACGGTTAACACCCAGACCACGCAGATTGATATTCGTACCGGAACCGGCATTCGATGGGGCCAGCGATGCTGATTCCGGCAATGCCATCATCAGATCGGCCAGCGTGGTCATGCCACGTTTTTCTAACTCCTCACCAGTAACCATGGTTACCGGTAAAGATGCTTCTGCAGCGACACGGCGGATCGACGAACCTGTCACTTCAACGCGCTGTGCTTCTTGTGCATAGACCTCTGCTGCCAGTGTTAAAACAGCGAGGCTGATACTGGTCAACACAAACCGTTGACGGCTTGTTGCTTTGCTTTTCATTGCGATGTCTCCTCAAACTCCTGTTTTCATCAACGACGTTACCGTGCCTTTGGCATCTAATAACGAATCTGGAGCACCTCGCGTACTCCTTGCCACTGCGACGAAGATGGGCGCACGAAGCCCCACCGGGGTCTCAGCCGGTCGAAAAAAGGTCTGATTCTTTGGTATTACGCTGGCAAATGTGTCTTTGCCTTGTTGATTTGTCTCTGCGCGGTGATTTCTGACGAACCGTTATCCGCGTGAGAAAGTTCTGGTTACCCGTTCCAGATGTGCGCGCATGGCCTTGCGTGCAGCAGCCGGATCATGGGATGCAATAGCTTCCAGAATATTTCTGTGATCTGTCAGTGTCTGCTGACGTAATTCTTCTGTCTGAAAATGCTCCTTTAACTTATGCCACAAGCGGCCGCGCTGATCCCACAGATATTCAATCACACCGACATACGCACTGTTACCAGTGGCTTTGGCGATGGATAAATGAAAATTCCGGTCCGCGCTTTCATTGCTGGCGTAATTTGCGTGATGCTTTTCCATCTCAAGTACTGCCTTCAGAATTTCATCGATCGCTGAGTCAGTTGCAACGCGGGCAGCAATCGCTGCAATTTCCGCTTCAATTAACCGGCGTGCCGATAACACTTCGAAAGGTCCCGGGCCGGATTCCGGCAATGCCGCATCCGGCTCGGGTTGCTGACTGACATACACCCCCGAACCGCCCCGCACTTCAACCACACCGCCAAGTTCAAGAGCAATCAGGGCTTCCCGTAAGGAAGCACGCGACACATTCAGTTTGGTTGCAAGATCGCGCTCGGAAGGAAGTCTCTCCCCCGGTTGAATCGCTTCCGACGCAATCAGCGCCTGAATTTTGTCTGCAACAACTCTGTAAAGACGCGGCTCATGAATAGCTGCGTCAGTTTGTCCCACCTGATTTTTCTTATGCATGTTGACGATCCTGTTCAAACGAAAGGCCAGTCATTTTTATTCGGTCAGGCCATTCTAAAGTGGTCTGACCAAAACATCAATCTGGACTAGCCAAAATTTTTTCAAAGTGGCATACTCGCCACACAGTCTGTAATTTCTGATTATACCCAGACACGGCAAGCCGACCTAGATTTTGTTGGTAAATCATTGAATTTTAAGCGTTAATTTCAATGCCACGTAACATTCAGGGTGAAATTTTATGCTTACTTCATACTCTCTTTTATGATTTACTGGTCAGTCCAATTTATAAGCGGACAGACCAAAACTCTGCGACTTCTGTTGTAATCCGGCGAAATCAGTTCAGCCAGCGTCAATTCAGAGAGGATTTTTCATGTCACAGGCACAAGAGCAAGCGCCCCTGTATATCAAAATGCACGATAGCGACAATGTCGCCATTGTTGCCAACGATGGCGGACTACCCGCCGGAACGGCATTTCCCTGCGGGCTGACGCTGACAGGCCAGGTACCACAGGGACATAAAATTGCACTGACTGATATGCAGGCAGGCGATGCGATACGCCGCTACAACGTGGTGATTGGCTATGCCATCGAAAACGTGCAACGCGGTCAGTGGCTGCATGAAGGTCTGATCCGGATGCCGGATGCCCGCACCCTGAGTGATTTACCCAAAGCCAGCCGTCCACCTGCCAGCCTGCCGCCGCTGGACGGCTATACATTTATGGGTTTCCGTAATCCGGACGGATCCGTCGGCACCCGCAATATTCTGGCAATCACCACGACGGTACAGTGCGTTTCCGGCGTGGTGGAGTTTGCGGTGCAACGCATTAAGACGGAATTATTGCCTGCCTATCCGAATGTGGATGATGTGATAGGACTTGAACACACTTACGGCTGCGGCGTGGCAATTGATGCCCCCGGAGCCGAGATTCCTATCCGCACTATCCGCAATCTGGCCAAAAACCCGAATTTCGGCGGTGAAGTGATGGTGGTCAGCCTCGGTTGCGAAAAGCTGCAACCAGCCAAACTGTTCCCTGCCGGCAGCATTCCGCTGCGCGCGCAAGAAGAAGTGCCGGTCGTGTGCCTGCAGGATGCTGCGCATACCGGCTTTGATTCCATGATTCATTCCATCATGACGCAGGCCAAAGCCCATCTGGAGCGCCTGAACAGTCGCCAGCGCGAAGTATGCCCTGCCTCCGAACTGATCGTCGGTGTGCAATGTGGCGGCAGCGATGCGTTTTCGGGTGTCACCGCCAATCCGGCAGTCGGTTTTGCCACCGATTTGTTAGTGCGCGCCGGTGCCAGCGTGATGTTTTCTGAAGTTACGGAAGTCCGCGACGGCATTGACCAGTTGACTTCGCGTGCAGTAACGCCGGAAGTGGCGGATGCCATGATCCGCGAAATGCAATGGTATGACGATTATCTGAAACGCGGCGGCGCTGACCGCAGTGCAAACACCACACCCGGCAACAAAAAAGGCGGCTTATCGAATATCGTAGAAAAAGCCATGGGTTCGATAGTGAAATCCGGCTCCTCGCCGATTTCCGGCGTGCTTTCTCCCGGTGAAAAACTGCAGCAGCGCGGCCTGATTTACGCCGCCACACCTGCCAGCGATTTTATCTGCGGCACCCTGCAACTGGCGGCCGGTATGAACCTGCATATTTTCACCACCGGACGCGGCACCCCTTACGGTCTGGCTCCGGTTCCGGTGATTAAGGTCGCCACCCGCGAAGATCTGGCGCGCCGCTGGCATGATCTGATGGATGTGAATGCGGGCAAAATCGCGACTGGCAAAGCCACCATTGAGGAACTGGGCTGGGAATTATTCCATCTGATGCTGGAAGTCGCGAGTGGCAAGAAAACCTGGGCAGAACACTGGAAATTGCAGAATGCGCTGGTGTTATTTAATCCGGCACCGATTACCTGAAACGGCTTGCACACCCTGCTGTGCAAACGCCACAACATCTGCATCAACCGCAACGGAATAACACGAAATAACGATTGAGAGACAAGGAATAACATGACTACACAAACAGCAGCCAAACCATTTCGCCGCATTTTGCTGACCGGTGCCGCCGGTGGCCTCGGTAAAATCCTGCGTGAGCGCCTGAAAGCCTGGACTGACACACTGGTGGTCAGCGATCTGTCTGAGCTCGGCCCCGCACAAGCCGGTGAAGAAGTCGTGCAATGCGATCTGGCCGACAAAGCGGCCGTGCTGGCGATGGTGAAAGATGTGGAGCTGATTCTGCATTTCGGCGGCATTTCGGTCGAAGCCAGCTTTGAAGACATCATGCGTGCCAATATTCAGGGCACTTACAATATTTACGAAGCGGCGCATAAACACGGCGTCAAGCGCGTGATTTTTGCCAGCTCCAACCACACCATCGGCTTTTACAAAACCACCGATCAGCTGACCGCCAGCATGCCGCCGCGTCCGGATGGTATGTACGGCGTGAGTAAGTGTTTTGGCGAAAGTCTGTCGCGCTACTACTACGACCGTACCGGTCTCGAAACCGTCTGTGTTCGTATTGGTTCTGCCTTCCCTGCACCGGCAAACCGCCGCATGCTGACGACTTATCTGAGTTACGACGATTTATTCGAACTGCTGCGCTGCGCTGCGATGACACCGCGTGTTGGCCACACCATCGTTTTCGGCGCTTCCAACAACCGCGAGCAATGGTGGGATAACCGTGAAGCCGCGCATCTGGGTTTCCGCCCGAAAGACAGTTCAGATCCTTTCGTGCATTTATTCCCGGACAGCGGCCATTATCCGGCAGCAGATGATGTCACCACGACGTATCAGGGCGGCGGCTTCATTCTGACCGGACCGCAGTACAAAGACTAAGCCCGAACGCCGTTCAGAAAATCCCCTTATCAGAAGCAGCACGGAACCGCGGGCGCCACCGCTGGTTCCGTGGTACGGCTGGCGAGGGTCAGCGTCAGCCTCCCGCAGGCACTGAAAAGCATCAAAAACACCCCAAATGCGGATTTCTGCATGGCGATCCGGCGGTCGTCGGCAGAAAGTCCGGGCCTCCGCAAATCACAAATGACGATAACTGCACATCAGGCAGGATTGTCCGGTGACTGTTTGACTCTGTGTACCAGCAGCCAGTAGGCTACACCAATCGATGAAGTAATCCAGACCGGCAGCAGCATCGCATCAAAGCGAAACGCCATAAAGCCGCGCGCACCGGCAATACCCCCCACAATAAAGCCGCTGATCAGGGTGATGTACAGAATCACTTTACGACGATCCGGCACCTGACCGCGCAACCATAAACCCAGCGAAACGCCGAGGTCGGTAAAAATGCCGGAAACATGCGTGGTACGCACGACTGCACCGCTGTAAGTACTGGTCATCGCGTTCTGCAAGCCGCAGGCAGCGGAAGCAAAATAATGACCATAAGGGGAATTGTGATTCAGAAAATACCAGGCGGCGAGCAGCATCAGCACGCAAAACAGCAATGCAACGCTGTAATTGCGCCCGAGCTGTAATGCGGTATTGCCTATCATGACGCCGCTGAGCGCCGCACCTGCCACAAAACTCAGCATCACAAAACTCAGATGCAAAGCGTCATTCCATTGCAGATTAGCCAGTTCCAGCGACAGGAAGGTGGACGTACCGGTCAGGTGCGATACCGCCTGATGCTTAAAGCCCAGCAAAGCAATCGCATTAATCACACCGGCATTCAGCGCCAGAAAAAAACCACCGATCTCCACCCATTTCGGCAAACGATTAATCACGCCTGTTCTCCTGCTTACTCAAACAGCTTTTGATTGTAAGCCCTGCAGTGGTCGCAATGCCATCGCTGCAGTAAGCGCAACGCCGTTTTTTTTCAGCTCAAGGGCAACCAGTCGGCTGATTGCGGCAATACTGCGGCATCCGGCAGATTTGCCAGCACCGCATCATAAGTCGCGTGGGTACGCAATGCATCGCAAATCACCGCAACCGGTTTGGCGTACACACCGGGAAAATCCCGTTCCTGTGGCGGGCGAATCGCAAACGCCAGTTGCTCCTGCGGCGGACAAAACTGCGCATTCACGCCGGGCTTGTTGCCCCGCGCATCCACACGGTACCAGCCATACTCCGGCAAATACAAAGCATTCAGGCCATGCAGGCAATACGGTTCACCGTCGTCCCCCACCGTCAGTCGCTGAAAGCACATACCGGCAGGAATGCCGTTGGCGCGCAGCAAAGCCGCCAGCAAATGACTTTTGGCATAACAGTAACCGGTGCCATGCGCCAGTACATCCGATGCACGCAGCGTCACCGGATTCCGTTTGAAATCCGAACTGTGCTGTATCTGGTCACGTACAAATTCAAAGCAGCGCTGCGCAATCTCGGCCGTACCATTTGCACCCAGCGCCAGCTGCTGTGCTTGCGCCAGCACAGCAGGATGATCAGCATCGATGATGTCGCAGGCTTGTAAAAAAGCGTCAGGAACCGGAACATTTTGCATCATGATTTTTGATCTTTGCTTTGCAGACGTTTTCTGCGCAGACGCCATTGACTGATAATCACCCATACAACAACCAGTAATCCGGCCCACGGCAGCATATACGCAATCGCGGTAATCGCGGCAGCCAGCGCACTGGAAAAGTTCGCACCGAACGCAGCTAAGGCGTGCTTTACCTCAGAGCGCTGATGACCAGCGCCCTCCACAGACATTGAGATGGTCAGCAGCTCTGTTTGCACACGCTGCACCATACCCGCCTGCTTGCCTTCCAGTGCTTCGATGTTACTCTGTACTTCCGCCAGTTCTTTACTGACTTTCATCAGCGTCTCAACGTCTTTTCCGGTTTGTTTACGCAGCTCTTCTAATTGCGTCCGGTAATCGCGCAGCATCTGAATCTTTTTGGCGTTGTCTGCCAGAGAATGCGATAAATCCTCGGCATGGCTGTTCTGAGAAACAATGCGCCCCTGCTGCGACAAGCCTTTTACGATCTTTTGCACACTTTCAGGCTTCGCTCTCAGTTTGATACTGGCAGAAGGATAATCACCGGTGCGTATGCTGGAACCCAGTTCCGTACAGCCTTGATCAGGTTCGGCCAGACAAGCGGCTTTCACACCGTTAAAGACTTTTGGTAACGCCTCTTCACTGACGTTCAGGTTCAGCTCGTGCTCATAGGCCAGCGTTTTATTTGCAGTAGCTGGCTTGCTGGGTGCAGATTCAGTAGCCGTGGCCGTTGCTGCATTTATGTCTGCGGCCTCTTCCTTTTTGCCACAGGCACTCAGCAGTACTGTCGCGATTAACAGCGCCGATGCTGTTTTTCGGAATGTCATCATCTTCATTTTCGTCATTTTTATCATTTGCGTATTCAGTTGGAAGGCAAAAACGGAGTGACTTTCTTTTGCAGCAATGCCACCAGCTCAGGCTGCATATAGTTGTAGTCGTCCGGGATGCCGAGACAAATCACACGTTTGCCGTGCAGATGGCGCTGAAACTTTTGCGACAGTTTGCGCTTATGGACATTCTCCATCACAAAGATCACCGTAGCCCACGCAATCTGCTCCGGCGCCAGCGGTACTTCGGCATCCGCACCGATACCGGCAGAATCGGTTTCCACACCGGGCCAGCTGGCGAACACCTGCTCTGCCGTCGGGCTGCGAAGTTTATTATGGGTACAGATAAACAGTGCGCGCATTATTTTCATCGTCAGTCTGACCTTGCATTACAGACATGCAAATTTCATCATAAAGACAAGACTGTAGCAGTCTGCGTGCGCAGTTTGCAATTTCGTTACAGAAATTTTCATGACGGATAAACCGGTATTTCCAAATGACGCCTCGCTGACGCTGTACCCGACTGGTCTGTTTCTTGCATCCTCAGACTACATCTCGTTTACTCTGGGTGAAAAATGGCGAAGTCCGGGACGGCCAATGCCGAAGCATTGCGTATTGTGGTGGTGAATGCTGCCGGTACGCTGTCATCGGAAGATACTGAAGCGGACGCAGCACAAAAGCGGCGTTCCGCCACTTTGCGTATCGGCTTGCTGCAAGCCGGTTACGACATCATTGCCTCTCTGCCCGGCGATATGTTTCTGATCGACCGTATCCGCCAGCTGGAGCCGGATATGATAATTATTGATGCCGAATCTGATGCACGCGACGTACTGGAGCATCTGGTGATCATGTCGCAGCAGGCACCGCGTCCTATCGTTTTATTCACCGATGATGAAGACCCCGGCCATATGCGCAGTGCGCTGGAGGCGGGTGTTTCGGCGTATGTGGTCGCCGGTCTGCAGAGTGAACGCATCAAACCGGTGCTGGAAGTAGCGATGGCGCGCTTTCAGGTTGATCAGCAGGTCAGAAACGAGCTGGCAGAAACCCGCACCCGCCTTGCAGAGCGCAAATACATAGAAAAGGCCAAGGGTTTTTTAATGCAGCGCTTTTCTTTCTCGGAAGAAGAGGCGTATCAGCGCCTGCGCAAACAAGCAATGGAAAAAAACCTGCGTATCGGTGATCTGGCAAAACGCATTCTTGATGCCGCCGACCTGATAGGCTGATCTTTTTTGGTGCGGCGCACCAAAATATTGCTCATTTTTTGAGCAGAACAGAAAACCAGTCGGGATTTTTGGTCAAAAAACAGGTGATTCCGGCTGGCACACTGTTTGCATAACAGTGTTTGCACCAAAGAAGGTGCGCCCTGTGAACCGGCTAACGGCGGCTGTTCACATCAGACAAAGGTGTCTCTTCATTCTGCATTGCGGAATGAACAGACGCCTTTTTGCTTTTCTGAATCTTAATCACGAAGGAGCTGCGATGAGTGAAGTCAATCTGAAGTCCGCGTCTGAAACCGACACACTGTCACAGACCTGCGATCTGCCACGCCGGAAATGGATACAAGGAGCGAGTGCAATGCTGGGAGCAGGATTACTGGGGCAAACCCCGCAGGTCTGGGCGGCGGGCAGCGATAAGCCGGAAAAAGAAGAAGTCCGGGTTGGCTTTATTCCGCTGACCGATTGCGCATCGGTTGTCATGGCATCCGTGCTTGGGTTTGACAAAAAATACGGCATCAAAATTATCCCGACCAAGGAATCGTCCTGGGCCAGCGTGCGCGACAAACTCGTCAATGGCGAACTGGATGCAGCCCATGTTTTGTATGGTTTGATTTACGGTGTACAGCAAGGCATAGGCGGCCAGAAAAAGGATATGAATGTCCTCATGACACTGAACCATAACGGTCAGGCCATTACTTTGTCGAAAGCACTGGCGGATAAGGGTGCAGTGAATGGTGCGGGACTGGCAAAACTGATGCAGACCGAAAAGCGCGAATACACCTTTGCCCAGACTTTTCCTACCGGCACCCATGCGATGTGGCTGTATTTCTGGCTTGCGCAACATGGCATTCATCCGCTGAAAGACGCCAAAGTCATTACCGTGCCGCCGCCGCAAATGGTAGCCAATATGCGGGTTGGCAATATGGATGGTTTCTGCGTGGGTGAACCGTGGAATCATCGTGCAATTGTGGACCGCATCGGCATTACTGCTGCCACCACTCAGGAAATCTGGAAAGACCATCCGGAAAAAGTGCTGGGCACCACAGCCGAATTCAGTAATAAGTATCCGAACACCGCGCGTGCGCTGATCGCAGCTGTGCTGGAAGCGAGCCGCTGGATTGACGCTTCGCTGTCGAATAAAAACAAAATGGCGGAAGTCATCGCCGATAAAGCCTACGTCAATACCTCGGTTGATGTAATTAACCAGCGCATTCTGGGCCGTTACCAGAACGGTTTAGGAAAAACCTGGGACGATCCTGATCACATGAAATTCTTCAATGACGGCGCGGTGAACTTCCCTTATCTGTCGGACGGCATGTGGTTTATGACCCAGCACAAACGCTGGGGCTTGCTGAAAGCTGATCCGGATTATCTGGCGGTAGCGAAAGCCGTTAACCGGATCGACCTGTACAAAGACGGCGCTGCAAAAGCCGGTGTCAGTGTGCCGAAAGAGTTAATGCGCAGCAGCAAGCTGGCGGATGGTACGGTCTGGGATGGCAAAAATCCGGCGGCCTATGCAGCTGGTTTCAAGATCAAGGCCTGAGGACATCATCATGAATAAATCCTTACCCGCCAGTATCAGCGATAAACCCGCTGCCTTGCCGCGCTCGCCACAGTCTTCAAGCGTGCAGCGTTTTTTTCAGCAATGGTGGCAGGCATTTTCTGTGCGCCGCTTACTGTTACAACTGATACCGGCCATGGCTGGCCTTGCTCTGCTGGTTTTAATCTGGCAAATCATTTCGTTTAAAAACAGCAGCATTCCGAGCCCGGAGCAAACCTGGACAGAAGCACGCATTGTATTCAGCGATCCGTTTTATCAGCATGGCCCGAATGATCAGGGCATAGGCTGGAATATTCTGGCATCGCTGAAACGGGTTGCGCTGGGCTTTGGCTTAGCGGCGCTGGTCGGCATTCCGCTCGGCTTTCTCAGCGGTCGTTCTGCCTTCGCTCACCGCATGCTGCAACCGCTGATCAGTCTGCTGAAACCGGTATCGCCGCTGGCCTGGCTGCCGATTGGTTTACTGATTTTCAAATCTGCCAATCCGGCCGCGATCTGGTCCATTTTTATCTGTTCTATCTGGCCGCTGATTATTAATACCGCCACCGGTGTTCAGCGGGTACCGCAGGATTATCTGAATGTGGCACGGGTACTGAATCTGAGCGAGTGGAAAATTCTGACCAAAATTCTGATTCCCGCAGTATTACCGCATCTGCTGACCGGCGTGCGGCTGGCAATCGGTACAGCATGGCTGGTGATTGTGGCAGCTGAAATGCTGACCGGCGGTGTCGGTATCGGTTTCTGGGTCTGGGATGAATGGAACAATCTGAACGTGCCCCATATCCTGATTGCGATTTTTGTGATTGGTATCGTGGGATTGATGCTGGAGCAGGCACTGGTTGCACTGGCGAAAATGGTGACTTACGAGGATACAGGAGCCTGACATGTCTGAACTGAACCTTACGGCGCACGATAAAAAGTATATTGAGATTCAGCAAGTGAACATGGTGTTTCACAGTAAGGGCAAAGCCTTTCATGCGCTGAAAGACATCAATCTGCAAATCCGTCGCGGTGAATTTATTTCGCTGATCGGCCACTCCGGTTGCGGCAAATCCACCTTACTGAACCTGATCGCCGGTCTGACGACACCAAGCGAAGGTAATGTGCTGTGTGCGCAGCGCGAAGTGCGCGGGCCAGGCCCGGAACGTGCTGTCGTGTTTCAGAATCATTCCCTGTTACCGTGGCTGACCTGCTTTGAAAATGTGTATCTCGGCGTGGAGCGCGTATTTTCGCGTAAAGAGTCTGCCCACAAACTGCGCGACCGCACTGAAGCCGCTCTGGCACTGGTGGGCTTATCACATGCAGCGAAAAAACGTCCGAATGAAATTTCCGGTGGTATGAAACAAAGGGTAGGAATTGCCCGTGCGCTGGCTATGCAGCCTCAGGTTTTACTGATGGATGAACCTTTCGGTGCACTGGATGCGCTGACCCGTGCGCATTTGCAGGATGAATTACTGAAAATCGTGGCACAAACACAGTCCACCGTAGTGATGGTGACCCACGATGTGGATGAAGCGGTATTGCTGTCTGACCGTATCGTTATGCTGACCAACGGCCCTGCCGCCACCATTGGTGAAGTGCTGGAAGTACCGCTCGCCCATCCGCGCGACCGGGTTGCACTGGCGCAGGACAGTGAATATCAGCGCTACCGCAGTGCCGTGCTGGAGTTTCTGTATCACCGTCAGCAGCATCCTTCCGAACACGCCGCCTGAACACAGGAGAATTGCGATGAAAAAATTACGTCTGGTACTGGTCGGCAATGGCATGGCCGGTGTGCGTACCATCGAAGAAGTGCTGAAGCTTGCTCCGGATTTATACGAAATCACGGTATTCGGCAGCGAGCCCTGGCCGAACTACAACCGCATTCTGCTATCTCCGGTACTGGCGGGTGAACAAACCCTGCAGGATATCGTGCTGAATGACTGGGACTGGTACAAAAGTAATGGCATTACCCTGCGTACCGGCACCACCATCACAAAAATCGATCGCCACCGGCGCGAAGTAATTGCTGATGATGGCAGCGTCACACCGTATGACAGGCTGATTCTGGCGACTGATTCTGGCGACTGGTTCTACGCCATTTATGCTGCCGGTGCCGGGTCGCGAATTACAAGGCGTGATCGCTTACCGCGATATTGCGGATACTGAGGCGATGATACAGGCGGCGCAGCAATACAAACATGCGGTAGTGATCGGTGGCGGTTTGCTTGGACTGGAAGCAGCGAATGGCCTGCGCCAGCGCGGTATGGAAGTCAGCGTGGTGCATTTGCCGGGCTGGCTGATGGAAAGACAGCTGGACCCGGTTGCTGCCGGTTTACTGCAGCAGTCACTGGAGCAAAAAGGCTTACAGTTTTTACTCGGCAAAAACACTGCTGCGCTGCTCGGCAACACTGAAGGTCGCGTGCGTGCAGTGCGTTTCAGTGACGATACCGAAGTCGCCGCTGATCTGGTTGTGATGGCGGTTGGCATACGTCCGAATACTGCTCTGGCGGAATCGGCCGGCCTGCATTGCCAGCGCGGCATCGTGGTGAATGACACCATGCAAACCTATGATCCGCGTATTTACGCCGTCGGCGAATGCGTTAATCACCGTGGCACCGCCTATGGTCTGGTTGCGCCACTGTTCGATATGGCGAAAGTCTGTGCCAATCATCTGGCGGAATTCGGTATCGGCCGTTACCAGGGTTCGGTGACCTCAACCAAACTGAAAGTCACCGGCATTGATCTGTTTTCTGCCGGCGATTTCATGGGTGGAGAAGGCAAGGAAGAAATTGTCCTGTCCGATCCTAACGGCGGTATTTACAAAAAACTGGTACTTCAGGATAACAAACTGATCGGCGCCTGCCTGTACGGTGATACAGCAGACGGTGCATGGTATTTCCGACTGTTACGCGAAGCAAAAGATATCAGCAGCATCCGTGATCAGCTGATGTTCGGCGAAAGCAGTATCGGCGACACCGGGCACGAGGGACATTCGCTGGCCGCAGCCATGCCGGATACAGCGGAAGTCTGCGGCTGTAACGGGGTTTGCAAAGGCACTATCGTCAAAGCGATACGGGAAAAGGGTTTGTTCACGATTGAGGATGTGCGCAAACATACCAAAGCATCGGCTTCCTGCGGTTCCTGTACCGGACTGGTGGAACAAATTATTGTCAGTACTGCCGGTGGCGATTATTCGGCCAGTCCGCGTAAAAAAGCCATGTGCGGCTGTACCGACCTGACGCATGCCCAAGTCAGAACTGCGATCCGCGACCTGCATTTACTGACGATTCCGGCGGTACAAAAACAATTGCAATGGCGCAGCGCAGACGGTTGCACAAGTTGCCGTCCGGCACTGAATTACTATCTGATATCCACCTGGCCGCAGGAAGCGAAAGATGATCCGCAATCGCGCATGATCAATGAGCGTTCGCATGCCAATATCCAGAAAGACGGCACTTACTCGGTGATTCCGCGTATGTGGGGTGGCGAAACCAGTGCGGCAGACTTACGCCGCATCGCCGATGTGGTCGAAAAATATCAGATTCCTACCGTCAAAGTAACAGGCGGTCAGCGTATTGATTTACTCGGTGTGAAAAAAGCCGATTTGCCGGCGGTTTGGGCCGATCTGGGCATGCCTTCCGGCCTGGCCTACGCCAAGGGGCTGCGTACCGTCAAAACCTGCGTAGGCAGCGAATGGTGCCGTTTCGGCACGCAGGACTCGACGTCGATGGGTAAGCAGCTGGAACGCGCACTGGCGCGCATGTATGCACCCCATAAGGTCAAACTGGCGGTATCCGGTTGCCCGCGCAATTGTGCCGAAGCCGGCATCAAAGATGTGGGCGTCATCGGCGTGGATTCCGGCTGGGAAATTTATGTCGCGGGCAATGGCGGTATCAAAACCGAAGTCGCGCAATTTCTGGTGAAGGTAAAAACCGCTGAAGAAGTAATGGAATACACCGGCGCTTTCCTGCAGTTATACCGGCTGGAAGGCTGGTATCTGGAGCGCACTGTGCATTATGTCAGCCGGGTCGGGCTGGACTATGTGAAATCCGTCATTCTGCAGGATGCGGAAAAACGCCGCGCACTGTATGAAGAATTACTGTTTGCACTGAGTGGTGAAGCTGATCCGTGGCATCAGCCACAGGCCGCGCAAGTCGATACCCGTCAGTTCGCAACGCTGAGCGTTTGAAAGAAAGGAAAATCACATGTCTGCATGGAAACCTGTTTGTCTGGTCAGCGATATTCCGCGTCAGGGCGCACGCATACTGCAACGTCAGGGCTTGCCGGATGTCGCTATTTTCCGTACCGGCGAGAATCAGATTTTTGCACTGGTTGATCGTTGCCCGCATAAAGGCGGTCCCTTGTCGCAGGGCATGCTGATCGGTGACAAAGTGGCCTGCCCTTTGCATAACTGGCATATCGATCTGGCTACCGGTGAAGCCGTAGCGCCGGATCAGGGTTGCGCCGCCCGCTTTCAGATCCGGCTGGAACATGAGCAAGTGTTGCTGGATGAAACGGAATTGCAGTGTCTCGGAAAAATCTGATCTGAACACACGGAGACCTGCACAATGTCAGCCAGCACAGAAACGAAGAGTACCTGCTGTTATTGCGGCGTAGGTTGTGGTGTCATTATCACGGCGGAACAGGGTCAGATTACCGGCGTGCGCGGTGATCCGGATCATCCCGCTAATTTCGGTCGTTTGTGCAGCAAGGGCAGTCAGTTGCACATGACCAGTACGCCGCTGATACAAGCACAACGCCGCCTGCACCAGCCCATGCTGCGTCAGCGGCGCGATCAGGCGCTGACCATCAGCGACTGGGATTCCAGTATCGCTTATGTGGCAGAACGTATCAGCAACACGGTGGCTGAGCACGGGCCGGACAGCATTGGTTTTTATGTTTCCGGCCAGTTACTGACCGAAGACTACTATCTGTTCAATAAACTGGCACGCGGTCTGATCGGCACTAATCAGATCGACAGTAATTCACGGCTGTGTATGTCCAGCGCGGTTGCCGGCTATAAACAATCTCTGGGGAGCGATGCCCCACCCTGCAGCTATGAAGATCTGGATCATGCGGATCTGGTGCTGATCATCGGGGCAAATCCTGCCTATGCCCATCCTGTGCTGTACCGCAGACTGGAAGCAGCACGCGCCAGAAAACCGGAAATGAAGCTGGTGGTGGTCGATCCGCGCCGTACCGATAGCGCTCAGGATGCCGACTTACATCTGGCGATTAAACCGGGCAGCGATGTGGCCTTACTGAACGGGCTGCTGCATATCTGTCTGTGGGAAGGCTGGACACAAGCCGCATGGTTAGACGCACATACCAGCGGACTGGAAGCATTGCGTGACAGTGTGCGCGACTGCACACCGGAACAAACTGCAACGCTGTGCGGCGTTTCTGCTGATGACATATATTTGCTGGCACGCTGGTTTGCGCAATCTGCAGCCAGCTTATCACTGTATTGTCAGGGCCTGAATCAGTCCAGTGCCGGTACAGCTAAAAACAGCGCTTTAATCAATCTGCACCTGATGACAGCGCAGATAGGCCGTCCCGGCGCAGGTCCCTTTTCACTGACCGGTCAACCGAATGCGATGGGCGGACGGGAAACCGGCAGTATGGCGAATTTGCTGTGTGCGCATCGTGATCTGAGCAATGCAGATGACCGTGCAGAAGTGGCGAATTTCTGGGGAATTCCCGAAATTCCGGCGCAAGCGGGCAGTACCGCAGTCGATATGTTTGAAGCCACACGTAAGAGCAAGATCCGCATTTTGTGGATAGTCTGCACGAATCCGGCGCATTCCTTACCGGCGCAGGCGCAAGTCAGAGCTGCGCTGGAAACGGCCGAACTGGTAATCGTGCAGGAAGCCTTCCGCGATACCGCCACCGCGGCCTATGCCGATGTGTTGCTGCCGGCTGCCAGCTGGGGGGAAAAAGAGGGAACAGTCACGAATTCTGAGCGCCGCATCTCGCGGGTACGCGCTGCCATCGCACCACCCGGCAATGCCAGAGCCGACTGGTGGATTGCCAGTCAGATCGGATTAGCGATACAAACCCGCTTCCCGCAGCATTTTCCGCACAAACAGACACTGCGTTTAGCTTATGACAACACCGAACAAATCTGGAATGAACACCGCGAACTGACACGCGGACGCGATCTGGATATCACCGGACTCAGTTACCGCTTGCTGGAGCAGTCACCGCAACAATGGCCTTGCCCAGAAGGACAGCATACAGGTCAGGCACGCCTGTACACCGATTTTCGCTTTGCACATGCGGACGGCAAGGCGCGTCTGATCTGTACGCCTTACCAGCCTGCACAGGATAAAGTGAATGCCAGAACGCCATTTGTCCTGAGCACTGGCCGCCTGCGCGATCACTGGCATGGCATGAGCCGTACCGGCGTCACACCGGCGGCATTTGCGCACCAGCCGGAACCCATGCTGGAAATGCATCCGCAGGATATGGAAGCGCGTTTTCTGAAACATGGCGATACTGTTTGTATTCGCAATACACGCGGCCAGCAAATCTGGCGTATCCGCGCAAATCCAGCCTTACGCAGCGGTATGCTGTGGCTGCCTATGCACTGGGGAGAGGAATTTGTCTGGGGTAATGCAAACGGTTATACCGGACTGGGCGTTAACAATCTGGTCAGTCCGGCGCTGGATCCGAAGTCCTTTCAGCCTGAACTGAAATTCAGCACGGTCAGCCTGCAAAAACAGTCATTCCCATACAGCCTGCAATTGATCTGCAGAGCGGACCCGCATCAGATTCCGGCAATGCAGCGCGCCTGTCGCCAGCTCCTGCGCGATCAGCCTTATGTGGAATGTATTCCTTTCGGCGGCACAGCTTCCGGCATTGCCTTGTATGCCTGTCTGCAACAAGCGGAACCCGTTTTATTTGCAGCCTTGACCGAAGTTGCCGGATTGCAGCAGCATGCCCATTTGCGGTATCAGGACGCACAGCGCAGTACGCGCCTGATCCGTCTGGAAAACCGGCAATTGCATACGGTGATGCAAACTGGCAGTCAAACACTGCCTGACTGGTTAGTGCAATGGCTGAAGGAAGCGAAAGAAATCACTGTGCCTGTTTCTTTGCTGTTACAGGACAAAGCGCCGGCCGGAATCGCCGTGCAACGCAGCGTGCAGGTTTGTCAGTGTCTCGGCGTCAGTGCAGCGCAGATTACGCAATATCTGGAACAACAGGAAACACCCGCGACACCAGAAGCTGAACAGGCTGTACTGCTGGGACTGCAGCAACATCTGCAATGCGGCACACGTTGCGGTTCCTGTGTGCCGGAGCTGAAACAAAGCATACGGGCATTGCGTCAGAAAGTACTGCATGTTGCCTGAACTGTTGGCCTATAGCGAAACTAAGCACCAGAGAGTGCAACTGAACGGCAATCTTTGAAACCAGTGATATGCGACTCAATATCTGCTTTCAACACAATCCCGGATATCGCTGCAACTGTCACGATATCCGGATTTGTTGCAATCTGGGTTGAGCAATCAATATGCGCGTCAGATTTGCCAGTCTGTGCTCAGGGCTCCGTCCGTTTGCGGGCAACGGCGGCGCGACAGAACGTATAACGGCGTGACCCCGGTGCCAGAAAATTTCCGGATGCATCACTGCTTCCGCTATCACCGGAGCACTGACAAACCGCGCCGACAAACGAAAAATCTCTGAGTGTTTTATTGGCGATCTGCATTTTTGATGCTGTCGTCGCTTCACTGATTGCCTGTGATTTCGCGATTTCACATAGCCGGTTCTGTGAAGCAGCACTGACATCATCACTCTTTTCACCCCACGGTCCCAGCGGACAATCATAGGTAATGTTTTTTGCTGCACTCGCTTGCAACGGCCGCAGCAATTCAGCGCAAGCGCTATGCGGGTGATCCGGTGCAATGCTGGCAAATTTGATATACGGTATGCCGGTGGATGAGCTGGCCGGTTTTACTGGCGTTACCGTACTGGTTTCCGGTATTGCTACGCGCACCGTATTTGCCGCAACATAATTGTTATTTGCCGGTTGCGGACTAGGTATCACTGGCCGTGGCCGAGCCTGCTGTGCCATCGCAATTCCGCGCTGCTGTGCCGCAACAATATCCGGTAAACTGGCTTTCTGACGCATTTGTGCAAGCGCCGTTGCTGCGGCAGCCAGAATCGACGAATTATTTCCCTGACTCTGAGCCGGTGTCACAACCTGTTCACTGATCCGGTCGCCTTCAGCGTTATAAATTTCCAGCACTTCCAGGCCGTCTATTCGCTGATGCCAGACTGATCTGCCACTGGGTTGCCCGTAATTCCAATCGCCTTCACGCCATTCCACGTTGCCATTGGGGCCGTAAGTTGCGCGCCCTTTGCCGTGATACTGACCGTTTTTCCATTCTCCCACATAGACAGGAATACCATTGGCGCGGATTAACTCACCGTAACCATTGAACTGATCATTCCGCCACTCACCTTCATAACGCCGCCCGTCACTGAAAGCCATAACGCCGTAGCCCTGACGAACCCCGTTCACCAGCGCACCTTCATAAACACCCTGCTGCGCTTTGCCGACTTCGTCACCGAAGACTTTCGTTCCGTTTATTTCTGTTTGCGCTACGGGTTTCGGTGCAGGTGCAGTAACCGGCTGTACAACCGCTGCGTTCGCTGCTACGCCCTGCACAGGCGCAGGGACAGTATTCGGTGTGGCAACGATAACGGGGGTAACAGCTTGGAATACAGGAACCGGCGGTATCGCAGGATTAACCGATTGCGCGATTGCCTGTGCGTTATTGGCTTGCTCAGTTGCACGATTGCTTGCCGTCAAAGCGGCCTGCACCGCTTTCTCAACCTGCTCGCTCAAGGCCTGCACCGGTTTAGCAGGTAACGCGCCGGGCTGACGCCGTACTTCACTGCGGATAAAGCCTGCACGCAATACCTGATCATCAATTGCGCCATTTGGCCAGACAAACACAGCGACACCGTCAGGTGCATCTTTTGTCCACTTCGCATCAGTCCGGCTGCCGTCAGGCTGCACCGCGCGTCCCCAGCCCTCCAGCTTATCTTTCCGAAATTCTCCGGTGTAAGTTTTACCACTGGCCAGCGTAATTCGCCCGTAACCGTGTTTTTCGCCGTTCAGCCACTCACCTTCATAGCGCGTTCCGTCTTTGAAAACCGCCAAACCCAGGCCGCTGAACTGATTTTTCTGCCACTGACCCAGCAGGAAACTGCCATCGGCAAATCCATAGCGCCCGACGCCCTGTTTCTGATCATGCTGAAATTCTCCGCTGTAGCTGTCGCCATCCCGCCAAAGCATGATGCCGCTGCCGTGACGCTTACCATTCAGCAAGCCACCGGTATAACTGCTTCCGTCGGGATAGCGCAGTGGCTTTCCGGGACTGGTTGCCGTTGCGTTTGGGATTGTATTCACCGTTACCGGCTTACCCGGACTCGCATCAAACGGCGTACTCGCTACAGTTGAGGTTATCACCGCCGTCAGGGTATCAGCCTGATTTGCGGCCGGAGATGCTGACGATCCGGTGGCCCCCGGATTGCTGATGCTTCCCTCACTGCCCTGACTAGCGGTACGAGATTCCGGCGGATTCGTTTGCGGAGTCTGTGCCGTCGCGGTGTATGCCAGTCTTGGATTTACCGGAACCGGAGGTACCAGCGTCGCCTGCATATTGCTGCCGTTACCTGCAGGCTGCATTTGCTGAAGAATACTTTGCACCTTTGCGACTTGTTCTGTCGCACGTCGCTGCGCATCCTGCGCAGCCTGCCGGGCTTTTGCGACATTGGTAGTCAGTTCAGTTGGCTCGGTGCTGTCACCACTCAGTTTCAGTGTTCCGTTTTCGAGACGCTGTGTCTGTTGTCGTTTGCCATTTTTCTGTACAAACCAGCCCGCCCCGAAGAACAGACCGTTGCGGTACTCACTGGTGTAGGTATCCCCGACGTCCAGCGAAATGCGCTCGTAGGCCCCGGTAGGAACACCGAATAAAACCTTTGCGATGTCGAGCGTAATGGCATTGTCGGCATTCACTTCTGTCCAGCCAAAACCATTCTCTTTACCGTTCGCCATTGCGCCTTCGTAACGAAGCCCCCTGATATTGCGAATCACCCCAAAACCATGCGGTGCACCATTGCGAAATTCACCTTCGTATGTTGATCCGGTCGCCCATACATACCGGCCAACGCCGTCCTTAAGATCATTGCGGTACTCTCCGGTATAGGATTCACCTTTGTTACTCGACTTACCGTGCCCGTGCCGCTTATCGTCCTGCCATTCGCCTTCATAGCGCAGTCCGTCCGGCCAGACAGCAACGCCTTTACCGTGGCGCTTTCCGTTTTGCAGTTCACCGGTATATTCGGAACCATCCGGGAAATTCTTTTTGCCTGTTACTGTCGCAGAGACGATAGCGGGAGCCGTGGTTCCCTGCATTTCCTGAGCAAGCACTGCACGGCCGGATACCAGCACCGGAATTGATACCAGACTCATCAGCAAATATTTCATCGTCTACCGCTCCCGTCGCAAATTCAGCGGATAAGCCCGCACTACGGCAAGTCTAAGGCAGTGCATCCGAAATACAAAATCAGGGGAGATCCGGAGGGGTGAAAAGCGGCAAAAATAGCTCAAATGCTGATTTCAGCACAGCGAAATCGCGCTCGTCGGCAGAAAGTCCGGCTCTCCGAAAACTATAAATGCGGCTTTCTGCACAACAACGGAGTCCGTATACCACATCAACGCGAGAGGGACCTGCGCAACATAAGCAAGGTACTTACGGGCACTTACCCGGAACAGAAGGCGGTTTCAGATGATCCGGTTCACCGGGTTTGCGATGGCGAACGCAGTAAGTACCGTAAGGGGTTTTGACCTGCGATACCGGACGGCCATCGGTTTCGTAAATGCGCTGTTCTTCGATACCGCCCTCGGTACGGTTTGACCGCCCTTTTTCCAGCCGCTGACGGAAGGCTTCGCGGGTTGCGTCATGCCGGTTTTGATCAGTCTGTTTTTCTGATGCTGAAGAAGCCGCTGAAGCGGATGCTGGTACATTGTCGGGTTCCGGTACCGGAAGGCGACGTTGTGGTGGTTGAGAATACACCGGCAAAGGCGGCACTGTATCAGTCAGCGTCTGCGTTTTTTTCACCGGTTCACCAGTGTCTGCTCCTGTAGTTGCGGAGAATAAAAGCAAACACACTGAAATTACGGTTGCCACGGGCGGCATGAAACGCTGCATCATCTTCACCTTTCCATAAGATGCAGAACGATACCATGCAGGCACCATGTATCCAAATCGTATATACAAGAAAACAAATCAGCGCAATGACACGACCGGCATCGGTGTATTTAACGATCTGTTCAGCTTTCTGCGACCAGATCGTCAGCCGGCTTTTCCATCCGCTCTCGGTTGCAGATATACAGGTAACAATTTCGCTCCCCAAACCAGTAAGGCGATAATCCAGATGGTCAGCGATACCTGCATCAGCACAGCCTGATGCAGTAACGATGCCAGTACGCGCAATGCTGCTGCGAAGTGTGCTGCCCAGTAAACCAGCCATAACCAGTCTGGTGCCTGCAAAGGGCGTCCGCTGTGTCCGAAAGAAACACGGCTGACGAAACCAATCAGCATCGTTCCCATCAGCCCGAGTGCAAATCCGTGCACTGCAGCGCTACCGGTATGCAGACCTGATGCCTGCGCCAGCAACAATGCCGCTGATACAGGTAACCATACAAACGCGTAATGCAGCATCGCTAGCAAGCGGTTATTCAGGCAGCGATAACTTTGCCAGCGATACAGTGCAGTCATGCTGCTCAGACATAAGCCCGCCGCGCCTATGGCTGTCATGACAGGTAATGCAAATCCCTGACCAATGACAATCAGCTCACAGCAAACCACCCATGTTGCGAGTAGCCAGTAGGGCTTCCACATCTGATAAGGCTGCACCACATTCTGACTGAAGAATGGCAGCATACGGTGACAGACATTTAGAAACACTGGCAATAAGAAACCGAACACTGCCAGTGCCGTTGTCGGTACTGCGTATTGCGACAGCCCTGCCCGAACCAGCATCAGAGTGAACATTGCAACGGCGCCATGCATCATGCCAAATAATAATACCCAGCCATGCCAGCGGTCTTTGACCGCACTGCTGCCACAGATTCCCGCCCAGCGTAATGTCACACCCAGCCAGGCCAGTAGCATCAGTACGCTGCCAGCCAGCCCTGTCCAGGACAACCCGCTGATATCTGAAAAAATCTGCGCGGCCACACCGGTCAGATAGCTGGCACCTGCCAGCACAAAGCCTCGTTTTTCATCCGGCATCGCCAGCCACTTCGGCCCTGCGGTAAAGGTAAATCCAAGAATAAATAAGGGAAAGAAACCCAGCGGCATCAGCATCGCGTGCGTTTGCAATCCACCTGCAGACAAAGCTGGTAAACGGTACCCCCACCAGCCAAACATGACGAGAATCGCCAGCATGCCGCTGAAAAAATACAATCGGTGCGGGGCAATACGAAGTAATTGCATAGTGTTCCGTTTCAGGCGCGCATGGTGTTTTGCATGGGTGCAGGTTGCAGCAGGCGTGCCAGGCCTTCCTTGCTGAGAATCGCAATTTCTGAACCATTGACCTGTATCATGCGGTCACGCATCAGATGGTGAAAAACCCGCGATAGTGTCTCTGCGGAAATATCCAGAAACGACGCTGTTAAGTGTTTTTTTAATTCCAGACGGAAGCGGTCTGATCCCTGCATTTCAGCGGACTGCAGCAAATAGTCGGCCACGCGCTGGGTCGCATTTTGCATGCTCAGACGTTCTATATTGTGCATCAGACCCGCCATCCGGTCGGCCAGACCTTCCGCCAGATTGCGGTTAAACGTCAGTGAAGTACGCATCAGCCAGCTGACGGTACTTGCCGGTAAGCGATAAATCAGCGTAGGTTCAGCGGCGACAGCGCAAAACGGCAGAGGCTTGCTGCGCATCCACATGACTTCGCCCAGACTTTGCCCGGGTCGTATCAGTTCCATAATCCGGTGTGCGCCCTGATCAGAGGGTAAAACCAGCTGTATCAGTCCGAACACCACCAGATCAATCGCGTCGTTCAGTTCATACGTTTTGCGTAAATGCTCGCCACGCCGGAGTTCTGTCCGTATCAGTTCCGGCGCAATACAACGCAGCTCACTGGTACTGACATCTTTAAACAGGCGCTGATTCTGCAGTACGCCGGTAACGGTATCAAAGTCCATGTGCTCCCTCCTGTCTGCACACAGTCTAAGTAAACAGCGCCGGACTGACTATACGTCAAGAGAACTAATTAACATAGTTAAAAATTTGTTATTTTTACAAAAGAAAGTCATCTTCAAGGAGAATTAAGCAAACTAAATTTCCTCCCCAAAACTTGATTTACATGTAAATTTAAAAAACACCATGTTTACCAAAAAACAAACTTATATTATTGAATGCTGCACAACAATGTGTCAGAATGTAACTTTTGTTTAATTAATTAACTAAGGAAATCGTAAAATGTTAAAAGTAAATTCGATTCAGCGTGGCTTTACATTAATTGAACTGATGATTGTTGTGGCGATTATTGGAATTTTGGCGGCTGTAGCTTTACCTGCATATAACGACTACACAACCCGTGCGCAAGTTTCTGAAGCAGTTGAATTAATGGGCGGTCTCAAAGGACCACTTTCTGAATACGGATATCAGAAAAATGCGTGGCCTTCAAAGTTAGTTCCTTCTACAGGCACACCGGCTGCGGATGAATTAACAGCGACTCTGGTGGGAAAGTACGCGACAATAAGTGATACTTTGACTGGTAACTTCCCAAGCGGCACATTAACAGCGACAATGACATCTGGGCAAGCAAATGCTAGCACTGTCGAAATGTCAACAGCTGATGGCGGTAACACGTGGAGTTGCTCTGGTGGTAGCGTTCCCGGAAAATATCGGCCGGTAGCATGCAAAGAATAATGTGAAAAAGTAAAATCTGGATTTTTTCAATACAAAAAGCCGGAAGAACAATCCGGCTTTTCCAAAAAAACTTAAATATTTAAATCTTGTCTTTTATCAGGATCTATCCAGCCCGTTCTCCACCGCATACACTGCGATCTGGACACGGCTGGACAAATTGAGTTTCTTCAGAATATTCTGAACATGAATTTTGACGGTGCTCTCGGCCACATCCAGCTGGCGCGCAATTTCTTTATTGCTCAGTCCCTGCGCCAGACAAGCCACCGTTTCACGTTCACGCGGGGTCAGTTTCTCTTTTTCTGACGCTGCCGGACTATTGTGCTGATGCTGTAACTGCATTACCAGTTTAGCCGTCATGCTTTCAGAAACCACCGGCTCACCGGCAGCGGCACGTCGCACAGCATTCACCAGATAATCAGCTTCAATATTTTTGATCAGATAACCTTTAGCACCGGTACGTAAAGCCTCACCCAGATGCTCTGCTTCTTCGGATACAGTCAGCATCAGCACCGCCGTCGATGGCATATCGGCGACAATCAGGCGCATGGCTTCCAAGCCAGACAAACCGGGCATGTTCAGATCCATCAGCACCACATCCGGTTGCAACTGACGCGCACGTTTGACGCCCTCTGCACCATCCGACGCTTCACCAACGATTTCAAAATCCGTTTGTCGCTGCAATAGTAAGCGGATGCCGGTGCGAAACAGCGTATGGTCATCCACCAGTAAAATCTTGATCGTCATCGTCATTCCTTCTTTTGCCTGAGTTTCTGTCTGAATATCAGGCGACACGCCGTTCGTGGCGCGTCAGATTCAGTATCACGCGTGTGCCTTCACCACTGGCGCTCTGAATATCCAGAGTCGCCGACATCTGCGCGGCGCGTTCCTGCATAATGCGTAATCCCACATGGGAATCGCCTTTTTCGGCGAGTTCCGCTGCACTGAAGCCGCGTCCGTTATCTTCCACCCGCAGGCTGAAATCACGCTCGTTCAGAATGCTGACCACTACCTGATCTGCCTGCGCATGCTTGCGGATATTCGACAGCGCTTCCTGCAAAATAAATAAAACCTGCAATTGCTGTTCCGGCCCCAGCGGTGCGCCTTGCCCACTCACATCCAGACTGGCATGCACACCAGTCTGACGTTCAAAGCGTTTCAGCACATTCTGCACCTCTGCTTCAAAATCCGATTCCTGCAAGCGGGTACGGAAATTCAGCAGCAATTCGCGCACATCTTCGTAACTCTCCTGCACACCGGCGCGCAACAGCGGAATGATATCTTCGACTTCCGTGAATTGTCCGCGCTTTTGCGAATCTTCCAGCATTTGTACCTGCAGATTCAGGAAGTTCAACCCCTGCGCAATACTGTCGTGCAAACCCTGCGCCATCAGATTGCGTTCCTGCGATACCGCGTATTCAAGCTCTTTCGCAATCAGGCGCTGATTCTCAATGGCCGTGCCAAGATTGCGGCCCAGCGTTTCCAGCAAACGGCGCTCTTCCGCTGTCAGCAAACGCGTATCACGAAAATGCAGAGAAAAACTGCCGATCACTTTATCCATCGCGGTGATCTGGAATACCGCCAGACCGTGAAAGCCTTCTTCTTTACACAAATAGGTTTTCGGCGTGCTCAGCGCCTGCAAATCCTGAATCACAATCACGCCTTTGCGGGTAGCCTCACCACAAAAACAGGAATGCACTTTCATGCAGTGCTCTTTATCTGTAATGTCTTCTGAAATACCTTCATGCACAGTCAGATGCAGATTGTCGCTGTCGCCATCCAGTATTCTTACTGTACCGCCGTCTGCACCGGTGCGCTGCATGATACGTGCCAGAAATCCCCTGCTCAGTTCTTCAATGGTGTGAGGGCCCGCCAGAAATCCGCCGATTTCATACAGGGTAGACATTTCATGATTCTGCGAACGCAATTTCGCCGTTTTTTCAGCTACCTTGTCTTCCAGTGTGCGCTGAGCCGTCTGAATTTTATCGGCCATCTGATTAAAGGCCTTTGCCAGCTCACCGAATTCATCTTCGCTGTCCACTTCCACTCTGGCATCCAGATGATTCTGTGTCATCAGCGCAATACCCTGCTGCAAGCGGTTGACCGGCGAAATGATCCAGAGGAACAGCAAATACAGCACTGCCACACTGGCCGCCAGCGACATAAAAATCAGCGCGGTCTGACACAGGCGCAGCCAGGTCGTTTTCTCAGCCAGTTCAGTTTCGACCGCAGATACCAGCTGATTGATATTCCCGACAAACAAGGGAATGTGATCCCGCAATACGGATAAAGCCGCCTGACGCTGCGGCATATCCTGCGCGTTCAGTACAGCTTCGGTGTAACGCTGAATTTCCTGCTGCCAGCGTTTTTCCACATCATTTAACTGTTGTTGAATTGCAGGAGAGGCCGGTAAAAACAGCGGGCGCTGCGGATCACCTTTGTGCAGCAGCATGAAGGTCTGGCGGAATTCATTCAGTTCATCCTGCAGCGCTTGGGGCGCTGCATTCAGGCTGATTTGCGATAGCAGTTTGTACGAGCGCATACGCATCGTACCGGCCTCATTAATAGCTGCTGCGCCGCCTTCCAGCTGCCATGACAGCAGCAAGGTATAGCCAACCGCCGACAGTGTCAGCATCAGGCCAATCAGCGTGGATGCGAGAATCCGGAAGGTCAGGCGCTGGCGTAAAGGGAGCAGCAGATTTTCCATAAATGGCGGAATGTTCAGTGTCAGAATGATCAGCCGCCAGTATGCGACATAAAACGGATAATCTGCTGTGGTTGCTCACGAAATTCGTGTTTTTCCGGTTTCAGCTCTATCGCCTGACGGATAATCGCAGTCAGCTCCGCATCGCTGCAGCCATCGCGCAGCGGCGCACGCAGATCAACGCTGTGCTCTTGCCCCAGACACAGATACAGACGGCCATCGGAAGCAAGACGCACGCGGTTGCAACTGGCGCAGAAATGCTGACTCATCGGAGTGATAAAGCCCAGTGAATTGTGGCCATCCGGCGTTTCCCAGTAACGCGCCGGGCCACCGCCCAGCTCTCTGGTGACAGGAATCAGGCCGAATTCGCTGACCAGTTGCTGTCGTATCGTTTCCAGCGTAGCCATCCCGCGTACGCTGCCGGTTTGCCCCATCGGCATTTCTTCGATCAGCCGCAAAATATAGCCATGCTCAAAGCAATAGCGCACGACGGCCGGAATTTCATGCTCATTCACGCCCTTCAGCAGCACCATATTGACCTTTACCGGCCCCAGCCCTGCAGCACGCGCTGCTTCCAGCCCTGCCAGCACATGTGGCAGCTTGTCCGCACCGGTAATACCGGCCCAGCAGGCACGGTCTAAGCTATCCAGACTGACGTTTAAGCGATTCAGTCCGGCTGCCTGCAATTCGGCGGCCACCGGTGCCAGCAGCGTACCGTTGGTGGACAGAGAAATATCTTCCACTCTCTCGATCGCACGGATACCGGCGATCAGTTGCGGTAAGCCTTTGCGGGTCAGCGGTTCGCCGCCGGTAATGCGCACGCGACGCGTACCCAGTGCGGCAAAAATGCGGGTCAGCCGCAGAATTTCCGGATACGTCAGCCATGCCGCCGGCTCAGTAAAGTCCCGGAAACCTTTAGGCATGCAGTAATTGCAGCGCAGATCACATTTATCCGTGACCGAGATACGCAGATAGCGGATATCGCGCCCGAAGCGGTCCCGCAGCACGGGGCTTTGTTCTTGACGCTCAGCAATGGAAGGAATAGCAGGCATAATGTCCATTCTCTGCCAGCGGCAGACAACGCACAATTGCTCTGGCTGGCTAGACCATATAGTTCTTTCGAACTATTTTTCTGACATGAAGCGTCAGTTTTTTCCCCGAAACCGTAACCGGATACAGACTGACATCTGCATACCGCAGCTAGCCTCTATAATTTCGCGCTTCACGAGGGAAACAATATGAGCTGGTTAATCACAAAATATCTGGTAACCGCAGGCCTGGTGGTAGCGATTTCAGAACTTGCCAAACGCAGCGATAAACTGGGCGGCCTGATCGCGGCGCTGCCTTTCGTCACCCTCCTGACGCTGATCTGGCTGCATATCGAGCAACAGCCACAGGAAAAAATCGCTTCGCATGCGTGGTACACCTTCTGGTACGTGCTGCCGACGCTGCCAATGTTTCTGGTGTTCCCGGCCCTGCTCTCACGACTTGGTTTCTGGCCTGCGCTGATTTTATCGGCCTTGCTGACGATTGCCCTGTTTGCCGGGTTTGCACTGATCATGCGGCGTTTCGGGGTGCATTTGCTGTAAAGCGGCGCGGTTTTCCGATACAGATATCGCAAGTTTGCCTGACCGATTGTCATGCATCGTTTGCTGAAAATTCCTGCACTATCAGCGTTTTAACCCTGAACTGATAACAACCCGCCCATGTACAACCCGACCCGTTTTCAGGAAAACCGCCCCGAAGTTCTGGCTGCGTTAATGCAGCAATTTCCGCTGGCCACCATCGTTACCAGTCAGGATGGCGAACCTTGCGCCGATCACATACCGTTGCAATACATCGCCACAGAAAACGGCAATGGCAGGCTGATCGGCCACGTGGCGCGTGCGAATCCGCTCTGGAAACATGCAGACGGGCAAAAGGTACTGGTGATTTTTCAGGGGCCGCAAGCCTATATCACGCCAAACTGGTACGCCAGCAAAGCCGAAGACCCGCGCGTAGTGCCGACCTGGAATTATGCGGTGGTTCATGCACGCTGCACGCTGCGCACTGTGAGCGAACCGACGGCCCTGCTGGCTATTCTGCGGCAGCTCACTGATCAGCATGAAAGCAGCCAGTTCCACCCGTGGAGCGTCGATGATGCGCCAGCGGACTATCTCGATAAACTTTGCGCCGCGATTGTCGGTATCGAACTCGATGTCCACACGCTGGATGGCAAATGGAAAGTCAGTCAGGATAAGACACGCCAGAATCATGACTCGCTGGTGCAAGGTCTGCGTCAGGCCGGATCAGAGGATCAGCAGGCACTGGCGGACATGCTGCACGGCTACGGACCGGTGGAGAACAGGGACTGAAGCGGCCGGACTGCGGCAATACCGCCTGAAATTACCTGAAATTGCCCGAAATGCGGGGTTCAGCACAGCGATTCCCCGCTTGTCGGCAGAAAGTCCGGGTCTCCAGAATCATCAAATGCAGATTTCTGCACAATCAGAGTGAACATTCTGACCGGCAGCGGCGCGTTCGCCGCCTCAGGCCAGCGCACCGCGCCAGTACTCGTCCAGCGCCTGTTGCAGTTCGGTACGGAAATCCGGCCGGATCGCGGCAAATTCCGGCGCTTCCAGCAATTTGCGCAAATGCTCCGGATAATCCAGCGATTGCCACAAACCCCGGATCAGCGCATGGCTGCGCAACAGCAAACTGGTGCCACGCCCGGCCGGTAACTGCAGCGCTTTATCCAGTGCACTTCCGGTGTTGTTCAGCGCAAGGGTTAAGCCGATTTTGAAATCACGCAGGAATGCTTCACTGAGATTTTGTTCCAGCACGCTGTAGGTCATCGCGTCCAGCCGCAGAAACGCCGGATGCGCATCCAGATACGCCAGAATACCGGCAATCAGCTGCCCCGCCAGCGTAGTTCGCTGATCTGCAGACATATCGCCGTCCGCCATACCATCTGCCACCACCCCAAGCTGCTCCCGCAACGTTTGCAGCAAGCCGTGAAATTCCTGTTCCAGCAGCGACAGAAAAATTTCTTCCTTGGTCTGAAAATACAGATACACCGTCCCCTTTGCCAACCCCGCCTGCTGCGCAATGCTGATCACAGACGGCAATTGCCGGTCGTTCAGCAAAAATAAGGCACGGGCCGCATCCAGTATCAGGCTGCGTTTGGCTTGTTTATCGTGATGACTGAGGGCACGGGTTTTCATAACAGGATTCAAAACACAAGACGGCTATTGTAGCCTTACCTGTGCACAGGTAAGAAACTGAACTGATAAAAATCATGTTCCGTGGGTATCGTCATTTCTGCGCGTTTTTTTCTTCGGCGTCGAGAGATATGGTGGATCTGACGTTCAGTTTCACGGCGGGCTAAAAGTATAAGTACATCCGAACGAACCAACTTGTGGACAGTTTTTATCCGCGGACTCTAAATTAGTTGCGTACAAATTTGGGGAGCTGGTCACAGCGGCGTAAAGCGACAAGGTACTGCAATGCCTTGTTAAGCGATTTAAACCCACTCGTTTTCAGTCAATCGTTTTAACTCTGAACATGCTGATATAAATTCAGATTTATCAAACTCTGCTTTTTGCTCATTCTTACTCCACTGAACTGAGGTAACTATTCCATTGATGACTTCCACAGCAAACCCAAAACGAGCCCAAATAACTTTGTCTTTTTCAACTACTTGCTCAACCACGATAACCGTACAAGCCAAATCTACATCATCGGGACAAATTAGAAGCGGTACGAATGTTGAAGAGTTTTCTTTATGCGGAATCAACAGTTTCCAAGCTGAATTTAGCTCATTTTCATCCAATAACCAGCCTTGAGCGGGAACTAATCCAAATGTATCGTCTTCGCATGAGGCATTTTCAGCTATACATTTTATCCAAAGTTCAATCGGTGTTCCATCAATTGCTAAAACTGGATGAGGCGATGTCGCATAAGCCGACTTATGCATTTCAGCAGATATCAAATTCATATGTCAAATCCTAATTTCTCACAATCGTCGAAATCAAATTGTTAAATAACTATTTATAACATATATGTCATAAAATTAATACTCCAAGACCGCGTCTGCGAGAATGGCTGCAGATTCCAGAATGTGAACACCAGCGCCGGATTCCACTGCCATGCGGTGCATGCACTGCGCAACGCGGCTGGCGGGTACGATGCGGTATTTGCGCGGAATCAGCGGTGCCAGCCAGCTGAATACCCGCAATGCGATTGCTTCGCCGGGGCGGTGCTCAGTGCGCTGTCCGCCCAGCAATGAAGGGCGCACAATGTTCAGCGATGCAAATCCGAGTGCCTGCAATGCTGCTTCGGTCTGACCTTTGGAGCGCAGATAAAACGAAGCAGCATTAGGGTTTGCGCCGAGTGAGGAGTTATACACCATGCACTGGCAACCGGCTTTCAGCGCCAGCTGCGCGGCTTGAATCACATAATCATGGTCGATGCGAGTGAAGTCTGCCTGACTACCGGCCTGCCGGATTGTGGTACCGAAAGCGCACAACACAGCATCGGCTTTCCACCAGTCCGCATGTTCCGGCAGTGCCGCAAAATCCACGATTGGATTGTCGAGCTTAGGATGCGGTGGCAGCGGTTTGCGGGTAGGTGCCGTGACGCGGCTGACTGACGTATCCTGCAAGGCTTGCTGCAATAATTGCTGCCCGACCAGTCCGGTAGCGCCGAGAATTAAAAGATGTTTATTCATAAGCAGAATCCTTACAGAAAACCGGTTCAGGTTTAACGAAAAACTGACACGCACCAGAAGTCAGTTTTTCATCAGCGACGCAGCAATTTTCGCCTGTAACCAGCGCGGTGCAAAACGATTCGAAAAAATCGTCAGCTTGTTCATGATGCCGGGAATCACGCTTGGCTTACCGGCAAACATTGCGCGCAGGCCAATCTCCGCTACCGGACGCGATTGCATCATCATTAAACGCTGGTACAGTGTGGCTTTCTGACCAGACACATCCAGAAAACCGGTTGCCGTAATGCCCGGTGATAACACGCTGACCTTCACGCCGTATTTTGCCATTTCCACGTTCAGCGCTTCACCCAGCAACAGCACATAGGCTTTGGATGCGGCGTACGCTGCGTAAAACGGCGTTGCCTGATACCCGCCGATACTGGCCACCAGCAGTATCTGCCCTTCGCCGCGTTGCTGCATCTGGCGTGCAAAACCATAAGTCAGGCGGGTCAGCGACATCATATTCAGTTGCAGCATTTCTTCGGTTTTTTCGTATGGCTGTTCAGTAAATTCGCCGAACACACCAAAACCGGCGTTATTGATCAGCGTATGAATCTGAATATTCTGTGCTGCCAGCGTTGCAATCAGTGCATCAGCACCTGCGGCACTCGCCAGATCCTGTGCGATGACGCTGACCTGCACACGGTGCTGGCTGCGCAATTCCGTTGCCAGTACTTCCATCGGCGCTGCCCGACGTGCCACCAGCACCAGATCATATCCGCGCTCTGCCAGCAAACTGGCGAAATCCTGTCCGAAACCGCTGGAGGCACCGGTTACCAGCGCCCATTTTCCGCTTACTTTTTCCATGAAATTCCTTTAAATGACCATTGGTCAGTTACCGATCAAAAATAAATGACCGTCGGTCATTTTTGGAATATCCTAAAAATTCCGGCGCTGTTCGTCAAGCAGAATTTTGTTGCAATGCGCTGTTATCTTTGCCGTCACACATTATCCGGCACAGCAGATCAGGCAAGATTTTGTATCTGAAAATGGCTTATTGGCGCGTAAATCCCGGCAATTCCGGCAAACGCTCCACCAGCAAATCAATGAAGCAGCGTAGGCGCGGCGACATCTGGCGGCGGCTGGTGTACACCGCAAACAGCGTAACAGGACGAATCTGCCAGTCGGGCAGTACACGTTGCAGGCGGCCGTCTTCCAGCTCTTCCGCCACCATGGACAAGGGCAGAAAAGCGGTTCCCGCATCCGCCATTGCGCACCATTTCGCCATTGCTGCACTGTCGGTCAGCAAACCGGCGCTGACATGCAAAGGCCGCTGCTGACCATCTTTATGCATCAGCCACATCGATGACAAATCGACTTCTGCGGGCGCAACTGCCGGTGCCTGCAACAAATCTTCCGGCGTGTTGACGGGATGCATCGCCAGACTTTTCGGTGAAGCAACTGCGGCAAAATGCACGGTGCACAAAGGACGTGCCACCAGTTGCGGCGCGGGTTGCTGGGTAGCACGCAGTGCAATATCAAAACCTTCTGCGACCAGATCGACCAGTTTTTCATCCAGCCGTAAATCCAGCGTCACATCCGGACACTGCTGACGGTATGCTGCCACCAGTCCGCCAAAACCCGGATGTATCAGCCATGTCGGGGCGCTGACTTTCAGTTTGCCGCGCGGCAGCTCTGTGCTTTCAATCAGATCCGCTTCCGCCTGATCAATCAGCCCCAGCGCCTGTTTGCATTGCAGATAGTAGTTTTCACCGGAAGGCGTAAGCCGCCGCTGGCGACTGGTGCGCTGAATCAGGCGCGTTCCCAGCCGGGTTTCCAGCGCGTTCAGATACTTGGTCGCCATCGGCGTGGACATCTCCAGCACTTCCGCAGCGGCGGCCAGACTGCCCTTTTCCACCACTGCACAAAACAGGCGCATACTTTTGAGCTGATCCATCATCATTTCCTTTTAAGAAATTCACCCTTGCCTGTCGCTGGCTGGCTGAACATCAGGAACGGTAGCAGAATCTGCCTGTCTTCACCAGTTTCGTTAAAGGAAAAAACATGTTTGCAATTACCGGTGCTTCCGGCCAGCTCGGCCGTCTCGTGATAGCTCAGTTACTCAAAACCGTTCCGGCATCGCAGTTAATCGCGATTGTCCGTAAGCCGTCCAGTGTTGCGGATCTGGCAGTACAAGGCGTGCAGGTACGTCAGGCTGACTACAATGACAGCGCCGCCATGCAGGCAGCCTTGCAAGGCGTGCAGCGCTTGCTGTTAATTTCTTCCAGTGAAATCGGCCAGCGCGAAGCGCAACACCGCAATGTGATTCAGGCTGCCAAAGCAGCAGGTGTGCAACTGATCGCTTACACCAGTCTGCTGCATGCCGACCGTTCACCACTGGCACTGGCGCAGGAACATGTCGCTACTGAGCAAATCCTGCGCGACAGCGGCATTGCGCACGCCATTCTGCGCAATGGCTGGTACACCGAAAACTATCTGGGCAGCCTGCCGGTGGTCTTGCAGTACGGCGCTGTACTCGGCGCGTCCGGCGAAGGCCGCATCAGTTCTGCCAGCCGAGCGGATTATGCAGCAGCGGCGGCAGCAGTTTTACAGGATGCAAACGCTGGCGGGAAAGTGCTGGAACTGGCTGGCGACACCAGCTACAGCCTCAGTGAACTGGCTGCCGAAATCGCAGCGCAATCCGGCAAACCTGTGCAATTTCAGAATATGCCGACGGCTGCATATCAGGCTGCACTGGAATCCTTCGGCCTCCCAGCCGGTTTCGCCGCATTGCTGGCAGATTCTGACGAAGGTGCGTCCAAAGGCGGTTTATTCGATGACAGCCATACACTGAGCCAGCTGATCGGCCGCAGCACCACAACCATGGCTGCCAGCGTGACAGAAGCACTGGCTGCATTGCCTGCCGCCTGATCACCCTCTTTGCCCTGACTTACTTCCTTTCGTTCCGGCCGGTACCAGCGTGGCCGGACGAAGGAAATGCTGGCTGACGGATTGGTGCGGACCAAAACACGCAAGGCGCAGACTCATCAGAATCTGCCCAGAGTCAGCCCGGGGTGAGCCGGAAAACCGCCAAAAATGCCCGAAATGCGGAGTTCAGCACAGCACCCCGGCGGTCGTCGGCAGAAAGTCTGGGGGACGGGAAATTGCACATGCGGATATCTGCATCATAGTTACAGCAACTTCGCGAATTAGCGACCTCACCATTCCGCCATTCACGCAGTAAGGCGGGACTCAGTAACAGCTGCGCTATCCCTGGTTGTTCCGGCAGATCCCAGCATCAGTGCGGCAGAGCGCCGGACTTGTTCGCGCAAACGGAACTGGCTGACCAGCAAATTCAGTGCATCTGCCTGCCCCTGCAACTGGCAGGTCACGGCATTCACTTGCTCGACCAGCGCCGCATTCTGCTGGGTTGACTGTTCCATTTGCCCGACTGTCTGGCTAATCAGAACGATGCCTTCGCTTTGTTCAAGGCTGGCAGTAGAAATTTCTCTGAGCAACGTGGAAACGCTTTGCACCGTAGCACGTATGTTTTGCATCACCTCACCGGCATCACGCGCACACTGATCACCGGTACGGACTTGCGCAACCGACGATTCAATCAGCCTGCGTATATCCAGCGCAGCACTGGCACAACGCTGCGCCAGACTGCGCACTTCCGATGCCACCACCGCAAACCCGCGCCCCTGTTCACCGGCACGCGCCGCTTCCACTGCTGCATTCAGCGCAAGAATATTGGTCTGAAACGCGATACTGTTAATCACATTAATAATCTCTGCCATTTGCTCAGATCCGCGCTTAATGCCGGACATGGTGGTAGCCAGACGTGCAATCACTTGTTCGCCGTGACCGGCATCCGTGCAGGCAGCCTGAGCCTGCCTGTCTGCCTCCTGGGTATGCGCTGCATTATTCGTGACGGCGGCTGTCAGTTGCTCGATTGCCGAGGCCGTTTCTTCTAAACCCGCCGCCTGTATCTCCGTGCGGCGTGCCAGATCTTCGTGTCCGCTGACCAGTTCATTGCTGGCGCGTGCAATATGTGCAGCACCATCGCGCACCTGCCAGACCAGATCACCCAGCCCGCAATTCATCTGATCCAGCGACGTCAGCAATTGTCCGGTTTCATTCCTCGCGTGCACACCGGCCGGATGTGTCAGATCGCCACGTGCGACTTGCTGCGCAACACTGACAGCATGCTGCAGCGCCTGCACCACGGTTTTGTTCAGCCAGCGCAAAGCAACTACGCAAATCAGGAATGCGAACAGAACACCGGCAATCATCAGTATCTTTTGCCGTGCCACGGCTTTCTGCGCCAGCAGATATTCCTGCTGCGCCACATCCTGCTGCAGCTGAATCAGCTTATCCAGCTGCAGCCGCATCGTTTCAAACTGACGGATGGCTGATACCAGCCACGCCGCGCGCTCGCTGTCGCCTCGCTGCGGCTGTAACAGCGGACTTACCGCGCTCTGCTGATATTGCTGACGTAACCGCGCAAACTCCCGCGCCAGTTTTTGTTCATCCTCAGTCAGATATGTCGCCATGTAGTCCTGCCAGTAGCGGTCTGCGTGTTGCTGCAACTGTCCGATTGCCACAATCTCACTGGCTGAGTCATCTGCACCTCTCTGGCTGATTCGGGCCAGCATTGCCTGCACACGTTCTTCGGAACGGATCACCTGATCCAGCTGCGCCATTGCAATCAGCCTGTCCTCATACACAGATTGCAAACTCGTCTGCATTGCCGTCAGGCTGTGCAGGCCGGTGAAACCGCACACCAGCAAACAAGCCATCAGCAACCCTGTCACCAAAAGCAAACTCTGCCGTACCGGCATCTGGGAAAAATTCATGCACTTCTCCTCCGTAGAAATTATCAAGCGCGGTTTCCGCCGGACCGCTGGCAGCTCCGGTACGGAATCTTTATCAGCGGGGCCCGTATGACTGTCGCTGATCTCCGCCGGCAGGCGATAGAGAACGCCTCCGGTAAGAAAACATCAACCGGAAAGCCATCAACGCACCGTGTTATTGCCATGTAAATATATTATAAATATGCAATATTACATGTTAATGAAAATCAACATTTCTATGAATAAATATTTTTATGATAATTTCATAGAAGAGACTGCATTGCCTCTGTGTAAGGCATGTATTGAATCCCCGCAGCCCATTCCGGCGCGGGGGAATACTGCAGAGTTTAGAGGGGGGGGTTAGTACAATTCAGCAGTCAGCCGCTGCGAGATCCACCAGATATTGCCCCAGCGGTCTCGCACACCGCCCTGCCGGTCATGATACGGTTTATCTTCCACCGCACTGATCAGCACCGCGCCTGCGGCGATTGCCTTTGCCACCGCCTGATCAGCATTCGGGGTGTACACATAAAACGATGACGGCATTGCCGGAAAATCCGGCGCGGTATCGCTGACCATCATAACCGCATCACCGATCAGCACCTGTGCGTGCGCGATGCGCTCGCCCTCGGCATGGCGCAACATTTCACGCGCGCCGAGACCTTCCGATAAAAACTGCAAAAACGCCGCTGCGCCATCCACAAAGAGATACGGCACCACGGTCTGAAAACCTGCTGGCTGATGCATGGTTTCACTCCGCTTAAAAGCACATTCAGGACAGTTCTGCTGATCAGCACGCGCCGCCGGCATCGGTAACAGCTTAG
Source organism: Cognatundibacterium squillarum (assembly GCF_014652435.1). GTDB lineage: Bacteria > Pseudomonadota > Gammaproteobacteria > Burkholderiales > Burkholderiaceae_D > Undibacterium > Undibacterium squillarum. The sequence goes on from NZ_BMYU01000002.1 coordinate 437,059, forward strand.
TACAAAAGCAAAGCGATTCCGCATGTGCAACCACATCTGCTACCAGAGAACATCCGAAAGTCTGTTTTTAGCCCGAAAACAGCCGGAATGCGGGGTTCAGCACAGCGATCCGGCTGTCGTCGGCAGAAAGTCTGGCTGACAGGAAATTGATCATGCGGAGACCTGCATAAGACCTGCAGATGTCAGAATGCAAATACTGATAAAATGACTTTACTGTATGACACAGATACTTCCCCGACTTCGGAGAACAACAGTGCCCGTCTGGATACAAAAACTCAGTTGGTATGCGATTAGTTTTCTGGCACTGGCGGGCGGTTTATTCGTTGCCAAGCTCAGCCGTTTATTGCACTTTCCGGCACTGGCAATGCCGCTGGCAGCGACGATCGCCATCATTTTGCTGGGAATGAAGTACAAGGCCGACCTTCCGGTTATTCGGCGACAGCAACACAATTGGCGCCGACACTATCGCTTGTTAGCATTGCTGGGATGGGCACCGCCCGTTCTACCTGCACTATTGACAATGCAATGGCGGTTACTAAGAAGTTTGCTGTGCTGGCTGCGACGCAAGCCCTATCCCTGGCAAGCGCCCGCAGGTCACCACTTCGGCTATCTGAAAAAAGGGCAATATCAGACTATCGTCATCATCATACTGCTTGGCTTGTTTGTGGAGTTGCCACTGCACGGACTGATCTTATCGCTGGTTATTGAAGACCTACACCTCAGAGCGCGACTTGAAACGATTCTGTTTGCGATTGCTGCCTACACTCTGCTGACATTGCTGGCTGACCGCTATGCGGTACGAGCCACCAAGCATGTACTCACCGGCGACGCATTGCTTCTGCGAATCGGCGATCGCTTTAAAGCCAGCATTCCACGCAATGCTATACAACACGCCTTCATCATGCGAGAGGACAAGCGTCTGTGGCTGTTACAGCAAAAAATTTCTGTTTTGGACACCATCAACATCACACCGGCAGATACACCAAATATTGTGATCGAACTCAAACCTGATACGACTCCGGTATTGCAGTGTCTGATGCTCTCCCGACCTGCGCCGAAATTTCTCTTTATCTATGTTGACGAACCTGGACAATTGCTGAATTTACTGCAGGCAGAGGATTAGAAATTCAAGCTGAGGTTCAGGATAGAAAACAGTCACCTGGCCCTGCTTGTTATACGCCGTCCTCTGATGTCACGCACCGGTGCATAAATGCGAACCTTTCCCACGATTGTTATCCGGAACAGGATATTCCCTATTCCCGTAGTGGTTCAGTTATCCGCATTTATGACCCGGTATTTTTCAAGCCATGAGCTTATGGCCTGACTGGGAATTCTCCGTCGTAACAGATAATGTAGTTCATTACCAGAAATGGCTGCCGGTTTTCATGTGCGCCACCTGCTCCTACGGATGATACTGCCGTAGAACTCATAGGAACCAGGGGAGTCACCTGTGTAGTATAGCTCTGGTCACCTTGCACCGTACCATGACCAATGTAGGTGTTGTTGGCCGGGGTTGAAATGTAGGCACCCGGTGTGGCTGAATTTTGTCCCGCCATCAAGGTATGGTTATGCGGAGGTACCTGGTTAATGTTCAGAGTCACTGTTGGGGTTCCGTAGCTTTGAGCCAGTACCCGGTTAGTCAGACCCATACCCGGACCTTGGCAGACGGCTGCTTTGGCACGCAGATCGGGGACACTGAAAGTAGTTCTGCCATCTCCGCCAAACCTATTGGAGATAACGGCAAACAAAGCCTGATACTGCATGACCTGCAATGATTGGCCATTACATATTAGCCATCCGACTGGCGCCCAGCCCCAGGGTACGATGCGGATTTCACCGATATATGCGTCATCCATATTATCCTCTTGTCTTATGTTCGTAAGTGTCTGATTTACTGCAGATCGGGATACAGGCCTACGGTACAAATAATGTAATTCAGCACAAGTGCAGGCATATTATTGTCGTGGCTTGTACCTCCCCCGGGGGCTGGCTGTAAGGCCGCATTGTTGAAAGCAACTGTCGCAAACCCTGAAGATGTACTTAACTCATAAAACGCACTGGCCGTAGTTCCCAGCAAGGGATTGCCCATAGGACTAGTCTGGTTGGCAGTAGTTTGGGTCGCATTGACTGTGTGCGTATGCGCTGGCAGGTTAGCTTCGGTAATTGTCACCGATTCAACACCCACTGTTTGCCCAATTGTGTAGGTAGTTGGGGTTGATGTGCTTGGCCCCTTACCAAAATGTAACGGGAGCCGACCACGCAGGTCTGGCAATTTAAAGTTTGTACTGCCATTGCCACCATAGGTGGTGCCGATAAGTGCGAACAGCGCTTCATTTCCACTGATATTCAGCGTGGAACCATCGCATAGCGACCAGCCACTCGGCGCAAAGTCCCCGGCAAATATACGGATTTGACCCAGGTAAGCCTCCATATTGCTTCCTTTCTGTTGATGGTGATCTGTTTACCGGCGCTGGTTCAAGGCCGTTGTGGATATAAACCGACGGTGGCAATACAGAACTGCAGTGCCGTAGATGGTTGTCGGTTTTCGTGCCCCTGGGAGGCGCCTGCAATACTCATGCTGCCTGAATGAAGCGGCTGAATACCTGATGTGCCCGGTGCGTAAATATTCGTTTTTGACTGGCAAAGCATTTTACCCAGTGGGTTATTGCTGGTTGGTGCGCCGTTGACCATTTCTACAGGATGGGTATGAGCTGGGATAGTGCTGGTGGTCAGTGTTACGCTTTCTTCACCTGCAGCTAGTCCCATGGTGTAGGAAGGAGAAACCTGGGCTGAGCCCATGCCGACCGTAACCCTGCCACGCAGATCGGGCAAGGCAAAGGTTGTTTTGCCGTCACCGCCATAGGTTGTTGCCAGTAATGAGTAGAGCGCAGTATATTGCGCAATAGGCAGGAGCTGGCCATTACAAGGCAGCCAACCCTGAGGAACCCTGTTAAACGCGAACAGGGTAATTTCACCTACATATGGATCCATATTACCTCTCTTAAAAAAAAAGCCACCGTCCGCAATGTCCATCTAATTGCTACAGCGATAATATGCTCAGATTTTTGAAGGGTATTGCCGGGGGTGTTGGTAGTTGTGAATAAACGGTATCGCTATGCTGCTGCAGGCATTTACAGGTGCCTTTAATTATCATATGGTATTTTTTTGTTTTTTGAGATATCAACCACTAAAATCAGTGGTTTTTTCACAAATCTCTTGCAAGTTTCTGCATTAAAATTTTTGTTATTGACTTGAGATTCCGGTTCGAACAGAATGCAGTAGTATTAATTTAATTTTGAGGATAGGAGGAATTATGACACTGGATTTATCGCAGTCTCTTGCTGAAGCAAAAACAGAAACTGTTTCAACTCTCAAGAAATGGTCTACGCCCACTGTCGAGATACATCATGTTCAGGATTTAACAATGGCAGGACCAGACGGTGCTAATGATGGTGGTACTTTCTCCAGTTAAGGTAAAAAATAGCTTCCAAAAAGAAAAGCCCGTAAATTAACGGGCTTTTCTTTTTAAAAATCTCCATAGAAAAATTATTATTTTTTTATTTTTTGTTACTCTGATGCAAGCCTTAAAAAATGTGCTATAGCAACTAAGCTCAGTAGATTGTTTGCCTGCTGGTAATGAGTTAGTTGAGTGTCGGGCATTTTTTGTACTGAAGCCAGGTCGAAAAGGCGACTAGCCATTGGCTGCTCTGGGAGCAATATAAACTCTCTGAATAACTCATGCTGCTCTTTGGTGATTTTGTATAACCAGTCCGCCCCTTGCAGCCCCTTTATTCTCGACACAATTACCTGTTGCGGCCAGTAGCGGGTTAAGGTTCGGCGAAGCAGCCATCGATTAATGCCGTTTTTATTGAATTGCTCAACCGGAATCGCCTGACAATAGCGAATCAGGCGAATATCTACCGTTGGGTCACGCCGGTCAATACCAGAGATGGCCAAGGTCCCCTTAACAAATTCACCGAAGTCACGTTTGGTAAGCAGTTTTTGGCGCCATACCCTGCTCTCATACCAAACTTTAGTTCCGTTAAACCTGCGCCCTGATTGCCAGCAATATTGCTGAAAAGCGCGACTTGTGGCGATGTCCGGATGAATATTCATGCCCGGTGATTTCCTTTTTTTCATCCGGTCAACCGTCTGTTCCAGAGCGGACTGCCAGCTATCGGGAAGCGACGGCATCAGCATATGGTACAGAACAGAGAGACGGCTATGCGGAGTACCATTACGTAGCTGCATCGACAGTTGCTTTGTTAACTCAATCAGCCGTCCTTCACGCAACAGCGTATTAAGTACCAGCGGGCCATGATAGCTGATCGTGAGATTTCCTAACTCCCCCGTTAAAAGAGTTGTCGCCCCCATAGCCGAGGATTGTTGCGCGATAGACATATCCCACAGCAAGTTAATAACATTTTTTGCCGGGCGATTATAGTGTTTAAACATACACTCCATCATGCTGACAATGCTCTGATCGTCGGTTCTTATCAGATGATGCTGAATGTTAGGAAACAGTGCCGCCACCTGCGCTGCCAAAGGACTTTCATCTACGATGCGATTCTGAAATGATGAAGAGAGCCCTTCCGGGTTGGGCACCGATGTATAAGCATGTAACTTCTGCCCGTCTTTTCCCAGTAAATTGGCTGCAATACTGGTGACCGTGGCACTATCAAAGCCTGCACTAAGTTGACTGGCTATCCCCCCGGCAGAACGTAAACGGCAGCGAACAGCCTCTTCTAGTTTTTCCAGAAAAGCTTCAACGTAGTCATCGTCGTTTTTGAAAAAAATGCGTTCTTCTGTTGGCGGCGCCCAATAGCGTTTAGAATAAAAACTTCCATCTGCCTCGAGAATCGCGTAATGACCGGGATGCAATCGGTAAATACCTGCAAAATAACTGTGATCAGAGCTTGAATCTGGCAGAAGTAGTAATAAGTCCCTTATTCGTTCTTCATCAGGTGCCATTGGCACTTCAGGTAAGGCTAACAGTCCCGCGGGCATGCTGGCAAAACCAAACCAGCCGTCGCCCTTATGGTAAAAGAGCGGGCGTCTGCCCATCTGGTCGCGGGCAAGGAACAAAGTTTTCTGCTGCTTGTCCCACACTGCAAAGGCAAAATCGCCCACCAGATGCTCCAGCAGCTGTTGCTCCCAAAGTTCATAGGCAGCCAATAGTACATCTGCGTCAGCCATCATTCGTAAGCGGGCTAAAGGAATACCCAGTTTACGGCCAAGTTCCTCCCGATTATCCAGGCGCACATCGGCAATCAGGACAAACCGGCCATTTCCACCCTGCAATGGTTGCTGATCGTACTGGTCTTCCGGTAGTAATTTTGTTAACCGACTGCCCAACACAATGTGCTGACCGTCCCATAACCCCTGTCCATGCCGGCCATATGGCTCCAGTGCTGCCTGAACGGTTAAACAGCGTTGTTTTGCAATTAACGCTTTATCAAATTGCACAATACCGCAAATAGCACTCATTGCTTGCCTTTATTATTCTTTTAAAGATATCCCAGCCGCTGCATTACCGGTCCGTGCACTTGCTCAATACGAGTAATTTGTTCCGAAGAGAGTACATTTTTCCAGCCCCCCACTTTACCTGCGCGAAAGAAACGCCGCCCCGGGGACAGCGCTTCCAGAAAACCATTCTGGTTTTCCTGCTTACTTAGTTCGTGGAAACTGGTGTTTTGAACCGCGCGTTCATACACTGATGCGGGGCAGTCGAAACCTACGTGGCGCGCTATCAAAGTGCCTTGCTCTACCGGGTCTGCCTGCATATCCTCATACCGGACCAGCAAAGGAACCGGGCTGGCTTGGTCCAGCCAGCTCTCTACATGCTGGCTCCACGTGCGCAGTGGCTGGCAAGTGTTGTAGGTAAATCGGCCAATATTTACCCCCAAAGACGCGTCATTTGAAGCCATTTGGTCTATCGCGTAATCAATCGGTTTGCCTAAATGATGGGCAAATGAAATGGCGACGTCCCGCGGATCGCGGACAATGTAGACACTGGCGCGGGTAAGCTCCGGTGGAAAGAGCGCTTGCTCAACTGAGTTACGTATCCAGGCATCATGAACCTTATGCATCACCACGTCATCAGCATATAAACTGCAAGCTGATAGCGCTGCCGGGCGCGCTAGCAAGATTTCCTCTTGAGTAAGATCAACGGTCGCAATTCCTAGCTGATCATCCAAAAACATTCGGGCGGAAGGTTGTATGACAACATCCAGCTGGTTGATATCAACAGAGCTGCCATTTTGCCTTACGCTACTGAGGAAAGCTCTGATCCAGGTATTGCCTGACTTGGGATAGGAGGCCAGCCAGATAAAAGTACTCATGCCGAGAAGGTTTCTTCAATGAGGTTAATGGTTTGATCCAGCTGCAAGAGATTGTCGGGACGAGTTAATAGCATAGTTGGCACTTTGCTGACCAGTTGCCCCAGTTGTTTGAAGCAGGCCTGTTCTGCCCCGGTTAATTGGGATAGCCGGGCCCGGTAAATATGCCTCCGTAGCTGCGCAAGGGCATTAATCTTGCTCAACTGTGTCAACCTTGCTGATGCAATATGGGTTCTTGGTTCGAGGATAATGATTGCCCTCAGTTCTGTTGGTACACTTTCGGACACAGATGTCACAGGGTAATGGAACTTTTGTAAACCGGTGCGAACATTACAGAGTTCATCCGTTCGAATCTCAAGTGCTTTCGCCGCGTCCTGCCAAAGCTTAATAGCAGGAAAAGCGGGGCGAACCGTGGCATTGTCTGAATTAATGACTGAGATATCATCACACAGTAGTTGATGTCCTCTGCTGATAAGTGCCGTCGCACAAGTTGATTTTCCTGCTCCGGACTGGCCGACCAGAGCGACAGCAGTATTTCCAATTCTGATTGAAGCGGCGTGCAGAGGCAATATCTGTCGCTGATGACAAATCATACCCAATGCCGGACCAAGTAAAAAGGTCATGACTTCTGCCTGAGGCGTGGCTGCCGGAGCGTCTACGATGATCTTTCGCCCATCCGACACCAGAATAGACACCGTCTCTCCGACGTTGATCAGTGCCAGGTTATCCGCATAAATGGTTATAAAAGGGCTTGAGAAAATAACCGGCAGATCAATCTGAGGAATCGGACCGTGTTTCAGATCGATGTCAGGTATTGCGGAACTGTTGCAGAGAGGAGCTACCAGAGGGAGTGATCGATCTGATCTTAAATGCCAACCGCACAGTGAGTAATCAGGCATATTTCGTATTGTCCTTACATGGTGGAGTATGTGATCGATTATTCTTCGCCGGTAATGGATAACAGATGATTTTCTTTAAGGATGTTGAGCAGGTTGCCAACATCTGTTTCTATTACAGCCGGATCTGCTTCATAGTCTCTGACAAGTGAACTGCAAAGATCCATGAAAAGTGGATAACTATCGATGCGACTCCAGATGTCGCTACTGACATCATCAAAGGCAAAATATTTTCCGGATTTAATGTTCATTAAAATCACCTTGCCGTCAATTTCCGAAGCAAGCAGATTCTGAATTTTGCTGATTCTTGAATGTGATGAAATCATGAAAAATTTTCCCGCTGAAATAGTTTAGCAATTAGTGTCAACTATAATTTTTTACAAATTAAAGTAGCATATTTCTCTTCACCCATTCTTCCGAGCAGAGAATTTCCACATTAAGATCAACATCAAAATTAAATATGACATTTATTTCCTATGGGAAATTTAATTGGACCACGTTATTATATATCACAGCTGATGCTATAAAAATCTAAACGCGAGGTCAATGCCGGGATTTGACTGATTTGAATCTGAATAGAATCAAATCATTCATGATGAGAAATCTGAACTAATCATGATTTCTACGTTCAATCAGACTCTTTTGTTTAAGTCGCTTATGGGGGAGCGAGAATCGTTGCTCACCCGTCATGCCTTTAATTGACCTAAATAAGCGCTTTTCAGCGCTGCATCAGACTGGCCCCCTGCCATTGCGCATCCTGCCATTTGCTGAACAGCGCCACGTTGCGCAGGCGTTCGCTGCTGGTTTCGGTTTGCAGGTTCTGGCGGTTGAAGACTTCATAGCTGCGCTGATAGCGGCCATCGGTTCGGGCTTCGCGTGCCAGTAAAAACTTATCGTTACTACCGGGTATCCAGCCGGCAAAATCCACGTAGGCCAGATCAGGATCGCTGTTTGCCGGTGGAATCACATCCACCACCCATTGCTGGTCTACTTTGTGCCACAGCCACAATTCGCGCCAGCCTTCCAGCGTTTGCACTGCCAGCACCAGCGCCTGATTTTGCGGATGCACGCGCTGCGATGCCATCCATGCCATACCGTAGGTGCAGCGACGCGCCAGTGTATTGTTTTGTCCGGCTTTGGCAGGCGCCGCACCGTCGCTCAGCGTCAGGCAGGTTTCACCCGGCGCACCGGCTTGTGCGGTCAGATGCAAACCGGATGCAGCGGCAGTTTGCGGTAATTTTTCCGGCAGGCTGGCCCAGCGGCTTGCCGCAACACGCAACGCTGCTTCGTTATACAGTGGCTGATCTTCATCGCTGAGTTCAGACGCTTTTAATCCGGTAAATTCCTGCAAAGCACGGCTTCCCGCCACCTGATATGGCTGACCTTTACGTGCCTGCTGAAACGCAATCGCTGACCAGATACCGGCTTTACGCAAGCGCAGACGCTGCTTCAGCAAATCCGGCAATTCTTTCTGATCAACTTTATCCAGCACCTCGGCACGCCATACATCGTGCGCTTGCCTGTCAGTTTCCAGCACCGCAGGATTGATGCAATCGCTGCGGGTCAGCGCCAGCGCTGCTTTCGCTTGCTGCTCTGCCGTAGCGCGCATCGCCAGTACACGACGGTAAGCTTCGCCGTCATAGCAAAACCAGGCTTTACCATCACGCTCATACCGTTTGATTTGCACGCCGTAATACGCAGCGGATTCTAAGTGACCTGCCAGCGCCAGCTCCGCACTTTTTCCGGCAGGTTTATTGTTCGCCCGCTTCGCCAGCCGGTCTGCAAAACTGCCCAGCGCATCAAATGCTTCTGCGTCGATGTCGGCAGGCGCTGCTGCTTTTAGATAAGCCGCGGTGTAGGCGATTCCCAGACTTTCTGCACCCGGCACATCGCGCAGATAACGCCACACCATACGGTTATCGGCAGCCTGCGCCGGATTCAGCTCCAGCGGACGCAGTTGCTGGGCGCGGATATAACCGCCGCGTTCGCGGCGGTAGTCATACACTTGCAGATAATCCAGCTTGCTGCCGCGAATTTCCACCATATCTCCCTGATACAAGGCCGTTTGCTGTAAGGCGCTGTCACGGGGAGCAGCTCTTAAGGCAGCGGCATCCTGAATCACTAAAGCAAAGCTGCTGGCAGCAACAAAACTGAACAACATGATCAATTCTCCTGATTTTGTGTATTCAGATTACCCGGCTGCTGCGTATCACTGACACGGTTCATCGCCGGATTGCTGTTTGCTTTCTGTCCCAACAAGCTGGCACCGATGAAACCACCGTCAGCTGGTGGCGGCGCAATGATGACCGAGACTTTGTCCGACAGTTTATCTGCCATGGTTTTCTGAATCAGCAACGGATGTTTGCTCAGTAACTGCCCTTCTCTTTCCATTTGCGTGCTGGTGACTTTACCAATCAGATCCTGACGGTAGGCCTCAGCATCGGCCAGCTTGCGGCGCGAGTCCGCTTCACCGACAGCTTCAATCACCCTTGCCTGTGCCGCACCTTCAGAAGATTTAATCCGTGCCACTTTCTCGGCTTCCGCTTCAAACTGACGCTGTTCAATTTGCTTTTGCTTGAATGGCAGCACATGCTTCATCGCTTCTTCCTGCGCTCTGGCGGCAATGATTTGTTCTTTTGCGGCCGCCTCAGCTTCTTTCTCACGGCGGATTTTCTGGGCTTCAGATTCCAGCGCGGTTTGCTGCACTTCTTTCTCCTTTAGTTCCAGCGTGTAGCGCATTTTCTCTGAAGCCAGTTCTTCTGCCAGCAGACGTTCCATGCCTTTTTTGTAGTCGGCAGGTAAATCGACTTTACCCAGCATTACATTGCGCAGCGTGATACCGTCTGCAGCCAGACGCGGGCGCAGTTCTGTTTCAATCATTTGCTGAATTTCCGCCCGTTTGCTGGAGAAGATTTCTTTCACAGTGTAACGGGAAAAAGCCTTATAAATCACAGCCTGCACCACAGGTTCCACGATCTGACTGTCGATCTGATGCTGATCCATACCGGAAAACTGTGGCAGCTTGCCGTTATCCAGCGCATAGCGCACTGCCAGTTCCACGCCCAGCGACAAACCTTCTACCGACTGATACGGCGCACCGCCCTGCGCATTACCGCTGTTGTCCGGACGGTATAACTGATCACGCAGCGATACTTGCTGAATCTGATGAAAGCCCGGCACGCTGATAAAACTGCCTTCACGAATCACATCAATACTGCCAGTCCACTGATTACTGCGTAACACCGCTTCGCCACGTGCAACGCTGTGTACCGGCGTATGCGTGTAGACGCCATACACGCTCAGACTGACACCGGCCACCACCATGATCATGCGGGTATTCAGCTGACGCACACCCTTCACCGCCAGATGGCTGGCATTGCTTGCGCCCTGCAAACCTTTTCTTGCGCCCCAGCCGAGGCTGTTACGAATCGCTGCTGTGATTTTTTTTAAGCCACTCCACATGATCATCTCCGTTAAGTAATTTGTCTGACGGGCTGCAGTGTTCGCTGCAACGTGATGCCATCATGCGCCGCCCCTTGCCGAGCAAACAATGCCGTCGCCTTGCCAGTCTTTACATACTTCGGTGATGTTCATTCCGCGCTGTGAAGAAAAATTCACACATTCATCGCCAGCCTGCAGGCAGCTGGTCATGCTCAACATTGTCAGCATGCAAATTGCATTGCAAGTCGTTCTATTTAAAAATACAATTTCACGCTGGAAATTTTATATGTGATCGGGGAGTACGGTACATGCGATTCGTTTCTGGCTTAAAACGTTTTGGACTGGTCAGTCTGATGCTGCTGAATACAGCGATTTCCCCGCTGACGCAGGCAGCCGAATACGAATACCTGCAATTACCGAACCTGAGCCTTGCGTCTGGTGACAAATTTCCGCTGAAGCAGTTGACAGATTTATCCGGCAAAGCGCTGTCCGAACAGCAGTTTCAGGGTAAATATGTGCTGATCAACTTTTATTCCGAACACTGTGCGCCCTGCATCCGTGAAGTGCCGGTGCTGAATCAGATCATGCTGCGTAATAAGGATATTCATGTCCTTGCCATCACCCCGGATAAAGCCGAAGAAGCGAAACAATATCTGCAGCAATATGCGCTGCAATGGCCGGTAGCTGCAGGTGCTGACCAGTTATTGTTCAATCAGATTGGTGTGAAATCTTTTCCTTCGTTTGCTCTGCTTGATCGCAATGGCAAGCTGGTTACCACGGTTTACGCGAATCAGCTGGGTGGTGAAGATGGTAATGCCACACTGGAAGGTATAGAAAAGTGGCTGCGACTGAAAATGCGCAGCGCCAAGCTGTAAGCGCAAGCAGGTCGTTTTCAGAACATGGTTCAGGCGGCAAACAGAAAATAACGAAGACCGCCTGCCCTGTTTTTTCCTCACAAAATGGCGGATTACTCTGTATTCCGCGCAGATTCGCGACGCAGCGCCCGCGTGATCAGCCCATCACCATAGACATTTGACGCTGTTTTACTGGAAAGCCAAGCCTGCGGTGCGGCATTTCTGCCACGCCGCTGACAACAATATTTTTTGCAACAAGATGTTATGGCACAGCGCATTTCTCAATAAACTTATTGTTTCTTTTTTTGCATAGCAAAAGAAACATCGTAGTCCAGTTTCAGTGTATTGCTTTTGGTGGCAAGCTGTGGCGGATTCCGTGGAATCCCGAATAAGGCAATACCACTTAAAGCCATGCTATCTGACACTTCCATGAGAAAAATGTAATCTACTTGTAAGCAATGTTTGCTTTTTTCTTAACATATTCGATCTTTATTGGTATTTTTGATCGATTTTTAATATTCAATAGCCAGTTTAAAAAATAGGCTCAATTTGATGGTATTACATTGGTATCCGTTTCTCTACAGAAAGGAATATCATGAAACACCATCTGCATTTACTGGCCCCGCTGACCGTGGGCTTATTGTTAACTGCCTGCGGCGGCACGGACTCTGCGCCGAAATCTGCGCAAGCATTATCCGGCACTGCATTGCCGGTCGTACTGAACGGCCAGTCTGTTGTTCAGAACACGTCAGGTAAGCTGGTACCTTCCGGCAAGTTATCAGCGACGGCTGCAGCAGTCGCCAGCTGCGCGGCAGCGTGGGATGCAAAAACGGCATACACCGGCGGCAAACTGGTCAGCGAAAATGGTCGCAACTATGTCGCTAACTGGTGGACGCAGGGAAATGAACCCTTGAAGAACAATGGTGCAACCGGCACCGGACAGCCGTGGACAGATCAGGGCGCGTGCGGCACTGCAGGTGGTGGCGGCGATACCGGCGGTGGTAGCGGAGGTACGGGCGGTTCCGGTGGCAACACGGGCGGAACCGGTGGAAACGGTGGCGGCAGTACAGGTGGCAGTACCGGCGGTAACAGCAATAGTTGCGCAGCTGCATGGAGCAGCAGTGTGGCTTACGCCGGTGGCAGTTTCGCCAGCGAAAACGGACATAACTACAAAGCCAACTGGTGGACACAGGCGAATGATCCGCAACAATTCAGCGGCCCTGCCGGTTCCGGTCAGCCATGGACAGATCAGGGCGTCTGCGGCGGATCCGGTGGTTCAACAGGTGGTTCGACTGGCGGTTCGACCGGCGGATCAGGCGGAGGCTCCACGGGTGGATCGACAGGAGGTTCCACTGGCGGCTCTACCGGCGGATCGACGGGCGGTTCTACTGGCGGTTCCACGGGCGGAACCGGCGGTACAGGCACAACCGGTGTTGCACCGGGCTTTATCTTCAGTCCTTACAAAGACATCAGCATCAATATGAACTGGAATACCAATATGGCGATGACCACGGTAACCGGTTCCTCACAAACGCTGGCAGATGCGATGCCTGCAAATTTATCGACTGTCACGCTGGCTTTTGCCACCGGCGAATGCGGCGCTGAAAACTGGGGCGGCGTTGCCGGTGCAACGATTGCGTCTGCCAACATTCCTGCGCTGGTCAGCAAGAACAAGAAATACATTCTGGCGACCGGCGGTGCAGCAGGCTCATTCACTTGTGCCAGCGATGCAGGTTTCGACGCCTTCATTAATCGCTACAGCTCCGCCAATCTGATCGGTATCGATTTTGATATTGAAGCGGGTCAGACCGAAGCCGATATCAGCAATCTGGTGCAACGCGTGGCCAATGCGCAGAAGAAGTGGCCTAAGCTGCGCTACAGTTTCACCATCGCCACGCTGGGTGGGAATGTCAGCCCCAGCCTGAACTACTACGGTGAACTGGTGATTAAGTACATCAAGAAATATCAACTGAGTAATTACACGATCAATCTGATGACCATGGATTACGGCAGCCCTTCCGGTGGTAACTGCATCGTCAAAAATGGCGAATGCGATATGGGCGCGTCGGCAGTTCAGGCAGCGATCAACCTGAATCAGCAATACGGCATTCCGCTGAGCAAAATCGAAATCACGCCGATGATCGGTGGTAACGATACGCCGAACGAAACCTTCCGTCTGGAAGACATCAGCGTCGTAGTCAGTTACGCCAAGCAAAACGGCCTTGCCGGCGTGCATTTCTGGTCTTTCGACCGTGATAAAGACTGCGCACCGGGCTACGCTTCGCCAACCTGTAACACCTATGGCAAAGCCGGCACGCTGGGCTTCACGAAAGCCTTCCTGAGCGGCTTCGGCTACTAATCACAACATCCCCCGCGCCGCAATGGTGCGGGGGATTTTTCTCTCTTGCTCCCTGCACCATACGGCACTTGCAACCCGTGGCTTTGATTGCCTCGCAGCACTACCACTGTGCAAATATCATCATTTCTGTTTTCCGGACAACCAGACTTTCTGCCGACGAGCGCCGGATCGCTGTGCTGAACACCGCATTTTGATGTTAAAACGTTAAAATAACAGGGTTTGGCGCATTTTAATGCGCCCTACGCGCTAAATACCGAGGGAAGCATAGTCACAAGGTGGCGCGTGGAAAATGGTGGAATCGGCAAAAGCATTAGCAAAAAAGAAATAATAGCGATTTACCTGATGGTGAACTAAATACCAAGGGAAGCTCATACTATGAATTTAGATGAAAGTTATATCGATTCTCTACGTGAGAAAGCTGAGCAAGCCTTAACTGTAGGAGATATTCTGAAGGTGATTTTAATCTTTCAGGAAATGGAGCAAGCGGGAGTTTGGCAAATAACTGCACGTATTGCAGAACTGTATGAAACCGGATACAAGCACCACAAATGTGAATTCAAGAGAGACTTAGAAGAGGCAGCTAAATGGTATCGTAAATCGATTTTTGAAAGTGATGATCCTATTGCGCACCTTGGTCTCGGACGGATGTACTTTGAAGGAAGTGTGACGGTTAAAAGGGATGTGTCTCAAGCCCAGATTCATTTAAATAAAGCTTATATCAATGATGTTCCTCAGGCTGGTATTTACTTAGGAATAATGAGTATGTTTGGTGTTGGTAGTGAAAAAAATCTAGAAGAGGCTGAGCAGTTTTTTTTAACGGCTGCAACCGGAGGGTTTCCGCTTGCCTATCGGTATTTGGCGAGCATTGCTATCTCTTCAGGAAAAGTTTTTCGCGCAATAAAAATGCTAATCAAAGAATTTTTTTTAACGATGCGTTTAAAAATTCAGGATAGAAATCACCCGAATTTGTGGGGAGTCGGTAAAGGTTAGAGTCATGCTGTTTTGGAATTTCGACGAACACAAGATAACGCGGTAAAGCGTAACGCAGCCAAGTAGGACAGGCACCGCTCTTGTGCCCACGCGGAAGATGAGCCAAAGTCCGTGAGGCGTATCCCCTACCTCGTAGAGCGCATTGCAATGCGCCGATTGAGTGTGATACCGGGTTGCGGCTAAAAAACGTAAAACAGCGGTTGGTTCTGACATCTGTGCAAATATCGTCATTTCTGTTTTCCGGACAACCGGATTTTCTGCCGACGAGCGCCGGGGCGCTGTGCTGAACACCGCATTTTGATGTTAAAATGTTAAAATAACAGGGTTCGACGCATTTTAATGCGCCCTACGTGCTACGGTTCATTTGTGCAAGCTGAGAAGGCAATACTGGATTACAGTCTGTGCCACAACAGCCAGCTCAGACCGCATCACCATAATGGTGGTTTGGCATCCAACGAAGCCGAGCACAGTTGTTGGCTTGGCTATAACGATGTGACCAAAATTAGTTGACCACTACAGTTAGCTATAGACATCTAAAATAAAGGTAAGTAATGAAAACTAGAATCGTTGGTATATTCACACTTTGCTTCTCAATATGTGCATGCGTCTCAAACAACAACAGCTCGACCATCATCCAAAGTCAAACCACAAGTAATACTGACACACCAACGTATTCTCAATCAGTAAAATGTGCATCGATGGCAAACGCTATCCATTCTCATCAGCTTATGATTGGCGGGCAAGATCTTATCAAACTAGAAAAATTGGCGTTTGACAAGGCAAAAACTCTAGCTGAAAACCAACAGAAATCCTTCGATGAGGTTAATAGCGACTTCTCTGCGGAAATAAATAAAATAGATATGCAGGTAGAGAAAAAATACGGTTCAGCTGTAACGAAAGTCGTTGTCAAAAGTGACAATCCAAATGCCAAGGTTCCTAATTTTGGGAACAATCTCAACTACCTTGATGTAGTAATTGAGTTTCAATACAAAACGCCCTGCATCAAGTTTTTCGGCAATAGTTCTAAGTAAAGAACTGTTGAGTGCAATGGCGCACTAAAGATGGGTAATCATCCCCTTTTTAGTTATTTGCATCATTTCAAACAAATGGAATTTCCAGTGTTTGATTTCCATTGATTGATGCGGAGTATGAGAAGGATGCGTGAGGAGAAAGAGTCGCTTACAAACGTTTAAAATCTGAAACAGTAATTAAATATTCGTCACATTGGCCTTTTGTTTTATCAATAAATACCGATTCAGGAAATCCATATTGCGAATGAAACGCTGGCACACTCTTTAATTCAATTGCGCTTTTTGTAAAAACTTGAGGTTTGGTCAATACAATGTTTGATACTTCATCAAACAGGTTTTCCATTTTAAATGCTGTCTTATCAACATCCATATACTGCTTCCATTCAGGAACATAGACAGAGACTACGACACTATTAATCACCTCAACAGTCCTTGATGGAAAAGCGTCGCCAGACTTTGAACAGTCTGGATGTGCAAATATCGTCATTTCTGTTTTCCGGACAACCAGACTTTCTGCCGACGACAGCCGGATTGCTGTGCTGAACACAGCATTCAGCCTGTTTTTTGCCCGAAATGACCGCCGCCGGTCGCCTGTGAAGAAACACTCACAGCCGGATGGCTGGCTTTTTTACGGCACTCCGTTTAGGCTTGGCAGATTGCTATATTTGCCAAGCCATCATGATCAAGATCGCCCTGATAGAAGACGACGAACCGACCAGTAACCAGTTGCGCCAGTGGATTAATGCTGCCAAACCGGAAGCGCGGGTGGATCAGTGGTTTAACCGCGACGATGCCGAAGCTGCCTTGCTGCGCGAACACTACGATCTGGTGATTCTGGATATTGAGCTCGGGCGCGAACGGCATGCCGGTGTCGCCATCATCAATGCGATCAATAAGCACAGCGCGACGCCGGTGCTGGTGGTATCTGCGATGCCTGCCACCATCTACCGCAGCATCATGAAAGCGCTGGATGCCTGGGATTATCTGCAAAAAGCCACTTTCAGCGAAGATGATTTCATCGAGACACTGCTGGAAATTTTGCGTGCCGTGCGTGAAAAAAAATCACAGCAAAAAGCAGCACCGGAACCGGTCAGCATCAGCCTTGATCCTTTACGCCAGCGTAATCCGATCTGGCGCGGCCAGCGCGTGAATCTGCCGCTGACAGCGCAGCGTATTCTTGCGGTGTTGCTGGAACATCAGGGACAGGTCGTCACTTATGACGATTTATACGAAGTGGTGAAAAGCGGACGCAACCGCGAAAATATCCGTAAGCATGTGTCCACTATCCGCGACGCCTTCCGCGAAATTGATGCGAACTTTAATCTGATTGAAAACGTGCCATTGCGCGGCTTCCGCTGGGTGAGCGAATGAAGCGCCTGTGGCTGGCAGCTTACCGGCTGCGTATTGTCTTTCGCGGTATTTTTTTACTGCTGGCGATTGCCACGGTAGCGCTGGCTTTATCGCTGCTGCAACAGGAAAAACAACTTGCGCTGGATGCTTACCAGACGCATTTTGATAAAACCCAGCAACAGTTATCCGCGCTACTGCGCCATCCCAGCGGGCAACTGGCTTTGCTGAATCCCGGCATGCTGAACGAAGCCAGCACCGGCCTGCATCCGGTGATTTTGCCATTCGCTGCTTTGGATTTTGATGATCAGAGCAAGGTGCAGCAAGCGATTGCGATGTCCGGGTGTCTGCAGCAATACGGCGAAAACGGTGATTTATGCGCCGGCATCGGTAACAGCCCGTGGGGCGGTGCCTTCCTGTATCTGGCAGGGCATTTCAATGCGCCTGCACTGACCGAACATGAACGCGGCGAACGCGATCTGAGTAAAGCAGACCGGCTGGAATTGACCCTGAATGTGGATGATCAGGACTTTCACTGGATCGCCCCGTTCGAAGCGGACGCCAGTAAAAACAATGCCGCACCCGTATTACGCGGACGCTTCACTGGTTTTCTGGTCAGCGATCTGGAAGCAGGTAAAAGTAAGCCGTACAAAGACTTTCGTGCATTGGTCTGGCAACAGGGACGTTGTAATCAGCCACCGGCCAATGGCGATGAAAGCCAGTGCCAGCGCACTGCTTTCTTTTCTGTGCGCATCGCAATTCCACAATGGCAGGCGGCCATTTACACCAACCGCAATCCGGCATGGCCGCCGACTGATCTGAATCGTCTGCGTATTCATGCGCAAATCAAAGCGGCCAACAGTGAGCAGGTATTGCTGGACAGCGACCATGAAAACCGCAGCGGAATTTTTTCTCTGCGCGATTTACAGCAGCATTTGCTGGCCGGTGAAAAAATTGAAATCCGCAGGCTGGATCAGCAAAAATCGTATCTGCAATTGCAGGGAGACAGCGCACAGGCGCTGGATCAGAAGGCTTTATTAATTCGTTTAATAAACTGGCTGCCAGTGGAAAAACGTATCTGGCGGCTGGAGCGCAAAGAAGTGCTGAACACCGCGGCGTTTCCGGTGGAATTCAGCCTGACCGGCGATCAGCGCAGTGCCCTGCAGAATCTGACCATCGTGGCAGCGCGTATCAGCTGGTATGTAGCTGCGATGCTGCTGGCTTTGTTGCTGGCATGGGGTTTACTGGAAGTGAATATCATGCGCCGCATCACTTTACTGTCAAAACGCGCCAAAGCCTTATCCAGCCACGTCAAAGCCAGTCAGGGTATCGATCAGTTTAATCTGAATGACTTACGCAGCGCTGATGAACTGGGCGTACTGGCCAGCTGTCTGCAGGATTTGCTGCGCCGCGTGCGCGAAGATCTGGAACGGGAACAAATCCGCGCTGCTCAGGAAAAAGATATGTGGCATGCGGTCGGGCACGAAATCATGTCACCGCTGCAGTCTTTGCTAGCATTACATCAGCGCGAGGATGATCCAAGCCTGCGTTATCTGCAGCGTATGCAACAGGCGCTGACTA
Organism: Cognatundibacterium squillarum; assembly: GCF_014652435.1. GTDB lineage: Bacteria > Pseudomonadota > Gammaproteobacteria > Burkholderiales > Burkholderiaceae_D > Undibacterium > Undibacterium squillarum. The sequence continues at coordinate 455,896 of NZ_BMYU01000002.1, forward strand.
TCCTGTACGGCAACGCTTCCCCTTCTGAAGCATTTCAGGCCAGTGTGCTGGATATTGCGCCGCTGGTGTTGCAGCAGTTCGTGAGCACTCTGATCGAATATGCGCCGGACGCAGGAATAGCGGATCTGATCTGGACTGAACCGCGCCCTGCCGCGGAACAAAACATCTGGATTAAGGCCGATGCACATTCGCTGGAAGATGTGTTCAGTCACATCCTGAACAATGCGCTGCGTTACCGCCTGCCGGATACCGCCATTGAAATCGGATTACAGGCGGATGAACGCTATGCAGTGATCCGTATTCAAAACCGTGGCCCGCGAATTCCTGAAGAAATGATCGATAAAATTTTTGAATACGGTGTTTCGGATCAGGCTGAAGCCGGCGCAATGGGCCAGCGCGGTCAGGGCCTGTTCGTTGCGAAAACCTATATGGCGAAAATGGGCGGCACGATCAGCGTCAGCAATCTGGATGACGGGGTGTGTTTTGTTCTGACTTTGCCACGGGCGGCAGCACCATTGTAAGCGTCACTGAAGAAGTATTTTTCTGCCCGTGTCAGTCGCAATGCGTAGTCAATATCTGAATAAAATACTCTGCGGACTTGCACCGGAAGCACAACTGCCGGCAGTAATGCCGATGACTATCATTGAACGATTTGTATCCGGATGAGAACTTCAGGCTATTTTATACAACTGAAGCACGATTCGGGATTCGTCTGTTGACGCATTGCGTGGCTATTTTATACTGCGCAACGCCAGTCTGTACAAAGACACTGCGCACTGGCATTTGCAAGTCGAATCTGAAGCTTACGATGTGCAGTTGAAGGATTTTCCCTTCAATATGACGTTGATCCGACTTCCCCGGATGCAAACTGACTTAACAGTGGATTGGAAATGACAAATACTGCTGCGGCCAACGCCGCCACACTTGAACGCGAACTGACCTGGTGCGCAGAAATGATAGACACCGCCATCAGCCTGTATTTCGGTCAGGAATGCGTCCATCGCGACATATCCGAACTATTGCCTCCGCCTGTTGATGATGATCCCTCTCCATACGCGAAGCTTGTGCGCCAGCACTGCATGAGCACCAGTGAAAGACTGATCCTGATTCTGGCACTGGCACCGGTCCTCCGACCACAGTTACTGGCCCCCTTTCTGCTAAAAAATACCGCGATGGATCGCGGGTTTACAGAGTTTGGCGGAGTGCCGGACAATTCCGGAACCGGCTTTCTGCCAAGCGTAGAAACTGCTGTCTTTATTCTGGCAGGCGAAAGTCTGACGCGCCGGTTCGCATTAGCGGCATTGTTCGAAACCACACATTTTTTTTACAGCACCGGGATACTCGATTTTGCTACAGCCGGAAATATCACCGCTACCGGATTCTCTGTATTTTCTGCGCCCTTAAAAATCCGCCCCGAAAAATTAGCCTTTATTCTGACCGGTGAAGAGAGTGATCCGCCCTTATCTACGCGGTTCCCTGCACAGCGACTGGAAACAGCACTGTCGTGGGATGATCTCGTCCTTTGCGATTCCACCATGCAGGCTGCACAAGAAATTCTCACTTGGACAGTAAACGCAGAAAAGCTGATGCACGACTGGCATCTGAATAAATTTATTCAACCTGGCTATCGGAGCTTGTTCTATGGGCCACCCGGTGCAGGTAAGAAGTTGACAGCCAGTCTGCTAGGAAAGAGCGCAGGCCTCAGAGTTTACAAAATTTCTGTTGCCCTCGTCATCTCTGCATCCCCTGAAGATGCGGAAGCACATCTGGAAAACCTGTTTGAGCTGGCTGCGGTCAATCGATGGATACTCTATCTGGATGAGGCAGACCTGTTAAGCAATGGGGGTTGCCCGGATTACCAAAGTAATATTCCACAGACTATAGCGTGTCTTTGGCAGCACATAAACAGTTATCCGGGTGTTGTACTTCTGGCTGCAAATCAAAAAAATCCGTTCAGCAGCGCATTGATGCACCGTTTACATTCCGCAATTCATTTCCCTGCTCCGGATGCAGGTGAACGTCTGCGGCTTTGGCGTAAAGCTTTCGATAACCCGGTAAAACAGGATACAAGTATCGATCTGGAAAAAATTGCAGATCAATACGAAATCACTGGTGGCTCTGTCATCAATGTCTTACGCAGTGCCTGTCTGATTGCTTTACAACGCGGCTCAGACATCATTACACAAGACGATTTGCTGACAGGAATACGCCGCGAAATGCAAAAAACTGATCATCTCGCCTGAGAACTTAAACTTCATTCAGAGTGACCGCGCCAAGGCTCAGCAGCGATCACTCTGTTGTCCGGGCAATTTCACAGCGGCTTAATTACCACGTTAGCCTTCAGCGAATTCGCGATGTAGCAATGATCATGCGAGAGTTCATGTAAGGCATTAATCGCTGCCTGATCCGGCTGGCTATCGCCGGAAAAAGTCACTTTCGGCTGCAACACTATATTCGCCAGATACAGGCGGTTACGCTCGTTTTTTTCCATCGTGCCGACCGGATGATCTTCATAATGATCAACGATGTAGCCTTTTTTGCAGGCGAATGCGAGAAAGAACAGCATATGGCAACTGGCCAGCGCCGCAACAACGGCCTCTTCAGGATCAACGTTTTCAGCGACTGACATCGGCAAAGGAACGGAGGACGGTGCGGACGATGCAGGAACCCGTAAACCGCCGTCAAACTGCCACTCATGGGCGCGGCTGTACTGATTGTCACTGAAAACCTGCTCACCACGCTGCCAAACGATACTTGCCAGATGCTGACTCATCTTTTTCTCCTGTATGAATGAACGATGAAGCTGAAAACTGAAGCCGGATGCGGAATTTACCGCGCATCCTGTAGTGTAAGTGTTTTCCGGGCATCAGGTTTGTTGTCTCGCAAAATGAAAAAGGCAGCGTCTGCTGCCTTTTCAAGTAAGCCGGAATAGCCGCTATTTACGCTGCTGCCTGTATTTCTGGCTGCGGTATTTGCGCCGAAACTGCGGCAAACACAGCACTGATCGCTGCCGCTTCGGTGTCCTGATGATGCGCCACACCGCAGGCAAAACCCTGATCGGTATGAATTTCAGCAATCACGTACACTTTGCCGTGCGCATTTTTATCCGGCATCACAGTCCACTGCGCCGACTGCACCTTAAATCCGAGATTGTTCAGCATTTGCTGACAGGCGTCATGAAAGCCAGAGCCTGCCGCAATGACCGCTCGTGGCTGGCCGTGCAACAGCAGATCCGTACGCAACGATAATTGCGCGGCGTCTGATGGCGATGTTCTGTGATCCAGAACCTGATGTGCTTGATAAGCGAGATGATGTGGCGTTTGCAAATACACTTGCGAAAACACCTGAAAAACTGTGTCGGCACTGACTTCAGCGCCGGTGGCGTCTGCCACCTTTTGTACTTCGCGGCTCAGTGCGATCTGCATACGGCGTGGCAAACTGATGCCGTAAGCCTGCTCCAGCAAATAACTCATGCCACCTTTGCCGGACTGGCTGTTGACACGAATCACTGCGTCATAACTGCGGCCGATATCCTGCGGATCGATGGGTAAGTAAGGCACTTCCCAGAACTGATCCGGTTGCTGCTGTGCAAAGCCTTTGCGTATCGCATCCTGATGTGATCCTGAGAAAGCGGTATGCACCAGATCGCCCGCGTAAGGATGGCGCGGATGCACCTGAATGCGGTTAATACCTTCCACGACGGCGCGTACTGCATCGATGTCCGAAAAATCCAGTCCCGGCACAATGCCCTGGGTATACAGATTCAGGGCAAGCGTCACAATATCCACATTGCCGGTACGTTCACCGTTACCGAACAGACAACCCTCAACACGGTCTGCCCCCGCCATCAGCGCCAGCTCAGCCGCAGCGATGCCGGTACCGCGATCATTATGTGGATGGACGGACAATACGGTTTGTGCCCGTCGTTTTAAATGGCGGTGCATCCATTCAATCTGATCCGCGTAGACATTCGGCGTGGACACTTCGACTGTGGCTGGCAAATTAATGATGATGTCCGTTTCGCTGTGGCGATCAGCACACCAGATATCACTGACGGCATCGCAGACTTCGAGCGAAAAATCCAGTTCCGCCATGCTGAAAGTTTCCGGCGAATACTCATAACGCCAGCTGGTTGCAGGCCGCGCATCCGTCAGTTCACGGATTAACTGCGTGCCGGTGCTTGCCAGCGCCAGAATTTCGGCACGGCTTTTTCCGAAGACGATACGCCGGAAGCTCGGAGAAACAGGGTTATACAAATGGACGATCACACTTTTCGCGCCCTCGACCGCATCAATCGTGCGCCGGATCAAGTCTTCACGCGCCTGTGTCAGCACTTCTATCGTCACATCATCGGGAATATGGCCGCCGCTGATCAGTTCACGTACGAACTGAAATTCCGTGTCAGATGCTGAAGGAAACGCCACTTCAATTTCTCTAAAACCGATCTGTACCAGCATCTTAAAAAACCGCAGTTTCTGCGCGATGCTCATAGGTTCAATCAGCGATTGATTGCCATCACGCAAATCCGTACTCATCCATACCGGTGCAGCGGTTATACGTTGCGAAGGCCACTGGCGGTCCGGCAAATTCACTGTGGCGGCTGGTCGGTATTTTACGGATGGCGTTGTGATCATGGCTGTTCTCTGACGATCAGGATGCAGCAAGCCCTCAGCGATAGCTGATCCTGATTTTAAAATTAAATAATTAAATTAAGATTTGTGGCGTCAGAGGCGACCGGCTGCCACGGGACACGAGGCCGGTCAGCCGCGCGTTAGTCGTAGTGATGCGGACTTACGGCCGGCGAAGACGGTGTGCAGCAGAGAAACTGTCAGTAAGCTGAAAAAAATGATCATGTTGTTATCCTGTCAGTCACGCTGGTGACTGGATGAAACGCTATTGTGTACCGGGTTGGAATGGATTCCGGCTGGCGGAACCTGGTGAAGTGCAGGCACTTCAGACGACGCAGCAAATCAGCTTAGTCGTAGCGCTAGGATAACTAGTAGGGATAGCAGCATCAGTGCGGAAACAGTCACAGCCAGCTGTTTGCCGGCTTCTGTTTGTTGCGCAACGGTGATGTGCTTTTGAGATTTCATGTGATCTACTGTAAATCGACTTTAAAAAACGGTCAAGAACTTTTTTCGAAAAGAGACATTTTTTTCATACGTAAAAACACGTAAAATTATTTTATTAATATCCTTATTAATAAAAATAATGCAGGAAATCAATGTTATCCGGAGTTCTCAGGTCTTTTGCAACACGCGGAATTTCCACAATACCCGCAACAATAATGCCCCCAGCCAGATCTGAGTGAATGCGAATCCCAGACCGGCAGCAACGCGCAGCTGCCCGGTCTGCAAAGGTATAGCAAGCAGTAACAACAAACAGACGATCTGCGCTTTCGCTTGCCAGCGTGCTTGCTTTACCGGCAACAGTATTTGCATAGGCGGAATCTTGCTACGCGCAGGTAAGCGTCTGCGTAAATGCAAAAATACCAGAAACGGTATGATTTTGACCAGCATCGCATTCACCGGCAACCACACACCGCCAACCAGCACCAGCACACCGGCAAGCCATTGCCAGTTACTGTCGGTCAGCCAGTCGCAGTGCAAAGCAAACGTGATCATCGCTCCCGTGATCCAGCCAGCGCAGGCAAACAACCACAACAGGTAACCGGGATCATTACGCCGTTTCGCTTTTAACAAGGCCAGCAAAGACCAGCTTGCACAGACAATCACGGCAATGCTCATACACAACAGTGCAAACGTCTGCGATACGGGAAGCAGTAATAAAACGGAAGTCAGCCAGAAACTGGCAGGGAAGAGTTTTTGAAACCAGTGATGTGGGCGCGGTGTTTGCCAGAACATCGGCACCGTTGTCGAAGCGATTCCTGCCAGCAATGCTGCCAGCCAGGCGACACTGGCAACACCAACATGCACATTCAGTAACCAGCCTACTGACAAAGCAGGCAGCGCCAGATTGCCGAAAACGGCCGCCATCAGAACACCGGCAAACAGCACTACACATAAGGCCAGCGGGATATAGCGCAGCGTCAGCGTCGTGTTATCGACCACATCAACGCTGCGTACTGCTGCAAAGAACACAAATACGGTGACGCACAACAGAACACTACCGCTAACGGCGGCGAGCGAAAAAGCCGACTGCGTATGTTCCGTCATACCGCTGAAGCCTGCGATCACCGAAGCTGCTGTCAGCCAGCACAACGGCGCCAGCATGATGCGGATGATTCGTGGCGCACGCAGACGAACGGCGGCCACCACCGGCAGCAATTGCATCAGCGCACCCAGCATCACTGGCAACGCCACTGCCAGCATCATCCAGTGCACCAGCGCCAGCGTCAGTCCGGAAAACCGCTCAGGAAAACCCTGCGCCGGAGCAAATGCCAGCCAGATTCCGGCACCCGCACTCAGCAACGGTGCAGGCACCAGACAGAAAAACACGACAGGCGGATCCGGCGCCAGATCGTAACTGAGGGTTTTAGGCAGGGTCATGCAACTGACAATTATCCGGAACAGGTACAGCCGCCACAGCAGGCACTGCCTTCTGCTTTTGCGCCCAGTACCCGCTCGAGCATCGGATACAGGATATTTTCTTCCTTCACATTATGCTGCTGCAGCAACACATTCAGCGTATCAATTGCAGCCAGCGCCTCTTCCATTTGTCCTGCATTCGCCGCACTGCTTGCCTGTGCTGCCATGTCACGAATATCGGCATGTTCAGTCCGCATCACCATGGTCGGGCCGCTTGTCATGCCGGTTTGCTTTTCAAAGGCAGGGAACCAGTCCTGCTCTTCCTCCAGCAAATGCCGGTTCAGCATATCGGAAAACCGGTTCAGCAATACCAGCGCTTCGGTCAGCTGACCATCGTTTAAGGCATTTTCTGCACGATGCAATAATTCATCGCATTCGCGGTGTTCACTGACCAGATGCGGGATATCAGTTCGCATACGCTACTCCTGAAGACTGGGTCTGAAATTGCGGCAGAAAATCTGCGCCGCGTATATCGGCTTGCCGGACCAGCTGACGCAGATATTCCTGCAAGGCTTGCTCAAAACTACGCTGCTGTAAGGCGGTGGCAATGGACGAAGCAACCAGTTCAAACGGTACCAGCACGCCATCGTCCTTATTTCCCAGCGCAACGATGTGTAAACCGAAGCGTGTTTCCACCAGCGCAGGTATCAGCGTTCCTGCTTCAGCTTTCCAGACGGCTGCATCAAACTCCGGCACCATTTGCCCCGGCGTCACCTGCCCCAGATTGCCACCCTGCTGCCCCGAGGGGCAGTTAGACTGTGCTTTCGCGATGGCCGCAAACTGTGAGGGATCTGCCTGCAATACAGCCAGCTGCGCCAGCGCATGGGCACGCAGGGCTTCCAGATCAACCTGCGGTGTGACCTGATACAGAATGTGTGACACCTCGGCGATTTGTCCCTTGCGGAAATGCTGCGGAAAGCGCTGATAATGACTCAGGCATTCTTCCTGCGTTGGTTCCGGCACAAGTATCGCTTTATCCAGCAATGCGGAAATACGTGTTTCTTCGTCGCCCTGCAAACCCAGCTTATCGGCTTCCTGTTGCAGCACATTGCGCAGAATCAGCGCAGTCATAGCGCTTTCCAGCGGATTCGGCTGATCCTGATGCAGCGGCAGCTCACGCTCCATGTCTGCATCGCTGAGTTCAATTCCATTGATCGTAACTGGCATGACGACTCCTCAGCGTGTACGAACCAGCTGCCAGGCACGGCGCAGGTAGGTGACCGAAGCAAAGCCACTCCATACGTGTACCAGACGGGTGAACGGGAAGATCACAAACAATGTCATGCCCATAAACAGATGTGCCTTGAACAGCAACGGCGCTTCTTCGATAAATCCTGCAGCATCAGCGCGGAAAGTGAAGATGTGTTGCGCCCAGCTCATAAACAACACCATCATATGACCGTCCAGATGGCTGGCAGAAACAAAGATCGTTGATAAACCCAGTGCCAGCGTGATCAGTATCCACAGCAGCAACACTTTATCGCCAAAGCGGGTCACTGCAGAAATACGTGCATCAGAAAAACGGCGATGCAACAGAATCAGCAAGCCGGTCAGACACATCGTACCGAACACACCACCGGCGACCATCGCGATCATTTGCTTAAAGCCATGGCTGACACCGAGGCTGTCCCACACTGCAACCGGTGTCAGCAAACCCACCATGTGGCCAAAGAATAAACCGATGATCCCGATGTGAAACAGGATATTGCCGGCACGCAAATTACCTGTATGCAGCATTTGTGAAGAATCGCTTTTCCAGGTGTATTGTTCACGCTCAAAACGCGCCAGACTGCCGAACAGGAAAATCGCCAGTGCGATATAAGGATAAATACCGTATAAAAACTGATGCAGGTAATTCATGATGCGCTCCCGCGTTGTGTTGATTCAAAATTGGCGGCGGATTTCGGATAAAAGCGGACCACCTGCTCATCCTTACCCGGCCTCAGCAAAGGCTCGGTACCATCGGCACCGGGGCCGAATTTTTCCATCACCTCATCCATGTCGCGTACCGGCGGCATCGATTGCTGACGCGGTTCGACTTCGGTATACGCTGTCAGCACCAGTAAGACATTCGCGTAAGGTGACTGCACATCGCGCAGCCTTGCACCGATTGCTGCAATCACGTGGATGGCTTCGCCCAGCATAGGCTCGGCTTCCTCCGCCGGAATACAGCTGAGAAACTCCAGAAATAAAGGCAGGTAATCCGGAATTTCATTGCTGTCCGGCTCAAAGCCGCGGCGCTGATACTCTTGCAGCAAATCCACCATAGCCTGACCACGATCACGGCTTTCACCGTGAATATGTTCAAACAAATGCAAAGCCTGTGAAGGATTGCGGTCAAAGGTCGCCACATAGTTTTCCTGCAGCGTGATCAGATCATGTGCAGACAGATAATCCAGCAGCGGCGCTAATACTTCAGGCAAATCCACCGGTGCGTCCAGTGTCTGCACCACAGTCCGGATTTCAGGCAGGGCTGCCAGCATATCCGCTTCCGGATAGCTGAGCAGCGCTGAAATGACGCGGTAAATATTCATTTCAGCCTCCTGATTAACCCTGATCTGCCAGCGCTTTTTTGCGCGACTTCGGCATATCCACAAAAATCACACTGCCCTCTGCCTTGCGGCCGAACAGAGTGCCGTCGGATGTGCCACCACTGCAACCATTACCAAACGTGAAGCCGCAGCTGCCTTTTTCATTGAAGCTGTCTTCCACCATTTCTTTGTGAGAAGAAGGCACGACAAAGCGGTCTTCGTAATTCGCAATCGCCAGAATCTGGTACATATCTTCCACCTGTGCCGGTGTCAGGCCGGTTTGCTGCAGCAAGGCCACGTCAGTTTTGCCATGCACGCTTTGCTCGCGTTTGAATGCGCGCATTGCCAGCAGGCGTTCCAGTGCTTTCAGTACCGGCGCTTCATCGCCAGCCGTCAGCAGATTTGCCAGATAGCGCAGCGGAATACGCAACGAAGCCACATCCGGAATAATGCCGTTCATTCCCATACGACCGGACTCAGCGGCTTTCTGAATCGGAGACAGCGGCGGGATATACCAGACCATAGGCAGCGTGCGGTATTCAGGATGCAGCGGGAACGCGATCTTCCAGTCCATCGCCATTTTGTACACCGGCGATTTTTGTGCGGAGATCAGCCAGCTTTCAGGAATACCCTGTTCGCGTGCCATTTTCTGCACTTCCGGATCGTGCGGATTCAGGAAGCAATCCAGCTGCGCCTGATACAGATCACGCTCATCGGCAACCGAAGCTGCTGCTTCGATTTTGTCTGCGTCATACAGCAACACACCCAAATACCGGATACGGCCTACGCAGGTTTCCGAACACACCGTCGGCTGACCGGCTTCGATACGCGGGAAGCAGAAGGTACATTTCTCAGCTTTACCGGAGCTCCAGTTGTAATAAATCTTTTTATACGGGCAACCCGAGATACACATACGCCAGCCACGGCATTTATCCTGATCCACCAGCACAATGCCATCATCTTCGCGTTTGTAAATCGAACCGGACGGGCAGGATGCCACACAAGCCGGATTCAGACAGTGTTCGCACAAACGCGGTAAATACATCATGAAGGTCGATTCAAAAGTGCTGTACATTTCCTTCTGCAAACCTTCGAACAAGGCATCTTTACTGCGCGCACTGAACTCGCCACCCAGATCGTCTTCCCAGTTCGGACCCCAGACGATTTTGTCCATCTTTTTACCGGTAATCACAGACACCGGACGGGCAGTCGGCGGCGTTTCTGACAACGGCGCTTTTTGCAGATGTTCGTAATCAAACGTAAATGGCTCGTAGTAATCGTCAATCGAAGGCAGATTCGGATTCGCAAAAATGTTGGCCAGAATCTTCAGACGGCTGCCCTGACGCGGCTCCAGCTTACCTTCCGCATTGCGCTTCCAGCCGCCATTCCATTTTTTCTGGTTTTCCCATTCTTTCGGATAACCGATACCCGGCTTGGTTTCCACGTTGTTGAACCACGCGTATTCCACGCCATCGCGACTGGTCCAGACGTTTTTACACGTGACCGAGCAGGTATGGCAGCCGATACATTTATCCAGATTCAGCACCATTCCGACTTGTGCACGAATTCTCATGATGCTTCTCCTTGTTCTTGCAGTTTGCCTTCCAGCCAGTCCACACGCTTCATCTTACGTACCACCACGAATTCATCGCGGTTACTGCCGACGGTGCCGTAGTAGTTAAAGCCATAGGCCTGTTGCGCATAACCGCCGATCATGTGGGTTGGTTTCAGCACTGCGCGGGTCACCGAGTTATGGATACCGCCGCGTTTTTTACTGGTTTCTGCACCCGGCACATTGATGATTTTTTCCTGTGCGTGATACATCAGACACATGCCATCCGGCACACGCTGGCTGACTACAACACGTGCTGTCAGCGTACCGTTACTGTTGAACACTTCGACCCAGTCGTTATCCACCAGTCCGGCTTTTTTCGCATCCTGCTCCGATACCCAGACGTGCGGACCGCCACGGCTTAAGGTAAGCATGCGCAGATTGTCGGAATACGTGGAGTGGATGCCCCATTTCTGATGCGGCGTAATCCAGTTCAGTACGATTTCTTTTTCACCGTTCGGCATTTTTTCCAGCACCGGCTCAATCGTCTTCGTATCAATCGCCGGTTTGTACACGCAGAAGCCTTCACCGAATTCCAGCATCCAGCGGTGATCCTGATAGAACTGCTGGCGACCGGTCAGTGTGCGCCACGGTATCAGTTCATGCACATTGGTATAACCGGCGTTGTAGCTGACTTCTTCCGATTCCAGACCCGACCAGGTCGGTGCGGAAATAATCTTGCGCGGCTGCGCCTGTACATCGCGGAAACGGATTTTGTCGTGCTCGCGGCCAACAGCCAGATGCGTATGATCACGGCCTGTGATTTTGCTGAGGGCTTCCCAGGCTTTTACCGATACATGGCCATTGGTTTCCGGCGCGAAGGTCAGAATCATTTCCGCCGCATCGATTGCAGTTTCCAGTTTCGGACGACCCTCACTGACACCGGCATCGGCTACCCGTTTGTTCAGGTCTGCCAGTTCATGCACTTCATGTTCGGTATTCCAGTTAATGCCTTTACCGCCATTGCCCAGTTTGTCCAGCAGCGGCCCAACCGAAGTGAATTTTTTGTAGATCTGACGGTAATCGCGTTCCACCACCACAAAGTTCGGTGCGGTTTTGCCCGGAATCAGATCGCATTCGCCTTTTTTCCAGTCTTTCGGTTCAAATGCTTGTCCCAGTTCAGACGGCGTATCGTGCATTAATGGCTGCAATACGATGTCCTGACGGGTACCCAGATATTCGCCACCGATTTCTGTAAATTTTTTGGCGATGCCTTTGTAAATTTCCCAGTCGCTTTTGCTTTCCCACAAAGGCTGCACAGCTTCGCTCAGCGGATGAATGAAAGGATGCATATCTGAGGTATTCAGATCATCTTTTTCATACCATGTTGCGGTTGGCAGCACGATATCGCCGTACAGGCAGGTCGTACTCATACGGAAATCCAGCACTGTCAGCAAATCCAGTTTGCCTTCTGCCGCTTCTTCACGGAATTTCACTTCGGCCGGACGAATCGCCTCGTTTTCATCATCAAACAAGGCGTTTTGTGTACCAAGCAGATATTTCAGGAAATATTCATGGCCTTTACCGGAACTGCCCAGAATATTCGAACGCCACACGAACATATTGCGCGGGAAGTTTTTCGGATTATCCGGATCGTCACAGCTCATATGGATGGAACCGTTTTTCAGTCCCTGTGCCAGGAAAGCTTTCGGATCTGCACCGGCTGCTTTCGCCTGATCACAAATATCCAGCGGATTGGTTTCCAGTTGCGGTGCCGATGGCAGCCAGCCCAGACGCTCGGATTTCGCATTCAGATCAATCATGCTCATGTGGCTGAATTTCGATTTATCCGCCGTTGGCGCAAGGATTTCATCCACATGCAGTTTTTCATGACGCCACTGGCTGGTATGCGCATAGAAGAAACTGGTGCCATTCATCTGGCGTGGCGGACGTACCCAGTCCAGCGCAAAGGCCAGCGGTGCCCAGCCGAATTGCGGGCGCAGTTTTTCCTGACCCACATAATGCGCCCAGCCGCCGCCGGACTGACCAACACAGCCGCACATCATCAGCAGATTGATGATGCCGCGATAAATCATATCGTTGTGGTACCAGTGGTTCAGCGCGGCACCGACAATCACCATGCTCTTACCGTGGGTGTCGTGCGCATTTTGTGCAAACTCACGCGCTACCTGAATCACCAGTTCGCGTTTCACGCCGGTATGTTTTTCCTGCCATGCCGGGGTGTAAGGCACATCATCGTCATACGAAGACGCTACCGTGCCACCGAGACCCTGATCAACTCCGTAGTTGGCCATGGTCAGGTCATACACCGTTGCGACCAGTGCTTCAGAACCGTCCGCCAGCGTCAGGCGGCGTACCGGTACTTCGCGCAGCAACAGATCGGATGCATCTTTGCCGCCGAAATAGCTGAAGCCAACCGTCGCAATTTCATCATTGCTGTCCACCAGACTCAGCACCGGATCGATTTCACGACCGCTGCCGCCATCTTTGCTTTCCAGATTCCAGCGGCCGACTTTTTCACCGTTGTTGTGCTTGTCTTCGCCCCAGCGGAAACCGACAGAACCATTCGGCGTGACCAGCGTATTGGTCGCCGCATCAATCGCCACGGTTTTCCAGTCCGGATTATTTGCTTCACCCAGTCCGCCCGGCAATTCCGAAGCACGCAGGAACTGGTCAGGCACAAAATGGCCGTTGCGTGACTGCAAACGCACCAGCACCGGCATATCGGTGTACTGCTTCACGTAACTACGGAAATAATCGGATTTGCCGTTCAGGTGGAATTCTTTCAGCACTACATGGCCCATCGCCATCGCCAGCGCTGCATCCGTACCCTGCTTCGGTGCCATCCAGATATCGCCGAACTTCACCATCTCACCAAAGTCAGACGATACTGCAACCGTTTTTGTCCCCTTGTAGCGCACTTCGGTATAGAAGTGAGCGTCCGGTGTACGGGTTTGCGGCACGTTGGAGCCCCAGACCATCAGATATGTGGAGTTATACCAGTCCGCCGATTCCGGCACGTCCGTCTGTTCACCCCAGATTTGCGGGCTGGCAGGCGGCAAATCGCAGTACCAGTCATAGAATGACAGGCAGGCACCACCGATCAGACTCAGATAACGCGCACCGGCGGCATACGACACCATGGACATCGCCGGAATTGGCGAGAAGCCAATCACACGATCCGGGCCGAATTTTTTGACGGTAAACGCATTCGCTGCGGCAATGATTTCCTCTGCCGTATCCCAGTCTGCACGCACAAAGCCACCCAGACCACGCACAGATTTATAGCGTTTGGCTTTTTCCGGATTCTGGCTGATCGATTCCCATGCTGCGATCGGGTCCATGGTTTTGCGCGCTTCACGCCACATTTCCATTAAACGACCACGGATCATCGGATATTTAACGCGCTGTGCAGAGTACACATACCAGCTGTAAGACGCACCGCGCGGACAACCGCGCGGCTCATGATTCGGCAAATCCGGACGAGTGCGCGGATAGTCGGTTTGCTGGGTTTCCCAGGTAATCAAACCGTTTTTGACATAAATTTTCCAGGAACAGGAACCGGTACAGTTCACGCCATGCGTGGAACGAACGATTTTGTCGTGCTGCCAGCGGCTGCGATAGGCGTTTTCCCACTTACGGTCTTCGTCGACCACGGCACCGTGGCCATTGGCGAATGTCGACTTCACATGCGACATAAACCGCAGTCTGTCTAAAAAGTGACTCATTATTGACTCCATTTGGTGTGGGAAAACCCACTCTGTTGGCACTGTAAGCAGTGTAAAAATGAAGTCCGTCTGTGAATATTCGTCGATGCGGGTAAGCCGCCACGGCGTAAGGTCTAGCCCGCCTAGTCCGAAAGAACTAGTCGGCTACTGCGCGGGGTGTTCAGCAAACGCTGCGATAAAGTCAGCTTGCTGTGATGCGCTGTGAGGCGGTGAGGAAGCGCGGACTATGCAGAAGTCCGCATGGAACACTTATGGAGACCCGCAGTTTCCGCCGACGACCGGAAGATTGGTATGCGGAGATCCGCATTTGGGGTGTTTTTGAGAAGAGATTGAAAATCCATCGCTTCAGAAAAGAGTGTCCGGTGAATTTGCGCTGACTAACTCTGAAGGCTGAATCTCTGACCGAAGCGGATGCAAACACCGTTTTTTAGCAGAACGCTAAATGGTCAGACTCAATACCTGCCACTGGCTAACCCATATCATTTTAAATCAGTGCTTAATGCAGAAGGATGACTGACAAGCGCTAATTGCTTACCATGCCTTTAGCTACAGCAATTTTTCCGTATTTATATTATCCGCGAATATTGTTATGTCCCCGAAGTCGCCCTCTAAACACACGCCTGTAGTTCTCAGCCCAATAGACTCAAGCTCACCCAGACTTGGAATATTTTCAGAAGAGGTAAATCCGGCCTTCAGACTAACACTACCGACTTCCACAACAATCGGAGAGCCATTGTGGTTCGAAGCAAAAATCCTATAACGCTGGCCGTCATCAGTTAAAACTGTCATTTCAAACCAAAGATTGGCCTGATCTTTGGTGATCGATAAAACATAGCTTTCAGCGAGGTCGATGAGTTTCATTAGTAGCAACGCATAATTCCCGAACTCTTCGGGCGTAGACATTTTATTAATTTTCCAGGATCATCAACTAGTGCTGATGTAATCATCTCAGCCTTAATTAATGAGCATAGTTTTTATAATATTTTTACTTCTTAAACGTCGAATATTAGCCCTCATCGATACATGGATCAACAAACCCAGAAACTTTTTCATGAACAATTCTTTGCAGAGACTTCCCTTTTTTTGTGCACACCTTTCATAAATTTCCATCAAAAAACCACGATTAGATTGCAATTCTCCCTTTTTTATTTCTATAATTCGACCATTATAGAAATATCGATTTTCACGCGGAGGACCTATGGAAACCAAACAAGCGATCGCGGCGCTGGCGGCAATTGCGCAGGAGTCGCGGCTGGCGGTGTTTCGTCTGTTAGTGCAGGCGGGGCCGGAGGGGATGATTGCCAGCAAGATCAGTGAGCAACTGGAGATTCCGCCTTCATCGCTGTCATTTCATCTGAAAGAATTAAGCCATGCCGGTATGGTCAACGTCAGGCAGGACGGGCGTTTTATGATTTATTCGGCCAATTTTGACACCATGAATTCTCTGCTCGGTTTTCTCACGGAAAACTGCTGCGGCGGCGCGCCGTGCGCCCCTTCGTCTGGCTGTGCGCCGGACAGTTGTTGCTAACACCTTTTCTGATCCGATTCTTTTCATCCAACAATTGAGAACACGATGAACGTACTTTTTCTCTGCACCGGTAATTCCTGCCGCTCCATTCTGGGCGAGGCTACTTTTAACCATTTAGCACCTGCGGGCTGGAAAGCCATGAGCGCGGGCAGCCAGCCTACCGGACAAGTGCATCCGCGCTCGCTGGCTTTGCTGGCGAAAGAAGGCATTGCCACGGAAGGCTATAGCAGCAAATCCTGGGACAATTTGCCAGCCACGCCGGATATTGTGATTACCGTGTGCGCCAGTGCCGCCGGTGAGACTTGTCCTGCGTATCTGGGACCGGTGCTGCGCACGCACTGGGGTGTGGAAGATCCGGCACACGCCACCGGCAGTGACGATGAAATCAACGCGGCATTTATGCAGGCTTACCGCATTTTACGTGCGCGCATTGAAGCATTTCTGGCCTTGCCGCTGGACACACTGGTTCAGGATAAAGCGGCACTGAAAGCAGAACTGGACAAAATCGGCAGCTTACTGCCAGCGCAGTAACACTGAAAAATTCTTAACTGCACAGATGGTGCAAATCATCAAAAATGCGCTGTCATGACGGCGCATGCACACAAAGGGAATACACGAATGCGTAGCGTGAAGCGACTGGTGGCCGAAGGTTTAGGTACGGCTTTTTTGTTAGCGGTGGTGGTGGGTTCCGGCATCATGGCGGAAGGTCTGGCGGGCGGTAACGTTGCTATCGCCTTACTCGCCAATGCGATTGCCACTGGTTGCGGTTTAACCGCTCTGATACTGATGTTCGGCGCGATTTCCGGTGCGCATTTCAATCCGGTTGTGAGCTTATCCGAAGCGTGGCAGGGCAATCTGCCACGTAATGAAGTGCTGCCGTATATTGCGATCCAAATCGCCGGTGCCTTTACCGGTATTGCGATTGCGCACAGCATGTTTGGCGAGCCGGTCTTTTTTGCATCTGAACATGTGCGAACCGGCTGGTCTCAGTGGTGGAGCGAATTTGTCGCGACCTTCGGGCTGATCGCAGTCATCATCAGCACGTCCAGAACGCGTCCAGGTGTGACGCCGTTTGCAGTCGCTGCTTATATCACCTCTGCTTACTGGTTTACCGCATCCACCTCGTTTGCCAATCCGGCAGTCACGCTGGCACGTGCTGCCAGCAATACCTTCGCCGGCATTCGCCCTGCGGATACCTTAGGCTTCATCGCGGCACAGCTTGCCGGTGCACTGATCGCTACGATTTTATTCAACTGGCTGTATCCGGCAACGCCAGCATCGGATGTTGTCGCATCCGACGAAGCAAACTGAACGAGGCTGAGAAGCCATTACCGATAGCGAGGATCAGCATGTCACATCATCTTTCTGATTTACCCAATTTACAAACGGAACTGTTTCAGCAACCGGATATCAGCCAGTTTCGGCCTGCCAGCCCGTCGCAGCATCCACCTCGCTTCTTACTGCTGTACGGCTCTCTGCGCGAACGCTCCTACAGTAAATTGCTGACGCTGGAAGCGGCACGTCTGCTGACTGCCATGGGTGCGGAAGTTAAAGTATTTGATCCGAAAGATTTACCGCTGCCGGATGGCGCACCGGAAGATCATCCGAAAGTCAGAGAATTACGCGAACTGACACTGTGGGCAGAAGGCATGGTCTGGTGCTCGCCGGAACGCCATGGCGCAATGACCGGCATTATGAAAGCACAAATCGACTGGATTCCGTTAAACAGCGGCGCAATCCGCCCGACACAAGGAAAAACGCTGGCAGTCATGGAAGTATCCGGCGGCTCCCAATCATTCAATGCGGTCAACCAGTTACGCATACTCGGCCGCTGGATGCGCATGCTGACCATCCCTAACCAGTCTTCCGTCCCCAAAGCGTTTCTGGAATTTGACGACGCCGGACGCATGAAGCCTTCCGCCTACTACGACAGGGTGGTCGATGTGATGGAAGAACTGATGAAATTCACCCTACTCACCCGCGACATCGCCCCCTATCTGGTTGACCGCTACAGCGAACGCAAAGAGAGCGCCGAAGCATTATCTAAACGGGTCAATCAGCGCAGTATTTAAGACTGGAAAAGAATCAGTGAGTAAAGTTAAGTCCGCCTGCAGACGCTCGCTGATACGGCGCTGAGAAGAGAAGCGGACTATGCAAAAGTCCGCATCGATCACTTACGAAGACCCGCAGTTTCCGCCGACGACCGGCAGATTTGTGTGCAGAAATCCGCATTTTGGGTGTTTTTAGGGAGTTTGAACAGAATTTCGGCGTGAGTGATTTGAAAATTCAATGCGACGACGGGCTAAGGTAAAAGTGCACTTCTGCGAACGAGCAACCACCCGCAAAATACACCAAGCGGAGCAGAAGCCATCCAAATCACCAAAACCGCAGCAGACGCCGGTTGTGGGAATTGCGCAAAAATAGAAGAAGCTACGACAAGAATCAGAAATGGCTTTATTCGCTGAAATAGGATTAATTCAGCGTGTCCTATGGTAAAAATTCCCCTCGTGACTTACCCCAATATATAAGCGTGGCGATTAACTCTCATAGAAAAAATTTTTATGTTCAATTTCTTCAGAAAATCTAAAAATTCTCAAGCTTCTGAATCTCATAGCAATGCTTCACTGGACATGCTTCTTACACTGCCAAACGAAGCAAAAGAGTTTTTGAAAATCCGGAACGAGGTCAATTGCCTCGGTCTCGGAATCAATATTCTCAGCGAAGAAGATTGTCTGCTTGCATCCTCACATTTGCAGAGCATCAGACTCGCCAGGCATCTCGGTTTATATGTTCTTGATGACGCTAATGATTCAAATCCGTTTTGCTACATCACTGAAGGAATTGCTGCCGGGATGGTGATTCACTTTAATCATGATCCTGAACCGGAGATTGCATTTCTAAGTTTAAATGATTTCGCTGTGTTCTTACGTGAATGCCATCAGCAAAAAAGAACGCTTTGGGAGTCAGAAACGACACCCCCCTCTCACCCCGATCAGAAATTGCTTGCAGCCGTCATATCTGAACTAGCACGTTTTGATGATGATCATTCGGAATCGCTGCTGTGTCTGTATATTTCACTTTTGCGCGGAGCACATCCTGAATTGGTGGTGGAACTTTCCTTGAATCCGGGTATGTATGTGCGTGAAGCGCTTCAAAATGCAATCAACTCTGAAAAACTGAGCAGCCAAGGAAGCGATCAATAATCAGGTGAGATTTTCTGTACATCCAATCAGATACCTTATACCAAAAAGAATTTGTTTGAATGAGTTTGTTACATTCCAGATCGTGACTCCTCATGCTGCAAAGCCCGCAACGCATCCATCGCCGATTCCCCCTTCTCCACTGGCACAAAAATATGATCGTGGTAAGCACCTGCCACTACATTGCAGCTGATGCCTGCTTTGCCCAGTGCGGTGGCGAAGGCGGCGGTGAGGCCGATGGCTTGTAAATCGGAATGCACGGTCAGCGTGATCCATGCGGCGCGGAACAGGATGGCTAAACCCGCATCCAGCGCTTGCTGTTCGGGCAATACCAGCGTCAACCCTTCGGCTTCCGTGACGGAAACAACTGGCGATAAGCCTTGCATTGCGCTGCCGTGCGGTACAACACAATAGACGTAAACGCCTTCGTGTAAGGCTGGCTGCATTGATTGCAGCAATACGTTCAGATCTGAAATTACCATTTTGGATTTTCCCTTCAGTGATGCTGCTTGCGGTATGAAGTGTCTTTTAAGCGCGTCGAAATCAGTAAGCCTGATTACAAACCACCCGCCGCATCAATAAAACTACCGGTCACGAATGAAGATTTTTCTGATGCCAGCCACAGGATGGCTTCAGCGATTTCCTGCGGGTATCCGCCACGTTGCAGCGGAATGCGGGATTTGAGGCGGTCTACGCGGCTGGCTTCGCCGCCTGAGGCGTGCATATCGGTGTAGATCAGGCCTGGGCGGACGGCGTTGACGCGTATGGCTTCGGCAGCGACTTCCAGCGCCAGCCCGCGTGTCAGGGTATCGACAGCGCCTTTGGAGGCGGCGTAATCGATGTATTCATGGGGTGAGCCACTTTTTGCCGCACCGGATGACACATTGACGATAGCGCCACCGTTGCCGCCGTGTTTGGTGGACATGCGCAATACCGCTTCCTTGCAGCACAGAAAACAGCTGATCACATTGCTGCGCAGTATTTCTGAAAAACGTTCTTCAGAAATATCGGTGAACGAACATTGCTGCTGCAAAATTGCAGCATTGTTGACCAGCACCGTAACCGGCCCGAATGCCGCTTCAGTCTGGTCGAACATTGACTTCACCTCTGCCGCTACCGACACATCAGCCTGCACCGTGATGCAGCGGCCGCCCGCCGCGCTGATTTCTGCGCTGACTGCTTCTGCCGCCGCCCGGTCTTTGCGATAATTGATACACACGGCATAGCCATGCGCGGCGAACAGCTTCGCGGTTTCCGCGCCGATGCCACGGCTGGAACCGGTGATGATGGCGACTTTCGGCTTGCTCATAGGGAGTCCTTTTCTGGTGCTGTCGTGTGTTCGGGATTTTCTGTCAGGTTTTGCTTTCTATTCCGGCAGTTTAACGGTAAAAAGCATCTGGTATTCTCTGTGCTGTCAGTGCATAACCTGAATATATTCGCTCCGGCATTTTCAAAGCACCGCAGGGATTTTTATATTGCCTTATCCGACAAGGAATTTCTTATGAATCCGGTTCAGACCTTCTGGCAAGATTTTGTTCGCTTACTGCCGCAGCTGACAGAAGGAGAAGATCCTTCCGCGTCTGCGATGGATGCCTTATTAAACGCGCTGCAGGAAATTGACGAGCGCTTGTATTTTTTTATCGGTTCCACCGATACCGGCATGGATTTGATTTTGTCCGCCGAGGGTTATTCCGATCTGATGCCGCTACTGAATCAAATTAAAGCGTCTTCTCCCGTTGTTCCGGGCTGGCAGACGGTTATCACGTATGAGGCGGATCTGCTGTTTGGTCAGCGCAATCTGCGGGTATTTCCGGAGACAGAAAACGGCGATGTGCTGTACAAGATGGGGCGCAAAGGCGATGCGTTATGGCTGAGCCGGCCTGTGAATTTTTCTGTGGTTCTTCCGGACATGCAGGCTGCAAAACAGTTTGCCACACAACTGAAGCAGGATGGATATCGCTTTGAAGTCAGCTCCTATGACGGTGCGAAAGACATGCAGGCGCAGGCAGAAATCACGTTGGAGTTGATTCCGGGGATTGAAAACATCGACAATGCAGAAAAGATGCTGGCAGCGCTGGCGTTGTCATTCGGCGGACGAAATGATGGCTGGGGTTGCGGCGAAGTCAGCGCGGCGGACAAGTCGGTTTAAAACAAAGGAAAAAACATGAAGCCAGTTTTTATAGCAACGATGTTTCTGCTGACCACGCAGGCATTTGCTACGGAGCCCTATACCTGCAGAAATGGCGCGTTCCCTTCGTATCCGGAGATACATTACGGCGAAGTGATGGTCAGTGCGGATCAGCGAGCAGCGGTCTTTCCTGACTGGGAAGGCTGCCCCGATACCGCCTCGTGCAGTCAGAAGGATGCGCTGAAGAAGGGCGATAAAGTTCTGATTGCTCATACATCGGATCGCTGGAGCTGCGTCTGGTATTCAGGAAAACACAGCGAAGTGGTCGGATGGATCGCCAGTCAGAACATTCGTGCCTTGCCGGAACGCGATCCGGCAATGAAGAACTGGCTTGGCAACTGGAAATCCACCGGTGGCGCGGCGCGTATCGTGATCCGGGCATCCAAAGATGGTCAGCTGATCATCCGCGGTAACGCACGCTGGGTAGGCGGGTTGGGGCCGACCGGTGAACGTATCATTCACTCCGGTGATCTGGAAGGTAAGGCGGTTCCTGCGGGTAATCAGCTGCGTATCGGTGATCCGGAAACGCCTTATACCTGCGTTGCGACTTTGCGCTTGCTGCACGATCAGCTGGTGGTGTCGGATAACAGTTTGTGCGGCGGGGTGAATGTACGGTTTGATGAGGTGTACCGCAAGCAGCGCTGATACGGCGCGAGCCACTCACCATCCGGTGCAGCTTATCTCAGGTGATTTGGGGCAGCTTCAGGCAGCGTCAGACCATTTTGAAGCACGAAATCGGCTCAAATGCGGTGTTGAGCACAGCGATCTGGCTGTCGTCGGCAGAAAGTCTGGCTGTCCGGAAAAGACAGATGACGATATTTGCACAGCCAGCGTTTGGCTTGCCGGGTTTTGTGCATCACAAAGGCTGTTCGCGCAGGCTTTCCAGCAGCATGGCAAGTGCCGGTCGCTGCAGAGCATTGGCTGCGTAACACAGACCGATACGGCGCGACGGGGCAGCGCCGGACAGGCGCTGGCTGCGCAATTCGCCGGTCAATAAACTCGGGGGCAGTAAGGCGACACCGAGTCCGGCCAGTACCATATCGCGCGCAAGTTGCAGGCTTCCAGCCTGATGCGCAGTGGCGATGGCGTTTCCGCCGCCGCCCAGCCACGCCAGCAAACGCTGATGGGACGGGTGTTGCGGGCAGATAATCCAGTCCAGTTGTGCTGCCTGCAGTGCATTGGTCTCGTCCGCCGCAGATGCATTTTCAGGCGTGGCATCCGCCAGCGCTGCCAGCACAAAACTTTCTTCCCACAGCGGAAAAAACAATTCATCTTCACAGCGTAATTCTTCGCTGGCCAGACGCAGATCGCCGGTGCAGCCGGGCAGAATTTCCAGCAGTAATTGCGGTAATTGCCGTGTGCAATGGCGCAGCAAGGCAGCAAGGTGTGCGCTGGCGATGTCGGCTTCCACGCCCAGCGTCAGCGGCAGGCAATCCTGTGGCGCCAGAAACTGCGCTTTCAGTTGCGTCATTTGCGCCAGCAAGTGCTGCGCCTGCGGATACAGGCGACGCGCTGCATCGCTGACCAGTACACCTCTGGCTTCACGCGTGAACAGACTGCAGCCCAGTTCTTCTTCCAGCTGACGGATGGTGACGGACAAGGTCGGCTGCGTCAGACACAGGCGTTCCGCCGCGCGGGTGATATTGCGCTCTTCAAAAACGGCGACAAAGGCTTTGAGCTGGCGGGCATCCATAGATTTTTTCGATGTCTGAAACAGAAAATTATCATTTGTGCGGCTAAAAACTGCAAGATAAAGTGCGATCCATTGACCAACTTTATTTGTACGGAGTTTTTATGCAAAAGCCTTTGATCGTCATTACCGGTGCCAGCTCGGGTATCGGCGAAGCCACCGCACGCCAGTTTTCTGCACTGGGTTACCCTTTACTGCTGCTGGCACGCCGCGTGGAACGCCTGCATGCACTGGGCCTGCCGCAAACAATATGCCGTCAGGTGGATGTAACCGATGCGGCGTCGATGCGTGCAGCACTGGCGGAAGCGGAAGCGGAATTCGGTCCGGCGGATGCCATCATCAATAATGCGGGTGTGATGCTGCTGAGCGAAGTGGCAAAGCAGGATGCCGCGGAATGGCAGTCCATGCTGGATGTGAATGTCCACGGCGTGCTGAACGGCATTCATGCGGTACTGGGTGGCATGCTGGCGCGTCGCCACGGCACGATCATCAATGTCAGTTCGATTGCCGGTCGCAAAACCTTCCCTAACCATGCGGTATATTGCGGTACCAAGTTTGCAGTGCACGCGATCAGTGAAAATCTGCGTGAAGAAGTCAGCGGCCACGATGTGCGCGTGATCACGATTGCACCGGGCGCAGTGGAAACCGAATTGCTGAGCCACACCACCGATGAAGCGGTGCGCAGCGGTTACGAAGAATGGAAACGCAATATGGGGCCGGTGCTGCGCGCCGAAGAAGTGGCGGATGCGATTCGTTATGCGTATCAGGCTCCGCAGCATGTGTGTATCCGTGAAATCGTGCTGGCAGCGACACGTCAGCCTGCATAATGTCTGCGCCGGACGCGATTTCAGATCAGCGTCCGGCATCGCAAGCGACTATGCCTCAGTCTGATGCCTGTAATGCCGTTTGCTGACGCAAACCCTGCACCAGATGATCCACCAGACTGCGCACACGCGCCGAACCGCCGCGCCCTTCCCGATGCACCACATGCACCGGCCAGGGCGCGGGTTCGTAATCCGTCATCACCGTCTGCAGGCTGCCCTGCTGCAATTCCTGCGCAACCTGATACGACAATAAACGGGCAATGCCCGCATGCATGCTGACGGCGCAAATCGCCGCGTCATTGGTGCTGACGGTCAGACGCGGTTTTACCCGCATTGAAAGCGGCTCGCCCTTGTGCGCGAATTTCCATTCGGCATTGGTACCAACGCCGGTGGCGGCGATGATCTGATGATGCGTCAGATCAGCCGGTGTCTGCGGTGTACCGTGCTGCGCCAGATACTGTGGCGATGCGCACAGCACGCGCCGTATGCTGCCGACACGGATTGCACGCATACTGGAATCTGCCAGCTCACCGATACGCACCCCGACTTCCACGCCCTCTTCCAGCATATTCACTACGCGGTCCAGAAACAGTGCAGAGACTTGCATGTCCGGATATGTCTGCAGATAGCTGACTAACTGCGGCATCACAAACATTTTGCCGAACAGCACCGGTGCCGTCATGGTCAGATGTCCGCGCGGCGCGGCATTGATCCCCACCACCGCATCGTCTGCTTCCTGCATTCTGGCCAGAATCTGACGCGCATCATCCAGATAACGCAAACCGGCGTCGGTAGGCCGCACAAAGCGCGTGGTGCGGTTCAGCAGTTTCACACCCAGACTTTGTTCCAGCGCTGCAATGGTGCGGGTTAAGGCCGGTGCGGACATATTCAAACGCCGCGCAGCACGGGCAAAGCTTTCTTCCTCGGCAACGGCCACGTAGGCGGTCAGCTGTACAAAGCGGTCCATAGGTTAGTGATCCCAATTATTCCGATTATCGCAAGAATCTATTGTAATTCCTGAGGATTCTTATTTCAAATACGATGATTCAGAATGCATTCCATCGTAGCAGCAAGCACGACACCGTGAATAACCCCCACCGAAAGGATGCACCATGAGCCGTATTCCCTTAGTCAGCACAGAACAAGCCAATGCCGAACAACAAGCCCTGTACGCCGCCATTCAGGCTGAGCTGGGCGTGGTTCCTAACTTCCTGAAAGTGTTTGCCCATTCGCCGGATGCACTGCGTGCCTTCCTCGGCCTGTACGGCATCGCCAAACACGGCAGCCTGGCACCCGCCACCCGCGAACGGATTGCGCTGGCGATTGCTCAGCAAAATTCCTGCGAATACTGCCTGTCTGCCCATACCGCACTGGGTAAGAAGGCCGGACTCAGCCATGAGGAAATCGGTGCAAACCGCGCCGGCAGCAGTCTGGATACGCAGGCAGCTGTGGCAGTCCGTCTGGCGCGCTCGCTGATGGAAAACCACGGTGAAGTCACCACCGCTGAATTGCTGGAAGCACGTGCCGCCGGTTTCAGCGACGCCGACATCGTGGAAATCATTACCCACGTTGGTTTAAACCTGCTGACCAATATGATAGGCAAAGCCAGCCGTATCGAGATCGACTTTCCGAAAGTCAGCCTGAACTGAAACACAGCACGGCAGCTGATCCTCCCCGTCGGTCTGCCGCAGCTGACATCCATCTGAACGGAGTCCGCCATGAACGATATCACCATGTACAGCACTGAAACCTGCCCTTACTGCCAGCGTGCCGACCAGTTACTGGCGGCAAAAGGCATCAGCATCAGAAAAATCCGCGTGGATTTGTCTGAGCAGGCATTTGCCGAAATGCAAAGCAAAACCGGCATGCGCAGTGTGCCGCAAATCTTTATCGGCCAGCGTCATATCGGTGGATACAGCGATCTGGCCGCGCTGGAACAAAGTGGCCAGCTGGACGGCTTGCTGCACGCTTAACACTGCCATCTGATTCTGCGCGCTATCACCTGTTCATACTTACTAATGGAGTTCCCCATGCTTTCCGCCGTGTTGCCTTTACGCCAGTCTGATGCGCCTGCCAGTATGGCCATGCCTTACGCGCCGCAAGTACGCTTGCCGGACGGCAGTCTGGCAACGCCACAGCACTACAAGCTGTATCAGCAAAACCCGGACAGCGTGGCGGAATTGCTGAGTCAGATCAGCTTTGACCAGCACACCCTGCTGTTTTGTGATCAGGACCAGCAAGGCATGTATCTGCAAACCGGCTTAATCGGACGGGAAAATTATGAACACGGACAGCGCCTGCGTCCGCACAAGCTGGTATATGGCCGCCGCTGGCGCATCGACAGCGATATGCCGGACCATGAAATCGTGCAGACTGCATTCCTGGCGATCAAGAAAGCCCGTGAGCATGAAGTGCGTGAACTGCTGACTATCCATCTGCCACATTCCACGCGCGCCAGCGCGCCGCTGAGCAGCCATCAGGACATGGCACTGATGCAAACGCAGGCAGCTTTTTTACAAGCGCCACCCGCGACACGCCGCATGCTGAAAGCAGCGCGAACCGATGCACTGCGCGCACGCCTGCAAAGCCTGCGCTTTGCGCAACGCCCTGTGCATTTACTACATGCAGAACAAGGTCGCAATGGCGATATGTTGCTGGATCTGCAAATCGGTGCCGCGCCGCTGGCACGTCATCTGGAAGGAGATTTTCCGGAATTCAGCGATCTGCAATTCAGCGTTACCGTGCCGGGCAATGCGCCGCATCAACTGATGTATGCACTGATGGACGCGCTGATACAGCATAGTGACCGCTATGTGGAGCAGCATTTCCGTGTCAATGGCTTTGCCCGCTTCAGCCGCGATCTTGATCCGCAAGCCATCGCCGCACTGTCGCTGCAAAGCCGCCCGTATGCCAGAGATATGCGCGACGCACGCTTTGCCGCCGCATTTCAGCAAGCCAACTTTGCAGTCGATGCAGCCCGCGCTGCACCACTGGGCAGCGGCAAACTGGCGGACATCAACCGCCGCAAGCTGCAACAGTTTCCGGCACTGGGTGGTCATTTACCCGCCGGATATGCGCCCGGTACCTCCGTTCCCGCAGGGTTTGCCTCATGGCGCACGTATCTCGCGGGTATTGATGAAATGAGTTCTAAATAAGGAGTCAGCCATGCCACGTGCGTTTACACAACTGTACTTTACCGACTCTGTGAAGGCGGCGCAGGCCGATTACGGCAGCCGTGCCAGCAATCTGGCATTAGAGCGCAGCGAAGACAGCCGCGACAGCCTTGGTGAATATGAGGCCGCGTTTATTGAAACACGCGACAGTTTTTATCAGGCTACCGTGAATGAAAACGGCTGGCCTTATGTGCAGCATCGCGGCGGCCCCGCCGGTTTTCTGCAAGTGCTGGATGAACAAACCATTGCGTTTGCGGACTTCAATGGCAATCGCCAGTACATCAGCGTTGGTAATCTGCGCAGCAACAACCGGATTGCGCTGATTCTGATGGATTACCGCAACCGCCGCCGTTTAAAGCTGTGGGGCCGCGTGCGTATTGTGCATGAAGCGGAAGATCCGGCGCTGATTGCACGGCTGGAAAACCCGACCTACCGCGCCCGCATCGAGCGTGCCATCGTGATTGATGTGGAAGCCTTTGACTGGAATTGCCCTAAGCACATTACGCCGCGTTACACAGAGCAGGAAGTCAGTGAAATGGCGGAAGCAATGCAGCAGCAAATCGCGCAACTGAGCGCCGAACGTGACGCCTTGCTTGCCGCCTTATCCGGCACAATCACATCTGCGGATCAGCATGCGCAATAACCTGAATATTCTGATTCATATGAAAGGAAAAACCATGCAAACCAACGCCGTACCGGCATCCGCCATCATTCTCACACCGCCGTTCACGCTGGAAACTGCGATCCAAAAAGTGCGTCTTGCTGAGGATGCGTGGAATTCGCGTAATCCGGAAAAAGTGTCGCTGGCGTACACCGAAGACAGTCTCTGGCGTAATCGCGATCAGTTTCTGCAGGGGCGTGAGCAAATCGTTCCCTTTTTAAGCGCCAAATGGGAAAAAGAACAGGAATACCGCCTGATCAAAGAAATCTGGGCGCATGATCAGAACCGTATCGCCGTGCGCTTTGCCTACGAATGGCGCGATCATCAGGACAACTGGTTCCGCTCTTACGGTAATGAAAACTGGGAATTCGCAGCGAATGGCCTGATGGCAAAGCGCCATGCCAGTATCAACGACTTGCGGATCACGGATGACCAGCGCCTGTTCTTCTGGCCACAGGGCCGCCGCCCGGATGATTACCCCGGTCTCAGCGAACTGGGCTTGTAAACTCGGCCGCCGCGATTTGGCTGTCAGATCCGTATTTCATGCCATTTTTTACCTGAAATGCGGATCTGTGCACAGGGATATGGCGCTCGCCGGCGAAAAGTCCGGGCCTCAGAAAATGAATAATGAGGATTTCTGCATGATACAAATCACTGCCGGGATGAACGGCTTCCGGGAGCAGCAAGCAAACATCTGGAATTACATTTTTTCGTCGTGCAAGGCGCCGCCACTTAAATCCACCATACCTTTATTGATTTCCTTAAACCGTAACAATTTCCCGCCCCATTCGCTCATATATTTTTTTGCATCGGCTTCCTGAGAAAAACTGGCGATAGTCGGCCCCATAGACCCCTGACGCTTGCTGCCAACGACGTAATACCCGTTTGACGGCTCCATCCAGTATTCACGCGGATTATCCCAGTTAGCTTTGCCCATATCCTGCACATACATGCTTTCGATCTTGCGTACCTGCTCAGGCGCGAGCACCGCATGAAAAAACTCTATGGTGTCGCAAAAAAAGCTGACGTCTTTTTCACCTTCGTACTTAATCTGGGCTTTTGGTCCCGGATAATCCGCCAGCGTCATACCATCCAGACTGCAGATCTCTTTTTCTGTAATTTCTTTGGCAGCTGCCTGCCTGGCCGCCTTATCTTCGTCACAAGCACTTAAACTCAGAACTCCGGTCAGTGCGAATGCCGCAAGAACATAAGAGCCGAAAACTTCTTTTTTGAATTTCACGATTTAAATCTCCATTGTGCCAGCCATACAGGAAGAACTATCCATTGCAGCATCACCAGAACCATTACCCAGGGCTTTGCCAGCAGTGGCGGAATAATGCTGCTGAAACCATATGCAGTACGGATATCATCCAGCGAAAAAATGTTAATAATCCGGAACACATCGGTCGGATTCAGCAACAGCAGATAAGCAAAAATATCTGCCCCGTAATGTCCGCTCGTGCTGACCAGCGCACCAAGCAACAACAAGTCAAAGACAAGAACAAAGAAAAACCACAAGGCGATGGCCAGCCCGGATGCGCGGGTACGTTCTCTGGTCACGACAGAGAGCAACACTGCCATACTTAAAAAAGCCAGTCCCAGAAGCGCTGAACTGCCTACGAAAGATAAGTAAGCACTTAAACCCGTCCAGCCGAACTGCTGCAGCATCAGTAATGCGACAAGTGAAAAACCCAGTGTCAGAGATACTGTCAGTGTCGCGGCCAGTCCCAGATATTTACCGAGCAGAATTTCAAACCGCGTCACCGGCAAAGCACACAGCAAATCCAGTGAGCCTCGTTCCCGCTCACCAACGATAGTATCGAAACCGAGTAGCAGTGAAATCAAAGGAATCAGATAGATCACCAGACTGACCAGACTGGTGATCGTAATCTCGATCGACTTCATACCGACCTGCCCCTGTTGCGCACCGCCAAAGTATGTAATCACCAGAGAAAATACGGTAAATACCAGCGCGACCACCAGTACCCAGCGATTTCTTAAACGGTCACGAAATTCTTTACCGGCCAGCGTGAATACCTGCATCCATTCCATCATGGTTTCCTAATCCGATATTCCGAAAAAAACTTCTTCCAGTGTCGCTTCCTGCAAATGCATATCCTGCACCAGACCAGGAATTTCCATCATTCTTTCCAGCACCTGCATTTTGTACGAACGCGGGCAATGCACCTCTAAACCATCAGTTAAGGTACGTGTGCTGACGCCGGCGTCAAAAAAAGTGCTGAGTTGCGCTTGCAGCTTGCTGATATTGTGTGCAGCAATGACTACCCGCATAGTCAAAGGCAGATGGGCTTTTTTTCGTAACTGATCAATACTGCCAATTGCCTGTATTTGCCCGGCAGCCATAATCGCCAGTTTGTCCACCCGCTCCTGCAACTCAGCCAGAATGTGTGAGGTGATCATGATCGTCACGCCGCGCTGCTTCAGCGTGTTGAGCACTGTATAGAAATCACGTATCGCCTGCGGATCCAGACCATTGGTAGGTTCATCCAGAAAAAGCACTTCGGGCTGCCCGAGCAATGCCTGGGCGAACCCGAGTCGCTGACGCATACCTTTTGAGTATTCCCGGACCGGCTTGCTGCCTGCGTGTTCCAACCCCACTTCGGTCAGCCTTTCGAGGCAATGATTGCGGCTGTCAGGTCCATTCATACCCTTCAGTTTTGCAAAAAACTGCAAAGTTTCCAGACCATTTAAGTTGTCGTATAAAACGACATTTTCGGGCAGATAACCGATCTGACGCCTTACCTGCCGGAAATGGCGACCCTGTACCGACTTACCGTTAATCAGCAAATCACCTGAACTGGGAGCAATCAGTCCCAGCAACATTTTAAACAGCGTACTCTTGCCGGCACCGTTGTGACCGATCAGACCAAATATCTCGCCCTGGTGTACGGATAAATTCACATTCTTTACCGCGCTCAGATCGCCATAGCGCTTACTGACATCGCGCACCTGTATCACGCTGACGGTCTCACTCTGAGGTACTGCATCTGCCAACAGTGCGCAAACTTCCTTCGTTTCCATGTTCATCGTTCTACATTCCCGGATAATGCATTCCAAACCAGAGGCCAATATTATTGTTGCCGGGGTGCATACGCGGATGCGGGTCCACAACACTGGGAACACGCAAAACCGGAAATTGCTGCGAAACACCACGCAATACCTGCACCGCCGGACTTCCCGCCAGCAACTGCGAGCTCGGATAACGCCAGTTCATTCTGTCCACCAGATTATTTGCCTCGTATGCCAGATCGCCACGCTGATCACCATTGCGATCCCAGCCAGCATAGTTACTCCAGTAATTTCCTGTGCGCACGCCCCAAATTTCATCTTTCGCACCGACATAGCGGACTTGCTCGCGATTTGCGACGAAGTCGTTCCCCTCTACCTGGTTATAGTTAGAACCTGCAGACAAATGCACACCGACACGGTTATCAACCACTAGATTATTTTTCAGCGTGACATAGCCAACATCGTAAATAAACAAGCCCCGGTTATTGCCCGCAATAATATTATTTTCAATCACGGAATCCTGAATGGTACGCAGCATGATGCCGTGATCTGAATTGCCCCAGGTGCGGTTATTTCTGACGATCTGATCACGGGTTTCCATCAGCGCCAGTCCGCCACGGTTATAGTAACTGTCATTGTTTTCCCACACGTTATAGTAAGAATTCATGTAATGGCTGCCGTAGCGGCTGTGATGCAATTTATTCCCTTTAAAAAGCGCATGATGTGAAACATCAACATATAAGGCATCGCGCACAAAACTGATATGGTTATTGAGAATTTTTGCGCCATTGGTGTTATATAACTGAACCCCGTTGCCGCGCTGAGAAGAATTGTAATCACGCTTACCGGTGATAGTATTAGCTTCGATCAACACATCATTTGACTTTTCTATCCATAAACCAAACAGGTTATATGTCAGCTCACTGTTCCGAACGACAGCACGGTGTGCGCCGGGAAAAATATAAATGCCGGCATTCTGATCTTTTAAGCTGTCACCGGAATCACGTACGATCAGTCCCTCCAGAACAACATCGGGAGCGGTTACCCGTATGGTATCGCCGTGCATCCCCCCGCTCAGCGTGGGCCTTCTCAGGCCACGCAATGTCAGTCGCTTATTAACCAGAAAATTCCCGACATACAGGCCACGTTCAATCTCCAGCACATCTCCGTCCTGTGCATCGGAAATCGCAGCCTGTAATGAGCTTCCTGCTTTAACTAATACTGTCTTGGCATGAGTAATGGCTGCGGTGCCGCCCCAAAAAGCGAACAGCAGTAACACATACCATCTTTTCAGAGAAATCCTCATACATTCAGACCGGAGAAAAATTTGAGTATTAAGAACAGGGCCGCACCGATGATCAGATTTTTAAAGCAGACATAACTGAACATATCCATCAGACTGGCGTAACGGTACTGCGCACGCCACCAGGGACCTTCTTTGACATAGCGCTGGTTCAGCATACGCAGCACAAGCTCATACATGCTCCAGCCAAACCACAATGCAATGATCACACCGGACGCCAGTTTTCCTATTGCCGCAAAAATCCATGCCAGACTCACACCGGCGGCGACGACGAATCCGGTTAATTGCCATATTTTATTTTTTTGCCAGGCAGTGCGTTGCCATGGCCACAAATGGTGCTTCAGCTCCTGCATCAGCCACCCCCATCTGCGAGACTGCGTTAAATGCGCGGGATAAACAGGTTCACTTGCCATACGCGGATCAGGGCCGGCCTTCGGCACATTCCTGATTTCTTGTATCGGAATGAAATACCCGTCTTTTCCTATCGGCGTCATTCTGAGGCCCGCTTTCTCGCGTTGCTTCCGCTCTTTCGCCAGAGGCGGACAAGCATGCGGTTCGGTATACAGCACCATACAATCGAGGCAATGCAGGCATTCACGATGATCTATACGGCCATTCTTATCAATTGCCAGTGAACCGCAGCCAACCGCACAGGCCTTACAGGAGTTGCAGTCCTGCTTACGTTTCAGACCAAACCAGCGAAATGTACTGGGAATGGCCAGCGCTGCACCCAGAGGACAGATGTACTTACAGTAGGGGCGCTCGATAAACAAAGAAACAGCAAGCAATACGCATACGAATAGACCATAAGGCCACGCACGATGCGTGATGCCGACCAGAAACGTGGTCTTAAAGGGTTCGACCTCCGCCAATACTTCGGCAAGCCCCATAGAGAACAGAGAAACCGATAACAGTCCAAGAAATATCGCGTATTTCAGCCACTTCAGTTTATCGTGAACCGCGTGCGGAACATGCGACTGAAAGCGTTTCAGACCGATTTTTCCGGCAACTTTATACAATGCTTCGGAGAGCGATCCAAACGGGCAAAGCCACCCGCAAAATAAACCTCGTCCGTACAGGAAAACAGTCAGAATAATAAAAATCCAGAATACAAAAATAAACGGATCACTCAGGAACAGCGACCACGTCCACTGGAACAAAATGGAATGAAACCAGGTCAGCACCTGTGTAATAGAAGGCTGAGCCATTGCACCGAAGCCTACAAAACCGATACTCAGTAGCCACGCGCTGTATTTAAACAGATTGACCGGCCATTTATTTTTGAGTGTGGCCCGGCGCGTCAGTTTTTCACGGAATGCATATACAACTGTCACCGACATCAGCAACAGAACAAACAAAGCGACAGGCAGCGCCCGGCTTTTCCAGATACCAATCCACGCGGCATCATCTGCATCTGCCTGAGGCCGATCTCCGTTGAAAAGCTCATCCGCAAGCCATAAAGTCTGCTCAAAATTTGCAAAGCTTTTTGCGCCGGTTGCACGATCAATCCGGTTACCGAGAAATGCAAGAGTCCACGGATATGCCGGTGAAAACGCCTGAGAACGAATGATGAAAATTGCGGATTCATTGTATGCGGGTGCGCCCTGTGCCTGTACACCATATAAGTTCACATAATCTAAATCACGGAATGTAAAAGAATCCGCCCCCTGCTTTACCCGTATCCGGTCATACATTCCGCCGCGCACAAAGCCCGATCCTTTAAAAGATTCATTACCGTTGCTGCGTATAATAAAAATGGCATGTTCACTCTCCTTCAGATGGGCATGCAAATTACGGTAATTTTCTTCACCCAGCACACTGATGCCGACATCCGGATGATTCAGATCTCCGAACCACATTTCAATAAATGGTGTTTCTGATTTAGGCAGACCTACCTGCTCGGTATGCACCAGAATTTTTTTTATACTGCCCAGGCTGACAAGCTCGCTCCAGCTATATTTTTTATTTTTTATCTTGTAATCCGGTTGCAGTCTTACCGTTGGCGCCAGAATACCAACCTGCTTTGCCACGGCCGTTCCGGCTGCCATCATGACCTGATTCTGCACAATCACGGTCACGGTTGCACCGGAAATTGCGTCGACTCCAAGTATCCCTTCAGCGGGCCGGCCGGGCCCCACTTCGATCTTGTCGGCGACCGATCTTCCTATGTATTGCTGATTGAATTTCAGTAAAGCAGCCTCAGGAATACCCAGTAATAAAATCGGTTCCGAATGTTTCAGCACTTTGATACCGACAAATTTCCCCTGTATATCCATACCAATCAGCGTAACAACCGGCTTACCGGAATACGCTGGCGTGTCAGTGATATCCGTAGACAACATCACATAGCCGATCAGCTTTTTTTGTCCGCCTTGCTCACTGTATGCTTCGACGTATGGGGGATTTCCAAGACGCTCTGAGAATATTGCTGCACCCGGAAATACTTCCCCGCATGGCACCAGCGCACACATATTTTTTGCTGTTTTCAGATTTTCGGGTAGTACCGCCTCATATGCACCTGTACTGGCATAACTGAATGCAGGCATGAGCCCGTATATCATCAGACAGGAAATTATTTGCATACACATTGTCATCCATACGGATGACCTGCCGGACACGCCACTCATACACCTGAAAACCATGCTCATTTCCTTACGAATGCAATCTTCAGACAATCCGCTATACCACCGATATACCGCGGAAAATATCAGCCGAGAACAGATTTTTTTTACGAAGCTGATCTGCAGAATGCCACGCTCTTATGCGCGGAACCGCCTGATAAAAACGATGCTGCGTTTTTTCATTAAAATTCATCAAAAACATATCGCCACTCTTAAAAAAGCGGTGTTGACCTGAATTTTGAAGAGTCTCTGATTTGATGTGCTTTAAAATAAAAAAGGCAGCGCCCGACCTGGGTCAAACGCCACCTGAGCTACAACTACCGGTTAAGCTTCAACAATCATGCGGGTGCGCATCTCCAGATGCAGTGCATGACAGAAATGGGTGCAATAACACCAGAACACACCCGGCTTATCAGCAATGAAGCTGACCGAGGCGGTTTCTTGTGGATTGACAATGAAATTAATATTGTATTTAGGAATGGCGAAGCCGTGAGTCAGATCTTCGATCTTGTCCAGATTCGTTAAAATCAGGGTAACTTCATCACCTTTCTTCAGTTTGAACTCCCGCATACTGAATGCCGGTGCCAGCGAAGTCAGCCTGACTGTCACTTTTTTACCGTTTCTGACCACACCGGAATCTTTGGCATCTTTTACCGCTAACGGGAATTCATTCAGATCGTAAACTTGTTTAGGACGTACCAGATCACGTTTAAAAATGATGAAATCGTGCGGCTCACCACGCACAGGGTGATCTGCCATCAGAACCATTTTCTCACCGGAGATATCGATCAACTGCTCATTCTCAGGATGTAAAGGTCCGACAGGCAGGAAGCGGTCCTTCGAGAATTTGCAACCTACAGCCAGATATTTACCATCCGCTGCCTTTGTTTCCGATTGCGATGCATTTAAGTGACCGGGCTGATATTGCACATCAAGCCGGTCAACCACGTACTTCGCCGTTTTATCTCCGCTGTGGAACTTAATCGCTGCAGCCACATTCCATTTCACAATCTGCGAATCCAGAAACAAGGTAGTAAATGCATTTCCGCGTCCATCGAACGCTGTATGCAAAGGTCCCAGTCCCAGTTCTACTTCAGCGACAATTGCACCGTCGATTTTTTCCAGCTTTCCGTCAAACCAGTCCAGCACTCTGGACAGATCAATTACCGTAGCCGTTGGTGATAATTTACCGGCACAAATGAAATATTTTCCGTCCGGGCTCGCATTCACACCGTGCGGGTTTTTAGGTACGCTGACATACGCTGTCAATGCCGTCTTCGGGTCTTTGTTTGCAGCATGAGTTCCGTCGACGACAGGTACTTTTGAATCACCGATAGTTTTAAATTTTCCGGCTTTAACAGCCTCTTCAATACGCGCGACGTTAAAAAACAGGCAGGCATCCCGTTCGGCTGACATCATATCTTCATAATGCACACCCATTTCAGTATTGTACTGATTGGTTGCAGCCAGCTTACCATCGTACGAAGTCGCGACCAGATCGCAATTGCCATCAATCAGCACCTGCCATCGCACTTCCATTGTTTCTGCATCCACACAAGAGAACAATGAACGATACTGGCTACTGTCTTCAGTACCAGCATTTGGTAATGGCACCGAGAATTCACCACCACAGAAAACACGGGTGGTATAGTTAATTTTCGGATCCACAGGATCGCGTTTATCCGGGAAAATTCCGTGAAAACCCTGTACATTCGGCAGCTCAGTAATTTTGTCACAAATAAAATAGTCGAGCCGGATACGCGCTATTCTTGAATTTATTTTGTCATTGATGAATGCATAGCGTCCATCGTAATTTCCGTCTTTATAAGAGGCATGGGTGTGATGCGTATCTGCGACGGTATATTTCAAACTACCATCCGGCTTGGTTCCCATCACTTTTTTAGATTCGTTTGTGATACCCCAGCCGACCAAAGCATCGGGTACGAAGCAAGGAATACGTAAAATTTCTCTCCCGGACGGGATGCCCAGCACACGCATATCACCCGTGTGACCGCCACTCCATAAACCATAGTATTCGTCCAGTTCACCCGGCTTTAAGTGCGCAGGATTCGAATTTCCCTGTGCATGTGCGCTGGCCGACCCTGCAGCCGATGCTGCCATAGACGAAGGTTTCTCAGAACAGGCGACCAGGCCACCAAGGCTTGCTATTGCAGCAGTATTCAGAAAACTCCGACGGCTCGTCAGTGCAGCACTATCACTTTTTATTTTCTTATCTTCACTCATTACTAACCCCTCATGTCAACAGTACGAATACTCACTTAAAAATCGAAAAACAAGTTGAAAGCCATGTATTTCACAGAAGAATTTAATTCCAGATTTGAGCCGTAAATGCCCGACACTCAAAATGATCTTTTTAAAAAAGTTCCTGATATCAGGTTTTATTTGAATTTTTCATAAAATGACTTTTTTAAGAATTGACGAATGCATTCCGAATCATGCTACTGAGGTGCACTAAAAATAATTGACGCGAGTCAAGAAAAAACATACGCGGGTAAATTTGTTATTTCAGGTTGATTTACTGCAAACCTGATATTGGTTGAAAATTCTCCATACGCATTTAATGTATCTTTTTAAGTATTCAGACCGATATCCGGTACCCACTATTTCGCCATGACGAGGATTTAAGAAATGAAAAAAACAACGCTAATCTTAGGTTTACTTATCGCCGCAGTATCTTTGAGTGCCTGTAACAAATCCGCTGAAAATACGACCGCGAAAGAGTCCGGTCCGTCTGCCAGCAGTACAGCAGCAGCCAGCCCGGCGACAGAGGCAGTTGCTGAAAATCCGTTGGGGAAAAAAGTCTACGGCTCAACTTGCTCTATGTGCCATGCAGCAAATGTTGCCGGTGCTCCGAAACCCGGTGATAAAGCTGATTGGGCGCCGCGAATTCAGCAAGGTATGGATGTTTTATATAAACATGCTATCGAGGGATTTACCGGTGCAAAAGGTCAAATGCCGCCCCGTGGCGGCGCAGCGTCACTTAGTGATGACGAAGTCAAAGCTGGTGTGGACTTTATGGTGAATCAGTCACGTTAATCGTTATATTGCGAGGATTCACACATGCGACAACAGCCCGTCTCCGCCATCCGTAACGACTCCTGCGTTCAGCAGCGCCGGCGTCTGTTGTTGTCCTTACCCGCCTTTGCCTGCGGTGTCGTTGTCGCCGCCCCTCCGGTCCAGCGCGATATCCTTCGTATAACGAAAATTTTGATGGGTACGCAACTGGAAATCTGCCTCCAGGGCAATGATGCAGGTGTTTTGAGGCGGGCAGCCAGTGCCGCTGTGCAGGAGATGGAACGACTTTCGCAGATGATGAGCCGTTTTCATACAGCGTCCGTCGTCAATGCCCTGCACTATGCCTCAGGTCTGCGTCCGATTCCGGTACCGCCGGAATTGTTCAGCGTCCTTCGCATGGCGAAAGAGCGGGCCCGGCTGAGTCATGGTGCATTCGATCCGACCGTCGGGGCTTATAAGGACTGGCGGTTTGACGGCACATTCGACCGAAGCCCCGGATCATTGCAATTGGCGCAGCAAAGGCTACTGGTAAATGCAGATCAGTTGATTCTTGATCCGTTGCGACAAACAGCTTTTCTGCAGAAAAGAGGTATGCGTCTCGATTTAGGCGGGATCGCAAAACTTCCGATTCTGCAGGCGGGCTTAAAAGTCATCGAAAATATGGGGGTTGAGAACGCTATGCTGAACGGTGGCGGAGATGTTTTTGTCAAAGGCAAGCTAAATCAGCAACCGTGGCGCATAGGTTTACGTGATCCGCGTCAACCGGCAGCACTGCTGGGGCAGATCGCGCTTAGTGATGGAATAGTTGCTGCATCGGGAGACTATGAACGCTTTTTCTTTGAAAATGGACAGCGTCAGCATCATATTCTGAATCCGGAAACTGGTTTACCTACGCGAGGCCCGCACGGACTGGCATTGGTGGCGCATCATACCTCCTCCCTTTTACGAGATATCAACGGCCTCGGTACGGCGCTCATGGTGGCAGGCAGTGCACGCGCACGTCAGATGCTGGCAGCCCTGCCAAATGTGGATGCATTTATTGTTCATCATGACGAGTCGCTCTGGCTCTCCGAAGGCATGAAACATCGCTTGCTGAAAACAGCAATTCAGCGCTGACTTCCCGGCTTGCCATCCACCATCATCGCGCGAATCTGCGGCACTAGGAAAATTCCGGCTGTTTTCCGGCCATTTTGGCCTGAAATGCGGATCTGAGTACAGGCATTTGGCGCTCGCCGGCAGAAAGTCTGGCTGTCCGGAAACCGGTGATGATGATTTTTGCACAGTAAGCGCCACAATGGCGTCCGCCGCCCGGTGCTTCATTGCCACTGTCAGAGTCGGTCAGAGCGGATGGCGTCAGCGCGGTGCATATGCGCTGCGCTGTAGGATTGCTGCCGGATCTTTGGCCGCAATCAGGGTCAGTAAAGCTTCCCGCTCTTCCGATGCCTGTGTGAAGTAAGCACGCGCAATATTGCGCCCCACCCAGTATCCCAGCTCAGCGGGCCAGCCTTCCGGCAATCCGTCAAAACGCTGACCAGCATTTGAAAACCAGCGCAGGTAAGCCGCACGTTTCTCTTTATCATCGCCAGTTTGCATCAGAACACGGTCTTCTGAAAAACGCCGCCAGATATCTGCCTCACGTGGTCGCGCCCAGGCTTCTGTATCCGGATCCGGATCTGCGCCTGTTACCAGCTCCGCCAGCAACTCCGGTACGCCTTCCCGCAGCGCGGAGGACAGTAAGCGATCCGCAACCGGCCCATTCCCTGCACTTTGCCAGGTATGGACGGTTTCATGTGCAAAGAAGCTGCGCATAGTTGTGCGGAACTGCGCCGCAGTCGTCCCTTCTTTACAAAGTACTTCCAGTCCGAGCACTTGCGCGTCAGCACGCGCCGTACCACCACTGTTACCAGCGCCGAACACCAGATGCACTTGCGGTAAAGGAAACTCCGGAAACAGCCCGCGGTATGCAAGGTAAATCGCGCGTAATTCCGCGTTCAGTCCGTTTACCATCGGCAGACATGTCGCTACCGCATGGGCATAATCCGCTTTGCGCTTCGCAACCTGTTGCGCTAAATGCGTGGCGTTCAGAATACGGTTCGGTGTAAATATCTGCACGCCGCGCCCCGCACCATCCAGATAGCCCGCCTGTAATTCTGCGCCACTGACTTTACCTGCCCGAAACAATGCTGCGAAACGCTCAGCGTCCTGCGACTGAATACGCGCACGCAACGGGTCTTCGGACGCAAAGGCATATCCCGCCACCAGCATCAGTGTGACCGCGAAACACTTTTGTAATGCGTAGCGCTTTGTGCTCTTGTTTGTAGACTTTTTCATTATCTGAATTCCGGGGTGTGCAATACGACTATGGCATCAAAAAACTGAAATCTGTACTGTCCATCCGGGCTGAAGTGCGCCTGATCAATCACAACTTCAGCCATCTTCGGCTCTGAGCATGGTTGTTCGTACACTCCAGCTTAATCCACGTCGCTTGAGGTGTGGTGGGGCAACACATTCTGTTTAGACACTTCTCAGTCCGGCGCAATAATTCGCCGCGAGCGCACTTTGTCAGATTTCATTTTTTTTATAACCGTAATGCGCTCAGAGTCGTGCTGTGCAGCTAAACAGCACTCACTGCCGCAAAAGCTGTACAGACTACAACAAATACCTGCCAAAACGCGGAAAACCTGAGGGTTTTTTCGTGTTTCAGAGAACAAATGCCGCTTTTTCGGCGGCACTTCCTCGTCTGCGAATACCTTTCAAACCGTTTTCTGGTCAGTTTCAGGTACAAATGCGGATTTTCGCACAGGCATTTAGCGCTCGCCGGCGGAAAGTCTGGCTGTCCGGAAACCGGTGATGATGATTTTTGCACAGGCTGGTAGACAATCCGGTGCGACTGGCGCTACAGCAGTGACTTCCGGGCGGAAGTTACGGCTGTTTGCGTGATGTCGCCTGCCTGTTCTGAAATGCAGCGCGTCAGAAACGGTAATTCACCGTACTGATCAACATCGGGTTGACTTTGTTTTTAACAATCGGACTGTTCGCCGCATCACCGGTCAGTTGGGTAACGCCGGCCATGGTACGCACCGACCAGCGACTGTCGATGACGTGATTCCACGCAATACTGGCACTCATCTGGTTCAGACCCGCTTTCGGACTGTAAGCGCGGTAGCCGGAATTCTGACTTTGCTGCGCTGTCACACCAAAGTAAGTCTGATTAAATTTACGGTCTGCGTATTCCGCAGAAAAATCCAGACCAACCTGATCCGCACTGGTCTGAAAAATGAGACGGCTGACACCGAATTTAAAACTGTTCCCATTATCTCTGTTACTCAGTGCCAGATTAGCGCCCGCATACAGTTTGACCTGCCCCGCAAGCAAAGTCGACACTTCCAGATTCGCCACCGCCGATCCCGGAATATCTCCCATGCCCTTCAGATCATCCGAACCAAACAACGAGCTGTTACTGCGCTGATCTTTGCGACCGCCGCGATAACTGAGCGCCGCGCTGACGCCGAATTCACCGGCTTGCTTTTCCATGCCGATACCGCGCATGGAACTGACAAAAAATCCCTCACCATTGCGGTATTCGCCAAACAACACGGGTATCGCACGGCGCTTTTGCGCACCATCGTACTCGGGAACATATCCGGCACCGAAACCGACCACGGTACTCGCCTGCCCTTTGTTGTCCGGCGCGGTTTGCGCGACTGCGCTCTGACTGACTGCGACGATGCTGAAAAGTGCCAGAACACTGGCGATGCGGGTGTGAACGGTAGTTTTCATAAGTAAGCTGTCCATGTTGTGGGGTTGTCGATACTGGCTGCGAAGCAAAGCGCTGCGCAGTCTGGCGAAAGCAGTGTTAGTCCGCCAGACAAATTCCATACAGCGCACAACAATCCCCGTCAGGTAGCATGCGATAAACTTTTTGCATTCTTGTCACGACCTTAATACAACGGTCATATTTCTGCTTTACGCATCCGTGCCGGAACGAGTTTTTTTGCGGTCAGTCGCTGCCTTCGGGGCACATTCGCTCAAGTCGTTTTTCATGACAAATCACAAACAATGAAACGGAAAACACGGGGGAAAGGTCGCGTTAAGGCGCAGGTGTTGCGCTTGTTCAGACAGTTTTAGTGTGCTGCTTCGAAAGGATTTGGCAGAAACGCGGATTCCTCTAGACTAATGTGTTCGCTTTTTTTCTGTGCACCACCTGTTGCGCCGCAAGGCTGACCGGCTTCAACCACGCTCCTGTATGAACTTTCCTGCAACACCTTTTCTCAGCCCGGATTCCTGTATCTCCGCGCACGGCGCTGCCAGACTGGTTCTGATCGCTGAAGATCAGCCGGATATTTGCGATATTCTGGTGGCGTATTTGCAGCGCAACGGCATGCGCACCATCACGGCTGCGAATGGTGCAGAAGCACTGGATTTGCACTGGCAACTGAAGCCGGATCTGGTGCTGCTGGATATTCAGATGCCAGTCATGGATGGCTGGCAGGTACTGGCAGCACTGCGTCAGCGTGGTGATACGCCGGTGGTGATGATTACCGCGATGGACAGCGATCTGGATAAACTGACCGGACTGCGCATCGGTGCCGATGACTATATCGTCAAGCCGTTTAATCCGGCGGAAGTGGTTGCGCGGGTCAACGCTGTGCTGCGCCGTTATCAGCCTGCCAGCGCAGAGCGGGCAGCAACAGTATTGCGGGCGGGTCCACTGGAAATCGATCTGACGCAACACGAAGTGCGTATCAGTCATGCGCAGAATCAGCGGCATTTGCAGCTGACACTGACGGAATTCCGTTTGTTGTGCCAAATGGCGCGCGCCCCGAAACGCGTATTTTCCAGAGCCGAATTACTGCAGCATTCGCTGCCGGAGGGTGATGCACTGGAAAGAACGGTAGACAGCCACATCAGCAAATTGCGCAAAAAACTGGAAGATTGCGGTGTACGGGGGATGCCATCGGTGGTGCGCGGCGTTGGTTACCGTTTGTG
This sequence comes from Cognatundibacterium squillarum, assembly GCF_014652435.1. GTDB lineage: Bacteria > Pseudomonadota > Gammaproteobacteria > Burkholderiales > Burkholderiaceae_D > Undibacterium > Undibacterium squillarum. The sequence goes on from NZ_BMYU01000002.1 coordinate 498,519, forward strand.
GAGTGAAGCATGAAAATCAGCGGCCTGCACCGGCAGATTGTGTTATCGATGACGGCGATTGCGTTCACAGTCACCTTTCTGGTGCTGCTGACTTCCTATATCCTTTGCTATCTCCTTGAAACCTACTGGCCGGAAAGCTATACGAATGACAATCTGGTGCCCAGCGGCCCGGAATGGGTCTGGATGGCAGGCATCACACTGATTGGTTTATTGTTGGCCGCTATAGCAGCTTTTAAATTATCCGCACGCATTCTGCACCCCTTAAACGCCGTCGCTGAAGGTTTGCGCGATATCGCAGACGGTAATTTGCAGGCGCGTGCCGATGTACGCGCAGATTCCATGAGCGAAATCGCGACGCTGGCAGGCAATTTTAATCATCTGGCAGCACAACTGGAACGTGTGTCCGGCGAACAGAAATTCTGGAATGCTGCGATTGCCCATGAGCTGCGCACTCCGGTAACGATACTGAAAGGCCGCTTGCAAGGAATGGCCGATGGCGTGTTCACTGCAGATGCCGCGCAGTTTCAACAATTATTGCGGCATGTGGATGGGCTCGCCCGTCTGATCGAAGATTTGCGCATTGTCAGTCTGGAAGAAAACGGACATTTACTGTTAACGCTGCAGGATACCTGTCTGGTCAGCGAACTGACTGCCGTTGCAGACCTGTTCCGTAACGAGATGGCGCAACAGGGACAAACGCTGGTTCTGGATTTGCAGGCAGGCGTATTCCGCTGCGATCCGATCCGGATACGGCAGGCGCTGATTGCCTTGCTTGATAATGCGCGACAGCATGCTGATCCGGGCAAGATCACTGTCAGCACAGAAGTCAGTGCGCAGACTTATCTGCTGAAAGTATCAGATTCCGGCCCGGGTATCCCGGAAGATTTTATCGCTTTTGTGTTTGATGCTTTCCGTCAGGCACCTGCAAAAAATACCGCTGCACGCGGCAGCGGACTGGGGCTGGCGGTGGTACAGACCATTGCCCATGCGCATGGCGGACAGGCAGTTTGCTATCGCAATGCACAGGGTGGCAGTGTGTTTGAACTCCGCTGGCCGGTGGCTGCCGGATATTTGTCAAAATGAATATTCAGACGCCGCCGGTGCGACGAGCGTTGACGTTGACGTTGTCGTTGACGTCGTCGTTGAGTCTGCCATTGCAGTCTCTACACGATGCACGAAATTCAGTAAAACCGCCGATGTGATTGCTGCAAACTGTGCGGCATTGTCTTGCTGAAATTGTTTCAGCAAGGCTTCGCAGCGGGCATCACGCCACAGCCATGCCGGTCGCTGTCCGCTTCGCTGATGCATAGCTTCCAGTGATGCCGGGATAGGTTTATCAAAGTCGCTCAGCCTGCACCAGATAAAGTCCCTCTGCAGCTCCGCAGAAAAATCGATCTTAAATAAGGCGGCAGACTGCGGGTCGTAACGCGTCGAAAAATCCACCACAACAGGGTCAAATACGACTTCATCGGGCAAATACACCTGTATCCAGCAATGGTACATGCGCAGATCGGACAAATGTCTGGCCTGGCGGATTTCTTGTCGCCCCGGCGCGATAATCATGCTGCGCCCTCCGCCGCAATCCATAATCTGTCCGCCGCATACTGCTTCGCATTGTCTGCCGGTCAGCAGCGTCAGCACTTGCGCGCCGACAATCGCATACATGGCACATTTACCAAATGCACCAAAAGGCTGATGCGCGTATCGGGCAGAAATAATGTCGTGAACAGAAGCATCAATGAATTTCTGAATATCCTGATTAACAGGAAAGGATAAAACTGCGGCGTGCACGGCGGGTCGATTCTGAGAAACAAACTATGTCGTGTTTTTCCGGACTCAGAGACGAGCCGCCACCTGCGCTGAGTAGCGCAAAAACGGCTGACCATGCTGGCCGGAAAAACAGGGGAGATTACAGCGCTGGCGTTGTCGTCACCGGCGCAGATTCAGCTTCAGAATCTCATCGGCGGCACGTAAGCCGGACTGATACGCACCATGTACGGTCTGATAATATTTCTTCTCAGTCGCTTCACCGGCAAAAAACACTCTGGCGCTGATATTTTTTGCCAGGTCATCGCGCTGTGCCGGTGTCGAGCCAACGGCATTGAAGGAATAGGATCCACGGGCATACGGATCCGATTTCCAACGGGTGATCACGGCGTCCAGCGGTGCCGGTACTGGCTTGCCAAACATCGTACTCAGCGTGGAGACGGCGCTCTGAATGATTTTTTCATCGCTCCAGCCCTCTATCCTGGTACCCACATCGGCAGCATTAAACCCCATCAGCATGGGCTTGCCGGTAGGTCTGGCAAAACTGACCCATTCTGCCCATTCACCGGCGTGACCTGTGCGCGGCAGGTGTTGCAGCCAGTCCAGACCGGTATTCCAGAAAGCCTCAGGAAACAGCAGACAACATTTATTCAGCACGCCAAAACCCAGCTGATTGATGGCGGCCTGTTTTTTTGCCGGTAAAGGCGGAACAAAGCGGACATTACCAGCCTTCAGTACACCCAGTGGCAACGTCACGATGACAGCGGATGCGGTGAACACGCCCTGACTTGTTTCTACGGTCACCCCTTCTTTTTCACCGTAACGGACAGCCGTGACTTCATGACGTAAGCGGATATCCAACCCCGCCGCCAGCGAATCCGTAATGACTTTATAGCCATCCAGAAAAATCGCTTCATCACCGGCGTAAGAGCCACCGTCATCAAACCAGAGTCGGGATAACTGGTCAGTCGATCCGCTGTACTCGTGTTCATAATTAGAATTCAGCGTGAAGTCGATGATGCGCTGTTCCAGTGCCGAGCGTGTTTCATAGTCAGTTTCGGCATATACCAGCTTGCGCAGCGATGAATCCGGGCCACGGCGGCTTTGCTCAGCAATGGCTTCGCTGACCTCCCGACGGATGCTGTCGATTTTCTTTTCATCGCGTGCACTCAGCGCCGTACCATCGCCGTTGTACAGTTCTGCTTTTTCGGCATCGGTGGTGACGGTACGTGCACCGATTTTGCGTGCCAGCTTTGCCACCGGATTGGCAGGTCCGGCGCCGTGTATCCACGATGCACCGATATCCACCGCGGGACCACGCCAGTTGGCATAGGTATGAATACGTCCGCCGGTACGTTCGCGGGCTTCCAGTACGATCACATCGCTGCCAGCGTCGCGCAGCTGCCTTGCGGCGGCCAGACCGGCAATACCGGCACCGATCACCAGCACCTGCGCACTGTTTTTTTGTCCGCTCTGTAAGGCAGCCATACCGGTCAGTGGCAGCAATGGTGACAATCCGATTCCGGCTTTCAATAAGGTTCTGCGTTTCATACTGTACTCCCGCTCAGGTAGTTTTCTGATTCAATACTTCATTCGCTGCACGTAATCCCGACAGATACGCACCGTGTACCGACTGAAAATATTTCGCATCCGTCGCCTCACCGGCAAAATACACCCGGCGGCTAAGCGGTGCTGCCAGTGTAGTCCGCGCACCGGCTGGTGCGCCGAGTTTGTTGAACGAGTATGCGCCACGCGCAAACGGATCGCTCATCCAGCGGGTAATCTGCCAGTCCACCGGTGCCGGAATCGCATTGCCATAGATTGCGCGCAGGGTTTGCATCGCCCGCGCCACAATTTCGCTATCACTGAGTTTTTCCAGACTGCGCCCGTAATCAGCAGCATTAAATCCCAGCAAAACCGGCTTACCGGTAACACGCGCCAGACTCAGCCATTCTGCCCACTCACCCCGGTTGGCGGCTGCAGGCACATAGTTAATCCAGTCTGCGCTGGTATCCCAGAAAGCCACCGGAAACCGCAGATAGCATTTATTCAGCGTTCCCATGCCCAGCCCGTTGATTGCGTTCAGTTTATCTGCTGGCAGCGCCGGTGAAAACTGAATGGCACCGGACTGCAACACACCCAGCGGCACAGTCACCAACACTGCAGTTCCCTGTATCGTCCCCTGACCAGTCGTCACCGTCACAGTTTCATTGCTGTAATTGATGGCACTGACAACCTGCTCCAGCCGCACATCCAGGCCCTTCGCCAGATAGCTGGTCAGTACGCCATAACCATCCAGAAACAAACGTTCATCACCGGTGAAGCGGCTGTCACTGTCAAAGTTCAGTGCAGACAATTCCGTGGCCGGGCCACTGTATTCATGTTCATAGGTCGTATTGATCAGATGATCTGTCAGACGCTGCTCAAACGGCACTTTGTTTGCATAGTCAACACCACGGTAAATGGCATCGCGCAAAGGTGCATCGCTGGTGGATTCCTGATATGCAGTGACTGCGGCACGTATCTCAGTACGCAGGCGTGTCATCGTTGCCTGTTCCGCACTGATCAGTATATGGCCGTCTGCATCGTAAGCCGTGTCGCGGGCAAAACTGGTGGTGGTTGTGCGGGCAGCTGCCTTTTGCGCGAGGCCAGTCAGCGGATTGGCTGCACCATCGCCATGTATCCAGGTAGCGCCCAGATCCAGCGGTGCATCCACCCACTTTGACGATGTATGAATACGACCACCCAGACGATTGCGGGCTTCCAGCACCACTACTTTTTTACCGGCATCCGCCAGCTGGCGCGCAGTAGCCAAGCCTGCAATACCGGCACCGATCACAATCACCGGCAGTGCTGCCGGTGGAGTACCGCCGCCGGTTTGCCCACCGGATTGCCCGTCACCACCTGCACCACCACAACCCGCCAGCGCCAGTCCGCCTGCCATTGCAAGAAATTCACGTCTTTTCATCTTCCGCTGCTCTCCGTCCGTTATGCATCAGGCAAGCGCAAACACCTGCTTGCTTCTGTCAACCCAGCATACAGACAGTGTTTTAAGAATACGGGGAGGAATTATGGAGATTGGATGGAGATACGCACAAACATACTTCGTGCGATAACAGAAGAAACCAAAAGCCCCGATGCAAAAACAGAGGGGCTTTTAGTCTCTCAAAAATAAACCGATTTATTGGAAGAATAGTTTCTTTCTTTCCATTTCCTGCGATTTTTGTTTGACTTGCTCCAGCTTATCGGCACCGGACAAAATGGTGCCGTCGGCAAATACAAATGATGGTGTTGGTAAGTTTTCGCCGGTCAGCAGGTTCAGGTCGGCGGTTTCGTAGCGGGCCAGTTCCTGACGGTCGCACTGTGCGTCAAACATTTTGATATCCGGCAACGGTTTGGTGGCCACTTGTTTGCGCCACTCGGCAACTTTGTCTTTCGCACAGTAAACGCGGTTTACATACGGATAATCTTTCATCGGATTGACGCCGAAGGTGACGTTAACACGAAACGATAAACCGCTTTCCACCAGTTTCGGATCCAGCGCAGCTGAGTAGGGGCAGGACGGGCTGCTGATCAGCACGAAAGTTGGCTTCTTATTGCCGACTTTTGGTAAGTCGTCCAGATGCATGTGTGGCAGAATCTGGGCCAGATATGGCAAAGCGTCTGCGCCATTGCGATAGCCTTTATCTTTGTCGTACACAATCAGCGCATCCGGATTTTTTTTGTACATCCCGGTGCGGGTGATGAAACCGGCACCGTTCGGTAAAAATAAAACAATGGCACGGGACTCGAACAAATAGCCTTTGTTCTTCATCCATTTTTCAAATTCTGCCGGATTCTTATCCATATTCGGCGCAATGTGGCGGAACGCGAACAAGCCCGGAATGGCGGAAACTGTCCACGCTTCATCCACATCAGTGGTTTTCACATACGAAGACCATTCAATCTGCGGCAGATTATTATTTGCCTGCAGATTGGTGACCAGTGCGGTGTAACCATCGACTGCTTTGCGCAGATCGCGGTCCAGATTTTGCGCAAATGCACTGCTGGCCAGCAACGCAGTTGCGGCAATACCGAGAATGCTTTTCTTCATCATTGCTCCGCCAGTACGTTGCCTTGCTTATCAACGATTTGCAGCTTCATCAGTTCACCGCTGATGGTTTTTTCACCGATTTTGGTGTCGCCAGCGAAGAAGTAAGCCACAACGTCGAAGCTGTTATATTTTGTTCTCAGACTTTCGAGTTTACGAGCCAGCTCTTCATTGTCGATTTTAAACTTACGGAAAGCCTCGCCATTCGCGAAAGTAAAGCGGTATTCATTGGTACCATCCGTAAAGAACTGGGTTGCACCGTCGAAAGGCACGGACTTGCAAAGAAATGACTTCGATTCAAAATCATATTTATCCAGATCAGAAGAGCTACCGACCGCGATTTTGTAGTATTTCGATTGCTTTGCTTTTTCCACTGCGGCATCAATTTGCGGTTTTAATGCTGCAAGCACGTCACGTCGTTTAAATTCATCCTGCTCGTAAACATATTTTTGCGGCTCAAGAATGGCGGCAACTTTTTCGTATTCCACCGGTGCTGTTGAGGCAGCGTAATACGCAAACATCAGCTGTTTGCCGTCAGTCAGCTTTTTGTAATCACTGAACGGTACGGATTTATCTGCCTTTGGTGCTGCAGCGACTGGCATCGCTTTTTGCTCTGATCCCGCTGCACTAGCGGATTGTGCTGGTGGCTGTGGTGCCGCTGCAGCAGAAGTAGCGCTTGATTCTTGTTTTTTTGAGCAGGCTGCCAGCATGACAGCAGCGATCGCAACGCACATCAGTTTCTTATTCATCCGTTTCTCCTTGCAGATTTTTGATTGATGCGACCTATGCTATGCGGGCTGCAAATGGCAAGCTATGGAACATCTGTTCTATGGACGCAGCAGACTATTTCACTTAAAGCTTGCAACTCACCGGTATCCTGAATTTACGAGCGACAAACAAAAACCCCCTCTGCAATGAGGGGGCAAACACCACAAGTGCCACAACAGTGAGAATCAGCAAGGCATTTCTGCGCCTTTGCGGGAATAGAACCACCAGGTAATGACGAGGCAGGTGATATAGAACGCGACGAAGGTGTACAAGGCCATGTCGGGGCTGCCGGTCAGTTTGATCGAGGTGCCGAAACCCTGCGGAATAAAGAAGCCGCCGTAGGCACCGATCGCGCCGGAAAAGCCGAGTACTGCTGCGGATTCTTTCGATGCTTCGAGACGTGCCTGTGCCAGTGCCGGCTGGCCTTTACCTTCGGCTGCGCGTTCTTTCATTTGTAAAAAGATCAGCGGGATCATGCAGAATGTAGAGCCGTTACCGAGGCCGGTTAAGATAAACATGCCGATGAACGAAGCCAGAAACAGCGTGAAGTCGTGGCTGTGCAGGGCTGGTACGATACCTGCCACAATCACCGCTGCCATTGCGGCAAACACCCAGAACGTTAAACGCGCACCGCCGATTTTGTCGGAAATAATGCCGCCTACCGGACGCACCAGCGCACCTGCCAGAGGGCCGAGGAAGGCAAACTTCGCGACATCAATTTCCGGAAACTGCGATTTGATCAGCATCGCAAAACCCGCTGAGAAACCGATGAAGGAACCGAAAGTACCGATGTACAGCCAGCACATCAGCCAGTTGTGTTTGCGTTTAAAAATCACTGCCTGATCTGCAAAAGATGCTTTCGCAGTTGCCAGATCATTCATAAAGAACCACGAAGCAATGGTGGCAATTACGATAGGCAATACCCAGACAAAACCCGCATTGGCCAGCCAGAAGGTGGCGGTCTGATGGGTTTTCGGGTTCAGAAATTCAAAACCGTTACCGGAAATGCTGGCACCGAATACCGCACCGGAAATCACCATCGGCGTGACAAACTGCACCACGGACACACCCAGATTACCGATACCGGCATTCATGCCCGTTGCGTAACCTTTGCTGGCTTTCGGGAAAAAGAAGCTGATATTCGACATACTGGAACTGAAATTACCACCACCCAGACCGCACAGCAGCGCCAGCACCAGCAGCGTGGAGTAGCTGGTGGTCGGGTCTTTCAGCGCCATCCCCATGCCTATCGCTGGAATCAGCAGACTGGCAGTAGAGATCGTGGTCCAGCGACGGCCACCGAACACCGGCACCAGAAACGAGTAGAAAATGCGCAGCGTCGCGCCGGACAAAGCCGGCAAGGCTGTCAGTAAAAACAACTGATCTTTGCTGAACTGAAAACCAGCCTTATCCAGATTGGCGGCAACCACGCTCCACAGCATCCAGACTGAAAAAGACAACATCAGACAAGGGATGGATATCCACAGATTGCGGTTCGCAACCTGTTTGCCGGTGCGCTGCCAGAATTCGGCGTGTTCCGGTTCCCAGTGAGTAATTGTGCGGCTCATGTTAACTCCTGATTAATAAAATTAAGCTTTTGCCAGTGCAGCCTGCGCAGACAGCATGGATTCACGACGGAACTGATAGTGCATACCGACCAGCGACACACAGACGGTGCCGTACAGCAGCATGAAGCAGGAACTGCGCACACCGGTCAGATCCAGCGCTGCACCGAAAATAATCGGCAGAATAAAGCCGCCCAGACCACCGGCCAGACCGACGATGCCGGATACCGCGCCGATATTGCTCGAATATTCATCCGAGATAAATTTAAAGACCGATGCTTTACCAACCGCCATCGCAATACCGACGGTAAACATCAGGGCGGTGAACGCTTCGACGCCGATACCGATATGGAAGGTTTGCGGACCTTTGACGGTAATAATCGTGAAGTCGGTTTGCGGATACGACAGCAGGAAGAACGCAACCCAGCATACCCACATCACCCACCAGGTCACTTTGTAAGCACCGTAACGGTCAGACAGCCAGCCGCCGAGCGCACGCAGCACGCCGCCGGGTAAAGAGAAACAAGCAGCCAGCAACGCCGCTTGTTTCATATCCAGACCGTATTCAGTGACGTAGTACTTCACCATCCACAGGCTTAAGCCAACGTAGCCACCGAATACCACGGAGTAATACTGGCAGTAACGCAGCACGCGGGAATCTTTCAGCATCGCCAGTTGCTGGCCGAGGCTTTCTTTGGAAGCGACCTGATGCGAAGGGTCGGATGCAGAAAAAATCCAGAACAGGATCGCCGTACCGAGCATCAGCGCCGCATAGACTTTCGGCACCATCATCCAGCCAGCACTGGCAATGATGACCGGCGCCACAAATTTATTGACAGCAGCACCGGAGTTACCGGCACCGAACACGCCCATCGCCAGGCCTTTGCGCTCCGGCTTGAACCAGCGTGCAACATACGGTGTACCCACCGAAAACGAGCCGCCGGCCAGACCGACAAACAAGCCCAGCACTAAGAAATGCCAGTATTCGGTGGCATAGCTGATCAGGTAAATCGGGATGACGGTGGCAAGCATCAGAATAAAAAACACAATACGACCACCGAAACGGTCGGTCCAGATACCGAGCGGTACCCGCACCAGCGATCCGGTCAGCACCGGCATGGCAGTCAGCAAACCAAACTGGGTTTCATTTAATTGCAGCGCGGTTTTGATCGGAATCCCGACCACACCGAACATCATCCAGATGGTGAAGCAGACGGTGAATGCCAGCGTACTGCTGCCGAGCACGAAGTATTTTTTTGACTCTGCAATGGGTGCAGAAGGTGGCACAGGTGTAGCCATTTTTTCTCTCACTTATTCTGTTAGTGGCACTATCAGATTCTAGAGAGCACAGCAAATTTGCCTATTCACCGGAAGACCAGCCGCCGCTAGTTATATTGCGGCCTGCGCTAGTCCTTTCGAACTAGCGGGCTGTCAGCTGAATATGGGGATTGGGGACGCGATATCCTTCGCCATCAGACGAGATCAGACGCCAAGCGGCCGCTGGCTTTCCGGTAAAGCCGGTAAATTTGCGCCGATCAGGCGATGCACTGTGCAGCTATCCGCATCAGGTAATTTGTGATGGCAAGACTTTCTGCCGACGACAGCGCAGGTGCTGTGCTAAACACCGCATTTCGCCCGATTTTGGTGCATTTTTGATGCCGGTAAATATGCCAGCCGCGCTGGTATGCAATGCGGACATGCGCGCTGCTTGCAAGTTGTTACAAGAATGTGGAATTGGCTGGAAATCAGCGATTCAACGCTGGATTTTGTGACAAAAATACCGCAACGCGGCATCTCAGAATGTGAAGTAAACGACAAAATTTTCGTAAGAATTATTTAAATCATTGGCCGGATAACAAGGTTTTTTGCGGAAACGTGATAAAGGTAACCATGTTTCTGAACAACCGCGACAATGTTTAACAAATTTTCTTAATTCGTAACGATTGTTACAGTCTACACTGGCAGGGTAATTTTTATTTTTGAGGGCAAACCCGTTGAAAATCGGGGACGCAAAGCTTCCGGCCTAAAGCACATGATGCAATGGCAGCGGGGTTGCCAGTCTGTAAGACTGTTCAGACTGACTGCGTGGTCCTCGCCCCAACTCTGGAGCGTACCATGACAATTTCTTCTTATTTGCAGCCTAAGACTTTTTCTGCAAGTACTATCACACTGGCCACGATCACTGCGATCGGGCTGGCAGGCTGTGGTGGCAGCAGCACACCAACAGCACAACAATCTAATAACACCGCTGCTGCAGGCATTGCTACCGCAACTACATCTTTCACCGTTCAGGTTCCTGCGGAAACCACCGTACCGGCGGAAGCACAAGCACTGACCGCAACGCCGACCTTCCACGTTGCCCCGGTTTTGCTGAATGAACCATCGGATGCTGACAAACTGCGTCCGGGCGCATCTGCCTCCATGCCTGCACATACCCAGAGCATTTCGGCTGCGCTGCAAGGTGTTTCCACCCGTGGCCTGACCGTATCGCAAATCGCACGTAAAGAATTCGTCCAGAACGGCAGTGCCAGCGCGGCGCGCTTCCAGCCTGCCGCCGGCATCAGCGCCGCCGTAACCACCTATACACCGGCACAAGTCCGCGCTGCTTATAACCTGCCAGCACTGCCAGCCAGCTTCACTGGCTTAACTGCTGCACAGTTAGCGCAGTTCGGTGCCGGTCAGACAATTTACATCGTCGATGCGTACCACAACCCGAATGCTGCAGCGGAACTGGCTGCATTCAACACCAAATTCGGTCTGCCGGGCTGCACCACCAAACAGTACACCGTTGGCACTGCCCTGCCATTACCGGCACCGGCAGCGAATGCCTGTGAATTCGGTATCGTGTATAACACCGCTGCAGGCGGCATTACCAACACCGCACCCGCTTACAACTCCGGCTGGGCGACAGAAATCAGTCTGGATGTGCAATGGGCACACGCCATTGCACCACTGGCACGTATCGTTCTGATCGAAGCACCGGATGCATCGATTAACAGTCTGGTCGGCGGTGTGAATCTGGCGAATGCAATGGGCCCGGGCGCAGTCTCGATGAGTTTCGGCGCGAACGAAGGCACGTGGACCAGCTCCGTCGACAGTGCATTTGCCAACACCAAAATGACTTATCTGGCGGCTACCGGCGACAATGGTGTTTCCGTCAGTTGGCCTTCTGTCTCGACCAAAGTACTGGCCGTCGGCGGTACCAGCCTGACCTACTCCGGCACCGGCACACGCTCTGAAGTGGCATGGTCCGGCACTGGTGGCGGCATCAGTGCTTACGTTGCCACCCCGTCTTACCAGACCAGTGCCGTGCCGGGTATGGGGACACCGGTACGCCGTACCGTGGCCGATGTGTCGATGAATGCGAATCCGAATACCGGACAATACGTTGCCGTCATCAATCCGGGCAGCACCACTGTGAACTGGATCAGTGCCGGTGGCACCAGTATGTCCACGCCACAATGGGCGGGTATCGTGGCGATGGCCAATGCCGTCCGCGCAGCATCCGGCAAAGCGGTGATTGGTCAGGCACACAGCACACTGAATCAGACAATCTCCACCAACGCCACCAACTACGCCAAAGGCTTTCTGGATGTAACATCCGGCACCCACGGCACTTGCGGCACATGCTCTGCAAAAACCGGCTTTGATCAGCTGACCGGTCTGGGCACACCGAATGTGACTAATCTGGTGACCTTGCTGAACGATGGCGGCACTGTCGCAGCACCAATCGTCAACGGCGCTGCCATTTCCGGCACCACCGGCACACCTCTGACCTTCACTGCATCGGTATCCGCTGTGAATCCGGTTACCTACAGTCTGACTGGCGCACCAGCCGGTATGACCATCACCACCGCAGGTGTTGTTAGCTGGAGTACACCAGTGGCAGGTACCTACTCTGTCACCGTCAAAGCCACGGATACGAAAACCGGTCTGACGGGTCAGGGCGTGTACACCGTTACCGTGAAAGCACCACCGCCACCGACCGTGACAGCAGCAACTGTGACCGGTATGGCTGGCAAAGCACTCAGCTACACCGTGGCCTACACCGCACCGAATCCCGTGACCTTCACCCTGTCCGGTGCACCATCCGGCATGAGCATCAGCAGCACCGGTGTGATCAGCTGGACATCGCCTGTCCTCGGCACCTACAACGTGACCGTCACCGCCAAAGACAGCAAAACCGGCTTCACCGCCAGCGCCGTTGTCAGCGTGAAAATCAGTGCAGTACCGGCACCGGTGGTAACAGGTAAAACCGTCAGCACACTGGTCGGTGCGACTGTCAGCGAAACTGTCGCAGTCACTGCCTACAATCCTGTGAACTACAAACTGACAGGCGCACCATCCGGCATGACGATCAGCACTACAGGCGTGATCAGCTGGAAACCGGCAGCCGCTGGCACCTATACCGTCACCGTGACAGCAACTGACAGCAAAACCGGCCTCAGCAGCAGCGCGAACGTGGTCTTCAATGTCACCGCCAACGGCATCACCATTAATGCACCGGCAATCACCGGCAGCGTTGGTAAAGCACTGAGCGGCAGTATCAGCATCACAGATCCGGGCGTTGCGTGGGTATCGGTCTCCATCTCTGGTGTACCACTGGGCATGAGCTTCTCGATGACAGGTCTGACCATCAAATCTTACTGGGGTTATCCGGTCGCCGGCACCTACTCGCTGAAAATCACCGTCACCGATTCAGCCGGTAAAACCGCCACCGCAACCCAAACCATCACGATCAAGTAATTCTGGCCAAAACGAACGAGCAGATTAGCCAGCCGGGACAGGAGCGATGCCTGTCCCGTTTTTTTGCCTGAAACAGACAGCGCAAGGCAACACACACTCCGCCGCAGACCCGTCAACCACAGACACTTACTATGCAGCTATCCGCATCTGCAATTTACAGACAGCCAGACTTTCTGCCGACAACCGCCGGATTGCTGTGCTGAATACCGCATTTGGGGTGTTTTCTACGGTTTCTCAGCATTTCTGCAAGATCCTGAACAGACTTAACGTCAAGCACTCGTCACAACACTCGCCTTAACCCTTTGCTTGCACACCGAATATTTCAGAACAAGCACCTATTTTCTCGTCTAAAAACTGTAGAATTGGCGCGATCAAAAAATTGGTGAACTTGCAAATATTTTGCAACGTCACAAATCAACTATTTCGCAATAACTACACGCCATGACATTAACTCCTTTGCAATCACTTTTAAAAACATATCGCGATGCTGCCGTTACAGAACGGGAGAAAGGAACATACTTTGAGGAATTGATCGTCTGCTACCTTCGCAACGAAGCGACATACGCAGACCTGTATAGCCGTGTGTGGACTTACGCGGAATGGGCCAAAGAACAAGGATTAGACGCGAGAGATACGGGCATTGATCTGGTCGCGCAGACCAATGGCACGAACGAATTCCATGCGATCCAGTGCAAATTTTATGCTGATGATTATCGTGTGACAAAATCAGACATCGATAGCTTCTTTACCGCCTCCGGCAAAAAGCCGTTTACACATCGGATTATTGTCACCACGACCAATAACTGGAGCGAACATGCAAACGATGCGCTACAAAACCAGCAGCCCCCTGTCAGCAAAATTGATCTACATGATCTTGAAAACAGCCAGATCGACTGGTCCGCATATCAGCCGGAAAAAACACCGGCATTAAAAGCCAAAAAGCAGCTCAGGGAACATCAAATCAGTGCCCTGGCTGCAGTTGAAAAAGGACTGGCTACGGCGGAGCGCGGCAAACTGATTATGGCCTGCGGCACAGGTAAAACCTTCACCAGTCTGAAAATTGCAGAAAAACTGGCTGGAAAAGGAAAGCGCGTCTTGTTTCTGGTTCCCAGCCTCTCCTTACTGTCACAAACCCTGACTGAGTGGACACAGGAAAGTGAAACACCGTTGCACAGTTTTGCAGTTTGTTCAGACAGTGAAGTCGGCAACAAGCGCAAAAAAGGCGACGACATCGTACAAACCTTTGCACACGAGTTACGCTACCCTGCAACCACCAATCCGCAACGCCTTGCTGCCGAAATGGCCAAACGGCATGACGCTCACCACATGAGCGTTGTATTCAGTACTTACCATTCAATTGACGTCATCAGCCGAGCACAAAAAGAAGCACTACTAGACCGCTTCGACCTCATCATCTGTGATGAAGCACACCGTACAACCGGTGCAACCTTTGGCGATGACGACGAATCCAATTTTGTCAAAGTGCATGACGCCGACTTCATCAAAGCCGAAAAACGGCTGTACATGACGGCAACGCCACGCATCTATGGCGAAATGGCAAAAGCCAAAGCGGATACCGACAACGTGGCGCTGTGCTCTATGGATGATGAATCTCTGTACGGCAAAGAATTGTTTGTTATTAATTTTTCTGAAGCAGTACGCCGCGAATTACTGGTGGATTACAAAGTACTGGTGCTTGCCGTTTCTGAAGATCACATCAGCGCCAACCTGCAAAAACTTTTGAAAAGCGAAGACAATCAGTTAAAAGTTGACGACGCCGCGAAAATTATTGGCTGTTGGAAAGGCTTATCCAAGCAAGATACGCTCGAAGACCTGTTTGACGACAAAGAACCAATGCGACGTGCGGTTGCCTTCTGCCAGGTCATTGAAAACACCGGTAAAAGCAAAGTTCACAAAGTCAGCTCTGTCAATATTGCCAATATGTTTTCCACCGTTGTGGAAGCCTACAAAGAGCAAATGTTTGAAGACAATCTGCCATCCGTCACGCTTAAATGTCAGGCAGAGCACGTTGATGGCGGCATGAACGCCAGCGAAAAAGAAACCAAACTGGCATGGCTGAAGGAAGAAACACCCGAAAACACTTGCCGCATTCTCAGCAATGTTCGCTGCCTGTCTGAAGGTGTGGACGTGCCAGCACTGGACGCCGTGCTGTTTCTGACGCCACGCAGTTCTCAGGTTGATGTCGTGCAATCGGTGGGCCGCGTGATGCGCCGTGCCGAAGGCAAAAAACGTGGTTATGTGATTCTGCCCGTTGTCATTCCATCCGGTATGGAAGCGCATGAAGCACTGGACGACAACGTAACCTATAAAGTGGTTTGGCAAGTACTGCAAGCATTGCGCTCACACGATGACCGCTTTGATGCAATGGTCAACAAAATGGATTTGGAACTGAATAAATCCATGCTGTCCAAAATGGAAGTGATCGCCATTTCCGACCATCTGAATAAAAAAGCGGCGAAAGGCAGCACCGGCAAAACAAATAAAGATGCTGGCAAAGGTAAATATCAAATCGGCGAAAACGTGCCGGGCTATACACCACAGGATCAGGGCGAACTGCAGTTTGAAATCGGTGAAATTGAACGCGCTATTTACGCCAAAGTCGTACAAAAATGCGGCAACCGCCACCACTGGGCAGACTGGGCAAATGACATTGCCAAAATCGCCCGCACCCACATCAGCCGCATTACCGCCATTATTGAAAATGAAGAGAATGTGGCGGAACGCGAAGCCTTCTTTGCCTTTGCCAATGAATTACGCGACGACCTGAACGACAGCATCACCGATGCCGAAGTCATCGAAATGCTGGCACAGCATCTGATCACCAAGCCGGTATTTGATGCACTCTTCAGCGATTACAGCTTTGCCTCCAATAATCCAATGTCTTGCGCCATGCAAAACGTGCTGGATATCCTGCAAGAGCACAGACTGGATAAAGAAGCCGATACGCTGCAACGCTTCTATGACAGCGTGAAAATGCGTGCCGAGGGCATCGACAAGGCCGAAGGCAAACAGAAAATCATCGTCGAGCTGTACGATAAATTCTTCCGCAACGCCTTCCCGCGCATGACCGAACGGCTGGGCATTGTCTACACGCCGGTTGAAGTGGTGGATTTCATCATCCATAGCGTGGACGATATTCTCAGAAACGAATTCGGTGAAAGTTTAAGAAGTGACGGTGTTCACATCATTGACCCCTTCACAGGCACTGGTACTTTCATCACACGCTTATTACAAAGTGGACTAATCCCAAAAAGGCAGCTTCCGGCAAAATACAAAGATCAAATCCACGCCAATGAAATTGTGCTGCTGGCCTATTACATCGCCGCCATCAATATCGAAGCGGTGTATCACAGCATCGTCGGCGGCGACTATGTGCCGTTTGAAGGCATTTGCCTAACAGACACTTTCCAGATGTACGAAAAGGAAGATTTAGTCGATCAACTACTGGTAGACAATAGTTCACGCCGCAAAAAGCAGAAGGCGCTGGATATTCGGGTGATTATTGGAAATCCGCCGTATTCTGTTGGGCAAGATAGCGCCAACGATAACAATCAAAACGTACCATATCCTGCGTTGGATAGCCGAATACGTGCCACTTATGCAGAAGCGTCGGAAGCGGGGAATGTACGAAATCTTTATGACTCCTATATTCGCGCCATTCGCTGGGCATCAGACCGTATTGGTAACAGCGGGGTGATTGGATTCGTAACTAACGCAGGCTTCCTTGAAGCCAATACGGCCGATGGCTTGCGTAAATGTTTAGCGGATGAATTTAGCAGTATTTATGTTTTCCATTTACGAGGTAATCAGCGAACATCGGGTGAATTGTCACGCCGTGAGGGAGGTAAGATTTTTGGTAGCGGTAGTCGCGCACCAATTGCGATCACCTTGTTAGTAAAAAATCCAGACGCCAAACAGCATGGTCAAATCTATTGGCATGACATTGGAGACTATCTTAGCCGCGAGGAAAAACTTGCGAAAATTACTGCACTTCACAGTGTCGCAAGTATCACCGCTGCCAATGGCTGGATTAATATTAACCCAGATGAACACGGAGATTGGGTTAGGCAGAGAGATGACAGTTTTTCTAAACTTGTTGCGATTGGCGACAAAAAAAATAGCGAGCTGAAGCTATTTGAAAATTTCACTCAAGGTGTTACTACCGCTCGTGATGCATGGTGCTATAACTACTCTAAAGATAATGTTGCATATAACATAAATAAAATGATTGACTTCTATAACGATGAAGTCAATAAATTTAATAAAATTCATCAAAATTCAAATAAGAAAGATCGAGAGTATTCAATTGATACATTCATCGATACTAATCCGAGCAAAATTAGCTGGACACGATCACTAAAGCAAAGTTTGCTAAAAAGAAACTATTTATTATTTAATATTTTTTCTTTAAATCGAAGTAGTTATCGACCTTTTACTAAACAGTGGCTTTATTTCAACAGAAATCTTAATGAATATGTGTATCAGCTCACTCGAATTTTTCCTACATCGAATGTAAGCAATATAGTAATTTGTGTCTCAGGAATTGGGGCTAGAAACTTTACTGCACTCATTACCGATTCTATTCCTTGCTTTGACAATATTGAAAAAGGACAATGTTTCCCCCTTTACTTGTACGCCAGTCAAGATGAGATTGAAGCAAAAAATACACCGCAAGGGGATTTGCTCTCAGACATTCAAGAGCAAGGTACGGAAAGCAATACTCAGGGCTACACCCGTAAAGATGCGATCACCGATGAAGGCTTGGCACATTTCCACGCGGCGTACCCAAATCACAGCATCAGCAAGGAAGACGTGTTTTATTACGTCTATGGCCTGCTGCATTCGCCTGATTACCGTGAGCGTTATGCTGACAATCTGAGCAAAGAATTGCCACGCATTCCTTGCGTGAAAACCTACGCCGATTTCCAAGCCTTCAGTCAAGCAGGCCGCGACTTGGCCGAGCTGCATCTGAACTACGAAACCGTAGCCATGTACCCAGCGCAAATTGCAGGCGGCTCGCTGCTGCTGAAAGACAGCGATTACCGTGTCGAGAAAATGAAATACGGCAAAAAGGGGAAAGACAAAGACCTGACTACGCTAATCTACAACGAAAAAATCACCATCACCGGTATTCCGCTGGAAGCATATGAGTATGTGGTGAATGGGAAGCCTGCACTGGATTGGGTTGTTGAGCGTCAGTGCGTCAGCACTCACAAAGACAGCGGGATCGTCAATGATGCGAATGACTGGGCGATTGAGACCATGCAGAATCCAAAGTATCCGCTGGAATTGTTCCTGCGCGTTATCACGGTATCGCTGGAAACCATGAAAATCGTCAAATCCTTACCGAAACTGGATATCTAATCCAAAGTAGCATTCAGGCGGATTGTTGCTGATTGCAATGTATTGGTCTTCGCGGTAGTGAATAAGCCGGAGTGCAAACACAATTGTGTTTTCGTTCCGGCTTTTTTTCAGGATGGAATAGAAGCGTTCTGTGCGCGTAACGGGTGCTATCTGCCGTATATCGCAGATTTGCGAAATTTATAGTCAAATCGGTGATTCCAAAGCGTTTTTTGGCGATTTTCCACCGTAAATTCACATTACTTCTGTGCAGGTATCCGCATCTGTCATTTACGGACAGCCAGACTTTCTGCCGACGACCGCCGGGTTGCTGTGCAGAATGCAGCATTTGGGGTGTTTTTAGCCGGTTTTCAGTACTTCTGAGTGTTTGCAGGCGCTGACTGACCGTTTATTTGCTTGTTTGATTACTTGTCCGCTGGACTTGCGGAAACGGCGCGGACTTCAGATAGCGGCGGGACGGGTGGCCTGTTCCAGCTCAGTCAGCCAGAACATCGCCTGTTCTCGGCTGGAGCCACACATTTCCTCAGAAGGTTGCAGACCGGCGCAGAACGCGGGGCGGTCGGGGTGGCCGAAGATCTTGCAGCGTTCATCTTCTCCCAGTTGTATGCAGCGCACACCGGCGGGTTTGCCGTTGGGCATACCGGGGATCGGGCTGGTGATGGAGGGGGCGATGCAGCAGGCGCCGCAGCGGTCACGGCAAATGCTCATGCCTGGTTTTCTTTCAAGGTGTTCGGGTAGGTCTTAAACGGCTGCTTCCGCTGCTGCTTCGCTGACGGTTAGTTTTTCAGAGGCTGCTGCCACCGGGTTTGCGGCATAAACACTTGCTGCGTGCTCGTCCGGTACGCCTGCCGCAGACTGTGCAGGTGCGGATTCACAGTCGGCCTGGCTTGCGGCATCTTTTTTGCGCAAAATGCGGGCCGGGATGCCGACTGCGATGCAGCCGGCGGGTACGTCCTGCAAGACCACGGCATTGGCACCGATCACAGCATCATCGCCGATCGTGATTTTACCGAGGATTTTAGCACCGGTGCCAATATCGACACGATTTCCTATCAGCGGTGCACCGGGCTGGCCGGTGCGGCGCAAACCGATGGTAACGCCATTGCGGATGACAACATCATCCCCAAGCACGGTATCACCGCTGATGATAATGCCGCCGAAATGTTCTATGGTCAGACGCTGGCCGATACGGGTTTCGCAAGGCAAATCTATACCGGTCAGGATTTGCACCCAGATTTTCAGGAATTTATACAGCAGCGAGAACGGTTTGCGCAGCCAGCCCCACGGCAAGGTATAGCGCCAGCGGCCAAAGCGGTAAACGCACATCACCCACATACCCTGCCGCCACGGGTCTCTTTCGTGGGTGATCCAGTCAGAACGCAGATTGTCGAACATAGGGCACCTGTCAGTCGGTGATGGTGAGTACGCTTACCATGGGCGCAGCGGGCTGTCATTACCGCCTTTGGTATCGCGCCAGGCTTGCCGCATCAGCTGTATGACGGAGCGGGTATCTGCAGTATGTTTGTGCCGCAGGGTACGCACCAGATGGCGCAAGCCGTTCCATGCAATTTCCAGCATGGCGTAACTCCATGCGATGAATTGTCCGTGGTGTTTACGGTAGTAGAGCAGCGCGCTGCGCATACGCCAGAGGGTGAGTTGTGATCCGCTTTTTGAAAAATGCTGATCACTGACGGCTTTGGAGCAAGCACCGCCGATATGCGTGACGCTGAGTTCCGGCCAGTACCAGATCTGGCAACCCTGTTGTTTAAGCCGGCGGCACAGATCCACTTCTTCATAATATAAAAAATAACGTTCATCAAACAATCCGGCGTCGCCCAGCGCGCTGCGGCGGATAATGGTGAACGCACCGGGAACCCAGTCGACCTGTGCCGCCTGCGCCGGATTGGCCCAGGTACGGTCAAAACGCCCACACAGACGGGAATGCGGGAAGCGCGACGACAGACCGCTCATCACCAGAAATTCATTCAGCAGTGACGGGAACAAACGGCCCGAAGGTTGCAGATGGCCTTGCGGATCGCTGAGTCTGGCACCCGCCAGTCCGACCTGCGGCTGTTCCTGCATGCGTTGCAGTGCCAGAGACAAAGATCCGGGCGTCAGAAAAGCATCGGGATTCAGCAGCAGAATATATTCACCGCGTGCATAGCGGTAACCGTAATTATTGCCACCGGCAAAACCGAGATTGAGATCGCTGCGGTACAACTGAAATGCCGGGAATTCAGCGCTGACCATTTCGGCGGAACCATCACGCGAAGCATTGTCGACCACGATGACTTCAGCTGCGCAGTGGCGAACTTCCTGTTGCAAACACTGCAGACACTGCCGGAGTACTTCTCTGGCATTGTAAGAAACAATGATGATGCTGAGTGCGACCGCATGGTTGTTGGTATCACGCATGATATTCTCCTCGTCTCCATTGAATATTAAGTGCCCAGATCATTGCGGCGGGTCCGGCGCCAGACCGCAGTACTGCGTGCATTCAGCAGCGACGCAGGCAGCAGCAGGATTTTCCAGATCAGATAAAACGGAACGAAGAACAGTGTCATTAAATAAGCCAGCGGTAAGCGTCCCAGCCACATCGCAGTCAGGACATGCGCTGCGACAACCAGCAGACCGGCCAGACCGAGAACCTGCAAAGACCAGTACGGTGTCAGCAGCAGAATCAGTAACAGGCTGACCTGATAAGACAGTGGCAGCAGTGTCAGTTCCAGCATCGGTTCAAATGCGCTGCTGCGTCCTTTCAGCCATTGCAGCAACAGTGATGGCAGGTGCTCACGTATCATGCGGAAGCGTCCGCCTTCCCAGCGGGTACGCTG
The DNA here is from genome assembly GCF_014652435.1 of Cognatundibacterium squillarum. Classification (GTDB taxonomy): domain Bacteria; phylum Pseudomonadota; class Gammaproteobacteria; order Burkholderiales; family Burkholderiaceae_D; genus Undibacterium; species Undibacterium squillarum. The sequence continues at coordinate 519,671 of NZ_BMYU01000002.1, forward strand.
GCTGCGCGCATGTTCTGCATTCACCGGCATCTCTGCCTTGACCACAGCATCTTCCAGAAAATCCACACGCACACCGTGCCAGGTCAGCACCAGATGGTATTCAAGGTCCTCCACCAGTGAACCGGCGGTATAAGGGATGTTTTCCACCACATCACGCCGCACGGCAAAACCGTTACCAAGTAAGCCGACCGACCAACCCAGTGCAGCACGACCACGCGGACGCAGCAGATTGAAGCCGCACATTTCAATTTCCAGCAAACGGGTGCGCAGCGAATCCGCCGAATTCAGTACCGCATAGCGGCATTGTATGGCTTCAGAGCCACAGGCAAACTGCTTACGCAGTGCGGAGATAAAGCCCGGTTGCAAAATGCTGTCGGCATCGACAATCAGAAAATAGCGATAGTCAGCATCGCCGGCAACCTTGCTGTCGCACAGCTGACTGAACGCATAATCCAGTGCATAACCTTTGCCACGGTGTACGTTGTCATGGCGCTCCAATACTCTGACGCCACAACGCCGGGCTACGTCCGCAGTGTTGTCGCTGCAATTGTCCGCAATCACGATCACATCGGTATTGCCATCCGCTATGGCTTTTGCCCGTAAATTATATAAAGTCCGCTCGATGTGCCAGCCTTCATTATGAGCCGGCACAATTAAGCCTATCCTGCCACCGGCGGGCGCTGCCACATCCGGTTTGCGCGGACTGAACAGACTGGCTCCGGTCAGAATCAGCAATAACAAGGTTCCGGGCAAAACCACCAGCGCCAGCGTAAAAGCCAGAAAGCAGCCCAGTATTGTCAGTAAGCTTGTCATGATGCGCTCCCTTGCTGAGGATTCAGCCGAAAAAAAATTGTATGCGTGCGTCGCGCAGCCCCGGACTGCCGGGGCCGTCATATTGCGGATGCAGTGCGGCGTCATCTGCCCACGGTAAGGTGCTGGTCTGTTCCTGCAAACGATGAATAAAACTTTCCGTATCGCCAATGATTCTGGCCGGTACACCTGCGGCGATTTTTCCGGCAGGCACATCTGCTGTGACCACGGCACCGGCGGCAATAATCACTCCGTCACCAATCGTGACACCGGGCATAATGATGGCCTGATGACCGACAAAAACATGATTGCCGATGACGATTTTGCCAACCTTGTCCAGCCGAAGCCCCTTCCATTGTTTAATCATATTCACACTGCCGTCATGCCCGAACAGTGTGCAACCGGTCAGATGAACGTTATCGCCGATGCAGACAAATTCCGGATCGGTAAATGTGACATTGGTCTGAATCACACACCCTTTGCCAAGACGATGAAAGCTGGCGTACTTTTCCAGATAGCTTGTCCACTCACGTCCGTCCGGACGGCAACTGCGGCGGTACAAACCCACACAGCGGTTGTGATGATGTGCCAGATAGCAGAACAAGCTGGCAAGAAGTCCTCTGCGCATACTACCTCCCGCTGAGCTGAGTTTTGAAAATCAGATCCAGTTGGCCGGTATTCCGGCGCAACTGAAAGTGATGCACTACTTTTTCTCTGGCTTGTAATCCCATACTAATACGCAGCGCCGGAGAATCAATCAATTGTGTTACACAAGTGTATAAACTTTGTAAATCTGAAGCCGGCGTCAGAAAACCGTTCTCACCGGACTCCACCAGTTCGGGAATTCCATTGATATTGGAGGTGACAACGGCAATACCACAGGCCATTGCCTCCATCAGCACCACAGGAATTCCTTCGGCAAATGAAGGCAGAATAAAAATGTCTGTTTTTGCGTATGCCTGCAGGATTTGTTCCTGATTCTGTGCACCGGCCATACTGACACAATCGTGCAAACCCATATCCTGTATGCCTTGCTGCAGATGCTTCTCATCCGGCCCGGTTCCTATCAGCGTCAGATGAAAGCGGTAACCAGCCTGCTGTAGCTTCTGACTTAACTGCAATAATAAGAATTGACCCTTAGCACTGGTTAAGCGTCCTACACAAAGCAGGCGACAAATATTTTCTGTCTTTGCAGGAATCGGCTGATAGCGTTCTGTATCGACACCGAGATATGAGATGTGAAATTTCGTCCAATGCGCAGGTGTACTCAACCGCATTAACTGACTGCGTGCAAAACTGGATATACAGATTATAAAATCTGACATTTCCACTTTTTGTGTCAGGCTGTGTTTTTCAACGTTATCGAATTCGTCCGGCCCGTGTATGGTCATCGATAAACCAACACCATAAAGATGTTTGACATACATACCGACATTGGCTGCTGCCGTACCGAAATGCACATGCAAATGCCTTATATTCTTTGCCCGCATGTATTTACCGGTCATCATGGCTTCAGTCAGATAAGCCAGATGCAGTAGTAATTGCGTAAGCGAACCATGCGCATTGCGCGAGACAGCGGCGAATGCTTTGCATAAGGCTGTCGGGTAACACACTGCAGTCCACAGAACAGCCATCAGGGCACCACGCCATCCATGCTGTTTCAGATAATAGGTTGTGCGCTGCTCGTTCTGCTCTGCCTCCGGCATCAAACCGGCAGCGAAATCCGGCGCATTCACTGAAACACAGGAAATGTCCCAGCCGGTTTCACGTAACTGCAGTACTTCACGCAGAATAAATGTGTGTGATACGGCCGGATAGCGGCTGATCAGATAGCACATGCTGAGGGCGGTTTTCATTCAGCAACCCTCCGCAATAATTTCCTGATACAGGTTACCTGCAGCGGCGACCTTCACATTCCATGCATACTGAGCTTCGATGCGCTGGCGCGCAACCCGCCCTTTTTCCGCCCATTCCTGCGGCGACTGTATAATGTGTTCCAGCGTACTGCTCAGATCCCGCACAATCTGCGCCTCGTCGTCCATGGGCAACAATGCGCCAACCTGCTCATCTACCACTTGTGCAGGGCCGCCGAAATTCAGGGCGATTACCGGACGGGCACAGGCCATAGCTTCGAGCAGTACCGCACCGCCGGATTCTCGCAGCGATGGCAACACCATCGCATGCGTGCTCTGCAGCAGAAATGCAACCTGAGGACGACTGAGATTACCGTAAAAACGTATTTGTTCTCCCAGCCCCAAAGCCTGAGCCCGGGCCTGCCATTCGGCGCGCAGCGGCCCGTCTCCGGCAACCGATAACTGTACGCGGTACCCGCGCTGCGTCAGTGCTGCGACGGCGTCAATCAGAAAGTTCAGTCCTTTGACCGCGACCAGACGTCCGACAAATGCGAGTTTCAGTATCCGTTCGCTACCCGGCATATATGGCCACGGCGCCGCAGTAAAGTCTTCCAGCGCCACACCGTTTTCACACATATACACACAGCGTGGCTGGTAAGCTGCCGGTACTTTATCGCGGGTAGTCGGATTACCGACCAGTATTCGTCTGGCATGGCGGCAGGAACCGATCAGGCGGTTAGCCAGGTATCCGAGGGCACGTACCGGGTTCAGCGCGGAAATCTCTGCCCTGATCTGGCGCCGGAACCCCGGTGGCTGACCCAGACCGCAATTCAGCGGCCCCAGAATCATCGGTACATCCAGCAGACCCAGTGCGGTGGGGGCAGCCAGCGTCACTGGTGTCACGCGGTGCAGAACTTCCCACTGGATTCCGCGTTTTTTCAGGCGGCGCAGCTGAAAGTATGCCGAAAGATCAAACAACATACAGTCCAGCGAACTGATTAAAAATACCGAGTGCTCGCTGTGCGGAAACAGAAATTTGGCGAACCGGTACAGGGGGCCTGCGAACCATTCAGTATCGACATAGATGATCTTTTCACCGAGATCGGATTTCTGCAACGCATCGCGGTTACGGATATGTGTTACCAGCGTTACGTCATAATCCAGCCGCAGCCTGGAATACCATTCCCAGCCAATTTGCGAAACCGATCCCATGCCATGGCCGCACTGATAAGCAATCAGTAAAATTTTATGCTTTTGCATGATCTACTCCCTGCGGGTTAATACGTTTCTGGCCGGTGCTCCCGCCACAACCGTGCCAGACAATACATTCCCGGTGACCACAGAATTCGCGCCGACAACGGCATAGTCTCCGATCTCCACGCCCGGCAATATCACCGCGCCGCGCCCTATCCAGACACATTTCCCGATGCGCACCGGCTGACTGCGAACACCGGAACCGCGTGGTGCGATTCCGGGGCCGAACTGATGATTTGCGTCCCGTATGCTGGTGTATTCACCAATCATGCTGCCACTGCCAATATGCACAGCGCTGTATGCGACCAGATGCACGCCGCGCGAAATCACGACGTCATCACCGATATGGATTTCTGCATCCTGGCGTGTTTCCAAATACAGCTGCGGATACAGATAAGCGTTTCTGCCAAAATACACCCTGTGCGTACCATGCAGTTCGGGTGTACCCAGAATGACATTGCTGGCATCAAAACCGGCCGGAAAATGAAAACGGCAATAGCTGTAGGCCCATAAATTTCTGACCCGTTCCAGCAGATTGCCGAGTTGCAGCAGCGGATACAGCAGATAACTAAATACGGTTTTCATGATCGCCTCCGCTGCGGTATTCAATCAGACGGCTGCGCACGCCGCATCGCTGCATCAGATAAAAACGCGACTGTCCGGCAGCAATTGCCATCAGCTGTAAATAGGAATGCAGTATGTACTGTGCTCTGATCCAAACAGAGCCGGACTTGTAGCGGCAGCGCAGTACAGCGCGCACCGGCATAGCCAACAGTAAAATCAGCATTAGCAGAGCATGAGGTTGCAGACAACTGGCAACGGCAGCCGCCAGCAACAGGGGTAACTGTAAGGCGCGCAGATAATTCTTCTGCACTTCATGCCGCCATAGCTCCCGCCCCTGACGACGACAAAGGCCGGAGACCTCAGCATAGGCATGACCCGCCCGGATCGCGCGCTTCCAGTAGGCGGCAAAACTGTGTATCCCGAGATCATGTAAGGTCATAGGAATATCGGCATGCAGTATTGTGCCGCCGCCAGCCCGTATCCGAGCGCACAGCTCCGGCTCTTCGCCAGCGATCAGCTCTGCACAGAACCCGCCGCTTTGCAACAGTGCGCTGCGCCGGAATAATGCATCACCACCGCAGAATGCAGTCTCTCCCGGAGCATAAATCCAGTCCATATCCAGCATACGGATATACCAGGAACTATGCGGTGCAAGTTCTCTGCGATGTCCCCAGACCACAGCCACGCTTCCCTGCATCGCCTGTGATGCCTGCGCCAGAAAGTCCGGATGCAGTACGGTATCGCCATCCAGAAACATCACATATCCGGCGTCCGACAAGCTGAAACCGGCATTGCGTGCACGCGCCGCACTCATGCGACCTGACTGAAGGCTGACCAGACGGCAGCCGGCACGGGTCGCAATGGCACAGCTGTCATCAGCAGAGTCTGAATCGACGTAAATGATGCTGCCGAGTTGCACGCCGTTGCTCGCTCTGACGGAGGCAATGCAGCGTGCCAGATGCTTCGCTTCATTTCTGCCAATGATCACAACATCAATCTGGTTGTTCATTTGCATTCTCCGATCAGGCGGATGTACTCGGGCATCTTTGCGCGCTGACTGAATTTCTGTTCCAGCGTCTGTGTGGCATTGACCGTAATCCGGTTCAGCTCTGCGGGAGCCAGCTGCCGTATCTTTGTCAGAACGCGGGCCAGATCTGCCGGATTGTTGGCCTGGTATAAAAAACCATTCCAGCCATCTCTGACGATTTCCGCGGTTCCGCCCTGATCAGGGACGCAGACCGGAATGCGCGCGCGCATCGCCTCAAGCACCACCAGTCCGAATGGTTCTTCCGGGCAGGTATGTATCAGTACATCGGCAGTAGCCAGTCTGGCCGGAATATCGTCGCAAAAACCTGTGAAGCGCACGTTCAGCTTTTGTTGCTGCGCAGTTTGCCGCAATGCCTGTTCACACCAGCCTGTCCCGCAGATATCAACCGGCATATCAGCCAGCATGGTGTTTCCGCTCAGCGCATGCAGCAGCAGGTCTATACGTTTGATCGGATCCAGTCGCGAAACCACAATTGCTTTGCGCACCGGCTCGGTAAACGCATGGTGAAACGGTGCCGGACCCGGCAGTAAAAAATTATGGATGACTGTGATTTTCTGCCCCGGCACGCCGTGTGCCAGCAAACGGCTGCGTACGTATTCGGACACGGCAACAAAACGCACTGGTAACCAGTTCAGCCATTTCTTCCGGCCGTAACTGCGACTTTCATCTGTGCCGCCATGTACCATGTGTACATGCTGCAAATCTGCACGGTACAGCAAGGCCAACAGACATGCGCAAACCGAATGACTGACCGCAGTAGAGAAAAATGCAATCGATGAATATTCTGAAAATACCAGAGCCAAAATTGACAGCAGTTCACAGTTATTTCGGAAACAGTGCGTCTGTATATGGAACCTTTCGGCAACTGCCGAAATCTTTCCCGGCGGACAGACCAGAATCAGTGGCATGCTGTCTTTTTGCGCCAGCATGGTCGCCAGTGCCATACGCTCCGTCCCAAACATTTCGCCACTGTGCAGCACATATACCAGCGCCCGGTTTTGCATGTCAGCCTCCCTGTTCTTGCTTATCTGCATTTAATGACAAACAGCAGGGCAATTGTGTCGGACTTGCAAACTGTTTGCGAAATCATGTACTGCAAAAAATTTTACGGTGGCTGCCAGCAGTTCGCTGCAACGCAATATTTCTTCCGGCATATTTTTACTGCCAGGGGAAGTCGGAGCTGATACGGTTGACGACAACCGGCATCGCGTTTGCATGAAATATACCGGGGAAATTTGTCAGATTTTTATTGCATTCCGATATATGGCTAGACGGTATGAAAGGCCGGATTCCGATATAAAAAAATGATTTAACACGATTTCACAAAGGCCTTGAACTTGGGTGTTCCGGCGCTTATAACGGTAAACCAACGATGACAAAAAACGGAGACGAAGATGACCAGCTTCAATTACGCTGCTGCACTGAATTCCGGAAACCGGGAGATTATCGAAATGATGATTCTGCCTTTTCTTACTGCTGTTCCTCAGTATATTCGCAATATCGAATCTGCCATTTTTGAACACCGCCATCAGGACTTATATAGTCATGCGCATTTGCTGACCGGGCTGGCACACCGCTTGAATGCGGAGCCGGTCGTACGTCTGAGCCTGAGTATGGAAACTATGGGTAAGAATGAAAAGTCTGAAATGGCAGAAGAATTACTGCCGCAGTTACACGGGGAAATTAAAAGTCTGATGCTGGTGCTCAGCGCCGCAGACTGAGGAATGGCCGGACTGCTCTCTGGACACGATTTTTTCGCAGCGCATCTGCTGATTTGTCCTCCTCCTGAACGCCACCCGATCACAGGGTGGCTTTTTTATGTACACAGATCTTACCCGCACTTATTTTGTGCCGGTTGAACTGCCGCTACTGGTGAAGTTGATCAGCGACATGCCGGGCAGCAACTGACGCAAGGTGTACCCGATTTGTGCAACGCCGCTCTTCGGTACATAAATAATGTCTCCCTCTTCCATTGAGAAATTCAGACGACGGTCTGCCGTCAGCAGGGATTTAAACGGAATGCGTTCTATGGCTTTGCGGCTGGCACGGTAAATACCGATTTCCTCCAGATTTGCATCTTCATTCGGTCCACCGGCCTGAGACAATGCATCGAGCAACGACATATCCGGGGTCAGCCGGTATGCTCCGGGGCGCAATACTGAACCCAGTACATACACCGATGTGTCATTGGAATCCGGAATATAAACCAGATCGTTCGGCTTCAGCCGGATGTTATAGGTCGGATCACTGCGGGTCAGTAACCGTTGCAAATCAACCCAGATCACTTTTTCACGTCCGCGGAATACCGCACAACGCGTTAGCGTTGCTTGTTTATCAATTACAGGCAGACTACCGGCTTTTGCCAGCACTTCCAGTATGGTCGGCGGCCTGTCGAAAACGATGGTTCCGGGATTCTGTACACGGCCCAGAATAGTGACCCGGTTATTTTGATATTGTTCCACTGCCAGCGACAGCACCGGTTTTTTATAAAATTTTTCTAAGGCTTTCGTCAGCTTTTGCTGCGCTTCCTCCCTTGTCAGTCCGCTGAGTTTCTGGCTGCCGATCAGGAACATGCTCATTTGTCCGTCTGGACCAATGACCGTCTTCCCAGTCAGCTCAGGTCTGCCCCAGACACTGAGCATTAACTGATCACCTTCGCCTAAGCGGTAAACCGGCTCGGCATCTGCTTCAAACTCGGCAAGAATGGCCGGATCAGGAAACGCCACTTTATCGGTCCGTTCCGGCACTTTGAATTCCGTTGCATTTTTACTGTCACTGTACACAGACGGATAACTGGTACAGGCACAGATCAGTACGCTCAACAGAAAAATCATACAGGTACGCATGTTGTTCTCCGCTACTGAATCAGGTTTCATTCCGGATTGCTGCCCTGGTTAGCAGAACCGCGCCTTAACAGATTTTACGCGTCACCGCTCATGCCGCGGCGGGCTGCCATACGCTGCCATTTACTGCGTATCCAGCTGGCAACTGCTGCTTTCTCCGCAGATGCTAACAGGCAATAACTGATCCAGGCTGCCTGTAGCAGAAATATTAGTCCGTGCGCCAACAAACATACAACTGCTCCCGCACGTGTGTCAGGCACAAAACCTGATTGCCTGAATATAAACACGTTTACCAGGGCGACAGCAGCAAATAACAGCGGCGGTAGCAATACTGCTCTGAACAGCGACCAGGCGCTAAGCGGATAATGCCGGAAAATATATACATGATAGGCCACAGCTGCACACGCCGTCGCCATCATGGTGATCGCACCCAGCTGCAGAATGTCCCTGACCGCAAACTGCGTCAGATAACCAGCCGCAACCCCGTAAGCTGCAGTGCGCAAAAAATGATAGACATACTCCCGGTCAACTTTTGCCTCAGCACGAAAAATAGCGCTGCCGGGCCCGGTCAGTATATGCAGATATGCACCCAGCGAAACCATCATGATCAGTGCCGGAATTTCCTGATAGATGATTTTGTTACCCAGCCAGGCAGTAGTCAGTAAAGGGGAGAAAGCGCTGATAAATACCAGCGGCACCGACGCCAGTACCGCAATTTTTCTGAGGCTGCTGAGTAACAGTGTACTGAGTAATTCCTGCCGGTCCGCTTCGTGACTGGCAACGGCAGCATTAGCCAGTGTCATTTGCGTAACAGATGAAGCCAGCGACAGCGAGGACAGAGGAAACTTTCCGGCCAGATCGAATAAAGCCACCGCACCAATGCCGAGGAAGCTACCGGCAAATACCCGGTCAAGCGAGTGAAACACCATGGAAAATATCGTACTTAACTGTACTTTAAAACCAAACTGAAAAATTTCCGGTAGCAGTGCGGGCGAAAAATGCCGCGGCGAAAATGAAAATCCGGGTAATCGTTGCCGCACACTGTACGCATTCGCGGTAATTGAATAGCAATAGCGAATTGCATATGCCGCAATTAAGGCATCTATGCCAAGCCCGCTGAGCAACAAAACGATCACCGCGAAAATTTCCAGCAGATTTGCCCTTAGCCAGGTTCGCTGCTCTGAACGAAATTCCTGCATACCGTGCAATACGTAGGAAAATGCATTCAGACTCATATCCGCCAGAAAAATAAAACTGACCCACAGTACCGCGCGTCTGAATATGCCGGCATGGCTGCCGCTGATATGTAACCAGTCTGCCAGGGCAGGCGCACTGAGCCAGATTCCAGTCCATACCATCAGCGCAACCGCCGACATACATCCTATACCTGTTGCCAGCAGACGCTGTACTTTTTCAACCGCATTCTGACGCAGATATTCTGCCGTCTTGCAGACATACACCGTGGAAAAGCCGCAGTCTGCAAAACTCATATAGCCGATCAGAATAAAACAGGCGGTCCAGATACCGTAGACATCCAGATCCAGAAATCGCAGTATGACAGGTGGCATACCCACTCTGGTCACCAGATAGGTCAGTTTGGCAAACACCGAATACAGCAAATCTGCCTGGGATTTGCTTAACTGCGCGCCTTCTTTTTGAGCGGGTGCTGCCGTGCTGACCGGGGCTGACATGCGGATTCTCCTTATTTTGAGCTAATTACCAGCAGGCTATATGCCGGTATAGTCAGTTGTTTTTTTCCACAGGGGAATGCCGACGCCCTGACCGTAAGAGCGTCTTTCCCGCGCTGCTCGCTGTTTTCGTTGTTTTCACCGCTTTGCAACTGACTACCGTTCAGCAAAAGCAACTCTGCCTGACCCTGACATGGCAACTGAATCTCCGCATGAATCGTTTTTGCAGAAGAAGAGGCAAGTGCAACGCCGGGCTGCCCCTTGTACACACTCCATATTCCGGTCAGATAGCTGCAGTCATCGGAGCTACTTTCACAGGAGACTGGGTAAATATCACCGACCATCATACGGTTCAGCAGCAACAGCGCCTGTCCGGTCGGCCTGAGCGTCGCAGGGCGCAGCACGCTGGTAATGCCGAACAGCTTAATCAATCTGCGCTGATCATCATACGTATCCAGCCCGCTCAGTGAATACACTGCCTGCTCACGTACGCCGCTCAGTGTAGTCTGCATCAGTCTTTTGGCCAGTGCGACACCTGAGGCTGCATTGGTCAGCACCTGATTTTTCGTGTCAGCACTGGCTGTGCCTGACGTGGTGTGAAAATTCACTTCATATACATTTACATGTTTTCCGGCTGCCAGCGTGCTGATATTTTTTATCAGCATCTGCTCATTCTCGCGAAACAGTGCATTCTCTGCTTCTGCGAGATTGTCAGTATCAAGTTTATATAAAAAATACGGTGCAACAGTAATATGACTGGCATATTTACTCTTCAGCGCGAGCAGTTGCCAGTTGCCTGCATTCACGTACTGTGCGCCAAGCACCGTTTTCAGCCATTCCGGGTTACCTGACTTTTCCCGCAGGATCGCAAAAGCACGGTTGGATCGCTGTATCAGATCGTTCTGGTTCGTATATGCTCCCGGACGGAAAATTGTATTCCAGTTTTCATTCCCGAACTCCACCAGCACTTCCTTAAATCCCCACTGCTGACGGGCTTTTCTCAGGTAATGTGCCAGCGCTTCCCACTCGTCATCACGCCACAATCCTGATCCGGTTACCCAGGGCTGCGCTCCGATTTCGGCACACAATCGCATGAACTCATCGAGACCATATAAAAACAGGGTTTCACTGTCACCGGGGCGGTAGCGGGTGGGCTTACGCTCAAATACCGGCGCGACTCTGTTTGCGAAACTGTCTCCAAGTTGCCCCTGCCAGTCACGTAAATATCCGGGCTTCAGTGCATGCAATAAGCGGACGACTTCGGCATCAAATCCGGTTTTACTCTCAGCCAGCGGGCTGAGCTGCACGTCATCCAACAGGACTTCTCCGTGCTCCACGCTGAAAATTAATTCCAGCGATCCCTTAGGACCGTTATCCTGCGCGCTGAATTCAAATTCAAATTTTTTCCACTCAGACTCCGGCTCAATCTGTACATCCAGAAAAGGACGGCTGCGCTGACGCTGAAATTTTACTTTCAGACTGGCGTTCTTACTTTTCTTCTTAACCCACACCGAGAAATACCATTTGCCGGTAACGGGCAATAATTTTCCACCACGCTCAGAAATCGTGTCCAGATAAGATATCAGTTGCACCGGCGTCATTTGCGCATGCAGTCTTGCCACCTGATTTTTAGGCCGGCCCGGTTCACGCTCGCTGATTTCTGTGCTGACGATTCTGCCGTGTGACCACCACATAGGGATGCCCGGTTGCAGAGTTTCGGTTTCCAGCATAATGCAATCACCCACCCCCAGCCCCGCTGGAAAAGGGGACAACAAAAAACCATCAGGTTTCTCTTTGTCTGTTTGTCCGGAGGTCAAGACCCTGCCCTGCTTTCCGCTCGCAACGCCGGTCAGCACATAATAGTTTCCGCCAGACCAGAAGTTAGGCGCACGCTTCAGCCATCCGGTATCGTCTAGTACACGATCACCCTGTATTGCACTGATGACGACCAAAGTACGGTCACGGACTGGCTCAAATCCCGGATTTTTGATCACATTGTGCATCAGCTGGTCCGCCCCCCAGCTTCCCCAAGCCCCCAGATTCAGACCAATGCCAGGAACATCGGCCTGAACCATTTTCATGCCACGCTTCAGCTCTGTCGCATTTGCACAGTCGCTGAAAAAGAACAGCGATATCAGGATTAACATCGCTTTCAGGGAGTGATGGCTCATGACTTTCCCCGCTGATTCAGTCAGACCGGGTTGCTGTCAGCAGCAACTGGAAAGTGAAAAAATCTTTGAACCAGCGATTCCTGACCAGCAATTTCCAGTATTCAAGCTTACGCGATATATCCAGTCCGTTATCCTTGCTGCCAACAATTCTGTAGCCCTGAGACTCCAGCATGCGAATCGCTGTACTTCTGGTGAAAAAACGTAAATGTGACTGATCCAGAATACCGGCACTGGTGTAGTTCCAGCTGCCATTCAGCAAAAGTGGCAGCAAAATACTGTGGTGGCGGATATTCGGCAAACTGATGATAATGCGCCCGCCGGGTGCAAGATAAGGATAAAGTTGCGAAAGAATGCTCCAGGGATCGATTAAATGCTCCAGCACATCCAGACAAAGAATCAATTGAAATTTTTGCCCGGCCAGACAATCCAGTGCCTGTTCAACCGGAGCATTAATAACTTCTGTCACATGTTCAGCTGCATGGATAGCTGCTTCCCAGCAGATTTCAATCCCGACCGTCTGCCCGGCATAACCGGCGGACGTCAGCCACTGTAAGGTGCCACCACCTCCGCAACCGATCTCCAGCACACGTTCTGAATATGCCGGCAATAAACTCTGTATATCCTTACGGATATGGGAGAAATACTCTGCTTTCTTATCTGCATACAGATTTTGCGTGTCCATCTTACACCTCCGTCGATGCTGTTTGTCTGAGTCAGTCAGGTCGTTTACTTATTTTTCGCGCAGTTGCCACTGCCAGTTTTTCAGTGCACGAAATGCTGCTGCACACTGCTTTATCCCGGTCACTTTGTCATACCACTGATTCGGCGTGATATCGCTGCGCGAGCTTCTTTGTCTGACCAGAGAACTGGTCACGACATAACTGCGCAGTTCCGGATGCAGCAACCGGTACAATGAATAAGCACCGTCGATGTGCATAGGACCACCATTCGGATCACCGGGCATGCGCTGCATACAGGCTTCCAAATAAGTAATCAGTTCCGGAAGCAGATGCGGACTGATCGCATAACAATGTGCACACTCAAGCGGAAGAGCACACTTCAGTAAACTGCTTTCCGCAGCACTTGTATTCTGACGATGCCCAGGATGTGAGTGACCGGGGAACAGAAAGTCCCATGATGTCTGCTCAATCTGCTCTATCAGGGCCATCTGCGACAGCAAAGCAGAGGGACAAAGCTGAAAATCATCTTCCAGTATCAGAAACCGCGAAACACCCAGTTTCTGCGCGTCTTTCAGAACGCCAAGATGACTCAGGTAACATCCTCTTGCACCTATCCCCGGAAAGCGTTCTGCATTCTCTGGCCGGATACCGGGAAAAACCTGCAAGCGTCTGTCTTGTGCACTGATACCGATTTTTTTCAGTTCTGCCAGACTGTATTTCAGCCTGTCAGTACGCTCAGGTAAATTGATCAGGTATATTTTTTCAAAATAATCAAAGAGATTCATCACACTCTCCGCCAAGATTTATCGTTGCCGATTCACTGTTGCTTACCACTTTCCCGACTCTGCCACTTCAACTTCAGCTTTCGGAAGAAAGCTGCTTTATAAAAAAGCTCCGGCATCATCATTTGCAGTTTTAGCTTCCAGACCGGCATACTTTTAAAATCTTCATATTTGCGCTGAGTGACAAACTCCACCAGTAGCTCGTGGATATAGCCACCACCGTGCAGTGCCTCAATACGATTCACCAGAAATCCGATAGCATTCACGCTGGATTTTTTAAGTATTCTGGCTGCGCGTGAGAGCTCACCTTGCCCTGTACTATTGGCTTCGACAACCAGTAAAATTTGTCCTACATGGTCGAGCAATAGCTCTGTATCTGCAGACAGGAGTAAAGGTGGCAAATCAACCAGAATAATCGGATAACGCTGTTTAGCCTCGTCCAGTAAGAGTTTCATTCTGTCAATGCGATTCATATGCAGAATCTGTGATGTACCGCCTATGCCAATATGTGCCGGAATCGTCTCTGTTGCCGGGGAAATCATGTCGCTTAAGGAAGCTCCGGATTCCAAGTAGTCTCTGACACCTGGCTTATTACTTGCAAATCGCAGATCCGGGTGATAAGTATTTGCCTCTACAATCAACGCCGGAAAACCAAGTTGAGAAAGCGCTCGCGCAATGTCGATCAACATCTGACTGCAACCGCCGCCTGATTTCACACCAGTGAAGGCGAACACCGAAGTCTCAAAATTCTTCTGATCCCTGAGCAAGCTGGCGGCAATTCTGCGTATCTGATCTTCTGCAAACATTCTGGTTGCAAGATCCTTGCGCTCTATAACCCAACCCACCGAAGGCAGACCCAGCAATTTCTCTGCTTCATTGACGGTCTGAATTTTGCGATTCATCAAATCAATGATGACAGGCGTACTGAGAGAGGCTATCAACGCAAAGATCAATACCATCATCGCGATTTTTGTTTTTCCAGGCCCAAATGGCAATTCAGGTTCCATGGCTGGTGTAACTAGTCGAACAAAGCCAAGCGCAGTCCGTTCGTCAGCAAAAAAATTCAATCTATCCTGAAATTTTTCAACTTCCTTATTCAGATGCTCTATATCAAAATTAAGTGCAACCGCTTCGTTAAACAATTGTGCGAAACGAGCGGAACTCTCTTCCTGCTCTTCAAGAACTTTAATCAGCGCTTGCTCATATCTGAGCGCCTGCGAAGCGTTCATTTTGTAACGCTGCGACATGCTCTGCTTCACCTGAGACGAAAGATTGTCTGATTGTTTTTTAATTTCATATTCAATTTCACGAATTTCCTGCATGGCAGCCTGATATGCCGGGTGATCCTGACTCAGACCGGAAATCGTACTCAGGAGTGTCGCCTTTCTGCTGTTTGCACCGGATTTAAAGCTGTTCAGGCCTGGGTCAGCGAGTACATTTTCACTGACGGAGCGGATCGTAATATCTGTCTCACCGTTCTGCTCAAATGCCGCCTGCCTCGCATCTGCCAGTAAGCGTGTGTTGCGGGCATCGGCCAGCGCTGCCCTGGTATTCATCAGTAATTTATCGTAAGGATTTCCATCCGCTTCGTGAAAGGTTGTCATACCCAGTTCAAGCGAAATTTCGGTTCTGCGTTTAATTTTATCTGCGATGATTTTTGAAGTCTCCGCCAGACGTGTGCCCAGATTTCTGACGCGTTCATCGGATCCGTACATTTGCTCTTCGCGCATTTTCAGCAAATAAGTTTCTACAACAGCATTAATCAGTGTTGCAATGCCCTCTTTCTTAGACCCAGACAAGCTGACCTGCATCATGTAAGTATCCGGCACAGCAACAACCATTAATTGCTCACGCAAACGTTCGGCAGTACGGCGACGGCTTTCAGATTTCAGTGCAAAACTATGCTGACCCTCGGTTTTTTTTAAAGCTTCTTCGAGAATATCTTGCCGTGTCACGCTCTTGGCCTGGTGCTCCTGAAACTGCCGGTATTGAGAGTTGGACTGAAAATCCAGCTCCTGGTCTTCCTTAATATTCTTCATATAGCGCGGTGCTATCTGTAAGGTCGCAGTTGCCATGTATTTAGGCACACCTTTCACCAGAATTACGGGAATACCTGCTGTACCTGCGATAAAAAAAATGATCAACGCAAGCTTCCAGTGCCGTATCAGGCTCACCAGAGGTTTAATCCCCAGTGATGGCAACTGACTTAGCGTGTCGGCACGAGAAGACATTTTTTCCTCACACAAATAAGGGAAGCTTGATGCCAGAGGTCTGATGCAGGATCTGACGCTGAGTCGGATCCGGATTGAAACCTTTTTCTCTGGCATCGCGGAACAGCCATGCGATATCGGAATGACGCTGATCCAGCAAGGAACCATTAATATCGAAGCAGAATCCCGGGCCTATAATTTTATTTCTGACATGCAAGCCTTCGCTGATCAGCGTGTGATCCAGCAAAATACTGTTTTCCAGAAAAGCCCCCTGCTCAATCACAGATCCGGAACCTATAATCAGCGGACCGTGCAACTGCGCTTTATCTGCGACTGCACATCCTGAACCTACAAACACCTGCCCAGTGCAAGTCACTCTGTCTGCCTGCATCCTGACATGACTGCCAATCCGGATATGACCGTTTATCTGTTTACTGAAACGCAGGTCAAACGGCATGAAGCCGAGCAAACACATCATACTGAGCCGATGATAATCTCGGAGACCGTGAATCTGAAATGACTGAAACGGGGCATCGGATCCGGTAACACGTACCCCCGCTTCCATCAGCGCTGGCAGAACGTCATCGTTGATATCTGCAAATCCACTGGCAGGTATCCAGTTCAGTATCTGCGGTTCCAGCAAATAAATACCTGTGTTGACTAACTGTGTTTTGGTAGTAGGACACCATGCCTGAGCACCGCAGGCCTGTAATTGCCCCCAACGATTCAGCCTGACACAACACTCCGGCCGTGCTTCTTCGTTGCTAACCCGCTTTACAACCAGACTGAGCAAAGCACCGTTTGACTTATGCTGGCTGTAAAAGTCATTCAGATCGACCAGATTCAGTTCATCACCGGGCATGATCAACAGTGTTTCATCGACAAAACCGGAATGCTCATGAATCTTTCTGACAGCACCGGCAGTGCCCTCCGTGCTCGCAATGGTTGCACCATTCACCTGGTGCCCTTCAAAGGAATATGCTATTTGAACATTAAAGCGATGTCCGTCGCGGAAGTAGTCTTCAACCTGTGGGGCAAGATGGCTGGTACTGATAATGATGTCGCGAAAACAATAAGAGCGTACGTGATCCAGTACCAGTTCCAGCAGCGGACGGTTAACCACGGGCAGCATCGCCTTTGCAATATATCCATCCAAAGGGGCGACATTCAGATCACCTGCGGCAGCTAGTATCAGAGCTTTCATATTTCCTCCGGACGAGTACGATACCGATGACTGTATTAGAGGAAATCAGGAATAGGGACTGTGTCGGAATTGAAAACTCTTAGCAAAACCCGCGTAAGGTTCGGGACAATGAAATTCTGGTGAGTAACTAAGGAAAAGGGGAAATGCGAAGAACTGAGGGGGAAAGTAAAGCGGCGAAGCCTATATCGCAGGCAGATCAATCTGGTCAATACGGTAGCCATAGCCATAAACAGAAATAATTTCCCAGCCATTTTCCGGGAAAATTTTCAGTTTGCGACGGATACGACTGACATGGGTATCGACCGTACGGGTATCAATCATGGACTGCACACCCCAGATTGCTTCCAGCAACAGCATACGTGATAATAATTTTCCAGGATGCTGAAGCATATACACTGCAAGCTCGAACTCTTTCTGAGTTAATTCAATCAGCTCGGATTGAAGGCGAATCTCACGATTCACAAAATTGATTTCGTATTTACCGATTCTGACCAGCTCCGGTGCCGGTGATTTCGCGCGTCGCGCCCATACCTGAATACGGGCAATCAGTTCAAAATATGCAGGAGGCTTCACAATATAGTCATCGGCTCCTTTACGTAGCACATTGACAACATTCACTTCCCCACCGTCTGCAGTAACAAAAATTACCGGAAGCTCCCAGCCAAGATTTTCTCTGACCCATTCCAGCGCTTTTTCGCCATTTGAATCGGGTAATTCGCGATCCAGTAACAACAAATCAAACTTATTACCGGACGCCAGTGCATCCAAAAACAAACCAACCGTCTGATACACGGCAAAGGTATGCTGGGCAGTACTGAGCCACAGTTTATACAACTCAATCTGAGTCAGGTCATCTTCCAGTATTCCAATGTGCATACGACCTCCATTCCGGGTATAGATAAATATTTCCGCCACCGGACTGGCAGCAACTGTACTTACAGAAAAATTAACACCATTTTTCCACGCGGGCAAGCAATTCAGCTTACATTCTGATGCAAACTGAATTCATCAAATCAAGCGGCAAATTTACAGCGATTTTGCAATCTCGAAACGATTCCCTGATCACGGCAACCATACTGCCCATACAGAGAAGGAGAATTCAAGATGAATATTCTGGTCACAGGCGGCACAGGGTACATTGCCTCCCATACCTGCATCGCGCTGGCAGAAGCCGGGCACGTGGTTACTATTGTAGATAATTTCTCCAACAGTAACCCGGAAGTTGTCGACCGGATTGCCAGAATCACCGGGCATTATCCGCGCCTGGTTTACGGTGACATCAACGATCCGCCCTTCCTTAACGAACTGTTCCAAAAAATACCTCTGCACGCTGTATTTCATTTCGCCGGCAAAAAGGCCGTCGGCGAGTCTATGCAATTACCGCTGTATTACTATCAGAACAATGTAACTGCCAGCGTAGTCTTACTGGATGCGATGCAGCGTCATGGCGTCAAAACCCTGATATTCAGTTCATCAGCCACCGTGTACAGTCCTGCAGATGCAGGTGGTGCCCGGGAAAATATGCTGCTTGCGCCACAAAATCCCTATGGTTGCAGCAAGGCAATGGTGGAACAGATTCTGGATTCTGTACATCATGCGGATCCTTCCTGGAATATCGTGAGACTGCGTTACTTTAACCCGGCCGGGGCTCATCCCAGCGGCAGAATGGGTGAGTCGCCTGAAGGCGCTCCGCAAAATCTGATGCCATATCTGTGCCAGATAGCTGAAGGCAAAAAAACCTGCCTGCCGGTATTTGGCGACGACTATCCAACTCGCGATGGCACTGGCATCCGTGACTATGTTCACGTCATGGATCTGGCCAGTGGCCATGTCGCAGCGCTCGACTTTCTGAATGAGCACGGTGGAAACCATGTATTCAATCTCGGTAGCGGTCATGGTTACAGCGTGCTGGAAATGATACATGCATTCGAAAAAGTTAGCGGATTGCAAATTCCTGTCCAGATACACGCGCGCCGTCCCGGCGATCTGGCAGCATCCTGGGCAGATTGCAGTAAGGCACAAAATTTATTGAAATGGCAAGTTCAGTTCGGTCTGGACGAAATTTGCAAAGATGCCTGGAAATGGAGTCGATTGCGAGAGTTGCCACTAGCCGGCAGTACGGATCTGAAACGTATGCCTGTCACGGTGTATGCACCGTGGCGTCACTGACGCTGAACGGGTATCAGCAAAGTAGCGGGAGTTATCATGAAATCTCATTTCGAACAATTTATCAACGTCGCCAATTCTCCCGGCTTGCGTACTTCACGTCTTCGCCGGGTACGTTTCCAAACCTTTTGCTGGAATTTACGCCCGCAATTGTCTGCGCTGATCAAACGGAGTATGGATATTTGCGGCTCGCTGTGTGGTCTGATTTTGCTCAGCCCGCTGTTTCTGATAACGGCCGCAGCAATCGCAGTCAACAGCAAAGGACCTGTACTGTTCTGGCAAGACAGGGTAGGCAGACACGGACGCAGCTTTCGCTTTCCGAAGTTTCGCTCTATGCGCATACATTCTGCGGCAGAGCGCAGCGCACTCGAAAGCAAAAATCAGCATCAGAATCATTTGACGTTCAAACTGCGAAACGACCCACGCATCACGCCAGTCGGGCGCTGGATACGCAAAACCAGTATTGATGAATTGCCGCAACTCTGGTGTGTGCTGAAAGGTGATATGTCCCTTGTTGGCCCGCGTCCGCCGCTGGTCAGCGAAGTCGATCGCTACTGCACTCATGACCGCTCACGTCTGAATATACGTCCGGGCCTGACCTGTCTTTGGCAAATCAGCGGGCGTTCGGATCTGGCATTTGAACAGCAATTACTGCTGGATCAGCAATATATCGACAATCAGTCCTTATGGCTGGATCTGAAAATTCTGTTCCTGACAGTGCCGGCTGTAATCAGTGGGAAAGGAGCATACTGATGAAATCCGCTTTGCGACTGCAGCTCCGCACGCTCTGCAAATATCTGTTGCAAGCCTGCCTGACAGTACCAGTGGTATTCATGATGTCGCTGGCCTGCCTACCCATAAGAATCCTGAGCGGTTCGCTGCCGCTATTCATCCGCAGGTCTGAACAATATGCAGGCAAAAACCAATTGATGATTACTGCGCTAATCATCAATCCCGCCCTGCCCGCCAAGCTCAGGCAATTGCTGACTGCCGTACGCGCCGACGCATTTCCAGCACTGTTACTGATAATGCGCGGGCACTGTGACCTGGTAGGGCCGCGCCTGTGCAGTAAGGAAGAAGCACTGGAATTGAGCCTGCCATCCGGCAGATACGACGTGTTACCCGGAGTGATTTCGGCATACGCGTTAAAAGTACGTATGAATATTGCTTTTCAGTCGGAAGCAGAAACCGAACAAGAATATCTGTTAAACCGCAGCCTGCGCCATGATGCCGGGATATTGTTGCGCTATATGCTGACCAGCCTGTACGGTGCGAATAGCACTGGACACCGGGTACAGGAACAAATCGCCGGAATTCCTTTTATTAATCTGTCACAGGATGAACTGGTCAGCGCAATAATGCTTGCATTGCGTATGCAGTGCCGCACCCGCATCGCCTTTGTTAACCCGGACTGTGTGAACATCGCCTGTAAGCAAGCAGACTATAAAGACTGCCTGTGCCAGGCTGACTGGGTTTGCCCGGATGGTATAGGAATGCGGATTGCAGGACACTTACTGGGTCGCGAAGTGCGCCAGAATCTGAACGGAACAGACTTGCTACCGACGCTGTGTAAGGCGATAGAAAACACGCATCACTCCGTTTATCTGCTGGGTGCAAGACCCGGGGTTGCAGAAAAAATGGCGCGGTGCCTGCAACTCCGTTTCCCGGGTCTGAAAATTGCCGGTACACAACATGGCTACTTCAGCGAGGCAGATACCACCAAGGTGATCAGTAGCATCAGGAACAGTCAGGCCAGCATCCTGCTGGTTGGCTTCGGCGCACCCAAGCAAGATTTATGGTTACAACAGCATCTGGCAGATACAGGAGCCTGCATAGGAATCGGGGTTGGCGGACTGTTTGACTTTTATTCCGGCAATATTCCGCGTGCACCGCAATGGATGCGAGAACTCGGGTTAGAGTGGGTGTTCCGCCTTCTGCAGGAGCCGCAACGTATGTGGAGACGGTATCTGATCGGGAACATAGTGTTCCTGCATCGTGTAATCACTGAAAAGAGACACACTGGTAAAGGGAGTCTGAAATGAATACTTCATTTGATGCTGTAGTGCTTGATCACTGGCCAGCACAGGATCACATCCTGGCGGAATCTGATTTTGATCCAGCGATGATGCAGGCTGGCGGCAAACCCATGCTGGAAAGAATCATCGCCAGACTGGCAGACAGCGGATACAGACAAATACTGGTGGTACTGGGTAATTTTCCTGCTTCGCACCGGAATTTTCTCGCTGATGGGACACGCTGGGGCGTCAGTATTCGCTACACCTACGCATGCCGGCAAGGCACGCCTTTGCGTCTGGTGGCGAATATGCTGCAAACTCAGCAGGGCCAGATCACGCTTGCCTGTGCCGACACTCTGTTACATGAGCAGGATGTGCTGGACGATGACCATGTATGCTGCTATCTGAACGAAGGCGTGGTGTGCTGGTCCGGCTGGGCCAGATTGCCTGCATCTGAAGCAGCACGACTGCTGAAAGTATCTGCAAATCGAGCAGCACTGGAAGAAGCGATGATCGCGGATCACAACCTCTGCCGTTATAAAGATCATGCACCACTGAGTAGTGCGTGTGCCAGCGACATTATCAATTTGCCGCACCAAATCTTTCAGCGTCATATGCTGAAACCACATACTGGCGAATCACCGCGCCTGAGCCAGGTTGCAGCGGATGCTCACATCATTCAACCCGTCTACATCGGTCAGAATGTCCTGATCGGTGCCGGCTGCGAGATCGGGCCGAACGTGATTATCGAAGACAACTGCATGATCAGTCAGGGCTGCCAGATCAGTAACAGCAGCATTGCGACCGGCACTTATCTTGGACAGAGCTTACTGATTCGTGATGCGCATGTCACACCATCCGCAATTCTGAAGGCTGATCATCAGGTGTCCATTCCGAAAAATGACTACGAAATTCTTGGTGCGGTTGAGGAAACGATGCCCGTAGGTATCACTGTCGGCGAACGCTGCGCCGGAATTGCACTGTGGCTGATCAGCACCCCCGCCAGTTTCTATTTAAAGCATTTTTCCAGCCGCGATCTGCCGCCGAAGCTTCAGAAACTGGTGGAAATTCAGGAAAAACTACCGAAGGTATTTCGTGGAAAAATGGCACTGTTCGGACTGACACATCGTTCAGAAACCGAACTTGTTCTGTTGCCGCCAGAGTGGAAAAGCCTGTACCAGAAACACCGCGTTGGTGTTCTGAATGAAGCCATTTTTTTGTCCGAAAATGACATTACCAATGAGACTGCATTTTTTGCTGACATAAAATCGACAAGACGTAGTAGCATCAGGGAAAAATACCGCATCGTTTCCTATTTTCTTTCAGGTGTCTGGGGCGCAAAAACAGCGCTCCACTCTGCCTGACGAGTGTGTCAGCTTTGTTTAAACGCAATACCGACCCGACAGGAGGCCACTATGAATCTGATTACCACAGAACTGAAATCCGGCATCGCTATTATCTCTTTTCAATGCGAAAGTCTGGATGCGGGAAATATCAAAAAATTCCGGGAAGAAGTCACACCAGTACTGGAAAGTGCTGATCATGTTTTAATCGACATGAGTAAGCTCTCTTTTGTCGACAGCTCTGGTCTGGGTGCGCTGCTAACCTGTTACCGTAGTCTGACCACACGTGACAGCGACTTACGGCTTTTTGGCCTGTCCAAGCCTGTACTGGCTCTGTTTGAACTGGTTCGTATGCACCGCCTGTTTTCTATTTATGAAAACCGAGACGAGGCGATCGCAGATATCGAACTTTGTGATGCGGACAAGTCCTGAGACTGAATAGTATCCTCTTGCCGGCATACCACCTCAAACACTTAAGATGCGATGATGGCGGATGCCGGTTATGAAAAATCCGCCGACGGAGGAGCGTACGCATGAATGAGCCACTGTCCCCCGTTTGCAGCCAAACTGCGGTAACTGCTGCCGGGAATCAGGAACAACAGACTATATTCGCAGCAATGACGGAGTTTGCCTGCGACAGTATGGTGTGCTGCGACTCGTCCGGAAACATACTGTACAGCAATGCTGCATTTCGCCAACTTTGCGGCTTATCTGAAAATGAATTGTCACAGCGGTCTGTGACCAGTTTTTTGTTCTGCACTTCCGGAGAGACCCGTCCTGTGCTGACATTGCTCCTCGACAAGCAATTACAGTATCAGACCAATGAATGGCAAATTCAACAACAAAATGGGCGCAAAACTGCGGTTGATGTCAGAGTCAGCCATTTTGTATCCGGTGACCGCACTTTGTTCAGTATGCAGCTGCGCGACATCAGTCAGCAAAAACAATTTGCGTCGGAGAGTGCGTGGGGTATTTCATTACTACGGGAGCTAACGCGCGAACTGGAATTCCGGCGTTACGCTGTTGATCAGCATTCCATTGTCAGCATTACGGATTTTGATGGAAATATCACTTACGCTAACGAGAAATTTTTGTCCATCAGTGGCTACAGCAAGCAAGAGCTGATCGGACGCAAGCATTCTGTGCTCAGATCAGGTATTCAGAATGACGCGTTTTATCACCAGTTGTGGCAAACCCTGCGCAAAGGGCAGGTATGGCATGGCGAGATAGCCAATCGCAAGAAAGACGGTAGTCTTTACTGGGTTGCCTCCACAATAGTTCCCTGGATTTCTGAAACCGAACCGACACGATATATTTCGATAGAAACTGATATCACACATCAGAAACAAACTGAACACTCGCTCGCTGCGTTGCGTCGCAGAGAATTAAGAACCGGATTTGAAATTCAGAAAAATATGCTGTGGGGAAAACCCCCTGCTTATCTGCGTCATACCCGGATCGCCACATTCAGCGAAGCGTCGCAAGGCGTGGATGGCGATTTTTTTGCTTTTAACCGCTACAGCGAGCATTGTTTTGAAGTGCTGGTCGGCGATGTGATGGGTAAGGGAATTCCGGCAGCACTGATCGGTGCCGGCGTTAAGAACTGCTATAACGAAGCACTCGTGCAACTTCTGGTGGAAAGCAATGGTATCAGTCTGCCGGAACCGGAGCATATCATCAACCATATACATCAGACGCTGACCAGCCGCCTTATCAGCCTGAATGCTTTTGTGACGCTGGCCCTGTATCGCTTTGATCTGAAGAATTTGTGCCTCAGCTATGTGAATGCCGGTCACACACCCGGCGTATTGCTGCGCAATCGAGAATATCAGACCCGGCAATTGCTTGGCGATAATCTGCCTATTGGCGTGATCGAGCACGAGATTTATAAACAGATCAGTATCCCTATACAGCATGGTGATGCTCTGCTTGCCTACTCGGATGGTATTACTGAAGTCAAGGATGGTAAAAACGAAGATTTCGGTGAACAGCGATTGGCTGAATTTATGATAAAAGCAAAAATGGCCAGTCTGCCGCCGGCACTGATCTTACAACATTTGCGTAACACACTGCGACTGTTCAGTGGTAATCCGGTACTGACTGACGATCAGACTGCTATCTTTATCGAGCTTGAGCATTTGCCTGTAACCTGTACGCACAGTGAATATCCAGTAGAAACACCAGCATGGCATGAATTCAGCTGGGACCTTACCAAACTCAGCATGCTGCGCGAAAAAATATTGCAATACTGCGCGGCACTGGATGAAATGAAAACCCATGCGCTGATTCTGGCCACTTACGAAGCAGCAACTAATGTTTTACGTCATAGCCCTCCACATTTGAACGACCAGAATTTATTTTTTAAACTGTCAGGAACAGGGCGCGGAATCATGGCAGAACTGGCTTATGTCGGCACGCCTTACCAACCACCTGCCGAAATTGTCCCCGATCTCAGCGGTGACAAAGATGGTGGCTATGGCCTGTTTATTATTCAGCAGTCGGTCTCTGAAGTACGCTATCTGACACCTTTACCTGACGTCTGTATCATACAGCTGGAGCAATACTACTCATGAAAACCGGAAATCCCCCCCGCTTGCTGCGGCAACCCTGCCCCGAGACAGCATCTGTATTTGAATCGCTGTCAGTCGCCGATCTGATCTGGGTAGCCGAAGACGACATGGTCAATCAGGTCACGATAGAACATTTACTGTCCTGTCACTGCCTGAAATCACGCTTTTTTCCCAACGGTGAAGCTTTGTGTCTGAGCCTGCGTGAAGCTTACGACACCAGACAAGCCTTACCCGCACTGATATTAATGGATCTGGAAATGCCGGTGCTGAATGGTATCGAAGCATCACAGATACTTCGCTCAGCCGGCTGGGATTTTCCGATTGTCGCCCTGACTGCCAGTCCGAGCGCCGAAATCATACAAACTTGTCATGATTATGGTATTGATGATGTGCTGAGTAAGCCATTTGACCGTTTTTCTTTACGCTCCTGCCTGCAACGCTACCTCGGCCCGTTGTTCAGCACCTTATCCGGGCCTGCCCCGAGTCCGCTACCGTCTGTCAGCAATGCAGACTCTGTCGATCTGCCTACTTTGCTGAACCGGGTAATGGGCAAACAAGCCGTCGCCATCTCTGCGTTAAGCCTGTTTGTCAGCCAGTATCAGGACAGTAGTGAAGACCTGAAACGACTGCTGCAACAAAAGCAGTTTCCCGAAATTCAGCGCCTGATCCATAAGCTGCTGGGTGCTGCTGCCAATATTTCAGCCAATAAACTGATATTACAACTGGAACAACTGCGTGCTGCACTGCGTGACACGAATGACGCCAATGCTCTGTCGGTGCTGCAAATGATGCAGCAGGAATTTGCGCAAATTGCAGTTTGCCTGACGCAAATTCAGCAAAGCGTCACCGAAGACCGCAAAAGCACAGCATAAAAATTCAGGCGATGCAGCTGCAACATGGCATTACTGAATAATGCGTTTACCCGGAAAAGCTGAATCGTCCACTTGATGTTCAGGCTGCGCTTCGGTAGCGGGCAGATAATCCTGCGGCCGGTAAGGCCGGATCAGGCACGCATCGGCCCACCCGAAAATCAGAAAAACCGCCGGAATTACCTGTTCCCCCAGATACACCGTCACCAGCGATACTGCCACCATCACGATAATACCGGCATGTGTCATTGCCAGTGAGGCAGCTCCCGGCAACTCTTTCATACCACGGATCACCAGACGCACACTCAGCGACAACATCAGTACAACCAGTAATAGCATGGTGCTCAGACCATGCATTAAGGTCAGCAGCAAATAATAATTATCAATTGACTCCATGCCCGGCACCTTAGGCCAGGTGTTTCTGCCCCAGCCAAATACAGCATGCTCGATAGCAATATCAATATATTTTTCCATCAGCACTTTACGGTACATCGCAGATTCCTGCGACATCGTCATTTTCATGCCCGGCTGTATATCCAGATACGACTGAAAACCAACGTACAGCGCCGGCACACAGACCAGCACCAAAGCCAGCAAGATCCATAATGCACGGCGACGATTTTTGGTACGGCTCAGGAATACGATCATTGCACCGGCAACACCTCCGAGCCACGGTCCTCTGGCAACCGTCATGACCATTCCCAGAAAAAAAAGCACTGTCAGAACTTTGGCAGGATCCCAGGGCAAACGCTTTAACAAGTGCAAATGTCCGTCCCAGTGCCCTCCCCACTGTAACCAGCGATGCAGCCTGTACGTCATTGCCATCATAATGCCCGCCAGAATTGCATGAGCAAACGGCCCGGCAATTCTGGCAAAGCCGTAGCGAAAGGTGGTCACCCAGCCCATACCCTGCCCGGGGAAAAATGGCTGCAGCAACGCAATAAACGGATTAAAACCAAACCGCGCCTCATAAATGCAGATAAACGTCACCACTGCCATCAGACCGACAAATACCCTGGTCAACGCAATCTCTATATCCTCAGCCAGCAAGCAAAGCTTACAAAGCACATAGGGAAATAAGGCTGCCGACCACATGGTTACCGTCAGATTGCGTGCATCATTGATGTTACTGCCTGCGTATTCGGAATAAGACATGCACATCATCAGTGCAATCACCATCAAATCCGTGATCGTCCACTTCCAGAAACGCCGGTATTGCTGAATCGCAAACGGAATAATGCCCAGTATCATGGCCTGATTGATACTGAGTTTGGGCAAGCCCGTCATCTGTGTATGAAAGGTATCGGGAAACAGCAGCAGCGATGGCAAATAGACGTAAAGAAATAGCCACGCTGCGTTATGGCGGAACGCAAAAAACAAAGCAATCAGTGGCACCAGAAAAATAATCTCAGCCATTACTGCTCTTTCGGATAACAGGCCTGACCTGTCTGACTGCAAAAATATGAACCGGGAAGCAGGCAGCATACAATGCCTGGCTGGCATGCGATACCGCCTGAATACATGTTAGCGCGGCCTGTCAGCATTGAGAAGCCCTGTGTTGCAGCCGTCCTGTTAACGGGCTGCAGCGAAGCAATCAGGAACTGATTTGTTCCTCAACCCCCTGCATTTTTAAACGCAGACTCACAAGGCAGAATGTGCTCGATCGCCAGCAGACTGCCGTCATCGGCCAGTAAACGACCACCATCCTGCAAAAACTGTTGTATCAGATTGCGCGCCAGCCCCATGGCCAGCGCCAGCGCATGCACAGCATCGCAACCGTGGATATCCGCCAGCCGCCCGAACAAAGGTGTCAGGCTGACCGGACAAGCCCACTCTTCAAATTCCACACCCTGCACCTGATACGGTAATCCGATATCGAGCTGCAGGCTGAAGGTCTCGCCATCTTTTGCGATGGCGTTCCAGCCTGAAGATGCAATCACTGCCTGCATACGCCCTCCTTTTCGCTGGCGTCAGGCCAGATTCAGTGTAATCAGACCCAGCGCAGCCGGAACTGCCTGAATGAAGATAATTTTCTTACTGGCTGTCATACCACCAAATACACCGGCTACGAATACACACAGCAGGAAAAACGTTTTCACTGCGTAGCCATCTGCACCCAGCCAGCATCCCCACAGCAAACCCGCTGCCAGAAAACCGTTATACAAACCCTGATTCGCTGCCAGCACTTTGGTTTTGGCCGCCGATTCCGGCGTATTGCCGAAAGCGCGCAAACCCGCAGGCTTATCCCATAGGAACATTTCCAGCACCAGAATATAAATATGCAAAACACCAATCAGCAACACAATCGCAGAAGACAGCATCAGCACCGCAAACTCCCTATTCAACTCAACAATGACCGGATAAACATCCAGCCAGTTAGACGACACAAACGATTTAAAGCATGAATTTCAACAATTCATCTTAAAAAACAAATTTACAAAAACCGGTATTCTGGATCACGCCGGTGGCTGCCATAACTCGATCATATTGCCTTCCGGATCAGTCACACGACCAAATAATCCGAACTCTGAATCAATCGCGTCGCCTTGCACATCACAGCCTTCTTCTTTCAGTACAGCCAGCAAAGCACGCAAATCTGCAACACGATAATTGATCACAAACGGTACCGCCGAACCGGCAAAAGCAGCATGATCATCACCGCCTATCGACCAGATCGTGCCATCACCTTCCGCACGATCAGCATCGGACGGCCACGGAAACACCGCACCGCCCCAGCCCTGCACATCCACGCCCAGATGACGCTGATACCATGCACGCAATGCCACCGGATCTTTCGCCCGGAAAAACACCCCGCCAAACCCCGTTACCCGCTGCATAACCGCCTCCCCGCTTTAGTCTGACAACGAAAAACACACGCTAACACAAACAATTTCGCACAGAAATATTTTTTTGCCAAAAACACCAGAAAACACAACAGCCACAACCAGACCACCCGCCAGCACCGCCCATCCGTATCCCTGCAACACCGGCTTGCGCCACGACACGCGGACAGACATACCACTCCGCTCGGTCACGAACTACCGGAACATGCTCAGAAACGCCCGAAAACCACCCAAATGCGGCTTTCAGCACAGCAACCCGGCGGTCGTCGGCAGAAAGTCCGGCTCTCCGGAAATGGCAGATGCGGATAGCTGCATAGGGTGTAAAGCCGGAAGCGGGTTTATAGCTGTTTTTCCATCACGATATTGCAGCGGGCGTAGACCGGGTGCTGGTCTTTGGAGATGGCCTGAAAGCCAGCTTTTTCGTACATGCTGATCGCGGCGTTCAGGCAAGTGTTGGACAGCAGATAAACCGACTGGACGCCGGCATCTTTCGCATAATTCAGCGCGAATTCCATCAGTTGCCAGCCGAAGCCCTTACCCTGATATGCGGGATCGACCGCCATGCGGGCCAGTTGCATGCGTTGCGGGGTGTCGCGGAATAAGGCGCAGACACCGGCAATTTTTCCTTCGTGCTCCAGACTGAAGATGTAGCCGCCGTCGCGGATGACTTTTTCCGGATCAGCCGCGAGTGCATGATCGGCAGCTTCCAGCTGAAAATACTGCTGTATCCAGCGCTGATTCAGGCGGATGAAATCGGGTAAGTGGGCGGTTTGGTTGATGTGTATGGTCACCTGAGTTCTCCGAGTGCAAGGGTACTCGGCCATCATAACAAAGGCGGTGCTGCATCCGCGCGCTACAGTCGGCGCGGGTTTCTGCCGGTAACTGTTGCGGACTAAAACGTGCTCATGCCAGGCTGCGGCAGCAACCATGCAAGTGCCTTGTCTCCGGCGGCATAGCTGGTTTGTGCCGGAACTTCCACCAGACAATCTGCCTGCGCCAGCGAACTCAGTGCGCCTGAACCCTGTTGCGGCAGTATCGTTGCCTGCCAGCCTTGCTCCGTACATGTCAGCGTGGCGCGCATCAGATGCGGACGCTGATCGTGATTACTGACGGCATCCACCAGTCTTACCCGACGCTGCGGCATGTCGGCGCACGCCGCGCCGCTGCAAGTGCGCAGCCACGGCATCGCAATCATCCACAGCGTTACCAGCGCTGAAACCGGATTTCCGGGCAGCATCAGCACCGGCTTTCCGAGCGCCGTACCAAAGCCAAACGGTTTACCCGGTTTGATCGCGACTTTCCACTGATGCAGTTGGCCCAGCCCTGCAATCACTTCGCGCATCCAGTCTGCTTCACCGACCGATGCACCGCCGGAGGTGATCAGCACATCGGCTTGCGCCAGACTGGCTTTCAGGCGTGCTTCAATCTTCACAGGGTCATCGCACACGATGCCTGCGTCAATCGCTTCAATACCGCAGGCTTGCAGCAGCGCCAGCAATTGCGGGCGGTTGGCATCATAAATTTTGCCTGCGCTTAAAGGCTGACCGGGTTCGCAGAGTTCGTTGCCACTGGATAACACCGCCACCCGCAATTTGCGGAAGACCATCAGTTCAGCGTGGCCCAGACTGGCAAGCAAACCAATGTGCAGCGGACTGATGATCTGCCCGCGTTGCAGTATCGTGCTGCCTTTCTGCAATTCGCTGCCGGTGCGGCGTACATGCTGTCCCACTGTTGGTAACTGTTGAATCTGCAGTGTGCTGTCTGTCCATTCGCATTGTTCTTGCATCACAACTGCCGAGGTATTTTCCGGCAGGCGTGCACCGGTGAATACACGGGCAGCCTGTCCCGGTTGCAAATGCATGGTCTGCGCATCACCAGCAAAGACCGTGCCGATCAGATGAAATTCGGTATTGCTAGTATCCGCATGAAATGCAATCGCAAAACCATCCATCGCGCTGTTATCAAACGCCGGCATATCGAACGCAGCCAGTACCGGTTCTGCGGCAATGCGGCCGACTGCCTGCAACAGTGGCAGCGACTCGGTCTGCAATGCCGGAGCAGGTAAGTGTTGCAGCGCGCTGCGGGTCTGTTCAATGGTTTGCATAAATTTTGTCAAATATCCAGTTAACAATTTTATCGGTATCATTCAGCATCAGCCAGTGCGGCGCTGCTTCCGGCGCAGTCACATCACTGGCAACCGCCAGTATGCCGCTGTCCTGCGGATACAGTGCAGGCTTACCGTTGGCCGGACGATACACTTCGAGACGCGGTATCGGCTCGCGCTTAAAGCCCTCCACCAGCACCAGATCTGCCGGACTGAGTCTGTGCAGACATTCACTGAGCGAGGGTTCCGGCGTATCGCGTAATTCATGCATGATGGCGTAGCGATACGGTGTGACCAGCATCACATCGCCCGCACCGGCAGCGCGAAAACGTGAGCTGTCTTTTTGCGGTGGTTCTAACACCACATCATGATGGCTGTGTTTAATGACATGTACGCGCAAACCGCGCTGACGCAGCAGCGGCAGCAGCTTTTCGATGAGCGTGGTTTTTCCGCTGCCGGAATGACCGCAAATTCCTAAAACTTTCATGTGCTGACTTGTGTTTGAACCGGACAGACCAGAGGTAAAAAGGCATCGGCACGTTCAGAATATGCTAACAGCGCACCGGATTTCAGATCGAAATACCAGCCATGCACGGTTAAACTTCCCTGCTCCATGCGTTCCCGTATCCACGGATAACTGGCGAGATTTTTTAACGACACCAGTATCGCGCCCATTTCACAGGCTTGCTGTTGCTGTTCCGCCGTTGCCGATGGCATTTGCAGCAGGACACGTTCACGCGCGGGTTGCGCGATGCGTATCCAGCGGCCGATGTAATCATAACTGCTTTCACCGGTAAAGCGCTGCTCCATCAGCGCCCGTATGCCGCCACAGCGTGCGTGACCCATAATGATAATGCGGCTGATCTGCAACTGTTCCACGCCAAACTGGATGGCCGAAGTCACACCGGCAAAATGCTGACTGGGATCGCACGGCGGCACCAGATTCGCAACATTTCTTACCGTGAACACTTCACCGGGATCAATACCCAGCAACAGCGCGGGGTCTACCCGCGAATCGCAGCAGCCGATCAGCAAGGTCGTCGGGCGCTGCCCTTCCTGCAAAGACCGGAACAGTTCCGGCGTCGCATCGAAATACTGCGTCTGAAATTTCTGAAAGCCATCGATCAGGCGCTCTAAAGCATGCATGATGTTCTCCACAGTCACAACGCCACTCGCGTCGCAGGCTGTATGCTGCCAATAAGCGAAAGACAGCCTCTGAGACAGCACAAAGTCTGTGAGACTGATTATCGAAGAATCCTGTGATGTCGCCTATTCGCTGCGCGGACTAGTCCTGAAGAGCTAGATACAGCGCACAGGCTGGCTGTTAGGCTGGCGAATCAAGTCACTGCGTCAGGCAAGATCGTGAATAAAAAAACTTTTCCTGTACGCCCTGCCCATCCTGAGCGGATTTGCTGGGGCTGCGATTTGTATTGCAAAGCCGGCGAAATGCGCTGCGGCAACGGTGCCGAACGTACACAGCATCCGTGCGAAACCTGGGGCGATGACTGGGCGGAAACGGCGCTGGATAGTGAGAGCACCACGGTACCTGCGCCTTCCAGCCAGAAAAGTGAAAACTAAAAGGTAAGCACTGAGCTGCACACCGCACATCCCGCAGCTCAGGCAGCAGAAAACATCTCAGGGTGCGGCATTCGCGGCGGGTTTGCTTTTTGCTCCGCCCTGCTTACCAGTGGCCTGCAGCGTTTGCTTCAATACTTTGATAAAGGCCGGATCGGTATCCGCCAATTTGGTGGTTTTGGCGAGAATACGGCCGTCCGGACCCAGCAGAATAATCGCGGTACTGTGATTAAACTCTCCGCTTTCCAGCTGACGGTACTGAATGCCGAGTGCAACCGACAAACTGCGGACGCTGTCTTCATCGCTGCGGGCAATGGTCCAGCGCTGATCCAGACGGCGCTGACGCTGGATGTTTTTCAGCGCGGCGACATCATCACGTGCGGGATCAAAACTGACCAGCATCATTTTTAATTTCGCGCGTTCGCGTTTCGTCAGCGCAGTTTCTGTCATTTGCAGTGTTTCGATCAGCATAGGACAGACGTATTCGCAAGAGTTATAAAACATGCTGACCAGCACCGGACTGCCCGCATCCACCGATAAGGGGACTTGCTGGCCTGTCTGTATCTGCAGTGTCAGATCCAGCTGATAGACCGAATCTTCCGGCCATGACTGTGACGCAGTTGCTGTGCTGGCTGAAGTTGTGATGCGTGTTGCAGACGCGGCCGCTGGTGTTGCGGTATTTTCCGCCGCCAGAGTCAGTGTACTTGCGCCGGACAGCGCCAGCATCAGCAAACCGCAGCGCAATTGTCGGTGAAATTTCATGGTATTCCTTTCTGATCCCGCACACAGCGGAAACCCATACTGGCGGTGGTACTGCGTGCTGTCAGTGACGACAACAAAGCCACCCGCATCAGAATGGCGTAGTTTTCTTTGTTTTGTAAGCTGATCGCACCGGCACCGCAAAATTGCAGTTTGTCCGGGTCACCCTGTGTACGGCTGTCCGGGCTGATCAGCAAGGCATTGAAATCGCCTACCCATTCCCAGATTTGTCCGTGTAAAGCGCGCAGACCATACACATTCGGCGGGAAAGATTGCTGTGTCTGCGCTGATTGCGCGTTTTGCCCGTACCAGTTCAGGATGCGGGAACGCCATGCGGCGCTGGC
The DNA here is from genome assembly GCF_014652435.1 of Cognatundibacterium squillarum. GTDB lineage: Bacteria > Pseudomonadota > Gammaproteobacteria > Burkholderiales > Burkholderiaceae_D > Undibacterium > Undibacterium squillarum. The sequence continues at coordinate 553,366 of NZ_BMYU01000002.1, forward strand.
GCGTGCATCGGTTGTGGTTTCATCGGCAGCGGCCGCCAGTTCCCACTCATACCAGCGCGGTAAGCGTGCCTGCTCGGACTGGCAGTAGGCGCGGGCTGCGAACCAGCTGATGCCAGTAACCGGCGAGTCAGGGTCAGCAGCACCGAAACTGTCTGCCGCTGGCCATTGCGCCAGATACGCCTTATCCGCAAACAGTGAGGGAATCCTGTCTTTGCGCCATTGCGGATTTTTTTGCACAAACTGCAGAAAATCCTGCTGACTGACCGGGTCGCGCCGCATCAGAAAGCCGGATACGCGGATCTCGCTTTGCAAGCCGGTGCCGGACAGCACACTCTTAAATGTGCCACCGGCAACAGGGAGATACGGACTGAGGTCCGTATCTGCCAACTCTGCTGCACCAGCTGCCGCAGGCATCAGCATCAGTGCTGACAACAAGCAGCCGCAAGCGGCTGCTGCGGCTGCTGTTGTACTTTGCCTGATGGCGCACATCAGTGTGCCTCGGCTTTCGTTGCAGGCGCTTTACTGCGTGCCGCTTTGACCTGATCCGCACTGACTTTGCCACCTTTGTTATCCCAGCTGTTCAGCACATAGGTCAGGATATTGGCGACTTCATCGTCGTTCAGCTGACTCATGCCCGGCATAACCGAGTTGTATTCCTTGCCGTTAACCGTGACTTTGCCGTTCAGGCCGTGCAGGACAGCACGCACAGCGCGGTTATGATCGGCATTCAGGTAATCTGAAGCAGCCAGCGGCGGGAATACGCCCGGCAAGCCAGCGCCATTACCCTGATGGCAGACAGAACAGGTACCGGCATACAACTGCGCACCGGCATTGATCTGATCCTGCAGCGTCAGCGTACCTTTTTCAGCGGAGTTGGTCGCAACCGTCACCGCATTCAGATTGGCCTGTGCGCGATCACCCAGATACACGGAATCCAGTTCTTTACCGGAATAAATTTCCTTGCGTTCAGCGCCGTCCACTTTCATTACTGCCAGCGCACCTTTATTGAATGCACGGAAGATGGAGTGATCCACCAGTACGTAACTGCCCGGTACTTTGGTGTCGTATTCCACAATCGCTGCGCCACCGGCAGGTATCAGCGTGGTTTGTACATTTTTCTGGATATTGGTACCGCCTTCAAAACGGACTTTGTCAAAAATCGCACCGATCACGTGGAAGCTGGACACCAGATTCGGACCACCGTTACCAACGAATAAGCGGATTTTTTCACCGGTTTTCGCGGTCAGAGCTTTCTCGCCGGTCAGCGCGCCTTCTGCGCCGTTAAACAAAACGTAGGTCGGCTTTTCATCGATGGCTTTTTCCATATCGAATGGTTGCAAGCCTTTTTCACGGTATTTACCGGTGGTGTAGAAATCGCCCTGCATCACATAATATTCACGATCTACCTTTGGCAAGCCTTCCGGTGGTTCCACCAGAATCAGACCATACATCCCGTTCGCAACGTGCATCCCCACCGGTGCTGTCGCACAGTGGTACACATACAGACCTTCATTCAGGGCTTTGAAGCTGAATTGCGATTCATGACCAGGCGCAGTGAAACTGGACGCGGCACCGCCGCCCGGACCGGTCACGCCGTGCAGATCGATGTTATGCGGCATCTTGCTGCTTGGATGATTCTTGAGATGGAATTCCACGGTGTCGCCCTGACGCACACGGATAAAACTGCCGGGCACTGAGCCACCGAAAGTCCAGAACATGTATTTCACACCTTCGGAAATCGCCATCTCTTTTTCGATGACTTCCAGCTCGACAATCACCTTCGCAGGCGATTTGCGGTTAGTGGCTGGTGGTACGAACGGTGGACTGGTGAGCTGCGCGCGGATCACCGGCAATTTGGCAGAGGCACTGTCTTTAACAGCGGCTTTGGCCGGAATATCAGCAGCCAGTGCAGATCCTGCCATGAATATTCCGGTTAACAAACCTGCAACAACAGATAAGGCCCGGTGTTTAAAGTGAGATGTCATCTTCTTCCCTTTCGACTCAGATTTAGAACGAAACAGGAACCCACTACCGCGCAAGTTGATGAATACATCATCAAGAAGTAAGTTCCGCTGCAGCCACCTTATGCCGCTGCAAAACGGAATTCCTTGATCTGTGCAAAGAAATCAGAATCAGATCACTGAGTGAACCAGATACTGCTCTTAATTTGCGCTACATCAGGTCGGCAGAACCCTTAACTTTAACTACATACAAATATTGACTATTTCTGAACCGGACTATTCACGGCAAAAAAAAAGACAGCCATTTTCAGGCTGTCTTTTATCCCGGAATAAAAATTTCCAGATGAAACTTTTATTTTCTTAATTCTGGCGATTCGAGCAGTTCATTCTGCAATTTTTTCAACAAGTCTTCGGTTGCACGACGTGCACTTAAAGAATGATCTTTTGCAAATTCCTCAAATTGTGCTACACCATCGCCCGTAATTTTTTTCTCAAGGATTAACTGCCCATTTTTGTCCGTGATTTTACAGGTCAGTTGAGTTGCAAATTTCGTCGGTGGCCAAGTCAATGCGCTGGAGGAGGAGGAACTCGTTTGCAGTAATGGTGTGAAGATCAAAGAAATGTCGTACTTAGAGATCGCTTCACCATCCTGAGCAGATTTTAAGCGGTTGACGTCTTTAAATACATTAGACAACACTTTATAAAATCCTGGCTCAATATCCTGATATGGGAAATATTTCACACTATCACCACCGCCGCCAGGCGTCGTCACTTCACTTGCCAGCAGGATCGGTTCGATGTAATACCCAACGCTTTTTGGAATTTTTTGCTGGGCTTGTACCGATGGAATTCTTTCCAGATCGGATTTCAGTGTAATCGGATGTGCACATGCAGCCATTAAGACGGGCATCGCCAGCACAGTTGCTAAACGCATTAATTTTCTCATTTTATGCCCGCTTATTTAGTTGCCAGATTGAATGCCTGATCAGCAAAGAGTGACGCCAGCAGTTTTTGTACAGCAACATTGTATGACTGGACTGCAGCAGGAATTGCGACACTTCCGACGAATGAAGACGGGAATTCATACTTCACTGTTTTGATCTGATTGAACACTTCTTTTCCGTCTTTCTTCACGATAAAACGTGCGGAAACTGTTGTGTAGCCTGTAGAAAAGCCCGCTGCGTCGATATCGTTCTTCAGCAGAATGCCAGTGACTTCAATTCCTGCATCATTGGAGAGGCGGTTTGCCAGTTGCAGTTCCTGTTTCAGAGCAGCAGTAAGATACGATGAATAAGACTGGTCATACGGAGATGCAAGAGAAGATCCGCGGATAGAAATAGGATTATTGTTTTCCGGAGATTTTTCGCTACCAAACGGCGTCACTTTCATTGCAGTCGTACTGTTATTTTTCAGTGACTGCACATTTTCCATCGATGGATTGTAGCCCGGAGCAACCATTGCACAACCAGTGACAAACATCATCGCAGCAGAAGAGATAAATACGGATCTGATCAGGGTTTTCATCGTTTAAAACATTCATTAGTAAAACGTCGATCATAGGTTGCAAGTTTCTTCAAAGTCAATATCTGACATTGTTTAACAATCCAAAATATCTAATCCTTTTTTGTTTTGAGTCATCGGAACGACAAATTTCCTGATTTGACCAATACTGCGGTCAGTCAACGCAGGTTGCTTTGCCGAAAGCGTCAGAACTACATCGGGGGGAATATCTGATCAGACATAACATTAATTTTGTCTTCGCTGCGGCAGCACCGGAACTACCAGAGAATGGCTGAAACAGGGCTAAATGCAGATTTTTGCATAGCAACCGGCTTGTCGTCGGCGAAAAGTCCGAGGCTCAGGAAATGGTAAATGCCGATTTGCGCACAGCAGGGGTGGTATGTGAGCAGCGCTAACTGCCATGACGATGTCGTCCGCCGGCACAAACTGGCGGGCCTTCATCACGAACGCAGGGAAATGTTCAGGAAGCGGATTTTTTTGTCAGCAAGTCCAGCGATATCGTCACCGGCTGAGCCGCCTGGTTGTTGGTGCTGTTCGCACCGGTAATATCTGCAAGGGTGACTTTATCCAGAACAGCCAGATACGCCTGTGTTGCCTGATGCAGCACGCCCTTCAGGTGACAGGCGCGGGCGTAGGCGCACTGGCTGCCGCTGTCAGACTGAAAGCATTCCGCCATATCGAAGTCTGACTCTGCCATGCGGATCACGTCGCCGATTACGATCTGGTCTGCCGGTTTTGCCAGACGGATACCACCGTTGCGGCCACGCACTGTTTCGATCAACCCCGATAAACCGAGCTGATGCACTACCTTGGTCAGATGGTTTTTGGAAATGTCATGCAGGCTGACAATATCCTGAATTGTGACCAGTTGCTCCGGATGCATGGCCAGATACATCAGAGTGCGCAGGGTGTAGTCGGTATAGCTGGTTAATCGCATGGTGGTTCCTGAAACGGCGTGCCATTGCCCGCAGATTGTCAAACAGCTGTGATTGTCCGCGATCTGCGCAGATTCTGCCAGCGTGCACCCTTGCAGGCTGAGGATCTTTTCTGTGTAGCGGCATGATCTGCTTCAATCTTTTCACTGCATTTTAAGCTGTATTTTGTTTGCATGTTTAAAAAGATGCGAATAAAATGCATTTTAAAGTCAGCTTTTAAACCGCGCAAAAGCCGGCTTTCCGTCTTTTTACTCATCAGAGAGGAAAACCATGCATGCAACACGCAAACTCTGGACATGGCTGGCAGTGATCTGCGCCCTGTCCTTCGGCGTTTTACTATGGGTGGGCAGTGAAATTTATCTTTCTGCACCACCGATTCCGCAACAAGTTGTCAGCAAGGATGGAAAAGTGCTGTACACCCGCGAGCAAATCAAGCAGGGGCAGGAAGCCTGGCTGGCAGCCGGCGGGCAGCAATTAGGGACGGTCTGGGGCCACGGCAGTTATCTGGCACCGGACTGGTCTGCAGACTGGTTACACCGCGAAGCGCTGGCTTTACTCGATGTGCGTGCGCAACAGCAATATCAACTGCCTTTTGCGAAGCTGGATACCGCAAAGCAGGCAGCCTTACAGGCTGTACTGAAACAGGAAATGCGCGCCAATACCTATGATGCCGCATCGGAAACCCTGCAGGTTTCTGCCGAACGTTCCGAAGCCATGGCACAGGTGGCAGCCCACTACAGCGGCTTGTTCGGCAGCGATGACAAGCTGGATAAACTGCGTGAGCAATATGCAATGCAAAAAGGCTCGGTACCGGATGCCAGTGACTTGCAGGCGCTGACCGGCTTTTTCTTCTGGTCAGCATGGTCTGCCACCACAGACAGACCGGGTGTGGATGGCGTCAGCTATACCAGCAACTGGCCGCATGAACCATTAACCGGCAATACGCCAACGGCAGCGACAGGTATCTGGTCGGTTGCCAGCGTGATCCTGCTGATCGCTGCGATTGCTGCCATGGTCTTGCGCCATGCGGCAGCGAAGGAGGAAGACGATCCGGAACCGCCGAAAGCCGATCCGCTGTTCAGTCTGAAACCGACGCCATCCATGCGTGCCACCCGCAAATATTTCTATGTGGTGATTGGCCTGATTCTGGCGCAGATCGGTATGGGGGTGATTACCGCCCACTATGCGGTTGAGGGGCAGAGTTTCTTCGGCATCCCGCTGGCAGATGTTTTACCGTTCACCATCAGCCGCACCATTCATACGCAGTTTGCGGTGTTGTGGATTGCAACGGCATGGCTGGCGACCGGTCTGTATATTGCACCGGCTATTTCCGGCTATGAACCACCACTGCAAAAGCTGGGCGTGAATCTGCTGTTCTATGCGCTGCTGTTTATCGTTGTCGGCTCTACTGCTACAGGCTGGCTTGGCACTTTGCAGCACAAAGGCAGCGAATTCAGTTTCTGGCTCGGTAATCAGGGTCTGGAATTCACCAGCATGGGCCGCGTCTGGCAAATCCTGTTATTTGTTGGTCTGTTGTTCTGGGTCACGCTGCTCGGCCGCGGTCTGATGCCTGCTCTGCGTCGTCCGTCGGAAAGCCGTGGCCTGATTGCGATGGTGTTTCTGGCAGCAATGTGTATCGGTGCTTTCTATGCGACATCCCTGACCTGGGGTCGTCATACACACTACGCGCTGATTGAATACTGGCGCTGGTGGCTGGTTCATCTGTGGGTAGAGGGCTTCTTTGAGGTGTTTGCTACCGCTGTAATTGCCCTGCTATTCACCCGCCTCGGGCTGATCAGAGCAGCCACTGCGAATACAGCGATCATCGCCGAAACCATCGTGTTCCTGTTCGGTGGCATTCTGGGTACGTTGCACCATCTGTATTTCACCGGAACACCCACCTTTGTAATCGCTATCGGCGGTATGTTCTCTGCACTCGAAGTCGTACCACTGTCACTGGTGGGTCTGGAAGCCTGGAAAAACTATCAGCGTTCGCGTTCTGCCCGCTGGGTGCAAACCTATCGCTGGCCGGTACTGTGCTTCATCGCGGTTGGTTTCTGGAATACCGTTGGTGCCGGTTTGCTGGGTTTCTCAATCAATACACCTATCGCACTGTATTACATGCAGGGACTGAACATGACCGCAGCCCACGGCCACGCCGCGCTGTTTGGTGTGTACGGCATGCTGGGTATCGGTCTGATGCTGTTCTGCCTGCGTGGCTTGTCGTCGCGTATGGCATGGTCGGATGGCTGGCTGGCAGCGATGTTCTGGCTGATGAATATCGGTCTGGCGATGATGGTATTCATGTCGCTGGTACCGGCAGGTGTGTATCAGGCCGCTGCCAGCATCAGTAAGGGTATGTGGTTTGCGCGTTCGCCGGAAGTCGTGCACTCCCCGTTCATGGAATCACTGGTCTGGCTGCGTGTACCGGGTGATGTGGTATTTGCCCTCGGTGCAGTCTGCCTCGCGATCTTCGCACTGCGCTTACTGACCGGTGGCCGCAAACCGCAAACCAGTGATGCGCTGGCTGGACAAGCAACAAAAACCGGCGTCTGATGACTTGAACTGAATCAGCACCTGATCTGCATGACTTTGCGACAGCAAGGTCATGCAGCAGCAAACAACTCTGCTTTTTATTTTTATTTTTAATAAAGGAAATTCACCATGGCTCACGATTGCTCATTACCTACCATGCAGAACGGCGTTTATGCGTTTGACGCACGCAGTATCGCCAAACGCTTTCGCCACGCCGCGATTTTCGGCGCACTGAATGCGCTGGATAAAGGAGAAACCATGCGCTTTTGTAATGATCATTACCCACTGCCTTTGCTGCAGCAAATCACGCACTTGTTCGGTGACCGCGTACAAATCTCGCCGGTTTCCGAAGAACCGGGCGCGATTGTGATTGATTTTACGATCTGCAAGACCTGAAGCCAGCCATACATGATCAGTAGTAACGCGTCCTACCCGGGGGAAATTCCCTCGGGGAAAAGCATGCATGCCCCTGTTCGCACATCACTCAGCTGAGATCAGAATTTATTGCGCCTGTCGCTGCGCCGTGTCATCGTTGCCAGAAACCGGAAATGTATATTCCAGCCCGAATCCCTGAGCACTTTCAATCAGCCGTATCTGCCCGCGTAAACGCTGGGTAACCAGATTATAGACAATTGACATGCCAAGGCCGGTGCCGCCTTGTGCTCTGGCGGTGGTATAAAAGGGCTCAAATATTCTTTGCCGGCCTTCTTCACTCAAACCGCATCCGTTATCCAGATATTGCAAATGCACCATGCCATCACTGTCCTGATGCAAGTGGATCCGAATCTGATTGCCGTTGTGACGGCCGGCAAATCCGTGTCTCACACTGTTACTGACCAGATTCGTCAGTATCTGTGCGTGGCACCCTGCATACGTCAGCGCACTGAGTTCCGGGGCGGCCTGCAGAATCACCTCTGCATTTGCCTGTTTCAGCAGCGGATGCAGCGTGGATAAGACCTGTGGCAGATATTCTGAAAGTTTCAGTTGTTCCAGCTCCAGCGTGTGCTGGTCGGCTGCTGTACGTTTAAAATTTTCAATTAAATCACTGGCGCGCCGAAGATTACTTTCCTGCAAATCCAGGCACTTTCTGACCTGCTGCAGATACGCCTGCATTTGCTCTTCACTGAGATTTTCCTGAAGAATTGCCTGCTCCAGTGCAGTCAGTGCATCTGCCATCACACTTTGCACTGTAATCGCCACTCCCAGCGGCGTATTGACTTCATGTGCGACACCGGCTACCAGATTTCCCAGCGCAGCCATCTTTTCAGACTCTAATAATTGCTCCTGAGTCTCTTTCAGGGCCCGGGTGCGCTGTACCACCTTTTGTTCCAGCTCGCGGTTCAGCTCTACCAGCGCTTTCTCATAATTTCTGCGCTCGATCTCTGCAGATACACGCCCGGAGAAAATTTCGAACAAAGTGAGTACAAGATCCGGCTGCGCGATAGGATTTTCATTCATTGCCACAATCAATCCCATTACCTCGCCGCGTGAATTACGTAAAGGTGTTCCGAGATAGGCTTGTATATTCAAGTCTTTTAACAACTGATCATCCGGATAAGCGTCACTGACATTACAAGGGTAGCAACACACCGAATCATTTCCCACATCAGCACATGGTGTATGGGCAAGCGAATAACTGATATTGGCCTGCACTTCGCCCTTTACTACCAGCGCAATGGTGTCAGACTGATACGCCTCACGGTTCAGTAATGCAATAAACACATAATCGACCGCGATGACCCTGGACAATTGCAGACTAATGGAAATGAAAAAGTCATCACCATACGTATTCGACACACCCTCGATAATCTGCCGCAGCAACCCTTCCCTAATTTCCATGTCCGCTCTCCTTACTCAATCGGGGAAAGATGCACGAATCTGCATCAGCTCATCAAAACAGTCGCTGGCCACATCCACCAGCCGGGGTTCAAATTTCAGACCGCTCTGCTCTTTGATAAATGCCAGAATTTGCCCGGCGGGCCAGGGTTCTTTGTAACTGCGGTGCGATCCAAGCGCATCAATCACGTCCACCAGCGCCATGATGCGGGCTTCAATCGGAATGGTTTCACCCGCAAGGCCTTCCGGATAGCCGCTGCCATCCCAGTTTTCATGATGATAGTGTGCCAGTCTCGCCGCCAGTTTTGCCACCGGCAAATCAGAACGTCCAACCAGATTTCCACCAATCTCGGCATGGGTTTTCATGATTTCCCATTCCTGTGCATCCAGCTTGCCCGGTTTATGCAGGATATGTTCCGGAATTGCAATTTTTCCGACATCATGTAACGGGGCAGCAATCTGTAAGTTCGCCGCGAATGACTCCGGTAAGCCGCAATGACGGGCAATAACACGGCACATCAGTGCCACCCGTTTCACATGGCTACCGGTTTCCTTGCTGCGTGCCTCAACCGCCTCGCCAACGATATACAGTAACTCACGCTGGCTGCGTTCTACCTGTTGCTGGCGCGTCAGACTTTCCAGTATCAGCGCAACGGTAGTGGCATACATTTCCGCCAGTGCGGCATTGAAATGTTCAGGATCATCTTCAAACTCAATATAAAGAACGGAGCAGGCATCAGGCGAAGTGCGGCAATATCCGACGAAATATTGTTCGTTCAGCTCGTTCTGGCCCTCATGAAAAGCCTGATCGATTCTGCTTCGCACTCGCTGTGCTATCTGTGATGTGCAGTCGGTAATGTCACCGAACTGACCGGATCGTGCCAGTATCAGTTCGCGCACGCTGGCATCGTAATCGGTCTCCTGCCGGACGATATAAACAGCGGAACTTTCCAGATCCAGCAATGCCAGCAAATTTTCCAGTGCAGCCGTAGCAAATTCCTGCAAATCCCGGATTTTCAGAATTTTGGTAGAAGAAAGAATCAATCGCTTGAAAGCATCCAGACTACGGCTGATCGTCATAATATCGCGGTAGCCACGGATACCGACGTAAACGGCCGTTTGCATTTTTAATGCTGTAAATTCGGTCTTTGTGCGGTAGTCATTAATATCATAACGCCGTATCACATCCTCTTCCGGCGCAGAGCCCGGCTGACCAGTGCGCAATACCAGACGAATGAATGGATCTTTCTTTTCCCGTCGTATCCAGTCCACCAGTTCCAGACCAGCCTGATCCGTTTCCATGACCACGTCGACAAATGCCATGCAAAAGGTGTGCTCTGATTGCAGCAAGCCTCTGGCTTCTGCAGCAGAAAATGCATGGTGTAGTTTCAACTGACGACCATCCACCTGCAACCGCCCCAGCACCAGTTCGGTCACCTGATGAATGGATTCATCATCATCAATAATCAGGATATTCCAGCTCTTTTGTACTAGCTGAGGATTAACTACATCCGTCTTCTTTTCCTTACTGAACCGAAATTGCGCCATAAATCCTGATCCAAATTGAGCCCGGATCAACCTGCACCCGCAAAAACCTGTCAGGAATACTGGATGCCTTGTTATCCGGTGCAATGACTCATCAAAACTATCAGTGTCGTTTTAGCTGACGAAACAGTAATAGCAAGAAGAATTTACAGATACACGAATTACCTGTCCGCCAGACTCAGCGTTCAGCAGGTTTTTCTCAGACTGGCCGGAGCCATACCGAATCGCTGACGGAACCTTGTAGAAAAAGCGGCGGGAGATGTAAAGCCGCATTCGCCTGCAATCCAGTCCATATTTTTACGGCTGCTCAGTACATAATGCAGCGCGTGGTGCATACGGACATCGTCCAGAATGTCGCGGAAGGTCTGCTGTTCCGCTGCCAGATGGCGGCGCAGCGTTGGCGTACTCATGTGAAAATGTTTTGCCACGTCGGCCTGAACCCAGTCCGCTGCCGGGCTGCTTTGCAATAACTGACGCACTTTATCGGCCAGACCGGGTGCAGGCGGATTCAGCAAAGCCTGCACATTGCCATACAGGGCTGCCACCATCAGCACTTCAAATAAATAATGGCGTGCCAGCAGCGGGGGAAAACCCGGCTGCTGCGCCTGCGCCAGCTTTTCCCATGCCTGCGCCAGTAAAGGAGCGGTTTTGATATGCAGCGAAGTGTCTGCGTTTGCCGGAGCCGGTGTTAAAGCCAGATCAGCACCTGCATATCGCAAAAACGTGCTGGCGATCTCATGCGAAATACTGAGCACTTCGGCTGCATACTGCCCTTGTTCAGGACAGTTTTCCATCATCAGTGGCGTGTTCGCAGGCAGTATCAGCCATTCTCCGGCAGCTGCCTGAAAATTGTGCTGACCAGCGCTTAAACGCTTCTCCCCGCGCCTTACAAAACACAGCGCTGGCTCCGCAAAGCGGATACTGCGCAGACTCTGCACTTGTCGCGCATGATAAAAATCCAGTGCTGTGGAAACTGCCATCATTGCTCTGTTCCTGAAAATCGAAAAACGCAGTCAACGACTGCGTTTTTATCTTCCATCGTTTTAACGGCAATCTTAACGGCCATAATAGCCGGTCAGACTGGCCTGCCCTAAAGCATGTGCCCGCAGCATGTAGCCGACCAGCGCGCCGCTGGCTTCCTGATTGATATCCAGATGATCTGTATTCAGCGCCCACACGGTTAACTGGTAACGGTGCGGTTTATCACCCGGCGGCGGGCAGGCACCACCAAATGCAGCTGTACCATAATCTGTTCTTCCCATCACCGCACCTTTCGGTAAGGCCGCCCCGCCTGCCTGACCGGCACCCGCTGCCAGCGAACGGACTTCTTTCGGAATATTCACCACAGTCCAGTGCCACCAGCCACTGCCGGTTGGTGCATCCGGATCATACATCGTGATCGCAAAACTTTTTGTGCCTGCCGGTACATCAGACCAGCTGATCTGCGGCGATACGTTGCCGCCACTGCAACCAAAACCCTGAAAAACCTGCGCGCTGTTCAGTGTTTTTCCGTCCGGCATATCTTTGCTGCTGATATCCATCGCTTGTGCCTGCATCGTCGCCACAACCAGCATGCTGCTTATTATCCATTTACGCATCGCATTTCCTCTCAGTTAGAACTTCTTTCGCCAGCTGCACATGCAGCGGTAAGTCTGCATTCTAGGGAAACGGAATTGAGAAATTTTCTTGAATCGCTCACAGTTTTTTCCTGATCGCTCAATCTTCAGTTGCGACGCAATTTCTCAAACGCCTGCAATTCCCATTCACGCATCGCAACGATCATCGCCGTGCCATGGCGGTGAGTCAGTGGCAGCGACGTGCTGTCGCTGTGTAATTCTGCAAAACGCTGACGTAAGCGGCGGATTTCTGCCTGCATCTGATGCATCGCGGCGCGGCTCAGCATGCCGTGGGTAAAACACAGGCTTTCGTCTTCGCGCACAAAATCATCATTCAGAAAATCCGATAAGCCATGCTGGATAAAGAAGCGGCGTATCGGGCCATCACTGCGCCAGTCAAAATCACGTGCAATATTCAGGCGGATACGATTGCCGGGCAGCACCTGAATCAGCCCCAGCTTATCCAGTCGCAGCAGATACAACAGGCAGGTATGGGAATCGAGCTGATAGGTACGGATGATGTCGTCCATGCTCCAATGATTCAGCACACAAACACACACCAGCAGTAAGCGTGTATCAGCGGTCAGCTCAGCCTCCTGTTGCTCCGTGAGGGTATGGATTGCCGCCTGTTGCTGCTCCGCAAGGCGAGTCAGCTCTGACAGCGTAAGGCCGAGCATTTCGGCAATCTCTATCACACGGTCCAGCGTAAACCGTTCGCTGGCAAACATCTTTTTTACCCTTGCTTCGGACAAATCCAGCGCAACACCGAGCTGACGGTAAGTCAGCCCTTTACTGCGCAATTGTTGTTTCAGTGTGGCAATAAGCTGGCTTTGCTGGCTGGACATAGTTCCCTTTTTATATACTTTTATGTGATTTTTTAAATTCTTTTCATGATTTAGTGTACCCAATTTTCCCGCTAACGCATACTGTGTATGTCGCGATTCTGCACATCTCTGCCGGAGTACCACCGTCACGGCAGTCTGCAAATCGCATAATATTTTGACAAAGAATGCGACAATTCTCGTTTCAGCCCAGACCCGTTCACAGGAGACACCAGATCATGCGTCACTCGGATTCCGCATCCGGACTATTCAGCCAGCCGCAAGGCATACCGGTACGTATTGCCGCTACCGGTACCAGCGTGCCACCGCATTGTGTGGCGTCTGAAACGTATGACAGGCGCTGGCAACTCCGCAGCGGTACCACAGCCGCTGCCTGTGGCGTAGAACAGCGTTATCAGGCGGATGCGAGCCTGCAGGCTCAGCATCTGGCCACCGAGGCCGCGCAGCGTGCCTTACAAAGCGCCGGCCTCCATGCCAGTGCGCTGGATTGCATTGTTTCTGCGGGCAGTACACCGCAACAGGCTATCCCCTGCTTTGCTGCGCAAATTCAAGCCGGTCTGGGTTTGCAGGGCAGCGGCATCCCTGCATTTGATATGAATGCCACCTGCCTGAGTTTTCTGGTCGCGCTGGAGCAACTGAGCTACGCGATTGCCGCGGGCCGCTTTCGCCGCGTATTACTGGTCTCCGCAGAGCTGCCCAGCCGCGCGCTGAATCCGGATTGCCGCTACACCGCACCTTTATTCGGTGACGGTGCCGCGGCAGTGATTCTGGAGCGCTGTGACGATGGCAGTAGCGCGCTGCTTGCAGCAGCACAGGAAACATACAGCGAAGGCGTTGATGCCTGCCATCTGAAAGCCGGCGGCAGCAATTACTTTTTCGCGGGCTATGCACGTTCAGCCACGACGGGCGCCAGCTTTTTCAGTATGGATGGCAAAGCATTGTATAAATTATCGGCGCGGCATTTACCTGCTCTGTTTGAACGTGTGCTGCAACAAGCCGGTGTGCGCCGCGAACAAATTCAGTGCTACGTGCCGCATCAGGCTTCCGGAAAAGCTTTATCGATTCTGCCGCGTCTGCTCGACATTCCGCCTTCACGCATTATCAATATCCTTGGCAGCTTTGGAAATCAGGTCGCCGCATCCATGCCGTTTGCGCTGGATGCCGCGATCAACAGCGGTAAAGCGAAGCGCGGTGATCTGATTGCCCTGATCGGTACCGGTGCCGGTGTCTCTATGGGCATCGCTGTGCTGCGTTTGTGAGGCCGCAATGACGACACGTGTGCAATTACACCTGATGCAGGTCGGCAGCTGCCGCCACTGCGAACGGGTTGCAAACCGGAACGGGCGCTGGAAACTGGTGGAATTTCCATCCATCGCGGCGCTGATCGTGCATCCGCAGGCTGGCCCGGTTTTATTTGATACCGGTTATGCCGCCCATTTTGAAACGGCAACCACACCATTTCCGGAACGTCTGTACCGCTGGGCGACGCCTGTGCAGTTACCGCAAGAGCAAACGCTGGAAACCCAGCTGCGCAGCTCAGGATACGAGCTGACCGATATCCGTTTATGTCTGATTTCGCATTTCCATGCTGACCATGCAGCAGGTATGCGTGATTTGCCGAATGCCCGGTTTATCGCCATGGATGCGGAAGTCAGCAGTGTACTGAGTACCCGCAGCCGTTTCGCTCTGACACGCCATGGCTTGTTACCCGGTTTATTACCCGACCAGTTCCGGCAACGACTGACGATTGCCGAATCCTATCCGCAGCGCGCATTGCCAGCCCAATGGTCAGACTTCGGCACCGCATTTGATATTTTCGGCGACGGCAGTGTAATGGCAGTACGCTTACCGGGACATTCAGCAGGACAAATGGGCATCATTCTGCGTGATCACCAAGACCGTGAAGTTTTTCTGTGTGCCGATGCCTGCTGGTCGCGCGCTGCGTGGCAACAGGCAAGCATGCCTTCCTCGCTGACCAGACTGGTAATGCATGACTGGCATCAGTACCGGCAGACACTGCAGAATCTGCATTTACTCGGCAACCGGCATCCGGAAATCGCCCTGCTGCCATCACATTGCACAGAGAGTCTGCAGGCTTATCGCGACGGGGGTTCTTCATGCTGAATCGTCTTATGCAGGGCGGTATCTTTCTGCATGCATTCTTGCGCACCCGCTATGGCTTTCGTTTCCGGAACCGTGCTGCGCTGGAAGCCTGGCAGCAGCAACGCGTGCAAGACTTCCTGCAGCGCTGTGCGAAGCGCATCCCTTTTTATCGCCGCTACGCAGGACAGGCACTGCAGAATTGGCCAACGATGCAGAAAACGCTGATGCAGCAGCACTTCAGTGAACTGAATCAGGCTGGCATCAGCCTGCAGCAAGCGCAGCAATTCGGACTGGCAGCAGAAAAGCAGCGCGTATTCTCTGCGCCACTGCAACCGGGTATTGCCGTCGGTCTGTCCAGCGGAACTTCCGGACAGCGCGGTGTGTTTCTGGTCAGTGATCAGGAAAGGGCGCGCTGGGCCGGTGTGATTCTGGCCCGAGTGCTGAAACCTGCGCATCTGAAGCAGTTACTGAATCCGTTCGCCAGACCCTTATCCGTAGCGTTTTTGTTACGGGCAAACAGCAAGCTGTACACCACTGTACACAATGCCCGTCTGCATTTTCATTATGGCGATCTGCAACAGAGCCTGTCTGCACTGATGAACTGGCTGCAGGGCATACAGCCGCAGATTCTGATTGCACCGGCTTCGGTACTGGCGGCAATGGCACGCGCACAAATCGCGGGCGAACTGCATATACGGCCGCAGCAAGTCATCAGTGTGGCCGAAGTGCTGGAAGCCGATGATCAGTTCCTGATTCAGCAAGCGTGGCAACAAAAAACTGAACAGATTTATCAGTGCACGGAAGGCTTGCTCGCCTACACCTGCGAACAAGGCCAGTTACATCTGAATGAAGAATGGCTGCATATTCAAGCGCAATGGATAGACGACGAACGTTTCACGCCTGAAATAACGGATTTCGGACGCGAAACACAGGCATTCGTCCGCTACCGGCTGGATGACGTACTGCGTGTCAGTCATTCCGCGTGTAATTGTGGTCGTCACAGCCGCGTATTGTCTGCAATTGAAGGCAGGCAGGATGATGTACTGTGGCTGGCACCGGTCAGCAAATCTGCGATGCAACCGGTTTTTCCGGACAAGCTGCGGCATCTGATGATGCAACTGCAACCTGCGCCGGAAGATTACCGGATAGAGCAGCATGGCATGATCTGGCTGATACGCTTACAAGCGGCTACTTCAGCATCGCCGGAAACAGTCGGCGCTTTACAGCATCAGACCGCTGCAGCACTGTTCTCGCTGTGTCTGCAGCAGGAATTGCAGCCCCCGGAACTGCGCTTTGCGGGCTGGGAAGCGTGTGCAGCCGGACAAAAGCGCCGCCGTATTCGTTGTGTGCAATCCCCGAACAAGGAGTAATTTGTGAAAACACTGCTGGTCACCGGAGCTTCCGGTTTTGTCGGTTCTTCGTTTATGCGCCGGTTTGCGGCACGTCAGGATTTGTCCCTGCACGGCATAGGCCGACGGTTGGATGCGGGATTACCCTCACAAGTTGTTTACCACCCGCTGGATCTGAGCCAGCCGTTTGATCTGCCCCTATGTCCGGATGTTGTGATCCACGCCGCGGCAAGAGCTGCACCGTGGGGAAGCCGTGCTGAATTCGAACGGCAGAATATTGATGCAACCCGTCATGTGATTGAGTTTTGCCGTACCCATGGCAAACCACGACTGATTTATCTGTCATCCAGTTCGGTGTTTTATCAGAACCGGCATCAGACCAATCTGCATGAAGACAGTCCGATCGGACCGGAATTTGTTAATTTATATGCAGAAACCAAGTACGCAGGTGAACTGCTGGTACAGGAATACGAAGGCGAAAAAACTATTCTGCGTCCGCGCGCGGTTTTCGGCCCCGGCGATACCGTCCTGTTTCCGCGTATCCTGCGGGCAGCACGTGAAGGAAAGTTGCCGGTATTTCAGACCACAACTCCGGCCGTGGGTGATCTGATCTATATCGATACGCTTTGCGATTACATCATGCGTGCCTGCGAAGCGGAAAAACTCGCGCCGGCATATAACCTGACGAATGCGGAACCGGTACGCATTACCGATTTCTTATTAAAGGTATTAAGAGAACTGAATTTACCGGAACCGAAACGCAGTATCAGTATCAACACAGCGTGGATGGCGGCGGGCATCATTGAACAGGCTTACCGCTTGCTGCGATTACGTGGTGAGCCACCTGTCACCCGCTTTGGAGTCAGCGTGTTTGCTTATTCCAAAACCTTTAATCCTTCCCGCACAATCAGTGATCTGGGTCTGCCCTCAGTTTCCGTCAGCGAAGGATTACGCCGCTTCATTGCGTGGCAAAAGGACCAGCCATGCTGATCGGCATCATCATCCTTTGTGCTCTGCTGTATCTGAGTTTGCTCGGCTTCAAAACCATGTATGCACTGATCGCGCTGGCAAACATGCCGGTAAACCGGGAAACCGGCGTAAAACGCTTCCGTGTTCAGGGTGAAGCTGCGGCGCAGGCGGAGATTACCATTCTCCAGCCCTTACTCAGTGGTGATCCGCGTCTGGCAGAAGTGCTGGCGGCGAATCTGCAAGCCTTGCCGGAGCAGCGTTTTCTGTGGCTGATCGATCGTACCGATCTCGCTGCACAGGAAATCGCCCACCAGTTACGCAATGCGCACCCCGCAGTCCATATGGAAGTGTTGCTGTGCAATGCCGCGCCGGATGGTTTTAATCCGAAAGCATGGAAACTGGCGCTGGCACAGGATCACATTAAAACCCGGTTGTGTCTGGTGCTGGACGATGACGCAATCTTACCGGCTGCCAGCTTACGCGCACTGATACAACATTGTCCGGCGCGCGGCATAGTCACTGCATTACCGCATTATCAGCAGGGGCAGAATTTTCCGTCACAGCTACTGGCACAATTTGTTAACAATAATGCGGTAATGACCTACCTGCCCTTACTGCCATTCACCACGCCGGTTTCGATCAATGGCATGTGCTATGCAATGCGTCGTGAGTTTTTGCTGGCGTGTGGTGGTTTCAAACCGGTGTTGCAGCACTTAACCGATGATCTGGCGATGGCGGATTTGTGCCGTCAGCATCAGGGTGATTTATTGCAGCTGGCAGTGCCAGTCAGTGTACAAACCAGTTTGTCTGACTTGCCACAGTATGCGCGCCAGATGCATCGCTGGATGGTGTTTGCAACCCTGCTGTTGCAACAGCAAACGAAACCGACCGCTGTGCTGATCAGCCTGCTGCAGGGAATTCATCCTTTACTGCTGTGGATGCTGATACTGCTGAGTGTGTTTCAGCCTGCAGGCTGGCTCTTACTATTGCTGGTCCTCATCTTACGCAGTGCTGCCATGATGCTGGTCCAGCAACGCGTAACAGGCAGCATCCGTCACCGCTTTGCTTTGTCTTTGTTGTCCGAATTGCTGCAGCCACTGCATTTGCTGCATGCACTGAAGCAAAGGCGCATTCGCTGGCGTTCGCGGGTATATCAGGTGATTCGTAATAATCAGTTTCATGCCGTCGAATCCTGAAACCCACCGGAGGAAAAATACGATGCAGCACCCTTTACAAATCGCGATGCTGAACGGACGCAGTAATCCGGCTAACTGGGTACTGAGCCCCGCGCAGCAAACATTTTTGCAACAACTGGGCGGTGCAGACCGGCATCTGACCGGAATGAATTTTCCGTATCTGCCGGTAGAAAAAGCGTATCAGCCAACCGCCTTGTTGCGGGCCAGCCTGGCGAATGGCAGGGAATATCTGAATGCCCGTATGCCGTGGTTTCACCGCCGTTACCGTCCTGTTGTACAAGCCTTATTGCAACAGGCTGAGCATACCGTTTTTGTGGCGGGCAGTTGCGGTCTGGAACTGTTGAATTGCTTGCAGTTAGCGCCGTCGGATCTGGAAAAGATTTCCGTCTTTGCTTACGGGCCAGTGGCCAGAGCGCATCCGGCCTGCCACAGCCTGCTGGTTCAGGGACGCGCAGACTGGATTTCGCAGCGATGGTTTGCAGACGCCGATATTGTGGTGGATGCGGACCATCTGAACTATCTGCAACAGGATGAGGTATTACAGCACTGCCGTCAGTTTATCGACCGGATTGCTGCCGGACTGCACAAGGAGCCGCGCTATGCCAGCTGCAACGCTGCCTGAAACACATTCGCGCACCACGGGCTACAGCGCAAGCGATACGCCGGATAATCTGCTGAACTTGCTGCAGGCACTGATGGCAACAAAAGGAAAACAATCCCTGCGCATCGACTTTCTGGCACCACCGTTTGCCGGACATTTGCACCCTGTGCTGGCACTGGCGCGCGCTGCCGCAACCCGCCATCAGGTCAGGGTGATCAGCACAGCGGCGGCACAGTCAGCAATTCTTCAGGCCGACTTGCCGGCGCATTGCATACTGCAGGAGGGCGATGCCGACCAGATACTCGATCAGATTGCCAATCCCGGCGGCGCGGTACGCAGTAATCCGCTCGCACTGTGGCGACAATTCCGTGCTGCGCTCAGGCTGTTTCGTGCGTTTCGCGCAGCGCTGGATCATCACTACCGCACTCAGCAGAAACCGGATCTGATCATTGCCGACTTTACCTTGCCACTGGCTGGCATCGTCGCACAGCAGCACCGGATCAGCTGGTGGACCAGTATGCCATCGCCTTGTGTAATCGAAACTTCTGACGGGCCACCGGCCTATTGCGGCGGTCTGAAACCGGCAAAGAATCACTGGCAAGCTGCCAGCCAGTGGCTGCACCGGAAAAAAGTCCGCAGCTTTAAACGCGCAGTATTTGCGCTGTGTTATCCCTTGTTACGCGATCTGGGGGTCAGCGCTTTGTATCGTGCAGACGGCAGCGAAGCAGCGTATTCGCCGGATTGCATCCTTGCACTGGCCGATCCGGCGCTGGAATTTCCGCGTCAATGGCCGCAAGCACTGCAATTTATCGGACCAGCACTTTACACCCCGCCACTGCCAGCACCTGAGCCCGAATTTGACGCGCAGCGTCCTGCTATTCTGATTACGCTGGGAACGCATTTACACTGGCAGAAAGATGCAGTTGTTGCGGCGCTCAGCGCACTGGCGGCAATCTGCCCGGAATGGGATTTTCATTTTTCCGATGGACGTCACGATCAGCAACACCAGCAATTACGCAGCAATCTGCATCGCTACAGCTATATTTCGTATCAGCGTCATCTGGCAAAGTACGCAGCAGTGATTCATCACGGTGGTGCGGGGATTATGTATCACTGCCTGCAACACCGGATTCCGGCGCTGGTCTGGCCGCAGGATTTTGACCAGTTTGATCACGCCGCCCGTCTTGAGGCCGCGGGCAAAGCCGTGTGGCTGCGCAATGGCCTGCAGGATACCCGCTCACTGCGTAACTTACTGACAAATTGCCTGAGCCGGAATTGAAGCACTTTTGCCGGCCAATCTCTCAGTTCCGGAAGAAGATACTCTGTCGGCCGCCAAATGCCCGCCCAAGCCCGTTTTTTGATCCAAATGCGGCATTCAGCACAGCAATCCGACGCTCGTCGGCAGAAAGTCCGGCTCTCCGGAAATCGCGAATGCGGTTTCTTGCATAATGACTGCGCGGAAAGGCCCACAAACACCCGTAAAAAAACCGGCCTGTCAGCAAGCCGGTTTTTTTTAGTACTGCACTGATATTTTGTAATTTGCGGAATCAGCAAACATCAGTGATGGCGACGCTGTGCCGGTGGCGGACCGCTGCGGGTCGCGAGGTGGCGGAAGATAATCCGGCCTTTACTGAAATCGTAAGGCGATAATTCTACGGTGACCTTATCACCTGCCAGAATACGGATATTGTGCTTGCGCATTTTGCCACCGGTGTAGGCAATGATTTCGTGGCCGTTATCGAGCACAACGCGAAACCGCAGATCCGGCAGAATTTCACCGACGCTGCCCATCATTTCAATCAATTCTTCTTTCGCCATGGCATTTCCCTTCCTTGCTGGCAAGCAGCTGATGATGCAGTTGAACAACCTGAGTGAACAGAGAATAAAAAAAGCCCGCCGGAGCGAGCTTCCATTCACTGTCGATCACGACGCCCGGTACCCATGCTATCTGCGTGGTGTAACGGGAACCTGTTTCCGGAGACCAGTGCTATCTGCAAAGTGCCTTCCGGACAAGTAACGATCGTGAAACTTGCTGATACCAGCGACGCTGGTATCGTTTGATGAATGTGGTCAATAGCCTGCACTAAGATGGTGAGGCGAAAGAATATTACAGAGGACGAATGTTGCTGGCTTTGTCGCCTTTAGGGCCAGTTGCACGTTCGAACGATACGCGCTGGTTTTCAGTCAGCGTTTTGAAACCTGTTGTCTGGATGTCGCCAAAGTGGGCAAACAAATCTGCACCGCCGTTATCAGGAGCGATAAAGCCAAAGCCTTTGGATTCGTTGAACCATTTCACTGTACCTGTTTGTTGATTACTCATGTTACTTCCTTTTTGAAATTGAAAATGGGCTGCGCCCGGTTGGCACCGGAGATCAAGAAAAAAGTAACTGAAAGGAATTCAAACAGTGCTGCAATTTGTAATGCAGTAGAGGAAAGAGACCGACAAAGACTACGACTTGATGCAAGTGCTGAAACGAATAGTACCGCACAAAACCGGGTTCACCTAACTTTATTTAAAAAATTTTTGAATTAATGTTTATGCGGCAACTATTTTTCACTTTCATCAGCGCATTCCGCTCTAATAATAGAAAACTTCAGATATTAATATTTTCTTGAATTTATAAAATGTTATATTTTAAAAATTAAGTTACCATTAAAAAGTCATGCTTTCATTAAACGCATGATCCCCACTTCCCGCCTTTACTGAAATCAATCCCACCCCTCGCGTTTCCGGTCAAAAGAAATTTTACATCCTTAAAGCTGCCTTTTGTTTGCATGTTTTATTTTTTGCAGATAGAATGTGCTCAATTCAATGGCTTAAAAGTGACTCCGGCATCAACCATCCAACGGCGCGCGCGGGTGGGGTGCAAGTCACGCTCTTCGTTGCCGGGACTGTGAAATCCTGAAGGGATTGCAAAAGTTTGCAGCAATGTGGCGGGAAGCCATTGAATGAAGACAACATTGTCCTGTCTCTGTTTCCGCAGAATCGGATTTGTGAATCAAGGCGTAGGCGCCTGATCACGCCGGTGATCTGTCAGCTTTTTCTGACGTGCGGCATCAGATGACGATTATTTGCCAGACTTAAAGGAATGAACATGCTATCCCTGGAACACCGCGCCATTATTACCGCCACCGTCCCTATCCTTCAGCAAAGCGGCGAGACGCTGACCCGTCATTTTTATAAAAAATTATTCAGTGAGTACCCGCAGGTTTTACCGTTTTTCAATCAGGCTCATCAGCATTCCGGGACACAGCAGCGTGCGCTGGCTAACAGCATTCTGATGTACGCCGCCAATATCGAACGGCTCGAAACACTGGGTCCTCTGGTGAAAGGCATTGTGCACAAACATGCTGCCTTACAAATCCAGCCTGAGCATTATCCTATGGTCGGTGCCGCGCTCCTCGGAGCCATCCGCGAAGTGCTGGGCGAAGAAGTCGCTACCGATGCCGTTATTGCAGCATGGGGGGCGGCCTATGGTCAGCTGGCAGAAATTCTGACTGGCGCCGAGCAGGAAATTTATGCAAAGAATGCACAGGCACGGGGTGGCTGGCGAGGAGAACGCGCATTTCAGGTGGTCAGCAAAACTGTGGAGAGCGAGGAAATTACCTCGTTTGTGCTGGCTCCGGCGGATGGTGCCGAAGTCATGGACTTCCTGCCAGGGCAATACATCACCGTACTGGTCGATATTCAGGGCGAACAAGCGCGTCGTCAGTATTCTTTGTCGGACAGCAGTAACGGCCGCACTTACCGGATCAGCGTGAAACGTGAAACCGGCGGCAAGGTGTCAAATTATCTGCATGATCAGATTGAAGTCGGCAGTCAGCTCAGTCTGTTTCCACCGGCCGGAGCATTTACACTCACTGAAAGCGAGAAACCTCTGGTGCTGATCAGCGGTGGTGTCGGTATCACCCCGACGCTGTCTATGTTAAACGCAGCATTGCAAACCCGGCGGCCTGTGCATTTTATTCATGCAGCCCGACATGCTGGCGTTCATGCTTTCCGTTCACACATTGATGCATTAGCAGCAGCACATCCGCAAATGCAGCGCTACTATGTGTATGAACAGGGTACAGAGGGTGCCGATGCAACCGGCTTTCTGACACAGAAACATCTGGAACAATGGATTCCGGCCTCACGTGATGTCGATGCGTATTTTCTCGGCCCTCTGCCATTTATGAAAGCAGTGAAATCCCATTTACGTAAAATCGGCGTACCGGAAGCACAAAGCCATTACGAATTTTTCGGACCGGCTGAAGCCCTGCAGTAAAGGGGCTTAAATCAAGCCGGCACTGTATGTAGCCAGGCAGGTGCCGGCTTATTCCGATATCCTTTGAAGCGGACAACTGCGTAGCAATTGTTCTGTTTATTCCGCTCGGGTGATTCATGCAGCGATTCTCCTGCATGTTAAACAAAAGCTGAAGTTGCTTCTGAATTAAATACCTGCGGGAATCACAAAAAGCAGAGTGCTTTGCGAATTGGCAATATTGCGTAAAATGTCATTTTTAAATATTTTCTGTTTCAGAAAAAATGAAACAGTTCATCTGAAAATGAAACGCAATCAAATTTGCATTGCATTTCTCGCACTGATATCCGCTTTAACCGCCTGCAACAGCTACCGTCATGCGGGTACATGTATGAACAATGCCACCGACTATCCACATTGCACACAACTGCCTTTGCAAGAGTATGTGCCAGAGCCGGATTACCTGCCGCTTTCGCCGGAGCTGCAGGCATTTTATGAACTGAATGCGATTCGCCGTAAACTTGGGCTTGGCTTGCTGGCACAGCATGCGCAACTGGACAATGCTGCACGGAACCATCTGCGTTACATCATCAGGAATTTGCCTGCCGACACCAATGCCTATGGGCATGCTGAGCTGCCCGGCAAACCGGAATTTACCGGAATCGGGCCAACAGAGCGTGCGCAATTTGCCGGTTACCCCGGCACTGCAGGCGAAAATCTCGGTGGAGCCAATGCGGCATTTCATTTATCACCTGCTTTTAACTTCCTGAATACAATCAGCCATGCTCGCCTGATGCTCGACCAGTGTGCAACAAACATCGGTATCGGTTATGCGGCGATCAGTGATCGTGGTAATCAGCTCGATCCACTGGTGCTGAACTTTGGAAATTTATTCAGTGGTGCAGGCCATACGATATGTCAGAAAAACAGCGAACGTTTTTACTTCCACTATCCCTATGATGGCCAGATCAATGTTCCGCTGTCTATGACACCGGAAGACCCGAATCCTGTTCCGGATTTACCCAAAGATACTGCGGGTCATGATGACTGGATGCGTGGCACATCCGCTGTGGTGATTTTCGGATTTGAACGGTCTGCCACAATTGAACAAATTGAGAGCAGCGTCACAGAGATGAGGAGCGGACAGGCGTTGCCTGTGCGTCTTTTCTGGTGGAAAAGCAGTCAGTACCCGAATCCGCATCGCGATAAACACATCGCATATCTGGTCGGCTATCAGCCATTCAAACCAAAGTCATCTTACAAAGTGATGGTCAATGCCGTGGTATCCGGCGCACAGATCAAGAAAGAATTTTCGTTTTCGACCCGGTAAACTCAGTGGCATGCTGCCTGAAATAAGGCGGCATGCCGTACACAAACGTCAACATCCCCGGGTTATTCAACCAGCAATGCCCGTGCAGAGTCCCTGACAAGTTTGCCTATGAGTTCTGTGTCGGCTTCCGGTTCCAGCTGTTTCGGGCTGCCTTTCGCACCGGTTGGGGCGATGCTCAGTGAGCTGCCCTGTGACACCAGCGTATATTCTCCGGTACAGGACGGGCAATACACTTTGTCGCCATGCTGATGTTTTTTCCTCAGTACGATTACCGGGCCGCACTGCAGGCATTCACGCAAAGGAATACCTTCGTCACTGTGGGCAACAATATGATCAAACTTCGCCTGTCTGCCCATACTGACGAACAGTTCGCCAAACTTTTGATCGAATTGCCTGCCCAGATTGTCTTCAATGATGCTTAAGGCTTTTTCTACCGGCATTCCGCGCCGGTAAGGGCGGGTGCTGGTCATCGCATCAAACGCGTCGCAAATCCCGACGATACGGGCGTCGACCGGTACCTGTTCGCCGGCAAGGCCGCGCGGATAGCCTTTTCCATCTGGCGTCTCATGATGTGCCCTGACCGCGGCTTCTGCCAGTTCTGCCAGCGGATGACCTGCCAGCATACGCCAGCCGACTTCCGGATGGGTTCTTATCACGTCATATTCTTCATCGGTCAGACGGTCTCTCTTGCCCAGAATATGATCGGGAATACTGATCTTGCCCAGATCATGTAAAAAACCACCAACCAGGATGCGCGCGACATCCTGCTTTGCCAGTCCGGCCTCCTGCGCCAGCAAGCGGGAAAACTGCGAAACCCGCCACAAATGTCCGCCTGTATAGGCATCACGTGCTTCCACCATCCATGCCATCACCAGCAGGCTGGTCAGTAAGTCTTCATGATGGCGAAGACGATTTTCCGGTTCTGCACCGCCAAGTAATTTGGCAACTGTACTTAATAGACTCATCCGCGCCTCGGTATCTTTGAAAAATAAAGTTAGTGTTTCACGGAACTAGAAATTCAGCTCGCATGCGATGGTTCAGTGTAGCTGAAATTGATACATCATTTTGAAAGGTTCAAAAAATTTCTCCGCCATTGCGCAACTTCAGCGAAGGCTGCGCAAACTGGGAAATGCTGTATTTCTGACGCTTCTGCTCTGCCATTTTTATGAAAAATAAACAATGAATTATCCTGATAAAGAATCAACGATTCCTGAAATATTGTTAATTTCCTGTTTACAAGTGATTCATGTGCTAAAACCTTAAACAACGGTTCGACAGCAGTCATCGTGTAATTTTTTATACAACAAAATCATAGGTGAACAGGAATGAATCAGAAAACCATCAAGATGGCGGTCATCATTGCGAGTGTAATGATGTCAGGTATGCATCTGTCCGCATCAGCATCCGACCACGGCAGCGAAGCCGAAGCAGTAAAAATGGTCAAAGATGCGGTTGCACTGGTTAAGTCGGCTGGCCCGGAAAAAGCTTACAAATCATTCACCGATCATCCGGACAACAGCTTTAAATTAAAAGATTTATATGTTTTCGTCTATGACTTTGACGGAAATTGCCTGGCTCAGGGCGCCAATCCTAAGATGGTCGGAAAAAATCTGCTGGCGATGCGGGATGTGGATGGTAATACCTTTATCAAAGGCATGATCGATATGGTTAAAGCCTCGTCAAAAGGCTGGTATGGCCCCTACAAATTCAATAACCCGGCAACCCAGTCCTATGAATTAAAAAAATCCTACTGCGAACGCGGTGCCGGTGACACCATGATTTGCACCGGCATTTATTCCGGAAAAGGCTGAATAGGAGTCAGTAAGGTTTAAAGGCGGGTATTATCCATTACCCGCTTTCCTGCGTCCTGATCGCTGCAGAGATATCACACAGGGCAATCGCCGCAACGAGCTTTCCTCACAATACAGCCCGCTCCCACGATCATCGGTGCAACGCCGAAGCATTGACAGATCCATCGGACTGACACTTCCTCCGCAAGCCCGGCAGCGACAGGCGGGCTGCGCCACCCCGACGCATGTTCAAAACCCAGCTGTGATACATTCCTGAAAAGCAACATATCCGCTGCCATCTTCTGCCGCGGCAGAATGCGCAGCGTTTTTTATGACCTACCATCAGGGAGCCCGCCAGTATGTCTGCATATCCGGAGTTATCAACTATTCATGAAACCGCCGCCCGTCTGCATGGCAAGGTGTTGCAAACGCCGGTATGGCAATGGCAGACCGGAATCGTTGCGGAGCAATTACTGCCGCAGACAGAAGTCTGGCTGAAGCTGGAAATGCTGCAAAAGACCGGTACGTTTAAACTGCGCGGTGCGCTGAATTGCATTGAAGTGCTGGATGCGGAAGCAAAGGCCCGGGGCGTGGTTGCAGTCAGCGCGGGAAATCACGCGATTGCAGTGGCGTATGCATCTGCTGTGGCCGGTACTCATGCCAAAGTGGTGATGCTGGAAAAATCCAGCCCGGCACGCATTGCGGCCTGCAAAGCGTCCGGAGCCGAAATATTACTTGCACCGGATATTCATCAGGCGTTTGCGTGGGCGAAGCAGATTGCAGAAGATGAGTCCCGTACGATGATTCATCCGTTTGAAGGACCGCTGACAGCGCTCGGTACAGCAACAGTCGGACTGGAACTGATGCAGCAAGTTCCGCAGCTGGATGCGGTACTCGTACCGATTGGCGGCGGCGGGCTGTGCGCTGGTATTGCTGCGGCGGTCAAACAAATCAATCCGGCCTGTGCTGTCTACGGTATCGAACCGGAAGGCGCTAATTCGATGTCGCGCAGCCTGCAAGCCGGCCAGCCGGAAAAGCTGGAAAGTGTCAGCACGGTAGCAGACAGCCTCGGTGCTCCGTTCGCCCTGCCTTACAGTTTTGGTGTATGTCAGCGCTTTGTGGATGAAGTGGTCACGGTCAGTGATGATGAACTTTGCCGCGCCATGTACTACCTGTTCCGTGACATGAAACTGGTGACAGAACCGGCAACCGCAGCCAGTACCGCGGCACTGCTCGGGCCATTGAAAGCAAGGCTGAACGGGAAAAAAGTCGGGCTGATCGTCTGCGGTGCCAATATTGACGCCGGCCGCTACAGCGAATTACTGGCGCGCGGACAAACACTGGCAGAAAAGTCCTGAAATGCAGACTGAGTGGCCTGTACTTACTGCAGGCCACTCAGGGAAGTGTCATCAGCAAACGCCGGATTTTGCATTTTGGCCTGCTTTTGACCTGATTTTTGCCTGTTTTTGACTGAAATGCGGTGTTCTGCACAGCTATGCGGCGGTCGTCGGCAGAAAGTCCGGCTCTCCGGAAATCACGAATGACGATCTCTGCACAAACGCCCGCTGTTGCGGGCTGTGAATTCACTGTGCCGTCAGCCCTTTGCGGTTAACTTCCGCAGGCACTGGCTCGTTAGGAAACCATTTCTGGTGAATTTTTCGGAAGCTGCCATCTTTTTTCATTTGTATCAGTGCATCTTCCCATTGCCGTATTTGCGCAAGCGGGGTTTTGGCAGAAAATGCCAGATACAGATCCAGACTTTCCAGCACCATGACAGGCTCAACATCATTTGCGCTGTAACCGATCTCTTTCAGCACCGATGAAACAACCACGCTGCCTTCCGACCATAAATCAAACCGTCCGGACATCAGCATTTTTGCCACCACCTGAGGCGTAGCCGCCAGATCCAGCGTCTGAAAACCTTTGCGGGTGGCGGCATCCGCGAAAATGCTGCCACGATAAGCGCCGACGGAAAGGTGTTTGATATCGTCTTTGAGTGCCAGCAGGCGGGCGGCATTGCCTTTGCGGGTGTACAGCACTGTGCGGGATACGGCGACCGGCCCGATCAACGTCATCTGATGCTCACGTTCTTCTGACCAGCCAACGGTGAAGATCATCACGTTCGGTTCATCGAGCAGCGCTTTGTAGGCGCGGTTCCACGGAACTACCTGAATGCTGTTCTGATTACCAACCCGTCGCTGCAGTTCCTGTACCACTTCCACCGCCATACCATCCGGTTTATCGCCACTCTTAAACGTCACCGGCGGCCAGTCTTCGGTGTAAATTGTCAACTCATTACCGGCATGGGCAGAAAATGGCTGTACAAGAGAAATCATGAACAGGCATTGCAGTAAAGTCGCAGCAAACTGACTGACATTGCGGGAGAAAAACCTTTTTGCACACATCAAGACACTTTGCTTCATGCCGTTCTCCTGTACAGTCCACACATGATTCAAATTAGGCGACAGGGCTATGCTATGCAAGTCTGCTGTGTTAAATGCGGTTACCGCCGATTAGCGCAAATTAGCAAGCCTTGCTGCGCGGAAAACCTGATCCTGACACACCGGCCAGTGTTGCCTAAGAGGTCTGGCGTCCGGTATGGCTGAGCACAAACGCGGGCATATCCTGCGCAGCGATTGGCTTTGAAATCAGATATCCCTGCAGGAAATCACATCCCATCGCGGACAAAGTACGTGCCTGATAAGGCGTTTCCACACCTTCTGCGACCAGTGACATACCGAGTTTTTGCCCCATCATAATGATGGATGACACCAGTTGCTGCAGTTTATCGTTTTCGGTAAGGCGCATGACGAAGGAACGGTCAATTTTCAGTGTATGAATCTGAAACTTGGTCAGATAGCTGAGGGCGGAATATCCGGTACCGAAGTCATCCAGCGAAATGCGGACACCAAGCTGGTTTAATTCATTCAGCGAACGGCGTACGTAATCACCGTCATCAATCAGTACCCTTTCTGTCAGCTCCAGCTCAATCTGCGATGGCTGCAGTCCGTGTTGCTGCAAGACGGATTGCAGTTTTGCCGCAAAGCGGGAATCCTTTAATTGCGCCGCTGAAATATTAATGCTCATCACACAATGCCCGATGGCGAAGCGTGAGTTCCATTCTGCGAACTGCGCACAGGCGGTTGCAATCACCCACTCACCGATCTCCAGTATCAGGTCGCTGTCTTCTGCAATCGGAATAAACTGATCCGGCGGCACTTGTCCCAGCGTTTTACTGGACCAGCGTATCAGCGCCTCAAATTTGCGAATTTCGCCGGACTGCACATCCACAATCGGCTGATACAGCAAATACAGTTCATCCGTGTGCAGTGCATGTCGCAATGCACTGTCCAGTATCGCTTCTCGCGGCAAACCCAGCATTTCCGGAGAGAATGTACGGATCTGGCCCTTACCCGCTTTTTTGGCGTCATACATCGCCAGATACGCATTCTGGATCAGCCCGTCTACATTTGCCTGCAATTCCGGCGCAGACGCAATGCCGATACTCGCTGTCAGATAGTGATGGTGATGCTGCACCGTGAAACCGGCTGCCAGCGAAGCCGCCAGCGCTGCTGCGACATTTTGCGCCAGTGCAGCGGTCTGCGCAGCGGAAATACCGGTAATACCAATTGCAAATTCGTCACCGCCAAAACGGGCCAGAATCGCATGTGCCGGGATATGCTGGTTCAGATCCGCGGCAATCTGTTTCAGTAACTGCTCGGCATACACATGTCCGTAAGAATCATAAACACGCTTGTATTTATCCAGATCCATCAGTATCACAACACTGACATCGCCCGGCTGCGAAGCTACCTGCATCAGCGCACTTAAGGCACGCAGAAAACCGTGACGGTTCAGCAAACCTGTCAGGTCGTCAAAATGCGCCACTTTGTACAGCAAGCCTTCTTTTTCCTTACGCTCGGAAATATCAATCAGCTGCAGTAAATAAAAGCGTTCCTCACGTTCATAGTAAGGCGACACGATCACTTCCAGCGGAATACTGCGGCCATCCGCCGCAGTGACGGTAATTTCATCGGTCAGCGTGCCCGGTGTCTGATTCTCTGTGATTCGCTGCAGGAATGCGCTCAGCGAAGCACCGTGCGGTCGTGCGAACACTTCTGATACATGCTGATCACGTGCTGTGCGGGTATTGCTTTTACCGATCAGACTGGCAGCGCGCTCATTCACCATCTGCACTCTGGCATGCCCGTCAAGAATAATCAGGCCACTGCCAAAACTGTCAATCGTGTATTTATATCTGTCGCGTATGCGTTCAATAACGGCATAAATCAGGCACAACATTGACAGCGTCTTAATCGTGAACGATTCCATAAACCAGAGCGTCATGTTCTCCGGCATCCAGCCCTTCGCTGTCAGCAGATTGATGATGCCGCGTATGACCAGCAGCGTACTGAGCACCGGATAACGCCGCGTAAACTTGACGATCAGAATGCCGCTGACAAGGAAAGTAGCCCCCGTCAACAATGCGGTCGCATGCTGAATAATTGCCGGAAACGCAAAATAGATACCCTGAAGCAGTAACCCAAAGGCAGCAATCGCCAGCATGATTCGACGCGAGATAACGCGCTGTCGAATGAACTTTCCGGTTCCCAATAAAAAACTGCTGACACTGATGGTCAGCAGCAAAGCAGACTCGACTGCTCTGGCACGCGGATCGCTGCCGATAAACAGCAGCGCAGTATTTGCCGTCAGTGCGGCCTGACCTGCGGCCCAGAACAAGGCATGCGATTCCTTGCGCTCATGCAGCCACGGCAGCAATAGCGCAGCGATCAGTACCACGTCCACTGCCAGCGATAACAGGATGAAAGATTGTGTTTCCACGGCAATCAAAAGAATCAGAAAAAACAGAAACCGGCAATCACCAGGATGGCAGCAATGGATCCGGAGCTAATTTGCCGCACAAGATACCAGTTTTCACCGGAACAAGCGCTCAAAACCCCGATATTATCTTACAAAAACCGCATAAAATTTCCCCGTGGAAATTTTTTAATTCACTTTCCCCACAGAGAGTACGGATCAGATTTTAAAGATGGAAACGGTGGCAACTAACTCATGCGACTGCCGCTTTAAGTTCTCTGCGGCGGCAGCACTCTGCTCCACCAGCACTGCATTTTGCTGCGTCACATCATCCATTTCCGTAATCGCAATACCACCTTGTGCCACGCTGTTACTTTGCTCGCTGCTGGCGGCGCTGATTTCAGGACACATTATCGTTAGAACTTTGTGCAGGCAGAATGCAAAAGAAAACACGCATGCGGATGCATTCCGTCATGCGTGTTCTCTGTTAAAACGAATGTCAGGCTGCAGGCGGGAGAATACCGATATAAATCGTTGCAGAATCCGGACCGTGATACACCTCTGCATCACTGCGGTAAGCGCGTGGTTCAGATGCAGGATCAGCAAAATATGCCCACACCGATTGCCAGCCCTGAATCACGGCTTCCGGCATCGCACCCTGCACTTCAAATGCCAGATAATGACCCGCAACGAGTTCCGCTACCGCTTCAGCATTCTGTTGCCGCGCGCTGCCTATGGTCAGCGTGTAATCACCGTTCACATCCGAGGCGTAATCCGAATACACGGCAACAATCTGCGCATCCGGCTGCAGATGCTCTGTCAGATAGCGCTGCCACAAAGCCGGAATATGACCGCCCGGCGCGCTTTCTGTGCGGTTATTGGTACGGACGCTGATGCCGTGTATGGTGATCGCTTCTCTGTATTGTGCTTGCATGATGTCTTCCTTCAGATGTCAGTATCTTTCGATACACGGTTAAGTAACAAATAAATATCTGTTAACAATTCAGCCGGTGCGGTCTGGCGCGGATTATTCAGATATTTTTCAAATGGCGGATAAGCAGCAACTTCGTAGCCGGATGCTGGCAACCACTTTCCGCAAAACCACTGATACACAGGCTGCATTGCGGAATACGGCCCCTGGTAACGCAGAATGGCGTAAGTTCCGGCGGGCAGTTCGCGCATGCTGAACGGGGCTGGCAGCACTTCCTGCCAGTCAGCAGGCACACTCAGTGCCGCATACGATTGCAGCGCCGCTTCTTCGGTAATGGCCGGATCATCCGGATAAATCCCCATCCATTCGGTCTCTGCACCGATCCAGCCGCGCTGACCCGCACAGGCATTCAGTACATCAAATGCCCTGCCGATCTCCATATATGAACCCAGATGTGCTGTCTGTATCAGGCGTTGTGCTGGCAGCTCACACAGACGTACCGGATAGCGGGTGTCGGCGCAGCCAGCGGCAGGCAACGACAGTGCATTGCCGGTTTCACGAAAGCGTGCCGGCGGCAGACCATAAGTCTGAGTGAAAGTGCGGGTGAACGATTGCAGATTCGGATAACCGACCTGTACCGCGATCTGCTTCACCGGCAAATCTGAGCGCAGCAGTAAGGCGGCCGCTTTTTGTAAGCGCAAACGCTTTAAGGTGGCGATCACGCTTTCGCCGTGTATGCCCTGATAAATGCGGTGCCAGTGATACGGTGACATGCAGGCCAGATCCGCCAGCTTTTGCAAATCCAGCGGCTGATCCAGATGTTCATGCAGATACTGCGTGACGCGGATTAAGCGGCGTTCGTAACTTTGCTGCACGGGGCTGAGGCTGGTCATGGTGTTTTATGCATGATGTTCGGATAACATGCAGACTACCACGAAGCTGTTTTACAAATCTTGCGGACTTGCCGGAAGCTGCTGCAGCCCGCACGGGCAGGCTGCAGACGGCAATCAGCCGAATATTACTCAGCGTTGCAAGGCTTGCGCATGATGCGCAATATGCTCACCGATCAGGCTGGCGATGAAGTAATAGCTGTGATCAGCGCCAGGATGCAGACGCAGGGTCAGCGGGTGTCCGGCTGCGTCGCACGCGGCTTGCAAGCGTTGCGGCTGTAGCTGGTTTGCCAGAAAATCATCGGCTTCGCCCTGATCCACCAGTAAAGGCAGGCGTTCGCTAAGGGGGGACTGAATCAGCGCGCAGGCATCATGCGCTGCCCACTGGCTGCGGTCTGCGCCCAGATAAGCGCTGAAGGCTTTTTCGCCCCACGGCACTTGCGACGGTGCCACAATCGGTGAGAATGCCGACACGCTGCGGTAACGCCCCGGATGGCGCAGCGCCAGTGTCAGCGCGCCGTGTCCACCCATCGAATGCCCGCAAATGCTCCGCGCTGCCGTCACCGCAAAATGCTGCTGTATCAGGGCTGGCAATTCCTGCACGATGTAATCTTCCATGCGGAAATGCGCGGCCCACGGTGCTTGCGTGGCATTCAGATAAAAGCCCGCGCCCTGCCCCAGATCGTAAGCCGCATCGTCCGCCACAGCGGCGCCGCGCGGACTGGTATCCGGCGCCACCAGAATAATGCCGTGCTGCGCGGCGTACTGCTGCGCACCCGCTTTGGTGATGAAGTTCTGCTCGTTGCAGGTCAGACCGGACAGCCAGTACAGCACCGGACATGCCTCACCGCGCACCGCTGCCGGTGGCAGATAAATGCCGAACTTCATGTCGCAGGACAATATCTCAGAGCGGTGCTGCCAGACTTCCTGCCAGCCGCCAAAGCTGGCGTGACGTTCTGTACGTTGCATAAACCGCCCCGATCAGTAATGCACCACCGAGCGGATCGACTTGCCTTCATGCATCAGATCGAAGGCTTCATTGATCTCGCTGATCGGCATGGTGTGCGTGACAAACGGTTCCAGCTGGATTTTGCCAGCCATCGCATCTTCCACCATACCCGGCAACTGGCTGCGGCCTTTGACACCGCCGAACGCCGTACCGAGCCAGCGACGACCAGTCACCAGCTGGAACGGACGCGTGGAGATTTCCTGACCCGCACCGGCCACGCCGATAATCACGGATTGGCCCCAGCCACGGTGCGCCGATTCCAGCGCCGCACGCATCACATTCACATTACCGATACATTCAAAGCTGTGATCCACGCCCCAGCCGGTCATTTCCACAATCACTTGCTGAATAGGCTTATCGTAATCTTTTGGATTGATGCAGTCGGTCGCGCCGAATTTACGCGCCAGTTCGAATTTATCCGGATTGGTATCCACCGCAATAATGCGGCCGGCTTTCGCCATTTGTGCGCCCTGCACCACCGCCAGACCGATACCGCCGAGGCCGAACACCGCAACGCTGTCACCTTCCTGCACTTTGGCAGTATTTTTGACTGCGCCCAGACCAGTCGTCACGCCGCAACCCAGCAGACAGACTTGCTCCGGATTCGCATCCGGACTGATTTTTGCCAGCGAGACTTCCGCCACCACGGTGTATTCGCTGAAAGTAGAGCAACCCATGTAGTGATACAGCGGCTGTCCCTGATACGAGAAACGGCTGGTGCCATCCGGCATCACGCCCTTGCCCTGGGTTGCGCGCACAGAAACGCACAAATTGGTTTTGCCGCTCTTACAGAACAGACACTCGCCGCATTCTGCGGTGTACAAAGGAATCACGTGGTCGCCCGGCTTGACACTGGTCACGCCTTCACCCACTTCCACCACAATGCCTGCGCCTTCGTGACCCAGCACCACCGGGAACAAACCTTCCGGATCTTCACCCGACAGCGTAAATGCGTCGGTATGGCAAACGCCGGTATGCGTGATTTTCACCAGCACTTCGCCTTTCTGCGGCGGCGCGACATCAATCTCAACGATTTGCAATGGTTCGCCAGCTTTAAAAGCAACGGCAGCACGGGATTTCAGCATGGTGACTCCTGAAGAAAAAAGAGGAAATAAGAAAGCGGTGACGCTGGCCACAGGCTGCGTCACCGCTGTTCTCCGTCTGCGCTGCGATTACCAAGACCAGCGCAAACCTGATTCCAAAAAGTATAGCAGAACTGGTATCAGCGCTCCGGCCATGCCCCCGTTTCGGCATTTTTACCGTGATTACCGTCATTAACGTGCCTGTCGCTTTGACCGCTTTGGCAGGCTCGGCAGATTGCACGGGCAGTATAGATTTGGCAGATTCTTTCGCTTCAGCATTGCAGTCGGTTTCAAGCCTGTTTAGCCCGTCAGCTGCGCTGGCGACGTCGGGATGCTTACACATGCCAAAATTGCACCAATTTTGTGCAAAATGCGGTATTCAGCACAGCACCCCGTCTGTCGTCGGCAGAAAGTCTGGCTGTCCGTAAATGACGCATGCGGAGTTCTGCACACCTGCGCTGGCAGGCAACACGCCGGAACTGTGACCCGTTCGTAGCACGCCTCCCTAAAATGCTGGCCGAATCCCCGAACAGAATGCAAGCCAGCGTGCCGCCCGCCTGTGGCATCTGAACCGGTGCCCGCGCTGGCTTATGCGCCAATCGCCGATTGATTGCTGCAAACATATCAATGTGCTAAGGTCAGTCATGACTTTTCAGCAAAGTCTGACAATCTGAACGCTTGCGTTATTGCTGCACGATCATCCGGACGCAAACATCAGGCAGCACCCCATTGCCCGCTGCATTTCCGATTTTCCGATAACGAAGACGCAGCGATATCACCACTTTTTAAATAATCATCTTATGAATATCAGCACGCTCGCCACACTTCAGAGCATTGTTTTGCTCAGCTGGATTCCGATATTCTGGGTCGTCTTCAAAAAAGCCCGTCGCAGCAAACGCACACAGAATCAGATCGTTGATGCCTTAGATCGCGAAGGATTGCGCGACTGGCACCGTATTTACATTTCCAGAACACCGTTTTTCCGCAAACGGCTCAAATTCACTGCTTATGAAACGCGGGGAATCTTAGTTAACTTGCCGGATGCCGTACGTCTGATTGCAGAATGGCCATCCGGTGAACGCATCGACCAGATTTTTCCGAAAAGGAGTATGCATTTACGCTGGCACGGCAACAGCGGCATCGCCAGTGCCAACCTGCACTGGATGGCAATCGGATCGACCGACAATCCGCTGATGCTGAGCGCCGACACCGGCTTTAACGCCATCCAGTCACGCGAAGCTACCGCAGATCTGTGCCGCAGAATGGATCCGGATTTTCGCTTGCCGGACATTGCAAAATCAGAATTCGCACTGGAAAAAAATCCGGCATCACTGATCATCGTCACGGCATTTTTTCTGCTACTGGCCTTTGCCCTGATCGACGGAAAATTTCTGAATAAATACGAATGGTTAAGAACAGGCAGCACTTCATGGCTGCTGATGCCGGGTATGCAAATTTTCATGCTGCTGGCCTTACCGGTGTACTGGTGGCTCAGTAAATCCAAAGTACCGGCAAGAGAATCACTGACCCTGTCCACGCTAATCGCCGTCGCGCTCAGCCTTGCCTACATTCCGGCACTGAAACGGGTTGATCAGTTACTGTCAGCCGAAGGCCCGCAATCGTACGCCTACCGGCTGGGGGACTATGGCTCACTGACACCCGTCAGCGATGGCCCGCCCAATATTGATTACAAAAACCGAAAAGAATACTGGAACCAGTTTGAAGAAAACTCCATCCATCAGTTCAATCTGGTCCACGGCCCGCTGGGCATGTGGCAGCTTGATCATTCAGAATTAGAAAAGAAAATGCAGCAGTTCTACGAACAACGCCGCAAGAATAAACAGTGATTTTCCAGCCACCCGCTTGCACTGCAACGGATGGCGCCACACCGGATAGCCCCCGCAGGTGTTTTTTACCTGAAATGCGGTATTCTGCACATCCATCCCGCGGTCGTCGGCAGAAAGTCTGGCTTTCCCAAAAGTGCAGGTGATGAATTTTGCACAATCAAAACGCCAGTCCTGCCACCGGATAGCGTCAAGCCGGATTGTCACGATACCGGCAGTGCCGTGCGCCCCTCAGGTAAAGCATGACGAGCACCCATCATCACCGGTAAAGAATGCGTGTGGCATTCGATCGCCTGTCTGCACAAGCAAAGTGCGGCAATCTCTGATTTGTTGCTGTAAACATATCATTGTGCTAGGGTCGGTTATTGCCATTCAGTAAAGGCAAAAGATCTGAACCGCAGGCTGAAATGGTATACCGCATCAGACTAAGCGATCCGGCAGACAGATACAGGTATGGCAAAGCGCATCCGGCCGCAAGCGCAAAACTGCACGAAGAACCAGAATCAGGCACTACAATCCGCCCGCTGCACTTCCATTGATGAAGGCGCAACGATATCACCTCCTTTTAAATAGTCGTCTTATGAATATCAGCACGCTGATCACACCGGAATTCGTCTTTTTTTTACTCATCTGGATTTCGGTAAGCGGGGTCGCCTTCAGAAAAGCCCGCCGCAGCAAACGCGCGCAGAATCAGATCGTTGACGCTTTAGATCGCGAAGGATTGCGTGACTGGCATCGCATCTACATTTCCAGAACACCGTTTTTCCGCAAATGGCTCAAATTCACCACCTATGAAACGCGGGGAATCCTAATTAACCTACCGGATGCCATACGTCTGATTGCAGAATGGCCATCCGGTGAACGCATCGACCAGATTTTTCCGAAAAGCAGTATGCATTTACGCTGGCACGGCATAAGCGGCGGCATCGCCAGTTCCAAGCTGCACTGGATAGCGATCGGATCGACTGACAGTCCGCTGATGCTGAGCGCCGACAAAGGTTTTAACGCCATGCAGTCACGCGAAGCCACCGCCGATCTGTGCCGCAGAATTAATCCGGATTATCTCTTGCCGGACATCGCAAAATCAGAATTCGCACTGGAAAAAAATCCGGCATCACTGATCATCGTTACGACATTTTTTCTGCTACTGGCCTTTGCCCTGATCGACGGAAAATTTTTGAATAAATACGAATGGGTAAGAACGACTAGCAATACATGGTTGCTGATGCCGGGCATGCAAATCGTCATGCTGCTGGCCTTGCCGGTGTACTGGTGGCTCAGCAAATCCAAAGTACCGCCCATGGAATCGCTGACCTTGTCCTGGCTAATCGCCATTACGCTCGGCTTCGCCTACATTCCGGCAATCAAGCGCGTGGATCAGTTACTGTCAGCCGAAGGTCCGCAATCGTACGCCTACCGGCTGGGCGATGATGGTTTTCTGACACCCGTCAGCGATGGCCCGCCCAATATTGATTACAAAAACCGAAAAGAATACTGGAACCAGTTTGAAGAAAACTCCATCCATCAGTTCAATCTGGTCCACGGCCCGCTGGGACTATGGCAGCTTGATCATTCAGAATTAGAAAAGAAAATGCAGCAGTTCTACGAACAACGCCGCAAGAGCAAACATTAATTTTTTCAATTTTTCAGCTTAAACCTGAGCGAAATCCTGTTGCCTGACGCACGCACGACCAGTCAGCCACACCCCCTGCCCACCCAGGCACACGCTCAGGCGAAGCGCTTATGCGCAAGGTTCAGACTGGCACGGCGCAGTGTATTACGCCATATGGCCTTGAGTTTTGATTAAAGTAAATCGCAAAAGTATGACGGTTAGTCGGTCCATGAGTGCGATGAAATGAAATGTTGATATCTTAGAACTGCTCTCTTTTTTAAGACAGAGATGATTAAGCTTTTTCT
Source organism: Cognatundibacterium squillarum (assembly GCF_014652435.1). Classification (GTDB taxonomy): domain Bacteria; phylum Pseudomonadota; class Gammaproteobacteria; order Burkholderiales; family Burkholderiaceae_D; genus Undibacterium; species Undibacterium squillarum. The sequence goes on from NZ_BMYU01000002.1 coordinate 592,230, forward strand.
CCCTTGAATTAATATGGAAAAAATTATTAATTTGTCACATTGGTACAGGCAACAGATGTCTACTGGAGTCTTTAAATTTAGTAACCAACGTGTTCAGATAGCGATTGGAGAAATAAAACAACTCCCGGCCGAGGTTATTTTGAGTGGCTTGCATATTTCAAATTCTCAGCATCAATATAGTTTTGGATATTGCGCCGAAGTGTTCGAATTTTTCGGACATACACATGAATATCGAGAGTTAGGATTGTTTTTATTGCTGGCAGTTTTAAATCCAATCAGATTGGATAGAGTAGTTCATCTCTCCAACGAACGTTCTGAAATCAAAAAGATACGCATTATTGATAGTTCGTATTGGTCTGAAATTGAGGATATAAAACCTTCAAGCGAGGACTCAATTGAATTTCAACTTGATTCGCTTCATAAACATCCGTGGCTGGAGCCAGGTTTACTTGCGTCGGATTTCCCGGTATTCAATCGTTGCAATGAACTTGATATATATCGCAATATAAAAGATTGGCAGGATAGAGATATTTTAGTGTTGGCTGGAAGACCAGCGGCAAATATCCGGCTCGCGCTCTTGTTACTGGAATTAAGTAATCCTCAGAATAGATGTCTTGAAGTGGCGTTAGAGGTAGAGGGTGGATTTCGGGGCGTTGGACCGTTAAGTGCAGAGGCACGGTTCTGGCTGCCCGGCAGCTTCGCTTGGGATTAGTATTTTTAAGGAAGATTGGAGTCAGTTCAATTTGATGCTGATACTTCGGCTGAAATGACAGATTATTTTGGTGTGTATTCTATAACGACGAGTCGGGCTGTATGGGCGATGGAATGAAAAGTTGGAATGTCTGAACTGGTTCATTTTTTTTAGGCCAGCTGCTTCGTCACACCTCAAACACCACTTTTCACCCCAAATGCGGATTCTGGCACAGCAATCCGGCGGTCGTCGGCAGAAAGTCTGGCTGTCCGGAATTGGCGGATGCAGACTTCTGCACAACGGGAACGACTGTTACGGTTGCAACAGTTGCGCGCAGTGGCCGGTCTGGGCGGGTTTTTCTGCGATGCGTCCGCCGCGCGGCACGCACTGTGCGGGTGGCAGGGTTTTCTGTTGTTCCACGGCAGCGACTAACAGATCGAAAGCGTGCTGGGCGTGCGGCCACATCAGTTCCAGCTGCGGGAAATCATCGGCGAGGCTTTCGACATGGTTGCCGTTCTGGATTTCATACAAGCGGTAAGCGGGTGCCTTACGGCCTGCCTGCGCCACCACCTGACGCGCATAGGCGCGTGCGTGCAAATCAATCGGCAATAAGCCATCCATCGTGCCCGCCACGGTGATCAGCGGACGGCGGATATGGCCGGTGGTTGCAATCGCCGCGACGTTTTTACCAACATCAGAAGCCGATAAACGCGCCAGATAGTTGTAATTGCCGGGGCCTGCGCCGTAGGTGTTGTAGTCCGGATCGAGACGCTTTTGCCACTGGCATTGCGTCGGTTCCCAGAAGTGTTGTGAGTGATATTCGAGGAAAGAGGTTTTCCTGCCATCCTTGTCGATCACCAGATCCGGCGGATAACCCGCTGCCAGCAAGTTACGCGCAGCAAGGCTGTCAGCCGCGTAACCGGATTCACGGTACGCCGGAAAATTCCGTATCGCCGGTGGTAATGCGGTCAGCAGATTCGGGCCCTGCTCGCCGACATAGGTACCCGCCCATTCCACGCCGCCATCAAATTGTTCCGGTGCAGATTCCACCGCACGCCGTACCTGATAACCGCCGTTCGATGTACCGACCGCATAGGTATAGCGCGGCGCTTTGCCGTAATGTGCCTGCACGCCCTGACGCGCCACTTGCGCCGCCAGCACCATGAAGTCGCGCCAGCGTGTGAATTCCTGCCCTGCTTCATTATCGTAGAAACGCACGTAGCTCTGCGCATCCGGGCCAGTGCGGCAAGCCAGCGGATCATCTGCGCTGCTGGCTTGCGCACTCAGTACACCTTTGTTTTGCGAAGCGTAGGCATAACCTTTCTGCACCACATAATCGCTCCACGCGAAGTCGCCGTTAAATTCACTGCGTGCGCCGGATGCACCGGCAATCACCAGCCGCCCGTTCCAGTCTTTCGGCAAACGCAGCAGGAAACGTCCCTGCTGCAAGGGATCGCCGGCGAAGCGTGCCTGTATCTGCAAACCGGGGACGGTTTTCAGAATCGGGGTGCGCTCGCGTTTATTCGGCATCAGAATTGCTCTGTCGTCCTGCGGCATAAAGGCCATTGGCGGCAAGGATGTGATCGCATTGTTCCGCGGCGTGGTATCGGGATTCCGGGTTGTCAGATCCGGGCTTTCCACGCATGTCGCATCGGTCAGCTGCGCTGACAATTGCTTTAATACCCGGTCGCAGGATACCGGACCGGCAGCAAATGAAAAGGAGGCGTACATCATGGCAGGTAAGGCTGCCAGCACTGGTTTCCACATAGAGCGCTTTCTGTTCAAAAAAACGGGAAGTTTGTTGCCAATTCTGCATAAATAGCAAACAGAAATGATAACGAATTGCCATGGCAATGACATGACAAATGCCGTAAAAATGAAAGAATTATTAATTTTCTTAAAGAAATGCCGGATATTTCTGTTCTTTCTGTCTTATTGCCGTGTGACAATGCCACAGAGCAAAGATTAGCACTGTTATAATCATCCGCGCCCGATATGCGCCATATCAGAACCAGCCTCTGCGGGCGCTGCGATCATGCTGTTTAATATAAATTTTACAAATATCATCCGGATTTTCGCGATGGCAAAGCACGAGAACAATCACCCCTTTCCGGCAATCTGCGCCACCGCATCCGCACCTGCGCGCAAAGCGCGGCGTCCGCGTCTTTTGCGTGTGCTGCCCGCATGGCTGCTGCTGGCTGCCTGCGGCACGGTACAGGCAGAGGAAATGACAATCAGATGGCAAATGCCGGATTTTCCGCCAACCATTATTTCCAGCGGTCCGCAAAAAGGCATGGGTTATGCTGAGGTCTTTTTACGGTATTTCATTGCACACACGCCGGATATCAAACACGTCATTGAGCCATCCAGTATGTCGCGGGTATTCGGGCTGATGCGTCAGGGTGAACTGGTGTGCGAACCCAGTCTGATCAAAACGCCGGAACGCGAAACCTACGTGGATTTCAGCGGCCCGGTGGAATTTGTACTCACGCACCATGTCGTATTGCCGGTCGCACTGCTGCCGAAACTCGCGCCGTATCGCAATGCCAAAGGCGAAGTTGATATGAGCAAGCTGGTGCGGGACCCTGGCCTGACCACGGTACGTCAGGAAAAACGCGGTTATCCGCCGCCGGTGTTAACTGCGTTTGAAGCGGCCGCCGGACAAAAAAATGTGATCGTTACCAGCGATGACGGACAGGCGGCATTCCGCCAGATTGCCACCGGCTGGGTCAGCTATGTAGTGGCCTATGCCGACGAAGCCAACTGGTATGCCAGACAGCTGGAAACACCGCTGAAACTGGCGTATGTACCGATTGCCGGTTTGCCGGAATACACGATAGGCTATGTCGGCTGCACCAAAAGCCCGTGGGGCAAGCAAGTGATACAACGTGTTAACGAAGTAGTGGCGAAGGCCGGAAAACGTCCGCCGTGGATTGACGCGGAAGCGGGCTTTCTGGATCCGGAAGCCGCTAAGCGCTTTGAAGTGATTTATGCGCGGCACTCCCCGTTTCGTCATCATAAATAAACCAGTTGATATTCCACGGACAACAGCAAATGAATCATCGTCTCGCGCGTCGTATGCTGGCCTGGATTCTCGCGATCAGCGCTGTTGCCGCGCTGATCGCTACGTCCATACAATTGTTTTTTGATTACCGGCGTGACCTGTCTGAACTGGAACAAGGCATGCATTACATCGAACAGAACCAGTTACCGGGCTTGTCTGATGCCGCATGGAATTTCAATATCCCCAGTATGCAACTGCAGCTGGACGGTATCGGCCGCTCGCAGTGGGTTTCCGGTGCCAGCATTCAGTACGGACCAAAGCAGGCTGCAGAACTGAAAACCGGCACGGTCAGCGGCAGCAAACCGTTTTCGTTTGAATTACACAGAAACGGTGCGATAGTCGGCACCATTTATATCTGGCCGAATCTGGATGTGCTGTACCGCCGCACAGTAGACCGCTTTGTGATTGTGCTGAGCACGCAAATTGGCAAATCGCTGATCACCACTTTCAGTATTTTTGTGCTGATGACCTGGCTGATTACAAGGCCACTGACGCAAATGGCGCAGTTCGCACAAAGCTTTCAGCCCGGTCAGTTATTCCGCCCTTTCCGCCTGCGCCGCCGCGAAACCGCATCACCGGATGAATTAACCGTGCTGGTGGATGCACTGAACGATGCTTATCAGCGCATACAAAAAGCCCATGAATTTGAAGTGCAGCATGCAGAAATTCTGAGTCGTGAAGTCGAAGCGCGCACCAGAGAACTCAGCCTCGCACATCAGGAACTGGCCAGATTGTCCGTGACCGATAAGCTGACCGGGATTTTTAACCGCGCCGGACTGGATGAAGCCCTGCAAACTGCCATCAGTCAGGCACGGCAAACGCAGCGCCCGTTGTCACTAATCATGACCGACATTGATCATTTCAAACAGGTCAATGACCAGCATGGCCACCTGACCGGCGATCAGTTGCTGCAGGAATTTGCGCGCGTCCTGCGCCAGACCATACCGCCAACCGCAATTCCCGGGCGCTGGGGTGGCGAAGAGTTTCTGATCATCTGCCCCGGCAGCGATCAGGAACAAACCTGCGCGTTGGCAGAACAATTACGCAGCACCATCGCAAGCCACGTCTTCCCCGTCGTCGGCCATAAAACCAGCAGCTTCGGCGTCGCCAGCCTCACCGCCACCGACAGCAGCAACGACCTGCTCAGAAACGCCGACGACGCACTGTATGAAGCCAAACGTAAGGGGCGGAATCAGGTGGCGGCTGCGCAGGATCGCGATACCACCAGTCTGCAAGGCATTACAGACCAGGCAATTTCCTGACGCATTCGCAGCGGGGGCAGCATTAGTGCTCCCGTTATTGATACCGTTATTGATACCGTTATTGCTCCCGTGTTTTCTCTTCACATCGTTTTCCGGTAAATCCGGATTGTCGGAAAAAACAATTTCCGCACCCCCGCTGCTGCCTCCGCACAACGCAAATTCCGACGCCGGCCCGCTCAGTTTCAAGCTGCTCAATTACTCGAAATTTTCGAGCAATTCGGTCTGATTAATCGATTTGAAAGAGCATTGGACGATCCCTACACTAAGGATGTCGCGCACTTCTGTACGACATTTTTTCAGGAGATCAGCAATGCAAATCGATATCCACGCACGCGGCTTTGAACTGACCGAGGGTTTGCGTGAGCATACTTTCCGCCGCTTAAAATTTGCCACCGACCGGGCGCTGGACGAAGTGCGTACCGTGAAAGTCCGGCTCTCGGATGTGAACGGGCCGCGCGGCGGGGAAGACAAGCATTGCCTGATTCAGATTCCTCTGGCGGGTCGTCAGCAAATTCTGGTGCACGATACCGAAACAGATATGTACGTTGCGATTGACCGTGCGATAGGCCGTGCAGAACATTTGCTGGCGAAGCGCATAGGCCGCAAACGCGAACATCATCATGTGCAGCATAAACACTGGCCTGCGCCACAGGCAGACAGCGACACTGCAACCGAAACGAATAACTGAGCGAGGATATGATGCGACGCTATGAAAAAGACAGCCCGCAGGCAATGGCAAGAATCGTTGCGCTGGCGATGCTGGTAGACGGTGGTCTGGATAAATCAGAACTGGAACTGGTGGCGGGCTATGAAATTGTCCGCAAGCTGGGATTAAGTGAAGATGAATTTGAAGGCATCGTGCATATCTTGTGTGAGGATATTCTGGTTTGCGGTGCGCGTTACGGCCAGATTGAAATCACGCTGGATCAGATTGACAGTCTGCTGGAAGAAATTGAAGACCCGCAATTGCGTAAATTATTGCTGGCGTGGATGGTCGCAATTGTGGATGCCGATCAGCGCGTCAGCGATGGCGAAGCCGTACTGATTTCAAGGGCGCTTGAACGCTGGATGCTGGATCTGGTAACGCTGGGTGATGCAAGGATGAGCGAAAGCCAACCTGTTGCAGCGCCGGCGTTCACCACTGCAGCGCCGGCTAAGCGCCACCACTCTATTCTCGAAATTCATTATTAGTAGCCCTGTGACGCTGCATGACAGCCCCCGCAAACAACGGGGGCACCATGCCGCGTCGCAGGCATATTGCGTATGCCGAAAAAACTTTTACGCCGCATCCTTCCAGACCGGCAAACCATAGAACGGATTCCGGTCAGTCGTCGTTTCAGTCAGCGCTTTGACCGCCCCGGCTTGTGGCTGATAGAACGCGAAGCGATCGCACGCGGGCTGGCCGTGGGTGTGTTGTGCGGCATGATACCGGGACCGCTGCAAATGATTGCTGCAATCAGTTGCGCATTTTTGTTCCGGCTGAATTTACCAATGGCGGTGGTCGGCACATTTCTGACCAATCCTTTCACCATCGTACCGATTTACATGGCTGCTTACGGTATCGGCCAGTGGCTGTCGGGTGGCCATGCTTCCGGTGCGGAGTGGCATCAGATTCCGGCGCTGCCGCAAACCGACTGGCAGTCGCCGCTCAGCGGTGCGCAGGCGTGGTGGCAGTGGATCATGGATTTAGGCATGCCGTGGGTGACGGGTATGCTGGTGTTGTCGGTCAGTCTGGCCTTGCTGAGTTATATGGTGATGCAGATAGTCTGGCGCGGCAGCCGTTACTGGCACTTAACGCAATTGCAAACCCGCCGCCGGCACCGCACGGCAAACAGTTAAAATAGTGTCTCTCCAGTATCAACCGCACCGGAAAGGCATGCCATGGCGTCGTTAAATTACAAGCATTTGCGCTATTACTGGATGGTGGCGAAGACCGGCAGCATTGCCAAAGCCGCAGAGCAATTGCATCTGACTCCGCATGCCGTCAGTGGCCAGATCAAAGAATTTGAACAGCAGCTGGGCGTGGAATTGTTTAAAAAGTCGGGACGCAATCTGAGTCTGACCGAAGCCGGGCAACGCATCATGGTGTATGCCGACGATATTTTTACCACCGGCGATCAGTTGCTCGATGTATTGCGCAATCAGATGCAGGCGCGGCGGCGTCCGTTCCGGGTCGGGATTGCGGACTCTGTGCCCAAGGTGGTGGCGTATAAGTTACTGGAACCGGCGCTGCAAATCAGTGATCCGGTCAGCCTGCACTGCCGCGAAGGCAGGCTGGAATTGCTGCTGGCCGATCTGGCTTTGCACAAACTCGATGCGGTGATTGCAGACCGTCCGTTAAGCAGTGTCAGCAATCAGATCAGCGTGCGCGCCTTCAGTCATCTGCTGGGCAAATCGGGACTCACTGTCTTTGCCGAAGCGGGGCTGGCAAAACAATATCCGGGCAAGGATCCGGCCTGTCTGAAGGGTGCACCGTTTCTGATTCCCGGCGAAGATGCCGCTGTCCACAGCAAAATCCTGCGCTGGATGTCGGATCAGCAATTGCAAGCTGTGATCATCGGTGAATTCGATGACGGCGCATTGATGAAAGCCTTTGGCCGCGCCGGTACCGGTTTCTTCTTTGCACCCACTGCCGTCAAACAGGATGTGATCAGCCAGTACGGCGTTAAAGCGGTATTTGACATCCCGGATCTGACCGAAGAAATCTATGTTCTGACCACCGAACGCAGGCTGCAGGACCCTGCTGTGATGGCGATCAGCAAGCATGCGCAGCAGGATACGTTTGCGTAACTGCGGCACCGGCTGAAAACCACCCGAAAACCGCCAAAACTACCCAAAATGCGGTGTTCAGCACAGCGATCCGGCGGTCGTCGGCAGAAAGTCCGGCTCTCCGGAAATGCCGGATGCGGACTTCTGCACAATCAAACCCATTCCTGCAAGGCTCAGCGTGCTTTGCTTTGCCATTCCGGATGCTGCTGGCGGAGTTCCTGCTCCAGCGCGGCGAGGCGTCTGGCTTTGTCTTCCATTTTTGCGATGGAAGCAGGATCAATACCCATCTGACGGCCGCGTTCGATGTCGGCTTGCAGACGCGGTACTTCCTGCTGTGCAGCGCTGGCAAAGGACGCCAGCAATTGCTGATGCTGGTTCGCTTCGTAACGCTGATAAGCTTGCGGGTCTGCCAGTTCAGCAACGCTCGGCTGAACTGCGGAAACCGTATCGCGCTGCAGCGGCGGGCTGCGGGGATCGCCGTTGCGGGTAGCGGCCAGACTTTGCGCTGCCGCTTGCTGCGGGCCGTAGTCCGGCATAGGCACACGTCTGAGTTCCGGAAACGGTGGCGGCCAGCTGGCCGTCTGCAGCGGCTCTTCCGTTGCCTTTGTTCCGGCAGCTGCGGTTTTGCTGGCCGGTGATTGCTGAGTATTCTGTATGGTTTCGCTGTCGCCATCCGCTGTCAGCCAGCGCAGCGTCAGCATTGCCAGCACCGCCAGTGCACCGGCCTTCATCCATTTGCGCATCATGACTTATCTCCGTTGCGGCGGATGTCGTGTTGCGCTGCCAGTCTTGCCTCCTGCTGCATGCGCTGCATTTGCTGCACGGCTTTTTGCTGTGCAATGGCACGGCTGGCCTGATAGCGCACGGTTTCAGAGTTTTCCGGCTGATAACCATACTCACGCTGGCTGACTAACAGAATTTCATAATACGCATGTTCATTTGCCGCGACTGCCGCACGGAAAGGCGGGGACACGACGCCGGGTTCCTGCATCATCGCCAGTTCCTGCAGCCAGCTGAGTTTGCCTTCGTGCAGAATTTTTCCGAGATCGCCCCCACTAACCGCATCCGGCGCAATCGAGTAGCGGCGTGCCAGCGTTGCGAAATCCTGTCCGCTGCGGGCTGCCTGCAGCACTTTGTCAGCAGTCGCCTGATCCGGAACGCGGAGATGGCGTGCCGTAATCCACGCGATACGGCGAAACTCCGCTTTGTGCTCGCGATAGTAAGCCTGAATCTCGCGCTGACTGACTTGCTTTGCGAGCTGATTCAGCACCGGACTTTCGCTGTCGATATCAGCACCGATACCGTGTAAGGCCATCACTGCCTGCACTTTGTTTTGTGTGCGCAGTGCTTCACGCAAATCATTCACAGCCGCTTGCCCGAATTGTTGTTCGGCCCACTGGCGCACATACAATTGCCCCAGCATCAGCCATGCCTGCTGACGGACAAAATGATTATCACGGTTGAAGATCGCCACTCTGCCCTGCACATTCTGACGGGCGTATACATCTGCCAGTGTGATTACACCATCCGGTGCCAGCGGGCTGCGCAGCAGTACCCATTGTTTTGCCTGCGCCAGTTGCTTGTCATTGAAGCGGTATTCCGCAATCACCTGACCGGCGGAGCCAAGCAATTGCTGCCAGTCGTTTGCGGTGAGGCTGGCTTCCGCGCTGACCTTCCCCTGCAGACTGCCACCGGGTAAGGCTTTCAGGCTGGCTTCGATCTGCGTCTGATACACGCTGCGTAAGGCCGCAGCCAGCTGATCGTCGCTGGCAACAGACGGATCAAAACCGACGCGGCGTGCACCGGCGTACACATCATACTGATCAAAACGCGCAGCGTTTTTTGCCAGCAGATGCTTTTGCGTCAGTAATTCTTCCAGCACTGCAGTTTCTGTGATTTGTTTATCCTGCTGCTGACGCAGGCGTGTCATCACTTCCAGTGTTAACGGAGACAGCGGCTGTCCCTGACTGCGGGTAAGCGCTGTTTGCTGCGGTAGCGCAGCGCTGCTGTCCGGCAAACCTAAACATAACAAACTGCCTGCCAGCAGCAGGCAGTTTGTTAACTGTTTAGTCTGCGTAAATATACGATTACGCAGGCGGAACATATCAGCTCGCCAGACGATCAGCAGCTCGGTTCAGTACATGTACCAGCATCGCAATGGCGTGCGGCACGACCATTTTTCCGACGCGGACGCGGTCATTCTGGTCTGTGGATGACAACACGATGCCACCGTTTTTGTACGAGTAAGTGCCGCCCTGCGTCAGCAGAGGACGAATATCATTCGAACCGGCAGGTACCGGTGTGAAATCGTTCAGCGCTGCTTTAACCAGTGCCGGATCATTCAGTTTCTGGCTGTAGTAATAGTCGTTCACCCATTGTTCCCAGCCGGAATGGTTGTTAGCCGACGTAGTCCAGGTGTGATGCGGTTGCAGCAAGTCGGTGGAGTGCATGACGAAACCCAGACTTTGCAGACTTGGCGCGGTCAGGAATTGCTGGAACCAGTATTGCGCCAGATTATCAATCGGCTGAAACGGTGCGGTTTCAAAGTCAGCATACATTTGCGGTGTGGAATAACCACCCAGACGGTAATGGGCTTCGGTCACGCCATAGCTGTTGTACTTACTGCTGTCACCGAACCAGCCTTTCATGCCGCCGGGGCCGTCATCCAGATAGTCACCGACCAGCCATGTGGCGGCCAGTTTATCCACATCACCGGCCACGGTCAGTTTGGCGTAGTTGTAACCGCCAAACGGGTTGCCGTGTACGTCCGGACCCGAAGTATGGTTCTGGAAATGCCAGTAAGACGTGTATTTGACGATGCTTTGCGCCGCGCCCCAGACCGGTGCCAGCACACAGCTGCCGGTCGTCGCACCGCACAGATAGGTGTCGGCAAAATCATCGACATCGTAAGCACCCTGCCCCATTGCAGTGGCGAACTGATCGACCGTAATCCCTGCTTTCGCTAAACCAGCCTGCAGTTTGGCGAAATTGGTTTTATCCGGATTATTTTTCATGAAGGTGACAGCATCCATCGCGATACGGCGATGGGTTTCCTGCTGAAATGCCATGGCTGGCAAACTGGCGCACAGAGCGAGACTCAGCACTGTCGCTTTGAAGACTGATTTCATTGCTTTTTCCTTTTTATGAATCGAAAACAATTACAACAATCACAGCGGCAAGGTAAGTACAGCGTGCAGCGAAAACAGAAACAAAGTTTCCGCGCCCTGCCTGAAACACGAAGGTAAGACAGAGGCGCTATTGAACTGTGCTTCAGCAGGGGCGATCAACGATTAAACCTAGACTGTCACATCTAGGTTTTTTCATACGCCTGAAACAGTTGCGTGGCAGATTCGGTGAGGAAAACGATTGCGCACAAGAGGGCCACGGAATGTCTCCGGAAGAACTCTGTCCGGGTAAGAAAGCGCTTAAGCACTTTCACCAATTAAGCTGTGCGCATGCAAAGCGTTGTGAACGGTTTGCTCCTGAATGACGAGACAGCACGGATACCGCGTGTTATCCGGCCAACTCAGGCTGCGTCCGGATTCTCTGGCTGGTAAACGGGGCGCGATCCGGAGCAGCGCATGTCACTGGCGGACTAAGTGCAGGTGTGCATATGAAGAGTCTGCGTTTTCCGCACACAACACAAGGCTTGCAGTTATTCATATTTCATCTAATATTTGCAAGACATTCAGGCCGCTGCCCTACCTGCCCCATTGCGCTTCTGTTTGCTGACGTCCCGGCGGGATGATGTTTCTTCCGCCATTCCCCCACAGTAACCGCACCTTACACAGGAGACTGCCTTGTCCCGGACAGCACCAATCCGCAGCGATTTCATCGACCGCATCCGCGTGATGCTGACCATGCTGGTGATCCTGCATCACACTTCGATCATGTATGGCGGCGATGGTGGCTGGTATCTGCGTTTTCCGCATGAAGACAAGCTGAGCAAGGTATTGCTGACGATGATGTGTGCCGTCGATCAGTCTTTTTTCATGGGCATGTTTTTCCTGCTGGCAGGCTATTTCACACCCGCGTCGCTGCTACGTAAAGGCATGGGCGGATTTGTACGGGACCGCTTAGTGCGGCTCGGTATCCCGCTGCTGTTTTTCAGTTTCATCCTCGGGCCATTCACCATCGCACTGGCAGATACCCGCGGCGGCAGCGGAATCTGGCAGCGCTGGGCGCAACTGACACAGGAGGGCGAAATCAATCCAGGGCCTTTGTGGTTTGCCGGTGCTTTACTGATTTTTTCAGCGGTGTATTTGCTGATCCATCCGCTGATTACCGGTATCGGCAAAACCTGGAGCGAACGCAGTTTGTCGCACCGCAATCTGCTGGCGATGATGGCGGTCTGGGGATGCGGGGCGTTTTTGCTGCGCTTGTGGGTACCGACCGGACAGGAAATAGCCTATCTGCAAATTGGTTTTTTCTCGTCGTATATTCTGCTGTTTTTTGGCGGTGCTGCCGCTGCCGAACAGCGCCTGCTGGAAAAAATCACACCGGCACTGGCAAAGCCATGGCTGGTCGTCAGCATACTGACGATCCCGACACTGATGGTGTATGCCATTCTCAGTGGCGCTTTGCGCGGCGAGAAATTTGATGTCCATGGTGGCTGGACGCTACCTGCTTTGTTTTACGCGTACTGGGAAGCCTTCGTCGGCACCGGCATCATGCTGATGCTGCTGTGGCGCACCCGCATCGCCACTGCGCCGTCCGCATTGTGGCAGGTAATAGCACCGCAATGCTTCGGTGCGTTTATCGTTCATCCGCCGGTCGTGGTGGCGGTCGGGTTGTGCGTACAGCCATTGCAACTGTATCCGCTGGCAATGTTTGCGCTGGCTAGCAGTGCCAGCGTTGCTATCAGTTTCAGTATAGCTGCAAGCTTACGTCGCCTGCCTTTGCTGCGGCATATCCTCTGAGGCTGTGGTGGTTGCCGGTGGCAGATACAGCTGATCAGCAAAGGCTTTCAGTGCGTGATCCGGTAAAAAGCCGTCGGCAATCGTCAGTATTGAATACAGATTTTTCTTCAGTTCCTGCGTATCCAGCGCCTGCTTTCGTAACGCTGTCTGCAACAAATGCAGCGCCATATCTGCCAACAGCAGGCGCTGCTTTTCCATCCATTCTGCATCGCCGCGTACTGCGGGATGCCGGCGGTATTCCTGTTCTGTCCACGCATGCGCCTGTGCGCTCATGGCGAGTACCTGATCACGGCTGAGGGTATTCATTATTGTTCGCTATTGTTTCTGTACGATATTCAAAATTATTTGAACTTGATGAGCCCCATAAGCTGAAGCTAAATTCATGTGTAGTTTCATATATATATATTTCTTCAAACTGATGACTTTGCTGGCTTTTCTCGATGCATCTGCGTAAATATTCCCACTCTTCAGAAGTACAAAGCATGTCTAAACAGCAGCAAACAATTAATGTTGTATGGTCAGGATAGCGTTTGCTCGCTTTATCTTTTATCCGCGCCAACAGAATTTCAGAAAATCTCTCGATATACACATAATTCGTGTGAACTATGGGCTCTGATTTTATAGATCCGTCTTTTTGTCGCTTAAGTCCATCTGCACTGAATGCAAATCCTTGTTTATTCAATAACTCCCGACTCAGATAGTCTTTCGGATGAACCGCACTTGTGATTTCTAGAAAAGCCTGTTGATGGTAGTAACCTTGGTCAATATATGCGCCCGATTGAATGATCTCCGCATCATGGTTTTGATTGCCTGATTTCCAACAGACCGAAATATATCGACCAGTACGGTATTTAGCTTGAATATACTTACAAATAGGTAGTAATTCCTCGATTAACTTCTTTTCTACGATCGAATTACGCATTCGTATCCTTGAAACTCCGTCTACATCGGACGCTATCTTTTCAAAAAGATCATATGCGAATGCACAAAATTTCAAACCATCTATGAATTGGTTATCGATTGGAGACAAAGCGTTCATTATTTTTTCTCAGCAGGAAGTTTGAAACGTCGAAGAAAAAATTTTATCTCTAAAAAAACAAAACTTTCAAAAAATTAAAACTTTATCTATGGTGTACCCTCATTTCACTTTAATTCAGATGAAAGTGCTGGCAATAAATAGCATAGCCTTGAAATTCCGCGCCAGTTTCTTAAAGAGGGTCGTAGTGCTACGGAAATCTCTCAGTCTGGCAAACAGCGTCTCCACCAAATGCCGTTCCTTTTATAAATGCGCACCAAATTCCGATTTCGCTTTGCGACTGTTGGATTTTCTCGAAATGAGCGGAATCGCTCCTTTCGGTCCGATGTGTTCACGAATTACCTGCGCATCATAGCCCTCGTCTGCAATGGTATGTTGCGCTGCTTTTAGCATGCCGATCAGCTTCCGTGCAGCTTTGGCATATTGGACTTCACCTCCAGCGATTTCAAAATCCACCGGATTTTCATGCGCGTCGGCTGCCACGTGAATCTTGGTAGTGACTCCTCCCTTCGCGATCTGCCAATGACACGCTCCTCTCCAGTCCGAGCTCCAGCCGCATACTGGTGAGCTCTGACGTAACTTCCGTCGGCGAATAGCTATTCCGTATCAATGTTGACTCGTAATTCAAAAAATATCCGTCCACAATCCCGTGCATGCCCACCGGTAAAAGCGCTTATACGCCGTCTTCCACGGACAGAATCCTTCGAGGACATCCCTTGCCACGCATGATTGTCTTCAATTACTGCCAGATATCGTCATTTAATATGCGCCGAAACATTCCGATTTCCTTTCATTCAGGAAAGAAGAATCCTGCAAATCGGAAAAAAGTCTACTCGTTAGCAGGCGCAATGAAATTAGGACACGCCCTTATAAAAGTACCACCTCTGAGGCACTTAAATATCAAATTTTGTCATTATGCTGTTTTCCACATCTGCCATTTCCTGATGACCAGACTTTCTGCCGACGACAGCGGGGTTGCTGTGCTGAACTGCGCATTTGAGGCAAAAACCGGCCGCTCAGGGCATCTTCCGGACAGGCTTTCAAAGGCTGCTTAATCGGCCACGACCGTTCAACCGGACCTTCAAGCGTTTTGCATAAATTAAGTTCTATAATTGCGATTTTAGTTTCTGAGATTTGAAACACCAACATGCAACTGACGGAACAACAGGTGCTGGCGTTAGCACCGGACAGCAGTTCTGCTGCGAATGGTAAGAAACTGATGTCGGCCAGTAAGTGGGTCAGCTCAGGTAAGAATGCACAGGCTTTATGGGGTGAATGTCAGGGCAGCGGCAGTAAGCCGTATCAGACACAGATTGATCTGAGCGACTTTGCCAGCAAATGCTCTTGCCCCAGCCGCAAATTTCCGTGTAAGCATGCACTGGGCTTGCTGTTGTTTGCTGCGGCAGATGGGCAGAAAATTGCTGAAGCAGCGCCGCCGGACTGGGTCAGTGCCTGGCTGGATAAGCGCACGGCAACTGCCATCAAAAAAGAAGAAAAAGCTGCAGAGAAAGCCAGCGAGCCAGTCGATGAAACAGCGCGTCAGAAGCGTCTGGAAAAGCGTGAGCAGCGCGTCAGCGACGGACTTGCCGCATTCAGACTGTGGGTGGAAGACATTTTGCGTCAGGGCATGGCGCGTTTACCGGCAGATGGCCCGGCGGTTTGGGAACAGCAGGCGGCGCGTCTGGTGGATGCACAGGCAGCCGCGCTGGCAGCACGTGTTCGCCGCATTTCCGATCTGGTGGGTGCAGGTCCGGACTGGCCGCAGCAAGTGCTGAGCGAACTGGGCAGTATTGCGCTGGCAATGCACGCGTGGGAACGCATCGCAGAGTTACCGGAAGATGTGCAATCCAGCCTGCGCCAGTATGTCGGCTTTACGGTGTCTGAGGAGGAAGTTCTGCAATCCGGTCAGCGTTTGCATGATCAATGGATGCTGGTGGCGCAAACACTGGTGCAGGAAGGACATTTACGGGTACAGCGTAACTGGCTGCAAGGCAAACAAAGCGGTAAGTTCGCGTTGCTGCTGCAATTTGCCGCGCCTTCACAGCCCCTGCCTGCCAACTATATTCCCGGTATGACATTTTCTGCGGAGCTGGTGTGCTGGCCCGGCGCTGCCAGCCAGCGCGCCGCCGTTTGCGGCACACCGCTTGCTTTGCCCGCTGAGTCCGCTTTTTATGCCAGTGAAACCATTCCGCAGATGCTGACACGGATGAGTACGGTGCTCGCGCGCAATCCGTGGACAGACAGAGTTCCGGTCGTTATGCAGTCCCTAACACCCGTCAGCGATGACAGCGGCAACTGGTTTGCTGTCGATCAGGAAGGGCAAGCCCTGCCGCTGCAAGGGCGTCAGCACTGGATCTGGATGGCTTTGTCCGGCGGTGCGCCACTGGATGTTGCCGGTGAATGGGATGGCAAACAATTTCTGCCGCTGGCATGTATGGTCAACGGTGCTTACACCCTGTTAACTGAGGTGCATGCATGATTCCCCTGATTCAAACTGCCCTGACCGGCACCGCCAATCATCCCGCAGCGCAAACCGGTATTGATGCCATTGATACGCTGGTTCACGCTGCATCTGCTGAACAGCAATTACTGCTGAAAGCGGGAGCGCTGCATGCGTATCAGCGCGCCGGCTGGTTGCCACTGCAGGCAAATCTGCCACCGCAGGCCGCGCCGGAAACACGCGGCGAACCACCAGCGCAGTTGCACGGCGTATTTTCCCGTCTGACCGAAACCCTGTTCGACAGTCTGCGCCCGTGGGCATTGCAGCGCATTGCTGAACACGGCTGGCGGCTGCCGCATGCCATGCTGCCAGCGATTCTGGCCCGCGCAGATGTTGCTGTGTGGTCCGGCGTACTGGGTGAACGTGCCGAATGGCTGCGGCAACAGCATCCGGACTGGCGCGCACAATCACTGCATCAGCAGGCATGGCAGGATGCGGACACCCGCCTGCGAATCTGGCAGGAAGAGAGTTTTGCCATGCGCTGCAAGGCTTTGCGCGCGCAGGCAGAAGCCGATGCCGCAGTGGCCCGCCAGTGGCTGCAGGCGGACTTATCGAAAGAAAAAGCAGAGCAGCGCCTGAGTCTGCTTGACCTCTGGCTGCCGTATGCAGGCAGTGCGGAAGATATTGCGTGGACGGAAAGCCTGCTCAGCGACCGCAGCCAGCCTGTGCGCCAGCGCCTTGCGAGCTGGCTGGCACAACGTCCTGAAAGTAGTCTGGCGCAGCGGATAAAACAACGTGCTGACAGCGTTCTGCAATTCGACAGCAAGGGTCAGCTGCATATCACCCTGCCGGAAGAATTACCGCGTGACTGGGAAAAAGACGGCTGGAATCCGACACCGCCCGCCGGCACCGGAAAGAAAGCGTGGTGGCTGCGTCAGCTGATCGCGCTGATAGCTCCGCAGCAGTGGCTGAGCGCCGGCCCCGACCATGATGACAGCTGGGAATTGCTGACCACGCACAGCTGGTCGGAAGCGCTGATTGCCGGTGTCTGCGATGCCGTGCTGCGCTTCGGTGATGTCGCGTGGGCCAGCGCCAGCCTCAGCCGCTTGGCAGTCAGCCACATACAATCCAACTGCATTGCGCTGTTCAATCTGCTCCCGTCAGCGTCACAGACTGCCGTGCTGCTGACGCTGTTGCAGCAGGAAAATATCGACGCTGCAGTCCGTTATCTGCAGATCCTGCCGGCCCGCCCCGCGCCGGAAACAGTGCAGGCGCTGACAGAAACGCTGAACCGCATGCTGACGCCGGCATTTCTGCAGCAGCTGCAAAACCAGCAATTACGTGCGCAGGATATGCATGCGCTGCTGAACATGCTGGAGCGGCTGATTCCGGATTGCCCGGATCAGGTCATCGCTGACATCGTGCAGTTAATCCAGCGCCTGAATATTTTCAGCGACAGTGAAAACTGGTACTACCGCAGCCAGACGGAGCGCACAGAGCGCCTGCTGACACAGGCTGCGTTTAAACAATATCTGATAAAGGAGATTTTCCTGTGAATGCTTCCCTGAACGCCGTTTTACGCCAGCATGCCGAAGAGCAATACGCTGAAGAATTACATGAACTGGCAAAACATGATCACAAGCCGCGTCCGGCTAACTGGAAACTCTCGCCGTGGGCAGTGAAACAGTATCTGCTCGGTACCACGCTGGAAAACGGTTTTGAAATCACACCGAAATACATTGGTCAGGCACGTCTGATAGAAATTGCTGTCGCCACACTGGCAACTGATCGTGCGCTGTTGCTGTACGGTGTGCCGGGCACTGCAAAAAGCTGGGTGTCGGAACATCTGGCAGCGGCGATTGCCGGTGACTCCACACTGTTGATTCAGGGTACAGCCGGTACCGATGAAAGCGCACTGCGCTACGGCTGGAACTATGCCCGTCTGCTGTCGGAAGGCCCGAGTCAGGCTGCACTGGTCGCCAGCCCTATGCTGGTGGCGATGCGCGAAGGCAAGATTGCAAGGCTGGAAGAAATGACCCGCGTACCGAGCGAAGTGCAGGATACGCTGATTACGCTGCTGTCGGAAAAAACCCTGCCGGTACCGGAGCTGGGCATGGAAGTGCAGGCGCAGCGCGGCTTTAATGTGATTGCAACCGCAAATAACCGCGACAAAGGTGTGAATGAAATGTCGTCCGCCCTGATGCGCCGTTTCAATACCGTGATTCTGCCGACGCCGGACAGCTTCGATGAAGAAGTGGCGATTGTCAGCCGCCGCGTCAATGAACTCGGCCGTGCGCTGGAATTGCCAACCGAAAAACCGGCGCTGGAAGAGGTGCGCCGCGTCGTGGCGATTTTCCGTGAGCTGCGCAACGGCATCACCGAAGATGGCAAAACCAAACTGAAATCTCCTTCCGGCACCTTATCCACCGCCGAAGCGATTTCCGTGATTGGCCACGGCATGGCGGTTGCGGGTTATTACGGTGACGGCGTTGTGCATGCTGCCGACATCGCCGCCAGCCTGACCGGTGCCATTATCAAAGATCCGGTACAGGACAAGCTGGTCTGGATGGAATACCTGAAAACCATCGCCAAAGAACGCGATGACTGGAAAGACCTGTACCGCGCCTGCATGGAAGTTGCCTGAGGACAGACGGATGAGTCTCCATTTTTTTGGAATACGCCATCACGGCCCCGGTTGCGCACGTGCGCTGCAACGCGCACTGCAAACCCTGCAGCCGGATATCGTATTACTGGAAGGTCCGCCGGAAGCGGAAGATATTTTGCCGCTGGCAACAGATGAAGCCATGGTGCCGCCGGTAGCAATGCTGGTCTATCCGGCGGAAGCGCCGCAGCACGGCGTGTTTTATCCGTTCGCCGGTTTTTCGCCGGAATGGATTGCGATACGTTACGCGCTGCAGCAGCAAATACCGCTGCGGCTGATGGATTTGCCGCTGACGCACCGCTTTGCCGTCTGTCTGGAAGCCGATCAGCAGGCCAGTGCGTCTGCAGACACCGACAGCCTGAGTACCGAACAGAGCACAGAAACGGATTCGAATGCGGATGCGGATGCGGAAACACAGACCGCAACCGGTGAAAACCCGGCACCGGAAGCAGACTGGATCAGCGCACTCAGAATGGACCCGCTGGCCGAATTGTCGCGCGCTGCCGGTTATGAAGATCAGGAAAGCTGGTGGGAAAGAGAAATTGAACAGCGCAGCGACAGCAATGATTTATTTCTCGCGATTCAGGAAGCGATGACAGCATTGCGCGAGCATGCACCGCAGGAATCGCTGCGCGATCAGCAACGCGAGGCCGCGATGCGTCAGAAAATCCGCGAAGCAGAAAAGGCCGGCTATCAGCGTATTGCCGTGGTTTGCGGTGCATGGCATGTACCCGCACTGGCAGGAAAACACAGTGTGAAGCAGGATCAGGCCTTACTGAAAGGTTTAGGCAAGGCAAAGACTTGCGCCACATGGGTACCGTGGAGCAGCGACCGGCTGGCATATGAAAGCGGTTACGGCGCCGGGATCAGTTCTCCCGGCTGGTACGCGCATTTGTGGCAAAGCCCGGATCAGGCCGGATTACGCTGGGTCACTGAAGCGGCAAGGCTGATGCGCGATGCAGGGCTGGACGCATCGTCTGCCAGCGTAATTGAAACCGTGCGGCTGGCAGAAGCCACCGCAGCCATGCGGGATTTACCGATGGCGGGTTTGCGCGAACTGCGCGAAGCGATGCTGGCAGTGCTGTGTCATGGCGAAGCAGCGCCGCTGCAACTGATCCGCGAACAACTGGAAATCGGTCATCACTTAGGCAGCGTGCCGCCGTCAGCTGCGGCAGCGCCCTTGCAGCGTGATCTGGAAATGCAGCAAAAGAGTCTGCGCCTGAAACCGGAAACGGTCAGCAAACTGATCGAACTGGATTTGCGCGAACCGAATGGCCGCGCACGCAGCCGCTTGCTGCATCAGCTGACGGTGCTGGGCATCCACTGGGGCAAGCGTCAGTCCAACAGTAATCGTCAGGGAACATTCCGCGAAAGCTGGTTGCTGGAATGGCGGCCGGAAATGGCGATACGCCTGATCGAAACCAGTCGCTACGGCAACCGTATTGCGGAAGCGGCCGCGGCCTGCCTGAGCGAAACCGCACGCCAGGCTGACTTACCGGCGCTGACCGGTTTGCTGGATGTGGCGGTGCTGGCGGAATTGCCGAAAGCCAGCGCGGAATTACTGCTGTTACTGCAGAATCAGGCTGCACTGGCGAATGACATTACCCATCTGATGCAAGCCTTGCCGCCGCTGGTCAGCGTTGCGCGTTACGGCGATGTGCGTGGCACCAGCCAGGTGCAGGTGCTACCGATTATCCATTCGCTGACCGAACGCATCATGCTAGGTCTGCCGCTGGCCTGCACCGGCATCGATGAAGCATCTGCGGAGCACATGGTGTCCTGTATCGAAGGCGTGCAAAAAGCCATGGATACGCTGGCGGAACAGGCGCTGGCCGACAGCTGGTTTACCTGCCTGCAAAAACTCTATCTGCAGGACAGCATTGCGCCGGGCGTACAGGGTTATGCGCTGCGCCTTTGCTATGACAAACAGCGCATTGATGATGAGGCACTGATGCTGCAAACCCATCGTATGCTGTCTTCCGGTTCACCGGCCGCGATGGCGACGACCTGGCTCAGTGGCCTGTTATCCGGCAGCGGTTTGCTGCTGTTACATCAGGATGCTTTATGGCAAATCATCGACCAGTGGCTGAGCGCCCTGCCGGATGAGATTTTCATGGAACGTCTGGCCTTGTTACGGCGCGCATTTTCCGGCTTCACGCCGTCGGAACGGCGGCAAATGGGCGATAAAGTTCGCCACCTCGGCAGCGACGGCAAACGCCGCACGCCGGCGGAAATCCGCGTTGATACGGAAAGAGCCAGCGCTGTTCTGCCTTTCCTGCAGCACTTGTTGAAAGAAAGCACTGTATGAGCCAAGCTCTCACCGATACCGCAACCGACCGCCTGCAACGCTGGCGTCTGATCCTCGGCAATCCGGCGGAGGATACCTGCGGCGCGGGGCCTTTGCCACCGCAGCTGGAACGCGCCGATGCCGCATTGTCTGCGCTGTATGATCAGGAACGCAGCGGCAATCTCGGCCCGTCCTGCCCGAACGTCGCACGCTGGCTTGGCGATATCCGCGAATTCTTTCCGTCATCGGTGGTGCAGGTGATGCAAAAGGATGCACTCGACCGCCTGCAACTGCACAAAATGCTGCTGGAGCCGGAATTACTGGAATCGGTCGAAGCGGATGTGAATCTGGTTGCCAGCCTGATGTCGCTGTCGCGTGTGTTACCGGCACGCACCCGCGAAACGGCGCGTCAGGTTGTGCGCAAAGTGGTGACCGAACTGGAAAAGCGTTTGCGCGAACCGATGCGGCAAGCCGTCAGCGGCAGCCTGAACCGGGCAGAACGCAACTATCGCCCGCGTCTGAATGAAATCGACTGGCACAAAACGATACAGGCTAATCTCAGCCGCTATTTACCGGAAAAGAAAACAGTCATTGCCGAGAAGCTGGTCGGCCACGGCCGCAAGCAATCCGCGCTGCGCGATATTGTGCTGTGCGTGGATCAGAGCGGATCAATGGCGGCTTCGCTGGTATACGCCGGTGTGTTTGCCGCCGCACTGGCTTCGCTGCGTGCGGTGAAAACACGCATGGTGGTGTTTGATACCGCGGTCGCCGATTTATCAGAAACAGCGGCTGATCCGGTCGATTTACTGTTCGGCGTGCAGCTCGGCGGCGGCACCGATATCAACCTGGCGCTCGGTTACTGCCAGCAAGTGATTACGCGTCCGGAACAAACCATCATGGTGCTGATCACCGATTTGTATGAAGGCGGCAATCAGGAAAGTATGCTCCAGCGGGCGGCGCAACTGAAAGCCTCCGGTGTCAATCTGATCTGCCTTCTGGCGCTGGCGGATAACGGCACGCCCGGCTACGATCCGCGCAATGCAGCACGTTTCGCCGCGATGGATATTCCGACCTTCGCCTGCACACCGGACCAGTTCCCCGCACTGATGGCGGCAGCCATACAGAAACAGGATGTCGGATTATGGGCGTCACGACAGGGACTGATCACCCAACGGGCAGCAGGCTGAGCCGTGAAACCCGGGTCAGACTATGCAGCGATCCGCATACGCTGTTTTCTGAAGTCCGGCGTTTCCGCCGGCTAGCGGCCGGTTGCTGTGCGAAAATCTGCATTCAGCCCCGAAACGGTGGCTTACAGCAGCTACGGCCGCCTGTCTGCCACTTATTCTGTAGAAATTATCGGCGCATCGTCATTTGCCCGGTGCAAACTGCCATTCACTTAACGGGAACCCTGTGATGCTGCCTGAACTGCTTCCGCCACCTGCACAACTACGCCGCATCACGCAATCACTGGCGATGCTGGATGCAATCCTGAGTCCGGAATGGGAATACCGCTATTACAGCTTTGATGCTCACTGGGGGCCGGGTGAGGAAATGGCTTCCATGCGCAATGGCGAAGGTGACGACTGGTTTTTGCTGCTGGACAGTGCCGGTGCCACACTGAAAGGCTACGCACATGAAAGCGCCGATGACGGCCGGCTGGCAGCGCGCATACAGCAACAGGTACCGGCTGCTTTTTCTGCCTTCCTTCAAGAGCCTGCATTTTCGATGGAAGCGGCGAGCTTTTGTTACTGGCGACGCCACAGCGATACGCAATGGCATCAAGTGAGCAGCACACAGGCGCAGGACGGTGCCGACACCCTGCTGCACTTACTGAACGGCGACCCGCAAGCGTATCAGCGCTGGGCGGAGAGTTATTACGAAGTTGCGGTTTCCGCAGAAATCACCACCGCCATTTTCCGTCATCAGCCGTTGACCGAAGCCATGATACGCTCACTGAATCCGGATGCCGATCCGGCGCTGGTATTTGCAGAAGCGACTGACATCGGCTATCCGGTCAGCGCCGCTGCATCTGCATAAAAAACCTTTTCAGGTGGCGTTACAAACCTGAGGCAAGGTCGAAAAATACTGGGTTTCGCCAAGCACATCCTCCGTCATCACACGGAGGCAGTGCGGCGGCACAGGCTGAGTCGTGACAAACTCAAATTCATTTTCCGCATCGCCGGGAAAATCCGCGCTCACATCCACCGCCAGCACCGCCAGTGCTTCTTCTTCATCAAAGTAATCACACAACCAGTTCATACTGGCATCGTCAACTGCTTCGGCACTGGTGAACAGATACACCGCCGGTTCCGGTTCACCGAGTATCTGACTGCGCTCCCCTAAACGTGGCTGTAATCCTTCGCGCAGGATGGCCGGAAGATTTTCTACGGGGGTGATATGAAAATAGCGGACGATTGCAGACATGCGGACTCTCCTTTCAGGATCATTACTCAGCGGAATTTTCTGTCAGCGCGGCATACCACCGGCTGACATCATGCGATCCACACTATATTTCAATTAGCATTCAGCTACTTCCGGAACGCCGACCAATGGAAAAACACGAATCGGTTTATTCATTTTCCGTCACATCTCCGGCGGGCATGACCATGATGCAGAACTCCGCATCTGCCATTTCCGGAAAGCCGGACTTTCTGCCGACGACAGCGGGGTTGCTGTGCTGAACACCGCATTTGAGGCAAAAAAAGGCCGCTGAGGGCAACTCAGCGGCCTTTTTTGTTAGCTGACGCAATGCAACCCGCGAACAGGCGGGCGGTCAGTGGGTCTGCTCCGGTGCAACGACTTCGGTTTCCCAGCCATCGTAATGGCCGTTGTAATCCCTTGCCGCAAAGAACAATGGCAGCGTGATGCTGTCAATCGTCCGGTAGTGCGGCAGGCCGGTCTGGCTGAATTGCAGCCCGAACCGGTATTCATCGGTATCCGCTTCGAATTCCTGTTCGATCTCAAATGCGTTTTGCAGAATCTGATCAATGTAGGCCGCACGGGCTTCTGCGGTGGCAAAGTAGACCCAGTGATACAGCGGACGTTCCTGCGTCAGCGGATCGCCATGCTGTTCCAGTTGCTGGCATACGCGGCGGTTCTGCATACGCTGCAAGTCATCTTCACCCGGATACAGAAATTCAAAATAGGTTTGCCATTCCGGATCATCCTGCGTACCGGTTTCAAAGCGGTAATCCGGAAAGCCTTTCAGTGCGGCAGCAACGCGGTTTTGCCATGCGTAACCGCTGCCGGTGTAGAAATAAAAATCGCGGCGTCCCGCGCTGGTATTGCGTCCGACAAACATCAGCGGGCCGGCATCCGGTGTGGTGGCATTGCCCACACCCAGACCGCGCATCAGCGCATCTTCCAGCTGCTCCAGCACCGGATATTCTTCCGCGCTGGAAAAGCCGTCTTCGCGCGGCGCACGCATTTCCAGACTGACCCATGCCATCACGGCACATTCCTCCAGTGGCGCAGTCTGCGCCAGCGCGAGGTTCAGATTGATGGACGCCGGTGCATCATCGACACGGCAAAAATAAAAATCCCATTGCTCCTGCATAAAGCCTCCCGTCAGAATTCAGCGCGCACGATAGCACAGCTCTGACGGACTGGCAGCGCCATTTATCGTGCTGTAAGGGGGTTTTGCCCGTTCAGAACGCCATGCAAGGATGGCGCAGAACGGGCGAAGCATCAGTTACGCGGCAGTGCGCGGGTGGCAGCACGCGGACCGGTGTTGCCGGTTTTCTGCGCAGCACGGTGTACGGCTTGCGGTGCAGCGCTGACTTGCAGATGAGAGACGCGGAACATATTGACGGTATGCACCAGACTGTCCGCCTGATCGTGCAGCGCTTCGGCGGCTGCCGATGCCTGTTCCACCAGTGCGGCATTCTGTTGCGTCATGTTATCCATATCAATCACGGCCTGATTGACTTGCTGAATACCTTCCGCCTGCTCCTGACTGGCGGAACTGATTTCAGCCACGATGTCGGTCACACGTTGTACTGCCTGCACCACTTCGTGCATGGTTTTACCGGCTTTCTCCACCAGCTCGCCGCCTTTTTCAACGTTTGCCACCGACGCATCGATCAGGGCTTTGATTTCTTTGGCTGCACCGGCAGATCGTTGTGCCAGACTGCGCACTTCACTGGCAACGACAGCAAAACCGCGTCCCTGCTCACCGGCGCGGGCGGCTTCCACCGCTGCATTCAGCGCCAGAATATTGGTCTGGAACGCAATGCCGTCGATCACGCTGATGATGTCCACGATCTTGCCGGAAGAATCGCTGATTTCCGCCATCGTACTAACCACTTCATTCACCACCGTACCGCCTTCGCTGGCGATACCGGAAGCGGTTTTCGCCAGCTGGCTGGCCTGACGTGCATTGTCGGCATTCTGACGCACGGTCGCGGTCAGCTCTTCCACGGTGGAGGATGTTTCCTCCAGCGCACCGGCCTGTTGTTCAGTACGTTGCGATAAATCCAGATTGCCGCTGGCAATTTCGCCGGAAGCCGTTGTGATCGACTCCGCACCCGCCCTGACCTGCTCCACCAGCTGCGCCAGCTTTTTGCGCATGTCTTCGATTTCATGCAGCAGGCTTTCCTGATCGCCGTTTTGCAGCGGCACTTCGGTACTCAGATCACCCTGTGCAATATTTCTGACCACAGCCGCCGCATAATCCGGCTCACCACCGATCTGACGCAGCAGTGTGTTCGCCAGCCGCCACGCAACCAGACCAATCACCAGCGCCGCAGCGCCACCAATCAGCAAGAATGTGATCAGCTTTTGCATGAACTCATCTTCGATATCATCGGTATACGTACCAAAGCCCATCAGCCATTGCCACGGCGCAAATATCGTCACCGCGTATGCTTTGCTGACTTTGCCTTCCACACCCGGGCGAGTACCGGGCTTATAGGCAACTGCAATACCGTCTTCAGGCATACCTTTCAGCGCAGCGCGATACACATCACCGGATGATTTGGCATCTTTATCTGCTTTGCCGATCCTGTCCTGCTTAATATGTACCAGCAAAACATCGCTGGTGTTATCGCGCACAAAGAAGTATTTGTCCCCTTTCTGAAAAGAAGACAGTGCCAGCTTCGCCTGCGCCTGCGCCGCTTCGCGACTCAGCTTGCCGGATTGCTCCAGCGCATAGGCTTTTTCTGTTGCGGCACGCGCCAGCTGCACCAGTTCCGTAATCTGATCTTCGCGCTCATGTACCATGATCTTTTTGATGGCATACAACGAAATACCGCCGGAAATCAGCAAACCGGCAATCGCCACCATGCATAGGGCAAATAATCTGTGCTTCAACTTCATACTTTCTCCAGGTAAATACAAACGCATTTTCATACCCAAAAAATACAGGTGGCATTCACTCAACCAACAAGTGCGATCCGCACTGAATCCTTATCAGTATTGCGTCAAATCTTTTTATTGCTGCAGCGGCAGCGATGGGGTGCAGCCGGAAAGACCAGCATAACAGTGCGCATACAAGCTGTGAATTGCTTATAAGAAATATTTATCAAAGTGTGCTGCGCGCTTGCGGCACATCATGATTAGTGCATATGTGTTGCCTGACCGCGGAAACCGCGTTGCTTTTTATCCGCATCACATCGCCTCTGCAGACAATAACAGCCGCTTCCTGTCAGAAAACCTACAGGCTGGCGGCGATTGTGCGTTTTTCGCAAAAATCACAAAGAAAAATGGCCAGCTGCCGCAGCATGCTGGCCATCCGGCGTCAAGCGAGCGTGATCAGATCGCGGGTATCCGCTCAGAAATTGCATCGACAAACTGCGCAAACGCTGCTTTATCGGGCAATTGGCTTTCCATCACATGGTCATAACCACCGGCATGCCAGATCGCCAGAAATGTCTTTTTGTTGGAAGTCAGGATTTCTATGCCATCAATACCGGCAAGCGGAATTTCTTTCTGACGCAGGCGAAGGCCAGCTGGAATACGCAGCACCGCATGATCCATTTCGAGCAGCGGACAAAAGAACAGATCCCGCAACAGCATCAGGCCACCCGTGACGGATATCGTCAGACTGCAGGCAAATACTCCCCACAAAACGCGGGTTGCTCCATGTACGCCGAGATGTATCGTCTGCGTCAGCAGCATGCCACGGGTGTTGTTCAGTGCTTCGAAAAAAACCGCGTACGCACCAGCACCGAATCCCGCACACAGCAGAAAGGTCAGCAACAACGCAGGCCGGTAAGGATACGAGATCACCGTACCCGGATACTGCAAGGTACGGCGCTTACGCTGCTCTTTCCTCCGCATGCTGAACTCTCCTGTCTGCCCTGCCGCACCGAATTACAAAGTTGCAGAGAACCGGTGCAGCAGAAATACTTATCTTTTTAAAATATTCTTTTAAGAAATTTCAAAAGTTTCACAAAGCCGGCGCGCGCTCATAAATCGCGCTGACAAAGTTCTCAAACGCAGCCTTGCCGGGAAAACGATCCTGGAACACGACGTCATAGCCGTTTGCATGCCAGATAGCGAGGAAGGTATTTTTGTTTTCCGTTCTGACTTCCATCGCTTCAATCCCTGCCAGCGGAATTTCGGTGATCGTGCTGCGCATCATTGAAGCTGGGAAACGCAGCACATCATGATTCAGTGTCAGTTTTTGCCCTAAAAACAGACTGCGGAACAGCATGGTGCCAAATATCAGCGCCATCACCACACAAAACGCGAACAAGCCCCATAAAAACCAGGTTGCGGATTCCACATCCAGATGAATTGCGCGCTGAATCACCAGACCACGGGTATTGGTCGATGCATCATGAAATTCCCAATAGGCTCCGCCAAGTGATGCGATAAAAAATACTGTTGTCAGCAGTAAGCCGGGTCTGTAACTGTATTCGATGACTTCGTTCTGGTTGTTCTGAGGCTGGTATTCATGTTGTGCTGCCTGCTGCATGCTGAATTCTCCTTATGTAAAAACGCGATTGTGATGCTTTTGACATATCTGTTACAAATCAAACGGAATGAACGGCAGGCATTCCCGTCGTATGTTGCTGAATCTCGCTTTACGGCGTCTATTCATGTCGCATAAACGCCGGAAGCAAGTCTGCAGATTCCGCTGCGCAACATTTGGGCGGGTGCTGCAGAAGCCATGTTTCCTGATACGGAGCAAGAAATCCGTGGATTTGTGAAAATGCGATTGATAATGATTCTCATTTGCGATAATATCGTCGTGACCTCTTGAAAAGACCTGACGATGAATGCAATGACTCCCCTTCGCCATTTCACTCAGCAAGATGCTGAAATGACACAAGTCTGGCGCGATGCCGCCGTGTGTCAGCACAGGAGCGTAGCCAGAACCTTACAAGCCTTGCTGCGTGAAGGTTTACTGGACCCGTCGCGTCTGATTTGCGATCACCAATTGAGCTGGTATCCGCTCGGCTTTGAACAGCACAAGCTGCGCATCGAAGGTTTGCAAAGCCATAGCGCAGGTGCCTGGAGCCTGTACGGTGCAGTCACGCTGTACCGCCATGATCAGCCGGTACGTGCGTTGCACAGTGGCAGCGACTTACTGAAAGCGGTTGCGCCAGCCTTAGCAGTGGCGATCAATCCGGCAGATCTGGAACGCCTCAGCAATGAGCTGGATAACAGCGTGCACAATGACTTGCAGTGTCTTACCTTCCGCCATCAATGGCGCCACGCACTGCGCGCCCGCTTCCGTTCGTATGGAGACACTTTCATCGCTGCCCTGCGCCATCAGCAGGAAGAACACAGTGCCTTGTTACTGGAGCAATGGGCTTCTAACACACATCCGGTTGATCCGGCTTTTGCAAGCACAGACGGCCTCAGCGATGAAGAACGCAGAGCGTATTCACCGGAATTTCATCCCGTGCTGCAGTTAACAGTCATTGCCGTGCGCAAATCCTATCTGTACGTGGCGGACGGTATGGGCGTGCAGGATTATCTGCAATGGTTTCGCCATCATTATCCAGATGCTGTTCTGCAATGGCGTCAGTCCTTACAAAAACGTGATATGCCGCTGAATGACTGGTATCCGCTGCCGGTGCATCCGTTTCAGTTGCAATATGTGCTGCCGGAAAAATTTGCAGCAGAAATCCTGCGCGGCGACATCGTATTGCTGGATGATGTCAGTATCGCGACTGCACCGACCATGTCCTTCCGCACCCTCTGCACGCTGAATGATGCGGACGCGCCGCATATCAAATTGCCGGTCAGCTTACGCCTGACCAGTCTGCAGCATACGGTTTCTCCGACCTCAGTCGTGATGGGGCCGCGTATCAGCCAGTTACTGCGTCAGATTCTGCAGCGTGAAGCCGGTTTTGCGCATACGCTGGAGATTGCGGCAGAAATCACCGGTGCCTGCTTTATCGATGCGGATGATGACAAGGCACGTCATTTGTCGGTGCTGTACCGCAGTAATCCGGGCATGCGCCTTGAAGACGGCCTGTTCGCGCTGCCGGTTGCCTGTCTGTATGCGGATTCTCCGTTCGACGGCGAACCGCTGATCTGTGAACTGATACGCCTGTCCTGCGGCGAGGGTGCGCAGGCAGTACTGGACTATTTCCGGCAATACAGCCGCGTAGTGCTGACAGCCTGCCTGTCTGCCTATCTGCTGTACGGCATTGCATTTGAAGCCCATCAGCAAAACAGTTATCTGCGGGTGGATGCGCAATACCGTCCGGTGCAGTTACAGGTCAGGGATTTCAGTGATCTGCAGGTGTATTTTCCTGTGCTCAGCTCTCAGGGTATGTCGCTGAAGCCGGCTCGCGAAGGGCATACCGTCTTCCGCGATATTCAGCCAGTCCGTGAAAATTTTCTGCATGCCACCATGCTTTGCCATCTGATGGAATTTGTACTGCTGCTGTCGCGTCATTACCAGCTGCCGGAATCTGCTTTCCGCGACGTTCTGCGCAGCGAAACCGAAGCGGTTTTTGCCCGACTGGAATCGCGCTGCGATCCGGCATTCTGGCAATCCGAGCGTCAGGCCATACTGCAAGCGCCGTGGCCGGTAAAACCACTGTTGCGCCCGGGTTTTGCAGGCACCGTGGACGATACGGCGGGCAGCATGCCGAATCCGCTGAACCCGGTACCGGCGGCATAAGTAATGTACCCGCTTTCGAATTTAACGTCCTGTAATGCGCCCTTCTGGCCGTGGCTGCCGTTCACACAAATCTGCGGCGAATGCAACATCCTCATTTTTTCTTAATTAGTTTTTTCAATATGTTTACACCTCCGCAGACCACCGTAGCTTTTTTTCATTTAAGACCTTCTGCTTCCGGCGCTTTCCGCCTGAGTCCGCTGGCTCTGATGCTGGCTGCATTCTTTATGCCTGCTGCCCATGCCGCAGATCAGGTACTGGAAGAAATCAACATCAAGACCACACGTGAACAAAAACGCGATTATGAAGTCAGCCAGACCCGCACCGCTACCAAAATTCCGGTTGCACTGCGCGATACGCCGCAAACCGTGAATATCGTGAATCTGCCGGTATTGCGTGAGCAAAATGCATCCTCGCTTCAGGATGCATTGCAGAATGTGGCGGGGCTGAGTTTTTCTGTCGGCGATGGTCAGCGCGATCAGGTGACGATACGCGGTTTCTCCGCGATTCTGGATCAGTTTGTCGATGGTGTGCGCGATGATGCGATGTACTTCCGTGATTTATCGAATACGGAACGGATAG
The DNA here is from genome assembly GCF_014652435.1 of Cognatundibacterium squillarum. GTDB lineage: Bacteria > Pseudomonadota > Gammaproteobacteria > Burkholderiales > Burkholderiaceae_D > Undibacterium > Undibacterium squillarum. The sequence goes on from NZ_BMYU01000002.1 coordinate 623,024, forward strand.
AAGTACTCAAAGGTCCGGCATCGGTGCTGTACGGACGCGGCTCGTCCGGCGGTCTGGTGAACCGCGTAACAAAAAAACCGTTTGATACTTCGCTGACAGAGATCGGTCTGACCGCCGGTACTGCCGGACAACGCCGCGCAGAACTGGATCTGAATATTCCTTCTTCACAAAAAGGTACCGCATTCCGCTTAACCGGCGCACTGGAAGATTCTTCGAATTTCCGCAATCAGTATTTTCTGGAACGGAATGCGATTGCACCTTCGTTCAGTTACCAGATTTCTCCGGATACGAAAGTTCTGTTGCAGGCCGATTATCTGCACGATAAACGCTTAGCCGATCAGGGTGTTCCGGGCTTTCGCGGTCGTCCTGTCGATGTGCCGGTGGAAACTTACTTTGGTGCCGCCAACGGGAAAGAACGCGCCTTCATTCAGTCGGATGTGTACAGCGCCAGCGTAACACTTGATCATAAATTCAATGACAACTGGCAATGGCACAGCGTAGTGCGCAGCTATGATTTTGCGCTGAACCGCAACTACACCACCAATACCGTGAAAGACGGCGTCACACCAACGCTGACGATTGCCCACGCCAGCCGCCAGCGCAATGAAAACGGCACTTACTGGCAAAACGAACTCACGCAAAAACTGCAAACCGGCAGCGTGAAACATCTGATGCTGTACGGCGTGGAACTCGGCTATCAGAACAAAGGCGAATTTTTACGCAGCCGTGCCAATGCCGCAACCTATAACCTGTTCGCGCCGCAACTGGTCACGCTGCCAGCCTTGCCGGACAACACGCCGGTCAGCACGAATGTTCTGAACAAAGTGGATATCGCCGGTGTGTATCTGCAAGACCTGATGACGATCACGCCGGAATGGAAAGTCATGGCGGGTGTGCGTTACGATCAGCTGCGCCAGTCACGCGATGATCTGACTCCGAAAAATCAGGACTTACGCCGTACCGATAAAACCGTATCGCCGCGTATCGGTCTGATCTGGCAACCGCAAATCAGCACGTCGTTATATGCGACATGGAACCGTTCGTTCCAGCCGGTCAGTGATCTGTTCACGCTGCGTAATAATTCCGATCAGTTGAAACCATCAGAAACAGTTAACAAAGAAATCGGTGTGAAATACGACTGGAATGCGCAAGCCAGTATCACCGCATCGGTATTCGATATGTCGCAAACCAATATTCAGGTGGCAGATCCGGCCAATGCCAGCTTTTCGCTGCCGGTGGGCCGCCAGAGCACACGCGGCGTGGAACTCAGCTTCACCGGCTATCTGACACCGGAATGGCAGGTGCTGGCCGGTTATGCGTGGATGCGCGGGCGCATTGATCAGTCCACCGAACTGACGTCCGCCAAAACCCCGTTTCAGGGCAATACCGCTTCGCTGACACCAACCCACAGCATGAATCTGTGGCTGCGCCATCAGCTGACTCCGCAATGGTATGTGGCGGTGGGTGGCCGTGCAGAATCTGCGCGTTTTGCTTCCGCAGACAATCTGCTGACGCTGCCGGGCTATGGCGTGATGCAACTCGGTGCCGGTTACCAGTCAGAAAAACTGGATGTCAGCCTGACACTGGGCAATGTGCTGAACCGCAAATACTTCGTTGCCGCTCACAGTGGTGCGAATGATTACAACATGCCCGGCGCGCCGCGCAGCCTGACTGCCAGCCTGCGTTATCGCTTCTGAATGCAGCCACAGTGCGTGCCGTATTGATCGATTTTTTACTCTGTTGACTCTTGGGCCGGTGTCATGCCGGCCTTTTTTTCTATGATTTCTGCAACCCTGCGCCGCATCCTGCGGCAATTGCATTTATGGAGTGCGCTGCTATTCGGCCTGATGCTGCTACTGGCCGGACTGACAGGCAGCGTGCTCGCATGGCGGCATGAACTGGATGCCGTACTGATTCCGGCGCTGATGCGTGTGCAACCGCCACCAACAGCGAATGGCTGTGATCAGCATTGTCAGGCGACCAGCATTGCGTGGTTATCGCAACAATCCGGTTACGGCCCGCCGTCTATGGTCAGCTTGCCCTTGCATGCGAATCAGGCCATGGTGGCGTGGTACAAACTGCCGTCGTCTGAATCCGGTTTACCAAGACAACGGCAAGTGATGCTGGACCCTTACCGGCAACAAATTCTGGGCGAACGGATCTGGGGCGAAGCCGGATGGCAGAAGGCGCAATGGATGCCGGGTCTGTTTGCACTGCACCGCTATCTGCTGCTCGGTGATACCGGAAAAACCATCATGGCGGTCAGCGGACTGGTGCTGGCATTCAGCAGCCTGCTTGGTCTGCTGTTATGGCTGCCGCGCAATAGCATTTCCGCATGGCGACGCGCATTCAGCGTGCACTGGCGCGGCTCAACACATGCCCTGCTGTATTCGCTGCACAAAAGCAGCGGCGCGATTGTCACAGTGGTGCTGATCATGCTCGGCATCACTGGCTGCTATTTCAACCAGCCCGGCTGGTTCGCAGGCATATTGCCGGACAAACCGGTTGCCGCAGCCAAAGAAAAACGCGCGAAAGTAAAAGAACCGGTCCCCGTCTGGAATGCCGCTGACATACAACACTGGCTGCAACAGGCCCAGCAAGCCTACCCGCAAGGCCGCATCACGCGCCTGCAACTGCCCGCCAGCGCCAGTGGTAAAGCTGAACTGCGTGTGTTACAAGCGGCAGAACCGCGCCTGCACGAAGGCAATACCCGCATCAGCTACAGCCTGAAAGAGCAGCGCATCAGCGCCATCAAAGATCCGCAACTGGCCAGCGGTGCAGAAGCCGTTGTCAGCTGGTTTTACCCGCTGCACAGCGGCGAAGCCTTCGGATTCGCGGGAAAAGTCCTGATTTCCGTTAGCGGCATCGCACTGACTTTTCTGATTCTGTCCGGACTGTATCTCTGGTGGAAACGCCGTAAACCACGCCGCTGATGTCCCATCGCTGTGCAAAAATCCGCACCTGCCATTTCCTGAAAGCCAGACTTTCTGCCGACGACAAGCGCATGTCTGTGCGGAATGCCGCATTTGGGGCAAAAACAGGCGATGACAGCGCCCGTTGCAGGCACTGTCAGGTATTCAAGCGAACGGCGCTTTGTATTACGCCATCCAGAGCACAGCACCGTCACCCCACTCAGCTGCCTGATTACATCAAACCGGTGACACCACTTCATCCGATGCGAAACCCCAGCGACCGAAATACCGGCTTACCGCACCGGCATCGTATCCATCCTCTCCACGCCAGTCCGCCACATACATCCAGTCACCGCCGTTGCCGCGTGCGGGTCTGTCTGTACGCCGGGCTTTCAGAACGCCGATAATTGCCAGAATTTCGAGCAGCACTGAGCGCTGGTCTTTACTCAAAGCGGCAATGTCTGTCAGCCGGTTACGCAAAGCACCGGGCTGATCTTTCGGCGCACTGGCCTGAATCTCCGCGAGTATTTTCCTGAAAATATCAATATCAGCAGCAGACGGTTCCGGGATATCGCACTGGCTGAGTAATTGCAAATCAAGAAGCACATACATTAATTCGCCATGCCGAACGCCACCCCACTTCACACGTTCGAAATTGAGAACATTCAGATCTTCAGCCTGATAATCACGCTCAGCACCGCAAATCGCGCAATGATGCGGTGTGTGTGCGCGTTGAAACACGATTTGCGTTGCACTTGCACCGGCAGCACTCGTATCAAGGTATTCATGCGCTGTCAGCTGTGCTGCGAAATGCCAGGATGCAATGCCGGAGCGCCAGTCTGCGCGATTAGCAGAAAGACTGCTCAGAAAGGCTGCCGCGGGTTTTTCTTCGGGTATCTGTTTTCTCAGCGAAAGAATCTGCGCAACAAGCGCATCATGGGAGATATCGAGCGGATCAAACATCAGGCCTTTTTGTTTTGCATACGCAAAGTCGTCGGGCGTGGTGGTTCTGGCTGCCGGATCAATCCAGCCATTCTTCCAGAAACTGTCGAACAGGATTTTGGTAGCACGCTTGTCTAAAGTATTCATCGGGTCGAAAGAATAAGAATCCGTACATAGACGATTGCCGCAGGCAAATGCGGCTGGCAATTATGCCCGCGTCGCCAGAAACTCGCCGTTCCCCACGGGCACGGTGCAGCAGGTAAATTCCGTATCCGCGGTGACCAGCGCAAAAAATTCCGTCATTTCGGCGGCGTGTGACGTGGCGTTATCAACCACCAGCAAACCACCGGGGCGCAGCACGCGCTTCAGTTGCGGCCACCAGCCAGTGTATTCGCTGCGTTCAGAATCCAGAAACAGTAAGTCGACGCTGTGATCCGCCATGCCCTGCAACCATGCACCGGCTTCGGTGTGCTGTTGCTGAATCAGATCCTGCAAACCGGCGCGGCGGAAGTTGGCGGCGGCAAGGGCAACTTTGCTTTCAGAATATTCCAGCGTGGTGACTCGCCCGCCGGTGGCACGGGCGGCCCACGCCAGCCACAGGGTGGAATAGCCATTCGAGGTACCGATTTCCAGAATCCGTTTCGCGTTGACGGAGCGTATCAGCACCGCCAGCAGTTCGCCGGTATCGCGGGTGATGTTCAGCATGCGGCGCGGGCGCTCGCTGTGTTGCGCATCATTGTCTTTGCCAAACTGCTCAAGTTCCGACAACAAGTCTTTCAGGTTCTGATCCATCGCAGGCTCCTTCGTTTTCATGGTGAGAACAAATCCGCCATCCACCTTGCCTGAAAATCACTTAAAAAAACAGTAACAGCCGCGCAGTTTTTGACCATACAGTATGCAGAACACCGCATTGGCGTTTTACGGAGAGCCAGACTTTCTGCCGACGACAGCCGGATTGCTATGCCGGAATCCGCAAAATGGCCAAATTCCGGCTTTTTTTGCCATCCGGCAGGGTTTCCGGCGAAAAACCTGACGCCGGACTATTCAAATTCCTCACCTTTGAAAAAATCTGCGCAACCTTTCCCTTCCTTTTGCAAATAATTCGCAGAGTAAAAGCCGCTCTCCAAGCCCGAAAATGGCTGCGCAATCGTTTAAATCGGGGTTTCGCGGGCATACGGATGATACGAAACCTGCTTTCCGGCGCGGAATTGACCGGAAATTGCATACTGCGCCAGCGTATTCTTTTTCCTCACCTGAGATAAAAATAAGCTATTCGAATTCCTCACCTTCAGAGGGAAAACCGCTAAAAAGAATAAAAAAACCGGTGTGCAGGACACCGGTTTTTACGACTTCTCAGAGCTGCCGGATCATTAAACCGGGCGCTGATCGTGGGAAGCCGTGGCAGACGACGATGATCGTGCACACAGATTGAAGCGCGGCTTCAGGGCGAGCGCCCGTTTTTCGACACCGTGCCACGACAGTATCGCCAGCGGCAAAATTACCAGCGTTCCGGTCAGCATCATCGTGAATGCGCTCATCGTCGGGTACAGCGACACCAGCGTCTGCTGTACCGGAAAAGCATAGATATAGATCCCGTAAGAATAGTCTCCGGCCCGGTTAAACAAGCGGATTTTTCCTGACGGAATATAAGCGAACCAGAATAATAAATACGGCAAGGTCAGAACATAAACAACCGTGAACACTTTTGCGCCGGCGAATGCAGATACCGCCATCAGCACTGCCAACGCCGCTGCCAGCCAGTTTTTCAGTACGATACGTCGACGCAGCAAATAAAATGCCGTGCCGGTAAAGAACATGCAGCTAAGGCGATTTAAATGGCTTTCTGCGCTGCCCTGAAAATAACGCACAAAAAAGTAAGCGAGTCCGGCCACAACCAGCGCCAGCACCGGTGCTGCCATGAATATGCCTCCCCGTCCGGGCCCTTGCCAGCGCCGGGTCAGTGCCCAGATCAGCAGCAAAGCCAGATACATTTTGACTTCATAAATCAGCGTCCACAGCGATCCGTTAACCGCATCGGGAAACGGCGTATTTTCAAATACGCCGGGCAATTGCATTCCGATACCGCCGAGCAAAGTGCTGCCTTTGAGTACGTAGCTCCAGCTAAGCGGATGCCTCAGGTATTCGGTGACAGGTAAACGGGTCAGGGCTGATCCGAGCACGAATGTGGTGAACAAAACCGCGACAATCAGGGCCGGGTATATACGGATTGTTCGCGACAGCAGATAAATTCTGGCACTGTCGCTGCGCATCAGAGACTGCGTCACCAGAAATCCGCTGGTGATGAAAAATACATCCACGGCCCAGGTACCCGCGGTCATCCCCAGCCATGCACCGAAAGGCTCAGCTTGCCCTGTCAGGGGGAAACAGTGATTTAAAAAGACGGCAAATGCAGCGATAAACCGGATGAGATTGTAGTTATTGTCTTTACTACTGGATAAATCAGAAAGTCGCATGAAAAGAAAGCAATCCGGCGACATTCGGTAAAACAGAGATCAGATGCAGCACATCACAAATATTGTTCACTGAAGATGAGATGACCCTGTTGCACGTATCTCTATGCGTCGAATTGCAACATAAAGTAAATAATATGAGAATTATAACTTTTTTGACGGAAACATTCTTGTGAATGTAAATATATTTCCATTATTTATAAATAATGCCATCTCAAGGAAATTTTCGCACTAATTCTGGGGCCAATTCAAATTAGTTAACATAACAACGCACAATAAGATGCTTAATAAACCGTTTTATGAGAAGTTTATGGAATGAATCTATTTAATATTTCTTATCATAAAGTTACGCAATCTTATACAATCCGGGCGGACAAACAACATAATTCACCGGTTACAAGCACGTATTAAGTGACAAACAGGTGTTAGAGTCAACGACAGACCTCTCCCCACAATGGTGTATTGGAATTCATGCTGTTTTTCAGGAATGAAGAATACAATTCAATAAAGGTCGCAGAACACATCAACAACAGTTAAGGTGCGATCACAGATTAATACCAGCAAACTAATTTTCTGCACCCGGCATCCATTAGACTTATCATCATTTTTCTGAACACAGTTTTCATCAACCTCATGCAACTAATTCGAATCGCATGCCTTGGCAGCCTTCTCATTCACGTTTTCACCATCAACACCGCATCTGCTGAGGAAGCAGCCGATCAGGGTCACATCCGCTATCTGAAAGACCATTACACGATCAGACTGAATGCCGACGGCTTGCCACGTACGGAAAGGGATTTCATTATCCGTGCGATTGATGACACGGGGGTCAAGCAGTTAATCCAGCAGTATCTGACCGCAAACAAAGATAAAAACCTGCTCACGATTACAGCGGCGGAAACACTGAAAGCGGATGGTACGGTGATTCCGGTACCGGATGCCGACCGGAAAGTGCAACAGGGTATGCTGGGCGGCGTTTCCTATCCCGAGCAACAGCTGACACAGATGACTTTTCCCAAGCTGGCGGTGGGCGATGCGATTCATGTGCATTATGTGTATCAGCGCACAAAATCTGATTTACCGGGCGGCCATTCCGACGCTTATTACTTCGGTCGCGATGTGATTCGTGAAAACACCCGGTTCACGCTGGAGTTTCCGGCGGCACTGAAACTGCAATTCGTGACCCATGAACTGCAGCCGGTGCAGGATCAGACCAAAGACGGCACGCGTCAGCTGGTATGGCAGTTTGAAAACACGAAAGTGACGCAGGGTGATTTTGGTGTCGTCAATAACTGGCAGTACACACCGCATCTGATGACGACGACTTTCGCTGACTGGAAAGCGATTGCGCAGGCGTATCAACAGGGCGCCGCTGAAAAAACCATCCTCAGTGAGAAGGTCAGAAAACTGACAGCACAACTGACGGAGGGCATCACGGAGGACCGTGAAAAAGCCCGTGTTTTGTATGACTGGGTGCGCAAAAACATCCGTTACGTCGCCAGCTATATCGGTGACGGCGGCATGGTGCCGAATGATACGGATACGATACTTGAACGCTTATACGGCGATTGCAAAGACCACGCGACCTTGCTGGAAGCGATGCTCGGTGCTGCCGGTATTGAAGCATCTCAGGTCTTAATCGATGCCGACAATGACAACTACACTTTGCCACCGCTGCCGGTGTTCTGGTTTAACCACGCGATCAATTATCTGCCGGGTCTGCATATGTATCTGGATTCCACGTCGGATACCACGCCTTTCGGCATGCTGCCGGAATATGACCGCGGCCATCCGGTACTGATCACTAAGGGCTTTGAAAAAGTCACGGAAACGCCTGCCTTACGCGCAGCCGATCTGAGTGCAGTTCGCCAGACAAAGACAAGTGTCGGCATCAATGGTGAATGGAAACGGGTGACCCGCATCGGCGGCAAAGGACTTGCCGCTGTGCTTAACCGCGAATTTCTGGATGGCATAGGACGCGGCAATGAAGCAACCTGGGCGCGCAATTATCTGAACAGTAATACGCTGTCCGGTTCTGCGGAACTGATTGCTGAAACTGCTGCAGAAAAAACAGGCTTTGATTATCGCTTCGAAGAGAATCTGAATAATATGATTTCTCAGCCGGAAGCGGCAGCTGTGTTAATGCTGCCTGCACTGGATGGTCCGGTGAATCTGGATGGCATTATGAAACGCTACAATGAAAGTCAGCGCTCTACCGACTTCAAATGCAATTCATTTGAAATCAGGGATGAAACCGAAATGGTATTGGCACCATCGCTGAAAGCGATTTACCTGCCGAAAAATGTGCGTCTGAACAGCGGCCCGGTATTTGCAGATATTCGTTACGAGCAACGCGGACAAACCATTATTACGAAACGCCATTTTGGTATTGATTCCGAGCGCTCATGGTGTGCAGCGGAAGAATATCCGCGCTTTCAGAATGCCATGAAACTGGTGGAAAAAGCACTGGAGGCAAGAGTACTGTATCTGCGCTCCGGCAACGCAGATAAACACAAAACGAAACCGGCAAAACAGCAGACTTCGTAAGCATGCCAGTATGCTGATGCGTGCAACACGGCGGCGCTGCATCCTTCAAAGGAAAACGATGATGACAACCAGAAACGCCGCCTGCAGTTGCGGGCAATTGCAAGTAACAACCAGCGGTGATCCGGTCAGAGTATCGGTCTGTCATTGTCTGGCTTGCCAGCGCCGCACCGGCAGCGTATTTGGTATGCAAGCACGGTTTCCGCGTGCGCAAGTGCAGATTTGCGGTGAAAGACGGATTTACACGCGGATTTCAGATGACGGCAATGCCGTGGATTTTCATTTTTGCGCGCACTGCGGTGCCACCGTGTATTACTACGCACAGGATGACGATCCGCATATCGCGATACCGGTCGGTGCTTTTGCCGATCCGGCATTTCCGCCACCGGCGTTTTCCGTGTATGAAGAGCGCAAACATCGCTGGGTAACGATACCCGGCGACGTGGAACATCATTCGTAGCGAATCTGATCCGCAGGCAACCGCTGCCGCGTTTCATGCTGGCTGGACAACACCACCGAGGTAGTGCTGGTTCCCAGCTCACCCAGTGCTTTCAGGACTGACTGTAAATGCTCCGGCGAACACAGCGCCACATGCAGCAAGGCACAATACGTGCCGGTGGTGGCATGAACTGCCAGCACTTCCGGATGGTTTTCTGCCCAGCTATCGAGTTCCGCATGCGAGCGCACCGTCACCTGAATCAGCGCTTCAAAGCTGTATCCCAGCTTACGCAAGTTCAGCTGCACACCATAACCACGTATCACGCCCTGCTCTTCCAATCGCCTGACCCGCTCTGCCACAGCGGGTGAAGTCAGATGAATACGGCGCCCCAGTTCTGAGTAACTGATACGGGCATCTTCCTGCATCAGCGCCAGAATTTTGCGGTCGTACGTGTCCAGTTCAAAATTCAAAGTCTGCCTCCTGTTTTTCTTTCATTTTTGTGGCCTGAACCCGCCGAAAACCTTGTTTCTTCTATGGGTGGAAACCGCCGCCGACTTTACCATGTTTGCTTTCACAGGGAGCAGATATGCATGAAAAACCACTGATAGAAATACGCTGTTACCGGCTGCGCGCTGGCAAAGCGCAGATGTTTGATCAACTGATGCGGGAGCAATCCTTACCTTTACTGCGCAGCAGCGGATGCGAAGTCGTGTATGCCGGTGCTTCACTTGATCATCCGGAACACTATGTGCTGATACGTGCTTACCACGATCAGGCAGACCGGGAACAAAGCCAGCAAGCGTTTTACAGCAGTGCCGCATGGCGCGAGGGACCACGTGCTGCAATTCTCGACTGTATCGAATCTTCGGTTGATTTCTTGCAGCAACGCTCTTTATTAAATCAGTTATTTACAAAGGAAAGCAATGAGCAAGGACTTTGATTTTTTTCTGGGCCACTGGACGGTGCATAATCAGCGCCTGAAAGCGCGTCTGCAGGGATGTCAGGAATGGGAAACATTCACAGCGGTACAGCATAACAAAGCATTGCCCGGCGGTATCGGGAACTATGATGATTTTGTGGCCGAAGACTGGAAGCCCGGCTTTACCGGCATGTCACTCAGGATATTTGACCCGCGCACGCAGTTATGGTCCATTTACTGGCTGGATAATCTGAGCGGCGGTCTGGATACCCGCGGGCATTTACAACCGCCGGTGGTTGGCCGCTTTGAGAATGGTACCGGTATTTTCACCGGCGAAGATACACTGGACGGCAAACCGATACTGGTGCGCTATATCTGGTCTGATACCCACACCGACACACCGCGCTGGGAGCAGGCAATGTCTGTTGATCAGGGCCAAAGCTGGGAAACCAACTGGATAATGCTGATGCGCCGCCCTGCGTGATCTGCTGTGTGTTCAGGACGCTGAAAATGAAGCAGGCGCTGTGATCAGACGGATAGCTATTCATCAGCGCCAGCAGATATTTTTTATCATTGCTTATTGCATCGCACCGATTTCGAGTCCGAAATAGAATTCATCTACCGGTGCTGCAGGGAATTTCAGCGTTTTGATTTTTTCGCTGACACAACCGGTAAAGTTATTTTCCGCTTTCCAGAAAATCTGCTTTGCTTCCCCAGTCGGAGTAACGCTGAATACCAGGCCGATACCGTTCGCCATTGAATAATTGGTTTTTCCTACGCACTCCACCAGAGCAGGGCCGACCAGACGTGAAAACGCCGGACGCATTTCATTCAGGTACCAGGCGCGGGTAGCCGGATTTGTTGCATCGGTTTTTCCCTGTGCCATTGCCTCCGGATAATTATCTGCCGCCAGACTGATTTGCGCAGTTGCTGATAACAAGCCGGTCAGTACGATTGCCTGAATTCGCTTCATTTCCTGCATCCTTATCATTTGATTCACGATTTGTGCATTTTACAATGATATTTCTCCAATAATTTGCACAATGGAAACATAGCACTTTTGGTGTCTTTGCTTCGCAACACTTTCTGTACTGTCCTAAATATTTTGAAAGCGCCAGTTTCCGTGCTTTCTGTCATGTAAGCGACACGTCAAACACGCGGTTTTTCCGGTGACGACCCGGCGAATTCGCGATACACGCCGCGTAGAAAAATATCTGCGTTCACAGTACGAGGTGCCATCACTCTTTTGATTTAACCGGAAAATATCAAAAGGAGTTTCATGCATCTGATCCGCTGCACTTCACTATTAACGTGTAAATTAAAATTCAGTTCATGTTTTACGATGAAAGATTTCACGCATGTGAAATCACAGAATTTGTAAATTCACAAAAATTTTTTCTGCGTACATTACACTCAAGCTCGCTGTTGCTGAAGCATCGCGAAGACGTCTTGCCAGCTGTATTCACCTTTTGCCAGTCAAGGAGACTCTCTATGTACGCAGCCTTACCCGAAGCACCGCAGGAAGCGATCAAGAACCGGCCGCTGGATTTACTGGCCACCGATACAGCGGCTGTGCGCGCAATTGCGCAGGCAGCGGTCAGCGTGGAATTGTTCACGATTCCGCTGTATATGACGTCGATGTATTCCATACAGGGAACGCATCAGATCAATTCCAAAGGCAATATGTTTTATAAAGGCCGCGAGTGGCCGGGGCTGGCACCGACTGCGCGTCCGCATACCGCCAATCAGAAGGCGTTTAACATCATTTTCAGCGTATTCATTCAGGAAATGCTGCATTTGCAAATGGCAGCGAATCTGGCGACAGCGATTGGGGTGACACCGGACTTTACCAGTGGCTCCGGTTCGCAAAATAAGAATCGCGGCTGGACTTGCTATGGCGAGAATAACTCTGTGATTCCGTGCATCGTGAATCTGAAAGATACCCATTCCTATCAGCATGTCCGCGTTAATCTGGAAGCGCTGAATCACAATCAGGCAGACTTATTTCTGGCCATCGAACAACCGGAAAAACAGGCGCGTGAACAATTGCGTGCCAATGCACACAAATACTTTCCGCAAGTTCCGTTTGCGGGCTGGACACCGTCTAAAGGTTTCGGCGATTTACCGATGTTCGGCACCATCGGTTATATGTACGAATGCTACGCAAAGTACATCAGTATCGAATACGCGGATGGTCAAACCCTGTGGGACAAGCTGTTTGTGCGTACTGCTGTGCAACAGGATATGTTTAACGTCCGTTCCGGCCCGGGCGGGTCACATCCTGAAGCGGAATATCCAAAATTCAAAACCCTGTTCGATCCCGAAGATAAACTCAGCGACCAGCACACCAAAGCCATCGATATGATGTGTGCGATTACCGATCAGGGCGAAGGTAATGCCACCGGCATCGGCTTTTACCGCCGTCATCATTTACTGAAAGCAGTACAGCCGGATTACCGCGAATCCGACAGTGCACTGAAAGCCGATTACCCATCCTATAACGGCGACGGTAAGCCCGTAGAATCTGCCACAGCCGTTGCGCGTTTCGATAGTGCTGCATACGACCACTATGAACGCTTTATGACTGTGAAAGCGATTCTCGAATCGAGAAGCGAAATCGTGGGTGAGCGTCTGATCACATGGGAGCAATGGCATGCGGCCGGTCATGCATGGACTAAGGAAATGCTGACCAACCACGAATATCATGCAGAAACGGCGCATAAAAATATCCCTGCACCGGAAGAAGTGGCGGGCGCGCTGAACCGGCTGAAACTGGCCAAAGCCACCTATCAAACCCTGAGCCAGGTTTCCGCCGGATCGATCTACGGTATTACCTCGGTACTGAACACATACTGGCAAAATCAGAAGCAAGACTTCCCGTATCCGTCGATGGTGGGCTCGGGTGACCGTATTTCTATCTGCTGGGCGATTACCGGCAAAGCACCGGATCTGATTGTGGATGTACCTTTGCCGGATCCGGCGGTGCTGTACCACGCATGTCAGGGTATGGATCTGAATGCGGGTGCGAAAGATCAGAATTGCGCAGCGATTGCGGTGTATCACACTTGTCGCGGTTCGAACGGTTGTCATGCACAGGGTGGCTGTGGCTTTGTGCAACCGGACTCCGGTGGCGGCTCCTGTGGCGGCAGCGGTTGCGGACAATCTGCAAAAGCAGCTGCAGCAACGACCACACACGGGCAAAATTTGTGCGGCGGCCCGAAACCGCCAGCCAGCCTGTACAGCGCACCGAGCGATAACAAATGCAAATCCTTCGGCGGCTGTGCTGTTCCTATCTCCGCATCGCAGCTCTATCCTTCATCCGGTTCTATGCAGTTGTATAACTTTGCCGATACGCCGGAACACAAATCGGAGCCCTTACCGGCATCCGATAACCTGAACTTTGCCAACGGTGATGCTGTGTATGACGTTGCATGGGCAGCTTATCAGCGTGTGATGAAGGAACGTGGCTTGCCTAGCGGTGAAAAACCGGCGCCGAATGATTTGCGTATCGCCATGCCACCTTCTACCTGATGATGAGCGCAAAGTCTGCACACGGCTTTGCCCCGCCGCGCCTGGGTCTGCCTGATCTGGGCCCCGGCGTGGGGCTGCGGCATCCGCACTTTGCTCATATTCTGGAGCATGGTGCGGGTGTCGGCTGGTTTGAAATTATTTCTGAAAATTATATTGATAACTACGGACACTCACGCTACGTGCTGGATCAGATCCGTGAACAGTGCGCGATTGTGATGCACGGCGTGTCGATGTCCATCGGCAGCACCGATCCGCTGGATCTGACCTATCTGCGCAAGCTGAAACAGCTGGCAACAGAATTACGGGCTGTCTGGGTGTCAGATCACTTATGCTGGACTGGCGTGGCAGGCATCAATACGCATGATTTACTGCCTTTGCCGCTGAATGAAGAAAGCCTGCGGCATGTGATACGGCGTATTCATACCGTGCAGGATATTCTGGAGCGGCCGCTGATTCTGGAAAACCCCAGCACTTATCTGCAATTCCGTCATTCCACCTTCAGTGAAGCAGAATTTCTGGCAACGCTGTGCGCTGAAACCGGCTGCGGATTGCTGCTGGACGTGAATAACGTGTATGTCTCCGCATATAACCACGGTTTTGATGCGGTGGACTATATCAACACCCTGCCTGCCGGACAGATCGTACAAATTCATCTGGCGGGGCCGACCAATTGCGGCAACTACCTGATCGATACACATGACCAGCCAGTACCGGAAGCTGTGTGGAAACTGTATGCGCTGGCGATGCAGCGCACCGGTGGCGTATCAACGCTGCTGGAATGGGATGCCAGCATTCCGCCTTACCCGGTCATTCTGCAGGAATTAGAGAAAGCAAAAGCCGTTCTGCAGGGCATGATTCCGCAAACCGGTATCCACAGCGCCGCCAGCGGCGTTTCGAATCCTTTACAAGGCTTACTGCAAGTTGCGGAGGAAGATTTATGCATCAGCCCGCGCTAGCTTCGGTACAACGCTGGTTTCTGCATGCACTGGGTTCAGGCCAGCCTGTGCAACAGGCAATGCCGGAACAATGGATTTTGCCGCAAGGCGAAGAAGCCGAGCGACTGGGCATTTATGCGCGGGCTTATGTGCTGCGCTTACAGGAATGTCTGGAAGCGGACTATCCGCTGACCAGAGCGCTGATGGGACAGGAGTTATTTTCCTTTTTCTGCGTTCACTACATCCGGCAATCGCCATCGCGCTCCGCATCGCTGTATGACTTTGGTGAAGGCTTCGCTGATTTTCTGCAGCGCAGTCAGCCACCCGATGCGGTTCTGCTGGATCCGGCACTGGCATTCCCGGTGGCACTGGCCAGACTGGAGCGTGGCTTGCATCGCGTAATGCGTGCGCCAGGGCCGGAACCGTCCAGTCTGGCCGCTGCCGGTCTGTTGAACGAAGCGACGGCATCAGCCGCTGGTGTTGAGGCAGACAACACACCATTCGGCGCATTGTCCGGCCTGTTACGCCGCCCCGAAGACTGGCAAGTCACGCCCTGCCTGCAACTGATGGAATCGCCTTTCCCGTTACGTGCTTACTGGATTGCCGCCAGACAAATGCAATTATCTGATCCGGAAGCCATTGCCTGTCCGCCTTTACCGGCAGCGGAAGCAAGCTGCATCGCACTGACACGCCAGCATTACCGGGTACAGGTGATTGAACTGGAACGATGGCAATTTAGGTATCTGCAAGCCTTATCGGAACACAGCGATAGGGAACTGATGTTGCGGGACTTGTCTCCGCTCCATTCTGCTGCAGAGCTGGAAGCAGAAATTGCCGTGTGGAGCGCTACTGCTGCAGCGCAATCACTGATCATGCCACGGGTGCAGTAACGGTAACGCGCTTACACTCCGGTTGCCGCGTCATGTAACAGCGATATTCCTTAAAATGCCCGAAAACCTGCTCAAAACCACCTGAATGCGGGATTCAGCACAGGTATCCGGCGGTCGCCGGCGAATTCTGTGGCTCTCCGCGAATGGCCGGTGACGATTTCTGCATGATTCACCTGTCACTTCCTTAGCCGGTATCAAATCACCGCGCAAAAATACTTTCCGATCTTTAGCTTTGCACTAGCCTGAAGTAATGGTGGGAGATAAGCATGGCTGGTTGAAGCCATCGCGCTTGCGTTGCATTACGTTACACATCGAGCGGCCTTCGTCAGTCATGCGTAAGTGATGGTGCCAATAATTTCAATATTAACAATTTTCAGATTTTCTCTGCTGGCTTTGTCTGATTTGCTGCGATGCAGGTCAGGTGTCTGAGCCGGTTCCCCGCCGCTCCCTGCTGACGTTTCTGCAGTCACACCGGCGGTCATGCGTTTCGATTGCACACGAATTTGTTGTTCCTGCCACGTATCACAGCTGTACTAACAGGGGAAACACCATGCGCATCAACCAGCCAGTTACCAATCAGGCATATCACTTGCCTGAAACAGCCACGCTGATGTCCACCACCGACACCAAGGGCATTATTCGTTATGCCAACAGCGACTTTGTTGCCGTCAGCGGTTTCACGCTCGAGGAACTGCATGGCCAGCCCCATAATCTGGTGCGCCATCCGGATATGCCACCCGCTGCCTATGCCGATATGTGGGCGACCTTACAGCAGGGTGAACCCTGGACTGCACTGGTCAAGAACCGTCGAAAAAACGGCGATTACTACTGGGTGCGCGCAAACGCGGTTCCTGTTATCCGGGGAGGCGTGCATCAGGGTTATATGTCGGTCAGAACCAAGCCAGGCGACAAAGAAGTGCAGCAGGCGGAAAAACTCTATGCTGACATGCGTAGTGGCAAGGATACCGGCTTTCGTCTGTACAAAGGCATTCTGGTCAGAACAGGCGCAAAAGCCTGGCTGTCCGCCTTCCGCACAATCCGGCTGCGTACCCGGTTAAGACTGAATATTGCCGCGGGCTGGTTACTGATGGTGCTCGCTTCTCTGGCGTTTTACGGCATCAATGCGGAGCAGGCAGGCTTTATTGCGATTCTGAGCCTGCTGGCTGTCGGTATGTCGGCAGCGCTGGAAGCGCAAATTGCCACACCGGTCGAAAAAATTCACCGGCTGGCTCTGGATGTGGCAACCGGTAACAACCGGAACGCCGTTCATATCAACCGCGTCGATGAACTGGGTATCACCATGCGCACCGTCAGCCAGCTCGGGCTGATGTTCCGCTGGCTGGTGGATGATGTGAATTCTCAGGCCGAATCTGCCCGCGAAGCAGTTAATGAAATTGCGCTGGGCAATATGGATCTCAGTGATCGCACAGAACAGGCGGCATCCAGTCTGGAACAGACCGCGTCATCGATGGAACAGATGACTGCGACCATTCAGAGCAATGCCGAAACGACCCGCCATGCGACTGGTTTATCCACGACCGCAATCAGCGCGGCAACCAATGGCGGTCAGTCAATGGAACAGGTGATCAGCACCATGTCGGCAATTGCGAACCAGTCGGAAAAAATCGTCGATATCATCAGTGTCATCGATGGCATTGCATTTCAAACCAATATCCTCGCACTGAACGCCGCAGTAGAAGCCGCACGCGCCGGAGAACAGGGACGTGGCTTCGCCGTCGTCGCCTCGGAAGTCCGTGCGCTGGCACAACGCAGTGCCGGTGCTGCTAAAGAAATCAAGGAACTGATTTCGAATACCGTCAGTACCGTGGATAACGGCACGCAACTGGTCTCGGAAGCCGGCAACACGATACGCGAAATGATACGCCAGACAAAAGAAATCTCCGCGCTGATCGCCCAGCTCAGTACCGCTACGCAGGAACAAAGTGAGGGCATAAGCTCCGTCAATGATGCGGTGATTCAGATGGATGACGTTACGCAGAAAAACGCTGCGCTGGTCGAGCAAAGCGCAGCCGCCGCGGCCAGTCTGGATGCACAAATGCGCTATCTGGTCGATGCGCTTTCCGTTTTCCGCTGAGCCCTCATCGCGTCGCCGGACACCCGTCCGGCACGCAAGCGTCCGGTTGCTGCTGGCTGTCTGGCTGCAACCGGTACCCAGAATATTTCCTTATCAGCGCCTCCTCCCTGCGCATTTCGTTTCATCCCGCCAGCATCAGTTTTCCTCCGGCTAACCTGGCAAACGCCCGTGTCTGTCGTTATCAGCCTACCGGTAACCGGAAACACCGCAAAAAATATGCCAAATGCGGTGTTCTGCACAGCGATCTGCCTGTCGTCGGCATAAAGTCCGGGTCTCTGGTTTCGATGGATGACGATCTTTGCATAGCTTACGCATCCATTAACTGCTGATTCACCGCCTTCAGCGATTTATCCGGCTTGCGCATGCCAGTGCGGAAAAATTGCACCGGACTGCTCCTTTTTTGCGGCTGAGCGATATCCGGGATTACGTCAATCAGACCGTTCAGCATCCGCAATACCGGACATTTATTCAACTGGTTTTACATGCCATTTACAGATAAAATTTTCGCTTATATGTTAATAAACTTTATTTTTCCCAAATCATCAAATCGATATTGACTTGATAAAATTCACCGCCTACTATTCCTTCGCCGCATGTTGCGGCATGGCAAACCGGACTTTTTTGTCCGTGTATTGCTTCTGCATACGACTCCGTTCCGGAATTATCCGATTACTGATACTGCTCTGAGGAATATGAAATGACAACGAAGAATACAGATGTTTTTGGTGGTCACGGCGGTAGCGAATTTACAGATACTCACGACGTCGCCAGCTGGGGACGTATAACGCAAATCCATATCCGCCACGGTGCGGAAGTCGATGCAATCGCAACCACTTATGCAAACGGTCAGTATCTGAGCCACGGCGGAACCGGCGGCACACTGACCACCATTTCCCTGCGCGATGATGAATTCATCACCTCTGTTGATCTGCGCTCCGGCGCACGTCTGGATCAGATTACACTGCACTCCAGCAAAGGTGTGACCTACGGCCCTTACGGCGGCAATGGCGGCAGCCCGCATTCCGTCAATTTCGGCGGTGATGTTCTGCAATATTTCTTCGGTCGCAGCGGTGCGCGCATTGATGCCATCGGCTTCGCCTACGGTACCAAACCGCCGGTCACGCCGGGCACTTACACCCGCAGCGCGTTGCAAGGTGGTGGTGGCGGTTCCGTATTTGATGATCTCGCCGTCAGCGGTTATCTGCTGGGCAAGATCAAACAGGTAAAGGTCCGCTCCGGCGCACGGGTTGACCGTCTGGAAGTGACGTATGCGGGTCCGCAAGGCTCACCGGTGACTTACAGTCATGGCGGCAATGGCGGCGACGATCATCCGGCATTTGTACTGAATGACGATGAATACATCACGGAAGTGTCAGGCCGTTCCGGTGCACGCCTAGATCAGATTCAGTTCACCCTGAATACGGGTCGTAAATCTATCGCTTACGGTGGCGGTGGCGGCTCACCGTTCAGCCTGAAGTCTGTTGACGGCGTCATTGCTTCATTCTTTGGCCGCTCCGGCGCTGAAATCGATGCTGCAGGTGTCTATTTCGCCAAAGCGATCCCGTCCCGTATCGAAATCCTGTCCATGGAATTCGATACACAGAACTTCTTTGTTCAGCCGTCCACGCCGACCGTACTGGCAACGATCAAAATGACAAACAATCAGAGCCAGCCACAAACGGTTTCCACGACGCAGACGATTTCTTACACCAATACCGACTCCACCAATATCAGCATCACCAATGAAGCATCGGTTGCCTTTAAAACGAGCGCAAATTTTATCGTTGAAAAAAGCGAGCTGACCGTCGGCTACAAACTGGGTGTCACCTACGCAACCCAGTCGACACAGAGCGTCACCAATACCTCGGCCTTCACTTTTTCGGCAACCGTACCGGGCAACAGCACGATCACTGCATCGTGCGTGGCACAACAGGATAAATACGATGTGCCGTGGACCGCGACGGCACTGGTCTATTATCAGAATCAGTCCCAGCCGGAACGTGTTACCAATCTGAAGGGTGTGTTAAAAGGTGTACAGGTAGTAAACCTGACAGCGGTTTATAACTGATTCCCTGAATCCACAAAAACGGGAGTGCACAGACTGTGCAACTCCCACAAAAAAAGGGAACGATTCCATAACATCGCTCCCTTTTTTACTGAAAAACGGCTTGTTTTCTTGTTACCGTCATCAGCCAGCCCTGAGTGTCACCGTCTTGTATATTCAGGCGCCAGCTTCTTTTTTGAGCTTACTAATGGCCAGGCTGACCGCACTGGAAGCACTGGCATATGGCGTACCGGCATCAAGCGCTTTTTCAGCTTCCTGATAGGCGCCTTTATTGATCAGTTTTGCAATCTTTCCGGCTTCGGTATGAAAGGTGGCGTGACGAGATACACAGTCGCGGTAACTGGTCAGTCCACCGATTCTGGATTTGGATTCAGCGTACAACCATTTACCGAGATCACAACAATGATCTTTGCCGATGGTATCTGCATCCAGCTGTTCTTTTGCTGAAATTGCCTTACGGAACTTCACTTTCCACTCTGCATGTTTTGCAATAGCTTGCTCTAAATCCATGGGTTGCTCCTTTAGTTAAACAGTGGCTGCCTGGGTATCTGAATTCATCATAATCGAAGATGTCCGACATAAATGTCAGACAATTTTAACTTCCGTAGAAAACGACTGTTTTCTGACAAACTATGCGAGTTTCACGATAGTCCATCTGCGCTAAACCTGAGAACTCATGTTTTTCTGCTCACTGCGCTTTCAGAGTAGCAGATGTAGCGGCAGTCGGTATGTATTTATTCAGCCACGTTGATGACAATAACGGCCGTCGTTTCTCAACAGCCTTCCAGTTCGGCGATCACCTCGGCGTCGGCTATGTGTTCAACAACGGGCTGGACGTTGGTCTGAAGGTGCAGCATTTTTCCAACGGCGCAATCAAGCGTCCGAATCCGGGTGCGAATGTCGCAGTTCTGCGGGTGGCGTACCCGTTCTGAGGTATTGGCGGGGCACTGTCTGTGCAGTGATCCGCATTGATGCAT
>NZ_BMYU01000003.1 GCF_014652435.1 Cognatundibacterium squillarum
TGTGCGCGGCTGATGCGTTCAGTCACTTGCGCTGGTGTGTCAGCACGCAGGCTGGCCATGGTGCTGCCGGAAATCGGGGAAATGCTGTGGATGTCGTTACCGAGGAAGGAATTCAGGTCGGCGCCCATTTGCGCCAGCAGGCTGGCTGCCTGCGCTGTGGTGGCTGAAAAAGTCGTCATGTTTGCTGATACGGAAAAGTACCGGCAGTCAGATTGCCGGAATGAGGAAATCTGCCGATAGTAGGCAAGACGCGCCGGCGCAGATAGGCGCTAATTCCGAATGAATAGTGACGATTTCAGCACAACAAAAAGCAATGCCGGAAGCTCAGGCATCTTCCGGCTGTTCGGGTTCCTGCGGAGGTAAGGGCGTTTTTTTCGTTTCCGGCAAACGCCCGCGTTTTGCCAGCGCTTCACGCAACAGATATTCAACCTGCGCATTCACACTGCGCAACTCCTGCGCTGCCAGTCTTTCGATTTCCTGCCACAACTGCGGATCGATCCGCAGCGGGAAGGATTTTTTATTCGGACTAGCCATAACGGTTTCCTGAGATACGTGCATCCGGCCCGGTACGCCCTTCCAGCAGACCGCGCCACTGTGCAGCCTGCTGCGTTCCGAGGCGAAGGCTGCTTGCATTTTTCAGATGCAGCCGGATGGCTTCTGTGCCAGTCACGTTATACAGCATCCCTGTGGTGGTATACCGGATTCCCCAGCCCTCGTACCACGACGATTTTGTCGTTTCCACACTGCGGATATCTGATAAAGGAATCCGCCAGCCCGGAAACCGAATCCAGTTATAACGCCAGCGGATTTCTTTTGCAGTCAGGGTAATCGTCAGCCTGCACATCGAAAAAAAGATCAGCGCCACAAAAATCGCAATACCGATAATCAGGCCTTGTTCATAGTTGTTTAAACGGTCTCCGCCTTGTTTAAGGAGCAGGAGTGCGCCGATACCGACGGCGGCAATGATACGAAAATACCATGCTGCCGTCTGATGTTCTTCATAAATGATGTCATCCATGATTGCACCTGTTTTTTCACTCAGTCCGGCATCAGTTATACAAAGTACCGGCATTCACCACGGGCTGCGTATCACGCTCACTGCACAACACCACCAGCAGATTGCTGACCATCGCTGCTTTGCGCTCATCATCCAGCTCCACAATCTGGCGCTCCGATAATCCCTGCAATGCGCCTTCCACCATGCTGACCGCACCCTGCACAATTTTCTTACGGGCGCTGATGATGGCTTCGGCCTGCTGACGACGCAGCATCACCTGAGCGATTTCCGGTGCATAAGCCAGATGCGTCAATTTGGCATCTTCCACCTGAATACCGGCAGCAGAAAAACGGTCATGTAATTCCTGTTTCATCGCATTCACAACCACATCCATCCCGGCACGCAGTGTTACTTCGCCGTCCACCAGATCATCACCTTCGTCATAGGCATACTGCGTTGCCAGATGACGCAGCGCTGCTTCTGCCTGCACAGAGACAAAACGCTCGAAATCATCGACGTTATAAATCGCCAGTGCCGTATCGTTGACGCGCCAGACGATTGCAGCGCCGATCTCCACCGGATTGCCGCGCTTGTCATTCACTTTCAGCGGTGGTGTGTTCAGCGTGCGGGCGCGCAAACTGAGTTTGCGTTTGCTGAGGAAAGGATTCACCCAGCGCAAACCCTGGCTGCGATCCGTGCCTTTGTAATCACCGAACAGGCTCAGCAAAGCAGCTTCATTCGGCTGCAGCATATAGAAACCGCTGAACAGCAAGGAGCCAATCGCGATCAGTAACACTTTGATCAGAACACTGTAACCCGGCATCGCACCACCCCAGATCAGACTGGCAATACCGGACGCGATGAGCAGGAAAGCAATTGCCAGAATCAGATAACCACTGGCGGAAGAACGGGATACTTCTCTGATACCTGTACTGCGCATAGAAACTTCGTTTGACGTTGTCATGTTTGCCCCTTATACGATCTCACGATGAAATCAAAGTGATATCACTTTAGGCGCTTCGTTCTGAAATTGCAAGACATTTAGCTCAGGTTGCGTAAACCACGCACTGCATTACCAGCCAGCAGGCGAATTGCGTCGCTGTACTCATGGGATTCCGGCGTGGCATGCTGATCACACGTGGCAGTCTGCACCGCACGGCGCTGCCGTAAAAACCAGCCCGTTGCATACAGCACAACCCCCAGCGCGCCTGCCAGTATCAGGCTTGCAAACATCGCATTGCTGCCGACGTGAGTCAGCAGATACGCACAGACCACGGCATTCAGCGCCGTTCCCAGACTGGCCAGCGTCTGCACGCCGTAGTAAGCGCCGCGCTGACTGGCCGGTGCGATCAGATCAATAAACAGGTACTCGCAGGGCACCACAATAATTTCACCGAGTGAAAACACCACCGTTGCCAGTATCCAGCTGAGCTTGCTGTCAGACACGGCATAGCCGGTCAGACCGAGCAGATAAAATCCGACCCCGGCAGTGATCCATCGCAGCAAGTGCCGGTTTTGCATACGGCTGCCGACCAGATACTGCAGACACACCACCATCACGGCATTCGTCACCAGCACGGTTGTGATCGTACCGGCAGCCTGCTGCGCGCCGTAGACCGCAATCAGATACTGCGCCAGATAACCGGAAATAAAGCGTCCGAACACAAAAGAGGTCAGGATACTGGCCAGTGTAAATAACAACAGAATCCGGTCACTGCGCAAGGCCTGCAGGGTTTCACGCAGACTGGTCTTGGCAGCGGAGCTTTCTGCAAGCGGCAGACTGGCTGCCTGACTGCGCCGCATCGCGCTGTCACGCACCATCCACCCGGCCGCCAGAATAAAGATTGCAGCGAGCCAGAATGGCGCAGCAATCCAGTAAGCAAATAAGCCTGCGCCAATCAGCGGACCTATCGTGAATCCCAGATTGATCATCAGGTAATTCATGGAAAATGCACGGGCGCGCAATTCGCCGGGCAGATAATCCGCCAGCAAAGCTTTCAGGCTGACGCTGCGCAGAACCAGTGCTGCCTCAATTGCCGCCAGCGCCAGCATCGCAAATCCGGCGTTCGGCGAGACGCTGAGCATCAGCACTGCCGCCGCCGCGATCATGCAGGCAATCGCCATTAATCGTGTCTTGGCGACACGGTCAGCCAGCATACCGGCCAGCGGGCCGGATAAAGTCGCCACCAGCGAAGCAAACGCCAGCATCCACCCGATGCGTGTCTGTGAAAGCTGCAGCGCCTGCGCCAGATATAACACCACCAGCGGCAGCGATACTGCACGCCCCATCACGAACACCAGCGAACTGCCCAGCAAGCGCGGTACCGGCGCCGGAAACACCGGTATCCATTGCATCAGTCGCGATTGCCGCCATGCCGGCGTTGCGACGGCGGGAACTTCTGAACATCCACGCATATCACTCTCCTGTGTGCTGATGATGAACTGATGAATCATTGCTGATTTACAGTATCCTCATAAAAGCTGCACATAAAAACGGATAAGAAAGCCTGCATCATTTCCGCTTTTATTTTTTACGACGCACGGCATAATCAAACCATCCGATTCAATGAATGTCTGCCTATGAAACTGCGCGACCAGTTCAACCGTTTGTATCAGCTGATGCATGATCAGAAACAGCCCGGATTACCGGCGCTGGCCGATGCGATGCATTGCAGCGAACGCAATATGCGCCACTTGCTGAGTAAGATGCAGGAACAGGGCTGGCTGCGCTGGACACCGGCGCGCGGACGCGGACACCATTCCGAACTGGAATTCCGTGTCACGCCGGATGCACTGGCGCTGGATCAGATTCAGGGCTTGCTGGCACAGGGTGAACTGGAACAGGCATTTGCCAGCCTCGGTCGCCAACAGAAAAAACAGCTGGCTGCGCGTCTGCCGGAATTTCTGGATTTGCGTGACGGAAACCGTGATGTCTTACGTTTGCCGATGTACCGGCAGGTTTCCACGCTCGACCCTATGCATGCTTACGGCCGGCTGGAAGCGCATCTGGTACGCCAGATTTTTTCAAGGCTGATGACCTTCGATCACCAGACCCGCAGCCTGCGTCCGGTGATTGCGCATCACTGGGAACACAATGCCGACGGCAGCGTCTGGCATTTCTGGCTCAGGCCGCGTCTGCACTTTCACGACGGTTCGGATCTCGGGCCGGAAGATGTGAAAGCCAGCTTTTTGCGCCTGCGCGACCAGCCATCCATGAATCAGCGTCTGTACCGCCATTTGCTGCGCGTGGAAACCGGGCCCGACCGTCGTGTCAGTTTTTATCTGAAACACAGCGACTGGCTGTGGCCGCATTTGCTGGCAACCTCAATGAGTTCGGTTGTCCCGCGTCAACGTGCGCGCAACTTTGCACAGTTCCCGGTTGGCTCCGGTGCGTTTCAGGTGATACGGAATAATCCGTATCAGCTGACCTTACGTGCGTTTGCTTCGTATTACCGTGAAGGTGCATTACTGGATGAAATCGATTTATGGGTGATACAACCCTGCGTCGCCGAACCCACGTTTGATATGCAGTACGGTTACACGCCACCCGGACAAGCGAATCAGCAACAGCAAAGAGTGGATGAAAGCGGCTGCACCTATCTGATTATGAATCCGGACACCCCTTTACTGCGCCAGCAATCCGGACGCCAGCAGATCGCCGCCATCCTGCAACCGGAATCTTTGTTTCCCGAAAACAGCCCGGCACGCAAACCGGCATATGGCTTATTACCGGAATGGCAGCACCGCCCGCCGCTGCCACCGCCGCAACGCGTGGCGGCCGGCACCCGTCTGCGCCTGATCAGCGGGCAGACCAAAGAAATGCGTCAGCTGGCGGAACAGATCAAAGCCTTGCTGGAACAGGCCGGTTTTTCTGTGGAGTGGAAAACCATCACGCTGAAAGAACAAATCGCGCGCGACTGGCTGCAGCAATGCGATCTGTATCTGGGCCGCGAAATGCTGCACGATGATAAAGACTTCGGTTGCTTTGAATGGTTTGGTAACGACAGCCATTTCCGCCACTGGCTGCCGGACAGCATGAATCAGTGGCTGGATAAACAATTGTGCGACATTCAGTCCATGCCCGCAGCCAGCAACCGTATGCAGGCCTATGCCGGCATCGGACGCGAACTGGTACAAGGTCACTGGATCATGCCGGTATCGCATGAAAGCCATTTCGTCAGCGTCTCCCCGCATATCGCGGGAGTCCGCATGACACCGCTGGGCTTTGTCTCGTTTTGTGAATTGTGGGTAAAGAAAGAGCTCAGCAAAGCCTGCTGATTCCTGCTCGTCCTGACCGGATTTCCGCATAATCCACTGCCGGAATCAGGTAACATGCCAGATTCGCCGTTCCGCATCAGCTAAGTTGCTGATGCTTTGTATTTTTTGAAAAGATTGCTTATGAAACACCAGATCCGTTCCGAATTTTCCGCTTTATGGCAACTGGCGTGGCCAGTGCTGATTGGCCAGATTGCGACCGTGGGTATGGGTGTGGCGGATGTGGCGATGACCGGGCATCTGAATGCAGAAGAACTGGCGGCGGTATCGCTGGGAACGTCGGTCTGGACCATCGTGCTGGTGACGGTCATGGGTCTGATGATGGCGGTGAATACCGTGATTGCGCATGAAACCGGGGCCGGTCGCGAAGACCGGATTCCGCATCAGATGCGGCAGGCGATGTGGCTGGGGCTGGGTGGCGGTTTGCTGGCTTGTCTGCTGCTGAATGCATCAACGTTTGTCTTTGATTACTTATCACTGGATGCGCCGGTCGCGGCAAAAGCGAAGCAGTTTGTGCATCTGATCAGTATCGGTATGCCCGCGTTTGCGATGTACCGTGCGCTGTACGGTTACACCACCAGTCTGAATCAGACCAAACCGGTGATGGTGATTGCGCTGCTGGGACTGGCGTATAACGTGCTGATTAACTGGCTGTTTATTTACGGGCATTTCGGTTTCCCTGCGCTGGGTGCCAGCGGTTGTGCGCTGGCGACCGGCAGCGGTTTATGGCTGATGCTGGGCGCGATGCTGTACTGGATACGCCGCTCGGAAGCTTATCAGCGCACCTATCCGTTTGCGCAGGCAGAAGCGCCGCACTGGCCGGAAATCCGTTCCATGCTGAAACTGGGTTTACCGATCAGCGTGACTTACTTTGCGGAAGTGTCTGCGTTTTGCGCGGTCGGTTTGCTGATTGCACGCTTCGGTGTGGTGGAAGTCGCTGCTAATCAGATCGCACTGAATTTTTCGTCGCTGGTGTTCATGGTGCCTCTGAGTATCGGGATCGCGCTGACCACCCGCGTCGGGCAGGCACTGGGCGAAGGCGATGCCGATCGTGCGCGCTTCATTTCCTGGGTTGGCGTCGCCGCGGGGCTGGTGTTTGCGGTGTTTTCCGCGACGCTGATCACGCTGTTCCGACATGTGATCGCCGCTGCCTACACGTCTGACCCGGCGGTACAGCAACTGACGGCAACCTTGCTGTTGTTCGCCGCCGTGTTCCAGCTTTCCGATGCCGCGCAGGTCACCACTTCCTGCGCAGTACGCGGCTACAAAATCACCCGCACGCCGATGCTGATCCACCTGACGGCGTTTTACGGCATCGCGCTGCCGGTCGGCTGTCTGCTCGGTCTGGCACCGGACTGGATGCCGTGGCCGACATCGCCGATGGCATCGCAGGGATTCTGGGTCGGGCTGGTGTCCGGCCTGACTGTCGCCGGTGCGCTGCTGCTGCGCTTCCTGCACCGTGTCAGCCTGCGCGCGCTGACCAGGCCTGCGCACTGAACTGGCGTGGCGATAACGATCATTGTGCAGAAGTCCGCATGCATGTTTTTGCGAAGTCCGGACTTTCTGCCGACGACCGCCGGGGTGCTGTGCTGAACACCGCATTTCGCACCAAAACAGTGCAATTTTTAACCTTCTGAGCCTGCCTGAGACGCTGTCAGCCATCCCCGCCGGATACCGGTAATCACTCAGACAGCAGCCACCCCGCCCTGCCATTTACCCGCATTGCCGCCGCAAAGGCAGGCCGGTACAGGATTTTCCGGTTTGCACTGGCTTTTCCGGTAAAATAGCGGGTTAATTTCATCCTGAATACACAAACACCATGAGTCTCAAATGCGGCATCGTCGGCTTGCCTAACGTCGGCAAATCCACTCTGTTCAATGCACTGACTAAAGCAGGCATTCCGGCAGAAAACTATCCTTTCTGTACTATCGAACCGAACGTGGGCGTGGTGGAAGTGCCTGATCCGCGTCTGGGTCAGCTGGCTGGCATCATCAAACCGGAACGTATCGTGCCGGCCATCGTGGAATTCGTCGACATCGCCGGTCTGGTTGCCGGTGCATCCAAAGGTGAAGGTCTGGGTAACCAGTTCCTGTCGCACATCCGCGAAACCGATGCGATTGTGAACGTGGTGCGTTGCTTTGAAGATCCGAACGTGGTGCACGTTGCCGGTCGCGTTGATCCTATCGCCGACATCGAAGTCATCCAGACCGAACTGGCGCTGGCCGACCTCGGCACACTGGAAAAAGCGCTGCAGCGCGAAGGCAAAAAAGCCAAATCCGGTGACAAAGACGCCATCAAACTGGTCAGTCTGTACGAAAAAGTCCTGCCAACCCTGAACGATGCGAAACCGGTACGCGGCATGGGTCTGGATGCGGAAGAGCTGGCACTGCTGAAACCGCTGTGCCTGATCACTGCAAAACCGGCAATGTACGTTGCCAACGTGTCGGAAGACGGCTTCGAAAACAATCCGCTGCTGGATAAGCTGACCGAATACGCAAATGCGCAAAACGCTCCTATCGTTTCCATCTGCGCTTCCATCGAATCCGAAATCGCGGATCTGGAAGAGGAAGACAAAGCCGCTTTCCTGGCCGATCTGGGCATGAAAGAACCGGGTCTGGATCGTCTGATCCGCGCCGGTTTCAAACTGCTGGGTCTGCAAACTTACTTCACCGCTGGTGTCAAAGAAGTACGCGCATGGACTATCCGTATCGGCGACACTGCACCACAGGCTGCAGGCGTGATCCACACCGACTTCGAACGCGGCTTCATCCGTGCACAAACCATCGCTTTCGACGATTTCATCCAGTACAAAGGTGAAACCGGCGCCAAAGAAGCAGGCAAAATGCGCGCTGAAGGTAAGGAATATGTGGTCAAAGACGGCGACGTACTGAACTTCCTGTTCAACGTCTGATCATTTCCGTATCCGACAAAAAACCGCGCCACGGCGCGGTTTTTTTATTGTCTGCAGAAAGCGTAAGTTCCGTACGGCACTTTCTGCAAACTGACTGCGTAACAGGTTTTACTTCAGTGCTTCAATCTGACGGTCAGAAAAATACAGTTCCGGCATTTCCATCTGCATACCGAACATCGCTTTCTGGAACCACGCTTTCGCCTGCGCCTTATTTCCCTTCTGCAATTCAAACTGCCCCAGTGCGTAACTGGCTTCCGTCACTTTTGTGTAGTCTGGTTTGCCACCGTTTTTCAGTTGCTCCTGCAATGCGGATTCAGATAACTGACCATGCAAGACTTGCAGCACCGGATACGGCCATGCGGGCTGCGTGGATTGCGGCAAAAATTCGCTGGTTGCAGCAACCGGATCTTGTCCGGCAGCCTGTGCAGCAAGGAATAAACCAATCACCGCTGTACTTTTTTCCGCTTCGTTGCGATCTGCCAGCACCACACGCCATTGCGCTGCTGACGCCGCATACTGCTTTTGCTGATACAGCGTGGATGCCAGTAAAGCTTGCGCAGAAACATCATTCGCCTGCAATTCCAGCATTTGTTTTGCAATGCGCGCCGCTTCCGGCAGGTTATTCTGCATTTGCGCAATTTGTCCCAGTTGCAGCAGCAGCGGCAATTCCTGCGGTTTGATCTGCAGTGCTTTCTCGATATCTGATTTTGCACCTTTCAGCCGGCCTATCTGTTGCAAGCGCTGTGCGCGTTCCAGATACGCATCAGCTTTTTGTTTTTCACTGAGGCGACCGGAATTCAGTTGCGCATCCAGCACCGGCAAGCGGTACACCGCTTCAACCTGCGCTTCCGAATACACACTGATTTTTTTCTCTTTAATGGCTTTTTCCAGATCTGCAATATCCAGCTTTGCCCTGACCAGTTGCGGTGTACTGATCGCGTTAACCGTCAGGGTATTCAGCAAACCATTCCAGCCACGCTGAACTTTATCGCGATACGTCGTCCAGTCTGCCGGCTCAACACGGTCACGCATAAAGCGCAGATCCGACTGAATCTGTACATGATCCACCTCACCATTCGCGATACTGTGAATCTCAAAGTGCTTGTTGGCTTCATCAAAACGTTTATTAAATGTTTTAGAGAAAACAGGCTCAGAAAAACGGATATCGGTGACATGACGATACATACCGGTCGGGCTGATACGCATCGTTTCTGTGCGCGGCACCTGTGTTGGCATACGTAAGGTCTGCAGCAGGGACACCGGCGAAAATTCCGACTGCAATACCTGTTTTTCGTGATAACGCCAGAATTCCGGCAATGAAAAACGCAAGGTCAGCGTTAATGCATTTTGTCCGTTTTCTTCGTTCACACCCAGACTACCATCCACCTGCGCAGCCGGATAAAAACGCAGATATTCCGCAATAATTTCTTTCTCAATATCCGACTTACGATTTGCCGCCAGACTGGCACGCAGGGATTCAGCACCATCACCGTAATAGGTCTGACGCACGTCCAGCACAGCCGGTTTCCCCATAGACTGAATGGTGTACTGATCCCAGGTCACCGCCTGCAAATCTCTGGACGGATCTGGCATCGCCACCAGTTCGCGGGTATCGGCCTGCGCTGGTAAGCCGGTGCGCTGTGCCAGTGCCTGACGGGATTTCAGATCACCGGTCTGAAAGCTGCGCGTGCCATCCAGCCAGTAGGTTTTGCCATTCAGTTTAACGCGGGCAATCACATGATTAAACGCCAGCGGGCTTGGCAACAGCTGCGGCGTATCGTCGCGGAATGCGGTGGATACCAGTACCGGCTCCGCATCAATTTTCTGCGCCTTCAGCAAAGCAATCAGCAAGCCGGTTTTATCTTTACAGTCACCAAAACGCTGACGCAATACGTCTGCCGGCGGATGCGGCAAATGCGAGTTCTCACCGATCTCTGTACCAAAGTAGCGTACTTCTTTCTGCACAAAATCCAGCGTTTTTAACAATGCCAGCTCGGGCGTATCCGCCAGCTTTGCCAGCCGCTCGGCTTCTTTTTCAATATCCGGTGCAGACTGGTAAGCCGACTGAAACAAACGCTTAGACCATTGCGCCACATCGTTCCAGTCACGGAATTCACTGATTTGTATCTGATCTTTCAGATAGGTCGGCGCAATCCCGTAAGGATCGTTCTGAAACGCCGGTACAAAGCGACGGCGCAATACAGTTTCTTTCCAGCCGCCGCGGGTTTCCTGCTGCATTTCAAACAGCTTGCTGTCATATTTCCACTGCATCTGACGATTATCCGGATGCTGCAAACGATAATAGAACTGACTGACCGGGCCGTAATTGGAATACACCCATTCGATATCGACAAATCGTCCGTCGAAGACAGGATTTGCACCGGTCAGTGTGTACGCATATTCGATCTGATCTCCGGCGCGGGCATCATCCAGCGTAATGCTGGCAGTAATCTGACCATCCAGCATTTGCGCTTCCAGCCGGGACTCGCGCTGCAGATAGCGGATTTTTTTAGGATCAAATTTCTGTATCACTTTGCCGTTACGCACAATCTGTAACTGGTGAATACTGAGTTTCTGATAATTCGGATCAAAGATCATCAGAATCTGACTACCTGATTCCAGCCCTGCGGTGTCGCGGATTTTGCGGATCACGTGGGAGTAACGGTAAGTCTGGCGCGCATCCACCCGCGTCTGCACATCCAGCAATGGCAGATATACCGGCGCAGTGGCGTCGCGCGCATCCCATTCCGGCGCAACTTTGGTAACCCATGCCGGTGTCGCCTCCAGTTTCTGTGGCCGCGCAGACGCGGCCAGTGGTACGTGATCTGCCGCGAATACCGGCGCAGTCAAAGGCAATACGCTGCCACACATCAGAAAAGCTGCCAGCGCCAGCGGGCGCAGAGAAGTGGTTATACAGAGTCGCATAGCTTCCATCAGAAAAAAAACGGCAATCGGACTGTGCCGGAAACAAGAATTGCATTCCATTGTGAAGCAAATAACAAAAAAAGAATACTTTTCATAGCCGGTTCTGCTGCGCTGTATCAGTCTGCGCAGCATGAGCGAGGCAAAGCGTTTTACAATATGGTTTTATTGATGCAATCGGAACCGCCATGCCTGTTATTACTGAACTGTTTCTGTACCCGGTCAAATCCTGCGCCGGCATCTCCCTGACTGAAGCGGAGTTCGGTGAAAACGGTCTGAGCGTACATGGCATCAGCGACCGCAGCTGGATGATCGTGACGCCGGAGGGCATGTTCATGACACAGCGCGAATTGCCGCAAATGGCAACGATACGCCCTGCGGTTTCTGAACAGGGACTGGTATTACAGCATGACGATATGCCGGATTTTTATCTGCCACCGGCGCTGAATGATGAACACGCGCAGCGCGAAGTCACGGTCTGGGACTTCACCGGTACGGCGCGTGACGCCGGTGATGAAGCAGCAGCATGGTGTACACAGGTTCTTGGTCAGCCCTGCCGACTGGTGCAGGTCACACCGGCAACCGGTCGCACGACCAGCGGCACCTGGACTGACGGCGTTCCCCATCCGGTACAGTTTCAGGACGGCTACCCGTTTCTGCTGACCTCTGTCAGCTCACTGGCAGAACTGAACCGCCATGCGCAACAGGCTGGCTGGACAGATTTTCCGGCTAACCGCTTTCGCCCGAATATTGTCATCGATGATCAGATGGCGTTTGAAGAAGACCACGTCACGCACTATCGCTTCGAAAACGGACTCAGTCTGCACGCAGTAAAACCCTGCACACGTTGCCCGATTCCTGCAGTGGATCAGGACACCGGCATCAGCGGCAACAATCCGGTCGATCTGCTACAGCAATTCCACTGCGACGCCCGCGTTGAAGATCAGCCGGTGTTCGGCATGAATTGCGTACTGCAGAGTGGCAAGGGCCTGACCTTGCGGGTCGGTGATACTTGTCAGGCTGAACTCAGCTTCTGATGGCGAACTCCCGATGAAATCTGTGCCATCTCCGTATCCTGAATTTGAAATCGCCGAGTTACAGCGCGAAAATCAAACCCTGCGCCAGCAACTGCAACAGATTCTGGAACAGGCGCACCGCAACCAGAATATTATGGAGCGCCATCAGCGCTTCGAGCTGGATGCGATTGCCTGCACCAAATTCGAGGAATTGATCGCGCATATCTTCAGTGCGCTGGCACAGACTTCAGAACTGGAAATGGTAACGCTGATGCTGCTGGATCCGCGTCAGGAACTGGCAGCCATGCTGGCAGATCAGCGTGTGGAATTACAAGCCTATCCGCATCTGAAACTGATCGCGAATCAGCGCGAACTCGCCAGCAGCGACTTATCTGCACACAAACCGGTGCTGGGCCCATACATGAGTACGCGGCATGATCATTTGTTCCGCAGCTGGACTGTCAGGCCACGCAGTGTGGCAGTGATTCCCTTACGTCGTCAGCAAAAGCTGATCGGTTTTCTGAATCTCGGCAGTCAGCATGCTGAGCGCTTTCAGCGCTCAATGGCAACGGATTTCATTGAGCGTCTGGGCTCAGTAATTGCCATCGCACTGGAAAATGTGCTGAACAATGAAAAACTGGTGTACATCGGCCTGACTGATCCGCTGACCAAAATCAGCAACCGGCGCTACGTTGAGCAAAGAATGCTGGAAGAAATTAACCGCGCGCGGCGACAGCAGTACAGTATTGCCTGCATGTTTCTGGACATCGATTTCTTCAAACGGATCAATGACCAGTTCGGGCATCAGGGCGGTGATGATGTGCTGTGCGAAGTGGCAGCGCGCATTAAGGCAGAGTTGCGCCTCAGCGATACCCTGGGACGTTTCGGCGGCGAAGAATTTGTTGCGCTGCTGATTAACACCCGGCTGGAAGATGCGTTACAGGTAGCGGAACGCATACGCCGCAGCATTGCCGGTGCAGCCTGCAGACTCTCAGACGGATCACGCTGTCAGACCAGCATTTCTATTGGTCTGACAATTATGGATCCTTTATTGCATCGCGGCGAAGTGGGTACCGTGGCACGTGAAATGTTATCCCGTGCCGATCAGGCCTTATACGGCGCAAAACACCACGGCCGGAATCAGGTCTGTTATCAGTAATCAGGCCTGACGGGCAGCCGCCTTCTGACGCGCCTCTTCCTGCAGACGTTCATACTTGGCCTGCAATTCCGCCTTGCTTTCTTTCCATTCCGGATTAAACGGAATGCAGTTCACAGGGCATACCTGCTTACATTGCGGCTCACTGTAATGTCCGACGCACTCGGTGCACTTATCCGGATCAATCACATAAATCTCCGGACCCATGGAAATCGCATCGTTCGGACATTCTGGTTCACATACATCGCAGTTGATGCAGTCATCCGTAATCATAAGGGCCATACTAACTACTCGCTCTGATATTCAATCGTTCAATAAAACAATCCGGCTCTCACAGGAGAGCCGGATTCAGGATATACCAAAATGCAGATTTTACTGTGCAGTGCACAGAAGCTGCATCAGACAGACTGTCCGCTGCGCAGTGCTTCCACTTTCTGTTTCAGCCAGCGATCCACTGACGGGAACACAAATTTCGACACATCGCCACCCAGCAGGGCGATTTCACGCACAATCGTACCGGAAATAAACTGGTACTGATCTGACGGTGTCAGGAACAGAGTTTCCACATCCGGCAGCAAATAACGGTTCATCCCCGCCATCTGAAATTCGTATTCAAAGTCAGACACCGCACGCAAGCCGCGCACAATCACGCGCGCATCATGCTCACGCACAAAATCTTTCAACAAACCGGAAAAGCTGTGAACCTGCACATTCGGATAATGTCCGAGCACTTCATTCGCGATACCCAGACGTTCTTCCAGTGAAAAAAACGGGCGCTTACTTTTGCTATCAGCAACACCAACAATCAGTGTGTCGAACAATCCTGATGCGCGACGCACCAGATCTTCATGTCCGCGCGTCAACGGATCGAATGTTCCCGGATAAACGGCTGTAACCATCTTCACTCCCTAAGTTGGCGGTTTGCACTAAAAATGTGTGGCAATGCACTGAATTCCGGCATTATGCCTGATTTTCGCTCATTGCTGCAGCCGTTGTGTTGCGTTGCAATATATGAAAAAACACACTTCCTGCTTTATCAGCACGTATCACTTCCCAGCCGTCCAGCCAGGCAAATGCTCCGGTTTCCAGCGGCGTTTCGGCTTCCGCGTAGACCAGCCCTGACGGCGTCAGCAGACTGGCGCAGACCGGTAATACTTTTTCCAGCCATCCGTGATGAAACGGCGGGTCCAGAAAAATCAGGTCAAATCGCTCACCACGGCTGACCGCCTGATTCAGGAATGCCATGGCATCAGCGCGCAGAATCCGGCATTGCTGCGCCCCCAGTTTTTCCTGCACCTGTTGCAACTGACGAACAGCAGCAGGGTTCGTTTCTGTCATTGTCACCTGTGCCACTCCGCGACTGGCTGCTTCCCAGCCCAGTGCACCACTACCTGCAAACAGGTCAAGGCACCGGCGGTGTTCCCAGTCACGGTCAAACAAATGACCCAGCCAGTTAAACACCGTTTCACGCACCCGGTCAGGCGTAGGCCGCAAGCCGTCGGCATCCACGACGCTGATCAGGCTGCGCTTCCACTGGCCGCCGATGATGCGAATCTGGTGCGATGTCCGTTTCGGCGCAGATGTCGTCTGACGTTGATTTTTCATTGCTTATATGACAGGCGCCAAGCGGTAATCCTGCCTCAGTCTGTTAGAATGGCAGCATTCTAATCCAGTGCAGGCGACTATGCCTGCCAGCACTCTGCAAAATCATCCCCCATGTTTAGTTTTTTCCGAAGAAAGCCTAAAGAAGAAGCGCCTGTTGTGGCTGCGCCCGAAGTCGCGCCTGCACCGGCCAGTTCCGTTCCGCCAGCGCCGTCAGCGCCAGTATCCGTACCTTCCGTTCCTGCAAACACTGCGCCGTCAGCACCGGTGGCCGTTACTGCTCCTTCTGCTCCGGCTGTCGCAGAAGAAACAGAAATCACGCCTGCGCCGGCACCGGCTCCTGAGCAAAAGAAATCATGGCTCAGCCGCCTGAAAGCAGGTCTGGCAAAAACTTCGTCCAGCCTGACAACACTGTTCGTCGGCGCACGGATTGATGATGATCTGTATGATGAACTGGAGGCAGCATTACTGACTGCCGATGCCGGCGTGGAAGCGACGCTGTTCTTGCTGGATGCGCTGAAAAAGAAAGTCAAAGAAGAAAAACTGACAGAGGCTGAACAAGTTAAAGCCGCACTGAAAACTTTGCTGACTGATTTACTGACTCCGCTGCAAAAACCACTGGTTCTTGGTAAGCATCAGCCTATGGTGATGATGATTGCCGGCGTGAATGGCGCTGGCAAAACCACTACCATTGGCAAACTCGCTAAACATATGCAGATGCATAACCAGTCTGTCGTGCTGGCTGCCGGCGATACCTTCCGTGCTGCTGCGCGCGAACAACTGGCAATCTGGGGTGAGCGCAACGGTGTAACCGTGATTGCGCAGGAATCCGGCGATCCCGCTGCCGTTGCATTTGATGCGGTTGCCTCTGCAAAAGCGCGGCAGACCAACGTCGTGATGATTGATACCGCAGGTCGTCTTCCAACTCAGCTGCACCTGATGGAAGAACTGAAAAAAATCCGTCGGGTACTTGGTAAAGCTATGGATACGGCACCACATGAAGTGCTGCTGGTAATTGATGGCAATACTGGTCAGAATGCACTGGCGCAGGTCAAGGCATTTGACGACGCGCTGCAACTGACCGGCCTTGTCATCACCAAACTGGACGGTACTGCCAAAGGCGGCGTCCTGGCTGCGATTGCAAAAACCCGTCCGGTTCCGGTGTACTTTATCGGGGTCGGTGAGCAGATTGAAGATTTGCAACCATTCAATGCGCAGGAATTCGTCGACGCGCTGCTCAACTAATCATCTTACGCCATGATCGAGTTTGAAAACGTCAGTAAGCAATACAACCAGGGCGGCTATGCGTTGCAGGACATCAGTTTTTCGATTCCCGACGGGGAGCTGGTGTTTCTGGCCGGACCTTCCGGCGCTGGCAAATCGACATTGCTGAAAATGATTGCCGGCATCGAGAAGCCCAGTAGCGGACGTATCATTGTCAACGGTCAGGATATTACCCGCCTGCGTGCTGGCAGCATTCCCTACCTGCGCCGCAAACTCGGACTGATTTTGCAGGATCAGCATTTGCTGAATGACCGCAGCGTGCTGGCAAATGTGATGTTGCCGCTGATCGTGACGGGGGCCTCATCCGCTGAAGCTGATGGCCGCGCCCGTGCAGCACTGGAAAAAGTAGGCCTGGCAGATAAAGCCAGTGCTTACCCACTGGAGCTGTCCGGCGGCGAACAGCAACGTATCGCAATTGCGCGGGCGATCGTGAATCGTCCGAAAATTATTCTCGCTGATGAACCGACGGCATTTCTGGATCGCGACAACGCGAATAAAGTTCTGAACGCGCTGAAAGCGTTCCGCAGCGCCGGCGTTACCTGCCTGATTTCCAGTCATGATGAACAGTTTCTCGATCAGGCCAGCCGGGTTATATACCTGCAGCAGGGCCGCCTGACCGATAACTGGCATGATGCCGCCTGATTTTTTACTCAACAGGAATTATCCGCATGACCATCTGGTTACGTGAACATCTTTTTGCAATTCGCAGCGCACTGACTCATCTGCGGGCTGCGCCGGGCAATTTTTTGTTTAATGTGCTGGTCGTCGCAGTCGCCCTGTCTCTGCCGATTGCAGGCCTGACCGTCGTCGAAAACGTGCGCCCGGTTTCGTCGCAGTTATCAATCGAACCGGAAATCAGTATTTTTCTCAGTCCGGATATGGCACGCAGCGATGCGACTGCATTATCCATCCCGATTAAAAAACTGCTGAAGGAACGGAATATAGAAGCGCAGCTGAGCTTCACACCGAAAGAAAAAGCGCTGGCTGCGATGAATGACGCATCCAGTCTGGCAGAAGTAATGAATACGCTTGGTGGCAACCCTCTGCCTGACGCATTTATTCTGACTTTGTCCAGCCGCTACGCAGCGCAGCTGGATAATCTTTCCGCACAGCTGCGCGAATTACCGGGTATTGATGTGGTACAGGTGGACTCTGCCTGGGTAAAACGTCTGGCAGCATTGCTGCAAATTGCAGAACTGGGCTTGTTGTTTCTGGCGATATCGCTCAGCGTCGTAGTCTTAGTGGTTGTGTTTAATGCCACACGTCTGCAAGTTGTATCTCATCAGGCTGAAATTGCTGTTGCACGCCTGATGGGTGCAACCAACAGCTTCATTCGCCGCCCGTATTATTACACCGCAGCACTGATGGGCCTGCTCGCAGGAGGACTTGCTCTTGGCTTGACTGCAGCCAGCCTGCAGCCACTGAATCAGGCGATCGCAGAATTTGCCCGTCTGTATGCATCAGAATTTCGTCTGGCACCGCTGGGCTGGCTGCAAAGTACCGCCCTGCTGTGCGTTTCTATGCTGCTTGGTTTGTTTGGCGCATTCTTATCCGTACGCCGCCAGATGGCGCGCATCCAGTAACTCAAAAATAAGTTTCTACAAAGAAATTTATTTCCAAATAAACTGCAACTTCCCGCTCAATAGACAGTCAGAGTCAGGAGAAATCCCTGATTTCTGACGCTATGGAGTAAATGTCGGGCGTAAATATACAGTCCGAATCACGCTTCCTCCCTCACAAAAGTAAGTATTCTGACCACTTTTTAACGGGGATTAGCACTCATCTCAATAGAGTGCTAATATAGGACTCATCAGTGAATGTCTGCTGACATTGTAAGCAGCAGACAGCAACGTGGAGGAATGAACCCAATGACATCGACACAACTTATCCCGGCTTCTGACAGCACAGCGCTGACACTGGGTTTCAGTGGCTCGCTCGGTAATCTGGATGCATACATTTCTGCCGTGAACCGTCTGCCGATGCTGACGCAGGAAGAGGAAATTGATCTGGCAACCCGCCTGCGCGAACAGAATGATCTCGCGGCGGCACAACAACTGATTTTGTCTCACCTGCGGCTGGTTGTTTCGATTGCCCGCGGCTACCTCGGTTATGGCTTACCGCATGCTGACCTGATTCAGGAAGGCAATATCGGCCTGATGAAAGCCGTTAAACGCTTTGATCCGACTCAGGGTGTTCGTCTGGTATCGTATGCGATGCACTGGATTAAAGCCGAGATGCACGAATACATTCTGAAAAACTGGCGACTGGTCAAAGTAGCGACCACCAAAGCGCAACGCAAATTGTTCTTTAATCTGCGCAGCCACAAAGAAGGGCTGGAAGCGATGTCGCCTAAGCAGATTGATGCTCTGGCGAAGTCTCTGGACGTAAAGCGCGAAGAAGTTATTGAAATGGAAATGCGCTTATCTGGTCATGACATCGCGCTGGATGCACCTTCTGATGATGAAGATGAGAAATTCGCACCGATTTCTTATCTGAAAACGGAATCTGAAGAACCGACGCGTGTTATCGAAACACGTCAGTTCGACCGTCTGCAAAGCGAAGGACTGGAATCCGCACTGTCAAAACTGGACCCGCGTTCACGTCACATTATCGAAGCGCGCTGGCTCAGTAATGATGATGGTTCAGGCGCCACATTGCATGAACTGGCAGACGAATACGGTGTTTCAGCGGAACGCATTCGCCAGATCGAAAGTGCAGCACTAAAGAAAATGAAAGGTACACTCAGCCATTTTGCCTGAGAGCCGGTCGCCGCAAAAATAAAAAAACGCCACTGACAAAGTGGCGTTTTTTATTTTCATGCATTGCAGCAGCAGATTACTTCTGGCTCAGCAAAGTCTGTAAATCCTGCACGATCGGCTCCGGTCCCTGTGCATGACGCAGGAAGAGACGAATACGTCCTTGCTGATCAAAGACATAGCTGCCTGCTGTGTGATCCAGAGTGTAACTGTCAGGCGTTTTCCCCGGTACTTTCTGGTAGAAAACCTTCAACCCTTTAGCCAGCTTATCAATTTCGCCAGCATCGCCATACAAACCCAGAAAACGAGAATCAAACGCTGGCACATAGGCATTCAGCAGTGCCTGAGTATCCCGTTGCGGATCCAGTGTCACAAACAAAACCTGTACCTGATCCGACTGCGCACCGAGCTTTTGCATCACCGCCGACATTTCGGCCATGGTGGTCGGGCAAACATCAGGGCATTGCGTGTATCCAAAAAACATCACGACTAACTTACCCCGAAAATCAGCCAGTGTGCGGTCTTTCCCCTGATGATCTTTCAGCCTGAATTCTGCTGTGTAATCCAGTCCGGTCAAATCCGTATTATTGAATTTTGCAGTCGGTGGCGAACATGCGGCCAGCAGCAGCAAAGCCAGCCCGGAAATGACATTACGGAAAAAGGTTTTCATTTCAGATAATGATCAATCAGCAAAGCCGCAAATAACAGCGACAAATAAATAATCGAATATGCAAATGTCTTACGCGCCAGCAAGTCACTGTAATCCGTGAACATTTTCCATGCATACCAAAGGAAAATCAGTCCCAGAATAACTGCGGAAACCAGATAAAACATGCCACTCATTTTCACGGCAAACGGCAACAGACTGGTTGCAAACAAGGCGATCGTATACAGCAGAATATGGGTCAGCGTCACGCGCGGGCCATGCGTTACCGGCAACATCGGCAATCCTGATTTTGCGTAATCATCACGTCTGTACATGGCGAGAGCCCAGAAATGCGGAGGCGTCCAGACGAAAATGATCAGAACCAGCAACCATGCTTCCATTGGTACTTCATTAGCCACCGCTGCCCAGCCAAGGGCGGGTGGCATTGCACCGGACAAACCGCCGATCACGATATTTTGCGGAGTGTTCGGTTTGAGCAGGATCGTATAAATAATTGCGTAACCGACGAAGGTGACAAAGGTCAGCCACATCGTCAGCGGATTCACGAAATTGAAGAGAACCCACATTCCCATGCCACCGATGACACCGGAAAATACCAGAGTTTGTAGCGGGGTAATTTCTCCCTGTGCAGTGGCACGGCGCGCTGTACGCGCCATGCGGGCATCGATTTCACGTTCAATCAGGCAATTCACGGCAAATGCAGCACCCGCCAGCAGCCAGATACCAATGGTCGCAGCAATCAGTACACGCCAGTCCGGCAGGCCGGAGGTGGATAAAAACATGCCGATCACGGCACAAAATACCGCGAGCTGCGTGACACGCGGCTTTGTCAGCGACCAGTACTGGGCTATGCGGTTAGTGGGAAGAGTAAGGGTTGTCATGTTGCTCAATGTGCAGCGGCACGACTTGCATGCCAGATGCGATAGTTTACCATGCTAAGCAATATGACCAGCACCGCAGCCATACCATTATGTAAAACAGCCAGCAATAAAGGCCACGACAACAAGACGGTTGATATTCCTATGGCAATTTGCAATATCACAGCGACAATTAAACCGGTCGCCAGCCGCTCAGCACCACTTATTCTGCGTAGTAGCAGCGCCGTGCCCAGCAGCACTGCCGCAGCGACCCAGGCAAAACTGCGGTGTGCCCAGTGTATCGCCACCAGTGCCTGAAACGTCAGATATTCACCATGCACTGTCTTACCCAGAGGCCGCCACAAACTGAAGCCATGCTGCCAGTCCATCGCCGGTATCAAGCTACCCTGACATGATGGAAAATCCGGACAAGCCAGTGCTGCGTAATTACTGCTGGTCCAGCCTCCCAGAGCAATCTGGCAAAATAAAATTATCATTGCCAAAGGTGCCAGCCATCTTAATCCTGAGACTGGCAACTGCCATGGACGCCAGTATTGCCTGCAGTCATACAACATCCACGAAATGGTTAGCCCGGCCAGCAGCAGCATACCTAATAACAAGTGCGTGGTGACAATGACAGGCTGCAGCCTGAGTGTCACTGTCCAGGCGCCAAAGGCGCCCTGCACAAGGATCAGTGCCAGCATTGCCAGATTCCAAGCATACGACGTGCCGCGTCTTCTATATTCATTCCAGGCCAGCCATAGCTGTGCAATCACCAGAATACCAAGGCTGCCGGCAAGATAGCGGTGAATCATTTCTATCCAGGCTTTGCTGACGGTGACTGGTCCGTGCGGTGCAAGTGCCTCCGCATCCCGGATCTCTTCGTGCGCCATAAACGGGTTTGATTCTCCGTAGCAACCCGGCCAGTCCGGGCAACCGAGCCCGGAATCGGTCAGGCGCGTAAATGCACCGAACATAATCAGTTCAAACGTCAGTGCTACGGTGACCGTCAGCAATTTGCGTCTTCTGTCCGGTACCCGCGAGAAAAAAATCACTGCCAGGGGCAAACAGGCAACCGCCAGAAAAATCAGTCCCAGTTCTACAATCATGCCTAACCTATACCAGAAGCTTTTAATAATTTACTCAAATCTTTTTTGATCTTTACCGTATCAGCGCCCAGTGGATACCGCATCACCAGATTGCCAAGCGGATCCATCAGATACCAGTACATCACCGGCGTTTTTCCTGCCTCAACCGGCAACCACTGATGCAGCGGTGCTGCCTCCGCACGCAACACGTGCATACCTGCGACAGCCTGTAATTGCACAGCTGGTGGCTGATACTGGTCTGTAATCAGCCAGATACGCTCAATGCGGCTTTGTTCCTTACCCTGCATTAAGCGTAACTGCCTTATCTGATACAAGGTCTCTTCACACACGCGGGTACAGGGAGCATCCGTCACCATCAGCATGCGCCATTTACCCTGAGTATCCTGAATTTGTGCCGGCGCATTATTTTCCACACGGGACAGCATCATAGCAGGCACTGGAAAAAGGCGCGGATCAAGCAAAGTACCGTAATTCGTACGACCTTCGGGTTTGATCCAGTAATACGACAAATAAGAGAGAATCACCGGTGCTGCGCAGACTGCAATCACCAGAAATAATGTCAGTCGGGAGCGGCCGGAAGCCGGTTTTATCGCACCTGCTTCATTCGCTGCCGGATTTCCTGTGCTGAATTGTGGAGTCATGAATTCGGATCGTAAAGATAGCAAAAAAAATCAAAGACAAGGCACTTAATGCCAGCCACTGCCATGCATAAGCACGGTTCCGCTCAGCACCATTCCCGACACTACTCCAGTGCAGCTGCAATCCCGCTGATGGTTCGCTGGTTTGCTGCAGTACCCATGGCAACACTGGCAGACCACTGGCTTGCCGGAATGTTGCGGTATCAAGATTTTGTAAAAGAGCTCCTTGCGTAACCGCTGGTGCCTCCCCCAATTGCAGAACACGGTCTAACTGATGCCTGACAAAACCACTGACCCGGACAAGCCCTGCGGGAGCAGGCGGTATTGTCACGTGCAAACGATCCTTCGGATCACGCGCCTGCCATCCGCGCGCAATCAGCAAAACGTTACCGGATAGTTTCAAACGCATGGGCATCAGCACGATCCGGCCTGAAATCCCTGCCAGCGGACGATTATCCAGATATACCGTCCACTCCGGTAGCCATTCGCCCTCAGCAAATACCGGTGTGTAATCCTCTGGCATTGAAAGCCCGAAACTGACTGCATCTGTTGCTGTCTGAGCCTGACGCAGCTGTAACTGACGCGCCTGTTCTTCACGCATATTTGCTTTACTCCATTGCCACCTTGCCAGTGAGAGGCCGAGCAACAACAGAGTGAGACAAATCAGTGCGGGAATGATTCGGAATCGGAAAGAGATACGCATTCGGAGATACAATCGGTTTGCCTGTTCAATAACAGCTTACCGGAGTTTGGATGAAAATTCTGATCGCGATTGCGTTTTTGTGCATTATCGGCAGTCTGGCCTCAGCGCTGATGTTTATGATGAAAGATAAAGGTCAGACGAACCGCACTGTCAGTGCGCTGGCATTGCGTGTCGGCTTCTCAATAATTTTATTTATCTGCATACTGATTGCAGCGAAACTTGGCTGGATACAGCCTACAGGACTGCGCTGAATCAGGCACTGCGAACAGGCAGTGC
Source organism: Cognatundibacterium squillarum (assembly GCF_014652435.1). Taxonomy (GTDB): domain Bacteria; phylum Pseudomonadota; class Gammaproteobacteria; order Burkholderiales; family Burkholderiaceae_D; genus Undibacterium; species Undibacterium squillarum. Next base: position 23,170 of record NZ_BMYU01000003.1, read on the forward strand.
CTGAATTCTCTGTCTGAATTACATCCAGTAAACCACGATATACAAGCCCAGCCAGACCACATCGACAAAGTGCCAGTACCACGCAGCCCCCTCAAAAGCAAAATGCTGCTCAGGCGTGAAATGGCCTTTCATTACGCGGAACCAGACGACACCCAGCATAATTGCACCAAGCGTCACATGAAATCCGTGGAATCCGGTCAGCATAAAGAATGTTGAGCCGTAAATACCCGATGTCAGTTTCAGATTCAGCTCATGATATGCGTGAATGTATTCATAAGCCTGGAAACCGATAAATACTGCACCGAGTGCAATCGTCGCAAATAACCAGAATGCTGTTTTTCCACGCTGACCGGCACGTAAAGCATGATGCGAAATCGTCAGCGTCACGCCGGAAGTCAGCAGTAAAGCGGTATTAATCGTGGGAATCGGGAAAGGCCCCATGGTGGTGAATGCATCCACAGTTCCTGCTGGCCCGGCATTGCCCCACTGCCCAGAAAAGTCCGGCCACAGTAACTTATGATCAATATCAGCAAGCCACGGCATACTGATACTGCGCGCATAAAACAATGCCCCGAAAAAAGCTGCGAAAAACATCACTTCAGAAAAAATAAACCAGCTCATGCTCCAGCGATAAGACACATCAATACGTGCGCTGTACTTACCGGATTCAGATTCTGAAATCGCATCGCCAAACCAGTTATACATCACAATAACTGTCAGCATGACGCCCGCGATATTCACATAGCTGCCCCAGGAAACATGATTCACCCAGGCAGACGCACCTATCATCGTCAGCAATAAAGACAGCCCCGCCAGCACTGGCCATCGCGATGGTCCGGGAACAAAGTAATAAGGGGCATTAGAACGTGAAGCACTCATGGTTAGTCTCCCTGATTGCACATCTTAAAATCGATTTTTTATGAACAGTTTTCATTTCTGTACAACTAAATGAACGATCCAGATCAGCGTCAGCACAAACACCGCCGCTGCGATCAGTCCTGCAAGAATGACATGCACCGGATTCAGTTTTGCTGCGTCCGATTCATAATCGCCCTTCTTACGAATTCCCAGGAATGACCATAAAACAGCCTTGATTGTGGTGCCAAACGAAAGCTTGCGCTGGCTGGCTGACTTCAGGTCACTCATGATTTATCTGCTCCTGATGCCGCAGCCGTTTTTGTTTTTCCACCGATATCAAAAAATGTGTAAGACAGCGTAATCGTTTTCACATCTTTCGGAATTGCCGGATCTATAAAAAACACGACCGGCATTTGCCTCGCTTCTTTTGGTCCCAGCGTTTGCTGCTGAAAACAAAAGCACTCCATTTTTTTAAAAAACTGACCTGCCTGCTGTGGTGCATAACTGGGAATCGCTTGAGCATCCATCTGATATGGCTGCTGATTGACTACTTCGTACACAATCTGGTGCATTTCACCCGGATGCACTTTCATGGACGATTGCACCGGACGAAAACGCCATGGTCCCTGCGTATTAGCATCAAACTCCACCAGAATTTCACGACTGCGGTCAATCTGAGAGTTACTCAGTTCTTTCGCAGAAATATCTTTCGGTGTCAGCAGGTTAATACCGGTCACCTCACAAATTGCTCTATATACAGGCACCAGTGCATAGCCAAAACCAAACATCAGCACTGCGATGACGAGTAACTTCCCCATCATCGTCCGATTTAGTTTCTGTAATAAGGATTTGTCAGATGGATCAGACATACGTACTCAGCGCAAAAACTGCTTAATCACAACACCGGCAAAAAAAATCAGTACGAGCACTCCCAGCATCATCGCTGTACGCCGGTTCTTTTGCTGTAAATGTTTCGCGTCCATCAGATACTCCTGCGAGAACCAGCCCCGACCGGGGCCGGACGTGGATTAACGGAACTCAGGCGGCTCTTCAAACGTATGGAACGGTGCAGGGCTTGGTACCGTCCACTCCAGTCCCTCTGCGCCTTCCCATGGTTTGGCCGGTGCGGGCTTACCGCCACGAATTGCAGGGAATACCACGAACAAAAGGAAATACACCTGCATGAGACCAAAGCCGAATGCACCGACCGTTGCGACCACATTCCAGTCAGTGAATTGCGCAGGATAATCAGCGTAACGGCGTGGCATACCTGCCAGCCCCAGAAAATGCATAGGGAAGAACGTGATATTGAACGTGATCAGCGAACCCCAGAAGTGCACTTTTCCGCGGAATTCGTTGTACATGAAACCTGTCCATTTCGGTCCCCAGTAATAGAAACCGGCAAACAGACTGAACAGTGATCCCGCCACCAGCACATAGTGGAAATGGGCGACGACGTAATACGTGTCCTGCAACTGAATATCAATCGGTGTTACCGCGAGAATCAGTCCGGTAAATCCGCCCATGGTGAACACGAAGATAAAACCGACAGCGAACAGCATCGGCGTTTCAAAGGTCATAGACCCTTTCCACATGGTGGCGACCCAGTTGAACACTTTGACGCCGGTCGGCACCGAGATCAGCATGGTGGCATACATGAAGAACAACTGTGCCGTCACCGGCATACCGGTTGTGAACATATGATGTGCCCAGACGATAAACGACAGAATCGCAATCGATGCTGTTGCATATACCATCGATGCATAGCCAAACAATGGCTTACGGGCAAAGGCAGGCACAATCTGAGAGATAATGCCGAACGCAGGCAAAATCATAATATACACTTCAGGATGTCCGAAGAACCAGAAGATGTGCTGATACATCACCGGGTCGCCGCCACCTGCTGCATTAAAGAAAGAAGTACCGAAGTGACGGTCAGTCAGCGTCATCGTGATCGCACCAGCCAGTACCGGCATAACCGCGATCAGTAAGTACGCGGTGATCAGCCAGGTCCAGCAAAACATCGGCATTTTCATCAGTGTCATACCCGGAGCACGCATATTCAGAATGGTGGTGATGATATTAATCGACCCCATAATCGACGATGCACCCATGATGTGGACGGCAAAAATTGCCATATCCATCCCCGGCCCCATCTGTGTGGACAGTGGTGCGTACAGAGTCCAGCCGGCAGCAGTTGCACCACCCGGAACAAAGAAAGAAGACACCAGCAAAATGGCGGCAGGCGGCATCAGCCAGAATGAAAAGTTATTCATCCGCGCAAAAGCCATATCGGATGCACCTATCTGCAATGGAATCATCCAGTTTGCAAAGCCAACAAACGCAGGCATGATCGCGCCGAACACCATAATCAGTCCATGCATGGTGGTCAGCTGATTGAATAACTCCGGCTGCACGACCTGCAAACCGGGCTGAAACAATTCAGCGCGAATCAGCAGGGCCAGCACACCGCCGGACAGCAACATCGTGAATGAAAACCATAAATACAAAGAGCCAATGTCTTTATGGTTAGTGGCAAACAGCCAGCGACGCCAGCCGTGAGGATGATCGTGCGCGTGGTCATGCGCATGATCGTGGGAGTGCGGTACAGTCGTGGAACTCATCGTGTCTCTCCGGCGAATCTGAATTATTTACGTGCAGCCAGCACTTCGGCAGGCTGAACCAGATTTTCTGCAGCTTTGTTTGACCAGCTGTTGCGTGTATAGGTAATCACAGCTGCAATTTCTGTATCAGACAATGTCGACTTCCAGGCTGGCATCGCATTTTTACCATTCAGCAAAATACCGATCTGCGCTGCTTTAGGCCCCGTAACAACCGCAGAGCCTTCCAGTGCAGGGAACGCCCCCGGAATACCTTTGCCGGTCGCCTGATGGCAGGCCACGCAGTTTGCGGCATACACTTTTTCACCACGCTGTTTCAACTCATCCAGTGTCCAGACTTTGGCCGGATCATCCGCTTTCGCTGCCATTTCCTTTTTCTTAGTGGCGACCCAGTTCTTGTATTCCTCTTCAGTGACCACATTCACAACAATCGGCATGAATGCATGCTCTTTGCCGCACAATTCCACGCACTGGCCACGATAGACACCGGTCTTCTCTGCTTTAAACCATGTGTCACGTACATAACCGGGAATTGCATCCTGCTTTACGCCGAATGCCGGAATCGTCCATGAATGAATCACATCATTTGCAGTGGTGATCAGGCGTACTTTTTTATTGACTGGAACAACAACCGGGTTATCCACTTCCAGCAGATAATTATCAGTACGGGCTTCTGTAGGAAGAACGCCCGGGGCACCGATCTGGGTACGCGGCGTCGCCAGTGTGGACAGGAAAGAAATACCCTCGCCCTCACCTTTCAGATAGTCATAACCCCACTTCCATTGCATCCCCGTTACCTTGATCGTCAGGTCGGGACTGGAAGTATCTTTCATCGCAACTACGGTTTTAGTGGCAGGCAGCGCCATCAGAATCACAATGATGAAAGGGACGACTGTCCAGGCAATTTCTACGCTGGTGGATTCGTGAAAAGTGGCCGCTTTATGCCCGACCGATTTACGGTGAGCGATGATGGAATAGAACATGACACCGAAGACAATTACGAAAATTGTCAGGCAGATGCCAAGCATTAAGTTGTGCAAAGAGTAGATATCCTCTGCGATTTTTGTCACCGGCGCCTGCAGATTGAGCTGACGTATTGCAGGGCCGCCCTGACTGTCTCCGGTCGCCAAGGCAGGCAGACTGGTCGCAAGCACAGCAGCGCCCAGCAAGAACGACTGACATCGTTTTGCACTGATCATGATTTCCCCAAAACCCTGTTTAGTTTTTTATGAAACGTTCACCAGAACGCGAAAAACCATGAATCCAAACTGCGTGCTGGCAACTTGAACAACGTCACCAGTATAGGAGGCAAATAAAATTCTGAGCAAGCAAAAACCTGCCTGTTTAACATTGCGCTGACGCAAATGTGACACTGATGCAGATCAGAAACAGGGAAATCTCAGGGATATGCTGCACTGCAATTCGCAGTGCAGCAGGCAATAGCAGAAAATAAAGAAGCGGATATTTTGCAGCGCATCATGCCTGTGGAAAAAATCCTCACGCAGACTCCCGAGAGACCGGATCAGCGCGGCTTGCGGGGTAAGTCGAAACGAATGATGGCTTCACCGGCATCCGTTTTACTCGGCACCGGCTTGAATGCGTGGCCGTACACCACCTCAATTGTCAGATGCAAACGTCCGTCCGGTCGGCGCTGTTTTTCCAGTGCATCGAGTAAGCGCTGATAACGGACGCGACCGGTCAGTCCGCGTAAACGGTTGTCCAGCGGATTACCGCCGAGCGCACGCACGTCCTCCAGTAAAGCCTGCGGATGCTCATAGGTCAAGGTCAGTTTTTCCATATCCATGACCGGTGTGGAAAAACCGTTTTCGATCAGCATATCGCCAAAATCATGCATATCCACAAACTGCAGCGTGTGCGGAAACGGGTCGGCTTCCGCAAATGCAGCCCTGACTTCGGTCAGCGTATCGGGGCCAAAACAGGAAAACATTAATAAGCCCTCAGTCCGCAACACACGACGCCATTCCGCGAACAGTGCATGCGGCTGCGGATGCCAGTGCAATGCCAGATTCGACCAGATCAGATCGACACTGCGGGCCGCCAGCGGTAAATTCGCAAAATCACCGCTGATCAGCGCCGGTGCTGGCTCTGGTCGCAATGCGGCCGGTGTCAGACGCGACAGAAAACGTCCCAGCACCTGACGTGCGCTGCCACGCGCCTGCTCCCCGGAACGCAGCATGGCCAGACTCGCATCCAGGCCGATGACCAGTGCATCAGGATAGCTGCGTTGCAGCTCAGGTAAATCTGCACCTGCGCCGCAGCCTGCATCCAGCACACAGGCCGGCTGAATTTTGACCAGCTCCAGTTTCTCACGCATACGGCCGGCTATTTCACGGCGCAGAAAATCGGTACCGGCACTGCGTTGCGGATCAGAAAAAAGCCGGCGAACCTGTTGCAAATCAATCGGAGAACTCAACATAACAAATCAATCATGAAAAAACTGCGCTAACCTCCCATGGATCAGCCAGATGGCGGGCAGTTTACACGCTGTCTGCCAAGCGTGCTGAACTTACCTTTACCCATTGCTGAGAAAACATGGCCGACTTGCTCCATCCGGCAACAACCGAACCGCACTCTCTGCGCTACCGCTTACTGCAGAGCGGACGCGCCCTGCTCTCCGGTATCAGACGGGAACTGGCATTGCAGATACCGGGAGCCTGTCTGCTCTGTCAACAGGATAGTACGGGACTTGTATGTGACAAGTGCCGGGAAACGACGGTACTGCGCCGGGTGCAGCGCTGCCCGCGCTGTGCGGTTGCAATGTCTGCACCCGCTGCCGTCTGCGGACAATGTCTGCGGCATCCGCCGGCATTTGATCGGAGCTTTACCGGATTCTGTTACCGCGCGCCGGCCGATCAGTTAATCCTTGCGCTGAAATTCGGACACCGTACTGCACTCGCAGGCTGGCTGGGACAACAATTATTCGATGCAATACCTGCGCACTACTGGCAGGATGACGCGCCGGACTGTCTGATTCCTGTCCCCTTAAGCAAACAACGATTGCAGCAACGCGGATTTAATCAGGCGCTGGAAATTGCCAGACCGCTCAGTCGCCTGTCCGGCGTTGAACTATGGCCGGATGCCATACTGCGCTTACGTGATACCGCGCCACAAGCCAGTTTGCCGCTCAGAGAACGGCGTCAGAATCTGCAACATGCATTCGGCTGGCGTGCGGAACAAGGCGTACTGCCTGCGGGCAGACATATTGCGCTGGTCGATGACGTTATGACTTCTGGCATGACTTTGCATGAAATCGCTACAATGCTGAAGTTAAACGGTGCAAGGCGCGTCAGTGTGTTGCTGGCAGCGCGCACACCGTCCCCCGGCGATGCGTTGTAAGCGGCGCTTCTGCCTGCAGAATCTGAAGGAGAATTATGTTTCACGTCGTTCTGGTCGAACCGGAAATCCCGCCAAATACCGGCAACATCATCCGTTTGTGCGCGAATACCGGCGCGCAACTGCATCTGATTGAACCACTCGGTTTCCCGCTGGATGATGCCAAAATGCGACGGGCCGGTCTGGACTACCATGACTATGCCACCATGAAAGTTCACAGTAACTGGCAGGCTTTTCTGGAAGCTGAAAAACCGGCTGCGGACCGTATGTTTGCAATGACGACGCACGGTTCATCGCCGTTTGCACAACAGGCATTTGCTGCGGGCGACTACTTTATTTTCGGTTCTGAAACCCGTGGACTGGCACCGGATCTGCGAAATTCTTTCCCTGAAAAACAACGTATCCGTCTTCCTATGCGTGAAGGCAACCGCAGTCTGAATTTATCGAATACAGTCGCAGTAGTCGTGTACGAGGCATGGCGGCAACATGGTTACGCCGGTGGCGCCTGACCTTATCCGTTAACAATTTGCGCGGAGTCTGCATTTGAATATCAGTGGCGTCTGGATCTGGCATGCGGCACAACAGCAGTTCACGCTGTCGCCGGCTTGCGCACAGTGGCTGCAAATAGCGCCGGACCAGCCCTGCACGCCGGAACAATTGCAAGCCAGACTGGGAACTGAACTGGTTCGCCAGTGGATGACACTGATCAGCCAGTCCGGTGCCGACGGGTTCGATACCACGCTGATACCGTCCGGCATTAGTTTACAGGGACAACTCCGTCTGATCGGAGGCTGCCTGCAGCACGGACAATTGTGCGGCAGTCTGGAATGGCTGGAAACGCCTACGGCTGAACGCTGCTTCTCCGACCATCTGCCACTGGGCATGATAGAACTGGACAGCCAGACCATTTATCACCTGAACCAGACACTGCGCGGCTGGCTGCAGTTACGTAATGTTCCACCCTTGCCGCAACGCTGGGAAGCGGTGTTTCCGCCAGCACTGCTGCGCGAACTGGGGCCGCTGATGCAAGCGGTTGCTGCCGGTAGCCGTGAGCAAAGACTGACCTGGAAAGAGCGCACCCTGCAACTGGAAGCGGCATCTGATCTGACCGCCGATGGACACAAACTGATGATCGTGCACGACATCAGCCGTTATCAGGCGGCAGTGCAAGCCATGCAGCACACCGAAGAACGCTGGCGGCGCGCGCTGGAAGTGTCCGGCGACGGTGTATGGGACTGGTATCCGCAAGCCGGTGTCGAATATTTATCAGACCGTCTGCTGGCAATTTACGGCTACGACCGCGCAGATCTGGAGAGCGATCCGGAAGAACTGGACCGCCGCACCCATCCTGATGATCTGGCTGAAATGCGCGCAGCCCGCGAAGCCCATTTCTCCGGCCAGACGCCGATGTACATCAACGAACACCGGGTACAGAGTAAAGACGGCAGCTGGAAATGGGTGCTGACGCGCGGCATGGTGCTGGAGCGCGATGCGGAAGGCAAGCCATTGCGCGTGGTCGGTACGCATACCGATATTTCTGAACGCAAACGGTCCGAAGCTGCATTACGTGAAGGCGAAGAACGTTTGCGCATGGCTTTATCTGCCACACATCAGGGAACGTATGATGTGGATCTGCGCTACGGCACAGCCGTGGTCAGCGCAGAATATGCGCGCATGCTGGGCTACGACCATGCGCATTTCGTGGAAAACCGGGAAAACTGGATAGCACGTCTGCATCCGGGCGACTTCCGTAATTCCGAACGTGCATTCCGCCATTATGTGAGCGGCAAAGCCCCGGAATACCGCGCCGAATTCCGCCAGCGCCATGCAGAGGGGCACTGGGTCTGGATTTTATCCGTGGGCGCTGTGGTCGAATGGAACGCTGACGGTAATCCGCTGCGGATGCTGGGTACGGTCACTGACATCACCGAACGCAAACAGGCAGAAGCCCTGATCTGGCAGCAGGCGCATTTCGATACGCTGACGTCGCTGCCGAACCGGCGCATGCTGTATGACCAGCTGGAAAAAATGCTGGTGCACCGTAAGCAGCGCCGCAACCGGTTTGCTGTGCTGTTCATTGATCTGGATTACTTCAAAGAAGTGAACGATACGCTCGGCCATGCTGCCGGTGACCGTTTGCTGCAGGAAGCCGCCGCTCGGCTGGCAGCCTGCGTCAGCCGCAAGGATATGGTGGCAAGGCTGGGCGGTGATGAATTCATGGTGATACTGCGCAGCCTGGCCGACCCGCAGCGTACCGAGCAGATTGCCGCTGCCATGATTACCAGCATCAGTGCACCATTTCAGATCGGCGGTGAAACGATATTCTTATCTGCCAGTATCGGCATCACCCGCTTTCCGGAAGACGCACAAACCGTCAATGATCTGATCAAACAGGCAGATCAGGCAATGTATGCGGCCAAAGCGGGCGGACGCAACCGTTACAGCTTTTACACACCGAGTCTGCAGACCGCTGCGCTGGCCCGCATGCGTCTGAGCAATGATTTGCGCTACGCACTGCAGGAGCAGCAACTGCATGTGGTGTATCAGCCGATTGTGGCATTACAAACCGGCAAAGCCGTGAAGGCCGAAGCGCTGATACGCTGGCAGCATCCGCAGAAAGGCTGGATCAGTCCGCTGGAATTTATTCCGCTGGCAGAAAGCAGCGGTCAGATTACCGCAATCGGTGATTTTGTATTCGATCAGGCCTTGCATCAGGTTGCGCAATGGCGGCAATCGCTGGACCCGGAATTTCAGATCAGCATTAACCAGTCGCCGGTGGAATTTCAGTCAGATCCGGCCCGTTATCAGCGCTGGCTGGAAGCGATGGAAGCGCAGCAATTACCGGGACAGGCCATCACGATTGAAATCACCGAAGGTTTGCTGCTGGATGCCAGTGAAAAAGTAGTGCAGCGCTTGCTGGAGTTCAGCGCAGCCGGTGTGCAGGTGGCGATTGATGATTTCGGCACCGGCTATTCATCACTGTCTTATCTGAAGAAATTCGATATTGATTTCCTCAAAATCGATCAGTCTTTCGTGCGCAATCTGCAACGCAATAACAGCGATCATGCGCTGTGTGAAGCGATTATTATGATGGCGCACAAACTGGGCTTAAAAGTGATTGCAGAAGGTGTGGAAACCACAGCGCAGGCGGATTTACTGCGCGAAGCCGGTTGCGATTTTGCGCAGGGCTACCTGTACGGCAAGCCCTCCGCAGCGGCAGATTTTCTCAGTCTGCCTTGCTGTGCATGCGCACCTTAGCCAGAATGCGGGTGGTGGAACGGTCGTGTTCAAACGCGATCGCGGCGACTTTTCCGCCGTAGGCCAGCACCGCCTGCCCTTCCGGAATTGCATCCATCTGATAATCGCCGCCCTTCACATACACATCCGGCTTTGCCTGCAGTACTGCTTCCAGCGCAGTATCTTCGTCAAACGGCACCACCAGACTGACCGATTCCAGCGCTGCCAGCACCGCTAAGCGGTCTTCGCAGGTGTTGACCGGCCGGTCATCGCCTTTGCCCAGACGACGCACCGATGCATCGGTATTCACCGCCACCACCAGCGACGCGCCCAGACGGCGCGCTTCATCCAGATAGGTGACATGGCCACGGTGCAGCAAATCAAACACACCATTGGTCATCACCACCGGACGCGGCAGCGCGGCAACACGTTCTGCCAGACTGGCGCGATCACTGATTTTTTGTTCAAAACTGGCCATACCGCCCTCATCCAATGCAGGTCAAAAGAGGCGCGTATTGTACACCCTGCCCTGTTACTGGCTGCTGCCGAAGGGCTGAGTGCAGCTGGCCGGGTGTTCACGCGCCGCGACAGGCCGGAAATCTCCCAAAACTGCCTCAAATGCGGACTACGGCACAAAAAAAAACCTTTTTTACGGACGTCCGCATCAACACTGGCTCTCCGGCCTGCCTGTTTTTTGCCAAATGACGAATATTGCACAATGGAATGTTCAGTGCAGCATGAAATTTCCTGTTCTTTGATGCCGTGCTGAGGCAGACTGCAGAACGTTCAGCTGATCTGCCGGACTGCAAAATCCTGCAGGCCAGCTCTTTTTCACCGGTTTAAGGAGACCGTCATGCATCTGAATGCGTATCTGAGTTTTTCCGGCAATTGCGAAGCGGCATTCGCGTTTTATCTGAAGCACCTGGGTGGTGAAATCATGGAGCAGCACCGCTATGCGGGCTCGCCGATGGAAGCGCAGTGTCCGCCGGGCTGGGGCGACAAAATCATGCATATGCGCGCCCGTGTCGGCGACATGGTGCTGATGGGCTCAGATGCCGGTGGTGAATGTGCACCGGAAAAGCTGGCGGGTTTTTCGCTGAGTATCAATACTGGTGATCCGGCGGAAGCCGAACGCATTTTCGCGGCGATGTCCGAAAACGCCGTGATTGGTATGCCGCTGGCAGAAACTTTCTGGGCCAGACGCTTTGGCATGCTGACCGATCAGTTCGGCGTGCCGTGGATGGTGAACTGCGAATAAAAAATCCATAAGTATGAATAAAAACGGTGCAGTACCGGGCAAAAAATCTCCCCGTACTGCACCGCTAAGCGCCCCTAACAGAAGGGTTTTACTCGCTGTGTTCTTCCGGTGCCATGACCGCTTCACGGATTGCATCGACACTCAGGCTAGGCGCAAATGCACGGATGAAATCCAGAATGTAAGTACGCAGATAAGTGCCGCGCCGCACTGCCAGCCGCGTCACATTCGGCGTGAACAAATGCTTACCGTACAGCGTGCGCAAACCAAAGCTGCGACCGGATTCCGCTGCCATCGAAGCGATAATACCAACGCCCAGACCCAGCGAAACATACTGCTGAATCACGTCCGAATCCATCGCAGTCAGTACGATATCCGGACGCAGACCGGCATGAGAAAACGCGGCATCGATATGGCTACGACCGGTAAAACCCTGATCATAAGTAATCAGCGGATAGCGCGCCAGTTCTTCCAGTGTCAGCACATGCTGATTCAGCAGCGGATGATCTTCCGGCACCACAATCATATGGTTCCATTCATAGCAGGCAAACGACACCAGATCTTTAAACTGCGATAAACCTTCGGTCGCGATACCGATGTCTGCCTTGCCCGACAACACCCATTCCGCAATATGTTCCGGCGAACTCTGCTGCAGGGCGATGCGCACATCCGGATAGCTGCCACGGAATTGCTGCACCACTTGCGGCAACACATAACGCGCCTGCGTATGGGTAGTGGCAATCGACAAAGTGCCGCGTGTCTGATCCGAGAATTCATCACCTGCGCGCTGCAGATTTTCTGCTTCCACCAGCAAACGCTCGATAATCGGCAGGATGGATTTTCCGGGCTCAGTCAAACCGGTCAGACGCTTACCGTTGCGCTCAAAAATATCCACGCCAAGCTCCTCTTCAAGCTCACGAATCTGGCGGCTGACACCCGGTTGCGAAGTGAACAGCACATTCGCCACTTCGGTCAGATTAAAACCACGGCGCGAGGTTTCGCGCACCGAGCGTAACTGTTGAAAATTCATAGGATGCTTCCCTTTCAGGCGGCCTGCTGATCGGCAAACACACGGTAGTGCTGCGGACGAACAATCAGGGTTTCTCCGGTTTTTAAATTCAGATGCTGCAAACGTTCGCTGCTGATGGTGGCTTCGATCAGCTGGTTGTTGTCATCTCTTTCCAGTTCCAGCTGTGCCAGCGGGCCGGTGCCGTGAATACGGCGCAACTGCACCAGCAAACCTTCTATGCCCGGTGAATAGCGTTCCACGCTCAGTTCATACGGACGCACATACGCCGTGCCGCTCGCATCGCGCAGATCACTGAATTCCGGTGCGGCAATACGCAAGCTCCCCAGATCGAGCTGACCTTCATGCAAGCGACCGGAAAAGCGGTTAATCTGACCGAGGAAGTTCAGCACAAATGGCGTTGCCGGTTGCTGATACACCTGCTGCGGCGTACCGGTCTGCTCCACTTTGCCGTGATTCATCAGCACCACACGGTCTGCCACTTCCAGCGCTTCTTCCTGATCATGCGTCACGAAAATACTGGTCACATGCAATTCATCATGCAGACGACGCAGCCAGCGGCGCAATTCTTTACGCACTTTCGCATCCAGCGCACCGAATGGTTCATCCAGCAGCAATACTTTTGGCTCCACTGCCAGCGCACGGGCTAAGGCAATACGCTGACGCTGACCACCGGACAACTGCGGCGGATAGCGGTCTGCCAGCCAGTCCAGTTGCACCAGCTCCAGCAACTTCATCACGCGCGCGCGGATCTCGTTTTCAGAAGGGCGGCGTTTTTTATCCATCACGCGCAGACCGAAAGCCACGTTTTCAAAAATCGTCATGTGCTTGAACAGCGCATAATGCTGGAACACAAAACCAACCTGACGTTCGCGCACATGGCGGCCGGTCGCATCTTCACCGTGCATCAGCACTTGTCCTGCATCCGCGGTTTCCAGACCGGCGATGATACGCAGCAGCGTGGTTTTGCCGCAGCCCGACGGGCCGAGCAAAGCAGTCAGTTCACCCTGAGCAAATTCCAGATCCACATTATGCAACGCAGTGAATCCGCCAAATCGTTTTTGCAATCCGCTTACAGCAATACTCATTTTCTTCTCCTCAGGATGCACGGTGCGTATGCGCAGGGTGCTGGCTGCGCCAGTCGGCAATCGCTTTCAGCGCCAGCGTCAGCAAGGCCAGCAGAGTCAGCAGCGATGCAACAGCAAAGGCGGCAGCAAAGTTATATTCGTTGTACAAAATTTCCACTTGCAAGGGCATGGTATTGGTCTCACCGCGAATATGACCCGATACCACCGATACCGCACCGAACTCGCCCATTGCCCGCGCATTGCTCAGAATCACGCCGTACAGCAAGCCCCATTTCACGTTCGGCAGCGTGACGCGGAAGAAGGTTTGCCAGCCGGATGCGCCAAGCACCAGCGCTGCTTCCTCTTCCTCAGTACCCTGTGCCTGCATCAGCGGAATCAGTTCGCGTGCCACAAACGGGAAAGTCACGAACAGTGTTGCCAGTACGATGCCCGGCACCGCAAACAGAATGCGGATATCGTGTTCACGCAACCACTCGCCAAACCAGCCCTGCGCACCGAACAGCAATACATAAATCAGACCGGAAATCACCGGCGATATCGAGAACGGCAAGTCGATCAGCGTCAGTAAAATGCTTTTGCCCCGGAACTGAAATTTCGCAATCGCCCATGCTGCAGCCACACCGAACACCAGATTCAGCGGCACGGAAATCGCGGCGGCGATCAGCGTTAAGCGTATCGCCGACAAGGCATCCGGCTCCACCACGGATTCCAGATACACTTTCCAGCCCTTGGCCAGCGCTTCAGCAAACACGGCGGCCAGCGGAATAAATAAAAATAAAGTCAGAAATAAGGCTGCCACACTCAGCAATACAATCCGCACCCAGCGTGGTTCGGTTGTGGCAGCACTGCGCACCACCGTGACGGCCGGTGCAGCAGATAAAACAGCAGTCTGTGTCATGCGAATTTCCCTCCGGTCTGACGACGGCGTGCCCATGCCTGCAGCAGATTAATCGTGAGTAACAATACAAAGGAAATACTCAGCATGACCACTGCAATCGCCGTTGCACCGGAATAATCGTACTGTTCCAGTTTCGTAATAATAAATAAGGGGGTGATTTCAGAAACCATGGGCATATTGCCCGCGATAAAAATCACCGAACCGTACTCACCGGTGGCACGTGCAAACGCCATCGCAAAACCGGTCAGCCACGCTGGCAGTATGGTAGGGAAAATCACGCGTACAAAAGTTTGCCAGTGACTCGCGCCCAGACTCAGCGCCGCTTCTTCCAACTCTTTTTCTGTTTCTTCCAGTACCGGTTGTACGGTACGCACGACAAACGGTAAGCCGATGAAAGTCAGCGCAACCCAGACACCCAGCGGCGTAAACGCGACCTTGATACCCAGCAGCGTCAGCCACTGACCCAGCCAGCCTTGCGGCGCGTACAGTGTTGCCAGCGTGATGCCAGCCACTGCGGTTGGCAATGCGAATGGCAAATCCACCAGTGCGTCCAGCACACGCTTACCGGGAAACGGGTAACGCACCAGTACCCAGGCCACGATCAGCCCGAAAATACCGTTGGTCATCGCTGCCAGAAACGAAGCACCGAAGGTCAGGCGGTACGATGCCATGACCCGTTCAGATGTCACTGTCGCGACAAACTGATCCCAGCTGAGTCCCAGTGTTTTCAGAAACACGGCAGACAAAGGAATCAACACAATCAGACTCAGGTACACCAACGTAAATCCCAGTGACAGGGACAATCCCGGTATCACCTGACGTCGTCGTGGTGCAGAAGAAAAAACAGAACTCAGCATGGGAACCTCATCTCACACGGGCAGCAATATCAACGCTGACCCGGCTGGTAAATCTGATCAAATAAACCGCCGTCCGCGAAATGGGTTTTCTGTGCATTGGACCAGCCGCCAAAGGTGTCGTCGACTGTGACCAGTTTCAGTTTAGGGAATTGTGCAGCGTATTTTTTAGCTGCTTTTTCTGTGCCCGGACGGTAGTAATGTTTCGCAATCAGATCCTGTGCTTCATCGGTGTACAGGAATTGCAGATAGGCTTGTGCTACCTTGCGGGTACCGCGTTTGTCAGCAACTTTATCGACCACGGCGACTGCAGGTTCTGCCAGAATACTGATGGACGGCACCACGATATCGACTTTATCCGGCCCGAGTTCGCGGATCGCCAGCAAGGCTTCGTTTTCCCACGCCAGCAATACGTCACCGATACCGCGCTCTACAAAGGTGGTGGTGGCACCGCGTGCGCCGGAATCCAGCACCGGAACGTTACGGTATAAGCGGCTCAGGAAATCTTTTGCAGTCGCTGCATTGCCACCCGGCTGACGCAGCGCATAAGCATAGGCGGCCAGATGGTTCCAGCGCGCACCGCCGGAAGTTTTCGGGTTTGGCGTGATCACAGCCACACCCGGCTTGACCAGATCATTCCAGTCGCGGATTTGTTTAGGATTGCCTTTACGCACCAGAAACACAATGGTCGAGGTATAAGGCGATGCATTGTTTGCAAAGCGTTTTTGCCAGTCTTTTGCCAGCAAGCCGCGCTCTGCCAGTGCATCGGTGTCATAGGCCAGCGCCAGTGTCACCACGTCGGCATCCAGACCATCAATCACGGCACGCGCCTGTTTGCCGGAACCACCATGCGATTGTTTGATCGTGACGGTGTCACCGGTACTTGCCTGCCACTGGCGGGCGAAGGCTTTATTCACATCCTGATACAGCTCACGTGTTGGGTCATACGATACGTTCAGCAAACGCACTTCTGCAGCTTGTGCCGCTGTGCCGGAAATAGCCAGTAATGCCACTGCAATCCACTTATGTACAGACATGCTTTCCTCATTTGGTTATCGAATAATGAAGTAAGCATATCTGCGGTTTTTATACATTAAAACGAAGTATTTTTTTGTTCTATATTCAAAAAACGAATATAGAGCGCAGTTATTCCGGTTTTTTGTCGATTTTCTTATTTGAAAAATAAGTTTTTTATCGCCTTCAGCAAAAAAGTGTTTGCTCAGCTACACTGCGCAGCGGCGCTGACAGCAGGCAATTGCCGCACGCGGTCAGCATGACTGTGTATTCCGTTTTCTCCGGAGCGAATGATGAAAAAATGGCTTTTGGCACTGGGTCTGATGCAATTTCTGGCGGTACCGGCAATGGCGGAAGACGCCGCCTCCTGCCCTGCGGTTCTGAACCACAGTTTTAACCGTCTGCAGGACGATGTACCGCAAAACCTTTGTCAGTACAAAGGAAAAGTAGCACTGGTCGTGAATACTGCCAGCTATTGCGGTTTCACCAAGCAGTATGAAGGTCTGGAAAAGCTGTACGCCCGTTTGCAGGATAAGGGTCTGGTGATTCTGGGTTTCCCGTCGAATGATTTCGGCAAACAGGAACCGGGCAACAGCAAGGAAATTGCTGATTTCTGTTTCAATACTTACGGCGTGAAATTCCCGATGTTTGCCAAGTCCTCCGTCAGCGGCAAAGATATCAATCCGCTGTACGCCGAACTGGTCAAAGCCACCGGTACCACGCCGAAATGGAATTTCTACAAATATCTGATCGACCGTAACGGTAAAGTGCTGCATGCATATTCCAGCGTGACCACACCGGACGATAAAAAACTGGTCAGCGATATTGAGAAAGCACTGGCGCAGTAATCAACGCGATTCCCGCTATCAAAGCAAAAGCCTGAAACCAGAACGGTTTCAGGCTTTTTTCATTTTCAGACTCAGTGCTGACTTGCTCAGCCTGCTGCAGAGACGGCCGAACGCGCCTGTTCCGACAAAAATCCACCCAGCGTTGCATGCACCATTGCAGCGACAATCTGCTCGTGGCTCATGCGTTTATCGCGCAACAGAAAATCCACAGTCGGATCGCAGGCGCGTGAATACAGGGTGTAGACCAGCACATCGTCCGGTACCAGCGGGGTCAGTGCGCCCTGTTCACGGGCTTTTGCCACCATCGCATGGAAACGCTTGTGCATTTTCAGGGCCAGCGTAATGTATTCCAGATTCAGCATCAGGCTGCGCTGCAGGGTCAGACTGGTCGATGGCAGATGCGGCACACCACCCTCCAGCCGCAATTTCAGCGACCAGGTCAGGATATGGCGGATCTTTTCGATTTCCGGCATCGTTTCCGGCAGCGTTTCCAGCTCTGCCATCGTCGCATTCAGCAAACGGATCAGCGCCGCAGCCGCCAGCTTGTCTTTGGAAGAGAAGTGCTTGTACAGACTTCCCTTCGCAATGCCGACCGCATCCGCCACATCATCCATGGTCATCAGGTCGTAACCTTTTTCTGACAAAAGACGGTTAACGGCATCGATGATCGCTTCTTCGCGCGCATCAAATTGTTGTTTTTTAAAGGGAATCCGTATCTTCACAATTTTTTCCAGCACAAATAAAAACTTTGTAGTATATTTTGTGACTGATGAGTCACGTTTTGAATCAACAGTCATATTTTATCCCAGATCGCAGCTTTTTCCAGAAAAAGCTTGCGCCGTGATCTGAACACTGAACCCGACAGGAAAACGCCATGAGAATCGCTGTAATCGGTTCCGGCATCGCCGGACTCTCCGCCGCCTACCAGCTGGCAAAAAGCAAACAGGATGTCTGCCTGTTTGAAGCCAATGACTATTTCGGCGGGCATACCCATACCGTCGATGTCGATGTTGACGGTCACCGCTTCGGCGTGGACACGGGTTTTCTGGTGTTCAATCACCATACCTACCCGAATCTGGTGCGCCTGTTTCAGGATTTGCAAATCGATACGGTGAATACCGACATGTCGTTTTCGGTCAGCATGCCCGGCCCGGATGGCAAGGCACTGGAATGGTCGGGCACCAGTCTGGATACCGTGTTTGCCCAGCGCAGCAATCTGCTGCGCCCAGGCTTCTGGCGCATGCTGCGCGACATTCTACGCTTCAACAAACAAACCACCGATCTGGCAAAAAGTCAGAATCTGGACGACTGGCAAATGCCACTGGGACAATTTCTGGATCGCTTCAACTACAGCCATGAATTCCGTCAGTGGTATCTGCTGCCGATGGCAGCCTGTATCTGGTCTTGTCCGACAGAAACCATGATGGCATTTCCGGTCGCTTCGTTTGCCACCTTCTGCCATAACCACGGCCTGCTGCAAATCACAGATCGTCCGCAATGGCGCACGGTGCGCGGCGGTGCGCGTCAGTACGTAGAAAAAATCCTGCAGGCGATTCCGCAAACCTGTCTGAACACACCGGTACGCGCAGTGCGTATCGGCGCGGGTGGCCTGCCGGAAGTGCAGACCGATGCCGGCAGTGAAGTGTTTGATCAGGTGGTATTTGCCTGCCACAGCGACCAGACCCTGCGTTTGCTGGAAGGCGCCACTACCGAAGAATCCGCGATCCTGAGTGCCGTCCGCTACCAGCCGAATGTGGCGGTACTGCATACCGACGCTTCGGTACTGCCAGCGCGTCAGAAAGCCTGGTCTGCATGGAATTATCAGAGCGAAGGCGGCGCCGAACCGCGTGTCTGCGTGCATTATCTGCTGAACCAGCTGCAACCTTTACCGTGCAGCACGCCGGTGATCGTGACACTGAATCCGGTGTCTGAAATCGCCAAAGATAAAATCATCGCCAGCTACGACTACGCTCACCCTGTGTTTGATCAGGCAGCGGTAGCAGCACAGCAGCAACTGAACCGCATTCAGGGTCAGCGCCGCCTGTGGTTTGCCGGAGCATGGACTGGCTACGGCTTCCATGAAGACGGTCTGAAATCCGGCTTAAAAGTCGCACAGGGTATTTTGCAGCAAATGCTGGCAGAACAAAGCTGGGCGGACGCCGCATAAGGATGATCATGGAATCTGCGTTTCCTGTTCAGATTTGTACCGGTACCGTCATGCATAAGCGTTTGCGTCCGGCGGTGAATGCATTCCGTTACGGCGTGTTCTTTTTGCGTCTGCAACTCAGAGCACTGGAACAACAACCGCAAAGCCGTTTCCGCTGGTTTTCCGTGAACCGTTTTAATCTGCTGGCATTTCACATGAAAGACCATGCGGACGGCAAAGGCCGCCTGAGTGCATGGGCCGATCAGATTCTGCATGCCAACGGCATTCACGATGCCGACGGTGAAATCACACTGCAATGCTTTCCGCGTGTGCTTGGCTATGTGTTTAATCCGGTCTCGTTCTGGTTTTGTCACCGTGCCGACGGTGCGCTGCGCGCCGTGATCTGCGAAGTGAATAACACCTTCGGCGAAAAACATATTTATCTGCTGGCAGGTGAGCAGCCGCTGGGCAATGGCGTGCAGTTACAGGCACGCAAAATTTTCCATGTCTCGCCGTTTTGCGAAACCACAGGCCAGTACCGTTTCCGCTTTATCCGCCGCGAACAGGATGCAAGGGTTGCAGCGCGGATTGAATACGATGATGTAGCCGGTCCGCTGATTACCACCAGCGTTTCCGGACAAGTACATGCGATGAGCGACCGCCGCATTCTGCAGGTTTTCGCGCGCTATCCGCTGATGACGCTGGCCGTAGTCTGGCGTATCCACTGGCAAGCTTTGCGTTTATGGATCAAGCGCGTTCCTTTCTTCACTAAACCCCTTCCGCCGTCTCAAGAGGTCAGCCGATGAACACTTTGTCACCAACGATGCCATCCAACGATGACAGCCTGTCCAGTCTCGATACCCGCGCCTTTCCGACCGGTGTTGCCACCGTTCTCAAGCATCTGGCGCGTTTGCGCGAAGGCTGTCTGACACTGCATTTTCCCGATGGTCAGAGTGCCACATTCGGACAGCTGACAGAACAGGGCTTGCATGCCGTACTGCATTTGCGCGACTGGTCAGTAATCCGTTCCGTACTGCGCTCAGGCGATATCGGCTTTGCGGAAAGTTATATCGCCGGACACTGGCACAGCCCGAATCCGGTCAGCCTGCTGGAACTGGTAACGCGCAACCGCGAAGCACTGGAACAAGTAATTTACGGCAGCTGGTGGGGTAGTTTGCTGTATCGCATACGCCATCTGCTGAACCGCAATTCACGCAGCGGCAGCCGAAAAAATATCCATGCGCACTACGATATCGGCAATGCGTTTTACCGTTTGTGGCTGGATACATCAATGACGTATTCCAGTGCAATTTTTGATCCGGCTGCCGATGAAGATCTGACGACTGCACAGGACAGAAAATACCGCCGCATTCTGCAGGCACTGCAATTACCTGCAGATGCCAGCGTGCTGGAAATCGGTTGTGGCTGGGGCGGTTTTGCAGAACTGGCGGCGCGCGAAGCCGGCGCAAAAGTCACTGGCTTAACACTCTCGACAGAACAGCTCGCCTATGCGCGTAAGCGTCTGGCGCAGGCGGGTGTTGGTGAGCAGACCGATCTGCGTTTGCAGGATTACCGCGATACCGAAGGGGCTTACGATGGCATCGCGTCGATAGAAATGTTTGAAGCCGTTGGCGAAGAATACTGGCAGGACTATTTCGCCTGCCTGAAACGTAATCTGAAATCCGGCGCACGTGCCTGCATTCAAAGCATCGTGATTGATGAGCGTTTGTTTGAACGTTACCGCAGCGGCACTGATTTTATTCAGCAATACATTTTCCCCGGCGGCATGCTGCCATCCATCGAACGCTTCCATGCCATGGCAGAACAGCACGGACTGGAAGTGTGCAACACCTTCAGCTTTGGTCAGGACTATGCAACCACCCTGCATTTGTGGCGTCAGCAATTCCTGCAGCAATTGCCGCAGGTACGTGCACAGGGCTTTGATGATGCGTTCATCCGCACCTGGGAATTTTATCTGGTGTACTGCGAAGCGGGCTTCCGTTCCGGCAACATCAGCGTTGCCCAGTTCACCCTGAGAAAACCATGAAACCCGCCCTGTTCTGCCAGTTTGCGATTGTTGCCTGTGTTGTACTGTCGCCGCTGCATGCCGCGCTGGCAGCGCAACCACCGGCACCGGCGGCAGTCACGACCGAATTGCGCCAGCCATTTTTACTCGGCCAGGGTACGCACCGCTGGTTTGGTTTAAAAATTTTTGATGCGACGCTGTGGAGCACCACACAGGAATGGCAGGGACTGACGCAGCGTTTCGCGCTGGAACTGCGCTATGCGCGGCATTTGTCCGGAAAAAAAATTGCCGAAGTCAGCATCGAAGAAATGCAGAAACTGGAAAAGCTGAAGCCGGAACAGCAGCAACGCTGGCTGCAGCAAATGCAGGCGATGTTTCCGGATGTTGAAGAAAACACCCGCCTTACCGGTGTGCATTTACCGGGTGAAGGCGCACGTTTTTTTCTGAATGACCAGCCGCTCGGTGAAATCGGCGATCCGGAATTTGCGCGTCTGTTCTTTGGTATCTGGCTGGATAGCCGCAGCTCTGTACCGGCACTGCGTGCGCAGCTGACCGGCAAACCACGCTGATCAGGAGATCATGATGTTTCGTACTTTCCCGCGTCTGCGCAGCATGGCTGTGCGCACTTTTACCGGCCTGCTGACCGCAGCCCTGCTCTCTTCCTGTGCGAGTACCATGGATATTTCCCGCTACAACAACGAACGCCCGGTATTACAGGTTGAAAACTATTTCAACGGCAAGCTGGATGCCTGGGGCATGTTTCAGGATCGCTCCGGCGATATCGTCAAACGCTTTACCGTAGAAATGGATTGCCAGTGGAATGGCGATACCGGCACGCTGAATGAGTATTTCACGTACAGCGACGGCACGAAGCAAACCCGTATCTGGACGCTGAAAAAAACCGGCAATGGCAAACTGACCGGCATCGCTGCAGATGTGGTCGGCGAAGCACAGGGTGAAGTAGCCGGTAACACGCTGCATCTGCGCTATGTGCTGGCCTTGCCGGTGGATGGGCGCATCATTAATGTGAATATGGATGATGTGATGGTACTGATGGATCAGCAAGTGATGCTGAACCGTGCCGTGATGAGCAAGTTCGGCGTACAGCTCGGCACCGTGACTTTATCGTTCCGCAAACGTCAGGGATAAATCATGAACACCCCTGTGACTGACTGGCGCGGCAAACGTGTCTGGATCATCGGTGCCTCCAGCGGCATTGGCGCTGAAACCGCTAAACAACTGAGCGCACAAGGCGCGAAGCTGGCTTTATCCGCACGCCGTAAAACGCTGCTGGAGCAGGTAGCCGCCAGCTGCCATGATGCACTGGTACTGGAAGCAGACATCACCGACAACGCCACCCTGCAACAAGCGAATGCAGAATTGCTGGCGCAATGGGGCGGCTATGATCTGGTGCTGATTGTGTCCGGCACGTACCACCCTATGCGCGCCGAAACCTTTGATCTGCGGGCAGCACAGCAAACCATTGATGTGAACCTGAAAGGCGTGTATCAGGTACTGGACAATGTGCTGCCAGTTTTTCTGAAACAGCAATCCGGCGGCATTGGTGTGGTGGGTTCGGTCGCAGGCTTATCCGGTTTGCCGGATGCACTGGCTTACGGCCCGAGCAAAGCCGCGCTGATCAACCTGTGCGAATCTTTATATTTTGATTTACATGCAAAAGGCGTGGCGGTGTATATGATTAATCCCGGCTTTGTGGATACACCGATGACATCGGTGAATAAATTCACGATGCCAGCCTTAATGACACCGCCGCAAGCTGCCACCGCGCTGATTCGTGGCATCATGAACGGTGAATTTCATATTCACTTTCCACGCCGCTTCACCAACTGGCTGCGCTTTGCGCGCCTGTTACCGTATCGCGGCTACTTTTATCTGATCCACAAATTCACCGGACTATGAATAACAACGCGCACGCAACGGAACAAAGCTGTCAGCACAGTCTGCAACAGCTGGTGCTATTCTTTGAAACCATCAGCCCCAACAGCGTGCAGCGCATTCCCGACATTTACAGCGCCGACGCCTACTTCAAAGACCCGTTCAATGAAGTGCGCGGCGTGGAAGCGGTAAAAAAAATCTTTGTACACATGTTTGTGCAAGTCGAAGCGCCACGCTTTATCGTCACCAATACCGTACTGCAAGGCGATCAGGCCTTTCTGTGCTGGGAATTTATCTTCCGCTTCCGCCGCTTCAGCAACGAAGAACAATGCGTGCGCGGCGTCACGCATTTCCGTTTCGACAGCAACGGCAAAGTCAGCATGCACCGCGATTACTGGGACGCCGCTGAAGAACTCTACGAAAAACTCCCCGTCCTGCGCCACCTGATGCGCTGGCTACGCCGCACGGCGAATCAGTAACGGCAACGTCCGGCGCTCTTCAGATATACTAATTTCTGGCGGATACAAATACGTGTCCGCAATACATACAATTAATTGAATCAATGAAGCGAGCGAAAAACCTTACAGATCGCTCACTTGCATACGTTAAATTAGACATGTCCCATAGACGCGTTTCACCTGAATTTTTCTCCGCTCTTCAGTGGTTTTCTTTGGCATTACCACTATCGATCTTTCTGGGAATTGCAGCGGCAATCGCGATATTTATGCACGGCAACGAGTCGTTATACACCTCACTCTTGCAGTCACTCTTCTTCATCGCCACCGGCGGCGGCATTGCTATGATGTATTTTGTCTGGTGGATGAGCATGACGTTCCGGGGAATCGTAGCCACCCCAAAGACGCCCTGGGAAATTTGCGTAATCGCTGACATCATCAAGATCAAGTCCAAACGCTTCGAGGTGACGTTTCCAATTTCTCAGCCAAATGAGTACATTCACGTATGGGATGGCAATTTTGATCAGATTCAGGGTCTGGAAGACGAAGGGCTGCTGATTGACTTCGGCCACATCTTCCGAATCGTCGTACCCGGTTCCAGTATCAACTTCGAGGCCGCACTCGCACACATTGAAACCTTCCGGCCTGTCCGCACAAAGATTGTTGATTAGATACAGCGTAACGCCCTCACAACTCAACTGAGGCAGTTTGTGGCTTGCCGCAATTGCCATTTCACCAAATCTGCCTTTATGCTGTCCGCATGCGTCTGACGACAAGGCGCGGATCAACCAGGAGACAAGCAATGGCAGTGAGTAACCGGCCGCTGAACCGGCAGGATTTCAAAACACTGGCGCTGGCCGCATTAGGCGGGGCGCTGGAATTTTACGATTTCATTATCTTTGTATTTTTCACCGTGGTCATCGGTGAACTGTTTTTTCCGCCGGACATGCCGGACTGGTTAAAGCAGGTGCAAACCTTTGGCATTTTTGCGGCTGGTTATCTGGCGCGTCCGCTTGGCGGCATCATCATGGCGCACTTTGGTGATTTGCTCGGTCGCAAACGCATGTTCACGCTCAGCATTATTCTGATGGCGCTGCCGACGCTGGCGATGGGCTTGTTGCCGACCTACGCCACGCTGGGCATTGCTGCGCCGGTGGCCTTGCTGGCCTTGCGCATTTTGCAGGGCGCGGCAATTGGCGGCGAAGTGCCGGGTGCATGGGTATTTGTGTCGGAACACGTACCGGCGCAGCGTACCGGCTTTGCCTGCGGTACCTTAACCTCCGGCCTGACTGCCGGCATTCTGCTCGGCTCGCTGATGGCAACGGCGATCAATACCAGCTTCAGCCCTGAAGAAATCCGCGCGTGGGCGTGGCGGATTCCGTTTATTACCGGCGGTATTTTCGGTTTTGTGGCGATGTATCTGCGCCGCTGGCTGCATGAAACGCCGGTGTTTCAGGAAATGCAGGAACGCAAACATCTGGCGGCTGAACTGCCGCTGAAAAAAGTGCTGCGCGAACACAAGTCTGCCGTGCTGATGTCGATGGCGCTGACATGGTTGTTATCCGCCGCGATTGTGGTGGTGATTCTGATGACGCCTGCCTATCTGCAAAAGCAACTGGGACTGGCGGCGGCTGTCACGCTGAAAGCGAATTCGATTGCGACGATTGCATTAACCATTGGTTGCATACTGGCAGGCCGCATTATCGACAGCCTCGGCGCAGGCTGGACCTTCATCGCGGGCAGCAGCCTGCTCGGTGGCGTGGTCTGGCACTTTTACAACGGCGTGCTGGCCGATCCTTCCACGCTGTATCTGAACTATGCGCTGGCTGGTCTGGCGGTCGGCATCGTCGGTGCTGTGCCGTATGTGATGGTGAATGCGTTTCCGGCCGTGGTGCGCTTCACCGGCCTGTCGTTCTCGTATAACGTGGCTTACGCGATCTTCGGCGGCCTGACGCCGCTGATGGTATCGCTGTGGCTGAAAACCGAACGCCTCGCCCCCGCCTACTACGTCTGCAGCCTCAGCGTCCTCGGCGTACTGATCGGCTTCACCCTGCTGTGGCAACAACGCCGCCAGTCCCGCTGATATTTTCTGTGCCGGAACGCGAAGCTGTTTCGCGGTTCCGGTGATATCCTTCTCTCTGCATCTTCCCCCTGCTTCACAAGCCACCGGCCTGCGGGATGTCCATAGTTGCCTGAACCTGCCTGCAAGCCCCGAAAATGCCTCAAATGCGGACTACTGCACAGCAACCCGGCTGTCGTCGGCAGAAAGTCTGGGCCTCCGTGAAAGACGAATGATGATATTTGCACAGTACGAGCGCTGATCTTCCATGGGCAGACATTACCTGCAAGGAAGGTGAACGGAAAAACAAACGCCCCGGTATGCAATTGCACACCGGGGCGTTTTGTTTGTGAGCTTCAGTCCGTGCTTTGTTTCGCTCAGATCACCGCAGCCAGACGCACCCCCTGATTGATGGCGCGTTTGGCGTCCAGTTCGGCAGCAACATCGGCGCCACCGATCAGGTGCACGGTTTTACCGGCGTCCAGCAAACCTTGTTGCAGTGCGCGGTTTGGTTCCTGTCCGGCGCAGATGATCACGTTATCGACCGGCAGCACTTGTTCCTGACCATCAACGGTAATGTGCAGACCGGCGTCGTCGATACGGCGGTAAGTAACACCGGCGATCATGTGTACGCCACGGTTTTTGAGGCCGGTACGGTGTATCCAGCCTGTGGTTTTACCGAGGCCGTCACCGACTTTAGACGTTTTACGCTGCAGCAAAAATACCTGACGCGCCGGGGCTTCGATTTCTGCGTCGCGCAGGCCGCCCGCATTGCGGTATTCCGTATCCACACCCCATTCTGCAAAGAACTTGGCCGGATCGAGGCTGGCGGAAGTGCCGCTGTGGCACAGGTATTCTGCGGTGTCGAAGCCGATACCGCCAGCACCGATAATTGCCACGGATTTGCCCACCGGCTTTTTATCGCGCAGCACATCCAGATAGCCAAGCACTTTGGCGTGTTGTATGCCTTCGATTTCCGGCAGGCGTGGTGTGATGCCGGTGGCCAGTGCGACTTCATCGAAGTCTTGCAGATCTTCTGCGCTGACTTTTTTACCCAGCGCCAGCGTCACGCCGGTTAACTGAATTTGTTTATTGAAATAACGGATGGTTTCGTAAAACTCTTCTTTGCCCGGCACTTGTTTTGCGACATTGAATTGTCCGCCAATTTCAGAAGCCGCATCGAACAGTGTGACCTGATGGCCGCGACGGGCTGCGGTGGTGGCGAATGCCAGACCGGCAGGCCCTGCACCGACCACGGCGATTTTTTTCGGGGTAGTGACTGGCTGATCGCTGATTTCGGTTTCGTGGCAGGCACGCGGATTGACCAGACAGGATGTCAGTTTGCCGCCGAAGGTGTGATCCAGACACGCCTGATTACAGCCGATACAGGTATTGATTTCATCAGCGCGGCCTTGTTCGGCTTTCAGCATGAATTGCGGATCTGCCAGCAGCGGACGTGCCATCGACACCATGTCGCACGCGCCTTTCGCCAGCAAATCTTCCGCCACTTCCGGCGTGTTGATACGGTTGGTTGCGATCACCGGAATCGACACATGTTCACGCACGCCCTGTGTGACCCATGCAAACGCGGCACGCGGTACTTTGGTGGCGATGGTCGGGATACGCGCTTCATGCCAGCCGATGCCGGTGTTCAGCAGCGTTGCACCGGCTTGTTCCACGGCTTTGGCGAGCTGAATCACTTCGTCGCGGGTGGAGCCGCCTTCGACCAGATCCAGCATCGACAGGCGATAAATAATGATGAATTCTTTGCCGACCGCTTCGCGGGTACGGCGCACGATTTCCAGCGGGAAGCGGATACGGTTTTCATAGCTGCCGCCCCATTCATCTTCGCGCTGATTGGTACGCGCAGCGATGAATTCATTGATCAGATAACCTTCGGAACCCATGATTTCCACGCCATCGTATCCGGCTTGTTTCGCCAGCGTCGCGCAGCGTACGAAATCGGCAATAGTTTGCTCGACTTCTTCGGTGGTCAGTGCATGCGGTTTGAACGGGTTGATCGGCGCTTTAATCGCGCTCGGTGCTACCAGATTCGGCTGATACGAATAACGGCCAAAGTGCAGAATCTGCATCGCGATTTTGCCGCCGGCAGCGTGGACTGCATCGGTGACGATTTTATGATGCGCAGCTTCGGCTTCGGTGGTCAGCATTGCGCCGCCGTGCATAGGACGGCCACGTTCGTTCGGCGCAATACCGCCGGTGACCATCAGCGCCACGCCGCCGCGTGCGCGTTCTGCGTAAAACGCTGCCATGCGCTCGAAACCGTTATCCACTTCTTCCAGCCCGACGTGCATCGAGCCCATCAGCAGACGGTTTTTCAGGGTGGTGAAACCCAGATCCAGCGGCTGGGTCAGATGTGGATAAAATGCCATGATTCTTTCCTTTATCAGATGATTTCAGCGCAGCATAGCCAAAGCCCTTCATATATGCAACAAGTTGCATATTAAATTGCCACAACGGGGGTAGTGCGGGTATTCTAGAACCGCTTTCCGGTTTCGATGAATGTTTCTATGTCCCTGCCCCACGCCCTGCTGACTTCCCTGCTTGAAAAGCCTTGCTCCGGCTATGAACTGGCGCGCCGTTTCGATAAATCGATCGGCTTTTTCTGGCATGCCACCCATCAGCAGATTTACCGCGAACTGGCAAAAATGGAAGAAGCCGGCTGGGTCAGCTCAGTGGAAGTGGAAGGTGGACGCGCCGGTAAAAAGGAATTTGCGGTGCTGGATGCCGGTCGTGCAGCCTTGCTGGCATGGCTGCACACACCAAGCGAACCCTTGCATCTGCGCGATGGCCTGATGGTGCGTCTGCGCGCCAGCGCCGTGACCGGTGAGGCTGGCATGCCGGAAGAATTGCAGCGCCGTCTGGCTTTGCATGAAGAACAGCTGGCGGTGTACCGCGCCATTGAGCAGCGCGATTTTCAGGGGACGCTGAGCAAGGAAGCGCGGCTGCAGTACCTGATTCTGAAAGCCGGAATCGCTTACGAAGAAGGCCGCATCAGCTGGACCCGCGAAGCGATTGCCGAATTACAGTCTGCACAGGACTGAACCCACGCTGCTGTATAGCCGCATTACCGCATTTCATACCCCTGTTCCATAGAACATCTGTTCCATAGAGTCATTGTCACAAGACTCAGACAATCCACGCTATCAATTCAACTTACGGTATCGCTGAACGGCGATGCCTTTTCTGAAAAGGATCAGCGATGAAAAAGACCTGGGTAATGCTGGCGATGACAGCAGCGGTACTGAGTGCCTGTGGCGGCGGTGGCAGCGATTCCGGCAACAATAGCAGCAGTTCTTCGGGCAGTGGTTCCGGCAGTGGTTCCGGCTCAGGCAGCGGCACCGTCACGCTGACTGCCAGCATGCAGGAAGCCGTGAATGTGTTTGCAGAAAGCTGGATTGCCACGCAAGCACTGATGCACAGCCATTACTTTCCGTATCTGGCAGCCAATATGACAGGCAAAACCAGCATCAGTTTTCCGAACGGCGGCTCGGCAACTCAGGTCGCTGACACGCTGACCATGAATAAATTTGTCATGAATTTTCCGGCAGATAACAACTATTCCGGCGTTTTACTGGTCACACCGAATGCCAGTGGCATCTACAGCGTCAGCGGAACCGGCATTTCGATCGTTGATAACAGCAATGGCAAACAGTCGATGAACAGCGTTGCGCTGCAGATGAGTGCCAGTGTCACTGCCATCGGCCAGGATACCGACAGCATCAAAATCAGCAATCTGAACGGCACGTATCCGCTGAGCAGCACCAACACTTACATGATCAGCAATACCACTTCAGAAATGAAGAAAACCACGCTGAACAACAGCAATAATTTCAGCGGCAGTAATCTGAACCTGAGTTTTGCGTACACTTACAAACGCAATACCGGCAATAACGTGACGGTCACCAGCACCGTGGAAAATCTGATGATTCCGGCGGACACCAGCTCCACCAAAGGCATTACTAACAATCCTACCGGCGGCCAGTACAGCATTGCGCAAGGCGGCACCGGCAGTTGCGGCACGATCAGTGTCACCTTCCGCTCCGGTAATGCGATCAATCTGATTTGCCAGAAAACAGGCGAAACCCAGACTTTCAACTGGAACGACAGCACCATCACTGCGGCAAAAACCAAAGCCCTTCAGTAATCAGCTGTTCACGCACCGACTCAGCCCGCCCTGCGCGGGCTGTTTTTTTGTCTGTATCGTCTGAACACTGCGGTCATTGTGCAGACATCGTCATTTGTGATTTCCGGAGAGCCGGACTTTCTGCCGACGACCGCCGGATTACTGTGCAGAAGTCCGAAAATCGGGCTAAAAACACTGAAAACCGGTGCTGGCGACGGCCGGAAAAGCCGCACGCCGCATCCTCCGTCACAGAAGATGCGGCGTGCATGGCAGAACGATGCTGTCAGCCGTCAGCGAACGCTGAACTTCAGCCAGCTTTTTTCGCGCTGGTTTTGCGCTGCGGTTTTGCCGGTGCCGGAGCACGGCTGCTCGCCACGGCGGAACCGGCGCTGGCAGGTTTGCTGCGCGGCGTGCCGGTTTTTGTGGCTTTCACCGTTTTGGCTGCAGCAGGTTTGGCTGTGCTGCTGCGCGGTTTTTTGACGGTGGCAGTGCTGCCTGCAGCGGATTTGGCTGCTGCTTTTTTTGCAGCCGGTCTGGCCGGTTTTTTTGCAGGCGATTCCGGCGGCGTTTCGGCTGCCGCTTCTGCCGCCTGCGCTGCCGCGCTGGCTTTTTCCTGCGCCGTTACCTGACTGACCGCTTGCCGGAACTGATCCTGCAATAAATTCCACCATGCTGATGGCGAAGTGAATGCGGTCTTCGCGGCTGCCTGCGCGGCGCTTGCTTCTGCGTCGTCTGTTGCGCTGGCTTGCGGCGTCTCTGCGCTTTCCGGGGTAGACTCTGCAGTCGTTTTTGCTGCCGCTTCAGTAGTTGTCTGCGCAGTGTCAGGACTGTCCGTGCTGCTCTTTGCTTCTGCAGACTGTGGCATAGGCCAGCCACTGCGGCTGGCACTGGCGGCACTGGCAGCGGCTGCCGCAGCGCTTTCCTGCACATTCTGCGCCTGCTGCATAAAATTTTCTCGCAGCGATTGCAGCGCAGACAGCGTGGCACGCTGCACTTCCAGTGTTTGTATCGTGCCGCGTAACATACTCATGTTCACATTCAGCCAGGATTCCACCGTTTTTAAATCCTGAATTTTCTGATCCAGCTCATCCAGCGACATCGGCGGCGTGACCATGCCGGGAACCTGCATACTGCCCCAGAGACGTTTGACCCAGCCTAGCGGATCAGACATACCGGAAGCGCCATCGCTGCCGGAAAAAGGATGATTCATCGTCAACTCCCGTGTGAACTGCCGTTGGTAGAATGTATTTGGAAGGCATGCCAGGTATCGCGCGGTGCGACAGTCAGGACAGCATACGCTGTCTGTATCTTGCATCAGTGATACTAATGCGTCAATCAAGCGCATACGGCAAAGGCTGCGTTACACTTACGTGGTAAGCGTTTTGCGCAACACCGTGCGTCTGACACGCCCATCCTCGTGCTTTCTGACTGAACTGCAAACTCAGGTGAAACCAAATTCCGGCCCTTCTGTTATCCGGCAATTACTGCCTTATCTGACGCTGGCAGCAGTGCTGCACGGTGGCTTGCTGGCTGCGCTTAACGGCGAATGGTTGTCGCAAGAACCCGATGCACCGGCGGCGCTGCAGATCAGTCTGACGGAGGCAGCACCCGCGCCCGTACCTGAAGTTGCGCAAGCGGCGACGCAGGCTGCAAAAAAATCCGGGCAGCCTGCGAAGTCAGCGGCGGCTGGCGGTTCACCACGCCGCGCTGCGATCCGCGCTCCGACGCAGCCCGTCATCGCCGATGCGGTGATTGCCGCAGAACCGGTTTTACCGCTGGCTGACAGCAGCCTGATCCCCGCGCTGTCTGCAGTTACTGCAACCACTGCCAGCACAGACGATGCTCACAAAATCAGCGCAGGGAATGGTAATGCTGCTGAAGCGCAGGGCGTCAGTGCTGCCGACGATGCGCCGCGCCTGAGTACAACACAGATCATCGCGCCGCCATCCGTGACGATGCAGATGCGTATCGTGCGCGAAACGCCGGGACAAAATCCCATGTACGGCGTCGGTGAAGTGCGCTGGCAGCATGACAGCCAGCATTACCGGCTGGAACTGAATGCCGGACTGGATTTGCTGCTGACTTCGGTCACGCTGTATCAGTCGGTCAGCGAAGGGCAAATTACTCAGGCTGCGCTGCAACCACGCATCCTCAGCGAAAAACGGCGCGGCCGCAGTGAAACCGCGACGCATTTTGACCGTAGTGGCGCGACGGTGACCTTTTCGTCTTCGAATAAAACACTTGCACTGCATTCCGGCGCACAAGACCGCGCCAGCGTACTATTGCAACTGGCAGCGCTGGGCAAAGCTGATCCGGGCTGGTTTCAGGCGGGACGACGTTTCCGGATTCAGGTTGCGGAAGACCGCGATGCAATGGATTTTGTATTTGAAGTGGTGGAAGAAACCACGCTGAAAACCAGCGCAGGCACTTATCGCTGCTGGCATTTACGCAGACCACCACTGGCGGGCAAATACAATTCTGCACTGGATATCTGGCTGGCACCGGATCTGCACTGGCTGCCGGTGCAGATCCGCAATACAGAAAGCCATGGCGCAGTCACCACACAAACCCTGCGCAGTACGGAATGGAGTTCACCCTCATGAAAAAAATATTGATACGCAGTTTGCTGAGCCTGATGCTGCTGGGCAGCGCTGCAGCACACGCCGCTGAAGCTGCCGCATTTTCGCTGGCACCGTCTGCAGAATTGCGTTACACGATTAAAGCCAAACAAAGCGGTATTCCGGTCAGTGGCAATGCCACCGTGCAATGGCAGGCGGACGATAAAAAATACAGCGTCCACAGCGAAACCCGCGCCATGCTGATCGGCAAAATTCTCGATACCGGCAGCCGTGGCAGCATTGACAGTTTCGGTCTGGCACCGGATCAGTTTAATGAAAAGCGTTTCAATAAACCGGAAACCATCACCACGTTTGACCGCGCTAAAAAGACGCTTAAGTTTTCAGCATCCGAGCAAACCTATACGCTGAAAGGCGGCGAGCAGGATCGCAGCAGCGCGGTATGGCAAGTGATTGCGCTGATCCGCGCCAATCCGGATAAAGCCGTCACCGGACAGGAATGGAAATTATTCGTGGCCGGACGCCGCGATGCCGATCCGTGGACTTTCCGTGTGGTCGGCAATGAAACCCTGCAAACGGCGATGGGCCCGCAAGCCTGCCTGCATTTAAGCAAAGCACCACCGGCAGATTCCAAAGACCAGCAACTGGATATCTGGCTGGCACCCGGTCTGGACTGGTATCCGGTGCGTTTGCGCTTCAGCGATGCGGATGGTGACTTCGTTGATCAGACTTTGGAAAGCCTGAAAAAGACAGGCGTAGGTTCTTAATTTTCGGGAAAGTTTTATAAAATTTCCGGAGCGCAATATCGTTCCGGACAGAAACAGGACGGTTTCATTTCCACATGGAAATGAAACCGTTTTTTTTCGCAGAAAGTTTGCATTTTTTCACGCTCACGTCAGACAGTTCGTCTATCCTATTGGGTTATTACGTTTAGTTACAATTTCCTGCCCACTGCGAATGATGCCTACGCCAGCGCCATTTTCTGCATTCCGCATCCGTCAGCGCCGGCGCGTTGCCGCCCGCCCTTCGGTCTGCTGTGATCTGGCATTTATTCCGGCA
The DNA here is from genome assembly GCF_014652435.1 of Cognatundibacterium squillarum. GTDB lineage: Bacteria > Pseudomonadota > Gammaproteobacteria > Burkholderiales > Burkholderiaceae_D > Undibacterium > Undibacterium squillarum. The sequence continues at coordinate 56,588 of NZ_BMYU01000003.1, forward strand.
GTCAGCGCTTCACTGCAGCAATTCGGCGACCGCTATCTGCACAGAATTTTCACACCTGCAGAAATTCAGGACGCCCGTCCCGGCAGCAGCGGTTTTGCCGCCAGTCTGGCAGCGCGCTTTGCCGCGAAAGAAGCCTGCTTCAAATTACTGAATCCGGATGCTGACACCGCGTTACCGTGGAAACAGGTGGAAGTCGTGCGTCCGCGCGGTCGTGCGCCATTCATACGTCTGCATCAGGATTTACGTCACATTGCTGCAAGGCAAGGGATTTACTATATTACAGTCAGCCTCAGCCACGATCAGGATTACGCGATTGCGGTTGCCAGCGCTGGCTGACATTCTTAAAAAAACAGATAACAATCACTTTTCAAAAAAGGGGAATAACGATGAGCAAAGATACTATCCGTCAGATTCTGAAAGACCACGGCAAATTCACCGTCGATGTCGCCACACTGTCTGATGACGCAGATTTGTACGAAGCCGGTATGACATCGCACGCCAGTGTGAATGTGATGCTGGCACTGGAAGATGCATTTGATCTGGAATTTCCTGACCGCATGCTGAAACGCAGCGTGTTTGAAAGCATCAGCGCGATTAACGCAGCGATTGAAGAACTGAAAGGCTGATCATGTGCACCGCCCTCACACTGACGGAACAGGTAAAGCAGATCGCGAATGATGTCGCGGCTGTGCATGCCGATGCAGTAGACCGCGAAGCACGTTTCCCGCACGAAGCCATCGCTGCGCTGAAACAGGCCGGACTGATGAGCGCCTACGTGCCGCAATCCCTCGGCGGTGCCGGCGTCAGCCTGCGCGAGCTGGTGGTGATGTGCGATACGCTGGCGCGTGCCTGCGCATCCACGGCCATGATTTTCGCGATGCACCAGATTCAGGTGATTACGATCGTCGATCATGCACCGGATGATGCATGGTTCAGCCAGTATCTGCGCGATCTGGTGCAGCATCAGTATCTGATTGCATCGGTTACGTCGGAAGTGAATGTGGGCGGTGAAATGCGCCGCAGTCAGTGTGCAGTGGAAAGCGATGGCCAGCGTTATCACGTGGTCAAAGATGCGACCACCATTTCTTACGGCGCGCAAGCCGATGATTTACTGCTGACCGCACGCCGCAATGCGGAGGCAGGCCCGAGCGATCAGGTACTGATTCTGTTGCGCAAAGGCGATTTCACGCTGGAACAAAAAGGTAACTGGGACACCATGGGCATGCGCGGCACCTGCAGCCCGCCGTTTCTGGTCACTGCCAGCGGCGATGCCGCGCAAATCATGAAAGTGCCGTTCGGCGATATGTCGGCACGGACTGTCGTTCCGGTTTCGCATTTACTGTGGGGCGGTTGCTGGAGCGGTTGCGCATCGGCTGCAGTCAACAAAGCACGCGCTTTTGTGCGCAAACAGGCGCGCAGCAAACCGGGCACCGTACCGCCAACCGCGACCCGTCTGGCGGAACTGGTCAGCATGCTGCAGGGCTTGCGCAGCGCGGTGGAAGCCTGTCTGCATGAATATGAAGTCTTGTCAGCCCGTGAAGATGCAGCGACCGGCCCGTTGTCGTCGATAGGCTACTCGGTGCGGATGAATAATCTGAAAATTGATGCGACTGAAGAATTACCGCGCATCGTGCAAAAAGCCCTGTCGATCTGCGGCATTGTGGCCTATAAAAACGGTACACCGTTCAGCATGAACCGCCATGTACGCGACAGTTTGTCCGCGATGCTGATGGTGGGCAATGACCGCATTCTGGCAACCAATGCCAATCTGCTGCTGGTACTCAAAGACGACTGATAAGGAGAACAAACAATGTCTGCTGATTTTACGCCTGAAGGCTTGCACGATGATCTGGTGGCTGCCGGCCACATTATTCCTGTCGGTGTACAGGGCATTTTCGGACGCGGTCCGGTGTTTGAACAAGTGCTGCGCCAGTTTGATGATTATGTATCGCGCGTCGCTGCGCCGGATCTGGCAACACGGATGTCGTTTCCGCCTTGCCTTGATCGCAAAGTGCTGGAACGCAGTGAATATCTGGATTCTTTCCCGCAACTGGCCGGTACGATTTTCAGCTTCACCGGCAATGATGCGCAACACAAAGAATTGTCTGAGAATGTGCATGAAGGCCGTCCGTGGACCCATCTGCAAACCATGACAGCAGTTTGCCTCACACCGGCTGCCTGCTATCCGGTGTATCCGAGCTTTACCGGCACGCTGCCGGAAGGCGGCCGTCTGGTGGATATGCAGAACTGGGTATTCCGTCACGAGCCATCGCCGGAACCAACCCGTATGCAGTCTTTCCGCGTGCGTGAATTCGTGCGTGTCGGTACGCCGGATGTGGTGGTTGCATGGCGTGATCTGTGGCTGCAGCGCGGTCTGGAAATTCTGACTTCGCTCGGTCTGCCTGCGCGTGCCGAAGTCGCTTCCGATCCTTTCTTCGGTCGCGGTGGCCGTATGCTGGCAGCGAATCAGCGCGAACAGCAACTGAAGTTTGAAATTGTGGTGCCGGTGATCTGGCAGGAAAAACCGACCGCGGTGTGTTCCTTCAATTACCATCAGGATCACTTCGGTAAGCTGTTTGAAATTCAGAACCCGAACGGCGATACCGCACACACGGCCTGCCTCGGCTTTGGTCTGGAACGTATCGTGATGGCACTGTTCCGCACCCACGGTATGCAACTGGCAGACTGGCCAGCCAGCGTCAGGGAGCAACTGGGCTTATGAGCGTCGCCGCCTTTCGTCCCGCACTGGAAAACGGCTATCAGGCGCATGCGCTGCATGCGCCCGACTGCGAATGGGCGGAAACCAATTGCTATATTGATGTCTGGGTAGAGTTGCTGCACAGCCTCGGCCTGAATCCGCTGGCCTGTTTATCCATGGTGTTTGCCAATGATTTTGACGGCGATCAGTGGACGTTTTACAAGCCGCCACATGAAGATTTATTCACGCTGTACGGTATCGATGTACAGGAACTGAATGTCTGGCGCGGCTTGCTGCCGAATGCGCTGACGCAGCTGGAGCGCGGCCGTCTGGTGCTGACCGAAAGCGATGCGTTCTGGCTGCCGGATACAGCCGGTACTGATTACCGTACCAATCATGTGAAAACCACGATTGCGATTCAGGAAATCGACGTCGCAGCACAAAAGCTCGGTTACTTCCACAACAGCAGTTATCACGTGCTGCAGGGTGAAGATTTCGTGGAAACTTTCCGCGTCGGCAAACCGTATGATCCGGCTTTCATGCCGCTGTTTGCCGAATTTGTGCGCACCGACCGCAAACAGATTTTGCCGGAAACCGAACTGGCTTCGCGTGCGCTGACGCTGCTGCGCAAGCATGTGGCGCGTCGTCCTGAGCACAATCCGGTGCAGGCGTTTGCGCCGGTGTTTTTGCAGGAGGTGGATCGTTTAAAAAAGGAAGGCATGGGCGCTTATCATGCGTATGCGTTCGCCAATCTGCGCCAGCTCGGTGCCGGATTTTCGCTGGGTGGTGAAATGCTGCGCTGGCTGACAGCGCAGCAACAGGGCGATTTTTCTGAAGCTGCCGCAGCATTCGCTGCCATTTCCGCCACCACCAAAACCCTGCTGATGAAAACAGCGCGTGCCGTAATGAGTCCGCGTGTCGTCGATCTGGCTGGTCTGGTGGATGAACTGAGCACCCATTACAGCCACGGTATGACAGCGCTGGAAGCGGCGCTGAACGCCGCTAATGTGCAGAAATAATCATGCAGGCTTTTCTCTCCCCCAGCGTTTCTGCCGTGGACAGCCAGTGGGCTATGCAGATCACCGCATCCGGGCAGTTTTCAGCCCCTTCCGCACTGAACTGGCAGGCTGCACTGACTGCGCAGCCGCCCTGCACTGCCGCGTCGGTATACCGCGCTGCGAATCAGGCTTTACCGGAACCGCTGGATCAGCATGATGTATGGTTTCAGACCACGCTGACGCTGCCGGAGGATCTGGCCTTTCTGCATTTTGATGGCCTGGCCGGACCGGCACAGATTTTCTGGAATGATGTGCAGATCGGGCAATCTGAGAATATGTTCATGCGCTGCAGCCTGCCGGACAGCCTGTTCGGTGCACAACGCAGCGGTACGCTGACCCTGTATTTTCCGGCGCTGAACACTGTGCTGGCGCAACGCCGTCCGCGTCCGCACTGGAAAACCCGTCTGGTCGAACAGCAGCAATTGCGCTGGCTGCGCACCAGTCTGCTCGGACGTATGCCGGGCTGGTCACCGACCGGTGCACCCGTCGGGCCGTATCGTCCGGTCTGGTTTGAGCGACGTCAGACCTGGCGCATCAGCCAGCTCCGCTTGCAACCGGAACTGCATGGCCATGATGGCTATGTCCGCTTTCACGCCGATATTCAGCAAACGCACAAATTGAAACGCGCTTTACTGCACGTCGGCCCGCACAGCGCGGAACTCAGCATCCTGCCGCAGGATGCGCAGCGCAGCGAATTGCAGGGCGAATTATTTTTCCCCGAACCGCAGCGCTGGTGGCCGCATACGCACGGCACACCGCATCTGTACACCTGCCTGCTGGAACTGGAAGGCGAAGACCAGCATCTGATGCTGCCGCTCGGTGAAACCGGTTTCCGCAGCCTGCACGCGGATCAGCAGGATGGCGGCTACACCGTGTATGTGAACGATGTCGCAGTATTCTGCCGTGGTGCCTGCTGGACACCGGCGGACGTCACGCGCTTATACGCTGAACCGGCGTCGCTGCGCCAGCATCTGCAACTGGCACGTGATGCCGGTATGAATATGCTGCGTCTGCCGGGCACAATGCAGTTTGAGCAGGATGATTTTTATCAATTGTGTAATGAGATGGGCATCATGGTCTGGCAGGACATGATGTTCGCGAATATGGATTATCCGGTGGGCGATGCAGCGTTTGCAGATATGGTTGCGGCAGAGTCTGCCGCTTTCCTGCAACGCACCCAGTCTGCAGTCTGCCTTGCCATCATTTGCGGCAACAGCGAAGTCGAACAACAGGCAGCAATGCTTGGTCAGCCTGCAGAGAACTGGCGTAATCCTTTCTTCAGCGACACCTTACCGGCGCTGTGCAAACAATGGCGGCCGGATTTGCTGTATATCCCGTCCAGCCCCAGCGGCGGCGTGATGCCGTTTCAGGTGGATGCCGGTATTGCGCATTACTTCGGCGTTGGCGCTTATCTGCGCACGCCGGATGATGCACGTTTATCCGGTGTGCGTTTCACCTCGGAATGTCTGGGCTTTGCGAATATGCCGGAAGACAGTCTGCTCGACCGTATGCATGGCAACGGTGACAGCCCCGGCGCACACCCGTCATGGAAACAGGGTGTGCCGCGTGATCACGGCACTGGCTGGGATTTTGAAGATGTGCGCGATCATTATCTGACGCAAATGTATCAGACGGATGCAATGCGCCTGCGTTATGCCGACCGCGAACGCTATCTGGCGCTGACGCGCCGCGTAACCGGTCAGTTAATGGAACAAACCCTGCAAACCTGGCGGCGTTCCGGTTCTGCCTGCCACGGTGCATTAATCTGGTTCTGGAAAGATTTGCGCGAAGGTGCAGGCTGGGGCGTGGTGGATGCGCACGGACAAGCGAAAGCCGCTTACTACTATCTGAAGCGCAGCATGGCAGCCCAAACGGCTTTTCTGACCGATGAAGGTTTAAACGGTCTGGCCTGCCATGTCGTGAATGACAGTGCGCAGACCATGCGCGGCACGCTGACACTGCGTTTGCTGCGCTTACCTGCGACGACGACCGCTGAAGTCAGTCTGCCATTGGAACTGGCACCGCACAGTCAGTGGCAGCAGCGAGCCGATGCCTTGCTGCCTTACTTCATGGATACCGCGTATGCCTACCGCTTCGGGCCGGTCAGCCATCAGGTCGCCGCCGTACACTGGCAGGCTGAAGACGACGCGGCAGGCAGCATTGCAGGCTATGCATTTCCGGCTGGCCATGTGTTACCTGCCGAGTCGCAAGCCAGCGTAACACTGCAAGTTATTGATCAGACAGCACAGCAAGCGCAGATTCGTCTGTGCAGCGACCGCTTCCTGCAGGCGGTGCATCTGCAGGCAAACGGCGTGCAGTGCAGTGACAATTATTTCCATTTATATCCGGGCGTGCCGCATACGCTGCAGCTGTCCGGCGCTGCTGCCAACACCCGTTTGCAACTGAGTGCGCTGAATCTGAACGGCGTGCTGAAACTGGCCTTCCCTGCGGAGGCCGCAACGTGACCACCATGTTTCATCCTCCTGCTGCACAGGCTTTCTGGCTGGGCGACGCTGCCGCACCGATGCTCGCGCATTATCATCCGGCGCAACACAACAGCAAACTCAGCCGCCGCTGCGGCGTGGTGCTGTGCGCACCGTTCGGCCATGAATACATGGTCAGTTATCTGTCACTGCGTATGCTGGCAGCACGCTTATCAGCGGCCGGTTTTGATGTCCTGAGTTTTGATTACCAAAATACCGGTGATGCTGCCGACATCAGCAGCGCACAGATTGCGGCATGGCAGGACAATATCCGCACCGCCGCTGCGTGGCTGCGTGAACAGGCGCAGGTACAGCATTTGTGTCTGGCCGGTTTGCGCTTCGGCGCTTTGCTGGCAGCCAGTGTCAGTGCGGATTGCCGCGCTGATGGCTTATTGCTGTGTGCACCGGTGATCAGTGGCCGTGCCTATGCGCGCGAATTGCAGGTGCTGCGCAATATGGGTTTGCCGGAAGAAGTACTGGCTACCATGTCGGCCGAAGAGCTGACCGGATATACCTTTCCGCAAGAAACCCGCAGCGCAATGGCCGCGCTGGATCTGAAAAAAATGGCGGTACCGGCGTGTCCGGTATTACTGCTGAGCCGCGATGATATTGAAGGTCAGGAAGCCGCACTGGCTGCGCAATGGCAGCAGCAACATGATGCAGTCAGCTTTTCTGCAGTGCCCGGCTATCAGGCCATGATGCAGGTGGACGCGCACAGCAGCGTGGTACCGCATGCGATGTGGCAGCATTGTACAGACTGGCTGAGCAGCCAGTTTCCGGAAATACATGCAGCGACGACAGCCCCGAAATTAACCGCATCTGCCAACGAAGCACAATGGCTGCAGAGCGCAATCGCTGTCCATGAACAGATCGTGCATTTCGACGGCATGGAAGGTGTGCTGAGTCTGCCGCAAGAACCGGATACACGCAAACCTGCAGTGATTCTGTGCAATATTGGTGCTAATCACCGTACCGGTAATCACCGTCTGTATGTGAAGCTGGCTCGCGCCCTGATACAGCAAGGCTTCACTGTGCTGCGCTTCGATAAATCCGGTATCGGTTACAGCCGCGCTACCGCAGCGGGTAATCATAATGATGTGCATGCCGCTGATGGTGTTGCGGACATCCGTGCGGCGATGGATTTTCTGGAGCAGCAGGGTTATCAGGAATTTGTGCTCGGTGGTTTGTGTTCCGGCGCTTACTTCGCATACAGCACCAGTCTGGCAGACAAACGTATCTGCGGTCTGATGCTGATGAATCAGCTGGTGTATGTCTGGAATCCGGAAGAAACCATAGAACAGCGACGCCAGACGTCGATTAAATCGTCCAGTTTTTACGTCAAAGCATTGCGTGATCCGGCCACATGGAAACGCTTGTTCAGCGGCGATATCCATTTCGGTCTGATCTTTTCCAAACTGACCGGCCGCATTCTGAAACGGCTGGCGGCGATTGCGCACAAGCTGACAGAAAACTGGTTGCCGGTTCCGTTCTTACTGAGCCCGGAAGCCCGCCATCTGCGTGCATTTTGTGCGCTGGGCAAGCATGTGCTGATGGTGATGGATGCCGGCGATGCCAGCGTGGATCTGATGACAGAAAAATTCGGGCGGCACGCTGCGCTGCTAAGACGCAGCAGCCGCTTTGATATGCGGATACTGCGCGGCGCGGATCACACATTCACGCCGCTGGATGCTCAGCAAAAAGTAATCAGCTATCTGACGAAACAGCTGCAGCAGCGTTTTGGCGATTCCGCTGCATAGTCGGCAGGATATAGCGCCAGACCACCACGGTTTCGAAAATCTCCACCGCAATCAGTGCCACAATCGCTCCCGCCGCTGCCAGATACGGCAGCGTTGCGGTGGTGATACCAATCACCAGCAGCAAAGTCACTGTGCCGAGGAAAAACATCGAACGGAATTCGCCGCCGCTCATCAGCCATGATGTGCCGATGGTGCGCGCCGAATTCACCGCAAAGTATGCGCCCCACAGCATGATCAGCGGGTCCAGTCCGTCGTATTTATTGCCGATCACATGACGCTCCAGCCACGGCAGCGTCAGCAGCATAAAGCCGACATACATCAGCACCACTGCTTCGATACCGGCCAGTGAAAACCAGGTCAGCTTGCGCAAGCCAGGCCAGTCATGCGCCGCCATCAGGCGCGCCGCTTCCGGCCTTGCCACACGCACCCATGCTGCCACCGCCAGCGGAATCGGCATTAACAATAAACGCGCTGCATTCAGGTCTGCGATCGCACTCAGACCCAGCCAGATACCGGACAGGTAGATATAACTGTAATTCGATAACCAGCCGACAATCACACCGGCCACAGCCCAGCGGCCATGTCCCTGAATTTCAGTCTGATGGTTTTGCAGAATAATGCTGTCTTCGTCGCTGATGGCTGTATCGCCACCGGTCAGCTGTATCAGGCGCTGCCTTCCGAACAATGCACACAGGGCAGAACAGCCTGCCAGCATGAACATAATCGGTGCCACCGCCATATCACCTTCATGATACAGCCATGCCAGACCTCCCAGCACCGCAACCACATACACGATGTCCTGACGCAGTACGCTGCGGATATCGGACATAATAAAGCCAACGGTACGTCCGTATTCACGCAAACCGTTACCAATGACATACGCGCCGAAAGCTGCGCCGAGCAGTAAGGCTTTATCCGCATGATGCGTGGCCGCCGGTACAAATTCGACAATCAGAAATGCGGTCAGCCCCATCAGCACTGTCCAGAAAATCTGCTTGGCCCAGTAACGGCGCAACAGATTTTTGCGTGTGCTGGCATGCACTGCGCTGGCGACTGTGGTCAGCGGGCCGGCAATCCAGGAATCGACAATCAGTCCGGCCAGCAAGCCACCGGAATACAATTGCCCGTACAAGCCATACTCTTCCTTGGTGGCGAGGCGGATCAGTACCGCTCCGATCAGAAAATTCAGGGCGCTGAGCATGCCCTGATCAATGACCGATAATACCGAGGCAGAGAGAAATTTTTTATGAAAAGTCATGCGCTTGCGTTAACATCGTCCTATGCCCGCTGACGGGCACTGCGCCGCACATTTCATGTGCCCGGCCGGAACAAAGATTGAATAAATTACACTTTTATGAAAATACTAAGTAACAACAACGACACAGCACTGGTCTTATTCAGTGGTGGTCAGGATTCTACTACGTGCCTTGCCTGGGCATTGTCACGTTATGCACGCGTTGAAACAATTGGTTTCGATTATGGACAAAGACATGCCATTGAGTTAACCGTCCGCCCGGCACTGTTGGAAAAAATGCGTACATTCTCGCCGGAATGGGCCGCACGCCTCGGCGAAGATCACATGATAGACCTGTCGCTGATTTCGCAGTTATCGCATACCGCAATGACCGAAGATATCGCAATTGAAATGCAGGCCAACGGTTTGCCAAATACTTTCGTACCCGGCCGTAACCTGATGTTCATGATGGTGGCTGCCACACTGGCGGTGCGCCGTGGTCTGAATGTGCTGGTCGGCGGCATGTGTGAAACCGATTTTTCCGGCTATCCGGATTGCCGTGATGACACCATGAAAGCGCTGCAGGTTGCACTGAATCTGGGCATGGCAACCCGCATGAAGCTGGAAACCCCGCTGATGTGGATTGATAAATCCCAGACCTGGGAACTGGCAGAAGATCTGGGTGGCGCGGCGCTGGTGGATCTGATCCGTCAGGATACCCATACCTGCTATCTGGGTGAGCGCGGCGCACTGCATGACTGGGGCCATGGCTGCGGTACGTGTCCGGCCTGTGAACTGCGCGCACGTGGCTATCAGCAATATCGTGACCGCGTGTAAGTCTGACGTTAGCTTTCCGATTTAAGCTGACAACATGTTTTTGTGAACGGAAAACGGAATCCACCATGCTGATTGCCATGATCACTGATCTGCACGCCAATCTGGAAGCCTTACAGGCTTGTCTGGCGCATGCCGCTGAACGCCGCGTCAGTCAGTTTGCGTTTCTCGGTGATCTGGTTGGCTACGGGGCGGAACCTGCTGCAGTGACCAGTCTGGTCATGGAATATGCTGCGCGAGGTGCCTGGGTGTTACAGGGCAACCACGATGCAGCATTATTTCAAAGCGATACTTCTTCTATGCATCCGGCTGCGCGGCAGGCGTTGGAATGGACACGTTCGCAACTGAATGCTGAGCAATTGTCGTTTTTACGCAATCTGCCTTACCGCATAGAAAAAGACGATTTGCTGCTGGTGCATGCGAACGCATGGGCACCGGAAAAATGGGAATACATCGATGGCGTGATGGAAGCGATGCGCAGTATGCACGCCTGCAAAGCGCAGATTACCTTCTGCGGCCACGTGCATATTCCGACGCTGTACCACATGACCATGACCGGCAAAACCGGTGAATTTCTGCCAGCACCGGAACATTCCATACCGCTGAGTAAACAGCGCCGCTGGCTGGTGATTCCGGGTTCTGCCGGACAGCCGCGCGACGGCAATCCTGCCGCTTGTTACGCCACCTTTGATACAGATACACAAGAACTCACGTTTTACCGCGTACCCTACGACTATGAAACCGCCGCCGGCAAAGTAACTGCCGCCGGCTTACCCGCATCACTGGCAAAACGACTACTGACAGGGGAATAGTATGCGCGCACCGAGCCTGCAACCCGGTATGGAATTTGACGGTTACCGTCTGGAAGAAAAATTGCATACCGGCGGCATGGCTGCGCTGTGGCGTGTCACCGATCTGCGCAACCGCCATGCGGGCAAACCCGGCATGGAAAACGGTGTGCCGCCGCTGATCATGAAAGTCCCGTTGCTGTTTTCCACCGATGATCCGACCGCGATCGTGGCATTTGAAGTCGAACAGATGATTATGCCGAAACTGAAAGGCCCGCATGTGCCGCGCTATTTCGGTTCCGGTGACTTTGATGCGCAGCCGTATATCGTGATGGAACAGATTGCCGGTGAATCTTTACGCGCCCGCTTCGACCGTTCACCGCTGCCGCTGGAAGAAGTGGTGCAGGCCGGAATTCAGGTCGCGTATGCACTGCATGATTTACATCGCCAGCATGTGATTCATCTGGATATCAAACCCAGCAATATCATGTTCCGCGGACCGATTGCGGTGCTGATTGATTTCGGTTTATCGCGCCACGATAAACTGCCGGATTTGCTGGATGAAGAATTCCGCCTGCCGATGGGAACCGGCCCGTATATCTCGCCGGAGCAAGTGCTGGGTGTGCGTAATGAACCGCGCAGCGATTTGTTTGCACTGGGCGTGCTGATGTATCACCTTGCCACCGGCGAGCGTCCGTTCGGCCACCCGACTTCCGTCGCCGGTCTGAAAAAACGTTTATACCGTGACCCGATCCCGCCGCGCTCACACCGGCCGGATTTACCACCGTGGTTTCAGGAAATCGTTCTGCGCTGTCTGGAAGTGCAGCCGTCCGACCGTTTTGATACCGCTGCCCAGCTGGGTTTTTTACTGCAGAATCCGGACCAGATTCCACTGACCGAACGGGCAGAAAAACAATCGCAGGATGGCTTGTTATCGGTGATGAAACGCCGCCTGAAAGCCGCCGGTAAAGAACCTGTGCTTGGTCACAGTATTTCAGAACAGTTAGCCAAATCGCCGATGATTGTGGTGGCGCTGGATTTAACCCACGGCACGGAAGCACTGGCAGAAAGCCTGCGTTCCGTCACGCGCCGTATGCTGCAAACCGAACCCGGCGCGCGGCTGGCCTGCCTGACAGTGCGCAAAACCAGCCGCATCGGCATGGACGAAAGCCTGATACAGCAAGGGGAAAATATTCACGTCAAACAACTGGTGGAATTAAAACACTGGGCGCGGCCTTTGCAACTGAGCGCCGGAAAAATCACGTATCACGTGCTGGAAGCACCGGATACCGCCGGTGCAATTATTGACTATGCGCAGGCAAATGAAGTCGATCACATCATCATCGGTTCACGCGGCAGTTCTGCGATCCGCCGATATCTGGGCAGCGTGTCAGCGCAAGTGGTAGCGGAAGCGAACTGTACCGTGACCGTGGTCAAAACACCGGATCAGAAGTCCTGAATCCGCGCTGTGTTTGCGGCAAAACGTCAACGACCTGAATCGATTGATTTATCAATCAATAAATTGATAAATTATTTCGCAGTTTCTTCCGTACGGCCTTTACGTGCACGGAATTCCACAGCGGCTGCAGCATCTTCGCGGTAAGAAAACCGGACTTGTCCGCGCCAGAATTCCGCAATCACCAGCATGCCGGCGGAAATCGCATCATGCTCATAACGCGAAAACGGTTTCTGATAACGGCTGATCAGCGTGCCCTGCACTTCACCCTGCAAGTCCTCCAGCGCATCGCGGATTTTTTCCGGCTCCGTGGTTTGCGCCTGCTGCACGGCTGCGCGCAGTATCTGCAAGGCATCATAGGTTTGCGCTGCGATGGCCGCTGCCGGTGCCGAACGGCCGCCGTTACTTTGCTGATACGATTGCGTGAATTGTTTGCTGCGCGCGGAATCATGTTCCAGATAACTGAGCGGCATCCGCACGCCTTCGGCACTGTCGCGTGCCAGACTGGTGAAGCTGCGCGTTGCCAGTGCCGCACTGCCTGCCATCGGCAGCACAAAGCGGCTGCGCTGCAACTGATCTGCGACCATCGCTGCCGTTGCCGGTTTGCCGTACACCAGCACCATGCGGGCACCGGCACTGTTAATCTGACGCAGCAATGCGGAACCATCATGCGGCCCCTGTCCCAGTGACACCGTCACCACCGGCTGCACATGACGGCGCGTCATTTCATTCAGCAGACTTTCTTTGCCTGCCAGCCCTTCCGGGCTCTGGTCATGCAGCAAAGCAATCGCTGTGATTTTGCGTTTATCCAGAATGTCATGCAGCAAGGCTTCCTGCTGCACGCTGTCGCTGGCAGCAACGCGGAATACAAAACTGTCCGGTAAAGCCGGTGGCATCCAGGATTGCGGCAAGACATTGCCGCTGGCGGCGGTCAGTAACAAGGGAATACGTGCTTCCTGACATACCGGTGCGGCCTGCATCGCGCTGGCGGTATCGGATAAACCAATCACTGCCACGACTTTATCTTTTTCGATCAGTTCACGGGTCAGCACCGAGGTCTGACCGGCATTCGACTGATCATCTTTTTCCACCAGCTCAACCTGACGACCGAGAAAGCCGCCCTGACGGTTAATCTCCAGCACGAAGGTGCGCGCCGCTCCGCGCATGCTCTCGCCGGCGGCGGTATCCGGTTTGCCGGACAGCGAGGCGATCAGGCCGATGCGGATCTTTGCTTCCTGCGCTGCAGCCAGCGGACTCAGGGTCATCGCTGCCAGCACACAGGGCAGCAGCATCAGTAACTGACGTCGGGAGCGAAGCGGTAAGGTCTTCATAGCGTGGAGGCAAGTGGCAGCAAAACAATGCAAGATTACCATGTGATGCATGATCAGGTCACAACAGGGATTGTGATGCCGCAAACTTTGACGCAGGCTATCCCTGCGGCATCCGGCTGACCTGAGAGCGCTTCAGGCTGAAGCGTATGCAAGTCACCCGAACTGTGCAGCCATCGTCATTTACCATTTTCTGAAGCCCGGACTTTCTGCCGGTGACCGCCGGATCGCTGTGCTGAACACCGCATTTGCGGCATTTTCGTGGCCTGCAGAGCTGGCTGAGCAAATTTGCCCGACAGCAAAACAAAAAGCCGCGCAGCGGCGGCTTCGGTCTGAAAAAATGAAGCGACGGATCAGTACACGCGCTGACCACTGCGCCAGACACCGAGCACGACCGGAATACCGTCGTGCACCCGCACGCGCAGGAAGTCGGCACGCAGGCCGGTGGCGATTTGTCCGCGGTCATCCAGTGCGATCGCGGCTGCCGGTGTTGCGCTGACGGTGGCAATTGCTTCCGGCAGTGAGTAACCGTATTGCTGCAGCATGAACGCTGCCTGCAGCAGACTGGCTGGCACATAGTCGGATGAAAACATATCCAGCAAACCTTCGCGCGCCAGCTCTGCCGCGGACACATTGCCGGAATGCGAACCGCCGCGCACACAGTTCGGCGCACCCATCACCACGGCCAGTCCGTGTTCGCGGGCGGCGCGGGCGGCGGCGATAGTGGTCGGAAATTCGCTGATGCACACACCATCCGCCACACCTTCCAGCACATGCTCCGGCGTGGTGTCATCGTGGCTGGCCAGCGGCAGATTGCGTCCGTCGCGGCCGCACATCGCGACCGCCAGACGACGGTTTTCCGCCACATGACGCTGCTGCCGTTCTGCCAGCACCGCCAGCATCTGATCGACTTTTTCATGGCTCCAGCCGCGCTTGCCGGTGACGTAAGTGCGGTAGTGATCGATATCGCTCCACTGACGCTGACCGGGTGTGTGGTCCATCAGCGACACCAGCGCCAGCCGTTCATCCAGCATAAATGGTGCGAGTAAGCCGGGCAGGTCAGGCTCAGCAAGTTCGAGGCGTAAATGCAGTAAATGTTCTGCGCGCAGCAAACCGGCGGCGGCAGCGCTGGCCAGTCCCTGCGCACAGGGTTGCAGCGACTGATTGCGCAGGCTGTCGGGATCGATGTCGCCAACCGATAAGGCATCGAGCACGGTGGTGATACCGGCGGCAATCACTTGCGCATCATGCGCGATGATGGCGGGCAGCACCGGCCAGTTGACCTTGGGGCGCGGCATCAGGTGTTTTTCCAGATTGTCGGTATGGATTTCGACCAGACCGGGAATCAGGTAATCGCTTTCCCAGTCTTCGCCCGTAGTACCGCTGTTGCCGGTATCCACGCTACTGATGCGGCCGTGGCTGGTGCTGAGTGAACCGCTGAGAACCTGGTTGTGCAGAACCAGTCTGGCATTACGAATAAAAACAGGAGCAGATAAATTCTTCACAGCAACAATCCCGACATTTCCGGTGATTCACAACCTTATCATGATTTGCGGCAACACAGCATCCACATTCAGGAAAAAGGCACAATACGAACAAATTGTAACATTTTAATAATTGGCAAAAATGTATTCTAGGAGATCACCCTCCGGTTTGCATAGAGCAAGCACAAAATTTTTTCTGACTGAAACCTGATTTTTCGATGCAATCTTCTCCACCAGGCTTGTTACATTAAATGATATTCGCATAAAGACGCGGACACGGATGCAACATTCCGGCCATGTTTGCTGCGATATCAGGGCTGGCTGCGGTAACGCAGTTGCCCGGGTCTGAAGAAAGCTGCATCATCAAATCACCCTGCTTACCATTTGATACGGACCACTGACCCATGAAACATCTGACGAGTGCCCTCACAGTAATTGGCCTGCTGGCTTGCGGACATGCAGCCGCGGAAGACACGCTGGCAAAAATCCGCCGCACCGAAACCCTGCAGATCGGTGTGCGCGAAACGCCGCCGTTTGCCTTTACCGATGCGAATAAACAAGCCACCGGATATGCGGTGGAATTGTGTCAGCGCATTGCGGACGGTATCCGCAAAGAGCTGAAACTGCCGGGCATGAAAATTCAGTATGTACCGATTGATTCCGTGACACGTTTCAGTGCGCTGGTTGAAAACAAAATTGATATCGAATGCGGCAGCACGACCAACAATGCAGAACGCCGTCAGAAATACGGCTTCACGATTCCGCATTTTTTCTCGTCTGTGAAAGCGCTGGTGCGCACCGACAGCGGCATCCGCAACTGGGGCCAAATGCGTGAAAAAACCGTGGTCACCACACGCGGCACAACTACTGTGCAATTGCTGAATTCGAAAAACGAAATCAGCGCGCTGCGTATGAAGCTGACCGAAAGCGCCAGCGATCAGGAATCTTTCCGTATGGTCGAAGAGAAAAAAGCCGATGCGTTTCCGATGGATGATGTGCTGCTGTACAGCCTGAAAGCGGAAAGTAAAAATCCGGCCGATTTCCAGATCATCGGCGAACCATTATCGGTGGAACCGTATTCCATCATGTTCCGCAAGGGCGACCCTGCGTTCAAAAAAATCGTCGATGCGGAAATGCTGAAGCTGGTGCATGACGGCGATATTTATAAAATTTACGACCGCTGGTTTATGAAACCGATCCCGCCGAAAAATGCGAATCTGAAAATGCCGATGAGCTTTTTGCTGCGCGATTCGCTGCGTTTCCCCAGCGACCAGTTAGGAGATTAATTCTTGAGCATACGTTACGCCCTGTATTTTGCGCCGGAGCCACACAGTCTGTGGTGGGATGCCGGTTGCCGCTGGCTGGGGCGTGACCCGCTGACCACCGCAGAATTGCCGCAGGTGCGTTTGCCGGATGTGCATCCGCGCGTTCTGCACACCTTAACCCGCGATGCCCGCCGTTACGGTTTTCATGCAACACTGAAAGCGCCGTTCCGGCTGGCGGACGGGCACAGTCTGAGCACGCTGGAAAATCTGCTGCAGCAATTCACTGCGCAGCGCGCGCAGGTAACCATTCCGTCGCCGCGCGTCAGTCTGCTGCGTCAGTTTCTGGCGATACTGCCGGGCGAACCGCAGGATGAAATCAACCGGCTGGCGATGGATTGCGTGCGGGAATTCGATCATTTGCGCGCGCCGCTGACACCGGATGAGCTGGCACGCCGCCAGCGCCAGCAACTCAGTGCGCGCCAGTTGCGGCTGTTATCGCACTGGGGTTATCCGTACACCGAAGAAGAGTATCAGTTTCACATCACGCTCAGCGACAGCCTGCACAATACCGATTCTGCCGATGCCATCGTCGCCGCGGCACAGCGCTTCTTTGCGATCAGCGAACCGCTGGTGATCCGCAGTATTGCGCTGTTCACCGAAGCCGAACCGGGTGCGGATTTCATGCTGCACCGGCATTTCCGTTTCGGTGTCTGAAGCCTGCCACCGGCTGTGCGACAATGCCGGCCTGTTTCCTTTTGCTGAACCTGCTCAATGTCTGTCCTGCCTGCCTCTTCTGCTGACCAGCCTGATCTGGTGCTGATCCCCGGTTTCATGTGTGATGATCGCCTGTGGCAATGCGTGCTGCCTGCGCTGCAAAGCATGGGTCGTGTGCATTGCATGCCTGCGCATCAGCATGACAGTATCGAAGCCTGCGCCGCCGCAGTGGCTGAAAAAATACCGGATAACGCGGTGGTGATTGGCTTTTCGCTGGGCGGCTATGTCGCCCGTCATCTGGCAGCACACTGGCCGCAGAAAGTGCAGCGGCTGTTCTTACTGAACTCCTCGGCGCGAGCCACCACTGACGAAGAAATCGCCCGCGCACAGCAGCAACTGAAAGCACTGGAAGTCTATCCTTACCGCGGCCAGACCCGCACCGCCCTGCTGCGCGCACTGCATCCGCAGCGGCCCGATTCACGCTGGATTGACTGCATGCTGGCGATGTCGGTCGATCTGGGAATTACCACTTTCCGTCAGCAAATGACGATCGTACGCGCTGATGGTCACGCCGAACTGGCGGCGCTGCGCTGTCCGGTACACATCATCGCCAGTGCTGATGATCAGATGCGTAGCCTGCAGGAAGCCGAACGCATGGCAGCGGCCGCCAGCGGCAGCACGCTGGATGTGCTGGCAGACTGCGGCCATATGTCCGTCTTCGAACAGCCGGAACAAGTCATCCGTTTGCTGCAATACCACCTGACAACACTGCCTGCAGGCAAGTTTTAAGCCCTCAGAATACCCCACGGGGGTATTTTTAAAGCCCCTTATTTCATGCCGACAACAAGGCGATTTTCGCCTATACCCCCCTGTTTTTCCAAAAAACAGCCGACATCAGCAATGTTGTAAAAAATTTACGAAATGTAGACACTTTGATATTGAATTGTAGTTATCAATAGTTCAATATTATGTATGTTGCATTTTTTATATTTTTCCGGAGCAAACACCATGCGCTATCTTGCTTTTGTTCTGACCGTGATTTTCCTGATCTGGTTTGCCCATCGTCTGTTTAATGTCCGCCCTGCGCCCAAATCCCAAACGGAGCCGCAGGGTCCGTGGCCGTTTTATGCGCGCCATCCGCTGAACGCCGCGGAACAAGTGCTGTATCACCGCCTGAGCATGGCGCTGCCTGAATACATCATCCTCGCGCAGGTACCGCTGACCCGCGTCATGGGTGTCAGCAAAGGACACAGTTTTTTTGAATGGCAGCCGCGTATCCGCGATCTGCAGCTGGACTTTCTGATCTGCCGTAAAGATTTTTCCGTGGTCGCCGCCGTTGAGCTGGATGAAGATAATCAGCAGGGTCTGGTGCGTCAGGCAGTGGACGAGCGCATCACCCGCGTTTGCCGCGATGCAGAGCTGCGCTTAATCCGCTGGCACACCCGCCTGATGCCGGATGAGCTGGCGATCCGCGCCGCGTTCAGCGAGCCAGTGTTGTCCCGTCCCGCTGACCCGCATGTGCTGGATCAGGAATTTGAAGATATGGTGGCGAAGGCGCAGTAAGCGCCACGCCATGTCGTGTGCTGGCCGGAAGAGTCCGGCCTCAGCGCAGCAAGTCCTCAACCGCATCAATCACCATACGGGTGGCGGTTGCAATAATCAGCACATCGCCGGCAATCGTGACATAGCGATGGCCAGCCGGCAGCGGTGCCAGACGGCGATAAATATCCGGTGGTAATTCGTTGTAACGCAGATCGCCCGGCAGTGCCTGACCGCGCTGCCATTTTTTCAGTTGTCCCGGCGGCATACACTGCGCATTCTTTTTCGCCAGTCCCGGCGGACAATGGCCAGCGCGTTGCTGTGACTGATAGTAATCGCTGAGAATCTGGCGGTCGTGGCTGCTGAAACTCAGGCTGATATTCAGTTGCGCATCGCCGCTACGGTAATCCTGCCGCCCCGCATCCTGTTGCTGCGCCTGTTCGCCTTTGCCACGGCCATGCTTACCAGCCCATTCCGGTTTATCTGCCAGCGCACTCTGGCTCAGCAAACCGGCCAGACTCAGCGCGGCAATGATGATATTTCTTTCTGTTTTCATAGCAGTCTCCCGTGTGATATATGCCTGCAATCTTTAAGGATAGCGCAAAACTACAGCTTCACCACCAGACCGGCGGATGGGTAGCAGCAGGCACTGCCGGCAGGCTGAAATATGGCATACAGGCAGACATTTGCTCCGCCGGTCGCAATGCGGTCAGCGTACCGAAACCGGATGCTTCCTGTTGCAGCCAGTCAGCGCTTTCCGCTTCGCTCAGTTCACGACCTGTGATTTGTTCAGAAACTCCCAGCCGCGTCAGATAAGCACCGGTTTGCGCCAGCGATACCTGTATCTGCCAGTTACCGCCCTCTTCCGCACGGCGCTGCAGCGCACGCATAATCGCAAATGCGGCCAGATAGCCGGTTGCATGATCAAGTGCCTGACACGGCAGTTTGCCCGGCATCTGCAAAGAATCGCCGCTGCCTTCGGTGCAGGCAATGCCGGTTGCCGACTGCACCAGACTGTCGTAACCACGCCGCGTTGCCCACGGGCCCTGTTGTCCGTAGGCACTCAGACTTAACTGAATCAGCCCCGGATAACGTTCTGCCAGCGCTTGTTCTGATAAACCAAACGCCGCCAGCGCACCGGGACGGTATGCTTGTATCAGTACATCCGCCTGCGAAAGCAACTGATGAAACTGTGCCAGTTGCGCCGCATCGCGTAAATCCAGCTGGGTATTGCGTTTGCCGCGACCTGTATCCATCACCAGCGCCGGAATATTCGGTAAATGCGCAGCACCGACTGCCAGTACATCGGCCCCGTGCTGCGCCAGTGTACGCGCTGCTACCGGTGCAGCAATCACCCGCGACAAATCCAGCACCCGCACACCCTGCAAAGGCCGCGCAGCAGCTGTCCACGGACGCGGTGGCGCATCACCGCTGCGCTGCAAATGAAATAAGGACTGCGCCGCAATCGCCGCTGCCTGCGGATGCGATTGCCATTCAGCAGGCGTACGGATCAGCGAAGCACACAGGCCACGTTCGGATAAGGCTTCGGTCAGACTGGCTGCGCTATGTTCACGGATCGCAGCAGCGACCGCATCGCGGCTGTCTGCACAACCCAGATGCTGCAGCACGCCCTGTAAATGATGAGGAAAATTGGTATGCAGTTGCAGCCAGCGCTGATCGCCAGCCTGATAGTAGCCGGATACCGGGCTCCAGGGTTCCGGTGGCATACCGCCATTCAGACGCAGATAACGTTCGCTGCGAAACACCGCCAGCGCATGACGCTGGTTCACCGACACGGTTTGCTGCACGCCGCCGCGTGCTGCAAAAATCTGCTGCGCCGCCAGCGCTTGTGCTGCAATGCTGGCGGATGCCAGTGCACCGACCTGATAACGCGATGGCAATTGCTCTGCATCACCGGTGAAATGTACGACGGGCAGGCTGGCAGCGTCCGCACCGCTGAGTTGCCACCAGTCCTGAACGATTTGCTGCGCTGTCAGTGCCATGCTCAACGCTCCGGAAAATCAGGTTTACTGAATAAATATCTTTACAGCTGCCAGTGTCACAACAGGATTTTCTTCCTGCGGTACATGACCGAGTTCATCAAACATAATCAGTTTAGAACCGGCGATATCCTGATGAAAATGTTCTGCATATTCAGGCGGAATCAGCTTGTCTTTACCGCCCCATAAAATCAGTGTCGGCACGCGTACTTCTTTGATCAGTGCAGCTTGTTCACCCGCCTGCAACTGGCGCAGACGCTTGCGCAATGCAGCGCGGTTACCGGCGCGTACTGTCATCGCGGTATAACGTTCTATCAGTTCCGGCGTGACTTTTTCAGGATTACCGTAGACATCACGCACACTGTCTTCCATCGTGCTTTTGGGCAGTAAAAAATCCATCGGCCATGCAAGGATAGGAATCCGTGCAATCTGAAATCCGACCGGAACCGATTGCGGTTTGAAATCGTAACCGGATGCATCCAGCAAAATCAGTTTTTCCACGCGTTGCGGCATGTCAGCCGCGAAGCGCCATGCGATTTCACCGCCCAGAGAATTACCGGCGATGATGGCTTTTTTCACGCCCAGTGTATCCATCAGGCTTTGCACAAACCGCAGATAAGCCGCGATGCTGTAATCATTATCCGGTGCCGGTCCGGTCAGCCCGAAACCGGGCAAATCAAAACTGATGACGCGGTGATCTTTCTTCAGATCTTTGGCCCAGCGCTCCCAGGTGTGCAAACTGGACGAGGTGCCGTGTATCAGCAGCACAGGAACCGGATCCTGCGCCCAGCCTTCATCACGCACATGCACCTGCATACCATTCACGCTGACAAAGCGCGACGGCGCAGCCGCCCAGCGATCCTGTAACTTTTGTACCGGCTGATCCGGCGCCCAGTTCATCGCCACCACTACCGTTACCGCCAGCACTGCCAGCGCCAGCAAACTCCACATCACCATTCGGGAACGTTCACGCATAACACCTTACCGATTACAGACTGTGCTGCAATCAACGATCTGTCAAAACAGCTATTGTCCCATGTCAGCGCAACAAACAACAGTGGCAGGCATTTCCTGCAGGAAAGTATGTATCAGGGCGCTGCGCTGCTGTTCGCAACATCCGAAACGAACGCTTACATTTTTCTGATTGCCCGCCAGACGCACTCTGATTATCTTGTGCGGTTTTCTGTTACCCGCTTTTGTATGGATGCCGTCTTGCGAAAAAACCGTTTCCTGATCCGTCGTCAGGTCAGCCTGCCATGGGCCGGCCAGCACTTTGACGTGCTTGATCCGGATACCACGCAACCGGTAATGGAATGCCGTGAACAACGTGGCAGCTGGTTGCGCAGAATCGCGCAATGGCTGGACTGGTCTGCGGGGATGCCGGGGCCGGTGGAATGCAGTACGCCGGAGGGGAAAGTTGTTTTAAAAATCCGCAAGCACTTTTCGCTGATGTCACATTGCCTGTCATTTGAAAATGCTTACGGCTGCGTGCTGGGGAAGGCAGTCTGGTCGCGCCATGCATCCGACAGTCAGGTGACCGTCACAGACGCGCATGGCCGCTGTCTGGGTATGCTGGTGCGTGCTGACAAAGGCTGGCATTACCTGAGCAATGGTCAGCAGAGTGCTGCCAGTCTGTCGGTGTATCAGCCGAGAGCTCAGTTGCTGGATATTGATCCGGGACTGGCACCGGAAGCGCTGGTCAGGCCGCTGATTCTGGGCGTGATGCTCGGCACCTCAGCTTACTCGCCGGAGTAAGCTGACTACGCGGATCTCCGCTTTATTTCCGTGCCGGTTCGGACGAAGGCGGCGTACCGTACTGTGGTTTTTTCTTTCTGTCCTGACCATTCGGCCGCACATTCACCACTTTGCCTTTGCCCTTACACGGTTTATCGGACCAGACCTGACGGCCATCCACTTCACAGCGGAACACCGGCACTTGTGCCTGTGCTGTGTCCGCAATCCAGAGTAATCCTGCCAGTGCAAGACCGGCTGCAGCGATGCATTTCATAGTAATCCTGATGTCGTGGTCAGCCCACAGGATACTGCAAGCGCATCACAAAAGTTGTAACTGTCGCGCCTGCTCACGCAAAGTCGCGCGGAAATCCGGATGTGCAATCGCAATCATGGCTTCCGCCCGCTGGCGTGCAGACTTACCGCGCAGTTGTGCCACACCGTATTCTGTCACCACATAATTGATATCGTTTTTACTGGTCGTGACATGCGTGCCGGGACTGAGTACCGGCACCACGCGACTGATGCTGTCTTCTTTGGCAGTGGATGGCAGTACGATAATCGCTTTGCCATTTTTGGAACGGTTAGCGGCACGGACAAAATCCACCTGCCCGCCGGTGCCCGAATACGGCAGATGTGCCAGACTCTCCGAACCACACTGTCCGAGCAAATCAATTTGCAATGTGGCATTAATCGCGACCAGATTGTCATTCTGCGCGGCGATATACGGGTCATTGGTAAAATCAACCGGATGCATTTCAATGGCAGGATTGCGGTGCAGGAACTGATACAGTTTGCGTGAACCCAGTGCAAAGGTGGCGACCATTTTGCCCGGCATAAAATTTTTACGGCGATTCGTGACCACACCCTGCTCAATCAGCGACAGAATGCCATCACCGATCATTTCGGTATGGATACCAAGGTCTTTTTTATCCGTCAGCTGCATCACCACCGCATCCGGAATACCACCGTAACCGATTTGCAGCGTAGAACCGTCTTCAATCATATCCGCCACATACTTACCGATGGCTTGCTGAACCGGGCCGATTTTCGGCAAACCGACTTCCGCCACCGCATCAGTGCTTTCTGTCAGTGCGGTCACCTGTGAAATGTGCACGTGGCAGGCACCGTAAGCAAACGGTACATTTGGATTGACTTCCAGAATCACGGCGCGGGCTTTGGCAATGGCTGCCATGGTGTAATCAGCGGCCAGACTCAGCGCAAAATAGCCATGCTCATCCATCGGTGAGGCCATCGCAAACACGACATCAGACGCCATCCAGCCGCGCGAAATCAGCGCTGGCAATTCAGAAAAATACGCCGGTAAGAAATCAATTTGTCCGGCCTGCCCGCCGGCACGCGACGCTGCGCCAAAAAATAAGGCCAGATGCCGCACATGCGCAGTCGTTTCAGGATCGAAATAGCCATATTTTTTGACTGCCAGAATCTGCGCGACTTTGACATCACGGAACTGACGACGCTGTTCCGATAAGGCATTCAGTAATGACGGTGGCTCACCGACGCCGGTCGGCACAATAATGGTGTCGCCGTCACGGACGTGGGCAATGGCGTCGCTGGCTGAACAAGATTTCTGACGATAAAGCTCCTGAACCTGCATGATGTGCTCCTGTCTCCAAGGTGGGATGTCCTGCAACCTGTTGCCGGTGCTGTGGACACATGTCGTGTAATACCAGTCTCTTCCTGTTTGCTTACATCAACATGACAAGGCCCGCCTGAAACAATTGCCTGTGCATGTTACTCTGCTGATCTGCATCAACCGGAACATAAAAAGGAAAATCCATGCTCGAGTTACATCATCTGAAGGAATCACGTTCACGCCGTATCAGCTGGCTGCTGGAAGAACTGGAACTGGATTATCAGGTCATCATCTATGAACGCGATCCGAAAACCCGTTTCGCGCCACCTGAGCTGAAAGCAATTCATCCGCTCGGTAAAGCACCGGTGCTGAAGGATGATGATCAGGTGCTGATCGAGTCCGGTGCAATTATCGAATATCTGATTCAGCGTTACGGTAACGGTGCGCTGGTGCCTGCTGCCGGTACAGCGGCGTATTACCAGTACCTGCAATGGATGCACTATGCGGAAGGCTCCGCCATGCTACCGATACTGCTGCGTTTGTATGTCGGCAAACTCGGTGAGGCCGGTGCACCGCTGCATCCGCGCATCCACTCGGAACTGGCGAATCATCTCGGTTATATGGAGCAATCGCTGGAAGGAAAAACCTGGTTCTGCGGTGACGAGATCACCGGTGCAGATATCCAGTTATCGTTCGTCGCACAAATTGCGGTGCGCACCGGTGGTAAAGACATGTATCCGAATCTGGCGCGTTTTGTTACAGCACTGGAAGCGCGTCCCGCATATCAGCGCGCTGTTGCGCGCTACGGTGAGTAAACCGAATAGTTAGAACTCATTTCATAAATAGCCACGAGTGCGAACGCGGGGTGCCGGGAGGCAGTGCGCGGCGTCGTTGCGCAGCACAGGCTGGTGCCTGTGCAAGCGACGCAACAAAGCAATGCGCCCGGCACCTCCGTTCCCGAAGGGTTTGCCTCATAGCGCACGCTGGACAGCGTTGGACGCGTTGTGAATAGCATCGCTATTCACTGCCTTGTCCGCCTTGCCAGCCCGCGCTATGAGACAAACGCATCTCGCGGATATTTATGAAATGAGTTCTAATTTCAGACTGCTTTGCGCTGGCGCCATGCCAGCTGCGCCAGCCAGCCCCACGCGAGCAGAAAGGCCACGCCGCCGAATGGCGTTACGGCGCCAAGCCAGCGTATGCCACTGAGTGCCAGCAGATACAAGCTGCCACTGAACAACAGGATGCCTGCAAGCATCAGCCAGGCCGGTACAGAAAGACGCCAGTCCGGTTTCTGAATTTGCAGGATGCCAATACCCAGTAAGCCCAGCGCATGCACCATCTGGTAATGCACTGCGGTTTGCCAGATCGCCAGCATGTCGGCATCCAGTATTTTTTTCATTGCATGCGCACCGAACGCACCGGTTGCCACCGCAATCAGCATCCCGAGCGCACCGGTGAGCAGCATATGTTGAGCAGAAAATTTCATTGTTGTGTCCGTAAAAAACGCTGCCCCCTGACGGAGGCAGCGTTATTGTCGCATGCGTTACAAAAATGCAGAATCAGTGCGCCGTTTTGGTTTCCGGCCCGGAGCTGATCAGCTTACGCAGGAAAGGAATCATCACGATCATCAGTACACCGACCGCAACGGCACCCCAGCCAAGGCGCGAAAAAATCATATCGTACACAGGATTGGTCAGCGCTGCTTCGCCTTCTTTAGCTTCAGGAATCATCCCGGAGAAATAGCTGGCCAGAATCGAAGCAGTACCTGTGGTCAGCATCCATGTCCCCATCATCACACCCTGATAACGGGCCGGTGCAAGTTTACCGATCATTGCGTAACCCACTGGCGAGATAAACAGTTCACCAACGCTTTGCAGCAGGTAGCTAATAAAAATCCATTCAAACGCCACCATGCCGGAAGCCGGTGCCAGATGAATCCCGAGCGGCAATACCAGAAAGCCTGCACCGATGAGTAACAAAGCAACCGAAAACTGTGTAGGAATATTCACATCAATACCGCGCTGACGCAGGCTGTTGAACACCGCTGCCATCATCGGGCCACCGATCATAATCACAAAGCTGTTGATGTTTTGTATCCACTGCGGTGCGATTTCGTAACCATGTACGATGCGGTCAACATTGTTCACTGCAAAAATCTGCAAGCCCATCGGTGCCATTTGGTACAAAGTCCAGAACACCAGCGAACCGAGCGTCAGCAACAGATACGCCATCATATTTTTCTGCTCACGCTTGTCTTCATGACGCAGGGTCAGGAAGGCGATGATGAGACCGATCAGCACGCTGACGATCAGGACCAGATTACCGGTCAGTTCTGCATGATGCAGCATGACATAAATCACCGGAACCAGACCAACCAGCACTGCCAGTCCGACAGCCAGACGGCCACGGAATTGCGCCTGTGTCACCTCCATCAGCGGAGTACTGATATCCGCGATGCGCTTCCAGTTAAACAGCGCCAGCACGATCGCAAGGAAATTACCGATGGTCGCAAAAATGAACAGGCCACTGTAATCTTCACGCAACTGATATTCACCGGCAGCCAGGAAGCCAATGAAAAAACCCAGATTCATACCGGCGTAATTCCACAGGAATGCACTTTCGCGGCGGTCATCTTCCGGTTTAAAACGCTGCGTCAGCATCATGTTCAGGCAGGTCACATTCAGACCGCTGCCGGTCAGAAATAAAGCCAGCCCCCAGTACAAACCGGTATGGCTGCCCAGAGAAATCGCGGCACAGCCAAGCACCTGTAACACCATGCCGCCGACAAACAGATTACGGTTACTGATAAAACGGCCGCCCAGATAACCACCGAATAAATGCAGACCATAATTAAACGCGCCGAACACGCCCATGATGGCGGTGGCATCTTTGTTAGTGAAACCGAGTTTTTTGGTCGCGTACAGCACCAGTGTGGAATACAAAACGGCAAAACCCAGTGTGGCGAAAATCTGAATAAAAAACAGTGCCGCCGATCCTTCAGGAATATTCCTGAGTTTGTGTTGCAGTGAAGACAAAGTCACCTCCGGTGAGTACCGGTACGGTCTGTGATTTCCACCCGGAAAAAATCAGCCATACCGTTGAATTGTTATAGGGTGGCAGCATTGTAAAGCAGCACCGCGGCGAACCCTAAGCGCATTTATGGCAAAACAACGATGATACAGGCATAAAAAAAGCTGACCGGGTTCCGTTCAACCCGGTCAGCTTTTTTTATGTTGCGGCGCAAATAACGGCTACTTTATGCTGTTATCTGCGCCTTTTACCTGCATCAGGCTGCGCTGCGTTTGACCTCACGCATCTGAAATTCCGCCAGTAAGGCGGCTTCTTTTTGCTTTGCAGAAGCCAGATAGCGTTCTTTTACATGGCCGTAACCACGGATGTCTTCCGGAATGCTTGCAATCGCTACCGCTTTGGCCAGATTGTCGGCATTCAGCGAAGACAGCAAACGGCTGATCGTTTCACGATATTCCACAGGCAAGCGGCGTTCGGTACGACGCTCTTCGGTGCGGCCAAAAGGATCAATGGCCGTACCGCGCAGGAATTTCATTTTAGCGAGCAATCCGAATGCCTTCATCATCCACGGACCGTAATGCTCTTTCACCAGATGGCCTTTGGCATCTTTCTTCGCAAACATTGGCGGTGCCAGATGGAAATGCACCTGATAATCACCTTCAAACATATCGGCAATTTTCTTCTGGAAGCGACCATCGGTGTACAGACGCGCAACTTCATACTCATCTTTGTACGCCATCAGTTTGAACAGGTATTTCGCCACTGCTTCGGTCAGACGTAATGGCGCACCGGCCACGACTTTTTCTTCTGCAGTTTTGACCTGATCAACAAATGCTTTGTACGACGCTGCATAGTCTGCATTCTGATAATCGGTCAGGAAAGCAATACGCTTCTCAATAACTTCATTCAGATTCGGCTGACGCTTAATTTCCACCACTTGTGCCGGTGTGGCCAGACGTTTTACTGCAGCCAGATCATGCGCTGCCAGACGGCCCCAGTTGAATGCCTGCTTATTGAAATCAATCGACACACCATTCAATTCAATCGCACGCATCAGTGCAGCTTCTTCAAGCGGCACCCAGCCTTTTTGCCAGCTGTAACCGAGGATGAACATATTCGTCGCAATATTGTCACCCATCAGTGCAGTCGCAATCGCACCCGCATCCACCAGATCCACACGACCTTCACCGCAGGCACGCAGAATATCCGCTTGTGCAGAATCGCCGGGGAATTGCCAGTCCGGATTGCGGATAAAGGTGGAGGTCGGCGAACCATTGGCATTGATCGCAGCATAAGTACGGCCTTCACCCATACGGGATAAGCAATCTTTGCCTGCAGTCACGATCAGGTCGCAACCAATCACCAGATCTGCCATACCGGTGCCGACGCGCGTGGAATGCAATTGTTCTGCACGGTCTGCCAGACGTACGTGCGACATTACCGCACCGCCTTTTTGCGCCAGACCGGTCATATCCAGTACCGAGCAGGCTTTACCCTGCAAGTGTGCCGCCATCGCCATAATCTGACCGATGGTAATTACGCCCGTACCACCGACACCGGTCACCAGTACGCCGTAAGGGTTGCCGGTTGGTGGCAGTGCAGGTTTAGGCAATGCATTCACATCCAGCGCTGAACCCGGCTCCAGTTTGGTTTTGGCTGGCTTTTTCAGCTTGCCGCCTTCCACCGTCACAAAGCTCGGGCAGAAACCATTCACGCAGGAGAAATCTTTATTACAGGAAGACTGATTGATCTGACGCTTGCGGCCGAAATCAGTTTCCAGCGGTTCAACGGACAAGCAGTTCGACTGTACCGAGCAATCACCGCAACCTTCACACACAGCTTCATTAATCACTGCACGTTTCGCCGGATCCGGGTAAGCCGGTTTGCCGTCTTTACCGATTTTTTTGCGGCGGCGGCGTTTTTCCGATGCACAGGTCTGATCGTAAATCATCGCGGAAACACCCGGACATTCACGCAGCTCACGCTGTACCACATCCAGTTCAGAGCGGTGACGGACTGTAACACCCGCTGCCCACGGATACGACGGCCCGTATTTTTCCGGTTCATCCGTGACCACGATAATCGGATTCACACCTTCTGCCGCAATCTGACGGGAAATCATGCCCGGATCGAGCGGGCCGTCAAACTCTTGTCCGCCGGTCATCGCGACCGCATCATTGAACAGAATTTTATAAGTGATATTCACACCACCGGAAATTGCTGCACGGATTGCCAGCAAGCCAGAGTGGTAATACGTACCGTCGCCCAGATTACAGAAAACGTGTTTTTCATTGGTGAATGGTGCCGCACCAACCCAGGTCACACCCTCACCGCCCATATGGGTAAAGGTAGACGTTTCACGGTCCATCCATGTCACCATATAGTGACAACCGATACCTGCCAGCGCACGGCTGCCTTCCGGTACTTTAGTGGATGTGTTGTGCGGACAGCCCGAACAGAAATGCGGCACACGGTCTTTATTCGGATCCGGCTTGCCGACATTCGCCAGTGCCTTTTCTTTGGCTTCCAGGAATTCCACGCGCTTTTTCACGCTTTGCTCAACCGGATGACCTGCAAAATAACGGGTAATACGGGATGCGATCGCACGGGCAATTTGCGCCGGGCTCAGTTCATAGGTTGCCGGCAACAGCCATTCACCATGACCGGAACCGTGCAAGTTACTCCACTCGCCGGAATCGTCAAATTTACCCACCACACGCGGACGGACTTCGTCTGCCCAGTTGTATAACTCTTCTTTCAGCGCGTATTCAAGAATCTGACGTTTTTCTTCAACGACCAGAATTTCTTCCAGCCCCTGCGCAAATTCGCGCACGCCTTCGGATTCCAGCGGCCAGGTCATACCGATTTTGTACAGGCGGATACCGATATCCTTGGCAACCTGCTCATCAATGCCCAGATCCGCCAGCGCTTCACGTGTATCCAGATAGGATTTACCGGCAGTAATAATACCGATCTTGGCATGCGGACTGTCCCAGATAATCTGATTCAGTTTATTGGCACGGGCGTAGGCCAGCGCTGCATACCATTTATAGTTATTCATACGGACTTCCTGTGCCAGCACAGGGTCCGGTGTACGGATATTCACACCATCTGCCGGCAGTACAAAGTCTTCCGGAATAACAGGTTTAACGCGCTCAGGATCAATTTCAACGACCGCACCGGATTCCACCACATCGGTGACGCATTTCATCGACACCCACAAGCCGGTATAACGGGACAGCGCGATACCGTGCAGACCATAGTCCAGATATTCCTGTACGGTGGACGGATACAGCACCGGAATACCGCAGGCTTTCAGAATATGTTCGGACTGATGCGCTGCTGTCGAGGATTTTGCCGCATGGTCATCACCGGCAATGACCAGCACGCCGCCATGTTTGGATGTGCCGGCCAGATTCGCATGCTTAAACACGTCACCGCAACGGTCCACACCCGGGCCTTTGCCGTACCACATCGCGAATACGCCATCGTATTTCGCGCCGGGGAACATATTGACCTGCTGCGTTCCCCAGACTGAAGTGGCCGCCAGATCTTCATTCACGCCCGGATGAAATTTCACATGGTACTGATCGAGGTGTTTTTTGGCTTTGGCAGCGGTCAGATCGACATTGCCCAGCGGTGAGCCGCGATAGCCACTGATGAAGCCACCGGTATTTAAACCACGCTGTTCATCGGCCTGACGCTGCAGCATCATCAGCCTGATCAGCGCCTGCGTACCGGTCATAAAAGCATGACCTTTTTTCAGGGTGTATTTATCGTCGAGTGTGACAGACGTATCAATGGCCGCCTGCTGCCCGTTACTGAGAGGTGCGTTCATGGGGTCTCCGTGTTTTTTATCTCTGAAGATCACGCCGGTGCGGCGGGATCACACTGAATCACCTTATGAGTGAATCATAGCGCTTATTTTGGATCGCACAGTATCACGCAGTACTGGTCTGCCCCATGTACAGGTTCTGAAAATCTGACCGGTACAGTACGACTGACAGTGACCCGAACTGTACTGGTCTGCCAGTCCTAAAAAATTTTGCATCGCACAAAAAATCGCTTTGTCCTTTTTGCATTTATGTGCTGAAATAACAGGCACCCCTATAGAAATCTTCCTCAGTTTTTCCGTTGTTGGTCAGCGCTTCCCCTCTTCCGGAGGTTTTATGTCTGTCACAATGAAACAATTGCTGCATCCGGTAAACGGATTCTTAGAGCGCATGACTTTACGCAACAAGCTGCTCAGTGTTTTTATTCTGTTTGTCGTTCCATTAATCATTCTCAGTTTCAGCCTGTTTCAAAAGAATCAGTCGGACCTGAACATAACCCTGTCCGAGGCAGAGGGGTCCGCGATCAGTCATCAGATCATGCAATTGATTGTGACTACACAACAACACCGTGGCACAGTCAACCTGTCATTCTCCGGTGAAACGGTGACTAATAAACTGCAATCCTTGCGTCAGCAATTACAAAAAAATATCGGGGATCTGGATAGCAGTGATGCACAGTTAAAAGACTGGAAACTGATATCTCTTTGGCAGGATGCACGCAGCAAGCTGCAAGCTCTGGCCGAGGGAAAGACTGCTGACAATGCAGGCGCCAGCCTGAGCCAGCATACCTTACTGATTAATGATCTGATGACTCTGAACTACCGGGTTGCCGAATCCAGTGGATTGTTACTGGATCCGTCTGCCGACAGCTATTTCCTGATGGATCTGGCCATCCTCAAACTGCCTGCATGGATAGAAGAAATTGCACTGATACGCGGTAAGGGTGCCGGGCTGATTCGCTCAGGGAAAGTCACTACCGCGGAGAAGTCCGGCTTGCTGGCGCAAATCAAGTCCGTCGAAAAAATGTTACAACTGGTCAGTCTGTCAGAAGGCTCACTGGAACGCGCTGGTTTGAGCCTGCCACCGGAAGCAAAGAACGCGAAATCCGAAACTCAGGCGTTTCTGACACTGGCAGCCAATGCGTTTGGTGCGGAAGAAGTACACGGTGACGCGACTGCCTATTTTCAGAACGGCACCCGCACAATTGACAGCGTACTGGTGTTGCAGAAAAACTACCAGCAGCAACTGGAAGAACGGCTCGAACAAAGGGTGGTAACCCAGCGTTCTGAACGTAACTGGCAACTTGCGATCATTATTATCAGTTTGGGTTTAGCCTGTTATCTGATTACTGCCGTGTATATCAATATTCTGCGTACCACACGCATTCTGCAAAAATCCGTCGCCGGTGCAGCGACCGGCGACCTGACCCGCGCCGTTGATATACATGGTGTTGATGAAGTGGCGACGACCGCACAAGAGTTTGAGAAGATGACGCTGAGTCTGTCCGGGATTGTAGCGAACGTACGCTCAAATGCGAACGTCGTGCATCAGTTAGGCATCGACTTATCCGGTGGCATTCAGGATTTATCCGTACGTACTGAGCAGCAGGCATCCAGTCTGGAGCAAACATCGGCCAGCATTGAAGATTTGTCCGATACCGTGCGGCACAATGCACAGAGTGCAACTGCCGTGGATCAGCTTGCCAATCAGGTTCGCCAGATTGCGGAGTCCGGTCGTCAAACCATGCTCGGCGCAGTGCAGTCGATGCAGGGAATACAAAGTAGTGCCGCGAAGGTACAGGAAATCATCAGCATCATTGATGGCATTGCATTTCAAACCAATATTCTGGCGCTGAATGCCGCAGTCGAAGCCGCCAGAGCCGGTGAACAGGGTCGGGGATTTGCGGTGGTGGCATCTGAAGTGCGCAGTCTGGCGCAACGCAGTGCACAGTCATCCCGCGAAATCCGCTCGCTGATCGATGAGTCTGTGCGTCAGGTTGATCACGGCGTGAAAGAAATTCATCACGTGAATCAGACGCTGGAAGATATCGTCAAAGGCATCCGCGAACTGGCATCCAATATCAATGCCATTTCAACAGCCTCGGTCAGTCAGAGCGACAGCCTGCAACAAATCAATGAAGCCCTGCATCATCTGGATGAAATCACACAAAGTAATGCGACCTTGTCAGAACGTGCCAAGCAGGTTGCCGGGCAACTGGAAGAGCGCTCTCAGCAACTGGCCAGTTCGGTCAGCAATTTCCGCCTGCGTCAGGGAACCGCTGATGAAGCCCACGCCATGGTGCAGAACGCAGTCCGCGCATACCATAACAATCCGCGACAAACTTTGAATCAGATTACCGAAAACCATCAGCAAGCCTTTGTAGACCGCGATATGTACGTGTTTGCCTTCAACCGTCAGGGTGAATACCTGGCTTTCGGCGGCAACCCGTCCAAACTGCGGGTTAGTCTGATGAATCTGCCCGGACTGGACGGACAAAAATTAGTAGAAGATGCCTTTGCATTGCCGCAGACCGGTGGCTGGGTGGATTATCAGATCACCAATCCGTCTACCGGGCGGGTCGAACATAAAACCTCGTATATCGAAGCGGTCAGTGATGATCTGGTGATAGGCTGCGGCGTCTATAAATAAACCCGGGAATCCGGCTTATTACGCAGCACGCCGTTGGTACCTAGCGAACGATGGCAGACAGCAGAAATCGTCATGCTGCGATTCGGCAGACCCGGACTTTCTGCCGGCGAGCGCCGTATCATTATGCTGAACTCCGCATCAGGTCATGTTCAGGGCCATAAAAGGTGGCCGCGAGCTAAAGCGCAATAAAAAACACCGCTAGCCATATTCGGGCAGCGGTGTTTTTTGTTCAGCCTGCAGCAAAACCAGTTTGCTGTCTGTCAGTCCCTGAAAGCTCAGGGCCGGGATCAGAAGGAGTAATGAACGCCAACGCTGAAGTTTTTAGTGTCGCTTGCAGGACGCTGGTATTCAGCACGGATACCAACTTCTTTGTTTACCTGGAAGTTCACGCCAACGCCGTACAGTGCGCCGGAAGTGGAAGAAGTAACGGTTGTGTTACCGGCAGAAGCACTTGCGCTCAGGTTGTTGTAACCCAGACGTGCGAATACGGAGAATTCTTTGCTCACTGGAACGATACCCAGAACGGACAGGCCAGTCTGAGTTACGTTAACGCTGTTCCATTTAGTCAGGTGACGGAAATTTGCTTCTGCTGCAACGTTGTCGTTGAATTTGTAACCACCGAAAATGCCGTAGCTCAGCTTGTCCGCACCGTCCAGACCGTCAACTTTAGTGTTACCGATATCTGCGCCAGCGTAGAAAGCGTTGTTGGATTGTGCTTGTGCGGAAGCGAATGCAGCAACCAGAGTCAGTGCGACAGCAACTTTTTTCAACATGATCATTCCTTAGAAAAACATTAATCAGGGGCGCGATTCTAAGGAAGAAAAACCATGTACATCAAGCAATTTATTGCTTTTTTACTTATTTTTTGTGGATTTACAACACAATTTCCGTCAAACGGTAAAAAAATGTATAACCTATGCAAATCATAAAAATAATATGCTAAACAAATAAAAAAGAGCGGCATAGCCGCTCTTTTTATTTGCCGGATGCTGACCAGTGGCCGCAATCAGAACGAGTAATGCACTGCTGCGTTCACGTTCTGGAATTCAGATTGCGGACGTGCGATTTCGAAGCGTACACCAACTTGTTTGTTGTACTGATAGTTCACGCCGACTGCGCCCATACGGCCATCTTCACCGGATACGCCTTTCAGTTTTTGATAAGACTGGCCCAGACGGATGTAAGGACGGAACTGGTCTACCGGTACGGAGAACAGTGCGGAAACAGTCGTGTGGCTGAAGTCGCTGGCGTAACGGGTGTAACCGATTTCTGCGCCGACGAAGTCATTGAACTGGTAGCCGGCGAACACGCCTTTGCTGGTTTTACGCACGCCGTCTGTACCGAACAGACGGGAAGTACCGATATCGGCACCTGCGTAGAAAGAAGAAACGGATTGTGCCTGTGCTGCACTTGCTGCTGCGATCAGAGCGATCGCGATTGCTGCTTTTTTCAACATCTGAGTAATTCCAAAACTAAAAATGAGGCGCGATTATAACGACAAAGCCGCAAATGACCACGAAAACTGCACAATATATCGGCATCTTCTGCGTTTTCGCATGCGGACGACGCGGCAGAGCAGCGCGCTGAACCGGATTCAACATGGCCGGGAACAGTCGGAAAATTCGGATTGAATTCCATGGTTTTGCGCAAAATTCCCGCATGTTGTCGGGCTATAATCTGCACATGAACATCAAATTCACCAAAATGCATGGCGCCGGCAATGATTTCATTGTGATCGACGCCACCCGTGCGCCACTGAACCTGAGCGCGGCCCAGTGGCAGCGTCTGGCAGACCGTCGTTTCGGCATCGGCGCGGATCAGATTCTGATTGTGGAAAGCGCATCCTCGCCGGATGTGGATTTCCGCTACCGGATTTTCAATGCCGACGGCAGCGAAGTCGAACAGTGCGGCAATGGTTCGCGCGCGTTTGTGCGTTTCGTGACTGAAAAAGGTCTGACCAGTAAATCCGCAATCCGTGTCGAAACCATGTCCGGTGTGATTGAGCCGCGACTGGAAGCCGACGGCAGTATCACGGTGGACATGGGCGCGCCGGAACTGACGCCGGAAAAAGTGCCGTTCAACAGCACTGGTCTGGATGCGCAAATACAGGGACGTGATCCGCTCTGGCCTTTGCAGATCAACGGCAAGCAAGTGCTGGTGTCGGTGGTATCGATGGGCAACCCGCATGCGGTGCAGGTGGTGGAAGACAGCGAAGCCTTTCCGGTCGCTGCCGACGGGCCGCTGATTGAACACCATGAACGCTTTCCGCGCCGTGTGAATGCGGGCTTTATGCAAGTGAAGGATCGTCACCATATCCGTTTGCGCGTGTATGAACGCGGTGCCGGTGAAACACTGGCTTGCGGCACCGGTGCCTGCGCTGCTGTCGTGGCCGGTATCCGTCGCGGCTTGCTGGACAGTCCGGTGCGTGTCACCACGCATGGCGGTGAATTGCAGATTGCCTGGGCCGGTGAAGGTCATTCCGTGTTTCTGAGCGGTCCGGCTGTCACCGTGTTTGAAGGCGAAATCACGCTCTGATCTTTTGTGCCCGCTGCGGCGGGCTGATTCTTCTGATAATCAACGCAATGAATTCCTCTGAAATTGTTACCTATCTGCTGGAAAATCCGCAGTTTTTTGAAGAGCACGCTGAATTACTGAGTACCGTGCGCCTGACCAGCCCGGTGATGGGAAAAGCGATTTCCCTGCAGGAGCGCCAGATGGAAGTGGTGCGTGACAAATACCGCACACTGGAATTAAAACTGTCGGATCTGATGCGCAATGCGGAAAGCAATCTGGATATCAGCCAGAAATTCCAGCGCTGGACCCGCGAACTGCTGCAAACCCGTAACGATATCGATTTGCCGCACGTACTGACCCAGAGCATGAAAGATATTTTCGGTCTGCCGCATGCCACGCTGCGCGTCTGGAATGTGACGCCGGAATTTGCGCACGGCTGGTTTGCCGAAGCGGTCAGCGATGATGCGCGTTTGTTTGCCAAAGGTCTCAACGCGCCGTTCTGCGGTCCGAATCAGGATTTCGAAGCCGCACGCTGGCTGGAAGGTGAAACGCCGGTTGCGTCGGTAGCGATGCTGCCGCTGCGCAGCGCCGCCGGTGCGCCGGTATTTGGTTTGCTGGTGCTCGGTTCCGATGATGCATCGCGCTATACCAAAGACATGGC
Source organism: Cognatundibacterium squillarum (assembly GCF_014652435.1). Classification (GTDB taxonomy): domain Bacteria; phylum Pseudomonadota; class Gammaproteobacteria; order Burkholderiales; family Burkholderiaceae_D; genus Undibacterium; species Undibacterium squillarum. The sequence goes on from NZ_BMYU01000003.1 coordinate 93,244, forward strand.
AACCGATTTTCTGGTGCAGATTGCCGATACTGCGGCAGCCGCACTGCATTTCCTGACGCAACACTGATCTGAGATTCCGTGGGACTGAGCGCTGATTTTCAAAGCTATCTCAGTCAGTTACGCTTTGAGCGCAAACTGTCTGAACGTACCGTCGATGCGTACACCCGCGATCTGGCCTTGCTGGAAACCCTGCTTGAAGGCCAGTCTTATCTGCAGCTGCAAACCGCGCAGGCGCGCCGTCTGGTCGCCAGACTGCATCAGCGTGCGCTGAATCCGCGCAGCATTGCGCGCATTCTGTCCGGCTGGCGCGGTTTTTATCAGTGGCTGTGTGAACAGGACAAACTGGCGGCGAATCCGCTGCTCGGCGTGCGTCCGCCCAAAATCCGCAAACCCTTACCGGAAGCACTTTCCGTGGATGATGCGGTGCGTCTGGTTGCCAGCGGATCGGATGAAACGCCGGATGATCTGGCGAATAAAGCCATGTTTGAACTGCTGTATTCCAGCGGTCTGCGCGTATCGGAACTGTGTTCGCTGGATGTGACTGCGGTGCGCGACGGTGATTACCAGTCAGCGGGCTGGATTGATTTCAGCGAAGGCATGGTGATGGTCACCGGTAAAGGCAATAAGCAGCGCATGGTGCCGGTTGGCAAGGCAGCGCTGCAGGCGCTGCGGCTGTGGCTGGATGCACGTGGCGAACGCCTCGGTCACGATCCTTACCCGCTGTTTTTAAGTCAGCGCGGCAAACGCATCACACCGCGCATGGTGCAGCAACGCATCAAACAACATGCGCAAATGCTGGGGATTCCGGCCGATGTGCATCCGCATATGATGCGCCACTCGTTTGCATCGCACATGCTGCAATCGTCCGGCGATTTGCGTGCCGTGCAGGAAATGCTGGGACACAGTTCGCTGGCATCGACGCAGGTCTACACCGCACTCGATTTTCAGCATCTGGCGGCGGTCTACGATAAAGCCCATCCGCGCGCGAAAAAGTAATCATTCCAAAGTCTGACTGTGCAGAAGTCCGCATTCGTGTTTCGCGGAGGCCCGGACTTTCTGCCGACGACAGCCGGATCGCTGTGCAGAACTCCGCAATTCGGCCATTTTCTGCCGGTTTCCGGTCTGCTACCGGCTTGACGCTCGGTGCACCGCAGCGGAACATGCTTCATCCTGCTGCCATCGCCGCGCCATTCCGCCACTGCAACCGCCATGACCCACCCTGAAAAACTGGCCGGACTCGGCCCGAAATCCCTGCACATGCTGCAAGCCATCGGCATAGAAAGCACGTCCGCATTTCTGGCCGCCGATGTGTATCTGTTGTACGCGCAGCTGAAAGCACGCTTCCCGGTCACCAGTCTGAACATGCTGTACGCGATGATCGGTGCGCAGGAAAACCGGCACTGGACTTCAGTGAAACAGGAAAGACGTACAGAGATTCTGCTGAAGCTGGATCAGATGGGTCTCGCACCGCGAAAAAAGGCTTAAATGCGGTGTTCAGCACAGCAATCCGGCGCTCGTCGGCAGAAAGTCCGGCGCTCCGGAATTGCCGGATGCGGAGTTCTGCACAAACAGGGATAAAAAAATGCCGGCGCACTGGCCGGCATCCGTGTTTCGCTGTCTGTGTTTTGGCTTCAGCAGATTACAAGCCGCGTATCCACGCCATGACGGCAGCGGTATCGCTGATATCGCCTTCAAACACCTTCGACGGTGTATGCGGTTCATTATTGCCACGCGGACGGTCACGGTACACTTTGGTCGGCAGATAGGCCTTGGCCGGATACGATGACATACTGATTTCAGAAATATCCATGTACACCGTGTCGCCCGACGTCTCACGCCCGACCTGAATACCGCCCAGCGCCTTCCAGAGATCCACCGCATCCAGACAAGCCGATGCACAGGTCTGGTCGGTCAGCACATAGACTTTTCCTTTGTACGGTGCGGGTGCCACATAGGAGGATGGCGCCCCGTCTTCGCCGCGCAGCACCGCCGGTTCGCGCCACAGTGTCAATCCCTGCGCCCTGGCATCCTTCAGTCCCTGCAATACCGCTTTCCAGTAAGTGACGGTTTCTTTGTCATAGCCCATCAGTCCGGCAAACATCATGTATTTATCCATGATTTTGATTTTTTCCTCGGACGGACGCCATTCCACATAGGCTTTTTTAGAAGGCTGATACGCAACAGCGTGTTCGCCCCAGATCGCGCGGGCCAGCAAGCGGCTGTAATGCGAAGAACCGCCGCCATTGCCGCGCAGATCCAGCACGATCGCATCGGTGGTTTGCAGGCGCGCCTGATCGGCAGCGAGTTTTTCCACATACTGATCGATGGTTTTCGCCGTTTCTTTGCCCGGGGTCGGGTCAAAATCACGCAGTGCAATTCTGAGCATATTCCCGCTGTACGCATACTCAAACTGTCCGCGATACGGACTGGTCAGCGCCTGTACCCGTTGCTGTGCATCGGCTTCACTGATTTCGCGCCAGTTCAGCGTGACGGTTTTTTGTCCGCCACTGCCTTCAAACACACAGCTTTTCAGATCGCTGATATACGGATTACTGGTCTTCAGAAATAAGCGGTAACTCTGGCGGAAACGCTGCGACTGCAGGCTCCAGCGGCCATAAAAGCGCCCCACTCTGTCATTCAGTAAGGTCGCCGCATCGGTGCCATCACAGGACACGAGTACATCACCGGTGGCGGGCAGCGTTGCATCATCCGCACGTGACAACACCACTTGTTTGCCCAGACGTTCCGCCGTCAGAAAACCCGGCCAGAATCGCTGCTTAATCGCAGGCAGTTTGTCGTCGTAAGAATACGATAAATGGCCATCGTTGAAGGAAGCGACAAATTCACTCATCGCCCAGTAATAAGACCAGAAATCGGTTGCACTGTCGCTGCGCTGATTCAGCACCGCCAGTGCGGCATTCATACGGCTGACGAATTCCGGATTGCGCTCGTCATAGATGCCGGGATGCACACGGGTAATCGCATCGTATAACTCTTTACCGTCGCCGCGCAGTTGCTGTTTCCAGTCGCGCTCACCACCGGACCACCAGCCAGCCTGCGCCGTCGCCATTCCGCTCAGGCCACTGACGACCATCAATGCTGCTGCCCACTGCTTTGCTGTCATGAAGTGCTCCCCCTTCTGATTTTTTCTTTGCAAAAGCTGCCACACCGGATGCCAGAGAATGCAATCTGCATAAATTAACTGTCAAGAAATTCAGATAAGCGCGTCGTATTTACGGTGCACTGCCTGCAGCAGGCGACAGGAAAGGCGGCAAAAAAAAAGAGGCGATCAGCGATCGCCTCCAAGGATACCGGAGAGTTGGTCAGCAGCCATGACGGCTGCTGTTGCTGCTGTGACTTCAGCTTCAGACTTTACCGAGTTTGACGCTGGTTGCATCTGCGGTCAGATAACCGACGGCAGCGGCAAAACGGTCTTTGTAGTTGGCACGGACCAGCGGGTCCAGTGTCGCTTTGACTTTGGCATGCAATGTGGAATCCCAGTCGCCAGGATGCTGGAAGTTGCTGGTGATGTAAGTCCAGCCATTGATATCGTCCGCCACGGACAAACCGGTTGCTTCCGCACCGGCTGGCATCGACACCAGACGCGACAGCGTTTTGGTATCCACGTTGTATGCCCAGACGAAGTTATTCACGTGCTGACCACTGTCTTCACCGATAAACAGCGTGCGCAGTTTTTCCGAGAATTTCAGGTTGTCCGGATTCGCGATTTTGTCTGCATTCGCGAGGTTACCCAGCGCATCCGCAGCAATATCTTCACCGGCCAGCAGGGTTTTGCTCGAAGCAGGCATCCATTCACTGTTAATTGCGCCGCCGGCGGTATCTTTCAGGCCACCGGTCAGTGTGTGTGCCAGTACCATACCGGCTTTCAGACGTACCGGAATACTGATGTTTGCATTCGGGTCCCATGCTTTGTCATTGGTGACCATGGAATTCTGTACGTTTTGCAGTGCAGAGTAAGCAATCTTATCTTTGATATTAACAGTCGTACCTTCCATCTTGGTGAAGGCCATCGAACCGCCCACCAGTGCTGCGTAGCGATGAGTTTCGAGGAAGGCTGCGGCTTTTTCCATACCCGGTTTCAGTTTGACCCATTGCACACCATTGTTGAAGTAAATCTTGGTGAAGCTGGTGTCTTTCGGATCAGTCGTTGACACCGTCATGATGTCGGTTGGCTTCAGGGTATTCGCCAGTGTTTCGATTTCTGCGCTGGTTGCGGAACCGAGTTTGATCCAGTTGACTTTCGCGCCTGCGGCTGCAGGGTCAGTCGACAGGCCTGCATCAAATTTCGCCACATACAGGGTACCGGAAGACAGATCTTTTTCTTTGTCTGCGACGAACGCAAACAAACCACCGTTGGTTGCATCATCACCCATCAGCGCGGTGCGGTTGTCCGGCATCACCTGAATCAGTTCGTGGGAAATACGGCCCATGCAGTAATGTTTTTTGATGCTGCCGGTACCGTCCGGATTGACCGTTACTTCCGGCAGATGGCCGTAGTGGTAAGGATTGGCTTTACTTGCATCACCGTACAGATTGGTGCTGTATGCAGCAAACATGGTGTTGCTGGCGATGGTGAATGCATCCGGTTCGTATTCTTCACTGGACAAATGCGTGCCCCATGGCGACAGGCTGGCACCGCAGGTAATCCACAAACCTTTGACCGACGACGTATCCACGTTGTGGTATTTCACCAGACTCAGCTTACCAGTGGACTGATCCTGATCCAGTGTCAGCACAGCGATCGGTGATGGCAGCGTGCCGTAAGTGGAACCGCCGTCAATACCGGCTTCTGCCTGATTGCGGGTGGTGTATTCAAACTGCACAACTGCAAATACCGGTTTGCCTTTCACACCAGCGACGTTTGCGTTGGCAACAGTGATCAGGCTGGTGCCGTCCGGGCTGTCAGAGAAGAACTGACGCTCTTTACCGGCCACCGATTTATCCATGATCGGTTTGTTGTTGATATCAAAGTAGCCGCCGGCCAGAATTTTGCCGCCTTTACCGTCATCCACCAGATCACCGGTGGTGAAGAATGGCTGGTAAGACAGTTTGTAAGACACAGTGGAATTGTCGCTGAGGGTCACGTTCAGTGCAGATGCCACGGTAGTGGTGGCCATTTTTGCCGGTGTGCTCAGATCAGGTGCCGCCATCGCTGCGAAAGCCGCAGAAACAAAGCTGGCGGCCGGTGCGACCACTGGCGCAGAAGAGGAAGAACCGCCGCAGGCGCTCAGTAAGCCTGCTGTGGATGCTGCACCGAGTGGAAGTAATGGTGCACCTGCCAGAAATTTCAGGGCCTTACGGCGGCCTGGTTGCATTGCTTGAGTCATTTTTCGTTCCGCTGATTCTGCCGGCGCAGCCGCCGGCGGGTTAAAAGAATTCGTTGTCATCCTTGGTGGATGCGGAGCGAAGTGTATTTATGCTTTATGACAACAGAATTAAAAACCGATACTTTTCGTTACAGTCAGTGCAGAAAGCGGCAAATTTCTGACATAGATGCAAATTCCCCCTATAATTTGCAACTCAGTTGCAACTTCGGGCATAATGCAGCCTCTTCCTGTGCTTACCCACGTACCATGGTGCCTGATCTTTCCCTCCCTTCGAAAACGCTGCTCGCAGAAGCAGACCGCCAGTTACGCGCTTCCGGTGTGCGGGTTACGGCATCCCGTCTTGGTGTGCTGTGTGTGCTGCTGCGGGCCAGACGTGCGCTGACTCATCAGGAAATCCATGACGACATACCGGATCTGGATCGCGTCACGCTGTACCGCACGCTGGATTGCCTGACCGAACACGGAATCACCCACAAAATTTCCGGCGATGACCGCGTGTTTCGCTACGCCAGTCATCAGAACACGCCGCAGGCCGTCAGCAGCCATCAGCACAGCCATTTCAAATGCACACGCTGTGCGCAGATTTTTTGTCTGGACGAATCTTTGTCTGCAAAGCAATTACCGGACACGCTGAATGCCAGCCTGCAAGCCATTCTGGGCACGGGCTATGTCTGCCACGAACTCGAACTGACCATCAAAGGCTGGTGCAAACACTGCGCCGGCCTGTCTGAATAAACGCTTACTGACGAGGAATTTGTATGGCTCTGATCCCTACCACCATCCTGACCGGCTTTCTGGGTGCCGGTAAAACCACGCTGCTGAACCGTATTCTGCAGGAACAGCACGGTATGAAAATCGCCGTGATCGAAAATGAATTCGGTCAGGAAAATATCGACCACGAAATTCTGGTGCAGGATACGCGCGAGCAAATCGTGGAAATGAGCAACGGCTGCATTTGCTGCACCGTACGCGGCGACCTGATCGTAGCGCTGGGTAATCTGATCGCGCGCCGCAATGCCGGTGAAATTGACTTCGAACGGGTGGTGATCGAAACCACCGGTCTGGCCAATCCCGGCCCGGTCGCGCAGACTTTCTTTATGGATGAAGAAATCGGCATGCACTATATGCTGGATGCGGTGGTCACACTGGTCGATGCACGTCATGCGATGCAACAGCTGGATGAACACGAAGAAGCCCAGCGTCAGGTCGGTTTTGCCGACAAAATCCTGTTATCCAAAACCGATTTATCCGATCCGGCTTCGGTACAGGCACTGCGCTCCCGCCTGATACACATGAATCCGCGCGCCACGATAGGCGAAGTGCATTTCGGCAAAGTCGATATCCGCGAAGTGTTTGATCTGAAAGGTTTCCACCTGAATGCGAAACTGGAACTGGACCCGGATTTCCTGAAAGCCAGCGGGCACGATGAACACCATCATCATGATCACCACGATCATGAGGGGCATGACTGCGATGAGCACTGCAGCCACGATCATCAGCATGATCATGCGCACGGTCACGAGCACAAACATCAGCACAATCACCATGACAGCCACCACAGCGACGATATCGCCGCTTTTGTTTTCCGCAGCGCACGTCCGTTCAATACCGCCAAGCTGGACGAGTTTCTGGGCGGCATGGTCCAGGTCTTCGGCCCGCGCATGCTGCGCTACAAGGGAGTGTTGTATATGGAAAACGCTGAGCGTAAGGTGATTTTCCAGGGAGTTCACCAGATTATGGGAACAGATCTCGGAATGAAGTGGGAAGATGGCGAAACAAAGCAAAGCAAAATGGTCTTTATTGGCAAAAATTTACCAAAAGAAGCATTAATTGCAGGATTGGAGCAATGTTTGGTATAAACTAACGGGCTGCTGTGCCGGACCATTTCTGTTTGGGCAACAAACCCCGGCGGAATCCTGCACAGTTTGGGGAGGATAGTCCGGAACCGCGATGCCTGTTTCCACGCATCCTATGTATTAACCCGTTGTATCGAAAGTCTGCGAAGTGGCAACTAAATCATCTAAATCGACTGCAACTGTCAGCGCACCTCAAGCTCTGCTTACCGAAGCGGAAATCCTCGCCATGGGCGAAAAGGATTACATGAATGCCGCACAGCTTGCTTTTTTCAAAGCACGCCTGCAGCAACTGGAAAAGGACCTGCTCAAGAACGCCGACGAAACGACTGAACATCTTCGCGAAACCGTTCTGGTACCTGATCCGGCTGACCGCGCCACCATCGAAGAAGAGCATGCGCTGGAATTGCGCACCCGTGACCGCGAACGCAAACTGCTGAAAAAAGTGCAGCAAGCCATCGTGAGCATAGACGAAGGAGACTACGGCTGGTGTGAAGAAACCGGTGAACCCATCGGTATTCCTCGCCTGCTTGCCCGTCCGACAGCAACCCTGTCGCTGGAAGCACAGCAGCGCCGTGAAATGAAACAGAAGCTGTACGGCGACTGATTTTTGTTTCCTGACTGACATCACGTCAAAAGGCGTGCAGGTTTCTGCACGCTTTTTTTATTTTCAATTGCAACAGAGTTGCGATAAACTCGCCTGCCAGCGGAACTCCCGCTGATATTTCCGGTCACAAACCGGTATTCACTCTGACATCCTGCTGAATTGCGTATGCCAAACCTGCTTCCTGTACTGCGCCGCCTGCACCGCCGCAGCCGTCACTGGCTGATGTGGCTGTTGCTGCCTGCGCTGCTGCTGGGGCAATGGACGGGCTTCACGCACAAGCTGGTGCATGCAGGCTGGCAAAACGGCAAGGTACAAACCCTGGTGCCGCAATCCGGTCTGCTGCGCGATCTGATGCCACAGTCAGCAGAAGACTCTCTGCTGCATTCGTGCGCACTGACCGATGCCAGTTTTGCTGCGGATTATCTGCACTTCACACCGCCGGTGTTCTCTGTGCTCACCGTCAGTGCAGTGATGCAAGCCTTTCCTCCCCAGATTATCTGGCTCGCCAGTCTGAGGCTGGCATTTTCATCCCGCGCACCGCCTGCTAACTGAAATCTCTGATGAATGCTGACCTGCACACGCCACCGGCGATGCAGGCCGTTTCTGTTTTTCTCTGATTTTTTGTTTCAGGATTGAATATGCGTCTGTCTTTATCTCTGACAGCAGCTGCGGCTGCCGTTTTGTCTGCGTTTACCTGCTCCCCTGTTTTTGCTGAGGAAGCATCTTCCGTCATCATCAGTGCCAACCCGCTCGGCAAGTCCGAAGAAATGCAGGTGCTGACACCTGCCAAAATCCTGACTGGTAATGAATTACGCAACAAACTCAGTACCTCGCTCGGTGACACGCTGAGCGGCGAACTGGGCGTTTCCGCATCCGGTTTCGGTGCTGCTGCATCGCGTCCTGTCATTCGTGGTCTGGAAGGTCCGCGCATCAAAATTCTGCAAAACGGCATGGGTGTCGCCGACGTTTCCAGTCTGTCCAACGATCATGCGGTCGCGACGGAAAGCGCGACTGCACAGCAAATTGAAGTGTTGCGCGGCCCGGCTTCCCTGCTGTACGGCAGCGGTGCAATTGGTGGTTTAGTCAATGTCGTGGATAAACGAATTCCAACCGAAATCACCGGCAAAACCAGCGGCGAGGCAGAATTGCGTGCCGGCAGCGGTAACGACGAAAAGAGCGGTAGTTTCTCGCTGGACGGATCGGCACAGCAATGGGCATGGCATCTGGAAGGCAATAAACGCCGCACCGGTGACTATGCGATTCCGGGTTTCGCACGTCAGAACGATGCCGGCTCACAAAATGGCCGTCTCGCATCCAGCTTTACCCGTGCTCAAAACCTGAGCGCCGGAGCATCTTATATCGGCGCCTGGGGTTATGCCGGTTTGTCATTTGAAAATCTGCAACAGACTTACGGCATTCCGACCGATGAACGTTCTTTCATCGATCTGCGTCAGAACCGCACCGATTTCGACAGCCTGATCAAAAAACCTTTCAGCGGCTTTGAAGATCTGAGTCTGAAACTCAGCCACACTGATTATCAGCACACTGAAAATCAGCAGGATGGCACACCGGACACCCGCTTCAAAAATAAGACCACTGAAGCGCGTCTGAGCATGAAGCATCTGACCATTGCTGGCTGGCAGGGCAGTATTGGTCTGCAGGCACAACGTGAAAATTTTTCTGCACTGGCAGTGGCTACCGGACGCTCCGACACCATTCCGGCAACCAGCTCTGACACTTACGCCTTATTCGCCGTCGAAGAAAAACAAATGGGTGACTGGTTGCACAGCGTCGGTGCCCGTATCGAAAATGTCAGCCGTAATCCTGAGCAGCAATCCGCGCTGCCTGCCCGCAGTTTCCGTCTGTGGTCCGCTTCTGCTGGAACCTTGTGGCAATTCACACCGGGCTATGCCGCCGGCGTGAGTGTTTCGCTGGCACAGCGCGCACCGGCAACAGAAGAACTTTACTCTCAGGGTCCGCATGAATCGACCGCGACATTTGATATCGGTGATAACACGCTGAAGAAAGAAGAATCCCGCAATCTGGAACTGAGTCTGCAGAAAAATACCGGCTTACACCGCTGGAAAATCAATGCGTTTTATAACGCAGTGAATAATTATGTTTACGGACAAACCGATGGCAGCCGCGTCGATGAAGAAGGCAATCCGGCAGCCGACGGCGAGTTCATGATGCGTAACTGGAAACAGGCTAAAGCCCATTTGTACGGTGTTGAAGGTGAATGGACTTACAATCACAGCGGCGAAGGCTGGTCCGGCCGTGTGTTCGGTGATCTGTCGCGCGGTTATCTGGATAATGCAGGCAATCTGCCATTACAACCTGCGGTCCGCACCGGTTTCGATATTGGCTATCGTCAGGGCGTCTGGCGCACTACGCTGCGTACACTGCACGCGATGAAACAGGACAGACTGGCCAGCTTTGAGAACTTTGTGACCCCGTCGTATACCAAAGTGGATCTGGATATTACGTGGACGCAGTCACTGCCATCCGCGCAGCTGACCTGGTTCCTGACCGCGAAAAATATTCTGAATCAGGATATTCGCCTGTCCACATCGATTCTGCGCGAAACCGTACCGCAACAAGGCCGCCATCTGGCAGCCGGCGTGCGCGTCAGCTTCTGATACAAGCGCCTCCTTGTTACGAATTGTAATAAGAAAATCAGGGCAGTTTGTGACTGACACCCTCGGAGAGGCGGAGAAATCCGCCTTTTTTGCATGTAAAATCGGCGAAATATGCCCAATCCCCTTACAAACAGTAAAAGATAATTCTTAAATTTTGGTTAAAATCAGTGCCCTGCACGCTGCCTGCTTCACAATTGCACTGTGATTAGGCATATACTTTCAGCAGGTTGCTGATGTAGTAGCGGTTTTGTTTCAACTCTTTTAGGAACAACGTGGGGATTTTTTCACTGTTTGGTAAAAAAGGTGGCAAGAAAGACGAGCGCTCATCCGAGAAAAGCTCGTCGAAAAAGACACGCACCTCTTCAGGTAGCACCATCATTACCAGCTTTCCTGACAGCGAAATTTTCTCCAACTCCATCATCGCGCAACGCCATATCGCAAGAGCGACCGAACGCAAAATCGATGCAATCGAATTTGAAATGTCGCGCGATATCGTCAAAACCCGCCCGCCGGTATTAACCCGCAGTGAACACAAAAATCACGGCAATCACGAAGGTGACACTGTCGGCAATCTGATTGCCCATACCGAACCGATCGCACGGCCGGTTAGTGCTGTGGATTTTGAGACCACGCTGCCGATGATGATGCCGTCCGATTATCTGATGGGGCAAAACACGGAAATTCACGGCAATATTCTGGCTTACAGTGAATCGGTACCAATTCTGGAAGAAGCCGCCATTCTGTATTCCAACGGTCAGAACGATGCGGCAGAACAAATGCTGCAAAGTGCGATCCGCCACCAGAATCTGGGCAGTGCCACGGAAGTCGCATGGCAAATGCTGTTTGACCTGTATCGACTGACACATAATCAGGAACAGTTTGAAAGCCTGTCGCTCGATTACGCCAGCAAATTTGAAACCTCGCCGCCACTGTGGCCAGCAGACACCAAAGCAGCCGAACCTGAACCGGAAGTCGTTTCCGGCTCCGGCCCTTCTGTTCTGTTCCCGTCCAAGCTGGATATCGGGGTCGTGAAAACGATAGAAAAAGTACAGAACTTTGCTGCCCGCTCTGAAAGCCTGCGTCTGGACTTTTCGCGCATCCGCGAAGTGGATCCGGTCGGCTGCGGCTTATTGCTGCGCAGCCTGAAACAGTTAAAACGATCCGGCATTTCGCTGATGTTGGTCGGCGCTCAGGATCTGACCGACCGCATCCGCTCGATTCTGCAGGTGGGACGGCGTGATGAAACCGAAGCACCATGGCTGTTATTGCTGGAATTGCTGCAGTTTTTGCATCTGGAACGCGCATTCGAAGAAGTCAGTATGGATTACTGCGTCACCTTTGAAGTGTCGCCGCCATCGTTTGAAGCCCCGCGTCAGAACATCAGCAGTGCATTCCCTGAAATCACGCTGCGTGAAGACGAAGAACTCAATAGCGAAGAGCAGCAAGAGGGTAACAGTTTCCGCATGCCGCGTCTGGTACACGGCAAGCTGGATACGCTGCTGAAACGGATCACAGAATTCTCTGAAAAACACAATCCGCTGATTCTGGACTGCACGGATCTGGAACGCGTTGAGTTCTCTGCCACAGCCGAATTGCTGAACGGCCTCGCACCGATTTCCGGTCAGCCGGGTGCTGTCATTCAGTTCACCGAAGTCAATTATCTGGTCATGATGCTGTTTAACGCGATGGGACTCAAAAACATTGCGACAATCACCCTGCGCAAGCACTGATCCTCCCCGGCGCTTGTAATCCGGCGAACACACCCCATCTGAGACGGCATTCAGGCTTGTTGCAAGCCCGGACGACACAGCTACGGCTGTACCTGTCTGCTTTTTTACTCAGAGGTATCTCATGGAACAATTTCACGGCACAACCATCCTGACCGTTCGCCGCGGTAATCAGGTGGCACTGGGTGGCGATGGTCAGGTCACACTGGGCAATATCGTCATGAAGGGAACAGCCCGCAAAGTCCGTAAGCTGTATCACAACAAAGTGCTGGCCGGTTTTGCCGGTGGCACCGCTGACGCATTCACCCTGATTGAGCGTTTTGAAGCGAAACTGGAAAAACATCAGGGCCACCTGATGCGCGCTTCCGTTGAGCTGGCGAAGGACTGGCGTACCGACCGTATGCTGCGCCGTCTGGAAGCCATGCTGCTGGTGGCCGACAAAGACACGACGCTGGTGATTACCGGTAACGGCGATGTGCTGGAGCCGAATCAGGGCATCGGTGCAATTGGTTCCGGTGGCAATTATGCGCAGGCTGCGGCGATTGCCCTGTTTGAAAATACCGAATTGTCGCCGGTGGAGATCGTCAAAAAATCGCTGACGATTGCCGGTGAAATGTGTATCTACACCAATCTCTCGCACACCATCGAAACACTGGAATAAGCTGCGCCGCGCGCTGTTCTCACGACAGGATAAGACTATGAATATGACTCCGCAGGAGATTGTCTCCGAACTCGATAAACACGTGGTTGGCCAGGCCAAAGCGAAAAAAGCGGTTGCGATTGCGCTGCGTAACCGCTGGCGTCGTCAGCAGGTGCAGGAACCGCTGCGCCACGAAATCACGCCGAAAAACATTCTGATGATCGGCCCTACCGGTGTCGGCAAAACCGAAATCGCGCGCCGTCTGGCAAAGCTGGCGGATGCACCGTTCATCAAAATCGAAGCCACCAAATTCACGGAAGTCGGTTATGTCGGCCGCGATGTGGATACTATCATCCGCGATCTGGTCGATATCGGCATCAAACAAACCCGTGAAAGTGCGATGCGCAAAGTGCGTATGCGCGCGGAAGATGCGGCCGAAGACCGTATCCTCGACATTCTGCTGCCACCGGCACGTGATTTCGGCATTCATCCGGAAGGCGAACAAAACGCCGCCGACAGCGGTACCCGCCAGACTTTCCGCAAACGTCTGCGTGAAGGTGCGCTGGATGATAAAGAAATCGAAATCGAAGTCGCAGAACCGGTAGCGCACATGGAAATCATGGCACCACCGGGCATGGAAGAAATGACCGAGCAGATCAAAACCATGTTTTCCGGCATGGGCAATGGCAAAAAGAAAGCGCGCAAGCTGAAAATCAAAGAAGCTTTCCGTCTGCTGGTGGATGAAGAAGCCGCCAAAATGGTCAATGAAGAAGAGCTGAAACAGGAAGCGATCCGCAACGTCGAGCAAAACGGTATCGTATTCCTCGATGAAATCGACAAGATTGCGTCGCGCTCGGAAGCCGGTGGCGCCGAAGTGTCGCGTGCCGGTGTGCAGCGTGATCTGTTGCCGCTGGTGGAAGGCACGACGGTCAACACCAAATACGGCATGATCAAAACCGATCATATTCTGTTCATCGCATCCGGTGCTTTCCATCTGGCCAAACCATCGGATCTGATTCCGGAACTGCAGGGCCGTTTCCCGATCCGCGTGGAGCTGGAATCGCTGTCAGTGGCCGATTTCGAATGCATTCTGACCAGTACCGATGCCTGCCTGACCCGTCAGTATCAAGCCTTGCTGGAAACCGAAGACGTGAAAGTAAGCTTCACGCCGGATGGTATCGAGAAAATCGCCAGCATCGCGTACTCGGTCAATGAAACCACAGAAAACATCGGTGCGCGCCGTCTGTACACCGTGATGGAGAAACTGCTGGAAGATCTGTCATTCGAAGCCCAGCAACACAGCGGCCAGACTGTCAGCGTCGATGCCGCTTATGTCGAATCCCGCCTCGGCGCTTTGTCGGTGGATGAAGATTTGTCGCGTTACGTGCTGTAAGCCTGTACTTGTTCAGCCGCTCAACGCTGGCTGAACACACCCGAAAGCACCGCTTCCGCCTGCCGGAATCCGGTGCTTTTTGTTTGCTGCTGCCACGAAAGGCCGCCGGAGCATCAAAAATGCCTCAAATGCGGTGTTCAGCACAGCGATCCGGCGGTCGTCGGCAGAAACTCCGGGCCTCAGAATATGTCAGATGACGATACTTGCACAGTCACGGTTCTCTGAATGTGTGCTGCAGCCACTGCCTGCCAGGTGTAACGGCGTCAGCCACAGACCTGTGTTCTCAGTTTCCGGTATCATAAGCGCGCGTTTTCCGGCGCCGCGCCGGTGTTCATGGCACGGCCATTCACTTTTGATTTGAAAGATATCGCATGTTTGAAACCGCTGCGGCCACAGACCGCCCTGATTATTCCCTGCTCACGCAACAAGTTTCCAGCATTCTGACCGGCGAAACCGCGCTGATGACCAATGCCGCGCAATTTTCTGCGCTGGTGTATCACAGCCTCAGCGATCTGAACTGGGCCGGTTTTTACCTGTGCACACCAGCCGCCAAAGCCGGTGGCGAATTCAGCCATGATTTGCTGCTCGGCCCGTTTCAGGGCAAAGTTGCCTGCGTACGTATTCCTTTCGGTCGCGGCGTTTGCGGCACCACCGCCTCGCAGCGCAGCACCATTCTGGTACCGGATGTCCACGCTTTCCCCGGCCATATCGCCTGCGATTCCGCATCGAATTCTGAAATCGTGATTCCGCTGATCAAAGACGGCAAACTGTACGGTGTATTTGATATCGACAGCCCGAAACTGAACCGCTTCACGGCAGAAGATCAGCAGGGTCTGGAAGCGATGGTGGCGGCGTTTATGCAGGCCACGGATTTCAGCCAGATCAGCGGCGCATAAGCCTGCGCACTTTTCCGGCAAAGGATCAAAAAAAACGGCCGCAAACGCGGCCGTGATTCTTTTGTAGCAGGACTGGCAATTTTGCAGTGTCTCGCATAGACTGCAGGCTTATCTGACGCTCTGCATCACCCTCATCATGTCCGGATGCCGCAACCGCAAACGCTGCCGCAAATTACGCCACTCATTAAGACGGCGTGATCTGTGTACACGTATGGTGGTGGAACTGGGCATTCAGTACGCGGAACTAATGGGTCAGGCATTTGCCCGCGATTTTTTACAGGGGCAGGCGGTGCCGGCACCGGTGATTCAGCGCTTATTCCCGCAAAACCATCTGCGTTAACCCACGATGCTCAGCGCGCCTTCAACTCCTGCTTCGCATCACGCGCCATCAGCCGCTGTATCATGTCCTGCGCACTCATCTGATCAAACAGCACCGCTGCCACCGCATTGGTGATCGGCATATCCACACCCAGACGCACTGCCATTTCGCGCACAGCACGGGCGCAACGTACCCCTTCCGCCACATGACCGAGCTCGCTGACGATCTGCTCCAGCGATTTGCCCTGCGCCAGCGCCAGACCAACGCGACGGTTACGCGATAAGTCGCCGGTACACGTCAGTATCAGATCGCCGACACCGGTCAGGCCCATCAGCGTTTCTGCTTTGCCACCCATTGCCACACCGAGGCGGGAAATTTCCGCCAGTCCGCGGGTCATCAGCGCGGCACGGGCATTCAGCCCCAGACCGAGGCCGTCAGCGACGCCGGTGGCGATCGCCATAATATTTTTGACCGCACCGCCGATTTCCACACCCGCCACATCATCGCTGGAATACACACGAATCGCGTTACCATGCAGCGCTGTCACCACATCGCGGCATAAGGCTGCAGAAGCCGATGCAATCGTCAGTGCGCAAGGCAAACCCTGCGCCACTTCCTGCGCGAACGACGGGCCGGACAGCACGCCGAGCTCGCAACTGTCGCCCAGCACTTCGGCCGCCACCTGATGCGGTAACAGACAAGTTTGTTCTTCCAGACCTTTGCACAGCCAGACAATGCGGCGCGGGCGGTGCAAAGCACAGTCTTCCAGCGTCGGACGCAGGCCAGACACCGAGGTGGCGATGATCAGCATATCGGCCGGCCCGCTGGCATGCGCTATCGCAGCATCGAAATCGGCAGTCAGTTGCAGAGATTCAGGTAAAGGATAACCAGCCAGATAATGGATATTTTCACGCGCGGCTTCCATTTCCTGCATGGCACGCGGATTACGCCCCCACATCACCACCTGATTTTTCGCTGCCAGCGCAATCGCGACAGCGGTACCCCAGGCACCTGCACCTAACACACTGATATTCATATTGCTCCTGCTGTTGTCACGGAAAAACTCCGTATCAGGCGGGAATATACCGCAGATTTCGCAGAAATTTACAGCTTTTCGGCCATGATAAGGAAAGAATGAAAAAAGGACAGCGCACTGTCCTTTTGGATGTTTTTTGCAGCGGCAGGCTTACAAGCCCCAGACTTCGCTGATTCTGACGTAACCGATCTGCCCGTCTTTGTGTTTGACCTTGACCCAGCCTGCTGAAGCCGGTTCCGCCATTTCCAGCAGCACATGCTTATCGGCGCTGAACACCAGCGGCGCAGCCTCGTCTGCGCTAGCGCGGATTTTCGCGTTAGCAACTTTCACAATCAGATTGCGGCGGGTGATCAGGTCTTTGGTTTCCACCCAGCTCATTTCACCGCTGACATCACGCACTTTGCTCCATGCGCCGGAAGTGAATACCACTTCCACCGGCATGCCGCGCGGCGCGACATACAGTTTGGCACCTTTTAACGAAGGTGCATCATACATAATTACCGGATTCGGGCCGACCGAACGGTATTCCAGCGCGTGTGCGGGCAGGCTGCCAGCCAGCGTCAGGAGAGAGAAAACAGAAATAATCAGAGTGCGCATAAAATCATAAGGGCCCCGCAGGGCCCTTTCAGGATTACTGTACAGTTGCCGGTGCTTCTGTATTTGCCTGTTGCTCAGTCGCGATTTGCTGACGCTGAACGTAGAATGCCTCGAAATTGATTTCGGACAGATGGATAGGCGGGAAGCCAGCGCGTGTGATCGCATCAGCGATATTGGAACGCAGGTAAGGGTAAATGATGTTCGGGCAACCGATACCCAGCAGCGGATCGATCTGATCGTCAGGGATATTGCGTGCTTCGAAAATACCGGCTTGTTTGCCTTCAACCAGGAAAGCCACTTTTTCGCCGATTTTTGCAGTAACTGTTACGGTTACTGTGGATTCATAGATACCGTCTGCCAGTTTTTCCTGACCAACGTCCAGAGAAACTTCGATAGCAGGTGCTTGCTGTTCCAGGAAAATAGCTGGGGAATTTGGCTGTTCAAGCGACAGATCTTTCAGATATACGCGTTGAATTTGGAATACGGGCTGCAGATTTTCGTCAGACATGTGAGACTTTCTATATTTCTAAAAGATTAACAATGAACAGCTGGACGACTCAGGTCGGCTATGCCTGTGCGGTCTCCTTGCCGGCATAACAAAACCCAGATGAGGACAAAACCGCCCTTTTCAAGATTTCGCGCAGGCATTTTAGCAAGGAGATGAGAAAAACAGCAATTTGCGGCGACACAGGCCTGTTATTCGTTGTTATTCGTCAAGTCAGGGATTCAGCAAAGCATCCAGCTTACCGGCGCGGTCCAGTGCCGATAAATCGTCAAAACCACCGACATGGGTATCGCCGATATAAATCTGCGGTACGGTGCGGCGACCGGTTTTCTGCATCATCGCTTCGCGCACGGCAGGATCGAGATCCACGCGGATTTTCTCAATCTCTTCCACGCCTTTGGATTTCAGCAGGCGCTCTGCCATCACGCAATACGGGCACACGGCCGTGCTGTACATCACAACTTGAGGTTTCACTTGGCTACTCCTGATTATTTGATGATAGGCAAGCCCTGTTCACGCCAGGAATCGGTACCGCCTTCCAGACTAAACACTTGCGCAAAACCGGCTTTGGTCAGCACCGAAGCGGCACTGGCAGAGCGTACACCGGATTTACAAACGGTGATTACAACGTTATTGCGGGATTTTTCCAGTTCAGCGATACGCTGCGCGAGTTCCTGCAAAGGAATATTTTTCGCTTTCGGCAAATGACCTGTCGCAAACTCTTCTGCGCTGCGCACATCCAGCACCAGTGTCTTGCCCTGATTCATCATTTGGGTTGCCTGAATCTGGGACACACGTGCCCCGCGACGTTGTAACACAGGCAACAATAAAGCGATACCGGAAACTACGGCCATCGCGATCAGGATCAGATTATTCCAGTCTAAAATGAATTTCACAGCTTTCCCGTCGTAAAAATGGTTATCGGAAGCCTGTCATTATAAAATAGATGCCGCTGCCGCACAGAACTTGCGCAACAGGTTCAGGAAAGTCTGCTACCAAAGGCAGAACACGGAACAAATTCCGGCTCAGCGCGGATTTTCCTGAACCTATTAACAACACACTGACTTTGACTATGTATAAACTCGTACTGATGCGCCATGGCGAATCCACATGGAACCTGGAAAACCGTTTCACTGGCTGGACCGATGTTGATTTAACTGAAAAAGGTGTGGCTGAAGCTGCTGCAGCCGGCAAACTGCTGAAAGAATCCGGCTACAGCTTTGACGTGGCTTACACCTCCGTGCTGAAACGTGCGATCCGCACACTGTGGGGCACACTGGATGCCATGGACATGATGTGGCTGCCGGTGAAACACGACTGGCGTCTGAACGAACGTCATTACGGTGCACTGCAAGGTCTGAACAAAGCCGAAACCGCTGCCAAATACGGCGACGAACAAGTGCTGGTATGGCGTCGCAGCTACGACACACCGCCAAATCCGCTGGCAGAAGACGATGACCGCACATCCTTCAACGACCCGCGTTACGCCGGTCTGGACCGTGCACAGATCCCGCTGACCGAATGCCTGAAAGACACCGTTGCGCGCGTCATGCCGGCATGGGAAGACAGCATTGCACCGGCAATCCGTTCCGGCCAGCGCGTACTGATCAGCGCCCACGGTAACAGCCTGCGCGCTCTGATCAAAATGCTGGATAACATCAGCGACGACGATATCGTCAACCTCAATATTCCTAACGGTCAGCCACTGGTGTACGAACTGGATGCCGACCTGAAACCAATCCGTCATTACTATCTGGGCGACCAGTCCGCGATTCAGGCTGCGCTGGCAGCTGTGGCAAGTCAGGGAAAAGCGAAGTAAGTCCGGATGCCCGATCGCAATTCCACAATGCGTTCGCTGTTACTGTGCCTGTCTCTGGCAGGCGCAGTTTCGGCCGCGCTGGCAGCAAGCCCGAACCGCACGCAGCAAAAAGCGCGCGCCGAAGCAGAGCGGGCCGAATTACAACAGCAGTTAAAAGCGCTGAAAGCCGATATCAATAAAACGGAAAACGCGAAAGATCATGCCGCCGATGCGCTGGCTGAATCTGAACGCGCCGTCTCAGAAGCCAACCGCTCACTGCGCGATCTTCAAAGCGAACAGGCAGATACCGAAGCCCGTTTGCAGCAACTGTATGCGAAGCGCGCCGCACTGGAAGCTGAGGTTGAAAAACAAAAGCAACGTTTATCCGGCTTTCTGAAACGCCAGTACATGCACGGCGACAGTGACCGTATGAAGTTATTACTGTCCGGCGACAATCCGAACCGGATTAACCGTGATTTGCAGTACATGGGTTATGTGTCGCAAACGCAGGCCAAAATGATTGACGGTTTGCGTAGCAGCCTGAAAGCCGTTGAGCAGAACACGCTGGAAACCCAGCAGGTTAAGGCAGAACTGGATGAAATTACTGAAGAAGAAAAAGAACACAAAGCTGCGTTAGAGCGTGAAAAGAAAAAACACGCAACGCTGGTGACCCAGTTATCCGATAAATTATATGCACAGCGCCGTCAGGCCGATAATCTGCAAAAAGATGAGCAAAGGCTGACACAACTGGTCGGAAAACTGAACCAGTTGATCGAAGAACAGATCAAAGCAGAAAAAGCCCGCGCGGAGCGGGAAGAGAAATTGCGGCAGGAAAGACTGGCCGCACAGAAGGAAAAAGAACGTCTGGCAGAACTGGAGCGCAGGAAAAATGCGAACCGCCCTGCAGACAGCAACAAACCGGCACTCGTACCGTCTAAACCGATTAAACCGGCAGAACCGGAAGAGCCCGTGCGCGAAGCGCGCAGCAGTATTCCGGCTGCCGGCGAGTTTGACAAACTCAAAGGCCAGATGCGCTTACCGGTACGCGGCGAAATTCTGGCGAAGTTCGGCAGCCGGCGCGGTGATGGCCCGACCTGGAAAGGTTTGTTCATTAAAGCGCCCGAAGGTAGCGAAATACGCGCCGTTGCACCGGGTAAAGTCATTTTCGCTGACTGGTACAAAGGCTATGGCAATATGGTCATTGTCGGACACGGCGATAAGTACATGAGTATCTACGGCAATAACCAGTCGGTACTCAAACATGTCGGCGATACCGTTAAAGCAGGTGATGTCATCGCCAGCGCCGGCAGCAGCGGCGCGAACGAAGAATCAGGTTTATACTTTGAGATCCGTCGTGAAGGACGGGCATTCGATCCTTTAAACTGGATCTCTGTTAAATAAGAATCAGGTGAAACATGGGCAGTAAATTTAAAAACTTAGGCTTGATCGGGCTCGGCATGGTAGCCGGTGTTGCTGTCTCCATGCAGTTTTCCGCGCTGGCACAAAAAGAAGCCACGCAACCTATTCCGTTGAAGGAATTGCAAAGCCTGTCCAATGTGTTCGGACTGATCAAATCGTCTTATGTGGAACCGGTTGAGGATTCCAAACTGATTTCCGACGCGATTTCCGGCATGGTGACTTCGCTGGACCCGCACTCTGCTTATCTTGATAAGAAATCGTTCAAAGATCTGAATGAAAGTACGCAAGGCCGCTTTGTCGGTCTGGGTATCGAAGTCGGTATGGAAGACGGCTATGTGAAAGTCGTTTCGCCGATTGAAGATTCTCCGGCTTACCGTGCCGGACTGAAACCGGGTGACCTGATCACACGCCTGGACTCGCAGCCAGTCAAAGGGCTGACACTGGACGAAGCCGTCAAAAAAATGCGCGGTGAACCAAACACTAAAATCACCCTGACGATCGCGCGTAAAACCGAAGACAAACCTATCGTTGTCACCATTACACGCGAAGTCATTAAACAGCAAAGCGTGAAAGCGAAAATCGTCGAGCCGGGTTACGCATGGCTGCGTATTTCTCAGTTCCAGGAACCGACCGTCGACGATATGGTGAAGAAATTGCAGGGACTGTACGCACAAGACCCGAACATCAAAGGTCTGGTACTGGATCTGCGCAATGATCCGGGCGGCGTGTTGCCGGGTGCAATCGGTGTTTCTGCCGCCTTCCTGCCAAAAGATGTGGCCGTGGTATCGACCAAAGGTCAGATGGATGATCAGAATGTGACTTACTACGCACGCCGCGAATACTACAGTGGCCGCACACTCAGCGATCCTTTGTCCAAACTGCCGGAAGCTGTAAAAAACGTCCCGATGGTGGTATTGATTAATACTGGTTCTGCATCGGCATCCGAAATCGTTGCCGGTGCACTGCAGGATTACAAACGTGCGACGATCATGGGTACGCAAAGTTTCGGTAAAGGCTCGGTTCAGTCTATCATCCGCTTCCCGGTAAACGCGAAAGAGCCGGACTTTGCAGTCAAACTGACGACAGCGCGTTATTACACACCGAAAGACCGCTCGATTCAGGCACGTGGTATTGAGCCGGATCTGCTGGTGGAAGAAACCGCAGAAGGCGATGGTCTGAATACCTTCCGTTCACGCGAAGCCGATTTGCAAAAGCATCTGAGCAACGATAAAGACAAGGAAATTTCCCGTCCGAAAGTGGATGAACAGGAAGAAGAGAAAAAACTGCTGGAACTGGCGAAAAAAGTAAAACCGCTGGAATACGGCAGCAAAGAAGACTTCCAGTTATCGCAGGCGCTGAATCATCTGAAAGGTTTGCCGGTGAAACTGGCAGAACGTAAAGAGAAAGATGCCGACGCGAAATCAGAAAAATCCGAAAAAACAGAGAAATCTGAAAAATCAGATAAAACGGATAAATCCCACGGCGGTCACTCCGAACCTAAGAAAAAATAATCACAGGGCCGCAACAGCGGCCCTTTTTCTTGACGCTTCAGCAGCGACAAAGCCTTACAGCATATGGATGATCAGCAATTACTACGTTATTCCCGGCATATTTTGCTGGAAGCCATTGGCATAGAAGGCCAGCAGGCCATTCATGATGCGCATGCGGTGATTATCGGTGCCGGCGGACTGGGATCACCGGCTGCAATGTATCTGGCCAGTGCAGGTACCGGAACAATCACGCTGGTGGACCATGATCATGTAGATCTGACTAATCTGCAACGCCAGATTATGCATAGCAGCGAAAGCGTCGGACAGCCAAAAGTCCAGTCCGGCAAACAAACACTGCATCGTATTAATCCGGATATTCAGATTCATACCATTCAGGAAAAAGCAGATCAGGAACGCCTGTATCAACTGATTTCCGGCGCAACGGTGGTGCTCGATTGCAGCGATAATTTTGCGACCCGTCATGCCGTCAACCGTGCGTGTGTCGCATACAAAGTGCCACTGGTTTCCGGTGCTGCCATTGGTTTTGACGGACAAATCAGCGTTTATGATACGCGGCGTGAAGACGCGCCCTGCTACGCTTGCGTATTTCCGCCTGATGCTGAATTTGAAGAAGTGCTGTGTTCACGCATGGGTGTGTTTGCGCCGCTGGTTGGCATGATAGGCACGATGCAGGCGGCTGAAGCACTGAAGCTGATGATGGGACTGGGTAAAAGTCTGGCCGGACGTTTACTGATGCTGGACAGCATCAGCATGGACTGGACCAGAATCACCACCAAACGTAATCCGGAATGCCCTGTCTGCAAACAGCGACACTCCGCCGCACCACAACAGTGAATTTGAAACGGCATATGCCGGTCAGGAATTAGCTATGTATACCCTGTATTACGCACCGAATACCGCCAGCATGGTTGTGCATCTGGCACTGCTGGAAGCACAGGCTGCTTATCGGCTGGAAAAAGTCGATTTCAGTCTGCGTGCACAAAAAGATCCGGCCTATCTGGCACTGAATCCGCAAGGCGTGGTGCCGACGCTGGTACATGAAGGCGTCGCTTATCAGGAAACGCCGGCGATACTGATGCTTCTGGCGGAACACTTTCCTGATGCAGGCCTGATGCCGGCTGCCGGCAGCATAGCGCATGCACGCTGCCGTGAATGGCTGTTTTATCTGAGCCACAATCTGCATGCTACCTACCGCTTATGGTTTTATCCGGAAACACTGGGGCACACTGAGCTGCCTGCAGCGTTGAGGGAAGCATTGCAGATGCGCATGGCGGGTTTCTGGGATTTTCTGGAAACCCATTTGCAGAACAATGGTCCGTATCTGTGCGGCGATCAGTTATCGGTTGCTGACTTTTATCTGACCGTACTGATGCGCTGGTCGCGCCATATGCCGCGTCCGGCTACCGGCTGGCGGGCTTTACAGCAACTCGCAGCGCGGGTGGCGCAGCGCCCCAGCTGGCAGCTAATGTGTGAACGTGAATCACCTGAGCCGTGGCATCCCGGAGCGCCTGCATGAAGTCGAAAGCAACACAGGCTTACCGCGATCAGTCTGCCGCCATTGCGCTGCCGCCGGTGAACGTGGTTGATAAACACGGCGTGCGCACGCTGCATCTGGGCTCTGAAGCGATTCAGGGCGCGATGCGGCTGGCAGTGCCGGAGCAGATCGAACTGGAGTACGTACAGCAAATGATGCTGTGGCTGCTGTTTCAGGATCAGCCGCAGCATATTGTGCAGTTTGGTCTGGGTGCAGCCGCGCTGACGAAGTTTTGTTATCACCGTTTTCCGCACGCCCGTGTAACAGCGGTGGAACTGAATCCTGCGGTGATTCAGGCTTGCCGCGCGCATTTTTTCCTGCCGGAAGATGATGCACGTTTGCAGGTGCTGGAAATGAATGCACTGGATTTTGCAGCAGACCCGCGCCGCGCAGGCAGCGCCGATATTCTGCAAATTGATTTGTACGATGCGGCGGCAGAAGCACCGGCGCTAGGCAGCATTCCGTTTTATCAGTCGTGTGCGCAATTACTGAATGAACAGGGCATGCTGGTGGTGAATATCTTCGGTACACCGGCCAGCTTCCGTCGCAACTGCGATCAGCATATTGCAATGCTGTCCGAATGCTTTGACGCCGTATGCTGGCTGCCGCTGGTGCATGATGCGAACACCGTGGTGCTCGCCTTCCGTTCCGCACCGGTGATTGATTTTGAAGCATTGTACGAACGCGCTGCAGAGATCCGCGCACAGTACAAATTACCCGCTGCAAAATGGGTTAAAGGCTTACAGCGCTGGATGCAGGAAATCGCTTAAACAGCATCTCTGGCGCAGCATGGCAAGGCTCAGCGCTGCCATTGCACCGCAAAAATACCGCGCAGTGCATTGCACAGACAAACAGCTTCTGCAGCTTCCAGATCATGCAGCGTCAGGCTGCGCTCCTGCGCCTGCCACGGCGCAGTTTCGATTGCATAACGACGCATAGTACCGGCTAACACGCCATCGCTGAGCGGTGGCGTGAACCACTGCCCCTGCAGTTTCACCAGCAGCGTGCTGCGCCCGCCTTCAGTCAGATGTCCATGCTCATTCTGAAACAAGGCATCAAACGCGCCCTGCTGCTCAGCTGCACGCCAGGCATCGTCATACACTGCCCGGAAAGTGGTTTTATGGCGTAGCAGATAGTCCCCGCTGTCCAGTATCTGACCGGCGAGGATGACGCGTGGTAAAGCGTTTTCCGGCGTACTCAGCGGTGCCAGCGGGAAAGTCTGCGCAATGATCTGACCATCCGGCTGCAACTGTATGCGCACCCGCTGCGCTTGCGAACCAGCCATCCTCACCATGTTTTCTGTCTCTTCACGCAATGCGGCAAGCTGCTGATCTGCAAACGGAATCCCGAGTGCGGCAGCGGAATTACGCAGCCTTTGCCAGTGCAATTCCGCCTGCCGGATGTCACCGCCAGCCGCCATCATGGTTTCGATCAGACCGGCCTGCGGCAGCAAGCCGGTGAGGAAGCGGGCTTTTAACTGACATTCTTCAAATTCCAGCTGCGGGTCGCTGTCGAACACAATCCCTGCGCCGACGCCCAGCACACCGCGACGGTAACGGCCTTTGGCATCCTGAATCGCAGGCTGCAATTGCAGCGTACGGATAGGCACAGCGAGACAGAAATCCGGCAGATCGCCTTCTTTGCTGACCGGATCAAACCAGCCGATCGCGCCGGTGTACACATGACGCGCTTCGGTTTCCAGTTCGCGGATAATTTCCATGGTGCGGCGCTTCGGCGCACCGGTAATCGAACCACAGGGATACAGCGCATCCATCAGCGCGCCCAGCGTCAAACCCTGACGGCAGCGCGCTTCGATGGTCGATGTCATTTGCAGCACGCTGGAAAAACGGGTGACTTCAAACAAACGCGGCACCTGCACACTGCCGGTTTCCGCGACACGCCCCAGATCATTACGCAGCAAATCGACAATCATCAGATTTTCTGCGCGGTTTTTGATGTCCTGCGACAGAGCCTGTGCTCTTGCCTGATCTTCCGCTGCATCACCGCTGGCAGCCGCCGTCCCCTTCATCGGACGTGCGCGCAATGTACCCTGCTGATGCTGTACAAACAATTCCGGCGAAAACGATAAGATGGTTTGCTGATCCGGTAAGCGGATCAGCGCGCCGTACGGTACCGGCTGGCGTTCACGCAAACGACGGTATAAATCGACCGGCTCGCCGTAAGCATCAAAATGCAGACGGTAGGTGTAATTCACCTGATACGTATCGCCGGCGCGGATGTAATCGCGGATACGCTGAATCGCGTCGCAGAATGCTTCGCGCTGCACACTGGGGCGAATCTCTGCAACACCGGACAAGGCCGGTTCACGCTTGTTCAGCCAGGCTTCAACCTGGTCACGACTCAGATGATGGCATTCGGAAAACAATAAAATCTGCGATGCCTGCTGATCTGCGCGCGGGCTGACACCCTGCAGCATTGCACCGGTTTCATAAGACAGCACGCTGACCGCATACAAACCGCGCTGCAGCGCCTGCTGCACCTGCTGC
Organism: Cognatundibacterium squillarum; assembly: GCF_014652435.1. GTDB lineage: Bacteria > Pseudomonadota > Gammaproteobacteria > Burkholderiales > Burkholderiaceae_D > Undibacterium > Undibacterium squillarum. The sequence continues at coordinate 119,573 of NZ_BMYU01000003.1, forward strand.
CAGCAATCCTGCCACTGCGCAGGACCGGCACATACAACGGTCCCCGCATGTCCCAGATACAGGCGCGATGCCTTACCGTCTGAGCGTGCATCATCAAGTAAAGCGAAACAGGTTTCGCCGGTCAGAACCGTTGCGGAAGGAAGATCAGACATAACACCAGATAACAGCGAGGGAAGTCCGGCAGTTTACCTGCTCCGGCGCGGCTTTGCACAAAGCGCTGTGCAGTGCGTAACACGCAACATGTGAAGAAATATGTACAGATCACCATCGCTTTCCTGCAAAATAGCGGAAATTGTGTCACCACTTCCGCAATGCCGGCAGTTTGCGGGGGATTTTCGTGGCACCGGCATCCTGTATCTGATAGCAGACTGCTGTACAAAATAAGCCGGTACAGCTGCGCCCTTACCGATTGCAGTCTGTTTTTTACGTTTGCCTCCATGAAGACGCCTTCTTTCAGTTTACCGATCAGTACCCGTTTGTATCACCAGCAATTGCGGCTGGCTGCCATCTTTTGTCTTTGTGTTTTGTGCGCACTGACACTGATCAGTACACTGTTTTTCTGGCAGCAGCGTTCCGCTGCGTTGAGGCAGGAAGTGCAGATTCTGGCCAGTAATCTGGGTGATCATTTAATTACCGGCGATTTGCGCGCCATACAGAATCAGACACTGAACGCAAGTAATTACTCACACTGGGAATCCGTCACCGTGGTCGGGCGGGAAGGAAAAACCGTGGTGGCATGGGCCAACGGCAATCTGATTGCGCCGGAATCCGTGCGCCTGACATCGGTCATGAACGGTTTGCGTCTGCGCCAGACTTTCAGCGTACAAGTGTTGCAAACGCCGATTACCGATTCCGGTGGTCTGCGCGGTCAGTTACGGGTGGAAGTCAGCATGCTGCCGGTATGGCAGTTTGCCGGCATTCTGTTTCTGGCCGGATTACCGTTTGCCGGTCTGCTGGGCTGGCTGCTGGTGCGCTGGATGGTGGCACAGCAACTGAAGCTGCTGCAACCGCTGGAAGAAGTGGTCACTACGCTGGAACAGGTCAACAGCCTGTCGAATTACAGCCTGCGCGTCACGCCGGATCGCGAGCGCCTGTTCGGTGCGCTGCAAACCAGTCTGAACCTGATGCTGGCGCGCATGGAAAGCTGGGAAACCGATACCCACAGCGCACTGCGTGAACAGCGTGCGGAAGAAAACCGTCTGGCGATTCTGGAAAATCACGACAGCCTGACCAAACTGCCGAATCGCCATTATTTCCACAAACTGATCACCAACAGCGTGGAACAGGCCATCGACACCGGAGAAATGCTCGCGCTGATGTTTATCGATCTGGATCAGTTCCGCCAGATCACGGATGAACATGGCTTTGAAACCGGCGATCTGGTGTTGCGTGCGATTGCCGAGCGCTTGCGCGAAGTGTTACGCAATACCGACACCTTGTGCCGTGTCAGTGCCGACGAATTTGCCGCGATTCTGCCGAATATTCAGGATTTGGATACGGTGCGTCAGCTGGCAGAGCGTTTATTGCTGGCGATTCGCAAACCGCTGATTCTGCAGGGACGTTCGCTGATGGTGACCGGCAGCATCGGCATTGCCTGCTGCCCTTTACACGCGGTGGAACAGCGTCTGTTCCTGCGCAATGCTGATCTGGCACTGCAATCGGCCAAAGCGGCGGGGCGCAATCACTGGAGTCTGTTCGACCCCAACCTGCATACGCCGTCCGGCACCACGCTGCCGAAAACGCCTTAATACGGTATGCGCAAACGGCGGTACAGCACGCCCAGCACAAACAGCGGACCGATCAGCAAAAAGCGCAGGTCTTCAAAAAAAGACGGCTTTTTGCCTTCGATATGGTGACCAATAAACTGACCAATCCACGCCAGCACAAACACGGCGGCACAGACCGGACGGATCAGCGTCACCGGTAACGCGCCGAGCACGCTCAGAAAACAGGCTGCCATCAGCAACATACCCAGCGCCAGCCGCGAGGATAAAAAGAAATAGTAAATCAGCGCCGTCAGCACCACGGCGTAAGCGGCCAGCGGATGCAGCGACCAGATCATGCCGAGCAGGGTAAAGACGATGGCTGGTACACAAATACAATGAATCAGTTCATTGACCGGATGCCGGTGGCTTTCGGTGTAGCGCCATAGCAAACTGTCAACAGGCCGGCGTCGCGCCGGGCTCTGCGTATTGTTCATGGTGATGTCTCCGCGATTGCCTCCTGAGGAGGTCTGATTGCTGGTGTGATGTGTGCTGAAGGAATCAGCACAGCGGGACATCATACTGCGGAAAGCGATGGTCTGAGAACTGCTTTGTTGCATGCTTGTCAGTGCATAAAAATGCAGCAGAGACAGGGCAGGCTGCCGCTGCCATACCACTGCCGTGACGGCCTGCCTTCTGCCGCTCTTTCATCGTCGCAGACCACATAAAACCAGTCAGCATTGTGCAAGTATCGTCATCTGACATTTTGTGAGGCCCGGACTTTCTGCCGACGACCGCCGGATCGCTGTGCTGAACACCGCATTTGGGGCATTTTCGGGCAATTTCAGGCGTTTTTGAGCGGCTTCAGCGCCACCCGCAGCGCAACGTTGCAGAGTGCTGCGTCCGCTGCAATGAAAAAAGCACCGCAACTAAACTCAGTGGCGGTGCTTTTCTGACTGATTGGTGAGCGGGATAACAGCGTCGTCAGCGCTGCCGCTTACTGCACAGTGATAAAAATCAGTGCAGCAGTAAAGCGATCTGCAGTGCGGCATCGTCTGCCACAGGATACTGGAAACCGGTTTTGGCAAAACGCAGCCAGCGGCCCAGTACCAGATTGCACAGGGCGGAAGAACGGGCGGAAACTTCGGATTCCTGCAACTGCCCCTGCGATGCAGCGATACGCAGCGCCTGGCGGAAAGCCATTTCGATGCGTTCGGCGAACTGGTTCATTCTGGCTTGCAGACGCTCATCTTCATTTACCAGCACATCACCGGTCAGTACCCGGGTCATGCCACGGTTTTTGTCGGCAAAATTCAGCAGCATGGCGGCAATCGCCTGCGCCTGCATCACGCCGTTTTCCTGCTGCTCAGTAATCTGGTTGATCAGCCCGAACACGGTCGATTCGATAAATTCAATCAGGCCTTCGAACATCTGGGCCTTGCTCGCGAAATGGCGGTATAAAGCGGCTTCAGACACTTCCACGCGGGCCGCTAAGGCAGCGGTGGTGATCTTCTCGCCTTTGGGATTTTCCAGCATTGCTGCAAGCGTTTGCAGAATCTGCAGTTTACGCTCGCCGGGTTTGGTACTCGCCATGTTTTTGCTTCGTAAGAGGTGATACAGAAAAAGAGGAAGGCCACCGGCTTTCCTGCGCCGGAAACCAGCGCTGCGGGGTGAGATTCTATGTGAAACCCGCCATTCCTGTGAAGCAATCTGCAAGGATTTGTGGAGAGAAACACAAAAACAGACCCGGGACTGCCAGCGCAGGCCCGGGTCTGTCTCTATTCATACCGCTGCAGATTATTTACCGAGATAGCGCTTGTAGGCATCCAGATACATTTGCGCATTCACATCCTGCACGCTCTGAATACGCAGCGATTGCAGTGTGGATTTCTGTTCCGGATTGTTCATCATAGCCTGCATAGCAACACGCAGCTGATCACGCACTTCGTCCGGCACTTTTTTGCTGGCCAGCACAACCCACGGTGCTTTCTTTTCACTTTCAGCCAGTACGATGTAACCGGCTGTACCCATTTTCGGTGTCACTGTCGCATCCGACTTCACCACACCCACGTCCGCCAGTTTGTTTTCCAGTGCGAATGGAATCGTAGCCTGCAGTTTCACGTTGTAGACCGTCATCTGGTCAGGACGCACGCCCATTTGTTCCAGCATACGCATCGCATCATGCGCCGTTTCGCTGTCTGCCGGTGGCATCGCAAAGCGCAGTTTTTTCAGTTCTTCCGGCGATTTCAGTGCGCGCTTCAGGTTCGCATTGCCCATCATCAGCACTTGTGTTTTGGTGCCGGATTCCAGACCGACGACCGGCACAAAACCCAGGCTCTGAATCGCCATACCGGCGACAGAATTCGGACGTACCAGAAAAATATCGCCCTGACGCATCGGTTCAGGATCGAACTGGCGCAGCGGCGACAAACCCACCACCTGCACTTCACGTTTCAGATAAGCGCTCAGCTGGTTCGCCAGCGGCTGGTATTTTTTGGTGCTGTAGTCAGCTTCACCGCTACTGGAAGTACCTTCCTGCACGATCAGACGCAACGCAGGCGCAGCAGCAACGGTGGAAGAAAACAGGGCAGCGGCAAGTAACAGGCAACACGAAAGCAACAGACGTAATTTCATCATAGGTCTCAGAATCAGATTGAATTGTAAAAACGATGCGCCCCGCTCAAAGGGGGGCTTTGGGCGATCCTCTGGGATCTGCTGGATCAGGACAGCCGGTGGCGAGGGAACATGCCGTCAAACCACGCGGTTTTCAGAAGCTATTTCCATAAGGAAATGAATCAGGCGGAATTCTACGCAAATTGTCGTTTTTATGCAAACCAAATTCGAAATAATTCGTTAAAAAGCTTGACTTTTACAAATTGCCAATGATTTTTCTGTAATTACTTAACCGTCTGATATCGTGTACTGCCACATCCACGCAGGTGGCGGAACGTACGCGACCATCCGGTTTGCGGCCGCTGGCGGGAATGTAATGACGCAGCAACACCGTGCGGATACCCAGTTTGCGGGCCGCACGCAGATTATCGACACTGTCTTCCACCAGCACGCAATCGCGGGCGCGCAAGCGTTCACGGGCAAGGAAATGGCGCAGGAAGCGCACGGAGGGCTTGGGTTGCAACTGGCGGTGCACCCGCATCTGCTCGACCGGCACATGCGCATCGAAATGGGTATGCAAACGCAAATGGCGCAGAACTTTACCGGCGTAACCGGCAGGGGCATTGGTCAGTAAGATTTTTTTGCCGGGCAACTGGCGCAAACGGCGGCGCAGGCCGCGCTCGGCACGGATCATGGATGTCAGGCCATCGATATCATGTGCAGCCTGCAAAAAATGTTCGGCATCCACGCCGTGATGGCGCACCATGCCCAGCATGGTCACGCCGTACTTCAGATAGTATTCCAGCCGCACCCGGTTCACGGTCTCGGCATCGGCCGGGCCGTGATCATCGCCCAGTACACGGGCGATGTAGGCATTCATCAGACGGTTAATTTCCGGGAAAATCGCATGCGACGCATGGTGCAGCGTGTTATCCAGATCGAACAGCCAGACGCGGCGGGAGCGGGAAGCTGCCATCAGACAGCACTCCCGAGGTGATGATCTGTCATGCAGTACAGATCAGTGGCTGCGGATCATGGTACCGAACGCTTGCTCGGTCAACACTTCCAGCAACAGCGAGTGCTCGATACGACCATCGATAATATGCACGGTGTTCACGCCGGATTTCGCTGCATCCAGTGCGGAAGAAATTTTCGGCAGCATACCGCCGGAAATGGTGCCGTCCGCGAACATTTCATCAATTTCACGCGCTGTCAGATCAGTCACCAGATTACCCTGTTTATCCAGTACACCCGGAATATTGGTCATCATGATCAGCTTTTCTGCTTTCAGGATTTCCGCAATCTTACCGGCCACCAGATCAGCATTAATGTTGTAAGCCTGACCATCTTCACCAAAGCCGATAGGCGAAATAATCGGGATGAAAGCGTCGTCCTGCAGCGCTTTTACCACAGCCGGATTAATCGCTTCGATTTCACCGACGTAACCGATATCCAGCATCTGACCCGGGTTTTCACGGTCCGGCATCAGCATTTTGCGGGCACGGATCAGACCACCGTCTTTACCGGTCAGACCCACTGCCTGACCACCGTAGTGGTTAATCAGCATCACGATATCCTGCTGCACTTCACCGCCGAGCACCCATTCCACCACTTCCATGGTTTCTTCGTCGGTGATACGCATACCCTGAATAAAATTGCCCTGTTTGCCCATTTTTTTGAGCGCATTGTCGATTTGCGGACCGCCGCCGTGCACGACGACCGGGTTCATACCGACCAGTTTGAGCAGAATCACATCGCGTGCGAAGCCGTGTTTCAGACGTTCTTCTGTCATCGCATTCCCACCGTATTTCACGACGATAGTTTTGCCGTGGAACTTACGGATGTATGGCAGCGCCTGCGCCAGAATTTCCGCTTTAATAAATGGCTCGACGCCGTCCAGATTGTCCGTCTCTGCCGCGTGCGCTTGTTTTTCGCTCATAATGAGGGCTTCCTGTAATCAAAAAGAAGGAAAAATGTGTGTTGTGCCGGATTTTACCCCGAAACTTTACGATTTCCCGTCTTGAAGAAAGCCTGTCCGCATGAATCTTTTTGCTGAATTGGAAAACCTGCGCCCCGCCCTGCTGCGTTTTGCCTTTTTGCAATTGCGCCAGCAAAGCGCCGCTGAAGATGCCGTGCAGGAAACCCTGCTTGCAGTACTGGAAAAACCGGATGCGTTTCAGGGCAATTCCAGCCTGCGCACCTATGTCACCGGTATCCTGAAATTCAAAGTCATCGACCACTTACGCAGCCTGCAGCGCGAACAGCCGCTGACACCGCTGGATGATGAACATGAAGCCGATGTGATCGACAGCCTGTTTCTGCAAAACGGCCACACCGTACAAATGCCGAATGCCTGGCGCACGCCGGACAGCGAACTGGAACAGCAGGATTTTTTCCGCATCATGGAAATGTGTCTGGAAAAACTGCCGGAAAAAACTGCCCGTGTTTTTCTGATGCGCGAATGGCTGGATATCACCAGTGAAGAAATCTGTCAGGATCTGGGCCTGAGTTCGTCTAATCTGTGGGTGCTGCTGTACCGCGCCCGTCTGCGTCTGCGTGAATGTCTGGATTTACACTGGTTCGGGAACAGGAGTTAAGCATGGGATTACTGATTAAATGCCGCGAGGCACACCAGCTGGTATCGGAAGGCATGGACCGTCCCTTGTCGCTGGGCGAGCGTTCGCAAGTGCGTCTGCATCTGGCGATGTGCGATGCCTGCAGCCGCTTTGAACAGCAAATGCATATGCTGCGTGACAATCTGCGCCAGCTGCCTGAGCATTTGCATACCGGACAAGATAAAGAACAGCCCTGAGCTGCTGTAAAAACCGGCCGCCGGCAACAGACAAGAAGGATTTCAGTTACCATACGCGCTCTGCTCAATCCGCTACTATTTTGTCAGGAACTCAGTATGTCCAACGAGACTTCCACCGCTTACAAGGCGGTCAATATTCCGGTGTCACAACGTATCCGCGAACGCGTCGTCGCCAGCAATACCCGTTTCCATGCCAATGACAATATTGCGGCGTTTATTGAAGACGGCGAACTCCCGGAGCTGCAAGCTGAAGTCGCTGCCAAAATGCAGGAAGTACTGCAAAGTCTGGTGATTGATACCGATAGCGACCACAACACCCAGGATACCGCGCGCCGTGTCGCGAAAATGTTTATCAACGAAGTGTTCCGTGGCCGCTATGTCAGCATGCCTTCGGTGACCGAGTTTCCGAATGCCTCGCATCTGAACGAGCTGATGATCATCGGCCCGATCACCGTGCGCAGCGCCTGCTCCCATCATCTGTGCCCTATCATCGGTAAAGTCTGGATCGGCGTGATGCCGAACGAGCATTCGAATCTGATCGGCTTGTCCAAGTATGCGCGTATTGCCGACTGGATCATGAGCCGTCCGCAGATTCAGGAAGAAGCCGTGGTGCAGCTGGCCGATGCGCTGCAGGAAAAAATGCAACCGGATGGTCTGGCCGTTGTGATGGAAGCCGACCACTTCTGTATGCACTGGCGCGGCGTGAAAGACAGCGATTCCAAAATGATTAACAGCGTGATGCACGGCTCTTTCCTGAAAGACCCGAATCTGCGCCGCGAATTTTTATCTCTGATTAAACGTTAATACGACAGGAGAGCATCATGCTAGTCCGCCTGCTGTACGCCAGCCGTCCGGCTGAACAAAATGTGTGTGATGTCGTGCAATCCATTCTGCAGCAATCGCATGCGCACAATCCGCAAAACGGCATTACCGGCGTGCTGTGCCACACCGAGCAAGTGTTTATTCAGGTACTGGAAGGCGGCCGCGAAGCGGTGAATGCGCTGTACGGACATATCCTGCGCGACCCGCGTCACAAAGATGTGGTGCTGCTCGATTACGAAGAAATTCAGGAACGCCGTTATGCAGGCTGGACCATGGGCCAAGTGAATATGAGCCGCGTGAATCCGTCTATCCTGCTGCGCTATTCCCCGCTGCCGGTGCTGGACCCGCATACTATGTCCGGCAAAATGCTGATGGCACTGCTGGATGAGCTGATGGCTACCGCATCGATTGTTGGCCGCATCTGAATTCTGCCAGCACTGAATCGTCACAAGGCTGCCTGTAGGCAGCCTTTTGTTTTAGCCAGTTGATTGGCCAGTGCGATTTACCGCAGTGATTAACCTCTGCGCTTATTCCGGATTTTCAGAACAAATATCGATCGCATCATCCTTCGCTTTTTGCCGGATACGTGCGATTTCTTTCTGCTCTTTTTCTTTTAATACCCTGAGTTTTTCTTCATCTTTTTCAGCACTGATGTCGGCTTTTATTTGCTTCAGCAGCACCGATCTTTCTTTGTGAAGTTCAGTAAAGCGCACCTCACCCACTTTTTCACATTCCGCACGCGGCCGTGCCTTACGTGAACCCAGATCGATTTGCCCGGCAGCCGAGACCGAAACACTGATCACAACAACGCCCAGTAAAGTTTTCAAAACTGCGGGTAGTGCCATGGATATCTCCTGTTTTTTCTCTGAAAGTTGTTTAACCGAAAAAATGCCTTAAATGCGGTGTTCAGCACAGAAAAAACCAGCAAAATCCCGGATGTCGGCAGAAACACTGGCGCTCCGGGCAGGTGGTTTTTCAGGTGAATGCGGACTTTTGCATAGTCTCCGCGACAAATTACAAGCTGAACTCACCGCGCAGACTGACCCGCATATTCCCGTCGGTGACGGTACGGGTATCGAGCGTACCGGCGCTGGTTTCATAGCGGCTGATACGGTTGCTGTCCTGACGCAGCAGACCGCTCATGTTCAGCACCAGCTTAGCGCGCGGATTAATCGTCCATGCGGCGCTGGCATCCAGCGTGGTCTGATGCGAGCTGTAAGTACGGCGGTTCAGGTTATTGCGCAGCCAGTCGCCAGGCTGCCAGCTGGCATTCATATCCAGTTTCACCGGTGCCGCGGCAAGTTGATATGTCATACCGAGTTTAGCGCGCCACGGCAGACTGCCATCAACACGGTTATCCGGCCCCGGCCAGTCTTTCAGTTCAGATCTGGCCCAGCCTGCACTGCCGCGCACATCCAGCTTCGGTGCATCCTGCAGCCAGTCTTTCGCACTCAGTCGCCATTCCAGATTCACGCCGGTCACATCCGCATCGCCCAGATTGGCCGGACGCTGCACCCAGCGCGGTACCGTTGCCCACGCCACCGGCATTTGCACTAACTCTGTGCCGGTCTTTCCCTGAATCTGGCGCGTGTAGGCTTCCAGCGTCAGTTTGCTGTCACCCTGCAGCGGATGTTCGTAACTGAGGTTCAGCGCCAGTGCTTTTTCCGGACGCAGATTCGGGTTGCCGGTGCTGTCCGGCGTATCTATCGTGTTGGCGCCGCAAGCTGCGCCGGGCACACACGGTGCCAGTGAATTTACCGAGGGGTGCATCAGCAGGGTGTCGGTCTCCACTTCTTTTAAACTGCGTGCCAGCGACAAACGGAACTGTTGTTTAGGATTGCCGGCCAGCTTTTTTGCGATGTGCAGCGATGGCGACACCACGCGGAAACTGACACTGGTATTGCCCGATACTTCCTGCCCCTCGCTGCGCTGCTCCGCCACCGATACACCGGCATTCACTGCCAGCAAAGGATCCGCCCGCCAGTCATCCTGAATAAACACGCGGCGCTTTTGTTCCCATTGCGAATACTGCATTCCCAGTGCCGCCAGACTGCTGTCAGCCAGACCGTTATAACGATAGGACTTTTCAGGTGTCTTAAAGTCTTGTTCCAACTGCAGTCCGGCACGAACGCGGTGCCCGCCGCTGAAGGTTTTACGCTGCGTGAACGCAATCAGCCAGCTGTTGCTGAGCTCTTCAGAGCTGTCTTCACGTAAGCCTGAAATGGCATTGCCTGAGGTACCGGCACTGATGTCATTACGCTGAGAATTATCGCTGCTCCGCATCAGCGATCTGCGCAGATTCAGCTCACTTTCGCCCCAGTCCTCATCTTCATATTGCCAGTTCAGCGGCAGCTGTATGCTGGACATCTCCCAGCGGGAACGACTGTGTGTCAGCAAACTGCCGCCGCTCTGCCACTGACGACTTGCCTGAGTTTCCGTCTGATTCCGCAACCCGCCGGCACCCGGCTTCAGACTGAGACTGCCGTGCTCCAGTCTGCGCACCAGTTCAAACGCCATCGCGACAGTCTGATAACGTTCCCAGCGGTAGCGCTGTGCCTGATACTGCGGCAGCACCAGTCCGCCCGCATTCAGGGTTTGCTGTTCGACGGAATTGCTGCGTTTATCTTTCTGACTCGAAGACAAATGCAAATTGGTGCTGAACGGACTTTCAGGATCGGACTGACTCAGATTCCATGCACCGCTGAATTCCGCTGAGCTACCGTTCAGACCCGTTTGCGCAGACACCGTTTGCCTTTGCTGGCGCATATGCTTGCGCAACACCACATTGATGGTGCCGGCAATACTGAAAGGCCCGGTTTCTGCGGTGGAGGATTTGATGATTTCAATCCGCTCCACTTCGCTCAGATCAATATTATTGATATCCCGTCCGGCTGGCGGCAAACCGTCAATCAGAATCTGGGTATAACCGGGCAATCCGAGCAAACCCAGCCTGCCGTCTTTGCCGACCGTGATGGCTGGCTCCCGCTTCAGTAATTCATTCACATTCTGTAAGCCACTGTCGCGAATCTGTGCTCGACCGATAATCACTTTTGCCGCCGCGAAATCACGCGCTGCATCTTCCGCTGCGCCGCTGACCGTGACTTTTTGCGCTGCTGGCTGAGCGGCCCTGGCTGGCTGTTCCGCGTTTGTATTGCTTGCTGCACCAACTTTAGTGACGGCAGGCGCTGCGTTTTTTTCCGGTACGGCATCTGCCGGTAAAACCGTATTTGTTTGCGCCCAGGTGCTGCCACTCAGCGCCAGACCTGCCAGCGCCCACTGCATTGTTTTCACTGCCACTCTCTCACTCCGGATCAGTTCAACCACCAATAAAAAACATTCAGAATTCAGCGACATAGACCTGATTACTTGCCGCAAAGAAAAAGCAGCATACGGTAATTTTATGCATTGATCTATATCTTTTTGAAAGATAAAAGCACAATACTATGCGTAGCAGACGATGCGCCGGAACACGTTTGCAAAGAAATGACGCAACGGAAAAAGAAACGCCATATCACCGGTGAGTGGCGATATGGCGTGCAGAAGTACGGATAAAACTATAAAGCGTTTTCTTAAGACAGATCTTGCAGCATGGCTGGCAAATCCGGTACCGGCATATCAATCGCGGCGCACACACTGCGCAGCAATTCATGGGTACGTGCCGATGACAGACTGTTCTGTGCCTGCGCAATTTGCAGCATACCGCGTATCAGCATCGGTTTTGCCAGCGGTGCCAGTTGATTCAGCTGCGCCAGTGCAGCGCGTACCGCCTGATAATCCAGCTGATCGGGATTGGTCCAGTCTGTCGCCTGTAATTGCAGATTGCGCAGCGAAGCAGCGCCCTGCATAAACATTTGCTGACGGGTCGCTGCATCGCCTTGCGGCACCAGCGATAACACCAGCGCGACTTCTTTGCGCAAAGGCACCAGATCAGCGTAGCGCACTTTCACCGCACGGGCCGCCTGCGGATTCAGCCTTTGTTCCAGAATCGCCTGCAGTACAAACTCGGTTTCACTGACGCGGCCATCGGCTTGTATCAGCGCCGCCACCACGCTCAGCAATTGCTGGCGGGTATTTTCCGGCAAACGTTTCAGCGCCGGCATCGCCAGATCCAGCAAAGGCAGACGCTGCAAGGCCGTGATACCTGCTGCAGCCCGTAAAGCAGCCTGCAGCGCCGCAGCGTCCGCCAGACCTGCGCGCAGAATCTGTTGCTGCTGTTGCTGTGCCTGTGCAGTCTGCGACTGATCACACACCATTGCACAGACCAGCAAGGCCGCAGACTGCGGTTCGCGTGCCAGCGCCCGCGCATCATCGGGCATTGCCAGGCCGGATTTGAGTAAATGGCTGTTATCAGCAGCCCGCGCCGGATTGCCTGCATGATGACCAAAGCCTTCATCGCCATGCACGCCACTCTGCGCTGCAGTAAACGCTTGCTGGGATGCAGAGCCGCCGCTGAAACTGCTGAACTGACTGCTCAGTGAAGACTGGGTATTGCCTTCATTTCCGAACTCGTCATCATCCAGTACATCCGCTTGTACAAACTGCACATCTTTGCCGTACACGCGACGCAGCCGTTCTTCCAGCGGCGGATGGGTAGCAAACATGCCGGACAAAAATGATGGCCGTGCCGCGCCCAGAAACATATGCGATAACTGCTCTGCTTTGCTGCTTTGTATCGCAGAGCCGCAACCTGTTTCGACACTGAGGCCACCGATTTTTTGTAAAGCACCACCGATGCCCTGCGGGTTACGGGTGAATTGCACCGCACTGGCATCCGCCAGAAATTCACGCTGACGTGAAATTGCCGACTGAATCAGACGTCCGAAAAAAATACCGACGTAACCGACCACAAACAGCACAATACCGACCACCAGCATAATCATGCCGAGCGATGGTCCTTTATCATCTTTGCTGCGTGAACCGCCACTGAAGCGCGCACCCCATTCAAACAGTTCGCGCCCGAACAGCGCCAGCATCTGAATACCAAATAAGACGCCGATAAGCTGGATATTCATCCGCATATCACCGTTCAGAATATGGCTGAATTCATGTCCGACCACGCCCTGCAGTTCATCGCGATTCAGGCGTTCCAGCGTACCGCGTGTCACCGCGACCACTGCCTGATTCTGTTGAAAACCGGCGGCAAACGCATTGATACCGTCTTCTTCGTCCAGTATGTACACGTTCGGACACGCGATGCCGGATGCCAGCGCCATTTCTTCAACCACATTCAGCAGACGACGCTCGTGCAGATCGGTGGAATCCGGTGACACCAGACGGCCACCGGCCATTTCAGCAACCGCATCACCACCGTCGCGTAACTGAAAGATCTGATACAGCGTTCCGAGTCCGATGAACAACAGCACACCTATCGTGATCGCAATAAAAAAGCCCTGCGGATAGCGCACCGGCCCGTGGCCGCGCATGGCATATTGCCACGCCACTGCCAGCGTGATGTTGACCACCACAACGATGGCAGTGACAGCCAGCCCGAACAAGATCAGCAACTTGCGGCTTTCACGTCGCGCATGGTCCTGTTGCTCAAAAAAATTGTTCATGACGATTCAAACCGGAATCAGAACGATACTTTCACTGCCTGACGTTCCTGCGGCGCTTCAATTACCTGCAATTGCTCTGCCTGACGGAAGCCGAACATACCGGCAATCACAGAACCCGGAAACTGTTCGGTCGCTGTGTTGTACTGCATCACCGTATCGTTATAAGCCTGACGCGCAAACGAGATTTTGTTTTCAGTGCTGGTCAGTTCTTCCGTCAGTTGCAGCATATTCTGATTCGCTTTCAGATCAGGATAGGCTTCAGACAATGCAAACAAACGGCCCAGCGAGGCATTCAGCGTCCCTTCAGCTTGCGACAGTTGTTGCACAGCAGCTGCATCACTTGGATCCGTGCTGGCTTTGGCACTGGCATTGAATGCGGAATTACGCGCTGCAATCACGGCTTCCAGTGTTTCGCGCTCATGCTTCATATAACCTTTGGCGATTTCCACCAGATTCGGAATCAGGTCGTAACGGCGTTTCAGCTGAACATCAATCTGTGCAAACGAATTTTTATAACGGTTACGCTGCGCAACCAGTCCGTTGTACACACCAATCGCCCAGAACACGACAACAGCCAGCAGGGCAAGAATAACGAGCATCGTAATCATCACATCTCCGTAAAATAAACCGGCAGGCTGCCGGTAAAGCGATTGCAATTTTATACAAAGACAATAATAAAAAAACGGTATTTGCTAGAAACTTTTACCTTTTGTCTACGTATAAAGACAAACCGCATCACGTTGGATGCGGTTTAGTGAGGATTAAGGATTTGCCGGTTGCTTCTGCGGTTCCGGCGTTGCGACCAGTCTGCGCAATTCTTCTTCGCTGATATATTCGAGTACTTTCACGACTTTACGCACACCGCCGACACTGGCAGCAACCTGCGCCGCCTGATCGCCTTCGCGCTGCGTCACACGTCCCATCAGATACACGACACCCGCTTCCGTAACGACTTTAAACGAGCCGGCGTACAAACCTTTGGTATCCACCAGCGATGCCTTCACCTTGCCGGTGATCAGCGCATCGTTCGAACGTGAAGACAAGCTGGATGTGCCTGCTACCTGAATTTCATTCGATACGGTCACCACACCATCGATTGCCCGCAATTCCTGCTCAGCCTGCTGACGCATGTTTTCGTTCCATACTTCGCCGGTCAGCAAAACATGGCGGTTAAACGAATTCACGTTCACATGCGCACCATCGCCGAGGTTTTTCGACAAACGCACTTCGCCCTTCACTTCAATCGACTTATCTTCAGTTTGCGCACCAAACGTGCGGCGATCAGTTGCTGCCAGCGTCCCCATGACGGCGCTGCCAACCACCAGTTCCACACAACCCTGCAAACTGACAGCGGCGGCACAGCATAAAGAAACCGCCAGCAAAGGACGGGCAAAACGACGGGAAACTGCTTTATTCATCCTCACCTCCGAACAGTGCGGTATCAATACCGTCACATAAACAATGAATCGTCAGCAAGTGAACTTCCTGAATCCTTGCTGTTCTGTCATGCGGTACGCAGATATGGACATCTGCTTCCGTCAGTAATTCGCCGATCTTGCCGCCGGTTTTACCGGTCAGCGCAATCACGCGCATATCACGTTCCAGTGCGGCTTCAATTGCATTGATCACATTCGCGGAATTTCCGGATGTGGAAATTGCCAGCAAAATGTCTCCGGCCTGACCAAGCGCCTGCACCTGCTTAGCATAAACGTCGTTGAACTGATAATCGTTGGCAATCGCCGTTATAATCGATGTATCGGTGGTCAGCGCAATCGCCGGCAGCGGTAAACGCTCACGTTCAAAGCGGCCAATCAGTTCTGCAGCGAAATGCTGGCAATCGGCCGCTGAGCCGCCATTACCGCAGGCCAGAATCTTATTGCCGTTGGACAGCGCAAGGAACATCAGTTCCACCGCTTCCGTGATCGGCGCTGCCAGCACTTCAGCAGCTTTGATCTTCAGTTCAGCACTTTCGCGGAAGTGCGTCAGAATTCGTTGGGTGCTCATCTACAAACTATCTTTCCGGCCCTCAGGCCATCATTGCATCGGGTAACCAGTGGATTGTACCCGCTTCTATCGCAATCACATCAAACCGGCAGGCCGGAGGTGCAGAAAACTGCACCAGATAGACCTGCGCGGCGTGCCAGAGTTTCCTTTGTTTGGCAGGCGTGATGCTGGCGAGTGCACCACCGAAGCGTGCGGAAGCACGACTGCGCACTTCGACAAACACCAGTGTATCGCGGTCACGCAGGATAAGATCAATCTCGCCGCCGGGGCAGCGGAAGTTGCGCTCAACCAGCACCATACCGCGTTGCTGCAAGTATGCCAGTGCGGCATCTTCGCCCGCATCACCGGTTTGCTGTTTGCGGGTGCGGCGGTCTGCAGGCGTGGCGGAATGCGCCCCGCCAGTCTCAGCTGGCGTACAATCTGATTTTTTCTTCCAGAACGGCATCTGCATGAGCCTCAGCGAACAATTTTCGTGGATTTCCCCGTCTTTGCCGGAAACCATAACAAGACAACAATATCCGGCCGGCACATTATATGTAGTTGCCACGCCGATTGGAAACACTGGCGACATTTCCCTGCGCGCCTTGTATCTGCTGAATCTGGCAGATGCGATCGCTTGTGAAGATACGCGCAACACCGCGCAATTGCTCAGTCTGTACGGACTGCAGAAGCCACTGATCGCAGCGCATCAGCATAATGAACGTGAAGTAGCGCAAAAAATCGCGGAGCGTCTGCAGGCCGGTGAGCGTATCGCGCTGGTGTCGGATGCCGGTACGCCGGGCGTGTCTGATCCGGGTGCAAGAATTGTCGATGAACTGCGCAATCAGGGATTACCTGTGATTGCATTGCCGGGTGCATCAGCTGCGATTACTGCCTTGTCTGCCAGCGGTTTTACCGACGACCAGTTTCAGTTTATCGGCTTTTTGCCAAGCAAAGCCGGTCAGCGCACGGAAGTGCTGCAGCGCTGCGTCAACACCAGTGCGACCCAGATTTTTTACGAAGCACCGCATCGTATTCATGACACCATCGCTGCGATGCTGGAAGTGTTCGGCCCGCAACGCCGCATCGTGCTGGCGCGCGAATTGACCAAGCTGTTTGAAGAAAGCCAGCGCTGCACATTAGCCGAAGCCGGTGCATGGCTGAAAGCAGATAAGCACCGTGAGAAAGGTGAATACGTATTGCTGATCGAAGGCTTACCACCGCAGCAAGACAATGGCATGCAGGAAGCGCAGCGTATTCTGGGTATTTTGCTGGAATCCTGCTCTGTCAGTCAGGCCGCCAGTCTGGCGGCCGCAATTACCGGCCAGAAGAAAAATGCTTTGTATCAGCTCGCGCTCAGTCTGCAGTCAGAAGACGACGAAGCAGCCGATTGATGATTGATTAAAACGCCACGAAAACAGCGCTGATTATTCAGCGCTGCACCACCACCGGCTTGCCGGTTCCCAGATCACCCGCCATTGCCAGCGCTTGCTGCGCTTCGGCGCGACTGGTGAAGGGGCCACTGACCAGACGGTATAAACTGCCCTGCTGCACGATTTCAAACGTCGGTAAGCGGGATTCCGCCTTACCTTTCAGTTGCGACATCACATTTTCTGCATTTGAGCGAATCGCAAACGCACCGAACTGCAGATAGAAACCACTACCCGCCGGAATCGCAGGCGGCGTGCTGAGCTTTTCTACCGGACGGGTATTCTGGGCAAGACCGGCATCCTCCAGAGCAGCAGGAACCGGCATTGCTTGCTGCGGAATCGGCGATGTCATCGCAACCTGCGTGTTGACTACCGGATCTGCAGACGCGCTGCGGATTGTCTGCGGCGGCTGATTTTTACGGTTTTCCGCCATGCGTTCTATGTCGGCAGGTAATAAACGCTCGACTTCAATCTGAGTACTACCTTTTCCCAGCACTTCCAGTTTCAGTGCAGCTGTATAAGACAAATCGATAATCCGGTTTCCCTGAAACGGGCCTCTGTCATTCACACGCACAATAATCTGACGTCCGTTGCTCAGATTCGTCACCCGCGCATAGGAAGGAATCGGCAGAGTAGGATGCGCTGCCGTGATTTTGTACATGTCGTAAGGCTCACCGGATGAGGTGCGCTGTCCGTGGAATTTCTTGCCGTACCAGCTTGCCAGACCGCGCTGAATAAACGGCGTGGTGTCATCGTTGATCGGGGTGAAGGTTTTTCCGAACACCACATACGGCTTACTGGCGCCACGGGCATACGGTTCAATTTTCGGAATCGGATCGACAGTGAATTCCAGGCCCGGTGGCGGATTGTCGCCGGGGCCATCATCTTTGTAATAGCCACCCTTACCTGAATTGGCTTTCGGCAGCACAGGTACAGTCACAGGCGGCTGATTCGTTGCGCGCGGTGCTTCACTGACAGGCGCTTTCGGTGTGGTGCCGCAAGCTGCCAGCAATGCAGCCAGCGTAGTTGCGGAAACAAAAGGTAAGAGCTTATTTGCAGGCAGTTTTTTCATGTCTGTATCAGCTTACGATGTCGTTGCACACTCATCAGGATGCCGGCGGCCATACCCAGCGTTACCAGCGCTGTACCACCGTAACTCATAAACGGCAGCGGCACACCCACCACGGGCAGAATACCACTGACCATACCCATATTGACAAATGCATAGGTAAAAAAGATCGCTGTCATCGAACCCGCCAGTAAGCGGGTAAACAGCGTTGGTGCGTTAGCGGCGATCATCAGGCAACGTGCTATCATTAACAGATACAGCAGCAATAAGACCAGATTACCAACAAGCCCGAATTCTTCTGAAAAAACCGCGAAGATAAAATCGGTTGTGCGTTCGGGAATAAATTCCAGATGCGCCTGCGTTCCTTTCAGCCAGCCTTTGCCTGTGACACCGCCGGAGCCCACAGCAATCGTGGACTGAATAATATGAAAGCCTTTACCCAGCGGATCGCGGCTGGGGTCGAGCAATGTCAGCACCCGGTCACGCTGGTAGTCGTGCAGCATGTAAGGCCATACGATGGTTGGTATCACTGCGGCGGCAAAGCCGAGAATACCGAGAATCACTTTCCAGGACAAACCCGCCAGAAAAATGACGGTAAATCCTGCCATACCGACCAGCATCGCCGTGCCGAGATCCGGCTGCTTGCCAATCAGTCCGAACGGAATGGCAAGGATAATGGTCGCAATCACAAAGTCCTGCACCCGCAGAGCACCTTCGCGTTTTTGAAAATACCAGGCCAGCATTAACGGCGTTGCGATTTTCAGCATCTCGGAGGGCTGAATCACCATACCGACATTCAGCCAGCGGCGCGATCCTTTTTTCACCATCCCGAACAGCGCAACGGCGATCAGCAAAGCTACACCGAGCGTATAAATCGGAATGGCAAAGCGCATCAGCGTTTGCGGCGGCACACTGGCTGCAATCCACATCACAAAAAAAGACACCACGATATTCCGCAACTGATCCTCCACCCGCCCCGGAAAATCGTAACCAGCAGAATACAGCGTCACAATGCCGCAGGACATAATCAGAAAAATCAGTATCGCCAGCGGGCCGTCAAACACGGCGAAATAACGGCGAATGGCGCGCCAGTTCATATGAAATTGGCTCATATCAGTCCTTATTCCCGGTAGTTTCTTCGCCAGGCTTAGGTGAAGGAGGTGGCTCTGCCGGATTCTTCAGTTCCTGATCCGAGCGGAACAAGGCAGGGTCACTCTGTACTTTCGGCTGCGGCTCACGATTCTCTTTCACCGGACGTTTGCCCAGCAAGTAATAATCCAGCGCCTTACGCACAATCGGCGCAGCCGCTTCAGCACCGAAACCACCGTTTTCCACGATGATCGCCACGGCAATTTTCGGCTGATCAACCGGTGCAAAGGCAATGTACAGCGAGTGATCCAGATGGCGTGCCGCCATCCGTTTGGCATCGTATTTCTCACCTTTCTTGATACTGATGACCTGCGCAGTACCGGTTTTACCGCCGGACACGTATTCCGCACCGGCAAATACGCGCGCCGATGTTCCTTCGCGCACCACACCCACCATCGCATTTTTAATGATGTCGATATTTTCCTGTTTCAGCGGAATACGGTAGCTTTCTTTTGGTACAGTCAGCGTACGCTGATGCGAAGCGGGATCTTCCGTCATTTTGACCAGATGCGGCTTCATCACCACACCGTTGTTCGCCAGCGTTGCCATCGCATGTGCCATTTGCAGTGGCGTGAAGGTATTTTGCCCCTGACCAATACCGAGCGAAATAGTGTCACCCGGAATCCAGCGCTGCTGCTGCGGTTTTTTGAAAGCACGGCGCTTCCATTCGGTCGACGGCAGAATCCCGGTACGTTCGTGCTCAAGATCGATACCGGTTTTCTGGCCGAAACCGAAAGGTTTCATGAAATCATGGATCATATCGACACCCATATCATTCGCCAGCGCGTAATAATAGGTGTCACAGGATTGTGCAATCGAACGGTATAAATCCACGCCACCGTGACCGCCCGGTTTATCGTCTTTGAACGTATGGTTACCGAAGGTGAAATAGCCCGGATCAGCGTAAATCTGGTGCGGCGTTCGTTTTCCGAGCTCCAGTGCCGCCAGCCCCATAAACGGCTTATACGTTGATCCCGGCGGATAAGCACCGGTCAGCGGGCGGTTCAGCAAAGGACGGTCTTCTGAAGTATTTAATTCATTCCAGCTTTGCTGATCAATGCCTTCGACAAACAGATTCGGATCGTAAGTAGGCTTGGAAACAAAAGCCAGTACGTCACCGGTTTTGGGTTCGATCGCCACCAGCGCACCGCGACGGTCACCGAACGCCTCTTCCACAATTTTCTGCAGTTCAATATCCACCGACAGAATCAGGTTTTTTCCGGCCACTGGCGGTGTGCGTGACAAAGTACGGACTGCGCGGCCACCGGCGGATACTTCGACTTGCTCGAAGCCGGTCTTACCATGCAGCATGGCTTCGTAACTTTTTTCCAGACCCTCTTTGCCGATGTAATCGGTACCGTTGTAGTTGGCGCCGTCTTCGGACTCTTCCAGTGCTTCAGCATCTTTCTGACTGATACGCCCGATATAACCGATCACATGCGATGCCGATTCACCTTGCGGATAATGACGGAACAAGCGCGCCTGAATATCAACGCCCGGGAAACGGAAGCGCTGTGCAATAAAACGCGCTACTTCATCGTCGGTTAAACGGGTACGGATAGGGATACTCTCAAAGCTCTTGGATTCCTCCATCAGCTTACGGAAGCGCTTACGGTGCTTGGGCTGAATATCAACCAGATCGGCCAGATCATCGATCAGCAAATCCATATCCTGCTTGATTTTGGATGGTGTGATCTCCAGTGTGTAGGCTGAATAATTCTGCGCCAGCACCACACCGTTGCGATCCATGATCAGGCCACGGTTAGGCACAATCGGTACGATATCGATGCGGTTTTCATCCGCTGCCGCCACATATTCATCATGACGTATGACTTGCAACCAGACAAAACGGGCCACCAGCAGCGAAAAACAGATCAGTACAAACAAAGCGATGACTACCAGCCGCACGCGGAACAGGTAAATTTCACGCTCAGTATTTTTAAACTCATTCATAAGACAGTGGCTGCGAGGTCAGATCGGGCGGGTATGATCTTTGTCCACCGCGCGTTTTTGCGGTGCGAGCAGAATCAGCGTAGCCAGCGGCCACAGTATTGTTGTCACCAGACTCTGACTGAATACCAGCCAGCCGGGGAAATGCGCATCCGGTGCGACAATCAGGCGGACAATAACCTGCAAGGCCTGAGCGAGTACAAACAGCGGCAAAACATGCAGGGACTGGGCAAATGGCGTAAACCACAGAACGCGGCGGTGTATTGTGATTGCAAAGTAAGACAACACCGTGAATGCCAGCGCGTTTTCACCCAGATACACTGAATCATGCACATCCATGATCAGTCCCATAGTGAATGCCAGTCCGATACCGACTTTACGCGGCTGGTGAATACTCCAGAATACCAGTACCAGTGCCACAAAATCCGGCACGCCGAGCAAACCGCCCCATGGCAGAAAGTTCAGTAAAAACGCCACCACAAAACTGAAGGTGATGAATACCGGATTGACCGGCAGCAGGATGTAATTCGGCTGCGTCATGGCGCCTCCTGAGACTGGGATGCCGTTTTACTTGCCGGCTGTGCCGCAGGCCGTACAAGCGGTGCAGGTACGGGTTTCGCTGTCTGCTCACGGGATGCCGGTACTGCCGCAGGTACAGCGGCCGGCGCTGTTACCTGCGCAGCAGATCCGGGCGCAGCATTGCTTTGCTCGGATGGCAAACGCAGATCGCTGACCGGACCGTTATCACGCGTTACACGGCGGTTAATTTTTTCCTTCTTAGCGCGGATTTCTTCGCTGTCCGGTTTCGGCAAATCACGGGTGGATACCTGCAATATCAGTAACTGACGGTTTTTTTCGACACCGGCCACCGGCATACACACGATGTTTTCAAAGGTACTGGTACCTTTGTTTTCCACTACTTCAACTTTGGCAACCGCCAGCCCCGGCGGATAAATGCCATCCAGACCGGAAGTCACCAGCACATCGCCTTTTTGCACATCGGCATTCGAGGTGACTTTCATATCCAGATACGGAGACTGTCCGCGCCCGTAGGCGACGCTGCGTAAGCCGTTACGCAAAATCTGCACCGGAATCGCCTGCGTTTTGTCTGTCAGCAACGTCACTTCCGATGTCATCGGGAACACCCGTGTGACCTGACCGACCACGCCAAGATCATCAATCACCGGTTGCCCCTGCTCCACGCCGTCTTTCAGACCACGGTCCACCACCAGTTTGCGGGTAGACGGATCACGCGCATCGTAAATAATTTCCGCCATCACGGATTTGGCCGGCATACGTTCACGCGCATCCAGCAGTTTGCGCAAATGCGCATTTTCAGACTGTAACTGTCCGCCCTGCTGCAGTAAATCTGCATGGCGTGTGCGCTGCTGTTTCAGGCGGTTGTTTTCGGCCTGCAGTTCAGTAATACCGGAAAAATAGACAGAAACATCGCGGGCCGCCTGTGCAGGCACACTGGCGACCATTTGTACCGGATACAGTACCGTGCCGATAATCTGACGCAACAGGGATAAGGATTGCAGACGGGAATCGATGACCAGCAGACAGATGGCAAAGATTGTAAAAAAGAGTGCTTTCGCCCGCGCGGAAGCACCCTGTTTAAATAATGGCGGCGGACTGTAATTCATACGAAATCCATCAACAATGCCAGATCAGCTGAAACTGTCTGCCAGAGACAGTGCACGGTTAAAAAAACAAAAAGCCGACGCAATACTGCCGGCTTCGCCCGCCGCCGGACACACCGGCTGCAGGACACGGGAGGCTGATCACCGCCGTCGGCGGCCTCAGCCCGCTAACCCGCTGTTATTCGTAAGAGAAGATGGAACCGAGTTTGTCCATGCGCTCCAGTGCCATACCGGAACCACGCACAACGCAGGTCAGCGGATCTTCTGCAACGATCACCGGCAGGCCGGTTTCTTCCATCAGCAGACGGTCCAGATCACGCAGCAATGCGCCGCCACCAGTCAGCATCATGCCTTTTTCGGCAATATCTGCACCCAGTTCCGGCGGTGTTTGTTCCAGCGCATTTTTGACAGCGGACACGATGTTATTCAGCGGATCTGTCAGTGCTTCCAGAATTTCATTGCTGGAAATTGTGAACGAACGCGGAATACCTTCGGACAGGTTGCGGCCTTTGACTTCCATTTCTTTCACTTCGGAGCCCGGGAACGCAGAGCCGATCGCTTTTTTGATCGCTTCCGCAGTCTGTTCACCGATCAGCATGCCGTAGTTACGACGGATGTAATTCACGATGGCTTCATCAAATTTGTCACCGCCAACACGTACAGAACCTTTGTAGACCATACCGCCCAGCGAGATGATGCCGACTTCGGTAGTACCGCCACCGATATCCACCACCATGGAACCGGTCGCTTCCGATACCGGCAGACCGGCACCAATCGCAGCGGCCATTGGTTCTTCAATCAGATACACCTGAGAAGCGCCCGCGCCGAGTGCGGATTCACGGATCGCACGGCGTTCAACCTGTGTCGAACCGCACGGTACGCAAATGATGATACGCGGGGAAGGCTTGAAGAATTTGGTGTCATGCACCATGCGGATGAATTGCTTGAGCATTTGCTCGGTGACCGTGAAGTCCGCAATCACGCCGTCTTTCATAGGGCGGATGGCTTCGATATTACCGGGGACTTTACCCAGCATTTGTTTTGCTTCTTTACCAACGGCCTGTATGGTTTTTTTGCCGTTCGGGCCACCTTCCTGACGAATTGCCACGACAGAAGGCTCATCCAGTACGATGCCCTGGCTGCGGGCGTAAATCAGGGTGTTTGCGGTACCAAGGTCAATTGCGAGATCGTTCGAAAAATAACTGCGTAAAGAACCAAACATGTAGAGTCCTGTGAAAACGTTATGGCTGACAGCAGCACCAGACTGCATCGCCGGAAAATTCGGTCGCCCTGAGCCCATTTCAGCAATCCTGTGTCACTGACAAAGCATTGCTGAAATGAGCCCTGTTTTATCCGCGCTGCGCTGACACTGTCTTTATGCTTGAACTGACAGGAATTAGCGCGCTATTTAGGGCATTAACCTGTCATTCTACCTTATAATCCTGTTGATTTTACCGGACACCTGTACCGAAAAATGCTGTCTGTGCCGTTCTTTTTTACGGTACTGCCCGGGCTTGCGGTGCGAGCCTCTGACAGACGGTCATCAGGCTGGTCAGACTGGTCTGATTCCGCGGTGTCCTCTCCCTTTTCTTGATAAACCTGAACGTGTTTACACGCTACCGATATGTCTCTGACACTGAATGATGTGAACCGCATTGCCAAGCTGGCAAAGCTGAACGTTTCCGACAGCGAGGCGGCCTCCACCCTCGACAAGCTGAACAGTATTTTTGCGCTGGCAGAACAACTGAATGCGATTGATACCACTGGCGTGGCACCGTTAAGTCACCCGATCGCAGCACTGCTGCCGGAACTGGCGCTGCGTCTGCGTGAAGACGAGGTCACTGAAACCAATCGCCGTGATGATTACCAGCAATGCGCGCCTGCCACGCAGGATGGCCTGTATCTGGTCCCGAAAGTCATCGAATAAGCCGGATGGAGAACCGTATGCATCAAAAAACCATAGCGCAGTTATCTGCCTTACTGCAGAGCAAACAAGTTTCCGCCACTGAACTGGCACGTCTTTACTTAGACCGCATCAGCGCCAGCAATCTGAATGCATTTCTGCATGTTGATCCTGAACTGACACTGGCACAGGCAGCGGCTGCCGATGCACGTCTGGCTGCCGGTAATGCCGGCGTGCTGACTGGTGTGCCTATCGCCCATAAAGACATTTTCGTGACCCGTGGTCTGCGTTCGACAGCCGGTTCGCGCATGCTCGGCAATTACACCAGCCCGTTTGACGCAACTGTCGTGGAAAAACTGGCCTCTGCCGGTATGGTGACGCTGGGCAAACTGAACTGCGATGAATTCGCGATGGGTTCTGCCAATGAAAACTCGCACTTCGGTGCGGTGAAAAATCCATGGGATCTGAGCGCTGTACCCGGTGGCTCTTCCGGCGGTTCGGCTGCGGCAGTGGCTGCGCGCCTGACACCGGCCGCTACCGGTACCGATACCGGCGGTTCGATTCGCCAGCCAGCGGCATTCTGCGGTATTACCGGTATTAAACCGACATACGGCAGTGTGTCCCGTTACGGCATGATCGCGTTTGCCTCATCGCTGGATCAGGGTGGCCCGATGGCCCAGACTGCGGAAGACTGCGGCCTGTTGCTGAACGCCATGGTGGGCTTTGACGAGAAAGATTCCACCTCGCTGGAACGCAAACCGGAAGATTTCAACCGTCTGCTGAACCAGTCGCTGCAAGGCTTGCGTATCGGTGTGCCGAAAGAATTCTTCGGTGAAGGTCTGGCGGATGATGTGAAACAGGCGATTCACGCAGCGCTGGAAGAATACAAAAAACTCGGCGCCAGCATCGTGGAAATTTCCCTACCGAAAACCGAATTGTCCATCCCTGTGTATTACGTGATTGCACCGGCTGAAGCATCCTCCAACCTGAGCCGTTTTGACGGCGTGCGTTACGGTCACCGTGCAGCCGAATACACCGATCTGAACGATATGTACACCAAGAGCCGTACCGAAGGTTTCGGCGATGAAGTGAAACGCCGCATCATGACCGGTGCGTATGTACTGTCGCACGGTTATTACGATGCTTACTACCTGCAGGCACAGAAAATCCGCCGTCTGATTGCGCAGGATTTCGCTGCGGCCTTCACCCAGTGCGATGTAATCATGGGTCCGGTGGCGCCAAGCGTGGCATGGGATCTGGGCGCAAAATCCGATGATCCGGTCGCTAACTATCTGGCCGATATCTTCACACTGTCCACCAGTCTGGCCGGTTTGCCGGGCATGTCGGTACCGTGCGGATTTGGTCAGGGCGAGAAAAACAGTCGCCGCCCTGTGGGTCTGCAACTGATCGGTAATTACTTTGAAGAAGCCCGTCTGCTGAATATCGCGCATCAGTACCAGCAAGTTACTGACTGGCATCTGCGCAGCCCGGAATAATCTGTGTCCCGCTGCGGCGGGCCCGGCGGGTGAGTCTGCCCCGCCCTCACTGAAACAAGGATAGCTTATGCAATGGGAAGTCGTTATCGGTTTTGAGACCCACGTACAGCTCAAAACCCGTTCTAAAATTTTCAGTGGATCTTCCACTGCTTTCGGTGCGGAACCGAATACACAAGCCAGCCCTGTGGATCTGGCTTTGCCGGGCGTATTGCCGGTGATGAATAAAGGCGCGGTCGAAAAAGCGATTCAGTTCGGTCTGGCCGTTGGCGCGCATATCGCACCGGAATCGGTGTTTGCGCGTAAAAACTATTTTTATCCGGATCTGCCGAAAGGCTATCAGATCAGTCAGTTTGAAATTCCGGTGGTACAGGGCGGCTATGTGTCCTGTATCGTGGAAAAAGACGGCAAACCGGAAGTGCGTCAGATTCAGCTGACCCGCGCGCATCTGGAAGAAGATGCCGGTAAATCGCTGCATGAAGATTATCAGGGCATGTCCGGTATCGATCTGAACCGCGCCGGTACACCGCTGCTGGAAATCGTGACCGAGCCGGTCATGCGCAGCGCCGCAGAAGCCGTTGCTTATGCCAAAGCCCTGCATGCGCTGGTAGTCTGGCTGGATATCTGTGACGGTAACATGCAGGAAGGTTCTTTCCGCTGCGACGCTAACGTGTCCGTGCGTCCTGTCGGTCAGAAAGAATTCGGTACCCGTGCTGAAATCAAAAACCTGAACTCCTTCCGTTTCCTTGAAGAAGCGATCAACTACGAAGTGCGTCGTCAGATTGAACTGATCGAAGACGGCGGCACCGTGGTACAGGAAACCCGTCTGTATGATCCGGACAAAAAAGTCACGCGCTCCATGCGCAGCAAGGAAGATTCGCAGGATTACCGCTACTTCCCTGATCCGGATCTGCCACCGCTGCGCATCGGCAGCGACTGGATTGAAAAAGTCCGTCAGAACATGCCGGAACTGCCAGCCGCAATGCGCGCGCGTTTTGTCGAACAACTCGGCTTGCCGGAATACGATGCGACTGTGCTGACACAATCCAAAGGTATGGCGACTTACTTTGAAGCCGTGGTGCAGGCCGCAGGTGCTGCGCAAGCCAAACCGGCAGCGAACTTTATGATGGGTGACGTGGCATCGACACTGAACCGCGAAGGCACCGATATCAGTGCGATTCCGGTCTCTGCGGCGCAGCTGGCATTGCTGCTGCAGCGTATCACCGATGGCACGATTTCCAACAAGATCGCCAAAGAAGTATTTGCGGCAATGTGGGAAGCACCGTCTGACGACGTCGCGCTGGCGGACAAAGTAATTGAATCCAAAGGCCTGAAGCAGATTACCGATACCGGCGCGCTGGAAGCGATCATTGATGAAGTGATGGCAGCGAATCAGCAATCCGTGGATGAATTCCGTTCCGGTAAAGAAAAAGCCTTCAACTCGCTGGTCGGTCAGGCAATGAAAGCCACCAAAGGTAAAGCGGCACCGGCACTGGTGAATGAATTACTGCGCAAAAAACTCGCAGGTTAATCAGGAGTCTCTATGAGCAATTTACGTCAGGAATTTATTCAGTTTTCGGTAGAAGCCGGTGTTCTGCGCTTTGGTGAATTTGTGACCAAAGCCGGCCGTCTGTCGCCGTATTTCTTTAACGCCGGTCTGTTCAACGATGGCGCGAATCTGGGTCGTCTGGCAGCGTTTTACGCTGACACCCTGATCGCTTCCGGCGTGGAATTCGATATGCTGTTCGGCCCGGCCTACAAAGGCATTACGCTGGCCAGCGCAACCGCAGTGGCACTGGCAGCACGCGGCCGTAACGTGCCGTTTGCCTACAACCGCAAAGAAGCCAAAGACCACGGCGAAGGCGGCACCATCGTCGGTGCGAAGCTGGAAGGCCGCGTCGTGATTATTGATGACGTGATTTCTGCCGGTACTTCGGTACGTGAATCGGTCGATATGATCCGCGCTGCAGGTGCCACACCGGCGGCGGTGCTGATCGCACTCGACCGCATGGAACGTTCCGGCAAAGACGATGCCCTGTCCGCGCATTCCGCTGTGCAGGAAGTCAGCAATACGTATCAGATGCCGGTGGTGTCTATTGCCAATCTGAATGACCTGTTCGAGTACCTGAACGCCGGTAACGGTGGTGCAGAGCTGGCACAGCATAAAGATGCAGTGGCAGCATACCGCCAGAAATACGGCGCAGTCTGAACCCTGCCTCACGCACTCAGCCGCCGCAGGGCGGCTGATTTGTTTGCGGAACCGGAAACACGGTTCCGCTGTTTTCTTCCCGGATTCCCATGACACTCATCATTTCCGCCAATCTGAACGGTATCCGTTCTGCCGCTAAAAAAGGTTTTTTTCCGTGGATGCAATCCACCGGCGCTGACTTCATCTGCGTACAGGAACTGAAAGCGCAGGAAGCCGATATGAGCCCGGAATTTCTGCAACCCGAGGGTTACCACGGTGCTTTCCATTACGCAGAAAAAAAAGGTTATTCCGGCACCGGTGTCTACAGCAAACAAAAACCGGATGCGGTGCAGATCGGTTTCGGCAGCCCCGAATTTGATGCTGAAGGCCGTTATGTGCGCTGCGACTTTGGCAATCTGACCGTGATTTCGGTGTACTGCCCGTCCGGCTCTTCATCGCCGGAACGTCAGGAAGCCAAATTCCGTTTCATGGATGTGTTTCTGCCGCATCTGGCCGCGCTGAAAGCCGAAGGCCGTGAAGTGGTGATTTGCGGCGACTGGAATATCGCACACAAAGAAGCTGATCTGAAAAACTGGAAAAGCAATCAGAAAAATTCCGGTTTCCTGCCTGAAGAGCGCGCGTGGATGACGCGGGTATTTGACGAGCTGGGCTGGGTCGATGCCTACCGCCGCCTGTATCCGGACACCACCTCTGAATGCTACACATGGTGGAGTAACCGCGGTCAGGCATGGGCCAACAATGTCGGGTGGCGTATTGATTATCAGGTCGCCACACCGGGCATCGGTGCCACCGTGCAGGCTGCCAGCATCTACAAAGAAGAACGCTTCTCTGATCACTCGCCGCTGCTGATTCAGTATCAGCTGTAATCCGGCGTGATCGCCAGAGTCACCGCGTTTGCGGTGTTTCAGCTGGCGCAAAAAACCAGCACAAAGGCAGCAGGTAAACCCTGCTGCCTTTGTGCTTTTCAGCCTGCCATTATCTGATCAGCTTCCGACCCGTGCTGCGCAGGCCGGAAAATGCCCGAAACCGACCATTTTGCGGACTTCAGCACAGCGATCCGGCGCTCGTCGGCAGAAAGTCTGGCTGTCCGGAAATCGCGAATGCGGATAGCTGCACAGTCTCTGCGTACTTCCGCCTCCGTCAGCTGCACCGGCAAGCCGGAAACTGGCTTGCCGGTACAGTGTGTGCGAATACAGAACTCAAGCGTTAAAACGCAGAGTCAGCGTGTTCGCCGAGTAGACTGGCTCCACATTCGTAAAGCCGTCTGCAGTAATGGCGACGAAGCGGCCTTTCAGGCTGCCAGCGGAAATCACGGTGATGACATCACCGGCTTTTGGCTTGTAGCCGCTGGCAAAACTGATACGCAGGCTGCCACCGGCGATGGTTGCCGTCCCCGCAACTGTCAGCGTGCCCTGCCCCGGATTGCTGCCGAGACTGAGATTCAGCGCTGTCGTGCCGCTGAGCTGGGTATATTTGCCGGACAACTTCAGCCCGTTCGCTGCGCTGACCAGCAGCGTGCCGCCGCTCACATACACATCACCATTGCCCAGTGCTGCGGACGCATCTGCCTGCAGGCTGCCGCCTTTCAGTTCAGTGCCGCCGGTCCAGCTGTTGTTACCGGTCAGTTTCAGCGTGCCCGTACCATCTTTGACCAGCTTGCCACTGCCGCTGATATCGTTACGCCATGCGTCAAATGCATGAAAACCGCCCTTCGCCGCATCCATCGTGATCATGACATTCCCGCTGAATGCGCCGTAACCATCGGCAGCGGCGAACAGATTCAGACGGCCATAACCTTCTGCATCGTCCAGCAGCACATAACCGGATGGCAGGGCTGTGGTCTTCAGAACTGCGCGGCGCTGTGCATCACTCAGATAGGGCTGACGGGTTTCGAGCAACACTTCCGCACCTTTCGGAACCGGCGCAGGAATGCCGGTGGTACCGGTCTGCGGCATACCGAAGGTCAGGCGGCGCAGGTAATTCGCTTTATTGCTGGCGTAATCTGCGAAGCGGTCATTCGCTGTGGTACCGGACTTGGCAAATGCGCCGAAGGTGTCACTGTTAGTGCCGGTGCTGGCCATCAGCGTGGCATGTGCCTGTGTCACCGCTGCAGATTTTTTGGCCGCATTGGCCGGATCTGCCAGATTGGCAACAGCCGACGCCTGCCCGAGCAAACGACCACCCATCACATCTAAAGGCGAATGCATACCGGCAATGATCCGCATTTCACCAAGCTCCAGTCCGCGCGTCACCAGTTCCTGAAAACGCTCAGGCAACACATAGGCCATCGCAACCGCATCGCGCACCGCTTCTGCTGAATGGCCGCTCGGGAAGCCGCCATCGGTGGCCGGCGTTGTGCTTCTGGCCGGCATCAGTGCGGGCAGCACCTGTACATTCGTGCTCCAGCGATAAGGACGCGCGTACTTATAAAAACGCTTGGCAGGTTCGGTGGAAGCATTATTGCCGACCAGATTGACCAGATCGACCACATTGCCGAAGGCTGCATTGGTGCTGCCACCAACGCCGGTGTTATTACCGCTGTCGTTGTACAGCACGGTGTTCGCATCCGCTGCCACACTGGTAATACTGGTGACTTGCTGCGCAGCGGTGCGCCATGCGGCAGTCAGCGGTCCCAGGCCTTCTGTCACGCTGTAACCCTTACCACGGCGATCATCCAGATACGCCTGCACTGCCTGCTCCGGCGTTCTTGCTGCGGTGGCTTTCACCACGTAATCGATGTTCGCTGCATGCGCAGTGCTGCTGGCAATTGTCCCGTCCGGCGTGCCGTCATTCGGCACACCAGTCCATGTTGATGCGACAACAGCCGGAAAACTGCCGTTGGCAGGTGCGGTGACACCGGCATCCACAATTTGCGTCAGCGGTTTCCAGACATTCAGATAGGTTGCGAGGACGCGCACACCGGCATTGGTGTCCAGCGTGGCATAACGGGCATCGCCGCGCTGATTCGTCGCAGCATTGTCAGCAAACGCAGGAACCGCAGGAAGCGGTACGGTTTCCGCAGCGCCCTGATCCGCAGGCGCGGCAGGGATGATGAGTGGCTCAGTGACAGCATTGTCTGAGGAACCGGAAGAACCACAACCCCAGAGTGCCAGCGCAATACTGGCGGCAAGTACGGAACGGATTTTTTGCATGATCAGCATGAAAAGTGAGAAAAGGTGCTTCATGCTAGCCATGTTGTATGACGACTTAATTACACAGAATCTGCCTATCGTCAGGCTCAGTGTGGGATCTGATGGTGTTTTTCGCAGAAAATTTGAAGCGTTCTACCGAGATTAAGTTCAATATTTACCGATACATTTCCTTATTCGGCTGTAACATTTTCAGAAGACATCCTGCAACGTGACGGTGGTGATGATTTCTTAATTTAGAATATTTGTTCAGTCGCCTGATGTTTTATATTTTTGTTGTACGATGTCATCAGAAACAAAACATTGCTGAATTCCCGAGCAGACCACTTTTTCGGCCTGAAATTCCCTGTTTTGCGGACTTCAGCACAGCGATACTGCGGTCGTCGGCAGAAAGTCTGGCTGTCCGGAAATCGCGAATGCGGATAACTGCACAATGAACGGCGCGGGACAAACAAAAACGCCCGGACTTCTCCGGGCGTCTGAAGCACGTCGTCAGCCTGCATGCACAGGCTTTCCGCGCTCAAAATGCGAATGACAGCTTACTGATAGTGGACGCGGTCCGTCGCGATGCTGTCGATCTGTTTGCTGTGTTCGCGGATATAGCTTTCCATCGCATCCAGATCACGACCGAGCAAGGCACGGTCACCGGCTTTTTTGAACACGGTGAAACCATCGCCGCCTTCCGCGAGGAAGCTGTTCACGATCACGGTGTAAGTGTGCTCAGGGTCCAGCGCTTTGCCGTTCACCTGCACATCGCGCAGTGTCGGATCGGCTGCCGGATTGCGTTGCCAGACATAGCTGAAGCCTTGCGACACAAACAGTTTTTTGACTTCGCCGGCAGGACGGTTTTTCCATTGCTGTTGCAACACATCCAGAATTTGCTGACCGGTCATTTTCAGACGCACCAGACCATTGCCGAAAGGCTGTACCGCATACAGATCACCGAAGGTCACCTGAATATCGCTGCCCTGTGCGCCGGATGGCAAATCGTTGCGGATGCCGCCGGAATTCATAAATGCGATGTCGGCATCGGCCATGTGCTGCGCAAAGTGCAGCTGGGAATCTGCAATCAGATTGCCGAGCGAGCTGTCAAATGCATCGCCTTCACTGAAGCGCAGTAAGGGTTTGCTGAGTTTAATCACAGGACGGGAACGCAGGTCGCCGGTCAGACGCGCGACTTCTGCGACCAGTGTTTGTGCTTCTGCATCCGGTGTGATGTTTTGCTGATCGATCAGATGATTCACAGCATCGGCCTTCACCACTTTGCGGCTGTCTTTATCCACGGTCAGCGTGGATTCAGTCAGATAAGCACCGTAGCTGCGGCCCTGCACTACCAGTTTGTCACCGATCTTGCAGGTGTAACCCTGATGCGAATGGCCGGAAACGATCAGGCTGACGGCAGGATCAATCTTATTGGCGATATTGATAATCGGGCCTTGCAAACCTTCGCACTGATACGTCGGATCGCTTTCCGGGCCTTTGAACATCGCGCCTTCATGGATCAGCACCACAATCGCATCCACACCCTGTGCTTTCAGTTCCGGCACATAGCGGTTAATTGTTTCGGCTTCATCGTCAAAACGCAGCGCTTTGACGGCATCACCTGCCACCAGATTCGGTACATCTGCGGTGACTGCGCCGATAAAACCGATTTTCAGATCACCGACCTGGCGCACCACGTATGGTGTCAGCCACGGTTTGCCGGTCGATTTATCAATCACATTCGCGCCCAGATACGCGTAGCTGGCACCTTTGAAACCCTGAAATGCGCAACCGGCCTCAGGACAAGTGCCCTGAATACGGCGCATCAGATCGGCGGTGCCGTTATCAAATTCATGATTACCGACAGCGGTAATATTCAGTTGCATCCGGTTCAGTGCTTCCACTACCGGTTCGTCTTTCAGCAAAGCAGAACCCATCGGCGACGCGCCCATTAAATCGCCGGCACCGACCAGAATGCTGTCACCCACCGCAGCACGGCGCTCTTTCAGTTTGGTCACCAGATAGGCATAACCACCGGCTGCGCCGTTGACGGCTTTGCCATCCTGCATACGCGGGAACTGGTAAGGCACAGGCTGGCTGGCCTGCAGATTGCCGTGAAAATCATTGATACTGAAAATGGTGACGGTGCGTAAGGTTTCCGCCAGCGCACTGGCAGTCACGCCCAGTTGCAGCGCAGCGGCCAGCAGCGGGCTCAGAAATAAGGGACGGAGTTTCATGCTTTTTTCCTGAAAGACAAAAGGCCTGCGACCCGGTGAGGATCGCAGACCTTTATAAGGTACAACGAACTTACGTGATATTCACACTGATCAGAAATCAGCAGAGAAAGTCACGGATGCGAAACGTGGTGCGCCCATGTAGTAGAACACAGTTTTCGCGCCTGCTGTACCGTAAGCTTTTGCATTCGTCACGTTGAAGCTGGACGGATTGCGGTACTGACGGTCTGTCAGGTTGCTGATGCTCATACGCAGTGTTGGTTTTTTCAGGAAACCAGTGTTAGGGAACTGATAACCTGCATCCAGACCAACCAGTGTGTATGCCGGTACTTCTTCGTCATTGGTCATGGTTGCCCATTGTTTGCCTGTGTATTTGACTTTAACACGGGTGTACCATGCGCCGGTTTCGTACTGAGCGCTCAGACCTGCTTTGTATTTCGGCGTCAGCGTCATTTCTTTGCCAGCGGTTGGCAGAGTTGCTGTTTTGCTGACTGGCAGATCTTCCTGAATTTCACTCTTCGCGTAACCGATAGAGCTGTAGAAAGACCAGCCGTTGACTGGTGTGTTACCCAGTTCAACTTCGAAACCTTTAGTCTTTACTTTACCTACGCTGGTCAGGCTGCTGGTGTTAGACACTGCATCATATGCTGTTGCCTGACGATCACGGAAGTCAACTGCGTACACGGTAACCTGACCGGTCAGCAAGTCGCTTTGGTGACGGTAGCCGATATCCAGGTTGTAAGAAGTTTCTGCTTTTACATCCACTGGCATTGTTGGCTGACCATTGACCAGCACAACGTTGTTGCTTGTGGAGTATACGAAGTTTGGCGGTGCTTTCATGTTGCGCGCCAGACTTGCGAATACCTGGTTGTTGTTATTGATCTGATAACGAACGCCCAGTTGCGGCAGAATTTCAGAGTACTTCTTCTCGATACGGTAAGTTGTACCGGAGTTAGAACCTTCGTTCGCGTAGTTAGTGAAATCGCGCTTCATGGTCGGAGCACGTACACCGAAGTTCACGGTCAGCTTGTCATTCATCAGGCTGACGGTGTCTTGTGCGAAGAACTGATAACCAGTGGAAATTGTTTTCCAGTCACGGGATTGGTATGGTGTGCCATCCGGACGCAGAATACGGCCATCTTTCAGCCAGATGTCTGCGGATTCACCGTTGGCGTCCACAGCAACCATAGGACCGTATTGTTCGTGGGTAGCACGTTCGTACCAGAAACCTGCCAGCAACTGGTGGTTGTCCAGCTGGTGGCTCACAGATGCTGTGATACCAGGACGGTTAGTACGGGTTACGCTGCTGTTAGCAACGATCACTTTATCCAGTGTGTCGCCGTCACCGTTCAGGTCTACACCTGCAGTGTTTTTGCCGGTTGTTTTGTCCAGGAACTGGCTTTCAGTCATCAGACGTTGCTGATTGCCACCTGTACCGTAGCCGTACCAGTAGTAAGGTACAACTTTCAGGTCTGTGCTTTCACCGAAACGTGCTTTGATGATGGTGGAAGCGATCACGTTTTCAAACGGATTCTGGGTCAGCTTGAAGTAAGAGTCGCCGAATGCCTGGTTAGCATCGCTGTCAGCTTTACCTTTGGTTGGTACGACGTGACCAATGAATTTGGTCGAATAGTCGTAGTAGTAACCGTATTTGTTCAGATCAGCCAGGCTGAATGTAGCGATGTTCTGGTTGATTGCACGGTTGTACAGGATAGTACCGGAGATCGAGTTGAAACGATCGAAGTCGGTACGGAAGCCCATATCCACGTGATCACGGCGCGCACCACCGTCACCCTTCCATTTGTCGGAAGTCGCGTTGGAGTAAGAAATGAAGAAACGTGCTTTGTTATTCAGCACCATACCTGTGTCGTAACGCAGGTAAGTTTTCTTCAGGTTCAGGCCACCCAGCGTCTGCATTACGCGGAAGCGTTTTTCTTTGGACGGATCGCAAGTAGTGATACCGAAGTTACCGCCAGTTGCACCGATTTGCGGGGAGTCTACGTCAGTCGAACCCTGAGTCACGAACTGAGTACAGGTGTTTTCCTGATCCACGTATTCTTGCGGATACACTGCAAAGCTGCCGGAGTCATTGACTGGCACGCCGTTAACAGTTGCACCGATCTGGTCGCTGTTGAAGCCGCGCAGTGTCAGACCGCCACCGAACAGACCGGTAGAGTCGTAGTTGTAGCTGTTAACCGCAGGCATCAGTTCCAGCGCTTCATAGGCATTGCCTGTAGGACGCTGTTTTGCCAGTTCTTCCGCAGTAATAGTGCTGCGTGCTTTTGGCGCGTTTTCCTGCACCATCAGACCCATACCGACTTTTTTGCCGGTAATGGTGACTTGTTTAGTATCGGTTGGCTGGTTGTCTTTCTCGTCCGCATACGCAGAAGAGATGCCCAGGCATGCCAGTTGGCATGCGACTGCTACCATCGTCAGACGGGATGGAATTGCAGAGGCTTTCTTGAAGTTCATGAATGCTCCTGATCAGATTACAAAAATAATTGTTTCAAACTCGTTTGCTGCGCCGGAATCGACATGTCCCGGTGGGTCTCCGCCATTACTTATTGTTCTGACCATTGCTGGTCATATAAAAGCTTCAGGCACAACTATGTTTCCCTCATGATGCTGGCTATCCCTGTGCGCTGATCATCTCCGCGCAATCGATTGCTATACTGACCGCACAACTCGTGGAAAGAGTGCGCAAACGATTGCTTTTCGGACAAAAAAATGAGACGAAAGCAGATTCGTCTTATTTTTTCAGATAATCCGGCACAGAACCGGCATCAAATATTCGGGAAATCGGGTATTCAGGTATGTGAAATCAGTCTATCACATTACTTTTTTTAATATTACAGAGTGTTACATCCAAATATGAAAGCTGTATGACAGCGTGGCGTAAACCACGCAAAACTGTCACAAAGCTGCCACACCTTGCAATATTATTCACATTTCAACGTCATCAGCGCTGATTAAGGCGTGATTATAGACATTTCACTTCAGCGAGTGAAAAGATTTTTTCGGGGATTAATACCAAAACGTCAGAAAATCCGACAATTTTTTACAAATGCCGGATCAACTGCACTTTCAGAAAAATTATCTGATAAACAATTTTAATGGTTGTTTTAAGGATAGGTGACAGGGGAAATACCCTTCACATTTGGCTGATACGGCGGCAGTGCAGACAACTGTGCCGATTTGGCTTTTGCGTATAAAGGCATGACTTCCGGTAAATGGCGACGGATTTCTTCAATCCGGCTGCTGCCCGACGGATGCGTCGATAACCATTGTGGCGGCGCATTCTTATTCACCATGCCCATTTTCTGCCATAGCACGATACCGGCACGCGGGTCGTATCCGGCACGCGCAGCAATATCGAGGCCAACAATATCTGCCTCGGTTTCGTCGTCACGTGAAAATTTCAGCATCGTCATATTGGCAGCGCCGCCTGCTAACTGGCCGGCGACATTCGGATCATAGCCTTTCGCAGCAGCAAAAATTTCTGCGCCTTTCACAAAAATATTCGCAATCGTCGCTTTACCTGCGCGTTCCGCGCCGTGTTCACGCAACGCATGGGCGATTTCATGGCCCATCACCATCGCAATTTCATCATCTGTCATGCGCAGCGTGGTCAGGATGCCGGTGTAAAACGCGATCTTGCCACCCGGCATACAGTAAGCATTGACTTGTTTGGAACCGAGCAGATTGACTTCCCATTTCCAGTCTTTGGCGCGCGCGTTCCACGGTAATGCAAAAGGGATAATCCGCTTTGCAATCGCGCGCAGGCGCTGCAATTGCGGATCGTTCTCAGCAGCCAGCGCATTTTGCTGCTTCGCCTTACTCAGGGTTTGTGCATATTGCGCAGCAGCCTGCGGTTCCAGCGTACCGGCCGGCACAATTTTTCGCAATGGCGACATTTGTCCGACCTGCACACCATCCTGTGCGAACGCGGCCGGCCAGGCCAGCATCAGCGCCAGCAACCCTGTATTCAGACCTGTGCGAAAAAGCTTCATCCCTGTTTCCTTATTTCCAAGCAGACTATGTTCAGACCGGCTGTCGACGGCGCAAACGGAACACCGCTAAACTGCCGCGCCAGTTCGGTAATATGCGGACGGGGCGGCCTTCATGCAAGGCCACGCATTCCAGCACTTCCAGACCGACTTCACGCGCCAGATCCGCGAAATCATAAATCGTGGCGCAGCGTACGTTCGGCGTATCGTACCACTGATACGGCAGAGACTTGGACACCGGCATCCGGCCGCGCAGTAAAGCGGTACGATGCGGCCAGTAACCGAAATTCGGAAACGAAACGATCGCTTCCTGACCAACACGGGCGATTTCACGCAGCGTGTCTTCCACATGTTTCATCATTTGCAGCGATGACAGGCATAGCACGGTATCAAAGCTGTTATCGGTGAACATGCCAAGCCCCTGATCAATATCCTGCTGGATCACACTGACCTGACGCTGCGCACAAGCCAGTACTTTGTCATCCGCAATTTCGATACCGTAACCGTGGCATTGTTTCGCTGTTTGCAGATAGTCGAGCATTTCACCGTCACCACAACCCACGTCAAGGATTTGCGCGCCCGGTTTAATCCAGTCAGCGATAAATGCCAGATCGGGGCGTAACTGATTCAGTTCAGAAATGGTCATGCGGATTCTCCCTTCAGCTCCGCATCAATGCGGTCGTAATATGCGGCAACTAAATTCAGGTAACGGCTGTCATCCAGCAGGAAGGCATCGTGGCCATGCGGCGCATCGATTTCTGCGTAAGTCACAGGACGGCGGCTGCTGACCAGTGCGCGCACAATTTCGCGGCTGCGTTCCGGTGAAAAACGCCAGTCTGTCGTAAATGAAGCAATCAGGAATTTCGCTTTGGTCACCGCCAGTGCAGCGGCCAGATCACCACCGGTTTCACGCGCCGGATCAAAATAATCGAGCGCCTTGGTGATCAGCAGATAAGTATTTGCATCGAAATAATCCGAGAATTTATCGCCCTGATAACGCAGATAAGATTCAATTTCAAAATCGATGCCGTATCCGAATTGCAGACTGCCGGTTTTCAGGTCGCGGCCAAATTTTTCCGCCATATCATCATCGGACAAATACGTGATGTGACCAATCATGCGCGCCACCCGCAAGCCGCGCCGTGGTATCGCCTGATGTGCATAAAAGTGTCCGCCGTGGAAATCCGGATCCGTCAGAATCGCCTGACGCGCGACATCATTGAACGCAATATTTTGCGCAGACAGTTTCGGCGTGGAGGCAATCACAATACAGTGACGCAGGCGATCCGGAAACAGGATGCTCCATGCCAGCGCCTGCATGCCGCCAAGCGAACCACCCATCACCGCCGCAAACTGCTGAATACCGAAACGGTCTGCCACCCGGGCTTGTGCCTGCACCCAGTCTTCTACCGTAACCACCGGAAAATCCGCACCATACGGTTTACCGGTGGCGGGATTGGTATGCATCGGCCCCGTAGAGCCAAAACAGGAACCGAGGTTATTGATGCCGATCACAAAAAAACGGTTGGTATCCACCGGTTTGCCGGGACC
Organism: Cognatundibacterium squillarum; assembly: GCF_014652435.1. GTDB lineage: Bacteria > Pseudomonadota > Gammaproteobacteria > Burkholderiales > Burkholderiaceae_D > Undibacterium > Undibacterium squillarum. The sequence continues at coordinate 158,830 of NZ_BMYU01000003.1, forward strand.
CACCATGTTATCCCACCAGCCCGTATTGTTCGGCTGATCTGCATACACACCCGCGACGTGATGTGAGGCGTTCAGCGCATGGCAGATCAGCACGGCATTCGATTTATCTGCATTCAGTTCGCCATAGGTTTCCACCATCAGCGTGTAATCTGAAATACTGGCACCGCTTTTTAAAGGCAGGGGTTCGGCAAAATGAAACGCTTGTGGCGTCACGATGCCGACAGACTGAGGAGACACAGACATATACTCTTCCACCGGGTGTAAACCCGTCAAAAACACATTTGAAGGAAGGCTAAAAGGGGGGCTGAATGGAGGGGAAAGGAGACATTCAGGCTCGCTTTAGCCGTATTTATTTTCCGGAGTGACCGGAAAGCGCCCGCAAGCTGAAACTCAAATCGGCGCTTATTCACTAAGGGTATAAGGATAAACAAGTCAGCGGATGCCGTCAAACATCCGCTGCGTTTTTCTGCATAGCGGCAATCAGTGCATGACGACGCCTGCCTGCTCCATGGCAGTCAGGGTTTCACGTATCGATTGCGGGTCATAACAGCGCAGAATTTTTTTCAGATGAGGCTGCAATAAGTCCAGTTGCGTATTCAGAATCGTCTGTTTGATTTCCGGTATTAAAGCAGCAGGCATCGACAGTTCGCGGAAGCCCATCGCAATCAGCAAACGGGTCAGACGGATATCACCGGCCATACCACCGCAAATCGATACCGGGATGTCCGCTTTCACCGCCGTCGAAATAATGCTGTGCATCAGTTGAATAATCGCCGGATGCAGATCATCGTACAAATGCGCGACTTCATGATCTGCACGGTCAATCGCCAGCGTGTACTGAATCAGGTCATTGGTGCCGACTGACAGGAAATCGAGCTTGCGTACAAACATCGGTAACGACAACGCCGCCGCCGGTACTTCTATCATTGCACCGACTGGCACTTGCGGATCAAACTTCATACCTTCTGCAGTGAGCTCAGCCTTCGCCTGCTCCAGCATTGCCAGCGTTTGTTCGATTTCATGGTAATGCGCCAGCATAGGAATCAGGATTTTGACTTTACCGAACGCGGATGCACGCAGAATGGCGCGCAGCTGTGTCATAAACAATTGCGGCTCAGAAAGGCAATAGCGAATCGCACGCAAGCCCATCGCCGGATTCAGGATATTGTGGTCTGAGCTGTCCAGCGGTTTATCCGCACCGACGTCCAGCGTGCGTATTGTCACCGGACGGCCTTTCATGCCCTGCACTGCCTGGCGGTAAGCTTCGAACTGTTCTTCTTCGGTCGGCAAACGGTGTTCCTGTCCGCTGCGCTCCATAAATAAAAATTCAGAGCGGAACAGACCAACGCCGCTGGCACCGGCATCCAGTGCGTGCGCCGCATCTTCCGGCAACTCAATATTGGCCAGCAGCGTGATTTCGACACCGTCCTGTGTGACTGCCGGTGTTTTGCGCAAACGTGCAAGTTTCTTTTTCTGACGCGCCAGTTTGGCTTGTTTGTCGCGGTACTGTTCCAGTACGGCATTATCCGGTGCGACAATCACGACACCGGCATCGCTGTCGATAATTAACCAGTCATCCTGTGCAATCAGATGGGATGCGTTTCCCATACCGACGACGGCTGGAATGCCAAGGCTGCGCGACACAATCGCGGTATGCGAGTTCTGCCCGCCTTCGTCGGTGACAAAGCCGGTAAATGCATCATCGCGCAACTGCATCATATCGGCAGGAGAAATATCACGTGCCACCACAATCATATTGGCGGTACGTTCATCTATCCCTTCAGAGCGCACAACCTGATGCACGGTGCCGGTCAGCACTTTCAGTATCCGTTCTGCCACCTGCTGAATATCGGCTTTACGTTCACGCAGGTATTCATCTTCGATTTCATCGAACTGGGCGGAGAGTTCTTCGACCTGGGTTGCCAGCGCCCATTCGGCGTTGTAATGGCGGGTGCGGATGATATCCAGCGGTGCTTCGGAGATCATGGGATCAGCCAGAATCAGTGCATGGACGTCGATAAACGCGCCTAATTCTGTTGGCGCATCCTGCGGCAGTTCAGACCAGAGTGTCTGCAGGTCACGGTTGACCTGCGCAATGGCTTCCTGCAGGCGCAGCACTTCCGCTTCCACCTGTTCCTGTGCCACCAGAAAATGTTCGACGTCGAGTGCCGCAGGGTGCAGCACATGGGCGCGGCCGATCGCAATACCACGCGATACCGGAATGCCCTGCAAAGTAAACGATGCCATGCCTAGTCTCCCTGTTGAATTCTTATCTGCCACGGCGACAGCAAGTCGCCCGGAGGCAGCGGGCAGCGGCTTTGCTGACGCAGTTTGTAAGAGGCTGGTCCGTTGCGGACCTTCTTATTCGCCTTCTCCGAAGCGATCCTGTATCAGTGCGCACATGGCGTCAAAGCAGGTTTGTTCATCTTCACCGTTGATTTCGAGTTGAATTTTGCTGCCTTTACCTGCGGCGAGCATCATGACACCCATAATGGATTTGCCATTGACGCGGCGGCCGTTGCGGGCCACCCATACTTCAGAACGGAATTTTCCGGCGAGCTGGGTGAATTTTGCAGAGGCACGTGCATGCAGTCCCAGTTTGTTGATGATTTCAATTTCCTGCTGAATCATAGTTTTACCTGTTTGAATAATGCTTCAGATCCGGGTACGGCAATCGATCCGCAATGCGCCGTTTTGTCCGCCTGCCAGCGCCATTTCCACCACAACGTCCAGTGCGTCATTGCGGTAAGTCAGCGCGCGCAACAGCATAGGCAGACTGATGCCGGCAATCACGGCCACCTGATCGGGATCACCCAGACTGCGGCAGCAATTGGACGGCGTACCACCCATCATGTCTGTCATCACCAGTACACCGGAACCATTGTTCAGGCGCTGCACAGCGGCGGCGGCCAGCTTGTGGACCTCGTCTGTATTCTGATCTGCCACCACGTCGATGGCTTCCAGCCGCTCGGGCATGCCACGGAAAACGTGGGCTGCTGCCTGTAAAAACGCTGACCCCAGCGGTGCATGGGTCATTAAAAGAATTCCAACCATAATCACCTGTTTGCCAGCGCACTGCCCGACTCTGGCCCGGAATGTCCGGAGGGGGGAGTATCCCCGATTTCGGGCTGCACGCCTAAGTAAATTGCAGGGTGTTACAAATACCCCCGGGGGTATTTCAGGCCGCTACTGCAGCTTCCAGCGCATCCACAAACATCTCCGCCACATCAAAACCAGTTTGTGCCGTGATTTCCTGGAAGCAGGTCGGGCTGGTGACATTCACTTCGGTCAGATATGAACCGATCACATCCAATCCTACCAGCAACAAACCGCGTTGCGCCAATTGTGGTGCCAGCGTCTGCGCGATCTCAAGATCCCGTTCAGACAAAGGCTGAGCAACACCCGTGCCACCCGCTGCCAGATTGCCGCGCACCTCACCCTGCTGCGGGATGCGCGCCAGTGCAAACGGCACGACTTTGCCGCCAATCAGCAAAATCCGTTTATCGCCGTGCACAATTTCCGGGATGTAGCGCTGCACCATAATGGTACGGCTGCCCAGTTGCGTCAAGCCTTCAATCACGCTTCCCAGATTTAAACCGTCTTCGCGCACGCGGAAAATACCGGAACCGCCCATGCCATCCAGCGGTTTCAGAATGATGTCGCCATGCGTCGCATGAAAAGCGCGGATACGCGCTGCATCACGTGTCACCAGCGTCGGTGCAGTGAACTGGCTGAACTGCGCAATCGACAGCTTTTCGTTATGACTGCGGATTGCTGCAGGACGGTTAAACACGCGTGCGCCCTGCTGCTCTGCCAGTTCCAGCAGATAGGTGGCGTACACATATTCCATATCGAACGGCGGATCTTTACGCTGCAGCACCGCATCAAACTGTTGCAGCGGCGTATCCTGCTGCGCATCGGCCTGATACCAGTGCTCACTGTCGCCGGTCAGCCGGATTTCACGGCTGCGCGCCACGACTTGTCCGTTTTCCAGCGCCAATTCTTCCGGCCCGAATGCAAACAAGCGATGTCCGCGCGATGCGGCTTCGCGCATCATCGCAAAGGTAGAGTCTTTGTAGGTTTTAAAGCTGTCGAGCGGATCAGTCAGAAAGGCCAGTTTCATCGTTTCTCTCTTATTCTGTGATGTCGGACAGCGGCATTCCGCTGCCGCTCAGTAAATTTCCGGATCAGGATCAGTGCGTTCCAGTTCCAGCGATGCCGCCAGCAGGGCCAGCCTTGCCACCACACCGTACATATAGAAACGGTTCGGTGCAGCGGTTCCCGGCTGGGCGCGCATATCCGGCACCGCATGCTGCTGGGCAAACGCCAGCGGCATTGATTGCATGCCCGGCGCATTCAGATTTTCATCCACGCCGCGTTCCTGATGGAAGCGGTAATAACCACCGACCACATAGCGGTCTATCATATACACCACCGGCTCGGCCACGGCTTCGTGTACTTGCTCAAAAGTGTACACACCTTCCTGCACAATCACATCGGTGACGGTCATACCATCTTTGACCACCGCCATCTTATTACGCTGTTTGGCATTCAGTTCGCGGATTTCAGAGGAATGATGCACCGTCATCACGCCCATGCCATACGTACCGGCATCGGATTTGACGATCACAAACGGTTTCTCTTTGATCCCGTACTCTTTGTATTTCTTGCGGATCTTCGCCAGCACGGTATCCACCGCCGCCGCCAGCGCATCCTCGCCGGTACCCTGATGGAAATCTACGCCCTGCACTTTCATAAAGTAAGGGTTCAGCATCCACGGGTCGATATCGACCATTTTCGAGAATTTTTTGACGACTTCGTCATACGCTGAAAAGTGATTACTCTTGCGGCGCAGCGCCCAGCCGGCATGCACCGGTGGCAACAGGGTTTGTTCGTTCAGTTCTTCCAGAATAGCGGGAATACCGGCAGACAAATCATTGTTCAGCAGTATCGTGCACGGATCAAAATTATTCAGTACCAGACGGCGTCCGTTGGCGGAACGTTCCAGCGGTTCCAGCAATAATTCCTGACCATCCGGCAGCAGTACCGGCGTCGGCACTTTGATTTCCGGTGACAGCGAACCCAGACGCACATTCAGGCCAGTCTGGCGGAAAATCTGCATCATGCGCGCAATGTTTTGCAGATAAAACGCATTGCGGGGCTGGCTTTCCGGAATCACCAGCAAATTGCGGGCATCCGGGCAGTATTTTTCAATCGCGGCCATTGCAGCCTGTACTGCCAGCGGCAGCATTTCCGGTGCCAGATTATTGAAACCGCCGGGGAACAGATTGGTATCGACCGGTGCCAGTTTGAAACCGGCATTGCGCAGATCGACAGAGCAGTAAAACGGCGGCGTGTGTTCCTGCCACTCGAGACGGAACCAGCGCTCAATTGCGGGAGTCGCTTCGAGAATTTTCTTTTCGAGATCCAGTAACGGACCATTCAGGGCGGTAACGAGATGCGGAACCATAAAGACCTTTTGGAATGAACAGCACGAAAGCAGCATTCATAACAAAAAAGCATGAATTCCCGCCGCTTTCTAGACGAACGGTCTAGCTTGGGATGAAACGGCAGGAATCAAGGGTAAAACTGAATACCCTTACAGTATTCAGGCCGATTCAGCCAGCAAATCAAAGTGTTCAACCACCGGCGGTGCGGCAAAAAACGGGCCGACTATCGCACGCCACTGAATAAATGCCGGCGATTCACGGAAATCGACCGTGTGATTTTCCAGCGTTTCCCAGTAAATCATCAGCAGATAACGGTCGGCAGATTCAATCCCTTTCTGTACTTTGAATCCGCGGAATCCTTTGGCTTTGGAAATCACTTCCTGCAGGCCGCGCTGTATGGCCTGATCAAACGCGTCTTGCTGTCCCGGCTGAATCCGGATATCGGCTACCTCAAGTATCATAGTTCGCTCACAGGTGGGTCATCAATCTCTGCATTATGACAGTTTGTGCCGCACCGGTCAGGAAACGCATAAGCTTTTCATCTTTCCGGCGCTGCGCTGAACTTTGTTCATGTCAGCCAGCGCCGGAACGCATGCTCAGATCAGTGCGCGCTGGCTGAGTTCCGCTTTGATATAGGCGTAAAACACCGGTGCCGCCACCAGCCCGGGCAGACCGAACAGGGTTTCCATGATCAGAATGGCGGTCAGCAATTCCCAGGCTTTGGCATTGATCTGTGCACCGATAATGCGGGCATTCAGGAAATACTCGGCTTTGTGTATCAGTACCATAAATAACAGGGAACCCGCCGCCACATGCACTGAATGTGACAAGGCCACAATCACCACCACGGTGTTCGAAATAATATTACCCGCCACCGGAATCAGACCGGCGATAAAGGTAATGGCGATCATGGTTTTTACCAGTGGCAGATGGATGCCAAGCAAAGGCAGTACCAGTGCCAGATATATCGCAGAGAACACCGTGTTAATCAGAGAAATCTGTACCTGTGCAAACACGATTTTATGGAACGCCGTCGCCAGATTCGCGATCCTTTCACTGAGCGCAACTGCCAGCGGCCCGGCCGGCTGATCCGGATTGGCGCGTGACACTGCCACCATTGCACCGATCACCACGCCCAGAATCAGATGCACCAGCAAATGTCCGGCTTCCGGCAACAGGGTTTTGGCTTCGCCTGCATGTTCGCGCAGCCAGTGAATCAGCAAGTCCTGCAGCGCTGCCACGTCTTCCGGCAGATTATTCGCCAGCCAGTCCGGCACTTGTGAGCGCGAAGCTTCGATGATGTCGGCCATTTTTTGCAGCAGGGTATGCAAATTCCCGCCATCGCTGCGCAAAAATGCATGAATGCCCCAACTGCCGGCAAAAATTGCTGTGCTGAGTATCAGCGCCAGTACGATCAGCGCCAGCATGCGCGGCTGACGGTGGCGGAAACGCGCTGCAATCAGCGGTTCCATGCGGTGTATCAGCGAAAAAATCAGTAAGCCGGAAAACAGCGCGAGCACCAGACCGGCTTTCAGCACCATCCACAAGGCCAGACCTGCCAGTACTAGTGATGCCAGTTCGCACCAGGTTTGCTTTTGTTGATCAGAAAAATTCAGTGGCGGCATGGCATTCCTTATGGTTGATCTGCTAATGCAAAGCAGGCATTGAATCACACTGGCGCTGCCTGCGCGACGGTAATATCGCAGATTTTTTATCATCAGTCTGTGGATGACGGTTGCGGCCAGCTGCCGAAAAAGGCGCGTTTAACGCACCTTTTCCTGTTTTCATTGTGAATGAAGGCGCATATTCCTATCCTGACCACATGCCGACTTGTTTTGAAACCGATACGCAGCCTGCGCAGCCGGTGGCTACAAAGTGAAACAAGTCATTACATTTTCACTGTCAGCGTAATGTCCATATCGTGCGTTAATACTGTTACTACGCTGTTTATCTGTTACGAGGCTATTATGAAATCTGTTCGCCAACCCGCTCTGTTCCTGATGTCTGCCATTGCACTGGGATTTGCCACACAGGCATCCGCTGCAGATTACGATGACTTTGCCCGCGTGATCAGTGTGACGCCGCAAGTCGAGCAAGTGAATTACCCGCGTCAGGATTGCCGTACCGAATACGAACAAGTACCGCGTCACCAGCAGCAACGTCAGGCTGAACGCAGCAATGGCGGCGCCATCATCGGCGGTATTGCCGGTGGTTTGCTCGGTAGTCAGGTTGGTGGCGGCAATGGCCGTCTGGCAGCCACCGCTGCCGGTGCGATTACCGGTGCTTTAGTCGGTGACCGCATGGATAACAACGGTAATAACAACAATTACAACAACCAGCCAAGCTACGAAACCCGTCCGGTCCGTCAGTGCCGCAACATGGACAGCTGGGAAACCCGTACTACCGGTTATGCAGTGACGTATGAATACATGAACCGTACCTACACTACGATCATGCCTTACGATCCGGGTTCACGTCTGCGTCTGCATGTATCGCTGACACCGCGTCCTTAATTCCCGGCGACAGCCATCTGGCCGTTATTGCAAACGGCCACAAAAAAGCACCGCTGACCTTGTATGGTCCGGTGCTTTTTGTTTTGGTCTGCGGCATCTGCGCTGACTGCATTGCGAAGAGATGCCGGTGCGGAAGCGACGCCTCGGTGAGCAGCTTGCGCACAGAAGTCCCGGCAGCGCTGTTTTAGCCCCAAATTGGCCCTGAAATGCCCCGAATGCGGTGTTCAGCACAGCGATCCGGCGGTCGTCGGCAGAAAGTCCGGGCCTCGCAAGTTCACGAATGACGATAGCTGCATACTGCGACGACCGTTTCTCAGCTTAACAGCGTCATGAATAAGCGCGCCGGTGCAGTTTGAAGCTGCCCACCAGCCGCCGCAGACTGTCGGCCTGATCCTGCAGCGAGGTCGCCGCTGCCGCTGCTTCTTCTACCAGTGCCGCATTTTCCTGCGTGATCTGATCCAACTGAATCACCACCTGATTCACCTGCTCAATACCGGTCGTCTGTTCACCACTGGCATTACTGATTTCCGCGATGATATCGCTGACTTTTTGTACGCTTTGCATCAGTTCCTGCATGGTATCGCCTGCCTGACTGACCAGACCGGAACCGCGTCCGACTTTTTCCACGGAATCATGAATCAGTTGCCGGATTTCCTGCGCCGCCGTTGCCGAGCGCTGGGCCAGCGTCCGTACCTCCGACGCAACCACAGCAAAACCGCGTCCCTGCTCACCGGCCCGTGCCGCTTCCACTGCCGCGTTCAGCGCAAGAATATTGGTCTGAAACGCAATACTGTCGATGACGGCGATGATATCCACGATTTTTTTCGAAGATGCATCGATATCGCCCATGGTGGTGACGACTTCCTGCACGACGTCGCCACCTTTTGCAGCAACAACATTCGCATCACGGGCAAACTGATGTGCTTGTCTGGCGCTCTCACTGTTTTGCCGTACCGTCGCCGTTAATTGCTCCATTGACGACGCTGTTTCCTCCAGCGCGCCTGCCTGACTTTCGGTACGCGCCGACAAATCCATATTCCCTTTGGCAATGTCTGCCGTCGCATCCGCGATCAGCTCCGTTCCCTGCTGCACCTGACCAACCAGTGTTTGTAACTGGCCGTTCATTTCCCGTAGTGCGGTCAGCAATTCGGCCGTTTCATCCTTACCGCGCACTTCGATCACGCTGGTCAGGTCACCGGAAGCCACGGTTTTGGCGACATCCACGGCGCGCCGTAAAGGCTGAGAAACCCGCTGTGCGATCAGGTAAGCCAGCACGCTGCCAATGATGAAACTGACCAGTATCGCTGCCATTATCCAGTAGCGCGAACTCTGGTAAATCTGCTCGCCTTCCAGAAACGCATCGTGGGCGCTTTTGACATTCATTTCGAGTACCTGATCCGCAATCTTCAGCATTTCTGCGTTCAGCGCAGATGATTCGGCGCGAAGTACCTTGCGGGCCCCGTCGGCATCACCGGTACGTGCCAGTGTAACAATGTTGTCGGTCTGTGCGGCGTACTGTGTCCATAAGCTTTGCGCACGGTCCAGCAATTGTTTTTCTTCTTCTGACACCGGCAGATTCAGGAAGGTCTTTTGATAGGCATGCAACTGTTCTGCGTATTCTTTCCAGTGCTGGAAATATTTATCGATGCTTGCCTGATCACCGGCAGACAACACAATCTGCATTTCCTGCGTGCGCAAGCGTGACATTCTTTCCTTGATTCCCATCGCAGCATTTACGCCGGGCATCAGATCATTGCCAAGCTGGTAAGCCGTATGATTGACTGCACCAAGTTCCCTGACGGAAAACACCCCCAGCAAAACGGTAATCAGCATCAGCACGCCAAACCCCGCATACAGCTTGGCTGCAATTTTCATATCACTAAATGACAGCATATCCCCCCCGAATGGCGCACACGCGATAACGCGATCAATAGTTAAAAATTTAACGAAACAGCCGATACAAGAATAAATTTGCTTACAGAATAGAAAAAATTTCAGCAACAGCCAGTAAAAACCACAAAATTCCACTTTTTTCACATTTTCATTTTGAGCTTGATACCGGGTCGGCATAAAGTTTGCATCTGGCGCGAAGCGCAATATAGTATTATCGGCTGGCAACTTTTTTGCCTTGTCTACAGTTCATGAACAACATGTTTAAAAAATATGGTCTGCTGGTCTGGCTGACGTTTCTGCTGGCCGGAGGTTTCATTTTTACATCGGTTGCGGGCTATCTGACGTCCAAAAATACCCTGCAGCAAAGTCTGGCGGAGCAGACGCTGCCGATCACCGGTGATAATGTCTATTCAGAAATTCAGAAAGATATCCTGCGGCCGGTGTTTGCCTCGTCGCTGATGGCGCATGACACCTTTGTGCGCGACTGGATGCTGAACGGGGAAGAAGATCAGGAACTGATCACCAAGTACCTGAAAGAAGTCAAAATCAAAAATAATGCCGTGACCAGTTTTCTGGTGTCGAACCAGACTTTGCATTATTACCATGCCGATGGCTTACTCAAAACCATCAAAGAAGGTGAGCCGCGCGATGTCTGGTTTTACCGCGTCAAAAACCTCAAGGCTGATTACGAAACCAATGTGGATGTGGATCTGGCCAATCACGATGCCGTCACGATTTTCGTCAATTACCGTATCAAAGATTATCAGGGACAGTTTCTCGGTGTGACCGGTATCGGCCTGACGCTGGATACGCTGCGCCAGCTGATCGATTCTTACCAGAAGCGTTTTGCACGCCGCATTATGTTTGCCGATGCCAGCGGCAAAATCATGCTGGCCGGTTCCGGTCACAGCCTGAAAGCCCAGCGTCTGCAGGAGGTACCGGGGCTGAATACGGTGACTCCAGCCATTCTGGCGAATAAAAAAAGCCAGTCGCTGCATCTGGAATATGCGGGTGAAAAAGGCACGGTGCTGCTGAATTCCCGCTTCCTGCCGGAACTGGGCTGGCATTTGCTGGTAGAGCAGGAGCTGGATACCGAACTGCGTCCGGTACAGAACATGCTGCTGGTGAATATCGCAATCAGTGCAGGCATTACGCTGACGATTGCCATCATCATGCTGTTCATGGTGCGCCGTTATCAGCAACGACTGGAACGCTCTGCTTCGACTGATGCACTGACCGGTTTGCTGAATCGTCAGGCTTTTGATTTCGTGTTCAAAGCAGCGATTCTGGATGCGGAACGGTCACGCCAGCCGATGTGCGCGGTGCTGCTGGATATCGACTTCTTCAAAAAAGTGAACGATAAACACGGCCATCTGGTCGGTGACCATGTGCTGAAAGAAATCGCCGCTATCGCACGCCGCTCTCTGCGTGAAAGCGATGTACTGTGCCGCTGGGGCGGCGAAGAATTCCTGATTCTGCTGAAAAACTGCACGCTGGAAAAAGCCACATCGATTGCAGAAAATCTGCGCGGCACCATTGAAGGCAATGATTTTTCCCGCACCACAGACTTACTGAAAACCCGCATGAATGTGACTGTCAGTATGGGTGTGGCGCAATGCAAAGAAAACGAAAGCGAAGACAGCGTCTTTGAACGTGCTGATCAGGCGCTGTATCAGGCGAAAGAAAACGGTCGTAACAGCGTTTATTTCGCCGAATGATGACGGGCGGCCAGCGCCGCCGTCAGCGTCACCATCGCATCGTATAACTGTCCGGCTTCCGGTTGCCAGCCATGAACAGCCGCCGATTGCTGGCGCACCAGCGCCCAGTCGCCGCGCGCTACCGGCCCGGTCAGCGCTTTTTCCGTACCGATACGGAATACATTGTCCATCGTCAGTCTGGCCAGCGGTTCCGCCATTTTCTGTGCCATATCGCGCGGAATCCCGGCCGCTTCATACGCCGCCAGCGCGGTATCCATCAGCGTGACCAGATAATTGCTCGCAAACACCGCTGCTGCGTGATACACCAGCTTATCTTCGGCGCGGATGCGCACGGTTTCAGCTGCAATCGCATGCAGACAACTTTCCAGTATCTGCAGCGCCCCCTCATCCCCTTCCAGACTGCAGACCGTCCCCGCAAATGCAGCTGCACAGGCATCTTTATCCGCAAAACTGCGCACCGGATGCAGACTGGCGATCAGTGCTCCGCAGGCCTGTACCGGCGCCAGCACTGCAGAAGCTTTGGCACCGCTGCAATGAAACACCACATCGCCGGGACGTAAGACCTGACTGTCCGCCAGTTGCTGTGCGACTGCCGCAATCTGATCATCGCTGACACTCAGCATCCACAATGAAGCTGGCGGAAAAGGCTGATCCGCAGCTTGCGGCGCACCGGCACCGATCCATGCTGCTGCCTGTGCTGCACTGTCTGTGCTGCGGTTCAGAATACGCTGCGGCTTCGCCACACCGGCCTGCCACCAGCAACGCGCCAGCACTTGTCCGACTTTACCGGCACCGATCAGATTCAGTTCACGCACAGAAACTCCTTTGATTGCAGTTGACGTGGCATTGTATGCAGTCTGCGACGCCCGAAAAAGCGATTGCCGCACCTGAGAACAAAATTTGTCCTATAGTTGTGGCAATCTGCAGTGTTGCCGGTCATTTTTTCGATTCATTATCCTGCGCCGGCATCCGCACCCATTCCCGGAGGAGATCCCGATATGAGCACAAGCAAAGTCACGCTCAGCGTGAATCAGAAACAACATCAGTTAGACATCGATCCGGCCACGCCGGTGCTGTGGGCGCTGCGCGATGCGCTGGGCATGACCGGCACCAAATTCGGTTGTGGTCAGGCTTTGTGCGGTGCCTGCACCGTGCATCTGAACGGGCAGGCGATCCGCTCCTGCATCACACCGGTCTCCAGCGTCAGCGGACAGGCACTGACCACCATTGAAGCGCTGGAAAACGATGCGGTTGGTAAAGTAGTGCAGGACGCGTGGGTGAAACATGACGTCGCGCAGTGCGGTTATTGTCAGAGCGGTCAGATCATGAGCGCAACCGCCTTGCTGAAATCGAACAAAAAACCCACCGACGCCGATATCGATGCGGCGATGTCCGGCAATATCTGCCGCTGCGGTACGTATCAGCGTATCCGTGCAGCGATCCACGATGCGGCTGCGCATCTGGCCTGAGACAGGGAGCGATCATGTTATTTGATAACCGCATGGAAATTCCCCCAGCGCTGCGTCACTTTCTGACAGAAGTTCCGCAGCCCAGCCGCCGCCTGTTTTTAAAAATGAGTGTAGCGTCCGGCTTTGCACTGGCCTGCCTGCCGGAAGCGGCACTGGCGAATGTACCGGTGAATAACAACGGTACGCTGCCAGCGAATGCGCAGCCCGGTGCATTTCTGCAAATCGACCGCGACGGACGGATTACCGTCACAGTGAATCGTCTGGAATTCGGTCAGGGCGTGCAGACCGCGCTGCCACTGATACTGGCAGAAGAGCTGGATGCCGACTGGGCCAAAGTCGGCGCGAAACTCGGCACCAATGATCCGGCCTATGCTGACCCGAAATTCGGGATACACCTCACCGGTGGCTCGAATTCGATCAAAAACTCGTTTGTGCAATACCGCGAACTGGGCGCGCGTGCGCGTGGCATGCTGCTGCAGGCAGCCGCCAAAGTCTGGAATCTGCCGGTCGCACAATTGCGCACGGAAAGCAGCAAAGTCATCGCACCGGATGGCCGCCAGCTGAGTTACGGCGAACTGGCGGACAAAGCCATGAGCGAAATGGTGCCGCAGGAAATCAGCCTCAAAGATGCCGCGCAATTCCGCCTGATCGGCAAAGCTACCAACCGTCTGGATGCGGCTGATAAATCGCATGGCCGTCAGCAATTCGGTCTGGATGTCAGACTGCCCGGCCTGCTGACGGCAGTAGTCGCCAGACCGCCGGTGTTCGGCGCATCAATACAATCGCTGGATGACAGCGAAGCAATCAAAGTCCAGGGCGTGCGTGCGATTCTGCGCATTGCCACCGACCGCGGCGGACAAGGTGTGGCGGTGATTGCCGACGGTTACTGGGCTGCGCTGCAGGCGCGTAACAAACTGAAAATCAGCTGGGATAACAGCAAGGTCACCAAGGCCGACACCACGGCACTGGTGCAGCAATACCGTGAATTGTCCAAACGCCCGGGCGCGGTGAAATGGGATGCCGATGTCAGCAAAATCGCGAAAGCACCGCACAAGCTGCAGGCGGAATTCAGCTTCCCGTATCTGGCCCATGCGCCGATGGAACCGCTGAACTGCACCGTCGCATTCACCGGTCAGAAAGCGGAATTGTGGATGGGCACGCAAATGCCGGGCTTTGACGGCATGGCAGCCGCCAAAGTGCTGGGCATCAAACCGGAAGCGGTGAAAGTGAATGCGCAGATGGCCGGTGGCGGTTTTGGCCGCCGCGCGGTGCCGACTGCCGATTATGTGGCGGAAGCCTGCGCCGTGGTGAAAGCCGCCATGGGTGCGGGACTGGATGCGCCGGTGAAAACCGTCTGGAGCCGGGAAGATGATATCCGTGGCGGCTATTACCGTCCGCTGCATCTGCACCGCGCCGAAATCGGTTTCGATCAGAAAGGCAATATTCTGGGCTGGGATCACACCATCGTCGGACAATCCATCGTCGCCGGTACGCTGTTTGAAGGCATGATGATCAAAGATGGCATCGACGGCACGATTACCGAAGGCATGCGCGATCCTTACGCCATTCCTATGCGTTTGCAGATTCATCACCCGAAAGTGAATGTGCCGGTGCTGTGGTGGCGCAGCGTGGGTTCCACCCATACCGCGTATGTGATGGAAACCCTGCTGGATGAAATTGCGGTAACAACCGGACAGGATCCGGTGGCTTACCGTTTGAAACTGATGGCAGACAAACATCCGCGTCATGCTGCGGCGCTGAAACTGGCGGTGGAAAAATCCGGTTACGGTAAGAAGCTGCCACGCGGACAAGCCTGGGGCGTGGCGGTGCATGAATCGTTTGAATCGGTTGTCGCGTATGTGGTGGTCGCCAGTCTGCAGAAAGGCAAACCGCGTCTGCTGAAAGTCACCGCCGGCGTACACTGCAATCTGGCAGTCAATCCGCGCGGCGTGGAAGCGCAGGTACAGGGCGCGGCGCTGATGGCCTTGTCCACCTGCTTACCGGGCAATGCGATCACGCTGAAAGACGGTGCGGTGGAACAAAGCAATTTCCACGACTATCCGGTAGCGCGTATTACCGATATGCCGCAGATCGCGGTACATATCGTCGCCAGCGCCGATGCACCGAAAGGCATGGGCGAACCGGGTCTGCCGCCGTTAGCACCGGCCTTCGCCAATGCACTGGCCAGACTGGATAAAAAACGTCAGCGCGAACTGCCGTTTAAGTTTGCGTAAGGTCATCGTCAGCGCGATCAGCAACCGGCCTGCGGGCCGGTTTTTTTTATCGGTTCTGACCTGCTCCGGTTACGGTGATTGTGCAGCTATCCGCATTCATCATTTCCGGAGAGCCGGACTTTCTGCCGACGACCGCCGGATCGCTGTGCAGAACTCCGCATTTGGGGCATTTTCGGGCGTTTTGAGAGCCTTACCGGCGCTTTTCAATGCTGACGCCGGCCGGCTCTACGATTGCCCCATGAAAAACGCCACCGTTGTGCGGTGGCGTTTGCGTACTGCGCGGCAGATTCGTCAGATATCGAAACGTACCGGCATCAGTTCGATTCTTTGATCAGACGACCGGATGTTTTCTGGATAGGACGTGCATTCATCGGATACAGGCGGCTGAAGATCGCCAGCTGTTCATGCGAAATTTCAACCGGTTCCTTCATCACCATCCACAACACACCTTCACTGCACGGCGGCGTGGTCAGCGAACCCATGTAGGTGTAGTACTCACGCTTGACCGGCAGCAGCAGATTCAGATCCAGCGCGGTCAGTGCCGTCATCGCTTCATTTTTTTCCAGCGGCAGATTATTCCAGACCTGCTGAATCACGCTGTGGGCTTTGCCACGTTCCAGCAAAATCGCAATCACTGCCAGACGGCCATCGATATCCTTATGTACCAGATGCACCACCATTTCAAAACTTTTACCGTTCACACGCTCTTCGGACGGTTTGTGGAAATGAAATTGCGCCAGTTCGTAACTCTTACCCATCACCGTGATGTAATTACCGGCAGCAGGATTAACCTGAATGGTGTGACCGTTATCAATCACATTAAAACCGCTGAGTTTGTAATCAAACATGATCGGTTCCAGATCGACTTTGATCCCGTCGCGGATATCAATCGGTGACTGGCGGTCGCCGCTGTCGCACTTTGCATTCGCCGGATTCATCTTGCCCCAGTTCTGCGGGCCGGTTTCGCCCTGATAGCTCCAGTGCACCGCACCGTGGCCACCCATGGCAGCCACTACTGCCGCTGAACCGTGTTCCGCTTCCTTCGGTTTAGCCGTTTCTGTGCGGCGTACCTGCGGCGCATACGCAGGCCGGACAACCGGACGCGGCGCAGCACGGGCAGCGTCTTCTTTATCCTTGCGTATCACCGCCAGCTTTTCTGCAATTTTGGCGGCCAGCTCATCCGGCTGCAGCGTTTCTTTGCTTTCCTTGGTTTCTTTGCTTTCTTTGGCAGACTTCTTACTGTCTTTTTTGTCGGAGCTGCCACCCTCCTCTTTGTCGCGGCTTTCTTTTGCCGCGGGCTTAATCGGTTTCGATGTCGCAGAAGCGGACGAATCGCTGGCCTGAGCAACGGTCGCGATCAGCATGGACACCAGCAGAGCGAGATAGCGGCGCATAATGTTCAGTATTTCTGTTAGGGAATAGTCCGGTTACGGCATTCCGCCATCAAACTTGAATGTGTTTCGCACCACAGTGCAGCACAAAGTCAGTTCTTTTACCGTTCAGGCTCTGTTATGATCGTTTTTTTTAAAAACGGCGTTTTATCATCATGGAAGCATACGATCACAAACTGGCGCAGGACGCCTTGCGTCAGACCTTACGCCAGTCCATGCTGGATGCCGCGGCACGTATTCTGCAGCAAGACGGAATTGCCGGTCTGACGGTGCGCAAGGTTGCTGAGGCTGTTAACGTCTCCACCACCCTGCTGTATTCCTGCTTCGGCGGCAAAGATGGTCTGGCGGATGCGCTGTATCAGCAGGGTTTTCATCTGTTTTACGACGCATATCTGGCACTCGGCGAACAACAGGCAGCAGTCGCACCGGGACTGGATCGCCTGCGCTGGTATGCGATGCATTACCGCCGCTTCGCCCATGAACAGAGTGCGTACTACCAGATCATGTTCGGCGATGCGATGCCGCGCTTCACACCGGGCGAAGAAGCCAGCCAGCTGGCATGGAACAGCTTCACCCCGCTGGTCACCGAATTCGCGGCCGCCATGTCGCTGGGCCAGATTCCGCAAGGCTCCGCCAGCACCGCTGCACGCCAGTTATGGGCGGCGATGCACGGCGTGGTCAGCCTCGAACTCAAAGGTTTTTATCTGCGTGATACCGACGCCACGAAGCTGTATGAGGGCGCGGTGGAAGCCGTTCTGCATTACTTACAGACGTCTCAGGAGGCATGATGAGTTACCAGTGTTTTAATCTTGATATTCAGAATAGCATTGCGCATCTGTGCCTGAACCGGCCGGATGCGATGAACACCATGCAACCGGTGTTCTTCCGCGAACTCAGCACCATCCTCAGCGAATTGCAGCAATCCGGCAAAGCCCGCGTGCTGGTGTTATCTTCCACTGGCAAGCATTTCTGCGCCGGTATGTCGCTGGATGTCTTCACCAGCGGCGGTTTCCGGATTGACGACAGCACAGCAGCAGGCCGTGCCAGTCTGGCGATGGTGGTGCAGGATATGCATCGCTGTATCAATCAGCTGGAAGAGTTGCGTATGCCAGTGATTGCTGCGATTCAGGGCGGTTGTATCGGTGGCGGTGTCGATCTGATTTGCGCCACCGATATCCGTCTCGGCAGCAGCGACAGCTTTTTCTGTATCCAGGAAATCAATATCGGCATGACGGCGGATCTCGGTACGCTGCAACGCTTACCGAAACTGATTCCGGAAGGCATTGTGCATGAAATGGCTTACACCGGTCGCCGTCTGGCAGCACAACGCGCACAGCAATGCGGTTTGCTGAACGAGGTATTTGAAACGCAGGAACAAATGCTGGCAGCTGCGATGGAAATGGCGGCTGAAATTGCCGCCAAACCGCCGGTGGCGATCTGGGGCAGCAAGCAGGCGATTCATTATGCGCGTGATCACGCTACGCACGATGCATTACAGCAAATGGCATGGCTGCAGGCCGGCATCTGGCAAAGCAGTAATCTGATGGAAGCGTTTATGGCGAAACAGCAAAAACGCCCGACGAATTTCCCGGATCTGCCTCCGCTGCAGTATTTTGCCGACAGCGACTATCCGCTGAAATAAGCACTGCACCCAGACAGCAAAAAGTAAAACAGCCGGACAATTCCGGCTGTTTTGTTATCCTGCTTTTGTTGCAGCACAGGCTGCATCAGAACATACGCTGTTTGACCTGATGCCAGACCACCAGCTTGTGATGATCGCTGGCTTTGCTCCAGCCGGTTAATTCATCAATCGTACGGAAACATCCGGCACACCAGCCTTTTTCCTGATCCATACGGCAAACGCCGACGCAAGGAGACGGCACAGCTTTGCCTTGCGGATGTTCTGCCGGTTCAAAATCGTAAAGAATATTCATCGTCTCTTAATCACTTCACTGTTGAGCAATATCGGCGAGCGGTGCGCCGGTCATTTGTTGTAATTGTTGCGGGGTCAGCGGGAAAACGGCATGCGGATGTCCGGCTGCCGCCCAGACGCGCGAATAGCGGAATAAATCCTGATCGATCAGCATAATCAGCGCCGTCGGATGCCCGACCGGACACACGCCGCCTATCGCATAACCGGTTTTTTCACGCACAAACGCGGCATTCGCTTTTCCCAGCGGACCGGTTTGAGCGGCTACTTTGTGCTCATCCACCCGGTTTGCACCACTGGCCACCACCATCACCGCCGCATCGTCTGACAAGCGCCGGAACACCACGGATTTAGCAATTTCCGCCACGCTGCACCCCAGTCCGGCCGCCGCCTCCGCCGAAGTTTTGCCGGTTTCTGCCAGCATCACCACTTCACCGCTGTGTCCAGCCTGCTGCAGACAGGCGACCACGCGCTGTACTGAATCCGGTAGATCAAGGCTTGTGCTTTCCATGCGAAAACTCCTGCTTTATCAGATGAAACATCTGGCAATGTTATCAGATTCAGTAGCAGAGAATATGCGAGCAGAAAACCGTCAGGCTGTCGGTCAGCACAGCGAAGGGCAGAAGTCGCTGGCTTACCCGCCCCAGCTTTGCAGCAGTTCGCGGTGTTCAGGCGGGTAATCCTGGGCTTTCATACCGGAACGGTATTCACTGCCACTGAGTATCGTATACACACAGCTTGCAGTGAATACGACACGGGTACGGTTGGAAGCATCGCGCTGACTCGGTACTTCCATCATCATCTGATACGACTGCTTTTCGCGCAGCATCACGGCACACTGCATTTGTATGCCGGATGCCGAAAAATTAATGACTTTGGCCGGCACAATACGTCCCGGAGCGACCTGTACGGCTGCCCGCCAGGCAACTGGCAAACGGGAAGAAGCGCGCGAATCATTCATAAACAATCAGTACAAGGGAGAAATCTGCAAACCGTAAATTGTAACAAGACTTGTGGTGATCGTGCAGGTGAGGAATGAAATGCTGATGACACAGCCATCAGCAAGCATTCTGTTGTTGCAGATAAGCAAGCATGCCGAGTCCGGCCTGACGACCGGTCGCAAGGCAGGCTGTCAGCAAATAACCACCGGTCGGTGCTTCCCAGTCCAGCATTTCACCGGCACAGAACATACCGGGTATCGCATTCAGCATCAGATGCTGATCCAGTGCATCAAAACACACACCGCCCGCCGTACTGATCGCTTCTTCCACCGGACGCATGCCGTGCAAACGCAAAGGCAGGGCTTTCAGCGCCGCCGCCAGTTGTGCTGTATCCAGCATCTGTTCGCGGCTAAGACATTCATGCAGCAAACCCAGTTTCAGTTTATCGAGACCGAGCCGGCTCTGTAAAAAAGAGGACATGGATTTCGCACCACGTCCGCTTTCCAGCAAACTGCGCACTTTGTCATTACTGAAATCCGGCAGCAAATCCAGTTCCAGTACGGCTTCGCCCTGCGCCAGCAACTGCCTGCGCAATGCGGAAGACAACGCGTAAATCAGACTGCCTTCCACACCGTGCTCTGTCATCACAAACTGTCCGCGTCGCGGCGCTTCGGCGCTGCCTGCCACTCTGGCTGCCACTGTGAGCAGCGGCGCACCGGCAAAACGGTTGCGGAAAGTGTCACTCCAGGGCCGCTCAAAACCGCAATTTGCCGGATACAAAGACTGCACCGTGACGCCGCGCGCACTCAGCAACGGCACCCACGCTGCGTCCGATCCCAGACGCGGCCAGCTGGCACCTCCGAGCGCCAGCAGTACCGTGTCTGCGCTGACCATGTGCTCGCCGTCCGGCGTCTGAAAACGCAGACTTTGCTGATCGTCACTCCAGCCGGTCCAGCGGTGCCGCATGTGAAAACGCACACCATGTTCCCGCAATCTGTGCAGCCAAGCACGTAACAGCGGTGCCGCTTTCATATCGACAGGAAAAATGCGGCCGGAACTGCCGGTAAAGGTTGCCACGCCCAGACCGTCTGCCCAGCGACAGACCGCCTGATTATCAAAGCCGGCAATCATGTCATGTAAGCGTTCTGCACGGTCGCCGTAACGCGCCAGAAACGGTGCAAAAGGCTCGGAATGCGTCAGGTTCATCCCGCCTTTGCCTGCCAGCAGAAATTTGCGTCCGGCCGATGGCATTGCATCGTAGATGTCGACTGACACACCAGCGCATGCCAGCACTTCAGCCGCCATCAGGCCAGCCGGACCGGCTCCGATAATCACAACACGGGCAGCAGAAACAGGGGAATTCGCGGACATAAGCATACAGTTCAGGCAAGGAAGTCCGACATGATACGCGTGCGTCCGTCTGCTGACCAGAAATCAGGACAGCGGAAAACGCAGTTGCACGGTCAGCCCCTGGCCGTCGTTGCCATCCAGTAAATGCAGGCTTGCACCATGCGCCTGCGCGATATTGGCCACAATCGATAAACCCAGACCACTGCCCGGAATGCTGGCATCGGACAAACGGACGAAACGCTCCAGCACCTGACTGCGCTGTGCCAGCGGAATACCCGGACCGTTATCACTGACTTCCAGTACGGCCTGCCCTTGCTGCTCACCGCAGTGCAGATGCAGATGACCGGGAGCAGGCGTGTAGCGGCAGGCATTGTCGATCAGGTTGCGCATCAGCATACTCATACTGATTGCATCCATACCGGTATAGACCGTCTGAAAATCCGTCGTCAGCGTATGTCCTGCCTGTGCAATGTCGCGCTGCCACTCTGCCGTTTGCGCCCGGCACCAGGCTGCCAGATCGGTGCGCGGCAAAGCCTGCACCGCACTGGTCTCCGGCTCTGAGCGCGACAGTGCCAGCAATTGCGTGACCAGCCTGCTGGCACGCTCTATGCTGTCGCTGAGAGCGGATTCTGCTTCCTGTCGTTCTTCCGCGTTGCGTGCACGACGCCAGACTTGCAGACTGGTTTTGACTGCCGCCAGCGGCGTACGCAATTCATGGGCAGCATCTGCGGTGAAGCGCTGCTCCCGTTCCCGGGTCTGACTGACGCGTACAAATAACTGATTCAGCGCGGCGACCAGTGGCAGAATTTCCGCCGGTGCACCCTGCGGACTGAGCGCAGAAAAATCACCGGGACGCCTTTGCGTCAGCTGATGTGCGTAATGGCGCAGACTGTTGAAGACGCGGTTAACCGTCCACCAGATACCGAGCACCAGTAATGGCGCGATCGCCAGTGCAAATGCCAGTAACTGATAGGTAAAGCGACCGGTAATATCTCGCCGGTGCGTATCCGGTTCCACCACCTGCATTTGTAAGGTATGGCTGTCATTCCATACCAGATAACTGCGCCAGCGCTGGCCCTGCATCTGTATCCAGCCATAACCGGGCTGACTGTTGAGTTGAAGAAAAGGCTGATCCGGCGCACCCGTGTTTTTATAAATCAGTTGTCCGTCTGCATCATGAATCTGGAACAGCAGATAGGTATTGTCGCGCCGGGTTGATACATCAGCGAAGCGATGGGCAGAGTGCACGCCGCGCTCCTGCATTTCATGCTCGGCCAGCGATAGCAGTAAGTGTCCGGTTTCTGCCAGCGACTGATCAAATAATTCATGGCTTTCCGTATCCGCGTTCAGATACACGACGATGGCGCTGACACCCCAGACCGTAATGGTCAGGCTCAGCAAAATGCCCAGCAGCGTGCGTCGCAATGACCAGTTTTCGCTGTGCAGGATGGAAGCAGTCGGCATCAAACATCTCCTTCCGCAGCCATGGTGTAACCAAGCGCATGTACCGTGCGTATGCAATGTTTGCTGACTTTTTTGCGCAAATGATGGATATGCACCTGCACCGCATTGCTTTCAATTTCTTCCCCCCAGCCGTACAAAGCTTCTTCCAGCTGTTCACGGGTAACCACTTGTCCGCGCCTTTCCATCAGATATTGCAAGACACAGAATTCTTTTCCGGTCAGTGCCACCACTTGCCCCTGATAACGGACTTCCCGCGCCGCCACATCCAGAGTCAGCTCACCGTGTTGCAGTATTTCATGCAAACGGCCATGACTGCGCCTGCAGGCTGCACGTATCCTTGCTGCGAGCTCATCCAGATCGAAAGGTTTGATAATAAAATCGTCTGCCCCTTCATCCAGACCGGCAATCCGGTCAGGTATCTGATCGCGTGCAGTCACAATCAGAATCGCCCCCTGATATGCACGCGTGCCACGCCGCAAGCTGCGCAGCAATTGCATGCCATCCATAGTCTGTAATCCCAGATCCAGCAGCAGACAGGCGTAATCATGGGTGGCAACCGCCGACAGTACGGTTTCCCCGCGTTGCAGCCAGTCTACCGTCATCCCCAGTTGCTCCAGTCCGATCTGAGTGATCCGCCCTAACTGGGGATCGTCTTCTACCAGCAAGATACGCATGCTTCATCCTTATTGTGTGTGCCGGATTTTCCCTGCACTGCATTATCCATTCTTCAGTTTAAGAAATCCTTAAGTTCTGCAGGACAAAATATCATCAAAATTTCCGTCCCTGCACCTGCGACGGTACTGTCCCGAAACAATTGCGTTCTATATTGATATCAACCCCATTTCCGACGATCGCCATGAAACTTAGAAACCAGCTAATCCGTCGTACCGTCATGCTGACCGCTTTGCTTGGTGCTGTCAGCCATGCTCAGGCAGACCAGGGCGTCCTGCATGTCTCCGCTGCGCAGCAACAGCAACTCGGCATACAGGTGCAAAGCCTCAGCGTCCCGGCCGCCAACACCCGTTCTGCGCCCGGCTTACGTTTATCCGGTCAGGTCATCAGCCCGCGCAACGCACAGACCATCGTCAGCCCTTTGTTGTCAGGTCACATACAGGAGGTCCGCGTCAGTGCGATGCAGGCGGTCAGACAAGGACAAGTACTGGCAACCATGATCAGCCCGGAAGCGATGAGTCTGCAACGTGAATATCTGCAACTGGCAATACAGGCAAAACTGGCGCGGGAGAAAAAAGAGCGCGATGAGAGTCTGTTTCAGGACGGCATTATCGCGCGCAGCCGGGTTGAGGAAAGCCGCGCCTTGCTGATACAGGCTGAAGCGGGTGCGCGTGAACGACAGCAAACACTGAAAGCAGCCGGCTTTCCGGATGCAGCGCTGAAACAACTTGTTCAGCAGCAGCAAATCCAGACCATGCTGGCAATTACTGCCAACAGCAGCGGCACGCTGACCGAACTGCAGTTAAAACCGGGACAAAAAATTGATGCCGGTATGCCGGTTGCAACCATCAGTAAAAACGGCGCGTTCTGGGTGGAATTTCAGGTTGCTGCAGGTCTGGCAGCGCAGATCAAATCCGGCGATCAGATACGGGTTGAAGCGTGTCAGGATGCTCTCAGAGTGACAGCTGTGGCAGCCCATGTACAGACTGAAACACAAAACCGCATTGTTCGCGCTGAGCAAAGCAAACCCGAGTCCTGCCTGCAACTGAATCAGTTTGTGGAAGGCAGACTGGAGAGCGCGCAAATTCCGGCTGCCAGCTTCGCATTACCGCGTTCCGCCATCATTCAGTTACAGGGAAAATCCTGGATCTTTATCCGTCAGCCGCAAGGCTACCTTCCGGTCGCTGTGAACATTGTTCAGCAGCAGGGCGAACAATCCTGGATACGCGCTGTACAAGAGAAGCAACTGGCAGCCGGTGTGCAAGTCGTTGTGAAGGGCATTTCCGGGCTGAAAGGTCTGATGCTGGGTATGGGTGGTGAACAAGAAGGAGACCACTGATGCTCGCACGACTGATCGCCTTTTCTCTGGCACAGCGTCTGCTGATTGCTGTGCTGACGGTTTTGCTCGCCGCAGCGGGCTACACCGCATTTCAGCGCTTGCCGATTGATGCTTTTCCGGATGTTTCCAGTACGCAGGTCAAGATCATTCTGAAAGCGCCCGGTATGACGCCGGAAGAAGTAGAAAGCCGGATTGTCGCACCGGTTGAACAGGAATTGCTGGGTATTCCGAAACAATCCATTCTTCGCTCAACCTCTAAATACGCGATTGCTGATATTACGCTGGATTTCGAAGAGGGAACGGATGTGTTCTGGGCGCGTCAGCAGGTTGGCGAACGGCTCAGCGGTGTGATGAAAGATTTACCGGCCTCCGTCAGCGGTGGCCTTGCGCCGATCACCACGCCGCTGGGTGAAATTTTTATGTTCACCATTGAAGGACCACAATCCCTGATGGAAAAACGCAGCGTTCTGGAATGGACAATACGCCCTTTGCTGCGCAATATCCCCGGCGTCGCCGATGTGAACTCGCTGGGCGGACAAGTCCGCAGCTTCGAAGTCATTCCCGATCCGGAAGCATTAGCGGCGCGTGGTTTGTCACTGGCAGCACTGGAAGCAGCCATCGAAACAAACAACCGTAACGATGGCGCGGGACGCCTGAACAGCGGTGAAGAATCCCTGCTGGTGCGCAGCGATGGCAATATCCGCACGCTGGACGATCTGAAAGCAATTGCAATCACAGAGAAACAAGGTGTCGCCATCCGTGTCGGCGATGTCGCCGAAGTCCGCACCGGTGCATTAACACGCTACGGCGTCGTCACACGTAACGGACAAAGCGAAGCGGTTGAAGGTCTGGTTCTGGCGATGCGCGGAGCGAATGCACGTGACGTCGTGGCACAGGTACGGAAGCGCCTGAACGCAGTTGCACCCAGTCTGCCGAAAGGCATGGAAATTCAAACCTTTTATGACCGTGGCAATCTGGTGGAACGTGCAACCGGTACGGTGATCAGTGCACTGGCTGAGGCCAGCGTGCTGGTAGTGATTTTGTTGTATGTGTTTCTCGGTAACTTACGCTCCGCGCTGGTGGTGACTTGCATACTGCCGCTGTCGGCACTCAGTACCTTTATCCTGATGCATTATTTCGGACTGTCAGCCAACCTGATGTCGCTGGGCGGTCTGGCAATTGCCATCGGGATGCTGGTCGATGCAGCTGTCGTGGTAGTGGAAAATATTGAAGCCAGTCCTTCAGGCGAGCAAAGCAAAGGGATACCGCGACTGCACAGTATTTACCGGGCTGTACGGGAAGTCGCCTTACCGGTGACCAGCGGCATCAGCGTGATTATGATCGTATTCCTGCCTTTGCTGACCTTACAGGGACTGGAGGGGAAATTATTTGCGCCGGTTGCGCTGACCATTATTTTTGCGCTGGGTGCCTCACTGTTACTGTCTTTGACGGTCATTCCTGTACTGGCTTCGTGGATGCTGCGTGACGGACATCATGCAACTCCCGCCATCGTGCAGAAAATGGAGGCTCTGTATCGACGTATCCTGCTATCCGCATTAGCGCATCAGCGCATCTGGATGGGTGGCGCAGTCGCCGCACTGGTCATTGCAGTAGGAATTTTTCCGTTTCTCGGTAAGTCATTTATGCCTGTACTGGATGAGGGTGACATCATTCTGCAGATCGAAAAACTGCCATCCGTGAATCTGCAGGAATCAGCACGCATCGACATGGCTGTACAAAAACGGATACTGGAAAAAGTACCGGAAGTTTCTGCCGTGATCGCCCGTGCCGGATCCGATGAACTGGGGCTGGATCCGATGGGTTTAAATGAAACAGACAGCTTTCTGGTACTAAAGCCTCATGCAGAATGGAAAGTAAAAAACAAAGCAGAACTGACAGAAAAACTGCGCGAAGTTACAGCAGATTTTCCCGGAGTCAATTTCAGTTTCACGCAGCCGATTGAAATGCGTACTTCAGAAATGCTGTCAGGTGTGCGCGGTGATCTTGCTGTCAAAATTTACGGACCTGACCCGGTTATTCTTGATCAGTTATCTGAACAGGTCAGCAAATTACTGAATGGTGTCGATGGCGCTCAGGATGTGATGCGTACCCAGAACGAAGGCGTGCAGTATTTGCAGGTTGAAATTG
Organism: Cognatundibacterium squillarum; assembly: GCF_014652435.1. Classification (GTDB taxonomy): domain Bacteria; phylum Pseudomonadota; class Gammaproteobacteria; order Burkholderiales; family Burkholderiaceae_D; genus Undibacterium; species Undibacterium squillarum. The sequence continues at coordinate 185,342 of NZ_BMYU01000003.1, forward strand.
ACCGCATACGCGCAGGCCGCCTCGGATTATCGGTTGAGCAGATACAAAATGATCTGCGTATGCTGGTTGAAGGCAAGCAAAGCGGCATTGTGACTGAAAAAGCGCAACGCTTACCTGTACTGATCAGAGGGGGTGAAAACCTGCGTATGTCGCCGGAACTGTTTGCACAGCTCCGGTTACCTGTCAGTAGCGGTATCACGATCGCTTTGTCAGAAATTGCAACGCTGAAACATACCGATGGCCCGGTGAAGGTGGAACGTGAAAATGCCTCACGTCTGACAGTGGTGCGTGCCAATGTCAAAGGCCGCGATCTGGTTTCATTTGTTGCGGAAGCACAGCGGCTTGTGGCTGAAAAAGTCAGCCTGCCTGCAGGCTACCGCGTCAGCTGGGGTGGTCAGTTTGAAAATCAGCAACGGGCCGCACAAAGACTGATGGTGGTGGTACCGGTGGCACTGGCGCTGATTTTCCTGTTGCTGTTCTCCAGTCTGCAAAGTCTGAGGCAAGCCTTACTGGTGCTCGCCAATATTCCGTTTGCACTGATCGGCGGTGTGGTGGCGCTGGGTGTCAGCGGCGAATACTTATCCGTACCCGCCTCTGTCGGATTTATTGCACTGATGGGTATTGCTGTTCTGAACGGTCTGGTCATGATCAGCTACTTCAATCAGCTGAAGGCCCGCGGTGTGGCAATTCGCGAAGTAGTCACAGAAGGTGCTGTGCGCCGTTTCCGTCCGGTGATGATGACTGCAAGCATTACTGCATTTGGTCTGATTCCCTTGCTGCTGGCTACTGGCCCGGGTTCAGAAATTCAGAAACCACTGGCGATCGTTGTAATTGGCGGTTTGCTCAGTGCCACTGCACTGACGCTGTTCCTGCTGCCTGTCTTATTTTCCCGCTTCGGTTACGCACCGGACGCACTTTCTCCATCTCAGGAAAATGTATGACAAATCTTATGCAATCTTCAGAAAACGCTGCGCTGTTGTGCTTATCCGTACCTGTAGCACTGGACGATGAAATAGCAGATTTTCTGCTCAATCATCCTGCGCTGATCAGCGGATTCACCAGCGTCAGTGCAAACGGCATGGGACCGAACAGTATTTTCGGCAGCATCATGGAACAGGTACAGGGTAAGAGCCGTCGTCAATTATTTATGAGCGAAGCGCCGCTCGGAAAAATCACCTCACTGCTGACGCTTTTACAAGACGCGTATCAGGGTGCAGATATTCATTATTGGATTACCCCGGTTTTACAAAGCGGGAGTTTGCGATGAAACCATTATATTTTTCTCACACACTGGTCACTCTGACGCTGACAGTGCTGTTTTCCTCTGCTGCCGCAGAAAATATCTCAGACAAGAAGCAAGAGACACTGTTACCTGACAGTGCACTGATACGACAGACGCTGACACAATTACCCGGTATGCGTGCCAGCCGTTTTCAGCAGGATATCGCCGATGCGCAGGATCAGAAACTGCAAAGCGGCGGACATGAATGGCAATTACGTCTGTCGCAAACCGAACGTAAAGAAACCGGCAATGTTCGCACACGGGATCAGGAGGTCAGTCTGGAGCGCCCCGTGCGCTGGTTCGGTAAAACAGAACACGACCTTCGCCTCGGTGAAAAAGGCAGGGAAGTGGCAAAAATCGCCTATGCAGACAGCTGGCATGAATCCGCCCGTACTTTACTGAACGACTGGTTTGACAGTCTGCGTACCCAGGCGGCGGTACAACAATTCGGTGAGCAATTACAACTCAGTCGCCAGTTACGTGATATTGCCGCAAAACGGGTTAAAGCCGGTGAAGCGGCCAAACTGGATCTGCAGCTGGCCGAAACCGAAGTCAGTAAACTGGAAGCGCAGTTACAAACTGCGGAAATGCAGCATGCGCGTCAGCTTGAGCTGCTGCAATATCACTATCCGGCACTGACACTTCCGGTACTGCATACCTTGCCGGTACCCAGCCCTGCCACAGCAGAGCACCGTATTGAAGCGATCATGGAAGACAATCATGAGCTGGAATTAGCAACGCTGGAAGCAGATTACGCGAAACTGCAATTGTCACGCACAGCAAAAGATGAAATGCCGGATCCTGTGATTGGCATCCGTGCCGCGCGCGAACGCAATGGTCAGGATACACTGGTCGGCTTCAGTATTGCGATTCCGCTGGGCGGACAATCCCGTCGTGCAGATACAGGTCAGGCCGCCGGTAAAGCCGGTATGGCGCAGGCGAAGCTGGATGTCGTGCGGCAAAAAGTCTGGCGCGAGGCGCTGAAAGTGACGCAACAACGCAATCAGATGTACACCATCTGGAAAGCACTGGATCAGGCGAAACGTCAGAGCGAACAGCAAAGTCAGCTGATGATGAAAGCCTATCAACTCGGTGAAATTTCCTTATCTGACAGTCTGCAAATCCGCAAGACAGCTACGGAAACTGCTTTCAGCGCACAACAGGCGCAACTGGATGCCTTATTTGCCGAAGCACGCTTCGAACTGGATGCACACCGTTTGTGGCCATTTGACGCACATCACTGAAACAGCCTGGCACCAGGCGGTGCCGGGCTGTTTCAAAGTAAGGCAAAAGCTTCGTCCACCAGCGAAGGCTTGTAATAAATAAATCCCTGTATCTGATCTACATCCAGTGCCCTTACCAGCGCCAGCTGCTCGCTGGTCTCCACGCCTTCGACCACGGTTTCCATCTGCAACCCCTGAACGATTTGCACAATTCCTTTCAGCAATTCATAAGCCTGATTACTGCTGGTAATTTCAGCAACAAAAGCGCGGTCTATTTTGATAACTTGTAACGGTAAGCGCAGCAAATAACTAAGAGAAGAAAAACCGGCGCCAAAATCATCCAGCACAATCACAAAGCCATGTTCGCGTAATTCACGTAACCGAACAATAGACTGATCTGAATGGATCAGTGCATTCTCTGTGACTTCTATCTGTATTCTGTTTGTCGCAATCCTGTATTGCTGAAATACCTGATGAAGATCATGAACAAAGCTTTCGTGTACTAATGAGTTGGCAGAAATATTAATCGAAACTGGCAGATTCATTTGCGGCCAGCTCTGCAGAATTTCGCAAATCCTTTCTGCCACATATAAATCCAAATCGTAGTTCAGTCCGGATTTTTCTACGGTAGGAATAAAAGCGGTCGGCGGAATTAAGCCGTGTACCGGGTGATTCCAGCGGATCAGCGCTTCAAATCCGCAGACCATGCTGCTTTTCAGCGCAACCTTTGGCTGCATCATCAAAAACAACTCTTTCTTTTCCAGCGCAATCCGCAAGTTATTCAGCAAGGTCATGCGATGACGTGATTCATGCTCAAATTGTTCCCGGAATACTTCACCTGACCCGCGTTTTTGTTCTTTGGCGACTTTCAGCGCTATCTCTGCCTGGCGCAATAAAAGCTCCGGTGTAAGGTTACGGTCTGTGCTGCTGGCCTCGCCTACGGTCATACTGATACGTATAGACTGACTATTCACCCAGATTGGCTTTGAACTGCGCATTGCCACTTCATGCGGACCTAATTGTGTATTTTCAAAACACACAGCAAATACATCCGTATGGATACGCGCAATTGCGAGTGCCTGCTCAAAATAACCTCTGAGTACTTCACCGGTTTTTCTGAGCAAATGATTACCGAATTCGTATCCGAGAGATTCTACAATATGATGAAAATAGTCCAGATCCAGAACGAACACGGACCAGCGTTTCTCTGCGTGCGCAGTTGCCATGCAGCGACTGATTTTGTCCAAAAACCCAAGCCGGTTCAGCAAACCGGTCACCGGATCTTCATAGGCCGCAATATTCAGATAGCTGAAGAATTTTGCATTTTCCAGGCCAAGTGCAATATTCATACAAAATAATTGCAGTAGTTCCTGATCTGCAGATTCAAAACTTGCTGCATCTTCCGATACGATTACGCCTTCCCAGCCGGAAGGTGTAGACAGATACAGCGCCGTGTTTCCGTTTTTGTGACAATGTGCTTGTCTTTCCAGCGCCTCATGTGCGAATTTTGCTATTTCCAGATCTGCTTCCAGTATCTTCAGATCCTCTCCGATATAGCGTTCATATTTACTGTCGGCTGCAACCACAATATAACCGCCATTCCCTGACTGAATCGCGTACGGACCGCGTAAAGGTTTTTGGGAAACACAGAATAAACTACGCGAGCTGAGCTCAAACAGAGCTTCAATCTGAGCCAGCACACCTCTGGAAAAGTCAATTACAGACCTTTCCTGCAACATTGATGCTGACGCATGGATGATATTTCGCAATCCCTGACGACTTTCTTCAATGGACTGTAGCTGCTGATAACTACGTATTGCGGTCGCAATTGCAGTGAACAGCTTATTCCTGGTCAGTTCACTTTTTGTCTTATAAGCATTAATTTCATAACGAATAATTACCTGTTCTTCAGGTGCATATCCGGCTTGTCCGGTACGAAGAATGATCTGAACATGCTGATTGCCTATCTCGTTCCGGATTCGATCTACCAGAAGAAGGCCTGCATCATGGGTTTCCATCACGACGTCCAGCAAGACAAGGCAGGCGTCCGTATGCTCCTGCATCACTGAGTAGCCTTCAGCACCGGAATAGGCACTGACAAAAGTAAGCGGACGCCCATATATTTCCACCCCCTTCATCGCCATCTTGGTCACCTGATGAACATCTGCCTCATCATCGACAATCACAATTTTCCAGGGTTTATTATTTTGTCGTCCGGGCTCTGCATCTCCGGAAGTGCTGACAGAGCCTCTGCCCTCAGGATCATCAGCAAACAGCTGAATAAAATCGTCACTCATCAGCAATCTCCTTCGTATGTACTTTCAACGGTAACATCAGATAAAAGCAAGTTCCCTCTCCGGGCACGCTTTTTACGGAAATTTCTCCTTCAAGAATGCCGGTTACGATGTTGTACACAATATTCAGTCCGAGCCCTGACCCACCCTGCCCAAGTTTGGTAGTAAAGAATGGCTCAAAAATACGCGAAAGGTTCTTTGCCGCAATGCCAGCGCCGTTATCACTGAAACTGACGAACACCTTCTCATCTTCCTGCACAGCAGAAATTGTAATCACACCATGCTGCTCTTCGGCAAACGCATGTAACAGCGCATTATTAATAAAATTTGAAATAACCTGACCAAAAGGACCTGGATAACTGTCGAGAAAAATATCTTCCGGAATCATGACCTGAATTTCCAGATCTCTGCGCTTGACCATATGATGCATGGTTTGCAGTATGCCCTGTACAGTTTGCAACAGATTAAAGAAGCGGCGTTCTTCGCTGGCCTGATCCACCGCCACTTGTTTAAAACTCTGTATTAAGTGTGCGGCACGGTGTAATGCTGTCTGCATCACTTGCAGGCCCTCTTCCGCATCATGCTGAAATTCTTCGACATAAGAACGCCGGAGTTGTCCGGTCTGCATCTGATGAAAAAACACTTTCAGATGATCTGAAAATGTTGTTCCCATAGTCAGAGCGATTCCCAGCGGCGTATTGATTTCGTGGGCTACCCCCGCTACCAAGGATCCCAATGAAGCCAGCTTTTCACTTTGGATAAGTTGCCCCTGCGCCTCTTTCAATGCGGCTAACGCCTGCTCCAGTTTTTGCTTTTCTTTTAATAGTACTTGCTGATGCTGTTTTTCTGCGGCACGCATCTGATCAAGCTGTGCCAGATCGCTCTGAAAGCTACGCAGACTGGAAAACACTTTACCAATTTCGTCGCTTTCAAATTCAAACACCAGATCCCGTCGTCCCTGACGCAACAATTCCACATCTTGTTTCAATTGGCGCAAAGGCGTAGCGATATTGAATGCAATACGCCACAAAACAAGCGCAGATAAAGCGACCAGCAGCACTGAACTGCATATAATCAGAAATACTCTTTTTTGATAGCGCTGCTCCACATGAGTCGCAACGGCATCTGACAGCACGCTGAAACGTGCCTCCATATCATGCGCAGCCCTGCGCAACAGATAATGTGCCCCGTCATTTTCGTTGTAACCCATCAGGCTACTGATACGGACCGCCTCCTGAAATGCATCCCGGTACAGTCGCAATTTTTCCGCCTGCACTGTACTCAATTTACTCTGCAGAACCGTTGCCTGCCGTTCAAATTCGTGGACGACATCGTCTTCCGGATCAAACAAAAAAACCTGATGCAAACTTTGTAATCTGGTCAGTAATGCACGGCTGTCACTGTTCTTTTCAGGTAGAGAATTCAGCAATGCTGAAGACAATTGATTCAGATCCTCCTGCAAACCTTCATTTTTAAAAATACCGAGCTGCTTACGGTATTCCACATACTCCAGAAAGTTCAGCCGGTAAGCCAGCATGGCTTTACGTAATAACTCCATATCCGGATGGCGGAATCCAGTCTGACTGAGATCAGAAAACCACTGATCCAGTTTGTCCGACATACGTTCACTCTGAACCTGAAATTTCGACAAAAGCTCAGGCTTCATGCGTGCCATGAAATCTTTTTCATAGCGGCGCAAATTCAGCAACTGTACCTCCGCTTCACTGATACCTAGACTCGTTTTATGATCCTCAAGATATGAGGAATGCTCGAAAAATAGCAGCGATAAAAAAAGACTGATCACCAATGCCAGATAGCCGCCAAGCATGCTCATACGCTGACGCAGGGAGTAGTGGCGGATACGTAAATTCAGCATTGATACTCCGTGTCAGAAAGTAACTCTGCAATACTTGCTGCAAGCGTCTCGACGCAGAATTCTACGGAAGCCAGTCAGCTTATGAGTCAGACCGGCCGCTTTGCCGGGGCAGTGCCGGTCGGAAAAAATCTACTGACTGCAATACATCAGGCAAGAATATTGTTCAGAATAGTGCAATCTATGTCATGTCGGAAGACCGATTTCACTATTGTTTTCAGTAATGCAATTTACGGCAACAACTTCCGCCTGCGCGGCTTACTCAGATACAAAAAAACCGCACCCTGAGGCGCGGCGCTGTTAGCAAAACGGAATGGCAAACTCTGAAGGCGTTGCGGCCTGTCAGCCACCCCATATACGTTTGTAAATCGCTTTGTAATCATTTGAGGGATCAAATGTGAGTCGATTACCACCGTCATAGGCAATATTTTGTGATGTCGTCAGATGTGCTTGCGCATGATAGCCGCTGGGTTGCTGGCTGTTGAATGCGCGGTTCAGCTCATCTATCAGCTGCCACGCATGTAATGCCAGCGGTTCAGGAACGGTACCAACCTGAACAGCACCTGCTTTAATGCGTTTGTAGGCATTGCCAGAGCCATCACCGGCAGCCACACCGGAAATTTTATTCTGACTGAAGAGCGCTGCAATTTGCGGGCTTTCCAGAAAGTCAAAATAGAAGTCGTTGGTAGAAATCACGTGCGTCCATTTGCTGCCGTGTTTCTTAGATGCATTCTCTATGGTTTGTCTGACGCGGGCAGGGGAATCAAACAAAGGCACGTCTTCAACGCTCAGCAAGCGACAACTTTCACATTGTTTAATGACTTCCGTAATTCCGGCAGCGCGCTGCGCGAGATAAGGGTTTGTATTATCCGTCAGTACCACGATGCCTGCTTTTCCGTTAGATTCAGCAATCGTCGCCATCGCAGCAATCTGCCCGGCCTCCTTAGGCGGTGTTCCGATGTTTGTGAACAAACCATCTGTCGCACCGTTTTTTGCAGATGCATGCCAGCCAACAACCGGCACATTTGCATTTGCAGCCAGTGGCAAGCCTTTCGCCTGCGTTGCCACGTCCACACCGACCAGGACAATGCCGTTCGCTTTCATATCAATGGCTTGCTTAATCAGCCCAGCACCGGTACTGCAATTGCCGCGGCAATCGATGAAAAGAATTTCCCATGCACCGGCTGCGCCGGCTTCACGCATATTATTGAGTATTGACAGAACTCCGGAATCCCGTAAATCCTGCGCAATCAGAACAATTTTTTTTCCTTTTACCAGCCTTGGTCCCTCGACAGGACCGTCCCATTTATTTTTCAGCGAAGCAGCACGGGCTGTTTTCGCATTTGCACGACTGAGAAACTGCATAGGATTTTCCTGGGCTGCAGCGTCTGCAATCATCGATACCGCTACAAACATCAAGGTCAGGCACTTACTGGTGAAAGCACTCATGATACTGGCTGGTAAAGTTAATATGATCTGTGGGGCAAAGCCGCAACAGACACGAACCGATGTCCGGAACAAAGTCAACTGTTTGCTACCGGATGGTCAGCCAAGAGTATTCAGAATTTCTCACGGTGTAAACAAACTTTCCTGCACTACGCATTTTAGTAAAATAAAACCGGCGAAAAATGCAGCTTTTTTGCCAAAATATTGGCAAATGCCGATATTTTTCACCGGAAAAGCGCATAATCATCCAATGCAGGCTGCAGTAAAAGCTCATAGTGGCTTGCGTGCAATATCATCTTCCATCATATGCATGAAATTTTTGGTTGACCACTCCAGTTTCCCGAACACAATCTGCGGCTGATAAGCAATACCGTTACCGCGCGGACGGTTCAGGTACACTTTATTCGGAATGACGGTCACACCAAGTCCGGATGGCAACGCAACCGTTCTGACTTCCATATAGGTTGAGTCAGCACCGCTTGGCGCACCGATAAATCGAACGCCTTCAAATAACTGAAACACATCCAGTGCATCAAGACACGCACTGACGCAGCGTGAAGGAACAATTACGTACACCGGACGTTGTAACGCAGGCGGATCCGATGCGAGATCCTGCTTGGCCTCCTGCATACTCATCGTCACCGGTGCAGCGACCGCTTTAAAGAACGGTTCATCCGCCTGTCGCGCAAGCCGCATCTGAGCGGCAATTTTTTCCAGTGTATCCGCAACCGGTAACTGCGCTTCTTTGCGCAGCACACCGACCAGATTCTCGAGATAAGCAATATTGCCTTCGCTGGCACGCCACCAGACCTGCGTTTCCGCGAAATAGGCTTTGACTCGCCGGTTTACCCGCTCTTCACCCCACAACGCTTTGGCCAGATCACGACTCCAGCCGGATGAGCCGCCGCGGTTATGCCTGAGATCAATCACAATTGCGGAAGCCTTCAGTAGTTCATTGCGTTTTTCACGGATGTCCTGATACATCTTACGGTAAGCAGCACGCTGACTTTCATCCGGACTAAAGGTTTGCGCGGCAATCCAGAACCAGCCGGGTTTCGGTGATGTCATGCCAACAGGCAATTGTTCACCGTCAGAGGCTCGTCGCTCCCACTCTTTGCCTTGTGCACTGATTTTCGTCCAGCGTAAATGATGCAACCAGTGCTTACCATCCAGTTCCAGCTCACATTTCGCCGGCAACTTAATAAACGGATTACCGTTATCGCGCATCAGCTTTTCAGCATGTGTCCACCAGTCGCCGGGATTTTCTGCGTGTCCGGAAAATGGAAAAACATTTGACTGCAGCCATGCACTGACAGCTTGTCCGTCACAACTGTGTAATGTAGCACCTGCAGGCACTTCAGCCAGTTCTGAGGCATACACCATCATTTTGTCTGCACGCCAGACTGCATGAAACCCCGGCCATTTTTGGGTGTACGGACTATCCGGTGGCAAAGTTACACGGACACCGGCGTGTCCGTCATGAATCATTGTGTTAAAAATTTGCAATGCTGCGCGGTAACCGCCCGCGTCCGTGACAGCATCAGCATATTCCAGACTGCGTTCCTTCGCCTGAATCAGCCGTGCAAAAAATCCGGGATTTTGCGGATCTGCCATTCCCGGATGATTATTTTTTGTTTCCAGAAAAGCTGCCTCAATATCATTTCGGGCAGCCTGTTTCCATGCTTCAGGCGTTTCCGGTACAGATGGCAGCGATTGCGCAGAAGCATTGGATGAAAAAATAGCGCCGGCGAGCAGCGCTATCCGCAGACTGGTTATCAGGTTTTTCATGAATATCGTTTTTATTTTCAATTTTATCTTTAGTGAATTTTACGATGCATTCTCCAAAGCATAGTTTTTTAATTCACTGCACACATTATTTCCAGATCAGATCGCCCTGTGCTTTGCGCTCAATATGCCGCTTCGCAGGACGGCCTATCACGGTGACATCGCCATTACCACTAATAGTCACACTGGCTTCCTCGGCGGCGCAGACATGGGCATTCCCGCTGCCACTGCTGTCCACTGTGAGTATCCGTGTTTCCAGTGATGCAGCATTGACATCACCACTGCCCTGAAGTTTCACCTGAATTTGGCGCGTACGTCCTTTCAGAATCGCATTTCCACTGCCGGCATGATAGAGATCGACCATTTTCGCGGATGGTATTGAAAGATTCAGATTCCCGCTTCCGGTTAACTGCGCTTTCAGTTGCTGGATATTTCCGTCTGCCAGTATCTGCCCTGACCCTACGAGCCGGATCTCCATTTTTTCCTGCTCAAATCCGCGTATCGTGACATCACCGCTGGCCTCAGACACCAGTTCAGCCAGCTGTGGCAACTGCAACTCGATTCTGGCGGTTTCATGGCGATTAACCGATACAAAGATGCCGCGTGTGGAAATGAGCAGGGTTTTTCCTTCGGTTCTGGTCGTGACACGTGGTACCAGTCGCGGATCACCTTTCACAACCAGTTCTGTTTTCGCTGAAGGCCGTACCGATAATTCCACCGGGCCGGAAATCACGATACGTTCAACCGGTGTTGTAATACTGCGTGTTTCACTTGCCTGCCCGCCCGGAACCGGATCCGGCGCTGCGGGGAGCGAGGCAAAAGCGGTATGACAGCACATTGCGACCATCACACAGACTAACAAACCGTTCCTTCTGTGATGCGTGCCCGGCGTCTTCATGATGTTCTCCCTGATATCCTGTTTTAAACGCTTTGCAATACTTTACGGTTCCAGCGCAGATACGCCACCAGACCACGCCAGCTCAGCGCTGACAGTTTCGTCATACACCAGGCTGTCAGGAAACTCAGAATGATCAGAAACACACCGGAGCTGATGCGTGGCATCACGGACTGCCGGAAGGTGAACTCCAGCTTGGTAGCACCATCAGACTGCGCATTTTCAGCCGCCGGTTGTGCAGGCACGGAAGTCGCTGCAACGACAGCAATTTCACTGCCACCGGCGATAATCTGCCCGTGCCGCACTTCACTGCGGCCGTCATCGTGGTCCCCCAGTTGCAGCATGTGCGCAGGAAGATCCAGTTTAAATTGCTGATTGCCGGATACGGCACTGGCGGTCAGCATTACGCCGCTGCCATACATCATCAGTGCGCTGATAAAGCCCGCAAACAGAATGCTCAGCCATGTAATGGCCGGTACAAACAAAGCAAAATTCGCCATCGCCAGTCCGCCTAGTGCCAGTGCCCAGCGCGCAAGACCCGGTAAGCTGAAATCCGTTTTCAGACCACGGTAGCTGAGTTCCAGAATCTTCCGTTTTGCCAGAATTTCCGGTGCGGGCAAGCTGCTGATCACATCCTGTTCCGGCATGCCGCCAGCGATTTTCTGCTCACAATCTGCTTTCACAGCACTCAGGATTGCATCACGCTGCGCCGCCTGTAAGGAGTTGAGCGCCTGTCCGAGTTGCTCGAGATAGATTTGCGTATTCATGGTTGTCTCCGTGTGTTCCTGTCTGATGAAGTTCAGAATAATGAGACCACCGGTAGCAATCCAGCGGATTGCGACAGGTTGACAAATTCAGGGAACAAACTGCAGATGAGGAATGACTGCTGAAACAACAAGACAGGAAAAACAAGGCGGGAAAGAATGGCAACAGGTTTAGCCAGCGTGCACAGTATCAAAAGTACGCAACCAGGTCAGCTGCGCAATACGCGCCTGATTACTGGCTCTGCGGCGGGTCAGCGACAACTCTTTTTCAATCTGAATGCGCGTTGTTTGCCAGATCTGGCGCTGTGAAGACGAAATAATTTCCTGCAGATCCGCAAGCCGGAACATCGCTTCCACCCCGGCAGCGGTGAACAATTGCTGCAACCGGTAATGACCACTGCTGCCGGATTCAGAATACACCGTGAGTCCTTGCAGACGGGCATTCAGGAATGCGGCGATTTCAGGCACTGTACGTCCGGCGGTCTGCAAGGTATCGCGCGATATGCGGTGACAGTGAAACAGTCCGTCGTCCCACTCCAGCCAGCCCGGTTCCGGTCGTACCAGCGTGCACCAGCCGTCACCGTGCCGGTGAGAATACCCGACTTCAATCGGATAGCCACTGCGTCCCGTGGCAGAGGCTTCCATCGCGAGTACAACCGGCACCTGCATATGTGATCTCCGGAAATTTTAAGAAATTGCTGTCACCGGTTTCACTATAGTCACTGACCTTACTTTCCGCCATGCACCTGCCACAAGCCGGAAAAGAAAATGCCGGTTTTTGCATCCGCAAAAACCGGCATGGCGTGATGTATGTATCAGGATCAGAACTGATGACGCATACCGGCCGCCAAGCTGCTGGCGCGTTCAGCATTCGACAATTTATCGCTCATCACCAGCGCATACACATCGGTACGTTTGGATAAACGGTAGTCGTAGCCAATGGTCAGGGTGTCGCGTTTCAGTTCAGCACCGACCAGTGAGCCATTGCGGCGAGTATTCGCGAAGCCTGCCAGAATATCACCGCCGCCCACCGGCACTTTGGCACCGAGGCTGTAGGTTTTATCTTTCATCGAGGTATTCGCAGCTGCATCGTTTTTGCTTTGCGAGTATGTTGCATACAGTTTTGCAACGCTCAGATCATAGCTGGCAGCTGCAAACCAGGTTTTCTGATTAGTCACGGAAGCAAAATTGACCGGTGCTGCTGTTGCATCGATCAGTGCGCCCGGCGTCGGATTACCGGCCTGTACCTGATGGTAATAGCCACTCAGAGCCAGCGGGCCATTGAAGTACAGCGCATTGATACCGATGTTTTTTGTACCGGTGTCGCCGGTTTTTTCGCCGAACTGGTAATGCACATTGGCTGTCAGACCACCAAGATCCGGGGTCGTGTAAATGATTTCATTGCTCCAGCCGGAATCGCCGGCGATAAAGTTAGGCCAGGTGCGTTTGCCGAAATCACCGCTCGGTACCCAGGTATGCAGGACCAGCGGGGAGAAACTGAAGGAATCGCCGAAAGGATTGAAGATCACCGTTGGCAAAAAGCTCGGTGCCAAATCGCGGCCCAGCGATACACGGCCGAAGTCGCCTTTCAGTGCGACATTCGCATCGCGCGAAAACATGGTGTCACCGAAAAAGCGGCCGGACGTACCGGTATCCGCCTGCAGGAAGCTGGTCAGCGCGAATTCTGCTTTCAGGCCGCCACCCAGATCTTCAGAACCTTTAAAACCAACCCACGATGTCGTCATGCCGCCGCTGTTGACGGAAGCACGGGAACCGTTGTCACCGCTGAATTTCACCGAACCGGCATACACATCAACCAGTCCCTGTACGGTGACGGTGGATTGTGCCAGAGCGCCGTTAGCGCACAGCACCATCGCTGCTGCGATGCCGGATTTGAACATTACTGCTTTCATGAAAAAACTCCTGCGTAGAAAAAACCTGCAGGCTGAGCGAACCAAAGAAGAAAAGCGCACAGCCGGAATGGGCGGGATGATACGCATTTTGCTGTGAACGCACATCCGGAAAACGCAGCATTTCACGCTTTTTCACCAAACTACAACAGAATCGTTATCAATTGATTTATAACGAATCGCTGCTTACCTGATATTGGAACAGGCGAAAAAAAAGCCCGCTGATTTGCGGGCTTTAAATCCAAACCTTAGGAGGTGTTGGAGGAGACTGTAGATACTATACTGCGCCGCAATATGGTTGTCTGCTTTATTCTCGGAATATCCCCTATACGAAACCTGAATATCAGCAATGCGGATGTTCGGTTTATTCATGAGCAGCAGTTCATGCAGACATAAAAAAAGAAGAAGGAAAGTAACAGGCAAAAAAATAGCCCGCTAATCGCGGGCTTAAATCCAAACCTCAGGAGGTGTTGGAGGAGACAGTTCCTACTATATCGCAGTGCAGCATAACTTCCAACGAAGTTTTTCGCATAACTGTCATCAGAAAATCGCATAACCGTAACAGCATGGTAAACGCTGTAACAAAAGGCTGACACAAACCGTACCGACAAAAAAAAACCCACAACCAAGGGGTTGCGGGTTAAATCCAAACCTTAGGAGGTGTTGGAGGAGACAGGTGTAACTTTACTGCAGTGCGACAAATAAGTCTGCTTTATTCTTCCTATATCAATCATTCATAAAGCACATAACTTAACCGGAATCCCTGCCTGCATGCCGACTCTTGCACAGCGTCATGCCTGAAACGCATGAATCTGGTATCGTTATAAAACACTGAACCGGCACTGTGGCAGGCCGGTTTTCATATTGCCCGTGCATACTTAAAACTCAACTGTGGGCAATCAGGAGACTCTCCACTATGAAACTCATCGAACCTATCCAGCAATATCAGTCTGAAATTCAGGCGATCCGGCGCGATATTCATGCGCATCCTGAACTTTGCTATGAAGAAGTCCGTACAGCCGATCTGGTTGCCAGCCAGCTGCAGCAATGGGGCATTCCTGTTGTGCGCGGTTTGGGCAAAACCGGCGTGCTCGGTATCCTGAAAAACGGTGACAGTCCGCGTGCAATCGGCTTGCGTGCTGATATGGATGCGCTGCCGCTGCAGGAAACCAATACTTTTGCGCACGCCTCGGTGCATGAAGGCAAAATGCATGCTTGCGGGCATGACGGTCATACCGCCATGCTGCTGGCAGCCGCGCGCTATTTGTCGGAACACCGCCATTTCAATGGCACGGTCTATCTGATTTTTCAGCCTGCAGAAGAAGGCGGTGCCGGTGCGCGTGCGATGATAGAAGATGGCCTGTTCCGCGATTATCCGATGGAAGCCGTATTCGGCCTGCACAACTGGCCGGGACTGGCTGCCGGGCAGTTTGGTGTGCGCAGCGGTGCGATGATGGCGTCATCGAATGAATTTTATGTCACGGTGCGCGGTAAAGGCTGCCACGCAGCGCAACCGCATCGCGGTACGGATCCGGTGATGACGGCGGTGCAAATGGTGCAGAGCTGGCAAACCATTATCAGCCGTAACGCCAGCCCGCATGAATCTGCTGTGTTGTCCGTCACCCAAATCCACGCTGGCAGCGCAACCAATATCGTGCCCGATGATGCGACCATCTGCGGCACGGTCCGCACTTACAGCAATGACATGCTGGATCTGATCGAAACCCGTATGCGTACGATTGCGGAACACACCGCCGCCGCATTCGGTGCCAGCGTCGATTTTCGTTTTAAACGGAATTACCCGCCGCTGATTAACCATGAAGCGGAAACCGCCTTCGCAGTCGGTGTAATGCGCGAGCTGGCCGGTGATGCGATGGTGGATGCAGACGTGGAGCCAACCATGGGCGCAGAAGATTTCGCGTTCATGCTGCAGCATAAACCGGGTTGTTATGTGTTCCTCGGCAATGGCGATGGCAGCCACCGCGATGCCGGCCATGGCCTCGGCCCCTGCAATTTACACAACCCGAGTTATGACTTTAACGACGATCTGATACCGGTCGGCGCAAGTTACTGGGTACGACTGGCAGAAACTTATTTAAAATAATGCAAGGTCCAGACGCTACCGTGTTTCACAGGAATCCGGTAAGCTGAGTTTTCAACCATTTTCAGAATGCAACTATGTCCGAACAAAAAGACGATAACGCTGTCCGCAGCAATTTTCTCGAAGAAAAAGCTTTTCAGTCGCGCACTGTGCTGGTGTTCGGCACCATCAATGACAAACAGGCAGCGGATGTCAGCAAACGCCTGATCGCACTGGCGGCAGAATCGGCTGATCCGGTGACAGTACTGGTGTCTTCGCCGGGCGGTCACGTGGAATCCGGCGATGTAATCCATGACATGATCCGCTTCACCGAATTGCCGGTGAATATGGTCGGCAGCGGCTGGGTTGGCAGTGCAGCAGTCACGGTATTTTTGTCGGCACCGAAAGAAAAACGCGTTTGTCTGCCGAATACCCGTTTCCTGATTCATCAGCCTAGCGGCGGTTGCGGCGGTCAGGCAAGCGATATCGCGATTCAGGCACGTGAAATCGTCAAAGTGCGTGAGCGCATTGCCAAGCTGATCGCGGCACAAACCGGCCAGTCGCTGGACAAAGTCACTAACGATATCGACCGTGATTACTGGATGACTGCAGAAGAAGCGCTGGAATACGGCCTGATTTCGCGCATCATCGAACGCCAGAGCGACCTGCGCTGATCGCTGTATCAGCTTCGCCAGAACATCCCCGCCTCCTGACCGGACCCGGGGATTTTTTACGGGTTGGGTATGGCAATCCGCCAGCAGGCTGGCAGAGCCGTTTTTTGGCCTGAAAATGCCTCAAATGCGGTGTTCAGCACAGCACCCCGGCGGTCGTCGGCAGAAAGTCCGGGCCTTCGTTTTTGCCTGATGACGATATTTGCACAGCAGCCAGATCAAATGCCGGTTCCGTCCGGTGCTGATCTGCAGGGAGAGCGTCCAAAAAAAAACGGGCAATCAGAGATTGCCCGCCTGAATACAGCGCCGTCTGCTGCGGCGCTGCGATGACCGGCAGACAATGCGTCAGCCACGCATGCTGCCGTCAACCGAATCAGAATTCTTCCCAGTCGCCGTCATCACCACCTTTTGGCGCCTGCGCTTTCGGTGCCGGACGACTAGCCGGTTGCGCCTTTGGCAAAGAACGTACCGCAGCAGCGGGCTTTTTCACAGGCGCTTTAACAGCTTGTCTGGTCACCGGCTTTGCAGCGCTGTCCGCACTGAAACTTGCCTGTGCCGGAACTTCATTCGCATTCACACGGAACACGCTGACCAGATCGTTCAGTTTTTCCGCCTGCTCCTGCAAAGAACCGGCAGCGGCAGCCGCTTCTTCCACCAGCGCCGCATTTTGCTGCGTCAGCGTATCCATTTCGGTGACCGCGTCATTGATCTGCGAAATACCGGCGCTCTGTTCCAACCCTGCTGCCGTGATTTCACCGATGATGTCGCTGACACGTTTGACGCTGTCCACCACCTCGCTCATGGTGGAACCGGCCTGATCGACCAGACGCGAACCCTGTTCCACTTTATCGACCGAGTTATTAATCAACTCTTTGATTTCTTTCGCCGCACTGGCAGAACGCTGCGCCAGACTACGCACTTCCGACGCCACCACCGCAAAACCACGGCCCTGTTCACCCGCACGTGCCGCTTCCACCGCCGCATTCAGCGCCAGAATATTGGTCTGGAAGGCGATGCCATCGATGACCGAAATAATGTCGACAATCTTCTTGGAAGATTCGTTAATTGAACCCATGGTGCTGACCACTTCCGACACCACCTGTCCGCCGCGCTGCGCCACTTCCGACGCTGAATGGGCGAGCTGATTGGCCTGGCGCGCATTGTCGGCATTGTGCTGGATAGTCGACGTGATTTCTTCCATCGATGATGCCGTTTCCTCCAGCGAGCCAGCCTGGGTTTCAGTACGATTCGACAACTCCATATTGCCATCCGCAATCTCTTTCGATGCATGACGGATTTCACTGGTGCCGGTCCGGACTTCACTGACGATCTGCACCAGACTTTCATTCATTTTTTTCAGCGCATTCAGCAAATGACCGGTTTCATCGTTGCTGTGGACTTCAATGCGGCTGGTCAGATCGCCGGTTGCCACGGTTTCCGCCACACGTACTGCGTATTCGATCGGACCGGACACCATGCGTGCAATAAAGAGCGCCAGAGTGACGCCGATTGCCACACTGACAATCAGCGTGATCAAGACCAGCCACTTTGCCGTTTCATAACGTTGTGCCGCTTGTTCATACGCATGCTTACCACCTTCGCTGTTTTGATTGACCAACTTATCAACCACGTCACGCAAAGTGGTGTTCAGCTTGGAAGATTCAGTGCGCAACAGTTGCACAGCGTCGTCTTTCTGACCTGACTTTACCATTGCTGTCATTTTTTCGGTCAGTGCGAAATACGCAGTTGCTTCTTTTCGGTATTCTTCGTAGGTACGACGCTCTTCATCCGAGGAAATCAGCTTTTCATATGCGGCCTGATTTTCGATCAGCCCGTCAATCGCTTCCTTCGCCCGTTTAGCATACTTTTCGACATCTTCAGGCGTATCTGCAAATGCCATTTGTGCTTCCTGCGCACGCAGACGCGATACCCGTTCTTTAATCCCCATTGCGGCTTTCACGCTGGGCATCCAGTTCGTTCCCAGTTCGACGGATGCTTCATTGACCTTGGACAGTTGCGCTATAGAGAACAGTCCGACAAACAAAGTAAGCAACAGTACAACTGCAAAACCCGTAATCAGTTTCGCAGATATCTTCATATCAATAAAAAATTTCATATTATCCTCGGCTGATAGTGTCGGGCATCTCAGTAGAATTTATATTAGAACTCACTTCATCAATAGTCACGAGTGCGAATGCGAGGTGCGGTGAGAGTTTGCCGCATAGTGCACGCCGAACAGCGTTGGACGCGTTGTGAATAGCACTGCTGCACTGCCTTGTCTCTCTTTCATACAGCTTTGCTGCATGAATTCCCTGCTGCAACCTTGCCAGCCTGCGCTGTAAGACAAACACATCTCGCGGATATTGATGAAATGCGCTCTGGCCTCTCCCTGACAGTTACTATATAACTGTGAAGCGGAAAAAACAGATCAGAAATGAAACAGATGTTTAAATATGAGGGCTTTCGCCCTCATATTTACTCAGACGGGATCAGTGAAGGGTCGTGATGACTTTGACAGTGGAATCCACCGCAGATTTATCGATATAGCCAATTGCATTCGGCGTGGATGCAACTGCTTTTTTGATCTCTGCAGCAGAGTTGTACTCTTTCGGTGCTGTGGCTTTACCGGTAAACACCAGCTTGGACCATAACGCTTTTACTTCCGCCAGATCTTTATCGCAGACTTTTTTGTAAAACTCAGCCCGAATCGGTGAGTTCTCTGGCAAATCCACTGGTACAAACATCTGGGATTTTCCAAGGAAAAACTGCGATGCCTGCGTCGGCGTCATCGCTGTCGCAGGATTCGCCGGATTCACGATAATCACGATTTCAGCAGCCTGCACTGCAGCAGCGGCAGACAGTAAACCTGTTGCCATAATGATAGTTTGGATGACACGTTTCATACACCTCTCCTCAGAATACAAAATCGATACCGACTGCCAACACATTGACCGGTCCTGCAAAACCCGGTTTAGGATTGACAAATGTACCGGCTCCGTCTTTCGGAGAAATACGGTCATACTGGACTTTCAGCGCAGCCGCTTTGTGGAAGTCCCAGCGCAGACCAACGCTGTTACTGCTTTGTACAGGTGCATTCGACGCATAGGCATTGGCACCGGCCGTCAGGGCAGCCAGCGGACCCGTGGTTGGCAAGCCTGCCATAGTGCGGCCGGAATCCTGTTTTACGTCAGAGTGCAGGTAATAAGGTGTGAAATTTCCCCATTTATACCCGGCCAGCACATACCAGGAAGTCGTATCAGGCAGACTGCGTGTATCGGAACGGCGTACACCGTATTCTGCCTGACCAGTCCAGCCTTTCCAGTTCACGCCCAGTCCCAGCGAAGTGAAAGATGCCTTGGTATCTTTGATCATCAGCGAATTCGCTGCATCCGTAAATCCAACTTTTGTCAATCCGCCAACTACCGCATTCAGCGAAGCAGAATCTTCAACGGAAAACTTAGTGCGGATATGGCCAAAGCGCACAGTGAACGGGCCATTGTCGTACACCAGATTCAGACCCATCAGGTCTTTGAATTTCGCGGTGTAGGAATTACCGGTGCCTTTGGTTTCGGTACGGCCATAAGCGAACTGTGCAGACAGGCTGCCGTCACCCAGATCCGTCTGATAAATCGCGTCGGCGCCTTCAACATAAGTCAGCGGAACCTGACTATACATTTCCACCGGTGGACGAATGAAAGTACTGGAGTAACCTACGTTCTGATAATCAGAAATCATGTAGACCGGAATCCCCATGCGGCCGACACGCACGCTCAGGTTATCCGACGCTTTCATCTTCGCAAAAGCCCATGTCAGCTCTGCGCCGAATTCGTCAGTGATATGCTTACTGACCAAGCCCTGACCGGTGAACGATAACCAGTCATTGGCTTTATAAGAAACCTGCAGACCGAGGTTGGAATCAACGCCGGTATTGAAGGAATCGCGGGCACCGTTTAACTGCGCCTGACGGGCAAATTCTGCGTCACTGGTATTCGTGCGTGTCATTGCGGCAGTGCCGAAGCCGGTCAGCGTAAAGTTGCTTTCCTGCGCGGAAGCCATCGCAGAGATCGCCAGACCAAGAACAACAACAACTGGTTTTAATTTCATGGTATCTCCTTTTAAAGTGTTTCTATTTTAATTGCGTGGAAGTTTCCGCAAAGCATAAATTCCTTCAGGAAACAAAATTCTACAAATGTTATTGCGTTGCAGAAGCCAGTAACCGAGGGCATTCAGTGGTATTTAAGGCGCAGGAATCATAGTTTCCGTAGAGAGGAAACGGTTTCTTTCAAGTTATGCCACGGAGAACCCGAAATCCAGAGTGTTTACTCAAAACAATGGAAAGCGTTGCGCAGGACGCACAAAAAACTATGCGGATTTCGTCTCAATAAAAAACGGAGCACGCGGCTCCGTTTTTTTTGAAACGAGGTTAAAACTGAATTAAGAAGCGGTACAGCGTGTCCCATCGCGACGGATTTCACAACGGGTCAGTTGCTTGCCTTTGCGCGTCCATGCCGTCGCCAGCCAGAAATCGCTCTGGCGCTCCAGCACCATGTAACCGACTTCATTTGAATTGCTGAAAAAATCCACTTCAGCACCCGGCATCGGTGTTTTTCCCTGAATCGCTGCTGCGGTCAGTGGCACATCCAGCGAAGAACCGCCGTTACCGGAAATAAATTGCGCTGCCTGACCGGTTTTGTATGTCACGGCCTGAAACAAATGCACATGACCGGCAATCGTGGTTTGCACCTGCGCCGGGAATAATTTTTCCTGATGCAGGGTTTTCAGTCCATCCTGCAAAGGCACAATGCCCGGGAAAACTGTCAGATCACCGCTCTTGCTGCGTTCCACCGCGAAACCCAGCAAAGGATGGTGCTGTACGAAAAAATTCCACGGCGTGCGCTTGGATAAGTTCGTTGCCTGCTGCAACTGTCCGGTATAACGCTGAAACACTGCATCCTGTGGCGGCAGCGCTTTATAGCCGACTTTGGATGAATCAAAAATAATCAGCTGTGTCTGCATTGCACCCGGTAAGCCCAGTGGCACTGCATAAGGCTCACTGTAATCGCCCTGTGTATCGTTCTGTTCCAGATTGCAGTCGCGTCCGGCCTGCACCGCACGCGGATCCATGAAGCGCCACCAGCCCTGACCGGCACGCACACAGGTTTCATGGTTACCGCGCACCATGACCCACGGCGCAGCCTTCAGCAATGCGGTCGCAGGATCAAAAAAGTCCGCTTTCCAGGTATCCCAGCCATAACCCCAAGGGCTGCCGCTGCATGCGGGGTTCCCGTCCGGACAAGCGTTTTCACGGTAGTGATAATCGCCGACATGCAGCACCAGATCCGGTTTTTGTGCCGCAGCAGCCACGGTCATTTCGCGGAATGCCCACTGATCGCTGTCATTACAGGACTGAAAATAATTATCCGCCGTCTTCAGACGGCAACCGGTATCGCCGATCACCACAATCTTTTTCACATCTGCCACCGGTACCGGCAATGCTTTTCCCGCAACCGAAACACTGCGTACACCGGCGGGCAGAATCGCATCGCAGGTCAGCACCGGAAAGGCGGAAGGCTTGGAATCTTCCGGCTTGCTGGCGGTTTTACGCTGCGCAATCGTTTCCGCAGGCATGCGCACTTGCATCGCGAGCGCGCGGCCATCCACCTCCAGCGCCGGACACACTGCATCGGTGGTGATTGCCCGCGCTACGGGCACACCGTTTTCACCGAGCAAAACAAACGCCGTCTGCAAACCCTGTGCGGCCGGTGCCATGCCACCGGTAGTGGCGCATCCGGCCAGCGCCAGCGTCAGTGCGCTGATCGTGATGGTTTTATGCATCTTCTCTCCTTGTCAGCGCTTCAGCGCTGTATGCCTGCACCGCGATAAGCGAGGCGTTTAAAATCAAATGAAAACGGGTGCCAGAAACTCATCAGGCGCTGCGTCATCAGCACACCGGCCAGATTGTGGCGCGGCGAAATCCACCAGTGCGTACCGGCGATGCCACCCCATTCAAATTCGCCTTCCGAACCGGGCGGATCGCTTTCAGACGGATACAAAGTCACCGCACCGCCAAGTCCGAAACCTTTATTCGGCACATCACCGACACCGGGGAAGCTGATGCCCTGTCCGGCCGGTAAGTGGTTCTGCATCATCAGTTGTATGCTTTCCGGCTTCAGCACCGATTCACCGCCGTGCAGGAAACTGCGCATCAGTGCCAGCATGTCGTGCATGCTGGAAACCAGGCCGCCACCGCCGGATAAACGCGCCACCGGCTGCAAAAATGCGCCCGGATACGGCGATTTATCCAGCCTGCGCAAACCGCGCTGCAGAATATTCTGCGGATCAGTGCCACCATAATAGGCGCTCAGACGGGCGTGTTTGGCTTCCGGCACAAAAAATCCGGTGTCATCCATTCCCAAAGGATTAAAAATATTCAGCTGAAGATACTGATCAAAGCGTTTGCCGCTGACCACTTCCACCAGCCGCGCTAACACGTCGGTCGCAATCGAATACTGCCACGCCTGCCCCGGATGAAAGCTCAGTGGCAAGGGCTGTAGCAAATTCATCATATCTTCCAGCGTGGTGAACGCATTCAGAATACGGACTTCGTTATACGCCTTGTACAGCAGGCTGCCGTGGTCCAGCAAACCATAACTGAGGCCTGAGGTATGGTTCAGTAACTGGCGTACCGTGATGGCAGACTGCGCCGGTTCGGTGTCATCCAGTGAAGTCGCACCGGGGCGCAGCACGCGGCGATTGCGCAATTGCGGCAGCCAGTAATCGGCCGGATCGTCCAGCGCCAGCTTGCCCTGTTCAATCAGCTGCATCACCGCCATCGAGGTGATCAGCTTGGTATTCGAATAAATACGGAACAAATGATCATCGCGCAGCGCGATCTGATGTTCACGGTCTGCCCAGCCATTGCAATGCAGATGCACCAGCTCCTGACCATGCAGGACGGCAGTCGATACGCCGGCAATAATCTGGCGGTCGACATACTTTTGCATTGCTGAATTTACTTCACCAAAGTCGTATTGCATTTCGATTATGATGTTTGCAGCGCACTGCGCCGCTCATGCGTAGAAAAGCCCACATCTTACCTGAACTGCGATCATGTCAATTCAACAGCCTGCCGTGTTTTTACAGTCTTTATTTCAACACGCAGTCGACAGCGTCAGCGCTGCACGCTGCCTGCCTGCTGCCTTACCTGCACCACCGGCGGGACGCACTGTGGTGATCGGCGCCGGTAAAGCGGCAGCGGCGATGGCGCAGGTAGTGGAGCAGCACTGGCAGGGTGAACTCAGCGGCGTGGTTGTCACCCGCTACGGTCATGGGGCTGACTGCCAGCGCATACGCGTAGTAGAAGCCGCTCACCCGGTGCCGGATGCTGCCGGTGAACAGGCGGCGCAGGATATTCTGTCCGCCGTCAGTGGCCTGAGCAGTGACGATCTGGTGCTGTGTCTGATTTCCGGCGGCGGTTCTGCCTTACTGGCGCTGCCTGCGCCCGGCATACAGTTGCAGGATAAACAGCAGATCAACCGCGCCTTGCTGCGCAGCGGTGCGACCATCCATGAAATGAATTGCGTGCGCAAACATTTATCCGCGATCAAAGGCGGAAGACTGGCACTGGCCTGCGCACCGGCAAAAGTGGTCACGCTGCTGATCTCGGATGTACCCGGTGATGATCCCGACATCATCGCCAGCGGCCCGACTTTACCCGATGCCAGCAGTTGTGCGGATGCACTGGCAATCCTTGATAAATATGCGATCACCGTTCCGCCGCATGTGCGCGAACACTTGCAATCCGGACGCGGCGAAACCCCGTGGCCGGATGATCCGCGTTTTGCCGGACATCAGACCCGCATCATCGCCACGGCAGCGATGGCGCTCGAAGCTGCAGCGGCCTTTGCAAACGCAGCCGGTATTCCGGCGCATATTCTGTCGGATGGTATTGAAGGCGAGGCGCGTGACATCGGCAAAATGCATGCTGCACTGGCACTTGAAGTCGCCCGTAAAGGGCAACCGTTCACTGCGCCCTGCCTGATATTGTCCGGCGGAGAAACCACGGTCACGGTACGCGGCAATGGCCGTGGCGGACGCAATGCAGAATTTTTACTGAGCTTTGCACACACCGTACAGGGCAATCCGCGCATCTGGGCGCTGGCTTGCGATACCGATGGCATCGATGGTTCAGAAGACAATGCCGGCGCGGTTTGCGGACCGGATACGCTGACACAGGCGGCCAGCACAGGTTTGTCCGCACGTGTCATGCTTGATAACAATGATGCTTATCATTTTTTTCAGAGTGTGAACGCTTTGATCACAAGCGGCCCGACCCGTACCAATGTGAATGATTTTCGGGCAATTCTGGTTTTGTGAACTGACTGTTCGGTCGTTTATAATGCCGGACAAATATTCAACATACCCGTTTCATGATGAAGCACAAAGCGTCACCTCCGCTTGCCGGAGATGCTGACGCTTTTCGTCCGGTAACGCCGGATTGCATCGTGCAGGCATGCTGTGCCTGGCTCCCGCCTGAAAGGATAAAGTGACACCACACGCTGTACCGCCGCGACTGGAACTCGCCGGCATTTGTAAATCCTATCCTGCCGTGATTGCGAATGATCACGTCAGCCTGACTGTTGCGCCCGGCGAAATCCATGCCGTACTGGGTGAAAACGGTGCGGGCAAATCCACACTGATGAAAATCATCTTCGGCGCGGTCAAGCCGGATGCCGGCAATGTGCGCTGGAATGGCGAAGAAGTGCGTATCAGTTCACCGCAAATGGCGCGCCAGCTCGGCGTAGCCATGGTGTTCCAGCACTTTTCATTATTCGACACCCTGACCGTCACCGAAAACATCGCGCTGGGTCTGCATGGCGATACCGATCTGCAGGTGCTGGCACAGCAAATCCGTGAAACCGGCGCCACCTACGGGCTGGAACTGGAACCGGAGCGCCATGTGCATACCTTATCGGTCGGTGAACGTCAGCGCGTGGAAATCGTGCGCGCCCTGCTGACCAAACCGCAATTGCTGATTCTGGATGAGCCAACCTCGGTACTGACACCGCAGGCAGTGCAAAAGCTGTTTGTGACACTGCGTCAGATCGCCGCAGAAGGCTGCAGCATTTTATACATCAGCCACAAACTGGATGAAATCCGCGAACTCTGCCATTCCGCCACCGTGATGCGTGCCGGTAAAGTCACCGGCCATTGTGATCCGCGTCAGGAAACTGCTGCCAGTCTGTCACGCTTGATGACCGGCGCAGAAACCCTGCCGCAGGCACGTCCTGCCACGGCGGCACCGGGCGAAGTGCGGCTGGCGGTACAGGCGCTCAGCCTGCCGCGCTCACATGCCTTCGGCACCTCGCTGGAACAAGTATCGCTGCAAGTGCGCAGCGGTGAAATCGTCGGGATCGCCGGTGTGTCCGGCAATGGTCAGCAGGAATTGCTGGCAGCGCTGTCCGGTGAAGACCGCCGTGCGGCTGCAGAGATGCTGCAATTGTGCGGTCAGAACGTCGGCCAGCGCGGTCCGGATGCACGTCGTGCGCTGGGCCAGAGTTTCGTACCGGAAGAACGTCTGGGACGCGGTGCGGTGCCGGAAATGTCGCTGACCGACAATATGCTGCTGTCGCATCATCAGCCACCGTTTGTACAGCGTGGCTTAATCCGCGCTGCCGCAACCGTGTCCGCTGCCAGCGCGATTCTGCAGCGTTTCAAAGTCAAAGCGCCGGGTCCGCAGGCGCTGGCCCGCAGTTTATCCGGCGGTAATCTGCAGAAATTTATTCTGGGCCGCGAAATCACACGCCAGCCGAAAGTGCTGGTGGTGGCGCAGCCAACCTGGGGCGTGGATGTCGGCGCAGCCGCGCAGATTCATGAAGAAATTCGTCAGTTGCGCGATCAGGGCTGTGCGGTACTGGTGATTTCCGAAGAGCTGGATGAGTTATTTACCCTGTGTGACCGTTTGTATGTGATTGCCAAGGGGCGTATGTCGCCACCGGTCAGCACGGCAGATGTCACACGTGAACAGATAGGATTGTGGATGAGTGGTTTGTGGCAGCAGGATCAGGCGCAGAACGGAGGACAGCATGTTTAAACTGGAACCGCGTTCCGGCTCGTCCCGCCTGATGGCTTACACCTCGCCGGTGCTGGCAGTATTGCTGACGCTGCTGGGTGGTGCATTGTTGTTCGCGCTGCTCGGTAAAAATCCGCTTACCGGTCTGGAAGTTTTCGTTGTCGAACCGCTGCGCAACTGGCGTTCGGTATCAGAGCTGTTACTGAAAACCACGCCGCTGGTTTTGTGCGCACTCGGTTTATCCGTCTGTTACCGCGCCAATGTCTGGAATATCGGCGCGGAAGGCCAGCTGATTTGCGGTGGTTTAACTGCAGGCAGCGTGATTCTGTTGTTTGATCAGGGCACGCTGCATTCGCCGCTGATGGTGCTGACGCTGGCCAGTCTGGCGGGTATCGCCGGTGGTGCAGCATGGGCCGGTATCACCGCATGGCTGCGTGACAAATACCACGCCAACGAAATTCTGGTGTCGCTGATGCTGACCTATATCGCGCAATTGTTGCTGATGTATGCAGTGAATGGCCCGCTGAAAGATCCGAACGGCATGAACTTCCCGCAATCTAAAGTATTTTCTTCAGAATACTTATTGCCGCATCTGTTCAGCGGCAGCCGCCTGCATCTGGGTTTCATCGTCATGCTGCTGGCTTGCGGTGCGATGAGCGTATTCCTGTTCCGCAGCTTTGCCGGTTACCGCCTGACGGTTGGCGGTCTGGCACCGCTGGCAGCGCGTTACGCCGGTTTTTCCAGCCGCCGTGCTTTGTGGATGTCTTTACTGATTTCCGGCGGTTTTGCCGGTCTGGCCGGTGCATTTGAAGTTGCGGGGCCAATCGGACAAGTCCTGCCATCGATCTCGCCGGGCTATGGCTTTGCCGCGATTATCGTGGCCTTTATCGGTCGTCTGAGTCCGTTCGGCACGCTGCTGGGCGGGCTGGTACTGTCTTTGTTTTATCTGGGTGGTGAAATGGCGCAATCGCGTCTGGGTCTCCCATCAGCAATCACCGGCCTGTTTCAGGGCATGCTGTTATTCATGCTGCTGGCCTGCGACACGCTGATTCACTATCGCTTACGCTGGAAGAAATAATATGGAAAATCTGGCTGCTCTGATGGCTGCTTCCATCAACTCAGGCACACCGCTGCTGATTGCAGCGCTGGGTCTGCTGATTAACGAACGCGCCGGCGTACTGAATCTGGGTGCGGAAGGCATGATGCTGGTCGCAGCAATTGCCGGTTTCGCCACCACCTATGAAACCCACAGCATGGCGCTGGGCTTTGCGGCCGGTGCAGCAGCGGGGATGGCGATGGCTGCCCTGTTTGCATTTTTTGCGCTGGTACTGGCGACCAATCAGGTTGCCACCGGTCTGGCTTTATCGATTGCCGGCGGCGGTTTATCGGCCTTCGCAGGACAAAAATATGTCGGTATGTCCTTGCCTGCTACCGCGCACGGCATTCCGGTTCTGCGTGATTTGCCGTGGATAGGCAAAGCACTGTTTGATCATCACTGGATGGTGTATCTGAGCCTGCTGATCTGCGCGGCGCTGGTCTGGTTTTTATACCGCAGCCGTGCCGGTCTGATTCTGCGTGCAGTCGGTGAATCACCGGAATCCGCGCACGCGCTCGGCTATCCGGTCTTGCGTATCCGTTTCTTTGCACTATTGTTCAGCGGCGCGCTGTGCGGTCTGGCCGGTGCGTATCTGGCCATGATTTACACACCGATGTGGGTTGAAGGTCTGGTTGCCGGTCGCGGCTGGATTGCGCTGGCACTGACCACGTTTGCCACATGGCGTCCGGCACGCGTCTTGCTGGGTGCTTTACTGTTCGGCAGCGTCACGATTCTGCAGTTCCATTTTCAGGCAGTTGGCATTGCCGTGCCTTCGCAGATTTTATCGATGCTGCCTTATGCGGCAACGGTGCTGGTACTGGTACTGATTTCGCGTAATCCGGACTGGATACGGCTGAATATGCCCGCTTCGCTGGGCAAACCGTTCCGCCCTTAAGTTTTCTTATTTTGATATTTAGTTAATCACAATTCACTGGAGAATACAGATGATGATGTCCCGTCGTAAATCGCTGCTGGCAGCCGTATCGTTCGCGGTACTGGGTCTGGCTGCCTGCGGTAAAAAAGAAGAAGCTGCCAGCGCACCTTCCGTTCCTGTTTCTGCTGCCGCACCGGAAGCCCTGAAAGTGGCTTTCGTCTACGTTGGCCCGGTTGGCGATGCAGGCTGGACTTACGCGCATGATGCCGCCCGCAAACAGGTTGAAGCCCAGTTCGGCGACAAAGTAAAAACCACCTTCGTGGAAAGCGTACCGGAAAGCGCTGCCGATGCAGAACGCGTCTTCCGCGATCTGGCAGGTCAGGGCAATAAACTGATTTTCGGCACCACCTTCGGTTATATGGAAGCGATGCTGAAAGTTGCAAAAGATTTTCCGGATGTGAAATTCGAACACGCGACCGGTTTCAAAACTGCCGCCAATCTGGCGCAATACGATGTGCGTACTTATGAAGGTGCGTATCTGGCCGGTGTGGCCGCTGGCAAAATGAGCCAGTCCGGCAAGCTGGGCGTGGTGGCTTCCGTACCGATTCCGGAAGTGCTGCGCAACATCAACGCCTTCACACTGGGCGCACGCTCGGTGAACCCGAATGCCACGACCCGCGTGGTCTGGGTCAACAAATGGTTTGATCCGGGCAAAGAACGCGAAGCGGCAACCACCCTGATCGGTCAGGGCGTGGATGTGCTGATGCAAAACACTGACTCTGCAGCTGTGGTGCAGACTGCAGAAGAAAAAGGCGTGCTGGCCTTCGGCTGGGACAGCGATATGAGCAAATTCGGCCCGAAAGCCCACGTTGCCGCTTCCAGCATCGACTGGAATGTGTACTACGGCAAACGCGTTGCCGCCGTGCTGGATAACAAATGGCAGACCGGCAGCACCTGGTGGGGTCTGAAAGAAGGCATGATCGACCTGAAACACTACAATGCGACGCTGCCGGAAGACGTGAAAAAACTGCTGGAAGAGCGTCGTCAGGGCGTGATCGACGGCAGCCGTCCGATCTGGAAAGGCCCGCTGAAAGACAATACCGGTAAAGAAGTGCTGGGCAAAGATGTCGTTGCGGATGACAAATTCCTGCACGAAATCAAATTCTACGTAGAAGGCGTGGACGGCAAAGTACCGGGTTAATAGCCGGCTTCTGTCACTGACGCTCGTAAAACAAAACGCTGCACTCCGGACATACCGGACTGCAGCGTTTTTTGTTAGCCCTGATCAGAAAAAACCGCGGTCATTATGCAGAACTCCGCATCAGGCAATTCCGGAGAGCCGGACTTTCTGCCGACGACCGCCGGATCGCTGTGCAGGACTCCGCATTTGAGGCATTTTCAGGCCCGCAAACGGCTCAGCTGAACACTTCGCCCGCCGCATCCGCAATCACGCGACGCAGCCATTGCACTTCCTGTGCCGCATGAACCCGCTCATGCCAAAGCATGAAGAAGCGCATTTTCGGAATTTCCACCGGCGCCGGCAGCACGGCTATCGGCCAGTCTTTGGCGCATTGCTGCGCAAAGCTGCGGCTGGTGGTGAACAGCAAATCGGTTTTCGCCAGCACATACGGCACCATACCGAAATACGGCAGCGTCATCTGAATACGGCGCTTATGACCTATTTCCGCCAGCGTGCTGTCGATGATGCTGCGGTGCCCCGCCATGTACGGTGTCGGTGCCAGATGTGCCATCTCAAGATAATATTTCAGAGACAAACCTTTGCTGACCACAGGATGATTGCGGTTCACCATGCACACCACTTCATCCTCAAATAGTTGCGCGATATGCAGATGCGGCGGCAAGTCCGGCCAGTTACCGATCACGCAGTCGAGTTCGCCGTTTTCCAGCGCCGCTGCGTAATCAAAGCCTGCATTCAGCGCATGAATCACCAGCCCTGCCTGCGGTGCCACTTCACGGATTTTGCCGATCACCAGCGGCAACAACTGCACCGATAAATAATCCGGTGCACCGAGGTGAAACACGCGCTGCGTATGCGCCGGAACAAAATCCGGTGCCGGACTGGCGATGCTTTCCATCAGCTTCAGCGCCTGCTGCGCCAGTTGCAGCAATTCGTGCCCGCGATCAGTCGGCGTCATACCATTACGGCCGCGTACCAGAATCGCATCGCCGGTAATCTCGCGCAGACGCTTCAGCATATTGCTGATCGCCGGTTGCGATTGCCCCAGCTTTAACGCGGTGCGGGTCACGCTGCGTTCGGTCAGCAGGGTGTACAACACCCGCAGCAAATTGGTATCGAGCTGATCCATTAAACGGTTGCTCATTGCCACTGCTCCGGCATCAGTACATCTCCTTTGACAAATACTTTAAATTCACCGCTGCCAAACTGTGTCCAGCATTCATTGTTCGTCAGCGGCTCGGTCACGATCACCGCGACTTTATCGCGGGGCGTGGTGACTTCAGCAAAATCCACGCGCAATTCCTGATCAGATAAATTCGCGACCGGAAACGGATGCTGACGCACCACGTAATGCAGCTTGGTTGAACAATGCGTAAACAGCGCTTCACCGTTCGACAACATCATATTGAACGTGCCGTGCGCTGCGATTTCACGGCACTTTTCCTGCAGAAAACGCGCGACCTGCCCTGTCGCCGGCGGCTGATCGCCGAACTCGGCGCGCATGCATTGCAACAGATAACAAAACGCGCGTTCGCTGTCGGTGCTGCCGACCGGCAGAAACTGACCGTTCAGCACCGGATTAAATTCTTTCAGATCGCCGTTATGCGCAAACACCCAGTATTGCCCCCAGCATTCACGCACGAACGGATGGCAGTTTTCCAGATTGACTTCACCCTGCGTCGCTTTACGGATATGCGCAATCACGTTTTCCGATTTAATCGGATAGCGTTTGATCAGCTCCGCCACCGGCGAACTGACCGCCGGTAAGTGATCCACAAACAGCCGTGCTCCGCGCCCTTCAAAAAACGCAATGCCCCAGCCGTCTTTGTGCTCATCCGTCAGACCGCCACGGGTCGCAAAGCCGGTAAAGCTGAAGACAATATCCGTCGGCGTATTGCAATTCATTCCTAGTAATTGACACATGATGCAGAGTTTAAATAGTCATACGGATCACATTAACATAAGCAGGCTGCGTAATGCGCTGTGCGCCCGCGCAGAACATGCAAATCCCGGCATTGCAATGCGATTTGCATGTTATGTTGACAAGCACCTGAAACAAACGAGGAGAAAACCTGGCAGTACAGCGCTACTTCAATGATTCAGAACTGAAGGCGATTCCGTAGCTGGCGGAAATTGCACTGCCGGATCAGGAACAGTCAGCCACCGCTGTCAGCGCACAACAGGTCTGAACAGCGGCGCATACTGAGGCTTATTTTCCGATACAGAAACGCGAGAAAATCACACCGAGCAAATCATCCGGCGTGAATTCGCCGGTAATGCTGCTCAGTCTGTCCTGCGTCAGACGCAATTCTTCGGCCAGCAAATCCAGCGACTGATCATCCTGCGCCGCATATTCCGCTGCCTGCATCAAATGTTCACGCGCATGTTTCAGCGCAATCAGATGCCGTTCACGCGCCATATACAGCGATTCACCGGTTTGTTCCCAGCCCGCGATACGCAGCAATTCCTTGCGCAGCAAATCCATACCGGCATGTTCCTGTGCCGACAAATAAATGTGCGTTGCATCGCTCATGATATCGATGCTGGCATGGTGACCGGACAAATCAATTTTGTTCCAGACACGGATCACCGGCACGCCTTGCGGGAAACGTTCGACGATATTTTCATCAGCACGGGTCGGGCCACGGCTTGCGTCCAGCAAATGCAGAATCACATCCGCCCTGTCAACTTCTGCCCAGGTGCGCTCAATACCGATACGCTCCACCATATCGATCATATTCACCAGACCGCCCGGCTCATGGTCTTCATCACCATCGTGACGAATACCAGCGGTGTCGATGATATTCAGCGGAATACCTTCGAGATGAATCGTTTCGGTAATTTTGTCGCGCGTGGTCCCGGCAATCGGTGTGACAATCGCCACATCATTGCCTGCCAGTGCATTCAGCAATGAGGATTTACCCACATTAGGCTGACCGGCTAACACCACATTCAGACCGGAACGCAGCATCGCGCCCTGCGACGCTTGTTCAAACACTTTTTCGAGCGCGCTGCGGATGCCGGACAACTGGCCGCGCGCATTCGATTTTTCCAGAAAATCGATTTCTTCTTCGGGAAAATCCAGCGTCGCTTCGACCAGCATGCGCAGGTTAATCACGCGCTCCACCAGTTCGTGAATTACTTTGGAAAATGCACCGGACAGCGATTGCGATGCTGATTTGGCGGCGGCTTCAGTCGACGCTTCAATCAGATCTGCCACGGCTTCCGCCTGCGCCAGATCCAGCTTGTCATTCATAAAGGCACGCTGGGTAAATTCGCCGGGCTCCGCCAGACGCAGACCGGATTCTTTACCGGCTTCCAGACAGCGCGTCAGCAGCATTTGCATGACCACCGGGCCACCGTGACCCTGCAGTTCGATCACATCTTCGCCGGTATAAGAATGCGGCCCCTGAAAATACAGGACGATGCCCTGATCAATCACAGAGCCGTCTGCCTGCGTGAACGGCAGGTAATGCGCGTGACGTGCGCGCAGTTCCGCCTCGCCAAACAGGGCGCGGCGCACACCGGATAAATCTTTGCCCGAAATCCGGACAACACCGATACCGCCGCGTCCGGGCGCGGTGGCAATCGCAACTATGGGAACAGGATCGTAGATCATGAAGAAATTCTAGTCGTTGCTGCCAGAAGCAGCGGGATCAAAAGCAGCATTGTGACATACATGCAACAACGCGCAGACAGCGGAAACCTTGCTCAACAAAAAAGCCCGTCGCAACGGGCTTTTTTATGAGGCTGATGCAAGGCTTATTTGGTGCGGTGTTCAGCCGGGATCAGTTTGTTGTTGATCACCCATTGCTGGCCAATCGACAGGATATTATTCACTACCCAGTACAGAACCAGACCGGACGGGAAGAAGAAGAACATCACCGAGAATACCAGCGGCATCATCATCATCATTTTTGCCTGAACCGGATCAGCCGGTGCAGGATTCAGTTTGGTGGTGATGTACATGGAAATCGCGTAAATCACCGGCAGAATGAACAACGGATCAGGCGAAGTCAGATCGGTAATCCAGCCTATCCACGGTGCGCCGCGCATTTCCACGCTGGCCTGCAGTACCCAGTACAGCGCCAGGAAAATCGGCATCTGGATCAGGATAGGCAGACAGCCACCGAAAGGATTGATTTTTTCGGTTTTGTACAATTCCATCATGGCCTGATTCAGACGCTGCGGATCGTTTTTATAACGTTCGCGCAGATCCTGCATTTTCGGTGTCATGACTTTCATTTTTGCCATGCTGCGGAAACCGGCTGCCGACAGCGGGAACAGTGCCAGTTTGATCAGCACGGTAAATGCCACAATCGTCCAGCCCCAGTTACCGATCGCGCTGTGCAGTACATCCATCAGCCAGAACATCGGCTTACAGATAATCGCCAGAACGCCGTAGTCTTTGACCAGTTCCAGACCCGGTGCAATTTTTTCCAGTACGGAAGTGGTTTGCGGACCGGCATACAGCGTGGCATTCGATTCTTTGGTTGCACCGGCGGCAATTGCACCCAGCGGCACGATGGTGCTGACGGAATACACGTTGTCACGCACTTGCGCAGTACGGAATTCACGCTGACCTTTGTCCTGCGGAATGAAAGCGGAAACAAAGAAGTGCTGAATCACGGCAACCCAGCCTTGTTCGGCGGATTTCACGTGGTTGTTATTGCTGCTGCCAGCGCTTTCTTTTTCTGCTTTATGGATTTTTTCAAATTCCAGTTTCTGGAATTTTTCTGCATCGGAATAAATCGCCGGTGCATAGAATTCACCCGGGCCACCCATGAAGGATGCGCCTTCCGGTTTGGTACCGTCATGCACCAGTTGCAGATACAGCGACGGTGTTACCGGTGCTGCAGTCTGGTTGGTCACTGCGTGACGTACATCAATCGCGTAGCTGCCTTTTTTAAACGTGAAAGTTTTGCTCAGTTTCACGCCGTTTTGTTCGGCTTCCAGTACCAGTTGTACGGTATCGCCGCCAGCCAGCTCACGCGGACCCGGTTTTGCCGTAAATACCGATTTATGGTTAGGCCACAATTCATTCGCCAGACCGGATTGCGCCAGATAAGTACGTTTTTTGCCATCGTCAAACAACACGATGTTTTTCACGTCTTTGGCTTTTTCTTTCACGCCGATCACTTCCAGGAACGGATCCCAGAAATGTTTTGGCTGAGGATGGTCTTTAAACTGCAGCAATTCCAGATGGTTAACTTCACCGCCCAGTGTATCGATCTGCGCTTTAAACACATCGGTGGTAATGGTGATCAGCTCACGCTGCGCGGCAGGCACAGCAGCACCCGGAGCAGCAGCGGCTGCAGCGCCGTTAGCAGCCACCGCCTGCGCAGAAGCGCTGGCACTGGCCGGTGCGGAACTGGTCTGCGGTGCCGGAGAAAACATCGATGGTTTGCCATTGTAGCGAGCCCAGTTATCCCAGAGCATGAACAATGACATCGTAAAGATAACCCACAGTACGGTACGTTTGATATCCATATTGAATGTCAGGAAAGGGGTGAAGAAGAATGACTCTGCCGGTCAGCATGCGGCTGCCCGCAGTCACAAGACTCCGATATGGGGGCACTTGTGCTTTTTTCACGGGCTGGCGGCACAGGATCGACACCGCCGTCGCTCCACGGATGGCAGCGACAGATACGCTTACCCGCCAGCAGACTGCCACGGGCAGCGCCGTGCAGCTGAATAGCTTCCATCGCGTAAGCCGAGCAGCTCGGGTAAAAACGGCAGTTCTGCCCCAGCAGCGGGCTGATCGCATAGCGATAAAAGCGCAACATCAGCAGGAGCAGGGTTTTCATTTCGGGTCCGGTTTACGGCAGGCCGGTGCACTGAACAAATGCAGCAGTTCGCTGCGCAGCAAGCGTTTTAAGGCTGCCGTGCGGGCCGGACCGTCTTTGGTATTGACCGGGCGCGACAGGCGCACGATGCAATCCATATTATTCAAACAGGCGTGACGAAACACCTCGCGCGTTACCCGCTTAATTGTGTTGCGGGTGACGGCACGGGGTGCGAATCGTTTCGCCGCGACCACGCCCAGACGGGCATTCGGCAGCGAATTACTGCGGGCATACAGCACGAAATGCGGTGTTTTATACACGGGCCGCAAACGAAAAACGGATGAAAACTCATCCGTTTTAACGATGCGGCGTACGCGTGCAAAATCTGCACCGCCGGCTTCTGCCTGCACTGAGTCAGCCAATTGTTTGATCATGCGTATTCAGCCAGAGCTGCCGCAGACCAGTGACAATTACACTGCCAGGCGTTTACGGCCTTTGGCGCGACGAGCGTTCAGAACAGCGCGGCCACCGCGGGTTGCCATACGTGCGCGGAAACCGTGAGTGCGCTTGCGGCGAACGACGGAAGGTTGGTAAGTACGTTTCATGTTGGTCTCGCTATTTGAGCAAATTAAAAATCGGAATTACGGATAAAGGCTGCCGTACATACGACTTTGGCTCGAGATATAACGTCTGGCCTGCGCCTTTATTTTGATGCACCCCGAAACCGCTTTCCTGCTGCTTTCTGACGTTTCCGAAAGACAACAACAGATGATTGAGGGTAGGGAACCCTGAATTAGACACCATTTTTGCATTTGCTGTCAATCATTTAGCGCAGGCCACGCACAAATTTTAATCAGCCCCTGATCCGCCCTGCAGTGTTGCACAGGATGCGCGGCAAACTAGAAATTTCCGTCGAAGGCTGTGGATAACTTTGCGAAGCGGGGTTAAAATAGAGGATTAGCGCGGCACCGTTTTATGTCTTACTGACAATTTTCTGCTGAAACTGCCTCTGACGCCCCTGCGGCGCAGGCAAACACCGGAAAATTTCTGCCTGACGTGCTGTGGAAGACTTCTGATTTATACACTGCGGCCTGACGCAAAGCTTTGCGCAGCAGCCGCTAAACGCGTCTCTGTCTTCTGCTCTGCAGGCAAAACCGGCACCGCGCATTTGCATTTCATACGAGTGATTCATGGAAAATTTCTGGCAAGCCTGTTCGTCACAATTAGAGCAAGAGCTTCCGCCTCAGCAGTACAGCGCCTGGATTAAACCTCTGGTGCCGCTGGATTATGAAGCCGGCAAGCTGCGTATCGCAGCGCCGAACCGCTTCAAACTGGACTGGGTGAAAGCGCAATTTGCAAGCCGCATCACAGAGCTGGCCAACCAGTACTGGGATGAAGATGTCGAAGTACAGTTTGTGCTTGACCCGCGTGCCGGTAAAAAACCGCTGGCACCGGCGCGTCCTGCAGGCGAACCAGAACACACGCCACTGAGCGGCGGACTGCACGCGATGCCGGTTGCACCGGCACCTGCGCCGGATCCGGTTGTGGAAATGGCTACTGCACGCCGTGAACAAAGCAAAATTAATCCTGATCTGACCTTTGAAAGTCTGGTCACCGGTAAGGCCAATCAGCTGGCACGTGCTGCGGCGATTCAGGTCGCGAATAATCCGGGCATTTCCTACAACCCGCTGTTTTTGTACGGCGGCGTTGGTCTGGGTAAAACGCACTTGATTCACGCCATCGGTAATCAGATTCTGGTCGATAATCCGGCTGCAAAAATCCGCTACATCCATGCAGAACAATATGTGCGTGACGTGGTCACCGCGTATCAGCGCAAAGGCTTTGACGAATTCAAACGTTACTACCATTCGCTCGATCTGTTGCTGATCGATGATATTCAGTTCTTCGGTGGCAAAAGCCGCACGCAGGAAGAATTCTTTTATGCGTTTGAAGCACTGATCGCCGCGAAGAAACAAATCATCATCACCAGCGATACCTACCCGAAAGAAATCACCGGCATGGATGACCGCCTGATTTCGCGTTTCGATTCCGGCTTAACCGTCGCCATCGAACCGCCGGAACTGGAAATGCGCGTTGCGATTCTGCTGAAAAAAGCGCATTCCGAAGGCGTGAAACTGACCGATGACGTGGCCTTCTTCGTTGCCAAACATTTGCGCTCCAATGTGCGCGAACTGGAAGGCGCACTGCGCAAGATTCTGGCGTACTCCCGCTTCCACAATAAAGACATCACGATTGACGTCGTGAAAGAAGCGCTGAAGGATTTGCTGTCTGTGCAAAACCGCCAGATTTCTGTGGAAAACATTCAGAAAACCGTAGCCGACTTTTTCAATATCAAAGTCGCCGATATGTATTCCAAAAAGCGTCCGGCCAATATCGCCCGTCCGCGCCAGATCGCCATGTATCTGGCCAAAGAACTCACGCAGAAGAGTTTGCCGGAAATCGGTGAACTGTTCGGTGGCCGCGACCACACGACCGTGCTGCATGCTGTGCGCAAGATTGCCGCTGACCGGGCAAAAAATCCCGAGTGCAATCATGAACTGCACGTGCTGGAGCAAACCCTGAAGGGATAAGGTCAAGCGCATGCAGAAACGCCCAGTTTTCCTGCTCTGCCCTGACTGGTCTGCCGTCAACGCAGGCCAGCCAGCCTTGTTTAATCTGACGTCTTTCAACTCATTAACCCCGTTTAGCGAGGATTTCAAATGCAATTGGTAAAAACCCACCGGGATACCCTGCTCCGGCCTTTGCAAATTGTGAGCGGTATTGTCGAGCGTCGGCATACACTGCCGATTCTGGCCAATATCCTCATTCGCAAAACCGGTGAACAGGTTTCCTTCCTGTCGACGGATATTGAAGTTCAGATCACCACGCACGCCGAAATCGGTTCCGGTGGTGACGACATCGCCACAACGGTTGCAGCACGTAAGCTGCTGGACATTCTGCGTGCGCTGCCTGACGACAACGATGTGGTGCTGAAGCTGGAAAACAAACGCATGAGTATCCAGTCCGGCAAATCCCGCTTCTCGCTGCAGACACTGGCCGCAGAAGAATTCCCGACTGTGGCACAAGCAGAGCATTTCAATGCCAGCGTCAGCCTGCCGCAAAAAACCCTGAAGCACCTGTTCAACATGGTGCATTTCTCGATGGCACAACAGGATATCCGTTATTACCTGAACGGCCTGCTGCTGGTTGTCGATGGCAAAAAAGTGATGGCAGTTGCGACTGACGGTCACCGTCTGGCATTCTGTCAGGTGGAAGTGGGACAGGAATTTGCGCGTCAGGAAGTCATCATTCCGCGTAAAACTATTCTGGAACTGCAACGCCTGCTGGACGACAGCGAGAATCCGGTGCAAATCGACATCGCGAACAATCAGATCAAACTGACCTTCTCCGATATCGAACTGATTTCCAAACTGGTCGAAGGCAAATTCCCTGATTTCAACCGCGTGGTACCAAAAGGCTACAAAAACGAATTCACGCTGAACCGCGAACAATGGCTGCGCGCACTGCAACGTGCCGCGATCATGACATCCGACAAGTTCAAAGGCGTGCGTTGCGTGATTACGCCGGGCAGCATGCAGATTCTGTCCACCAATGCAGATCAGGAAGAAGCGATGGAAGAAATCGAAATCGACTACGGTGGCGACAGCGTGGACATCGGTTTCAACGTCAGCTATCTGCTGGATGTGCTGAATAACCTCAAATGCGATCAGGTGAATATTGCGCTGGGCGATTCCAATTCGTCTGCACTGATCACCATCCCTGACAATGTTGATTTCAAATACGTTGTCATGCCGATGCGCATTTAAAAAGGCAGAGGCGCTTGCCTTCAATCAATCATATGAAGGTAAGCTGCTTTGAAGCGATCAAATACGCAAAGCAGCAAAAACAGCAATTAAACCGCAGGCCAGCCAGACGGCTGCGCCTGCCAACCGCAAAGGCGATCAGCCTGTGCACGGAAACCCGGTTTCCACACTGAAACAATCGTTTTACGACAGCAGTCAATACACAAGAAGGTAGCTATGTCCGATAACAACCAAGAAAACCAACCAGTCCCAAACAGCGCTGCTTATGGTGCGTCTTCGATCCAGATTCTGGAAGGTCTGGAAGCGGTGCGCAAACGCCCAGGCATGTACATTGGTGATACCTCGGACGGGACCGGTTTGCACCATCTGGTTTTTGAAGTGCTGGATAACTCGATTGACGAAGCACTGGCAGGACACTGTACTGAAATCAACGTCACCATCCATACCGACAATTCAATTTCGATTACCGACAATGGCCGTGGTATTCCTACCGGTATTAAATGGGATGACAAACACGATCCTAAGCGCAGCGCCGCTGAAATCGTGATGACCGAGCTGCACGCCGGTGGTAAATTCGACCAGAATGCTTATAAAGTATCCGGTGGTCTGCACGGTGTGGGTGTATCGTGCGTGAATGCACTGTCCAAACTGCTGAAACTGACGATTCGCCGTGACGGTAAAATCCATCAGATGGAATTTGCCAAAGGCGTGGCACAAAACCGTGAGGTCGAAACCGTCGATGGCGTAGTGACTTCCCCGATCAAAGTGATTGGCGAAACCGACAAGCGCGGTACCGAAGTGCATTTCTGGGCTGATGAAGAAATCTTCACGCACGTTGAATTCCATTACGAAATTCTGGCAAAACGTATCCGCGAACTGTCTTTCCTGAACAATGGCGTGCGCATCAAACTGAATGATCACCGCACCGGCAAGGAAGAATTGTTTGCGTTTGAGGGCGGCACACGCGGCTTTGTGGAATACATCAACAAAGCTAAAACTGTGCTGCACCCTACCGTATTCCAGGCCACAGGCGAAAAAGTCTC
This sequence comes from Cognatundibacterium squillarum, assembly GCF_014652435.1. Lineage (GTDB taxonomy): Bacteria > Pseudomonadota > Gammaproteobacteria > Burkholderiales > Burkholderiaceae_D > Undibacterium > Undibacterium squillarum. The sequence continues at coordinate 225,458 of NZ_BMYU01000003.1, forward strand.
TGACCAGGGCACCACGATCAGCGTTGACGTTTCCATGCAATGGAGCGACACCTACAACGAAACCGTGCTGTGCTTTACCAATAACATTCCGCAACGCGACGGTGGTACGCACTTAACCGGTCTGCGCGCTGCGATGACCCGTGTTATTAATAAATACATTGAAGAACACGATCTCGCGAAAAAAGCCAAGGTCGAAGTGTCCGGTGATGACATGCGCGAAGGTTTGACCTGCGTATTGTCTGTCAAAGTACCTGAACCAAAATTCAGCTCGCAAACCAAAGACAAACTGGTGTCTTCAGAAGTGCGCGGCCCTGTCGAAGAAATCGTGGCAAAAACTCTCACCGATTTCTTAATGGAAAAACCAAACGACGCCAAAATTATTTGCGGCAAGATTGTGGAAGCAGCGCGTGCGCGTGAAGCAGCCCGTAAAGCGCGCGAACTCACCCGTCGCAAAGGCGTGATGGATGGTCTGGGCCTGTCTTCCAAACTGGCAGACTGCCAGGAAAAAGACCCTGCGCTGTGCGAACTGTACATCGTCGAGGGTGATTCTGCGGGCGGCTCGGCTAAACAAGGCCGCGACCGTAAATTCCAGGCGATTCTGCCACTGCGCGGTAAAGTGCTGAACGTGGAAAAAGCCCGTTTTGAAAAAATGCTGTCCAGCGAACAGATCACCACCCTGATCGCCACACTGGGCACCAGCATTGGCCCGGACGAATTTAACGCCGACAAACTGCGCTACCACCGCATCATCATCATGACCGACGCGGACGTGGACGGTGCGCATATCCGTACCCTGCTGCTGACCCTGTTCTACCGCCAGATGCCGCAACTGGTAGAACGCGGCCACATCTACATCGCGCAACCACCGCTGTACAAAGTGAAGGCTGGCCGCGATGAACGCTATCTGAAAGACGATACCGAAGAGGCGCAGTACATGATGAATCTGGCGCTGAAAGACGCCACACTGGTACCGCAAGCCGGTGCAGCGCCGATTAACGGCAGCGCACTGGAAGAACTGGTTGCTCAGTTCAATCTGGCGAATGCCGTGATGACCCGTCTGTCCCGCGTAATTGACCGCGAAGCCCTGACAGCCATCATGACCGGTGTGAATCTGAGTCTGGACAGCCGGGAACACGCAGAAGCCTCCGCCGCTGCGCTGACCGCTGCGATCAATGATCCGGCCGTTAAAGCACTTGTGACAACCGACGAACTGTCCGGCGCATTCGGCCTGCGCGTAGAACGCCTGCACCACGGCAATATCAAAGTCAGCCTGATCGATGCCGACTTTATCGACGGCGCCGATTACAAAGTGCTCAACAACGCCGCTGCCACCTTCAAAGGCTTGCTGGGCGCCGGTGCGTATATCCGCCGTGGCGAAGGCGACAAAGCACGCGAAATCGCGGTACAGGACTTCCATCAGGCCATGAACTGGCTGCGCGAAGAAGCCGAACGCAGCGTCTCCAAACAACGCTATAAAGGTCTGGGTGAAATGAATCCGGATCAGCTGTGGGAAACCACCATGGACCCGACCGTACGCCGCCTGCTGAAAGTACAGATCGAAGACGCGATCGCCGCCGACCAGATCTTCACCACCCTGATGGGCGACGACGTGGAACCACGCCGTGCGTTTATTGAGGGGAATGCGCTGCGCGCCGGTAATATCGACGTTTGATGCGCTTTTGCTGAAGTTGTTTTTCGGTTTGAAATACAAAAATGGCCTCCAGTCGGAGGCCATTTTTACATCCACAGTTTTCTGAACTCAGATAAATATGAGCTACACACTACAAGCCTTCATTGCAAAAACTGGCGTATTCCCTTCACCAACTCCTCACGATTTGCATCAAGTGCGATTACCGCAGGATATGGTACTGATACCGCTTGATACAGACCAGCGTTTAAAACTTGATATTGAGTTTTGTCCCCTGACAGATGGCGGCGCTACTGAACTACCTGCTCCATTGATAATACTGGCGAGCAAACTTAGTCAGAACGGACATATTGCCTATATCGAAGCCGAAATTTTCGGCGGCACCGGAATACAAGCCTCACAACAGTTTTCGCATGGCAAAGCAATCACAACAATTACTATCGAAATCAATGCGATTAACGTCGCCCTGAAATCGCTAGGTGTTTCGCAAACCAATACAAGCGAGGAATTTGATGCAATTGGCCTGGGTATTCACCGTGATACGGATCAGTGGATAAAAGGTCATTCTTAGAAAAGCTCATAACCGCTTCTCAATAGAACCCAAAACTAAATGGTCGCACTTGGTGACTACCTTGGTTCCAGAAGTTCTTCGCCTGCTAAAAGTACAGATCGAAGACGCGATCGCCACCGACCTGATCCTCACCACCCCCAATGGGCGACGACGTAGAACCATGCTGGGTGTTTATTGAGGGGAATGCGCCTCACGCCGGTGACATCGACGTTTGATGCGCTTTTACTGACGTTACTTTTCAGTTTGAAATATGGAAATGGCCTCCGAATGGAGGCCATTTTCGAAACCAAAAATTTATATTAACTAAATTTATAAAATATTTAATTGAATTTATTACCCTTCTTTTCGCCACAAACCCATTCACCATCAAAATTTGTTGTAACTTGACGAACCTCTGAGTTAGAAAAAATAGAACACTGCATTGAATTAGGCTCAAATACATGCTGAGGACAAAGAATAAGCTTATCAGTAGCAAGAAATGCACTATAACCACAAGCATATACCACCCCATTAACCTCTTTACTCGTCTTGAAATTATCTTTATTTAAAACTATTTTTTTAAATATTGGCGAATCAATCGCATACCATTTCGAATCCTGCTGAATTTCTTTTAAACCTGCCCCATACACAGCAGCAGTCACGAAAAATTTCGGCGAGAATGAAGCAACCAACATCAATAAAAAGAAAGAAGACAATAGGCATTTTTTAATCATATAAATATCCTGCCCCTCACTTCGCCCCATTTTTTTTGAAGCGGAACTTACCAAAGATGCGGAAGATATTGAATAAAACAAAATCCAAATAGAAAATAATAGCGATTGAAAAATATCATATCCAAAAATTTCTAGTTGACTTACCTCTACACTGTTAAGAATAGGCGCCAAATATATCCAAGGGAAAATTGCAAAAAACAATGCAAAACCCATCAATCCACAGTATTTCACACACTCCAAAAATGAAAAGCCAATTTTTCTAATATCAATCAATGGAATAATTGGAATTGTAAAAAATACTATCGTCCACCAAAAAAAATATGTCCCTTCCATAGAAGCCAAGAAGAAGAAAACAGATTGATTAAACATAACCAATCCAAACAATGTTTTAAAAGAAAATAGATAATGATACTTTTCCACATCCATTTCTTTCTTTAATTTCCAAATTATCCAAGGACCATATGAAAATATAAGCACACTAAAAATAAACAAAACCCCTAAAAAAAGAAATATGGAAATTAACCCTCCTTGAGAACCAATAGCTGAGCCAATAAATCCCCGGAATCCGATACTAATAAGATACAGATAAACTATTATCCCCGAGGGTATTAATGAAACTGCGCCTAGCTTAATGAATAGATCGAGAAGGCCAAGTACAAATGATATATCAATACTTTTCTTCTCCCGTAATGATCTACCTAAAGGTGATTTTGATATTTCATTTTTTTTATTATTAACAAAAGCTCTACGCATCACAATCACCTTTTGAGAAAGAATTTTGGTGTTTTTTTAAGAATTTTATTTCCGGCCTAAACCGCGTAGGTAAAAATATCTCACGCCCCTCAATTTCTAAGAAAAATTTTCGGATAATATGATCATTACAGTGGATTTTTAATTTTCTACTGATCATGATTCGATAATCGTCATCTAAAGTAATTAAATGCTGATCAAATGCTTTGTCATGGAGTGCAGACAAACATAAACCGTTGGCAGGATTTAAGCGATTTTGTGGGTCTTCGCTCCAAGGTACGATATGACTCGCGATCAAAAGTTTCGGCTCGGAAATACCTGTCATGCAGCAACGATTTTGATAACTACTCAAAACCGCCTTACGAAAGAAATTTTGCTTTTCTCTCTGCATTACTAACGTTTTACGATTTTCAGCAAAATAGTTTTCAGGTGCATCAAGGCTTTCGCCAAGATTATTAAGCGCAATGGCCACCTTTTCAGGATTCGCTTGCTCTAGGGTGTGGCGATAGTCGATAGCATCTTCTGCGAATTTTTCCCAGTTTTGACTGAGATCCGCCCAGACTTCTCGATCAACTTTGGAGCCGTTTTTAAGGCCAATTCTGCCTGTACTGGTAATGCTGGGATCTAAACTAGCAAGATTCACTAATTTCATCGCAACCGAACCGGCTGTTCTGTCTAGTAACTTAGCAAGTGCTTGGATTTCTTTATTTCGACTGTCTAGCTGACCAAATGGCAGCTGGCAGTATAAAAAGTAAGCCAGCTTCACTTCGTCGTAAGTCCACTTTCTCCCAGCCATATCAACCTTAGTAATTTTGCATATCTTTTAGAGTAGCAAATTTATTTTGATTCATGCAATCTGGATCAGAAGTTGTATAGCTCAAGGTTGACATAAATCCTCAATATCACGATTTGGTTTCAATTCCGTCAAATGATCAACAACTGATACATCATCAAACTCGTGCCAACCATGATCTAATTCGGGGTCATGCTCTGCAAAATGCAACGTCGGTATTTGCCAAACAATGGCATCAAAATACAAGTTATCGATCAGTTTTCGTTGAATCGCTGCGCGTAATGTTTCCTGAGTATGCTGATGTCGGTTTGCAAAAATGACGCTGCCAAAATTTTTGTTATTTCCAGCATCACGATATAGGTAAGAGAAGCGAATGTAGGACATGATCAGTAAGAAAGTATTGAGGGACTTGCTGATTTTAGCCTGGGCATACTGCGATTTTTCTTAGTTTTATTCTTCAGTAAGTTTGGGGGAACTCCATGGACATGAAAAAAATCCACTCCGGTAAATTGCGCGCCATTGGCTATGACGCGGCGCGGCGTTTGTTGCGGGTGGAGCTGGAAGGCGGGGCGGCGCTGGAGTACAGCGGGGTCAGTGCGGATTTGTGGCGGCGGTTTGCGGCGTCGGGGGTGGCGTGGAGTTTTTACCGCGACAATATTGAGGAAGAGTTTCCGGCGAAAGCGGGGGCGCGGGTGGCGGGGGCGGCGGGTGCGCAGCGGGCGGCGCTGGATGCCTTGTTTGGCGGCGGTGCGCCGTCTGCACAGGACAGCACCACGGACGATGGTGACGCGGTTGCACAGGCGCGGGATGATGCAACGCCGCGCTGAGTGAATTGCAGTGTTTTGCGCTATCTGACCGGATCATGCCGGGTCGCTAAGGTCTGTGAATGGAAACGGATTCGTGGCTTGAGCATCACAATCTGATGCGCCTGACGGGCTTTGCAGACTTAACGAACTGCGTACTCTGGCCGCCTTATGCGTTTTCTGTGCGTTCTGAGTAGTTTTTTGTTTCATGCTAGACTGCGCGCGGGTCTGGCGGCGCGGGCTGCCGGAGTTTCGTTGTTGCAGGCTTTTTGAAGGATGGAATGATGCCTAAGCTGAAGCTGACTTATTTTGATATGCACGGTGGTCGCGGCGAGCCGGTTCGTCTGGCGCTGACACTGGGTGGTATTGCGTTTGAGGATCATCGCTTTGCGTATCCGCAGTTTGCGGAAATCCGTAAGACGGTGCCATTTGGTCAGGTGCCGGTGCTGGAAGTGGATGGCGTGCAGATCACGCAAACCGACGCGATTCTGCGTTACGCGGGTAAGCTGGCCGGTTTGTATCCGCAGGATGCGTATCAGGCTTTGCTGTGCGATGAAATTGCGTATGTGATCGAAGAAAATCTGATCAAGCTAGGCCCGACTTTCCGTATGACCGGTGAGGAGCAGAAAGCGGCGCGCGAGGCGCTGGTGAACGGTTCTATCCCTGTGTATCTGCGCTGGCTGGAGCAGAAACTGCAAGCAGCGGGCGGTGAGTATTTCGTCGGCGGCGCGCTGAGCATTGCGGATCTGCGCGTGTTTGTGGACGTGCGCACGCTGAATTCCGGTCGTCTGGATCATATCCCTACCGATCTGGTGGAAAAAACCGCGCCATTGCTGAACCAGCACATGGCACGCATCGCAGCTTTGCCTGCCATTGCTGCGTATTACGCGCAGTTCGCGAAGTAATCGCTGCTGTTCTCTGCCAGAACCACCTGTTGCGCAGGCACAGGTGGTTTTTTATTGCCCTTGCCGTTATGCTTGGCGCCGGTTGATGCCGGCGGGCGGAAAACGGGTTTTTCGGTGATTTTGCCAAAATCCTCAAAATACCCCCCAGTATCCATGCGGGTTTCCAAGGGGGCCCTCCGGAAGTCCGCAGAAACACTGGGCTGCAGCGGCGATGGGCCGGAGAAGTCCGGCTGGCGCGGCTTTCCAGACCCCCTGCCTGCTAACGTCCGCGTGGTGCGGGGTTCGGCGGGGTGGCGCGGAAATTTTTTGCGATTTGAGGTTCAGCAGCGCTGAAAACCGGTTTTTAAGGCAAATCGCCGGAAAACGGAAAAACATGCCCCAGTATCCATGCGGGTTTCCAGAGGGGCCCTCCGGAAGTCCGCAGAAACACTGGGCTTCAGCGGGGATGAGCCGGAGAAGTCCGGCTGGCGCGGCTTTCCAGCCCCCCTGCCTGCAAACGCCCGCGTGGTGCGGGGTTCGGCGGGGGCAGTCATTCAGAATCAGAATTCAGGAGTAAAGATGCAACAGGAAGCAGGATCAGCGCCGCATGCGGTGTCGCGTTTGCGCAGTAACCGTTTATTGCGCAGTACGCGGCCGTTTCTGGCGCGCGGCGGGCCGAAGGGTGCGCGTTGCGGCGGTTGCCGTTTGCTGCCCAGCCATTGCCTGTGCGCGCACAGGCCGGTACGTGCCACGCACGCGGGCATTTGCCTGATCATGCATGAGCATGAAGCCTTGAAGCCGAGCAATACCGGCTGGCTGATTGCGGATGTGGTGCCGGATACGCTGGCGTTTGAGTGGTCGCGCACCGCGCCGGATGCGGCGATGCTGGCGGCGCTGCAAGACCCGCAATGGCAGCCGTATCTGGTGTTTCCGGGCGAGTTTGTCGAACCGTCGCGGGTGATTTCTGCGCTGCCGCCAGCGGAAGTACAGCAAAGCAGCGGCAAGCGGCCTTTGTTTATTCTGCTGGACGCCACCTGGTCGGAAGCACGCAAGATTTTTAAGAAAAGTCCGTATCTGGCGCAGATGGCGGTGCTGAGTCTGCAACCGGAGCAAGTGTCGCGCTATGCGCTGCGCCGTTCGCGCCGTGAAGACCATTTGTGTACTGCCGAAGTGGCGGCGCTGTGTCTGCAGCAAAGCGGCGATACCGACGCGGCAGCCGCGCTGGAGTTATGGTTTGATGTGTTCAGTGACCATTATCTGCGCGCCAAACAGCAGCTTCCGGCGGACTGGTCGGATGCACAGCATCAGCAATTGCTGGCTCTGGGCGACGCAGCGGCGAAGGCGGCAACACCGGCCTGACATCTGCAAAACCGGAACAGGATAGGCGCAGCTTGCCTGTCAGGCATTGAACCGGAAACCGCTTTGCGCGATAATCGCGGCCATGAACGCACCTACACGCCCCCCGATTCCGGATCAACTCTCGATTGATCCAAAGAGCCCTCATTTCAATGCTGCCGTTCTGGAGCATGACATAGGTATCCGTATTAACGGCAAACAACGTAACGATGTGGAAGAGTTCTGCATCAGCGAAGGCTGGATCAAAGTCGCCGCTGGCCGCGCACGCGACCGCTACGGCCGCGCCATGCTGGTCAAGATCAAAGGCACAGTAGAAGCCTTTTATCTGGACGAATCCGCTGCCTGATCGTTAAACGCATCTGCAATCACGCCGCCGCACGCAAGTCCGGCGGCGTTTTTCATGGGCGCGCTGCTCTGCTTTGCGCTGAATGCAGGCGCAAGAGCTGCACGAAGCGGCCGGTGATGGTTACAATGGCAAGACCGCATACGCTGCCAGCGCTGGCAATGCTGCTGATGCTTCAAAAGTTGTTATTCACCGGAATTCACCCATGACCTTACGCTACCGCGCCCTGCTCGCCGCATTTGCTGCACTTGTCACTTGTAGCGGCCTGAGCCTGTTCAGCACCGCCGCCCGCGCCGAAGAGCAAACTTTCCCCGCCAAATTAAGCCGTCAGGAACAAATTCAGATCAGCCAGCAGGCTTGTCTGGAACCGCACGGGCTGGAAGCAGCGGAAATTGATGCGCGCAGTTTCACGCCGAATGGCAAAGCTTCGTATGCCGATGTGCGCTGCCGCCCGCACAAAGCCTTGCGCCAGCGGCCTTTGTACTACGTGACGCAATGCGCGCGCGATGGCAGCCAGTGGGTGTGCGCGCAGGATGAGCTGGAAACCATCGTCGCACTCGGCAAACGGGAATTGCTGGTACGCCCCGGCAGTCTGGCACCGGAAAAAGCGGTCGATACGGTGCAAAGCATCTGGCGCTATCAGTATTTTCAGGGGATGAGCATCGACAAGGCGCTGGAATCGGTCTGCAGCACCGGCATGGGCGACCGTGCCGATCTGGTAGAAATTTCCTGCAAGCGCTGGTCTGTCACGGTGTCTTACTGGTGCCCGAAAGAAGCCCGCAAAGAACCCTGCCCGCGCGTGATTTATATGCATGAAAGGAAGTTACCGTAATGGATGAATATCTAATCGATTTTGCTATGGGAGAGATCAGGCGCTTTCTACAAGCGCGTCCGGACTCTGCAGATACGCTGGAAGGCATACACAGATGGTGGATACGCTGGCCGGATATCGCAGAATCTCCAATAGTCACCGCCGCCGCACTGCAACGACTTGAAGAACAGGGTTTTCTCGAGCAGAAAAAAATAGGATCACGCGTACTCTGGCGCCACGTAAAAAATTGATGAAACACCGTATTTCCCGTATCGCTGTCGCGATGACAGTGAGCTGTATCACCGTCAACGCCAGCGCACAATCTTCGCAATTCAATATCCGTATTGAGAAAAAAGCTGGCTACGATCAGATGCTGGCGTATAACAATGGTGTGATTCCGCAAACTGTACGCGTCTGGCTGAACAGCAGCACCAACACTGCCAGCGGCTTTGCTATGCCTTTGGAAAGACAGGTATTTCCGCGCTCTACTGTGGTGCTGAACGAATTCCGGCCGGCAAATCCGAAGCAGGCATTTTACTACCACTATCAATATTCATTAATACACGGCGATCCTTCGGCAGTGCATGACCAGAATGCAAAATACCTGCCACCGTTTTTCTGGCCGGATGCACGATTAATCAATCAGGCTGAAGACCGTGTGAATAACAGTCACAACAGTACTGAAAATCACTTCGCACTGGATATTGATCTGCCGATGGGAACACCGGTGATGGCGGCGCGCGAAGGCGTGGTCGTCGCGAATGTGAAGCATTTTCCGGATACGGGCAGACTGGACCGAGCCCTGAATGATCAGGCGAACTATGTGATGATATTGCACGGTGATGGCAGCTTTGCATCGTATATACATCTGAAGCAAAACTCTTCCGCGCTGGTCGCCGGACAACGCATTGCCACCGGCGATCTGATCGGATTATCCGGCAACAGCGGCTATTCCAGCGGTCCGCATCTGCACTTTGATGTGCAGGTGAATCAGCGCGGAAAAATCACTTCCGTTCCCTTCCGTTTCTGGGACCCGGCCAGTGGCTACTATCGCCCGAAAACCGGTACCCGGGTGCAAGCTGTAAAGATCATCAGAGGTGAAACGGGTCAGCACAAGCCTTTGAAAGACTGCAAAAAGCCGGGCAATCTGATTGATCAGGATGTACTCAACTGTATGCGGCGTAATCCGCAGTAAACCCTTGCTGCAACGGGGTTTAATCGATTTCGTAACTGCGCACGATGCGCGCCAGTTCACCGGATTTCACTAATTGCTGCAAATCCTGATTCAACTGTTCCACAGTGGAAGCCGCTATATGCGGCGCGGCAAACAGGAAGATGCCACCGCTGTCCAGCGAGACTGGCAGCAAACGCACATTGGCAAATTCTTTGAGCTTGGGTGCGACGTAATGAAAGTAGGACTCGCGGGCATAAAAGAAGCGGCCACGTCCGGCCAGCAACTTGCGGATATTCTGTTCGCCGGATGGTGAACCGGCATCCAGCCGTATGCCGTCGCGCTGCAAACGTTCAATTTCCGAATTACCCTGCACAATCAGTACGATACCTTTGTCGCCGAGCTGGCGCACATCATCCCACTGACGTATCTGAACAGGATCGTCCGCGCGCACAGCCAGCCTTGCGCTGGTAATGTGTATCGGCACCCGCAAAAACTGCATGCCCGCAGTTTGTCTGGCGGCGGTAATCCGCGCTCCGCACACCAGATCTGCACGTCCGGCCAGCATTTCATGCTCTACCCTGCGCACCGGCATAGCCTGCGTTGGCAATACAAATTGCTGACGCGGATTCACTGCCGTCACTGCGCGCAGGATATCCGCGCACATACCAGTCCATTCATCACCCTGACGGATGAAATACGGTTCTGCTGCCTCCCAAATGCCAAGGCGCAGCGGACCGGCAACAGCCGGACCCGCCAGACAAATGGCTAACAGGGAAGTCAGAATTCGCTTCATAAACAGGAAAAATGGATTCAGTGCTCATTTAACCATATTCACAATAAGGGAATCGTAAAATAGTTTTTCCTGAAGGCAAGTGACAATAAAAAACCGGGCACAAGGCCCGGTTGACATGGATGCAGCTGGATGTGATTACTTGGTCGCTGCAGGTTTTGCTGCTTCTGTTTTCACTTCCGGTTTCACTTCCGCACCACCTTCAGTGTGTTTTTTCGCTTTTTTTACTTTCTTTGGCTTCGCTTCTGTTTTGACGTCGGCTGCTTTGGTATCTGTTGCAGCAGGTGCTGCCGCTGGTTTCACATCTGCTTTCGCGCTGGCGGATGCCGGTGTTACTGGAGCAGCCGGAGCAACAGGCGCTGCTGCTTTTGCATCTGCTTTGACTTCCGCTACTTTGGTTTCTGCTTTCGCTGCTACTTTTGCAGTTTCAGCTTTGGCTGCGGTCGTTGCTGTTGCAGCTGGTGTTTGTGCCATCGCGCTACCCATCATTACAACAGTCGCGATCATTGCAGTCATCAGTTTGTTCATGGCTTTTCCTCTTTCAGGTTAGGTAGGCTTCAGTTTCCGGTTTAGCGCAACATTGCGTTGCTGCATGATCCTATAACGCGATGAGTCTTTTTCCGGTTGACGACTATTTTTGATTTTTTTAAATATTTTTTTGATTTTATCAATCAGTATATTTATTTTTTGTTCAATAAAAAAGCGGGGATTTCTCCCCGCTTTTTGACCGACATCACAGAAACTTACTCTCTGTATTACTTTGCGCTGGCAGATTTTTCTGCTTTTGCCGGTTCTGCTTTGTGTTCTTTCTTCGCTTCTGTTTTGACTTCTGTTTTCACTTCAGGCTTTGCTTCGGCTTTAACTTCCGCTTTAGGATCAGCTTTCATCATTGCTTTTGGTTCAGCCTTTGCTTCTGCTTTTACTTCATGCTTTGCTTCTGTTTTTGCATGGGCAGATGCTGCCTGATGTTTGCCTGTCGTCGCGCTTGCGCTGGCGGATGCAGAGGCACTTGCTGCTGTTGCTTCCGGCGCTTTCGCTGGAGCTGCCGGTGTCGTTGCAAATGCAGAGCCTGCCATCATTGCGGTTGCCATCAGGGAGATGATCATTTTGTTCATGGTGTGCCTCTTCTTAAAAAATCAGTTAAGTATGTTCGCTTTGTCTTGCGGCGCAGTGTGTTGCTGCGTGCTTCCTTAACGGGGTCGGAGACAGGGCGGTTGACGATTTTTTCTGAAAGAAGTGCAGAACCAGTCAGGGATCAGTTTTCGATACCATGGGTACGCAGGATACGGGCTACCTCACCGTTTTTCAGTAACTTTGCGTATGCCTGATCTATCAGCTGATACAGCTCAGCAGAAACATTTTTACTGGTGGCAATAAATGCAGGACTGGGATCAAACAAGACAGGCAACACTTTGACCTGACGGTCACCACGGGCGAGAAATTCGGAACTTTTAAAATATGAATCACGGGCATAAAAGAAACGGGCACGTCCGCCGATCAGTTTGATCAGATTCTGCTCAGCAGATGGCGCGCTGCTGTCCAGTTGAATTCCCATCGCTTGTAAGCGTGGTATGTCAGCGTGGCCTTGCAATATCAATACACGTTCCTTGGTCAGACGCACATCGTCCCAGGTCTTCACCTGAATACTGTCGCTGCCACGCACTGCAAGACGATAGCCTGTAATATGAACGTAATTTTTCAGAAATTGAAAGCCGGCCTCTTCACGCGCTGCACTTTTTCGTGCACCACAAACGATATCGCGACGGCCCGCCTGCATTTCATACTCAACACGGCGCAAAGGCATAGGTTCCGGATCGGTCACAAAGCGAACTTGCGGTTCCAGCTCTTCAATCGCCCGGAAAATATCAGTGCAAGGCCCCTTCCAGCCAGCTTCTGTTCTCTGGAAAAATGGTGCAGCACCTTCCCACACTGCAACTTTTAAATCGGTTGCACTGCTCGATACAAGCGGAGTCAGTAAGAATAACGCTGGCAGAATGACCTTCATCACGATGAACATGAAATGGGAGATGAACTTAATTAAATCATATTCAGCCCATTCTGCTCGAAAATCATGGCATTTTCTTTACGCTTTCCGCATAGCAATCGATTTTTCCTGCATATCGTGTAGGCACAGCACCACATCTGCAGTCGCTATGGCAGAAAAATCCCCGGCATTGCGCAATCCATCCTCAGACAGACAATCAGAACCTGACTGACGATCCTGACCGACGGTTGCCGGTGTAAAAGCGGACATATATAAAAAAAACCGGGCGCACGGCCCGGTGAAAACATGGAGAGAGATGCGTGAAGCTTATTTACCGGCAGCAGGTTTTGCTGCTTCTGTTTTCACTTCCGGTTTCACTTCTACACCACCTTCAGTGTGCTTTTTCGCTTTCTTTACTTTCTTTGGCTTCGCTTCTGTTTTGACGTCGGCTGTTTTGGTATCTGTTGCAGCAGGTGCCGCCGCTGGTTTTACATCCGCTTTCGCGCTGGCGGATGCCGGTACTGCAGGAGCAACAGGCGCTGCTGCTTTTGCATCTGCTTTGACTTCCGCTACTTTGGTTTCCGCTTTCGCTGCTACTTTTGCAGTTTCAGCTTTGGCTGCGGTCGTTGCTGTTGCAGCCGGTGTTTGTGCCATCGCGCTACCCATCATTACAACAGTCGCGATCATTGCAGTCATCAGTTTGTTCATGGCTTTTTCTCTTTCAGGTTAGGCAGGCTTCAGTTTCCGGTTTAGCGCAACATTGTGTTGCTGCATGATCCTATAACGCGATGATGTTTTATCCGGTTGACGACTATTCTTGATTTTTTAAATATTTTTTTGATTTTATCAATCCGTATATTTATTTTTCATAGTTCAATAAAAAAGCGGGGATTTCTCCCCGCTTCTTACCCGACATCAAAAGAACTTTCTCGCTGCATTACTTGGCGCTGGCAGATTTTTCTGCTTTTGCCGGTTCTGCTTTGTGTTCTTTCTTCGCTTCTGTTTTGACTTCTGTTTTCACTTCAGGCTTTGCTTCGGCTTTAACTTCCGCTTTAGGATCAGCTTTCATCATTGCTTTCGGTTCTGCCTTTACTTCAGTTTTTGCTTCATGCTTTGCCTCGGTTTTAGCATGAGCAGATGCTGCCTGATGTTTGCCTGTTGTCGCGCTTGCGCTTGCGGATGCAGAGGCACTTGCTGCTGTTGCTTCCGGCGCTTTTGCTGGAGCTGCCGGTGTAGTTGCAAATGCAGAGCCTGCCATCATTGCAGTTGCCATCAGGGAGATGATCATTTTGTTCATGGTGTGCCTCTTCTTAAAAAATCTGTTAAGTATGTTCGCTTTGTCTTGCGGCGCAGTGTGTTGCTGCGTGCTTCCTTAACGGGGCCGGAGACAGGGCGGTTGACGATTTTTTGAAGAGTTGCGGTAAATCGCAGTAAGCATCGTTTTCTGATACCGGCGGTACGAGACTGCCAGCCCTTGCCTCTGACAAAGTGACATATGAGTCAGCACTTTATTCTGTCATTCTGAGGAATGACAGATATCGAAGCAACAAAACAAAAACGGCTGCGATTGCAGCCGTTTATTTGTGACAGAACTGAATTCTGTATTGCATTACTGAGTCTGATCCGGAATGGCCGGCTTCCGCACACCTTTTTCCGGCGTTGCGCTCTCGCGCTTCGCTGTACGCATATCCTTCGATGCGGAAACAGCAGCATAGTCTGTCGTAGGACGGCTTGCCGGACTGATACGACTCGCATGTTCGGCTACCGGCTGTGGACGACGCGGAGAAGGTACATGCTCTGTTTGTTCTGAGGCCACCCGGGAAAGTTTGCCGGGTGTCTTTACTTTGCTCGCGCTGGCGGCATCTGTCTCTGCCGGCGGTGTTGTGGCAAGTGCATCAGCACACTGTAATGTCAGCATGATTGTCAGTAAAACGAGGGATTTCACAGGCTTACCTCTGATCGCGAATCGGATACTGACAAAACGCCGGCCACGGGTTCCGGGTTGACATATGTCGCATTCGGTTCCGGCTTACCCTGGTGAAGCATTTAAATATTGTTCACATTTCAAGACAAAAAGCAGACTTCGGCAACGGTTCCGGCGACATACAATACCTGAGTTCGATCTATTCTCTTGCGCTGACAACGCTATGCCTGAAACTTCTATCCTATTTGTCTGCATGGGCAACATCTGCCGTTCTCCAACGGCGGAGGCGGTGTTTCGTGCCAAAGCGAAAGAAGCCGGTATGCTGGAACAGCTGACCATACACTCAGCTGGCACTCACGCTTACCATCAGGGCGAGGGGCCGGATCCGCGCGCCCGCATGTTCGCACTGCGAAGGGGATTTGATCTTTCTTCAATCCGCGCACGTCAGATCAAAGCGGCGGATTTTATCGAATTTGATTTCGTGCTGGCGATGGATAAAAGTAATCTGACGCTGCTGCAGGCTGCCTGCCCGCAACAATTTCAGCACAAGCTGGGCTTACTAATGGATTACGCACGTCATTTCAGTGAGCGCGAAGTACCCGATCCTTATTATGGTGGTAGTGAGGGCTTCGAAACTGTACTCGATTATATTGAAGATGCCAGTGACGGCCTGATTCAGAAGCTGCGACAGAATATGTTATCCGCCGGCTGAGATTGCGGCACGCAAGCTACCGTTCGCCCCCCGTTTTCCGCAGTTTATCCCCCCGTTTCTGCAACTTAGTAAGTTGCCACTTGTCTAATGCACTGCCGTCACAGACACTGCAGCGTCCCCTTTTATTTCCCCCTCTCAGACGAGTGAGCGATTATGTTAAAACCAACCCTGATAGTTGTGGCAATCGCTGCAGCCCTGTCCGCCTGCGGTAAGCCCGGTTCCGATGCCTCTGCCAGCGCATCCGGCAGTGCGTCTGCCTCTGCGAAAACGGCGGCTGCGCCAAAACTCCTGATTGCACCGGAAGATATTCTGAAAGTAGCATCCAGTCAGGTTGCCTCCGGCCCCGTCATTACCGGTTCTATTCAGCCGGAACGCAAAGCTGATCTGCGCGCTGAAGTGCAATCGGTAGTGATGCAGGTTCTGAAAGAGAACGGCGATACTGTCAAACGCGGCGATATTCTGGTAAAGCTGGATGAAACTTCGATCCGCGACAATCTGATGTCTGCACAGGAAGCTGCACGCAGCGCAGCAACTACGCTGGAGCAGGCGGAACGCAATCTGCAGCGCATGAAGACCCTGCGCGCCTCCGGCATGACGTCGTTGCAGGCGCTGGACGATGCTGAGCTGAAAGTCGAATCCACCCGCAGTGAATTGTCTGCAGCGAAAGCACGGGTGGTTTCCGCCCAGCAACAAATTCAGCGCACGGTCGTACGCGCGCCATTCGACGGTGTCGTCAGTGACCGCAAAGTCTCTGCCGGTGACACGGCTTCTATCGGTAAAGAATTACTGAAAGTGATCGATCCGGCCAGCATGCGATTCAGCGGCCGCGTCTCCACTGACCGTATTGCACAGGTAAAAGTCGGTCAGGCAGTCAGCTTCCGTGTCAACGGATACAGCGGCCAGCAGTTTGAAGGCAAAGTGACCCGCGTTGATCCGGTTGCGAATGATGTCACCCGTCAGGTCGAAGTGCTGGTCGGTTTCAGCGGCGCTGAAAAACCGACGGTGTCCGGCCTGTATGCAGAGGGAAATATCAGCAGCACTGCCGTCAGCGCACTGACGCTGCCGGAATCGGCTGTCATGCGCAGCGGCGATCTGACCTATGCATGGCAGGTCAACGGCAATGCGCTGCGGAAGAAAACGCTGCAAATCGGCAGCCGTGACCCGCGCTCGGGAAATTTTGAGATCCGCAGCGGCCTGGCGATGGGCGACGTGGTGATGCGGAATCCGAATTCCAGTTTGCAGGATGGTCAGAGTGTACAGATGGCCCCGGCCAAACTGGCTGACAACAGCCAAAGCACTGCAGGGAGCCACTGATCATGTTCTTATCGAATTTCAGTATCCGCAATCCGCTGGCCACCGTGGTGCTGATCATCACGATGATGCTCATGGGCTTGCTGGCCTTATCCAAACTCAAAGTCAATCAGAACCCGGACGTCGCCATACCGGGTTTATCCGTTGTCATTCCGTATCCGGGTTCTTCACCGGACACCTCTGAGCGCGAAATCGTGAATCGTCTGGAAAAGCAGCTGATGACGATACCGGGTGTGAAAGATCTGTATTCCACCTCCGGTGAAGGCAGTGCACAGTTTGACATCATGTTTGAGTTCAGCAAAAACATGGTGGAAGCGACCGATGAAGTACGCAATGCGATTTCTTCGGTGCGCTATAAGCTGCCGACCGAAATGCGCGAACCCTACATCGTGCGCTGGGACCCTTCTGCGCAACCGGTTGTGAATATTGCGTTGTCGTCCAGCAAACTCAGCCATGCAGAAATTTCCCGTATGGCGGAAGATAAAATTGCCGACAAACTGCGTGCCATTCCGGGCGTGGCGAACGTCAAAGTCAACGGTACGCTGAAGCGCGAACTGTCGGTTCTGCTGCGTGCTGAAAAACTGCGCGAATTCAATGTTTCCGTTGGTGAAGTGGTCAATGCGCTGCGCTTACAGAATGCCAATGCACCGGTCGGAAAAATCAGCGGTGATCTGGAAGAAGAAAGTATCCGTCTGGTCGGCCGGATTGAAACACCGGAAGAATTCCAGAATGTCGTAATTAAACGCAGTGGCGATCAGATCGTGCGTCTGGGACAAGTTGCGAGCATTCAGGATCACTTTGCTGACCTGAATTCGCTGAGTATCCGCAGCGGCAAACCGAACGTCAGTCTGCAAGTCACCAAATCGCGCGAAGCCAGCGCGGTATCGGTGGCAAAACGGGTACGTGAGTACATTGAGACTGCGAATAAAGAGATGGAATCCACGCTGCCTGGCACAAAAATGGATGTCACGTTCGACGGCGGTAAGAATGCAAAAAACAGTCTGAACAATGTGGTGGAATCACTGATCTTCGGCGCGGTGCTGACGGTCTTCGTGGTCTACGTATTCCTGAACTCCTGGCGCTCTACCCTGATTACCGCGCTGAGTCTGCCGACCTCGGTACTGGCAGCATTTATCGCGGTCTGGCTGTGCGGGTTCACGCTGAACTTCATGACTCTGCTGGGCTTATCGCTGGCCATCGGTGTGCTGATTGATGATGCGATTGTGGTGCGGGAAAACATTGTGCGCCACATGCAGAACGGTTCCGACCGCCGTACCGCTGCGATGGAAGGTACCGCGGAAATCGGCCTGGCAGTAGCGGCCACCACGTTCTCGATTGTGGCAGTATTTGTTCCTGTCGCCTTTATGGGCGGTATGCCGGGAGAATGGTTCCGTCCGTTTGCGCTGACCGTAACCTGCTCTGTGCTGGTCAGTCTGGTGATTTCCTTCACGCTGGACCCGATGTTGTCCGCTTACTGGGGCGATCCTGCCGACCATCACACTGCACCGAAGAAAGGTATCAGCAAAATACTGCAATCCTTTAATGACTGGTTCGATCATCAGGCAGACCGCTACGGTAAAGTGATTGCCTGGGCTTTGCACCACCGTCGCTGGATGGCCTTTATTGCCTTCGGTACCCTGATTGCTGCATTTGCCCTGCAGGCAAAATTTGGTGGCACCAGCTTCCTGCCATCCACAGATGCCGGCAGTCTGATGATACAAGTGCGCACACCGCCGTCTTCTTCGCTGGAATATGCGCGACTGAAAATGGAACGTGCAGCCGCTATTGCACGCACCTTGCCGGAAACCAAAGAAACCAACAGCAGTATCGCGCCGGCGGGTGGCCGTATTTATGTGGATATCGGCAAACGTCATGAACGCAAACGCTCTGCCAAAGAAATCGCCGCTGATCTGCGTTCCCGCATCAGCAGTCTGGTCGGTGCGGAATACACGATTCAGGATGATGTGAATAACGGTGCGAATAAACCGGTGCAGATTGAATTCACCGGCCCGGATTCGCGCAAGCTGATGGAAATCACGTCCGAGTACATGGAAAAACTGGCCAAGGTTCCGGGTGCGGTGGATATCGGTTTATCGCAACAAGATCCTAAGCGTGAAATTAAGATTGAGCTGAACCGTGGTCTGGCGAATTCGATGGGTGTTTCCGCTTCCGATGCAGCACAAACCCTGCGTATCGCATTTGCCGGTATCGAAGCCGGTGACTGGGTCGATCCGACCGGCGAAACCCGCGATGTGGCAGTACGCCTGCATCCGGATGACCGTGTCAGCAAAGCCAATCTGGAACGCTTGCCGATTTCGGTTGGCGGTACGAATCAGATGGTTCCGCTGGATCAGATCGCTACCATTACCATGGGTAAAGGCCCGTCCACAATTGAGCATACAAACGGCAAACGCACGATTACCGTATCTGCGAATGCACAGGGCCGCTCCAGTGGTGAAGTGATTACCGATGCCAAGAAACTGGCAGAAAGCATGAACTTCCCGGCAGGTTATGGTCTGAATGTGGCGGGTGCCGGTCAGGATCAGGAAGAAGTGTTCGGCGCGATGGGTATTGCCGTGTTGTCCGGTATTGGTCTGATGTATCTGATTCTGGTGATTCAGTTCGGCAGTTTTACCGCACCGCTGGGCGTGATGGCATCGCTGCCTTTATCGCTGATCGGCGTGGTAGTGGCGCTGGTATCGACTGGCAGTACGATCAATCTGATGAGTCTGATCGGTGTGATTATGCTGATGGGTCTGGTCGCGAAAAATGCGATTCTGTTGCTGGATGCTGCGCGTAAATTTGAAGCGGAAGGCATGGACAGGGAAGATGCGCTGATGCAGGCCGGTCGTGTGCGTCTGCGCCCGATTCTGATGACCACGTTTGCGCTGATTGCCGGTATGTTGCCGGTGGCAATCGGTGCCGGTGAAGGCGGTGACTTCTACCGTCCGCTCGCGATTGCGATTATCGGCGGCACGATTACATCGACCTTGCTGACCTTGCTGGTTGTGCCGACGTTCTATGACAGTATTGAACTGAGTAAAGACGGTGCGTTACGGAAACTGAAAGCACGCAGTGAACGTTACAACTCTGGCTTTGCGCTGATTGTGACCGGTTTAGAAGTGTTATGCACCGTGACCGGACTACGCCTGATATTCAGAAGCTTGGTAAAATGTCGCACTGTGATATTCAGGAGTCGTCTGAAGCAGACATGATTCAGCGGCGCTTGCTTACCACACCTCGAACCGGGGTCTATTCCTAAGTATCCTCCGGTATTTTCACCCGCAGGCCGAAAACCTGCGGGCTTTTTTTTGCCTGCTCCAAACCTCCTGACCTGCCTCGCATCATTCAGGTAACACAGGGATCACAACGGCGCGATGAAGTCCCTCAGCCCAGTGCGGGTCGCACGTTTGCAGACGACGCCAGCTGCAGCGCAATGCCCTGCTGATGCACGCGGAATTTCGCCACCATCTGACCAAGCACACCGGCCTGATGCTGCATCGCTCCCGCTGCCGCCGCAGCTTCTTCCACCAGCGCGGCATTTTGTTGCGTCACCTGATCCATTTGCATAATCGCGCGGTTAATCTGCTCAATACCGCTGGTTTGCTCACGGTTCGCATTCGCAATTTCATGGATCACGGTTGCCAGATTGCTGACCGATGAAACCACATCCAGCATCGTCGCACCGGCCTGATCCACCAGTCCGGTACCGGCATTCACGCGATCCACAGAATCACGGATCAGCACTTTAATTTCTTTCGCAGCACCGGCGGAACGCTGCGCCAGACTGCGCACTTCGGATGCCACCACAGCAAAGCCGCGTCCCTGCTCACCGGCTCTGGCCGCTTCTACCGCAGCGTTTAATGCCAGGATATTGGTCTGAAATGCAATGCCGTCAATCACGGCAATAATGTCTTCGATTTTGGCGGAAGCACTGTGAATATCACGCATCGTATCAATCACTTCACGCACCACAATACCGCCTTTTTCTGCAACCGAAGAAGCTTGTCCGGCCAGCGTCAGCGCCTGTTCGGTGTTTTCCTGATTTTGTTTCACGTTGCTGGTCAGCTCTTCCATTGCCGCAGCGGTTTCTTCCAGTGAACCGGCCTGCTGTTCGGTGCGGGAAGATAAATCCAGATTGCCTGCCGCAATTTCAGAAGAAGCCGTACTGATGTTTTCGGTGCCGTTGCGGACTTCACGCACGATGCTGACCAGACTGGTCGTCATTTCTTTCAGTGCGCCCAGCAACTGCCCTGCCTCATCCCGTGAGCCGCCGCGAATACTGACATCCAGATTACCTGCAGCCACTTCATGCGCCACCTCCACCGCATGGCTCAGCGGGGCGGTGATTGCTCGCGAAATCCATGAAGTCAGTGCAATGGTGATTACCACCGCTGCTAACGCAAATATCAGTGAAAAGCGGAGCATTTCCTGAGATTCGGATTTCATTTTGATCACTTGTTGTTCGGCACGTGCGATGGCATCTTTTTGTACAGACTCCACAATGCCATCGATTTGTTTGGTCGGTGCGCGGTCCATACCTTTGACTTTGACATCGACGATCTTGGCACTGTCCGCCTGCTGCACATCGTAACTTTTCAGCGCTTCCATATACTGGCTGGTCAGGCCCGACAAGGCTTTCTGGGTACTGACCACATCATCCGTCTTCAGATCTAACTGCTTCAGCGTTTGCTGCAGGGCATCCAGCGACTTCTGCACCTCGCCGCCCATTTTTACAAACTCTTTGCTGTATTTATCAAATGCTGCCTGATCATTGCCGCGCAGCAGCGTATTTTTCCATTCCTGAATCTGAATCTTGAACTCGACCTGCGCCTGGCGCGCCTGATCGACCGCCTGTCGTTCCAGTTGTGCCTGTTGCATCGCGGCTTCCGCACCTTGCTGATTGCGGTAAAGATTCCACCAGTCATGTGCTGACAACAGCAGCATCAGCGCGAGTAGTAATCCTGATAAAAACATCAGTTTCCTGGCGATTTTCCAGTCCGAAAAATGCATGATCTTCTCCGGTTCAGTATTGCCGAAAAACAAAATCCACAGTGCCAGATTTTTGTGCACTTACACTGTAGGACAGATTCAGAAAATCAAAGTGTCAGACTGTTAATTACAGCCATCGATCCGGTAGCTTGGCCGGAAAAAAGTCGCGACTGAGACGAAAACAAGCGCGGACTGTGCAAATATCGTCACTCAGCATTTGCGGAGGCCCGGACTTTCTGCCGACGACCGCCGGATCGCTGTGCAAAACTCCGCATTTAAGGTGATTTCGGGCAATTCCAGCCATTTTTTCGGTGCCGCCACAGCTCCGGCGACATTCCGGCCAGCGTGCCGCGTCAGAGGCAAGAAAAAAGCACTGTCCGCGGGCTGCGAAACAGTGCTTTTACGGTGATGCTGCCTGCTGTACAAGCGCAGGCAGCCGGACTTACCAGATGCGTACCCGTTGCGCCGGTGTCAGGTACAGGCTTTGCCCCGGCTTCACATCAAATGCGTCATACCATGCATCCAGATTACGTACCGTTTGCACACGGAATTGCTCCGGTGCATGTTCATTGGTCAGAATGATTTTGCGCAGGGTTTCATCGCGGATCACGCCACGGAAAGACTTCGCATACGACAGGAAAAATGCGCGGTCGGATTGTGCATCCGGTGTCTGGCCTTTACGCTGCATAGCCATGCGGTAAGCGTCAAACGCCGCCTGCAGACCCGCCAGATCGGCGATGTTTTCACCCAGCGTCTGCTGGCCTTTTACTGCCAGATCCGGAAACGGTTTGTAGCCGTCAAACTGGCGTGCCAGCGCTTTCCCCGCTTGCCGGAAATGCTGCAGATCAGTGGCTGTCCACCAGTTACGCAGCGCACCTTTCGCATCGAACATCGCACCGGTATTGTCAAAGCTGTGGCTGATTTCATGGCCGATGGTTGCGCCGATCGCGCCGTAATTCACCGCATCACTGGCTTCCGGATCGAAGTTCGGTGCCTGCAGGAAAGCAGCCGGGAAATTCACGGCATTCTGCAATGGCATATTCACCGCATTCACCAGTTGCGGATTCATACACCATTCGGTGCGGTCCACCGGTTTGCCGAATTTGCTGAGCGCATACTGATACTGCCAGCGTTCCGTGCGCACCGCGTTGCCGTAGGCATCATCCGCTTTTACATCGAGTGCGGAGTAATCGCGCCACTGGTCCGGATAACCAACGCCGACATAGGTGTTTTTCAGCTTCGCCAGCGCCTCACTGCGGGTCGCGGCGGACATCCAGCTAAGACGCTCAACACGTCCGGCAAATGCCTGCAGCAAATCATCCACCATCTCGCGGATTTTCTGTTTGGCCTGCGGTGAGAAATGTTCTGCCACATACAGTTTGCCGATCTCTTCACCCAGCGCTTCATTGGTCGCAGCGATCGCATATTTTTCGCGACTTTCCGGCTGGCTGACACCGCTCAGGGCTTTTTCCAGCGGGAAGTACAGATCAAACAAGGCTTGCGGCAATACCATCATGCGATGATGAATCGCGTGGAAACGCAGATAATCCTGCCAGCTTTCCAGCGGCACACTGGCCACCAGACCGGCACTGTGTTTCAGTGCGCCCGGATGCCAGATGATCCATTCCGCTTGTTTCTCCAGACCGGCTGCCTGCATGAATGCCTGCCAGTCCAGACCCGGTGCATGACGGGAAAAATCTGCGACACGCCAGCTGTTATCGACCTTTTTCATATCGGACGATTCTTCGCGTTTCGCATGGCCGCGCGCGATCTGCATTTCCAGCGCCAGCACCCGCGCGGCTGCTTTGTCGGCATCCGCAATACCGGCATAACGGAACACACCGGCGATGTACTGCTGATAGGTCTGACGCAGTTTTTTCATGTCTGCGCTGTTCGTCACGTAATACTCACGGTCAGGCAAACCGAGGCCACCCTGCAACAGGTAAGGCTGATACTGATCCGGTTTGTGCAATCCCTGTGATACCCATAAGCCGAACAAATGCGTGGTATGCATTTGGGTCGCGTTGATCGGGTCCACATCGGCACGCAGATATTTGCCCAGATACGCTGACAGTGCCTGCTTGTCTTTCAGCGCTGCAATTTCTGCCAGTTGTGGCTGTACCGGTGTCATGCCGAGCTGATTAATCGTCTTCACGTCAGCATATGCCGTATAGAAATCACCGGGTTTGCGCTCCGCTGTTCCTGCCTGCGCCAGCATACTTTTCTGAATAATTTTCTTGACAGCATGATCGGATTCTTCCGCCAGTGCATCAAACACACCGGTGGCTGCCTTGCTTGGTTCAATCACGGCCTGTTTCATCCAGACGCCGTTGGCATAACGGTTAAAGTCATTGCCCGGTAGTACGGAATTATCGGTGCCGTCTGCTTTGACTGCGCGGATTTGTTCCGGTGTCATATCACGTGCCTGCACCGGCGCTGCCGCTGTCCACGCCAGCCAGCAGGCCGCTGCAATCATGCTTAAACGATGTTGTGACCGCATCTGTTATATCCCCTTCTCATTTATTTTTTCTGATGGTGCCAAACGGATCACCCGCCCGCCAGACCGGCATCGCTGCAGCGTTGGCAATATCCTGTCCCAGATTCAGGGTAAACATTGCTTGCTGCACCATGCCGGACAAATCCCAGGCCGGATCATATTCATCCGTGACCTGATGATAGCGTTTGCCGTAGGCGCGGGCTTTTTCCAAAGAGGCAACAGAATTATGGACATAATCACGGCCACTGCCAATCGAAAAAGCAGGGACACCGGCTTTGGCAAAACTGAAATGATCGCTGCGGAAATAGCCGCCACCGGTATCCGCACGCGGAGCAGCCAGCTGTAACTGCATACGGTTTGCCATATGTGCTGCATGTTGTGCCAGCGAACTGCGCTCGCTGCCCTGCACGCCCATATCACGCGTGATACCGACAAAATTCATTGCATCCAGATTCAGTGCGGCAGCAGTTTTTGCCAGTGGCCACAAGGGTTTTTCGACATAGGCTGCGCTGCCGAGCAAGCCCTGCTCTTCGGCGGCCACCCATAAAAACATTTGTGTACGTTTCGCCGGATGCTGCACCGCCGTTTTCGCCATTGCCAGCAAAGCTGCGGTTCCGCTGGCGTTATCAATCGCGCCGTTATAAATCACGTCGCCACTGCCTTCGGTTTTGCCGAGGTGATCCCAGTGTGCGCTGTAAATTACCAGTTCATCGCGCAGCACCGGATCGGTACCCGGCACCAGTCCGGCCACATTAAGCTGTTCAATCTGGCGTACCTGCGAATGCAGCTCACCACTGAGGCGGGCGTTCAGGAGCACCGGCTGAAAATCGGCTTTTTCCGCCGCTTCGCGCAAGCTATCCAGTTGCTGACCGGCGGTGCTGAGCCACTGACGTGCTGCAGCATCGGTGATCCACCCCTGCAAGGCGGGGCCGGTTTCTTTACCGCTCAGACGAAAATGCTCATTCGTGCCGCCATTGCGCACCACGCTCCAGCCGTAACCGGCACTCTGATCCGTGTGAATCAGCAAAGCACCGGCGGCACCGCAGCGTTTTGCCTGTTCGAATTTATAACTCCAGCGGCCGTAATACGTCAGCGATGCACCATCGAAACGTTGCGGCTCTGTCAGCGTTGGTTGCGGCTCGTTGACCAGCATCAGCAGAATTTTGCCGTGACAATCCAGTCCTTTCAGATCATCCCAGTTTTCTTCCGGTGCCTGAATGCCGTAGCCGACGAAGACAACCGGCGCATCGAAGGTCTGGCGTGCTTGCTGATTTCCGCTCCACCAGACCCAGTCATCACCGTATTTCCACGCAAATGTCTGATTACCGGCATGCGTCTGCAGTTTGCTTTGCGTTGCCAGTGTGCGCACACCGGTAATACTGACCGGCTGGCGATAGGTTTTACCGTTGGCAGGCTGCAAACCGGTCGCCATGGCTTGCGCTTCCAGATAAGCGACTGTCAGATCGCCGCCACGCTGGCCGGTACCGCGTCCCTCGAACAAATCGGATGCCAGCAGCGATAAATGCGCACGCAAGGCGTTTTCTGCGACCGGCAGGACCGCCGGACTGGTTTGCGCAACTACGTTGCCGGAACCGGCAAACGCCAGCAGCGCCAGCGTCAGGGCGGTGATACGGATTCTGAACATGCTTACTCCTCCGGAGGAACACTGCAGACCGGCGAGTGTCTCAGGCCGGTCAAAGCGTTTTGGAGTCAGCGCGAAAAGTTTGGTTCCCGCCGCAACCGGCTCAGGTACTGGCCTTTTTCGGTGAACCGGCCACCAGCCAGGTCGCCAGCACGACAGCAGCACAGCCTGCCAGTGTGCTCAGGGTGATGTGCTCGTCCAGGAACACTGCGCCCCAGATCAGCGCAAACAAAGGAATCAGAAAGGTCACTGTCAGCGCCCGTGTCGGGCCGACATCACTGATCAGACGGAAATACAAAAGATAGGCCAGCGCGCTGCAAATCAGCGCCAGCGCCGCCATCGCCAGCACCACCTGCACAGACGGCGCGGCATGCACAGGTGAAAACGGTAATGCAGGCAGCAACATGACCGCAGCGCCGACTTGCGATGCCGTCGCAAGCAGCGTCGGACTGCCGCTGACACTAAGCTTTTTGGTATAGACACCGGCCAGCGCGTAGCAAATCGTTGCCAGTGAACAGGCCAGCAAAGCCAGTAAAACTTCCGTATTCAGCGTGACCGGCCCCAGTTTCACCAGCAAGGCAACACCAAGCACGCCGGTGAACATGCCGGCCAGCTTGCGCTGCGTGAGTTTTTCTCCGAGAAACAGGCTGGCCATCAATGCGCCCCACAATGGTGTGGTGGCATTCATAATCGCGGAATAACCGGCCGGAACATGCAGCGCAGCATACGAGTACAGAACGGCAGGAAAGCCGGAACTAGCGGCACCCAGCAACAGATATTGTTTCCACTGGCGCAAAGCAGGCAGGGGTTCACGCAGAAACAGCATCCACGCACACAGCGCCAGTCCGGCCAGCCCCACGCGCAGTTCTGCGGTCCAGATAGGCCCCAGTACCGGTGCAATCACACGCATGAACAGAAAAGAAGCGCCCCAGATAGCGGCGAGTAACAGTAACCGGATGAAATCTGACTGACGCATACGTGCTGACCTGTTGGCTGAAAACTTGTCAGCATACAGGAAACCGGGCAGCTTACTGGCAGAAAACGGACTTCATGACCGAATAATCAGCGGCGTGATCAGCCTGCAGCAGCCTCTGTACCACTGTCACCGGCGGCTGCCGGTGTCGCTTCCTGCGCAGCAGCACGCTGCTGCTTGGCAATGCGGATGATGGTGTTACGGATGGAACTGAGTACCGCGACGGAATTAAACGGCTTCACAATGAAACCATGCACCCCGCGTTGCTGCGCTGTTTGCAGCGTGTTCGCATCGATTTTGGAAGACACCAGAAAAATCAGTGATTTGGGTAAATCCTTGCGCAGCTGATCAATCAGAGCGAAGCCTTCATCATTGGCGTCACCGATATCAATACAAACAATCTGAGGCCGCAGACGCACCATTTTTGTCAGACTGGCAGGCGCAATATTGGAATCGCCGACCACTTCATGACCGCCTGAGGTCAGAACAGAAGTCAGTAAGTTGCGGGCGATGGCATTTCCGTCAAGGATGACTGCTTTTAACATAAGCGCTCAGCGTAAGTAACAGAGAAACATCTTAATCCAATTCGCCGCCCTGCGGCAAAACCTCATCAGTCTTTTCCACCGGCCTCGCCACGCGCATGACGCACATGGGTTTCCAGCCAGCGATCCTGCTCCCACAGCATGTGCATGATCGACTCTCTGGCGCGGTAGCTATGGCTTTCAGCAGGCAGCATCACCAGTTTCGATACGCCACCCAGTCCCTGTATGGCCTGGAACAGACGTTCACTTTGCACAGGGAAGGTCCCGCTGTTGTTATCCTGCTCACCATGTATCAGCAACAGTGGGTCTTTGATTTGTTCAGCATAGTAAAAAGGCGACATTTCCATGTAGGTTTTTTTTGCTGCCCAGAAATTGCGGCTTTCTGACTGGAAACCGAATGGCGTTAATGTGCGGTTATAAGCGCCGGAGCGGGCAATACCCGCGCGGAACAAACGGGTATGCGCCAGCAGATTGGCCACCATAAAGGCACCATAGCTGTGACCACCAATCGCAATGCGGTTTTTATCTGCCACGCCCAGACGTACCACCTCATCGACGATGGCTTCCGCATTCATTTTCAATTGTTCGATATAAGTATCGTTCGGTTCGCGCCGGCCTTCCCCGATAATCGGCATGCCCGGCCCGTCCACCACCACATAACCGCGCGCCAGCATGACTTGCGGGCCGTTATACGAAATCCGGTTGAAGCGGTAAGGTGAACCTGTCACCTGACTGGCTGCTTCTGCCGATTTGAACTCACGCGGATAAGCCCAGATCAGTACCGGACGCGGACCATCGCGTTTCGGGTCATAGCCGGGCGGCAGGTACAGGGTTGCATTCAGATCCACACCGTCTTCACGTTCATAACGCAGTTGTTGTTTGCGTACACCGCGGAATTGCGGCATCGGATGCGGGAAACTGGTCAGCGCACGCGGTGCGTCAGCCGCCGCAAGATCACGCACCATAAAGTTAGGACGCTCTTCCGCTGCTTCACGGCTGGTAATGATCTGCGTTCCCTTATCGTTGAGCAAACCGAGCACTTCTTCATAATACGGTGCCTGCGAACGGAACATTCTGACGCTCTGTTTTGTCGTCAGATCAAAGCGATCAAGGAAAGGCCGGTCGCCTTCAGGACTGGCACCATTACCGGTCAGAAAAATCGCTTTGCCATCCGGCGTGGTGCGCAATACCTGACGACCAGCTTCATTGGTGGCGGTCACAGGAGTACCGGGATTGGCGTACTGATCTTCGGTCTTACGGGCGAACAGCAATTCCGGCTTCGCATCCGGTTGTCCGGGGCGGATACGCCAGGTACGGGTATCGCGGGTTTTCTGCCAGTTTTCCGTCACCAGCGCCAGCTGATCATTTCCCCATTGCACTCCGGAAAAACGCCAGCCCAGTTCCATCAGTTTCTGCGGAGCGTGGTCCAGTGGCATCGCCTGCTGCATCAGTACATCATGCACCTTGGCAGGCGCATCCGGATCACCGCCGGCCTGCGCTTCCAGCCAGTACAGGCTGGCCGGTTTATCGGCACGCCAGGCAAAATCACGCGGCCCGGCCTGTACGGCATCCTGACCAGTCGGCATACGCTCGCGCAGCGGCCGGTCAGCCAG
This sequence comes from Cognatundibacterium squillarum, assembly GCF_014652435.1. Taxonomy (GTDB): domain Bacteria; phylum Pseudomonadota; class Gammaproteobacteria; order Burkholderiales; family Burkholderiaceae_D; genus Undibacterium; species Undibacterium squillarum. Next base: position 254,284 of record NZ_BMYU01000003.1, read on the forward strand.
CGTGCGGATTTTCTGCCCGTTCTCATCCCAGACTTCAATCAGCTGACCAAAACGTTCCCATGGCAGTTGCGTGGAATACGGGCGGCGCAACTGCGTGGTGAGTATCCAGTTGCCGTCCGGCGAAATACTGGCGCGCGCCAGTTTCATGACGGGTCCGGTACGTTTCACTTCACCGTTCAGACTGACAATCGCCAGCTGGGTTTGCAAAAACCAGTCGAACACATCTGCGTCATTGCCATTGCGCAGCATATCCGGATAGGTGCGATTCTGCGATGTTTTGCCGCCACGTGCTTCCAGCGTGTTCGGCCCTGCCGGAATCAGCGGACTGGCGGGCATGGTGCGCAGATTGCGCGGCACCAGACGTACCAGCAGGCTGTCAGCGCCCTGCGCCCACTGGAAACCACTGCCCATCACCGTATTCAGCCTGTCCTTCAGCAAACGGCGCGCACTGCCCTGACGCACATCGGCAACCCATAATTCAACGCCGTTATCCGCCCACAGTGTGAAAGCAATCCAGCGTTCATCGGGCGACCACTGCGTATCTGCAATCCGCGTGCGCGGCGGCAAGCCTTTGACGTCGCGGATCTTGCCGGTCTGCACATCCAGTAATTGCAGATGATTACCGAAATCAAACATGCTGGCGGCATGCATACGCGGATTAATCCTGACACCGGCCAGCCGCAGTTCCGGCTGCGCGACTTCCTGTATCCCCGGCAAACCCGGCAAATGGATTAACAGTGCATTATGCCGTTGTGGTCCCAGCCGGAACAGCGGGCCGCGCGGAGCATCCACAACAGCCTGCAGTTCCGGTGGCGGTAAATGGTAGCCGGCATCCGGCACAGCTGCGTTACGCGCAGTCTGTCCGGCATTAACGGCCAGCACCGGAATGCTCGCTGTCAGCAGCAGAACAGAAATCAGGGAAGAACGTATGAGATGATTTATCTGAAACATATGCATTTTGTTTGACACAAAAAAACGCCCGTCGTGTCCGGACGGGCGCTTTTGCTGAAGTCCAGGGGGTTACCGGCCCCCTTTCTGCTGTTCAGATGATCAGGGTTTTACAGGTGCAAACCCGTCAGCGGAGATATCGAGCTCAGTAACACTGCCATAGTTTGCTGCCACAGCGCGGATTTGCTCCGCCTTGCCGATCAGCAGCATTTGCAGTTTATCGCGTGGAAAATGTTTGTCTACCAATTGTTTGGCTTTTTCCGGCGTCAGACTGTCGACATCGCGCATAAAGTGATCAATCTGATCACGCCCCACGCCGCTGACATACATATCACCGAGTAATTCCGCCAGCTGACGGTTGGTTTCAAAGCGTGGCGGGAACTGACCTTTCACATAGGCTTTGGCAGATTCCAGCGACGCAGCATCAATTCCCTTATCCCACAAACGCTGATAGGTTTTGACTGCCAGCGCCAGCGCGGCTTCTGTTTTCGCGGTTGCCGTGAAACTGGACACCGCAAAAGTTCCGCCTTTCGCCATCGTTGAGAACGAGGAATTCGCACCGTAAGTCAGGCCGGAATTCACGCGCAGCTCATCGTTCAGCCACGAAGTGAAACGACCGCCCAGAATGGTGTTAATGACTTGCAATGGAATGTAATCAGGATCGTTGCGGGCAATCCCTTTGCCGCCAAACAGGAACGTGGTTTCCACAGCATCGGCTTTGTTCACCAGCCAGACACGTGCCTGATCAGGCTGAATCTGGCCGACCGGTGCAGCTGCCGGCAAAGTGCCGCTGGCTTTCCAGCCGCCGAACAGTTTTTCCAGTTCTTTGCGCATTGCAGCCGGTTTGAAATCACCAACCAGTACCAGTGCTGCGTTATCAGGGCGATACCAGGTTTTGTAAAAACCGGCGATATCCTGCGGCTCCAGCTTCGCAACACTTTGTACGGAACCGGAAACCGGATTGGCATAAGCACCATTCCCAAACAGCATTGCACGGTAATACGCTTGCGCGACATTTCGCGGACTTTCTTTCATCTGGCGCAGTTCAGTCTGGGTACGGGTTCTTAACTTTGTGAACTCTTCTTTATCCCATGCCGGTGCCATCAATACATCCGCCATCACAGGCAGCAGCGCCGGTACATCATCGGTCGCAAAATCGGCCTGCAGGACGGTAGCATCTGCGCTGGTAGCGGCTGTCAGGCGCGCACCGCGAAAATCAAAGCGCTGATCGATTTCTTTTTTACTGAACTGGCGCGAACCCAGCAGTAAAGCATCACCGGTCAGATTGGCAATACCCGCTTGCTGACCATCTGCCACAGCACCGGCACGCACCACAGCACGCACGGCAACCAGCGGCACATCGTGCCTTTCCATCATATAGACCGTCAGACCATTCGATAATTTTGCGGTCTCATACGCCGGCAGACGGAAATCTGCTGCCTGCACCTGCATACTCAGCACTGCGCCTGTGCACAGCAAACTCAGTTGTTTTACGGATTTCAATGTCAGTTTCATCTTTATTCCTCCACTGCAGCAAGTACGCCGACGGTGCGCTGAGACTGGCGGAACAGCTTGCCTGCAACGCGCTGGATATCTGCCGGTGTGACTTTTTTCATGTCTGCCGGAGCCTGAAATAATTTACGGTAATCACCGAAGAACACTTCGTAATCACCAAGCAGCGCTGCTTTGCCGTTAATGGTTTCCTGCTGGCGGTATAAATCGATCAGGCGCTGATTTTTTACTTTTTGCAGCTCATCTGCGGTCACGCCTTCTTTGACCACTTTGTCCAGCGCAGCCAGCAAGGCTGCTTCCAGTTGCGCAGGTTTGACCGCACTGGCACCAACTGCATACACACTGAACAGGGTCGGATCAAAAGAGCGTCCGTAATCCGCACCCGCACCGGTTGCCAATCCTTTATCGACCAGTGCCTGATACAGGCGCGAAGTCTTGCCATCAGCAAGAATGGATTTCAGCATCTGCAACGCGTAGTAATCTTCGTTATTGCTGCGCGGTGCTTTGAAACCTATCAGCAGATTCGGAGTTGTGGCGGATGCCTTTTGTACGAATACGCGGCGCTCCCCTTTTTGCTCCGGCTCAGTTGTGCGGACAACCGGTGGCAGGGCGCGCTGTGGCAGACTGCCGAATACGGATTCAATTTGCTGACGGATTTCTGCTGTTTTGAAATCACCGACCACGACAGCAACCGCATTGTTCGGTGAGTAGTAAGTGCGGAAATACTGTTCCAGATCCTGCTGCGTCCAGGCTTTAATGTCGGACTCGTGGCCGATAGTCGGAATATTGTAAGGATGCGCTGTAAATGCGGCTGCATACACGGCTTCAAACAAAGGACGGAAATTGGAGTTTTCCAGTCCGGTGCTGCGCTCAGACAACACAACGCCGCGCTCACTTTCGACCATTTTCGGATCGATCGACAAATGACCAATACGGTCGCTTTCCAGATCAAAAATCACTGGCAACGCCGAAGCCGGGAACCAGTTGGTATATACCGTGACATCTTTATTGGTGTAAGCGTTGTTTGCACCGCCGGCAGCTTCCATGGTGCGGTCGAATTGCTTGGGTCCGAATTTTTTTGAACCATTGAACATCATGTGTTCAAAGAAATGCGACAGGCCGGTAATACCGGGTACTTCGTTACGCGAACCGACTTTCCAGTAGGTGTACATGTTCGCATTCGGTATCGTATGGCTTTCGACCAGAATAAACTTCATACCGTTCGGCAGACTCAGTTGTGTCACATCTGCCGCTTGCATTGCACCGGCACCGACACTCAGTCCGGCCAGCAGCGCTGCAGCCAGCGCTTTTAATTTCCATGTCATAAGGATCTCCGTCGCAAAAACGTGGGTACATACTCGTTGAATGTGCTGCAGCGAAAAGCGATGTTCTGCGTTGTGTCCGGTGCCTGACTGGTCTGCACACATGACTGTTTTTTGCCTTTCCTGCCTGTACATCCGGGCGTTACGGTTTGCATAGACCGTACAAAACAAACATCGGTTCCCTGCTGGCTTAAAGCTTTTTTACGATCGTTGTATTCAAAGCCTGCCGGATGTTGCTGAAAATCAGCTTTTGTTCGCCAAGCACCGTACAGCACGGGTAATATGGCTACATTCTGTTGTTATAACGCCGGAATATGCACAGTAACCGTGCTTCCGGTGTCTGAACTGGTATTGGATTCTGAAGAATGGCAACAACTTTACGAACACGTTTTCAACGATACGGCCTGCGCGGCAAAATGCTTGCTGCAGTGCTGGCAATGGTGGTTCTCGGTTTCTCAGTTACGATTTTTGTACTGAGCACACAGGCTTCCCGCATGCAGACTGCGACCTCGGATCAGTACGCAACTGAACTGGCGCGTAACAATGCCAGCCAGATCAGCGAACGACTGAATCAGGCTTTGTACGCAGGCAGACATCTGGCAGCAGAATTACTCGGGCTGAAACAACGCCAGATGGCAAGCCGGGAAGTAGCCGATCAGCTGATCCGCAGCGTACTGGAAGCCCATCCGGAATTTACCGGTATCGGTACCGTCTGGGAAGCGAATGCCTTTGACGGCAAAGACAGCGAATACGCCGGTAAGCCGGGACACGATGCCAGCGGCCGCTACATCCCTTACTGGAACCGTGGCAACGGTACTGTGCAGGTGGAAGCACTGACCGATTACGAAAAAGAAGGCGCGGGTGATTACTATCTGGTGCCGAAAAAGACCGGTCAGGAATTCCTGATGGAACCTTACTTTTACAAAATCGCCGGTAAAGACGTGTTCATGACCACGATTGCCATTCCGGTTAAGGACCAGGGCAAAGTGATCGGTGCTGTGACAGTGGATTTACCGGTCGCCAGTTTTCAGGACAGCGTCAGCAAAATCCGGCCGTATGAAACCGGCTATGCGACACTGAGTTCACATCTGGGTGTCATTATCGGTACGGCCGATGGCACGCTGGTCGGTAAAAAGCTCAGCGAACAATCCGGTAATCAGGCCTTGTCAGAAGCTATCCTTCAAGGCAAGGATTACGACGACGATGTGTATGACAGCCAGCTCGGCACCACACTGTCACGGATTTATGTTCCGGTGAAAGTGGGCAACACCACGACGCCATGGTCTTTTGGTATCAGCGTACCGGAAGACAAAATTCTGGCAGGCGTCAGCCAGTTACGTCGTCTTTCATTGCTGATCGGGCTGATCAGTGTTGCCGTTGTGTCTGCGATGCTGCTGGCGGTAATCAACCGTCTGGTATTGCGCCCGCTGGGTGGTGAGCCTGAAGTGGCGGCGGAAATTGCGCATCAGGTCGCACAAGGCGATCTGACCACGCTGGTCAGACTGCAGGCAGGTGACCGCCACAGCCTGATGGCAGCACTGGCCAGTATGCAGCAGCAATTGCGGCAAATGGTTGCAGAAATCCGTGACAGCAGTGAGTTTGTCTCCGACGCTTCCGGCGAAATTGCCAAAGGGAATCTGGACTTATCCCAACGCACTGAAAATCAGGCTGCTTCGCTGGCAGAAACGGCCGCCAGCGTCGAGCGTATGCATGAAACGGTACGGATGAATGCAGAACATGCTGAGAAAGCACGCCAGCTCAGCGTATCCGCCGCCGGTACTGCCCGTCAGGGTGGTCAGGAAGTGGAAAAAGTCGTGCAAAGCATGGATGCGATCACGGCGGAATCACGCAGAATGGCGGACATCATCACAACGATTGAAGGTATTGCATTCCAGACCAATATTCTGGCACTGAATGCCGCAGTTGAAGCTGCGCGTGCCGGAGAGCAGGGCCGCGGCTTTGCGGTTGTCGCCAGCGAGGTACGCAATCTGGCGCAGCGCAGTGCACAGGCTTCCAAAGAAATTAAGGCACTGATCGATGCCTCAGTACAAAAAGTCAGTCTGGGCAGCGATGCAGTACATCAGGCCGGTAACACCATGCATGACTTGCTGAGCGCCGTAGAAAATCTGAGTGGTATCATGCAGGAAATTTCCAGTGCCTCGGTTGCACAGCGTGAGGGCATTGCACGGATCAATCAGGAAATCGGTTCCATGGATCAGGCTACCCAGCAAAATGCAGCCCTGGTGGAAGAATCTGCGGCTGCGGCAGATTCGCTCAAAGATGAGGCACATAAACTTTGGAAGGCTCTCAGCGTATTCAAAACCTGAGTCTTGTCCGGACGCACCGGCTTCGTGCACGAGCTGCACAAAGCCGGTCTTTTGCACAGAATGCGGCACAGTTGCAACACTCGGCATTTTCCAAACTTCATTCTGAGTGCAGTGCCGGAATTCCCGTTAAGCGGGCGCTTCTTGCAGAGTAAGCACAAACAATCTTCGAAATATCCCTGCCCGCAATCCATTGCGCCAAACACCCTGGCACGCATTTTGCTGCATTGCAACATATCTCTTTCTGTCAGTTTTTACTGTCGTGGTAATCTACGGCGCGAATTGCACCAATTCACATCATTTTGATATCAGCACTGAAAATATATTTTGCTGATAAAAGTTGTCCAACAATTATCAAAAAACGGAGAGCGGTTTGAATAAAATTCAAAATACCGGGGCAAACACCATTCTTGGTCATCCCGAGAGCTTGTTTGTATTGTTCTTCACAGAAATGTGGGAGCGTTTTTCTTACTACGGCATGCGTGCGCTGCTGGTATTGTTTCTGGTGACAGAAGCAGCCAAAGGCGGCTGGGGCTGGACCCGCGCCGATGCGACCAGCCTGTACGGTTCTTACACCATGCTGGTGTACTTCACTCCGATTCTCGGTGGCTATATCGCCGATAAATTCCTGGGCAGCCGCCGCTCGGTGGTGCTGGGTGGCTTTATTATCGCCGCCGGTCATGCCTCTCTGTTGTTCGAAACTCAGCCGATGTTTTATCTCGGTCTGGGACTGGTAATTCTCGGTACCGGTTTGTTTAAACCGAATATTTCCGCGATTGTTGGTCAGTTGTATAACAAAGAAAACGAACATCTGCGCGATTCCGGCTACACCCTGTTCTACATGGGCGTGAACTCCGGTGCGTTCTTCGGTATTTTGCTGTGTGGCTATATCGGTGAAAAAATTTCCTGGTCTTATGGCTTCGGTCTGGCTGGTTTGTTCATGATTCTCGGTGCTATCCAGTTCTATCTGGGTCAGGGCATTTTCGGTGAGATCGGCCTCAGCAAGGCACAAAAAGCCGCTGCCGCAGTAGAAGTGGCTGTGGAAGAACCACCGCGCCACATCGTGATGGACCGTATCAAAGCCATCGGCGTTTTCTCCTTCTTCACCATTTTCTTCTGGTTTGCATTTGAGCAAGCCGGTGGTTCGATGACGATTTTCGCTGCAGACTATACCGACCGTACCCTGGTTGGCAGTGTTGGCACGACCTTCAAAATCGTCAACAGCCTGATGACGCTGATCCCGACCGTCATTCTGAGCGCCCTGTTGCTGAAGTTATTCTTCAACACAGCGAAGCGTTACCTGATGTCGAATATCCTGCTGGTGATTTGTATCGGCGTGATCTGGGCGCTGGTCATCTGGATGATCAAACGTGAATTCGATCTGTCCCAGTCTGAAGTACCGGCTACCTGGTTCGGCGTTCTGAACTCCTTTTTCCTGGTAATTCTGGCCCCGATGTTCTCCAAAATGTGGGACAAATACTGGGATCCAAGCGGCCCGGTAAAATTCGGTACCGGTCTGATTCTGCTGGGTCTGGGTTTTGCGGCACTGGCTTACGGCTCTTCGTCGATTCCTGCCGGTGCAAAAACTGCATCGGTCAGCATGATCTTCCTGATTCTGGCTTACTTCTTCCACACCATGGGCGAGCTGTGCCTGTCGCCGGTTGGTCTGTCTTACATCAGTAAGCTGGCACCACCACGCTTGCTGGGCCTGATGTTTGGTCTGTGGTTCCTGAATACAGCGGTCGCGAATAAGCTGGCCGGCCTGACAGGCAGCTACATTGATGAAATCTCGAAAACCTACTCGATGTCGACATTCTTCCTGATCTTCACAATCATTCCGATTTCTGCCGGTCTGATTCTGATGATGCTGAACAAATGGATGGCGAAAAAGATGCACGGCATTCACTAATGCTGCGCTGCTGAACAAAAACGCCGCACTGTGCAGACAGTGCGGCGTTTTTTATTGGTGAAAACAAGCATCCGCAGACGCTTGTTTCATGCAGAATTACGGACGCTCAATCGCCAGCGCAACACCCATACCGCCACCGATACACAGACTTGCGAGACCTTTCTTGGCATCGCGGCGTATCATTTCATGGATCAGGGTCACCAGAATACGGCAGCCGGATGCACCGATAGGATGGCCGATCGCAATCGCACCGCCGTTCACATTGATCTTAGACGTATCCCAGCCCATTTCTTTGTTCACGCCGATCGCCTGCGCAGCAAATGCTTCATTGATTTCCATCAGATCCACTTCTTCGTGCGTCCAGCCGGCTTTTTGCAGGCAGCGTTTGACTGCAGGAACAGGCCCCATACCCATGATGGTCGGATCGATACCAGCAGACGCATAAGCCTTAATACGTGCCAGTACCGGCAGGCCCAGTTCCTGCGCCTTTTGTGCCGACATCATCACCACAGCTGCAGCACCATCGTTGATACCAGAGGCATTGCCGGCAGTAACTGTTCCAGCCTTATCAAAGGCCGGACGCAGCGTGTTCAGTGCATCGATCGTGACACCCGGCTTAATGAATTCGTCGGTATCAAATACGACCGTGCCTTTTTTGCTGGCAATTTCTACCGGAATAATTTCATCTTTAAACTTACCGGCAGCTTGTGCAGCTTCTGCTTTATTTTGCGAAGCGACCGCAAATACATCCTGCTCTTCGCGGGTGATACCATATTTTTTCGCCACGTTTTCAGCGGTGATACCCATGTGGTACTGGTTGTACACATCCCACAAACCGTCAACGATCATGGTATCAACCAGTTTTGCATCGCCCATGCGGAAACCGTCACGCGAACCCTGCAGCACGTGCGGCGACGCACTCATGTTTTCCTGACCACCGGCAATGATGATGTCCGCATCACCGGCTTTGATGGCCTGTGCAGCCAGATGCGTTGCTTTCAGGCCACTGCCACAAACTTTATTAATCGTCATTGCAGGAACGATGTCAGGCAAACCGGCCTTGATAACCGCCTGACGTGCCGGATTCTGACCAACGCCTGCCGTCAGTACCTGACCCAGCAATACTTCACTGATTTGCTCACCCTGCAGGCCGGTTTTGGCCAGCAGTGCTTTGATGACGGTTGCTCCCAGCTCTGCTGCCGGCACTTTCGCCAGCGATCCACCGAATTTACCTACTGCGGTACGTCCTGCTGCCACAATCACCACGTCTTGCATTTGCATTCTCCTGTGAAAACAAGTTGGCCAAAAATTTCAATATAACAATTGTAATGGAAGTGCCGAAGAAACTGCTGCACTGCCACAGATGCTGAGAAATAAAAAAAGCCCCCGGGGGAGTCGGGGGCTTTCGAAAACAACAGACACTCAGATTACTTCTTTTTTGCAGTTGCTTTTTCAGCAGCCTGGGTGAATTGTTGCGTTGCTTTGTTCAGATTGTCTTCCAGTGTTTGCTGCGCTTGTTTCGCTGTTTTGCTCAGTTGTTCGTAACCGGCATTGATATTGCCAACAACTGTTTTCAGTGCAACAACGGCCTGCTCAGAACCGGCTGGCGCGTTTTTTGTCACTTCATCGATCAGGCCGATTACTTTGGTATTGGTATCAGCGATGTGTGACTCAACCGCCTTCGTGAATTCCTGCTGTGTCGCAGTAGCGATGCTGGTCAGGTGACGGCTGTAAGCCAGTGCTTTTTCAGCGGCAGGCTGAACCTGTGCGGAAGTCAGATTGAAAAACTCTTGCGGATCTTTTGCATTCAGCAATTGTTTTGCAGCGGCAGTACTTTCTTCCAGACTGGCTTTGGCTGCGTTCACATTCAGTGTCATCAGCTGTTCCAGGCCTTCAAATGCTTTTTTGTTCAGTGCTGCGACTGAAGCGAACTGTGCTTCCAGATTAGCTTTGGTTGCAGCGATAAATTGTTCTGGGGTAGTAGTCATGGTTTTCTCCGTCGGTGAGATTGCAAAAGTAGCAGCGACATCCGTGAAGCCATTCTTATGACGCACCGCAACAATCCGGATTCTACGCCCCCTTTTTTCTGCAGGTCAAGGTTTTTTTGTGCGTCGCAACAAAATGGTATAAATGTTATTTATTGTTGTTATTGCAAAAATGTTTAACATCAGTTACTTAGCACGATTTATGACACAATTTATGCTGAATTATTCAGCAAAGCCTTGTTGTTTTCCTGCCTCTAAATTAAGCAGAAACGCTTTATTTTGCAGGCCGCCTGCGTAGCCGGTTAAGCGTCCGTCTGAAGCAATGACACGGTGACATGGCAACAGTATCGAAAACGGATTTCTGCCGTTAGCCGCCCCTACGGCACGCACCGCTCGCGGATTTCCCAGTTTTTCTGCCAGTGCGGCATACGACACCGTTTCACCGTAAGGAATCTCCGCCAGTAGTCGCCATACCTGCTGCTGAAACGCCGTACCGGCACTGAGATCCAGCGGCACCGAAAAACTTTTGCGCTGTCCGGCAAAATATGCCGTCAGTTGCTCCCTGACCAGATCAAATACCGGATGATGATCGTCACGCTGCATCTGTGCTGTTCCCTGAAAATGGGCATGATGTTCAAAGTAGACGCCTGCCAGTTCGCGTCCGTTTGCCACCAGCGTCAGCTTACCCAGCGGACTGGAATATTCCGAAAAACACGATTGCATAATGCACTCCTGATGATTAGAACTCATTTCGCGGGTATTTATGAAATGAGTTCTGGCCCGACTGATCACAGCAAATCAGCCGAATTGCCATAACAACATTGCTGCATAAGCGCGCCACGGCCGCCATTGCTCTGCCGCTGCCAGCGTTTCTGCAGCGCTGCATTTAAGTACCGGCAGCTCCGCACCCGCAGCCTGCTTCAGCGTCGCCAGCGACTTTTGTAAGCCGAGATCCCCTTCCGGAAAAGCATCGGTAAAGCGCAAAGCGCGCATAGCGACGTAATGCGCGGTCCACGGACCGATACCCGGTAATTCGCACAGTCTTGCGGCACAGATTTCCAGCGTGTCACCCGGCTTACGCACCAGTCCGCCATGACTGGCAAACTGTGCCAGCGCAATCAGCGTTTGCGCGCGTTTCCCCGGCATGCCCAGTGCTGCAATATCGCTGACGCTGGCTGCACTGATGGTTTGCGGCGAGGGGAACAGGAATTGTGTTTTCTGCTGATCCAGCGCTGTACCGAAACGCTGAACCAGTCGGCCCGCAATCGTGGTTGCACCGGCAACGCTGATTTGCTGCCCGAGCACGGCTCTGACCGCCAGTTCAAAATGATCAAATGCCCCCGGCACACGCCATCCCGGGTGTGCACTGACTAATGGTGCAATCAGCGGGTCATTCCCCAGATTGTCTGCAATCTGCAGCGGACTGGCTTCCAGATCAAATTGTTCGCGGACCCGTGCCATCAGCGGAAACAATACCGGTGTCAGCGTATTCGTCACTTCCAGTATCAGTTGCGATTTTGCCGCGTCATGCTTTACGCAAATGCTGCCCTGATGCCCCGACAAACTGACGGTACGGCGATACGCGCTGTCTGTGCCGCTGACCGTCACCGTTTCCACACCCGGAATCGCCCTGAACGCCAGGTAGCGGATCACCGCCTCCCAGTCATACGGCGGGCGATATGCAAGACGTAACACGATACTTTCCGGATGATGCTGACGGGCGCGGCGTACCGATCCCGGCGTCATCTGATAACGTTCTGCGAACAAGGCATTCAGACGGCGTAAACTGCCGAATCCGGCGGCAAATGCGATATCAGTGACCGGCATAGCGGTTTCCTGCAACAACTTTTTTGCAAACAGTAATCGCTGCGTCTGCGCCAGTTCTACCGGTGAAACGCCGAACTCCTGCAGCAAAACGCGCCGGATCTGGCGCGAAGACAAGCCCGCCTTTGCCGCATAAGCTTCCAGCGATTGCTGGTTCAGCGCACCTTCTGCAATCTGATGCCAGATCCGGTGCGCCAGATTCTGCTGCAGCGCATACGGCGCCAGTTCCGGACGGCAGCGCAGACAAGGCCGGAAACCGGCATGTTCTGCCGCCGCCGCACTGTGAAAGAAACGACATGAAGCGGCGCGCGGGGTTTTCACGCCGCAGACGGGGCGGCAATAAATGCCGGTGGTCAGCACGCCGGTGAAAAACACGCCGTCAAAGCGCCGGTCACGGGCGCACAGGGCTTTGTAGTATTGCTGGCCGCGCGCCTGCTCCGGATGCACAGCGTTTTCCGGCTGCAAGGCGGTTCTGCGGTTCTCGGCTTTGTTATTCATCGCATTTACTAAAGTTCTGTCGGATTTGCTTCGTTTCATCATAGCGGTAGTACAAGCCCGTCACTCGCCATATTCGGACAAGACGACGCCAACCGGTCAGCCGCATTGTCATGGTCAGTTCACCAGTCCACCTGTTTTGCGGCTTTCAAGTAGACTGCAAGGAAATCTGCATCTTACTGACATCATGACTGAACGACACCTGCCCGACCTGAAAACGGTACTGATTGCGACCGGACTGATACTGACACTGGCGATGGGTATACGCCACGGTTTCGGTTTCTGGCTGCAACCATTATCCGGCGCCCATGGCTGGACCCGCGAAACCTATTCCTCTGCCATGGCTTGGCAAAATCTGATGTGGGGTGCATTCGGCCCGCTGGCGGGCATTGCAATTGAACGCTTCGGCACGATGAAAGTGGTGATTTTCGGTGCCTGCTGTTATGCCGGCGGCCTGTTGTGGATGGCAACCGTCAGTCAGCCTTTGTTGTTTATCGCCGGTTCCGGCCTGCTGCTGGGCGCGGCGCTGGCCTGTACGGCATTCGGTGCTGTCAGCGGCATCATCGGGCGTACTGCGCCGCTGGAGAAACGTTCGTGGGCATTTGGCATTTCATCCGCTGCCAGCTCTTTCGGCCAGTTCATGATGATGCCGGTTGAACAAACCCTGATTACACAGGCCGGCTGGCAAAATGCGTTTTTTCTGCTGGCGGCAGTTGTCATGATGCTCATGGTGCCAATGGCGCTGCGTCTGCGTGAAGCGCCGCGTGCTGCGGTCAGCGGCACGGAACAAAGTATCGGCGGCGCGATCCGTGAAGCGTTCGGCCATCGTTCCTTTCTGTTACTGACAGCCGGTTATTTCGTCTGCGGATTTCAGGTCGTGTTCATCGGTGTGCATATGCCTTCTTATCTGAAAGATCAGGGCATCACAGACGGCAGCATCGCAGTAACCGCACTGGCGCTGATTGGCTTGTTTAATATTTTTGGTTCGTATTACGCGGGCAAACTCGGTGGCATCTACAAAAAACCGTATCTGCTGTCCGGTATTTACAGTGCACGTACCGCCGTGATTGCGCTGTTTTTACTCGCGCCACTGACATCTTATTCTGTATATTTATTTTCAGCAGCGATGGGCTTGCTCTGGTTATCGACGGTACCACTGACGAATGGTGTGATCGCCGGTATTTTCGGTGTGCGGTATTTATCCATGCTTTCCGGCTTTGTGTTCTTTTCGCATCAGCTCGGCAGCTTTTCCGGTGTCTGGCTTGGCGGCTATCTGTATACCCGTTTCGGTTCCTACAATGTGGTGTGGGGAATTACGCTGGCACTCGGGATTTTTGCTGCGCTGATTAATCTGCCTGTCAGCGAAAAACCCTTATCACGACTGAATGTTGCGCCGCAAAACTCATGAACACAGATCATCACCCTGCTGTGCATCCTGCACTGATACGCTTGCTGCTGGTGTTATTTGCCGTGCTGTTGCTGGCACTGATTTTTTACGCGTATCTGCGCCCTGATTTTTTGCTGGATACCGTGAACCGGTTTATGATGTGCTGATTTCCTAGCCGGAAAAAGTTCCAGCAAAAAATTATCATTTAACATATTATTTACACTTGATTTTTCCATGAAAAAAAACCTGCTCATGCTTGTCTGCTCCGCACTGGCCGTTCAATCCGGCATCGCCGCCGATTCTCCGAAAGGACCTGTAAACACAGGGCGGCTTGCTGCTACCAGCGCCAAAGCGAACCCGCTGCTGGCGGCAAGCCGTTTGCCGTATGGTTTTCCTGAGTTCGATAAAATCCGTAACGAGCACTTCGCGCCGGCATTCGATATTGGTTTGAAGCAACACAGCGCGGAAATCAAACAAATCGCAGAGAACAAAGCCAGCCCGAGCTTTGAGAACACCATCGTGGCACTGGAACGTTCCGGTCGTTTGCTGTCCCGTGTAGAAACAGTTTTTTCTAACCTGACCGCCACCAACACCAATCCTGTGCTGGAGCAATTGTCGGTAGAACTGGCACCGAAGCTGTCTGCGCATCAGGATCAGATCACCTTAAACGGCAAACTGTTTGAGCGCATTGCCGCGCTGTATCAGCAGCGCGAACAATTAGGACTGGATGCAGAATCCCTGCGTTTGCTGGAACGCTATTACACCGACTTCGTACGCGCCGGTGCAAAACTGAATGCGGAACAAAAAGAAAAACTGAAGTCCCTGAACAGCCAGCTGGCGACACTGGGCACCCGGTTCAGCCAGAACGTGCTGAAAGAAACCAATGCATCCGCGCTGGTGGTGGATAGCCGTGAAGAGCTGAAAGGCTTGTCTGATTCTGAAATCCAGACTGCCGCTGCGACTGCTAAAAGCCGCGGACTGGATGGCAAATTCGTGATTCCGCTGATGAACACCACAGGGCAGCCCTTGCTGGCCACGCTGGAAAACCGTCAGACCCGTCAGCGTTTGTATGAAGCTTCCGTCAACCGTGGCAGCCACGGCGGCAGCTTTGATAACCGTCAGGTCGCAATCGATCTGGCGAAACTGCGTGCCGAACGTGCGCAGTTGCTGGGTTATCCGAACTATGCTGCCTACGGTCTGCAATCTGAAACCGCGAAGACACCGGAAGCCGTCAACAACATGCTCGGACAACTGGCACCGGCAGCGGTGAAAAATGCCCGCGCGGAAGCAGCCGAACTGCAAAAACTGATCGATGCACAACAAGGCGGTTTTCAGTTAGCTGCATGGGACTGGGCTTACTACACCGAGCAATTACGTAAAGCACGTTATGCTTTCGATGACAGCCTGCTGCGTCCTTATTTCGAGCTGAACAATGTGCTGGAAAACGGGGTGTTCTACGCTGCGACCAAGCTGTACGGCATTACCTTCAAAGAACGCAAAGACTTGCCGGTGTACCATCCTAGCGTCCGCGTGTACGAAATTTCTGACCGCGACGGCAAACCGATGGCGCTGTTCATTGCAGACATGTATGCCCGCGACAGCAAACGCGGTGGCGCATGGATGAACAGTTATGCCGAGCAGGCAGATCTGTTTGGCCATAAACCGATTATTGCGAACCATCTCAATATTCCGCAGCCACCGGCTGGCGAAGCAACATTGCTGACCATGGATGAAGTGCGCACTGCCTTCCACGAATTCGGCCATGCACTGCACGGTTTGTTCTCGAAAGTCCGCTACCCGCGCTTCTCCGGTACCAATGTACCGCGTGACTTTGTCGAATATCCTTCACAAGTGAATGAAATGTGGGCGACCTGGCCGGAAGTGCTGACCAATTACGCAAAGCACTACCAGACCGGGCAAGTAATCCCGCAAAATCTGCTGGATAAAGTCAGTGCGGCCTCGCGCTTCAATCAGGGCTTTGCCACCACTGAATACATCGCCGCCTCTCTGCTGGATCAGCGCTGGCACCAGATCAGCGCCGATGCGATTCCTTCGGATGCACTGGCGTTTGAACAACAGGCACTGAAACAAATGGGCGTGGATTTCGCACCGGTGCCGCCGCGTTACCGCACCACGTATTTCTCACACATTTTCGGCGGCGGCTATTCTGCCGGCTATTACGCCTATCTGTGGAGTGAAGTGCTGGATGCCGACACGGTGGAATGGTTCAAGGAAAACGGTGGCCTGACCCGTAAAAACGGTGACTGGTTCCGTGAAAAACTGTTGTCACGCGGTGGCAGTATTGACCCGATGGAATCGTTCCGCCAGTTCCGCGGACGCGATCCGAAAATCCAGCCATTGCTGGAGCGCCGCGGCCTGCAATAAGCCGGACAGCGATCTGTATCGCCAGCAGCACAGCAAAGGGAGAGCGCAAGCTCTCCCTTTTTCCGTCTGCCAGCCAGCAACTGCCGGCCGACTATGCAGCTATCCGCATTTGCCAATTACGGAGAGCCGGACTTTCTGCCGACGACCGCCGGATCGCTATGCCTGAATCCGCATTCATGGCTTTTTTAGCGCTGAAAATGGCCATGTATCCTGCCGGCAGGGCTTGTCCTGCCACTGGCGAAACAGAGGCATGCTTTACGTCAGGACTGCCCCGTAAAGGCACGCAAGGGCCCGCTGAGCGCTTTTTCGGATGCTGGCAAGGGGTTTAGCGGTGAACAGCATGCACAAGCTGAAAAGCGGCGCTCATCGTCTGATCATGGATCTGCCGGTAAAAAGCAAAACGCCCGGCAGACACCGGGCGTTTTCACTGATCCAGCAACATCGCGCCTGAAACCCCGGCGCAATGCCATCCACCGGATTACTCCAGTTTCCAGACGAAATCGACTTTCGTCCACATTTGCTCTGCTTTGCCGTCTTTGGTACCCGGCTTGAACTTACACTGGCTCAGTGCCTGCAGCGCTGCTTTGTCCAGACTCTTGGAGCCGCTGCTTTTATCAATGCGTGATTCAGACACTTTACCGTCTGTACCCACCAGAAAACCCATGGTGACGGTACCGGTTTCTTCATTCATCAGCGCCGCTTTCGGATATTTCGGCGGATCGCAGGATTTGTTATCCATTACAGGCGACGTTTCCGCTGCCATCACAGCACCTGCAGAGACCAGTAATAAAGCTGAGAGTATGGAAGAGAGCATCGGTTTCATGATTCAGTTCTTTTCGTTAGCCATCAATCAAGTCAGGAAGGATTTACAACTCAGAACTCTTCCCAGTCATCATCTGCCTGCGCCTTCTTTGCAACCGGCTTTGCTGCCGGCAGAGACCTTACAGTATCCGCCTTTGCTTTCGGGCGAACAACTGGTTCAGCACGGCGTGTTGCGCTTGCAACAGATGGTGCAGGTGTACGGATCTGATGATCAGCACCGCCCAGTTTAAACACGCTGACGACTTTTGCCAGCTCTGCCGCCTGATCCTGCAGACTTTGCGCCGCCGCCGCCGCTTCTTCCACCAGCGCCGCATTTTGCTGAGTCACACCATCCATCTCGATGATGGCGTGGTTGACCTGCTCGATACCCACGCTTTGTTCCTGACTTGCTGCGGTAATTTCCGCGATGATGTCAGTCACATGTTTAACGCTGCTGACCACCTGATCAATCGTCACACCGGCCTGTCCTACCAGTTTAGTACCGACTTCAACTTTCTCAACCGATGTATCAATCAGTGTTTTAATTTCTTTCGCTGCAGCTGCACTGCGTTGCGCCAGACTGCGGACTTCTGCCGCCACCACCGCAAATCCGCGCCCCTGCTCACCGGCGCGTGCTGCCTCTACCGCTGCATTCAGCGCCAGAATATTGGTCTGGAACGCGATACCGTCAATCACGCTGATAATATCAACAATCTTTTTAGAGGATTCGTTGATCGAGCCCATGGTTTCAACCACTTCCGCAACGACCACGCCACCCTGACGTGCCACTTCAGAAGCCGATGCCGCCAGCTGATTCGCTTCACGTGCATTGTCCGCATTCTGTTTCACAGTGGAAGTCAGTTCGCGCATGGAAGAAGTTGTTTTTTCCAGCGAGCTTGCCTGTTGCTCAGTACGGGAAGACAAATCCAGGTTACCAGTCGCGATTTCACTGGAAGCGGTTGCGATGGTATCCGTACCCATACGCACCTGCGCCACAATATTCACCAGGCTGTCGCGCATTTTCTTCATTTCGAAAATCAGGCTGTCCTGATCATTGTGCGCAACGTCAATCGGCGCTGTCAGTTCACCGGCAGCAATCTGGCCAGCGATTTGCGCTGCATATTCAGGCTCACCACCCAGCTGTTTCAGCAGGCTGCGGCTGATCACATAGGCCGCCACTGCACCACCGGCAACTGCCAGCGCGCCGAGAATCAGCATCATGATCGTCGCGGATTTGAATTCAGCACCGGCTTGTTCCGCCACGCTGGTATTCAGTTTATCTTCCAGATCCACCAGTTCGTCCAGAGAATCCAGCCATGCTTGCTGCACAGGACGCAGTTTTTTAATCAGGGTAATGGTCGCCACTTCAGGGTTATTGGCCAGACCCAGTTCCTGCGCTTTTGCCGGCAGGGATGCTGCTGCGGATTCTTTTTCCTTCAGCTTATCCAGCAGGGCTTTCTTCTCCGGATGAGAAGCACCTTCATTCTGGATCAGCTTCACCAGCTTATCGTTCGCTTCTGCGTATTTTTTGGACTGATCTGCAATTTTTGCCAAATCTTTTTCCATGTCAGCAGCGTCGTTCAGCAAAGTCAGGTTACGCAGCGAAACCATGCGGTCGTAAACAATCGCGCGCATATCAATGGCCAGACGTGTTTCAACGTTACTGACGTTGACAATGCGCTCCAGTCGTCCCTGAATCTGGGACATACGCATAATGCCAACCACTGTCACTGCTACCAGAAAAGCTAATACCAGAGCAAATCCAAGCCCCAGACGCTTACTCACCGTCATATTCGAGAAATTCATGTACTTGACTGTTATGAAATAAGTTAAAACGAAATCCCGCTACCAAAGCATAGTTTTGCTTACTATTGCTTTACGTAAAACGCTATACCTGCAGAATAGGTTTTATATTGCGCTACCGGGAACAAGCAGAAATTGACAGGTACAGGGTGGAAATATACTTTAATTTTGCTCAACAGCAACGGCTTTTTTCGGAAATTTCAACTGCTTTTACTTCTTTTCACAGAATAATGGCTGGTCACTTTTTCCCGCAGCGCATCATTAATAAAAAGAGATTTCCAAAACACAACAAAACATTTCGCTGTCTGTGGGTACTTCACGAAATTAAATTCGAAAGGCAGCCGCATTTTTCTCTGCGCAAACGGTTCAACCTGTTATTGATAGCCTCTATCATATATTTGATATAGCACAATCTTTTCCGGATGTTAGTCTTCCGCTATGAATCGTGCATTTCTGTCAGCAGTGCGCATACACAACACATTTCATCCGGAGTTGAGATGTCCAGCCCGATACGGTTTTTCCATGCCAGCCAATTACACACCGTCTCTGACCAGCCGGTAACCCGCACTTTACTGCAATACCTCAGAGAGGATGCGCATTGCACATCTGTTAAGGAAGGGTGCGCGGAAGGCGATTGCGGTGCCTGCACCGTGGTTGTTGGCGAACTCTGCAACGGAAAGTTGCAAATGCGCTCTGCCAATGCCTGCCTGCTGCCGCTTGCATCACTGCACGGCAAAGCAGTATTCACTGCTGATCAGTTAGGCGATGAACAGAAGCCGCACCCCATACAGGAAGCGATGGTGAGTTGTCACGGATCACAATGCGGATTCTGCACGCCGGGCTTTATGATGTCGATGTGGAGCGTTTATCTGCAGCGTGACAGCCGTGGCGGCCCCGCGTCACGCGAAGAAATCCAGCAAGCCTTATCAGGTAATTTGTGCCGTTGTACCGGATACCGCCCTATCGTCGATGCAATGCAGGTCGCAGAACAGGCACCGGAACATCCGTTTGACCGGCAGGCACTTTCTACACAGCTCGCTGGTATCGCCGATACCGGTGACTTCCATTACAGCGCACAGAAGCAACACTGGCATGCACCGCGGACGATGGATGCCCTGCTCCGCTTGCGCCATGCGCTGCCGAATGCAACGCTGGTCGCCGGTTCCACCGATATCGGCCTGTGGATTACCAAGCAATTCCGCCCGCTGGGTGACTTCATCTCTGTTGCAAAGGTCGAAGCCCTGCATCACTGCGAGCGTACCGATGAAGGAATTTTCATCGGTGCTGCAGTCTCTGTCGAGCAAGCCTATCGCGCATGTCTGAAGGAGTATCCGGAGCTGTCAGAGCTGGCAGACCGCTTTGCTTCCCTGCCCGTCAGAAATACCGGCACGCTCGGTGGCAATATCGCGAACGGTTCGCCCATCGGTGACTCCATGCCCTGGCTGATTGCACTTGGCGCCCGTATCGAACTCGCAAGTGTCAGCGGAACACGGCAAATTCCGCTGGAAGCGTTTTATACCGGCTACCGGCAAAAAGATTTGCAGGCGAATGAAGTCGTCGGCCGTATCATTATTCCGTTACGTACTTCCGCGAGCTTGTTCCGGGTCTGGAAAATATCGAAGCGGATTGATCAGGATATTTCTGCAGTTTGCATTGCCTTCTCCGCGACACTGAACGACGGACGTTTGCAACATGTCCGGATCGGTGCCGGTGGCGTTGCGGCGATTCCTGCACGGGCACGACAAACCGAAGCTGTGCTCGAAGGCAGTATGTGGGATCAGGCTGCGCTGGAAAAAGCATGTGCTGCAATCGCAGCAGAATTCACACCGCTATCCGACATGCGAGCCAGCGCAGCGTATCGTCGTCAGTTATGCGTTAACTTGCTGAAACGGTTCTGGCTGGAAACAAGTCCGGCTTCGGATGCAAAAGACAAGGCGCTGTCGCTGACTGCTTATGCCGCTGCAGGAGACCAACAATGAACAACATCATTGATACCAGCCCTGTTACGCAGCGTGTGCATGAATCGGCATGGGCACACGTCACAGGAAAAGCCTTGTACACGGATGATCTTCCGGAATTACAGGGAACTTTACACGCTGCACTGGGCTTATCCCCTTATGCCCACGCGCGCATTCTGAAAACCGATCTCAGCAAAGTCAAAGCGAGTACTGGCGTTATCACTGTTTTTACGGCATCCGATATCCCCGGCGACAATCAGTGCGGCCCGATTATCAAAGACGATCCAATACTGGCTGATGGTTTACTGCAGTACGTGGGGCAGCCGGTATTTATTGTTGTGGCTGACAGCCACGAACATGCGCGGAAAGCGGCAAGGCTGGCAGAGTACGAGGTCGAAATGCTGCCGGCACAATTGCACCCCAGAGCGGCGGCAGCGGATGGTCAGCTGGTGATTCCTCCGATGCATCTTCGCCGCGGGGATGCGCAGAGCCGGCTTGCTGCAGCACCGCACCGTATTCAGGGGCAATGGCAGGTCGGTGGTCAGGAACAGTTTTATCTGGAAGGTCAGATCGCGAGTGCCATACCCGGCGAAGGCAATACGATGCTGGTGTATTGTTCAACGCAGCATCCGAGCGAGATGCAACATATCGTCGCGCATGCACTGCATATTGGCAGCCATCAGGTACAAGTCGTGTGCCGTCGCATGGGTGGCGGATTCGGCGGAAAGGAATCACAGTCCGCATTGTGGGCAGCCTGCGCTGCGATTGCGGCATCCCATCTCAGACGACCGGTTAAACTGCGTGCCGACCGTGACGACGATATGCAAGTCACCGGTAAACGTCATGATTTCTGTTACGACTACGATGCCGGCTTTGATGCAGACGGGCGTTTACTGGGATTGTCGGTACAGATGATCAGTCGCGCCGGTTTTTCCGCAGATCTGTCCGGCCCGGTTGCTACCAGAGCCGTTTGCCATCTGGACAACGCCTATTTTCTTTCCGATGTCGATGTGCGTGCGCTTTGCGCAAAAACCAATACGCAATCCAACACAGCATTCCGTGGCTTCGGCGGCCCTCAGGGTGCACTCCTGATCGAGTATCTGATGGATGATATTGCGCGCCATCTGGGTAAAGATCCGTATGAAGTTCGCCGCAGCAATTTTTATGATCCTGATCCGGCAAACGAAAGGTATCTGACCCATTATGGCCAGCCGGTTGCCGATAATGTTCTGCAACCACTGTCAGAACAGCTGCATCAGGAGGCAAACTATGCTGCACGGCGTGAAGCCATTCTTGCCTTTAATCGCCAGAGTCCGGTGCTGAAAAAAGGACTGGCACTGACACCGGTAAAATTCGGCATCGCATTCAATGTCACCCACCTGAATCAGGCGGGTGGCCTGGTGCACATCTATCTGGACGGCACGGTACTGGTCAATCACGGCGGTACCGAAATGGGCCAGGGTATCCATACCAAAATTCTGCAGGTAGTCGCACGCGAACTGGGCGTCAGCGCAGACAAAGTGCGCATCGCAGCAACCGATACCAGCAAAATCGCCAATACATCCGCAACCGCTGCTTCAACGGGAACAGACCTGAATGGCAAAGCCGTACAGGATGCCGCAATACAATTGCGTCAGCGCCTGTCAGCGCTGGCATCGCGCTTATCCGGTGCTCCGGAGACTGCGGTTCATTTTTCGGATAATCAGGTTACCGCCGGTGACTGGACAATGCCGTTCGCCGAACTGATTCAGAAAGCATACTTGCAGCGCATACAACTCTGGTCAGACGGTTTTTATGCGACGCCGGGCATCCACTGGAATGCGGCTGCGATGCAAGGCAGTCCGTTTCAGTATTTTGCTTACGGCGCGGCACTGTCAGAAGTCATCGTCGATACGCTGACAGGCGAGTGGAAGCTGCTGGCGACAGACCTGCTGTACGACGCTGGTCAGTCGATCAACCCTGCCATCGACCGAGGGCAGGTCGAAGGCGGCTTTATTCAGGGCATGGGATGGCTGACAATGGAAGAGCTGGTCTGGAACAAAGAAGGTAAGCTCAGCACACATGCGCCTTCTACCTATAAAATTCCGGCTGTTTCCGATTGCCCGGCCCATTTCAATACCCGTCTGTTCAGTAATGTGAACGCTGCGGATACGATTTACCGTTCAAAAGCAGTCGGTGAACCTCCGTTGCTGCTGGCCTTCTCCGTATTCTTCGCAATCCGGGATGCTGTCGCGGCGATTCACTCTGATTTCAAAGGACATGTTCCGCTGGCGGCACCGGCAACGCCGGAAGCCATTCTGAACGCGGTTCAAACGATGCAATCCACACTTAAATAATGATGAATGTTACTCAGGCCTTTCGCGGCAGCATCCTGTATTTCACCGGAGATCCGTTGCACGATCACCAGCCGGTTATCTGGCATGAAGATGGTTTATTACTGCTGAACGGCGAACTGATTGTTGCCAGCGGTGCCTACGCTGATCTGCGGGATAAACTTCCGGAAGATCTTTGCGTCACCGATTACAGCGGAAAAATCATCATACCCGGGTTTGTTGACACCCATGTGCATTACCCGCAAACCGATATTATCGCCTCACCTGCCGAAGGCTTGCTGCCCTGGCTGGAGACCTATACATTTCCTGCGGAAAGCCAGTTTGGTGACCATGACTACGCACAGGAAGTTGCATCCTTCTTCCTGGACGAGTTACTGAAAAATGGCACAACAACCGCCATGGTCTACAGCACTGTACACAAGACATCCGCGGACGCATTCTTCGGCATCAGCCATCAGCGCAATTTGCGGATGGTGACCGGTAAAGTACTGATGGACAGAAACTGTCCTGAATACCTGCAGGACACCGCCGAAAGTGGCGCGCGTGACAGTGAAGATCTGATCAGAAAATGGCATGGCCGCGGGCGACAACTGTATGCACTGACACCGCGATTTGCACCTTGCTCAACAAACGAGCAACTGGGACTGACCGGTGAACTGGCGCGCCAGTATCCGGATACCTTTATTCAGACGCACGTCGCAGAAAATCAGGACGAATGTGCATGGGCGCGCAGTCTGTTTCCGTCTGCACGCAGTTATCTGGATATTTACGATCAGTTCGGACTGATGCGCGAACGCGCGATGTATGCGCACTGCATCTGGCTGGACGAAACCGATACCAGACGTATGGCAGAAACCGGTTCAGCCATCTCCGTGTGTCCGACTTCGAATTTGTTTCTTGGCAGTGGTCTGTTCAGTTTCCGTGGTGCGGAACAACATCAGGTACAACTGAGCATGGCAACGGATGTCGGCGGTGGAACCTCGTTTTCCATGCTGCAAACCATGAACGAAATGCATAAAGTCGCCCGCATGGGTGGCTATCACCTGAACGCATTGCGCATGTTCTATTACGCCACACTGGGCGGCGCAAAAGCGATGCGGCTGGACCATCAGATCGGCACGCTGCAAGCCGGTACCGAAGCAGATTTCATTGTCCTGAATCCGAAAGCCACGCCACTGCTCAGCCGCCGTACCGAAAACGCAGACTCACTGGAAGAAGTGTTATTTGCGCTCGCCATGCTGGGTGATGACCGGACGATTGAAGCAACCTACGCCGCCGGAATACGTCAGAAATAAATATTTTTTGTTCACAAACAAAAAGGCTGCATCCTTACAGAT
Organism: Cognatundibacterium squillarum; assembly: GCF_014652435.1. Lineage (GTDB taxonomy): Bacteria > Pseudomonadota > Gammaproteobacteria > Burkholderiales > Burkholderiaceae_D > Undibacterium > Undibacterium squillarum. The sequence continues at coordinate 278,607 of NZ_BMYU01000003.1, forward strand.
GCAGCCTTTTTTCATTTCAGACCGTTACTGCTGATCAGAAACGGTACTTACCGGTTAAGTAGATCTGACGACCCAGTGCACTGGCATAACGTGCATCAAAACCGCTTTGATTACCACCACCTTTTGTACGTACACTGAATGGTGGATCTGTATTAAACAGATTTTTCACACCCGCAGTTAATGACAACGCTTTGCTGTAATCATAACGCGTTTGCCAGTCGAATGTTGTGAACGAATCTACATCGCGTTTCATACCTACATAGTCACCGAGAGAACCATCTGCATTCACCTTACGAATAACACCGGCACCTGCAGTCACTTCCATATCGTGATATCCGGATTTGTAGTTCATCGCAAGTGTGTGTGAAAACTGATTACTTTGTTTCCACGTAGTTGCAATTCGTGTAATCAGGCGAGACACTACATTGCTGTTCGTATCGAATCGGCCAATTGAACTCTCCCAGTCACTACCCGGATTGATGAAATCTGAATTCAGCATATAAGTACCAGTCCACTGAACAGAAATATCACCAAAACCGGTTTTAGTTCTGAAACTGTGATCCCAATCGATACCTTTGTTATAGCCTTCAGCCATATTCAATGGTGTCGACTCTCTGGCCAGAACATCACCCTGAATCTGATCCTTGATCACTTTAAACAAATAGTTGTACTTTGCCGGATTACCAAAAACCTCCGTGTCAGATAAGGTGGTGATCTGGTCTTTGATTCTGACCATCCACAAATCCATACCCAGCGACAGACTGTTGGTTGGTTCTAAACGAAATCCGATCGTGTACTGCGTGGATTTTTCAGGTTTCAACGCACCAACACCGGTATTAGGGTTACCGCCACTCAACTTGTCATATTCTGCTTTACCTTTGCAATATGCAGCACGAGGATCAGGTGCAGTTACCGGGCAATCGTACTTATCATCGACCACGCCAGAGTGAAGCATAGGCTGCGAAATTGATGTCATACTAGCAACTTTAAAGCCCGTAGCATAGGACCCACGCAACATTAAACTATCCATTGGACGATAAGAAGCAGCAATCTTATAAGTGAACTTAGATGCCGGATCGCCCTGCGTAACGCTGCCATTCAACCGCTTTGCATCCTGATCGAACACCATGTTATTTGTGACAGCTGTATAGCTGTCATAGCGCCCAGAAGCCGTTAAATCCAGATTTTTCATCACTGGCATCAATACTTCCGCAAATGCGCCCCAGTTTTTGCGGGATGCATCAGCAGGCAACGTTCCGGAAACACCGCTACCCATGGCAGCATCTGTAAAATTCGGTTGCTGTGGATTAGCACCCTGTGCAATCGCACTTGGGCTGGAGATGTAAGTCTGCTTGGAGAAGTCAGCGCCCGTACCAAATTGCGCCATACCGCCAGGTACTTTCATCAACTCACCGGATACCCTAGCACTAATTGTATCCAGTTTAACTTTTGTTGCTTCTTCGATGCCACTCAGAACTGCAGGTGCCAGCACCGATTTCGATCCACCAGCGGGTAAGAACGGATCGAATTTTCCTGTATCAACAATCTCAAAGAATTTATCAGCACTGAGGAAACCACCCGCAAAAGTTGACTCAAACTTATTCTCAGAATGGACGTAGGAAATTGTGTAGTCGTAGCCTTTATATGCACCGTTGATCCCCAATGCCAAATGTTTTGCATCGGTGGTGTAATCGTAAGCACGTCCCCCGGCATCAAACAAGCGAACACCAGCAGTCGCAGATGTCACCTCTGAAGGGTCAATTTTGTATTGTGCAAGATAAGGCTGCACATATTTTGAAAAGAGTGCTGCGTTGACCCGGATAGGCTGAGCAACCGGAGCATGACGGGCATTCATTACGTAACGCGATGCAACCGCTTCTGCAAAAAATGTCGTTTCTTCGTTAATTTTATAGTTCAAGGAACCAAAGAAAGAGTCGCGCTTAGACTTCGGCTGCAACATAACCGTGCTGGCGTAGTCAAATCCACAATATTCAGAACTTGAATTTTTAACTAGAAATGTATTTGCTCCACATGCACCTGACTTTGCATAGTCAGGCGAGAAACGGAATGAGCGCCCCCCTGTTAAACCTAAATTTACCGTTGCGGGACTTGAGTTACCAGACAGCTGATATAAGGAGTATTGCTGGCCATCGTGCATAAACTTAACTAAGCCACTTTTGCCAAATTCCCGTTGTGAAGCATTCAGCTCTTTCAACTCATCATGTGAATAGGAAAGCAGGACGTTGTAGCCATTTTCTTCAAGGTTACCAAATCCTTTGGAAATGGAAGCGTTATAGCTTTGGCCGCCACTTTGGGTAGTACCATTGTAGGTCGCTTCAATCACCGCATCGGTCTGGTTCTTTTTCAACACGAAATTCACCACACCTGCGATTGCGTCAGAACCATACAGCGCTGAAGCACCATCGGTCAGCACTTCTACGCGCTCAACCGCTGACATCGGGATACTGGCCAGATTCACCGCACTGCCAGAACCATACGGGGCCATACGACGGCCGTTCAGCAACACCAGGGTATAACTCTCGCCAATACCGTGGACGGAAGCTGTCTGTACGCCACTACCCTGACCATTCACAGAGGAAGAAGACGCGGTAAATCCCTGCATCGCCGGCAAGTTCTGTATCAGATCTTCAACCGTTTTTGCACCGGACTTCTGGATTTCTGCATTGCTCAGGGTTTGTACCGGCAATGCGCCTTCTTTTGCAATGCGTTTAATCGAAGAACCCAGAATTTCAACTTTCTGTACTTCTTCTGCATAGGCTACGGCACTGGTCATGCCAGTCACCAGTAAGCCGCTGGCGCACAATACGCGCACCGTTCTTGCTAATTTCTTTTCTATCATTACTTGTCTCCGGATCAGATCGGGTAATAACGGCCAATTCCGCTATAAATATTCATCCAATACTTTTTAAATATATTGGCAGAATATTTATGAGACCATCCTGCAAGTATTTGTGTCAATGTGTAGGTTTCAATAACACCAAAAATACAACGGTTTTTCTGACTTTCTATATTTCTTTGCTCCCAGAAAATATTGCACTCCGCCAAAAAAAAATCCCCCGCCGGTTACCCGGCGAGGGATTTTTCAGGTACGAAAATCTATTCTGAGATCAGAATTTCTTATCGTATTGTACGGTCAGTTTTGCAGAGCGAGGTGCTGCATATGATTCAACCATTCCGTAGCGATTCGCTGGCAATGCACGTTCACGGATCTGTTCTGCAGACTGATTATTGAAGACGTTAAATACGTCAACTTTAAACATCAGCTCTTTCATCCAGTTTGGACGGTAAGAAACGTTCAGATCCAGAGTTTTTGTCCATGGCAGGTTACCAACAGAACCACGTGGAGAAGGTGCTGGTGTGCCTTGTGATGGATCGGCACCAGTTCCGCAATAGTGGAACAGGGAAGAACCATAGTTCTGAGATGCCAGGTTAGCTGGGTCCGGGTATTTACCCAGGCAGTTACGTGGACGACCAGAAGCCAGCAACAGATTAGCACCAACAGTTACTTCAGAAGTCAGACTGTAGTATGCAAACGCTTTGATGACGTGGGTACGATCATTCGGCAAACGGCCATTCGCATATTCCATCAGCTCTTTAAAGTCATAAGAAACCGTCGCTGCCGGATCAGACTGACCCAGATCAGAGTTCAACTGACCTTCAGTGTTGCCTTCAGAACGGGACCAAGTGTAGTTTACGCGACCATACCATTTACCGTCATACGGATGTTCAGCAAAGAAGTCCAGCGCCAGATATTTACGGGACGCCTCAGGCATTGCAGCACCGTCACGAGTACTCTGACCACCAGCCAAATCCTGCGGTGTCAACACAACGCGTTCATTCTTACCGTCACCATCAACGTCCAGCTCGAAAACGTTAGTTTTGCCCGGGTTGATAATCGCACAGCTCCATGCTGGTCCGTTGACAGCAAATTTACCTGTGCCATCGAACTTATCGGTTGCTACGCCGTTCTTCTTCGCCCAGTTCTGAATAGGACGTGGATCACAGAAGTCTTCCAGCGTGTTTTTCAGTACACGGTAAGTGACCTTAGCACCGACGTTCAGAGATTTAGACAATGCTTTTTCAAAACCCAGCGCAATCTCATCCTGATAGTGGGAACCCAGATTTTTGGCTGCAACGTAACCTACATCTTTAGGATTACCCGTCTCACCGTCAGGAGAAAACTTCGGTGTCAGTGCAACTAAACCCGTTGGTGCGCCAGTTGCAGGATCGATACCAGTATAAGAGAAATACTGATCGATGAATGTAGAGGCACCCGCACCACGGATCGCAACGTTTGCAGGCATTTGCAAGTGATAGCGACCAATGTTGAAGAACGCTTTAGAAGAGTTATCGCCTGTAAAATCCCAAGTACCGGCAATACGCGGTTCAATCTGACGATCTTGCTTGATGAAAGCCTGACCCTGATCATTGAAATTGGTGAACTGCTCATTACGCAGACCCAGAACCAACAGCATATCTTTATTGATTTGCCATTTATCTTCGATGTACTGTGCCGACTGATCTACTTTGGCAGGATTAATCGCTTTGAACTGGTGAGAATGCGCGAAATAGCAAGTTGTGCCATTTTGCAGATTGGTCGGCACCAGTGGTGCACCCGGTGCTGCAATTTGCGCACCACAAGTATCAGACTCATAGTTCCACAAAATGCCACCAGCAGTCGATGTACCACCGTAGGAATTCAGTTTAACCTGATCGATACCAGCACGCAGTGTATGCGAGTTATTTACGCGATATTCGATATCGAGACGATAGCCGGAAGACTTATTGTAAGAACCTGGCGCAAATACGTCATCAGTAAATGGCTGATTATTTACATAGTTGATACCTGGCGCTGCATCTACAACATTGATTTGCGGCATTGCTGGATTGTAACCAATCTGCTCCTGCACACGATCAATTTTGGTACGACCATACATCGCTGTCAATGTGAAATCGTCACCAAAGTGGCCTGTATATTTCAGAATATCGAGATTACCACCAGTCGGTGCTGCAATCGGATTCGGGCCATAGCTTTCGTAATTTACTTCACCACCCTTTACACGATTAACAGAATTTGTTTTGTAATCGTAACCAAAGTATTTACGGTTATCTTTTGGCGTATCACGAACAAGAGTGTACTCCAGAGAGTGGTCGTCTGTGATTTTCCAGTCGAACTTCGCCAGCATACGTGGCGTTTTCATTGTGCGCTCTTCCCAGCCGGAAGCGCCAGATGCCGGATCGGAATCGACCAAGCGTGTACCGGTGCGCGTATAACGATTTTGTTCAACGTTGACGAAACCGAATAATTTATCTTTGATCAGCGGGCCACCGACATAGGCGCTCGCCATCCAAGAATCAATTTGTTCATTCGCCAGTTTTTGACGAACCTTGTTGTTAGAGTTCGGATAAACAATATCTAACGAAGTTGCACGCAAGGCATCCGGGCTATACGAAAACGCACCACCGACTACCCAGTCATTTGTACCGCTTTTTGTTACTACGTTAACGACGCCACCAGTCGAACGACCGAATTCAGCACCATAACCACCAGTCAGTACCTGTGCGGTCTGAATCGAATTAAACGGCAATTGGGAGAAACCCACCTGTGTCAGCGGATTCGTGACCGGGAAACCATTAATATAGTAAGCATTTTCCGATGCAGAAGCACCACCGATACTTGGTGCGCCACTGCCACCGTAACGAGGATCACCTTTGACAGCGCTTGGTGCCAACTGAATCACTGCGCCCATATTATTGGCAACCGGAATTTTCGCCAGCTCTTTTGCAGTGAATGTCAGGCCCTGATTGGTGTCAGAGACATCAATACGGCTGACAGCACGACCAACCACCTGAACCTGAGCAATATTAAACGGAACCTCTTTACCTGCACCGATGCTGACTGAAACGTCTTCAGAACGCTCCACTTTACCATCACGAATCAGGGAAACTTTGTACTCGCCGACTGGCAAAGACAAAGCCTGGAAACGACCATTTGCATCCGGGGTCAGGGTACGTTTGAAGCCAACGCTGTTATTTTCAATCAGAATGCTGGCACCGGCAGGTGCAGAAACCTGACCATAGATAGAACCAGTGGTGTTCGATTGCGCGTAGACAACTGATGATGCAGAAGCGGCGAACGCAAGCATTAATGCATGCGCAACCAGCTTCTTTTTGAGTACTAAACGATTTTTAGACATGTGAGTTCCTAAGTATCCAATTCAACATTGCAGCCAGAAGTACGAAGTATTTCGTCGTCTGGCAGCTTGTTTTTTGTGAGTCTGTTAACGTTCCGAAATCTTTTGCTCCGGTAACGTTGCTTCAGTACTTACTACACCTCGTTCAATATTTCCGGTTCGTTTGTTTTTGTGCGTTTGCACGATTTTGTTTTTTTACAGAAACAAACTTTTGTTTGCCCTGCAAATTAACGTTCCGAAAAATATTACCCATCATGGAAACATTTCAACACATACAGTGTCAATGAAGGGATCTAACGAATTCCCTTAAATACAACACTTCAAATCGCTGCAAAAACGGGGCAAAAAATCAATGCTTCTATTTTGTGCAGAGCAATATTTAATTCCACACGGCACTGGTTTTCTTGCATATATTTGGACAAATTAAAGAAATAGGCACAATTTCCGAATTTCATTCTTATTCGCGATCTGCTTTTCGATGTTTGTATTCTTTTGCAAAAACACAACACCATATTAATATCTGCTTAACAGCACAGTTTTGGTGCAATGCCAGTTTGGGGTGTTGTTTTTTGGTGCAAAACGATCGGCGCAATTATTTTTATTTGTTTTTTAATATGATGGCAAATAAGTCATCTCCGGTAATACAGTGCAAATGTTAAAAAAACAAACGCCCTGAAATTTCAAATGTGGCAAGCAAGATCGGTAAATGCATATCTTCAGAGGATCAGCAGGCATATTCACGGAAATGCCGCCAAAAAATTTATATTTCCGCAACTACCTTCCACAGCAGATTGGCATGCCGGTATTTCCTGAGGTTCGACGAGAGCACACGCATGTACCTGACCACATGATTCACTGTGCAATCTTCGTCATTTAAGGAAAACGGAAGTCCGGACTTTCTGCCGTGGAGCGGCTGGTTGCTATGCTAAATGCCGCATTTGAGGCATTTTCGGGCAGTTCAGGGCGTCTTCGGGGCATGGGGACTCCGCGATGGGAGATGCGCAGCGTGCCTTGCCGGGAGCAGGCAAAACATACGACATGAAGGAAAAACGGGCTGGCAAGTCAGGTGTCCGGGTGACGGCAGTCAGCCGCTGCAAAACACGGGGAAGACTGGAATATCAGATCGAACCGGTAAGCTTATTAATGACGATAAAAAAACACCGCGATCTTTTCAGACAGCGGTGTTTTTCAGGAGACTGACCGGCAACTACGCTGCCGGTGCAGTGATGTTTATTTTGCAGCTTCTTCAGCCGGTGCTTCTTTCACTTCCGGTTCTTTGAATTTTGCACCACCGGCATTGGCCAGATGCACAACGGCGCGCGCCACTTCCACATCGCTGAGGTCTGCATTGCCGCCTTTGGCCGGCATCGCGCGGATACCTTTGATCGCGTGCTCGAGCACAGTGTCGTAGCCTTGCGCGATACGGGCAGCCCACGCGCCGGCATCACCGAACTTCGGCGCACCGGCTGCACCGGTGTCGTGACAGGCAGAGCAAACCATTTTGTAGACGGCATCACCGGCCATCAGCACTTTCGGACCGCTGGCATCTTTGAAGGTATAGCCTTCATCCGCCACCGGCTGAATACGGGATGCCACAGCTTCCGGTGATAAAGCATTTGAACCGGCCGGTTCTTTTTTACCGTTTGAGACAAACTGCACCAGCAGCATGATGGCGATGATGGGAACCAGAAATCCGGCAAGCACAGCGACTATCAGTTGTTTCGGGGTTTTGATCACGGATTCGTGTTGGTCGTGCGCGTCGCTCATAAATTCCTCATCAGATAATTTGAATTAAACAGTCAGATTGTTCTCATTCTCGGGCAGCTTTCACAAGCTGCAGGGTGGCGATTGATTATAGAACTAATAAAATTCAATGGGAATGTGAGCGAATCTGAGCTGAAACAAGAAAGCTTCACTTTGTCTGGACGAAAAGAAAATTTCTTTAGCCGGATGGCATCGGTCAAAACGAATTTCGGGTAGAATACTGCGCTTGTTCTGCCGCGCGCCAGTAGCTCAGTTGGATAGAGTACAGCCCTCCGAAGGCTGGGGTCGCACGTTCGATTCGTGTCTGGCGCGCCACACTTTCCCTCCTGCTGTAATTCTCTGCTGATCTCTTCTATTCCCTGTCTGCCTATTGCACGATCACCACAGTCGTCGCCGGTTCTCCCGCTGAACGCTGCTTTCCAATGTCAACAATTGTCTCCGCTGCACGGAATCAGGTCCGTCCGTCTGGAAGCACAGGCGGGTTTGTCACTAAAATGACATGAAGTCACCCTAAAATCTGGCAAACTTTTTTCAACGGAGCATGTTCTCAGCTCCGCCGGTACAGGCAAGGATCTGCCTGCACACCGGTCAGCTCAGTTACCCATATGAGTACACGGCGTTTTTTGTTGCATCTGATCGGCGGATTCCTGTTCACAGGCAGTTTACTGCCTGCTCTGGCGCAACCGGTGCAATTGCAGCTGGTCAGCGAAAATCTGCCGCCGCTGAATTATGAAGAAAATGGCGTAGCGCAGGGCTATACCGTAGAAGTGGTGCACGCACTGATGAAACAGGCAGGGCTGAACACGCCAATACAGTTTTTTCCGTGGGCACGTGCCTATCAGCAGGCTTTAAACCAGCCGAATACGCTGATTTTTTCTATTGTCAGAAATCCTGAACGCGAAGATTTATTTGAGTGGATAGGTCCGGTTTCACCGCGTCTGATTTATGTCTACAAACTGAAAAGCCGCAGCGATATCGTGGTCCGGTCGCTGGCCGATTGCAGTCGCTACCGGATCGGCGCAGTACGGGAAATGGCTTCCACCAAAGCCTTTGTCAGAGACGCTGCCGTGCCGGAAGCGCAAATGGAACTGGCGCCCAGCGTGGAATCGAATTTCCGGAAATTCCTGATGGGCAGAGCCGACCTGATTATTTCTCAGGACTGGAGTGCCGCATTTATGATGAAGGCGCTGGAAAGATCACCTGACGAACTGGAGCCCGTCCTGTTGCTGGAACAAAATGCCCAGTACTATCTGGCACTGAATAAGCAAAGTGATCCGGCCCTGCTGCTGAAGTTACGCCAGGCTTTCGACAAGGTTCAGCAATCCGGCCAGATGGAAAAATTACGCAATAAATACATGCGCTGACCAGACCCGGTCTGCCTAAAACAAAGGCATCTGCCCTTGCGGCAATTTATCCTGCAAACGCAGTCCCAGACCAATCAGGCGTACCGGACGGTGGCGACGGGCAAAGCCGGTTTGCAGTAATTCCTGATACTGCTGCAAATCCGGCGCACTGCCCACGCATTCGACAGTCGTTATTTTGAAATCCGAAAAGCGCAGCTTGATGTAAAGCTTATGCACATGCGGCAAGGCCTGACAACGTTCCGCACGTGCGATCAGCGCTTCGTACAGCACCGGTAATTCCTGCAGGCAGCTGGCGACATCCGGCAAATCTTCCGCATAGGTTTCTTCCACACTCACCGATTTACGTTCGCTGTCCGGCTCCACGGCACGCTCGTCCTGACCGCGCGACAGTAAATACAGACTGCGCCCCATTTTGCCGAATTGCTGCAACAACTCCGGCAGACTGCGGGTGCGTAAATCGGCGCAGGTGCGGATGCCGAGCTGATGCAGGCGTGCCGCAGTGACTTTGCCGACACCGAACAGGCGTTCCACCGGCAAATCCGCCACAAATGCATCGACCTGCGCCGGCAAAATCACAAACATGCCGTCGGGCTTTTGCCAGTCGCTGGCGATTTTGGCGAGAAACTTATTCGGCGCAACGCCGGCAGACACCGTCACGCCCACTTCATCCCTTACCCGCTGCCGGATTTCCTGCGCAATGCGGGTGGCACTGCCCTGCAAACGTTCGCAGGCGCTGACATCCAGATAGGCTTCATCCAGTGATAAGGGTTCCACCAGCGCGGTGTAATCGCGGTAGATCGCCATAATCTGACGCGATACCGCGCGGTATTTTTCCATGGCAGGCGGCAGGATCAGTAAATCCGGACAGCGCCGCACCGCCTGCGACATCGGCATCGCTGAACGGATGCCAAAGGCACGTGCTTCGTAATTGCAGGTTGCCACCACACCGCGCTGATCCGGTTTGCCACCGATCGCCAGCGGACGACCGCGTAATGCGGGATCGTCGCGCATTTCAACCGATGCATAGAAACAATCGCAGTCGCAGTGGATAATCTTTTTCAACGCAGGCTTTCGGGTTGCCATCGGCAAAACTGTGTATTTATACAGTATTTTATGCAAAAACCATGGTCAGCGGCAATGCGCAACAGCAGATCCGTCAGGCAAACTCTTCCGGCTTGTGGCACTATGATTAACGAAAACGGCACAAACTGAAATGACCGTCCCAATTTCCCTGCCAGAAAAGGAACTTTGATGAAAAAACGTCACTTTTTAGCGGCTGTTACCAGCCTTGGTTTATTACTCGCTTCCGGCTTCAGTCAGGCCGCCGATAAACCGTATGATGAAACGGCCGATGCGCCGGCAGCCGTTGCACAGGCACGCAAACAGGCAGCAGCAGAACGTAAAAATGTGCTGGTGATTTTCGGTGCGAACTGGTGCAAGGATTGCCTGGAACTGGATAAATCCATGCATGGCAAAAGTGCTGAACTGATCAGCAAAAAATTCGTGCTGGTGAAAGTGGATGTCGGTCAGTTCGATAAAAACAAAGATCTGGCTGAAGCCTACGGCAATCCGATCAAAAAAGGTATTCCGGCAGCTGTGGTACTGAAACCGGACAACACCGTGCTGTTTGCTTCCAAAGGCGGTGAATTGTCGAACGCACGCCGTATGAGCGAACAAGGTGTGTACGACTTCTTTAATCAGATCGTCAGCCAGTAATCAGTTCGCCGCAGCCGCCGCCTGACGGCGGCGGTATTGTGCCGGGCTGAGCCCGTGTACACGCTGAAAAGCGCGGCGGAAGCTGCGCTCGTCCGCATAGCCGAGCCGCTCTGCCAGCAGCTCACTGCTTTCTCCGGCCAGCAATGCGGCGCGGGCCTTCTGCATTCTCAGTTGCTCCGTCTGCACTGCAAAGCGCACGCCTTCACGCGCTAAAGCACGGTGAAATGCACGCTCACTCATGTGCACGGACTCTGCTGCCGCTGCCGCAGTCATCCCATCCCAGTGCTCACTGCTGATACGCTGCAACAGCGTCGGCTTTTGTACGCTGTCCAGTTCCCGTATCGCCATTTCACAGCGCTGCTTCGCCTGTGCAGCAGGTGCCGGCGCATTTTTCCGGATTTCCTGTGCGGCAATGCCGGCCGGTAGAACGATACGGTTTTCATCGGCACCGAAAACAATACGGCAGCCAAACAGCTGTTCCAGCGCCGATTGCTCACTCAGTCCGCGACAACGCAACTCCAGCCGCTGCGCAGTCACTGCCGCACCGCCAAGCTGGCGTGCTGTCATCAGTGCTGTCGTCAGATGATCGAGCGCCAGAAAATCTTCCAGCTCCGGATCAGCGAACAAGGCTTCAGCACGGATGATCAGATGTTGTCCGCTGAGTCCGGCATGCAATCCGGTCATGGCACCGGCTACGCGCTGAAACTGCATTGCAAACTGCAGGGCTTCGCCCAGCGTTGCCTGCGCCAGCAAACCTTCGGCCAGATAACTCAGCTGCGGCAAAGCTTTCCTGCTGCCGGACCACAGCGCCAGCCCCCGTCCGTAGCGGGCTTGCAGCATAGTAAGCACTTCCCTCGCCTGCTGATAGCTGATACGTGCCGTACCGTTTCCGGAGTCCGCCGGTAACTGAAACTGCCAGCCCTGTTCACGCGACAAAGCCTGCAAGCCGGCAAAGGCATGCACGGGAAATACCGGATCACTGACAGAAAGCCACGGAGCAAGGCTGGGCATGATGCTGAAATTGGCAGAAATTGTCCTGTTTTTGGCCGCATACGGCCGCTAAGATCAGACACTACACGCGAGACCGGCGCACAGCAAGCCGGCTGAAGGCAAACAGCAACAGGAGACAAAATGGAAGTATGTGATTATCTGATCGTCGGCGGCGGTTCCGGCGGCTGTGCAGTGGCAGGCCGGCTGAGTGAAGATGCGGACAGCCGGGTCACCGTGCTGGAAGCCGGTGGCAACGGCAATAGCTGGATCGTGAATACGCCGGCTGCGGTCATCGGCATGCTGCCGACCCGCATCAATAACTGGGCATTTGAAACCGTACCGCAAGCCGGTCTGAACGGCAGACGCGGATATCAGCCGCGCGGCAAAATGCTGGGCGGCTCCTCCGGCCTGAACGCTATGGTGTATATCCGTGGTCATCGCTGGGATTATGATCACTGGGCAGCGCTGGGGAATGAAGGCTGGTCGTTTGACGAGGTTCTGCCCTACTTCATCCGTTCCGAAAACAATCAGCGTCTGGGCGGGGCTTACCACGGGCAGTCCGGCCCGCTGCATGTCAGCGATCTGGTCAGCGATAACCCGTTCCAGCAGCATTTTGTGCAGGCAGCGCAGGAAGCCGGTTTTCCGCTGAATGACGATTTCAACGGTGCAGAGCAGGAAGGTCTGGGCGTGTATCAGGTCACGCAGTATCAGGGCCAGCGCTGGACTGCGGCGCATGCGTATCTGCGGCCGCATCTGCCACAACGCCGCAATCTGCGGGTGGAAACCGGCAGTACCGTCACCCGTATTCTGTTTGAAAACCAGCGCGCGACCGGTGTCGAATATCTGCAAAACGGTCAGCGCAAAATCCTGAAAGCACAGTGTGAAGTGATACTCGCTGCGGGTGCATTCCAGACCCCCCAATTACTGCAACTCTCAGGCATCGGTGACGCGACGCATCTGCAGGCTATGGGCATTCCGGTACAACAGCATTTACCGGGCGTGGGCGAAAACCTGCAGGATCATCCGGATTTCGTGTTCCAGTACCGTTCACGCAGTCTGGATTTACTCGGCATTTCTGCAGGTGGCACGGTCAGGCTGACCAAAGAAGCGCTGCGTTATCAGCGCGAACGGCGCGGTATGCTGAGTTCCAACGGCGCGGAATCCGGTGGCTTTCTGAAAACCGATCCGGCTTTGCCTGCACCCGACATCCAGCTGCACTTCGTGATTGCGATGCTGGATGACCATGCGCGTAAGCTGCATACCGGTCACGGTTTCTCCTGCCATATGTGTCTGCTGCGTCCGAAAAGCCGTGGCAGCGTGCGCCTGCAAAGCAAAGATCCGCTGGCAGCGCCACTGATCGATCCGGCATTTCTGGCAGAAGAGGAGGATCTGGAAGCGATGGTCAAAGGTTTCCGGCTCACGCAAAAACTGATGCAGGCACCTTCATTACGCATGTGGGCAGACAAAGATCTGCGCACTGCCAATGCTACGAGCGATGACGCTATCCGTGCTTTGCTGCGCGCGCATACCGACACCGTGTATCACCCGGTCGGTAGTTGCCGTATGGGACGGGATGCAATGGCGGTAGTTGACCCGCAGTTACGGGTGCACGGCATCCAGGGCTTGCGGATTGCGGATGCTTCGGTGATGCCGACCCTGATCGGCGGCAACACCAATGCCCCGACCATGATGATCGGGGAAAAGCTGGCTGACTTACTGAAAACCGGTCACTGAGCTGTGACTTTCGCTTCCGGCAGTACCGGTGCCGGAAGCGCCGGTCTGGCGCGTTCAAACGCCGCGCCCAGTTGCAGTAAGCGGTGTTCTGTCCACGCACCGGCGAAGAAAGACAAGCCAACCGGCAAACCGCGCACCAGTCCCATTGGCACCGTCAGATGCGGATAACCGGCCACTGCCGCCGGTGTGCTGGCACTGCCTTCGATCACATCGCCGTTCGCATAATCAATCGGCCATGCCGGACCCGTGGTTGGCGCAATCAGCGCATCGAGCTGATGCCGTTTCAGCAGCGCATCAATGCCCTGCTTACCGGCCAGACGTTTGGCACGCGCCAGTGCCTGACGATAAGCCGGATCACGTAAGCCCGCTGTCGCCTGCGCCTGCTCCATCAGATCCTGCGTAAAGTGCGGCATCACTTTTGCTGCATTCTGCTGATTAAAGGCAATCACATCCGCCATCGTCCGCGGCTTCACGGCAGATGGTGTGGTCGCCAGATAGGCATTCAGACCGGCTTTAAAGTCGGTCAGCAATACTGGTAATTCATCTTTTTCGATGGCTTCCATATGCGGCATTTCCACTGCCACCAGCACTGCCCCCTGTGCCTTTAACAGACTCAGGGTTTGTTCAAATAATGCTTTCGTATCGGTATCGTAACCCTGTGACAGATTGGTCACGATGCCGAGCCGTTTACCTTTCAGCGTGGCTTTATCCAGTCCTTTGGTGTAATCCGCACTGCGACGGCGGTCGGCCTGACGTGTCACCGGATCCTGCGGATCACTGCCTGCCATCGCGTTCAGCAATAAGGCATTGTCCAGCACCGTTAATGTCATCGGCCCCGCTGTATCCTGATTGTGGCTGATTGGCACAATACCGGTACGGCTGACCAGCCCTATGGTCGGCTTCAGACCGACCAGCCCGTTCACTGAAGCCGGACACACCACGGAACCATCAGTTTCTGTACCAATGGCAGCCGGAATCATGCGGGCCGCCACCGCTGCGCCGGAACCGGAACTGGAACCGCAGGCGCTGCGTGCGGGGTCATACGGATTACGCACCTGTGCACCGGCACTGCTCCAGCCACTGGTGGAGCGTGTGGAGCGCAGATTCGCCCATTCGCTGAGATTGGTTTTACCGGCGATGATGGCACCGGCTTTACGCAAACGCGCCACTACCGGCGCATCCTGCTGTTTCAGATTTTCTGCCAGCGCCAGCGAACCGGCGGTGGTAATCGTGCCTTGCGCATCGATATTATCTTTAATCAGCAAAGGCAAACCGGCCAGCGGCAGACGGAAATTTTTCTGCTGATCCGCCAGCAGCGCGGCTTGTTTTGCCTGCGGGTCCAGACTGATCACCGCACCGGTTTGCGGATTCTTTTGCGCGATTTGCTGTGTGTACCATTGCAGCAATTGCTGTGCGCTGAGGCTGCCGTTACGCAATGCCTGTTGTTGTTCCGCCAGTGTGGATGGTGGTGTCTGTGCTGCGGCATGGCCTGCCGTGAAAGCCATCAGCATCAGGCTGGCCAGTAAGCGGGTTTGCATACTTCCTCCGTTCAGAAAAATCAGCGAAGCCGGACCGACCGGCATTCAGATCAGTGCAGAAACAGCCACGGCATCGCAGAATGAAAATGCGCTGCCGCCAGAATATACAGATAACAAACAATCGCGGTGATACTGGCCAACAAGCGGCCTGCCACGGTTTTCGCACGGCGCAATGCCATCGCACCGGCCACGATATAAATGATCAGCGCCAGCACTTTGGCTGTCAGCCAGTGTTGCTGCAGCGGATATAAACCGGATAAATATGCCAGCGTGAGCGCCGATGCCAGCAAGACCGTATCAATCAGATGTGGCAATACCCTGACCCAGCGACGGTTTAAACGTGCGGGCTGCGTCCAGCGCCACCATAAACGCAGAAAAAACAGCAGGCCGGTCAGCACGGCGCAGCTCATATGAAGATGTTTGACAGCGAGGTAAGACATAAGCTCCCGTTTCAGAAATCAGACACGTCCGGATCGGTTCAGATCAACAGCGCGCCTAGCATACTCTGAAACCTGCACGCTTGCTGCCGTGGTTTTGGGACTTGTGGCTTTGCTGTCATACAATAGCCGCTCAGAAAAATGCGTGACGATTTCAACACACAAAGGAAGCGGTTTTCTATGGAAAAAATCACAGTACGCGCTGCCGACGGTGCCAGCGTACAAATGACAGCACAAGGTGCCCACGTCTGCTCGTGGATACCGGCCGGTGGTCAGGAACAATTGTTTCTGAGCAAAACCAGCGAATGGCGCGAAGGCGTTGCGATACGTGGCGGTGTGCCGGTGATTTTTCCGCAATTCGGCGGACTGGGAAACCTGCCAAAGCACGGCTTTGCCCGCACTGCACACTGGACACTGCAATCCTGCAGCAACGATGCGCAGGGTAAAGGCATTGCGGTATTTGTACTGCAGGACAACGAAGCAAGCCGTACTGTGTGGCCGCATGCATTTACGGCGCAGCTGCGCGTGACGGTGCATGCAGATCAGCTGAACATTGCACTGGATATCCGCAATACCGGAACCGACACCTTCTCCTTTACCGCTGCGCTGCATACCTATTTTGCGGTACAGGATATCGCTGCCGCCCGTCTGCACGGCTTACAGCATTGCCAGTACCGTGACAGCATGAACGGCGGCCAGTTATGCACAGAAACTGCTGACAGCCTGCACATCACGGCAGAAACCGACAGGATTTACCTGAATACCCCTTCTGAATTACGTCTGCAGCAGCCGCAGCAAGTGATGCAAATCAGATCCGAAGGCTTTGCCGATACCGTTGTATGGAACCCGGGAGCCACCGGCGCTGTCAAACTCAGCGATCTGGAGCCGGAAGGCCATCAGCGGATGTTATGTGTGGAAGCAGCAGCCATCGGTCAGCCGGTTATTCTGGCAGCCGGACAAAGCTGGTGCGGACAGCAGCAACTGCGGGTATTACCGGCTGCAGACCAGAACTGACCGTCGCTGCAGGTGTAACAGGGACGACGGAACGATCCATTCCGATAATAAAGAAAGCGCAGACCACAAATCTGCCAGTCACAGACCAATACCAAGGACGAGTATGAAATTTTCGAATCTTTCTCTGAGCCCGGTGCTGCGCGCCATGGTGCTCGGCGGCGCCATTTTGTTCACCACCCCGTACAGCCTGGCAGAAAACCTGCCGAAAGGCGTGACGCAGGTCACCACCGTGGAAGGCATTACCGAATACCGTCTGGCTAACGGCCTGCGTGTGTTGCTGATGCCGGATGACAGCAAACCGACGGTGACCGTGAACATGACGTATCTGGTTGGCTCGCGCCACGAAAATTACGGCGAAACCGGGATGGCGCACTTGCTGGAACACTTACTGTTCAAAGGCACACCGAAGAACCAGCATATCGACGATGATTTCAACAAACGCGGCATGCGTTCCAACGGCACCACCAATCTGGACCGCACCAATTACTTTGAACTGTTTCAGGCCAGCGATGACAATCTGAAATGGGCGATTGAAATGGAAGCCGACCGCATGGTCAATTCCTACATCGCCAAGAAAGATCTGGACACCGAAATGACGGTGGTGCGTAATGAATACGAACGCGGCGAAAACTCGCCATTCGGCGTTCTGATGAAGCGCATGCAAAGCGTGGCTTACGACTGGCATAACTACGGCAATTCCACCATCGGTAACCGCAGCGATATCGAAAACGTCAAAATCGAAAACCTGCAAGCGTTTTACCGCACTTACTACCAGCCGGACAATGCTGTGCTGCTGGTTGCCGGTAAATTCCAGACTGCCAAAGTGCTGAACTGGATTTCGGATGCCTTCAGCAAAATTCCTAAACCAACCCGCGTGTTGCCGAAACTGTGGACTGTAGAGCCAACCCAGGATGGCGAACGCAGTGTGATCGTGCGTCGTAAGGGAGATATTCAGATTGTGATGGTCGGCTATAAAGTGCCGTCCACACTGCATGAAGACCGCGATGCCATCGGCTTCGCCAACAGTGTGCTGACCAGCACACCGCATGGCCGTCTGCATAAGCAACTGGTGGAAACCGGCAAAGTAGCGCAGATTTTCTCGACCTCGGTCGGCAATGTGGATGGTGGTCTGAGCCTGATCGCCGCCGTTGTGAAAAAAGGCGAATCGGTGGAAGCAGCACGCGATGCACTGCTGGCCGGTATTGAAGATTTCAAATCTAATCCGCCGACCAAAGAAGAAATCGACCGTATCAAACGCGATTCGCTGAACGGCTTTGAAAAAATGCTGAATAACCACGAGTCGATCGGCGTGGCGATGTCAGAATACATTTCCACCGGCGACTGGCGCACACTGTTCAAAGACCGTGACGACACTGAAAAAGTGACGGCAGAACAAGTTAATGCCGCCGTGAAAAAATACTATGTGCGCGATAACCGCACCGTCGGTATGTTTATTCCGGAAGATAAACTGCAGCGTGCCGATATTCCGGCTGCACCGGCGATTGCCGATGTGATGAAAGACTTCAAGCCAAAAGCCGCTGCACTGAGTGGCGAAGCGTTTGATCCGTCTCCGGCGAATATTGATAAGCGTACCGAAATCACGAACATCGGCCCGCTGAAAGTGGCGCTGCTGCCGAAGAAAAACCGTGGCGAAACCGTGAACGTGTCGATTAACCTGCACTGGGGTAATCAACAAAGCCTGCAGGGCAAATCCACTGTGGCATCGATGACCGGCAGCCTGCTGACCACCGGCACCAGCAAATACAGCCGTGCGCAATTGTCGGATGAAATGTCGCGCCTGAAAATGAGCGGCGGCCTGTATTCATTCCAGACCACCAAAGAAAACCTGAGCAAGGCGCTGGAACTGGTGTCGCATGTACTGCGTGAAGCAAACTTCCCAGAGAATGAATTCGAGCAAGCGAAAAAACGCGCGATTGTGAATCTGGAAGCGTCTGCGAATGAGCCATCCAGCATTGTCAGCCGCGCCATCAATCAGCATTTCAATCCGTATCCGAAAGGTGATATCCGCGCCTTCCGCTCGCTGGAAGAATCGCTGGCCGATATCAAAGCTCTGACCGTGGAACAGGTACGTGAGTATCACAAAGCCTTCTACGGCGCGTCTGCCGGTCAGATCAGTGTGGTCGGTGATATGGATGTGGCAGCCACCAAAGCAGCGATTGCCAGCGCCTTCGGTAACTGGGAAAGCAAAGCACCGTACCAGCGTCTGGTCTCCAAACTGCCGGAAGTGCAAACCGTCCGCAAAACCTTCAACACACCGGATAAAGAAAACGGTGTGGTCTCCGGCTCCATGAGCTTTGCGATGAATGAAGACCATCCTGACTACGCTGCACTGCGTGTCGCCAATTACATCTTCGGCGGCGCCGGTCTGAATTCGCGTCTGATGGAACGTATCCGCCAGAAAGACGGCTTGTCTTACGGCGGCGGTACTGGTGTCAGCGTGGATGAATATGAACCGGTGGCACGCTTCTCCTTGTCCGCAACCGCTGCGCCGCAAAATCTGGCCAAGCTGGAAGCCGCGATCAAGGAAGAGCTGCAAAAAGCACTGAAAGATGGTTTCACAGCGGAAGAACTGGCGAAAGCCAAATCCGGCATGCTGCAGCAACGTGTTCAGGGTCGCACGACAGATGGCGCGCTGGCCGGTGGCTGGAACGGCAATCTGGAACTGGGCCGCACCTGGGCATGGTCGAAAGCCATGGATGACAAGATTGCGGCGCTGACGCTGGAACAGGTCAACGCAGCCTTCCGTCGTTATATCCAGCCGGAACGTATCAGCTTCTTCATCGCCGGTGACGAAGCTAAAGCCGCAGCAGCAGCGACGGCAGCACCGGCAAAATAAGCCGGACGACGGATGCCGGCTGTGCAGAAATGCGCATCCGGCATTTCCTGAGGCCCGGACTTTCTGCCGACGACCGCCGGATCGCTGTGCTGAACACCGCATTTGGGGTGTTTTCGGAGGCTGGCAGGCAGTTGCAGGACATAAAAAAACCGCGATGTCATTATCGCGGTTTTTTTATTGCTGATGCCGGCAACGGCAGGATCAGCAGCAGCCTCAGACTCAGCCTTTCCAGCTGCGCTGCAAACCGGTATCGGTATGAATCCAGCCACCGTTGGCGGTGGCGCGGTAGTAAAAGCCGACGCCGCCCTGACGGAAACTCTGAATCAGTTCGCCCAGCACTTCTTCATGCAGATTCGCAATCCGGATATCTGCCGCCTTGCCATCCATATGCAGCGATTTCCGTGCCGCCGGTACACCCTGTTCAATCAGATGGCGGTTCGATTCCGGTGTACGGTAACCGGACAGAATTTCCAGCGGTTTGGTCATGCCGAAACGGGCGATATACGCTTGCGTCGCCCATAAGGTTTCCAGCAGTTTGGGATCAATCGGCGCGGATTTTTTGCCATTCACATCGCGCAGGATATGACACAGTTCCTGATACGCACTGTCGATCACTTGGCCGTCTTTCCAGTACAGCAGCTTGCTGCGTTCACCGGATTGCGGACGGATCAGATCCAGTGTGCGCGGCTTGACCCAGAAATCAATATCCAGCGCCTGAGAATCAAATAAATCCGGCGGCGGTGCAAGTTCACCGTTTTTGGGTTTGTCACCGGCAAACACGCGGGTTGTGAATAAACCGGCGGCGGTCAGTGTCAGCGTCTGACGAAGAATCTGGCGTCGTGATGGCATAGCAATCTGAAAGTAAAACGAAATCCGTAAATGGCCGGTGTCAGCCTCAGCCTGTGCACCGGTCTGATGCAAAAAGTATACACGGACAATGCCACTGCTGCTGCGCGCTGGCAAGCGCGCAGCCCGTATTTTGCCGGTTTTTCTCTGTGCGGCAAGCTTATCGGCGCTATTTGCAGCTGAGTCTGCAGTTTTTGCAATCTGTCGCAAGCCTCTATGCCTGTGCAGCTTTTGTCCTTACACTGCAGGCATTAAATTATTATGAAAAGAGTCATCATGTTCAGACCTGCCTCTCTCATCGCCGTCATGCTGGTTTCCCTGCTGACCGCCTGCGAAGTCAAAATCAATGGCGAAGAATTAAAGACCAGCGGCAAAACCGTCACCCAGCCCCTGCAAGCCACCGGTTTCACCAGCGTACGCAATGAAACCTTTTTTGATGTCCGCATCACGCAGGGTACGGAAACCAAAGTCGATATTACCGGTGATGAATTACTGGTACCGGAACTGGAAGTCAGCGTGGAAAACAATCAGTTACGTCTGCGTCTGAAAAAGAAAAATTACTCTTTCCACTGGAAACAGCGTCCGGGCACCATCAACGTGACGATGCCGGATATCCGCAGTCTGGTACAAGCCGGTTCCGGCGATATGGATCTGCGCAGCCTGAAAAATGACAAACTGGAAGTCCGTACCGAAGGTTCAGGCGATGTGCGCCTGAGCGGTGAAACTGCAGAACTGGTGCTGACCCATGACAGTAGCAGCGACGTCGATGCCGATACGCTGGCAGTCAAAAAACTGGTGCTGGACAACAATGGTTCCGGCGATATGAGTCTGGGTACGGTTTCAGCCTCGCTGGAAGTGCGCAACAGCGGCAGCGGCGATATCACAATCCGCGACGCGCGTGAAATTCCGGCACGTATCACCATTAACGGTTCCGGCAAAGTGGAAGTGCGCGGCCCGCTGCGTACACTGGAATCCGAAACCAATGGCTCGGGTGATCTGCATCTGAACAATGTAAAACTGGACAGCGCACGGGTGCAAATGAACAGTTCCGGCGAAAGCTTTATCTCCGGCAATATCGCTCAGCTGCAACTGACAGTCAGCGGTTCCGGTGATTTCCGCACTGAACAATCCGTGCTGCAGACTGCCAGTGTCACCATCAACGGTTCCGGCAATGTGCAGCTGGGTAATGTGCAAAGTAAGCTGAACGCCAACATGCATGGTTCCGGCGATTTCACCAGCGCTGCCGATACCAGCAGCGAACTGGATCTGACGCTAACCGGCCCCGGTAACGCCCATCTGCAAGGGCAGGCAAAAATTCTGAAGGCACAAATCAGCGGCAGCGGTGATCTGATCGCCAGCGACCTGCTGCTGAATACCGCGAATGTGCGCGTTACCGGCAGCAGTGAAGCGCGCGTCAAAGTCCGTCAGGCCAATGGTGACAGCCGCAATGTCACCGTGACCCGCGACGGCGCAGTCTGATTTCTTTCCGTTCTGCCATACCACGCGCAAATCCGGCCGGATTTGCGCGTCCTTCCTGCAACAAACCCCGCCACTGCTCCGCTTCCTGCGCCATTTGTGCTGATTTTCTTCTACACTGGAACTGATTCAGCGCCCATTATCAGGACAAATCGTTGTCCGTATACAGCACAGTCAGCGCATGCGGAAATTCAGGTCAGCACCCTGCAGCAATCCCGGTGACAGCACCCGCACAAAGTCTTTGTGTCGTGCTGTGCGGCTGGTATTACGTTCCGGTATTGCAGTGGCTACCGGCATCGCTGCTTTTTCTGCAGTGACCGGCTTGTACAGTGCGCCTGCCAGCGCAGGCAATCCGCCGGTGACGCTGCTGATCAGTGAAGAAGTCGATTTACAGGGCAGACCCTTACCCACCTCACCGGCCACGGCGCAGTTATTCCGTCGCCTCAGCGAAACCACCGGTCTGCAATTCCGCATTCAGCCGTATCCGTGGAAACGCGCGCTGGAACAGGCGTACGAAGGAGAAGGATTGCTGTTCGGCGCCTCACCGACACCGGAGCGCGAGCGCAAGCTGCTGTTCTCTGATCCGGTCTACACCGAACGGGTTTCTATCATCACCCTGTGCGATAAAACCTTTCCGTTCCGCCAGATGCGCGATCTGAAAGGCAAAACACTGGGCGTGGTCAACGGTACCAGTTACGGCACAGAATTTGACCGGCTGAGTCACAGTCTGTTCCGGGTGGAAAACGATACCAGCCGCTTGCCGGGCCGCCTGATGAAACTGACGCAGGGCCGCATGGACGGGCTGGTGATTTACACCTACAGTCAGGATCAGCAAACCATCGCGAAACAAATCAATCAGCAGTTTCTGCGCGCATTTCCGGCAGAGCCTGCGCAACCGCCACGGTTCTGCGTGTTACCGAATCCGGTGTCGTCCGTCAGCATTCATTTTGCGATTCGTTATGAATCGGATCACGGACTGATCCGTGACATCAATCAGGGTTTGAAAAAAATGCAGCAGCAGGGTGTGCTGCAACAAATTTATCCTTAACAGCGCATGCCGCGTGCGCGGTAGCTGTGTGCCAGCACTAAACGGGTACTGGCGATCAGGCTGTTCAAGCCCATCAGCAAAGGCATCAGCTGATCACCGGCCACCAGCCAGATTTGTCCCGCCGGGGCATTCTGACGCGTAACGGCAGTCAGTACCGGTTGCACCCATGCGGCTTCCGGTGTCACATCCAGCAGGATATCGCCGTCGCCATTGGTATGCAGATACAGTTCGCCGCCGTGCACCAGCGTAAAGCAAACACCCTGCCCTTCCGATTGTCGTCCTTCCAGCGCCTGCTGCAATTCACGGTTATACAAATCCAGCCAGGCTTCGGCTTCGTTCCAGTCTTCCAGCGGCTGCCAGCGGATATCAGGGAATACTTTTTGTTGCAGGTTTTCAGGCAAAGTCATCTTATTTCACACGGGTAATACGATAGCCGCGCTGACGCAGCAAATCCGGAATGCTGCGCGCACCGACCAGATGTCCGGCACCGACCACCACCAGTACCTGACGGCCGGACTGCACCAGCTGTTCAATTTTTTCTGTCATCGTGACATTGCGGTCATCCAGCAAACGCTTCAGCATTTTGCGCGAACCGGCATCACGTGCGGCACTGGCGGCAAAAATCTGCGCCAGCTTTTGTTCATCACCGCGCACCCAGGCGGTCAGCAATTGTTCGGTTTCGCGCTTTGCACTGCCGTCACGCACACTGTCCAGCGTCTGACTCAGCATCGCATCGGCTTCCGCATCGCTCAGATCGACCAGCTGCTGGATCTGAAACGCCATGGTTTCCAGTTGCTGCAAATCTTTTTTATCTTCACGGGCACGGCGTATCACAAACAAATCGATACCTTGTGCTGCGCTGTACTGATCTGAACTGAATAATTGAGAAATCAGTGCGGTCGCCACGACCGGTGCACGCATCATCTGAAAACCGGCCGTCTGCCCGCCGGTATGCTGCTGCAGCTTTTTCCAGGTTGCCGGACGCAGATGCTGTTCCAGTTTTTCATTGCCCGGATACACCATCATCGGCGCGGCCTGCATCATTGCCTGTGTATCAGACGGATCCGTTTCCACAACGATGGTATCGGCAGTGCGGTAAGCCTGTTCAAAACTGTCCGGCAAAGGGTAAAAACTTTCACGCGCCAGATGCACGGAGCCAAATAAATACAGGGTTTTGTCGCCGGACTGCGCTTTGAACAGCACGCCTTTGGCGGGTGTATCCGGCACCGCAGCCTGCGCTGCGCTGAGCCATAAAAACGTCAGTAAAACAAAGCTGCGGCGGATGGTTTGCCAGACAGGAGACATCAGTTTTCCTTTCCTTCAGGACGGGGTTGCGCCAGCAGCGCTTTCAGATTGGCAAGCCGCTGTTGCGGACTCAGCACTTCACTTTCTTTCGGGATGGCATCGCCTTCATTCAGGCGCATTTCTTTGATGAAGCGCGAAGGATCACAATTGATGGTAGTACCGGCGCGCTTACGCCGCTTGCACCAGCTGACATGCAAAGAACGCTGCGCACGGGTAATGCCGACATACATCAGCCTGCGTTCTTCTTCGATACGCGCCGCCAGTTTTTCCACCGGCTCATCTTCATCGCCTTTATGCGGCAGTATGCCTTCTTCCACACCGACTAAAAACACATGCGGATATTCCAGCCCTTTGGAGGCATGCAGCGTCGACATGCGCACTGCGTCCAGCTCTTCATCTTTACCGTCCAGCATGGTCATCAGCGCCACCATCTGGGTCAGATCCAGCAGACTGCGGTGATCTTCATCGCCGTCACGTCCACCGCTTCCCTTGGTTTTCAGCCACTGTGTGAAATCCAGTACGTTCTGCCATTTGTTTTGCGCCGCGCGGTCATCGCCGTTATCGTACAGATGCGCTTCGTAATCAATCGCTTCCAGCATCTGATCCAGCAATTCACCGGCATGACCTTCGCGGTGCGCATGCGCTTCGATACGGTTGATAAATTCACAGAATTCGCGCAAAGGCCGCAACTGACGTTCATTCAGCTTCGCTTCCAGCCCGCCTTTCATAGCAGCAGCGAACAGCGAGCACTGCCATTGCCCGGCAAATTCACCGAGCACTTCCAGCGTGGCTTGTCCGACACCGCGTTTCGGCGTGGTAATCGCACGGATGAACGCAGGATCATCATCTTCATTGGCAATCAGACGCAGATAAGCAATGATGTCTTTGATTTCAGCGCGGTCAAAAAAACTCTGTCCGCCGGAAATCGTGTAAGGAATACGCTCACGGCGCAGCGCCTGTTCTATCACCCGCGCCTGATGATTGCCGCGATACAGAATCGCGTAATCAGAAAAATTCGCACGGCGTTCAAATTTATGTGCGGACAACAGCATCGCGATGGTTTCCGCTTCTGCTTCATCATCATGCATGGACAAGACTTTGATCGGATCGCCGAGACCGTGTTCTGACCACAGTGATTTTTCAAACAGTTTCGGGTTATTGCCGATGACTGCATTTGCCGCCTGCAGAATGCGCGTGGTGGAACGGTAATTCTGTTCCAGTTTGATGATGCGCAGGTCGGGAAAATCCACCTGCAGGGTTTTCAGGTTTTCGATGGTCGCGCCGCGCCACGCGTAAATCGCCTGATCATCGTCGCCAACGGCGGTGAACATCGGTTTTTTACCGATGCCGGTGACCAGCAGTTTCACCAGTTCATACTGGCAGGTATTGGTGTCCTGATATTCATCGACCAGCAGATAACGCAGACGGCGCTGCCATTTATCGCGCACCGCTTCATTGTGGCGGAACAGTTCCACCGGCAGCCGGATCAGATCATCAAAATCCACCGCCTGATACGCCGCCAGCGTCGCCACATAGCTGCGGTAGATACGGGCCGCGCTGTCATCGTCCTGACTGGTCGCTTCGCGCAGTGCGCGTTCCGGATCAATCATCGCGTTTTTCCACAGCGAAATCTGATTCTGGATGCCGCGTATCACTTGCTTATCGGTGGTGAATGCCAGATCCTGCACCAGCGAAAAACAGTCATCGCTCGCCATAATCGAAAAGCGGTCTTTCAGACCGAGTGCCTGCGCTTCCTGCCGCAAAATTTTCACGCCCAGCGAGTGAAACGTGGACACAGTTAACTGCTTGGCCTGACGCGGCTCCGCCAGCAGTTTCGCCACCCTTTCCTGCATTTCGCGCGCGGCTTTATTGGTGAAGGTCAGCGCCGCAATATTGCGCGCATCGTAACCGTGCTTTTCGATCAGATCAGCGATTTTCTGCGTGATCACCCGCGTTTTACCCGAACCGGCGCCAGCCAGCACCAGGCAGGGGCCATCCATATACTGTACTGCTTCGCGTTGCGGGGGATTGAGTCCGTGTGACATGCGTTTTCTCTCTGACAAGCGGCCTATTCTAGCCCATCCTCTGCGTTTCTCTGCAAAGCATTACAGCCGGCGGGAACTTGGCTGCGATCACAGGGACTAATGCAGCAATAAAGGAGACACCATGACCCGCACCCCGTTCACCCGCCGCCGTCTGTTGCAGAGCCTGAGCGCCGGCCTCGTACTCAGCCCGCTGGCCAGCCTGTCCGCGCTGGCACAAAAACCGACGCCGCCTGCCCCGCCCAGCCTGCGCGGCTTGTTCACAACTGAAGAAATGCAGACAGCGCACAAACTGCGCGATCTGGCCCTGCGCGATAACCGCAGCTATGAAATGCTGGAACGTCTGACCACCGAAGTCGGTGCGCGTCTGGCCGGCAGTGAAGCGGATTTACGGGCGGTGAACTGGGCGGTTGCCTTCATGCAGAGTCTGAAGCTGGATAAAGTCTGGAAAGAACCGGTGCAGTATCCGGTCTGGGAACGCATCAGCGAAAGCGCCAGTGTCATCAGCCCGTTCCCGCACAAGTTGCAGATCACTGCGCTCGGGCACAGCATTTCCACGCCGGAACAAGGCATACAGGCGGAAATCCTGCGCGTTGCCGATCTGGCGGCGCTGAAAGCTTTGCCTGCCGGTGCAGCGCAGGGCAAGATCGTGTTTATCGACCATAAGCTGCGCAAATCGGCGGAATACGGTGATGTGGCTTCCGGCCGTTCACGCGGCGCCTCTGAAGCGGCCCGCAAAGGTGCTGTGGCGCTGGTTATCCGTTCGGTCGGCACCGACAGCCACCGCCTGCCGCATACCGGCGTCATGCACTACGACGATGGCGCGCCGCAAATTCCGGCGGCAGCCATGTCGAATCCGGATGCCGATTTGCTGAACCGCATGCTGCAGCGCGGCCAGCCGGTGAAACTGGATCTGCGCCTGCAAACCCGCAGTGCACCGGACTTTACTTCTTACAATGTGATCGGCGAATGGAGCGGTACCGAATTACCGGATGAGTATGTGCTGATCGGCGGCCATCTGGATTCCTGGGACCCAGGCACCGGCGCGCTGGATGACGGTGCCGGTTGCATGATTACCGCCGGCGCACTGGATTGCCTGATACGGCAAGGCTTGCGTCCGCGCCGCAGTATCCGTCTGGTGTTTTATGCCAACGAAGAACAGGGCTTGCTCGGCGGCAAGGCTTACCACACGGCGCATCAACAGGAAATCAGCCGGATTCAGGCAGCATCGGAAGCGGATTCCGGTCAGGGACCGGTCAAAAGGCTGGATTCCCGCGTGCGTCCGGAAGCACTGGGTATCGTGCGGCAAATGCAGGAAGTGCTGGCACCGCTGGGCGTTGCTGCCGGTGGCAATCAGGCGCATCCCGGGCCGGACATGGGCGTGCTGCACGATGCCGGCGCCGCGAGCTTCGGTCTGAGTATGCAGGCCGATGACTATTTCGATTACCACCACACCGCCGACGATACTTTCGACAAAGTCGAACCGGCGCGTATCCGCCAGTCCTGCGCTGCGTACGCGGTATTTGCATGGATGGCAGCGCAATCACCGCTGCATTTCGGTTCCGGCCCGGCACTGAAGAAAAGCTGAACTGCGCAGACGGCAGCCAACAGAGTAAACTAGCGTCTTTACGGGTGCCGCGCTCAGGCGCACCCGCACTCTGAAAGGCTTTTATGAAATTCGAACATCTGGTCGCCATTAACGACCTCAGCAATCCTGCGATTCCGGTCATCAGCCGCGCCGAACTGTGGCGCGGTCTGGTGCTGCGTGCGGAAATGCCGAAACTGTTTATTCCGTATCTGGATGATGCACTGATCGAAGACCGCACCGAAGTCAGCATGCAGCGCCGTCTGCGTTACGGCGAACTGGTGGTCAGCGATACCGTCACGCTGACGCATCAGCAGCATGTGCATTACGATGTCCCGGCACAGGGCGAAATTCCGCCATCCACCATGCGCATGACCATTGAAGAACCGCAGCCACTGGCACTGTTTGTGCGCTTTGTGTACGACGACCATTTGCCGGACAGCGATGATGCGGAACAGAAAATGATGAATGATTACCGTCGTTCCGCGTATCAGGCAGCGGATGTCGATACGGTATCGCAGATTCGCCAGCTGGCGGAAAGCGGTCAGTTAGACGGTCATTTCAACGGTTAAGCCTGCGCGTTTCAGCGCAGCGATTTGCGGGTTTGCCTGCGTAAACCCGTGCCAGAGCGCAAGCGCTTCTGGGATAATGCACACACTTCCCCCCACAATCACAGGTGAGATATGGCACGCGCCTCTTCCAGTACCAAAACAGCAAAACCGGCCGCCACCGCGAAAACCGGTAAAACCGTGAAAGCCGCCGCACCACGCAAAACCAAAGCCGTGGCATTGCCTGCGGCGCCGGAACCGTTTCAGGCCGGCAGCTTAAAGCGTAAACAATTTGCCACCACCGGTGACGCGCACATCCTCGGCGATGTGACCATCGCTACACAGTTAGTGGTCGGTGGCGATTTGCTGATTGACGGTGATCTGATCGCAGAAGAAGTGTTTTGCTTAGGCAAACTGACCGTCACCGGCGACATTCAGGTGCAATCGCTGTACATCGGTCAGGCGCTGGATGCCGGTGGCCATGTGGATGTGGAATTTCTGCTGAAAACCGGTTGCCAGCCGGAATGGATGGCGAATCTGCTGGCAGCCGAAGACAGTGATGACAGCGCGGAACACTTGCTGGAAAAACTGGTGCATCCGGCGATTCTGGCGCGTCACAGCCATGCCGATGTGATCGGCGGTTTCGGCGATATTCAGTGTCTCGGTTATCTGACCTGCGGCGATCTGGATTGTCAGGGCAGCGTGCAGCTGGATGAAGATCTGGAAGCCGGTGAAGTGCTGTTTATCGGTGGCCATCTGGCGGCCAGCGCCGTGCATGTGCGTGGTGACTGCAATGTACAGGGCGAACTGTTTTCGGAATCTGATCTGGATGTGACAGGCAGTCTGTATGCCGCTGAACTGCAGGCTCAGGGCAATATCCGCGCCGGCAGCATCGGCACTCAGGGCGATGTGATTGCCTGGGGTTATATCCGCGCAGAAAACGAACTGAGCAGCCTGTTCGGTGAAATCCATGCCGGTCGCTGGATCGGCACCCGTGGCAATCTGTACGCCGCTAAATACATCAAAGCCGGTGAAGCAGTCGTGGCGGAAAAAGGCATGACCTGCGGCAGCGATTACGGCATTTTCGCGGGCTCCATCCTGCCGCGTTCCAAATGGGAAAAACAAGGCTTTATCTCCGCCAGCAGCAAACCGAAGCTGGTACTGTCCGGCGCATGGGTGGAAAGCAAGAAACTGCGTCAGTTAGATACTGCCGAGAAAAAACGTGCGCCGGAACTGGACTGGGAAATCGCCCGTCAGGCCCGTCACGATATGCTGCAACAGGCGGACTAAGGCCGCGCCGGCTGGTGGCTGAGCAGCCTTCAGGCTGATTCACAGCAAATCGCTACCCGCCGGAACTGCAGGACAACAACACCGTTTGCACCCTGTGCAGCGGTGTTTTTTTATTGGCAGCCTCTCAGACTGACAGAGACATCCCTCGCAACACTGTTTTTTGCCTGAAAATGCCTGAAATGCGGACTTGCGCACAGCCATGCGGCGCTCGCCGGCAGAAAGTCCGGACTTCCGGAAATGACGGATGACGATCTTGGCACAGACTCAGGTACGGGCTGTTGTGTTTTCCCTCAGATAATCAGGCTGCCTGCTATCGCCTGTGAACAGAAGCACACTTACACACAGGCAAACAACGCCATCAGCATGACAGGCTGACGACCGCAGCAAACCGCCGCGCTATTCAGGGGAACTCAGCGCAGCCGGTTGGCGCGGATCGCTTTGCGCAGACGCGGGTTGTACAGCAAGGCGGGACAATGCCAGACCGCATCGCCGTTTTGCCAGAAGCGCAGTTCCGGCTGGTCTGCGGGTAACACAGCCCACAGGCTGTTATCCTGCAAAATTAGCAGCTCACCATTCGGTGCAATGTTTTGCAGCCAGTAACCGGGACGGCAGTCTGCCGGTGTTTCGGCATCGGCCGATGGCCGGTAACCAAGCGGTTTGCTGTCCCAGATACGGCAGCGCTGGTCTTCATTCGGCAGCACGATTTCCGCACCGGGCGTCAGAAACGGGCCCGGCGACTGAATCATGACCGGACGACCGCGATACCGCCACAGCCCCGCGCAACCGGTACCGTGCTCAATCTGAAACGCTTCATGATTCTGGCGCACGATCACCAGCTTGTTTTCCCCCTGCGCCGCACTGTTCAGCGTGACCCATTCTTCACCGGCCTGCGCAGAACCGGCCAGCATCAGCAGCGCAAGAAAAAGCACGATTAAAGAATGCAGGCTGATAGCGGGCATAGTGGGTCAGCGTGAAAAGTATGCGGAAAGGTAAAGCAACGGTGCCATGCTAACGCAGTGCAGACCGCGACGGTTGACCATTTCCCGCATCGCCGACAAACACTGAATCTCTGCAACAGTTCACCACCACCAACCCGCAAGACCTGAAAACACCGGAAGTCGCCTGCAAACCACCCAAAATGCGGCATTCCGCACAGTTTTTCAGTGACGTCCGCAGAAACACTGGCGCTCAGGGCAGGTGCTCTGACGAGAACAGCACAGTGGGTGGCTGACTGATGAGGCGGTGACCACCATCAGCAAACATGGGCTGTGATCGTGTCTGTCAGTGAAACCCTGGGATGTAACTGCCATTGGCTGCAGCTTGCAAGCCTGGGTGTGCGAGCCTGATTAATTTGAAAATTTTTTTTCTTTATTTTGCGGTTGACGGAAAATCAACGTATCATTTTTGCGAAAATTCGGGAACTTTCTGCGGTTTTCTTTCGTCTGTAGCAGGAAATCAGCGTAAAGTACCTGACATGGCATACGGGCAACAGGTTTCTGCCCTGGCCTTTGCATTCTGCTCCGGAGACAAGATTGAACAAATTTCTGACTATTCCCGTGTTGCTGGCCGGTATGACCGGTGCGGCAGTCAGCCACGCCGATGAGGGCCAGTGGCAACCGCATCAGTTGCTGCAACTGAAAGCTGAACTGAAAAAGACCGGTATCAGCATTCCGGCAGAAAAACTGGCGGATCTGCGTAAGCATCCGATGTCGGCGATTGTGTCGCTGGGCGGCTGTTCCGCTTCGTTTGTCTCGCCGCAGGGTCTGGTCGTCACCAACCATCACTGCGCTTACGGCGCGGTGCAGCGCAACTCCAGCGCGACGCAAAACTATATTGCGGACGGTTTTCTGGCGAAAACCATGGCAGATGAGCTGCCTGCCGGCGCGGATTCGCGCATGTATATCACCGATAAGCTGGAAAACGTGACCGACCGTATCAATGCCGGTATCACCAAGGGCATGAGCGGCAAGCAGCGTCATCAGCATATCGAGAAAAAAATCAAAGAACTGATCGCGGAATGTGAACAGGACAAGGCTTACCGTTGTTCGGTGCCGAGCTTCCACCGTGGTCTGGAGTATTACCGTATCCGCCAGATGATGATCCGCGATGTGCGTCTGGTGTACGCGCCGTCGGACAAAATCGGCAATTACGGCGGCGAAACGGATAACTTCGAGTTCCCGCGTCATACCGGCGA
This sequence comes from Cognatundibacterium squillarum, assembly GCF_014652435.1. Taxonomy (GTDB): domain Bacteria; phylum Pseudomonadota; class Gammaproteobacteria; order Burkholderiales; family Burkholderiaceae_D; genus Undibacterium; species Undibacterium squillarum. Next base: position 310,570 of record NZ_BMYU01000003.1, read on the forward strand.
CTTTGCTTTCCTGCGCGCTTACGTTGGCAAGGATGGCAAACCGGCCGATCCGTCTGCCGACAATGTGCCTTACCAGTCGAAAGATTTTCTGGTGGTGTCGGCGCAGGGTCTGAAAAACGGTGATCCGATTCTGCTGGCCGGTTATCCTGGCCGCACCAGCCGCTATAAGCTGCCGGAGGAAATCCGTTTTGCACGCGATATCAGCTATCCGGCACTGGTAGCAGAAGCGAATGCGGATATTGCCACTATCCGCAGTGCGAGCGAAAGCAATCCGGAATGGCAGGTACGTTACGCCAGCGTGGTCAAAGGCATACAAAACCGCCTGAAGAAAACCCAGGGCTTGCTGGATGGCTTCATGCGCAAGGATATTGCAGCGATCAAAGATACGCAGGATGCCGAGTTCCGCAGCTGGATTGCGCAAAACAAGCGTGATGATGCGTTTATCAAAGAGCTGGAAAATGTGATCGCTGCCGATATGCGTTTGTCGGAACGTGAATTCGGCTGGTCAGTTGCGACCAACAGCGATTTGCTGCGTACTGCGCGCACGCTGTACCGCCTCGCACTGGAAAATGAAAAGCCGGATGCAGAGCGCAAAGCCGGTTATCAGCAGCGTGACCGCAGCACGATTGCCGGCCGTATGAGCCGTCTGCAGCAATCCTTCGCACCGGAAATCGATCTGGCCCGCTTCAGTGCCGGTCTGAACCGTTATGCGGCACTCGGCGCTGCCAGCCATCCTGCCGGTCTGGATAATCTGCTGCCGAAAGTCAGTGAACTGCCGGTGATGTACACGCAAACCGGTTTGCTGCGTGCCGATGAACGTCTGGCATGGATGACACGTCCGGTCGCGGAATTCCGCAACAGCGATGATCCGTTTATCCGTCTGGCAGTACGTCTGCACGAAACCGGTATGGCGCTGGAAAATGAGCGCGAAGAAAACGATGGCAATCAGTCGCGCATCATTCCGCAATACATGCAGGCAGTGATCGACTGGAAAAAGTCGCTGGGTAAGCCAGTGTATCCGGATGCGAATTCGACGCTGCGCGTGACTTACGGCACAGTCGCGCCGTACAGCCCGCGTGACGGCGTGATCAAAGGTCCGTTCACGACGGTGGAAGGCATTGTTGAGAAACATACCGGCAAAGCGCCGTTCAACGCACCGCAGGCATTGCTGCAGGCGGTACGCGAAAAACGTTACGGCGAATTCCGTGATCCGGTGCTGGGCACCGTGCCTGTCGATTTCTTATCGAGTGCAGATACCACCGGTGGTAATTCCGGTTCTGCTGTCATGAACAAAAATGGTGAGCTGATCGGTCTGAACTTTGATTCGACTTACGAGTCTATTACCAAAGACTGGTATTTCGATCCGGCAATTACCCGCGCGATTCACGTCGACATCCGCTATATGCTGTGGGTGATGAAAGAAGTGGATCATGCAGATAATCTGCTGAAAGAAATGACGATCCGTTTCCCTAAGCGGTGAGTTTGTCGTTCCTGAGTACTTAGTCTGTTACTGCTATTTCAGCGGAGCCCTTGTGGCTCCGTTTTTTTATGCCGGGAAATCCGGTGTATTCCGCGCTTCCGGATTATGAAAACTGCATAGCAGAGCCTGCCTGTATGCATTATCGTCATCGTCTTTGCCTGTTTCCGGTGGAGACGCTGCATGCACCCCCGCTTTTTTCATTTCCGCACGCTGCATGATCAGCTGGTCCTGCTGTTTGTCCTGCTTTGCGCCGCCGTCTGCACGATATTTCTGACGGCATGGGAATTCAGTTTTCCGTTTGTGATGAGTCTGGATCAGCACGGTAACCCGAATGCTTTTTTCGGATTGCTTTATCTGTATTTACTGATTGCCGCACTGCTGAGGCCATTGCTGTGGCAAATGGGTGGCCACAGCCAGCCCGGCCTGCTGTTCTCTTTGCTGATTTCTGCAATCCTCAGCTATTTATGCGGCTGGACCGGCATCTGCGTGACGGTGATTGTGCTGAGCCGCTATCTGATCGGACGCCGCTGACCGTCAGATATCCACAGGATCGACTTCCACCGACCACTTCACACGGCTGCGCAAAGTACGCAGCGCCGGCAACCATTCGCGCAGAAACGCCTGCAACGCCGGACGCGCCGCCGATTCGATCAGTAACTGCGCACGCTCACGGTTCGCCAGCCGGGTCAGCGTCATCGGTACCGGATCATGCACTATCACTTGCGGATGGCTGAGCAATTCCGAAGCCTCTTTTAAAAAGGCAACTGCCTGCGCCAGCTCAGCAGCTTCAGCACGTAATAAAGCCTGATACACATACGGCGGGAAGCCGGCTTGCTGACGTTCCAGTAAGATGTCTCTGGCAAAACCCGGATAATCATGGCGCATCAGTGCGTGGTAGAGCGGATGGTCAGGATAGCGGGTTTGCACCAGCACTTCCGCCGGTGTCAGATTCCCGCCGGCACGCCCTGCCCGTCCGGCCACCTGCATCAGCTGCGCAAACAGACGTTCACTGGCGCGGTAATCCTGCGAAAACAGCGCTGCGTCCGGATTCAGTGCAGTCACCATGGTCAGACGTTTAAAGTCATGGCCTTTTGCCACCATCTGGGTACCGACCAGAATATCCACCTCACCGTCATGCACCTTGTCAAACGCAGCTTCGGCGCTGCCCTTCAGTCGGGTCGAATCCGCATCAATACGGAATACGCGGGCATCCGGAAACAAGGTCGCCAGCACTTCTTCCAGCCGCTGTGTACCGCGTCCCAGCGGCTGTAAGTCGATATTGCCGCAATCCGGACAGGTGTGCGGAATGCGTTGCTCCAGCCCGCAATGGTGACAGCGCAAACGGTGATCGCGCTTATGCAGCACCAGATTCGCACTGCAGCGCGGACAGGGGCTGACCCAGCCACAGGCTTCGCAGCTGAGCACCGGCGCATAGCCGCGCCGGTTCAGGAACAGCAGCGATTGTTCACCAGCTTCCAGTCGCTTGGTGATCGCCGCAATTACACGCGGACTCAGGCCATCACTCGGGCGCTCGCGCTCCAGGTTCACAATCCGGATCAGCGGCAGCGTCGCATCTTCGACCGCTCGCTTCGTCAGCGTACGCAGTTGATAGCGCCCCTGCTGCGCGGCATACCAGCTTTCCAGCGAAGGTGTGGCAGATCCCAGCAAAACCGGAATCGCACGCTGGCGTGCACGCCAGATCGCCAGATCACGAGCGCTGTAGCGCAAGCCTTCCTGCTGTTTGTACGACACGTCATGCTCTTCATCGATGATGATCAGACGCAGCTTCGGTAGCGAAGCCAGCACCGCCAGCCGCGTTCCCAGCAGAATCCGTGCATGTCCCAGATGCGCGTTCAGCCAGTGCAGGGTACGTTCACCTTCCGACAAACCGCTGTGCAGCGTAGCCACCGGCATCCCCGGAAAACGGGCGCGTAAATGGTTTTCCAGTTGCGGCGTCAGATTAATTTCCGGCACCAGTATCAGAATCTGTGCATCCGGTTCCTGTGCCAGCAAGCGGGCTGCACTCTGTAAATACACTTCGGTTTTACCGCTGCCGGTCACACCGAACAGTAAATGGGTGGCAAAACCATTGCCCTGACACACCGCGTCGACGACCGCCGTCTGCTCTTCATTCAGCACTGGCGCACTGCTGACCTGCCAGACCGGTTGTGCCGGCTGCTTACTGATTTTTTTGAGTGCTTTGTCCAGCGCGACTGTTTTCAGGGCTTTCAGATTTTTCGGCAGGGCCGGCAACATCACTTCACCTGCGGGGCGATGATAGTAAGCGGCGGCGAAACCAGCCAGTGCCAGCCATTCCGGGTTCAATGCCGGTAATTGCGGACGGGTGGCCAGTACATCACGGATTTTTTCCGGTGGCACATCGGTTTCCTGCAAAACTTCCAGCACCATCGCGGCGACTTGCTGACGTCCGAACGGCACTAACACCAGCTGGCCGGGTTGCGGCAGTACCTGCTGTTCCGGTGGCAGTACGCCGGGGTCAAAGCGGTAATCAAACAAACTGGCCAGCGGCGTATCAAGCGCCACGCGCAGATAAATTGCAGAATTCATGCTGGATTTCAGGACAGTTTTTCACTGTCAGATCAGGGATTGCAGAGGATTGTAAGGAAAAGCCGTACATCTGTGGATAACTTTGTGAAAAAAGAGCGCTTGACAGTGGCAAAAGTCAAGCGGGACGCGGCTTTTGTGCGATTTCCGCGTAACTTCGCTTATTTTTTTCTTCTTTAAAATCAAATACTTATAATTTTTACGCAGAAGCAACGTCGTTTTTCTGCCGAATATTCACAGCGCACGGATTTTGTGCATAAGTCACTTATGCACAGTATTGTGACGCACTGCAAAAACCCAGTACTCATGCGGCTTTCCAGCCATTTTCCGTGTAAAAACCGCAATCCTGCTGGGTGTTGCCATGCAACATACCGTATCGGTGTGCTGTCATGCCGGATTTACAAAAAAACAGCCCGCTGTCCGGACGGAACAACGGGCTGCAGATGCTGAATTCTGGTGCAGCTGCACCACGCCGCACAAGGAATCAGGCAGCTGTCTGACGCTGACGACGGCTGTATTCGTGTACGGTTTCCACCAGCACGCTGACCGCTTCCGGCGGGGTATGCTGGGAAATTCCATGTCCGAGATTAAAGACATGACCATGACCTGCAGACGGCGTGCCATAGGCGTCCAGCGTCGCAATCACCTGTTCACGAATCTGCGCAGGTTCTGCAAACAGGACCGCCGGGTCAATATTGCCCTGCAGAGCGACTTTATCACCGGCGCGACGACGTGCATCACCCAGATTCACTGTCCAGTCCAGTCCAATCGCATCCGCGCCACTGTCGGCAATTTGCTCCAGCCACAGGCCACCGCCTTTGGTGAACACGATCGCCGGAATACGCTGACCATCTTTCTCACGCTGCAGACCGCTGACGATACGGCGCATGTAGTCCAGTGAGAATGTCTGGTATGCCCCGTCTGCCAGCGCACCACCCCAGCTGTCAAAAATCATCACGGCCTGGGCACCGGCGTCAATCTGTGCATTCAGATAGGTGGTAACGGCCTGTGCATTCAGCTCCAGAATACGGTGCATCAGATCCGGACGGCTGTACATCATTTTCTTCACTGTATGGAACTCGCGGGAGCCTTCGCCTTCGACCATGTAGCAGGCAAGCGTCCACGGACTGCCGGAGAAGCCAATCAGTGGTACGCGACCATTCAGTGCACGGCGAATCGATGTGACCGCGTCATACACATATTGCAGGCTGCCCTCTTCCGGTACACGCAGGTTCTGCACATCGGTTTCGGTCGCCAGACGACGTTCAAATTTCGGCCCCTCTCCGTCCGCAAAGTACAGACCCAGTCCCATTGCGTCCGGCACTGTCAGGATATCGGAGAACAGAATCGCCGCGTCCAGCGGATAACGGTCTATCGGTTGCAGCGTCACTTCGGTGGCGAAATCCGGATTTTTCGCGAGTCCCATGAACGAACCGGCGACTTTACGAGTGGCACGGTACTCCGGCAGATAACGGCCGGCCTGACGCATCAGCCACAGTGGTGTGTAGTCGGTTTCCTGACGCAGCAGAGCACGCAGAAAAGTGTCGTTTTGAAGCGGAGCAAATTGTGAAGACATGGTATTCCGTCTGGGTTTTCTGGGAAAAATGGCCGGCAAATCCAGTGCTGGCGCGGATCAGCGTACATTATCGCTGATGATGGGGCTATCCACATCTGATCTGACGCAATTTGCCGGAAAAACACTGTCCACAAACCGGCAAATTTCTGTGGATAACTTTGTGGAGATTTTTTTTTGAAAACAGTGTTTTTTACGAACTGTTAACCACTGTTAACAGAAATTTTACGTAACACATTGTTTTTAAAAAGATTTTTTTTAAAGTTACGGTTAACAAAAATATTTCGCCTGTTTTTTAAGCACTCAAATCTGTGCATAAGTCCGCAATCCTGATGAAAAAACCACTGAGCGTTTACACAGCAGGTAAGTGATTGCTACGCGCCGGAATGCCGTTAATACAGACAAGCCTGTTCGCATCGTTCCACTTGCGGGAGAACTGGTCTGCCGTACCTGCATTGCCGTATTGACAGGCCTGACAGAATGTTGTCAGGCAGGGACGCGCAAACTCGCATATTCAGGGTGTGGTGCCGGATACTGCAGTTGCAGGTTATCCAGAATCTCTCTGACAATATGCGCTATCACCAGATTGCGTTGCGTTTTCGAATCAGCAGGTATCACGAACCAGGGCGCATGTGGCGTATTCGTCGCCCGTATAGCGTTTTCATACGCCCGCTGGTATGTATCCCAGTATTCTCGCTCCGCAAGGTCTGAGGGATCGAATTTCCAGTGTTTCTGCGGATCTTTCAATCGCTCTTCCAGCCGCTGTTTTTGCTCCGCTTTGGAGATATGCAGGAAAAACTTCAGAATCACCGTTCCGGTATCTGCCAGCATGCGCTCGAAGTCACGGATATGACCGTAGCGCTGTTCACATTCCTGCGCAGAAATCCAGTCGTGGACACGGGTGATGAGTACGTCTTCGTAATGACTGCGGTTAAAAATCACAATCTCACCGGCACCCGGCACAGCCTGATGAATGCGCCACAGATAATCGTGGTCTTTTTCCTGCTGCGTCGGTGCTTTGAATGCCACCGTCCGTGCACCCAGCGGATTAATATCACCAAATACGGCTTTGACCGTACCGTCTTTGCCTGAGGTATCCATTCCCTGCAGGATGATCAGCAGCTTTTTACTGCGGGAAGCGGTAAACACATCCTGCCATTCCGCAATCTGCTGTGCCAGCTCACGGGTCAGTTCTTTATCCAGTTGTTTTGCATCCGGCACGCCTGCTGCTGCTGCACCCAGTCTGCGCAATGCGGCGTCCTCTTCCCTCAGCGTCAGGTTGTCGGGTGCCCGGAACATCTCAGCGTATTTCATACATGGCTCCTGTTGTTGCGTATTTGCGCAGCGCGCAGACGATGCTCCACCATCAGGCAGGCATCCATCACGACCAGCATACCGGCGGCGCGCGCCGCTTCTGCAGCCGCAGCATGCACAATACCAGATTGCAGCCACAGGCAGCCTCCGCCGCAGGCAATCGCCGCGTCGGTGATCGCGGGTACAGCATCCGGCTGACGGAAAACATCGACAATATCCACAGGGCCTTCCGCAAACGCCGCTACCAGATCCGCCACGATTATTTGCCCGCGCCAGACTTGTCCTGCCAGTCCCGGATTCACCGGTATCACCTTATAACCCTGATCAGCCAGATACGCTGCAACATAATGGGAGGGCCGTTCAGGATTTGCGGAAAAACCCACCACAGCGATGGTTACGGCACGCTGCAGGCAGCACAGTACCGGATCCGGCGACGTGCGGCAGTGACGAATATGGTCGGACATGGGGTATTCCTCAATCAATATGCATTGCAGACCGTAAATCCCTGCATGCCACAGAGTCGGTTATTTTTTCAGATAACGGTGTATGGTGGCCAGCTGCGCAATCGCCGAAGCCAGCTCCGCATGAACTTTGCTGTGATCCACACTGGCATCCCGGCGCGCCAGTTCACGTTCGGCGTGATGACGAGCTTCATTCGCGCGCGCCTCATCGAGGTCACGCCCGCGGATCGCTGTATTCGCAAGAACAATCACTTTACCGGGCTGTACTTCAAGAAATCCTCCGGCGACGAATACCAGTTCTTCGCCTTGCTGCTGCGGCAAGCGTATCCTTACAGCTCCGGGACGAATACGGGTCATCAGCGGCGTATGCTGTGGATAAATGCCCAGTTCTCCGCTCTCACCGGGTAAAACAACAAATTCTGCCTCGCCGGAAAAAATCGCTTCTTCGGCGGAAACCACTTCCACCTGTAATATCTGACGCATGAAAACTCCGTTTATGAAGTATGCCGCGGAAAATGATGGGAATCATCACTGATACGATGCATGAATCATAACGTTCTTTCCTGCATTTCCGGCGAGGTCCGCGCCGGAATTTGCTGCGTGGGAGCGCAAATGCTGTATCTGTTGCGTCAGCCCAAAAGCAAAAGGCAGCCAGAGGCTGCCTTTTGACGTCTTACTCACTGAAAAATCAGCGTTTCTGACGTAATTTCTGAATTGCTGCGAGCTGCGCCACCGCTGCTGCCAGTTCCGCCTGTGCTTTCGCATAGTCGATTTTGGAGTCACGGTTCGCCAGCGCCTGCTCAGCCAGTTTCTTGGCTTCTGCTGCTTTTGCTTCGTCCAGATCATGTCCGCGAATCGCGGTATCTGCCAACACAGTTACGCCATCTGGCTGCACTTCAAGAATACCGCCGGCCACGAAAACAAATTCTTCGTCAGCACGGCCGCTGATCTTGATGCGCACTGCGCCCGGTTTGATACGGGTGATCAGTGGTGTGTGTTTCGGATAAATACCTAATTCACCGGACTCACCTGGCAACGCGACGAATTCAGCCTCTCCGGAAAAAATCGATTCTTCCGCAGAAACCACGTCAACGTGAATTGTGTGTGCCATGTTAGACCCTTTGTATACGCTTGAAAAAGCTTATGCTGCGGTCACGGGTACCGCAGCATGTCTCACTGCATTAAGCAGCCAGTTTTTTCGCTTTTTCGATTGCTTCGTCAATCGTACCTACCATGTAGAACGCTTGTTCTGGCAGGTGATCCAGTTCGCCGGAAGCGATCATACGGAAGCCGCGGATAGTTTCTTTCAGTGGAACGTATTTACCAGGTGCGCCGGTAAACACTTCAGCAACGTGGAAAGGCTGAGACAGGAAACGTTGCATTTTACGTGCACGTGCAACGATCAGTTTGTCTTCAGGAGCCAGTTCGTCCATACCCAGAATCGCGATAATGTCACGCAGTTCTTTGTAGCGCTGCAGAGTACCTTGTACGGAACGTGCAGTTTCGTAGTGCTCAGCACCAACAACTTGCGGATCCAGCTGACGGGATGTGGAATCCAGCGGATCAACCGCAGGATAAATACCCAGCGCAGCGATATCACGGGACAGAACAACGGTGGAATCCAAGTGAGCGAAAGTTGTTGCAGGAGAAGGGTCAGTCAAGTCATCCGCTGGAACATAAACAGCCTGGATCGAAGTAATCGAACCGGTTTTTGTGGATGTAATACGCTCTTGCAGACGGCCCATTTCTTCTGCCAGTGTAGGCTGATAACCTACCGCAGACGGCATACGACCCAGCAGCGCGGATACTTCAGTACCGGCCAGAGTGTAACGGTAGATGTTATCTACGAAGAACAGAACGTCACGGCCTTCGTCACGGAAAGATTCCGCAATGGTCAGACCTGTCAGCGCAACGCGCAGACGGTTACCAGGCGGTTCATTCATCTGACCGTAAACCATCGCTACTTTGGAGTTTGGCAGGTTGTCGAGATCAACAACTTTTGCGTCAGCCATTTCGTGATAGAAGTCGTTACCTTCACGGGTACGCTCACCAACACCGGCAAACACGGACAGACCACTGTGTGCTTTAGCGATGTTGTTAATCAGTTCCATCATGTTAACGGTTTTACCTACACCCGCACCACCGAACAGACCAACTTTACCACCCTTCGCGAACGGACAAACCAGGTCAATAACTTTGATACCGGTTTCCAGCAGTTCCTGGGAAGGAGACAGTTCGTCGTAAGCAGGTGCTTTACGGTGGATAGATGCAACGTGTTCCTGGCTAACAGGACCGCGTTCATCGATAGGGTTACCCAGTACGTCCATAATACGGCCCAGTGTTGCAGGACCGGTAGGAACCATAATAGGTTTGCCAGTGTTAGTAATGATCATGCCACGACGCAGACCATCGGAAGAACCCAGCGCAATCGTACGGACCAGACCGTCACCCAATTGCTGCTGAACTTCCAGAGTCAGCTCGGAGCCTTCCATTTTCAAGGCATCGTAAACCTTAGGCATCGCGTCGCGTGGGAATTCAACGTCCACCACCGCGCCGATACACTGAACGATTTTGCCAGTTGCCATGTTCGTTCCTTCAATAATTTTAGATTCAGTTTAGACCGCTGCCGCACCGGCGACGATCTCGGAGAGCTCTTTGGTAATCGCAGCCTGACGGGTCTTGTTGTAGACCAGCTTCAGTTCTTTGATCACATTACCCGCATTTTCACTTGCTGCCTTCATCGCCACCATACGGGCCGACTGTTCGGACGCCATGTTTTCAGCGACAGCCTGATAAATCAGTGCTTCAACATAACGAATCAGCAATTCATCAATCACGGTAGGTGCATCCGGCTCATAGATGTAATCCCATGAATGGGAAGACTCATCCGCCTTCAGCTTGTCAGAACTCAGCGGCAGCAATTGCTCCAGCACCGGTTCTTGTTTCATCGTGTTGATAAAACGGGTATATGTCAGGTAAACCGCGTCGAGCTTGCCTTCCTGATATGCATCCAGCAATACTTTTACCGGACCAATCAGTTTATCGAGGTGCGGTGTGTCGCCCAGTTGCACAACCTGAGAAACCACTGGTGCACCGATACGATTCAGGAAGCCGAGGCCTTTATTACCAATCGCAACCGTTTCAACTTGTAAGCCTTTGCCTTCGAGTTCACGCAGCTTCTGGGTAACCAGACGCAGGACGTTGGTGTTCAAGCCACCGCACAGACCTTTGTCTGTAGTCACCACGATCAGGCCAACTTTTTTGGCCTGATCTTGCTGAATCATGAAAGGATGCGTGTACTCTGGATTGGCTTGTGACAGGTTCGCAGCGATATTACGAATCTTCTCACTGTATGGACGTGCAGCTCGCATACGATCCTGCGCTTTACGCATTTTCGATGCTGCTACCATTTCCATCGCTTTGGTGATCTTCTTCGTATTTTCTACGCTTTTGATCTTGCCACGTATCTCTTTGCCTGCAGCCATGAGTATTGACTCCTTCTAGCTACAGTCGATTAATAGGCGCCGGATTTTTTGAAATCAGCAATTGCGGCAGCCATGGCAGCTTCGCCATCTTTGTCCAGTTGCTTGGTTTCTTCGATCTTAGCGAGCAGCGCAGCGTGGCTGGTCTTCAGGAAGTTATGCAGACCGGATTCGAACGCCAGAACGCTCGAAACAGCTACATCATCCAGATAACCTTTGTTTGCAGCAAACAGACTCGCTGCCATCAGAGAGATGGACAGTGGAGAGTATTGTGCCTGTTTGAGCAATTCAGTAACGCGTGCACCACGGTCCAGCTGCTTGCGGGTTGCTTCGTCCAGATCGGAAGCAAACTGCGCAAACGCTGCCAGTTCACGATACTGCGCCAGATCGGTACGGATACCGCCGGACAGATTTTTAATAACTTTAGTCTGTGCAGCACCACCAACACGGGAAACAGAAATACCCGCGTTAATCGCCGGACGAATACCGGAGTTAAACAGGTTAGTTTCCAGGAAGATCTGGCCGTCAGTAATCGAAATTACGTTGGTCGGAACGAACGCAGAAACGTCACCAGCCTGGGTTTCGATAATTGGCAACGCAGTCAGGGAACCGGTTTTACCTTTTACTTCACCTTTGGTGAATGCTTCAACGTAGTCAGCATTAACACGTGCAGCACGTTCCAGCAGACGGGAGTGCAGATAGAATACGTCACCCGGGTATGCTTCACGGCCTGGTGGGCGGCGCAGCAGCAGGGAAACCTGACGGTAAGCAACCGCTTGTTTGGACAGATCATCATAAATGATCAGTGCATCTTCACCACGGTCACGGAAGTATTCACCCATCGCGCAACCGGAGTATGCAGCAACGTATTGCATCGCTGCAGATTCAGATGCAGTCGCAGCAACAACAATGGTGTATTCCATCGCGCCGTGTGCTTCCAGAGCGCGTACCACGTTTTTGATCGAAGAAGCTTTCTGACCGATCGCAACGTAGATACAGGTCATATTCTGACCTTTTTGATTGATGATGGCATCAATCGCTACAGCTGTTTTACCAGTTTGACGGTCACCGATGATCAGCTCACGCTGACCACGACCAACCGGAACCATCGCGTCAATCGCTTTCAGACCTGTTTGCATAGGCTGAGAAACGGATTCACGGGCGATAACACCCGGAGCGATTTTTTCGATCGGTGCAGACAGAGCTGCATTGATCGGGCCTTTGCCGTCGATAGGCTGACCCAGTGCGTTTACAACGCGGCCGCACAGTTCAGGACCAATCGGCACTTCCAGAATACGACCGGTACATTTAACGGTATCGCCTTCGGAAATGTGCTCGTAGTCACCCAGAATAACGGCACCAACGGAGTCACGCTCCAGATTCAGCGCCAGACCAAATGTGTTACCAGGGAATTCCAGCATCTCACCTTGCATCGCGTCAGACAGACCGTGGATGCGGCAGATGCCGTCGGTGACGGAAATGACCGTACCTTGATTACGGATCTCAGCGGAATCACCAAGGCCTTGGATCCGGCTCTTGATCAGCTCGCTGATTTCAGATGGGTTGAGTTGCATACTAACTCCTAATATGTATTACGTTCTTACGCTGTCAGAGCGGCCTGCATTTTCTGCAGCTTTGCGCGAACCGACGTATCGAGCACCTGATCACCAACCACTACACGCACGCCGCCGATCAGAGAAGAATCCACTGTGACGGTTGGGTGCAGCTTGCGGCCAAATTTCTTTTCCAGTGTCGCAGCCAGCTCATTGACCTGTTCTGCTGTCATTTCGAAAGCGCTGGTTACTTCTGCATCTGCTGCACCTTCGTGTGCGTTTTTCAGAGCATGGAACTGGAAAGCGATTTCCGGCAGCAAAGTCAGGCGGTCATAGTCAGCAATAGTGTTGATGAAGTTTTTCACTTCAGCGTTTGCTGGCGTTTTGAGCGCAGACAGGAAAATCTCAGCACGCTGTGCGGCCGAGACTTTGGGGTTGTGTGCAAGAGCTTGTACATCGGGATGCGCAGCTACCTGTGCTATTTCAGAAACCAGTTCTGCCCATGCGGACAGATCACCGGCCTGAGCAACACGAAACAGCGCTTCAGCGTAAGGACGAGCGATCGTTGCGAGTTCGGCCATGATTACAGCTCGGTTTTGAGTTGAGTCAACAGATCTGCGTGAGCGGATGCATTGATTTCACGCTTCAGAATCTGCTCTGCGCCTTTCACTGCCAGTACGGCAACCTGGTCGCGCAGCTCTGCACGTGCTTTAGTAACTTGATTGTCAGCGTCTGCTTTAGCAGCAGCGATGATGCGGGCAGCTTCAGCAGCCGCTGCATTTTTCGCTTCTTCGATGATCGCCAGTGCACGCTTTTCTGCGTCGCCAACACGTTTCTGACCTTCTTGCGCTGCTGTTGCCAGCTCAGCCTGAACACGTTTTTCTGCAGCCTGCATTTCTGCACGGCCACGGTCAGCAGCTGCCAGACCGTCCGCGATTTTATTGCGGCGTTCATCAAGTGCAGCGATGATTGGCGGCCATACGAACTTCATGGTGACCAATGCCAAAACAAAGAATACTATGCACTGATAAAATAAAGTTGCATTTAAGTTCACGGTATTTCCTTATCTAAATGGATCAAGCCGGAAGCGAAAACCACTTCCGGCACAGAAAGGAAAAATCGTATTACGCGCCGAATGGTTTCGCGAAAACGAACAACATTGCAATACCAACACCGATCAGGAACGCAGCGTCGATCAGACCTGCCAGCAGGAACATCTTGGTTTGCAGAGTGTTCATCAGTTCTGGTTGGCGAGCAGAAGCTTCCAGATACTTACCACCCATCAGAGCGATACCGATACATGCACCGATCGCGCCCAGACCGATAATCAGACCGCAAGCCAAAGCAACTAAACCCAGAGTTGTCATGATATTTCCTCAAAAAAAATTAAAATGAACCAAAAAACAAAAACACAAGAATGAAATCGCGCTTGCCGCTTATTCTAACCAGATGCTTAGTGCGCATCATGAGCCTGACCAATGTATACCAGGGTCAGCATCATGAAAATAAACGCTTGTAAGAACACGATCAGAATATGGAAAATCGCCCAGGCAGAACCTGCAATCACCTGGCCGATACCGCCACCGATACCAACCATACCGCCAAGCAGTGCGATCAGCAGGAACAGCAGTTCGCCGGCAAACATGTTACCGAACAACCGCATACCCAGGGAAACCGTTTTTGCAGCGAACTCGATCAATTGCAGCAGCAAATTGAAAGGCGCCATTTTAATGCCAAACGGAGCGGACAATAATTCGTGAATAAAACCACCCAGACCTTTGATTTTGACGCTGTAGTACAGCATCAGCAGCAATACGCCGAGGGAAATACCAATCGCGCCGTTCAGATCAGCGGTTGGCACTACGCGGTGGTGCATCTCTGCAGAAATACCCAGCAGAGGGAAAATCAGACCGGAGAACAGATCAACCGGCAGGAAATCGAGGGAGTTCATCAGGGAAACCCAGACGAACACGGTCAGCGCCAGCGGAGCGATGAAACTGCGGTCGCCGTGAACAATCGATTTAGACTGCTCTTCCACCATTTCCACCAGCATCTCAACAGCCGCCTGGAAGCGGGTTGGTACACCGGAAGTTGCCTTGCGGGCTGCAAGACGCATAATAATCAGTCCGAGAATACCGCAGAAAATGGACCAGAACAGCGTGTCCATATTCACGATAGAAAAATCTACGATGTTTTCCTGATGCTTGGTCGATAAATGTCCTAAGTGATGGACAATATATTCCGACGCGGATGGTGCGTGCTCAGTTGCGCTCATGGTCGTTGTTTAAACAATAAAATGAAATAACTTTTCAGTACCAGAATGAAGGCGATCACAAATGCCGCCCAGTTCACTCCCGGATACCAGATCACCACTGCCCCCATCAGGGCCAGGGTCATTGCAATCTTTACAAATTCACCGATGAAAAATGTTACCGGTGATGCTCCGTCCACACGTTTGGTGCCGACATAAAGCCGCAACGCAAAAAACGCATTCGGAACCGCACAGCAAACGCCGCCTGCCAGAGCAGAATACGCTGCTGAAGTATCACTGACGAGTCCGGCCAGCACTGCCACGATGAGGGCTGTTGCCAGCTGCAACAGGACGATCCTGGCCATACACCTTCCTCTTATTCACTAACGAAAGTTGTTTTCGCCGCCGTGTTGCAGAATTATTTTTGGCAGGGAAAATTCTCGTCAACTAAAACCACGGAATTATACGTGTTAGTTCGTAGCAACGTCAAACTTTCGTTACATCGGAATTCGGGGCCGAAATCGGCGTTTTTGCGTCAGTTAACCGAAAATCCAGCCATTCCTGCACAATCTGCCATCCGGCATCCCAATTTCCGAGTCCGGATTCGCTGTTGATATGTCCGCAGTTACCCACATCCCATACCGGCAATTGCCATTTTTCAGCCCATTGCATGGCTTTCTCTGCATCACACCACGGATCATCACGCGAAATAAGCACTTTACCCGGCACTTGCAGCGGAATTTGTGGCACTGGCGCAAAATCCGCTGCCGGAAAACCACGACGCTCAGCGTCTGGCGGTGCAACCAATAGTACACCGCGTATCTGCAGGGATGCATTAAGTCCGGGACAACCTGCACGTAACCAGTGCAACAGCAGAATACATCCCAGACTATGCGCGACGAAAATGACATCCTGCAGACAAAGGCTGACACGCTGGCTCAGCGTCGCCAGCCATTGTGTCAGTTGTGGCTGATCCCAGTTATCCTGCATCACCCTCTGCACTTGCGGGTGCTGCTGTTCCCAGCGGGTTTGCCAGTGTTCAGGGCCTGAGTTGTACAGACCGGGTAATGTCAGAATATGCATGTTGTTTATTGGCCACGGATTTTGAGCAGAATCCCATCCAGCGTGTCCAGATCAGCAAAATCAATGATCAACTGACCTTTTCCGCGCTGGCCCATTTTCAATACCACCTGCGTTGCCAGCAGATCGGCGATCTCTTCTTCCAGGCGCTTTATGTCGCGGGACTTTTCCGGTTTTTCACGGCCTTTCGGCGTACCCGTTTGCTCCGCTGTGGTTTTCGCGACCAGTTTTTCCGCTTCGCGTACCGACATGCGCTTGGCCACAATCTGATTCGCCAGCTGAATCTGGGTTGCCGCATCGGTCGCCAGCAGGGATCGGGCGTGGCCCATATCAATATCCCCTGCCATCAGCATGGTTTGCACCGGTTTGGCCAGATTCATCAGGCGCAACAGATTCGATACGGCGCTGCGTGAACGTCCGACTGACTGGGCGGCCTGTTCGTGCGTAAAGTTGAAGTCGGTAATCAGGCGATGTATGCCCTGGGCTTCTTCTAGCGGATTTAAGTCTTCACGCTGCATGTTTTCGATCAGTGCCATTGCAGCGGCAGCCTGATCATCCACATCTTTCACCAGTACCGGAACTTCTTCCATACCGGCCAGTTGCGAAGCACGGAAGCGGCGCTCACCGGCAATGATTTCGTAGCGCGTTTTGCCACCTTCATTGCCTATCGGTCTGACCAGAATCGGTTGCATCAGACCCTGTGCCTTTATCGACGCGGCCAGTTCCGCCAGCGCACCTTCATCCATGCGGGTACGTGGCTGATATTTACCTGCCTGCATTTGCGAAACTGCAAGCGTAGTCGGGGCTCCGGAGACAGTAGGTACTGACTCAGCAAAGTCCGATGCACCACCGAGCAGGGCATCCAGCCCGCGTCCCAGTCCTTTTTGTTTTTTCACTACCATGTTCAGTTATCCAGCTTTTTAATACGTTCTACCATCTCTGCACCGAATGCGATGTAAGCCTGCGCGCCCTTAGAGGACGGGTCAAACACCACACCGGGCATACCGTAAGAAGGGGCTTCAGCCAGCCGCACATTGCGCGGGATGACGGTACGGAATACCTTGTCGCCGAAATGCTGTTCCAGCTGATCTGAAACCTGTTGCGACAGCGTCATACGCGGATCAAACATCACACGCAGCAATCCGACAATCTTCAGATCCGGGTTCAGACTGGCGGAGACTTTTTTGATGGTATTCGCCAGATCCGACAGACCTTCGAGTGCGTAGTATTCGCACTGCATAGGAATAATCACACCGTGCGCGGCACATAAGCCATTCAGTGTCAGCATCGATAATGCCGGCGGGCAGTCGATCAGTACGAAATCGTAGTCTTTATCGACCGCCGCAATTGCATTGCGCAGACGTTTGTCGCGGTTTTCCAGTTCCACCATTTCGACTTCGGCACCGGCCAGTTCGCGATTTGCCGGCAGTACATCGAAATGTCCGGTTTCTGAACGCTGGCGCGCAGCGCCAATGTCTGCCATACCGAGCAGGACCTCGTAGACCGATGCTGTCAGACGGGCTTTGTTGATGCCCGCGCCCATGGTGGCATTGCCCTGCGGATCGAGATCGATCAGCAGTACACGCTGTTCCAGCTTGGCCAGACCGGCAGCCAGATTGACGGTGGTGGTGGTTTTACCCACCCCACCCTTTTGATTGGCAACGCAAAAGATTTTTGCCATAAAAACCATCCTATGGTGAATTTGTTATTTCCTGCTCATTGTCCCATGATCAGGCAGCAGTTTTCTGTATAAAAATCAGATGTCGTTCTGCGTCCAGCCCCGGAACGGTCAGCGGCCGCACCTCTTTGACTTCCCAGCCTTCCGGTAAGCGCTCCATTTCACCCTGCGGATGTACACCTTTCATTGCGATAAAGCGCCCGCCCTCTGCCAGCAAGTGCTGCGACCAGTTGACGAAATTGTTCAGCTCAGAGAAGGCACGCGAGGTAATCACGTCAAACGGCTGATTCACTTGCAGGGATTCAACACGGGCGCTGTAGACCGTGACATTGTTCAGACCCAGTTCTGCTTTGGCCTGATTCAGAAAGGCGGTTTTCTTACTGACCGTATCAATCATGGAGATTTTCTTGTCAGGATAGCAAATTGCCAGAATCATTCCCGGCAAACCGCCACCGGAACCGACATCCAGCACATTCTGCGCTTCGGTGAAGGCTGGAACTGCGGACAAAGAATCGAGGACATGATGCGTCATCATTTCTTTCGGATCGCGGATGGCGGTCAGGTTGTACACAGAATTCCATTTAGACAATATTATCAAATAGTTAATAATCTTATCTTGTTGTTCTTTTGTTAACTTTATGCAAAGTGCATCTAATCCTGACTCGAGCACGGGTCTCAGATTTTCGATATGGCTTGCTGTCATGCGTCGACTCCGCTTGCAGATGTTTCACGTGAAGCAGACTCAAATTCTTTGAAACCATGCTTCTTCAAATGGATCAGTAATAAGGACATTGCGGCAGGGGTCACGCCGGAAATGCGGCTGCACTGCCCCAGTGTCTCTGGTTGATGTTTGTTCAGTTTTTGCTGAACTTCGATCGACAAGCCTTGCACTTGCAAATAGTCAAAGCCGACCGGCATACGCAAATGTTCGTAGTGCGCCTGACGTTCCACCTCTTTGGCCTGACGGTCGATATAGCCGGCATACTTGATCTGAATCTCAACTTGTTCGCGCACCGCCGGATCTTCTACCGCCGGCAAAGCCAGTTCCTGCCCTTCGGTTCCACGCAGGCTCATCAGGCTGTCGTAAGTCACTTGCGGACGACGCAGCAAATCGGCCAGCGAATATTCGCGTTCCAGTGCCTTACCTGCCACACGTTCTGCTTCAGCTGCACTGACGATGCGCGGGTTCACCCAGGTCGAGCGCAGGCGCTGCATTTCACGTGAAACAGTCTCACGTTTGGTTTCAAACGCTTCCCACTGTGCCTGTGTGACACAGCCCAGCTTGTAACCGGTTTCGGTCAGGCGCATGTCCGCATTGTCTTCACGCAGACTCAGACGGAACTCAGCACGTGACGTGAACATACGGTAAGGCTCTTGCACGCCTTTGGTAATCAGGTCGTCCACCAGTACGCCGAGGTAAGCTTCGTCGCGACGTGGTGTCCACGACTCTTTACCCTGCGTTTGCAATGCCGCATTCAGACCCGCGAGCAAACCTTGCGCCGCTGCTTCTTCATAGCCGGTTGTACCGTTGATCTGACCTGCAAAGAACAAGCCATCAATCTGACGTGTTTCCAGTGATGCTTTTAAGCCGCGCGGATCGAAGTAATCGTATTCAATCGCATAACCCGGACGCAGGATGTAAGCGTTTTCCAGACCACGCATAGAGCGCACCAGCTCCAGCTGCACATCAAATGGCAGACTGGTAGAGATACCGTTCGGATAGAACTCATTGGTGGTCAGACCTTCCGGTTCCAGGAAAATCTGATGCGATTCTTTGCTGGCAAAACGGTGAATTTTGTCTTCAATCGAAGGGCAATAGCGCGGCCCCACCCCTTCAATTACCCCTGTGTACATCGGGCTGCGATCCAGTCCGGCGCGGATAATGTCATGGGTTTTTTCATTGGTATGGGTAATCCAGCACGGCACCTGACGCGGATGCATCGCCGTATTGCCCATATAAGAGAACACCGGCACCGGATCCAGATCGCCCGGTTGCTCGGACAATTGCGAAAAATCGATACTGCGGCCATCGATCCGTGGCGGGGTACCGGTTTTTAAACGCCCCTGCGGCAACGCCATTTCTTTCAAACGGGCAGATAGGGAGATCGCCGGCGGGTCGCCAGCACGGCCAGCAGCATACTGATTCAGGCCTACGTGGATTTTTCCATCAAGGAAAGTACCCGCTGTCAGCACCACCGCGCGGGCTTTGAAACGGATACCCACCTGCGTTACGGCACCGACCACACGGTTACCTTCGAGGATTAAATCATCCACCGCCTGCTGGAAAATCCACAGATTCGGCTGATTTTCAAGGCGACTGCGGATCGCTTGTTTGTACAAAATCCGGTCTGCCTGTGCACGGGTTGCACGCACTGCCGGACCTTTGGAGGAGTTCAGAATTCGGAACTGAATACCGGATTCATCGGTTGCGATAGCCATCGCACCGCCGAGTGCATCGACCTCTTTGACCAGATGACCCTTGCCGATACCACCGATGGATGGGTTGCAGGACATCTGTCCGAGGGTCTCAATATTGTGGGTCAGCAGCAAAGTTGCCTGCCCCATACGGGCGGAAACCAGGGCGGCTTCTGTACCCGCGTGACCGCCGCCAACGACGATCACATCAAATTCTTTTGGATAATACATAGCGCATTCAAACTACTTTTGACGAAAGGAATTTCGATTATAGTTTGTTTTAATTCGCGACCATGTGAAATCAGGAAAAATTAAAGGGTATGTTTCACGTGAAACATACCCTTTATCATGCGTCTGAATGTCTGACCGGAGGTCGGCACCCCGAAAAATCTGACTAAATTTTAAGCAGAATATTGCTGCTTTTACTCCTATGTTTCACGTGAAACATTGCCTTAACTGTTTAACGAAAGAAGGCATCATAGCTGTTTTTTATTATCAAACAAACAACTACCAGTAAGAAGATTTTACGGACAAAACCACTGCCATGACGGATTGCCAGGCGACTGCCGAGCAAGGAACCACCCACCTGACAGGCCGCCATCAGCGCACCAAGTGCCCAGATCACATGTCCGCTGACGCCGAATAACAACAAGGCTGAGGCATTGGTCGCCACATTCAGCACCTTAGAAACCGCCGATGCGCGCAGGAAATCGTAGCCGAAAAAACGGACAAAACAGAACACAAAGAAGCTGCCGGTGCCGGGGCCGAAGAAGCCATCATAGAAACCAATCACCGCCGCCACCGCGGCAGCCAGCAGGATTTCCTGCCGTCCGGCGAAGCGGGGCTTATCGTTCACACCCAGATCTTTTTTGACGAAAGTGTACAAAGCCACCGCGCCGAGGATAAAAGGCAGTGCCTTACGCAGATAGGTTGGCGGCACGATAGTGACCAGCCAGGCGCCGAAAAACGAGCAGACAAACGCTGCCAGCGCACCGCTGAGTAACAGCGCAGGACGGATTCTGACGGTGCGCAGATAGTTTTGCGCAGCCACCATCGTGCCCCAGATGCTGGCAAGTTTATTGGTGCCCAGCAGGGTTGCCGGCACAGAACCTGGCATCACAGAGAACAGCGCCGGAACCTGAATTAGCCCGCCGCCGCCCACCATTGCATCCACAAATCCGGCAAAAAACGCCGCACCGCCTAATACCAGCCATTCGATTCCCACACCCGTTCTCCCTGCAAATGTATGCTGTTGTGTAGTCTGCCCTGTTGCAGACCAGCCTGTCAGCATAACAAGCTGCGCCAGCCTGTCCAGATACAGATAGCCCCGCCGGATCTGCGACAGTGCTGCGAAGCGCTGAAAACACCGGAAAATGGACTGAAATGCGGATTCCGGTCACAAAAAAAGCAGACGTCCGCGAATTCTCTGGCTGAGCGGGCAGGTACCAAATCGCAATCGGCACAATCACAGGCATACAGATGCCGGTCGGTCACAACTGTTCAGGCATAAAAAAACCGCCGGACACAGGCCGGCGGTTGCAGACGAATCAGCGGAACAATCAGCCGGATGCGGCCGTTCTGCGAGACTGCCACCAGGCGACCAGCTCGCCCACCAGCCCGCGCCGGAACAGCAGCACGCACAGTACGAAGATCAGACCGAGCACCATGGTCACCGAATCACCAAGGCTGCGGAACCATTCGATGCGGGTAAGATCTGCCAGCGCCATACCGATTTCGCCCATCTTGTCTTCCAGCGCAATGATCAGGATTGCACCGACCACCGGCCCGGTCAGCGTGCCGACACCACCAACCAGCGTCATCAGCACTACCAGTCCGGACATCGTCCAGTGCACATCACTGAGCGTCGCAAAGCCGAGCACCAGCGCTTTCAGCGCCCCTGCCAGCCCTGCCAGTGCCGCCGACAATACAAAGGCCAGCAGCTTGATCTGATCGGCATGAAAGCCCAGCGAAACCGCCCTCGCCTCGTTATCGCGCACTGCCTTCAGGACTTGCCCGAACGGCGAATGTACGATGCGCACGACCAGCAGAAATCCAGCCACCGTCAGCGCCAGCACCAGATAATACAAATGCAAATCCTGACCCAGATCGATGAAGCCGAGCAGACGGCCACGCGGTATGCCCTGCAAACCATCTTCGCCACCAGTGAACTTCGCCTGCAGAAACACGAAATACAGCATCTGTGCCAGCGCCAGCGTAATCATGGTGAAGTAAATCCCCTGCCGCCGTATCGCCAGCCAGCCGACCACCAGCCCGGTCAGCGCCGCAAACAACACTGCCAGTACCAGCCCTGCCTCTACCGGTAATCCGGCATCGCGCATTGCCCAGCCAGCCACATAGGCCGCGCCGCCAAAGAATGCTGCGTGTCCAAACGAGTTCAGTCCGGTAAAACCCAGCAGTAAATTGAAAGCACAGGCGAACAGGCAGAAGCACAGCACCTTCATCAGAAACACCGGATACAGCAGCAAAGGCGCCAGCAACAAGCCACCCACAACCAGAACAGCAAAAAGTTTTTGTCGCATGGTGGTCTCCTTATTTCTCTTTGCCGAACAAACCGGCAGGCCGCACCAGCAACACCAGCGCCATGATGATGAAGACCACGGTCGAGGAAATTTCCGGATAAAAGACTTTGGTCAGACCTTCAATAACACCGAGCGCCAGACCGGTCAGCACCGATCCGAGGATGGAACCCATGCCACCGATCACCACCACCGCGAATACCGTGATGATCAGATTCGAGCCCATCAGCGGCGATACCTGAATCACCGGCGCTGCCAGCACACCGGCCAGCGCCGCCAGCGAGACGCCGAAACCATAGGTCAGCGTCACCATCAGCGGCACATTAATGCCGAAGGCTTCCACCAGCCGCGGGTTTTCCGTACCGGCGCGCAGATAAGCACCGAGCCGGGTTTTCTCGATCAGGAACCAGGTGGAAAAGCAGACCACCAGCGATGCCACCACCACCCAGGCGCGGTAGTTCGGCAGAATCATGAAGCCGAGATTGGTCGCGCCGCTCAGCGCTTCCGGCACCGAGTAAGGCTGACCGGAGACGCCGTACACCGAACGGAATGCGCCTTCCAGCATCAGCGTTAGACCAAAGGTCAGCAACAGGCCGTATAAATGATCCAGCTGATACAGGCGGCGCAGCATGGTGCGTTCGATCAGCATGCCGAAGGCGCCGACCAGCAGCGGTGCCAGCACCAGCATCAGCCAGTAATTCAGTCCCAGATATTCCAGCCCCATCCAAGCCAGAAATGCACCGGCCATGTACAGAGCACCGTGCGCAAAGTTAATGACATTCAGCAAGCCAAAGATCACGGCCAGCCCGAGTGACAGCATCGCGTAAAACGAGCCATTGACCAGACCGAGCAATAACTGGCTCAGCAAAGCCTGTAAGGGAATCCCGAACAAATCCATTGATGCACCATCTCCGTCGTGCACAATCTGCGACTTGTACACAGCCGCAGATTGTCAGATTAAAAACACTCTCAGATCAGCCGCTTCTCCCCGCCGCACTGCGTTTCACGGCGCAACGGGGATAAGCCGGATTATTTCCACAGGCTGCATTTGGATTCTGCTTTGGTGGTGAACGCCTGTTCACCCGGAATGGTCTGGATCACTTTGTAGTAATCCCACGGTTCTTTGGATTCTGATTGCGGTTTCACCTGCATCAGATACATATCCTTGATCACACTGCCGTCGGCGCGCAGATATCCATCGCGGATATAAAAGTCTTTGAATTTCATGCTGCGCAGTTTGGCCATCACTTTCTCCGTATCATCCGAACCGGCCGCTTTAACGGCGTTCAGGTATTGCATGGTGGCGGAGTAATCAGCAGCCTGCAGACTGGATGGCATTTTTTTCATCTTTTCGAAATAACGGCGCGCCCAAGCGCGGGCTTCCGGTGTCTGGTTCCAGTACCAGCTGTCGGTCAGATACATGCCCTGCGTTGCGTTCAGCCCTAAGGAACGGATATCGTTAATGAACATCAGCAAACCGGCCAGCTTCATGGTTTTGGTCACGCCGAATTCATTTGCCGCTTTGACTGCATTGATCGTGTCACCACCGGCATTGGCGAGACCCAGAATCTGGGCTTTGGATGCCTGCGCCTGTAACAGGAAGGACGAAAAATCTGAAGCAGACAAAGGATGTTTGACGGTGCCGGACACTGTGCCGCCGTTCGCTTTGACAACTTTCGCAGTATCCGATTCCAGCGCCGCACCAAACGCGTAATCCGCGGTCAGGAAATACCAGGACTTACCGCCCTGCTTCACCACCGCAGCACCCGTGCCCTTAGCCAGTGCGACAGTGTCGTAGGCGTAATGCAGGGTGTAAGGCGAACACTCTTCATTGGTCAGCACCGCAGTACCGGCACCGATGGAAATGAACGGACGTTTTTTCTCGGCCGCGATTTTTGCCATCGACAAAGCTGCACCCGAGTTGGTACCGCCGATCAGCATATCCACACCTTCGCGGTCAAACCATTCACGCGCTTTGGATGCCGCGATATCGGCTTTGTTCTGGTGGTCGGCTGTGACTAATTCAATCTTTTTCCCCAGCACCGTACCGCCAAAATCTGCAATCGCCATGCGGATCGCTTCTGCGCCGCCCTTACCGTCAATATCGGAATACACGCCGGATACGTCGGTGATAAAGCCGATTTTCACCACATCACCGGATACCTGCGCCTGTGTGCTGGCATGCACACTGAGAGTGGCCGCGACGGCCAGGCTGAGAACTTTCCATTGCAGTTTCATTTGCTGACTCCAGACTGGGTTAAACAAGAATGTGCACAAGCTGTGCGTTATGCACAGTTGCCGCCGGCGGCAACTGCTTCAAAAATTCAGACGCCGAGTAACTGATGCAGGACGGGCATTTTTTCACTGAGCGCAGTTGCGGCAAACTGTTCGACGATGGTGCCGTGTTCCATCACATAAAAATGATCAGCCAGCGGCGCGGCAAAGCGGAAGTTCTGTTCCACCATCACAATGGTGTAACCCTGCTGCTTGAGCGTGGTGATCATGCGTGCCAGTGCCTGCACAATCACCGGCGCCAGCCCTTCCGAGATTTCATCCAGCAACAGCAAACGCGCTCCGGTACGCAGAATCCGCGCGACTGCCAGCATTTGCTGTTCTCCGCCGGACAAGCGCGTTCCCTGACTCTGACGTCGTTCGTACAGGTTAGGGAACATTGCATAAATTTCATCTAATGACATACCGGCCGTTTCACGTGAAACCCGTGGCGGCAGTAACAGATTTTCTTCAGCGGATAAGGATGAAAATATGCCGCGCTCTTCGGGGCAGTAGCCCACACCCAGATGCGCGATTTTGTGGGTCGCCAGATGGATGGCTTCCTGTCCGTGTATACGTACTGATCCGCTGCGGCGTCCGGTCAGCCCCATCACGGCACGTAAGCTGGTGGTGCGGCCCGCACCATTGCGCCCGAGCAGTGTTACCACCTGCCCGGCTTTTACCTGCATATTCACGCCATGCAGAATATGCGATTCACCATACCATGCCTGCAGATCGCGGATTTCCAGTGCATAGCTCATCCGTGTGCTCCCTGCAGTTCTGTATCGCTGCTGCCCATATACGCTTCCATCACACGCGGGTCAGCGGATACCTCGGCATAGCTGCCTTCCGCCAGTAATGCGCCGCGCTGCAATACCGAGATACGGTCACAGATACCGGACACCACCTGCATATTGTGTTCCACCATCAGGATGGTGCGGCCTTTGGACACGCGCTGTATCAGCTCAGTGACGCGGTGTACATCTTCATGTCCCATGCCCTGCGTCGGTTCATCAAGCAGCATCAGTTCCGGCTCCATCGCCAGCGTGGTCGCGATTTCCAGCGCTCGCTTGCGGCCATACGGTAAGTCCACGGTTTTCACACCTGCCAGTGCCGCCAGATCCACGGTTTCCAGCAATGCCATCGCCTGTGCATCCCATTGTTTCAGCACGTGGTCGCTGCGCCAGAACTGGAAGCTGCTGCCAAAGCGGCGCTGCAAACCGATACGCACATTCTCGAGCACGCTCAGATGCGGAAATACTGCCGAAATCTGAAATGAACGGATAATGCCCAGCCGCGCCACCTGTACCGGTGTCAGCCCGGTGATGTCACGTCCGTTGAATAAGATCTGGCCGGAAGTCGGTGCCAGAAAGCGGGTCAGTAAGTTGAAACAAGTCGTTTTACCGGCGCCGTTGGGGCCGATCAGCGCATGAATATGTCCGCGCCGGACTTGCAGATTGACTTCACTGACGGCGGTGAATCCCTTGAATTCACGCGTCAGCTGACGGGTCTCCAGGATGACATCAGTCATCTTGTCTCCTTGTTGCGAACCACGAATGACAGCACTGAACAGCGCTCAGACATCCTCAGTGCCTACCCACAACAATCACTCTCTGCGGAGTGTCCGGCATTCCGCGCAAAGCGGGAATGCCCTCAGTAAGAAGTTTGAAACCTGAAGCAAACGCCACACCCTTTACTGCCCCTGTACGCCGGAACAATCTGGGATGTGGCGTGAAAACCTTTGTTGATTATCCGGCATGTCACCGCATGCCGGTGCTGGTATTGCGTCAGAAACAACAATTTCTATGCGCCGGACAACACATCCTGCAACATCATTTGTGCGGCTTTTTCCGCAATCATCAGCGTCGGTGAATTGGTGTTACCGGAAGTAATCTGCGGCATTACCGATGCATCCGCGATACGCAAACCACGCAAGCCGCGCACCCTTAAGCGACTGTCAGTGACCGCCTGCGCATCATCTGCTTTGCCCATGCGGCAGGTGCCGGACGGATGAAAAATCGTCGTGCCGATCTCACCGGCGGCATGCTGCAATTCCTGCTCAGTCTGACAATGCAGACCGGGGCGTATCTCTTCCGGCTGATATGCCTGCAATGCCGGTGCTGCAACAATACGGCGCGTCAGACGTAATGCCTGTGCCGCCACCTGCCGGTCATATTCAGTACCCAAATAATTCGGCGCAATCTGCGGTGCCTGCTGCGGATCAGGGCTGCTGATCTGCACCGTCCCGCGTGACGTCGGACGCAAATGGCAAACGCTGGCGGTGAAGGCCGGAAACGGATGTAAAGGATCACCGAATTTATCCAGCGATAAAGGCTGCACATGATATTGCAAATCCGGTGTGGCTACCGATGCATCTGAACGGGTGAACAAACCCAGCTGCGACGGTGCCATCGCCATCGGTCCGCTCTGGCGCAACAGATATTCCAGACCAATCGCCGCTTTATTCCACCAGTGCTGCGTTAATCCATTCAGGGTTGGCACGCCCTGCACCTTGTACACAGAACGCAATTGCAAATGATCCTGCAGGTTTTTCCCGACGCCCGGCAGCGTATGCAGCGGCGTAACACCCGCCGCTTGCAGATGTGCCGGATCGCCGATACCGGATAATTGCAACAGTGCCGGACTGCCAATCGCGCCTGCTGCCAGCACGGTTTCGCGCCGTGCCTGCGCCTGCCAGCGTGTACCGCCGCCGGTGAACTGCACACCGGTACAACGGGTGGCATCGTTGACGTCATCGAACAATAAACGCTCTGCCTGACAGCCGGTCATGATGGTCAGATTCGGCCGGCGCGATGCTTCGCGCAAATAGGCTTTGGTGGTGTTCCAGCGTATACCGCGTTTCTGGTTCACTTCAAAATACGCACTGCCTTCGTTATCGCCACGGTTAAAGTCTTCGGTGTAGGGAATACCGGTTTCAGCTGCCGCAGCACGGAAAGCATCGAGAATTTTCCACGACAGACGCTGCTTTTCCACGCGCCACGGCCCGCCGCTGCCATGCCAGCGATCTTCGCCACCATGATAATCTTCACTGAGACGGAACCATTCCAGTACCTTATCCCAGCGCCAGCTGTCATCACCGCAAACATCTGCCCAGTGGTCGTAATCACTGGCTTGTCCGCGCATATAAATCATGCCGTTAATCGAGGAGCAGCCACCCAGCACTTTACCGCGCGGATATAACAGACTGCGCCCGTGTAAGCCCGGTTCAGCGGCGGTACGGTACATCCAGTCCGTGCGCGGATTGTTAATGCAGTACAGATAGCCGACCGGCACATGTATCCACAGATAATCATCCTTACCACCCGCTTCGATCAGCAATACTTCATGCTGCGGACTGGCGGATAAACGATGCGCCAGCGCACAGCCGGCGGTACCGCCACCGACCACAATAAAGTCATAAATTCCGGCAGACTGCATACAGTTATCTCCCATTGCATCAGGACGACGGATGCATCAGTTGCTGCACCAGTTCTGCCGCCGGCAATCGCTGACAACGGGCGACACCCTGCCCCGCCCACAAGGACATCAGCTCCGGATTGTCATGACGTGCCGCCTCGGCGCGAATCGCGGTGGTCAGCGCATTCTGTACCGGATAAGCCGGAACCTGATCCGCATGCTTATCCAGCAAACGCATCAGCCGGTTATCCAGCCCGCGTGCCAGCCGACCGGAAATCGCGCGGGTCTGGCGTGTGGTATCGCTGCTGGCAGCCAGCAGGCGCTCTTTATACACTTCCGGAATACCGGACTCCTGACAGCACAGAAACGCCGTTCCGAGCTGCGCCAGCGCAGCGCCTTCCGCACGGATCTGCGCGATATCCTGTGCGGACATCAGGCCACCGGCGGCAATCAGCGGTATGCGGATATGCGGCAGACACTGCGCCAGTAATTCGTGCAAGCCCAGCGTTGCGGCTTCCTGCCTTCCGATAAACGTACCGCGATGTCCGCCCGCCTCCGTGCCTTGCAGACACACCGCATCAGCCCCCATCGCCTGCCAGACCTGCGCTTCCGCCAGCGTCGTGGCGGTTCCCACCACCAGAATACCGGCATCATGCAAACGCTGAATCTGACTGCCATGCAGCACATCAAAGGTAAAACTGGCGACGGCTGGTCGCGCGGTAATCACCGCTTCCAGCTGCTCTTCAAAATCCAGACACCAGCGCGCTGGTACCGGTACGCTGTCCCAACCAAGTTCATGACAAAACGGACGCAACAGGGCGCGCGCAGCTTCCACATCCTCGTCTGCCGGACGCGGGCGACAGAGGACGAATAAATTAATGGCGAAAGGCTTATCCGTCAGGCGACGAATCAGTTCTGCCTGCTCGATAATCGCCAGCGGCGGCAGCAATGCAGCCGCCAGCGAGCCCAGCCCGCCAGCCTGTGATACTGCCGCCACCAGCTCCGGTGTGGTTGCACCACCCGCCATCGGTGCCTGAATCAGCGGCAGCGGGCACAGCGAAAGAAAGTCCTGCATGATGTCTCCGAATTGTTAGGATTGTGGTTAAGCCATGCAAACGACAAGAACAATTACTTCGCCACCGGCATCGTAAATTCTGCCCCTTTTGCGATGCTGTCCGGCCAGCGCTGCATCACCGATTTATAGCGGGTATAAAAGCGCACACCGTCTTCGCCGTAAGCATGCAGATCACCGAACAGCGAGCGTTTCCAGCCACCAAAGGAATGCCATGCCATCGGCACCGGAATAGGGACATTCACACCCACCATACCGACCTGTACACGGCGGCTGAATTCACGAGCGGTATTACCATCCGAGGTAAATAAAGAAACGCCGTTACCAAACTCGTGCAGGTTAATCAGTTCCAGCGCAGCGGCAAAATCCGGTACACGTACCACGCACAATACCGGTCCGAAAATTTCTTCACGGTGGATGGTCATGCCTTCTCTGACATGATCAAACAAGGTGCCGCCGAGGAAAAATCCCTGCTCATGTCCGGCGACAGTCAGTTCGCTGCCATCCACCAGACATTGCGCACCTTCTTCTTTTCCTTTCTGAATATACGACTTAATTTTTTCTTTATGTGCAGCTGTAATGACAGGTCCCATTTCGGATTGTTCATCCATGCCATTACCGATGCGTAAGGCTTTTACGCGCGGAATCAGCGCCTGTACCAGATCATCGGCAACAGCGCCGACAGCCACTGCCACCGAGATCGCCATACAGCGTTCACCGGCAGAACCGTAAGCTGCACCCATCAGTGCATCGACTGCCTGTTCCAGATTCGCATCCGGCATCACGACCAGATGGTTTTTCGCGCCGCCAAGTGCCTGTACCCGTTTTCCGTGACGTGTTCCTTCTGAATAAATATATTCAGCAATCGGTGTGGAACCGACGAAGGATAAGGCCGCCACCTGCGGATGACTGATCAAACGGTCAACTGCGGTTTTATCGCCCTGCACTACATTGAACACACCGTCCGGTAAGCCAGCCTGTTTCAGCAAGCGGGCAATCAGTAAAGAACAGGAAGGATCACGTTCGGATGGTTTCAGAATAAAACTGTTACCGGTGGCCAGCGCCAGCGGTGCCATCCACATCGGTACCATGAAAGGAAAATTAAACGGCGTGATACCCGCCGTCACCCCCAGCGGCTGGCGCAGGTTGTAGTTATCAATACCACCGCCGATATTGTCGGAAAACTGGGTTTTCAGCAGTTGCGGCATACCGCAGGCAAATTCCACCACTTCGATGCCGCGCGTCACTTCACCCATCGCATCAGAAAATACCTTGCCGTGTTCTGCGGTAATCAGTGCCGCAATTTCGCGGTGATGCTGATCGAGTAATTCTTTAAAACGGAACATCACCCGTGCACGACGCAGCGGCGCGGTTTCTGCCCATTCCGGTGCAGCAGCTGCCGCTGCCGCAATCGCCTGATCAACGATGGCGGTGTCTGCCAGTACCACCTGTTCTGTGACCTGACCGGTGGCCGGGTTATACACAGGCTGGCAGCGGCTGCCTTCCGGTACCAGTGTTTGTCCGTTAATCCAGTGTCCTATCATCCGAGTTCTCCTTGCTGTTATCCGGTTGAGCTTACGCAAAGGCTTAACAGAAATCCAATCAGTCTTTATCAATGAACATATAAAACATGCTTATAATTACCAAAAAGATACTTTTAACAGGATAACAATGGATCTGATTCAGTTACGTGCTTTTGCCGCCGTTGCCCGTGAAGGCAATCTGACCCGTGCAGCGGAAAAACTGCATGTGACCCAGCCAGCAGTCAGTCTGCAGCTGAAAGCACTGCAGGAAGAATTGCAATTGCAGTTATTCACACGCGGCGGCAGCGGTATGACGCTGACAGAGCATGGTGCGAAGTTACAACCGTTTGCCGAGAGGGCACTGGCCAGCGCACAGGAATTCCGGCAGGCGGCGCTGGCGCTGTGCTCCACTGTTTCCGGCGAACTGGCGATCGGCACCATCCTCGATCCGGAATTCACGCGGCTGGGCATGTTCCTGAAACGGCTGGTAGAAAGTTATCCGCAGTTATCCACAAGACTGCAGCACGGCATGTCGGGTCAGGTGCTGCAAGCTCTGCGACAAGGCCAGCTGGACGTCGGCTTTTATCTCGGCGAATTACCTGTGGATTGCGCGGAGGCTATCCACAGCGTGACGCTGACGCAATTCACTTACCGTGTGCTGGCACCGGCAGGGTGGCAACAACGGGTACAGGGAAAAAACTGGGAACAACTGGCGCAATTGCCATGGATATGGACACCGCCGGAGTCTGTGCATTCGCGTCTGCTGTTACCGATTTTTGCACAAGCCGGCGTACAACCGCATCAGGTGGCACTGGTAGATCAGGAACCGAGCATGCTGGATCTGGTGAAATCCGGTGTCGGATTGAGCTTAATCCGCGAATCGATCGCGGTGCGCGAAGCACAAACCCATGATCTGGTGATTGCCGACAGCGTGAGTCTGCAAACCGGTATGCATTTCATCTGCGATCAGAAACGCGCCGAAGAACCGGTAATCGCTGCGGCGCTGCATCTGATTCAGCAGTGCTGGCACAGCGTTCCCAGCCTGCCTGACCTGTAAGCTTGTGGATTTCTGCCAACATGATCCGCGAATGACTGTGGCTATTTCTGATGAAATACAATGCAAACTGATTCCTCTCAGCAATGCAATTCGCATACACCGCTATAATAATTGCCCGCTTCCGGCGCGCCGCATCCGTCCGGGCAGCGATACCGCGTCGCGCAGTCTGCTGTTCACCGTTACTCAACTATCAGGTATACCGTGCTGAAAGTATTGTCGATTCCCCTTCTCGCCGTTTCCCTGTCTGCCAGCGCCGGCGCACAGGCGCAAAGCATACAACTGTATATTCAGGAATACGGGCCGTTCACTCATACGGATCCGCAAAGCGGTGAAATCCGGGGATTTCTGACGGAAAAAGTCGCGGAAATCATGAAGCGTTCCAAAGAAACACCGGTGTTCACCAGTACCTCACTGGCGCGCGGACTGAATGCTGCGCTGACTGAATCAAATGCCTGTCTGTTCGGTTTCCGGCGCACACCGGAACGCGAAAAATTCTTTCAGTGGGTAGGCCCGCTGACCACAGACACCTGGGTACTGTACAAACGCCGCGACGACCCGCGCATGCTGAAGCAATTTGAAGATGCAAAGCCCTACAGCATAGGCTCGTACAAAAATGCCGCCACCGGCCTGCAACTGACCGAACAGGGTTACAACATTCAATTTGCCAGCACCGATGAAGATAATCCGCGTCTGCTGATTAACAAACGTCTGGATTACTGGATTGTGTCCGAACTGCACGGTATGTTTCTGGCGCAACAGCAAGGCATCGGCAATGACATCGTCCGCGCCGTCAAATACCGCCAGATCGAGTTATACATGCTGTGCTATCCGGGCATGGATAAACAGCGCATCGAGAATTTCAACCGTATCAATAAAGAGCTGGACCACGAAGGCCTGACTGAAAAACTGCAACGTAAATACGGCATACGCTGACGCAATGCTGCTTTTTGCTTTTTGATGGCAGCCGCCTTTTGTACAATGCCGACCTGACCTTCTCTCTGAACGAAAGACCATGATGTACAAATTTGTTGCTCCGTTTGTGCTGGCGCTGGCCAGTCTGTCTGCTCTGCCTGCCAACGCCCAAAGCACCGCACCGGATGCGGCGGCACAGGCCAGTGGTTTGCAAAAGATTGATGTAAAAACCGGTGAAGGCCGCGAACTGCAGCCGGGCCAGACTGCCGTGGTGCATTACAGCGGCTGGCTGTATGACTCATTCGCACCGAGAGAACGCGGACAACTGTTCGACAGCTCATCCGGACGCACACCGCTGACTTTCCGTGTCGGTGCCGGTCAGGTGATTAAAGGCTGGGATCTGGGCGTTGCAGGTATGAAAATCGGTGGCAAACGCACGCTGGTGATTCCGTCTGAACTCGGCTACGGTGCACGCGGTGCCGGTAACATGATCCCGCCGCACTCGACGCTGATTTTTGATGTGGAACTGATTGATATCCGCTGAGCGGATCCTGAGTTCAGCGCTATTGCCAAGACGGTCCGGTAAGCGCTGATTGTGCAGAAGTCCGCATCTGACATTTACGGAGAGCCGGACTTTCTGCCGACGACCGCCGGATTGCTATGCAAAAATCCGCATTCGGGGTCAAAAATGGCTTATCCGGGGCTCAGAGCGATTCTTTCTGATGATCGCTGGTGTACATCACATAGAAAAAGCCGGATAACACCAGTGCCGTTACCAGCGTGCCGAGAATAAAAATCCACTGCTGGGATGCCGGAAAAATGAACACATACCAGCCGTAAATACACTGTCCCATCAGCAGCATGGCCGCAATCCACCAGATCCGTGCTGAACGGCGCAAACGGGCCACGCTCAGCAACAGCAGCGCCAGCAATGCGCTGCCAAAAAACATCAAGCCATCCAATTCCGCCTCCCCCTGCCGGTGAACTTCACCGCCGGACGGACTGCTTACCGCTACAGTCAGCCTGCTACCGGTTGTTCACACTCAAAATTTAACAATAAGTAAATTATCATAAATTCATGACAATCTGGTAAAGCATGTGTAACAAGTGCAAACAGCTGCTTCCTTGCTTGCATTTGCGACGCGCCCTGTTCAGCCGTACAACGGAGCGCTAACATACAAAGTACAAGCAACTTTTTCAGACTGCCATGCCATATCTGTTAGCCCTTGATCAGGGCACCTCCAGCTCCCGCAGCATCCTGTTTAACCTGCAAGGCGAGATCGTTGCCTCCGCACAACGTGAATTCCGCCAGCTGTTTCCGCAACCCGGCTGGGTGGAACACGACCCGCTGGAAATCTGGGAAAGCCAGCTCGCCACCTGTCATACCGTGATACGGCAGGCGGGCATTCAGGCATCCGAGATTCTGGCAATCGGTATCACCAATCAGCGCGAAACCACCATCGTCTGGGATAAACAAACCGGTCAGCCGCTGGCGAATGCGATTGTCTGGCAAGACCGCCGTACCGCAGATCAGTGCGAACAATTACGCGCTGCCGGCCACACAGACATGCTGCGCAACAAAACCGGACTGGTGCCCGATCCGTATTTTTCTGCGACCAAACTGAGTTATTTACTGCATCAGATTCCCGATGGCCATGCACGCGCTGCCCGCGGTGAAATCGCTTTTGGTACCGTTGACAGCTGGCTCTGCTATCAGCTCAGCGAAAAACAGCTGCATATCACCGATGTCAGCAATGCCTCACGCACGATGTTGTTTAATTTACATACTGGACAGTGGGACTCCGAATTACTGGATTTGTTCAACATTCCGGCAGCGGTCTTGCCGGAAATCGTCCCGTCCGCCCACAAAGCCGGAAGCACCCGCCTGTTCGGTGCAGAAATTCCCTTGTGCGGGATTGCCGGTGATCAGCAGGCGGCCTTGTTCGGACAAGCCTGTCTGCGTCCCGGCATGGCAAAAAATACTTATGGCACCGGCTGCTTTATGCTGATGCATACCGGTCAGCGCGCCGCCCTGTCTTCCAATGGACTGATCACTACCGCAGCCTGCAGTGCTGATGGCAATCCGGCGTATGCAATGGAAGGCAGCGTGTTTATCGGTGGCGCGGTGGTGCAATGGCTGCGCGATGGCTTGCAGGCTATCCGTTCATCACCGGATGTGGAATTGCTGGCAGCGACCGTACCGGATTCCGGCGGCGTGGTGTTTGTCCCCGCCTTCACCGGCCTCGGCGCACCTTACTGGGATGCCAGTGCCAAAGGCGCGATACTCGGACTGAGCCGTGGTACCACGGTCGCCCACATCGCCCGCGCCGCGCTGGAATCCATCGCCTTTCAGAGCACCGTGGTATTGCAGGCGATGATGCGCGATGCCGTTGCGCCGCTGGCTGAATTACGGGTCGATGGCGGTGCTGCTGCAAATCAGTTATTGCTGCAGTTTCAGGCCAATCTGCTCGGTATTCCGGTGATACGTCCGAAAGTGACAGAAACCACCGCGCTTGGCGCGGCATTGCTGGCCGGACTCGGCGCGGGCATTTTTGCATCAGAGCAGGAATGTGCAAGCCTGTGGCAACAAGACCGTCAGTTCCTGCCAACCATGAGCCGCGATCAGGCCGGACAACTGATGCATGACTGGGAAACCGCCATCCGCCAGGTGCGCTGCCCATGAAACTCCTGACCCGGATGTTGCTGCTGACCATCCTGCTGCTGAGCATCGCAGCAGGACTGATCGCATTGCAGCCGGATCACTTTCAGGTCAGACGCAGTATCCGTATCCAGGCAACGCCGGCGGCGATTTTTCCGCTGATTTCACGGCCGCGCGCATGGCCGGCATGGACTTACTGGCACCGCGCCGATCCCGAAATGCAACGTCAGTACAAAGGGCCGGATCAGGGTAAAGATGCCGAATGGGAATGGCAAAGCCGTACACAGGGCAATGGTGGCATCCGCTTCACCGAGGTCTATGCAGATCAGGCGGTGTATTACGATATGCATCTGGAAGGTTTGCTGCGTCAGGCCAAAGGCAGTCTGGTGCTGATTCCCGACGGAGACGCCACCACTGTCGTCTGGGAAATGCAGGCCAGCACCGGCGAACGCTGGCTGCTGCGGGCGCTGGTCCCGTTTGCTGACCGGCTGATCGGCAATGATTTCGAAACCGGCCTGCAAAAACTGAAAGTTCTGGCAGAACAAACGCCTGTGCCGGCACACTAAGCGGCTGGCATCCGTTACACTGTGCACTCTGTCCGAACGAAGTATTCCCCCGATGAAATCCAAGCTGATCCTGACGCTGGCGCTGTGCTGCACCAGCCTGACCGCCGCTGCGCAATCCAAGCCTGCCCAGGCAACGGCAACCCAACCGGTATTCGTTGTCACGCAGGAAGATGTCCCTGCATCTGCGGTCAAAATCAATGTGCCGACCATGCCGGAAGCGGAACCTGCAAAACCGGTCAAAGAAGTGACGGCGAAAGATGTCTGGAGCGGTCCGGTCGGCGTACACGGCATACCGCTGCTGCTGATTATGTCGATGCCGGTGATCGCTTCGATGTATTTCGCTTATCAGATCTTTTTATTTTTCCGTAACCGCCGCCGCAAACTGGCGATTCGTCATCAGGAAAGATAAGCATCACCTGTAGCCTGTCCGTTGTGACTGACAGGCTTCACACAATCTTCACCAAACTGTCACCAGATTGTCATTCTGATCTCCTATTGTGTTTTCACACAACAAACAGGAGACTTCCCATGACAAGCAAAGCCCTGATCGACAGCGCCGTCATCAATTCCACTACCGCAGGCAGTAAAGGTCTGGCAGACCGTCTGTTCGCACACTGGTTCAGTCGCCTCGTCTACGCACAGATTTGGGAAGATCCGCAATCGGATATCGATGCGCTGCAACTGGAACCCGGTTCGCGCATTCTGACCATTTCTTCCGGCGGCTGTAATGCCCTGGCTTACCTGAGCACACGCCCGTCGGTCGTGCACGCAGTGGATCTGAATGCCGCCCATCTTGCCATGCTGAACATCAAACAGCAGGCGATCCGCCATCTGCCGGATTACCAGTCAGTACTGAGTTTTCTCGGCGATGCCGGTCAGGAAGATAATCTGAAACGGTATCAGCGCCATATCCGCGAACATCTGGACAGCAATGCCCGTGCATTCTGGGAGAAGCGCAGCATGAATGGGAAACCACGTTATCATTATTTCACCCGTCAGACTTATCAGCACGGTCTGCTCGGCGAATTTATCGGTTTGTCGCACTGGCTGGCACGCCGGCTTGGCGGTGATCTGAGCAAAATGATGGAAGCACGTGATCTGCAGGATCAGGCAAGATTGTTCGATCAGTATGTGGCACCGGTATTCGACACCGCCTTTTTCCGCTGGATTGCACGTCAGCCTGTAGCCTTGTACAGCCTCGGTATTCCGCCATCGCAGTTTGAAGAATTACGCAAAGATGCACCGGACGGTCTGCATTTACTGTTCCGTGAGCGCATGCGTCATCTGGCCTGCGATTTCCCGCTGAACGAAAACTGCTTTGCACATCAGGCATTCGCACGCCGCTATGACACCAGCTGCCAGACCGCATTGCCGCTGTATCTGCAGGAACAGCATTTCCAGGCAATCCGCAGCCATATCGACCGCGTGCATGGCCATCACACCACGCTGACCGCCTTCCTGCAACACCAGCCGAATAACAGTCTGGATGCATATCTGTTTCTGGATGCGCAGGACTGGATGGATCAGGGCCAGCTGACCGGTTTATGGCGCGAAGTCACCCGTACCGCCACACAAGGCGCCCGTGTCGTGTTCCGCACCGGTGGCAGCCAGTCACCGCTGGAAGAAAAACTGCCGTCGGGGATTCTGCAGCAATGGGAAACCGATCCGGAACATAACCGCCGCCTGTACGCGACCGACCGCTCTGCCATCTACGGCGGTATGCATCTGTACCGCAAACGCTGACCCCGACAGGTGCCGAGTTGAATTCGCCTTTACCATCTTCACAGGTGGCGGAGGCTCTGTGGCTGATGACCGCGAAAGCCCGCGGCGGCAGCCACTGGGTCAGTAATGCCGCGTGTCAGATCGATCAGCTGGAATGGGCCGGGCAGCATTTGCCGGTCAGCCTGCTGCAGAAATCTGATGCGGTTACCGCTTATACCTGCAGTCCGTATTCCGCCTGGATACGCTACCCCCGTGACGAACTGCGCCAGCACGTTGCAGCACCTTGGCAAACTCTGGCATCGTTCGCTGCTTCCGTCGCCTTATCACCACTGGCTGCCATGATGTGGCGCTGCAAACTGGATCAGGCGGCAATCATCGGTAACCATCTGGTGTCTACCAATCTGTATCAGCCCTGGCAAGCCGAACAGATTGCCTGTCTGCCAGCAGCCTTGCGACGTCAGTTTCCTGAACGGCCATGGATGATACGGAATCTGTGCCACAGTCTGCATCACGACACCATGCAGCATCTGCAACAGCAAGGCTGGCTGATGCTGCCTGCGCGCCGTATCTATCTGTGCGATCCGTCCGATCCTGCAGTCTGGAAACATAACCATGTAA
The DNA here is from genome assembly GCF_014652435.1 of Cognatundibacterium squillarum. GTDB lineage: Bacteria > Pseudomonadota > Gammaproteobacteria > Burkholderiales > Burkholderiaceae_D > Undibacterium > Undibacterium squillarum. The sequence continues at coordinate 348,776 of NZ_BMYU01000003.1, forward strand.
AACAGGATGCCAAATTACTGAAACGTGCGGAAGTCAGCCTGATACATCATGATCAGTTGCAACCTGCCGACATTCCAGCCCTGCGCCAGCTGTTTCGTCAGGTGTTTATCCACAAGCATTCCGCACTGAACCCGGATTTCAGTGAAGATTTTTTCGCGCTGTGTCTGGAAACCCGCTTCCTGCAGCTTTTCGCCCTGCGTTATGAAGGAAAATTATGCGGCGTACTGGGCTTACAAACCGAACCGCATTCCGGCTGGATAACGACACCACTGATCGGCTATGACACCAGTCTGCCGGCAAAACTGGGCTTATACCGTCATCTGATGGCTTTATTGCTGGATCAGGCCAGAGAACAGCAACTGCGCCTGCATTACAGTTCCGGTGCTGCCAGTTTCAAACTGGCGCGCGGTGGTAAAGGTGAAACAGAATACACCGCCATCCATCTGGCGCATCTGCCGGGTTGCCGCCAACTGACTAGCCATCTGATGCATCGCGTATTACAACAATGTGCACCGGCATTGCTGGAAAAAGCCGACACCATCCACCGCTGAACGTCAGGCAGGCTATCGTACGGCCTGCCTGAAACTGCCCTCATCTCACCAAAAACTCTCCTGAAACCCGCTAAAAAAACAGTCTGTTTTCCTGTGGAAAAGCACTGGCTTTATCCACGGAAAATTTGGGGACAACACTGCATCTTTTCAGGCTGCATATTTTTATCCCGAAACTGCCAGCAATTCTTACATGGCTTATCAATAGCTCTGTACAGGCACTAAGTGACTGTAAACGTGGATGTTTACGTACTTATCCACAACAAACCACCTGCGTTAACTATCTCTACTACAGATATATATATCTATTAAATTCATACAAAAGCATCGGGAAAATTTTTGCAGACAAATGTCTTTTCCAAAAAATCCAACTCAGTCACTTTTAAAACCAGACGGTCTTTTTTTTTATTTTTTCAGCTTGTCTCCAAACTTTCCTTTTTTGAAAAGTTCAGCAATGCACTTTTGATCACTCCTCACCCTGAAATACCGGTTTTTTTTCTGAAGACCATCGCAAAACACCAAAAATGACCGTTCAACATCGTAAACGCGACAAAAAAACGGGCTGGTGAAAAATATTTTTGTGGATAACCCTGCTCATATCCCCTGCAATCTTTGTGATCAACTACTGGTTTACGCAAAACCGGATTTTTTGTTCAGTTAACGTCCGCCCTTTTTACAGACTTTCTGCAAAACCTTATCCTGAAAGTAAACATTTGATTTTGTGGATGTTTACCAAGTTATCCACAAAAAGAACGCCCGTTAACCATTACTACCATTTTTGTATACAGTTATTCATTCTTAAGCTATCCACAGCCATTTTTCAGGCACTCGCTTTTTGCAAAAAAGGGCTTTAGAATCCGTGACTTAGAAAAGCCAGCACGCTAAATGACGATGCATCAGGCAGTATTGGGAGTACTGCGTCTGCAGCTTTTACGTGAATAAACTTGAACTTTTCCACCGGTGAACTAGGTTTTCTCTGTTTGCATTTTTGATTCCTCATCAGGAACGGAGAAAACCATGAAGAAATGGCTGTTTTGTTGTTTGCTGAGTCCCTTATCGGTATTTGCCTGTGATTTTTCGGCCGGAAAATTTCAGAAAATCACCGAATCAGAGTTTTCTGCTGAGCTGCAACTGGCAAAAAACGGGACTTTTACGCTGACACGCGAAAGCTGGATGCCTGGTCAGCATCCTTTTCGGGAGTCACATACCTGGCGTGGCACATGGGAATGCTCAAAAAATAAGCTGACACTTCACTATGCCGGACAAAGTGTCGAAGGTTACTGGGCTGAAGAAAGTTTATCCGGTGCGGGGCTGGCACAAACACCCAAATCTCTGCACTTTTCTGCACAAAATACGCAGGATGGTTTATTTGACGGGACCAGTTTCTGGCCAGAAGCGATCAACCGTCGTTTTGCAGCAATGCAGGCAAAGTTGTCACTCGGTCAGAAAAGCTGAAACAGCAGAAATGCCTGATGCATTTGCCGTGCATTGTGTATCGGAAGAATACTGTAGGAAGAACTGTACTGTGGATATGCGGGCATCTGTCCACAGTACAGTTGCAGTTAGGCTGGAAAATCAGCGACCTGCCGGTGTCAGCAGATTTTCAGGCTGTCCGGCGGCAAACGCCAGAATATTGCTGAAAGCTGCGCGGAAATACAGCTCGTAACTGTCTTGCTCAACATAACCCAGATGCGGGGTCAGCAATACGTTTTCACGGCGCATGAGCGCATCCTGCAATGGCAAAGGTTCGGTTTCAAAGACATCCAGTGCAGCAAAACCGGGGTGTCCTGCATCCAGAGCAGTAAGTAGTGCGCCGGGCGCAATCAGTTCTGCCCGGCTGGTATTGACCAGCAATGCATCACTTTTCATTGCTTGTAAGTCGTCGGTCGTTACGATATGCCGGGTCTGTTCATTCAGGCGCAGATGCAATGTCACCACATCGGATTCTGCAAAAAAAGTCCGCCGGTCCGGCGCGGTTTCCAGGCCATCCGCCTGTGCACGCTGACGGCCGGCTTCGCTGCCCCAGATCCAGACCGGCATACCGAAAGCCCGTGCATAGCCGGCAATCAGTTTGCCGATTTTGCCGTAACCCCAGATGCCGAGCCGGCGTCCTTTCAGAACGCGACCGAGTCCGTTCAGTTCAGGTTTGATCGCAGAACTTTGCCATAAGCCTTGCTGCAGCAGATTGGCATAGTTCGGAATACGGCGGCTGGCCGCCATGATCAGCGCCCAGGTCAGTTCGGCTGGTGCAGTCGGATCACCGACACCTTCCGCGATTGCAATACCCAGTTCACGTGCCGCTTCTACATCAATATTGCCGGATACCTTGCCGGTTTGTGAAATCAGTTTCAGATTCGGCAGTTTATTCAGCACAGCGCGGGTCAGGCGTGTGCGTTCCCGTATCAGGACAACGGCATCAAACGGCGCCAGCCGGATCGCCAGTTGCCCCGCGCCGCTGGCGCTGTGCTGAAACACTTTGACTTCGTGTTCTTTCAGTAAATCAAAGCAGCGTAATTGTCTGACGACATCCTGATAATCATCCAGAATCGCGATTTTCATTGGAGTTTTCCCTCAGTTTGATGGCACATGCACCACAGATGAAAGCATTTCACTTTCAAAAAGCATAGTCGTATGCTAACGAAATTGACATAAAAAAGGTTCTCAAGCGTAGCGACGGGTGTACAATAGCCTGTTAAGTAGCTTTTGATTCTTCTGCCAGCTCCCCAGCAGGTGCTGGTTCGCCGCCCGGATTACCCGTCCGTCCGGTTTATTATCCGACAGAACCGCCGCTAGGTTTCTGCATGCTGGAGCTGGAAAACCCCCGGTTTTCATTGTGCTCGCATCTGACCAACGACGATCCTGCCGTGCCGCTACACAGGTTTTTTATTAAACAGGACTTGCAGGCGTGAACCCTGACCGGTTCTCCGGCCCGTGCTTACGCTGAAAAGTCCGAATGGCATTGGAGGTAGTATCGTGAATAACCCTATCATGGAAGGCGTGGTAGCGCTGAACGCACCCGCATACGTTAAGCACCAGAAACTGTTGAACTGGATCGCTGAAATCGCCGCTCTGACAAAACCGGACAGCATCTACTGGTGCGACGGTTCCCAGGAAGAATACGATCGTCTGTGCGCACAGATGGTTGCTGCAGGCACCATGAAAAAACTCAGTCAGGAAAAACGTCCGAACAGCTATCTGGCCTGTTCCGATCCGACTGACGTTGCCCGTGTGGAAGACCGCACTTATATCTGCTCCGCGAAAAAAGAAGATGCAGGTCCGACCAATAACTGGATGGACCCTGCAGAAATGCGCGCTACCCTGAACCCGCTGTTCGACGGTTGTATGAAAGGCCGTACCATGTACGTGGTGCCTTTCTCTATGGGTCCGCTGGGTTCCCCGATTGCACATATCGGCGTGGAACTGTCTGACTCTCCGTATGTAGCCGTCAACATGCGCATCATGACCCGTATGGGCAAAGCGGTGTACGACGTGCTGGGCGCGGACGGTGACTTCGTTCCTTGCGTACACACTGTCGGTAAGCCACTGGCAGCCGGTGAGCAGGACGTTGCTTGGCCATGCAATAACACCAAATACATCGTTCACTACCCTGAAACCCGCGAAATCTGGTCTTTCGGTTCCGGTTACGGTGGCAATGCGCTGCTGGGTAAAAAATGCTTCGCGCTGCGTATCGCTTCCACCATGGGCCGCGATCAGGGCTGGCTGGCAGAACACATGCTGATTCTGGGCGTGGAATCTCCGGAAGGCAAAAAACACTATGTGGCAGCGGCATTCCCGTCTGCCTGCGGTAAAACCAACTTTGCGATGCTGATTCCGGCAATCAAAGGCTGGAAAGTCACCACCATCGGCGACGACATCGCATGGATCAAACCGGGCAAAGATGGTCGTTTGTACGCGATCAACCCTGAAGCCGGTTACTTCGGCGTGGCACCGGGCACCAATACCGCAACCAACTCCAACTGCATGGCGTCCCTGACCGGCAACACCATCTTCACTAACGTCGGTTACACCGATGACGGCGATGTCTGGTGGGAAGGTATGACCAAAGAAGCGCCTGCGCATCTGATCGACTGGCAGGGTAAGGACTGGACACCGGAAATCGCGAAAGAAACCGGCCGTAAAGCCGCGCATCCGAATGCACGTTTCACCGTGTCTGCAACCCAGAATCCGGTGCTGGACGCGGCATGGGATGATCCTGCAGGCGTACCGATCTCTGCCTTCATTTTCGGCGGCCGTCGTTCCACCACCGTACCGCTGGTAACAGAAGCCCGTAACTGGGTGGAAGGCGTGTACATGGCTGCAACCATGGGTTCGGAAACCACTGCTGCGGCAGCGGGTCAGCAAGGCGTGGTCCGTCGTGATCCGTTCGCGATGCTGCCGTTCATGGGTTACAACATGAGTGACTACTTCCAGCACTGGCTGAACGTCGGCAAAAAACTGGAAGAAGCAGGCGGCACACTGCCGGCAATTTACTGCGTCAACTGGTTCCGTACAGATGAAAATGGTAAGTTCGTATGGCCAGGCTTCGGCGACAATATGCGCGTACTGAAATGGATGCTGGATCGTATCGAGGGCAAAGCAGCGGCAGGTAAAGAACACCTGTTCGGTACCAGCCCTGAATACGGCGATCTGAACTGGGAAGGTCTGAACTTCACTGAACAGCAATTCGCACAAATCACTTCCATCGACAAAGCCGCATGGGAAGCTGAGCTGAAACTGCATGCTGAACTGTTCGACAAGCTGGCTTACAATCTGCCGGCAGAACTGGAACAGCACCGCCAGAAACTGGAAAGCGGTCTGGCATCGCTGTAATCCGCAACACGGTGCCTGCGATTCTGATCGCAGGCCTTGTGAATAAAACCCCTGACAGTGCGAACTGCAGGGGTTTTTTGCTGGATGAATGAAAACGCCGTGGAATGCCTGCGCCCTGCACAAGATATGAATGCCAGTTCAGGAATCCGCAATAGCACTGCAGCAGCCGTGTTCCTGCCGTTTTAAGTCGATCCGGACGGCGAAATTCGTCCATCGTGCGACGCCAGCGCTTATCCCCCTCCCAGTCCGTCCACGCCTGATCAGACAAGCTCAGCGTCAACACATCATGCAGATATCGTCATTTCACAAAAACGGAGAGCCGCACTTTCTGCCGACGACCGCCGGATCGCTGTGCAGAACACCGCATTTCGGTCATTTTCAGCCGGTTTTGGCTTCCCACAGGGCTGGCGCAGGCTGGCACGCTTTGCAGCTAGCGATATACATCCCCGGTAAGCCCCGTGAATTGCGCGTGCTGTTGTCTCTGACTTAGCCAGTGCCATCCTGCCGGCGCATGTTTGTCGCCAGAAAAACAAAAAAGCACCATTTCCCGTTGGGATGATGGTGCTTTTCACTGAATATCTGCACGGCGGCAAGTGGCACGCCGTTCAGATTTTCGTGTTGCGATGCAGTATCAGGTACGTGCGCCCATTGCCTGCAGTTCAGCGGCCATGGCAGGCGAGCTCAGTTCGCTGTCATTTGCCAGACGACGCAGGGTCAGACGGGTGCGCAGCAAACGTTCTGCTGTTTCCTGTGCGCGGGTACGTGCCGGGAACAGGCTGACCCAGAAAGCGCGGGCGATACCGGACAACAGAGGACGGAAAGTGAAAAACACGCTGGTCAGCAATACCAGGCAGGCAAACAGTTGCAGGGTAGTGGTAACGCCGCTGACAACAACATCGGAAGTGGCCCAGCTGGCTGTGGTTGGGAGTGCAATATTCAGGAAAGACATGATGAAATCCGCTTGTATCGTAAGATAATGGGTGCATAATATTGCAACGCAACATAACATTCCAATTCCGATTTCTGATAAATGCTATACGGTTTGTGAATGGAATAAAAAACATCCCCGCAGGACAGTGATAAGAACGGGGAATAACGGTGCCCTCGCTGGCATCACCATTTGAGTGAGCGGAGACTACGCATGAATTTTCTTACCCTGGATCTGAATTTGCTGCGGGTGTTTGATGCGGTCATGATTGAACAGAATCTGACCCGCGCCGCAGACAAACTGGCTATGACCCAGCCGGCTGTATCGAATGCCTTAAAGCGCCTGCGCTATTCGCTGAACGATGAATTGCTGATCCGCACCGCCTATGGTGTGAAGCCGACGCCGCGTGCCGAAGCGCTGTGGCCTGTCATACGGCAGGCTTTATCCACGCTGGAATCGGCGCTGGCGCCGGGGGCCTTCGATGTCTCGCAGGCCGCAGTGACTTTCCGTATGGCGATGGCGGATGCAACGGCCGCCTTGTGGATGCCGACCCTGATGCGGGCGATTCAGACCGAAGCACCGGGCGTCAAAGTGCGCATGATGCCACTGACCACGCGCGAACCGCGTCCCATGCTGTTGCGTGGTGATATTGATATCGCGGTCGGTTTTTTCCCCGGCGTGGTCGCGCAACTGACTGGCGGGCAAGCTGCCGGTAACAGTGCAATCCGCCATGAACGCTTATACACCGGTCATTATGTCTGCGTGATGCGCAAAGACCATCCGCTGGCGCACAGCAAACTCACGGTCGATGATTACTGCAATGCGAATCACTTGCTGGTCAGTTTTTCCGGTCGTGCCCACGGTCTGATCGATGAAATTCTGGCTGCCAGCGGCCGCGAGCGCCGCATTCTGCTGACCGTGAATCAATTCTTCACCGCGGGCCGGGTGGTCGCAAATTCGGATCTGATCACGGTACTGCCGCGCCATCTGATTTCCGCGACCGGTATGACCGATGCGCTGATCTGCAAAGAACTGCCGTTTGAAACGCCGGAAGTCCACGTCGATATGCTGTGGCATGAACGCGATGGCCGCAATCCGGCGCATAAATGGCTGCGTGATAATCTGGTCAACATGACCCATTCGAATCTGGTACCGGAACTGGAACAGGACGTTGCGCCACTGGAAGACGACTGAGGCCGCGCAGAACGGGCGCTCCGATTCCAGTTACAATCGCGGCTGGACTTAACAGGCAGACGAATTATGTTTACAGGAATTGTTCAGGGCGTGGCCCGTATTGCAGAAATCCGCGATGTACCCGGTTTGCGTACTTTCCGCATCGCTTTCCCGGCGGGCTTTGCTGCCGGTCTGGAAATTGGTGCCAGCGTTGCGGTAGACGGCGTCTGCCTGACCGTCACAACCCTGCATGGCGGCGATGCGGCTTCGTTTGACGTGATGCAGCAAACCCTGAATATCACCACGCTGGGGCAGTATCAGACTGGCCAGGAAGTGAATGTGGAGCGGGCCGCGCGCGATGGTGCAGAAATCGGTGGTCATCCTTTGTCCGGCCATGTTGATTTTGCCGCCAGTGTTGCTGCGGTGCGCGAACTGGAAAACAATTACGTGCTGCGTATTGCCGTGCCGCAACAATGGCTGCCATATTTGTTTGCGAAGGGTTATGTCGCCATCAATGGTGCCAGCCTGACAATCGCCGAAGTCAATGTGGCGGAAAGCTGGTTTGAAGTCTGGCTGATTCCGGAAACCCTGCGCATGACGGTGTTCCGTCAGAAGCAAGCCGGTGCGGCGCTGAATATTGAAATCGAACGCAGCACGCAAGTGATTGTCGACACTGTACGCCGCCAGCTGGCCGATACACTGGCGCCATTGCTGCCGGCACTGGAACAGGTGTTGCAACAACAGGGCGGCGCAGATGCGTTGCGCATTCTGACCGGCAAACTGCGCTGATCTTTTGTCCGGAAACTATTGGCTGGCGCTGAACACCATGACATGTCCGCCAGCCAGCATATTGCTTGATACAAATTGTCAAATCAGCAGCGAAAAACTGCACAGTCTTACTTTCCGGAACTAGAATGAAACTGCCCTGATGCCGTCGCAATGATGTGCATCCAGATCTGAGGAGTTTCCTATGCAATTCCTGCAAGCTGAAGAACCGTCTCTGCCACCGTGGAAAGTGCTGGTGGTGGATGATGAGCCGGACGTGCACACCGTGACACGGCTGACGCTCAGCCGTTTCCGGCTGGACGGCCGCAGCCTGCAGTTTCTGAATGCTTACAGTGGTGCCGAAGCCCGCAAAATCCTCGGCGAACATCAGGACATCGCGCTGATCTTTCTGGATGTGGTGATGGAAACCGAAACCGCCGGACTGGATGTGGTGCGCTGGTTACGGGGTGAAGTAGGGAATACTTTCACCCGCATCGTATTACGTACCGGTCAGCCGGGACAGGCGCCGGAAGAAAGTGTGATCGTTGAATACGATATCAATGATTACAAAGAAAAAACCGAACTCGACCGCAAAAAACTCTTCACTACAACTTTTGCCGCGCTGCGTGCTTACCGCGACATCATGGAAGTGGAACAGGCGCACCGTTTCCAGCTCTCTTACCGCGAGGGTCTGGAGCGCGTGATTGATGCGTCCGCTCTTATTTTCCGGCAAAGAAACTTACACGATTTTGCGCAGGGCTTGCTGCAGCAAGTCGTTGCACTGCTGCAGCTGGAACACAGTATGTTGTTGCGGGTACGCGGTGCAAGCGGCATTCAGGGCGCAGACCGCTATGAAATTCTGGCGCGGCTTGGCGATGAAGAACAGGCAACCGAAGCGTTCGACACTGTATTGCTGGAACAGCTGGACGCCACCTGCGTCAATAAAATATCCCATTTATACGGCGACACCTTTATCGGATATTTTCCCAATCGCAGCGGGAAAACATCCTTACTGGTATTGCAGGGTGTGCATGATGTTTCGGAAATTGATGCGAAGCTGCTGGAAGTGTTTTCGTCCGGAGTGGCAATTGCGTTTGATAATATTTTACTGAATCAGGAAATTTCTGATACCCAGGGCGAACTGATTATGCGTCTGGGCGATGTGGTCGAATCACGTTCACATGAAGCGGGCAACCATGTGCGTCGTATGTCAGAAATCAGTTACATGATTGCACTGCAATCCGGCATGGATCCGGAAGAGGCGATGATTTTACGGCAGGCAGCGCCGATGCACGACATCGGAAAAATCGCAACGCCGGATGCAGTTTTGCTGAAACCGGGAAAGCTGGATGTGGAGGAATGGGAAATCATGAAACAGCATCCGGAAGTCGGTATGTCGATACTGGCCGGATCGCAGCGCCCGATATTAAAAGCATCCGCCATTATCGCGCACCAGCATCACGAACGTTATGACGGACATGGTTATCCGCAAGGTCTGGCCGGCGAAGATATTCATCCGTTTGCGCGTATCGTCGCTGTTGCTGATGTATTCGATGCCCTGATACAAAAGCGTGTCTACAAACCGGCATGGCCTGTCGATCAGGTACTGCAGCATCTGGAATCCGCTGCCGGATCGCACCTTGATCCTTACTATGTGAATATTCTGATTAAGAATGTGGATAAAGCGCTGGAAATCAACAGTCGCTATCCGGACTGAGCACTATGGAATCAGGCTTGCGTGCCGGTAACCGACTTGTGAATTTTCGGAAAGCGGATTTCGTAGCGTAAACCCTGATCAGGTGCACTGTGCGCACGAATCTGGCCACCCAGTAAGCCAGTCACGAGGTTATACACAATATGTGCGCCGAGGCCGCTACCACCCTGCCCGCGTCGCGTTGTGAAAAACGGTTCAAACAAATGCTGTAAATTTTCAGCGGACATCCCGCTGCCATTATCTTCGTACTCAAGAAACACCGTTTCCTGATCATGTCTGACCAGCACGCTGATACGCGCATCACTGGTACTTTCCAGACCATGTGTCAGCGAATTCATGACCAGATTGGTCAGTATCTGCGACAGCGCACCAGGATACGTATGTAATTGCAGATTTTCCGGACAATCCAGCATCACTTTTACCTGACGCAGCCGGAGTTTGGGCTGCAATGCCAGCAGGGTTTCATCCAGATAACGCTTCAGATCAAAGTGGCGTGCCGCATCATGCGACTGATCCACCGCAACTTGTTTAAAACTGCGCACCAGCGCTGCACCGCGCTGGCTGTTGGTAGTCAGAATACGCAGCGACTCATCGCAGATTTCGAAAAACTCTTCCAGCATTTTCTGCGTCAGGGTTCCCTGTTGCAGGGCCTGACGTGTCAGCTGCACTTCCTCTGCCAGATGACTGGTCGCCGTCACAACAATCCCCAGCGGCGTATTGATTTCATGCGCGACGCCGGCCACAAGACGGCCCAGCGACGCCAGCTTTTCCTGATGTATCAATTCAGATTGCGCAGTGGTCAGCGCCTGCAGGGTTTCTGTTAATTCGCGGTTGGATTTTCCCAGCGCTTCACTGGCTTGCAAACGCGCCAGTGCCGCTGCCACATGGCTTGCAACAAAGCTCAGTAATTCCAGATCAGCATCGGTGTAGCTGAGATCCGGATGATAGCTCTGGATGATAATCACGCCGAATAAATGCTCGTCGGCGAGCAAAGGCGCGCCCATCCAGCTGTAGGCAGACAAATTGCCGAGAATTTCAATTTCACCGCTGGCAGACATCCGTTCCAGCCGTTCGCGGCTGAATAATTGTGCCTGACGGGACTGCACCACATATGAAGTCAGACCGCGTCCCAGCGGAAAACGGATGCCGGTCTGGTCACCATCAATTTCATCGACAAAATACGCGATGCGGAACTCAGATGTGGCAGGTTCAAATAAAGCCACCATGAAATTCGGTACCGGAATCAGTTGCCCGATAATCTGATGCAGCCGCGCAAATTTGCGGTCACCGACGGAAGTGACGATAGATAATTCCGCGATCTGATACAGCACGCGCTGCAGGGTTTCTGCGCGTTGTTTTTCTTCGATTTGCTGATGCAGGGCCGCTGTGCGCTCGCGCACCAGATGTTCCAGCTGATCCACACTGCGCAGACTTTGCAGCGTGGCGGAAACATGCGCAGCGATCAGGCCGAATAAAGCCTGATCTTCTTCTGTGTATAACTGATCAGCACGGTAACTCTGTATCACCATTGCACCGAATGCATTGCGGAACTGATCGAGTAAAGGATAACCAACCCAGTGTTCAGAACGGGTGCCGTAACCCCAGGCTTTGTGTGAATCCTGTTCCGCTGTCATGACCAGCGGTTTGCGGTTCAGAATCACGGAAGCGGTCGGTGATTCTTCTGCTGACTGCAGTGTGAACCGCTTTTCCGGATCGAGTGGCGCATCGACTTCATCGACTTCATACACGAAGCGGATGGTGTTATCTGTTGCATCGTACAGCGCCACATAAAAATTGGCCGCATACATGATGCGGCCAATGATCTGATGTACCTCGCGCAGAAAACCGGAAATGTCGTTGCCACTGGCAGAGATTCTGCTGATTGCCAGTATTGCGTCCTGAACAGCTTCCAGTCTTTCCAGGCGGGCTTGCATGATCGTTTATTTGATCGGCAGGCAGGTCGTGTTTTTGACCTCTTCCATCACTGCGTAGGTATGGGTTTCGCGCACACCGTTTAACTGCAGCAGGGATTTGCCGAGGAAATCACGGTAAGCGTTCATGTCTTTGACACGGGCTTTGACCAGATAGTCAAAACCACCTGCCACCATATGACATTCCAGCACTTCCGGAATTGCCTGCACACCACGGCGGAAAGCGTCGAACACGTCCGGTGTGGTACGGTCTAATACCACTTCGATGAACACCAGCAGCGCCACATCCAGCAGATGCGGATTCAGTTGCGCGGTGTAACCGAGGATGTAACCGGCTTCCTGCAGCTTGCGCACACGCTCCAGACAGGCGGCCGGAGACAGGTTGACGCGGTTTGCCAGTTCAACGTTGCTGATACGGCCGTCATTTTGTAATTCGGCCAGAATTCTTTTGCTGATTTTGTCTAACATAGAAGGCGATGAAGATGGATCGGATTGGTTTTTAATATTATTTGGTGAGATTTTCTCACAAAAGACAAAATTTTGATATATCCGAAGATTTCCAGAATTAATCCTTGGCGAGCATCTATACAATGAAACGATATTCGTTTTCATGGTTAATTTAAAATGCCCACCAATTTGCCAGTCAATTCTCAGCCGTTTGCTGCGCTGCGCGCAGAGCTGTTGTCTAGTCAGACTTCCCTGCGTCAGGCCATTACTGCTGCATACCGCCGTGATGAAGGTGAAACAGTTCAGTGGTTGTTATCTCAGGTAAATCCGCATACCAGTTTGCAACCGGATGTTGAAAAACTGGCACACCGTCTGGTCAGCTCGGTACGTCAGCAACGTACCCGTGCATCCGGCGTGGATGCGCTGATGCATGAATTCTCGCTGTCTTCCGAAGAAGGCGTGGCACTGATGTGTCTGGCGGAAGCGCTGCTGCGTATTCCTGACAGCCAGACCGCGGACCGTCTGATCGCTGACAAAATCAGTAAAGGTGACTGGGCCAAACATCTGGGCGAATCCCCTTCCCTGTTCGTTAATGCAGCGACCTGGGGTCTGCTGATTACCGGCAAGCTGGTCAGCTCTTCCAGCCAGAATGGTCTGGGCGCAGCGCTGACCCGTCTGATCGCCAAAGGCGGCGAACCGCTGATCCGCAAAGGCGTAGATCTGGCGATGCGTATGCTCGGTAACCAGTTCGTGACCGGTCAGACCATTGAAGAAGCCTTGCGTAACAGCGTTGATAATGAAAAACGCGGTTACCGTTATTCTTACGACATGCTCGGTGAAGCGGCGCTGACTGCCAAAGATGCTGAGTTCTATTACAAAGCCTACGAAACCGCGATCCATGCGATCGGTAAAGCGTCTGCCGGTCGTGGTATCAAAAACGGTCCCGGCATTTCCGTGAAACTGTCCGCACTGCATCCGCGTTATTCGCGAGCACAGCGTGAACGCACGATGACGGAACTGCTGCCATTGTTGAAAAAACTGCTGGTACTGGCAAAGCAATACAACATTGGTCTGAATATTGATGCGGAAGAAACCGACCGTCTGGAACTGTCGCTGGATCTGATGGAAGCGCTGGCATACGACGCGGATCTGAAAGGCTTTGAAGGTATCGGTTTCGTGGTGCAGGCTTACCAGAAACGCTGCCCGTTCGTAATCGATTATCTGGTTGATCTGGCACGCCGCAGCGGCAGCAAATTCATGATCCGTCTGGTCAAAGGTGCTTACTGGGATGCGGAAATCAAACGTGCTCAGGTTGATGGCCAGACCGGCTTCCCTGTGTATACACGCAAGGTCTACACCGATCTGTCTTATCTGACCTGCGCGCAGAAACTGCTGGCTGCCACCGATGTGATTTACCCGCAGTTCGCCACGCATAACGCGATGACACTGTCCACGATTTACACATGGGCGAATGCCGCCGGCGTCACCGATTACGAATTCCAGTGCCTGCACGGTATGGGCGAAACTTTGTACGATCAGGTGGTCGGCAAAGACAATCTGAACAAACCTTGCCGTGTGTATGCACCGGTCGGTTCGCATCAGACCCTGCTCGCGTATCTGGTACGCCGTCTGCTGGAAAACGGCGCGAACTCTTCGTTCGTGAATCAGATCGTCGATGAAGCGGTGCCGATTGAACAATTGCTGGCAGATCCGATCACCGTATCGCGCGAGCTGGGCGGCAAAATGCATTCCGGTATTGCGATGCCGGTCGCAATGTTCGGCAAAGAACGTAAAAACTCCAAAGGTCTGGACTTATCGAACGAGCAAACGCTGGCTGAAATCACCGCGCATTTTGAAGCGGTGGCTGCTCAGCCTCAGCATGCTAAACCATTGCTGCTGAACGCGGTCAGCGCAACGGCCAGCCGTCCGGTCAGCAATCCGGCCAATCTGGCAGATGTGGTCGGCAGTGTGACCGAAGCCGATGCGCAGGATGTACAGCACGCCTTGCAAGCCGCTGCAGAACACGCGCCGGAATGGGCTGCCGTAGCACCGGCACAGCGCGCTGCTGCGTTGTTTGCTGCTGCAGACCGTATGGAAGAACGCATGCTGGACTTCATGGCGCTGGCGGTACGTGAAGCCGGTAAGAGCCTTCCGAATGCCATCGCTGAAGTCCGTGAAGCGATCGATTTCCTGCGCTACTACGCCGCACAAGTAGAACATCAGGCACCGGTGCAGCCGCTGGGCCCTGTGGTCTGTATCAGCCCGTGGAATTTCCCGCTGGCGATTTTCATCGGTGAAGTCAGTGCTGCACTGGCCGCCGGTAACGTGGTGCTGGCAAAACCAGCAGAACAGACTCCGCTGATCGCTTTCCGCGCGGTGGAACTGATGCACGAAGCCGGTATTCCGCGCGCTGCACTGCAATTCCTGCCGGGCACCGGTGAAGTCGTCGGTGCGCAACTGGTGGCAGATTCCCGCGTACGCGGCGTGATCTTCACCGGTTCTACCGAAGTTGCACAAATTATCAACCGCACACTGGCACGCCGTTCTGTGGAAGAAGGTATCGATATTCCGCTGATCGCTGAAACCGGTGGTCAGAATGCGATGATCGTCGACAGCAGCGCCTTGCCGGAACAAGTTGTGAATGATGTGGTGTCATCGGCATTCGACAGCGCCGGTCAGCGTTGTTCCGCACTGCGTATTCTGTGTCTGCAGGAAGATATCGCCGACCGCACCATCGAAATGCTGCACGGCGCGATGAAAGAATTACGCATCGGCGTGACTGACAGACTGGTCACCGATATCGGCCCTGTCATCGATGCAGAAGCGCAGCGTAATCTGCAGGCGCATATCGATCAGATGCGCAGCAAAGCACGCAATTTCCACAGCCTGACGCTGGATGCACAATGCAGCAACGGTACTTTCGTGGCACCGACCGTCATGGAAATCAAAGACCTGTCGGAACTGAAAAAAGAAGTGTTCGGCCCGGTACTGCACGTACTGCGCTATCACCGCGACCAGCTCGGTTCCCTGATCGATCAGATCAACGGCACCGGTTTCGGCCTGACACTGGGCGTGCATTCCCGTATCGATGAAACCATCGACTTCATCGTCAACCGTGCGCATGTCGGCAATATCTACATCAACCGTAATATCGTCGGTGCGGTGGTCGGTGTACAACCGTTCGGTGGTGAAGGTAAATCCGGTACCGGTCCGAAAGCCGGTGGTCCGCTGTACCTGAAACGCCTGCAGCGTCAGCCGCAGATCGGTGTTGGCGGTAATACCGTGTTTGAACGTCAGACTCCGCAGGCACTGAACGCACTGCTGGTCTGGGCCAAAGCACAGAAACTGCCGGTTGTGGCGCTGGGTGAGCAATACGCACACCACAGTCCGTATCAGGTCACCATGCTGTTGCCCGGCCCGACCGGCGAACGCAATACCCTGAGCTTCGTACCGCGTGGTCAGATTTTCTGCGCCGCCAGCAACACCAACACCCTGCTGAACCAGATCGCGGCTGTTCTGGCGACCGGTAATCAGGCCGTGCTGCCACCGCAAACCGCTGCGCTGTTGCCAGCCAATCTGCCGGCAGAAGTGAAGGCGCAGATCGTACAGGCCGACGTTGCCCAGACCAGCGCACAAATCGCACTGGTCGCCAGCGACCTGCTGCGCCAGTACCGTCAGCCATTTGCGGATAAAGACGGCGCGATTGTGTCCCTGATCGACACCAACGAACAGGACACCATCCCGCTGTGGCGTCTGGTCGCGGAACGTGCACTGTGCGTCAACACCACCGCCGCCGGTGGTAACGCCAGCCTGATGGCAATGGCCGCCTGAGGCAGTTCAGCTTCAACCCGAAAGCGCCGGCGTAATCCGGCGTTTTTTTATGTCTGCACCCTCCCCGCTGCAAACTTTCTTCCAACAATACATCAGCGGCAACACCCGCCGTACCTTGCCAGTCACCCTCACATTACTGCTTCAGCCGGTACAGGCCAAAATCCGGCCAAAAAATACCCCCGGGGGTATCTGAAAACCCCCAGTATTCATGCCGACTACCAGCCGGTTTTATCCAAAACAGGGGGAGTATCTGCTTTTCAGTCAGGAAGCATTTAAATTCAGCGAAACAACGATGTTTAAAACACATCAATGTTTCATGTGAAACATTCTTGCTTGTTTTTCACATTGTTAAAAAAGTTTACAATGTTTCTTTTTTGTACAACTCATACACAACATGAATTCCCTGATCAAAACGGCAGTGTGCAGTGCAATCGCAGGTATCTTTCTGGCCGCGTGCGGTGGCGGCGGTGGCGGATCCGCAGACGCAGGAAACAGTGGTTCGGGCAGCGGCAGCGGAACAGGCGGGCCGGTAACGCCACCCGTTGTCACAGCTCGGGCAGACATACTGATGGGTGAAACAGGAGGTGCTGCATATCTTGACGGACAAGGAGACACGGCTCGCTTCTTCTATCTGAAAGATATTACCGCTGACAGCAAAGGTAATATCTATGTGGCTGACGGAAGTACGATCCGGAAAATTACCGCTGACGGCGTGGTAACGACATTAGCAGGCAAGTCTGGAGAGTACGGATATCAGGACGGTACTGGTAGCGACGCACGCTTTAAGGCAGCTTTTTCTGTTGTAGTTGACAGTCAGGATAATGTTTTTGTCTATGACCTGGATTCAATCCGGAAAATTACTCCCGCAGGTATTGTAACGACACTGATAAGCTTTAAAGTAAGTGATCCGAACAGCCCTCTTAATTACTACAAAGAAGACCTTTATACCCAGCCGCCTAATATGGTGATTGATAGTAAAGACAATTTGTATTTTCAAAACTTACATCAACGCGTTATAAAAAAGGTAAGTCCCAGCGGGGCTGTTAGCGACTTTGCCGGACCGGGAAATACATTCATCGGTGGTAAGCCAAACAATATAGGGACAGACTATCTGAGCTACATTGGCCGCCTGAATATCGATAACAATGACAAAATTTATGTGAAAGATTTGCAATACAGTGTCGAGATTTGTATCTCTCAGGATCGTACTTTAACTATCAATAGTGATTTAGATAGAAATCTTTCTTACGATACGCAGGGCTTTCAACGATACGACAAGAAGGGAAATGTTTATCGTACAGAGGGGCACGCGATATTGATGCAGAGTACCGATAACATTCTTAAATTTGTTGCCGGACGGCCGGGTGATGAAGCATCTTCCGATGGTATCGGTATCAATGCTACCCTGCAGAAGCCACTTGCGATGTTTCCAGATGCAAAAGGCAACTTATTTTTTATTGATGGAAATACAATACGAAAGGCTGATACAGCAGGCAATGTATCGACTATCGCAGGTAAAAATATCTTTATTCCTGAACGAAATATACCGTTTGAATCGGCACTGCCAATAGTTCGTTTGACCGGATTGGTAGCTGGCCCTGACCAGTCACTGTATGTTGCCGACATCAGTCCAAGCACTGAGCGGGTACGTAAGTATGATCTTAAAAATAAAGTGTTTACAACGACATACCAAAGTTACGAATGGGAAGACGGGCCAAATAATGTTATTTTCAAGCGCCCTGTCATAAAAATGAGTAACGATCCTTCTGGCAATACCTATCTTGTCCACAATAACAAAAATAGTATTTATCTCTTAGATAAATCGGGAGCTCTATCCCGGATTTCCGGAAAAAATCCGAATGTACAGGACTTGCCTGAAATTAATGATGTAACAGTATCGAAATCCGGAAAGGTATATATTCAATATTCCGGAAATGCGATAGCGCAGTTCAATGCTGATGGAACATATACTGAAATCGCTGGTAATACTGCTTACGCAGCAAGGGTTGATGGTGCCGGGAAAAATGCACGGTTTTCGTCTATCACGGATTTGGTAGCAGACTCTCAGGGGAACGTATTTGTTCTTGAAAATCAAATGGCCGCAATCCGTAAAGTGTCCAGTAACGGACAAACCACTCTGTACGCTGGCTCTTACACGAAAAAAGGTCATAAGGACGGTGTGCTGACAGATGCAGCCTTTCAGTGTCCTGCCAGTATTACGGTTGATGATCAGGACAATCTGTATGTCGCCGACACGTGTGATAACGCTATCCGTAAAATCAGTACAGACGGAAAAGTCAGCACGATTGAGCCGCAATGGACAACGGCTTCCGGCTTGAAGTCTCGTGTGATTCCTGCGCCGCGCCGTGTATTCTGGGTTAACGGCAAACTACATGTATTTGCAGGCGGGGATGCGCGCGAAATTGGTGGTGCCATTTTCCAGTTAACGCTGAACTGATTTCACGCAACTCATTGTTCGCCCGTCATCCCCAACGGTCGGTTACTTTGCTCTCCCTTACAACCCCGCACGCTGTTGCGGGGTTTTTTATTCACAAAGCGTCCAACGTTCTCATAACGGTCATTTTTTGCCCGAAAAATACCCCCGGGGGTATTTTGTGGAGCCCAGTATTCATGCCGACAAGCAGCCGGTTTTGTTAAAAATCGGGGGGAGTATCTGTTTTGTCGTCTGAGTGACGCAGATTTGCGGTGGATATATGTGTATTTGCGCACAGTTCATCCGGTATGGCTGAGCGGAATTCCCGTGCTGATCATGTGCGGAAAGAAGCCGGAAATCTGCGCCCTGCTTACCATTCCATCGGCAGATTCCAGCCGTGGCCGGCGATGTCGTGGCGGACGGTGGCGGCTTGTTGCAGGTGGGTGGACAGATCGCGGGCGGGCCAGCTTTCTTTCCAGCCCGGTGGATAAGTCAGACGATGTGCACAGTCCGGCAGGCGGGCGCGTACCGGCATGGTCGGTAAATACAGCGGAAACGGCAATGTCGCATCGCCGCTGCCAAGGCTGAATGCGTAATCGGGCAAAAGTTGTTCACAGACTTGTGCAAACCACGCTGCGTAGTCTTCATCGCGACCAAGCGCCAGCGCGAGGCCTTCCGGATCAAACCGCGCCAGCGCGTCGATCAGTTCTTCGGTACCGGCGCCGGGCGCATCGCCCCAGCCCATAACGGGATTAAAAATGTAATCGGCACCGCTGCCATACCAGCCCTGCCGTAGCGGACGGTGCAGCCACTGGCGCGGTCCGGCGAACAGATGCCAGCGCCAGTGCAGGCCGGACGCAACCGGAAAGCTGTACAGATACAGGCGCTGATAACCGGCGCTGTGCAAGGCCCGCACCATCGCCATCAGGCGCGCATGCGGCATGCGTTCCGGTGGTTGCAGGCGGAAGCGGATCGCTTCGCCATCCGCATGTTGTAACTGATCGGTGGATAAGTTCAGATCCAGACAGCGTTGTTCCGCACCAAAGCGTGCGCTGACCCAGCCTGTCATCAGGTTAACGGCAGTCAGCACACCAAATCCGCGGTGGCGGTGAAAAATAACGGTTCCGGGGGCAATCGGCTTCATACATCATTCAAAAAAAACCGCAGCGGTCGCAAAAACGACCGCTGCGTGGTGCCGTGTGCCGGAAAATGCCGCTGACTGCGTTCTGAGACAGCGGGCCGGTGCACGGGCGTGGCTCAGCACAGTGTAGCAGCTTTCGGCAAAAGCGCAGGCAGGCTACAATCAGCATCAATTTGCATGACTTTCGACTTATCCACAGACAGGACGATTATGAGCTTACGTATTCTCGCCACCGGCGGCACTTTTGATAAACATTACAATGAAATCGCAGGCAAACTGGATTTTGCGGAAAGCCATTTGCCGGAAGTGCTGCAGCGCGCGCGTCTGACCGTACCGGCGACACTGGAAGTCTGCATGCTGATTGATTCACTGGACATGGATGACAGCCACCGCCAGACCATCCTGAAGGCTTGCCAGAATGCACCGGAAAAAGCGATCGTGATTATTCACGGCACCGATACCATGCGCGAAACCGCAGAAGTGCTGGGCGCGGCGAATCTGGACAAAACTATCGTGTTTACCGGCGCGATGATTCCTTACGAAGTCGCAGGTTCGGATGCGTTTTTTAACCTCGGTTTTGCCTGCGCTGCGGCACAATTATTGCCACCGGGTTGTCATGTCGCAATGAATGGCAAGATCTTTCCGTGGCATGATGTGAAAAAAGACCGTCAGGCTGGCGTGTTTATCAATAAATAAACCGGTATCAATAAAAAGGAGAAACGGATGAAATCGCTGCTGGCTGCCCTCTTACTCAGCTGCTGCACACTGGTGCAGGCAGCAGAAGTCCGTTTTGATAATTTTTATTTTTATCAGTCCGAAGCCGTGATGAACAAAAAAGGCATCACGGTGGATAATCTGGGACGTTATTCACGCGGCGTGCAAAGCGCTGTTTATAAGGCACTGAAAAGCGCCAAACTCTCACCCAGTGCAGGTTATCTGGTAATTGCTGTCCGTTCCGACGGTGACGTTGCCACCTGGCTGGATATGAAACCGGCAGTACACGAGTACTACGACAACCAGATCTACGAAACTGTGCGCCGTCTGCAGCCACCGCTGATCAAAGAAGGTATTTTCGTATTCGCGATCAAAATGGCGATCGATACACCGGTGCACACCAAAAAGGCAGTACCGAATCCGCCGGGCTTTGATGAAGCGCGTAAAAAACTGGCAGACCCGAACAGCATAGAACATCTGGTGCTGTCCATGTGGCCTGAATAACGCCGGACTTATCCACGCCGCGCTGAACAGATCAGCGCAAAAATTTCAGGGCCAGACCAGCGGTTCGCTGCAGTTATCCACCAGTGTTTTTTGCGCACGTGCATCATTCGCGACATACACCTGATTCGTTGCGGATGCCGGTAATACTTCACCACTGGCGCATTGCGCGCTCTGCCCCGGCCCGATCACCACACGCACACCCGGTTTCAGGGTACAGGTTGCTGCCGCATTCAGCGGGCTCCATTCCGGACAAATCGCATTCTCAGCTGCATACTGCGTCCGTGGCCCCACCGGCACTTGCAAAGACCACCAGCGGCCATATAAAGATGCCGGCTGCGCAGCGTTATATACGCGGAACAAGCGCACTGGTTTGTCCACTTCAAACACTTTGGCAGTGCATAAACTGCCTTTACCGGGTTCACCGAGCGTCGCTTTCAGTAAGCTCTCATCCTGTACTTCATGCATACCTTCCGGCGTGCTGATCACCTGACCGGTACAGACTTGTGCAAATGCCGGCAAGGCAGCAAGGCTGAGCAAGGTACTGAGGCAAATCTGTACTGGTGAAAAGAAAAATGGTTTCATCATTAAATAGATAAAAATGTCATTAAGATACAATAACATTGAAAGTAAAAAAGGTGTGCACAGAGCACACCTTTTTACAGCCGTTGTTGCAGCCGGCATCACTGCTGGTTGCGAACAAACCGCAGTGCTGATCTTAGTCTTTGCGACGCAGGCGGAACCCGAAAAATTCGCTCGCACCCTGATCGTTATCACTGACCAGCGCACCGCGCACTTCATGCTCATCTGCTTTCTGGAAAGCAATCGATTCGATTTTGGTCAGGACTGGTTTGCCATTCACTATCACGGGTGCCGCGCTGCGGCTCAGGTCCAGCGTCTGGCCTTCGCGCAACTGGTGCAGCGGAATCACGCCGACGAAACTGCCGAGAATCGCGCCGTCGCCATACGCATCACCGGTGGCTTCCACGGAAGCGGTGTAGACCAGTGCGCGCGCTTCGGGCCAGTAATCGGCGCCGGATAAGCCAGCTTCAAATTTGTCGATGACCGGCAGTTTCACATCGAATTTTTTAACTTCGGCAACCTGTGTGACTTTGCCTGCCAGATAGTCCGACATATCGGACAATTTCACGCGGAAAATCATATTGCTCGCAGAGTTGCCACGGTTCAGGAAGTACATGTACTGGTGGTCAACCGTCAGGCCTTCAATATTGATGGTCTGGGTTGGTGTGAGACCACCCGCCACAAAAAACTGTTTGTACAAATTGGTCAGACGGAATTCGACTTTTTGTTTGCCGTCATAGGACAGCAAAAAGCCATATTCGCGTAAATCCGGTTTGCTGCCGGAACCGATCACCATGCTCCACAATTGCTTGTTCCAGACCAGCGGTGTCATCGCTTCAAAATCTGGTTTGACTTTCTTATCGATGCGGCCTTGCGCATTGACCGGATAGTCTTTGATCAGGGTTTTCTTGACGACCTGAAATTTTGCATCTACTTCGAACAGATACGGCGAATCGTCTCCCACCACCAGATAACGGTGATTAAAGGTCGGGCTCATGCCGGAGCCGGACGGAATGGCAGTATTCAGTACCGGTGCGCCTACTTGTAACTGATAGGTCGGGCCGGCAGCGATGGCCAGACCGCTGAAGGCGAGACTGATCAGTCCTGTTAATAACTTCATGGTTTTCCTCGTGGTCAAGAAGCAGTATCGCAACGTGACGGTATGGTTTTCTGTTGCGGTCTGCTGTGGTGATACCAATCCGGTACGTTTGCCGGATCGGGCTGGCACGGTCTGGCGGATGGCTGCCGTGTTATTGCGCCGCAGCGTCGAGTTTCAGTTTCAGATCGAGTTTGCTGAAGCGGGCAATCAGGTTGTCATAGGTTTTTTTACGTTCGTCGGCAGAGCGGCTGGTGTCCAGTTCATTGGTGCGCAGCAAGTGAAACAGCTCCAGATCCGCAATCGGAATCAGTTGGGCATTGGTGGAACTGCGAAAGCCGGACCAGCCGGATAGTTCATCCAGAATCCGCGCCTGCTTAGGATTGTTTTTTCCGAACTGAAGGAAAAATTTCTCAAGTTTATTTTTGATATTTTCGGGAAGATCGTTGCGCATAATCACCGGATCATTCGGCAGCTGCGGAGATTTCCAGATGACTTTGATTTTTTTCGCATCCAGCGGGCGCTCGGTCTGCATCTTTTCGATGTATTCGCTGCTGTTGGTGGCGACGTCCGTTTCGTTTTTCAGAATAGCATCAAAATTTTTCTGGTGATTGCCAGTCGCGACTGATTTGAACAATTGCTGCGGCGAAGTTTTGTTTTTGGAAAAGACATGAAATGCCGGTACCAGCGATCCGGATGTGGATTTCGGATCACCGTTCATAAACCGGTACTGACCACGCTGCGCCAGTAAATCCGGCAGACTGTTAAGCGGAGTGTCTGCACGGGTGATCAGAACGGAGTGATAGCCGCGTTCGCCATTTTTTTTGACGACTTGCGCAAATACTTTACAAATGCCGCTTTCCACCAGTTCCAGCGACAGCTTATTGCCCATCGAAATCTGAGCTTTGCCCTGACGCATCGCTTCCACCAGTTCGCTGTGTTTGTCAGATACCAGTGCCTGCACCGGAATGCCGGTGCGTTGTGACATTTCCTGCAGAAACGGCTCCCAGTCGCGCTTTACCTGATCCGGATGGCCGGAAGCGATAATGGCAAATGTCAGCGTGGCAGGTTCACTGGCAAGCGAAGGCAGGCACAGGGCAGAAAGCGCAATTGCGCAGAAGTGACGTCGGAACCGGTTCATAGCGATCAGTATTGGGTATGCAGGCAGCCTGTGTATAAACGGGACATCGTCCACAGGCTGAATCACTGGTAATTAAAATACTGATGATATATTTATTGATTGATGAAAGACATGGCAGCGAAGGAAACCCCTAAGTTGTGGTGGATTGCCTTGTTTTTGCGCATGTTTTGTGCACAGGAATGTTGTTATCCACAAACGCAATTTGCTTGCGGAATCGTGCGGCATTATTTCTTCTGATTCTTTTTCTTGTAACGTCCGAGTGTCAGAAAATTCAGCAGCGGCATCAGCAGTAATACCGCGCAGAAAACTTCCATCAGCCAGAACAGCCAGTGATCCGCACCGCTTTCCGCAAAACGCAGACCGGTTTGCGCCGCCATCAGAAATCCCGCCGCGAGGCTCATGGTTTCCAGCCACACCACCAGCGGCGCGCCGGCCGCGATTGCACCCTGCTTCAGATCCAGGATGGTGGTTTTACGTACCGAGAAAATACGCCAGCCGATATAGCCGAACTGTGCGCAGGACGCCAGTGTGTATAAGTCAGTCCATTGCTCCGGCGATTCCTGCATCGCCAGAAAAAAGAACACGGCCAGCAGACTGGCATTTGCACCCAGCAGCCATGGTAACCAGCGCTGGTAATGCAGCCAGTCCACCACGCGGATATAACGCCGGGCCGGTGAAATCAGAAATGGAAAAAACGGGTTAATCCCCGCACCCTCGCGGGTCAAAATCAGAACCATAGACAAACCTTTTGCTTCCCTGAGCAGCGGATGCTGCAGCACTGTCAGTGAACCCGTGGCAGTGCGGGTCAACGGCAGGCAATTCATACGAGTATAGCGGTTTTCCGTCTGCCCTGTTCCGGCTGGCCTGTCCGACACCGGCGTCTTTCTGAGGCATAATGAGCATCTGCCCGCAGCACCATGCGCGGATAACCGATGAAGGAGAGTAAGCAATGTCGTATCAGCCAGCGATTCTGCAGGCCATTCCTGCCCATGCCAGTTATCTGACCTGGACTATCCGTTCCGGTGCCGACCGGACATCTGTGCAGCAAAGTCTGCACGCCTTACTGGCGCTGACCGATGGTGATCGAATTGTTACCGGTATCGGTGCAGCGCTTGCAAAGGTACTGGATTTATCCGTCAGCGGTTTACAGGAATTTACCGGTATTGCGGGCAGTCAGGTCAGTATTCCGGCAACGCCGGCAGCGTTGTGGATCTGGCTGCGTGCCGAAGAGCGCGGAGAACTGGTGCATCAGCAATTGCGTATCGCGGAAGTGCTGACTCCGGCATTTGAGTTGCAGTACCAGACCGGCGCTTTCCGGTACGCAGAAGGCCGTGATTTGTCCGGTTACGAAGACGGCACGGAAAATCCACAGGACGATGAGGCGCTGGCGGTGGCAGTCACGGAAGCCGGTGGCAGCTTTGTGGCGGTTCAGCAATGGCAGCATGATTTCGCCGCACTGGCAGCAATGGCGCAACCGGCGAAAGATCACGCGATTGGTCGTCGTCTTTCCGATAATGAAGAACTGGAAGATGCGCCGGAATCAGCGCATGTGAAACGCACTGCGCAGGAAGATTTTGAGCCGCCGGCGTTTATGCTGCGCCGTTCTATGCCGTGGTCAGAAGGCATGCACGGCGGCTTGTATTTCGTGGCATTTGCGCGCAGCTATCAGGCGTTTGAAGCGCAGTTGCGCCGTATGTCCGGCGCGGAGGACGGTGTAACCGATGCCCTGTTCCGTTTCAGCCAGCCGCAGACTACTGCGTATTTCTGGTGCCCGCCGCTGGGCTGGACCGTCTGAATGTCACTGTGCCGGCATTTGCCGGCACAGATGGTCATAACTTAGGAAGCATTGCAGTACGCCGCTCCCGCACCAGTTTTTCAAATTCCGGTAACGGTAATGGACGTGAGAACAGATAACCCTGAAACGCATTGCAATGATGCGACATCAGGAATTCGCGCTGCGCATCGGTTTCCACACCTTCCGCAATCACGTCCAGTCCCAGATTCACCCCCAGAGAAATGATGGCCCGCACAATCGTTGCGTCGCTCTCATCTTCACTCAGATCGCGCACAAACGACTGATCGATCTTTAACTGTGTCAGTGGCAGCTTTTGCAGATATGCGAGTGAAGAATAACCGGTGCCGAAATCGTCCATCGAAAAGCCGACGCCAAGTTTTCGCAAATCCTGCATGGTACGGATGGTGGTATCAACGTCATCAAGGACGGTGCTTTCTGTCAGTTCGATCTTCAGGCGGTCCGGCGGGAAAGCATATTGCTGAATCATCGAGCGCACTTGCTCTACAAAATCAGACTGACGGAACTGGCGCGCGCTGACATTGACGGCGAGTGTCAGATCGGCAGTCAGCGGATCATGCTGCCACTGGTGTAACTGCGCGCATGCAGTTTCCAGCACCCAGCGGCCGATAGGAATGATCAGACCAGCCTCTTCCGCGACCGGGATGAATTCACCCGGCGAAATAAAACCGCGGTCCGGGTGATACCAGCGCAGCAGTGCTTCTGCACCCAGCAAATCCCCCGCAGCATTGACCTGCACCTGATAGTAAAGCTGGAACTGATCCTGACTCAGCGCTACCCGCAGATTGGATTCCAGCAGCATGCGCACCAGCAGAATGGCCTGCATCGCCGGATCAAAAAAGCGTACTGCATTTTTACCGGCAGTCTTGGCTTCATACATTGCCGTGTCTGCACGTTTAAACAAGTCTTTCACGGTGATGTCCTGATCATTGAACAGACAGACTCCGATACTGCAGGACGCATGGTGTTCAAAATCAGTGAACTGGAAGGGCTGGTTCAGCACGCTCCGGATTTTTTCAGAAATGCGGTCGGTTTGCTGCGCAGCTTCTTCGCGGCTTTCGCTCAGACTTTCCAGTACCACCACAAATTCATCACCACCCAGACGCGCAACGGTATCGCTGTCACGTACCGATTCGCGCAGTCTGCGTGCCGCTTCGATCAGCAGTAAATCACCGGCATCATGGCCACGGGTATCATTCAGGGTTTTGAAGTTATCCAGGTCAATAAACAGAACGGCACTGTGTGCATGGCTGCGCTGGTGCTGGCGCAGTAAATGATCCAGCCGGTCCGTCAGCAAACGGCGGTTAGGTAATTGCGTCAGCGAATCATAAAACGCCAGATTCCGGATTTCCGCTTCATAGCCTTTATGTTTGCTGATATCTGTAAAAGAGCCGACATAATGACTGAGGCGTCCATGGTGGTCATGCAGGGCAGTCAGTGTGATCATGACGGGAAAGCGCTCACCGTTGCAGCGCGTATGCCATAACTCACCGTGCCAGAAGTGCTGGATTGCCAGTGTTTGAACTAACTCAGGCAAGATGTCCTCTGACTGCGCACTGGGTTCCAGTAACGGTGATTTTTCGCCGATCAGATCTGCCGGTGTAAAGCCGGTAATACGGCTGAAAGCGTGGTTGATACGTAAAATACGCCAATCAGGTCCGGCTACGAAAATTGCTTCCTGTGATTCAAAGGTACAGGCGGCGATCATCAGGTCGCTTTCAGCCTGTTTGCGATCTGTGATGTCTGTAATAAAACAATGCCACAGCATGGATCCGTCTTCTTCCGCCTCCGGTAAGCCGTCCAGGTATAACCAGCGTTCACTGCCATCTTTGCGGAAGTAGCGAATCTCACATTGCCACGGCGTCAGATGTCGTGTCGCTTCACGCAACAAAGCTCTGCCAGCTTCGAAATCTTCCGGATGTGCTCTGGCCAGCAAGCGTGTGCCGTCATGCTGGACTTCTTCGTAACTGAGTTCAAACATTTCGGGCAAAGCATCGCTTGCATACGGAACAGTAATACGCTGATCAGCATGAATGCGCCATTGTATTGCCAGTCCAGGTAAGCGCGACGCCAGTTTTTGCAACCTGTTGTACGCCTCATGCATCTGATAACTGAGCGCCTGATGTTCTTTGCGCAGTGCGGTCGTGATCAGGCTGATCATGGTCAGTATGAAAATAAAGCCCCAGCGGGTCAGCAAGCTGATGCCGGTGTATCTTTCAAATACGCCGCTGCCGATAGACGATGCATAAGTAGCGGCAATAACCACCATCAGATTCAGCGTCGCGGTCACCGCAATTTCAAACCGCATTGCAGGCCAGATCATCAGACTTATTATCAGAAATGGTAAATGCAATTCGGGGAACGGCGAGAAAAACACAGCCCAGCTGGTAATGGCAATGACGGACAGTAAACTCAGTAATTCCCGCTTCTGATGGCGCAGAGGCTCGATCGCCAGACGTGTCATGGTCAGAAAAACCGGAGCCGTCAGCATGGCACCGAGCGCATCTCCGCCCCACCAGACCAGCAGCGCGGACAGCGGCGGTATTTCCAGTCCGTTACCGGCATGCCACATGCTGCCGGTAATCGCGGACACTGCGGATCCGGCTGCAGCACCGGCCATCAGGGTCAGTACCTGACGCCGGTTTTGTAAAGCGGGGTCAAAGCCGTAATACTGCAGCAGGCGGCAACCCAGCCAGGGGCCCAGTGTACTGCCTGCAGTCAGTACGGCCACTGCCAGCGGAGAATGTCCCAGATACAAATTCATGATCAGCGCGCCGGCGATAACCGCAGGCAGCATTGCCGTACCCCATCGCAGCAGGGCACCGAAGGCAATGCCGACCGGTAACCAGATCAGGCTGATGCCGGCGTTTTGAAACGGCACAGAAAAACTGTAAAAGCCAGACAGCGCATATAAACCCGTCACCAGCAGTAAGCGTCCGGCCACAGAGCCGGGCGGGGTGGTGGCAGGAAACAGGCGCCGGAAAAAATTCAGCATGGATGTTCCTGTCAAAATGAACCAGACTTCAGACGTGTACACCTGCCTCCGGGTTCCGGCAGACTTTCAGATATCGCATACAGCCGGCTGGTTTTTGCGCATTATGCGGTATTCCGGTTTGCAGAGACAGAGAATTGCAACACACTGAAGATATTTCACCGGAGATGGTACTGCGCCGGTGCGCAGCAAGGTCCGTGAAATACGTCCTTGTATGATAGGTCAGAGATATGACAGCGCAAATATGCATTGCTGTGTAGCAGGTAAGGCATGCATGTGCTGACCCTGATGATATAGTCAGCTTCAGTCTGTGTCCCCATAACACCGTGCGCGGAAAGTACAGCGGCGGTTTGCTGCTGTACGCATGCAAACCGCCGTCAGACTGCTGTGTACAACGCTGGCGTGATCAGTACAGCCAGAGTTTGTCTGCATCCAGTTGCAGCCAGTAGTTACCGGCTTCCAGACGCTGAGGCGCGTAGGCGCGGATCCCTTCACCTGCGTGACCGAACAGGCATTCCCAGCGGTTACCCAGATACATGCAAGTGGTCAGCGGCAATTCGATCGCATTCGCAGAAGGCGTCTGGCTGATACGGACTTTTTCGACACGGATAATCGCTGTTGCATCCTGTGCCATACTCGCACCACGCACTGTGGCATTCAGCTGGCGACCGTTAACTTCGATCACAGCATTGTCGCCGTCGCGCTGCAGTACACGTCCGCGCAGTTTATTGTTGCTGCCCATGAATTCTGCTGTGAACAGGGTATGCGGTGTTTCATACATACTTTGCGGTGTACCTTGCTGCTCAATCACACCATTGTTCAGCAACAGAATCCGGTCAGAGATCGCCATTGCTTCATCCTGATCATGAGTCACCATCAGCGCAGACAGATTCAGACGCACGATCAGTTCACGTAAGAATGCACGGGCTTCTTCACGCAGCTTGGCATCCAGATTCGACAGCGGCTCATCGAGCAGAATCACCGGCGGGTTGTACACCAGTGCGCGGGCAATCGCCACCCGTTGTTGCTGACCACCGGATAACTGATGCGGATAGCGTTCACCCAGATGGCCGAGGCCGAGTTGTCCCAGCACTTCTTTCACGCGGGTAGCGATTTCCGCTGCCGGCATTTTGCGCAGCTTCAGGCCGTAAGCCACATTTTCGTTCACGGTTTTGTGTGGCCACAGCGCATACGACTGAAACACCAGGCCGAGGTTGCGGTGTTCCGCCGGGATTTCAATGTTTTTTGCGCCGTCAAAAATCACACGGTCACCGATTTGTATCATCCCGGTCTTCGGCGATTCCAGACCAGCCACAGCACGCAGCAGCGTGGTTTTGCCGGAGCCGGACGGGCCCAGCAGCGCGACCACTTCGCCACGCTGCAATTCCATCGATACGCCTTTCAGAATCGGGTTGGCGCTGGCGCCGCTGCCATATTCCAGAGTCAGGTTTTTTACACTTAAATCAGACATGATGCTTCTCTCTTTTTCGGTAATGAACAGGCAGCGCTGTATCAGTGATTGAGTTTGACGCCAAAGCGCAGCGCAATGCCGAGGCCGATGGCAACCAGTGTAATATTAATAAACGATAAGGCAGCAACCAGATCAACCGAGCCGCCTGCCCACAGGGAAACGATCAGCGCACCGATCACTTCAGTACCCGGTGACAACAGATACACGCCGGTGGAATATTCGCGTTCGAAAATCAGGAAGATCATCAGCCATGCGCCGAGCAGACCGTATTTGATCAATGGCAGGGTCACATCGCGTGTCACCTGACCACGGCGCGCACCGACTGCACGTGCGGCTTCTTCCAGTTCCGGTCCGACCTGCAGCAATGCAGAAGAAATCAGGCGCAGGCCATATGCCATCCAGACCACGGTGTAAGCGATCCAGACCGATACGATGGTGGAGCGCAGCGCACGCAGTTGCGGAATCAGATTTTCCTGCAGCCAGACGGAAATGCTGCTGTCACTGCCGCGCAGCAGATTTTCCAGACCGCTCGGAACAAACAGGAAGACCCACAGGAAAGCCAGACCAGCCAGCAAGCCCGGTACCGCGCGCGGTACCAGTACGGAGTAATCCAGAATGCGGCTGACCATGTCCGGTTTGCGGTGCATTGCCAGAGCAATTGCGCTGTAGCAAATCACTGCCAGTGCACCACCGATAATGCCGATCAGCACAGTATTCAGAATGCCGCGCATCAGCGATGGCTGTTCCAGAATGTCACGGAAATGCTGCAGCGTCAGCACTTCGCCCAGCGGCACACCTTCGCCCCAGTACGAGACAAACGAACGCAGCGCAATACCGGACAAAGGCAGAATGATGGTGAACAGCAGCCAGGAAGCGATCACACCGAAAGCCAGCCACTTCCATTTACCCAGAGGCAGCGGTTTCTGACGTGAACCTTTACCTTTGATAGAAACATATTTATTCGCGGATTTCAGTAACCAGCGCTGCACCATCACCAGCGGCATCGTTACTGCCACCAGACAGACGGCTGTCGCTGCCATCAGGTGGTAAGACGGTGTGCCGAGTTTGTTGGTCAGTTTATACAGATAGGTCGGCAGCACCAGATGCCCTTCCGGATCACCGAGTACCAGTACCAGTCCGAAGACTTCAAAGCCGAGGAAAAACACCAGCACACCGGCGAATGATAAGGCCGGCATGATCATCGGCAGTGATACATTCAGCGCCACGCGGAATGGCGAGGCACCGGTGACGCGTGCAGCTTCTTCCACATCCGAACCCAGACTTTTCAGTGCGGAGGAAGAATACAGATACACATGCGGTACGTGCGTTAAACCGGCAATGATCACGATGCTGGTGAAGGAATAAATATTCCACGGTTCCACGCCGATAAACTGTTTCGCCCACAGGGTATAGAAACCGACAGGGCCCATCGCCACGACATAGCCGAAGGCCATTACCATCGGCGAGACAAAAATCGGTACCAGAATCAGCGGTTCCAGCCAGCTGCGTCCCGGCAAATCAGTGCGCGTCATCAGGAATGCCAGCATGCCGCCCAGCGGAACCGCAATGGCGGTCAGACCTGTGGCCAGAATCAGGCCGTTGGTGAAGGCCTGACGGAAATCAGGATCGTCGAAAATAAAGCGGAACGAATCCAGCCCCAGTTCTTTGACTGGTGCGAAAAACGGTGCATTTAAAAAGCTCTGATAAAAAATCAGCGACAGCGGTGTCAGGATAGCGATCAGTGTCAGCGTAACGACAAGCGCACGCGTCCAGTGAAAACGCTGCCACCATTGGGGTGCAGTCAGCCCGGGCGTGTTCATAAGCGACCCTTAATATACAAATTAACAGAAAAGATGCCGGGTCAGGACGACCCGGATCATCGGAAATGCATCCGGTTTATTTTTTACCGGCAGTTTCTTTCCATTGCTTCAGGAAGGACAAGCGTTTCGCCTGATCCAGATACTGCAGCAACATAGGATTGACCGGCAGCGGTTTCAGACCGGTACCGATGACTTTGGCCAGTTCAGAAGATGTGGTTTCACCTTTGACATCGGATCGGATTGCATACAGTTTTGCTTCGTTCGCAATCATGGTCTGACCACGCTTGGACAGGGTGTAATCCAGCCACAGCTTAGCGGCGTTCGGATGCTTGGCGCCTTTGCTGATAAACATCACGCGTGACATCACCAGTGTGTAATCTTTCGGAATCTGTACGCCGATGGACGGATCTTTGGCGGCACGCACCAGTGCATACGAACCAAGAATGTTATAGCCAAGCAGGTTTTCACCGGAAGAAATACGTTCCAGCATGGTGCCGGTAGAGGACTGGACGCGCAGCGCAACACTGCCGAAGGCTTTAGCCAGTTCCCAGAACTGTTGATTTTCGCGGCTGTCCTGTGTGATGAACATGAAGCCGACACCGGATTTTTCGATATCGTAAGCGGTGACTTTATTACGGAATTTGTCGCCTTTGGTCGTCAGCAGCTTTGCGAATTCAGCATGGGTTTTCGGTACTTCATCGGCAGCAACCAGACGTTTGTTGTAGACAAAGACCGCCGGTTCGAAGGTTGTGCCGTAAGCGGCGTTATTCCAGACGGCCCATTGCGGCATGGCCGGAATTTCCGGCGATGCATATGTCAGGCCATAACCGTCGGAAACCAGTTTCACTTGCAGATCCATTGCGGAAGACCACATCAGATCAGCGCTGTTACCACCGGCCGCCATTTCGGAAATATAGCGGTTATACACTTCGGTGGAATTCATATCATTGTATTCCACCTGCACATCCGGATACATGGCACGGAAATCCTTGATCATCGGTTCCACGGCTTTCGTATCGGTGGCGCTGTAAATGACCAGCTTGCCTTCCTTTTTCGCACCGTCGATGATTTTCTGGTAGTCCGCAGGGTAGCCGGCCGGAACTTGCGCAATCGCTGCACCGGAAACGCTGATTGCAGCCAGTAAGCCTGTCATAAAGTGGCGTCGTTGCATTTGTCTTCTCCTGTTATTTTCTGGTTTGGTTTTTTCCGGGGTGTTCAGTCTTTATCTGACCATCCCCAGTTCTTTGGCCTGCACCCGGTAACGCTCCACCGTTTGCATCACATAGTCAGTTAAGGCTTTGCCTGTCATTGAAAACGGGTATAAACCCATTGCCTTACGCTGCTCTGTAAAGGCAGGGTTTTCCATCGCTTTTTCGAACTGGTTGACCCAGAACTGGTATTCGTTGTCGCTGATGCCCGGGCTCATATACACGCCGCGGATAATCGGCCAGGTCACGTCATAGCCCTGCTCACGTGCCGTCGGAATATGTTCGAGTGCACCCGGTAAGCGGGAATCTGCCAGTACTGCCAGTACCCGTATTTCACCGGCTTTTGCATGCAGGCTGGCTTCCGAGACATCACCGGACACAATCTGTACATGGTTTGCCAGCAAGGCAGTGAAAGATTCCCCGCCGCCCTCGAAGGCCACCAGTTTCAGCGCCTTCGGATCAATATCTGCGATGCGGGCAATCTGTGCCATTTTCAGCCAGTCCTGGCTGCCCACCGTGCCACCGGCACCGATAGAAAAACGTGCCGGTTGCTTGCGCAGTGCATCAATCAGTTCGCGCAGATTTTTGTATGGTGAATCTTTGCGTACCGCGATCATGCCGTAGTCGGCACCGATTGCTGCGACCCAGCGTACCTGCGTTGCATCCGCCTTACCGAATTTGCCCTCGGCAATATTCAGCAGAGACCCACCGGAAAACGCGACCATGGTGTTCGGCACGGCTTTACGCTGACTCAGCAGCGTGGTCCATGCGACTGCACCAACACCGCCCGGCAGATAGCTAATCTGAAACTGTTGCGATGGCATCGCTTTTTGTACCAGCTTGCAGCTCAGATCCATACCGCCACCGGGTTTCGCCGGAACAATGCAGCGCGGGCGCACTGCATCCGGCGTCTGGAACACGCTGGCGCTGACAGCCGGAACACTGGCTGTCAGCAAGATGCTGCAAATAAGGTGGCGCATGGTCATAAGCGGTCCGGTTTTTTCACATTCAGAGGAATGATGCACAGATCTTAAAAGGGGGAGACTTTCAGCAAGCTTTCAGCATCTGAAAGTCCAGCAAAACAAATAAAACAAGCAACAAAGGAACGTGGCAGCCGGAAACACATTGATCAACAGGAGAAAGATTCGGTGCCGGTTGCCGGTTTCAGTATAGCTGCTGAAAACGCAGGCGCAGCCTGCAATGTGATAGAAACGACAAAACCGCAAACAGATCAGGCTTTCAAATCGCTTTCATTGACCATGCGGATTTCCGAATTGTTTGAATCATGCAAAATCGGTGCTGCGCAGTCGCAATTCCCGATAAAGTGTGCCATTCTGAAACTGCGTTTTACGCAGATAAAATGAGTTCTGACAGATAAGAGAGACGCTATGCGGATATTACTGGTTGAAGATCATCAGGAACTGTCGCACTGGGTGGCGCGTGCCTTGCGGGATGCGCGGCTGACAGTGGAGACAGCGGGTAATGGTGCGGATGCGGATGCCTTGTTGCTGACGCAGGAATATGGTCTGGTGATACTGGATCTGAGTCTGCCGAAAATGGACGGACTGGAAGTGCTGAAACGTATGCGTGCGCGCGGCAGTAAATGTCCGGTGCTGATTTTAACGGCGCGCGGCGGCTTGCAGGATAAGGTACAGGGACTGAATCTCGGCGCCGACGATTATCTCGCCAAACCGTTTGAACTGGCGGAACTGGAAGCGCGGGTCAAAGCCTTGCTGCGGCGCTCACAGGGTAATGAAGCGGTGATATTGCAATGTGGAAAATTAAGTTTTGACACTGTGCTGCGGCAATTCTTTTATGACGGGGCGGCGCTGTCGCTGACTCCGCGTGAATATGCGGTGCTGGAAGTGCTGATCTCGCGTCCCGGGCAAGCGGTGCCGAAAGAGAAATTATTCGATCAGGTGTTTGCGCTGGATGACGATGCGAATGTCGATGCGATTGAAATTTATATTCACCGACTGCGTAAAAAGCTGGAGGCGGTCAGTCAGGGACAGGTCGCGATTGTCACCCTGCGCGGCATCGGCTATCTGCTGGAAGCGCGTGCATGAGTAAGCCAGCACAGCCGGGCAGTCTGCATGGTCAGTTTTTACGCTGGCTGCTGATTCCGCTGGTTATGCTGGTGGTGGTGAATGCGTTTTCTGTTTACAACAATGCTTTAGAAGCCGCCGATCTGGCCTATGACCGTTCTTTGTTGTCTTCTGCACGGGCACTGGGCGAACGGGTCGCGATTGTGGACGGCAAAGTCACGGTCGATGTGCCGTATGTGGCGCTCGACAGTTTTGAAACCGATACGCTGGGACGTTTGTATTACCGCGTCACCGGCGTGCAGGGCGAGTTTGTCTCCGGTTATGAAGACTTGCCGGACTTGCCGCGCAATGCTGCGCGTTCCGATGTGTATCCGGCGCTGGTCCATTTTTTTCATGCTGAATATCAGGGGCAACCGGTGCGTGTGGCGGCGCTGCATCAGCCAGTGTATGACGACCAGATGCGCGGTATTGCGCTGGTGGAAGTGGCGGAAACACTGGATGCACGCCGTGGCTTATCGCGCAAAATTCTGATTGATACATTGATGCGGCAAGCTTTGCTGGTGCTGGCGGTGGCCGGTCTGGTGTGGCTGGCGCTGCACTTTGTGCTGCAGCCTTTGCTGGAACTCAGTCAGCGTGTGGCGGAACGTGAACCGACGGATTTGTCCGGTTTTTCACCGGATCTGGTGCACCACGAAGTGCGCCCGCTGATACTGGCAATGAATGGTTATATGCAAAGGCTGGATCAGTTAATCAGCAGCCAGAAGCGCTTCATCGCCGATGCATCACACCAGTTGCGCACACCGCTGACGGTACTGAAAACCCAGGCTGAACTGGCTTTGCGTGAACAGGATCCGGAAGCGATGCGCCGGATTGTCGAAAGCATTGCCACCACCACCGATACCACCGTGCATCTGGCGAATCGCTTGCTGACACTGGCGCGTACCGGACACGGTATTGCGGCGGCAGAAATGGCGACGCTGAATCTGGCGGATCTGGCCCGCACAGTCTGTCTGGAACTGGCCTTGCCCGCAGTGCGCAAGCAAGTCGATCTGGAACTGGACGCGCCGCCTGCGCTGCATCTGCACGGACATGCGTTGCTGCTGCAGGAAATGCTGAGCAATCTTGTGGATAACGCGATTCGTTATACACCGGCCGGCGGCGCGGTGACGGTCAGGCTGCAACAGGAAGGATTGCAGGCCAGACTGACAGTCTGCGATACCGGCCCCGGTCTCAGTGCTGCCGATCAGGAAAAAGCGTTTGAACCGTTTTTCCGCGCCAGCAGCGCCCAGCATGCCAATCCGGGCGGCAGCGGTCTGGGGCTGGCGATTGTGCACGATATCGTGATCCTGCATCACGGAAAAATCCGTTTATCGGATGCCTGTCCGCAGGACAACAGTCAGGCGCGCGGTTTGTGCGTGACGATACACATCGCTTGCCTGCCAGCGCCGGATTCTGCGATACTCCCCCCAGGTATCACCCCGAAGCCCACAGAACATCATGACATCTGAGCACACCCCCTCCCCGGTATCGGAAATATCAGGCGCGTTGCAAGCGACGCAGCGTAAAGATTTACTGCACCGGCTGGCGCGTGTCGAAGGCCAGATACGCGGCATACAAAAACTGATTGCGCAGGAACAGCCTGCCGATCAGGAACTGGTGGCACAGCAAATGCTGGCAGCGCGTAAAGCACTGGACAAATCTTATGCTCTGCTGCTCAGCTATGCGGTGCAGAATGCCTGCCCGGACGATGCAGACAGCTGGCAGCAACAGCAACAGCGGATTGCCCGCCTGCTCGAAAAGTTTGCGTGATGAACGGGCCGCGCCGCAGCTTGCTTTGTACCTTGCTGGCGCTGACCGGAGTAGTTGTCGCGCGCGAGCAAACGCTGTTGCAAAGCACGCCGCAACCTTTGCTGAAACCTGTCCTGTTTATTCGTGAAAACCGGAATGAAGCCGGGCAAATGCTGCCGCTGCGCGATGAAGTGCGCCGCCTGCTGGATCTGATCGAACAGCGTGCCGGTTTGCAGTTCAGCATTGAACGTTACCCGTATCCGCGCTTACTCGAAAAAACCCGTAACCACGAAGGGATTGCTTTCGGCCTCAGCCTGAATCGCAATCTGAATGAACTGATTCTCAGCGAACCGTTTATGAGCAATCAGGTCTGGATGGTGGTGCGCAGCGATGCAGTGTTTCCTTTCCGCAGCATCGAAGACTTACGCGGTAAAACCATCGGCGTGGTACGTGGTTCCAGTTACGGCGATGAATTCGATGCGCGTCGCAACAGTCTGTTTAAGATAGAAGAAGATGTCAGCTCGCACACCGCGCGCCTGCGCAAGCTGATGAACCGCCGCATGGATGTGATGCTGTTCGGCGATTTCCACACCCGCGCTGAAGACGTCAGCCTGTATCTGCATCAGTTACTGGCTGAGGAAAAATCAGCGCTGAAACCCGGTGAAAATTTCGTGGTACTGGAGCGTCCCTTGCTGATTGATGAACTCTGCTTCGCTGCCACACCGAAACATGAAGAAATCCTGCGCCGCCTGAATCTGGCGATCACTCAGTTACGCCGCAGCGGCGAGCTGCAGCGGGCATTGCTGCCACTGCGTAAACCCACCTGAATTTTATCCACTGGCTGTACAGGATTTATACAGCACTTATCCCTGCGTTTATCCACTGAAAATCAAGCAGTTATACAAACTTGTCCATTACTTATTCACTGCAGATATCGCTTTTTTCACAGGTTTATCCACAACGAGAGTTCGTCCTTTTTTGTGGCGGCTGATCTGTTTGAACACTGTGGATAAGGCTGTGAAAGGAAACTGCCGGCACATGCTTGCTGAAAAAGTCAGCAGCAGGAACGGGATTTTTCCGCTTGTGAAAAACGCTGAGAATATTCACAGTGTGAAGGTGAGATGCCGGATTTTTCCGGAAACAGCACCGGATTCGGGCTGGGTACAGATGCACTCATCAGCTGATTTTCGACTTATCCCGTGCTTATCCCCTGTTTATCCCAATGGCTTTCAACAGAAAATATGGCGTTTGTTCACATACTTATCCACAGTGTGTTCAGGTCTTGTCAGCCGGTGCTGTCTGCGGATACGCAAAATGGCCCGAAAATGGCCTGAATGCGGCGTTCAGCACAGCGATCCGGCGGTCGTCGGCAGAAAGTCCGGGCCTCAGGAAATGCCTGATGCGGACTTCTGCACAATGATGAAGGGAAAAAACAGCCAGCGGGCGCTGGCTGCGGGGACTCAGGCTGCCAGATGCTGGCGCTGGCGTTGCGGTGTGGATTTGCCTTTGGCTTCTTTGGCTTGCTGACCTTTGTGGCTGGCCCCTTGCTGATGCTGGGCACTGCCGGCGTAATCGCCTGCCAGCAAGGCTTTGACTTCCTCGGCCGGCATGTTGTCATGCTGTTGCAGCCACTGGCTGACCAGCGCCGCCAGACGATCAAGCGCGATGCGGTGGGTGGCATCGGTATTCGCAAAAATCCAGTCAGAAAACGCCATGAAGCGCGCAAACGGTGCATCGCCCAGCATCACCGGCAGCGTGTTGGCAAAACGGCCGGAGTTCGCCACCATGTCCCAGTAACGCGCAAAACGCACCAGACGCTGCATGTCAGCAAACGGAATGTCGCGGTTTTCCAGAATCGTGTACGGCGGTTGCGGATCAAAACGCAGCGCGTATTCATCGGTATGGCGGATGATCGGTGTGCCGCGCAAACGCTTCAGAATCCCGAACTGAATTTCATGCGGCCCGACCGCAACCAGATGATCAAAACCCTTGCCGAAGCTTTCCATGGTTTCACCCGGCAAACCGGCAATCAGATCCACATGCAAATGCGCATGGGATTCGGTACACAGCCAGCGGATATTTTCAGCGGCTTTCTGATTATTCTGCTTACGACTGATCAGGCTCTGCACTTCCGGATTAAAACTCTGAATCCCGATTTCAAACTGCAGCGTGCCTTCCGGGAACTTGCGTATGCCTTCTTTCAGCGCATCCGGCAAATGATCCGGTACTACTTCAAAGTGGGCAAACACCGGATCAGCAGGATTGGCTTCCAGCTTATCGAGGAAGAACTGCATGATCTTCAGACTGGTCTTAATATTCAGATTAAAAGTCCGGTCGACAAATTTAAACAGACGCGCACCGCGCTGATACAGCGATTCCATTTCCGCCAGAAACTGGTCAATATCAAATGGCCACGCAGTTTTATCCAGCGAAGACAAACAGAATTCGCACTTGAACGGACAACCGCGCGACGCTTCCACATACAGCGTGCGGTGGCGGATGTCGGTGTCAGAATACAGCTGATAAGGCAGTTTCAGTTCGGTCAGCGGCGGCTGCGCACCGGCATGGACTTTCATCAGCGGTTTCGGGCCGTTCAGAATCTGGCGGCACAGATCCGCAAACGTAATATCGCCCCAGCCGGTAATCACATAATCAGCGAGGCGGATAATTTCCTGCTTGTCGGTTTCATGCGAGACTTCTGGCCCGCCGAGGATGATCACCACTTCCGGTGCCACCTGCTTCAGTATTGCCACGATTTGCGTGATCTCGATCACATTCCAGATATACACGCCGAACCCGACGATCAGTTTCTGATCCGGCTGACGGTGCGCCAGAATTTTTTCCACGATATCGGTCGGACGCAAGCCGATCACGAATTCCTGTATCGTGGTCTGCTCCGTCAGTTCGCCCATATTCGCGAGCAGGTAACGCAAGCCCAGTGCGGCGTGGGCATAGCGGGCATTCAGGGTAGTCAGCAAAATAGTCATGGTACGGCCATCAGAATCATTCAGCCGGTATTGTACGCTGACACAGGCAGCGATCACGCGCTGACACAGAATTTGACCCTGTGTCACGGCGAACGCAAAGCAGGCCACAGCACAAAAACTCGGTGAGAACAGAAAACGCGCGCAAATGCGGTGTGAAAAGCTGGAAAGCTACAGCGCGGGGAAAGAGTCAGAAAGAGGGAAAAACTGCCGGACAACTTGTCACCGGTGCGGAAAGGATGTGACACACATCGCACCAGGATCTTGCTTACAACGCCGCCGCTGTGGACGGGCAACTCTCCGGCGGGAGTCGCTGAACTGAACGAACGTTCAGTGGAAGACAGGAAGTACTACAAACAATAAAGCCAATGTTGCGGTGCAATAATCAGTCAGCCAGAGCAGCAGTCAGAATAGCAATACTTGCAACGATTTGAGCCAGAATCATCAGACTAATCATGGTGTTTTCTCCTTAAAGGGTTGGTTGATTCGATGTGCGTATGATAGAGAGTGGCCGGAACTGAATCCAATGACATATTCAAATAATCAGATATACGTTTTTTGAATGTCATTAGAATTTCACATTTCATATGCTTATTTTTAAATTGTGCACTGCAAAATGCGCACACTGCCGTATTTCCTTCGATAAAGTCTGGTGTTGACTGAATGGAATCATTTTGTAAGTATCTGTTACGGGCAGATTGTTTTATGTCTGTCAGCCTTCGCATGACGAAAAATGCCGCATGATAGGAGGTGAAAAATGCTTACCCTCCACAGACTCGTACAGAAAGTTTCGATTGATACTGCAAACCTTTTCCACTGTTGCACTGATGCACTGGATCATACTGCTTACTCCGGGCGCCAATTTTTTTCTGGTCAGTCAGCTGGCCGCCAGCGGTCAGCGCCGCACTGCCCTGCAGGCATCGCTGGGTATTTGCACGGTAACGCTGATCTGGGCCAGCCTGGCGGTACTTGGCATAGGCTGGGTGTTTCATACCTATCCGTGGCTGCGTATTGCGATGCAGCTGGGGGGCGGTGGTTATTTACTGTGGCTGGCGTGGAAGCTGTGGCCATCGGCTGCGCCGGCTGGGCAGACGGAATCCGCCGCACCTCTGCGTTACAGCGGCTGGCAAGCTTACCGTACCGGTTTTCTGACAAATATTCTGAACCCGAAAACCGCCCTGTTTTTCGGCAGTGTGTTTGCCACCGCATTACCGCATCAGCCTCCGGTCTGGTTGATTGCCTGTACGGTATTGCTGGCATGGATCAATGCGATGACCTGGCATATTTTCATTTCGCTGGCATTTTCGCAGACGCTGATTCAGCGCTGGTACGCACGTTCTGCAATACAAATGACGCGGCTGGCTGCACTGGTGATTGGCGGTTTCGGAATAAAGTTGCTGTGGACAAGTCTGGCGTGGTTCACAGGTGGCTGACAAATCTGAACCTGAACCTTGTTCAGCGTATTCAGCAAAAAGAAAAAGCGCGTCATCTTCCGGTGACGCGCTTTTTTTCAGCATATGCAGAACGCTGATCTGCATGGATGGCAGGGGGCGACTCAGAACTCTTCCCAGTCTCCTGCATCATTATCTTTGGGTTTTGCACGTGCAGGTGCCGGTGCCCGTGGTGCCGGAACGGCTTTTAAGGCAGGTCTGGCAGCCGGTTTGCGTGCTGCAGGTGCCGGTGATGCCTGTGCCACCGCCGGATGGCCAGCACCCGCGCTGAATCCGGCCGTCGCGTTGCCGCTTTGCGGGCTGACTTTGAAACCATCCACAATCACAGACAAGGCATGCGCCTGATCCTGCAGGGCGGATGCTGCCGCTGCTGCCTGTTCCACCAATGCCGCATTTTGCTGCGTTGTCTCGTCCATCTGGGTAACTGCAACATTGATCTGATCAATACCGGCAGTCTGTTCCTGACTGGCAGCAGAGATTTCACTGACCACATCCGATACATGCTGCCCGCCTGACTGACCAGTTCGGTACCGCGCTGCACTTTGCCGACAGAATCATCGATCAGCACTTTGATTTCTTTGGCAGCCGTGGCGCTGCGCTGCGCAAGACTGCGCACTTCAGCTGCCACTACTGCGAAGCCGCGACCCTGTTCACCGGCACGGGCTGCTTCCACCGCAGCGTTCAGCGCCAGAATATTAGTCTGGAAAGCAATACCGTCAATTACGCCGATGATGTCCACAATCTTGCGCGCAGAGTCATTGATTTCATTCATGGTTTCGACGACTTCGCTAACCACGGTACCGCCCTTGCGTGCTGTCTCAGACGCATTGGAGGCCAGCTGATTGGCCTGACGCGCATTGTCTGCATTCTGTTTAACAGTACTGGTCAGTTCTTCCAGCGACGAAGCGGTTTCTTCGAGTGAGCTGGCCTGACTTTCAGTGCGGGACGACAAATCCATATTGCCGGTGGCGATTTCGGTGGAAGCGGCATTGATGCTGTCCGTGCTGACGCGGACGCTGCTGACCAGCGTTGCCAGCGAGCTGTTCATGGTTTTCAGCGAACTGAGCAGTTGTCCGACTTCATCATTACTGCTGACATCAATATTGCGGGACAGATCCCCTTTGGCAACTGTTTCAGCAATATCCACAGCGTATTCGAGCGACGAAACAATTTTCCGTATCAGTGATATACCCATGAACAGGATCAGCGCAATCGCTATAACAGAAACTCCAACGGCAATGCTGGTTGCGCTACCGACAGTGGAACGGGCGGAGTCCGCGCTCTCTTTTCCCAGCTTCACGTTGTAGTCATGACTGGCTTTAAATGCCGCACTCATTTTTTCAGCGATCGCCTGATTCGCCAGAATGTAGTCGCGCGCCTCATCCAATTTTCCTTCTTTTGCCAGCGCTACCGTTTTCTTGCGAAGCTCAGAAAAGTCAGCGTAGGTTTTTCTGATGTCGGCAATCAATTGTTTGTCGGTGTCATCCGACAAGTTTTCTTTCTCATAATGACTAATAGCATTGTCGACAGCTTTATCGTTCTCCGCCATCATCGCTATTATTTTGTCGCGAGTGGCCGCGTCATCCACCGCCATGAATTGCCAGACCCGTAATCTCGTGAGAGCACTGTTGTTCATTGCATCATTCAAATCAATCAGACTTGGTATCGTGTTCACATTGCCATAATTGGCAGCACTGAACACTTTGTTAATCTGAATTATTCCTGCTGCTGTAACAATCAGTAGGCTGGCCAAGCTGGCTGCCATCAGCAGATACAAACGTTTTGCAATAGACATCGTTGTGCTCCCCCGGGTTGCAAGAGCCTGATGCGGGCTTATTTTTGTCCGAACTGTAGTCCCATATCAGGTGTTTTCATGAGTAATGCGATATCGATCAGGATCACCATACGCTGATCCAGTGGTGCCAAACCACGAAGGAAGCTGGAATCAATGGTGGAGCCCAGTTCCGGTGCTGGCTTGATTTGTGTTTCATTCAGGTTGATCACATCAGAGACGCTGTCCACCACGATGCCGACGATGGTATTTTCAATGTGCAGAATGATCACCACGGTGAAGGAATCGTAGGTTGGTTCGCCGAGTTCAAATTTAATACGCAGGTCAATAATCGGCACGATGACGCCGCGCAGGTTCATCACACCTTTCATAAATTCCGGTGCATTTGCGATGCGGGTGACGGATTCATAGCCTCTGATTTCCTGCACAAGCTGAATATCAATCCCGTATTCTTCCTTACCTAAGCGAAAAGCCAGATACTCGGAAGTCTTTAAGCTGGCAGCGTGGTGGTCGTCATTATGTGAATTGGCGGTGGATACAGTGCTGTTCAGCATGAAAATTACCTTTTGAATAATCAAATTGAAGAAAAAAGCGAGCCGGCCTGAGCAGAGTCAGGCCACGCAATCATGATAGTGCTGTCAATTCGGAAATGCCAGCCTGTCAAAGACGAAGCTTGCTCGCAAGCAACGATCCGTGCATTCAGAATAGTGCAAAATACATCAAATGCTTGTTACCTTCACAAAAGTTCACACTCATGCCGCTTTCCCGCACTTCACGCCGCGAAATCTGCACTTTGTCGCAATGCGGTAGATAGACATCCGGTGCTCCTCTACAGTACAGCTATCCGATCACTCAACAAGGAGAACTGAAATGAACACCACTACACTGAAATCCCGTCTGATTCTGAGCGTTGCCGGTTTTGCCGGTCTGATGGCAGTAGCACAGGCATGGACCACACCGGTGCAGACAATGCATACAGCACCGGTCGCTGAACAGGTTGTCACGATCACCGCAAAACGTTTGACGACAGAAGAGAAAATCGCGTTTGACACACAAGGTCAGGTGCCACAGCAAGTGATCATCAGCGCACGCAAGCTGACAGAGCAGGAAAAACTGGCGTTTGATCAGGCACATCCGGCTGAAGTTGCTCAGGCATACCGCGCAAATGATCCGAGCTGACAGGGATTTTTCTGATGTTAAGAAAACAGATTGATAAAAATCGCGTCACGCATATCAGTACCGGGACCAGTGGCAGCACGGAAGGCAGCGCGGGGGATCAGAACACAGTGCTTCGTCAGCGCGGAACATTTTGTTGTGATTCTTCGCCATTCTGCTCCAGTGCATCCATCGCCACCCAGCAACGGTTCAGCGTCGGATAAGGGCTGATCTGGAACAGACATTCGTCACGTTCCATAACACCCGATCCGCACAACTGATGCATACGCGCCAGTTGCTGTGCCTGATGCAGGCAAAGTGACAGGCCTTCCAGGGCATGTTCTGCTGCATCCTGCGCGAGTACAGCTTCTGACACATGTTCAGGAAAATGCCATTGCTGTCCGATTTGTGCG
This sequence comes from Cognatundibacterium squillarum, assembly GCF_014652435.1. GTDB lineage: Bacteria > Pseudomonadota > Gammaproteobacteria > Burkholderiales > Burkholderiaceae_D > Undibacterium > Undibacterium squillarum. The sequence goes on from NZ_BMYU01000003.1 coordinate 393,484, forward strand.
GACAGCAATGATGCTTTCTCATTTAACTGATTCAGAAACTGTGCGGAACCGGGCAGAGTTGCCGTAACACCGGTACGGTCGATCGCACGGCAACAGGCAATCAGTCCGACATTCAGTAGCATGCCTGCCAGAAAGCCATTGAAACTGTCATGTCCCTGCTGTGTGTACAGCAAACTGGTGGCGATACTGGTGCGTTCACTGTGCGCCCAGACCAGCGGTGCGAGCTGACTGGTCAGCAAGCCCTGATCTGACTGGATCAAAGGGCGGAACGCCGTGCGTGCAATCAGAATGCGCAAACCTTGTAAGCCCAGCAAGGTTACCGCTTTATCCAGACTGCGTATGGGCGTCGCCGGACTGTAATACGAAGAATTGACTTCGCTGAGCAAAGCACCGACCAGCACCACATCTTTGGCGATCTGTTGCGCCAGCCCCTGTGCTGTGGCATCAGGATTACGTAAGTCTTTCAGCAATTGCGGCAGGATTGCCGGCACGCGCGGAATCAGTTCCGAACTCTGGCTGTCGGTCAGCAATTTATCAATGGCCGCATTCAGTGTCCGTTCTATATACGGACTTGGCGGCCCCAGCTTATCGCTAAGCAGCCATTGCTGATAGCGTGCGCGTAAGCGTGGTCCGGCGTCCCATTCAAAGCTGACCGTCGGCGTTGCTTCCAGTGCGCCCATGACAGTATGACCGGACTCCGGGGGACCAGTTTCCTGCCTGTTTTTTTGCAGGCCGAGTAAGCGTAAAAGCAGAGATTTCAATCGTTCAGGCTGAGAAAAGGCGCAGGAAAATAAACATTCTGTGCCGGTATGCATACCGGCACCTCTGCACACATCTTAGCTGAAAGCCGGAATTCAGGGGAAGGCTTTCTGCGACAGTCCTTCTGACATCACTTGCAGCAGACTTTCCTGCGGATGATCGCCGCCCAGTTGCCATGCCATTGCACCGGCCAGCCCGTGTTCACGGATATAACGCATTTTGCGTTGAACCACCCGGGCACTGTCGTATGTGATGAATACACGCCGTTCAGGATGCCAGATCCAGCTTGCCTGACTGGCATCTGAAAACAGTGCCTGATAGCCCTGCTTGCTGCGCAGCAGACTGACCAGATCCGCATAATCCGGAATACGCGGATCGCCGCTGCGGGCGCAACTGACGCATCCGGGCAGCAAATCTTTGGGGCCGGTGTAATGATCTCCGGCCTGCGTCACAAATGGCTGAAACAATCCCTGGTTTGCGCTGCCGGTCTGATAAAACGCGCGACCGTAAAACGGAATACCCATCACCAGCTTGTGTGCAGGCACACCACCGGTAAGGTATTGCTGAACCGCAGCGTCGATGGTCATCGCAAACATCGGCGGATACAGACGGTCTTTGTCCGCTGCACTTAAACTTGCCGGTGCCAGCGCACGCAGCGGATGGTGGAACAGCGCCTCATCTTTTTCTGCAAATAAATGCGCCTGATGATGGGTTTGCTGATCCCAGGGGCCGTGTAAGTCATAGGTCATCAGTTGCAGATAATCTGCCTGCTGCGCGATATCGCGCAGATGTGTGTAAATGCGCGATAAACCGAAAGCAGAACCCGGAACTGCAATCGTGATCTGATATGAAGGCATGTTTTTCGCAGGCTGACGTTCCATTTCTGTACGCACTGCGCGCAACAGTTTCGCGAAGTTCAGACTGTCTTCCGGACGCGGATATTCCCAGTCAATATCCAGTCCCTGCAAACCGAACTGCCGCACCATGCGCATACAGGACTGCGCAAAGCGGCGACGCCCTTCTTCTGAAGCAGCGGCATTGCGAAAAAATGCCGCTTCTTTGCTGTCATCGTTGCTGTGTGCCCAGCCACCCACTGACAGTAATATCCGCAGTGATGGATTATCGCGACGCGCTGCCTGCCAGGCTGTTTGCTGTGCTTGCAGGTCTTTTTTGCTCAGCGGCGTTTCTGTCACGCATTCGCCCTGCGCATTCAGGGTCAGAAATGCCATGTTCAGATGGCTTAATTGTTTCGCCTGCTGTGTCGTCAGGCGAAACGCCGGTTTGCCCGGTTCCGGCATAAGTCCGTAAGCCATCACCACATGCGCAGGCGGTGTTGCGGCGGCAGAGAGTTGCGGGATCAGCGTAAGGCTGAATAACAGGGGCAGAAGTCGTTTCATCGCAGACAATCGGGAAGCAGAATCGTAGCTTATGCTCTGTTGTGCGGGACGGGATGGTCAAGACATTTTTCTGCCTGAGCAGACCAGCCATGATTTGCCCTGCGCAGTGAACGATGCCAGTGTTGTACCGCAACGGCACTGGTATGGCATACTGCGCCGCTATCACAGGAGGAATACTATGAAAACGACTGAAGAACGCCTGATTGATCTGGAAAGCCGACTGACGTTTCAGGAAGATTTAATTGATACGCTGAACACAACCGTATTCAGGCAACAGCAGCAGATCGATGAGCTGGAATTACTGTGTACCCGACTCGCGCAGCGTCTGCGCGAAGTGGCGGATCAGGCAGCATTGCGGCCGGCGATCGTTGATGAACGCCCGCCGCATTACTGATTAAAGCGCGCAGCTTATGGTTTAACCGGCGAATAATTGACCGGTGTGAATGCGTAAGCTTTTTTATCGCCGCGAACATAGCCGAGACCGGGGAACGATAAATGTGCTGCACCGATCATGGCACCTGAACCGGCTGCGCTGGCATAGGCTTTTTTGCGCTCGGCTGCAGCGGCTTTATTATCGGTATCAAACTGTATTGTTACCGATGGTTCTGCAAACTGCACAGCAGCCACATGCATCAGATCACCCCACAGCACCAGTTGCTGATTCTGGCTGCTGATCTGGTAAATCGTATGACCGGCAGTATGGCCGTGGCTGGCAATGGCACGGATGCCCGGTTGCAATTCGGTGTCACCTTCAAAGGCCTTGAATTTACCGGCTTTGATATAAGGGTTCAGTGATGCCATTGCCCCCTGAAAGAAGCCTTTCGCATCTGCCGGTGCTTTCTCCAGGTTCGCCTGACTCAGCCAGAAATCCACGTCGTGCTGATCGGCACGTACTACTGCATTCGGGAATACCATCGTTTCGCCATTGATCAGACCGCCAACATGGTCAGGATGCATGTGCGTGATGTAAATTTCATCCACCTGTTCCGGGCTGTAGCCAGCGGCTTTCAGGTTACTCAGCATTTTTCCCAGTGTCGGACCGAACAGGCTGCCGGCACCGGCATCGATCAGTACCAGTTTGTTGCCGGTGTTAATCAGGTAAGCATTGACGCTGGTTTCCAGCGGACTGTGCTGGTGGGCTTTGTGCAATGCCTTCCCGACTTTTTCCGGTGTGGTATTGGTCAGCAATTTATCGACCGGTAATTCCACCGTGCCATCCGACAGTGCAGTCACTTCAAACTGACCCAGTATGACGCGGTAAAAACCGGGAGCACTGGTTTTGACTTGTGGTGCGGCGGCAAAACTCTGGGTGGCCGGAATCGCCAGAGCCGTCAGTGCGGCGAATAATACGGAACGCAGAGAGAGTGTGGTTCGCATCAATATTTCCTTTCACAGAAAAACCGAAAACCGGATTATGCGCCGGTTCAAAAAATGCTGCTGACGGTGAAAAAACACTTGAAGGCTGAAGTAACCGCTTTAACGGCAGGCCTCAGGCAATACAAATAACGACAAACGTCAGGCGTGAACTCCGGAATATGCGCGTATAAAAAAAGGGAAGTCACTGCAGCAGTGCTTCCCCTGACGGATACGAAGTGGATACTGGAAAATGTTCGCGACGGATGCAGCCTCACAGTTTGAATGCAGACACAACCCTAGCCAGCCCTGCCGCCTGTTCTTCCAGACTTTCCGCAGCTGCCGCCGCCTGTTCAACCAGTGCGGCATTTTGCTGTGTCATTTCATCCATTTGTGTAATGGCGCGGTTAACTTCTTCAATGCCTGCACTCTGTTCCTGACCGGCTGCGGTAATTTCCGACATGATATCGGCGACGTGGCGGACGGATTTGACGATTTCTTCCATTGTCTGTCCAGCGCCGTTTACCAGTGCACTGCCGGTATCCACTTTATCAACAGAATTGTGAATTAAAATCTTAATTTCTTTCGCCGCAGAAGCACTGCGCTGGGCCAGACTGCGGACTTCTGATGCCACCACCGCAAAGCCGCGTCCCTGTTCACCGGCCCTTGCTGCTTCAACGGCGGCATTCAGCGCAAGGATATTGGTCTGGAAAGCGATACCGTCAATCACGCTGATGATGTCCACAATTTTGCGTGAACTTTCTTTGATTTCATTCATGGTCTCCACGACCTTGCTGACTTCTTCACCACCTTTTACTGCGAACTGAGAAGCAGAAGTGACCAGCGTATTTGCCTGACGTGCATTGTCTGCATTCTGACGCACAGTTGCCGTGATTTGCTCCATCGAGCTGGCGGTTTCTTCCAGCGCACCGGCCTGATGTTCGGTACGTGACGACAAATCCGCATTGCCCAGCGAAATTTCGCTGGATGCGGTCGCGATGGCATCGGTACCGGTACGCACTTCGCGCACAATGCGGTACAGATTGTCATTCATTTCCTTCAGCGCATTCAGCAGTTCACTGATTTCGTCGCGACCATCACTTTCTTTCAGGTGAGCGAGTTCACCTGCGGCCACCTGTTTTGCAATGCCCACGGCGTCACGCAATGGCCGGGTGATACTGCGTGTCACGAATAAAGAAAACGCGGCACCGGCACCGATCACGATTAAGGATAAAACGATAATGGTGACGCTGAGTTTACGGTCGCTGCTTTCGGCCTGTTCAGCAGCGGCTGCGGTTGCCTGATCCTGAATATCAACCAGGCGGTTCAGTTCGACCAGCGCTTTTTGCTGCAAAGGATCAATTTGCGTCGAGATCAGTTTGACAGCTTCTTCACCATTGAAAGAAGACAGCATTTTGAAGGCTTCTTTCAGCGGCGCATCGGTTTGCTGTGACAGCGAAACGACTTGTGCAATCAGCTTTTTCTCATCATCGCTGATGTCCAGCTGTTCGAGTTTTTCGCGTGCTTCGTTGAAACGACCCTGATAGGTTTTCACCAGATTTTTTTGTTTTTCGATTTCGCCGATATCGGATTGCAGGCCGATATTGCGAATCGCCAGACCACCTTCCAGCAGACTGGTCTTCATGCTGGCCGCCAGCGCCGTTTTGGTTTTGGAGAGATTAAGACCCGTCATCATTTGCTGGCGATTTCGGGTACTCAGGGTATTGCTGACCAGAATCATGATAAACATGCCTGCAAGCACTACCGAAAATCCGGCAACAAGGCGTGAACCAATGCGTAACTGACGTAAATTCATACTCAATTCCTCATCAAAGCTGAATCATGGCGAGTGCAATGAACATACTGGCCAGCTGACACGGTATTGGCCCGGAATACTGAACCCGGACTTCAGAATGCCCGCTGTAGCCTGCAGTGTTTGCATGCGCCCTTAATGCATTATGCGGGTAGTATGCTCATACTATGCCAGTTTGACGGGTGTGCCTAGTTGTTAAAGAGCAACTTATGAGTATGCAATAAATGTTCACAAATTTTTAACGATTGCATTTTCGTTCAGACATGGACGCATGAAAAAACCTCTCGCAAAAATAGTATTTTCACAATTCTGTTTTGGGCTGGCTCGCTTACAATGAGTGATAGTTTTTATTTCATACCTTTCCGAACTGATGCAGTAACAGTCGTTATCAGTCGTAATTTTTTATGATGAATTTGTCAGGAGGTACTGTGTCAACATTATTGCGAGTTGCAGCCGGTGTGGCTGTTGTGGGATTACTGAGTGCCTGTGGCGGCGGTGGTGGCGGAAGTACGACAAGCGCAACGACATCGCCGGTCAGTCTGAATGTTCCGGTGCCGCAAACGGTGTCTACCAGCGATGCGCTGACGTTTACCGCGAAAGCATCCAGCAGCGCCGGTACCATCACCAAAATGTTCTGGCAGATTGAAACCCAGACGCTGGGTGCGAATCCTTTAACCGGTGTGACCAATGCTGACTGCAAAACCGTGACCACCGACAGTTCCGGCACCACGTGTGCATTGCAGCTGTCGCCACCGGCAACACTGACTGCGGATTACACCTACAAAATCAGCTTTTTTGCGTATGACAGCGCTGGTAACAGCAATACCGGCGCAACCACGCTGAAAGTGCTGCAATCAGCGTCAACGACGAATAATCCGGTTGCTAAAACCGGTGCGGATGCCACCGTGACTTCCGGCGATAAAGTCAGCCTGACCTGCGCCGGTAGTGGAGGCACACCGGCCAGTTCCGGCACGCCGTACGCGTATCAGTGGGTGGTCAGCGATGCCGCCGGCCTGACCCTGACACTGGCAAATGCGGGTGCTGCCAGCGCCAGTTTTGTGGCACCGGTGGTCACACAGGCGACGGCGGTGAAACTGCAGTGCCGTGTCACCGATGATAAGCAGCGCACCGGTACTGCGACCCAGACGATTACGATTAATCCGGTGGTGAAACCTACTGTGGTACCGATCTCTTACAGCGGCGGCACAGTGCAGCCGGGTACCGTGGGTACGCTGGATGGCAGCAAATCGGCGATGTATGACGCTAACGGTAATCTGACGACCGGCACGCTGTATTTCCTGTGGCAGTACAAATCCGGTCCGAGCGGCAGCACACCGCTGAGTGTGAATAATGCAGGCAGCGCTGTCGCCAGCGTGCTGTTCCCGAGCGTGGTGACGACCACGTCCACTTATGTGTTTACGCTGAATGTTTCCACTGCGCCGATTGCGCCGGACGGTACGTCAAAAGATGTGGTGAAGCAGCTGGATGTGTTGTTTTATGTCAGCGCCCTGCCGCAGATTACGCTGACACCGGTGCAGCAGATTATTCAGGTGCGTTCCGGTGATGCGGTGCAGATGCAGGTGAATGCAAGCGCATCGAGCAGCGTGCCGGTGTATTACGCGTGGACCCAGATTTCCGGTTCTCCGCTGGTGACACTGGTGGGGGCGAGTTCCTCGAAGGCAGGATTTATCGCGCCGGCCGTCAGCGCCACTACCACCATGATGTTCCGCGCTTCAGCCTCGTATCAGCCAGTGACGGTGTCGAATCCGGGTGATGCCAGCGCTGATCTGATCGTGCAGATTCAGCCCTGAGTCTGCATCGCCGAAACACCGATAAAAAACACCGGCCTGCGTTTGCAGAGCCGGTGTTTTTATTTTCAGAAGCCGGAGCAGGTCTGACATTGCCTGAAACTGCCTGAAATTGCCCCAAATGCGGTGTTCAGCACAGCGATCCGGCGGTCGTCGGCAGAAAGTCCGGGCCTCCGCAAATGTCAGATGACGATATTTGCACAGCCAGTGGTGCTGGCGGGCATCTGCAGGTCAGCGCGACAGGCGGCGGATGCGGTCGCGCGCATGCTGGCGGTGCAGGGTGCGGGTCGCTACGAAGATTTCCCGCATGAAGTAAATGAAGCTGCCGATCAGCGATAACACACCGCAGACGAACAGTGACGCAATCCATTTATCCAGCCCCAGGCCGGTCGCGTCGCCCATGAACAGCAGCGCAATCACCAGACACACAAACAAACCGCAACTGGTGCTTAAGGTGATCGCGCGGTTGATCAGATACGAGCGCTGATACAACTCGTCGAGTTCGGCTTCCAGATTGTCGCGGTCGCGCGGATTGTCTTCATCCAGCAAAGATTCCACGGCCCGCGCACGGTCGATGATGCGTGCCAGACGGCTGGTTAATACCGATAACTTGGTACCGACACCGGTGAGCAGAAATACCGGTGCAATCGACAATTGAATAATGTGGCTGACATCACCAAGCTGCAGGTTGATCAGGCTCATGCAATTTCCTTATACGTACGCTTACTTGCTTTCAATAATGCCGTTGCCTGTCAGGCAAAACGACGAACGGTCTTCACCATAACGTAAAGCAAGTTGGCATTCAAGCACAAGGCTGTGCAGCAGACCGTAAAAAGGCAGCAGAAGCCGCAGATTCTGCGGCAGGAAAAGGAATCAGGCCGTGTGGCGCGGTAAAGTCAGGCGTACTTCCAGTCCGCCGCCTTCGAGGTTTTTCAGACGCAGCTGGCCACCGTGCTGCTGGGTGATGTTTTGCGCAATGGTCAGCCCCAGACCGGTGCCGCCGGAATCGCGCGAACGGGAAGACTCCAGCCGGAAGAAGGGTTCCAGCACCTGTTGCAGGTATTCGGCCGGAATGCCCGGCCCCTGATCCCGCACATAAATATGTACCAGATGCGCTTCCGCCTGTTCACCGGCTTTCAGCCTGACGAATGCAGACTGACCATACTTCACGGCGTTATCCATCAGATTCGTCAGGCAGCGGCGCAGTGCTTGCGGTCTGCCCATGATTTGCAGACCGGCTTGCCCTTCAAAGCGGACGGTCTGGCCTGCATCCTGCGCATCTTCACACAGGCTGTGCAGCAGCGATTCCAGATCGACCTGCACCACCGGTTCCGATGAATCCATACTGCGTGCCAGATCCAGCCCTTCACGTATCATCATCTGCATCGCAGACAAATCGCCGATCAGCTTGTCACGCAATTCGGTGTCCTGCACTTTCTCCAGTCGCAAACGCAAACGCGTGACCGGCGTCTGCAAATCATGCGTAATCGCCGCCAGCATATTGGTGCGCTGACTGATGTGCTGACGGATGCGCGCCTGCATTGCATTCAGTGCATGCGTTGCCTGGCGGATTTCGATACTGCCCTGCTCCCTGACCGGCGGACGGTTAATATCCAGCCCGAGTTCGGCTGCAGACTGCGCCAGATGCTGCAGCGGACGCATCGTCATTTTTGCAATCAGATACGCCAGCACGCCGATGGACACCAGCAACAGCAGCAGGATTTGCATAAAGTCTTGCCGGAACGGTGGCAGCGGTGAGCGCGGTGGTAACACGGTCATGCGCAGATTGGTCCCGTCGTGCAGCGTGATACCGAGTGCCTCGCAGTTTTTGCCTTCCGCGCTGGGCGGACACAGCAAATGATCGTTGTCACTGAGCGAAACCACACGGAAGCGCTTACCGAGCCGCTGGCTGACGGCACGTGCGTATTCCGAATGGGCGCCGCCATTGCTGGCAACCAGTGGCAGCGTCGTGACCTCCAGACCGAGCTTGGGCGCAGTCGCCAGAAACTGTGCACGGTTATCTGCCGGTAATACATCCAGTGCGCGTACCAGCTGTTCTATGCGGTCTATCGCATGGTTTTCACGAAACTGGGTCAGGGTTTTTTCGCGCTCGCCGAATGCCAGCCAGCCGGTCAGGCTTGCGCTGAGAATCACGCCGAGTAAGAGCAGGGAAAACACCCTGCCCCACATCGAAGAAAGAACCGGAATGCTCACTCTTCCGTGCTGACGATCACAGACAGCACATAGCCGCCGTTACGCACAGTCTTGATGATTTGCGGAGAACGCGCATCTTCGCCCAGTTTCTGACGCAGACGGCTGATCTGAATATCAATCGAGCGGTCAAACGGATCGGCATCGCGGCCATGTGTCATGTTCAGTAACTGATCGCGGTTCAGAATCTGGTTCGGATGCTCAAGGAAAATCGTCAGCATTTTGTATTCCGCGCCGGACAGCGACACAATGGTGTTGTCCGGGCTGACCAGATGGCGTGCAGTCGTATCCAGCACCCAGTCACCAAAGCGGAATTTACGCGGTTGTGCGGTTTCCGGATTTTTTGCTGCCTGCGTACGGCGCAACACACTGCGAATACGTGCCAGCAATTCACGCGGTTCAAACGGCTTCGGTACATAATCATCCGCACCCATTTCCAGACCGAGAATGCGGTCCAGCGGTTCCGAGCGTGCGGTCAGCATAATCACCGGCGTGGCAGACTTGCCGCGCAAAGTACGGCACAGACTCAGGCCATCTTCACCCGGTAAATTCAGATCCAGTACGATCAGTGCGAAACTTTGTTGCTGCAGCGCAGCCCACATGGCTTTGCCATCGGCTGCGGTGGTCGCTTTAAAACCATTACCGTCCAGATACTCGCCCAGCAGGGAGCGAATATCGCGATCATCATCAACGATCAGAATGTGTGTAGAAGTATCCATGCAAATATTATGCGTTGGCAGCAGGCGGTTAAGTGGAGGCGGTTTGTATCGCTTTGTTATGATAACGCGTTGTCAGGAAAACTGTGAAACATGGCATTCCGCAAGCCCTGCCAGCTTGTTACTTAGGGATACAATGTCCTGCAAAAATGATATGTTCCGGCGCGATAAAAAAGGCAAACTTCTTTCTGTCACAGCGGAAATGGCCTGATCCCGGAAAACGCCGCGCAGACGCAAACAGTTTCTGACAACCCGGTATGTGCCGGCGTTTATTAAGGAGTGAGGATTATGAAACGTCATCAACAATGGATTATCAGCACTTTGCTGGCCGCAGTCTGCAGCAGCGCAGCATGGGCACAAACGCCACCACCACCACCGCCTGCTGAGCCGGGTCATCCGCATCATCCTGCCGGTCATATGGATATGGAAAAATGGCAGGAAAAAGCCCGTGAACGCATGGCAAAACGTCAGGCAGAACTGCATGATCAGCTGAAAATCACTGCTGCGCAGGAAGGTGTCTGGAAAGCGTTTATCCAGAGCATGGAACCGAAGATGCCGCCGAAGCCGCGTGATCCGCAGGAAATGGAGAAGCTGAATTCGGTTGAGCGTATGGAAAAAAATCTGGACGGTATGCGTGAACATCAGGCGCAGATGCAAACCCGTCTGACAGCCATGAAAAATCTGTACGCGGCACTGAATCCTGAGCAACAGAAAATTTTTGACGAGCAGCACAAGCGTGTCAAAAAAGAAATGCAGGACCGCATGGCAAAACAAATGATGCGTCGTGATCCCCCCGCGCCGGATCGTCCGTAATGTCTGACCATGGCTTCCCGTAGTCTCAGCCGCGGGAAGCTATCCATTGCATCAGATCGTTCTCCAGCATCGGCATTCCGATAAAATAGCCCTGCCCCTCCTGACAACCTGCTGCGCGCAGATAGTCCCAGTGTTTCTGGCTTTCTATGCCTTCGGCAATCACTGCCAGATTCAGTTTTTTTCCCAGCTGTATGATCAGTTCTGCGATACGCGGACCGGCAGCGCTGTCAATTTGCGTGACAAAGGCGCGGTCAATTTTCAGGCGGTCAGCGGGTAATTTATCCAGATAACTGAGCGAAGAAAAACCGGTACCGAAATCATCAATCGCAATGCTGACGCCGAGTTGTTTGAGTTCAGCCAGACGCTGTTCAAACAATGCACTGCCTGCCATCGTGACGGACTCTGTGATTTCGAGTTCCAGACAGGCTGGTTCCAGTCCGCTGTCCTGCAAGGCTTTACGCACGGTCGCGACAAAATCATCCTGCCGGAACTGCACTGCGGAAACGTTGACACCCATACGCTTCGGCGCACATTGCTGTTTTTTCAGACTGGCCATGAAAAAACAGGCGGTACGCATCACCCACGCACCGAGACTGACAATCAGTCCGGAATATTCAGCGAGCGGAATAAATTCGACCGGCGGTATCATCGCGCCGTTGTCGCTGCGCCAGCGTATCAGTGCTTCCAGTCCGGTGAACTGACCGGTACTCAGCTCAATTTGCGGCTGATACATCAGGAATAGCCGCTCCGCATCAAAAGCTTTGTGCAGGTGCTGCATCAGCGTGGCACGTTCGCGGATTTCCGTACCCATTTGCCGCGTGAATACGGTATAGCTGCCGCGCTGCGTGGATTTGCTGCGTTTTAAAGCAATGCTCGCATCTTTCAGCATATCGGCGCCGCCTGTGCTGCCTTCGTAAAGGCTGACCATGCCGATGGAACAGGTAACGGTATGCTGGGTTTCTTCAATCGGGAACGGTTGCGCAAACAATTGCCGCAGACTTTCCGGCTGCAGCAATTCTGCAGGCCCGAGCAGACCAAAGACGTCGCCGGAAATGCGTGCCAGAAAGACCTGTTCGCCGAGTTCATTGCCTAATCTGCGTGCAATGGATTGCAGCAGCAAATCGCCGTAGTGATGGCCAAGCACATCATTCATCTCGGCAAAATCATCAATGTCTAGCAAGGCAACCACTTGCGCAGCCGTTCCTTCTTTCAGCACGGTATCAATCTGTTCAATAAAGCGCAGCCGGTTTGGCAGGCTGAGTAACTGATCGCGGTAAGCATGGTTTTTCAGCTGGCTGACCAGATTCAGATTATCCAGACAGACACCGAGATTGGAGCAAAACACTTCCAGCAGATGACGGTTAATTTCCGACAGTGCAAACGGCAGATCAATATAGGCTGCCAGCGGGCGATTACCCCGACCCGAGAAAAACAGGGTCATATTTTTTTCCTGATACAACGGTTCACGCCGTGTCAGCACATGCAGTAAAGCGTCGCGAATCACAGGATTACTGATATCGGTGATACTTTTATGCATCAGATCGCGGTACTGACCGGCGGAGGCAATCACATTAAACTGTTGCTCATGCACGCCGTCAGCGCTTTCGCCCTGCGCACACAGCAAGCCTTCCGGCGGTACACCGCACAGTGCGGAAATCTGGGTAATCACGCCGGCAGCAAACGCCTGAATACCGTGATCGAACGTAAATGAGGCACTGGATTCGATGATCTGATGCAGGCCGCGCCGGCTCGCATCGATGGTGCGGATCTGATCGTAAGAGCGTATCGCTGCAGTTAATGAAGTCAGCAGCTTTTTGCGGGTGAGCTCGCTTTTGGTTTTGTAATCATTGATATCGAAGTCGCGGATCGCGTCTTCTTCGGGGGCATAACCGGGTTGTCCGGTACGCAGGATAATCCGGGTATCGGACCAGCGTAATTCATCGCGGATGAAGCTGACCAGTTCCAGACCGGCATGTTCGGTTTCCATCACCACATCCAGCAGAATCACGGCAACATCATTCAGTGACGGGAATAACTGGCGGGTTTCGGCTTTGGAGTAAGTGTGGATAAATTCCAGTGGCCGGTTCAGGATGGTGGTTTGCTGCAGCGCGAAGCGGGTGGAACGGTGGACATCTTCATCGTCGTCCACAATCGCGATTTTCCACGGCGGTAAGCCGGATGCATGCGCATTGTCCGGCTGTTTATCGTCGTCATCATCAATAAACAACGTGTCATCTTCTTGCTCAGCCATCTTACCTCCGGTAATGAACTGCACCAGGAATCTTATTCCCAGTATAACCGAAGGTCAGAGGCTGTCATTCCGGAAAACACGGTGCGCAGGCACCGTTGTTGTTTATCCGAAATGTTGTTGCGCCTGACGGGCCAGACCCGCGCCGATGCTGCCGAACAGGTCGCCTTCCACCGCACGTGCCTGCGGTACCAGTGCATGGATATGACGGCGCAAACCGTGGACACCGCTGGCACCACCGGTGAAGTACACCGTATCGACTTGTTCCGGCCGCACACCGGCTTGCTGAATGACCGTGCCGACCGCGGCAGCAATCTGATTACACAGTGTCAGCGTACTCAGATCAAAGCCTTCACGGCTCAGGTTCAGTGCCGGTGCACTGGTTTCCTGCGGCAGCTTCAGGCGGTCCAGTGCTAATTGCAGATTTTCCTGTTCCGACAATGCGATTTTGCTGTGTTCTGCCTGAATCGCCAGCCAGTGACCATCGCGGTATTCCACCAGTTGCAGCAAACGTGCAAATGCCTGTTTATCGGGGCCTGCGGCCAGATCACGCGCTACGTCCTGCAGTTCGCGCCAGACTTTCTGGGTGTAGGCCAGATTAATCGTATGCCAGGTCGCCAGATTGAAATAATACGCAGACGGAATCGCATTGCCGTTGGCCAGTTGTCCGCCGTAACCCAGCATAGGCATCAGGTGTGCAAGGCTTAAGGTTTTATCAAAATCCGTACCGCCCAGATGCACACCGGCATTCGCCAGAATATCCTGCGAACGGTCTTCGCGTTTTGCGGCTTCCGGTGATAAACGGATCAGCGAAAAGTCTGAAGTACCACCGCCGATATCGGCGACCAGTACCAGTTCTTCTTTAGTGATACCGGCTTCGTAATCCAGCGCAGCAGCAATCGGCTCAAACTGAAACAGCACTTCCTGAAAACCGGCTGCGCGGGCGATGTCTGCCAGCGTATCCTGTGCCAGCTGATCCGCCTTGCTGTCATCATCAATAAAATGCACAGGACGGCCAAACACCGCATGGGTCAGCGACTGGCCGCTGGCGCGTTCTGCACGCTGGCGCAGTTCATGAATAAACTGACTGAGCAGCGCACGGAAAGGCAAAGCCCTGCCCTGCACTTCTGTCTGCCCTTCGATTAAAGGCGTACCGAGCAGGCTTTTCATTGAGCGCATTAAGCGGCCTTCATCACCGCTCAGATAACCGGCCAGCGCCGCACGGCCATAACTGACCTGATCTTCATCGGCATTAAAAAATACCGCCGACGGCAGTGTTTGTTTATCCTGCTCCAGCGGCAGCAAATGCGCTGCCGCGCCGCGCATCACGCCGACGGTTGAGTTAGAGGTACCGAAATCCACACCACAGGCATGCACCATGTTTTTCCTTCTTCAAAACAAAAACGCCGCCAGCAGGCGCTGACGGCGCGGTTTTCCGCTTACTGACCGGATGCCGGCGGGCTTTGGCGCACCACCAGTAACTGATCAATCCGGAAATGATCAATATCCACGACTTCAAACTTGTAGTCGCCGACCATCACAAAGTCGGTACGCTTAGGTATCCGCTTGAGCATGGTCATCATAAAACCGGCTATCGTCTCATAGCTGCCCTGCTCCGGCAAGTGATCCAGCCCGAGAGCGCGGCAGACATCTTCAGCGGAAGTCGCACCGTCAATCAGCCAGCTTTGCTGATCACGCTGCACGATCTGGTCTTCTGAGAACGGATGCACCAGATTGCCCATCAGGGTATTCAGTACGTCGCTGATGGTAATCACGCCCACCACCAGTGCATATTCATTCATCACCACCGCAAAATCTTCGCGTCCGGTTTTGAATTGTTCCAGCACATCCGACAAGGTCAGTGTGTCCGGAATCGCCAGCACGGTACGCACTGACAATTCATTCAGGCGGGTGAATGATTGTCCGGTGAGCACACGGCGCAGAATCTCTTTGGACTCGACATAACCGACGACCTGATCAATCTGTCCGTCACACACCAGAAACTTGGTATGCGGATGCTCAGCCACTTTCTGACGCACCACATCTTCACTGTCCTGCATGCTCAGATAAATGATGCTGTCGCGCACGGTCATTGCGGACGGCACCGTACGGCTGTCCAGTTCAAACACATTGCCGATCACATGCTGTTCATGCTCCAGCAGCACGCCGGCTTCTGCACCGGCATCCACCATTGCCACGATTTCATCCGAAGTAATTTGTTCATCGCGGGTTTGCGGTAATTGAAACAGCCGGAAAAATAAATCAGCGAGGCTGTTAAATAACCAGACCAGCGGTTTGAATGCACGCAGACACAGCAGCATCGGACTGACCACCAGTAACGCGACTTTTTCCGGTGCAATCATTGCGAGCCGTTTCGGAATCAGGTCAGCAAATAAGATGAAGATAGACGTTACCGTCATGAAAGAACTGACAAAACTCAGCGTCGGTATCCAGCTCTGATTACCGGCCAGCCAGTAAATGCTTTGTTCGATGTAAGGCGTCAGCGCCTGTTCGCCGAGGATACCGCCGAGTATCGCAACGCCGTTCAGGCCGATCTGCACTACCGTGAAAAAATGGCCGGGCGCTTGCTGCAAGGCCAGCACCCGCGCCGCACGCAGATCACCTTCCGCCTCCAGCATTTGCAGCTTCATTTTGCGCGCTGCCGCCAGCGAAATTTCAGACATGGAAAAAAATGCACTGATCGCGACCAGCAGGCCGATGATCAGTAAATGGTCGATAAATGCCACGGGACAAACTCCTTTCTCATATGCGCAGGCACGCATATGCTTGTCTGCATCATAACGTACTCTTATGACTGCAGAATGGCAAGCAAGAGCAAGACAGCGTATGTGCAGGCAAAGGCGTACTGGCGCATACTGTCAGTTTTTTGCTGACCCTGAAAACCTATGCAAGCCAATCAAGCAGCGACTGACGGGCAAAGCCCGCCGCCTTTACCAAGCTCCGTGCGCTTTGTTTTACTGACCGTGTTTCTGGATATTCTCGGCGTCGGGCTGATCATTCCGGTGCTGCCTTCGCTGGTCGGTGCTTTCGGGCTGAATGCTTCCGATCAGGCGCACTGGTATGGCTGGGTGATTGCGATTTACGGCGTGATGCAATTCTTCTTTGCGCCGCTGATCGGTGCTTTGAGTGACCGCTATGGCCGCCGCCCGGTATTGCTGACCTGTGTGGCCGGACTGGGGCTGAATTTTCTGGCGATGCCGTTTGCCCCCGGCGTGCTCTGGTTACTGGTGATACGCGCCGTCGGCGGTATCACGGCGGGTAATTTATCGGTGGCGAATGCGTATATCGCCGATGTGTCGCCACCGGCGCAGCGCAGTCAGGCACTTGGCAAAATTGGTGCGATGTTTGGTCTCGGCTTTATCTGCGGGCCGGTACTCGGCGGCTTGCTCGGTGAAGTGGATCTGCATTATCCGTTTTATCTGGCGGCGGCCGTATCGCTGGGGAATTTTATTTACGGCTGTATCTCGCTGCCGGAATCGCTGACGCCGGAACACCGCAAGCCACTGCGTCTGGCTGCGGCGAATCCGTTCACCGGCCTGACCGGTCTGGCACATTTGCGCGGTGTCGGGCAACTGGTGTGGGTGTATGCGCTGACCATGTTTGCGCAGTTTATTATTCAGACCAGCTGGGTGTTATCGACCACGCTGCGCTTTGGCTGGACGCCGTTGCAGAATGGTTTTTCACTGTTTCTGGTCGGCGTTTCCAGTGTTGTTATGCAAGGCTTACTGCTCGGCCCGTACATCAAACGGGTGGGGGATGCCGGTGCTGTCACCATCGGGCTGGCATCGTCTGCGCTGACCTTGCTGTGTTACGCGGTCGCACCGCAAGGCTGGATGATGTATGTGCTGATCATTTGTAATCTGCTGGCTTTCGGTACTGGCCCGGCGTTGCAGGCTTACTTTTCGCGCGCGGTGGATGCCCGTTCGCAAGGCGCGGCGATGGGTTCGCTGAGTTCGCTGGCCAGCCTGATGAGTGTGGCCGCTACGCTGACCGGCACGTCTTTGCTGGCGCAGGTCAGCCATTTTCCGGCAGGCAGTATCTGGCTGGGCGCACCGTTTTTTCTGGCATCTGCGATGCAGGTTGCCGCCTTACTGCTCGCACGTCATACCCTGCGCCGCCTGAATCCCGTCTGAATTTTGCCTGAGTCTGTCCGCGCTGCAGACGAAAAAAAACCTCACTGCCGCATTGCCGGGAGTGAGGTAACCAGGGGGAAACTGTTAATCAGCGACCGTCTGTGCCTTCGTTGTAGTCATCACTGTGGGCGACGCGGCCGTTGATCTCCCGGTCGAACACCGCGTGATCCACATCCTTGCCCCACTTACCAACCACAATCGTTGCCACGCCGTTACCGATCAGATTGGTCAGTGCGCGTGCTTCCGACATAAAGCGGTCAATACCCAGAATCAGCGCCAGACCGGCAACCGGTACACCTTTGACCGCGGATAAGGTGGCTGCCAGTACGATGAAGCCGCTACCGGTAATGCCTGCCGCACCTTTGGACGTCAGCAACAGCACCGCCAGCAAAGTCAGCTGCTGACTGATACTCATCGGTGTGTCGGTTGCCTGCGCAATAAACACCGCTGCCATGGTCAGATAAATCGAGGTGCCGTCGAGATTGAATGAGTAACCGGTAGGGATCACCAGACCAACCACAGATTTCTTCACGCCCAGACGTTCCAGTTTTGCCATGATGCCCGGCAGTGCGGATTCCGAAGACGAAGTACCAAGTACGATCAGCAATTCTTCTTTGATGTAGCGGATAAACTTGGTCACGCTGAAGCCGTGCAGGCGTGCAATCGTACCCAGCACCACGAAGATAAAGATCAGGCAGGTTGCGTAGAACGTACCCATCAGGAATGCCAGCGACGACAGGGACTTCACACCGTATTTACCGATGGTGAACGCCATTGCGCCGAATGCACCAATCGGCGCCACTTTCATGATGTAGCCAACCATGGTGAACAGCACGTGCGAGAATTTATCGATCATCAGGAAGACCGGATTATCGCGGCCACCTAAGCGGTGCAGTGCAAAACCGAATAACAGTGCGATCAGCAGCACTTGCAGAATTTCACCTTTGGCAAACGCATCGACGAACTGACTTGGAATCACGCCCAGCAGGAAATCGGTGGTGGTTTGCATTTTGCCCGGTGCGGCGTAGTTGTTAACTTCTTTGGTATCCAGCGTGGTCACGTCGATATGCATACCGGCGCCGGGCTGAATCACATTCACCATCACCAGACCAACGATCAGTGCCAGCGTACTCACGATTTCAAAATACAGCAGCGCCATCCCGCCGGTTTTACCGACCTTCTTCATATCTTCCATACCCGCGATACCGGTGACCACGGTACAGAAAATAATCGGGGCAATCATCATCTTAATCAGTTTGATGAAGCCATCGCCGAGCGGCTTCATCGCAGCGCCGGATTCCGGATAGTAGTGACCGAGGCCGACCCCGATGAGGATGGCGACAATCACCTGAAAATACAGGGATTTATAAATGGGCTGCGCTGACATAGGCGTCTCCGGTTGTTGGTTTTAGTCAGAATAGTAAAAAAGGGATTTATCCACAGGAGATTATTGAAAAATGTTTGCATCAGAACCATTGGTGTTTTCCACAGCTGTGGAAAACACGTAGGCAGGAAAGGAGGGAAAAAGCAGGAAAAAACTGAAAAGTTCCCGCGGGAGATGCGCCGATATGCGCACAGAAAGCCAGAAAAGCGCGAAATAGAATGTTGCGTTGAACAAAATTTACGCACTTATCGGTTTATCAGTGATTTGTTCGATTCAGGTTTGAATTTAAACGATATATCCTTGATCTGCTTTTATCCTCAGAAGTTTTTTGTATATCAGTTTCTTTTTAGAAATATTCATTCTGCATCGCATATAATCCATTTCCCCTGAAATTTAGTGATAAATCTGCATATCTGAGAACATCTTTTTTGTTCTTTCCGGTTTGCCGCTGAAGCAGGGGAAAACAGGCCGGCCGGCGGCACTGAGCGGGGCATCCGTACAACAGTGTTGTTCAGCAGGCCACACAGCAAACACTGAGGATAAGCAAGAATGAAAACAATTCAGGAGAAATCCTGCGCCCGTGCAGTCCGTATCGCTTGCGGTCTGCTGGCTGGCGCAACCCTGCTGACGGCGCATGCGCAGGAAGCAGAAAAAGCACAACGTGTTGTGATTACCGGTTCCAACATTTCCCGTATCGACGTGGAAGGCCCGACCCCGGTAGAAGTGATCAAACGTGATGCGATCGAAAAAACCGGTGCAGGCACCGTCGCTGAACTGCTCAGCAAAATCCCTTCGATGTCGATTGCACTGGACGGTACATCGACTTCCACTTTCGCCGGTGGTGCAGCCTCTGCGCAATTGCGCGGTCTGGATGCGAAATACGTGCTGGTTCTGCTGAATGGTCGCCGTCTGGCGAACTACGGCTTTGCTGATGGCGCAGAAAACACTTTCGTGGATCTGAACAGCCTGCCGCTGGCAGCGATTGAATCGGTAGAGATTCTGCGTGACGGCGCGTCCGCGATTTACGGTTCTGACGCTGTTGCCGGTGTGATCAACTTCAAAACCCGCAAAAACTATCAGGGCGCAGAAGTCAGCGCCAACGTCGGCCAGAATGAAAAAGGCGACGGCGGTTCTTACAACGTCAGCCTGACAGCCGGTTTCGGTGACATCGATAAAGATGGCCAGAACCTGTTGCTGACGATTGATGCATTCAAACGTACCCCGCTGTGGAGCAACAAACACGCTTACTACGCGAATCCGGATCACCGTCAGTACGGCGGTTCCGACGGTCGCAGCACCAGCCTGTATCTGGGCAGTGTGCGTGACTTCGACAATGGCGAACCGGGTTATGCCATTCCGGGTTGCCGTGGCACCGTGGGCACCAGCGCCGGTACCGGCGATCAGGTTTGCTTCACCAGCCCTGTGAACCAGATTTCTCCGCATATCGAACGTCTGGGCGTTTCCGCGATTTACACCAAACAATTAAGCAACGGTAACGAACTGTTTGCGGAAGCCGGTATCACCACCAGCAAAACCACCGTACAGCAAAGCTTCCCGCGCTTTAACAGCGGCTTCCTCGGCAACACCGCCGGTTCGACCAACCCTGGTCTGGCAGGTTTGCCGGGTCCTAGCGCAGACGGCAGTCTGGCAGGCTTCACCATGGGTGACCGTCTGCAGGTTTTCCGTGATATCTACGAAGCAGGCCGTTCTGAACAAGTGCTGGCCAGCGACACCGTACGCTTCGTCGGCGGCTGGCGCGGTACGATCGGTAAATGGGACAGTGAAGCAGCGATCAGCCTGAATCAGAACCATGTCACCGACACCACCAGCAAACAAGTACTGAAAGATGTGTCCAGTGCTTCCCTGCAGGCAGGCTTGCTCGGTCAGGCCGGTGGTTACGATCCGTTTGCATACTGGAATCCTGCCAGCGTTGTGAACCCGATGCTGACCACCACCGTGCGCAGCGCGACTTCGCGTCTGGGCATGCTGGAATGGAAAATGTCCAACCCTGAACTGTTTAACCTGGCTGGCGCACCGGTCGGTTTTGCATGGGGCGCACAATTCAGCCGCGAAACCATCAACGACGTACCTGATCCGGTAATGGCAGCAGGCAATATCGCCAACTACGGTGCGGTATCGTCCAAAGCCAGCCGCAGTGTGGTTTCTGCTTACGGTGAATTCAATATTCCTGTTGGCAAAACCATCGAAATGCAGGCTGCGCTGCGCGGTGACCACTACAACGATTTCGGTAACTCCGTGAATCCTAAGCTGGCGATTGCATGGCGTCCGACCAACACCATCATGCTGCGTGCTGCTGCAACAACCTCGTTCAAAGCACCAACGCTGCCGGAAATCAATTCCACCACCACCGCTTATGTGACAGTGGCTGACTGGGCACGCTGCGGTCCGCTCGGTTACGTTGGCCCTAACTGCTCTTACAGCCCGAAAGCTTACCTGAAAGGTAATCCGGATCTGAAAGCAGAAAAAGCGAACAACTTCTCTGCCGGTATCGTTCTGCAACCGGTCAAAGATTTGTCCGTGGCGCTGGACTGGTATGCGATTAATCAGCGTGACACCATTCAGGCACTGGATGCACAGTACCTGCTGGATAACGAAGACAAAATCGCCGGCTTCGCAGCCCTGATCGGCCGTGATCCGCGCAATGCAGCGCTGGAAGCGAAATACCCTGGCCTGAACAAAGGTCGTATCAACAACGTGACTCTGCCGTACATGAACGTTGGTAAGACACAGATTCAGGGTCTGGATCTGGATGCGAACTACACGCTGAAACTGGCGGAATTCGGTAAAGTGAAATTCCGTGAAACCCACAGCCACTTCCTGAGCTACAAGCAAAGCATCGCTCCGGGTCAGGAACCGACTTCCCGTCTGGACGGTGTGTATCATCCGAAGTGGAGCAACTCCTTCCGCGTTGCGTATGAATACAAACAATATGAAGGTGGCCTGACAGCACGTACTTACGCCAGCACCAAAAATATTGATGATCCTACGCACAGCCAGGACCCTGCTGTTACTAACAAACGCATTCCTTCTTACACCGTATGGGATATGAACTTCAGTACCCGTCTGCGTGCAGGCTGGAGTGTTAACGTCGGTGTTAACAACCTGTTCGACAAAGGTGTTGTGTACGCAAACGCAGCCAGCATCGATGCACCGGTACAATCGAAGAGCGATCTGGTTGGCCGTTACATCTACGCGAACATGCGTTATGCATTCAAATAATCCTGTCTGAAAAAAACGGGATGATTTGATGCGGTGACACACTGCGCAGCGCTGGCAACCAGCGTTTGCGCAGTCTCACCGGAAAATAAAAAGGGATGCTGTCACGGCATCCCTTTTTGTTTTTTCGCACGATTTTTCCGCAAATTTTGCCACGCATTGTGCAGAGATCCGCATCCGCTGTTTTCCGAGCCCCGGACTTTCTGCCGACGACAGGCGCATCGCTGTGCAGAACACCGCATTTGCGGCTAAAAACGGCTTTCAGAGGCTGATACGCAGCCTGCGGGTCATATCTTGCTCAGTCAGTGCAATTGCGGTGCTTTCACACCATGTGTCATGGAAAAATGCTGTAACTGATCAACGATGTGCGGGTTGGAGACCGGTACGCTGATCACGCTGTTCTGGGTATGTTTCAGCCAGAATTTCACATGGCCGTTTTCCTTTGGACTGAATACCAGATTGCGCAGCAGGCCGAATACAGTGGTGCCGGTGGCGAGGCCGATGGCGGCTTTTTTTGCCAGTGCGGCGGCATCGCCCTGCCCTTGTAAAACTTTGACCAGCTGACTGGCCGGATAGTGCATTTCCCAGTGCAGGATATCGTCCGGTGTGGCCGTGGTGCGGCGTTGGCCGTCGATCAGGTAAATGGTTTTCTGCGCGTAGTTCAGTGCAATCGCGCTGCCGTCGCAGACATCGACACAGGTTTCGTCGCTGACTTGTGAAAACTGGCTGATTTCCGTCAGCATTTGCCGGCGCTCCCGCTGGCGCGTGGTCAGGGCGCGATACACGAAATACACAAAGCCGAAGAAAAACGGGTAAGACAAAAAGTTCAGCACGGATTGCGGCAAAGGCAGCCAGTTCAGCAGCCAGTAGACGGCAATTGCGATCAGTATCACGCGTAACAGCGGACGTTTGGCCAGGGCATTTTGCAGAGTGGTGATCATGAGCAGCTCGCGGGGTCAGGTTGTCACTACAACCAGTCATGATAGAACGGAATGCCGATATGTCAGCGGAATATGATGTCGAAATTGTAATGAGACGTTACGGCTGATACAGAGCAGATGCACGCGGGCTGAATGCTGGTGTTCGGGTAGCTGAGGTGCAGGCCGCTGAGGGCCGCAGAAGGGCATTTTCCGGCTCAAATGCGGTGTTCTGCACAGCGATCCGGCGCTCGTCGGCAGAAAGTCCGGTCCTCAGAAATCATCAGATGACGATATTTGCACAGTGGATAATGTCGGCGTTGTCCACAGCGACGTTTCCGCCGCTGTGGTTCCGCTTTCATCGTTTATTCGCCGAGGCTCAGGCGGCGCGGCGTTTTTGCTGATTCGCGATGATGTGGCCCAGCGTGCGCATTGCATCGTCCAGTTTGTCGGAATACGGTGCGCCGCAATTGATGCGCAGGAAGTGATCGAAGCGGTTGGAGTTTGAATACAGCAGGCCGGGCGAGATCAGGATATCGCGCTCCAGTGCTGCATCAAACACGGCCTGCGATGAGCATTCCGGTGGCATTTCCACCCACAGCGATACGCCGCCGTCCGGCATGCTGAGGCGGGTCTCCGGCGGAAAATATGCAGCCACGGCTTCGGCCATTTTTTCGCGCTGCTGCTGCAAATGCTGACGCAGGCGGCGCATATGGCGCTCGTAATGGGTCGACTGTAAAAAGCTCGCCATCATGCGCTGCGATAACTCTTCGTTGTAACGGGTTTGCGCGTATTTGAACATGCTGACCCGCGCTTGCCAGCGCCCTGCCAGCATCCAGCCGATACGCAGACCGGGCGCGATGATTTTGTGCAGCGAGGCGCAGTAAATCACATTGCCGGTTTTATCCCAGTGCTTGATCGCGGTCGGAATTTTGTCGCCATTGGTCAGCGCGCTGTACGAATCATCTTCAATCAGCGGAATCTGATGCTGCTCGCACAGATGCAGTAAGCGTTGCTTATGGCTGTCCGGCATGATGCTGCCGAGCGGATTCTGCAAATGCGGCACCACCACTACCGCTTTGATATTCGGATAGGTTTGCATCGCCAGTTCCAGCGCTTCAATCGAAATGCCGGTATGCGGACTGGTCGGAATTTCCAGCGCCTTCAGCCCCAGACTTTCCAGCACTTGCAGCAAGCCGTAAAAGGTCGGCGATTCCACCGCGATCACATCGCCCGGATGCGCAACCGCGCGCAGCGCCAGATTCAGCGCTTCGATACAGCCATGCGTAATCACCACTTCACTGGCGGCGGTACTGATGCCGACATCCAGCGCACGTTTGGCCAGCGCCGCGCGTAATTCCGGATTGCCGCCCGGCGAAATTGCCTTGGTCAGCAGCGTAGGATGCTGGCGCAGCAGACTGGTGGCTAACTGACGCAATTGCTGATGCGGGTACAGTTCCGGCGCACCGGTCGCACGCGCCAGATTGACACTGACTTTGCGCTGCCCTTTGGCGATGATGGCCGAGACTTTTTCATGGATGCCGACATACTGGGCCGGATCAATCTGGCGCACCGTGGCCGGTTCCGCTGCCGGTGCCAGCACCGTTAAACGGCGCGGAGTGCGGATGAAATAGCCGGAACGCGGTCGCGCTTCCAGCCAGCCCTGGGCTTCCAGCCAGCGGCACAGTTGCAGGGCGGTCGACAGGCTGACTTCATGCTGCTGCATCAGTCTGCGTACCGATGGCATGCGCTCGCCGGGACGCAGGGTGCCGGACTGGATCGCACTCAGATAATGTTCCGCTAACTGGCGGTATAAAGGCGTGTTCATGCGTGTATCTTGCTCCTGCCGGGTCAGACTCACCAAGATACAGTTATCACAAAAAAAAGCAATAACAGATGCAAAATCCCGGATGTGCTGCGATACAGAGCCTGAAGCTCTGTGCCTGTTGTGGTGGCTTGGAGGCTTCTATCATGTGCTGCATACAGGCTCACCGGGAGAAACCACATGGAGCAATTGCAGCTGGGGCCACGCCAGTGCTGGTATGGCTATCTGGAAAAAGGCTGTCTGATCCGCGCAGGGCAGGGCGTTTGCCGTCTGCGCAATCTGAGTGCAGAAACCGACGGCATGGCGTATTTTGCCTGCATACGGCCGGATCAGCCGCATCTGGTATTCCGTTCCGGCTGGATGATGCTGGAGCCGGATGGTGAGCAGCGCTGCCAGCTGACGATGCGTTATCCGTGCGCTTTCTGGCTGCGCTGGTCACCGCTGGTCTGGCTCAGAGCCCGTTTGCAGCAATGCCGCCTGCGCTGGCGCTTAAAGCAGCAGCGGACTTAACCGAAGAATTCTTTGATCAGGAAGGCTTCCAGTTGTGCGCTGTCTTCCTTACGGGCCGACAGCGTGATGACTTTCCCCATGCGGCGCGATTCCCAGCGGAAGTCACCCTGATAGTGTTCACGGATCAGATCAATCATACGGCGTACCATCGCCAGTTCCACATTGCCGCCCAGACCGGCATCGACTTCAATCACTTGCTGAATCTTACGGTTGGAATTCGCTTTCCAGCCGTTAAATGCAAAGCGGCCGACGCGGGTGGATTTGTCCAGCACCTGAAACACGCCGCTGGTACCGTCATCACCGGCAGCCTGACGCATGCTGCGGCGGATATTTGCTTCCGCAATTTCCTGTGCTGACATCGGGCGCGAACCCTGGCTGGCAGCCTGATTTTCTTTGGCGGCGCTGTCTTCAGCGGCTTTCCGTTTTTCACGCGCCGCATTCAGCATTGCCAGCATATCGGTGGCCGGTGCCGGTTCTGCCGGCGGTGGCGGCGGTGCCTGCACGACGGAAGGCTGCTCAGTGACGGCAGGTACCGGTGATGGCTTGGTGACGGATGGTGTGCGCGGTGCCGGTTTCGGCGCTTTCGGACGCGGTGCGGCTTTCTGCTTTTCCGGCTGGCTGAGTTTCGCCATGGTTTGCTTGTCCAGCAGCAGGGTTACGGCGCGGGAACCGGCGTCGTCGCCTTTTTTCTTCATCTGTTCCAGATGCTGATTCAGTAAAAAGTACAGCAGGACCGCATGCATCAGCACGACCAGCAGAATGCCGCTCAGGTTCGCCGGGCGAAAACGGATATGCAGATGAACTTCACCCGGAAGTGCTACTTCCTGTTCGTTTTTTTCAATACTGAACTTCATGTACGGGTTTCAAAAAGACGCATCAGATTACGCAAAGCCACAGGCCGGTGCAAAGACGATAAGGATACTGCATCCGCTGCCTGCCTCTGTAACAAAGCGTGGATTCCGCATAAAAAAAAGTGCAGGGCAGCAAGTTGCCGCTTTAGTATCTTCTTACGCTACTTTTTGTCACTGCCGGGTTTGAAATGTGTAACAAATGTTTACCAGTGTAATATGATAAGTCATTGTTTTTAAACGATAAAGAGAAATTTTACAGGATATTCAGAGACAGCTTTCCGGCTTCTGCTACAGAGCCGTCATAGGAATAGCAGGGTATTTCCTCT
Source organism: Cognatundibacterium squillarum (assembly GCF_014652435.1). Taxonomy (GTDB): domain Bacteria; phylum Pseudomonadota; class Gammaproteobacteria; order Burkholderiales; family Burkholderiaceae_D; genus Undibacterium; species Undibacterium squillarum. The sequence goes on from NZ_BMYU01000003.1 coordinate 419,806, forward strand.
ATGCTCTGTTCTCATCCGGTATGCATATTTATTGAGGCAATGATGGAAACAGAAGCAGAGCGCCCGCAGGCGCAGGATCAACAGGCCGCTTCCGTCCGCGGCGCGCTGGCGGTTGCTGCAGCGACCGCCGCACTGGCGGCATGCGGTGGCGGCGGTGGTGGTGCGGGTGACAGCACCAGTGGCAGCGGTGGTGGTGTTACGCCGCCCAAAGCCCCTTCCGAAAACGAAGCAGCACGCTTTCTGAGTCAGGCAGCTGTCGGGATTACCCGCGCCCAGATTGCCCGTGTACAGGCCATCGGTTACTCAGCATGGATTGATGAGCAAATGACGATGGCTGGCTCCGGTACGCGCTGGGACTGGCTGAAGGCGAAAGGCTATGACGCCGCTGCAAATATCTTTACGCAGAATGGCTTTGACAGCGTGGTCTGGAGCAAACTGATCAGTTCGCAGGATACGCTGCGTCAGCGCGTAACCCAGGCTTTGTCTGAAATTATTGTGGTCGGTATTGATGGTCTGGTCGGCGCCGGCTGGCAACCATTTTCCGCCGCCGCTTTTCTGGATTTACTGGAAACCAATTGCTTCGGTAATTTCCGCACGCTGCTGGAAGGCGTTTCCACCAGTGCCGCGATGGGGCAGTACCTGACTTTCCGTGGCAATGTGAAGTTCAATGCCAAAACCGGTGCACTGCCGGACGAAAACTATGCACGCGAAATCATGCAATTGTTTTCGATCGGTCTGATCCAGCTGAATCTCGATGGCACGCCGAAACTGCAAAACGGCGTGCAGCAGGAAACTTATACCAATGATGATATCGGTGGACTGGCCCGTATCTTCACCGGCTGGGATTTTGATCTGAGCACCAGCGACACCACCACACCGGAATTTTTGCGCCGTCCGATGACGCAGGTGGCCGCGCGCCATGAAACCGGCGCATCGACTTTCCTCGGCAGTACCGTGCCTGCCGGTGCGGATGGTGTCGCGCATCTGAAAGCAGCACTGGATATTATTTTTGCGCATCCGAATGTTGCGCCGTTTATTTCACGCCAGTTGATTCAGCGTCTGGTCACCAGTAATCCGAGTCCTGCGTATGTACAGCGTGTGGCGACGGTATTTAATGCAGATAGTAAAGGTGTCAAAGGTAATCTTGCGGCGGTGGTGAAAGCGATTCTGCTGGATGATGAAGCGCGTAATATGGCCAATGTCGTCAATCCGCAGTTTGGTAAGCTGCGTGAACCGATTTTCCGTTTCCTCGCCTGGGCGCGGGCATTTAACGTTCAGTCTCCCAGCGGTTTATGGAATGTGGGGAATACCAGCAATCCAGCCAATAGCCTGGGGCAAAGTCCGTCGCGCTCCGGTTCGGTATTTAATTTCTTCCGTCCCGGTTATGTACCTCCGAACAGTGCAATTGCCGGCGCGTCTCTGGTTGCACCGGAATTTCAGATCGTGAATGAATCGACGGTAGTGGCATACGTGAATTTTATGCAGCGTATCGTTACCGGGGGCAATACCGATCTGGTACCTGATTACAGCAGCCTGATTCCTATGGCAACCACCAGCAAAACTCTGCTGAATGAACTGAATATTCTGCTGGCAGCCGGCCAGCTCAGCGATGTCACGATCAATACAATTACCGCGGCAATCGACAGCATGCCTTCGGATACCGATGCCCGCAAATTAAGCCGGATTTATGCAGCACTGTTACTGGTGCTGGCATCGCCGGAATTTATCGTCAGTAAATAAGGAATAAGATGATGGATAAGACGATGAATGTATCCCGTCGCGCATTTTTGCAAAAGGCCGCCAGCCTGTCTGTGGCCGGTGTTGCGACACCGTGGGCAGTTAATCTGGCTGCGTTGTCAGAAGCTTCTGCTGCGACGGCCACCGACTACAAAGCCATCGTATGTGTATTTTTATATGGTGGAAATGATTATGCCAATACCCTGGTGCCTTACGATACCAGCGGTTACAACGCTTACGCTGCACTGCGCCCGTCACTGGCATTTACCCGTGATGCACTGACGCCAACTGCGCTGAAGGTTGCCACCGATCCGCGCGACAGTGCCGGTTTTCCGCACCAGTATGCGCTGGCACCGAATCTGGCGCCGCTGCTGCCATTGTTTGATGCCGGTAAGCTGGCACCGGTGCTGAATGTCGGCACCCTGATTCAGCCGACCACCAAGGCGCAGTATCAGGCGAAGTCCGTCAAGCTGCCGCCGAAACTGTTTTCACACAATGATCAGCAATCGGTCTGGCAATCTTCCGCGCCGGAAGGTGCGCGCTCCGGCTGGGGCGGCCGCATGGGAGATTTGTTCCAGTCAGGGAATGGTAACGCTACATTCACTTGCGTGAATGTGACTGGTAATGCAGTGTTTTTGTCCGGTGCAACGTCAGTGCAGTATCAGGTGACTACATCCGGCTCGATTCCGTTTTCCGGTTTGCAATCGAATTTATTCGGATCATCCGCCTGCTCCGCGGCTTTGCGCACACTGATTACGCAAAACCGTAGTCATTTGATGGAAGCAGAATACACCCGTGTGACCCAGCGTGCGATTGATGCGAATGTGACGCTGAGTGCTGCGCTGGCCAGTGCACCGGCTTTCCAGACCGTGTATCCGACCAAGAACAGCCTCGGTGACCAGCTAAAAATGGTTGCAAAAATGATTGCAACGGCGGACACGCTGAAGGTCAAACGACAAGTGTACTTCGTGGGTATCGGCGGCTTTGATACGCATGACGGACTGGTCAGCAACCATCCGGTGCTGATGAAAACCGTGGCGGATGCAATGGCTGCGTTCTACAACACGACAGTCGAACTGGGTGTGGCGAATCAGGTCACGACATTCACAGCTTCCGATTTCGGACGTACCCTGAGCGGCAATAACGACGGCTCTGATCACGGCTGGGGCAGTATGCATTTTGTGATGGGCGGTGCGGTGAATGGTCAGCGTTTCTACGGTACGCCGCCAGTCGTCGCAGCGAATGGCCCTGATGATGTCGGGCAGGGGCGTTTGCTGCCGACCACGTCGGTAGACCAGTATGCAGCAACGCTGGGTAAATGGCTGGGTGTATCGGATTCCGATTTGCTGATGCTGTTGCCGAATCTGGTGAATTACAACGCCAGTGTGCGTACGCTGGGTTTTGTCTGATTCAGATCCAGCCCAGAATACCCGCCAGTGCGCCTGCACCGAGCAGCCACAACAGGTGCAGGCGGGTATGCCAGACCACCAGTGCGCTGATCGCTGTGATCAGCCATAAAGGCCAGTCGCTGCGCAGATTCTGATGCGCAGCGGCCATAATCCATCCGGTTGAGACCAGCAGACCAATCACCACCGGTGCCATGCCGAGCTTGAAACTGCGCACCACCAGTAAATCCCGGTTGCGATGTCCCCAGCTGGCTGCAAGATACGTCAGCGTTGTACTTGGCAACAGGATACCGGTCATGGTGACCAGAACACCGAGCAGCCCCAGCCATGCGCTGCCGCAATTCATGCCGATATTCCATCCCATCAGCGCAATGAACAGGACGTTCGGCCCCGGTGCCGCCTGCGCTATGGCGACGGAGGCATTGAACTGTGCATCGGTCAGCCAGTGCTGGCGCTCCACCAGATAGCGGTGCATGTCGGGTAAGGTGGAAATCGCGCCGCCGATCGACAATAAAGACAGCATCATGTAGTGCAGCAGCAAGGCCAGCCAGTCGCTGAACTCAAGATGAATATTCAGAAAATGTTCGTGCCCGTTCATCGCAGTCTCCGGGCAACCCAGATCCAGCAACCACCGCCGAGTACCGGTAAGACATAAAACAGAGGAATACGGAATACACCGACCGCAATGAAGCATAAGGCGGCGACACCCAGCGCTACGGGCTTACCCAGCGGATGCTGGTCCAGTGCAGAAATCAGCCGGAGACCAGTCGCAATAATCAGACCTGCAGTGACTGCGCCCATGCCGCGCAGTGCGGCAGCAACTTGCGGATGTCCGGCATACTGCGCGTAGACAACGGCCAGTAACAAAACCAGAATCAGCGGAATCGTCAGCATGCCGGCCAGCGCAACAACTGCGCCGCGTACGCCGAAGTAACGGCTGCCGATAATCATGCACAGATTGATCACATTCGGACCCGGCATGATTTGCGCCACCGCCCATTCTTCCACGAATTCTTCCGGGGTCAGCCAGCGTTTTTTCTCAACGATTTCGCGCTGCGCAACTGCCAGCACGCCGCCGAAGCCCTGTAGTGCCAGCCAGGTGAAAGAGAGAAATAAATCGGTGAGAGAGGCCGGACGCGGGCGGTCGGGAACAGATTCGGCATTCATGGCAGGCTCTGATGCAGACAGAAGCCTGTCATTGTAAAGCACTGCCTGTGATTTGTCCGGCGCAGCTTTGGTGGCTTAATCCTGTGCCTGACGGTGTGCGCGGATACGCGCACGCCATTCACCTAGCGCGGTCAGGGCTGCCTGAAATTCCCGTTCGATCAGGTCGGCCTCAGCGGCCGTGATCACGCCGTCGAGCAGGGCTTCCGAAACTGCTTCAGCAACGTCGCCAACCTGACTCATGACTTTACACACTGTTTGCGACAGGTCATCTTTACTGACTTCGGACGGTTCCGGTACCACGAACGCTGCCAGGCCATGACGTCCGAGCAGTGCATGCAGTGGCAGATGCGCATCTTTGACGCCTGCCTGATGGCACAGCTCGATAATCACGGACAATTCTTCAAACGACGGATAGTGCGATTCAATCGCCGGTGCCAGCTTGTTTCGTAAAACATTGACGGACATTCCCATCTTGGTGGCCAGCGCTTCCAGTCCGCCCGGGTAAGCCCGTGCAACTTTGTACAGTGCGTCGTGCTGGTTCATATCAGAATATTTACGGGTCATGTTCTGTCCTTGATCGTTTGTTAGTGCCGGCAACTTCTGTTGTCTCTGCTGCCGCAATGCAGCACGCATTGTACCGATTTGACAATTATTTGACAGCAGAAGCGACGGGTTTTGCCCGGAGTGTGGCGAAAACCGGTGCGTACATTGTAATCCGCGTTACTGCAGCTGCACATAGCTGAAGCAGGTTTCGCATATATCGCTGTCAGTTCTGTTTTCGTGCGCTCAGGAAAGAAATTTGTAAGCAGGTTAAAATCGTTTCTGAACCCATTGCCCTGTTGCAATGTCTTAAGACGAAACAAGTTCTACAATTCGTTACCTGAGAAGAAAGCAAAGAAACATGCACAGGGGATTCAGCGATTAACATGTGTCCGTCTGAAGCTGTATTTTCATCCATGCCATGATCACGAGTAAAACATTACGCCGCATTGTGCTTGCCTGCAGTATCGCCGCTGTGGCACTGACTGCCAGCGGGGATGATGATCTGGCAGATGATGCAATGTTGCTGCAGCACTGGGCGCTGCAGGGCGATATGCAGGCACAGCATACACTGGGCATGCTGTACCTGAACGGTGAACTCGGTATTCAGAGTTTTGATGAGGCCCGCTACTGGTTGCAGCGGGCTGCAGATCAGGGACATGCAGGAGCGCGTACGAATCTCGCGCTGATGTATCTGACCGGCGAGGGCGATGTGCATGATGTGCCGACCGGCAGTACTTATCTGGCGCAGGCAGTCAGTCAGCATTTCGCACCGGCTGCATTTCTGATGGGATATTTATACGAAACCGGCGAAATCGTCGAACGTGATTATCAGCGTGCCAGCCAGTATTATCACGAAGCAGCCAGTCACGGAAATGCGAGCGCACAATTTCATCTGGCGATGATGTATCGCGACGGACACGGCGTTCAGCAGAATCCGGCGCAAACCGTTTACTGGCTGAAGCAGGCCAGCGAACAGGGGGTGGTGTCTGCCGAGTTTCAGCTGGGTCTGCATTATCTGTACGGAGATGGTACGGAAAAAGATGTATGGCAGGCCTACCAGCATTTACTCCACGCCAGCCTGAATGCCGGACTGAAAGCCATGGACAGTAAAGAACTGGTGAGCACCAGTCTTACTGCAGAGCAAATTGAAGATATTCAGAATCAATCCGGTTTATGGCGCGAAGCCGGCTGACGCTTGTAATTATTCATTAAGCAGGTGTCAGCATTGCACCGATCTGTTCGGGCGGTAACGCTGCGGAATACAGATACCCCTGTACTTCATCGCATCCCAGTTGCAATAACAAATCGCGCTGACCGGCTGTTTCCACCCCTTCCGCAATGACGCGCATTTTCATCGCGTGAGCAAGATGAATGATGGCGGTGACGATCGCGATATCGCTTTCATCCAGCGGCAGGTCTTCCACAAAAGAGCGGTCTATTTTCAGCTTGCGAATCGGAAAGCGCTTCAGATAACTGAGGCTGGAGTATCCGGTGCCGAAATCGTCAATCGATAAGCTGACGCCGAGTTGCGACAAGGCTTCCAGTTTCTTCAGGGTTTCTTCGGCATCCCGGATCAGCACGGATTCGGTCAGTTCCAGTTCAATCAGATCCGGCGGAATTCCTGCTTCACGTATCGCTTCGGCCACACCGTCAACAAAATTGGTTTGCTGAAACTGCAGTGCAGACACATTGAAACTCATACGCAGTGGTTGTCCTGCGGCGTACCAGCAAGCTGCCTGCGCAATAGCAGTACGCATCACCCATTGCCCGATCGGAACAATCGCACCGGATTCTTCTGCAATCGGAATAAAGCGGGCTGGACTGATGTCACCCAGTTCTTCATCGCGCCAGCGTATCAGCGCTTCCACCCCGAAAATCTGACCGGTGTTCAGATCAATCTGCGGCTGATAGTGCAGCCGGAATAATTGTTTATCCAGTGCCTGCCGCATCGCATGATCCATTTTCATGCGGGACAGCAAGCCGATATTCATTTGCTTCTGATAAAAACGGAAGTCAGAGCGACCGCGTTCTTTCACGTAATACATGGCGCTGTCTGCATTTTTAATCAGATCATCCATGTTATTGCCGTCAGCCGGATACAGCGCAATACCGATACTGGAGGTGATGGTGAATTGCATACCATCCAGATCGACCGGAGCCGACAATTCATCCAGTACCCGGCGCGCGCAGATTTCAGCACCCTCCGCATCTGCTTCGTGCAACAGCAGCACAAACTCATCACCGCCGTGGCGCGCCGCCGTATCGACCTGACGTATGCATTTTTTCAGGCGTCGTGTTACTTCCAGCAGCACACGGTCGCCGAACGGATGGCCGAGCGCATCATTAATCTGCTTGAAATGATCCAGATCGAGGAACAGCAGTGCAAAACTGCCATGACGGCGGCTTGCCACGCTGATGGCTTGCTTGATACGTTCAGCCAGTAATAAGCGGTTCGGTAATCCGGTCAGCGCATCACTGAATGCCAGCTGTTCAATCTTCTGTTTTGCGGCATGCGATTCCGTGCGGTCTTTACAAAAGCCGATGAAGTGAACGGTTTGTCCCTGTGCATCCGTCACTTTGACCAGTGTGACCATGCTCAGATACGCATGGCCTTCTTTATTACGATTCCACAGTTCCCCTTCCCAGCATGCGTTTTGTTCAAGCTGGCGCAGAATCTGATCGAGTTGGGCTGCTGGTGTTTCGTGATCGAATACCTCGCGCAGTGAGCGTCCTTTCATTTCATCTTCTGAAAATTTGCTCAGTGATGAAAAGCTGGGGTTGACGGTAATAATGCGCTGGTCTTTATCGGTAATAAAAATTGCGTCGGTACTGGATTCAAACACCTTTGCCGCCAGCTGCAGACGCGCTTCATCTTCGAGTTTTTGCGTGATATCGCGATAGGAATAGACGCGCCCGATCGGGCGTCCGCGCGCATACTGCGGCAGCGTAACACGTTCCAGAATTTTGCCGGAACGCAGCACCAGCACATCAGTGGCTTCCATCAGCGGTGAACGGGTAATCGTTCCCAGACGCTCTGCATACCGTTCGGCATCGACGATTGCCTTATCCATCCAGCGGTAAATCGCACCGTCATCGCGCTGGGTCAGCAATTCGTCCGGCAGACCCCACAGCTCGGCAAACAAATGGTTATAGCTGCGGATGCCGCCTTCCAGGTCCGTGACCAGAATACCATCTGCGGTGGATTCCAGTGTGGCGCGTAATTCTGCAATCAGTTTTTCCAGTTCCTGTTCAACCTGACGCTGGTTGGTGTGATCGCGGATGGCGACGACAAATACCGCGCTGTCGAGGCCGGTTTTCACCAGCGTTACCTGACGCTCAACATGGATCACAATATTGTCTGAACGTCGTAACAGTGTTTCCGAATGAATGTTATCGGATAAACCCGCCGCCACGTCTTCCCAGAAAAAAACATCTTCCGGTGCGGCTGCCAGATCAATCATCGCCTTTCCGGGCAGACTGCCTGCAGGCAGTCGCAACAGACCGTGCATGGTGCGGTTCGCTGCAATGATCTGCAGGGAAATCGGATCGACAATCAGTACAGCATCCAGCATGCCTTCAATCAGGCTGTGCAATTGTTGCGGACTCACTGATCACCTCCGCGTTCCGGACTCAGTTCCAGCCCGCGCTCAAAGAAATAGCAGAGCCTTTTGCGGGGTGACAGATAGTCAAATGCTGCTTTCGGTAACTGCAGGGGTTTCAGACTTTTGTGTATGCCCAGATGCGGTTCGTGTTCCAGATTGATAACCAGTGCCTCTTCGCGCGGTACAGAGGTGTCGTGAATCACGACACGTGGTTTAATTGGCCGGCTGGAATTGACCGAGACAACCATGGCAAAACGCTCATCGGTCAGCTGAACGACGGAACCCGGCGGATAAATACCCATCATGCGGATAAAAGCCGTCATGGTCGGTGCATGAAAACGTGCTTTGTACTGCGTGAAGATTTGTGACAGCGCTTCATGCGGTGTGATCGCCAGTGCCGGATTGGCCGGGTTACACAGGTTATCGTAATAATTTACGAGGCTCAGTATGCGGCTCGGCAAATTCAGACGATCACCACTGGCATGGCTGGGATAGCCGCTGCCATCAAAATATTCATGATGCTGACCAATCAGTAATTGTACCGGCGCAGGCAAGCCCATTTTGCGTGCCAGTTGCACGCCATGCGCAACGTGCTCCTGAAATAATTGTTTTTCAGAATGATTGAAGTGTTCATCAACCCAGCGCAGACGGTCCGGCAGCATCATTTTTCCCAGATCGTGCAGCAGAGCGCCGATTCCGAGATGCAGCATGTCTGATTTACCGAGTCCGAGCGCCTTTCCCAGTAACAGAGAAATCACCACAACATTAATTGCATGCAGTGAGGTTTTTTCTCCGGCTTTTTCGGACAGCAAACGAATCGCTGCTTCATCTTCCGTCAGAATATCACCGAGAAAGCCTTCAATCAGGCTTTCTGCCAGTTCCCGTGCGGAACCGGGCTGCGCATGCATTTGTTCATGAATGCTGCGAAAAGTTTGGGCAGCGTGACTGAATTGTTTTTCACAATGCTGGAGGCTGGCGGCCTGTGAAGCCAGCAGTTCGCGGCGCTCGCGCGCTGCACGCGTTGCCGGATTTTCCGGCTGAACTGGTTCAGGCGTGCCGGAAGTAATGACAGCGACCGGTTCCGGATCACTTTTGGCCGGTGCATAACGAATGCGCTCAAGTCCCAGCGAGCGGATTTTATCGATTTGTTCCTGATGGCTGATACGGAAATTGCTGACAGGAAAAGGATGCTCCATCCACCCCATATCGAGGTAGACAAACATCCCGATACGCAGCTGGGAAGTGTCAATAAATTGCGTGTGAATATCTGTCATGCTGTTGTTTTGCTTACCCGGTATTTGCCGGGGAGGGAACCTGTGTTTCCTCTGTCAGAAAAAATCGTATCAACATGCTACCGGAAACTGCGGTAAAAGCCAGCCATCACTAATCGGGAAATCCGGTTTTTATGACAAAAATCATGCATCCCGTCTTGTCTGTCCGCAATTCCGGTATTCGCAACTGCATCGTTTTTCATCATAGGATGGAAACACAGCTTTGACGGTTTGTGTTGAGAAAAAGTCTTTGAATGTGGTTTTCAACGCAAGCCACAGACGGTGTTGCATGACAGTACCAGTCAGGCATCCGGATCGCGGCGGCGAAACGCCAGCCAGGCTGCGATACCGGTAGCTATTGCCAGCATCAGCACCACGATCCAGAAACCGTATTCATTCTGCGCAAACGGGATACCACCCACATTCATTCCCATCAGGCCCGCGGTCAGATTGATCGGTAATGCCAGTACAGTAACGATGGTCAGCACAAACAGAGAACGGTTATTCTGTTCATTGACGACAGTTGCCAGTTCTTCCTGCAGCAACTTAATCCGCTCCTGCAGCGAATGCATATCGCGCAGAACTTCCGCGAATTCCTCGGTCGCCTGACGTAATTCCTGCCGCGCATCATCACTCATCCAGCGCGGGGGTTTTTGCAGCAGACGGAATAAAGCCGCTGGCTCCGGTGCCAGTAAGCGCTGCAGCCTGACCAGCACGCGCCGCTTCTGTCCGAGACGGGCGCGTTTATGATTCAGCCGGCCTGCCAGCAGCGCATCTTCCGTATCATCGACCTGCCGGTTTAACTGACGCACAATACCAGTCAGCACATCGGCCTGATCGTGCAGTAAGTGGCTGAGTAATTCTGCGGTTGACTGCAGTTGTGCTCCCTGATTCACTGCTTGTCGCAGGCGGTCAACTGACTTCAGAAATGTGCGCCGGACAGTAACAATCAGATTTTCGCTTGCGCAAACCCACAGCGTGGAGATATCACTGGCTTCGTAGGAAAAATCATGGACCACGTCATTGATGATCGCAATCAGATGCTGATCCGCATGTTCGATGCGTGTTGAGCGTGAACCTTCGTGCAGCGCTTCATAAAACTCGACCGGCAACTGCAGGTGCTCACGCAGCCATTTTTCGGTCGCAACATGACTGAGGTTCAGATGCAGCCAGACAAACCCGTTCGATTCGTCATGCTGAAGACAATGCAGTGCTTGCGTGCCGGAAACCTGCCGCGCAGGAGAGTCCGGGCAAAACTGATACGCGCAGATGAGGCCGGACGCATCTGCGCCATACGATTCAGGAGGATTCAGCATACAAGACGGTTATTCTGAATCCGGCAGAATAACAGTTTTGTTGCTGCCGAACATGACAGTTTGATGTCAGGCGCGGGAATCGTAATTCACGCGGTGGGTGACGCTGCGGAGTCCACGGATTTCACTGTATTTATTCAGCGAACTACTGACTGTGCCGGTGACGTAATTTGTCCATGTGAAGTCAATTGTGCAGGTGGATACCAGTGCAGTATTCGGATTGTTATTATTTTTTGCCTGACTGCGTGCGTTCAGTACGGCATCCAGATCCAGCGTATCAATGCGGTAAGCATCCGGATCCAGTTTGTGATTAATATCCGTGCTGTCTGTGAAACTGCTGCCGTCGGTACGGTTGCAGTTTACAGACATCGATGCATACACGTAACCCGGCATGGCGCGGCTGAACTGTACGCGCATTTTGACCGCACTGCGCGGCAGATTTGATACGGCGGCAGGAGTTGTAATGCTGAATGCAGAAGGGATGGTTACAGTAGCCGGATAATTGTCTGCACCGCGCTGCAGGCTGACAGTCACCACAGGTTGTGCGCTGTTGTCATTGAACTGGCCGCTGTATTTTGTGCGCATACCGCCACTGTTGTCCGATAACACGATACTCTGCCCGTTACCGCTGGCGGTGATTCTGTCATTGCCGCTGGGACGTACTGTGGTGAATACATTGGCGCTTTGTCCCAGCCCGGCGTCAACTTGCACCACACCATTATTCTGACTGACGGAAAAGCGGGTCGAAATGTCAGTAAGTGCCAGATCAGATGATTCTTTACAATTAAGTACACCGCAGACTAAACCCTGCCCAATCGCATTGCCAATGTCTTCGCCGGGATTGCCACCGCCGCCGCATCCGCTGAGGATGAAAACACCCATCGCACTGATCAGTTGCAGCGTACGTGAATTTCGGAATCCGGGTTTCATCTTCAGCTCCTTAATTTTAGGGTGGCAATGGCATGAAGTTGGCATGATAGCAAAAAAATATGTGCAGGATGACAGTATTTTCGCCGCCGATGCGCATCAGAAATGACTAGTCAACGTCAGGCACGGGCATCGTAATAGACGCGCTGGGTGACTGCGTACTGACCGCGGACAGAGCTGTATTTGTTCAGTGCGTTGCTGACATTGCCGCGCACATAGTTTGTCCAGTCCATATCGATGTCACAGTTTGCGACCGCTGCAGTCTCCGGCTTCTGATTGTTTTTTGTGCGGCTGCGTTCGTTGAGTAGCAGATCCAGCTCGGCGGTATCAATCCGGTAAGCATCGTTATCCAGTCTTGGGTTGAAATCTGTGACGTCGGTAAAACTGCTTCCGTCCGTACGCCGGCATTGAAGAGAAAGGCTGATATAAACACCATTGCTGACATCGCGGCTGAGTTGTACGCGCAGCTTTCCTGCGCTGCGGTTCAAATTCACCGGGCCGGAAGGCGACAGTATGCTGAAGGGCGCAGGTAACGTAACGCTGGCAGGAAAATATTCGTTGCCACGCTGAAATTGAATATTAGCCAGTGCTTGCGTACTGGCATCCGTCAGCAAACCGCTGAACTTCAGTCGTTCCCCCTGACTGATATCGCTCAGGGGAATATTTCTGCCATTCAGACTCACTGTGATGCCATCTGTTTGACTGAGGCGTACTGCTGTGAACACATTCAGACTCTTATGAAGTGTTGCAGTGACGCTGATTCCGTTCATTTTTTGCGTGACATTCACATCAATTGCAATTTCACCGGGGCTTAATTCTGCGGATTCCTTGCAATTCGTCAGACCGCAGCTAATCCCTTCGGCAAACCCTTTAGCGATTCCGTCAAACGGATCGTAACTGCCACCACAGGCAGTGAGCAACAGAACGCCGGCCAGTCCGGATACAGAAACCGCGCGTAAAGAATTGGTGCTGAAGATCATTGTCGATTCTCCGAAAAGAAAGATACATTCAAAGAGTTATTATCTTAGCAAATAATGCTGTTTGCATAACAATATTATTTGGAAGTTAACTTCTTTTAAGCGACGGGAACTTTTTTCTTCTGCTAATATCCACTAGATATATTTAAAGAATATTTTTCAGGAGATATCAGATTGAAACAGACAACCAGAACAAGTGTCGTGTTGCTCAGTACGGCGTTGTGGTTCAGCCCGCAACTCAGCGCTGCCACACAGACTGCATCGCCAACCGCACAGCAATATGCGCTGGCAGAGCGCTATCTGCCGGAAAATATAGCGAAACTGGCTTACCGCCTGCATATACAGCCGCAGTGGGTGCAGGGCAAAAGCGGGGTGTTCTGGTATTACCGTGATGATGCGGAGCAGCCGCGTTACGAACTGGTGTTTGCGGCCGATAAAAAGCGCGAAGTCTTGTTTGATCATGCAGCGCTGACGCAGGCGCTGGCTGCGGCCAGCGGTAAGCCGCAGGAGAATCTGCACTGGCGGCTTGCTGCGCTGAAAGTGGCGGATGACTTGCAAACCCTGGAATTTCGTTATCAGGGCAAGCGCTGGGAATGGCAGCGCAAAGAAGGCAAGCTGAAAGAAATTTCCGATACGCCAGCCGCCGCACTGGCGACCCGTTCACCGGATGGCAAATGGGATGTGGTGGTGAAGGCCGGGAATTTGTGGCTGAAAGAAGTCAGCAGCGGTAATGAACGTCAGCTGACCACCGACGGCACGCCGGAAATGCCGTATGCGCAACCGCTGATGGACCCGAAACTGATTATCGACGGCAAACACAAACAGGCGTCTGACGTGACGGATCTGAGCTGGTCACCGGATTCCACCCGCATCGCCACCTTCCGCATGGATTTGCGCGATGCGGCAACGCTGACGCTGATGCAATCCAGCCCGCCGGATGGCAGTCTGCGTCCGAAGACATTTACTTATCCGTATGCACTCAGCGGTGACACCCGCACCGCGACGGCGGCGCTGACGATCATCCGTATCGCGGATGGTCAGCAAATAACCCCGCAGTTAGCGCCACAAGCCATGCTGTATTACGGCGATCCGGATTACCGCTGGAGCGCTGACAGCCGCCACCTGCTGCATTTCCGTCCGGCACGCGGATACGCCAGCATCGACCTGTTCAAAATCGATGCAGACACCGGCGCCGCGACCTTGCTGGTGCAGGAAAAAGCTGAACCATATGCCGACTATTACGGCCATCGTTACTGGCTGCGCGAACAGCAGAATGAAATTTACTGGACCAGCGATGCCGGCGGCTGGAAGCACTATTATCTGTACGATGCGCAGAGTGGCAAACAACTGGCGGCGCTGACCAGTGGTAACTGGCGCGCCGGTGACATCCTGCAGTTTGATGATGCAAACAAACAGGTGATACTGACCGGCATGGGCCGTGAACCGGCGCGCGATCCTTATCTGCGTCATGTGTACCGCGTCGGTAAAGACGGTTCAAAACTGCGCTTGCTGACACCGGAAGCACTGGACCACGATGTCAGCGTGTCGCCGGATACACGCTATCTGGTCGATAACATGTCAGCCGTCAATCAGCCCACCCGCACCGTGCTGCGTGACGGCGACAGCGGCAAAATTCTGATGGAGCTGGAGCAGTCCGATATCAGCCGCCTGCTGGCCACTGGTTTCCGCTTGCCGGAACCATTCAGCGCCACGGCGGCTGACGGCAAAACACCTCTGTACGGCGTGCTGTACTACCCGGTTCGCGCCAGACAGGGAAACCGTTATCCGGTGATTGATAATATTTATACCGGACCGCACACCACCTATGCACCGAAGTCGTTCGTGCGTGCTTTGCGCAGCAGTGCACTACCGCTGACTGCACTGGATTTTGCTATTGTGTATGTCGATGGTCGCGGTACCACGCGCCGCAGCCGTGAATTTCTGAATTACGCATTTAATAATCTTGGCGCCAATGGCTACGAAGATCATGAAGTCGCGATCCGTGCACTGGCTGCACAGAAGCCTTTACTGGATGTAAACCGCGTCGGTATCTTCGGATTTTCTGCCGGTGGCTACGATACGGCACGTGCGATGTTCACCCGTCCGGATTTTTACAAAGTCGGCTGGGCGGCATCCGGTAACCATGATCACCGTTCCGATAAAGCCGTCTGGAATGAACAGTGGATGGGCGGCCCGACGCTGGGTGCACACTATGACCGTGATTCCAACCTGAGCGCCGCAAAAAATCTGAAAGGCCGCCTGATGATTGCGCATGGTGAGCTGGATAACAACGTGAACCCGATGGCCTCACTGCAACTGGTGAATGCCCTGATCAAAGCCGGAAAAGATTTCGATATGCTGATTGTGCCGAACGGCGATCACTTCCTCGATGACAGCGCGTATTACAACCGCCGCCGCTGGGATTATTTCATCCGCCATTTGCAACAGCGTGAGCCTTTGCCACTGAATACACCGGATACAGTCAGCGTTAAGTAATTCTTCATTCTGATTTGCAAGTTGTCTTCAGCCGTGTTTTGCCAGCACTCCGGTGCTGGCTTTTTTATTTCTGCGCGGCAGCTGAGATTGCGGATGACGAATGCCGGTGAACGACGAAAAGCAGTGATGCGTCGTCTGACATGCCGGAAAGATGCGAAACGCATGCAAAATGCGGAGTTCCGCACAGAAAAAAGCCGTTTTTCACGGACGTCCGCGAATTTGCTGGCTGAGCGGGCAGGGCAGAAATCGTGCGATGACGATTTCTGCCGCATGAGGGAAGGGAATTACAGGTTCGGTGCGAGCCAGCGTTCGACTTGTTCTTTGCTGACGCCGCGACGGTCGGCCATGTCGCTGACCTGATCATTGCCGATTTTGCCGACGCTGAAGTATTTCGATTGCGGATGGGCGAAGTAGAAGCCGGATACGGCGGCGCCCGGAATCATGGCGAACGATTCGGTGACCTGCATCTCGATTTCTTCACACTGCATGACGCGGAACATATCGGCTTTCACGGTATGTTCCGGGCAAGCCGGATAACCCGGTGCCGGACGAATACCGCTGTAGCTTTCAGCGATCAGCGCTTCATTGCTCAGTTGTTCATCGGCGGCGTAGCCCCACAAATCTTTACGCACACGTTCGTGCAGATATTCCGCAAACGCTTCTGCCAGACGGTCCGCCAGCGACTTCAGCATGATGCTGCTGTAGTCATCGTGCGCCGCTTCAAAACGCTGTTCGTGTTTTTCGATCCCCAGACCGGCGGTGACCGCAAACATACCGATGTAATCCTGTACGCCACTGTCTTTCGGTGCGATGAAATCGGCCAGACACTGATTCGGACGCTGCACGCCGTCGATCACCGGTTTTTCAGTTTGCTGGCGCACACCGTAATACGTGAACGCGACTTCGCTGCGGCTTTCATCGGTGTAAATTTCGATATCGTCGTGACGCACGCTGTTTGCCGGTAACAGCGCAACCACGCCGTTCGCCGTCAGCCAGCGGCCTTCTATGATTTTCTTCAGCATGGCCTGACCTTCGGCAAACACTTTCGTTGCCGCTTCACCGACGACTTCATCGGTCAGAATCGCCGGGAAAGGACCGGCCAGATCCCAGGTCTGGAAGAACGGGCCCCAGTCGATGTAATTCGCCAGCAAGCCCAGATCCACATTTTTGAATACGCGGCGGCCGATGAATTTCGGACGCACCGGCGCGGCATCACCGCTGAAGCTGACTTGCATGCGGTTCGCGCGCGCCTGCTCCAGCGTCAGCATCGCAGCGGCTTTTTTACCGGCATGCTGTACGCGGATGCGTTCGTAATCGTTCTGCATTTCCTGAATGTACTGCTCGCGTGATTCCGGTGTCAGCAAAGACTGCGCAACCGAGACCGAGCGCGATGCATCCGGCACGTACACTACCGGCCCTTCGTAATTCGGTGCGATTTTGACGGCAGTGTGGGCGCGGCTGGTGGTGGCGCCGCCGATCAGCAGCGGGATTTTCATCATGCGGAAATGCGGGTCACGCTGCATTTCTTTGGCGACATACGCCATTTCTTCCAGCGATGGTGTGATCAGACCGGACAAGCCGATGATGTCAGCATTTTCCGCTTTGGCTTTGGCCAGAATTTCGGAACACGGCACCATTACACCCATGTTCACCACTTCAAAGTTATTACACTGCAGCACGACAGAGACGATGTTTTTACCGATGTCATGCACATCGCCTTTGACGGTGGCGATCACGATCTTGCCTTTGGACTTGGTGTCGCCGCTGCGCTTTTTCTCTTCTTCAATAAACGGCACCAGATGCGCAACTGCCTGCTTCATCACACGCGCAGATTTCACCACTTGCGGTAAGAACATTTTGCCCTGACCGAACAGATCTCCGACGATATTCATACCGTCCATCAGTGGGCCTTCGATGACCTGAATCGGACGTTCAAACTGCTGACGTGCTTCTTCGGTATCTTCCACAATCCATTGCGTGATGCCGTGAACCAGCGCATGCGCTAAACGCTTTTGCACCGGGTCGTTACGCCATTCCAGCGAAACTTCCTGTTTCTTGTCACCGGCTTTCAGGCTGGCGGCAAATTCAATCATGCGCTCGGTGGCATCGTCGCGGCGGTTCAGAACCACGTCTTCCACACGCTCACGCAGTTCCGGGCTCAGTTCACTGTAAACACCGATCATGCCGGCGTTCACAATGCCCATGGTCATACCGGCCTGAATCGCGTGATACAGGAAAACCGTGTGAATGGCTTCGCGTGCCGGATCATTGCCACGGAAAGAGAAGCTGACGTTCGACACACCGCCGCTGATTTTTGCGCCCGGCAGGTTGTTGTGTATCCAGCGGGTGGCTTCGATGAAATCGACGGCGTAATTATTGTGTTCTTCAATACCGGTCGCGACTGCGAAAATATTCGGATCGAAAATAATGTCCTGTGGATCAAAACCGACTTTATCCACCAGCGTGCGGTAAGCGCGTTCGCAGATTTCGATTTTGCGCGCATAGGTATCCGCCTGACCGGTTTCGTCAAAAGCCATCACAATCACCGCTGCGCCGTAACGTTTGCACAGCGTGGCCTGACGCAGGAATTCCGCTTCGCCTTCTTTCAGCGAAATCGAGTTCACAATCGCTTTACCCTGCACGCATTTCAGACCGGCTTCAATCACGCTCCATTTGGAGGAATCGATCATGACAGGGACGCGTGCGATATCCGGTTCCGATGCAATCAGATTCAGGAAGCGCGTCATCGCTGCCTGCGAATCCAGCATCGCTTCATCCATATTGATATCGATGATCTGCGCACCGTTTTCTACCTGCTGACGCGCGACGCTCAGCGCTTCATCGTATTGCTCGTTCAGAATAAGACGCGCAAAGGCTTTGGAACCGGTGACGTTGGTACGCTCACCGACGTTCACAAACAGTGATTCCTGATCAACGATGAAGGGTTCCAGACCGGACAGGCGCATCGCCGGTGCGATTTCCGGAATCTGACGCGGACGCTGGGAGCTGAGGATATCGGCGATTGCGCGGATATGGTCCGGCGTGGTGCCGCAGCAGCCACCGGCCACGTTAATGAAACCGGCTTCGGCAAATTCTTTCAGCAATGCAGAGGTATCGGCTGGCAACTCATCGAAACCGGTATCGCTCATCGGGTTAGGCAAACCGGCGTTCGGGTAAATACAGACGAAGGTGTCGGCGATTTTGGATAATTCTTCTGCGTACGGACGCATCAGCGCCGCGCCCAGCGCGCAGTTCAGACCGATGGTCAGCGGTTTGGCATGGCGTACGGAATGCCAGAACGCGGTAACCGTCTGACCGGACAGAATACGGCCGGACGCATCGGTCACGGTACCGGAAATCATAATCGGCAGGCGCTGACCGGTTTCTTCGAAATACTGGTCAATCGCGAACAGTGCGGCTTTGGCGTTCAGCGTATCGAAAATGGTTTCGACCAGCAGCACATCAGAACCGCCATCCACCAGACCGCGTACCTGTTCATGGTAGCCCGCGACTAACTGATCGAAGCTCACGTTACGTGCACCGGGATCATTCACATCCGGCGAAATCGACGCAGTTTTCGGGGTCGGGCCCAGAGCGCCGGCCACGAAGCGTGGTTTATCCGCTGTGCTGTATTTGTCACAGGCGGCACGTGCGATACGCGCCGACGCCAGATTCATTTCATAGGCCAGATGCGCCATATGGTAATCCTCCTGCGCGACCGACGTCGCACCGAAGGTATTGGTTTCGATCAGGTCGGCACCGGCGGCCAGATACTGTTCATGGATTTCCGAAATCACATCCGGACGTACCAGCGACAGCAATTCATTATTCCCTTTCAGAAATAATTCGCGTTGCGTGTCCGGGCCACGGAAGTCAGCAAAGCGTTCGCCACGGTAATCTTCTTCGGTCAGTTTGTAGCGCTGGATCATGGTACCCATCGCGCCGTCCAGTATCAGAATACGTTGTTGCAGCAGGCTGCGCAGGCGTTGTTCGGTATCAGAAACGGGGAGGGATGCATTCATGGTGTTGGCTCACTTCGGCAGGGACAGCGGGCATATTGTCTGTCCGGATAACAAAAAACCCGATCGGCTTATGCATGCAAGCGGATCGGGCGTGGTCCTTTTAGCAGCATTTATTACGCGCCCGCAATCTGAATCTCAAATCGGCGCTGATGTGCTTAATTATACGGCAAACGCTGGATGAAAACTGGCCTCAGCTTGTCGTGGTCTGACAATATTTATACATTTTCGTCAGATCGATATGACATTTTTGCAGAGCAGAAATAAAAAAAGGCGTCAGCTGTAACCAGACTGACGCCCAAAGGGAATACCAGAGAACTCCGGTACACGAGTGAAATATTTCAGTGCTTCTTCGGTTTGGTAAGCAGGCTGGCAACAATCGAACTGCCCAGCACTAAACCGATGACCATCAGCGAGACATTGGTCGGTACATGCATCCATTCCACGATGAGCATCTTGATACCGACAAACATCAGCACAAATGCCAGACCAAACTTCAGCAGATGGAAACGGTCTGCCATGTCAGCCAGCAGGAAATACAGTGCGCGCAAACCCATGATCGCGAAGATATTCGAGGTGAACACGATGAAAGGATCGGTGGTCACTGCGAAGATCGCCGGAATCGAGTCCACAGCAAAAATCACATCCGAGATTTCAATCAGAATCAGCACCAGCAGCAGCGGGGTGAATACCCGTTTGCCGTTTTGGATGATGCTGAACTTCTCGCCATGAAACTCTTTGGTGAACGGTAAAACTTTTTTCGCCAGTTTCAGAACTGGATTGGCTTCGATATCCGGTTCCTGTTCATTTGCTACCAGCATGCGCAGACCGGTGATCAGCAGGAAGATGCCGAACAGGTACAGCACCCATGAGAATTGCGAGACCACCCAGCTGCCCGCCAGCACCATGATGATGCGCATGACAATGGCACCCAGTACGCCGTACAGCAGCACTTTGCGCTGATACTGCGGCTGCACGCCGAAGTGGCTGAAGATCATCAGGAACACGAATACATTGTCGACAGACAGCGATTTCTCAATCACATAGCCGGTCAGGAATTCCATGGCTTTGGCAGTGGCTGCTTCGCGGCCGATGGTTTCGGTCAGGTAAATCCACAGACCGTAATCGAAGCCGAGTGCCAGCAATACCCAGACAATCGACCATGCCGCCGCTTCCCTGACGCTGACTTTGTGGGCGCGCGAACCACCCAGAGCGAGCACGTCCACGGCCAGCATTGCGAGCACAAATCCGATAAAAACTGCCCACATCCAGGGTTGAGCGACGGTATGGATCATGTCTTTACTCCTTATCCATCACACCCAGCAGATGCAGCAGGCTGGTGAACAGGTTGAAGATGGTCACGTACAGGCTGACGGTCGCCATGATGTAGTTGGTTTCGCCGCCATTGATGATGTTGCTGGTTTCAAACAGGATCATGCCTGCCATCAGCAATACCATCACTGCAGAAACAGCCAGTGCCAGTGCCGGAATTTCAAAGAACATCGCACCGAGGCTGGCCAGCAGCGCAACGATCATGCCCGCCATCAGGAAGCCGCCCATGAAGCTGAAATCTTTTTTTGTGATCAGCACAAATGCCGACAGCGACATAAAGATCAGACCGGTCATGCCCATCGCCATCATTACGATGGAAGAACCGCCCGGCATGCTCAGGTAACGGGTCAGTATCGGGCCCAGCGTGTAACCCATGAAGCCGGTCAGCGCAAACACGCTGACGATGCCCCAGCCGGAATTACGCAGCTTGGTGGTGGCAAACAGCAAACCGAAATACACCACCATGGTGATCAGGATGCCCGGACCCGGCACAGCGAACATCACGCTCAGGCCTGCGGTCAGTGCAGAAAATAATAAAGTCATCGACAGCAGCATGTAGGTATTACGCAGCACCTTGTGGCGTGCGATACCGAAGCTGTGTCCGAACCCGAACGATTCAGCGTTCTGAGTCTGGTTACGGTCGAGGTAGTTCATAGCGATCTCCTTAAAAAACTGTTTCAGTCTGCAAATACTGCTTTGCATCCCTTTACAGGATGCCTGCAGTGTAGTTGCAAGCCTTTTGAAAGAAAAGTCGAATATACTTGATGGAAATATCGAAAAAACCGATGATTTAAGGCAACCCGTATGGCAGCACTGAACTACAAGCATTTGTACTATTTCTGGGTGGTGGCGAAGGCTGGCAGCATTGCGCGTGCCAGCGAACAATTGCATCTGACACCGCAAACCATCAGCGGTCAGCTGACGTTGTTTGAAGAAATGCAGGGGGAAGCGCTGTTCCGCAAACAGGGCAGAAATCTGGAGCTGACCGAAGCCGGACGGCTGGTGCTCAGTTATGCCGATGATATTTTTGCACTGGGGCGCGAACTGGAAGAAGTGCTGCATCACCGCCCCGGCGAACGCACTCTGCAATTCCGTGTGGGGGTGCTGGATGCCTTGCCGAAAGCGGTGGCTTACCATTTGCTGGAACCGGCACTGACCATGCCGCAAACCCTGCGCATCAATTGCCGTGAAGGCAAACTGGAATTGCTGCTGGCGGAATTGTCGATGCATAAACTGGATATCGTGCTGTCAGACAGTCCGATGCCGGTGACGGCGAATGTGCGCGGCTACAGCCATTTACTCGGCGAGTCAGGCATCAGTTTTTTTGCGACCGATAGTTTGCGTGATCAGTTGCAGCCCGGTTTTCCGCAATTGCTGGAGGGTGCGCCCATGCTGTTGCCCGGTGAAGATGCCGCCTTACGCAGCCGTTTGCTGCAATGGCTGGACAAACAAAAGCTGCGGCCGAAAATCGTCGGTGAATTTGATGACAGCGCACTGATGAGCGCCTTCGGGCAGGCCGGTGCCGGTGTGTTCGCCGCACCGAGCGTGATCAGCGAACGCTTGCGCCGCCAGTATGAGGTCGAAGAAATCGGACGTACGGACACGATCCGCGAACAGTTTTATGCGATTTCGATACAACGCAAACTGACGCATCCGGCGGTGCTGGCGATCAGCGATGCCGCCCGTTTATTTTCCGTTCAGACTTCGGTCTGATTATTCTGATGCGTCTGATGGTAGGGATGGGCGCTCAGATAATCGATGAAGACCCGCGCCTTCAGTGGCAGGTGGCGGGTAGGATGCCAGGCAGCGACAATATTGCGCGGCGCGTAACTGTGCTCAAATTCCCAGTCGTTCAGTAATTGCTGCACTTTGCCGGACGCCAGTGAGTCGGCGGCGATGTAATCCGGCAGCAGACTAATCCCGCAGCCCTGTTCTGCAATCGTCAGCATCGCCAGACTGTTATTCACCGTCATGCGCGGCTCCACCTGCACTTTGACTTTCTCCCCGCTGGCAGAGCGCAGCAGCCAGTCACCACCGAATTCGCCGTAACCGAACAGAATGAACTGATGCGCCGCTAACCCGGAAGGATGCTGCGGTACGCCTGCCTGCGCCAGATAATCCGGTGCAGCAATCAGGATGTAGCGCACCGGCTGCAGCGGTCGCACCGCCAGTCCGGGAGGTAAGTCGCGGCTGATGCGCAGGACCAGATCGTAATCTTCCTCAATCATATCCACGAAGCGGTCCAGCAGATTCAGCACCACAGTGACTTCCGGATATGCACGTGAAAAACCGGCCAGCAGCGGTGCAACCCAGCGCTGACCGAGTGATACCGGTGCGGAAATCGTCAGCCGCCCTTGCGGGGTCTGGCGATACTGGTTGCTGAGTCCTTCAATATCGCGCGCTTCCTCGACGATGCGCTGACACAGTTGCGCGACCTGTTGCCCGAGTTCGGTCGGTGCCAGCTGGCGCGTGGTGCGTACCAGTAAGCGACCGCCCAGATGTTGTTCCAGCCTTTGCACATGCCGACTGACCGCCGAGGTGGTCAGCCCCAGTTCTCTGGCGGCGGCGCTGAAACCACGGGTTTGTACCACTTTGGCGAATACCGCCATTTCATTCAGCAGATACATTGTTGCTCCTGCTTCAAAGATGATTTGAAATTTCACTATATTGTTGCGTATATGTGCGGGGATCACAATACAGGGCATCTATCTGAACGGAGTGACATCATGCGAATTTCTCATCTTGCACTTGCCCTGCTGGTCACCATGATCTGGGGCAGTAATTTTTCTGTGATTAAGTGGAGCCTTGCCGGCACCGATCCTTTGCTGATGGCGGCATTGCGCTTTACCCTGTGCGCGCTGCCGGCAGTGTTTTTCATACCGCGTCCGCAAGTCCGCTGGTCATATCTGATGACTTACGGCGTGTTGTTCGGTGCCATGGTCTGGGGCCTGTGTAATCTGGGGATTGCGGCCGGATTGTCAGCCGGACTGACCTCGCTGGTGGTGCAGGCCTCGGCATTTTTTTCAGTTGGCCTGAGTGCTTACCTGTACCGCGAAACACTGGGCTGGCATCAGAAGCTTGGTGGTGTGCTGGCGGCAGCCGGTTTGCTGCTGATTTTTCTGGTGACAGATGGCAGCGTCACGGTGAAGGGAGTGTTGCTGGCGCTGGCGGGGGCATTTTGCTGGGCGCTGTCGAATTTTGTGGTGAAAGAAGCCCGTACGCCGCAGATGCTGGGTTTTCTGGTCTGGTCCTGTCTGTTCGCGCCCTTGCCGCTGTTCGGCATCAGTTACTGTCAGCATGATGCTGTGTATATCGTGAGTCAGATTCAGCAATTGCGTACGCCGGTCTGGCTGGCGCTGATGTATCAGGTATATGTCGCGACGTTGTTTGGCTATACGGTGTGGAATGCGCTGATGCGGCGCTATTCCGTCAGTCAGGTTGCCCCCTTATCACTGATGGTGCCGGTGTTCGGCATGAGCTTGTCGGCATGGCTGTTTTCGGAAGCGCTGGGAGCACAGAAATTGCTGGCGGCAACGCTGGTATTGCTGGGTTTGCTGATCAACGTGTTCGGCCCGCGCTTGCTGAACCGTCTGCTGCAGCCGCGCAGCGTCTGAAATTGTCCGAAAATGCCTGTTTTGCGGAGTTCTGCACAGCGATCCGGCGGTCGTCGGCAGAAAGTTCGGGCCTCCGTAAATGACTGATGCGGATATCTGCACAGTCAGGCTGGCCGGGTGAGCTGCGCTGCGCCTGAGAAATCGTCGGGCTGAGTCAGATATATATAAAGTGAGCGCCCAGCAAAAAAGCCATTCTCCGGGGGGGACGAATGGCTTTTTTGCCTTACACGCCACCGTTGCAGGCAACGATGGTGTTTCAGAGGATTAACGACGACCCAGCAGTGATTTCACAGTGCGGTCCATCGGAACAGCGTAGTCGTAGGTGCTCAGCACGATGTTGTCACCCGGGCGGATCAGCTTCAGGTTCACAAACACCATTTTTTCGCTTTCCGCGTAAGTGCCGACGATCACAGCCTGTGCATTGTGGGTTTGTGCCACGTCTTTGATTTCACGGGTCAGCAGCAATTCGCCGACGTTTTGTTTGATGAAGACGCGGTCACGGAATTTCATTTCCACCATCGCATAACCGGAGCGGGTGAACTGACCCGATACCTGTTCAGCCACGATACGGCCGAATGGCGAAGATTCTTCCAGCGCATTGATATTCGCCAGTGTCGCCACGATGATCGGACGGTTTTTATCCAGTGCGCTGCCCGCGCCGGTAATCAGCGCATTCGCTGCTTTCTGATTGGTCGGGATGAATTCGTTGCTTTCCGCATCTTTCCACGACATCGCAGTCGAAGAACTGACGGTGTTGCTGCCACCCAGATTCAGGCTGGTGGCGCAGGCACTCAGTAACAGGCCGCAGCCAATTGCCAATGCTAATCTTTTCATGATGGACTCCCGGTAACTTTAAAGTTGTAATCGGTTCCTGCACTGTACAGGGAACTGTCGCCGTCACTGACTTTGAAGGTATCGGTGCGGCGGGTGACGTACTGAGAATTCTTGATCAGCGACGTGGTGATGATCAGTTCAGACACCGGTGCGGCTTCCGGCGCAGAGCGGAAGAAGCTGCGGGTGGCCGGCTTATCGTCACCAAATCGGACCAGGTCAGCACTGATTTCAACAACCTGTGTTGTGCGGTCATTCATACTGCGCACCAGCACACCCTGACTGACCAGTGCGGTCACGATCTGAGTATGCAATGCCTTACTGAAATGGCTGGGTTTGCTCACCGGTGCAACATAAACCGGTGCACCAATGGTATCGGTCGCGGCCTTAATCTGTGTTGCGATCGTGTTCGCAATCTGTATCCAGCTGGTAGTGCCCGGTGCCGGTGCAGCAACAGGAACAACGGCTGGCGGAACAGGCTGTGCTGACCCGCCGGACAAGGATATTTTGCTGCCTAAGCCTGAACAACCGGCCATCAGTGCTGCGGCGATAGCCACTGGAACGATGCTCTTCATTCGTTAACCCTAATTTCAGATGACATGGTGTTGAATCTGCGCTTCCGGACCCCCGGTCCGGCTCAGAGAATCAGCGTCAGAGAATACAACAAGTATTAAAGTAAGCGTAAGATTTTGCGCCGGACGGTGGCGCAGTCGGAGTATTTTCACAGGAGATCCGTGGAAATCGCACCGGATTGATCAAAGCTTGTCGCTTTTTTGCTGCAACCGGTGCGAATTTTGCGGTTTTTACGCCGTTTTTCAGCTGAACAACAGCTCAGAACGGAACTGAAAACCCTTCAGGAAATCACCTGCCGGTAAGCGTTTGCCGCCCGGTTTCTGCAATTCCAGTAAGTCCAGTGCCCCTTCACCGCAGGCAACCCGCACACCGCTGGCATCTGCCGATAACAGCGTGCCGGCCGGTTTGCCATGCGCCAGCGCGACGGCGCGTGCGGCAGAAACCTTCAGCATTTGTCCGTCATACTGAACCTGTGTACCGGGAAATGGTGAAAAAGCCCGTACTTTGCGCGCCAGCACAGCTGCCGGCTGGCTGAAGTCGAGTTTCGATTCTTCTTTAGTGATTTTGGCGGCGTAGCACACGCCTTGCTCAGGCTGCGGTGTCGCCGCCAGCGGACCTTGCTGTAAAGCCTGCAGTGTGCGCACGATCATATCCGCCCCCTGCGCCGCCAGCTTGTCATGCAGACTGCCGGTGGTATCGGTATCGCTGATGGCCTGCGCTTCCATCATCAGCATGTCGCCGGTATCCAGACCTTCATCCATTTGCATGATGGTAATGCCGGTTTCCGCATCACCGGCTTCAATCGCACGGTGTATCGGTGCCGCACCGCGCCAGCGCGGTAACAGCGAACCGTGAATATTCAGGCAACCCAGGCGCGGAATGCTCAGAACAGATAAAGGCAGAATCAGGCCGTAGGCGGCGACCACCATCACATCATGTTCCGTTGCCTGTAATAAAGCGTGCGCCTCGGCTGCCACTTCAGGATATTTTCCGTTCAGGCGCAGCGACACCGGCTGTGCCACCGGAATACCGTGTTCCAGCGCCACCTGTTTGACGGCGGAGGCCTGCAGTTGCATACCGCGTCCGGCCGGACGATCCGGCTGAGTCAGTACCAGCGGTACTTCAAAGCCGGCTTTCAGTATCGCAGTCAGGGCCGTTGCGGCAAATTCCGGCGTACCGGCAAAAATCACCTTCATTAACGACCTGCCTTGCGTTGCTGTTCGCGTTCTTCTTTCTGCAGCTTGGTTTTGATACGGTTGCGTTTCAGTGGCGACAGATATTCCACAAACACTTTACCGTTCAGGTGATCAATTTCATGCTGTATACATACAGCCAGCAAATCTTTGCAGTGCATTTCAAACGGCTGACCGTTCGCATCCAGTGCGCGGACTTTCACTTCGGACGGACGTTCAACGCCGTCGTAGATGCCTGGTACAGATAAACAGCCTTCATCATAGACGCGCTTTTCTTCGCTGGACCAGATGATTTCCGGATTAATAAAGGCGATCAGCTGATTACCTTCTTCGGAGACGTCGATGACGACCAGACGTTCATGGACATCCACCTGCGTGGCGGCCAGACCGACGCCCGGTGCGTCATACATAGTTTCTGCCATATCGGCGATCAGCGTTTTCAGGCGCTCATCAAAAACAGTGACAGGTTTCGCGATTTTGTGCAGACGCGCATCGGGATAGCGCAATATATTCAGTTTTGACATAAGACATTTCACAACAAGCCCGAATGACGTTCGCGCTGTTTTTCTTGCTAGTTCAGGGAATTGTGGGCAGAATTTGCTTCAATTTGGCAAGTTTTGCAAGCTGAAAAACGCCTGCTGCCCTGCTGTTTGCTGCTATTTGCAACGGATCTGATTCATGAAAAAGTTTAGCACAATCGCCGCACTGATCGCTGCCGGCCTCTCTTCTGCCAGCCTGACGGCTGCAGCCGCTCCCGCTGATGCCACCATCGCGCAGGCTCAGGCCATCGCTGAAAAGTCGCAGTGTGCTTTCCGTGCGGATGCTCCGGACAAGCATGTGGTAGTGCGCGGTGACACACTGTGGGGTATCTCTGCGGTATTCCTGCAAAACCCGTGGTGCTGGCCAAAAGTCTGGGGCATGAACCGCGAAGATATTCGCAATCCGCACTGGATTTACCCGGGCCAGATCGTGTATTTCGATCGTGCCAACGGTCGTCTGCGTCTGGCGAATGTGGCCGGTAACGGCACCGCCAGCGGCGGTGTCCCGACGGTCAAACTGTCTCCGCGTTCCCGTGTGGAAGGCCTTGGCGCTGAAGCGATCCGTTCGATACCGGCTTCTGCGATTGAACCTTTCCTCGCACAACCGATGGTCGTGGACGTGAATACTCTGGAACGTACGCCGCGCATCGTATCTGCGACAGAAAACCGGGTTAATCTCGGACAGAATGAAAAAGCGTATGTACGTGGCGAGCTGGAAGGCAGTACCTCATTCCAGGTTTTCCGTCCGGGCGTGCCGCTGAAAGATCCGGAAACCGGCAATGTCATCGGCTACGAAGCGCGTTTTGTCGGTACGGTGAAGCTGGAACGTGAGGGCGATGAAAATAATGATGTCCATACTTTCTCCGTGGTCAATACCAAGGAAGAAATGTCGGTTGGTGATCGCTTACTGCCGGTTCCGCCTACGCCGATTATGAGCTATGTTCCGCATCCTCCTTATGATGATGTGAAAGCCCGCGTGGTCAGTATTTACGGTGGTGTATCCGTCGCCGGTCAGAATCAGATCATTTCGATTAACCGTGGTCGTGAACACGGACTGGATCTGGGAACCGTCTTGTCGCTGCAGCGTTACGGCGAAACTGTGAAAGATCGTACGGATAACAATCGCCTTATTAAGCTGCCAGACGAAAAATACGGCTATGTCTTTATTTTCCGTGTGTTTGATACCATTTCTTACGGACTGGTCATGGAAGTGACGGACATCGTAAAAGTTGGCGATAACGTCATTTCGCCGATTCAGCAGTAACAATTTGCTCAGGCATGCACGAGTTCGCGAACTGGTTGCGCCTGATGGAAACGCCGGGGGTAGGGAATGAAACTGCCCGCCGGCTGCTAAAGGCTTTCGGATTACCGGAAGCCATTTTTTCTTCCTCGCTGCAATCATTGCAGCAAGTCGTCAGCCCGCGTATTGCACAAGCCTTGCTGCAACCTGTTTCCCCCGGATTGCAGAACCTGATCAGTAAAACTGCTGACTGGCTGCAGCAGCCACAATGTCACTTACTGACACTGGCAGATAGCCGTTACCCTCCCATATTGCTGAATATTCCCGATCCACCAGTATTACTGTATGCAATCGGCGATTTGCAGTTTCTGAATCAGACAATGATCGGTGTAGTGGGCAGCCGGCACGCAACCAGTCAGGGCATGCGTCATGCACATGATTTTTCAGCTGCGCTGAGTCAGGCGGGCATCACCGTCAGCTCAGGTCTTGCGGCCGGGATTGATGCTGCTGCGCACCAAGGCGCGCTGACCGGCTCTGGCAGTACAGTCGCCGTCGTCGGTACCGGGCTTGATAAAGTGTATCCGGCAAGGCACAGAGAACTGGCGCACCGTATTGCTGCAGAGGGTTGCATCATCAGTGAGTACTCACTCGGCACTTCGCCGGTTGCCGCCAATTTTCCGCGCCGCAACCGGTTGATTTCGGGTCTGGCGACAGGCGTGCTGGTGGTGGAGGCTGCAGCGCAATCCGGTTCACTGATTACAGCGCGTATGGCGGCAGAGCAGGGGCGTGATGTTTTTGCGATTCCCGGTTCAATTCATGCACCATTATCAAAAGGTTGCCATCAGTTGATACGTCAGGGTGCCAAGCTGGTGGAATCTGCAGCAGATATTCTGGAAGATTTACCGCAGCTTTCCCGGCCTGACGTCAATGCGCAGCCCGGTACAGACAATCGCCATCATGATTCCTCTGAAGAAGCATGGGCCGGGCTACTGGGATATGACCCTGTTCCGCTCGACATACTGGCGCAGCAGGCGAGATTGAGCATTGCGGACTTGCAGGCACAACTCCTGATGATGGAGCTGTCAGGGCAACTTGAAATGTTGCCGGGTGGTTATGTACGTCGCCTGGCCTGAATGTTTGCCGGGGTAAAAAGGCTTGTATCTGCACGGACCTGACGGTACAGTAGGGGCATGTTTGATATTCTTGTTTATCTTTACCAGACGTATTACCGTCCTGATGCATGTCCGGAACCCCCTGTTTTGATGAAAAAACTGGCGGCTGTCGGTTTTGATCAGGAAGATATCTCTGATGCACTGACGTGGCTGAGTGGCTTATCTGAGCCCGTTACTGTCGTACAGGCGCCATCCGCACGGCATCCTTCCCAACGTGTTTATGCTGAGCCGGAGGCGCATGCGCTCGGTGAACAGGCGATTGGCTTCATTCAGTTCCTGGAGCTGGCGGGTTTGCTGGGTTTTGCAGAACGCGAAATTGTGATTGAACGGGCACTTGCCGTAAATGAATCACCGCTACCCCTTGATAAGCTCAAAATCATCGTACTGATGGTGTTGTGGAGTCAGGGGCTGGAGCCCGATATGCTGATGCTGGATGAACTACTGTTGTCTGAGGACGACAATCAGCCCCGTATCCTGCATTAAAACTTGTCAGAACAAAGAATCCCTGACTGAATCAATATCACGTTGCGGTTTTTACCCGGCAACGTATATCATTCCGCGCTAATTTGATTACTCTTATAATTAGTTTGCTAGAATTGTTGACAATTAAACATTTCTGGACCTTCAAAGCCCGAGAATTCTGAAATGACCAAAACGCTCATCATTGCTGAAAAACCATCTGTCGCCGCTGACATTGCCAAAGCACTGGGTGGCTTCACCAAGCATGATGACTATTTTGAGTCAGATGAATATGTGCTTTCATCCGCTGTCGGCCATCTGGTGGAAATTACTGTGCCGGAAGAGTACGACGTCAAGCGTGGTAAATGGAGTTTTACTCATTTGCCGATGATTCCTCCTCACTTTGCGCTGAATCCGATTGCAAAGACAGAATCACGCCTGAAAGTGCTTGCTAAGCTGATTAAGCGAAAAGATGTCAGTGCACTCATCAATGCATGTGACGCGGGCCGCGAAGGTGAACTGATTTTCCGTCTGATTGCACAATACGCAAAAGCGAAGCAGCCAGTGCAGCGTCTCTGGCTGCAATCGATGACGCCCGCAGCGATACGTGATGGCTTTCACAAACTGCGTTCGGATGCCGACATGCTGCCACTGGCGGATGCGGCGCGTTGCCGCTCCGAAGCGGACTGGCTGATCGGTATTAACGGTACCCGCGCCATGACGGCGTTTAATTCCAAAGACGGTGGCTTTTATCTGACAACGGTCGGGCGTGTACAAACGCCGACACTGTCGATTGTGGTCGAACGTGAAGAAAAGATTAAAAAATTCGTTTCACGTGATTTCTGGGAAGTGCGCGCTGAGTTCGTTTGTGCCGGGGGTATCTACGAGGGCCGCTGGTTTGATCCGAAATTCCGTAAAGACGAAACGGATCCTGAAAAGAAAGCTGAACGTCTGTGGAGTAAAGCGGCAGCCGAGTCCGTGGTTGCCGCTTGCCGTAGCCGTCAGGGGACTGTCTCCGAGGAATCAAAGCCGTCGACACAAATGTCGCCAGCATTGTTTGATCTGACCAGCCTCCAGCGCGAAGCGAATGCTAAGTTCGGTTTCTCCGCTAAAAACA
Organism: Cognatundibacterium squillarum; assembly: GCF_014652435.1. Taxonomy (GTDB): domain Bacteria; phylum Pseudomonadota; class Gammaproteobacteria; order Burkholderiales; family Burkholderiaceae_D; genus Undibacterium; species Undibacterium squillarum. Next base: position 451,334 of record NZ_BMYU01000003.1, read on the forward strand.
CCTTGGGGCTGGCGCAGGCGTTGTATGAAAAGCACAAAGTCCTGACGTATCCGCGTACGGATTCGCGTCATTTGCCGGAAGATTACCTGGCAACGACAATGCAGACTCTGGACAGTATCTCCGCAATTCCGGCATTCCAGCCGCATGCACGTCAGATTCTGAATCAGCAATGGGTGCGCCCGAATAAGCGTGTCTTTGATAACAGCAAAATCAGCGATCACTTTGCGATTATTCCTACGGGTCAGGTACCGAAAAACCTGTCTGAGCCTGAACAGAAGTTATACGATCTGGTGACGCGCCGATTTATGGCAGTGTTTTTCCCGGCAGCAGAATTTCTGGTAACAACACGTATTACAGAGGTATCCGGTCATCAGTTCCGTACGGAAGGAAAAGTGCTGGTTAATCCGGGATGGCTGGCTGTTTATGGACGTGATGCGCTGGAAGAAAAAGACGGAGAAGGCCGCGGTACGCTGGCCCCAGTTGCAAAAGATGAAAAAGTACTGGCTGACCAGGTCGCCGTTCATGAGTTGGTAACGAAACCGCCTGCCCGCTATTCTGAAGCGACTTTGTTATCTGCAATGGAAGGTGCTGGCAAGCTGGTTGATGATGAAGAGTTGCGTGAAGCAATGGCCGGTAAAGGGCTTGGGACACCTGCGACACGTGCAGCGATCATTGAAGGCTTACTCACCGAGAAGTATTTACTGCGAGAAGGTCGCGAACTGATTCCGACTGCAAAAGCGTTTCAGCTGATGACTTTACTGCGCGGACTTGGTGTTGATGAACTGACATCTCCGGAACTGACCGGTGAGTGGGAGCATAAGCTTTCATTAATGGAAAAAGGTGGTATCAGTCGCGAAGCTTTCATGCGTGAAATCGCACAGATGACACAAATCATCGTAAAACGTGCGAAAGAGTACGACAACGATACAATTCCCGGTGACTATGCGACGCTGGAGACACCATGTCCTCATTGTGGTGGCAAAGTGAAAGAAAATTATCGTCGCTTTGCCTGTACACAGTGTGAATTCTCATTGCCAAAAACACCGGGCAGCCGTCAGTTTGAGGTTGCCGAGGTGGAAGAGTTATTACAGAAGCGCGAAATCGGACCTTTACAGGGCTTCCGCTCAAAAATGGGACGTCCGTTTGCCGCAATGCTGAAAATTGTGCCTGATACGGAGCACAATAATCTGAAGCTCGAGTTTGATTTCGGACAGGCGCAGGAAAGTGATGAGGATGGGGAGGAACCCGACTTCAGTCAGCAATCGTCACTCGGCCCTTGCCCGAAATGTGGCAGTAATGTTTATGAATTGCCGCTCGCATATATTTGCGAGAAAACGGCAGCAAAACCGAAAGCTTGTGATTTCCGCAGCGGCAGAATTATTTTGCAGCAGGAAATTAGTCCGGAACAGATGCGTAAATTATTGGTCGAATCGAAAACTGATTTATTGCCGGGCTTTATTTCTCAGCGTACCCGTCGTCCGTTTAAGGCTTTTCTGGTACGTGGTAAAGACGGAAAAATCGGATTTGAATTCGAGGAAAGAAAAGCCAAAGCTCCTGCGGCAGGTAAAACCGCCAAGAAAGATGCCGCAGTGCAGGCCGATGCGCCCAAGAAAACCGCCGGCAGAAAAAAAGCGACTACCTGAACTCGCCGGCTAGCATCCTTTTAGGATGCCCTTGTGTGCGCGTCAGCTTGTTCCTGCAATTTACTGGAACCCAGTTATGACACCGCGTGAGGTTTTATTGCTTGCCCGTCAGACGTTTGAGCGGGCTGTCGAAGAGCATTTGCCAGCCTTGTTTCCTACGGCGACGGAATGGCTTTTTGCCAAGGCAAATCAGTCTGATAATAAGCCAGAGCAAATTGCTGCACATCAGGCACGCTATTATTTGCAGGAGCGTAAAGAGCTCCTGTCTCCCAAAATCATGTTCTTTTTACGAGGCTTGCTTGATCGCAGCCTCGACACCGCATATCAGCAGTTTCAGACAAAGTCTGCATTGCAGTCGACAGGGTTGTCTTTGCTCGGAGAGTCTGAGTTTGAAGGCACACTGAGTTTTATGAACATGATTCAGCGCTTGCGCGACTGTGGTGGTCAGGAGCTAAACGAACTGAATCTAAGGATTACCGGATTATTCGGGCAGAGCGAAATTAAAGAACGCGAAAACCCATTTCGCCCCTATATTCTTGCCAATAGCCTTTCCGAGGCGGTGGAAACCATGCGGTTTGAGCCGCTTGTTTCCAAAATATTGAAATTTGCGCTGGCAGAGTCGATGGCGCAACATGTCTCGTCTATATACAGGCATACCAACCATATCCTGCAAGCGCAAGGTGTCGAAGCAAAACTCAGCCTGCGTATCGCCAAACAGGCAAAAGCATCAGCTGGCAGTGGTGTAGTTTCTGTGGCGCACTATAAAAATCAGAGTGAAGCTGCTTTCACAGGGGTGCGCGAATTGCATTTACATGACTGGCTGGCTGCTATCGGTTCGGATCAGATTTCGGACACAGAGAAACAGTTACCGGCACCGTTGATGTGGCTGTCACCCCATGCAACACTTGGAGAGGCAGTGCGCAAAGCATTCGGTAAGGCTGACATTAAATTTTCCGACGGTAATGCACAGTCATTTTTAAGATCAGACGCTGCGTCTGCTGGTGGTGCTCAGGCTTTGCCGGAGCGGCTGATGCCATATTTACGGGAACTGCAATCGCAAGGTGCTTTTACTTCTATGACGCCGGCGCTTGTCAGTCGTTCTGTCTTGGTCAAACTTCTCGGGAAGTTGCATAAAAAAAATTCAGCAGAGGGAAGTTCACGTATTCGCAAGCTCAGGGAATATCGTGATGACCTGACGTTATTGTGTGAGCGATCTGAACAAAAAATGGCGCTGGATGTTGTGATTGCGCTGAGTGAAGCCTGGCAGAGAGATCTCAGAATTCCGGAGTTGTTGCGTGAGAAACTGAATACCTGTGACTTCCTGATTGCTCAGCTCGCGCTGATGGATAACAGCTGGTTTCTTGCTGCCCGGCATCCGGCACGTTTGATGCTGAACCGGATCGCGTCAGTATTGACCGGTGTTCGTGGCCTGTCAGGACCGGAAACCTATTTTCAGGACGAGGTAAGTAAAATATTTAAGACGCTGGCACGTCATGATTGTGAGGTTCCGGGGTTGTTTGAGCGAATATTCGCTCGTCTGGATGCATCTCTTGAAAAGGATTTACGTAATCTTGATCGCCTTAGCCGGCGTTCTGTCAGAGTGCTTTCAGAAGCGCAGCTGCGTTTTTCTGACAGTCAGCGCCTTCGTCAGGAAATCGCTGATGTGCTAAACGCTGTACCTGGCTTTTCGCAGCAGTTCCGCAGTTTTCTTGAGAGCGAATGGGTGCGGGCGATTGTGATTGCCTCACGTAAAGATACAGAATTATTACGAAGCTTTTGTGAGTTTGTTCCCTGGATTATCTGGGCTATTCAGCCAAAATCAGATGATGCACAGCGAGAGACTTCCCGATCGTATTTTCCGGATTTGATGCACATCTTGCGGCAGGGATTCGGCCTGCTTGAGTTAAACACCTTCCGTCAGAACGCGTTATATAGCTGGCTGAATGATATCCATGAGCGTAATGGGCAGCAGCTTGACAGTGCAGCATTAACCTTTGATGACTGGCAGTTGCGGTTCACTGCCGTCAGAGAGTTTCAGGCGCACCTGCGGAACGAAACAGATCTCAGGCTGCATTTTTCTGACGTGCAGCCATTTATTCAGGTGGCTGCAGATGAAATTGAGTTACCGGTCCGGTACTTATCAGAAGAAAATCAGCAGTCTCAGCAAATGACACAATCGCCCTTTATGAAAACGAAGAAGGCCGCAGAGGCTGAAATATGGCTTGATCGATTGCAGCCTGGCTGCAGCTTTGAGTTATTCCAGGCTGGTGAGTGGCGTCGTATGTGTGTCATCTGGAGAGATCAATTATCTTGCGCCTGGCTTGTAGTGGAAGCTCTGCAGCCTCATCCGTGTCTGGCAGATTTTGCGTTGATTCAATCGGCATTTCAGCGTGGAGCTGCCAGGCTGACAGAGCCGGAGGAAATGATGGAGCGCTCTATTCAGAGGATCATTAGTGCCGCAGATACTGCAGAGTCGACATAACTTGCCGTCAGAGGGTGTTGACAAAATCCGTGCGCTTCTTCATAATCTCGCTTCTCTGCTGCTGACGAACACAACGCTTCGCAGCGATAGCAGAAAAGAATACAGTTCTTTAACAATCAACAGCCAATAAATGTGGGCAC